>NZ_CP039710.1:162500-2619280 GCF_005886755.1 Thermoactinomyces vulgaris
AATGTCTTCTTGCAAAGACTCCGGTTCCGGTTGCGGGCCGCTCTTGTTACCGGAAGCCGGAAGATTCTGTGCGGAAGCTTGTTTCTTCCAATCATCCAGCATCACGGTTTTCAGTTGCATCCGTTGCCCCGTCATCTGTGAAAGAATTCCTTCAATTAAAGACTTGTTGCTTTCCTTTTCCGTCGTTTCACGGTGAATTTTGCTTTTAAAAGCAACGATCACGGCATCATCGGTGGCTCCGACCGGTTCACCGTCAATCAACCAAGCATGAACCGTGATTTTTTCCTCTTTGACCCGTTGAAGCAATTCAGGCCAGATCTTTTTGATCCGGGCTCCTTGTTTCCCGGACAGCTTCTCCAACCATTGCCGGCTGAACGCCGGTTCGGAAGATTTGACAACCGGAGAAGACGGGCCTGGACGGTTCCCGGAGGCCGGGGAAGCTTCTTCCTTCACGGCCGCGGTGTTTTTTGCCTGGCGAATCCAACTTTCCAACTTTTCGATCCGCTCTTCCAGCCTTGCCACCAGATCCGGCTCCACATTTTTTGGATCGCTTCCAAAAACATCCGCCAAACGGACCAAGGCCATCTCCAATAACACGCGGGGATGGGTCACCCATTTCATCTGCTGTTCGGAATGAACCAACACATCCAGCATCCGGGAAAGACGTTGATGTGTCAACTCCCCTGCAACCTTTTCCACCGATTTCATCCACTGTGTTCTTCCTTCGTGCTCCATCAAAGAAGGTGCGGTTTTATACATCAACAAGTCCCGGCAAACATGGATGAAATCTTGAATCAACTTTTCCGGTTCCACGCCGCTTGCAATACACTCCTCCAGCTTTTGCAAGGCGGAAGGCATCTTCTGTCCGGCCAAATCAACGAAAATTGAAAGCACCATCTCCCTCGACGCACTTCCCGTCACGGCTTGCACCGCTTCAATGGTCAAGGAATCCCCACTGAAGGCCAGCGCTTGATCCAAGAGACTCAGCGCGTCCCGCAGTCCGCCGTCGGCGGTTTGCGCAATGGAGATCAAGGCTTCTTCATCAAAGGAAATATCCATCGACCGGCAGATCGTTTTTAAACGGTTCACGATCTTTTCAAAGGAAATGCGGCGAAAAGTAAATCGCTGACAGCGGGAAATGATCGTTGGAGGAAGTTTATGCGGCTCCGTGGTAGCCAGAATAAAAATCACGTGCTCCGGAGGTTCTTCCAATGTTTTCAACAGCGCATTAAATGCTTCTGTAGTCAACATATGAACCTCATCAATGATATACACCTTGTAACGGACTTCGGTCGGCGCATATTTCACCTTGTCGCGCAGATCACGGATCTCATCCACCCCCCGGTTGGATGCCGCGTCAATTTCGACCACATCCATCAGGGAACCTTCGGTGATGCGCCGGCAAGCTTCGCATTCATTGCAAGGCTCTTTGGCCGGACCGTGAACGCAGTTCACTGCTTTGGCCAAAATCTTTGCCGCGCTGGTCTTCCCCGTTCCGCGCGGTCCGTTAAACAAATAAGCATGGGTAAGGTGTTTTTCGCTTAATGCATTCATCAATGTTTTTGTCACATGTTCCTGACCGACTAAATCCTCAAAGCGTTGCGGTCTCCAAACGCGATACAATGCCCGATAGGACACACCCAACACTCCAACTTGTTCCCCCTCAACGGGGCATATTCATGGTCTTTACTATCATACTACACTGGAAACCTTTTTTCCAAAAGAAACAACCCACTGCCTGTGGGAAAAGATCCGTCGTCTTATCGGCAGTGGGTTTTATGTTTTGATAAGCGGCAAGCAGACTTTCACCTTGGTTCCTTTCGGTCCGGACTCAATTTTGATTTCTCCGTCAATCTCCCGCAAAATCTGACGGCAAATGGGAAGTCCCAGACCGGTTCCGTTCTCTTTGGTTGTAAAAAACGGTTCATATATTTTTTCCAAAACATGAGGTGGTATTCCGGGACCGGTATCCATGATCTCCACAACCACATGTTTTCTTTTTTCATATGTTTTGAGCCGAATCGTCAGCAGGCCGCCATCTTTCATTGCTTCAATCGCATTTTTGGAAATATTGAGAAAAACCTGTTTCAACAACTCCCCATCTGCTTCAATCATCGGAATCGTCGTCAGTTGCCGTTTGGTCACCACATCAATGTTATAAAGAAGTGCTTCGTTTTTGATGATGGGCAGGATATCGTTGAAGACCTTTGTCACATTCACGGATTGGACGTTTAAATGCCGTGGTTTGCTCAGCATCAAAAATTCCCCGACAAGGCTGCTGATCCGGCTGATCTCCCTTAACATGATATCGATATACCCGTGTTCTTTCTGCTGCCCGTTCTCCTTCATTTTGTGCCCGATCACCTGTAAAAAGCCCCGGATCGCCGTGAGGGGATTGCGTATTTCATGCGCGGTTCCGGCTGCAATCTGACCGATGGTCGCCAAACGGTTGTTTTGCTGAACCTGCTGCCTCAAAAGTTGCATCTCGGTTTGGTCCTCAATCATCAAAATTTGCCCTTTCAAGCCGCTTTCACTGTCTTCAAACGTGTGAAACCGCATCAGCAGGCACCGCGGTTCTTCCCCGTCCGGGCACCAGTCCAATTCCAGCTTCCGTTTCTCTTTGCGGGAATGCAAAATCGAAAACAACCGTTCCCTGTACTTTTTCGGCAACCCCAGCTGAATCACGGCATCCCGGAACGACCGGTACATCATCTTTGACTTTTCCAGCCCCAACAGCCTTGCTGCTGCTTGATTGATTTCCACGACATTCAACCGGTCATCAACCACGATAACTCCCAAGTGGATTTTTGAAATTAACTGGACGGCCAAACGCTCATAGGGTGTCACAGGATAAAATGTGTATAAATGGATTGACCCATCTCCATTTCCTGCTAACGCCTTTGTGTTCATATTCATCATCTTCGCACCGCCACATTAAAAGCTTCCCTTCTATCCTTCGTGCTTACTTTTTGCAACGAACGATTCATTGGAATCACATGAGATCCACAAGTGAACAACTTCTCCCATCACAACCGCAAACAACCGACATCAAAATGGGAAGTTCCCATCTTTTTTGACAACAACCTGCTGTGTACGGGCAACATGCCCCAAATAATTCTACCTTTTTATTCGCTGTTTACCTTTTTCTTCCTTCTTTAAGAAAAAATTTTCCATTCAAAACCTAAAAAAAACACCTTGTGCCCAAGGTGCGTTTTTCAAAGATGTCTATGTACCGCGCACCTGTCTCCGACGTGTCTTGCCCGAGCGGCCCCTGAACCATCAGCTCAGACCAGGCACCCCTGCGGCACACGACCGGTCTCCCTTAGTGCTGCTTCCGTCAGGACCTGACACGGTTCGGAAGTGATCGTTGCGCAGGACCCGGTCATCAACACGGATGATCCAGACCAGCCTCGCACAAAGCACGCCTCGGACAGGCGTCAACCCCGTTATAGCGGATTACGGGTTACAGGGCACCGCTACCTCCCCGTCTAGCGCGGTGTATTCATCATAACACAAGCTTGGCGTCAGAATCAATGGCAGGATCAGGATTTCCCGGAACCTCCCTCCTCCATTGACAAACCTGTATAGACAGGAGTACAATTTGGTTAAATGAAAGGCTTTTCATTTTTTTATATTCCCTTTCCTGTATATACAGGCGACTGATTCCAACACGGGGATAGGAGGAAAATAATGGCGAAAGGTTTCTCTTTTGACTTTTTTCAACGTGTCGGCCGCTCCATGATGGCCGTGGTTCTCATTCTTCCGCTTGTTTCGATTTTGATGGGTCTGGGCGGTGTGATTTTAAATCCCAATGTTCAAGAATTGATTCCTTTCTTGAGCAGCAACGGCTGGCAAGTCACCGGGGAATTGATGCAACGGGCAGGACAAGCCGTTTTTAATAATCTTCCCGTCCTGTTCGCCGTGGCAATTGCCGTCACTTGGACAGGCAAAGGAATGGCTGGTTTCTCGGCACTGATTTCGTTCTTCATCATGCATACCACCCTCGGGGCGTTGATTGATATCACCGGAATCAACCTGAACGAAAAACTGCTGGGAACCGAACTTGGCATCGAAACCATGCAAATCGGTGTGTTCGGCGGGATCTTAATCGGTTTTTTGACCGCCTATCTTTACAATCGCTTTCATAAAGTGGAATTGCCCGATTCGATTTCCTTGTTCAGCGGAGAACGGCTGGTTCCCATTGTTTCTTCGTTCGGGGCCATCTTGTCTGCGGTGGTTCTTTACTTCATCTGGCCGCCGGTCGGAAACGGGATTTTTGTTTTGGGGAACTATATTGCCACCCATACCAACCCGTTGATTGTGGGGTTGTACGGCGGGATTGAAAAACTGCTCATCCCGTTCGGTTTGCATCATATTTACAACACCCCCTTGCTGTTCACGGATATCGGCGGCGCTTACACTTCGTTGGACGGCGCCCGCATCGTGGGGGACCAAAACGTTTATATTTCCCAAGTCATCGACAAACTGCGTGACCCGTCGATTGCCATTACCGGAGGCACCTACATCGCTGGGAAATTCATCCCGGTGATGTTCGGACTGCCGGCTGCGGGACTGGCCATCATTCACACGGCAAAACCGGGCAAAAAAACAAAAACCAAATCCTTGATCGTGGCGGCTGCCGTCACCGCTTTGTTGACCGGAATCACGGAACCGCTTGAATTCACATTCCTGTTTGTTGCCCCGGTGTTATATGCCATTCATGCTGTTTTGACCGCCATCGCTTTCGGGCTTGTCAATGCTTTGGGCATGCACGGCGGTTTTGCCGGCGGATCCGGGCTGATTGACTTCATCTTGTTCAATGTACTGCCCAACCACTCCAATGCATGGCTTGTCACCATCGGACTCGGCCTTGTCTTTGCGGTTATTTACTATTTCACGTTCCGGATTTTGATCCAAAAAATGAACCTGAAAACAC
Organism: Thermoactinomyces vulgaris; assembly: GCF_005886755.1. Lineage (NCBI taxonomy): Bacteria > Bacillati > Bacillota > Bacilli > Caryophanales > Thermoactinomycetaceae > Thermoactinomyces > Thermoactinomyces vulgaris. Next base: position 167,437 of record NZ_CP039710.1, read on the forward strand.
CGGGACGTGAAGATGATAACGAAGAAACCCGTCTCCGCACCAAAGACGAGTTCCGCGAAAAAATCGGCATCCAATCCGGAAGCAAAGAAAAAGAAAGCACAAGCAGCCAAGCCGCTCTCATTTTGGAAGCTTTGGGCGGCAAAGATAACATTGTCAAACTGGACGCGTGCATCTCCCGCCTCCGGGTCGGGGTCAAAGAAATTGACAAAGTGGATGAAAACCGTCTGAAAGCATTGGGCGCCGCCGGTGTCATCAAAAAAGGCGACGGGATTCAGGCGGTGTTTGGAACGAAATCATCCATTATCAAGGAAGAAATCCAAGAGTTGATGTAGCTTACAAGGAGGTTTTTTTGTTGGCGGAATGGTGGAAAAAAGCTGTTGTCTACCAGATCTATCCAAAAAGCTTTTATGACACGACAGGGAGCGGAACAGGAGATTTAAGAGGAATCATTCAGAAGCTGGACTACCTGAAAGAGCTGGGGGTCGATGTTTTGTGGCTGACGCCGGTTTATGAATCCCCGCAAAACGACAACGGGTATGATATCAGCAATTATCACAAAATCCATGAAGAATACGGAACGATGGAGGATTTTAAAGAACTTCTCCATCAAGTGCACCAACGCGGCATGCGATTGATCATGGATATGGTGGTCAACCATACTTCCACCGAGCATGAATGGTTTCAAGCGTCCCGATCTTCCAAAGAAAGTCCGTACCGTTCGTATTACATCTGGAAAGACGGAAAGGACGGAAAGGAACCGAACAATTGGCAATCCAAATTCGGGGGTTCCGCTTGGAAACGGGACGAAAAAACCGGCCAATACTACTTGCACTTATTTGATGAAACCCAAGCGGATTTAAACTGGGAAAATCCGGAGCTGAGACAAAAAATTTACGAAATGATGCGTTGGTGGCTGGATCTGGGCGTGGACGGATTCCGGTTGGACGTGATCAACCTGATCTCCAAAGATCAGCGGTTCCCCGATGACGACGGATCCGTCCCTCCCGGGGACGGCCGCAAATTTTACACCGACGGGCCGCGCATCCACGAATTTATGCAGGAGATGAACCGGGAAGTCTTTTCCCGCTATGATATCATGACCGTAGGCGAAATGTCGTCCACGACCATCCCGCACTGCATTCAATACACCCGTCCGGACAACCGCGAGTTAAACATGGTTTTTCAATTCCATCATTTGAAAGTGGATTATCCGGACGGGAAGAAGTGGGAAACAGGCCAAATGGATTTTGAAGCATTAAAACGAATCCTTTCTTCCTGGCAGACGGAAATGCAAAAAGGCGGCGGCTGGAACACCTTGTTTTGGTGCAACCATGATCAGCCGCGGGTGGTTTCCCGCTACGGCAATGACGGACCATACCACAAAGAATCGGCCAAAATGTTGGCCACCGCCATGTATTTGATGCATGGAACCCCGTTTATTTTCCAAGGGGAAGAAATCGGCATGACCAACCCGGATTTTACGTCCATCGACGAGTACCGGGATGTCGAAACAAGGAATATGTATCACATTTTGCGGGAGCAGGGGAAAACCGAGGAAGAAGTGATGCGGATCATCCGGCAAAAATCCCGTGACAACGCGCGCACCCCGATGCAATGGACAGCGGGGAAACACGGGGGCTTCACCCAAGGGACCCCTTGGATTCCCATTGCACCGAATTACCGGCAAATCAACGTGGAACAAGCCTTAAAGGACAACAACTCCATTTTTCATCATTACAAACGTCTCATTCAGCTGCGAAAAGAGCACGATGTCTTGATCAACGGCACTTTTGAACCCGTTCAATTGGATCACCCGGATGTCTTTTCTTATCTGAGGTACGGCCGGAATGAAAAATGGCTCGTCATCAATAATTTCTTTGCTCATTCCACCCGTTGGCATCTGCCGTCTTCCCATGTGCCGGAAGACTGGAAAGGAGAATTGGTGCTCTCCAACTATCCGGATGCGCCGGACCATTTCCGGGAAATGACATTGCGTCCTTACGAATCCCTTGTTTTCCGTTTAACGAAAACCAATCATTGAGGGGAAACAAAGTGGGAAACATTTATCTGACCATTTACCATGAACTTGCCGAACAAATCGAAAAAGGAAAGTTAAAACCCGGAGGGAAACTTCCCTCCGAACATGATCTTTCCAAACAATACCAAACCTCTCGTGAAACGGTGCGAAAGGCACTGAACTTGTTGTCCCAAAACGGCTATATCCAAAAAATCAAAGGCAAAGGATCTTTTGTGTTGGGAATTCACCGGTACGACTTTCCGGTTTCGGGATTGGTCGGTTTCAAAGAATTGTTCTCCAAATTAAATAAACAATGGAAGACCCATGTGAAGAAATTGGAATTAAAACCGGCGGATCCGACAATCCACGCGGAACTTGGGTTAAAGCGCAAGGAACCGGTTTGGGAAGTTGTCCGGATCCGTGAAGTGGACGGGGAAAAAATCATTTTGGACAAGGATTACTTCCGACAGGCTTATGTTCCCGAGTTGACCAAAGAAGTCTGCCAAGATTCCATTTATGAATATCTGGAAAAACAGTGCGGGCTTTCCATCAGCTTTGCCAAAAAAGTCATCACCATCGAACCCATTACGGAAGAAGACCGGAACTTCCTTGACCATCAAAAAGAGCCTTATGTGGCGGTGGTCCGAAATTATGTCTTTTTGGAGGACAACACGCTTTTTCAATACACGGAATCCCGCCATCTGCCGGAAAAATTCCGTTTTGTCGACTTTGCAAGGCGTCATTAAAAAATCTGCCCGCGAGGACAGAAAATCAAAAACGGGTCCGAATAATAATATGAGACCCGAGACCTTCTCGCATCCGTCTGTGCTGCAGCAGGCGGGTTCATTATAACCCAATCCCTTTTTCACAGCGTTTTCCTACGTGTTTAGCCACTCCTCACCGGAGTGGCTTTTTGTCATTTTCCGTATCTTGTTTGGATCTTCGTCAACATTTCCCGAACCGGTCCTTCATACACCGGATCGTAATCATGTCTTTCCTTTTTCCGTCCGTCACCAACCACTTCTTTGACCCGCGATACAAACCGGTCAACGGTCAGATCCTGGTTCCATTCGGACAAGGCAGCCATTTTGCCGGGTTCCACTTTGGGGAAATCCGCGCTGAAATCGCCGCCTGACGCCAAATCATAAAATTGTTTCGCTTTCTTTCCTCTTTCCTTTCCGTTTCCTTCCACCAGAACAAATGCCTGAATCACAAAGGCCCGGATCTGTCTCCGCTGGGCAATGCCGCAAAACTTCCGCCCGTCAATGCTTAAATCATAATCCCCCGGGCAGTAGGATCCTTCGATTTCCCCTTTTTCAACGGGGGGAACCAAAGGTTTTAAACACTCCCGCATCAGCTGATACATGATTTCAAAGTCTTGTTTGATTTCCACTTTTCCCCTTGGTGAAGGCAAAATCAAAGAAAGATTGACCACCCCCGGATCCAAAGGAACAGCGGCTCCCCCGGAATTTCGGACTCCCACACGGGAACCAAGTGATTCCAACCAACCGATCGCTTTTTCAGCATGAGGCAATTTCCGGTCCCGGATTCCCAGGATAAAAGCATTTTGATGCCGCCAAATATGAAGCACCGGGGGAAGATGGCCGCTTCCCACTTCCTTGCAAAGAATTTCATCCACCGCAAATGGATATAAAGCCTGGCCGGTTAATAAACCGGCAGAGGTATCGATGATTTCCCGAACCTTTTTGTACGCATTTTGTCCCATTCGCTCGTACTCCTTTTTCTTTCAACCAAAATACCATGCTTCCCATTCATGCACAGCATTCCGGTTCCCTTCGGTTATCGTTCCATCCAAATCCAACCAGCCAAAAGTATAGCCCATTCCTCCTTCCGGCGCCATGGGAAGAATGACCATCCTGAATAATCCGCATGAAGTGCCCGTCCGTGAACCTCTTTTCAACCAAGGGATAAAACCGGCAACCGATGGGAACACTAATAAAAAACCACCCTGCATTTCACAGGGCGGTGCATTCCGGGACTTCGTTTACCGGTTGGATTCCTTATCTTGATTCAATTGCTTATGCATCGAACGAAGAACTTCCCGGTATTCTTGGTCACTGTACCGGTCGGGATCCCGGGGCGGCTCTTCTTTCGTTTCCGTATCTGTTTGTTTTTTCAAGCTTCTGCGCAAGGCTTCCCGATACTCATCATCGGTCATGGTGTATCCGGAGGAATCCGTTTCTTTCCCGGTCACTTTTTTCGCCGGAGATTCATTGTTTTGAGGCGCTTCTTTTTGGGACGGGACCTCCGCGGTTCCCGCCTGCTCTTCTTCCTCAACATTTTTCCCGGCACGGGAATTGATGGCATACAACACTATTCCGCCAAGAACAATGAGCGCCCCGTAAAAAAGAATCAAAAAAGTCAATCGACTCCCCCCTTTTGTTCCGGGTTTAAAGCATATCAACTTTTTACTTCAACTTTTTCGCAACGTTGGCCACACGGCGTCCCAATGCTCTTCCGAGTGACAAGTCATTTTCGCCCGGTGAATCTTCTTCCCCATCCGTGACCGGACAAGTCACAGACAATCCGTAATAAGAGCCCAACATGACATTTTCCGGCAAATTACTCGGCAGTCCGACAATAATCATTCCATTATGAAGCATCGGCGTAATCAAATTCCACAATGTCATTTCCGCACCGCCGTGCAGGGTTGCGGTCGTGCAGAAAACCGCTCCCACTTTTCCAATCAATTTTCCGTTCGCCCACAGATGTCCCAAACGGTCAATCCATGACTTCAATCCGGAACTGATTGTTCCGAAATGGCCGGGGCATCCCCAGATGATCGCATCCACATCGTTTAACTCCCGCACATCGGCTTCATTGACGTGACGGAGGATCACCTCCGCCCCTTCCACTTCGCGTGCGCCCTCTGCAATCGATGCGGCCACTTTTTCCGTATGTCCGCTTTCACTGTCATATACCACATAAATCTTCATGAATCACTTCTCTCCCTTCCACGACATTCCGAGTAATTTCAGGAACCATTCAACCGGATACTTTCTTGTCTTTCCGCACATCCCGCAAGAAGAAACTCAAAATCAAACCAATAAACGCAAAAACGGTGGCCCAAACAAAAGCATCATTGATTCCCAAAACTGAAGCATGTTGGGCAGCTTGCCCGTACAATGTGCTGGTCATCAAACTTTGTGCTTGTTCCGCCGGCAAGCCGACAGCTTGGGCAAAACCGCTCAGTGCCGAATAAAAATGATCGCTGTAAGCCGGATCCATCATATTGGCTTGATCCGCCAGTTTCCCTAAATGATATTGGGTGCGGATGGAAAAGATCGTCGTAAACACACTGATTCCAAGTGATCCGGCGATTTGCCGTGATGTGTTGGCCATCGCCGTGCCGTGACCGTTCATCTCTTCCGGCAATTGGTTCAAACCGGCCGTCATAATCGGCATCATCAACAGGGACATTCCGAAAGAACGGATCATATAGATGATCAAGATCCAAGTATAACTGGTTTCCAGGGTTAAATGCGTAAATTCATAAGTGGTCACCGTGGTGATCAACAGCCCGATCACCGCCAGAGGACGGGGCCCCACTTTATCAAACAACACACCGGAAATCGGGGACATCAACCCCATGATAATCGCTCCCGGCAGCAGCAATAACCCGGATTCGAAAGCGGTAAAGCCGCGCAGGTTTTGCAAGTAAATCGGAATCAAAAACATGCCCGCAAACATGGCAATGGTGATAATCGCATTAATCACGCTCGACAGGGTAAACATATCAAATTTAAACACGGAAAAATCGAGCAACGGTTTTTTCGAACGAACTTGCAACAGCACAAACACATAAAGGAAGAACACACCCAGCACAAGGGTGGAAACCACCACCGGATCATCCCAGTCTTTGTTCCCGGCTTCACTCAATCCGTACAGCAACAGACCGACGCCGAGCGAAGAGGTGACGGCCCCCCAAAAATCAAATTGCGGCTTGGTCTCTTTTCTCAAACCATCTTTTAAAAGGAAGAATGCAAAACCAATGACGATCAGACCAAGCGGCACCATCCCGTTAAACAAAATGCGCCAATCGTAATGTTCAATGACCCATCCTGACAACGTGGGACCAATGGCCGGGGCAAAAATCATCCCGAGCCCGAACAGACCCATTCCTTTTCCGCGCGCCTCCGGCGGGAAAATATGAAGGGTCACCACCATCACCAGCGGCATCAGGATTCCGGCACCAACCGCCTGAATCAGACGACCGATCAACATCATGGAAAACGTGGCGGCCAGCCCGCAGATGAGTGAACCTGCTGTGAAAAACACCATCGAAGCGATGAAAAGCCGCCGGATTCCGTAACGGTCAACCAAATAAGCGGAGAAGGGAATCAAAATCCCGTTGACCAACATATAACCAGTGAGCAACCATTGTGCCGTGCTTGCCGTCACATTGAATTCATTAATCAAACTGGGAATGGCCACATTGAGCAAAGTCTGGTTCAATACCGCCAAAAACATTCCCAGCATAATCACGATCATCAGCGGCAAATGCTGTCGGAATCCGCCGCCGTCCGCTGTATTTTGATTCGCACTCATTCTTTTCCTCCTTTCCTGACAAATCTGTTTAAATCAACTTATTTATGAATGAGGATCGTTGCATTCATACCCGGCACCACGGTATCCGGATAGCTTTCCATTTCAATGACCACCGGAATGCGTTGGACCACTTTGGTATAATCACCACTGGCGGTTTGTTGCGGCAACAGGGAGAAGACGGAGTTGGTCGCTTTTCCGATTTTCTTCACCGTTCCTTTGATTTTGGTGCCTTCTTCCGCATCGATCTTAATGTCCACTTCTTGTCCGACACTTACATCTTTAATCTCGGTTTCCTCGATGTTCGCTTCAATGTAAAGTTTGTTCAAATCCACCATTTGGACCAAGGTTTGGCCTGCGGCAACCATTTGCCCCTCAGAAAAATCGCTTTTCACGATGGTTCCGTCCATCGGAGCTTGAATGTCCACGGTTTGCTGTCCGGTGTTTACTTTCCCCAGAACCTGACCGCTTTTCACTTGTTGCCCTTCTTCAACCTTCCATTCTTCCAACTTTCCGTTTCCGACCGAAGCCACCGGAATCAAATCCCCTTTTACCCGGGCATCTTCGGTTTCAATATAATTGGATTTCATATAATAGAAGTAATAGCCGCCAATTCCCAATCCCATGATAATAAGGAACACAAGCGCATTCGTCAAAACAAGACGTCCTGTTTTCATGAGCCATCACCTTTCCCCTTGATTTAAGACTGTATTTTCACCTCAGCATTCATTCCGGGCATCAAATTCACGTTGATTTGGTCATCAAAGACGATTTGTACCGGAACACGCTGAACCTTTTTATTTTCATTTTGGCTGTCCGTGCTTGCCGATGGATTGGTGAAATCCCCGGCCGTCGAACCAATCTTTTGCACTTTTCCTTTAAAAATGCGGTCTTTGAAAGCATCCACCGTAATGTCCACTTTTTTGCCCGGTTTGACCCGGTCGATTTCTGTCTCATCAATGTAAGCAACGATGTATTTGTTCGATAAATCGGCAACCATCGCAACCGGTTGTCCCGGTCTGACCACCTTTCCGGGAACGGCATTGCTTTTGACAAGGACACCCGAATATGGCGAAGTAATGGATTGTGTCAACGGAGCATCGGATTCCTCGTCAGACGGCCGGCCGGACTGCAGAAGCGTCTCCGTTCCCAGGATCTGACCTTTTTCCACGGAATCCCCTTCTTCAACCGCCCACTCTTTCAGCACACCGGCCTGATCCGGATAAACCGGAACCATCTCTGCCGTCACTTGGGCAATTTCACTGGTCACATAAAGGGATTGATTGGTAAGATAGTATCCCGCACCGATAACCATCCCCAGCACAAAAAGGACCAAAATCAAGTTGTTCACCGCACGCTTCAATGCTTTGTCCCTCCTTTCTCCAACCGGTTTTCGTGTACCCCCTCGATAAACCTTTGCATATTTTCAATGAATCGCTCCATTTCCTCAGAAGAAAGATTCAACCTTTTGACATGCGCATAAATCTTGTTTCTCTGGGAGTCGGAGAGTTCATCAATCATCTCCCGGCTTTTGTCCGTCAGCCGGATCTGTACGATTCGCCGGTCTTTCTGATCCCGTTTCCTCAAAACCATACCCATCTCTTCCAAACGCCCGATCATTCCGCTCAGTGAACTCAGCGGTATATCCAGATGCTTGCTGATCTCCACCAGCGGGGAGGCTCCTTTGACATTGAGAAAATGAAGAACCAGCGCATGGGAAAAAGTTAAATGATGTTTTTTTAATTCTTCCCGCAGCAAGAGGTGACAGAGCGCCATTATTTGGTGAAACAGGCCAATCAAATTGTCCATTTGATCATCACGAATCACAATCACCTCCCCCAGGGAAATGATGTTTCGATTATCGAATGATTAATACAATAAAATATTAACCTGCATAAGTCAATATGCGTCACAAGATGTTCAACAACCATCCAAAATTACTTCGATGACCGAATGATTCATATCATAAAATATCAACCTTTCAAAGTCAATCACATCATCAAATGATTTGGATCTCTTTTTTCCGGTGCCACATAAAAGGAAAAACATGGATTAGAGGAATTGTTCTCTTTTGCAGGGTTTTGTTGGAAACCACGTTTAAATATTTATTTTCTATCTTGTAATAAAAACCCTCTTTTTTTATTTCTTTTCTATCCTCTCGTTTGAATCCAATCGTTTTCTGCTTTTTTCAAAAGGAAAAGAACGAAATTAATTCATATGGAAAATTATTCAGCCACCTTCCCATTCGCTTCAATTTGTTTTAATATGAATATGAATAATTTATTTTTTATTTAACAATTTATTTTGTTTATTGGATATATTCATAATGATAAGTGAATAATCTTTGTTTTTTCGGGATAATCCAAAAAAAGAGGGAGAGATCAACCATTTCCATCCATATCAAGCATATTTTGTGCGAAAAAAACCGCTTTATTAATGGATGATCTTGGAGCCCAAAAACCGAACCGCCTTCCGGTTTCATCCTCTGTACATTGGTTTTAATTTTTAGACATTTAAATATTTAAAACACGTATGAAATAATTGTGATATAATTAAAGAATCATTGTTATGGAAAGAAATTGAAAACCTCGCCATTCCCCTTTTTTGTAACCTGATCCCCTCTTGGATAACACACTGTCAAAAAGGGGTTGTGAATCATATGGAGTTATTAACTTCTTCCAATGAAATGGAACAAATGGAAAAGCCGAGAAAGTTGATTTGGTTAAATACTATCAAAAGAATTTTCTTTATTTTGGTCGGTGCCTTTTTGTTTTCGCTCGGTTTGGAAGTTTTCCTCGTACCCAATCAGGTGATTGACGGCGGCATTGTCGGTATCTCGATCATCATTTCTCATTTAACCCAATGGAATCTTGGATTGTTGTTAGTCGTTTTTAACCTTCCGTTCCTTTTCTTGGGGTATAAGCAAATCGGGAAAACTTTTGCTTTTTCCACCATGTTTGGGATTGTTGTGATGTCCGCGTTTACCAACATATTTCATCACGTTCCGGCTGTAACCAAAGATCCGCTTCTTGCCGCCGTGTTTGGCGGAATTATTCTGGGAGTCGGAGTCGGTCTGGTCATCCGGTACGGCGGTTCCTTGGACGGAACGGAAATCCTCGCCATCCTCATCAATAAGAAAGTTCCTTTTTCCGTCGGTCAAATTGTGATGTTCGCCAACCTGTTCATTTTGAGCAGCGCCGGCTTTGTCTTCAGCTGGGATCGTGCCATGTACTCTTTGATCACTTATTTCATCGCTGTTAAAATGATTGACATCGTCATTGAAGGTTTTGAAGAAATGAAATCCGTTTGGATCATCAGTGACAAAATCGAAATCATCGGCCAAGCGATTTCCAACCGTTTGGGACGCGGTGTCACTTATTTGGCCGGGGAAGGCGGCTACAGCGGAGAAAACAAAAAAGTGATTTTTTGTATCATCACAAGGCTGGAGGAAGCGAAATTAAAATCCATTGTCGAGGATATTGATCCGAATGCATTTTTGGCCACCGGAAACATCCATGATGTGCAGGGCGGTTCCTTTAAAAAGAGAGATATTCACTAAGAGGAAAAAATTCAGAGGCGATCAGGTTATTGAAAAGCGGGATAAAGAGGCGTGTCCGGAGGGCACGTCTCCATTTATACCCTCCGCGGTGGATGAGCCCGGGAACTCAGGTGGTAAATTTCCGGCCCTTCCGTTAAGATGATTTCAAACAAACCGATTGGCACCAAGGTGATGGCATGAATATCATCGAGTATTATTTGTTGCTCAGACTTCAATATCAAGAGTACCGTTGTCATCAATCGTTTTATGTCAGTTTGAACGAATTGGCCCGGGTCTTGTGTTGTTCCACCCGCAACGTAAAACGGTTGTTGCGAAAAATGGTGGATGACCAACTGATCTTCTTTAAACCGGGCGGCGGGCGCGGCAAACGCTCCAAGTTGCAATTCAGACGGCCGCTACACCATGTATTCCCTTTATACATACAATTTTTGATTCAACAAGGACAATTCCGGGAAGCCGTCCGCTGGATCAAAAGAGAAGGAATCCCGGCAAAAGTGCGCGAGCAGTGCTATCGCGAACTGCTCCGTCACTTGAGCTTTCCCGGAATTCCTCTTCATGAAATCAACGGGTTTCAACAACATCCCTTTCCGGTGACACCGACCATGATCGCTTCTTCCACCGGAAAATGGTATCTGGTGGAACGAAATGATTAATCCTTAAAAAGCGGGGCCATGCGATCAATCCGGTTTGTCCAGATCCACCGGTTGTAACCTTCGGGGAGACGGTATACATCTTCGGCTTGGTCAAATCCATCTGAAAAGCCGCCGCTTCCCTTCACCAGAATCACCCGGGTGTCCACCCGGTCCATCCTTTCCAGGAACCGGTCAGGCCATCCCCACAGCCAGGGAGCGATCTCATCCGGAATATGAATCTGGGTTTGCCGGCAACTTGCCGGGACATAACCGCTCCAACCCACGGCCAGATAAGAAAGCAGGCAACTTTTCAATGATGCTTTGCTCATCGTGCGGAGCTCCGGAAGCTGTTTTTGCAATTCTTCCACCGGTTGGTCTCCGCCATACACCGCCAATTGACGGAGGCGGTCTGCAGGGAGCGATTTAAGTTTTTCTGCAAGCACGATTCCCTCTTGGGGATCATTGCTTTTCACATGAATGAGCAGCATTTTTCCGGGGAAGGCCTGAAGCACTTCGTCCAGTGACGGCATCAAGCCGACGCCTTTCCCGCGAAAGGGATGCGTTTTTCCCCCATCGGCCGTATAACCATACCCCACATCCAATTTCTTCAGTTCATCCATGGTATAATCGCGTACTTTCCCCTTGGCATTGGTCCGGCATTCCAGCATATGATCATGGAACACGGCAAACTGATGGTCTTTGGTCAGCTGAATATCCAGTTCGACCATGTCCGCTCCGGCCTGAAAAGCCGCACGCATGGAAGGAAGCGTGTTTTCCAGATAAGAATGTTCCGGCGGATGGATCCGCTCGGCGGTGCAGGTGTCATTTTCCACCCCCTCCAAGTCAAAGGTTTGTGCCAGCCCGCGATGAGCCATGAGATACGGATCGCCAGAACGCGGTTTTGCCAAAAGAGAAGTGTTGTTGACATAAACCAAAGAGACGAACAGCAAAAGAACCACAAGAATCCAAATCCATTTGCGCTTGCTTTTTTTGATTCCTGCCAATTCCCTTTCACCCTTTCCTGTGCATCGTCCGGTTGAATGATTCCTTTGTTTATCATAGCCGGCCGGCTGAATAAAAAAAGATCCTTCTTTCCCCGCTTTTGTCCCCTTTTTCAAGCAAAAAGCGGAAAGGTGTTTTCTCCTTTCCGCGCACAACCTTAACCTTTCTCTTGCCTTAAGGATTTGATCAGGGAAAAACTCATCAAAATCAATATGATTGTAAAGGGAAGAGCTGAAATCAAGGCGGCGGTCTGCAATCCTTCCAAGCCGCTGCTGATGATGAGAACGGCCGTAATGGCGGCCATCAACGTTCCCCAGATGAAGCGGCGCAGGATGGAAGGATCGGAGTTCGCGCCGGATGTCATCATCCCCAGCACAAATGTTGCCGAATCAGCCAAACTTCCCGGGCCCTCAATTTGCACCGGCAATCCCTGGTGTACCGTCTGCGCAAAATTGAATCGTTGACCGGACGGTCCCTGGAAAATCCCGATGATCTGTTTCTGCTTGACCTGAGTATCAAACTGTGGACCACGGGAATGGTTTTGAATCAGAAATAAAAAAAAGCGGCCCGTTAGGGCCACGCCATCTGCCACTATTTGATTCCAAACGAAAAAACCGTTTTTTTGCGGTAAACTTCATCCCTCTTTAAAAGCACGGACGGAAACCTCTGATCATGCAAGGAGGCAGGCGATGCTTGTGTTTCAAAACAAACTCCCAAATATTTTCTCGACCATCCCCCCGCCAGCATCCGGTCCTTTTTCATCTGATTGGATGTATACAAGACCATCCCCGGCTGGTTTGTAATGATTTGCATCATCCGGCCGCTTTTTATTTCTTCGACTGACACGCATCCCGGGTTGGAAGCAAAGAAAAAATAGTGGTCATATCCGCCGCCAACCATCCGGTTTTGCGGATGGCTGCCGGTAAAACCGTCTTTCAGATTTCGTCCCTGCCCAAAATCAAACGGGGTTTGGCGGACGGAAAGGATTCTTCCCGTCGGAAGCAACGCTTCGTCCAATTCCGCAAAACGGGAAGCATTCATCCGCACCCGGTGGTTTTCAACGGTATCCTTCAAGTTCCCCGACAAATTAAAATAGGAGTGGTTGGTCAAGGTAACCGGGGTCGTCCGGTCCGTGACAGCTTGATAATCCATGACCAACTCATTTTTCCGGTTCAGCCAATAGATCACCGTTACTTTGACGTTTCCGGGATATCCGCTTTCTCCGTCTTTGCTTTCATAACACAGCTTCACGCCGACACCCTCCGGTGTTTGAAGCGGTTCCGCTTCCCAAATCACTTGGTGAAACCCCTGCGATCCGCCGTGCAAATGATTGTTCCCCTCATTTTTTTCCAGTTTAAATGTTTGATCATTCCATTGAAATTCGGCCCCTTGGATCCGGCCTGCCACCGGCCCGATCAACGCCCCCAGATAATAAGGATCCGTCTCATAATCCTTCTCCTTTTCATATCCCAAAACAATATTTTCCACTTTGCCAAAGCGATCTGGGACCATGATTTTTTGGATGATCCCGCCATAATTTAATACATGGATTTCAATTCCTTCCCTGTTTTGGAGAATGAATTTTTTCCATTTTTCGTGGAGCCGGATGGTTTGAACATGCACCGGATTCCCTCCCTCAATGATTTCGGCTTTGAATTTCCTGTCTGATTTTCGGCATTTTTTTCTCATAATCCAACAACATGAGCACCCCGAGCATCAAGAGAATGACGAGGAACGGAAAATACATAAACATCGACTTGATCGCGAAAACGGCACTTTCCGACTGGACGCCGGCATTGGCCACGTACCCTCCGATTTGCAGGGCCCAACCGACCAGAGCGGAGGTGAGTCCTTGTCCGATTTTCATGCCGGCGCTGGTCAAGCTGAAGACCGAGCCTTGAACCGGCACGCCGGATTTCCAATAAACCAGATCCCCCACATCCGCCACGATGGCACTCAGCCCTGCCTGCAAGGGAACCAATCCGATGGCGTTGATCACAATGCCGATAATCAAGGCGATTAAATTTTCGGAAAACACCATCATGATCAAGGACCCGGCGGCTGAAATCAACAACCCGTAACAGGCGCTTTTTTTCATTCCGAATTTACCTACCACATACGGGGCAAAAAAGAGTCCCGCCAGCAAAGGAATCAATCCGGCTGTGCTTAAGACGCCCATCAGATTCGGCTGATGGAAAATGTAAGACGCATAATAAATTCTTGCCCCTGTTTCCGTTTGGCGCAGATACCACAACAAGTACAAAATCAAAGCCAGAATAAAGTATTTGTTGGTAAACAGCACCTTCATGGTCGGGAAAAAAGAGGTTTTGGTTTCTGCTTTTTTCTTTTTGGCCACATTTCTTTCTTTGACAAACCAACCGGTGATCATCAGGGGAACGGCGCACAGCATCCCGTAAATGGCCGCGGTGACGGTCCAACCTTGCTGGCCGCCGCCGAATGTTCCGACCAACACGGTGGTGAACGTGGTGATAATCCATACCGCCGCATTGGCGAAAATAAACCGGATGCTTCCCAAAGCGACACGGTCTTTTTCACGGTTGGTCATGAATGAGGTCAACGAAGCATAAGCGACATTGTTCGCCGTGTAAAAAACCGCAGAAATTAAAAGATAAACCGTAAAAATATAAGCAATTTTCCAAATATCACTGATATCATCCGGCACATGAAACAACATGAATGTCAGGATTCCGAGAACCGGAGCCGTCCAAAACACCCACGGTTTGGCTTTCCCCATTTTTGTCCGGGTATGGTCAATGATGTTTCCCATGAACAGATCCGTGAAGCCGTCAAAAATCCGGGCAATCAAAATAATCGTTCCGATCACCCCGGCTTGAATCCCCACCGTATCCGTCATGTAAATCGTGATAAACGAAGCGATGAAGGTCCAACTGAAATTGGCACCGAAATCCCCGATCCCAAACGTCAGTTTCTCCAGCATTGTCAACTTCGGGGTTTCCCCGGCCTTCGGTTTGTACTCCCTGATGTGTTCCATACAAATCCCCCAAACACTTTAAATTTTGGTTGGGACACGGAAAAGACCCGTCCGGCCTTTTCCGCGCGCAAAAGAATCACAACGTGACCTTGCCTTTGATCAAATCCCGCTCATGGCTGCTGTTTCCGATATAGACTTCATACTCCATATGCTCCAGCTCCCACTGGCGGGTTTTGGGATTAAACCACATCAGCTTATCAACGGGGCACCGGATCTCCACTTTTTTGGCCTCTCCCGGTTGAAGGCGGACGCGTTCAAACCCGCGCAACACTTTCACCGGCCGGTCCACTTTGGCCTGGCTGAATCCGACATACATCTGGATGACTTCATCCCCCGCCCGGTTTCCGGTGTTTTTGACCGTACAGCTGGCAGTGACCCACCCGTCGCCGGCGGAAAACCCGGCATCATACAGATCAAACGTGGTGTAAGACAAGCCAAACCCATACGGCAAAGACGGTTCGACCCCTTCTTTTTCCAATTTGACATAACCATGGTCATATCCATAGACAATCTCATCGGCTTCCCAATCGACCGGTGGGAGATGGCTCTCCTTTTTGGGGACAACAAACGGCAGCTTTCCGCCGGGATTCACATCGCCGAATAACGTTTTGGCAATCGCAGTTCCGCCTTCCATCCCCGGATAATAAGCCATCAGAATGGAGGAAACGAAATCTTTCCACTCCTCGATCATGATCATGTTCCCGCCGATCAAAACGACTGCAGAATTTTGATTCACCGGCCCCACGGCTTGAATCAACCGGATCTCTTCTTCATGGAGCCCCAAGGACCGGACCCGGTCTCCGCCCACCGCATCAAACCCGGCACCGATGGCGGACAATCCGCTGTCATCCTGAGCATTGTTGATATATTCACCTTCATCATCATGGTCATAGCCCACCGCAAAAATGACCGCATCCGCCGTGGCGGCCAATTTTCGGGCCCGCCCGATGTCTTGTCCGTCATCAAAAATCACTTCGGCACCGGGGACAATTCGCCGGATTCCTTCCACCGGTGTCACCACATATTCGGGATAAACCCGGCTGGAACCATGATCGCCCGTATTTTCTTTGCTCCCCAGCCGGCCGATTACTGCGATGCGCTTGCAACGTTCTTTGGAAAATGGAAGCGTCTCATGCTTGTTTTGTAGCAGGGTCATCGACTTTTCCGCCGCTTCCAGCGCCAAAGCAACATGTTCTTTGCAGCCGACAACCTCTTCGCCGTATTTTTTTTCATCCGCTTCCGAAAAAGCCAGAAGCGTCCGGACAATGCGCACGGCGGCTTCATCGATTTTCTTTTCGGGAACTTGGCCGTTTTTGACCGCTTCCACCAATTTTTCGCCAAAGTATTTCACAGCGTTCATTTCGATGTCCATCCCGCCGTTGGCCGCTTCAACCGTATCCCGGACTCCCCACAAGAAGTCGCTGATCACAAATCCGTCAAAGTCCCATTCGCCTTTGAGCACCTGATTCAGCAAATAATCATGATGTCCGCAATACGTTCCCCGGTATTTGTTGTAAGCACTCATCACACAAGCCGCCCCGGCGTCGATCACGTCTTTGAAATGGGCCAGATACACTTCCCGTTCCGTGCGCTCGTCCGCTTTCACATTGACCGTAAACCGGGCATTTTCCATGCTGTTAAATGCAAAATGCTTGACGCAGGCAATCACGTTTTCACTCTGGACTCCTTTGGCCAGGTGAGAGCCCATCACCCCCAGATGGAACGAATCCTCCCCGTACGTCTCCTGGCTCCTTCCCCATCCGGGATGGCGCGGAAGATTGATGCAAACTCCCCCGAACAAGTTCCCGCCAAGTGCTTTCACTTCTTTCCCGATCGCCTGTCCGATTCTTTCTTCCAAGTCTTTGTCAAAGGTCGCCCCTCTGGCCATGGAAACCGGGAAACAGGTGCTTCGATTTCCCGACACCGCCCCGCGCGGCCCGTCGACAAACTTGACGGCCGGCACGCCCAGGCGTCGGTTCCCACCCGCTTCATAAGGAACTTCATTGTAGCGGATGCCTTTTTTGTCTTCCTCAACCAAGTCTTCTCTCGTCAAATTCCCGCTCATCAGATACACTTTTTCTTCCAAGGTCATTTGGCTGACGATTTCCTTGGCCTTTTCGGTGAAAGATAACCGGTATGCTTTGTCTGCCTTCACCTTCGCATCCTCCTCTTTAAAAGATCATCCTCCATGGCGGAACGCCTGCAATTGACGGCTCAGTCCGCTGGTAGCCGGATAAATTTCCCGGTAGATCCGAAACAGTTGCCGGTATTTTTTCACGTTTTCCGGAATCGGCTCGTAAACCCGTTCCTCTTTGACGAATTGCTCCGCACATTCTGATAACGATTCAAACCAGCCGCATCCGGCAGCCGCCAGCATGGCCGCTCCCATCCCCGGGCCTTGTTCGCTTTTCAGTTTCACGACTTTGGCCCCGAAAATATCCGCCTGCATTTGCAGCCATGTTTCATTTTTGGCCCCGCCGCCGATGGAGATCACCTGATCCACCTTTTTGCCGTTTGCACGAAACATTTCCACGGATTCATTCAGCGAAAAGGTGATTCCCTCCAACACGGAACGGACCAAATGCTCCTTTTGATGCGAACTGTCCAGTCCGATCCAACTTCCGCGAATCAAGGCATCGGCATGCGGTGTTCGTTCCCCGGCAATATAAGGGGTAAACAGCAGGCCGTCCGCCCCGGCGGGAATCCGGTCGATCCCGTTTAACAGTTCGTCAAAATCCCCGTCGTTGGCTAAGACCTCTTTCAACCAGGACAAACTGTACCCGGCGGCCAACGTGACGCCCATGGTGTAAAACGCATCGGGGGCGCCATGGTTAAAATAATGGACTTTTCCGCCAAAGTCTTTGGTTCCGTCTTTTTCATACGTTAAAACCACTCCGGAAGTCCCGATGCTGACAAGCGTTTTTCCTTCTTTTAAAATTCCGGCCCCAATCGCGCCGCAGGCATTATCCGCCCCTCCGGCAAAGACGCGGGTCGCCGGCGACAAGCCGGTCTCTTTTGTGATTTCCGGTGTGACCGTACCGACTTCATCTACCGAGTCAATAAGTGGCGGACACAGGCGCATGTCCACCCCGACCCGTTCCCCGATTTCCCGGCTCCATGTTTTTTCCGGCACATTCATCAAAAGGGTGCCCGCCGCATCGGAATAGTCCATATGAAGTTTCCCGGTGAGCTTAAAGCGCACATAATCTTTGGGCAGGACAAAAGCGCCGGCTTTTTGATACAAATGTGGTTCATGCTTTTTCACCCAGAGGAGTTTCGGCAAGGTGAACCCTTCCAAGGCCGGGTTTTTGGTGATTTCGAGCAACCTTTCTTTGCCCACCCGCTCTTCGATCTCCCGGCATTCTTCCGTCGTGCGCGTATCATTCCACAAAATGGCGTTTCTCAGCACTTCCAGGTTTTCATCCAGCAGCACCAAGCCGTGCATCTGCCCGGAAAAACTGATCCCCTCAATGTCTTCGGGATCCCCCGCAAATTGGTGCAAAAGCTCTTTTAATCCGCTGATGGTGGCCTTCACCCAATCATCCGGGTTTTGTTCGCTCCACCCAGACCTTTCCTGAATCAGCGGATAGGATTTGGAGACTTGTAATACCACTTCCCCCGGCTTGTTGACCAGAAGAAGCTTGACTGCACTCGTCCCCAAATCGACACCGATGACATATTTCATATTGAACCAGCTCCTGTCTCCATGTTGCCTGCAGGTTTCTTTCAACCGCAAATTTAGAAAGAATATTATGCCATTTGACGGAATTTCCTGACATCCCGGAAACCTTTCCAGCCCACACTCAGCGAAACTTTGTTTAATTGTTAAACTAAGATTAACACTTTGATGAAAGCGTTGTCAATAAAAATAAGAATATATCCAAATATATAATTTCTATATATAATAAAATACAAAATCCACGGCGGTTGGCAGCATAACTTTGTATAAACCATAAACAATCATTGCGCATGAACCGAACCATGGAGTATGATAAAATTTCAACAACAGAGGTTGCAGTAAGGAGAAAAAAGAAATGAAAGCACTCAGAACCGGTGATCAAAACCTGGTCAAACAGATCAATAAATCCGTTGTTTTCCACACCATCAAAAACAAAGGCCCGATCTCCCGGGCACAAATTTCCAAAGAAACCGGTTTGAATAAAGCCACGGTGTCCACCATGGTTACCGAATTGTTGAAAGAATCCTTCGTCAAAGAAATCGGCGCCGGCCAATCCAGTGGCGGCCGGAAGCCTGTAATGCTTTATTTTCATCATCACGCCGGTTACGCCATCGGCATGGATGTCGGCGTGAACTATCTCTCGGGAATCTTAACGGATTTAAGCGGAAATATCGTCGAAAAAACCACGAGCAAATTAAAGTCAACCCGGCTGGAAACGGTCGTGGACCAAATGACGGCCGTCACGGAGAACCTTATCCAAAAAGCTCCCGACAGCCCGTATGGCATTGTCGGCATCGGCATCGGGGTCCCGGGACTGGTTGATTCCGGGGGACAAATTTTATTCGCCCCCAATCTGAAATGGAAAAACGTGGATTTAAAACAAGTGATGGAAGAAAAATTCCACATTCCGGTCAAAATCGAAAACGAAGCCAATGCCGGCGCCCACGGGGAACAGTTGTACGGATCCGGCAAACACATTGCCAATTCAGTGTATATCAGCATCGGCATCGGGATCGGAACGGGGATCGTGATCAACCATCAACTCTATCGGGGCTTTACGGGGATTGCCGGGGAAATGGGACATATGTCCATCGACTTTCAGGGCAGAAAATGCTCGTGCGGCAACCGCGGTTGCTGGGAATTATATGCATCGGAAAGCGCCCTTTTAAATGCGGCTTCCAAACGGAACCTCCCGGAAGGACATCCGGAAGCCGATTTGGATGTTCTTTACACCGAAGCCCAAAAAGGAAACGTTGAAGTCATTCAACTGTTGAACACTTTGGGAGAATACATCGGCATCGGCCTGACCAATGTCATGAATACGTTCAATCCCGAAGCCATGATCATCGGAAACCGGATCGCCCGCTTTGAACCCTGGATTAAAAACCCCATTGAACGCGTTTTGGAAGAGCGGCTGTCCAACCATCATCCCTTCCCAACCCGCCTTCGCTTTTCCAAGCTGAAAGATGATTCGACAGCCCTTGGCGCCGCTTCGTTTGCCATTTCAGCTTTCTTTTCCAATCAAAAGATCACGGAAATGGAATCCCTCTCCTTCACCTGAAAAGCATCAAAACCGGCTTTCCCCTTTTGATGAAAGCCGGTTGAAGTCGTGACAGCCCCTCTTTTCCTCTTCACGACATCGGAAACGGACCTTGCAGTTTCAATCCTCCCCGCCGGCTTTGACAGTCTGATCGAGGATCCGGATCAGTTCCCGGCTGTATGTTTCCAAATCCACTTTTTGCATGAGACCTGAATCCAGCATGTATTCTCCGATTGATCCCTGAATGACGTGAACCATCACATCCAAATGGAAGTCTCCAAAAACTCCTTCTTTCTGCCCTTCCCTAAAAAATCAAAAAGGAACATTCCAAACATGGATCCAAAAGATATTCAAAAGGATATTTGAATCTATGCCGCTTGGTGTTATCATATAATCAAACAATCATTTGAATATTTGATGGTAAAAACCGGCCTGTCCCCGATATTTCCAAAGAAACGAGGTGCCATCGTTGAGTAAAGACCGTTGTGAAATTTATTGTTTTGATGAAGAAAAAGTCGAAAGAGCCCGGTCTTCCCTGAAAGACACAAATTTCAGCGATACGTCACAAATGTTTAAAGCTTTGGCTGACCCGACCCGCTTGAAAATCGCTTATGCTTTATTAAAGGAAAGTGAACTATGCGTTTGTGATGTGGCCAATATCATCCGGTCTTCGCCGGCAACCGCCTCCCATCATTTACGCTTGTTGCGGAATATGGGCCTGGCCAAATACCGGAAGGAAGGAAAAATGGTTTTTTATTCACTGGATGATGATCACGTCAAAGACTTGATCCGGTTGGCCTTTGATCACAGTAAGGAGTTACGCGAAAATGGAAACCAATGAAGCGAAAAAAATTTACCGTATTCACGGGTTATCCTGCGCCCATTGCGCTGCACAATTTGAGAAAAATGTTTGCAATCTGCCCGGTGTAAAAGATGCCAAGGTAAATTTCGGGGCTTCCAAGATCACGGTGCTTGGCAATGCCACCATGGAAGAAATTGAAAAAGCCGGCGCCTTTGAAAACTTGAAAATCTCACCGGAGCATGAAATCCCGGGTGAAAACCGCCTTTCATTTTGGAAGAACAAAGCGAATTATCCCGTCTTTCTCTCTGCTTTCTTTCTGATTGCCGCCTGGATCTTGAGCCGGCAATCCGGCGAAAATCTTCCCGTCATCCTCTTGTATGCGGCTTCCATCCTCACGGGAGGATACCGGTTGTTTATCCACGGTTTGAAAAACCTCATCCGATTTGAATTTCAAATGAATACCCTGATGACCATTGCCATCGTCGGTGCCGTCGCCATCGGAGAGTGGGGGGAAGGCGCCATGGTCGTTATTTTGTTCGCCATCAGTGAAATGCTGGAATCATACTCCATGGATAAAGCGCGCACATCGATTCGCTCGCTCATGGATATCGCACCGAAACAGGCCTGGATTCGCCGCAACGGGGAAGAAAAACTCATTCCCGTCCAGGAAATTGAAACGGGCGACATTATGCTGGTCAAACCCGGGCAAAAAATAGCCATGGACGGGATGGTCATCAACGGAGCTTCCACGGTCAACCAGGCCGCCATCACCGGCGAATCCGTTCCCGTGGCCAAAAGCACCGGGGATGAAGTGTTTGCCGGAACCTTAAACGAAGAAGGATTCCTGGAAGTGCGGGTGACCAAACGGGTTGAAGACACCACCCTGGCCAAAATCATTCATTTAGTGGAAGAAGCCCAGGCCGGACGGGCTCCGGCGCAAGCCTTCATTGACCGGTTTGCACGGGTGTATACCCCGGCGATACTGGCTGCCGGCATTCTTTTGGCCATCCTCCCTCCCCTGATCTTCCGGGCAGACTGGAGCGAATGGATTTACCGGGGGTTGTCGCTGCTTGTTGTCGGATGTCCCTGTGCTTTGGTCATCTCCACCCCGGTTTCCATCGTCACGGCCATCGGCACGGCCGCACGGAACGGGGTGCTCATCAAAGGCGGAATTCACCTGGAATCCGCGGCCAAACTCAAAGCCATCGCTTTTGACAAAACCGGCACCCTGACCAAAGGGACACCGGCAGTCACGGATTTCGTGCCGCTTTGTTCAAGGTCCGCAGAAGAACTGCTTGCCATTGCGGCAGCGATCGAAAAAAACTCCCAACATCCGTTGTCGTCAGCCATTCTCAAAAAAGCGGAAGAATGGAATGTTCCTTTCGGCTCCCGCGTGGTGGAGGATTTTTCCTCGCTGACGGGAAAAGGCGTGCGGGCCAAAGTGGACGGCATCCTTTACGAAATTGGAAATCCAGGGTTATTCCGTGACCGGATGCCCGATGATCTCAAAGATCGGGTCCAATCGCAACAAGCCCAAGGCAAAACCGTCATGTTGATGGGGAACGAAGAAGAAATCCTGGCTTTGATCGCTGTTTCGGATGAAATCCGGGAGTCCGGGCAAAAAGTGATTCAAAAATTGCATTCCCTGGGAATCCAAAGAACCGTCATGTTAACGGGAGACAATGCTTCCACGGCACAAGCCATCAGCCAAAAACTGGGGGTCAGCGAAGTCCGGGCAGAGCTTCTGCCACAGGAAAAATTGAAATGGATCAAGCAGTTGCAACAAGAGGCCGGATCCGTCGCCATGGTGGGAGACGGCATCAACGACGCACCGGCGCTGGCCGCATCCACTGTCGGCATCGCCATGGGCGGGGCCGGGACCGACACGGCGCTGGAAACCGCAGATATTGTGCTGATGGGGGATGATTTGGAAAAACTCCCGTTCACCATCCGTCTGAGCCGGAAAGCCCTAAGCATCATCAAGCAAAATATCACGCTGGCCATCGCATTGAAATTAATCGCCCTTTTGCTGATCATTCCGGGATGGCTGACACTTTGGATGGCCATTTTCGCGGATACGGGAGCCACCTTGCTGGTCACTTTAAACGGGCTCCGTCTGCTTCGCAACCAAAATGCATAAAAGAAGCCGGATGGTCACACCCTGATCTTATTGGATCAGGGTTTTCTTTATGAAACATTTGTTTCTTCCCACCAGACCGAAACCGTTTACAAACCAACCGTTTCCTGATAGGATACTTGTATACAAGTATTCAAAACCAAAAGAGGTGATGATTTGAAAGGGCTTTATCCGGAAAAAAGACTCGCAAAGTCCTCGATCGGCCAACAAGTGGCTGCCGATTTGCGAATGAGGATCCTTTCCAGGGATCTTAAAAATGGAACCGTTTTATCAGAAAACCGGCTGTCTGAGGAATACAACGTCAGCCGCTCCCCCATCCGGGAAGCATTGAGGATACTGGAACGGGAAGATTTGGTGCAATTAAACCGGATGGGCGCCAAAGTGGCCGGCATCACGGAAAAAGACATTGATGAAATTTATGATGTCCGGCTGATGATGGAATCTTTTGTTTTTAAAAACTTATTGGAGCGGGAAAATAATGATTCTCTGCTCCGGGAACTAAATAAAATCCTGGAAATGATGAAGGTTGCCATCAAATACAAAGATGCCGATGAATTTTCGTTTCGGGATATCGAATTTCATGAAACAATCATCCGGTCCATCCAACACCGGTATCTTTTCATCCTCTGGTCCAATATCAAACCGGTGATGGAATGCCTCATTTTGCTGGACATGCGGCATCGGATGAAAAACAACGATGCGGATTTTGGCCGGATTATCCAAAACCACCAACTCCTGATCCAGTCCATCGAAGAAAAGGACATGCGATTGGTTGAAGAAGCTTTTTACAAAAACTTCAGAGACGTAAAGAGAAAATCGGACGGATTGTGGACAACCCCGGAATTTTTAAAGAAAGCGAATGAGCAATATGAATGAGAACAAATGGATGATGGGTGTGGATATCGGAACCACCAGTACGAAAGCGGTATTGTACAAGGAAAACGGAGAGATTGTCGCATCGGAAAACAACGGCTATCCATTGTACACACCGGACAGCCACACTGCCGAACAAGATCCGGAAGAAATCTTTGAAGCCGTTCTCCTGTCGGTTCGCCATGTCATGAAGAAGTCGGGAATCAACCCCGAGAATTTGTCGTTTATCGCCTTCAGCAGCGCGATGCACAGTGTCATTGCCGTTGATGCCAAGGGACACCCCCTGTCACGCTGCATCACTTGGGCCGACAACCGCAGTGCAAAATGGGCGGAAACCATCAAAACCGAACGGGACGGACATGCCATTTACCAACGAACCGGAACCCCGGTCCATCCCATGTCCCCGTTATGCAAAATCGCCTGGCTGGAACATGATGTGCCGGAAATTGCCGTCAAAACCCATAAATACATCGGGATCAAGGAATATGTGTTTTTCCGTCTTTTCGGCGAATACGCCGTCGATGTTTCCATCGCCTCGTGCACCGGGTTGATGAACCTCGAATCAATGGACTGGGATCCGAAAGCGCTTCAAGTCGCGGGCATCACGGAAGAAAAATTATCTCGGATTGTCCCGACCGGGGAAGTGTTTACCGGATGCAACCCGTCTTTTGCCGAACAAATGGGAATCCTGCCTGAAACCCCGTTTGTCATCGGTGCAAGTGATGGCGTCCTGTCCAATCTGGGGGTTGGTGCCGTCAAAAAAGGGGAAGTGGCCGTCACCATCGGAACCAGCGGCGCCATCCGGACCGTGATCGACAAACCCCAAACCGATCCCAAAGGCCGCATCTTTTGTTATGCATTGACCGAGGATCACTGGGTCATCGGCGGCCCTGTCAACAACGGCGGCATTGTGCTTCGCTGGATCCGCGAAGAACTGGCCGCGGCGGAAGCGGAAACGGCAAAATCGTTCGGCATGGATCCTTACGATGCCTTGACCAAAATTGCCGGCCAGGTCCAACCGGGAGCAGACGGGCTGCTGTTTCTCCCCTACTTGTCCGGGGAAAGGGCGCCGCTGTGGAACGCGGATGTCCGGGGCTCCTTTGTGGGTCTCACCCTCAGCCACAAAAAAGAACACCTGATCCGCGCCGCCCTGGAAGGCGTGCTATACAACCTGTACTCCGTCTTTCTGGCTTTGGTGGAAGTCATGGATCATCCCGTCACTTCCATCAGGGCAACCGGCGGTTTTGCAAGATCCGAATTGTGGCGGCAGATGCTGGCAGACATCTTTGACCAGGAAGTGATCATCCCGGAAAGCCATGAGTCTTCGTGCCTGGGGGCCTGCCTGCTCGGGCTTTACGCTTTTGGAAAAATCGACTCCTTTGACGTGGTGACTGAATGGATCGGCAAAACCCATCAGCACAAACCCGTTCCTTCCCATGTCCGGGAGTACCGCAAATGGATCCCGGTCTTCATCCGCCTTTCCCGGGTTCTGGCACCAGAGTATAACCAATTTGCCACCCTCAAACCATAACGGATGGGAGTGAAAACCAATGCAAAACATGTTGCCGCTTTTGATTGTGGCACTCGGCATCATCTTTTTGCTTGTTTTGATCACCAAGTTCAAACTCAACACATTTATTTCTTTGATCATCACTGCCTTTGCCGTCGGGCTGGCGCTCGGTATTCCATTGGGTAAAATCGTCGAATCGATTGAAGGCGGAATGGGAGCAACCCTGGGCAGTATCGCTTTGATTTTCGGACTGGGAGCCATTCTCGGAAGATTGGTCGCCGATGCTGGCGGGGCCCGGCAAATCGCCGTGACGCTCATTGGCCGGTTTGGCCAAAAACGCATTCAATGGGCAGTGGTCATTTCATCCTTTATAATTGGAATTGCCCTGTTTTTTGAAGTGGGGTTGGTGCTGTTGGTGCCAATTGTATTTCAAATCGCCAAGGAATCCAAAGTTCCCGTTTTGTATTTGGGAATTCCGATGGCGGCGGCCCTTTCGGTCACCCACGGATTTTTGCCCCCGCATCCCGGCCCGACCGTGATTGCCCGGCAGTATGATGCAAATATCGGAATGGTGCTGCTTTATGGAACCATCATTGCCATTCCGGCCGTGATCCTTGCCGGACCGTTATTTGCCCGGTTGGTCAAAAAAATCAGCCCTGATTCTTTTCATAAATCGGAAGCGGAACAAATCGATTCCCTTGTCAGCAACAAAGAAATTCAACCGGAAAAGCTTCCCGGATTCGGAATCAGTGTTTTCACTTCCTTGTTGCCCGTGATTTTAATGGCCATTGCAACCTTGGTTGAACTCCTTCAGGATTTGGGGGTGGCAGGCGACAACCTGTTCTTTGACGCCATCCATTTGGTCGGAGAACCGACCACGGCTTTATTGATCTCCGTATTGCTCGCCGTCTATACCATGGGCATCAAGCGACACATTCCGATGAAACAAGTGATGCAATCGGCAGAGGAAGCCGTCCGTGCCATCGGGATGATGCTGCTGGTCATCGGCGGCGGCGGGGTCCTGAAACAAGTTTTGATCGATGGCGGTGTGGGAGACTCGGTATCCGCACTGTTTGCCGGCAGCCACATGTCGCCGCTTTTGCTGGCTTGGTTGATCGCCGCCATTTTGAGAATTGCGCTCGGTTCCGCAACGGTTTCTGCACTGACCACTGCCGGTCTGGTCATTCCCTTGATGCAAGGAGCCGATGTGGACCCGGCCCTGATGGTTCTGGCAACCGGCGCCGGCAGCCTGATCGCTTCCCACGTCAATGATGCCGGTTTTTGGATGTTTAAAGAATTCTTCAATCTGAACATAAAAGAAACATTTGCAACCTGGACTTTGCTGGAGACCGTCATCTCAGTCACCGGTCTGGCAGGAGTCCTGATTCTCAATCTGTTTGTCTAAAGGGTGGAATTCAATGAAGAACAGCATAGGTGTTTATGGTTTAGGTGTGATGGGGTCCAATTTGGCCAGAAACATGGCCAATCACGGCGAAAATGTCGCCGTCTACAACTACACGCCGGATCTGACCGACAAATTTGTCAGCCGACATGCACACAGCCGGATCGAGGCTTATTATGAACTGGAACCCTTTGTCCGTTCCTTAAAAAGCCCGCGCAAAATCTTTCTGATGGTATCCGCCGGGGCGGCAGTCGATTCCGTCATCGAATCCCTTCTGCCTCTTTTGGATCAAGGGGACATCATCATGGACGGCGGAAATTCCGACTTCCATGATTCCAACCGGAGATACCGGGCTTTAAAAGAACGGGGAATCCATTTCATCAGCGTGGGCGTCTCCGGCGGGGAAGAAGGTGCATTAAACGGTCCGGCGCTGATGCCAAGCGGCGACAAAGAAGCTTACCGCCAAGTGGCCCCGATCCTGGAAAAAATCGCTGCACAAGTCGACGGAAAACCCTGCTGCACCTACATCGGCCCTGAAGGTTCAGGGCATTATGTCAAAATGGTGCATAACGGAATCGAATATGCGGACATGCAATTGATTGCCGAAGCCTGGCAATTCCTCCATCAAATCGTCGGGCTTTCCATCCCGGAAACAGCTGATGTATTTAAGTCCTGGAATGAATCGGAACTCAAAAGCTACCTGATCGAAATCACCGCAGAAATCCTTTCCAAAACCGATCAGGAAACGGGAAAACCGATGGTGGAAGTGATACTGGACAAAGCCGGGCAAAAAGGAACGGGGAAATGGTCCAGCCAGGATGCGCTGAACCTCGGCGTTCCCACCACCATCATGACCGAATCGGTCTTTGCAAGATTTTTATCTTCCTTGAAAGAGGAAAGAATCCAAGCCGAATCCCTTTTGGAAGGACCTTCCCCGTCGGGAGAAGAAGCCGACAAGGCATACTGGATCGAACAAGTGAAGCAAGCACTTTTCATGGGGAAAATCTGCGCCTACGCCCAAGGGTTTCAGCAATACAAAACAGCTTCCGAACAATACGGCTGGTCGCTTGATTTGGGGGACATCGCTCTGATCTTCCGCGGCGGGTGCATTATCCGGGCCGACTTCTTAAACCGCATTTCCGAAGCCTACGAGGAAAACAAAGGCTTGTCCAATCTGCTTTTGGCTCCTTATTTCTTGGAAAAAACCAACCGCTATCAGGCATCATTGCGGAAAGTGGTCATCAAAGGATTTGAAAACGGCCTGCCGCTGTCGTGTCTCAGTTCGGCCCTCGCCTTTTACGACGGATACCGGTCTTCCACCGGTTGTGCCAACCTGATCCAAGCCCAACGGGACTACTTTGGTGCACACGGCTTCGAACGCACCGATCAACAAGGAACCTTCCATGCCGGCTGGATGGAACCCGGAACCGTCATCCCATCCGTTAAAGTAAACAAATAGGACGCAAAAACCCCGACCGTTTTTTCACGGCCGGGGTTTTTTACAACAGAATTTTTATTCAAAATCCGGGAGTTGCAGCGCGTTCCGGTGAAGCCTTTTCCGTTTCGTTTTTTCGTACTTGCCACAGCTGTTCCGCCAGGGATGCCAGCTCTCCTTTGATTAAAATCGCTTCTTTATATTGCGGGGGAATGGATTCAAATCCCCAGTAAAGGCCGGCAAGACCGCCGGAAATAGCTGCGATGGTATCGGAATCTCCCCCCAGATTGGCCGCCTCTTGCACCACTTCTTCAAAAGAAGAGGCATGCCACAACAGGTACAACACCCATTTGAAGGTATTTTCCACATAGCCGTTGGGCGGAACTTGGGGTTTCTCTTTGACGGCCTCAGCATATCGGGTGTCTTGAATCTCCTCTTCCAACGCCGTTTTCAGGGATTCCCCGCAAAGAACCCGGTGAGCGATGCGATTGTACAGCACACAGGCTTCTGAAGCCAAATCATCATAATGCGTCATTTTCGATTGCAAGCGGCTGATTTCCGTGATTTTGGCCGGATCACCGTACACGAGGGCAACCGGCAAACAGCGCATCAAGGTTCCGTTCCCTGCACTTCTTCCGCTTAACACTTGATGGGCCTTTTCCGCTGCTTCAAACCAGTCCCCGTCGTAACAATCATATGTTGTGCGAATGATGTTCCCGATGTCCCGGGGATTCTTTTCAACCCACTTTTTGATCTCATCGCCAATCCATCCCAACGGATTGTCAGGGTTTTTCATCAACCCGTTGGCCACGGCAATGGTCAATTCCGTATCATCGGTCGTTTCCCCCGGTTTTAGATTCAGCCATCCTCCACCGGTGATTTCGGTCAAATATCCATATTGCTCCTCAATTTCCCCCCGGCTCATAAATTCGGTGGTCGCCCCCAATGCATCCCCGATTGCCACTCCGAATAAACCGCCTTTGATCTTATCCAGCATCTTCATAACTCCCTAAGCAAAACTTAAAAGTCTCATCATTCATTTTAGCGCAGAGCGGCCCCTTCCACATGTTCATTTAGCATGAGTCTTGTGACAAATCTTTTAAATCAAAATATCCTTTTTCATCCGGACCGTTCTTAGATCATGTCCGAAAAAAGGCTCTGTGTACACTTTCACCACCCGAAACCCCTTGGCTTGATAAAAGCAAAATCCCGTTTCATTGCCGGATTCCACATCCACGAGCCACGCTTTGGCCTGTTTCAGCTTCCCAAAAGCCGATTGGAACAGCCGGGTCCCCATCCCTTTTCCTTGGAATTCAGGCAACACATAAATCGCATCAATCACCGCCATCCTCCCTTTTTCCGTCACCTGAATAAAACCGGTTGCTTTTTCTCTTGCCACGGCCACCAAAAAAATGGATTCTCCGATTCGCCGCTTCAGCATTTCATCGGAATAAGCCACGGACAGAAACTGTTGCCGGACCGGTTCCGGAATCAGGTTTTCATACGTATGATGCCAGGTAATGCGGGCAATCTCACGAATCGCGCCGATATCGGAAAAAACAGCCGGACGAATTTGAACAGCCACACTGTCACCCCCCTAAAATTTCACCTTGGCACCAACGATGCACACACCCTGTCAACTGCAAAACCGAATAAACTTATCCCACTGGTCATCACTCAAGTAAAAACCGTCTGCTCTTAGCTCAAACTTGATATTCTTTTTCTCCATGCACGGGACACGGGCCGACAAATCCCCCCGATTGGTCATTTTTTCTTCAGAACAACCTGCCACTCCCGTCAGCAGGAACGTACATACCAAGATCATCGATACTTTTTTCAACATCACATCGTTCCCCCATGTTGTTCTCGTGAAGCTGCTGTCATCCGTCACATGATAACATACCGACGCCGGGGGAACTCCCAAGCGATCGCTTTATACAGTCACAAAGCCGCTTTTTTTCATTATGTATTCGTGAAACTCCGTAAGCCCTTGGTAATCATCAACCGGCACTGGTATGCGCGGTTCCAAACCGATGCGGATATACATGCCGTCTTCTTTTGCTTCTTCGTACGGATACCTTTTAAGCAACCACAACGCATTTTCCTTGAAATCCGCGATATCCGAAGCAAACGAGCATCCGCTGTAAATCATACCGATTTTTCTGCTTTTCATTTGTTGATACGCTTGAGTGTTTCCTTTTCTTTTTTCCCTCATCATTTGGACATAAAAACCGACAGCTCGCGGCGGGAATCCCAAAGTCATCCCCAAAATGCGGTCTGTGTCCGCTAACGAAAAAGTGCTTTGTTTCAACTCTTCTTCAAACCGGTGACGCATGAAGTCGGTTTGAAAAAACAAATAAAACCGGTTACCGGACAATAAGTCGTAATCACGATGACTCACATGCGGATAGTTCGCCAATAAAAAATTCAAGTGCTTTGTCGTCTGTTTCAAGCCGAGTATTTCCAAAAATGCAGGCTTGTATCCCTTTAAAAAAGCATCTGCCGTTTTCAATGGACTTTGACTCCTTCAATGGATGTTGCTAATACTTATTCCACAGGATCATTCTTATTACCTTGGTATAAAAAGAAAACTCCCGCTGTGCGGGAACAACTCATCCCTCATATTCTTCATAATCACATTCGTCACAAACCACATATCCGTCTATGGTTTTATGCAGCTTCCCTTCTCCACAACGGGGACATGTTTTCAAACCGGGGCTTATCTCTTGAAAACGGCTCACGCCAACACACCTCCTCCTTTATTATATATAAAATTCAATCATTTCTGTATATTATTAATAAACTTGGAGAAGATTTGAATAAGACGCGACCCAATTATCAATCTGTAATTGGTATAAAAATAAGAATAACAATAAAAATCAAATTAAATATCATCTATATAAAACTCTTGAATATTTTTATAAATCTAGTGATAATAGAATTAATTAAGTGTAAAGGAGCTTAATATATGAAAAAAATTTTTATGTTATTCACATTACTAACACTAACAATTAGCTCTTTCATTCCTTCTTACAGCCATGCAGCAGGAATTAAAATGAGTGATGCAGAGCTGGACAGTACATATGAGGTAGTTGATGGAGATGAACTAGTAACAAACTTGCCGAGCACTGGGGAAAGCCTAACACTAGAACAACTCTTTCAAAAATACAATTTAGAACCCGCAACTAATATCCCTCAAGGAACAGAAGTCATTAAATTTGATAGTGTTGAGGCAGCTGATAAATTCTTTACAAAAATCAATAAGGACGCTGAAAACCCAATAATCGAAGACTCTTCATTTAGTACCCTTGCGTTAGGAACAACTCAAGTAAGATCTGTATCGTTTGGATTCTCAAAAATTAATCTTTATGCCGATATTACTTGGAATAGTAATAAAATAATTACAAGCTGCCGTGCTTGGACAACACATACAGGTGTGACTTTTTCTCTTGGGTGGGACCAAAAATATGCTTATTGTACTCCAACAAGCGGCTCAAGAACCACTATGGTAAAAGGTGGAGGAACAGGTAAATGGGTTGTATTTGTTCAGGGAGTCGGAACCGTTTACTCTAAAGACATCAATATTCACTATGGATATACTGTACCGTAAAATTTCAATATACTCCACCATAACAAAATCAACAGGAGTTGGTTAAAATATTTAGTATCGCTACTCTTCTGTACCAGACATTGATGTTTGTATTTGGCATTGTCATCATTGGGGCCATTATTTATTGGGTGAAGAAAAAAAACAAGTAATGCTGTGTAAAGGGGATTCGTCAGAAGGAATCCCCTTTACTTTTATATATTCACCAAAAAAAGAGGCGAGCCAAAGGTCACCTGAAAGGAGGAAATGAAATCACCTGTAAAAAATCGCACTCTATGTTAACAACTAAGAAAGTATCCTTCAATCCTATACTGTCTGTCTTGTCCATTTTGAAAGCAAAACAAAAAAAGAGCTCCGCTGTTGCGAAGCTCTTGGCGTTTGGCGGAGAGGGTGGGATTCGAACCCACGGTACGGGAAGCCCGTACAGCGGTTTTCGAGACCGCCTCCTTAAACCACTCGGACACCTCTCCAAGATGATATCCTGATCATACAGTTGTATATTGTACAGGAGAAATGGATGTCTGTCAAGGGAAAAAGAGAAAGAGGAATTGCCGTGAGTTTTGTGGATATGAGCGGCAATCAGGATTTTTCCTGCATTTTTTGTTCTTTTTTCCGGCGGCGGAGTTCTTTGAAGAAAGAAGTCAGGATGGTGCTGCATTCTTCTTTCATGACTCCGGTGATCATTTCGGTTTGGTGATTGAACCGCCCGTCCTGAAGGATGTTCATCAAGGTTCCGGCACATCCGGCTTTCGGATCTTCTGTCCCGTAGACCACGGTGTCGATGCGTGCTTGGATGATGGCGCCGGCACACATGGGGCACGGCTCCAGGGTGACGTACAAGGTGCAATCATTTAACCGCCAGCTTCCCGTTTTCGCGGCGGCCTCGCGAATGGCGATCATTTCCGCATGGGCGGTCGGGTCATTTCCCGTTTCCCTGAGATTGTATCCGCGTCCGATCACTTCCCCGTCTTTGACAATCACCGCCCCGATCGGGACTTCGCCAATTTCTCCCGCTTTTTTCGCTTCGGCCAGCGCTTCTTTCATATACGTTTCATGATCCATTCCGGACTTCACCTCCTTTGTGGACCGCCCGTGCAAAAAAGGACCTGCTTTTTTTTTGCAAGTCCCAACCCATCCCATTTTTCCCTATTGTGTTGTCTGCTCTCCTCCACAATCGGAACAAATTCCGTAGATCTCGAACTTGTGTCCGGTAATGGCGAAGTTTTCCGGCTCTCCCAAAATGGAATGCATCGGGCAAAGCTGGATGGCACGGGTCCGTCCGCACTCCGTGCAAATGATATGATGATGGTGTGAATCCCGGTCACAGTGAAAACGATACCGCCTTTCCCCGCCCCATTCCGTTCCTTCGATGATACCCAACCGTTCAAAAAGGGAAAGGTTCCGGTACACGGTGTCAAAACTGAGCCCGGGAAAATCCTCCTGCATTTGGTCCAACACTTCTTTGGCCGTTAAATAGCGGCCTTCTTCCCAAAAAATATGCATCATGGTTTCCCGCTTGCCGGTGTATTTATATCCATTTTTTTTCAGCACTTCCAATGCCTGTTTTAAATCCATCCCTCTCTCTCCTATTTTCCACCATTACTTTCCCTTTATTTTATAATAAATTCTTCCCGTTTTCCTCGTCATTTTTTTGAAACACAAAATAAAAAGCCAAATGATCAGCGAAACGATGACAATGGTTCCTCCCGAAGCCCAGTCCAGATAATAAGCGGCAATCAGTCCGCTGAATACGGCCAACTCCGAAAAAAGCACCGACCAAAACAATGCTTCTTTAAAGCTTTTCGCCAGTTGCAACCCGGCCGCCACCGGAAGCGTCATGAGGGCGGAGACCAATAAAATCCCGACCACCCGGATGGAAGCCGTAATCACGAGCGCCACGATCACCAAAAACAAAAAGTGCAAGGTTTTGCGGGGAATGCCTGTTAAAACGGCATGTTCCTCATCAAAGGCAAGGGCAAACATCTCTTTGTAAAAGATCAGGATGAATAAGACCACGATTCCCCCGATGGCTGCCATAAAGCCCAATTCCTCACGGGTAACGGCCAGGATATTTCCGAACAAATACCCGGCGATATCGACATTGAAACCGTCCGCCGCACTGATGAGCACGACGCCCAATCCGATTCCGCCCGACAACAAG
Source organism: Thermoactinomyces vulgaris (assembly GCF_005886755.1). NCBI lineage: Bacteria > Bacillati > Bacillota > Bacilli > Caryophanales > Thermoactinomycetaceae > Thermoactinomyces > Thermoactinomyces vulgaris. The sequence goes on from NZ_CP039710.1 coordinate 201,372, forward strand.
ATCGGGATGGCGATTTCTTCAAAGGATTTGTACAAGCGGCGGATTTGTTCCACCAAAACCGAACCGGCGACGGCAAAAGCCATGCCGACATAAAGCGGGTTGACCGCATAAAAAAGCGGCAGCTCTTTTTGCAACAGCATTCCGGCCGCCACCCCCGACAGTGTGATATGGGACAACGCATCGGCAATCAAAGACATGCGCCGGACCACCAAAAATACGCCGACAAGCGGTGAAATGAACCCGATGATGATTCCGGCATAAAACGCGTTTTGCATCCATTCATATTGCAAGATCTCCATCATCATAGGAAAAAAGCTCTTCCCTCCCTGTCTTTCTCCGGTCAGACGCCCATCAGTTCATATTGATAGGCTTTGCTCAAAATTTCCTGCTGTCTTTGTTGAAACTCCCCGGGATCGCCGTGAAAGATCAAGCGCCGGTTGAGGCAGGCCACCTGATCCGCCAACCCGGACACCGCTTGAAGATCGTGATTCACCATCAGCAAGGTCAAACCCTCTTCCCGGTGAAGCCGGTTTAACAAATCATAAAACTGTCCGGTTGTTTTTTCGTCCACCCCCACGGTAGGCTCGTCCAATACAAGGAGCTCCGGTTCAGCCACCAATGCCCTGGCGATAAAAGCCCGTTGCTGCTGACCGCCGGACAGTTTGCCGATGCTCCTGTTTTGGACGGACGTCAAACCGACCAGATCGATGGCATTTTCCACCTGTTCGATATGTTCTTTTTTCAGCCGCCGAAATAACCCCAGTTTTCCATACAAGCCGGATTGAACCACTTCTTTCACCGTGGCAGGAAACATCGAATGGAAACTGTTCGCTTTTTGGGAAACGTAGCCGACATTCAGCCGGTCTTGCAGTTTGGAGACTTCCTCGCCTCTTACCCGGATGCGTCCTTGCCGGGTTTTTAAAAAGCCGAGCAGGCACCGGACCAAGGTCGATTTGCCCGATCCGTTTGGCCCCACGATCCCGAGGAATTCCCCTTCCTCCACAGTCAAATGGATATCTTCCAGTACGGGTTGTTCCGCATAGGCATAATGTAAATGCTCAATTTCAATCAGAGGCGTTTTCATCTGTAGAAGAAACCCCCAATGCTTTTGCAAGGTTTTCCTTATTTTCACGCATGACACTAAAATAATCCTTCCCTTGCTTCATTTCCTGTTCCGTCAATCCTTCCAGCGGGTTTAAAACCAGAACTTCGGCTCCGGCTTCCTTTTTCACCACATTGGCAATCCGGTTGCTGACCAGGGTTTCAAAGAAAATCACATCAATGTCATGGGATTTGACTTGTTCCACCACTTGTTGAAGTTCTTTGGGGCTCGGTTCGTCGGAAGGACTCAGTCCGGAAACGGCGATTTGCGTCAGTCCGTAACGCTTCGCCAGATAGGAAAATGAGGCATGGGAAACGGCAAACTCTTTTTTGGCGGCTTTCTCCGTCATGTCCCGGTATTCCCGGTCCAGTTGATCCAGCCCGGCGGCCAACGCTTCATAATTTTTTTCATAGTCCTTTTGGTGTTGGGGATCCAGCTGAATGAGGGCATCCAAAATTGCCGATGCCTGCTTTTTCGCCAACATCGGATCCAGCCACACATGCGGATCGGTTTGTCCCCCGTGTTGATCATCACGGAGCAGGGATATCGGTTTGGATGCTTCGACGATTTTGGTTTTCTCCGGATTTAACATCCGGCTCACCCGCTCGATCCACGGTTCAAACCCGCCGCCGTTATAAACAAATAAATCCGCTTCACTCATTTTGCTCATATCACGCGCTGTGAATTCAAAGTCATGCGGCTCAACCCCCGGAGGCACCAGATTGGTCACCACCGCATGCTCGCCGCCGATTTTTTTCGCAAAGTCGTAGAGCGGGTATATACTGGTATACACTTGTATTTTATCCCCAGGCTGTTTGGCCTCCTTTTCCGGGGTTCCCGCCGAACAGCCCGTGAGCGCAAGGACCGTGAAAAGAATCCAGCACACGGCGCTTTTCAGGTGTTTCATGTTATGGATCACCTTCTCAAGACAAAATTCGTTCACAGATCTTTTTCATTATAACCCCCTTAGACATCTATGTAAATCGTAAATATTACGATTTAAATCTTTTTCGTTCCAAAGGAGAATTCTTTTCAAAATGGATAAGTATGCGAATTATAAAGAATTGTCGGCACATCAGCAAATCGGAAAAGACTATACGATTCACATTCAGTATGCCCTTCCCGACATCGTGATTTTAGCCATTCACGGCGGGAGGATTGAAGCCGGCACCAGCGAAATTGCCCGGGGCATCGCCGGCGAAAGGTGGAGCTTTTATGATTTCCGCGGGAAAAAAAAGAAAAATAACCGGGATCTCCACATTACTTCCACCTGTTTTGACGAACCGCGCGCCTTGAACCTGGTGGTCCATGCCTCCCGTGTGGTCACGGTTCACGGAACCAAAGGCGACAAACCGTTCGTTTATCTTGGCGGCCGGGATGAGGCGTTGTTGAAAAAAACCCGGCTTTACCTGTTGGATGCATCCTTTCCGGTCGGTGTCACCCCCGGCCGTCTTAAAGGAACAGACCCGAAAAACATCGTCAATCGCGGCGCCCGTGGCAAAGGACTGCAAATCGAACTGACCCGGGGCATGCGTTCGGAGCTTTTCAAGGATTTGAGCCGGCCCGGAGGAAGTGAGCCTTCCCCCCGCTTTCAACCATTTGTGGAAGCGATCCGTTCCGCCATTCACAGTCTTCCCCAAAAAAAGCGTCCGGATTAATCCGGACGCTTTTTTTATGCTTTGCTCCATTTTAATTTGATTTGCTGCACGCCTTTTTTCAGCAACGGTTTTCCGATTTGAAGGTGGAACTGGGTGATCACAATCGCCGCGGTCATAAACGCGAGCAAAATATACATGCAGTGTTCCACGATCTCCATGTTTCCGCTGGACAAAATCGCACGCAATCCCTGAACGGTGTAAGTCATGGGCAAATAATCGTGGATCGTGCGGAAAAACGAAGGCAACAACTCCACCGGATATGTCCCGGCACTGGATGCCAGTTGCAGCATCAAAATCCCGATTGACAGGAAGCGGCCCACATTGCCCAAAAAGACATTTAACATATGGTTCAAAGCGATAAAGGTGATCGACATCACGATACTGAACAGATAGAGCCATCCCGGAAGTTCCGGCTCGATCTTCAGGCCCCAGATGATGGCCGTGATAAGCAACACTGCCTGCCCGATGCCGATCAATCCGGCGGCCGGCACGGAAAGCGGCTCTTTGCGGTGGGAAAACACTTGATACAAATCGACCACGGTAAACAGCAACATGGCGCCCACCCAGAGCGACAAAGAGATAAAATACGGGGCAAATCCGGTTGCATAGTTCGGTACATCATGATGAACATTTTCCTTTATCTGTACCGGATCGGAAATCACTTCTTCTTTTTGTTCCGAACCTTGAAGTTGGTCTTTGGCTTTATCCACCCCGTCACTCAAGCCTTGGGCCAACTCACTTTGTCCGGACTGGATTTTGCCCAATCCTTCCGACAGTTTTCCTGCTCCCGTTTCCAGCTGTCGGATGCCGCTGACCAGCTGTTGCTGTCCGTCAGACAGCTGGGAAGTCGCCTGAACCAACTGGCTCGCTTTTCCTTTTAACTCCTTGGCTTTCGCCACTGCCTGATCCACTTTTTGTGTCAACTGATTGGCATGGTCCGCCACTTTTTGTCTTTCGTTTAAAAACTCTTTCCAATGTTTTTCCCAGTCGGGGATTTTTTGGTCGATCTCGCGGAACCGGTTCATTCCCGATACGTTGCCCGCCTCCGCTTCTTTTAAAGACTCCTTCATGGAAAGAACCGACGGGTCTTGGGCCAGTTCCGGATGTTTTTCGATCAACCGGTTTAAATCCGCTTCGGTTTTTTGCAGATCCTCCGCGGCTTTTTTCACCGACCGTTGCCCTTCCGACAGCGGTGTTTTAAGATCCGGGGGATCCTCAGGCAGCGGAATCCTGGCAAGCTTTTGAATCTCATCATTCACTTGATGAATGATTTGTTGCGCCTTTTCCATATCCTCCATCGGAATCTTGTTGATTTCCTTCTCCGCTTGGGTTGCTTTTTGATTAAACAGTTGCAAATACCCGAGGATTTTGGAGGCGCCTTGATCCAACTTGGATAAGCTGCCGGTAATGGTTTCGGAACCGGATTGGGCATCCCCGGTTTTTTCCGCCAACAAGCCGGCCCCGTTTGCCGCTTTTTGCAATTCTTCCACTGAATCCGACAGTTGCGCAAAAATTTGTTCCACGTAAATTTTGCTTATCTTTTCATCCAGGTTCATCTCCAATTCCCGTTTGATGGAATCCCCGATCGTCCCGGACAAATAGTTGTTGCTCTTATCCACGTGATACTCCAACTGCCCTTTCAGCGGTTCCGGAGAATCCACGGAAACCACGGCTTGCGAGAAGTTCTTGGGGATGACGATTCCCATGTAATAGGTCCCTTTATCCAGACCTTCCTCCAGCTTGTTCCGGTCGGTCACTTCCCATTTCACCTTGGAATCCTTTTGCAGTTCCTCCACCAGTTCATTTCCGACATGCAAGTTCTCTCCGTCCCGAACGGCTCCCTGGTCTTCATTCACCAACGCCACCGGCAGGTACTCTAAATTTTCATAGGGATCATAAAACGCCGACAGGTAAATGACGCAGTAGATCAGGGGGATCAAAAGGATCCCGACCAAACCGAGGCGCATGGGCTTGGATGCCCATAACCGCTCCAAATCCTTAAAACCGGACAAAAACAAAAATTTGTTCTCTTTCCTCCTTTTCATCATTCCCCTCCTCACAGGGATCGCAAAAACTGACTGGTCAGTATAAATGATATTATACTACTCCTATTCGCATAAACAAGTATAATTTCCTTAAAAATATGGCGAATTTTTAATACTGCACAAAACAATGTGCTGGAGACTTTCAATCATTTGCGGAACATCTTTCTCGATTTGTTCGGAATCCAATTCTTCCAAACTATACAATTTTTGTAAAACCACCACGCTGGCCGCCCCAAAAAATGCACTGGCCGCTTCCGGAACATGCTTGACACAGAATTCACCGATCTGGTTTCCTTCCTCCATCACTTTCTCAATCAACTTCAAATATTCGCCAATTTTAATCCGGAACTGATGTTGCCTTGTTTTCGTTCCGAACGCTTCGCTCAACAACAGCTTGGCCAATTTTCCGTTTTGCACATAAAAATGAACCTGATTCTCCACCAATGCCAACAATTGATCCGTCGGCGACTCGTGTAAATCCACATTCCGCTGTGCACTGTCAATCAGCTTTTGGACGCCTTCATTCATCAAACCGACAAACAGTTCTTCTTTGCTTTTAAAGTGATAATAAATGGTTCCCTTCGCAACGCCGGCCGCTTTGGCGATATCATCCATTTTCGCCTGATCAAAACCGCTTTCCGCAAACACTTCAATGGCAGCTTTAAAAATCAAATCCACTTTTTCATGACGCATAAATAAGTCCTCCCAGTTTTCTGTCAATCCGATACAAACCCATTTAAAATCAGTATACGCTAAAACAATAATATATTGAAGTAATCAAACAGAAGTTTAGAAAAAAATAGAATCCCGTCTCCATTTGCGTTATACTACAAATAGATTTTCATTTTTTATTTACCAGCCAAATAAGCTATGTCTTTTAAGAAGACTACATAAGGCAAAAAGAGTCTGTCCCCCACAGACTCTTTTTCCTGCAATCAGGGACCTTTTCATCTTGTTCCAAATCGCAAGGAATAAGGATAGAATATTCTATATAAATCATTTATACAGAACCTTTTCACAGGAGGGTGGTTGCATGTTTGACATCGCCATCGTCGGAGCCGGTCCAACCGGTGCAAGCGCCGCGATTTTCGCAGCCAAAGCAGGAAAGAAAACCATACTGATCGATCATGAAAAAACCCCCATTGGAAGAGCTTTGTTAAAAAATTATCCCGGTATCAAGGAAATCAACGGGGCTGATTTGCTGAAAACCATTCAGGAACAAGCCGTTTCGTTTGGCGCGGAATGGGTGAAAGACAACGTGTCCGACATCCGCAGAGAATCGGAATATTTTGTCATCGAAACTGATAACAGAGAACCCATCCAAGCCAAGCAAGTCATTCTGGCCACCGGAATGGTTGCCAAACTTGCCGACAAAACCGGCATCCAAACCAAGCCGGGAACCGAACCATTCATCAAAACCATCTTTGAAGTGGATGAAAACGGAAAAACCAATATTGATGGGATCTGGGCGGCCGGAATCTGTGCCGGCGCGAGCTTCCACACCGTCATTGCCGCCGGGGACGGAGCCCGGGTCGCCATCAATGTAATCAGTGAATTAAACGGGGAAAGATATATGGATCATGATGCCCTCCCCAAAAAGTAAAAACGAAAGAAGGCATCTTCCCAACCTCCCGGAAGGTGCCCTCTTTTCTTCACTTGGCCAAGTATGACGTCAGCATCCAAATGTGTTTTTCAAGGTTTGTCCGTATGTCGGTCAACAAATCGGCACTGGAATCATCTTCGGCGCGTTCCGCTTCTTTGATGCCTTTTTTTGCCTCGTCCACCACCACTTGGAAATCTTGAATCAATTGCTCCACCATTTGTTCAGCGGTTTCGTTGCCCACCGCTTCTTGGATGGTGGCATGATCCAAATACTCTTTCATGGTGCTGAGCGGAATGCCTTTGATGGCCAAAATCCGTTCTGCAATTTCGTCAATGTAAGATGCCGCTTCTTTGTAGAATTCCTCGAATTTGGCATGGAGTTCAAAAAACTTTTCTCCTTTGACAAACCAATGATAATGATAAAGCTTAAAATAAAGAACGCCAAAATTGGCCAGTTGCTGATTCAAGGTCTTATGCAATTCTTGCATCATCATCCCTCTTTTCCATGCGAAGTCCACGTCCCTATTTTTTTTCAAAACGCGTTTTATTATGCATGGATGAAGGAATTTCCGGCCAAATACACCTTTTTCGGCCATCCGCAATATCTGGACATTTTTATTCCCAAACGTTATAATGAAGATTGGATCATTAAACATTGAGCGCCCGTAGCTCAGCAGGATAGAGCAGCGGTTTCCTAAACCGCGTGTCGGAGGTTCGAGTCCTCTCGGGTGCACCAAGCCGGACAGGATGCAGGGTTTCACAGTTAACCGTGAAAATTCCTGATCCGTACGTACAGCCGCCACTTTACCATGCAATTGCCGGTAAAGAAAGGCGGCGTTTTATTTTATGAGAAGCCGGTAAGCCGACCGTCTGAATAAGAACCGATGATTATTGAAGAAAATTCGATGATATGGTATATTTAGGGTATCGAAATATTTTAACCGTGTGATTGCGGATTTTCACCCGCGTGCCGGGGGTTCCAATCCTTCCGGTGCTCCAGGAAACGCGCTGACTCTGTTGTGGAGGGCGCATTTTATTTTGCTTTAAAAAGAAGTCGCCGATCGGGGCCGGCTTCTTTTTCATTACATGATAAAGGAGTGATGGTTTTATATGGAAAATGACAAGCTGTGGACGAAAAATTTCCTTTTTTTATTTTTGTCCAATTCTTTCGTGTCCCTAATTTTTTACTTATTGATGACCACCATGGCCGTTTATGCCGTGAAACAGTATCATGCCTCCGAAAGCTCGGCCGGACTGGCTGCGGGGATTTTTGTCATCGGGGCATTGGTTTCCCGGTTGTTTGCCGGAAAATACATTGAAGTGATCGGCCGAAGACGCCTGCTTTTGGGAGGATTGTTTTTTTACCTGATTGCCACCTTGTGCTATTTTCTTGCTGATCATTTGATTTTGTTGCTGTTGATCCGTTTTCTTCACGGAGCTGCTTTCGGGTGTGCTTCGACGGCCATGCAAACGGCGGTCATGGACATGATTCCTCATCATCGGAAAGGTGAAGGCATTGGTTATTTCACCTTGAGCACCACCGTGGCAACCGCCATCGGTCCGTTTCTCGGCCTTTTCATTTCCCAACACGCGGATTACCAAGTGATCTTTGAGTTTTGTGCACTCTTTTCATTCCTTTCCTTGCTCTTCGCTTTTTTTGCGGACATTCCTCAAGTCTCCGTCACCGAGGAACAGCTGCAGGCGATGAAAAGCGGATTCAGCTTCTGGGATTTTTTTGAAAAGAAGGCTCTTCCGATTTCTTTATACATGGTTCTCATCGGGATCACTTACTCCGGCATCGTTTCGTTTATCAATTCTTATGCCATCGAAGTGAATTTGACTGAGTCTGCCGGCTTCTTTTTTATCGTCTATGCCGTCATGCTTCTGATCTCGCGCCCTTTTGCCGGGAAACTGCTGGACTTGAAAGGGGAAAACATGGTTCTATATCCGGCCATCATTTTGCATGCGCTTTGTTTCCTGTTCCTCAGCCAAGCCCGGAGCGGATCCGTTCTGCTGTTGGCAGGTGCATTGCTTGCGCTTGGGTTCGGCGCCCTCATGTCCTGTTGCCAGGTGGTTGCCATTAAAGAATCCCCCAAGCACAAAGTCGGTTTGGCCACTTCCACCTTCTATTCTCTGGTGGATGGCGGCGTGGGCATCGGCCCTTACTTGATCGGGATCGTCATCCAGTACATGGACTTCCGGAGTATGTATTTGATGCTTTCATTCCTTGTTCTCCTGTCGATTTTCCTGTATTTCATCTTGCACGGCAAAAAAGCCGCCTTAAGAAAAAAACAGCAACAACGCTCCCAACAAGCGGCCTGATCCACCCGGGGGAAACCCCGGCTTTTTTCTGCCATGGGGCTGGATCCCCGGTTCCGGTAATACACGGCTGGAGAAATTCGGGCTATCAGGGATACAAAAAAAGTGTCGCCGGAGCTGAAATACCGGCGACACTTTTTTATTGATCCGCAAGTTTTTCTTTTCGTTTCATCCATCCGTAAAACGGCAAACCGGCCAAAGCAATGAGGATGGTGATCACGGCTCCTTCCAAGTCGTGGGTCAGCATACTGAAGACCACAAACAAAGAACCGATAATCGCCAGAACCGGAGTCACCGGATAAAGCGGCACCCGGTAATTCCCTTTTTCGCGAACCCATTCCGGGTCTCTTTTTCTCAGCAAGAATACGGCAATGAAAGCCTGGATGTAGAAAATAAAAATAGCAAAAATGGCGATTTCCGACAAACGATCCGGGTCACTCAACACCATGAACAGGACAGCCAGCAGGATTTGCAACAAAATCGCGCGGATCGGCGTGCCAAATTTGGGATGTACCTGCGACAAGAAGTTTCCTCCCGGCAGCAGGCGGTCATTGGCCATGGCAAACGCAAGCCGGGGATAGCTTAAAATTTTCCCGTTTAAACCGCCAAAAATAGAAATGATAATACCGATACTGATGATTTGTTGTCCGACCTCTCCAAACAAGAGACCGGCTGCCGTCCCCGCTGCATTTTCACCCAACGCTTGAATCTGGCCGGCCGGCATGACGGAAAGCAAAGCCAGATTGACCGCAAGATAAGCGACAATAATGACTACCAAACCGAGACTCAGCGCCTTGGGAAGGATTTTCGCCGGGTTTTTCATTTCCCCCGCCACTGATGAAGCCGCAATCCAACCGTCATAAGCAAACATGGCGGCAAGCATGGCAGCCCCCAGTCCTTCTTTGCTTCCCCCGAAGGTTGCGGAAGAAAAGATGTCGCCGGAACCTTGCCACAATCCAAATGTGGAAATCAGGACAATGGGCACCAATTTGGCAATCGTGGTGATCACTTGGATGATTCCGCCGTATTTCACGCCCAGACTGTTGACGATGGTCAGAAAAAGCACGGTTCCAATGCCAATCCACAGATGCCAGGATTCAGCCAAAGATAAATAATTCCCTGTCAACAATCCGAAGTAAAGCCCCATGGATCCGATCAGCGCCGGCTGATAAATCACCGTCTGCACCCAGCCGCTTAAAAAACCGGAAAACCTTCCGTATACGTTCTCCAAATAAATATAAAGCCCGCCGGTTTTGGGAATCCGGGCACTCAGCTCGGCAATGGTCAGGCCCGCGGCCAGCATCAATAAACCGCCCAATAACCAAGCCAATAAGGCCAGAGAGGAGTCCCCTCCCACATAATCCAGCACCGTACCGGGCTTGACGAAGATTCCCGAACCAATGACAACTCCCACCACCAAGGAAATCGCAGGCCAGAAACCGAGATCCTTTTTCAACTTTGTTTCTTGATTTTGCATCGTTTCTATCACCGTCCGATAAAGTACAATCATGCTCCATCCATTATAACGCCATTGCTTTAATGAAGTAAATTATTAATATAAAAAAGAACGGTGTTATTTTATGCCAAAAAACGCGGGATTGAATTCATTCCCGCGTTTATTGGATCACCACTTTATACCGTTTCATCCATTCATTGATTTGCCACCAGTAAGCCAACAAGGCCGGCACGTTCATCAATTGACCAAACCAAGGCAAATGCAACTGGGTCAAATCCTGATTCATGAAATTTTCGACTTCCTTTGGATCCAATAATTGAAATAACGGCGCCGACGGGTCATCCAGGATTTCGCGAATTTGTTTTTTCATCAGGCGCAAATAATCGGGATGATGGGTCTTGGGATAGGGGCTTTTTTTGCGCTCAACAATGGGTTGGGGGAGAACCTCTTTCATGGCATAACGCAGTAATCCTTTTTCCCGGTTTCCATGCTTTTTCATCGACCAGGGGATGTTCCACACATATTCCACCAAATGATGATCACAAAACGGCACGCGCACTTCCAAACCGAATGCCATGCTCATGCGGTCATTCCGGTCCAGCAAGGTGGGCATCCATCGGGTTAAATTCAAATAAAACATTTCCCGCATCCGTGCTTCCCGGGTGTGATCTTCACAAAAGCGCGGAACTTCCGACAAGGCTTCTTGATACCTTGCTTCCACATATTCCAACAGATTCACCCGTTCTTTTATTTCCGGGGAAATAAAAGGAAGCCGTTTTTCAACCAAGCGCGCCCAAGGGAACGTATCGGCATTCACCATCTCTTCCCGGTGAAACCACGGATACCCGCCGAACACTTCATCCGCGGATTCCCCGGAAAGAACCACGGACATTTCTTTCTTGATTTCTCTGGCAAAAAGGAGCATGGAAGCATCGACATCGGCCATCCCCGGCAAATCCCTTGCCTCCATCGCTTGGATGATACTGCGAAACAGTTCATGATTATCCAGTAAAATGGTATGGTGCTCAGACCCGATCTCTTCCGACATCATTTTGACCCAAGGGGGATCGGCATTGGGCTGAAATTCATTGACATGAAAGTATTTTTCATTATCAATATAATCCACCGAAAAAGTATGCAACGGCCCCCGGTTTTCTTCTTTATAAACCTGTGCCATGCATGTCGCGATGGCACTGGAATCCAATCCCCCCGACAGCATCGTGCCCACAGGAATATCCGAAACCAATTGCCTTTTCACCGCATCCCGGAAAAGTTCGCGCACTTTTTCGGCCGTGGTTTCCAGATCATCTTCATGCTCGCGGCTGGTCAGCTCCCAGTAAGTCCACGTTTTGAGGCCGTTCCGGTCATAACGGAGCATCTGTCCGGGACGCAATTCATGAATGTCTTTAAACACTCCGCATCCCGGGGTTCTTGCCGGGCCTATCACCAAAATTTCGGCCAACCCTTGATCATCCAATACCGGTTCCACTTCCGGATGGGCCAGAATGGCTTTCAACTCGGATCCGAACAGAAAAGCATCTTTTGTTTTGGTATAAAAGAACGGTTTTACCCCCAACCGGTCCCTGGCCGCAAAACAAGCCTGCTTTTTTCCGTCCCAAATGACAAAAGCGAAAATTCCATTTAAATGCTTGGGACAATCTTCCCCCCATTCCAAGTACGCCGTCAAGATCAATTCCACATCGGACCGGGTCTCAAAGGTATGCCCCAATGACCGGAGTTTGAGGCGGAGTTCCTCCATGTTGTAGATTTCGCCGTTATAATTAATGACAAATTCATACCCATCCACTTTTTTCACCATCGGTTGGTTTCCGCCTTCCGGGTCAATCACGATCAGCCGCCGGTGTCCCAAAGCGGCATGTTCGGAAAACCAAAACCCTTCTCCATCCGGTCCTCTGGATTGGAGCGTTTTATTCATCCGGCGTAAAATTTCCCGTTCCCGGGTCAAATCCCTCGTAAAATCTATCCATCCGGTAATTCCGCACATGGACATCCCCCATTTTTCTGATAAAGTGTCTTCTTCTCATACTATGTAGAAACCCCGGAAAAGTGCCCATAAAAAACAGAAAAATATTCAATATCGGGAAATGTCTTATTTTGTGTTATGATATAATTGGTCTTTTTAACCAAATTCTCGCCCAAAGGAGGGATACCTGTTGATTTTCAAATCATTAGCCAGCTTGGGAATCGGAGCCGCACAAGTGGACACCCGCCTGAACCAAGAAACTTTTTACGCCGGCGATTCAGTTCAAGGCGTTGTATTTATACAAGGCGGACAAGCCGAACAACAAATTGACGATATTTATTTGTATCTGGTGATTCATTATTTAAGATACAATAAAAAAGTCTCTTACATCCTGCAAGAATACCAGTTGTCCAAATCCTTTGTCATTCAAGCCAATGAGACCAAGGAAATTCCTTTTCAGATTCATCTGCCGATTGTCACACCGATGTCCACAGGCAGTTACCCCATTTACTTAAAAACCGGATTGGACATCAAAATGGCCATCGATCCCAGTGACGAAGACCTGATTGAGGTGCTTCCCCATCCAACCGTGCAAAATTGCCTGAAACAAATCGAGGAGTCGGAATTTATTTTGTATCAGATTTATAACCAATATGATCCGGAAGCCAAGCCTTTCGGTTTTCAACAAGTATTCCAATTCCGGCCCATCGGGCGTTACCACGGTTATATCGACGAGTTGAATGTGGTTTTCAATCTCTCTGACAGCGAAGTGTTGATGAACCTGGAAATGATCCGGGCCAATCAGTCTTTTTACACCACATTGTCCTGGAATCCTCACGAACTGGGACAGGTTTATGTCAACGGACAACAAACACTGACCAACCCCACCAACAAATTAAAGGAAATCCTGAGCCGAAAATTGGTTTAACCCGCAGGGCGATGCCCTTTTACCGGACTACATCGCCCTTTTTTTCGGCGGTGTTATGTTGTTCGACCAAGATGCGGGAAATGCGCCACTGGTCCATTTCTTTGACCGTGAACACAAATCCCTCAAACTCCACTTGATCCCCGACGCTCGGCACTTTTTCCAGCTTGGAAAACAACCAGCCCCCGATGGTGTCATTATCTTCGTCCTCAATATGGATGTTAAAATAATTGTTGATTTCTTCAATCAACAACCCGGAATCAATCAGGATGCCTTGTTTTTCTTTTTGGAAAAATGGCCTTTCATCATCAAATTCATCTTGAATCTCGCCGAAAATCTCTTCGATGATATCTTCCGTGGTAACCAGCCCGGATGTCCCGCCAAATTCATCGATAACAATCGCCATTCCTGTTTTCTTTTTCTGCAATTGGCGAAGCACATCCTTGATTTCCATCGTTTCCGGCACAACGACAACCGGGCGTACCAACGCCGTTAAATCGGGCTTTCTTCCTTCCACCAGTTGCTCATAAACATCCCGGATGTGAATCAGTCCCTGGATATTGTCTTTGTCATATTTGCACAAAGGAAAACGGGTGTGATGAAACTGCTTGATGATGTTCAGATTTTCTTCGAGCGGTTTTTCCACGTACATACAATGCATTCGCACACGGGGAACCATCACTTCCCTGGCGACGCGTTCGGTGAAATCAAACACATTGTCAAACAGCTTGAGTTCGGTCTGGTCAATGAAACCGCTGCGATGGCTTTGAGCAATCAACATGCGGATTTCTTCTTCGGTATGCGCTTGTTGCGTTTCGCTCGTTCCGACGCCAAATCTTTGGAGAAACCAATTAGCGGACTGGTTCAACAAAAAAATAAACGGGCGAAACAACCTGTAAAATCCGTGCAGAAAAACAGACGTCCATAAAGTGATCCGTTCCGACTGGCGAATGGCAAGCGATTTGGGGGCCATTTCCCCGATCACAATATGCAAAAAGGTGATCAAGGAAAAGGCAATCGCAAAAGAAATTGTATGAATCAGAAGTTCCGGAATCCCGACCCAACGAAAAAAGGGCTCCAAAGACCGTGCGATCGCCGGTTCCCCGATCCATCCAAGCCCCAAAGACGCCAAGGTGATTCCCAATTGAGTGGCCGATAAATATTCATCCAGATTGGACAAAACCTGTTGTGCAACTCTTCCCCGCTTGGTGTCAATCTGCGCGATCCGGCTGGAACGGACTTTCACAATGGCAAACTCGGAAGCCACAAAAAAACCGTTTAACAAGACAAAGATGAGGACCAACAAAAGATAAAAAAGATGGCTGATAAGCTCCTGCATAACAACTCCTCCACCTGAAGCGGACCACTTTTTCTTAGTATGTCCCGTCTTTTCATAAATAAATTTGCTATCATAACAAAAGAAACGAAACGATACGGAGGGTCATCATGCCATACCATATTTTGGTCATCGAGGACGACGCTGATATTCAGGAGCTGATTCGTGAATTTTTAACGGTTCAGGATTACTATGTCGATGTGGCCGGTGACGGAAAAGAAGGAATCCAAAAATTTATGGAAACGAATCCGGACCTGTTGATTTTGGATGTCATGCTCCCGGAGATGAACGGATATCAGGTATTGAAAGCCATCCGCCGACAATCCGGTGTTCCCGTGATCATGCTGACGGCTTTGGATGAGGAAGCCGACCAACTGAAAGGATTTGAGCTGGGGGTGGATGATTACATCACCAAACCGTTTTCTTTTCATATTTTGATCAAACGCGTCGAAGCCGTGCTGCGCAGAACCTATCAGACAGCAGAGTCAACGCGAAAATTAAAGTACCAGGAAATCACATTGGATTTGGACGGCTATAACGTTTATGTCGGCAAGCATCAAAAACACTTGACGACCAAGGAATTTGAAATTTTGCAAACCCTGATGAAACACAAAGGGAAAGTGTGTTCAAGAGAGCTTTTGCTCAACAAAGTTTGGGGATTTGATTATTACGGAGATCCCCGGGTTGTCGACACCCATATCAAAAACTTGCGCAAAAAATTGGGGGTCCCCTACATACAGACGGTAAAAGGAGTGGGCTACAAGCTTGATACAGCATAAAAAAAGCATTACCCTGAAAATTTTTTGGATCACCAGCCTGCTGATCGCTCTGACCACCAGCATCCTGTTTGCTGCCTTTTATTTTTTGTTGCCTTCTTTTTATTATGAATACAAGATCAATAAATTAAACCACGGCATCGACCAATTGTTGGCCGATGTTTCGGAGGTTCCCGTTTCCCAAGCACAAAACCTTTTATACGAATTCACCCATGACTACAACATCCATTTGCTGATCCGGGATCAACAGGGAAACATGATTTCGATTCCGTCTTCCTCTTCTCCTTTGGTTAAAATCCCGTACCGTAATAATTACGAAAAGGAAACAGATGGCATCCCGCCGATCCGGATCATCGAAAAACCCATCTCCTTTCAGGACGGCCGGTTTATCGCCATTTTTGTCGCCACCTTGCAGCCTATCGATGAGGCTTCCAATGCCATTTTGATGCTGATGCCGTACATGGGTTTTTTTGTCCTGTTGATCTCCATGGTTGGTGCATTTCTCTACACCAAACTGATCACCCAACCCCTGCTTAAAATTAATCAAGTGGCCAAGCGAATGGCCAAACTGGATTTCAGCCAGAGGTTGGAAAACCGGTCCGATGATGAAATCGGGGAATTGTCCCAGAGCCTGAATGAATTGTCGCAAAATCTCAAACAAACGATGTCCGAATTGCAACAAGCCAATGCGAAGTTAAAAAATGACATTCAACGCGAAAGGGAACAAGAAGCGAAGCGGAGGGAATGGATGGCGACCATTTCGCATGAATTGAAATCACCGATCACGGCCGTGATGGGGCAACTGGAAGGCATGATCCACCAAATCGGTGTGTACAAAGACCGGGATAAATATTTGCGCCGATCCTATTCGATTATCAAAAACATGGAACAACTGGTAAAAGAAATCCTGGAAGTCTCCAAACTGGAATCGGATGCATTTCATCCGCTGAAAAAAACCGTTTCTTTATCAGGCATGATTCAATCCGTCATCAAAAGGCTGGAATTTTTCCGCGAGGACAAACAAATCCGATTTGACGTGAACATCGAGCCGGACCTGTTTGTCACAGCCGATCCCGGCTATCTGCAAAAAGCGGTGGCAAACATCATCCACAATGCCATCAACTATGCTCCTTCCGGCGAAACCGTCCGGATTTCCCTTGCACAAAAAAACTCCCATATCGAATTTCACGTACTGAATACGGGAGCCTCCATCCCGGAAGCCGAACTGCAAAAAGTCTTCGAACCCTTTTACCGTTTGGAAAAATCCCGAAACCGAAACACCGGGGGAAGCGGTTTGGGGCTTTATATCGTGAAACAGATTTTGGATATCCATTCGTTCCCTTACCAGCTGACCAATGAAGAAAACGGCGTTTTGTTTACGATTCATTTTCCTTTTCCTGAACAAAATGAATAATTCCATTCTTTCTGCCGGACCGGGGCAATGCCAAACCCGGTTGTTTTCTGCCGGCAAAGTGAGACCGGTTCCACGGAAAAAAGCCGGATGATTACAACATCCTGTCAAACCAAAAACAGTTTCAAAAAAAGCTTTCAACCTTTGAATAAACCATCTTTTCCCTTGGTACAGATTTTTTAATGCATTTAAAACAGCTGATCCCGATGCCGGCCCATCAACATATCCACAACTTTATCCACATTATCCACAACATATAGTGCAATTTCGGAACAGCATGCTTTTCAACCCCAAAACAAGAACATACGTTCCTATTTCGCCGAATATATGATATAATAATAAAACAAAACCACTTCCAAAGGAGCCGATGGAATGCATAATCCATGGCTGATCTGGGCTGCCCGTATCATTGAAGAAACCCTTCCCTTGGTCCAAGAACAACTATCCCATAATCAAAGCGTGATCTTGAAAATGGAGAATATGTTTGAGGAATTAACCTTCAAAACTTCTTCTTCCAAAAACCATCATTCATAATTATGCATGTGTCTTTTTTATGACCCTTTCCATAATAATATTTCGAATCAACCGATGATTCGTTATAATGAAAATGTAAGATTTCAACGGGATTGAATCACGGGAAAAAACCGATACCCTCCGGTGAGTCGCGCTAAAAAGCCGGCTCTTTTTTTTCATTCAGTATGTTGTATAAAAATAAAATTTATCAACATATCCACAATTTTATCCACACTATCCACAACATCTTGTGCTAATATAAATGTTAAGATTGATAAAAAAAAGAGGAGGTTTCCCCCTCCCACTTTGATCATATTCAGCTTTTTGTCGGATTGTCTCAAACTTCAACCTGAACTTCTTTCCAATTGCTTTTGTCCGTACTGATATAGAAGCGGCTGGCTTCATGTTTTTTGGGAAACAAGCGAATCAGAGATTTTATGTATTCGTTGGCGGATTCTTCGGTCTCAAATCCGGCGGGGTATTCATGCGTTTTGATTTCCCCGTTTTTTTCAGTTTCAATTTTTAAGTAGAACATTCTTTACCCTCCTTGTTTTAAATGTTGAATGAGATTTTAACATTTGATCAAATCATTGTGAAAACTATATCTTTAATTCTGAATTTACATGAATCAGGCCGTTGGTTCAATCCTTTTATTTAAGAACCCCTGCTGATGAATGTCGATTCTCTTTCTATTTGATTAATTTTTTATGTTTTTTTAATGTTTTTTTCCATGAATGATATCTTTTGTGCATGAACAACCAGCAACAACATGGATCACACATCAAACGCATCCCGTAAAAATTTAACCTGGCAGTAAAGAAAAAGGTTTCGCTTTCCGCGAAACCTTTCTGTCCATTTGGCGGAGAGGGTGGGATTCGAACCCACGGAGGGCGTGAACCCTCGGCGGTTTTCAAGACCGCTGCCTTAAACCACTCGACCACCTCTCCACAATGTAAATATTCAATTACAAAGTTATATTATACTGATTTTTTGTGCGATGTCAACCAACCTCAAAAGATAAATCCCTGCAATATCTGCAGGGATTTATTTTATCCAATCTTCTCGATTCCGCCCATGTAAGGACGCAATGCTTCGGGAATCCGGATCGTTCCATCCGCTTGCTGGTGATTTTCCAAGATGGCGGCAACGGTCCGTCCCACGGCCAGTCCCGAACCATTGAGCGTATGGACATACTCCGGTTTACTTTTGGGACCGGGACGGAAGCGGATTTGTGCGCGGCGCGCTTGGAAATCTTCACAATTGCTGCAGGAAGAGATTTCCCGATAGCTTTGATTGCTGGGCATCCATACCTCCAGATCATAGGTTTTGGCGGCAGAAAACCCGAGATCTCCCGTACACAAAGCCACCACCCGATAGGGGAGTTCCAACAATTGCAAGACCTTTTCGGCATTCTCCACCATTTTTTCCAGCTCTTCATAGGATGATTCCGGATGGACCAATTTCAGCAATTCCACTTTGTTAAATTGATGAAGACGAATCAAACCGCGGGTATCCCGTCCGGCCGATCCCGCTTCCGAGCGGAAACAACTGCTGTAAGCCGTGTAATATTTGGGCAGGTCTTCCAAAGACAAAATCTCGCCGGCATGATAGTTTATGACCGGTACTTCGGAAGTGGGAATCAAGAAATAATCCGTATTTTCCGCCAGCTTAAAGGCATCGTTCTCAAATTTGGGCAATTGCCCTGTACCGGTCATGGTGCGGCGGTTCACAATATAAGGCGGAATAATTTCCGTATATCCATGCTCCCTGGTATGCAAATCCAGCATGAAATCGATCAACGCCCGCTCCAGACGCGCTCCCAGACCCTTATAAAAGACAAACCGGGAACCCGTTACTTTGGCGGCGCGTTCAAAATCAAGCAAATCCAATTCTTCCGCCAGTTCCCAGTGCGGCTTCTGCTCGAAGGAAGGAGCGGGAACTTCCCCCCATGTGCGAACCACTTCGTTCTCTTCTTCCGACTTTCCGACGGGAACGCTTTCATGAGGAATGTTAGGAAGTTGGAGCAGGATTTGATTCATTTCTTCTTCATACCGGCGCAATTCTTCATCCAACCGTTTGATTTCCTCTCCCACTTGGCGCATTTCCTTGATTTTGTCTTCTGCATCCTCATTGTTCTTTTTCTTTTGGGAGATTTCTTTGGATACCACGTTCCGTTTGTTTTTCAATTGCTCACTTTGCTGAATCAATGCGCGTCGCCGCTGATCCAATTCCGTGAAGGCGCGGAGTCCTTCCAATTCGTCATTTCTTGTCGATAATTTTTTCTTCACATCCTCCATTTGATTGCGAAGGATTTTCATATCCAGCACTCACACACACCTCCTATAAAATAATAAACCTTCCCCCCTCATACAAGGGACGGAAGGTTCCGCGTTGCCACCCTTCTTGGCCGTGGACGCATCCACCGGCCCGCTCTGACGAGATAACGGTTCGTTCACCGAAAACACTTATGCGAACCCGGTTCGCTTCGTGCCTCGCTCCAAGGTGGATTCACTGATCATTTTGGACGGTTCGCACCTTCCACCGCCTCTCTGGATGGCAAAACAATCAGCTACTCGCCTTTTCCTCGCGGCCTGCCATTTCAAATTTTACCTTTTATTATATCCGATTGTACACCCTTTGTAACCATCCCAACCAAAAAATCCTCCCCAAAACAGGGAGGATTCCGTCAAGAATGAAAATTTTCCGTTATACTGCTTTTTCTGCCATCGATTCACGAACCATTTCAGCAAAATAAGCGTGAACCCGCGGATCTTCGGTCAATTCCGGATGGAAAGACATCGCGAGCAAATTCCCTTGCTTGGCAGCGACAATTTTTCCGTCCACTTCGGCGAAGACCTCGACTCCCGGTTCCACCTTTTCGATGTAAGGAGCACGAATAAAGACCGCCGGGTAATCATCAGCAATGTTTTTTAACGCCAGCTCCGCTTCAAAACTTTCCCGCTGGCGTCCAAACCCATTCCGCTTCACCGTGATGTTCATGATGCCCAAATGGGGTTCTTCTTCCGGCCCGATATTTTTGGCAATCAGGATCATTCCGGCACAGGTTCCGAAAATGGGTTTCCCAGCACGATGAAGCGCGAGAATCGGTTCGGTCAGTTCATATTTTTTCACCAATTTGCCAATCGTTGTGGATTCCCCGCCCGGAATCACCAGACCGTCCAGATCCGACAACTCTTCCGCCCTCTTCACCGCCACGGCCATTGCCCCGGTTTGTTGAAGCAGGCGGATATGTTCACGGACTGCGCCTTGTAATGCCAATACTCCAATTTTCATCGGATCTGTCCTCCTTATGTCACCAACCGCGCTCTTGCATCCGTTCTTCCGCACTCAGTTTGGAAATTTCAATCCCGGTCATCGCCGAACCCAGATCTTTGGAGACTTCTGCAATCAAAGCAAAATCTTCATAATGGGTGGTCGCTTCCACAATCGCGCGCGCATATTTTTCCGGGTTTTCCGATTTAAAAATACCGGAGCCCACAAACACGCCATCGGATCCCAAGTGCATCATGAGTGCGGCATCCGCCGGGGTGGCGACGCCTCCTGCCGCAAAGTTGACCACCGGCAATCTTCCGGTCTCATGCACTTCCAGGAGCAGTTCATACGGAGCCCCCAGTTTTTTCGCTTCGGCCATCAATTCATCACGGGACATATTTTGCACTTGGCGAATTTGTGCCTGCATCTTACGCATATGGCGAACCGCTTCCACAATGTTTCCGGTACCGGGTTCCCCCTTGGTCCGGATCATGGATGCCCCTTCCCCGATGCGACGCAACGCTTCCCCCAAATCACGGGCACCGCATACAAATGGAACGGTGAATTGGGATTTGTCGATATGGAACAAATCATCCGCCGGGGTTAACACTTCACTCTCATCAATATAATCAACCCCCATGGATTCCAATACACGCGCTTCGACAAAATGGCCGATCCGTGCTTTGGCCATTACCGGAATGGAAACAGCGTTCATCACTTCTTCCACCACACGCGGATCAGCCATGCGGGCAACGCCTCCTGCCGCACGGATATCCGACGGAACGCGCTCCAGCGCCATCACTGCCACCGCGCCGGCTTGTTCGGCAATTTTGGCCTGCTCGGCGTTCACCACGTCCATGATGACGCCGCCTTTTTGCATTTCAGCCATCCCGCGTTTTACCCGGTCCGTTCCTGTTTTCCGTGTTTGACTCATCTTGCTGCCTCCTCTGTGATCTTATGGATGTCTTCAACTGTGATCGTCATGGAAGGGGGGTTTCATTTTGCAAGAGAGAAAATCCCCCTTTTCCTCCCTCTTTTATTATAATTGAATGGAAGCATTTGAAAAATAATCAATCAAACCAACTTGAAATTTCATCCCCCACCGAGCGGAAAAAGAGGCGAATCCAGCTCCCTTCTTCCACGGATTGAGAAGTGACCACATTGATTGGTTTGAAGCCTTCCATTTTCTTTCCATCATAAACGACATATGCTTTTCCGACAATGGTGCCTTTCTCCAGAGGGGCTTTCACGTTGGAATCAAACTCCACTTTGATGGAATATTTGCCTTGTTCTCCTTTTTGAACCGGCAGCGACACGGCTTTTTCCACTTCCACCGGGACGGTCCGTTCCACGCCGTTAGGCAATGTCAATGATTCTTGCCCTTTTACTTTTCCGTGTTCCGGGACCAAAGTGGTGAATGAAAATTGGTCAAATCCGTAATCCAAAAGTTTTTTCGTTTCAGAAAAACGCCTTTGATCATTCGCGGTTCCCATCACGACCGAAACCAAGCGGTATCCGTTCCGTTGCGCGGTTCCCGTGAAACAATAACCGGCGGCATTGGTATGTCCGGTCTTCATTCCGTCCACACCCGGATAGGCATACACAAAATCCGGAAGCATAAGGTTCCAGTTCGTCACCGTTTGTTCCCGGTTGGTTCCGGGCCGGACCTTATATTTCGCCGTCGCCGTTACCTTCAGAACTTCGGGGTGTCTTTGAATCAACGTCGAAGCAAGAATCGCCGTGTCCCGGGCCGACATCACGTGTTTCCCGGGCACCTTGGGCGGATCGGGATACAGATGCAGATCCAAACCGGAGGCTCCTTGAAAATGGGTGTTGTTCATCCCAATTTCTTTCGCTTTTTCATTCATCCGGTCGACAAATCCTTCTTCGCTTCCGCCCACATGTTCCGCCAAGGCCACGGTCGCATCATTGGCGGAATAAATCAACATCGCTTCAAAAAGTTCCTTGACCGTGATCTTTTCGCCTTCGGTTAAATAAATTTGTGCTTCTTCCACATCGGCCGCCCGTTTGCTGACCGTCACCACATCATCCCAATGCAATTTTCCGTCCTGAATGTCATCCAAAACCACCAGGGCCGTCATCATTTTGGTCATGCTGGCCGGGGGATAAGGGGTTTCTTCATCTTTCGCGGCCAAAACCACCCCGGAATAAAAATCCATCAAAAAATAAGAACGCGCTTCCACTGGAGGAAGCTCTGCCTGCTCAGCCTGCACCGGAACCGGAAACATCCATATGAAAAAAGCAAACGCGCTTAAAAACAACCAAACTTTTTTGTCATGAAAATGATTCATCGTCGCTCATTCCCTACTTCCCTGTCTCTGTTTTGAAATCGTCCTCTACAACAACATTCGAAAAGGATGAAAAGGATGAGAATCATTTTACAAAATTGCAATAAAAAAAGAAATGGACAAGAAAAGAAAAATTTCGCATCACGAAGAAAAGCTGTTGACCGAATCAACGATCAACAGCTTGCATTTTAACGGATGGATTATAAATGATAGTTGGGCGCTTCTTTGGTGATTTGGACATCATGCGGATGGCTTTCGCGCAAAGAGGCATTGGTGATCCGGATAAACCGGCTGTTTTCCTTCAGTTCTTTCAATGTGGCCGCACCGCAGTAACCCATTCCGGCACGGATGCCTCCGATCAATTGATACACGGTATCGGCCAAAGGCCCTTTGTACGGAACCCGTCCTTCGATGCCTTCCGGAACGAGTTTTTGCGCATCTTCCTGGAAGTAACGGTCTTTGCTCCCCTGTTGCATGGCGCCGATGGATCCCATTCCCCGGTACACCTTGAACCGGCGTCCTTGGTAAATTTCTGATTCCCCGGGAGATTCCTCCGTTCCGGCAAACAGGCTTCCCAACATGACTGCATCCGCACCCGCCGCCAAAGCTTTGACGATATCCCCGGAATAACGGATTCCTCCGTCAGCAATGATCGGCACACCGTACTGGCGGGCCACAGTCGCGCAATCATAGATCGCCGTGATTTGCGGAACGCCGATGCCGGCAACCACACGGGTTGTGCAAATGGATCCCGGGCCGATTCCAACTTTCACGATATTGGCACCTGCCTCGATGAGATCACGGGTGGCTTCACCGGTTGCGACATTTCCGGCCACAATGACCAAATCCGGATACTTCCGGCGAAGCGTGTGAATGGCATCCAAAACCCCTTTGGAGTGGCCGTGGGCCGTATCCACAACAATCAAGTCCACTTCGGCATCGATCAAGGCTTGAACCCGGCGTTCCATATTTTTGGACACCCCGACAGCCGCCCCGACCAAAAGACGTCCTTGTTTATCTTTGGCCGCGTCGGGAAACTGTGTCGCCTTTTCAATGTCTTTGATGGTGATGAGCCCTTTTAAAACCCCGTTTTCATCCACCAGCGGCAATTTCTCGATTTTATGCTTTTGCAGGATTTCTTCCGCTTGTTCGAGCGTGGTCCCGACCGGAGCCGTAACAAGCGGTTCGGTCGTCATCACTTCTTGAATCGGCATGGCATAATCCCGTACAAAGCGAAGGTCACGGTTGGTGATAATGCCAACCAGTTTCCGGTTTTCATCCACAATCGGCACACCGGAAATCCGGTATTTGGCCATCAGTTCTTCCGCGTCATGGACTTTGTGTTCGGGCGTCAGATAAAACGGATTGGTGATCACTCCGCTTTCGGAACGTTTGACGCGGTCGACTTCCTCGGCTTGTTCTTCCACTTTCATGTTTTTATGAATGATTCCGATTCCGCCTTGCCGGGCAATGGCAATCGCCAGTTTGGATTCGGTGACGGTGTCCATTCCCGCACTGATCAACGGAATATTCAATTCAATTCCTTCTGCCAGCTTGGTTCCCACATTGACTTCGCGAGGCAGTACCTCTGATTTTGCCGGCAATAGCAGTACATCATCAAAAGTCAATCCTTCTTTGGCGAATTTCTGTTCCCACATAGACGTTTTCCCCTTTTGGCCTAATAATTTTAAAGCAGTTTAACAGTCTCCTGCATAACTGTCAAGATTTTTCAAGATCCAGCCATGGCTGTATTGTATTTATCCATAGATTATCCACAAAATCCTGTGGATAACTCACAAAGGCTTGTGGATAAATGTGTTTAAGGCAACAACTTGGATACAAATTCGGCAACCAGCGGGCTCTGGATCAACTGCAAATGGTTTAAATGCCAAAAAGTTTTCACATGGTAAGCGCCGGGAAGCGTGGCTTTTCCTTCTTCCACAACCCCGTCGCTGTCTGTATGATATTTCAGGGCCAGCAAGGTCCAACCGACGGCCAATTCCCCTTTCCATCCCCGGTCGCCCCAACCGTCCGCATCCCCGGCAATCGTGTACAGTTTTCCGTTTTGATAAAACGGGCTTTTTTCCACCGGAAAGCGCCGGTTAAACCGGGCCACTGCTTCCGGCGTGACATCTTTGATCCCTTCCTGTCCGTTGACAAACATCCCCAGCCATTCATATTCTTTCGCAAGCGGTGTCCCTTGATGCGGAGTCCCGAGCGTCACCAGGTCCGCCACTTCCCCGGGCCGCATGTAAACCAAACGCCGGGCAACGAGTCCACCCATGCTGTGAGCCAAAATGTAGTAGTTTTTCCCGAGTCCGTGCCTTTCTTGGAGAATCGAAATTTTCTCGGAAATCACCCGGGCCTGCTTCTCAATGGAATCATTCCCGGCCTGATGGTTTTTCGCCCCCATCATGATCACCCGTTTTCCTTGCACCGGCATCGACCAGACTTTCATGGACGAATTGGAATACACCACATAAACATTCCCGGAGCCCCAATTCCGGGCCAAACAGTTTAAAAATTCATACCCCCATTGATGGCGGTTGTTAAATCCGTGAATCAACACCAGATCATATTTTTTCGGAACCGTTGTCTTTCCGGAACCCGGAGGCGGCAACAGTCCAAACACAAAAACCGACAACAGACAAAGGCATATAACCTTTCTTTTCATGGATGCTGCCTCTCTCCCATTGCTCTTTCTTGTTATAGCCCTTTTTATTTTGTCAAACAATAAAAAAAAAAGAAAGAAAAATCGAGGTGACGGGTGTGCCGTTTTGCTCAGACCCTTCTTCCCGTGATGGCTTCCATGCACCGGATCTTTTTTTAAAACTGCAAAATGAAGAATGGGCACGCAAATTTCTGCAGCAAAAATATCAGGATGCTTCTTTCGGGGAACCGGGAGTTTTGGCTTACAAAAATGTCCAATCTTTTGCCGCTTACATTCGCCAAGCTTGCTCCCTGTTTCAAACAGCCCGGGCATGTGACAAATGGATGCAACCCCTTTTGCTCTATTACGGGATGATGAATTTTTTCAAAGCCTGGATTTTAACCAAAGACCCCGATTATCCAAAGAACACGGCCGTGTTGCGACACGGGCTGTCGACCCGCAAACGGAAAAGGGAACCCTTTCGCTTTTCGCAGGACGAAATCCGGATCCAAAAAGAGGGACTGTTTCCGTATCTGGCTGAAATGATAAATCTTCCGGTATCTGCCGGCGATTCCTATCGGATGAAGGAATTGCTCGGCTTTTTGCCTGAACTGCAGCCGACGTACCGGACGATCTTCGGTGAGTGCACTTGGTTTCCCGTGGATTGGATGCCTTCTTCCTCCCTTATGGTCATCCCTGAAAAAATTCTGGATCAATGCCACCTTGCTACCTCATCCTTTGTGGAAAAATTAAACGCACAAAGCAGGGAAATTCAGTTTTCATTGCACCATCAAGAGGAAGGAGCGCTTTACCTGAACTGTTCCGCCTCCGGCCCGCCGCACCGGCTTCATCCTTGGATTGAAAGAAACAAAAAGGGCGACCATTACCTGTATATCGGTAATCATCGCCCTGGTCCGCTTCCGCGGGTCATTTCCCTGATGATGCTGTGTTTTTCCATGAGTATGCTGTGCCGGTATGATCCCCCCTTGTGGGAAGAAATCATGCTGGCGTCCGTTCATCAGGAACAGCTGATGTTAATCCATCTGACTGATCTGATTCTTTACGGGTTCCCCGGCTTTATGGCCCCGTTTTGGGATTGGCCGGATTAAGCATCCGATTCTTTCTCTTCTTTTTCATCGTTTTCTTCCTCGGCATGCACCCGGGCCACCGCGGAAACTTCGTCTTCATCCACCCGAATCAGACGGACACCTTGGGCATACCGGCCCATGATGGAAATATCCGCAACTTTGATCCGGATCACGACGCCCGATTGCGTTGCAATCATGAGATCCTCATCTTCCGACACCACTTTGTGCGCAACCACTTCGCCTTTTTTCTCCGTCAGGCTTAACGTTTTAATCCCTTTGCCCCCACGCGATTGAATCCGGTATTCATCAATCGGCGTCCGTTTTCCGTAGCCGTTTTCGGTCACGATCATGACGTAGCTGTCCGGAACCACGATATCCATGTCAATGATGCGGTCTCCTTCGCCCAAGGTGATTCCTTTTACCCCGGTGGCAGAACGTCCCATTTCACGGACGTCGGATTCATGGAAACGGATGGACATGCCGTGCCGTGTTCCCATGATCACTTCCTGATCCCCGTCGGTCAGGCGCACGCCCACCAGATCGTCCCCGTCACGCAAATTGATGGCGAACAATCCGTTGCGGCGGATGTTTTCAAACTCGCTTAATGCGGTTTTCTTCACCACTCCTTCTGCTGTGACAAAGAAGAGGAATTGGTTCGGGGTAAATTCTTTGACCGGAATGACGGCTTCGATCCGTTCCCCTTGATCAATTTGAATCAAATTGATCACCGGGGTGCCTTTCGCCGTCCGTCCCAGTTCCGGAACTTCATAAGCTTTCAGGCGATAAACCTTTCCTTTGTTGGAAAAGAAAAGCAGCGTGCTGTGTGAATGGGTGACAAACATGTGCTGAACCAGATCGTCGTCACGGGTTCCCATTCCCGTGATGCCTTTTCCGCCCCGTTTTTGCGCGCGGTAGGTGGAAAGCGGCACCCGCTTGATATACCCTCTTTGCGTCATCATGATGGAGACTTCATCTTCCGGGATCAGATCCTCAATGTCGATGTTGTCTTCTTCAATTTTGATCATTGTCCGGCGTTCGTCACCGTATTTTTCTTTGATTTCAATGATTTCCTTGCGCAACACACCCCGGATTTTGTTCTCATCGGCAAGAATGGCACGCAATTTGGAGATCAGCTGTTGCAGCTCTTTATATTCGCTCTCGATTTTTTCCCGTTCCAAACCGGTTAAACGGTGCAGCCGCATATCGAGGATGGCTTGGGCTTGTTTTTCGGACAGGCCGAACCGTTCCATCAGGCCGGTTCTCGCTTCCTGCGTGGTTTTCGAGGAGCGGATCAAATCAATCACTTCGTCAATCTGGTCCAAAGCGATTCGGAGCCCTTCCAAGATGTGCGCCCGGTCTTCCGCTTTGTTCAAATCATATTGAGTCCGGCGGCGAATCACTTCGATTTGATGGTCCACATAATGTTGGATCGTCTGCTTCAGATTTAACACGCGCGGTTGTCCGTCGACCAATGCCAGCATGTTGATGCCGAAACTGGTTTGTAAGTTGGTGAATTTGTACAGGTTGTTCAAAACCACCTGCGGATTCACATCTTTGCGGAGCTCAATCACCACACGCATTCCGTTGCGGTCGGATTCATCTCTTAAATCGGTGATTCCGTCGATCTTTTTATCCCGTACCAATTCGGCGATTTTTTCGATCAATTTCGCTTTATTGACTTGGAACGGAAGTTCGTCCACCACAATCCGCATTTTTCCGTTTCGGGCTTCTTCAATCCGCGTTTTAGCCCGGATTTGAATGCTTCCGCGACCGGTGCGGTACGCTTTGCGGATTCCGTCATAACCCAAAATAATGCCGCCGGTGGGGAAATCCGGCCCTTTGATCACTTTGATCAATTCCTCAACGGACACATCCTGATTTTCCAGCAACAACAGGATGCCGTCGATCACTTCCCTCAAATTATGCGGAGGGATGTTGGTGGCCATCCCGACCGCAATCCCCGAAGCCCCGTTGACAAGGAGGTTCGGAAAACGGGAAGGGAGCACCACCGGCTCCTCTTGTTGCCCGTCGTAGTTGGGTGTGAAATCGATGGTGTCTTTTTGGATGTCGCGAAGCATTTCCAGATTGATGGCAGCCATCCTTGCTTCGGTATAACGCATGGCCGCCGGCGGGTCCCCGTCCACGGATCCGAAGTTCCCGTGTCCGTCGACAAGCGGATAACGGTAAGTAAAGTCCTGTGCCATCCGCACCATGGAATCGTACACGGCCGCATCCCCGTGCGGGTGATAATTCGCCGTCACGTTTCCGACGAGACGGGAAGACTTTTTGTACGGCTTATCCGGGGTCATCCCCAACTCGTAAAAGGTGTACAAAATCCGCCGGTGAACCGGTTTTAACCCGTCGCGGACATCCGGCAACGCCCGGCTCACGATCACGCTCATCGCATAGTCCAGGAAAGAGGTTTTCATTTCCTTACTGATATTGACTTCTTGGATACGGTTCATTTCTTCCATTGTTCATCTCTCCGTTCTACACTCGCCTAAATATCAAGGTTCGCCTGTTGTGCATACTCCTTGATAAATTCCCGACGCGGTGCCACGCGGTCTCCCATCAACATTTCAAACACTTCATCGGCATCCATGGCATCTTGCAAAGAAACACGGAGCAAGGTGCGGCTTTCCGGATCCATGGTGGTTTCCCACAGCTGGGTGGCGTTCATTTCCCCCAACCCTTTGTACCGTTGGATCTCGATTTTCCCTTTCCCTTGGAGCTCGGCCACGATTTCATCTTTCATCTTGTCATTGAACGCATACCGGATCTTTTTGCCTTGCGTAATTTTATACAGAGGCGGTTGGGCAATATAGACATATCCATGTTCAATCAACGGACGCATGTACCGGTAAAAGAAGGTGAGCAGCAAAGTCCGGATGTGGGCACCGTCGACGTCGGCATCCGTCATAATGATGATTTTGTGATAACGGGCCTTTTCAATATTGAAATCATCGCCGATTCCGGTTCCCAATGCCGTAATGATGGTGCGAATCTCATCATTGGAAAGCGCCCGGTCCAGTCGTGCTTTCTCCACATTGATGATTTTTCCTTTCAATGGCAAAATGGCTTGGAACATCCGGTCCCGTCCTTGTTTTGCGGTACCGCCGGCAGAATCCCCCTCCACAATGAAAAGCTCGCTGTCCTGAGCGCTGCGGGAGGTGCAATCCGCCAGTTTCCCGGGCAATGCACTGACCTCCAACGCGTTTTTGCGCCGTGTCAATTCCCGGGCTTTGCGGGCGGCCTGGCGGGCACGGGACGCCATCACGGCTTTGTTAATAATCTTTTTCGCTTCCGCGGGATGCTCGTCCAAATAGGTTTGGAAATGATCGGCAAAGAGCTGCTCGGTTGCGGAACGGGCTTCGCTGTTCCCCAGTTTGGTTTTGGTTTGCCCTTCAAACTGAGGATCCATAATTTTCACGCTGATAATGGCGGTCAAGCCTTCCCGCACGTCGTCCCCGGTCAAATTGCTGTCATTATCCTTCAAAAGGTTGTTCCGGCGGGCATAATCATTGATCACGCGCGTCAGAGCCGATTTAAAGCCGGCTTCATGCGTACCGCCCTCGTGCGTGTGGATGTTATTGGCATAAGAATAGATGTTGGATGTAAAAGAGTCGTTGTATTGCAAAGCGATTTCAATCAGGATGGAATCCCGTTCCCCCTGAATGTATACCGGCGGTTGATTCAACACTTCGCGATTCCGGTCCAAATGCTCCACAAAAGACCGGATTCCGCCTTCAAACTGAAAAACCACTTCTTTTTCTTCTTCGCCGCGCAAATCCTTTAAAATGATCTTTACGCCGCCGTTTAAGAAAGCAAGTTCGCGCAGACGGTTTTGCAAAATGTTGAAATCAAACTCGGTGGTTTCCGTGAAGATCTCGGGATCCGGTTTAAAGGTGATTTTGGTCCCTGTTTCCTCTGTTTCTCCGATCACTTCCAAATCCGCATCCGGAACCCCTCGTTGATAACGTTGATGATAGATTTTCCCGTCACGCTTCACTTCGACCGACAGCCATGTCGACAACGCATTGACAACAGAAACCCCCACACCGTGCAAACCGCCGGAAAATTTGTATCCGTCTCCGCCGAATTTACCCCCGGCATGAAGGACCGTCATCACAACCTCCACCGCCGGACGGCCCATTTTCGGGTGGATCCCGACAGGAATCCCGCTTCCGTTGTCAATCACGGTCACACTGTTGTCTTCATTGACAATCACCTGAATGGTATCACAACGGCCGGCCAGTGCTTCATCGATACTGTTGTCCACCACTTCCCACACCAAATGATGGAGACCGCGGCTGGAAGTGGAACCAATATACATTCCCGGCCGCCTTCGTACGGCTTCCAGACCTTCTAACACCTGAATTTGTGTTTCATCATAATTTGTTTGTTGAATGGACACTCTCGGTCACCTGCTTCCTTCTTCCATAACTGATAAACTCGGTTCTATATCTTTTGAGTCAGATCGGCCCGTTTTTTCAATGTGGTTGAAGAAATGGGCGATGCATAGATGTGATGTGTGGTGATCACATACGATTTGATTTCGTCAGGAGACAAATGTTCAATTTTCTTTTTCTGATGGCAAGCGTTCAAAAACGGTGGCGTTGCACTCTTCGCAACATTGGCGTCCAATATGGCGATCACTTCGCGAATGCAAATCATCCGGCTTCCACCCAAGTGGATAAACACTTCTTTCACCCCGATTCCGTAATCTGTCCTTGCTTCACCTGATAGATTTTGGCTCCGGATAAGATATCCGGATGGATCCCGTCCAAACCGGTGGTGGTCACAAAAGTTTGGACACGTCCGGAAATGGCCTTCAATAAATGCGTTTTGCGCATGTCATCCAATTCGGACAACACATCATCCAATAATAATATGGGATAATAACCGATTTCCTGATGAATCAATTCGATTTCCGCCAGCTTGAGCGACAAGGCGGCGGTTCGTTGCTGTCCCTGGGAACCGTAATGATGAAGATCCATCTCTCCCAGAAACAACCGGATGTCATCCCGTTGCGGCCCGATGGCGGTACTTCCCCGCATCACTTCTTTTTGGCGGTTTTTTTTCAGTTCCGACCGCAAAATCTCCGCCCATTCATCCGGCCCGGATGGTTCGGGCAAAGGAAAAGAAGGGCGGTACTTGATTACCAGCTCCTCCGGCTGTTGCGTAATGGCCTGATGAATTTCACGCGCCCATCGGGTGAGGGATTTTAAAAACTGTTTTCTTTTTTTCCATAAATGGACGGACAAAGCGGCAAATTGTTCATCCAATACCTCCAATAAAGGGGAATCCTCCTGCTTTTGCCGGGAAAGTTGTTTCAACAGGCTGTTTCTCTGCACGAGCAATTTGTTTAATTGCGACAAATCATGCACATATTGAGGACTTACCTGGCCAATCTCCATATCTAAAAAACGGCGTCGAACCTGCGGGCTTCCTTTGACCAGCGCCAGATCCTCCGGCGCAAAGAGGACGGCAGGAAGCGAGCCGATATACTGACTCAACTTCCTTTGTTCAACCCCGTTCCGACTCACTTTTTTTCCTTTGTCCGATAAACTGATTTCCAGACGCTGGATCTCATTTCCTTTTTTTACTCTGCACTTGATGAACGATGCCTTTTGGCCGAAACGGATCAGTTCTTTATGAGTCCGTGTGCGGTGTGATTTGCCAAGCGCAAGGACATAAAGGGATTCGAGGATGTTGGTTTTCCCTTGGGCATTGGGGCCGACAAAGAAATGAAGCTCCTCCGGACAATGCAGATGAAGTTTCTCAATGTTTCGGTACTGTTT
Source organism: Thermoactinomyces vulgaris (assembly GCF_005886755.1). Classification (NCBI taxonomy): domain Bacteria; kingdom Bacillati; phylum Bacillota; class Bacilli; order Caryophanales; family Thermoactinomycetaceae; genus Thermoactinomyces; species Thermoactinomyces vulgaris. The sequence continues at coordinate 233,620 of NZ_CP039710.1, forward strand.
CAATTCCAGGGTTTGGACACGCAAAACGAAGATCCTCCCTTACCGGTCCGACACGACCACGGACCCGAACCCGGAGATATCCACTTGATCCCGGGGATAAATTTTTCTCCCCCGTCTCGTTTCCACTTCGCCGTTGACTTTTACCGTTTCCTCTTGCAAAAAGTACTTGGCTTGCCCGCCGCTGTCGATCACATCCAGGCGTTTTAAGAGTTGCCCCAATGTGATGTACGGTGTGTCAATCTTGATGGATTCCAATCCCAATCCTCCTTTTCGGGCGTCATCCGTGCCGGTCCGTCCTAACGGGTGCGGACCGGTACGATCAGATGGAGCGAGTCATCCCGGTCTGTCGGTTGGATCATAAACGGTGTCATCGCGCCTGTGAATTGAATCCGGATTTCATCGCTTTCAATGGAGCGGAGAGCTTCCATCATGTAACGCGCATTAAAAGAGATGCTCATTTCCGGCCCGTTCACCTTGGCATTCACTTCTTCAGAGACGCTTCCAATATCCTGGGCGGTGGAGTGAACTTCCACTTTTCCGTCTTTTATAGTCCATTTTATCACATTATCCCGGCCATCCCGACTGATTAGGGATGCACGATCAACGGATTGTAACAATTCCTTGGTGGAGGAAACGAGTTCCGTCTCACCACGTTCGGGAATCACCCGGTTGGTGTCGGGATAGGTCCCGTCCAACAAACGGGAATAAAACGAGAATTCATCGGTTTTTACCAGAATTTGATTTTCCGCGATCAGGATATCCACATATCCGGAATAATCCCCCAGGGTCTTGGCCAATTCCGACAAGCTTTTGCCCGGGACAATCACATTTTTCAGTGTCACTTCCGGGGAAGCTTCCACTTGGGCCTGTTGTTTGGACAAACGGTGGCTGTCCGTGGCGATGCAAGTCAACACCCCATTTTCAAGTTGGAACAGCACTCCGGTCAATACGCCCCGCGCTTCTTTGGCGGCCACGGCAAATCCAGTTTGCCGGATCAGGGATTTGAGTGCATCGGCGGAAATACTGAACATCTGCTCTGTGGATAAGTGCGGCAAGCGCGGATATTCCACCGGATCCAGTCCGTTCAGTTGAAATTCCGCCATATCCGATCGGATGGTGGTTTGGAATTGATCATTGGTGATCCATTCCACTTCATCTCCGGGCAATTTGCGGACAAGCTCGCCAAAGATGCGTCCGGGGAGTACGATACTACCTATTTTTTCCACGAACACCTGATCCAAGTCCTCTTTTTTGACGGGAACATGCACCTGAATGGTGATGTCCGAATTGCTTCCGGTCAGAGTGAGCCCATCTTCATCCACAGCAATTTTAATCCCGGTGAGAATGGGAATGGTTGTTTTGGAAGAAACCGCTTTGGATACTTGAGAAACAGCATCAACCAATGCTGATTTGATGACACGGAATTTCATATCGATCCTCCTTGATGGTGATAGAACCAAAAATTGTTTTGGGAAAAACATGACAGGCATGCATAAAGCAGGACGCTTGTACATATATTTATTTTTTAAAATTGCAGTAGCACTAGTAGTAGGGATTGTGGATAATGTGGAAAACCGGGTTTGGACCAGGTGTAAAGCGGATTGCCGGCTGTGGAGAAAGTGTGCATAAGCTTGTACACCTTATCCACAGTTTCCACAGGCGTTGCTTTTAAGCTTTGCGTTGAAGTTGTTGTTTCAACTGCTTGATCACTTCTTTGACTTGGGGGTCTTCTTCGATCATGCGGCTGATTTTCTCATGTGCATGAATCACGGTTGTATGATCGCGCCCTCCAAAATCTTCCCCGATTTTCGGCAAAGAGAACTCTGTCATTTCCCGGCACAGATACATAGCGATCTGTCTTGGAAATGCCACCGACTTTGTTCGCTTTTTACTTTTCAAATCCTCTATGCGGAGACGGTAATAATCACAGACCGTCTGTTGAATAATATGAATGCTGAGCATTCTTGGCTTTGAATCGGGCATGATATCCTTCAGTGCCTCCAGTGCCAGATCGGGAGTGATGGGTTGATTCAAGAGAGCTGAATAAGCCACAACCCGGATTAACGCACCTTCCAGTTCACGAATGTTTGTATCCACGCGATCCGCGATAAATGCAAGGACTTCACTTGGAACATCTAAATTATCAGCTATTGCTTTCTTTCGCAAGATCGCGATCCGCGTTTCCAAATCCGGCGGTTGCACATCGGTGATCAGACCCCATTCAAAGCGTGAGCGCAAACGGTCTTCCAGCGTGGGGATTTCCTTGGGCGGCCGGTCGCTGGAGATAATGATTTGTTTATTGGCGTCATGCAAAGCGTTAAAGGTGTGGAAAAACTCTTCCTGGGTCTGTTCTTTTCCCGCCAAAAACTGAATGTCGTCGATCAACAAGATATCCACGGAACGGTATTTGTTCCGGAATTGGATCGTTTTGTTATCCCGGATCGAATTGATAAATTCATTGGTGAATTTTTCGGATGAGATGTACACCACCCGGCTGGACGGATCATGTTTCAGTACATAATGACCGATGGCATGCATCAAGTGTGTTTTTCCAAGGCCGACGCCACCGTAGATGAACAAAGGGTTGTATGCTTTGGCAGGCGCTTCGGCCACAGCCAGGGAAGCCGCATGGGCAAACCGGTTCCCGGAACCGATGACAAATGTGTCAAAAGTGTACCTCGGATTCAGTTGGGAGCCGGGGTCTTTTTCGTCTTCCACGTTTTCCGCCGCCGGTTGTTGCGGTTCTTTTAAGGATTCATGATGGTTTTTTTCCTGGGTCTGGCTGACAAATTTCACGCCAATTTTTGAACCGCCGGTCACTTCTTTCAAGGTGTCCCGCACCAAATCGGCATAGCGCGATTCCAGCCAGTCCCGGGCAAAATCATTGGGGGCACAAACGATCAGGATGTCATTTTCCATGTTGATGGCTTCAGTCGCCTTGAGCCAGGTTTCAAAACTGGGCTTGCTGATTTTGTTTTGGATGGAATCCAACGTTTGGGACCATAATTCTTGGATGTGAATCACCCAAAGAACCTCCTTCCTGACAAAAAAATGAACAATACTTATCCACAGTCAAAAGCGACGATGCATCAGAGTCTATTGCATTTATTCACATTATCCACAGGCTGTGGATACTTTTTTCCACAACTTGTGGTTAAATGATCTCCCGGATTATCCACAACTGTGGATATTCACTGCTCCGCAACATATTTATCCACAGGAAAACAAGAATAGAATATCAAAATATACCAATATTTACAATGAAAAATAGTGAGTTATCCACAATTCACAAAGCGGAAAAAACCTTGTTATCCACACCAGGGGATTTGTGGATAAATCGTGGATAATTTTGGGATAACGGGTGGATAATGAAAAATTTATCCACATGTGGATAAACAGGAGTGGATCCGGCCGGATTCTTGACAGTGATTGCCGATGCTGTCTATAATGATAGAGATTGTCCATCGGTTATTCACGGACTTGATTGAAAGAAGGGAGGTATCCTGGAACGCGGTCCTCAGCCGGCAAATTTGCCGTGGCTGAGTGATGGGGAACCAGGGGAATGAAAATGAAACGCACATTTCAACCAAGTAACCGCAGACGTAAAAACAAGCACGGTTTTCGTGCACGCATGAGCACGAAAAACGGACGTCGTGTTCTTGCAAGACGCAGAAGAAAAGGAAGAAAAGTATTATCTGCTTAATAAATGCCGGCCACGTGTTTTGTGGCCTTTTTTCCTATTTAATTCACGTTGAAAGTGTTTAATCTGCTTCTTTTTGTTTTATAATGTGAAGAAAAAACGGGGATTTTAGCGAGGAAGGAGATTTTCATTGCAGCGGGAATACCGTCTGAAGAAGAGAAAAGATTTTCGGAGGGTTTTTCAGGCCGGTCAATCTTTTGCCAATCGGCAATTTGTCGTGATCCAGTATGGCCGTTCTCCTTCCGGGCCACCGCGTATCGGCATCTCCGTGAGCAAAAAGGTCGGGAATGCCGTGATACGCAACCGGTGCAAACGTTTGATCAAAGAGGTGGCGAGGCATTGGGTTTCCCATTTGAAACCCGGAACCGATTACGTTATCATCGCCCGAAACCCCGTTGCCCAAATGGATTACAAACAGGTGAAATCCAGCCTTTTTCACGTGTTTCGCAAGGGAAAATGTTTTGTGTCAAAGCCTTCGGAATAGGGGAGGAGGAGTGGAATGAAGTGGATTGCCATCGGTCTGATTCAATTTTATCGCTATGTCATCTCACCGCTTAAGCCCCCTGTCTGCCGCTTCGTTCCCACCTGCTCGGAATACGCTTTGATTGCCTTTCGGAGACACGGATTTGTTGTCGGGGGATGGTATACGTTGATCCGTCTGTTGAAATGCCATCCTTTTCATCCGGGCGGATTTGATGATGTGCCGGAAAAAAAGAAACCGCAAACAAATGGATTCAGAGACTGAAGAGAAGATGAGGAGGAGTTATCCTTGCAAAAACGGAGGCGCGGGATTGCTGTACTCTTGCTGATGATTATGGCTGTCACCATCCTTTCGGGGTGTGCCCCCGATCAAAACCGGTACAAGATCGATTACAACAATCCCAGCTTTTTTCAACAGATCTTGGTTATCCCGATGGTCAAATTGCTGGACATCTTTAAAGATGCTTTGGGAAATTACGGATTGTCGATTCTGGTGCTGACTTTTCTCGTCCGTCTGATCGTCTTTCCGCTTACCTGGAAACAGCAACAAAGCACCCAGCGGATGCAGGAAATTCAGCCGGAAATGATGAAGATCCGCAAAAAGTACGAGAAAAATCCGCAAAAAATGCAAGAAGAAACCATGAAGCTGTTTCAAAAGCACAACATCAACCCGATGGCCGGATGCTTGCCTTTATTGATTCAGATTCCCGTTTTGTTCGCTTTTTACCAAGCGATCATGGGAAATGAGCATATCAAGGAATCCAGTTTCCTTTACCTGCAATTGGGAAGTCCGGATCCTTATTTCATCCTGCCTTTGATCGCGGCGTTTACCACGTACTTGCAGTTTATTGTTACCGGAGCGCAAAGCAATCCGCAAATGAAAGTAATGGTCTGGATCATGCCGGTTATGATCTTTTTCCTGGCCTATCAGTTCCCGTCCGCACTTTCTTTATACTGGGTATACGGGAACATCTTCACCATAGCCCAATCTCTCATTTTGCAGAAGCTGAATAAAAAAAATGAAGTAAAGGGTGCAACTCGTTGAGCAAACGGATAGAGCGGGCCCGGTCCGTTGAATTGGCGATTGAAAAAGCATGTGATGCGTTACAGGTGTCACCCGGTGAAATTGGGTATGAAGTGATCCAACCGCCCAAAAAAGGATTCCTCGGTATTTTCGGGAGACGGGATGCCATCGTGGAAGTTTCCGTCATCCGGAAGGAAAGCCCCGGGGAATATGCCTGTCAATTTTTGAAGGGGATCGTGGAGCGGATTGGTTGGCCGTGCCAAGTCGAAATGAAGGAAGAGCCGGCGGAGATTTCCTTTGTGTTGAAAGGAGAGGACTTGTCTCTTCTGATCGGAAAACACGGCCGGACGTTAAATGCAATTCAAACGTTGGTGCAAACCGTTGTCTGGCGGAAATACAATAACGGCATTCGCGTGACGGTGGATGCGGGAGATTACCGCCGTCGCCGGAAGGAGTCGTTAAAGCACCTGGCGGCGAAGATGATGGAAAAAGTCCGTGAAACGAAAAAAGAGGTGACCTTGCATCCGATGTCCGCAAGCGAACGGAAAATGATTCATCGCTTGGTACAGCGGGAAAAAGATTTAACCACATACAGTGTCGGAAAAGAACCCCGGCGCTCTGTGGTGATTGATTTAAGAAAAAACCAATAGCAGACGGCGCCCGTAAACTCCCCGTTCAGGGGGGTTTTTTGTTTCGGCGATTTTTTTGATTGAATGAATCGGATTATGCTAAGATTAAGTATTAGGAATCATGTTGGAGTGTGAAAAAATGGAGACCGATACCATTGCAGCGATTTCCACCCCCGTGGGGGAAGGGGGCATTTCGGTGATCCGTGTCAGCGGACCCGATGCCATTTCGATTGCAGATCAGATATATCAAGGAAAAAAATCTCTGGACAAGGTGCCTTCGCATACCGTCCATTACGGATATATCGTGGATCCGGAAGCGGGAGAGCGGGTCGATGAAGTGCTGGTGACCGTGATGCGCGCACCACGAACATTCACCCGGGAAGATGTGGTTGAAATCAGTTGTCATGGCGGGATGATTCCCGTTCAAAAAACGTTGGAAATCCTGTTGGATCATGGAGCAAGATTGGCGGAGCCTGGCGAGTTTACCAAACGGGCTTTTTTAAATGGCCGGATTGATTTGTCCCAGGCCGAAGCTGTCATGGATTTGATCCGCGCCAAAACGGACCGTGCCGCAAAAGTGGCTCTGTCCCAACATGACGGGAAACTTTCCCGTTTGATTCAACGGCTGAGAAGCGAAATTTTGGAAACCCTTGCCCATCTTGCGGTCAATGTGGATTATCCGGAGTATGACGCCGAAGAGATGACGGCCGGATTTTTGCGTGAGCGCTGTGTTTACATTTCCGGTGAAATTGAACGGTTGCTTCAAACCGCCCGCCAAGGGAAAATTTACCGGGAGGGAATCAAAACGGCAATCGTGGGGCGTCCCAATGTCGGCAAGTCATCGCTGATGAATGCTTTGACCCATGAAAACAAGGCCATTGTGACCGACATCCCGGGAACCACACGGGATGTGATTGAGGAATTTGTCAATGTGCGGGGAATTCCCCTCAAACTGTTGGACACAGCCGGAATCCGCGAGACCGAGGATGTGGTGGAACGGATCGGGGTGGAACGTTCCCGCCAAGCATTGAAACAGGCGGATTTGGTGTTGCTTTTGTTAAATTACGCCGAACCCCTCACCCCGTTGGACCGGGAGCTGCTTTCGCTGATTAAGGAGCACAGTTCGATCATCATTGTGAACAAAACAGATTTGCCCCGGCAAATCGAATTGGATGAAGTGAAGCGCTTGGCCGGCGACGTTCCGATTATTTCCGCTTCCGTCAAAGAGGACCGGGGAATAGAGGATTTGGAAGAAGCCATTACCCGGCTGTTTCAGTTGGGAAAAGTGGAACTTGCCGATGCCACGTATGTCAGCAATTCCCGGCATATCCACTTGCTTCGCAGAGCTTTGACAAGTGTGAAAGATGTGATCGAAGGGATTGATTCGGGGGTTCCGCTGGATATGGTGGAGATTGATTTGAAAAATGCCTGGGAATCGTTGGGCGAAGTCATTGGGGACTCCGTCTCCGAAGATTTGATCGACCAGATTTTTTCGCAATTTTGCTTGGGCAAATAAAGAGAGGTGAGCAGGATGAGGGATGCATCCCAATCCCAAAAATTTGACGTGATTGTAATCGGTGCCGGTCATGCCGGATGCGAAGCGGCCTTGGCCGCGGCCCGGATGGGTTGTTCCACACTGCTGTTGACCCTGAGTTTGGATACCATCGCTTACATGCCATGCAACCCTTCGATCGGGGGCCCGGCCAAAGGCCATGTGGTGCGTGAGATTGATGCGCTGGGTGGAGAAATGGGGAGAAATATTGACAAAACCCATATCCAGATGCGGATGTTAAATACGGGGAAAGGGCCGGCTGTTTATGCGTTAAGGGCACAAGCCGACAAAGTGCTGTATCAGCAAGAAATGAAGAAAACCCTGGAATCAACGCCCAATCTCCGTTTGCAGCAAGGAATGGTGGAAAAGCTGATTGTGGAAGACGGCGTGTGCAAAGGCGTCATCACCCGGACCGGAACCCGCTATCTGTCCGAAACGGTGATTTTGACGACCGGAACCTATTTGCGCGGCAAAATCATCATCGGGGATATCAGTTATGAAAGCGGCCCGAATAACCAACAGCCTTCCATCCAACTGGCTTATCATTTGAAAGAACTCGGTTTTGAAATGGTCCGGTTTAAAACCGGCACCCCGCCCCGGGTGAATAAACGATCCATTGACACCGGCAAGATGACCATTCAGCCGGGAGATGAGGAACCACGGGCTTTCTCCTATGAAACGACGGAATACATCACTGATCAACTGCCTTGCTGGCTGACATACACCAATGAAGAGACGCACCGTTACATCCGGGAAAATTTGCACCGCGCCCCCATGTATTCCGGGATGATTGAAGGGCGGGGGCCCCGTTATTGTCCGTCGATTGAAGACAAGATCGTCCGGTTCGCCGACAAAGGGCGGCACCAGATTTTTATCGAACCGGAGGGACGGGACACGGAAGAAATGTATGTCCAAGGGCTTTCCACCAGCTTGCCGGAAGATGTCCAGTTAAAAGTGCTTCACACCATCAAAGGACTGGAAAAGGCAGAAATGCTCCGTACCGGCTATGCCATCGAATATGATGCCATCGTTCCGACGCAACTTTGGCCTTCGTTGGAGACAAAATTGGTGAAAAACTTGTTTACCGCGGGTCAATTGAACGGAACTTCCGGTTATGAAGAAGCGGCCGCACAAGGCATCATGGCCGGAATCAATGCCGCCCGAAAAGTGCAAGGCAAGGAACCCGTGATTTTGGACCGTTCGCAAGCTTACATCGGTGTTTTGATTGATGACCTGGTCACCAAAGGGACCAATGAACCGTACCGGCTGTTGACATCACGGGCGGAATACCGCTTGTTGCTCCGGCATGACAATGCGGATTTGCGTTTGACGGAATTGGGCTATGAAATCGGGTTGATTCCGGAAGAGCGTTATCAGCGGTTTGTCAAAAAGAAAGAATTGATCCAAAAGGAAATTCAACGCCTGAGGGAAACCAAAGTCCGGCCGAAACCGGAAGTCCAAGCGATCCTGAAGGAAATGGGAACCTCGGAGATCAACAATGCGGTGGAACTGGCAAACTTAATCAAACGCCCCGAATTGGGATATAAAGAAATTGCCAGCATGTCCCCGCCGCCTGAGCCGCTCCCGGCGGATGTCATGGAGCAAGTGGAAATTCAATTGAAATATGAAGGTTATATCAAAAAAGCGCTCCAGCAAGTTGAAAAAATGCGCCGTATGGAAGAAAAACGGATTCCCGATTGGGTGGATTATGACAAAATCTCGGGAATTTCTTCGGAAGCACGGGAAAAATTAAAAGAAGTACAGCCGGTTTCTTTGGGCCAGGCTTCGCGAATTTCCGGGGTGAATCCTGCGGACATATCCATTTTGATGGTGCATATCGAGCAAGGCGGAAAAGCTTATGCCATATCGGAAAATCAAGCCTGACAAGTTTGTCAGGCTTTTTTAAAGGAGGTTTCAGGGGATGCATTGGGGGAGTTGGTTGCAACAAGAAACAGCGGAATGGGACATTTATCTGTCCCATGAACAGCTCCGGCAGTTCCACCGGTATTATGAGCTCTTGGTTGAAAAAAACAAAGTGATGAATTTAACGGCAATCACGGAAGAAAAGGAAGTCTACATCAAGCATTTTTATGATTCATTAACCTTGGCCCGCGTCATTCCGTTGAATCGTGTCCGGTCCGTGATCGATGTGGGGACTGGTGCCGGTTTCCCGGGATTGGCATTAAAGATTGCTTTTCCCCATTTGCAGGTGGTTTTGTTGGATTCGCTGAAAAAACGGGTCAACTTCTTAAACGAAATTGTGGGGGAATTGGGATTGACCCGGGTGGAATGCATTCATGGACGGGCTGAAGAGTTTGGAAAGAAAAAAGGATTCCGGCAAAGTTTTGATTTGGCCACGGCGCGTGCGGTCGCCCGGTTAAATGTATTGGCCGAATATTGCCTGCCGTTTGTCAAAGTGGGGGGGCATTTCATCGCCATGAAAGGGCCGGATGTGAGAGAGGAAATGGAAGAAGCGGGCAAGGCTTTGCACACCCTCGGGAAAACGACGCTGGATGTGAAGCAGTTTCGTTTGCCGGAAGAGATGGGGACGCGCAGTCTGCTGTGGATGAAAAAGCGGGATCATACGCCCAAAGCTTATCCGCGGAAAGCAGGGACACCGGCCAAACAACCATTGGTTTAAAAAGTCTGTTTCATATATAAAAAGAAAGCCGAATGCTCTTGGAGTCAGGGAGTGATTCGGCTTCTTTAATTAACCCATATTATTGATTAAATTGTGCAATCCACGCAAAGCGATTTTTCTCTTCTCAATTTTATCGATTTCTTGGCGCTTCCGGCTGTTTTGGGAATAAGGGGTCATGATTTCTTCCCACGAACTGTAGCCACCATAAGCATCTTCAAACTCAATGTCATCCCGTTTCAAACTGGATGCAGATTCTTCACTTTCATTCGTTTGAAAAGCGGAAACCGGTTGTTGCGCCTCGATCTTGTCTTCAATCCCGAAGGATTGGACACCGGATGAACCGTTGGGAAAGATGGGGTGCTTTTCATGGGTGGCGTGTTCTTCTGAAAACAGCATTGACTGGTTTCCTTGTTGTTGATGGTTTTCCGTCAATGATTGGTTTGTTTTTTCCGCAAGTGCTCCCCGCTTTTTTTGCAATCGGCTTCGCTTTCCCTGGCGGACCCGGCGGCGCGGCGAAAAAGGCTCAAACGGGACGAGTTCGTTTGACGGGTTGTCTTTGCTTTGTTCATTTGGTTTGAAATAATCCGATGGAAGGTTATTGTCGGACTCCGCATCGAATCCGTTCGAATAAAAATCAGGGAACGAGTCGGAAGAAAACGGGTCATCCGAAGTTCCGTACGTTTCCGGCGAAAAAGAGGAACGGTCTGATTGCATCGGCGATTCCTCGGCATCCTGGTTGAATGAATGGATCCACTGATTGTTTGTCCGTTTTTTGCGAAGTTTTGGTTCCCTTTCCAGAAGCATCTCTTCTTGTTTTTCCTGATCTTCGTCGATAAAAGGCGGATTCCAGGGATCTTCCCCGTGGTTGCTTGATTCTTCCTCTTCCCCCAACTGAACCCGTTCCAAGTGGTATACCGGATATTCATCCCCTGTTTCCGATGGTTCCTGGAAATTCAACTTTTGTTTACGGCGCAAAGTTTTTTTGCGTAAAGGGCCGCGATTGGTGAAAAAAGAATAGTGGGGAGGCGCATATTCCACTTTTTGAGCTTCGATGATCTCCATGTCTTTGGCGCTGGAGCTTTGGTCGGCCTGAGACGATTCATCATAAAAAGAGTCGGTTTGATAAGAAAAATCTTCAACCGGTTTGCTTTGGAATGTATATGTGTTGGTTTCAAGATGATTGGTATGTAAGGTTTGCTTTTGTACAAAGATTTCCCCGTTTCCATGCGTATCTGTTCGTGAGGAGGGGTCGCTTGATCCGGTGGATTGCCCGACTGCTTGTTGACTGATTAACGTTGCAATCATCTCGGGTTTCAATTCGATATACAGTGCGTTTTTCCCCTTTTCTTTGAGTGCATCGGCAGCCGCTTTTCCCGAATTGCCCGTACCGATAAGAATGCAATCGAATTGGGATTCAAATTGTGACATCTACTCCACCCTCCTTATAGTCGCCTGATCCCTTCCAACCTTCTTTCTCAATTATTATCTCTTTTTTCAGCGACAATCTCTATAATTTTTTTTGTTTATTTGACAAATTTCCTCAATGGAAAGCCCATGAAAAGTTTTCCCCCAAGGATTTCCTTGGGGGGTGAATCGCTTTTTTATTTTTTCCCGGATTTCCGATCTTTCTTTTGCTGGGTGTCCCCGAATTTATCAGGAACGTTAAACTCTTGGTGAATGGAGGCTGCCGCTTCCATCATTTCTTTGGATGATGCGGTGCGCGCTTTGGATTGGGCAAATTTGCACAATCCGAAGCCGTTGGCAAATTGGGCTTCGATTCCATAGTCTTCGGAGAAGATCAGTTTATCGCCGAAGCGTTCCCGGTAAAATGGTTTGAACGGAATCGAAGCTCCGCCGGTGAGGATGATATAAGTGATGTCGTCACCATAATCCAGGCGGTGCCAGACTTCATCCACCAAAGCTTCGCCCACTTCCTTGATCGATTCCTGAACGATGGCACTGACATCATATGATTTTCCTTTGAAACTGATTTCGCCGGAACGGACGATCCTAGGCAGGCTCCATAACGGATACTCTTTTCCGTTTCCGTCTTTATCCGCGTTCCGGGTGAATTCAAGCAAGCGCTTCGTCAGGTTTTGGTAAACGCCCAACATAGCATGGCGGGAGGTGAAGCTTTGGCGTTTGATGATCGTTTCCCCGTGCAGGGTTTCGATGTCCGAAGTACCAAAGCCCAAATCGTTGATGCTCACTTTTTGGATAAACAAGTCTTCATTGAGCAGTTTTCCTTCGCGGTCCAAGGCGATGTGGAACAAGGTTGCCATGGGTTGACTGATAACGAAAAGGTTTTCCTGTTTAATTTCAAACTCGATTTTGCGCCAAGGTAAGTTCCCTTGTTTCACTTCAAAACTGTGTTTCCCGATGAGACGGCGTTTCAATTCATCTTTGTAATCGATGTAGTTGTCCGTCGGCAGGGCCACCGCAACGACCGGTTCCGTCGATCCTTGCAGCATGAGGCCGGTGCTGACACGGAACATGATCAAGTATTCTTGTTCCCGGAACCAGGTCGGGCTGAAGAGACGACGTTTGTGTGAATCGAAAAGTTCGTCATCCCCGGCTTGCTCAATGGCCAGCTTTCCGCAGAACCATTCGCGGTCCCCTTCATGTTCCCGATACATGATGTTATGGGGATCGTTGTTATAGGTGATTTCCCCCACACGGTTTGGCACAACCATGTTCCGGATGAACATTTTATAAAACTTTCCATTCGCCCGGGTCACTACTTTGGTACCATAGTATCCTTGGTCATTTCCTATGTATACAGGTACGCTCATTTTTGAAATATCCTCCTCAAGTGATGAAATCCCCTTCTTCCCACGATTCTATCAATTGTGAAGGTAAAGGGTCAACAGAATAAAGTGAATCTTCACCAGCTTATAACGGGTTTTTTAGATTTGTAAATTCTTTTATATCGAAAGGCAGGGGGAGAAGGTTTGCGTCGATGTATCAGACCTTTCTTTCCACGATAAAGTTTCCGGATTCTCCCCTGTTTTTTAACCAAATGGTGAAAGGAACGGGTTTGGCATGATAAACTTTCCTCTCATATCATACAACGAAACCGGTCATGTTCCACGTGGAACATGTGAATCTTTTTCTATAATGTTTCGGGAAAGAAGGGGGTTGAACGATCAAAGCGAAAAGGTATATTAGGTGATTCCGTGACCTGAGTTGACCGTAAGGTGGTGTCTGTGTTCATGAGACAGTCTTTCACGAGATTATTCGGTCTGAAAGAGAAAGAGCAAGAACAAGAGCAAGAGGTTCATCCCGATCAAGTCATGCAGATTCCCGTGGACGAAATTGAACCCAGTCCCTATCAACCCCGCACGATTTTTGATGAGGAACGAATTGATGAATTATGCCAAACCATCCGTATGCACGGGATTATTCAACCCGTCGTGGTGCGCCGCACCGAACGCTGTTATGAGTTGGTTGCAGGTGAGCGCAGATTGCGTGCGGTAAAAAAATTGGGGCTGAAACGGATTCCTGCAGTGATTCGGGAAATGGATGATCATCAGGCGGCGGCGGCATCCCTCATTGAAAATTTGCAGCGCGAGGAATTGACGGCCATTGAAGAAGCGCATGCTTATCAACGGTTGATGGAGATTCATCAATTGACACAGGAAGGCCTCGCGCAAAAGTTGGGAAAAGGGCAGTCCACCATCGCCAACAAATTGAGGCTTTTGCAGCTGCCGGCCGAGGTGCAGGAAGCATTGCAGAAGCGGATGATCACCGAACGTCATGCACGGGCGCTCCTTCCGTTAAAAGAGGGGTTTTTGCAAAAACAAGTACTGGAAGAGATTTTGGCCAAAGGTTGGAATGTAAAGCAGACGGAAGAACGGGTCAAAAAGCTTCTGGTCAAGGAAACCAAGAAACAGCAGGCCAAACGCAAGTCGGTCACGCGTGATTTTCGCATTGCCATGAACACCATCCGCCAATCGGTGGATCTGGTGAAGAAAACGGGCATGGATGTCATGGTGGATGAACGGGAACATGAACATTTCGTTGAAGTGGTCATCCGCCTTCCCAAATGACGGGAAACGGATCTTCTTCCTGTTATGATGAATTTGATTTTATCTTTTTTTCTTTCTTTTTTATCATTAAAATAAGAGAAGAAACGGATGGGGCTGTGAGGCAATGATTCGCCTCATTTTCTTTTCGTACATAGGCTGGTTCTGCGGTGTGGTTCGGAAAACTAAAAGTCCGAAAATGAGGTGGGAGAATGGGCAAAGTAATTGCAATTGCAAACCAAAAGGGGGGCGTTGGGAAAACGACAACCTCAGTCAATCTGGCGGCAAGCCTTGCGGCGATGGGGAAAAAGGTTTTACTGGTGGATATTGATCCGCAGGGGAACTCGACCAGTGGACTCGGGATCAACAAAGCGGACGTGAAGCAGTGTGTATATGACATTTTGGTGGATGAAGTTCCGGCAGAAAAGGTGGTTTTGCCCACTGAGGTTGAGAATTTATCGATTATTCCCGCAACCATTCAGTTGGCAGGGGTTGAAATTGAACTGTCTCAGGCCATCTCACGGGAATTGCGGTTAAAAAGAGCATTGAAAAATGCAGCCCAACATTATCATTACATTTTTATCGATTGTCCTCCGTCGTTGGGGATCATTACGCTGAATGCGTTAACAGCTGCCAAATCTGTCCTGATTCCCATCCAATGCGAGTTTTATGCTTTGGAAGGATTGGGACAACTATTAAATACAATTCGCATCGTACAAAAACATTTGAACAAGGGACTGGAAATTGAAGGTGTGTTGTTGACCATGTTTGACGGGCGCACCAATCTGTCAGTCCAAGTGATGGAAGAAGTGAAAAAGTATTTTCAACAAAAAGTTTATGAAACGGTGATTCCGCGGAATGTCCGGCTGAGTGAGGCTCCCAGCCATGGCAAGCCGATCACGATTTATGATGCCCGCTCCCGGGGTGCGGAATGTTATAATCAACTGGCCAGAGAAGTGGTGATGAATAATGAGCAATTCTAAAGGTTTGGGACGGGGATTGGGTGCGCTGTTTCAACCGATTGATGTGGAGGACGGGGATGAAACCGTTCATGAAGCGGAGATTTCCGAGTTGCGCGCCAACCCTTATCAGCCTCGTAAAGAGTTTGATCCCGACTCCCTGCAGGAATTGGCAGAGTCCATTAAGCAACACGGGGTTGTCCAACCGTTAATCGTAAGAAAAAGCATTCGCGGATATGAAATTGTGGCGGGAGAGCGTCGTTTCCGGGCTGCCCAAGAAGTCGGACTGGAACGGGTTCCAGTGGTGGTGCGCGATTTTACCGATGAACAGATGATGGAAATCGCTTTGGTTGAAAATGTTCAGAGGGAGGACTTGAATCCCATTGAGATGGCGCGTGCCTATCAAAAATTGATGGAGCATTTATCCATCACGCAGGAAGAGTTGGCGGCGCGGGTTGGAAAAAGCCGGCCTCATGTCGCGAATTTCCTTCGTTTGCTTCAACTGCCGCCGGAGATTCAGGAGGATGTTTCACGTGGAACATTGTCCATGGGGCATGCCCGGGCATTATTGGGGATCAAAGACCGTGATTTAATGAAGAAACTGGCGGAAAAAGCAAAAAAAGAAAAGCCCAGTGTCCGCCAACTGGAGGAATGGGTGCAGCAATTGAATCAATCCGTTCCGAAAAAGGAAAAGAAAAAGAAGAAAGCGGCAGATCCTTTTATCAAACAATATGAAAACATGTTACAGCAAGTGTTCAGCACGCCGGTGCGCATTAAACACGGAAAGAAAAAAGGAAAAATTGAAATCGAATATTATTCCGAACGGGAACTGGAACGTTTAATTGAAATGTTAAACCGGGATCAGGTGATGACGGATTAACAGTCAAAGGAGAAACGAACCATGATTTATTTTGACAATGCGGCTTCCAGCTGGCCGAAACCTCCGGAAGTGGCGGAAGCTGTGCAACAAGCGATCATGCATGCGGGAGCCAATCCCGGGCGCGGCGGGCATCAACTGGCCCGAAAAGCGGAAGACATCATTGAAGGGACGCGGGGACGACTGTCTGAATTGCTGGGGGTTCATGATCCACAGCATCTGTTGTTTTGTTTCAACACCACCCATGCCATCAATCTGGCGTTGAAAGGATTATTGAAAGAAGGGGACCATTTGGTGATCACGGGATGGGAACATAATGCCGTGGCACGCCCCGCCTTTTGGTTGCAGGATCATCACGGAATCGGTGTGAGTGTGGTGGATGTGGATGCCAATGGCGATTGGGTTTCGGCGATCAAACAAGAGATTCGTCCAAATACCCGCTTGTTGGTCACCATCCATGGATCCAATGTAACGGGAGAATGCCTGCCGGTGTTGGAAATCGGAGAGTTCGCCCGTGAACAGGGGATTTATTATCTGGTGGATGCAGCCCAAACCGCCGGTTTGTTTCCGTACCAACTCGATCAAATGCCCATTGACATGCTGGCATTTCCCGGACACAAAAGCTTATTGGGACCGCAAGGAACGGGAGGTTTATATGTGGCCCCGAATGTTCCGTTAACTCCCTGGATGCAAGGGGGAACCGGGACGAAATCGGAAGAGATGGAACAGCCGCAAATCCGTCCGACGGGTTTTGAAAGCGGCACTCCCAATACCCCCGGAGTTGCGGGATTGGGAAAAGGGGTTGATTTTTTATTAAAAACCGGTGTCGAGGCGGTCTGTGAGCATGAACAAGCTTTGACCCGGCAGCTTTGGGAAGGATTGAGGGGGATCGACGGGGTGGAACTGGTGACGGACGCCCCGCCCGCTTTGCCTGTGATTTCATTTAATGTTCAGGGTGTGGACAGTCATGAAGTGGCCATGATCTTGGATCAGCATTATCAAATGGCGGTGCGCGCGGGTTTTCATTGTGCGGCACTGAAACATCGCGGTCTGAAGACGAAAACAGGAACGGTACGGGTGAGTCCGGGGTATTTCAACACCGGGGATGAAGTGGATCAATTGCTTGCTGCGGTGCGGGAAATCAGTAAGGCCTATTCCCTGTAAATCTCCACAAGTTTTGCCGTCCTGCCGCAAGAGTGTTCCGGCTGTTTTGGGAAAGGACTTTCCCACGCGTCATGCGCCGAAAAAGGCGCCTTTTTTATGGTTGCAAATACACAGGTTTTTCTTCCGACAGATTGCACACGGCTCGTCTGATGGATGAGGAAATCAGCTCGGCCATTTTCATGACCAGATTCAGCCTCGTATTCTGCAGGACAAAGTATTCCATAAATCCTGCCACGTTGACGATGCCGGTGATATGAATCTGGCCCACTTCCGGCAATTTTTTATGGACGCCGGCCCCGGGTTTCACAGGCCCCGGCCCCGCTTGAATCCAACCCACGTTTTTCATTTGTCCGAGACACGCATCGATGCCAATGATCAGTGCATGAGGGTGAGCGTCTTTAATCTTTGAAAGGGTTTGTTTCAAATTGAGTGCATGAACGGGCGCATCCAGTGTTCCGTACACCGAAAGTGAATCGGGAAGATCTTTCTCCAAAAGGGAGCCGACCAGCGGACCCAACGCATCCCCCGTGGAACGGTCCGTCCCGATGGAGACACAGACGACTTCTTCAAATGGAAAAAAAACAGACATTAATTTTTGCAATTGGCTTGAAAATTGATGTGGAGCATACGGATCACTGTATTCCACCCGAAAAAGGCCGGGGGGTTTCGCGCTGAACCGCGGAGGCATCGTTTCTCGCATTCGGGGGATCCCTTCCTTTACTCTGAAATCTCAAATTCAGTATACGGCTGGAGAGAAGAAAATATACATGCCGAAAAGTCCCACAGGCGTAAAATAAGGCGGATTCTTTTAAAATGAAATATAAATAGATTCAGAGGAAAAGAAGAATGGATCGCTGCAAGCTTCATCGCAAGCTTTTGTTTGCCGGTCCAGCGGCCGGTTCATTTGGGATCCGGTTCCGGGAAACCGGTCTTGTCAAAAGAGGCGGGGAGCCTCCGGAATGTCCGGTTGAATTTTAACGGGTCTCTTTCTATAATGAAGCAATAAAATAGTAAAGAGAGTGATTCCGATTGCAGAGGAAGGAATTTGGCTTAGGGGACATTGTGGAGATGAAAAAACCTCATCCATGCGGAACAAATGCCTGGAAAGTGATTCGCATGGGCGCAGATATCCGGATGAAATGCACCGGCTGTGACCATAGTGTCTTGTTGCCGCGCAGCCGGTTTGAAAGAAGAATGAAGCGGGTTTTGGTTTCGGCAAAAGACTCGGAATAAGAGAACCTCTCTCCCTGAATCGGCCCGGGAGGGAGGTTTTCTTTTTGCGGATGGAAGAGACCTCCCGTTTTACGCTATAATGGACGAGGATTGACGGGGCATAAAAATCCGGTGCGAAAAACCATTTTATAAATAGCAAGGAGGAGCCGATGTGGCGTTAGCAACAGGAATCGTCGGACTTCCCAATGTGGGGAAATCCACTCTATTTAATGCCATCACCCAAGCAGGGGCTGAATCAGCCAACTACCCGTTTTGCACCATTGACCCGAATGTGGGCGTGGTTGACGTTCCGGACGAACGACTGGAGAAAATCGCAGAAATTGTGGGTCCGCAAAAAGTCATACCCACCTCCTTTCAATTTGTCGACATTGCCGGGTTGGTCAAAGGAGCCAGCCGCGGGGAGGGATTGGGAAACAAGTTTTTGTCCCACATCCGCGAGGTGGATGCGATTATCCACGTGGTTCGCTGTTTTGAAAATGAAAACATCACGCATGTCGCGGGAAAAGTGGATCCGGCCGGTGACATTGAGACGATCAATCTGGAGCTGGTATTGGCGGATTTGGAAACCGTGGAAAAGCGGCTGGACCGCGTGGCACGCATCAAGAAAAGCGGAGATAAAGAAGCGGTTTTGGAATTTGACATCCTGACGCGTTTAAAAGAGGCGTTGGCAGAGGGAAAACCGGCCCGCACGGTGGAATTGGACGCGGATGAGAAAAAAATGATCAAAAGCTTAAACCTGCTGACCATGAAAAATATGCTGTATGCAGCCAACGTGAACGAGTCGGATATCGCCGATCCGGAGAATAACGAATATGTCCGGGTGGTCAAAGAGATTGCAGCTGCGGAAGGGGCTGAAGTGGTTCCGATCAGTGCGCAGGTGGAAGCAGAAATCGCCGAGTTGGATCAGGAAGAGCGGCAATTATTCCTGGAAGAGCTGGGACTCCGTTCTTCCGGAATGGACCGGTTGATTGCGGCGGCCTACCGCCTGTTGGGATTGATGACCTACTTTACGGCGGGGGAAAAAGAAGTGCGCGCCTGGACCATCCGCAAAGGAACGAAAGCGCCGCAAGCCGCCGGGGTGATCCACTCCGATTTTGAGCGCGGGTTTATCCGTGCGGAGGTTTTGTCCTATGAGGATTTGATCCGCTCCGGATCCCTGGCCAATGCCCGGGAGAAAGGATTGCTCCGGTTGGAAGGAAAAGATTATATCGTCCAGGACGGAGACATTATCACTTTCCGTTTTAATGTTTAAGGTTGAGAAAACCGGAAAGGGCAAAAATTTCAATGCCGGATGCGCATCCCCCGTATTGATTTATGACGGTGGCTTTGTTAGAATTAAATATCGTATTGTACATGGGCGATGATACGCTCCTTGCTCTGCCGGGAAGGCAGGGCCGAAAGTCCAGAAGGAGGTGGAAAGAGATGCAACACAGCTATGAAATGATGTATATTGTTCGTCCGGATGTGGATGAAGAAACATTGCAGGCAACCCGTGATAAAGTGGCGCAAACCATCAAAGCAAACAAAGGTGAAATCACCGATACCGATGACATGGGAAAACGCCGCTTTGCTTACGAGATCAATCACTATCGCGAAGGCTATTACACCGTTGTGAACTTCCAAGCGGATGCCGAAGTGATTGACGAGCTTGATTACACGATCCGGATCAATGACAACATTTTGCGTCATTTGATCATCAATGTGGACGAGAAAAAATAATTGGAACGTTGGAATAGATTCAAAGGTTGATCACGGGAAAGGGAGAGGTTTGTCATGATAAATCGGGTCATCCTGGTCGGGCGTTTGACGCGGGATCCGGAGCTTCGTTACACTCCGAGCGGTATCGCCGTGGTGCGATTCAATGTTGCGGTGAACCGGAATTACTTGAATCAGCGCGGCGAACGTGAAGCAGATTTTATCAATATTGTCGCTTGGCGGAATTTGGCGGAAAACTGTGCCAACTATTTGCGGAAAGGTTCGTTGGTTGGGATTGACGGACGTTTGCAAACCGGAAAATATGAGAACCAGGAAGGACGGACGGTCTATACAACCGATGTCGTTGCGGAAGATGTCCGGTTCTTGGAACCGCGCAACCGGAATGCGGAATCCGGCGGTGCTTTTGGAGCTTCTGACAACAGTCGGAACGGAAACAGTTACAGCCAGAACACGCCGTTGGATGACCCCTTTGCCGATGACGGACAACCGATTGATATCTCTGACGATGATCTTCCTTTCTGAGCACAAAAACGGTTTAAGGGAGGAGGGATGGTCTCATGGCACGCCGTCGTGGGAATAAGCGCCGTAAAGTTTGCTACTTTACAGCGAATAAAATCGAATACATCGATTACAAAGATGTTGATTTGCTGCGCAAGTTTATCAGCGAACGCGGCAAAATTTTACCCCGTCGTGTAACGGGAACCAGTTCTAAATATCAACGCCAGTTGACACGTGCGATCAAACGTGCACGTCAAATGGCTCTGTTGCCATATACCAATGATTGATCGAGAGCAGGGGTGGATGACGCCCCTGTTTTTCATATAAAAAGCAGGAAAACGCGAATCATCTGTGGAAACTTCTCCTAAATATGTTGGGTTTTGGAGGAGTGCAACCAATGAGTCGGCCTGAGCGGGGGTTACAATTCGCAAAGAGCATAAAGATTGTGGATTGGTTGAAGACAGAAATCCTGGATCAAATTGCCGCTTTGTTCCGGGCGATTTATTCAGCCAATCAGCATTTGATGATAGACAGTTTGTCCAGCTTGGTGATTTCGGTGTATGTATTGGCACGGAGAATGGGTTTTTCTTTCAGTGAATTGGATCAATCGGTTTCGCAAAAGTTGCGTGAACACGCCCGGGACGGGCACCAGCTGGAGAAATGGTATGGTGATTTGTCAAAACTGGACGAGTATCTAAACAAGAGGTGACGGATATTTGCCGCAAATGGACAAAGGTTGGATAAAAGACAGCTTCCTGTACACAGGGCTGTTTCTCTTCTTGCTGGCCTCCATTCACATTCCTTTTATCCAATGGCTTGCATTGTGGATCATTCCTTTTCCTTTTTTTATGTTGCGCGTGAAACAGCCGGTCAGTGCAATGGTTGTTCCGCTATTGGGCCTCTTCATCATGTTTCTCATCGGCATTCCGCTTTGGTACATCCTGCTCGGTGTTTCGGCCGGGTGCGTCGGCGTGGTGATGGGAAGCTTATACGCCCAAACCAGGATGACCGGAACCGATGTGGTATTGGGCGGATTGGTCAGCGGATTGATCGTCTCCGTCATGACCATGAGTGTGATGCAATGGGCCTTCGGGTTCTTTGACCGGTTAAATGCCCTGTGGTTGAATGAATGGCATCAGGCCCAAAAAATTTTGCAAGAATCGGGAGTGTCGGTGCCCGGGGAAATCATCCCGCCGTTGGAAGCTTTTGTGCTCATCTTTTTGTTGATGGCTTTATTGCCCATGGTATTGATAACGTTTGCGGTCGCCAAAAGACGGCTCGTATCCAAAGGATATGAAAGCAAATCGCTCCCTCCGTTTTATGAGTGGCGTTTGCCGAAGGTATTCTTTTATTTTTTTGTCATTGTGTTGCTGTTGCAGTGGCTTGCGGTCACGGAGGAGTACGGGGAAAATTTCCATTGGATCATCAGCGCCCTGCTGATTTTGCATGTCTTGTTTTTTATCCAAGGCTTGTCATTGATTGCGTTTTTGCTGAAACAAAAAAGAAAAAGCATGGTGTGGCTGGCACCGGCGGTTTTGTTGGCGTGGTTTCCCCCGGTTTCCTTTGTTATTTTGCTGATGGGGATGATTGATACAGGAACACCCTTGCGGAAAAGAATGCAGAAATGACAACAGGTACTTTATGGAACCGCGGATGTTTCACAAGGGGAGTTGCTCCTTGTGTCAACTAGGGTAAAATAAGAAGGAGAAACGGTTGCATATTGTGATGCATCGGATAGTTTGAGGGTGTATAGGATGCCGAAGTTTGTAATACAAAGATGGCATGGCTATCACATGGTTTTTGCCATGTGTTTCAGCCTGATTTTGATTGCGCTTTTATCGACGTACAAATGGATCTATGGAGTGATCGGTCTCGTTTTTTTTACGGTGTTGGCATGGGTCTTGTACCGGGCCGAGCGTGCCTTTCGCAAGGATTTTACCGAGTATGTGCTGACGCTTGGAAACCGGGTGAAGAACGCGGGACAGACGGCGGTGGATGAGTTGCCGCTGGGGATCCTGCTTTATGACCGGGACGGAAAAATCGAGTGGCATAACACCTTTGTCGAGCGCATGACAGGGCTTGACCGAATGGTGGGCAAGGAAATTGGTGAAGTGCTTCCCTCCTTGAAACAACATGCTTCGGAAAAAGAGGGGAGCTTTACCATGGAGCTGGGGGAGCATATCTATCAAGTCACTCCCCAGTCGGAAGAACGGTTGTACTTCTTCTGGGATGTCACCGAGTTGAGCCGTTTGAAAAAGCAGTTGCATGATGACAGGGCCGTTTTGGGATTTATTCACTTGGATAACTTTGATGAAGCCGGTCAAGGTTTGACGGATCAGGAAAGTACCTTGCTGTTGTCAAACGTGACGAGTGCGATCTCAAAATGGGCACTGGAATATGATATCGCCCTCAAACGAATTGAAACGGATAAAATGTTCTTTGTCACTCAACAGAAATCCTTGGAGAAGTTGATGAAATCCCGTTTTGGAATTTTGGATGTTGTCCGGGAAATGACCCGTCAAAATAAAATTCCGATTACGTTGAGCATTGGGGCAGCCAGTGTCGGCCAAACCATGGCGGAAAGAGTCCAGAATGCACAGGCGGCATTGGACATCACGCTGGCGCGGGGAGGCGATCAAGCAGCAGTCCACGCGGGAGAACAGATTACCTTTTATGGAGGAAAGACCAATGCGGTTGAAAAACGGACCCGCGTCCGGGCAAGGGTGATTTCCCATGCCATGAGCAATTTGTTTCGCGACAGCAAACGGGTTCTGGTGATGGGACATAAGCGCCCGGATATGGATGTGCTCGGAGCGGCCGTCGGTGTGGTCAAATTTGCCACCCTCCATGATTGTGAAGCGGCGATCGTATTGGATGAGGATGAAGACAACCTTTCCATTCAACGCTTGCTGATGGCCTTGAAAAATCATGAGTACCTGAAAGATCATTTGATTTCTCCCGAAAAAGCGATGCATTGGCTGGATGATCCGGACACTTTGTTGATTCTGGTGGATACGCATAAACCTTCGCTCGTGATGGAACCCCGTTTGTTGGATAAGGCCAAACGGGTCGTGGTTATCGATCATCACCGGCGGGGGGAAGATTTTGTTTCGGATCCGGTGCTGGTGTATTTGGAACCCTATGCTTCTTCCACTTGTGAATTGGTGACGGAGCTGCTGCAATACCAAGATGGCCGCCTGCCCATGGATACGCTGGAAGCGACCGCTTTGTTGTCCGGTATTGTGGTGGATACGAAAAATTTTGCTTTTCGTGCCGGGTCCCGCACTTTTGAAGCGGCTTCGTTCTTGCGGCGCCACGGGGCGGACCTGATGATGGTGCAGTCTCTGCTCAAGGAAGATTTGGGGCATTATGTGAAAAGAGCGGAAATCATAAAAAACACCGAAATTTATTTTGAAAACATTGCCGTGGCTCTCGGAAAGGAAGATGAGGAATATCATCAATTGCTGATTGCCCAGGCGGCGGATACTTTGCTCAATATGCAGGGAATCCGCGCTTCATTTGTGATTGGCAAAAGAGAAGACGGATTGGTTTCCATCAGTGCACGGTCTCAAGGAGAAATCAATGTCCAGGTGGTCATGGAGAAAATGGGGGGCGGTGGCCATATGACCAATGCGGCTTGCCAACTGGAACAGGTCTCTTTGGCGGAAGCGAAAGAAAAGTTGCTGAATGTGTTGAATGAAATCTTGGAGAGTGGGGGAGTGAACAGATGAAAGTAATCTTGCTGAAAGATGTGAAAGGTACCGGAAAAAAAGGGGAAGTCAAAGAGGTTGCAGAAGGGTACGCCCGAAATTTCCTGATTCCGCGGAAAATGGCGGTGGCGGCCACACAGGGAAACATGAATGCATTGAAAGACCAAAAACAAAGAGAACAAAGGCGCAAAGAGGAAGAACGGAAAGAGGCAGAGGCTTTGGCAGAAAAGCTGAACAAGATGAAGGTTTCTATCTCCATGAAATTGGGGAAAGACGGAAGGACTTTCGGTTCCATCACTTCCAAACAAATCAGCGAGATATTGAAGAAACAGCATCAAATGAATGTGGATAAGAGAAAGATCCAATTGGATCAGCCCATCCGTTCGCTTGGAGTTACGAAAGTTCCCGTGAAACTTCATCCGGAAGTGACGGCGACACTCGCCGTGCATGTGGTTGAAGAATGAGCGGAAGCACTCCATTGATCTGGAGTGCTTTTTTATGGATCGGAGGGATGTATCATGAGTGATCTTTTCGCGGACCGGCTCCCCCCTCACAACCAGGAAGCGGAACAAGCCGTGTTGGGAGCGGTTTTACTGGACCCCTCTGTGTTAACAACCGTGAATGAGCGATTAAAGCCGGGGGACTTTTATCGCCAGGCTCATCAAAAACTGTTTCAAGTGATGAATGAACTGGACGAAAAAGGTGAACCGGTTGATCTGGTGACGTTAACGGCTGAATTGAATGACCGGAAACTGCTCGACGAAATCGGCGGCGTTCCTTATTTGAACGAATTGGCCAATGCCGTGCCCACCGCGGCGAATGTGGAGTATTACGCCAAAATCGTGGAAGAAAAGGCCATTTTGCGGCGGTTGATTCGCACAGCCACGCAAATTGCCGCGTCCGGTTATTCGGGCCAAGCCGAATTGACTCAAATTTTGAATGAAGCAGAGAGAAAGATTTTGGAGATTTCACAGCGGACGGTTCGTGGGGAGGATTTTGTTTCGATCCACGATGCCTTGATGGAATCCTATGAACAGATTGAGACGCTTCATTTCAACAAGGGCGGGATCAGCGGGATTCCGACCGGTTTTGTCGATTTTGACCGGATGACTTCCGGGCTGAAAGGTTCGGAGCTGATCATTCTGGCTGCGCGTCCCAGTATGGGAAAAACGGCATTTGCACTGAACCTGGCACAAAATGTGGGGGTGCGAAGCGGAAAGACCGTGGCGATTTTCAGCCTGGAGATGTCGGCTTCCCAACTGGTGACCCGGATGTTGGCGGCGGAAGGGAATATCGATGCCCAAGCATTTAGGACCGGTAATTTGAATGAGGAAGATTGGGAAAAACTAACCATGGCGATGAGCACGCTGAGCGAAGCACCGATTTTTATTGATGATACGCCGGGGGTGACGGTGTATGATATCCGGGCGAAACTCCGGCGGTTAAAAGCCGAACACGGTTTGGGGCTCGTGGTGATCGACTATCTGCAACTGATTTCCGGCCGGGGCGGAGACAGCCGCCAACAGGAAATTTCGGAGATCTCCCGTTCCTTGAAGTTGCTGGCCCGCGAGTTTGATGTTCCGGTGATCGCTTTGTCGCAATTATCCCGTGCCGTGGAACAACGTCAGGATAAAAGGCCGATGTTATCCGATCTTCGGGAATCCGGGTCGATTGAGCAGGATGCCGATGTGGTGACCTTTTTGTATCGCGATGATTACTACAACGAGGAATCCGAAAAGCAAAATATCGCAGAGCTGATCATCGGCAAACAGCGGAATGGTCCGGTCGGAAAAGTGGAGCTCTTGTTTTTGAAGAACTATAACAAGTTTTTAAGCTTGGAAATGAACAAAACGCCAATTCCCGAATGATATTTATTTTTTATTTATCAATGTTCGACTTTTGTTTGACTCTTTTTACAGGATATTGATAAAATGTGCTTGTGCTAAAGCGATACAAAACCTCGTTTCAGGAGGAACGATAAGATGTCTACAGTGGTTGTCGTAGGTACCCAATGGGGAGATGAAGGAAAAGGGAAAATCACCGACTATCTCGCGGAAAAAGCGGAAGTCGTAGCCCGTTATCAAGGTGGAAACAACGCGGGACACACCATTGTTTTCAACGGAACCCGCTATAAATTGCACCTGATTCCCTCCGGGATTTTTTACAAAGAAAAAATCTGTGTACTTGGAAACGGGATGGTGATTCATCCCCAGGCGCTTGTCGAAGAACTGGATTATTTACACCAACATGGTGTTTCTACCGATAATCTCAGAATTTCAGACCGTGCCCATGTAATCATGCCGTATCATCTGCGTTTGGATCTGGCGAGCGAGAAACTGAAAGGGAACGAAAAAATCGGAACCACCGGAAAAGGAATCGGACCGGCGTATATGGACAAAGCCGCACGGGTGGGAATCCGCATCAGCGATTTACTGGATCCGGAACAATTTAAACAAAAATTAAAAAGAAATTTGGAAGAGAAAAACCGTTTGTTGGAACAGATTTATCAAACGGATGGATTCACATTTGAGGAAATCTACGAGTCGTATTTGGCCTGTGCCGACCGTTTCCGTCAATATGTCACCGATACCTCAGTGGTGTTAAATGATGCGATCGATCAAGGAAAACGGGTATTATTTGAAGGGGCGCAAGGCGTCATGCTCGATATCGACCAAGGAACTTATCCGTTTGTCACTTCTTCCAATCCGGTGGCCGGAGGCGTTTGCATCGGGTCCGGAGTCGGCCCGACCAAAATCCATCATGTCATTGGGGTTGCAAAATCTTACACGACGCGGGTCGGAGACGGACCGTTCCCGACGGAATTGCATGATGAAATTGGTGACCAAATTCGCGAAATCGGGCGGGAATATGGAACCACCACCGGTCGTCCGAGACGGGTCGGATGGTTTGACTCCGTCGTGGTCCGGCATGCCCGCCGGGTCAGCGGCATCACGGGCTTGTCTTTGAATTCACTCGATGTGTTAACCGGGCTGGATACGGTCAAAATTTGTGTCGCCTATGAAGTGGATGGCAAACGGATTGAAAATTACCCGGCCAATTTGTCCCTTCTTGAAAGATGCAAACCAGTCTATGAAGAATTGCCCGGATGGAAACAAGACATCACCGGCGTTCGCAGCATTCATGAACTGCCGGAGGAAACGCGGCATTATATCGAACGGGTGTCCCAATTGACCGGGATTCCGGTGACCACTTTCTCTGTCGGACCCGGCAGGGATCAAACGGTTCAAGTCCGTCCGGTTTATGCTTAAAAGACGGATCTTTGTGAAGACAGGCATATGGAACAATCAAGGACATTACATCATGTAATGTCCTTTTTGCTTTTTTTGTATTTTACTTTGATATGATTTCTATTTTAAACCCGCTAGGTACTTTTACATAGAAAGTATATCCGTGGGATTTTACGGGAGGAGTCATTTTTCAAGCGCTCACGGATTTGGTCCACTTTTTCCCTGCTTTCTTGTGGAAACCCGATATGAAACGTTTTTGGATACCGGATCTCTTTTCCTTTCATCAATGTGAGGACAAATTGGTCATCATCGAACAATTGAGAGGATTATTTTCATACCATCCCTGTATGTCATTAAATTTCTCTTTTGTTTATTTGTGATAGGTTTCTCCCCGGTTGATTTTAAAGGCCCGGTAGATTTGTTCCAGCAAGAAGACGCGGATCAGCTGATGGGGAAAAGTCATCTTTGAAAAAGAAAGGGAAAGATCAGACCGTTTCAGCACCTCGGGCGACAAACCGTAGGATCCGCCGATCACAAAGAGGATGCGGCTTTTCCCGTAGGTGGCCAGCTGATCCAGTTTCCGGGCGAATTCGGTGGATGTAAAAGCTTTTCCTTCGATGGCCAGTGCGATGAGAAAGGCATCCGCCGGACAGTGGCGCAAGATCCGTTGCCCTTCCTTCTCCAAAATTTGCTCTTTTTGTGCCGGATGAACCGGGTCACTCGCCCTTTCCTCCGCCACTTCAATGATTTCCGTTTTGGCATAGGGGGTTAATCGTTTCAAGTATTCTTTGCAAGCTTGTTGTAAGTATTTTTCTTTCATCTTTCCCACTGTGATGATTTGAATTTTCATAAGATCTCCTGCTTTTGAATTTCAAACTGATATTTCGGTTTTTCCCCGCACCATTTGCATCGCGCCCCGGCTTGTTGCGTGTCGCATGGTTCCATGACCGGCGGGGCTTGGTAAGTATCGATGAAATCTTCCATGACGATCTCTGTGTGTTCTTCACAAGCATACCAGACGATTTTTTCTCCGTCCAAAACCTTTCCTCCTTTCGACCATCGGATGAAATGAAAAATGAAACGAGTGTTTCACCCGTTTCATTTAAACATCATGGTTGGAATGATTTCGGGGCTTCCCCCAGGGCAATGGATGCGGTTTGTTTTTCGCCGTGGCGATAGTAAGTAACGTTGACTTTTTGATGAATCTCTTTTTTCGTGTACAAATACTTCCGAAGCTCGGAACTGCTCGAGATTTCCTGGCCATCCAAAGCGACGATCACATCCCGCGGCTGGAGTCCGGCTTGGTCGGCTGGGCTGCTTGGAACCACTTCGGCCACAGCCACGCCTTCACGCACGGAACCGGGCAATCTCAATTCCTCAAGGACATAAACCGGAAGGTTGGAGAGGTCAATCAGACTGAGTCCCAAATAAGGGCGTTGGACTTTTCCGTCTTTGACCAGGCTTTCAATGACCGGACGTGCTTCATTGACGGGGATGGCAAATCCCAGTCCTTCCACACCCTGGTCGGAAATTTTCAACGTGTTGATTCCGATCACCTGGCCGGCAACATTGACCAGAGCACCGCCACTGTTCCCCGGATTGATGGCGGCATCCGTTTGAATGACATCGGTCGCCATATTTGAACTGACTTCGATCGTTCGTTTCGGGGAACTGATGACTCCGACGGTAATGGAACGCCCGAGTCCCAGCGGATTGCCGATGGCAATGGCGGGTTCCCCGGCTTTCAGCGAATCGGAGTTGCCGAATTCGGCCACTTTGGTGACATATTTATCATCAATCTCCAAAACGGCAAGATCTGTATATTGATCGCTGCCAAGCAGTTTGGCATCCACTTCATGATGGTCGCCGTCTTCGCTGGAGATGTTGACTTTAAAGCTGGATCCGCCTTCGATGACATGGTTGTTGGTTACAATGAGCGCTTTGCCGTTGGCTTTTTGAAAGATGATTCCCGATCCGGTTCCTTGTTGGACTTGTTCGGTACTGAAGAAATCTCCCGAAGTTTTTAAATTAATTACGGATACAACAGCCGGCCCCACTTTGTTGACGGCTTCCGTCACTTCGGAATTGACACGGTAACTGGCTGTTTTGGAGTCGCCAAATATAGGTTCCTGTTGTTTGGAATACTCGGGAATGATTCCTTTTCCCATCAAAAAAGTAGACAGGAACAATACAACGAGCCCGCCGATGATGGCCGAAACGAGCGGAACCCATATGGTTGACGGGGAAAATTTTTTCTTCGGCGGTGGATTTTGAACATCGGATTCATCATAAAATCCCATGGCGTTCCCTCCTGCAAGTTAATATACCCAAAATGTTCTTTTTTTTAAACGGCAGTTTGCAAGATTTTCCTGTGTTTCATGGTGTTTCTGTTTTCATTCTACCGGACTTGTGTGTAGTTCATGTGAAAAAGATCAATCAAATCTGGGAACATCAGGTTCCTTCCCACTCCTGGAATTCGCCAAAATCAAAGAGGAAAACGTATGGGATGAATGGAATAGGTTTGTAAAGATTAAAAAACATTCTAAAAGTGAAGGGGAGTGTTTGGATATTAAAAACCAACGGCTTTTCCGTCGGGCTGTCACAGGGTGGATCCTTTCACTTGTTTTGGTTTGCGGTTTCCCTGTCCCGCCTGTATTTTCCGAAGAGGAACCGATGGCTCCCGTCAGTACGAAACCGTTTGTTCTCACCCGCACCGCGACGAATTTACCCGGTGAGGTGAGTAAGCTGGAAGGGGAGCTCAAAAAAAGCGGCATTCAAAAATTGCTGGATGAGGCCAATCGTGAGGCAACGCGGGGATGCAGTTCCCCGGCGCTGAACCAAGTGTCGGGTATTCTGGACAACTGGTGCTTCAACAGCGGGGACAATCAGACGTCCGAATGGTATCCGCAAGGAGTGACGGGAACCGGCGATGCCCAAGCCGATGATTATCGGGGAAGCAAACAGGCGATTTTGGTCAGCTGGTACCATTCCCAAAAAGGGGTCCGGATCAGTTTTCTGGATATGGATACGGGAAAATACCGCCATGTCTTGTTGGTTGAACCTTACACCAACTCGTATGGAAATCCGAGCTACCGGGCAGTGAAAATTCATGCCGGCGGGATCGTATGGTATGGAAACTATTTGTATGTCGTGGATACGAAAAAAGGGTTTCGCGTTTTTGACATGAGGTATGTGTTTGATTTGGGGACCAGTTCAAACGGCGATACCTCCAACAAAGATTTAATCGGGCGGCAAAACGGGGTTTATTACGGTCACGGTTACCGGTATGTGATGCCCCAGATCGGTGCCTGGACAGTTTCCGGAGACCAAACAAAAGACAATTGTGAACCTTCGGGTCCTCCCCGGTTCAGTTTTGTCGGACTGGATCGCAGTACTGTGCCTGATTCGCTGATTACCGGTGAATATTGCAATCCTCCCAATCCGGAAGAGGACCGCACATTATACGGGCGGGTGGCAAGATGGCCGATCGATGCCTCGACCGGGCAACTGAAAACGGCAGAGGACGGGAAAGTTTATGCAAGTGAAGCATATCGTCTGCCCAAAGCCCATGCACAAGGGGCCCTGGCTTTAAACGGCAATTGGTATGCGATGACCAGTGCCGGAGAGACCAAAAACGGGAAATTGTACAAAGGAACCCCGGGGAATGCACCTTCTTCCCGTGTTGCGGGGATCGGACCGGAAGATCTGTATTACTGGCCAAATCGCGATCAGCTATGGACGGTGACCGAGCATCCCGGAAAGCGCGTGTTGTATGCCGTCCGGCCTTAAAGGAGATACGTTGACCCCATCGGTATGAGGATGGGGTTTTTTGTATGACACAAAGCTCTTTAGGAACATTCACTTCCTGATCACAATTTTCTTACTTTGACTATATAAAATAGGAAAAAAGAGGAGATGAATAGAAAAAGTAAATATGCCAGGACAGATTAGGAGTTGAGAATATGGATCAACACAGACCCAAACGGGCGAAATTTTCAGGCTCGTTGGATTCGGTTGACAAATTGGACTTGGCAGGCCAGTTGGCAGAATTGAAATTAAGCTTTTACCAGCAAAGTGTGCTGTTATCCGCGATGATGGATTTGCTGATTGAAAAAGATTTACTGCAAAAAGAAGAAATAGCTCGTATGGCGATGAAAATAGATATGGAATTGGCAAAAGATCTGTATCCCCTGGAACAAAAGCCGACCGAAGAATAACAGGGCAGCCATTCACCGGCTGCCCTGTTTTGTTGCGCTTATTTCACTTCCCGTAAAGGGGTGGGACGATCATCGTAGGTTGTCCACAAATGGACATCCCGGCCGGTTTTGAGTCCGGTCTCTTCCAAAATGTTTTTTACGGTCAGATGGGCCAGTTCACTTAAATTGTTATCTTTGCTCAGATGAGCGAGATAAACATTTTCCCCCATCCCCTTTAAAATTTCCGCCAACGCTTCTCCGGCGTCTTCGTTGGACAAATGGCCGGTGTCGCTTAAAATGCGCCGTTTGACATTCCAAGGGTAAGAACCCATCCGGAGCATTTCCACATCGTGATTGCTTTCCCAAATCAATGTATCCACGCCTTGCAAAAAGTCGATGATGCGGGAGCTGACATAACCCAGATCCGTGACGGTTGCCAGCTTTTCCTTGCCGTGGTGAATCTGGTATCCCACGGGTTCGGCCGCATCGTGGGATACCGGGATGGATTCGATGAGCAGGTCTTTAAATTCCAAAGACGCTCCTGTTTCCATCACATTTTTTAAAGGCTCCGGAATTTCGCCCACACTGGACGGCAAATGTCGCCAGGTCGGTTCGTTCATATAAACGGGAATTTGCAGTCGGCGTGCCAACACGCCCAATCCTTTCACATGATCGATATGTTCATGGGTGACAAAAATCGCCTGGATGGTCGATGCGTCAACGTCCAGTTGTTGCAGGCGCATGGTCAGTTGTTTGGCGCTGATTCCGGCATCCACCAGAATCCTTGTTTGTTCCGACTCGATATATAAGGCATTGCCTGTGCTTCCGCTTGCGAGTACACTGAATTTCATGATTCATTCGTTCCCTTGCTTTATTGGTATTTTTTCAACCCCTTCATTTTGTCCGCGGTTGTTTGCCTGAATGAGGAGATAATCCGATCCCACTTCAAAGTACCAATAGGGAAGCAGGATATGTTCGTTGTTGACGCTGTTGTACAGTTTGGACCGGTAAGCGATGTTTGCGCCATTGATTGTCGCATTGTTGTTGAATTCCCAATTGGTGATCAGGCGGTACAAGGCCGTGCGCAGATTGACCGCGGAGATTGAAGACAGCTTTTCCAAGTGATTAAAATGCAGCACACGAATCGCTTCAATTTGTTTTCCGTTTAAATGGACTTCCACTTTTCCGTTGAAAAGTGGGATTTGGTTCACCACTTGGACATAGACACGCTTTTTTTCTGATGAAAATGCTTTGGAGTAACGGAAGTCCTGAAAAAACGGAATTTGTTGATTTAAAATCCGCTCCAAATCTTGTTCATTTTTAAACTCAAGCCCCGGGGAAAAGGTTTGGATGTAGCTTCCTTGTTTTTCTTTGACCCAGGGGTTCCCCAGTTCGGAAATCATCGCTTTGTACACCGTCAGTTGCCCGGGATAATCTTTTTGTTCCAGTTGGTCCAACTTTGCGTTTACATGGACCTGATCCAGCAACTGCTCAATCTGTTTGCGGTTGATTTGGTCTTCGCGGATGATTTTGGATTGTGTTTGCATCATTTGGCTTAATTGCAAGCCGAGAAAAAGATCGAGTATAAAAAAGGTGGCGATCAGGATACTTTTGGCCCGACTCCAATCCATTTGGGTTCCTCCCTGTCATGGAGAACTAATCCATACTTGCTGTCCGGATGTGGTTTTGACCACCCAGACGGGTGTCAACCGGACTTGTTGGTTGGTTGTGACAGCCTGATATCCCGGATGGATCCGTTTCACGTTGGAAAGGGAAAGATTCTGCCTGGACATTTGTTTGATCAGGGTCTCTTTATCCGGCAAGGCTGCCTGTTTTTGTTGCGGTTCTCCTGTGAGATAAAAGAGAGAACGCTCGTATTTATTGACATTGACTGCATTTTCAACCGGATTGGTTTGTAATTTGATTTCATCAGGGTGAATAAAATTCCTGTCTTTCCAATAAACCGGGTAGCCGTTCATGTAAAGACGGAATGTGAATTCGCTAAAAGCATTCTCTTTGTCTTCCACCTGATCGAGCAGATAATTGCCGGTCCATCCATGCGGCCGTTGCACAAAGTTGTTCACAGCCGACAAACGTTGTTCCACCGGCTGGATTTCTCCGGGGGACTCTTCCACGGCTTCGCTGTAGACCATAAACCGGTTGCTTTTGTTGACGGTCATCATTTGTTCGTCATACATGTACAGATCTTCATTTTTATTGATCGGGATCGGGCGAACCTCGGGATCTTTAAATAACCAGTCAATCATCGCATCCGCAGAGATGTCTTCCAACGGATAGGTTTTTTCGCTCAGAGAGACCGGTTGGGCCGGAAGGTAAAACATCCGCGGAAAAGGTTCGTCTTGATTGGCCGGATCCCACGGTGCTTTTCCGGTTGCAGGCACCGCCTCAAGAGACGGGGACAACGGATGTTTCATCTTTGAAAGCAGGTTTTCCAAGTCAATATCCGTTTTGGCTTGGATGATCTGCTGGTCTTGATCCGAAATAAACCAGACATAGTTTTGCTTTTTTTCCGGGTTGGAAAAGAACCAGATCCGGCTCACCGAGGAAAGGTGCGATATGGAATAATGTTGGGACAAAGATTCCTGGAAAAAGATGTCGGCGTATTCCAGGGAAACATCATCCGGAAAATAAAGTTCAACCCCCGTAAACCGGGTGAACATGTTTCTCCATGTGTCCGGGCTCACCTTCCCTATTTTTTCTATGTCACTGACAGACATGGATTGCATGGATCTTAATAATTGTTCATAACCGGCTTCCTCCGGCAGCAACCAATAATGGGCTCCCTTCCGGTGGACAATCATTTGGTTGGGAGCGGCCAGTTGATAAATTTTCCGGTCGTTGTATTTTTCGTCGTAAATCGGATTGATGGTGTAAGCATCGAGCGGATTGTAGGACCGCTTTTCCCCGGGTTGATTCAACCACAACAAGCCGGTCAGCAGGAAGCTGGCGAGGACCAGGGCAATGAGGAGCCCCGTTTTGATGTGCTCCACCCATTTTTCACTCATCGTTTTTCCCTCCTGTGACAGGGGGCAAGGTAAAGGTGACTAAAGTCCCTTTTTGGTAAACACTGTCAATCTCGATTTCGCCTTCGTGATGATGAACAATCTCTTGGGCGATGGCCAGTCCCAATCCCGTTCCCCCAAAGCTGCGGGAGCGCGCTTTGTCCACGCGATAAAACCGTTCAAAAATTCTTCCCAGGTCTTTTTTGGGAATCCCGATCCCCGTGTCGGCCACTCCGACTTCCACCATTCCTTGGCGGTTGGTTTGCAGCACCAAGGCGACCGATCCTCCGTCCGGTGTGTATTTCACGGCATTGGAGACCAGATTGTCCAAAACCTGATTCAGTTTGTCCTTGTCGGCGTAGACATTGGGAACCGGCGGATGAATGGACAAAGTGAAAGAAATGTTTCTTTCTTCGCATTGTAAACGGAAACGGTCGGCCACTTCCTCAAGCAAAGGTTCCAGAGAAATGGACTGTTTGTTGAAGGTCGCCTTTCTGGAATCCAAATGGGAAAGGTGCAACAGATCCTGAATCAGACGTGTCATCCGGTCGGCTTCCTGCAGGGACACTTTCAAGAAGCGACGGGCAAGTTCGGGCTCTTCCACCGCTCCATCTTCCAGTGCTTCCAGATAACTTTTGATCGTGGTCAAGGGTGTCCGCAGCTCGTGGGAAACATTGGCCACAAAATCTTTTCGTTGTTGATCCAGTCTTTTTTGCTCGGTGACGTCCCCCAAAACGGTCACCGTTCCGTACACGTTTTCTCCCTTCAGCTTGATCGGGGTGAAAGTGGCCCGCAAAATCACGGGATCTTCCGAATCCTGCTGACGGATCTCCAAATAAGTTTGCCACTCTTGGGCGAGCGGTTTGTCCAGGGGTTGATCCAGCGGGAGAATGTGATCGATTTTTTCCCCGATCGGAATCGGACGATCCAACAGTTTTTCCGCCCATTCGTTTTTCACAATCACTTTTCCTGCGCTGTCAAAAGCGATCACACCGTCGCTCATGTTGGAAAGGACCGATTCCAGCTTCTCTTTTTCTTCTTCTTTTTCAGCCAGAGCATTTCTGAGATGGGCTGCCAAATGATTGAAGGCGTGAGCCAGTTGCCCGATCTCGTCGTGACTGCGGACGTCCACTTTCCGGTCAAAATCCCCCGCTGCCATCAACGTGGCTTGTTCGGTGATCTCTTTCACCGGAGAGGTGATGGTGCGGGCCAGAATGACAATCAAAATGCAAGTGACCACCAGCGAGATCATGGTGATCTGAACCAGGATCACACTGATGTCTTTGATGTTTTCATAAGTTTGTTTTAAAGGCGCCTCAACATAAATCATTCCCACATAGTTGCCGGCATGGGACAGGCGTTCGGTGTAGAATTGATAATCCTGGTTTGTGGCCGGGTTGGTGCGTTTCAGCACTTCCGTGGGCTGTTGGGGCAAATTATAGGTGAACGGCCGCTTTTTCAGTTTGGATTGGTTGGGCTCCGTCGAAGCGATGATAAAATTGTTTTCGTCAATGATGTGAATGGTGATGTCGGATTGTTTCAATGACGGAGCCAGTTTGCCAAGCAACGTGTTCAGGTGATTGGAGCGCTCTTCGTCATTTTGTCCTTTCGCCAATTCTTCCGTGACGCCCATTTTCTTTAAGACCTCGGCTTGGGTGCGAAGGGTCTGATTTAAACTGCTCGTAAAATGATTTTCCAGCTGACGGAAGAAATAGACCCCGATCAGCTGCATGGCCATGATAATCATCAGCAAATAGATCACGACCAGTTTCCACTGGATACTGTTAGCAAGTTGTTTCCATCTTTTCAACATCCATCACCCGGCTACTGTTTCGAATAAGGATCCCGGATCGTGTAACCGATCCCGCGGCGCGTGATGATATATTGGGGAGCGCCCGGATCATCTTCAATCTTCTCCCTCAACCGCCGGATCGTCACATCCACCGTGCGTACATCCCCGAAGTAATCATATCCCCACACGGATTGCAAAAGATGCTCCCGGGTCAAAACCTGATTGACGTGTTTGGTCAGGTAAAGGAGCAACTCAAATTCCCGATGGGTCAAATCCACGGTTTGCCCTTTTTTGGTGACGACAAAGCTGTTGGGGTCAATCGAAATTTCCCCGACATTTAATGTGCCTTTCTTTTCTTCTTCGGCATTTGCCTGCTTCAGCGTTTGCGTCCGCCGCAAATTGGCTTTGATCCGGGCTAAAAGTTCCCGGTTGCTGAAAGGCTTGGTGACATAATCATCCGCGCCCATTTCCAGTCCGAGCACTTTGTCCAATTCCGAATCTTTGGCGGTGAGCATGATGATGGGAAATTGATAACGCTGTCGCACCTGCCGGCAAACTTCAATGCCGTCGGCGCCCGGCAGCATCAGATCCAAAAGCATGAGATCCGGAGGTGAGGACAAAGCTTTTTGAATGGCTTCACTGCCATCATGAATGCATTCCACGCTGTATCCTTCTTTTTCCAGATTGAACTGGATGATGTCTGCAATCGGTTTTTCATCTTCGACGACATAAATTTTGGCGCTCAAGCCCATCCCTCCCAAGGTTTTCAGGAATCGGAGAATTTATGGTCATCCACTGGTTTCAGAAACAAAAAAGAAAAAAGTTAAAACCATTTTCCCACAATTGCCTTCATGTGTACAATTTGTTTTTATGTCTTATTTTAACATCGGAATTCAGAGAAAACAGACGAAAAGATGGAAATCCACGGAACCTTAAAAAATCTCCCGGAGACCGGTTTTACGAAAATTGGGCTTTTTATTCCTGATCCATGCGACTTTCTTTGGAATAGGATACAAAAAAAAGGGGGGGAGCGCCATTGAAACCATTGCCGTATCAGCAAGTTGCCAGCAAAAGATTGAAGACCATGGTCCTGATGAAAAACCAACGGATCCGGCCCTACATTCCGGAAACAAGACTTTTCAGTCCCCGGAACCTGATCCGGATGCTCGGCCGCCACACTTCTTTGTTTCTCAAACCGGATAAAGGAGGAGGCGGTGCAGGGGCGGTCCGGTTGTTACAAAGAGGTTGGGGGCAAATTGAGATCCGCACTTTGAACCGCAAAAAAGTGATTGAGATCCGGAAGCTTTTCCATTATTTAAACCAATGCATGCACCCCGGGAAAAACTATATCATCCAACAGGGAATCGATCTGGGGGAAATCGGCGGACGCCCGTTTGATTTGCGGGTTCATCTGCAAAAGCCTTTTCATCGTTGGCACATCACCGGAGTTTGCGCCAAGGTGGCCGCTCCCGGCAAGATTGTCACCAACCATTGCAAGGGAGGATTGCCGGTGGAAGCAAAACATGCGTTGTGTCAGGTGGCGGGGCATCCAAGCCGGACGATTCATTTAATGAATGAGATCCAGGCGCTTTCCAAAGAGACGGCCCGCACATTAAATGCG
Organism: Thermoactinomyces vulgaris; assembly: GCF_005886755.1. Taxonomy (NCBI): domain Bacteria; kingdom Bacillati; phylum Bacillota; class Bacilli; order Caryophanales; family Thermoactinomycetaceae; genus Thermoactinomyces; species Thermoactinomyces vulgaris. The sequence goes on from NZ_CP039710.1 coordinate 271,708, forward strand.
GCTTTCCCCGGTTTAAAAGAGTTGGGCATTGATCTGGGGGTGGATAAAGATTTGCGGATCTGGATTTTTGAAGTCAACACCCGTCCGGACTTTAAAATGTTCCGATCTTTGAATAATCCCCGGATGTACCGTCGAATTTTGAAAAACCATGCCATGATCGTTTAAAAATTTAAGAAGAAAAATTATCACGCAAACCATTGCGGGTTAAATGATTTGTACATGCGCAAAGCATGTTTTTTTCGTTTTCGAAAATATATAACATGTTTCGACAAAGTCTTCCCGTTGACGTTCTTGTATAACACCTGTTACCATTAATATTAATTCTAGGTATTTAAAATTTTTTAACGATTTTTTGGAGGTGTATTTATGTCTTCCATTACGGTTGGCGTATATCTGGGGAAAAAGGACCGGTTGGTTCGTTATTGGTACGAAATTTTGCCGAAAGGCCAATTCCCGATGTTGGTCAAATACTGCATCCAGTCTTATCTGAGAAACAACTATTTCCCGTTGCAATCCATTTGTGATGCAAGACAGTTGAAAGAGCAAATCCAAAAAAGAAGCGAGTATGTTCCCACCCAGCGGAATGTCACGTTCACCCCGGAAGACGGTCCGGTTTATCAATGGATCAAAGGGCTGGAAAGCGGTTACCGCAGTGAGGAAATCAAAAACATTTTGAAGGAAACGGTGGTTCACACATTGCTGAATGAACAACCGCAATATCCGCAACGTATGATGGGACAAGTCCCTTACGGCGGCATGGAGGCCCATGAAGCCCAAGGCATGTACCGCCCTTATCCGGACGACACGCAAAAATTGACCCTGCTCAAACGGGAACAGATCGCGATGGAAGAACCGTACCCGACCGAAGGGGATGCAGAGGGGAAGGATAAAGCCACCAAAGGATTCAGCCATTTGGTCAACTATCTGGGATGACAAGCGGGTTTGATGACGGAAAGATAAATGCACACAAAGATGAACGACATCATGGGAAAAAGAGGAATGACAGTGTGGAGGAAAATCAGGCAGAAGGAATGAAAGAGTCCGTTTACTGTTGAGTGCGGGCTCTATTTTATTTGGCTTGATTTCAGACAGAGGATCGAAGTTTGACAATTTTTGTCGAATAAAACAAGGTTTGAAGGATTATTTTATTTGCAAGTGGAAGAAATCAACGAAGAATAATTGCACTGGATGTAGATAAAGAATGAATTTTGACAAAATATAGCAACTAAGGGAGTGCGGATCATCGTGTTGGATTATTATGCACTGGCAGAAAAGGGTTTTTTCTATTATGAAATCCAAAAATTATTTTCGGCCTACCCCTTTTTGCATTGGATGAGTGTCGGATTGGTCACGGGATTGTTGATCTTTTTGTTATTGATTCCGAAAAAAACGATGGAACGGTTTCCGCGCTACGGATATATGGCTTCCGTTTTGTTGACCATTGCATTATTGGATTTATTTACTTTATCCATCCCGATTTTAACTGTTTACCTGATTGTATTGGGATATGTCCTGTTTCGGTCCAATGAGGAAAAAAGCTATAAAGTGGCGGTTGCCTTTTTGTCTGTGTATTTGGTCATCTCGGCGTTGACGGTTTGGAACCGGTTGATGATCATTGAGCTGATCAGCCACGGGCTTTTATTTATATGGGTCACCTGGATGGCAAATCATGTGCGGGATATATTTTTTGAATTGCAAAAACAAAGGGAAAAAATCCGTTTCCTCGTTGATCAAAAGAATGAGGCAAATCAGCGTCTCCGGGATTTCCAGCGGGAACTGGATGAGACGTATCTCCGGGATTCGCTCACGGGACTGTATAACTTTCACGGTTTTCAGGAGCAGGTGATTCGCAGTTTGTCGCGGTTTTGGCCGGAAACGGCCTATCACGTGATTTGCATTGATTTGAATTCGTTCAGGCAAATCAACATTGAAGAAGGCATTGAGACGGGCGACCGCATTCTTGTGCAGATTGCCCGTCAACTGAAAAAACATCTTCCTCCTTCTGCCAAGCTGGCCCGCTATGACGGGGATCAGTATGCGATCGGATTGATGGGGGACGAATCGGTGTTGCGTCGTCTTTTGGAGACCATTGAAGCGATCATGGCCGGCATCCGCACCGAGCAAAGCATCATTCAATATTGCGTCGGGTTTGCCAGTTATCCGCGGGAAGCCAGCACCGGAGGGGAATTGATCCGCTTGGCTGAGGAAAGGTTGCGGATTGAACAGAACCGGATTCGCCACAAAGAGGAGGAGCAAAGAAGGCATATGGAAAAATTGTCGGCGGTCGGCCAACTGGCTGCGGGGCTGGCGCATGAAATCCGCAATCCGTTGACGTCGATCCGGGGATTTGTGCAGATATCGGCGGCGGAATCGGAAGCCGTGAAAAAATGGGAGTCCATCATTTTGCCGGAGATTGACCGGATCAACGATCTTTTGAAACAGTTTTTGAACCTGAGTGAATCCAAGCCGAAACAAGTGACGCGCTTTTCTTTAAATCAGTTGATGAGTGACGTGTTAAGTTTATTGGAACCCAAATCGTTGTTGATGGGGCATGAATTGAAACAAGATCCGCCGGAGGAAGACATGGAGATCGAGGCGGATCCGGAACAAATCAAACAAGTTTTGATCAACCTGATCCAAAACGGGTTGGAAGCCCTGAACGAAAAAGGAAGGGTGGAAGTGGGCTGGAAGCGGGTAAACCAGTATGTCCTGCTCACTGTCAAAGATAATGGAAACGGAATCAATCCGGAAGATTTCTCCCGGATTTTCGATCCTTTTTTCACCACCAAAGGCGATGGAACCGGCATGGGGCTTTCCATTTGTCAGCGCATTATTTCGGAGCATGGCGGGCAAATCACGGTGAACAGCCGTCCGGGCCGTGGGACCACTTTCCAGATTTATCTGCCACTTAAACAAGCAAGCTTGTGCCAAGAAGTTGATGAAGGCCAAAACCACCATCTGGAGGCGGATCCCGATCCGGGGGCACCGGAAAGAAACGTCGTTTCCGTTCAAAAGGCGGAACCGAGGAAAGAGGAGCAAAAACAGGGGGAAGTTGCCGTGTTACAGAAGCCGGCAGCCGGCGGAAAAAAAGTCTCGATCAGCCCGGAAGTGTCCCGGAAAATTGCCGCCATGATGCAAAAAGCGGAACGCACCATCGCCTTGAAATGGAAGGAGGAAGCAAAGGTAAGCCCGATCACCGGCCATAAGCGCCTGAAAGAAGAAAACAGGGCGGATCGAAAAGGGTTATCCGAAAAAAAGAAAACCGATTTTGCCCATCGGGCTGAACGTGCTGTAAAATAAAAGGAAGGAGGATGAAGAATGGCAGACAAAAAGAAGACGCAATTTCAGATTCTCGGTAACACATCCAACAGCATCCACGGCAGTTACTATACCGGAACTTTGAATCTCAGCAATTTGTCCTCACTTCTGATTGACGGGGATGAAGTAAAAATCGATTTGGGGCTTCTTCATGCCAAAAGTGCGGTGGAGCGCGGCATCAAATTTACGGCCAATCCGGAAGAAGTTCCGGAAGGAAAGGACTATTGGGTTATCTGGGTGGCCGCCGACCGGAGCGAAAAAGGGCCTTACTATGCAGGCGTTACCGCTTGTCCGATGCGCATTGACCGGGAAAAGCGGAAAGGGTGGAAAAATCTGGCCTTTCACGTGAACCGGATGGATGATGCCCTGAAGCGCAAAATCAAAATCAACGAGTTGGGCGGCCGGGAGAGAGAAGCCCTGAAGGAATTTTTGATCCGGCATAATAAGGAAATGTGGGAAAACAGTGGGGATGAGTTGAAGGAACAATTGTCCAAAAAGTGAACGGTTCGTGAACAAATCAACATATATCTTGCCGGGGTTGACCGGCAGGGGTACACTTGATTTGTGGTTTCGGAATCTTTTGCTAGGACACGGAAATGGCGAGCATACCCGCTCGCTGTTTTTTATTTGGAAATGGATGATATTTTCGTCTCCTTTGAGTCAACATAAATGGCAAAGGAGGCGTTTTTTCATGCGTGATTTCAATTCGGTCGATCTTTTTGCCAAACACGGGGGAGTCCATTACCGGGCCAATGTCCCCAAGCAACAAATCAACTTATATGTCCGGTCCTTGCCGGAACACAAAAGACAAAGCATGTTCCAAGTGATGCAAGAATTGGAATCAGCAGGGATGATCACCATCTACAATGACGGTTTGTTTGCCGATGGAGAGGGAGAAGTGGGAGGAAGCCAAGATTGTTGAAAATACGGGAACACCCCGGCATCCATAAAGCCGGGGTGTTTTTTTATCCGTGTTTCCACCAGCGGAGGAAACGTTCCAGCATGGAAGGCTTTTTCTTCCGGGGGATATGAGACGGAGTGCAGGACACGACCGGTTCGGTGCCGGCCACAAAATACTCCAAATATGCTTGTTTACCCATGCACCCGGGGGCGGCGATGTTCCCTTCTTCCGGATTCACATAGACGGCCTTTACACCGGACGGCATGGCGAAGATACGGGCCGGTTGCTTTCCGGTTGCCTTATTCATGTACTCGGCCCAAATGTTTTGAGCGAGACGCGCTTTGTGATAAGGAAGCTTTTTCCCTTGGTCATAACCCACCCACACTGTTGTGACCAAATTCGGTGTGTATCCGGACAACCATCCGTCCCAATCGGTGGTTCCGGTTTTTCCTGCCGCGGGCTGATGGAACAGATGTCCTGCCCGGTAACCGGTGCCACCCGGTTTCAACACATTTTCCAGCAGTTTTGTCAGCACAAAGGTGTGTGCCGGAGAAGCCACCCGCTCGGGTGCGGTCTTTTCTTCGACCAGGACCCGTCCAAACGGATCGACGATTTTGGTAATCCCGATTAGCGGTTTTTTGATGCCGCCGGCTGCCAGAGTGGCATATGCTTGCGCCATTTCAAACGGGGAAACGGGATAGCTTCCCAAGGCCAGCGAAGGGGTCGCTTGAATCGGGCTTTTGATCCCGAGCCGGCGGGCGGTTTCGATCACCGGTTCGGTGCCGATTTTGGCCAGCGTTCCAACGGCATAAACGTTATCCGAACGGGCAATCGCCTCTCTCAACGTGATCAGCCGGTTCGCATAGTGCTGATGAAAATTGCGGGGCGTGTAAGTGTCCCCGCCGAATTGAAAAATGGTGGGACGGCTCATGATTTTGGACAGGGGGGTAAAACCGTTTTCCAATGCACTTAAATAGACGACGGGTTTGAAGGACGAACCGGGTTGTCTCCGGGCAAAAACCCGGTTGTATTGAGATTGTTGATAATCCTTCCCCCCCACCATGGCTTTAATGTGACCGGTCGCCGGATCCACGGAGATCAGGGCTCCTTGCAGGTCTTTGTCATTTTGGGTATGGTTTTGCACCGCTTTTTCCGCCGCTTTTTGCATGTCTGCATTCAAGGTGGTGTAGATTTTAAGCCCGCCGCTTCTGACCAGCGATTCGTCCAGCCCGTACCGGGTGACCGCGGTTTGGATAATGTAATCGCGGAAATAACTGGCTTTGGCCGGCTTGGATCGGGACAAGGGATGCATGCTGACGGCCTGGTTCTTGGCTGCTTCGGCTTCTTCCGGCGAGATGAACCGGTTTTTCACCATCAGATCCAGGATGTGATGTTGCCGCTTTTTAGCCCGGTTGAGATGGCGGTAAGGGGAATAATAATAAGGCCCGCGGGGAATCCCTGCCAAGAGGGCGGATTCAGCCAAACTCAATTCTTCCGGCTTTTTGTTGAAATACATTTTGGAGGCCCGTCCGATTCCGTAAGCCCCGTGGCCGTAATAGATCTCATTGAAATACAGTTCCAGGATTTCATCTTTTGTGTAATGCAACTCCAATTGCAACGTATAGATCGCTTCTTTCAGTTTCCGGGTCCAGGTCCGGTCATGCGTCAAATAAAGGTTTCGGGCCAATTGTTGGGTGATGGTGCTGGCCCCTTGCACCACCCCGCCCGCTTTTAAGTTGGCGAGAACGGCCCGCACGATTCCGGAAACGGAAAATCCGTGATGGCGGTAAAAATCTTTATCCTCGGCCGCCAAGGTGGCATGGATCAAAGATTTGGGAAGTTGATTCAAACGGATGATGTCCCGGGGTTCCCCGTGATCCAAAGAGCCGATCACCCTTCCACGGTCATCCAGCATCATGGAACTGGCGTATGTATCGGGAGGAGGGAGCGGGCGCCCTTTCAGGTACAGTAAGGCAAGCCCGCAGAAAAGGGAAAAAAGGATGACGCTGATGAATGCCAATTTAATCATGCGTGCAAGACGCAGGATGATTTTCGCAAGGCGGGGGACATGCCCGGGTTGGACACCGGTTGGGAAATCCTGTTTATTCACAAATAGGCTCCTTCCTTCCAACAAGTTGACAAAGGGTATTATGCGGAGCCATCAGGAAAAATATACCTGAAAAAATTATGTTTGTATTTCCCGGGAAAAATGATTGTAACCACTTAAAACATGCATTATTCTTAGTATGTTATGGATCTGGTCAGTGTGGACAGGATGAAAGGAGATTGGATGGAAGATGGACATGGAATTGTGGTATACGGAAAAACAAACCAAAAACCACGGAATTACCACAAAAATTAAGCAAACCTTATATCACGACAAATCAGAGTATCAATCTTTGGATGTCATAGATACCATAGAATTCGGCAAGATGCTGGTTTTGGACGGAATGGTGATGACCACCGACCGCGATGAATTTGTTTATCATGAAATGATCAGCCATGTGGCCATGAACACGCATCCAAAGCCGAAACATGTTTTGATTGTCGGTGGCGGAGACGGAGGCGTCGTCCGCGAAGTTTTGCGCCATCCTTCCGTCGAAAAAGTGGTTTTGGCTGAGATCGACGGAAAAGTGATTGAAACCTCCAAAAAATATTTCCCGCAAATTGCCGGCAAGTTGAACGATGAGCGGGTGGACATCCAAGTGACGGACGGCGTGCGCCATATTCAGGAGAATAAAGGAAAATACGATGTGATTATTGTGGATTCCACCGAACCGGTCGGGCCGGCGGTGGGACTGTTCCAAAAACCGTTTTATGAAGGGATTTACGAAGCTTTGAAAGAAGATGGGATCATGGTTGCCCAAACGGAATCCCCGTGGTTTAACCGGCCGCTGATCCGCCAGGTGTTCCGGGACATTTCCCAAACGTTCCCGATCGCCCGCCTTTATACGGCCAGCATTCCCACCTATCCCAGCGGATTGTGGAGCTTTACCATCGGGTCCAAAAAATATGATCCGCTCGATGTGGATGAACAGTCCATTCGCGATTTGGACACCCGTTATTATCATCCGAAAATGCATCATGCTTTGTTCGATTTGCCCCGGTTTGTTGAGGAGCTGTTAGAGGATGGGGAGGAAAACGATGCGCTTTGACGAGAAGTATTCCGGAAACGTGTTTATCGGAGCAAGCGATGATTTTGACCGGGCTCAAGCCGTGATTTATGGCATGCCGATGGACTGGACCGTCAGCTTTCGCCCGGGTTCCCGCTTTGGCCCGGCGAGGATCCGGGAAAGCTCCCTGGTTCATGAGGAATACAGCCACTATTTAAAACGCGAGTTGTCGGAAGTGGTTTATTTTGATGCCGGGGACATTCCCCTTCCTTTCGGGAATGCGGAAAAAAGCTTGCAGTGTATCAGGCAGTTCGTGAGAAAAGTTCTGGATGCCGGGAAATTCCCCTTGGGGCTCGGAGGGGAACATTTGGTGACCTGGCCGGTGGTGGAGGAAGTTTATCGGGCTTATCCCGACCTGGCGGTGATCCATATCGATGCCCATGCCGATTTGCGTACCGATTATGAAGGGGAAATTTATTCCCATGCCACCCCTTTGCGCAAAATCGCCGAGCGGATCGGGGGAGAAAATCTTTATCAGTTTGGCATCCGCTCCATGACCAAAGAAGAAGTGATGTATACCGGGGAGGCCGGGATTCATTTTTATCCGTTTGATGTGGTGGAGCCGTTGAATCAATGCCTGCCGGAACTAAAAGGGCGTCCGGTGTATGTCACCATCGATATCGATGCGTTGGATCCTGCGCACGCTCCGGGAACGGGAACGCCGGAACCGGGGGGGATCACGACGCGGGAAATGTTGCAGGCCATCCATGCGATCGCCCGGTCGGAAGTGCGTGTGGTCGGTGCCGATTTGGTCGAAGTGGCGCCTTGCTACGATCACAGTGAGCAAACCCCCATTTTGGCGGCGAAACTGGTTCGCGAAATGCTGCTCGGTTTTGTAAAATCGTAAAAAAACGTCACGTCCGGTGCCGTTTCCCCCTTATAAAGGGGGTTTTTTCATATGCTGCCTTCAAGATTGGCAAACGGCAAAAACCAGTGATAAGATACTAATATTAGACAGAAAGGGGCAGGATGATGATTCCGGTCAAGATCTATATTGAATCGGTCATTCAATCGGAACCGGACCAGGAACCGGATGTGATCAAACAAGAAGTGAACGGCCGCTTTCAAGAAAAGGAAAACGGAGAGTGGATCCTGAAATACGAGGAAAACAGCGGAACCCGGGAGGAAGTGAAAACCTCCGTCAAGTCCATGCCGGAAAGAGTCACGATCATCCGGCAAGGCGCTGTTTCCTACCGGCAAAGTTACGAACCGGGGAAGACGTTGGGAAGCGTGGTTCACACACCTGCCGGGACCACGGAAATGGAAGTCACCACGTTGGCGTATGAGCGGAAACTTAAAGGGCAGGAAGGATGGATTGATTTTTCCTTTTTATTACATATGGGTCAACAAAATTTAGGAAAATACCAGTTGAGTTTACGGTGGATGGGAGGATCATGGAATGAGTCTGCTTGAGCAGAAAAAAGAGACGTTGAAACAGGAACTGAAACAAGCGGTGATTCAGTCCGGACTTGCTGAAGAAAAAGAGATTCCGGAGATTTTGCTGGAAGTGCCGAGGGAAAAAGAGCACGGGGATTGGGCCACCAACCTTGCCATGCAACTGACCAAAGTGGCACGCAGAAATCCGCGTGAAATCGCGGCCAAAATTGTGGAACACTTGGACAAAGAGAAGAATCACATTGAAAAAATCGAGATCGCAGGCCCCGGGTTCATCAATTTCTTCTTGGACCGCAGCTTTTTGGTCGATGTTTTGGATGAGATCGACCGCCAAAAAGAAAATTACGGACAATCCCCGGCCGGGAAGAACGAAAAAGTAAATGTCGAGTTTTGTTCCGCCAACCCGACCGGTTCCCTTCATTTGGGCCATGCCAGAGGCTCGGCGGTGGGCGATGCCTTGTGCAATCTGTTGGAAGCTGCCGGATATGATGTCACCCGTGAATATTACATCAATGATGCCGGAAACCAAATCCAAATGTTGGCTTTGTCGCTGGAAGCCCGTTATCTGGAACAGCTGGGGCAGCCCGTTTCCTTCCCGGAAAACGGTTATCGCGGGCAAGATATCGTCGACCTGGCCAAAGAGCTGGTGGAGAAAGAAGGCGACCGCCTGTTAAAGATCGACCGGGAAGAACGGATTCAAAAATTGCGTGAATACGGGAAAAAGCGCCTGCTTGACAAAATCCGGGAAGATTTGGCCAAATACCGTGTGGAATTTGACGTCTGGTTCAGCGAAACCTCGCTTTATGAATCGGGTGCCGTGGAAGAAACCCTGGAGGCGTTGAAGGAACGGGGTTACACCTATGAAAAGGACGGGGCTTTGTGGCTGAAGTCCACGGAATTTGGGGATGACAAAGACCGTGTCCTGATCAAAAAAGACGGTTCTTACACGTATTTAACCCCGGATATCGCTTATCACCGCAATAAATTCCACCGGGGATTCGACCGGTTGATCAATGTTTGGGGAGCCGACCACCATGGCTATATCGCCCGGATGAAAGCAGCGCTGGCTTCCTTGGGTTATAACCCGAATCAATTGGAAATCGTGATTACGCAAATGGTGAAATTGTTCCAAAACGGTGAACTGGTCAAGATGTCCAAACGGACCGGCAAAGCCGTGACACTTGTCGATTTGATGGAAGAAGTGGGAACGGACGCCGCCCGGTATTTTTTTGTCATGAGAAGTCCGGACACGCATTTGGATTTTGACATGGATTTGGCGGTTTCCAAGTCCAATGAAAACCCGGTTTACTATGTCCAATATGCCCATGCCCGGATGATGAGCGTGTTTCGCCAGGCGGAGGCAAAAGGCATCACTCCTTCCAGAGACCGCGAAGATTTGAAATTGCTCCGGGAGGAACAGGAATACGACTTGTTGGAGAAATTGGGAAGTTTTCCGGGCGAGATTGCTTCCTCGGCCGCACAGCTGGCCCCCCACAAGTTGGTTCGTTATCTGTATGAGTTGGCTTCCGACTTCCATCGTTATTACAACGCCCATCGCGTCATCAGCGATGATGTCAACCTGTCGCGGGCCAGACTGGCTTTGCTTCAAGGCATTGCCCAAGTGATCCGGAACGGATTAAATTTGATCGCAGTGGACGCACCGGAGCAAATGTAATGTTATACTAGCTAGAGGGGGAAATCCCTTCTGGCTTTTTTTATGCCATCATCACAGGGGTATTTTTCACATGTTGAATGAATGTTTGAAAAAATGTAACATTCTATCGCTGAAAACCGAGTTTTAATAGAGATGCTCAGACCTTTTTTCGTGGCTTGGGAATGAAAGAAATGATTTGGATAATAAACACTGCGATTAAGGAGATAGAATGATTATGGAAGGAATGAAGCTGGCGGAGAGATATGAGATCCTTCACTCTCTGGGCGGGGGCGGCATGGCGGTTGTATACAAGGCAAAGGACCTGGTGATTGACCGGTATGTTGCGATCAAAGTGATGAACAATTCGCTGATTCATGACCAGGATTTTGTCCGGCGCTTTATCCGGGAGGCGAAAGCGGCCGGCAGTTTGTCCCATCCCAATATTGTCAGTGTCTATGATGTGGGGCGGGAAGGTTCCATCTATTACATGGTGATGGAGTATGTGGACGGTCCGTCGTTGATTGACCTCATTAAAAAAGAAGGTCCTTTCCCGCCGGAAAAAGCGGTGAAAATTGCTTCACAGATATGTGACGGTTTGTCTCATGCCCATCGTCACGGGATTATTCACCGTGACATCAAACCGCACAATATTCTGGTCGGTTCCGACCAACGTTACAAGCTGACCGATTTCGGGATTTCGCATTTGCCCAGTGCCGCCACCGTCAAAACCAAAACTGGTTATGTCATGGGATCTGTTCATTATTTCTCCCCGGAACAAGCTTCAGGGAGAAAGGTGGACTACTCTTCGGATTTATATTCATTGGGAATCGTGATTTATGAGATGTTGACCAAAAAAGTTCCTTTTAACGGGGACAGTTCCATCTCCATTGCCTTGAAACATTTGCACGATCCGGTTCCGGACCCGACAACTTACAATCCGGATATTTCTGAATCGATGCGGCAAGTGCTGATGCGGGCGTTGGAAAAGGATCCGGAAAAACGGTACCAAACGGCAGTGGAATTGAAACACGCTTTGCAACAAGCCCTGGAAAAGCCGGATGCTTATATGTTGCCGGTGGACCGGCCGAAGAAGAAAAAATCAACCAAATTCAGCCCCAAAAAAATCGGGATCTTGTCCGGTGTGGCGGTTGTCGGACTTTTCCTGCTGACATTCGGCATCAAAATGATCGGGGAAACCAAGCAGGAAAAAAAGCCGGATCCTCCTTCTTCCTCCCCGACGGTTTCGCAAACACCGGCAAACGAGTCGCGGCCTGAATGGAACCATAAATGGTGGAAGGAAATACCCAAAGAAGAAAAGACCGAAAGCAAAATGTTTCGTGATTTTGAGGTGAAGGGAGCCGACGGCGAGTACGAGGTGACCCTCAAAGTCAACAATGACCTTAAGGGACGGACTTTTTATTATGATATTTATGTGGTGGATGGATTCAGTTCTCGGTCGGTGTTAAACGGCCGTTCGGTCACCTTTCACAAAGACAAGGATCAAGATTTTACAACGGTGGATTTTGAAGTCAACATTCCCAAAGAAGCGATCATGCCCATATCGGGTGAGGGAATTGCCAAAATCACCATATACAGTCTCGACAAGAAATCAGAGAACCGGAAAGAAAAATACACCATCGACAATTTATTGCAGATGTGGGGAACGGTCCCCGAATCTGAAGGAGAGAAAAAATCCGATTGACAGGAGGGAAATCCCCTCCTGTTTTTTGTCCGGATAATGCGGTACAATGGATAGTGATGAATTTTAAGCACAATTCTGATTATTTTTCGGCACCAACCGCGGAAGGAGGAATTTGGTCTGATTCATACCCGCTTGTCCAAAAAAATGATTTGCCGGTTTCTGGATTGTTTGAATGAAGGGGTGCATATCGTGGATGCCCGGGGAATGACGGTCTTTTACAACAAAGCGGCTTCCAAGCTGGACGGGATGGAGATTGACGAAGTCATGGGCGTCCATGTGCTTGAGGCATTTCCCTCGTTGACACAGAAAACGAGTACACTTTTGAACGTGCTGCAAACGGGAAAATCCATCGAAGAAAAACAGCAGTCGTTTATGAACCGGAGAGGACAGAGGGTGCTGACCGTCAACCGCACCATTCCGCTCCGGGTCCGTGGGGAAGTGGTGGGAGCTGCTGAAATTTCGCGCGACATCACGCAGGTCAAGGAATTGTCCGACCAGGTGATTCACTTGCAAGAAAAAATGAACCCGACGCCTCGCCGCTTAACTTCAAAAAAACAATCCTTTTACCAGTTTGCCGATATTGTGACGCAAAACCCGGTTATGCTGAAGGAAATCGAGAAAGCCAAGCGGGCTGCGCAAACCAAATCTCCCGTTTTGGTGGTCGGTGAGACTGGAACCGGAAAGGAATTGTTTGTCCAATCGATTCACAGTGCCTCCGGTCGTGTGAAGGGGCCGTTCATTGTGCAAAATTGCGCGGCGATTCCGTCAACTTTGCTGGAGGGGATCTTATTTGGCACGGTGAAAGGAGCGTTTACAGGTTCCGAAGATCGCCCGGGATTATTCGAATTGGCAGATGGAGGAACGTTGTTCCTGGATGAAATCCAATCGATGCCGATTGAGTTGCAGGCCAAATTATTGCGGGCACTCGAGGAAGGCGGTGTCCGGCGCGTCGGGGATGCGAGATTCCGTTCGGTGGATGTGCGGATAATTGTGGCGACCAACGAAGATCTGCTCATCAGCATGCAAAAAGGAAAGTTGAGAAAAGACTTGTACTACCGCATCCATGTGGTGGGAATTCATCTTCCTCCTTTGCGGGAGCGAAAAGACGACATCCCATGTTTGACCCGTTATTTTTTCAGGAAGTTAAAGGCCGAAATCGATTCGCCGGCCGGAGAAATCGACGATGAAGTGTTCCGGCTGTTCCATCAGTACCATTGGCCCGGAAATGTCAGGGAGTTGGCACATACCATTGAAGGGGCTTTGACGTTGGCGACCGAAAAAAAACTGAGCGTCGACCATCTGCCCGCCCATTTCAAAAACAGAAAATCCGATGCCGGGATCCAATTATCAACTTTATTCAAAGAAAACAGCAAGTCGCTGCGGGAAGTGGTGAGAGAAGTGGAGACCCGGTTGATCCGGCAGGCGATGAAAGAAACCGGAGGCAATGTGTTAAAAGCAGCCCGCCGGTTGGGGATTCCGCGCCAGACCCTGCAATACAAATTGAAGAAAATCAACTCGGTTTAAAAAGTGCCCAAAAATGGGCTTTTTTTTATGTTAAAAAACCCGGGATGCCCCGTGTTTTCGGTTGGCACCGGATTTGCATGAATAAAGGGCGAGAGGAGGGAACGACTTGATTTATCCGAAAGGCCACCCCTATGGTTTGCATCGTGTGATGGAACCGGCCGGCGCGTTGCCGCAACCGGCTTGGAAGCTGAATGCGGATCCGATGGTTTATGACAATGAACTGCTGATTGAAGTGGATTGCTTAAACATTGATTCCGCTTCTTTTCAGCAATTGAAAGAAGAAGCACGCCATGACGCCGGCAAGGTGGAAGAACAGATTTTGTCCATTGTTTCCCGACGCGGTAAAATGCACAATCCGGTGACGGGATCCGGCGGCATGTTGATCGGCACGGTGCAAGAGGCCGGCCCCCGTTTTCCATCCCGTGACGTCAAAAAAGGGATGAAAATTGCCACCTTGGTATCCCTGACACTGACGCCGCTTCACATCGAAAAAATCAAAAAAATACACATGGATACCGGTCAAGTCGAAATCAAGGGGCGGGCCGTCCTGTTTGCAAGCGGACCATTTGCCCTTTTGCCGGATGACATCCCGGAAAAAGTGGCACTGGCTGTGTTGGATGTATGTGGTGCCCCTGCCCAAACGGCCCGTCTGGTCCGGCCGCAGGACCGGGTGGTGGTGCTGGGAGCCGGCGGAAAGTCGGGGATGCTCAGTTTGTATCAGGCATGGAAAAAAGCGGGCAAGTCCGGGCAAGTGATCGCCATTGAGGCCAGCGAAAAGGCATGTCGGGAAATCCGTTCCCTTGGGCTGGTCCATGAAGTGATCCGGTTGAATGCCACGGATCCGATGGCGGTTTATGAGGCGGTTCACAAAGCCACCTGCGGGAAGCTGGCTGATTTGACCATCAACTGTGTCAACGCTTGTGATACGGAGCTTTCCTCCATTTTGGCCACCCGGGATCAAGGATTGGTTTATTTCTTCAGCATGGCGGTACAGTTTACCAAAGCAGCTTTGGGAGCCGAAGGAATGGGCAAGGACGTGCAAATGATGATTGGAAACGGCTATGCTCCCGGGCACGCAACGTTGGCTTTTCAGTCTCTTCGGGAATGTGACCGGTTGTTTCAAGCTTTTGCCAAACGCTATCAATGAAAGGGGTCGGAGACAGATGAGAGATTGGCGTGAGATCGAACTGTGGAAAGATGTGACGGAGGAACAGTGGAATGACTGGCTGTGGCAACTGACGCACACCATCCGCACGTTTGAAGACTTAAGCAAGGTGATCCGTTTGACGCCGGAAGAGATCGAAGGGGTGAAGATCTCCAAACAGACCATTCCGCTGAATATCACGCCGTATTATGCACTGTTGATGGATCCCGATGATCCGCAAGATCCCATCCGGATGCAATCGGTGCCGGTTTCTGCCGAATTGGACCGCACTCCTTACGACATGGAAGATCCGCTGTTGGAAGATACCGATTCCCCCGTCCCCGGATTGACCCATCGTTATCCGGACCGGGTCCTGTTTTTGATCACCAACCAATGCTCCATGTATTGCCGCTATTGTACGCGCCGCCGCTTTTCCGGGCAAATCGGGATGGGCGTTCCCAAAAAACAGATGGATGCCTGCCTCGACTACATCCGAAACACACCCGAGGTCAGGGACGTGCTGTTATCCGGGGGAGACGGATTATTGGTCAACGACCGGATTTTGGAGTATTTGCTGAAAAACCTGCGCGAAATTCCCCATGTGGAAATCATCCGGATCGGAACCAGGGCCCCGGTTGTTTTCCCGCAACGGATCACTGAAAATTTGTGCAATATCTTAAAGAAATACCATCCGGTATGGCTGAACACGCATTTTAACCATCCGAAGGAAATCACGCCGGAAGCCAAACGGGCTTGTGAAATGTTGGCGGATGCAGGGGTGCCGCTGGGGAATCAGTCCGTGATTCTGGCCGGGGTCAATGACTGTCCGCATATCATGAAAAAATTGATGCATGAGTTGGTGAAAATCCGTGTCCGGCCTTATTACATTTACCAATGCGATTTATCGGAAGGCATCGGGCACTTCAGAACTCCTGTTTCCAAAGGATTGGAAATCATCGAGTATTTGCGGGGGCATACTTCCGGTTATGCCGTTCCCACGTTTGTGGTGGATGCCCCGGGAGGAGGAGGCAAAATTCCGCTCAGCCCGAATTATCTGATCTCGCAAAGCACCGAAAAAACCGTTTTGCGCAATTTTGAAGGAGTGATCACCAGTTATCCCGAGCCGACCCATTACCAACCACATAACAAAGAAGAATGTGAATACTGCAGAGCAGCCGGGGAGCAAGTGGGAATCGCCGCTTTGATGAACGATGAACGGATCAATCTGGAACCGAAACAATTGACACGGGAAGACCGGCGTGTCCATCCGTCTTAAGGAACCGGCCATGGGCTTAAAAATGGATATCTCCTCCTTGTCTGTCATCGGACTGTCCAAAAACGCCGGAAAAACAACCGTGTTGAATGCGTTGATCCGCGATGCCCCCAAGGCCGGTGTGCTTGGGATATTAAGCATGGGCGTGGACGGGGAGAAACATGATGCCATAAGCGGCAGGGAAAAGCCTTTGATCCGGGTGAGGGAGAATATGCTGGTGGCCACTTCCGCTCACTGGTTGAACCGTCAACCGGGGCACTGGGAAGTGATTCAATCCTGCGGAATCCAATCGGTGATGGGGGAAGTGTTCATTGCCCGCGCCAAACGGGAGGGACCGGTTCTGTTGGCAGGTCTTCCTTCCAAAAGCGGGGCGGAACGGGCGATGGAGTTTTTGAGGCAGGCCGGTGCACAAAAAATCCTGTTGGACGGGGCTTATGACCGAAGATCGCCGTCCAGTCCCCAACTGACCGATGCAACCATTCTCGTCATCGGGGCTTCCCTTGATCCAAATTTTGCAGAGGTCCTCCGCAAAGCCGGGGAATGGAGCCGCTTGCTGCGCTTGAAGGCATGCAGCCATTTTCCGGAACAAAAAGCCGGAGCCTTGGCTTTGGAAAAAAAGCGGGTGGTCGGAGTTCTCCGCAACCGCATCGAACTGCTTCCTTTCACCGGTTTGTTTTCCGTCCGGGAGGACGGAGAATGGTTGCAAAAAGAATGGCAGGCACTGGCGATCAGCGGAGCGTTGACCGATCGGATGTTGCAAACTTTTCTCCGCTCCCGGAGGGCCGTCCGCATCATCGTTCCGGACATTACGCATTTATTTGTCAGTATGCCGGTGCTTCGCCGTTTTTACAAGCAAGGAGGGGAGATTCGCGTCCTGAAACCGATCCGTCTCCTTCAGGTGGCCGTCAACCCGGAATCGCCGGACGGATATTCCTTTCCCCCCGGGGAAATGAAAGAAAAAATCGGCCGCCTTTTCTTTCCCGTCCCCGTGGTGGATGTGATGAGGGACCGGCATGAGCAGGGAGTGTGGTGTGATGTTTTGTGATGAGCGTACTGCCAAAGAAATCGGCCTCTCGGTTTGCCTGGACTTGTTTCAGCCGCTCACCCCTTACGGAAGAGAGCAAAAGGATTGCCGGCCGTTTTTGCCGGGAGAGGAAGAAGCCTGGCAGCAATGTTTACAAGAGCAAGCAGAGATCAAAAAGCAATTTGACGCTTTTTCCATACGGGAACCGGTTCATGCCCTTCTCACCGAAATCCCGGACATTTCCTCTGTATTACGGAAACTGGAGGAGTTCCGGTTATTGGACTTGACCGAATGGTTCCAACTGAAAACCTTTTTATACAGCACGCAGAAGCTCCATTCGCTGTTGAAACAAACCACGCTCTTCCGCATGATTCTCAAAAACAAAGCGATGGAAAAGCGGTGCGAAAAGGCTTTTCTCCTTTTAAATCCCGCCAAAACGCACACATCTTCTTTTTGGTTTGATGATGCCTATGATGACCGTTTGAGAGAAGCCAGAAAAACGCTCAGGAAATTGCAGGCAAAAGTCAAACGGGATCAGGAACAAAAGGCGGTAAGGATTGCGGAAAAAACCGGGCAAACTTGCAACCGGTTTGGAGAATGGGTGGTGCCCCGGGATACAGAAGGGGACCGGTTGTTAAAAGAAGAGGCGGAATTGATGCTGGTTCGGCAAACGTCCCATGAATCGGTTTACCGCTTAAAAAACGAGCATCCCTTGTCGTGTGAAATTGCCGCATGGGAAGAACAGATCGCCCGGATCGAACAGGAAATCAACTGGTGGTTGGTAAAAGAACTGGTCCCGTTGGTCCCGGATTTCCGTGAATGGATGGTTCACATCACCCGGCTTGATCTGCAATGGGCCCGGATCCGGGCGGCCGAACACTGGCAAGGAGTCCGCCCGCGCTGGTCCAAAAATCAATTCCGGGTGAAAGGCGCTTTCCATCCTGCCTTGGAGCAAAAGCTGAACGAACGCGGACAATCCATGACCCGTGTGGATTGTTCCATCCGGCGCGGGGTGACGGTGATCATCGGCCCCAATATGGGGGGGAAAACGGTCGGATTAAAAACATTCGGGTTGATTGCTGTCTTGGCGCAATACGGATTTTTTGTCCCGGCTGCCGCCTGTGACATGCCTTTGTTTTCCTGGGTTGCCGGTTTGATCGGTGACGGACAGGGAATCCGGCAAGGGCTAAGCCGTTTTGGTGCAGAAATGGTCCGGTTTCGTGAGTTTTTACAGCTTCCGGGAACGGGACTGTTGTTGTTGGATGAAACGGGAAGCGGAACCAATCCGGTGGAAGGAGGGGCATTGGCCCGGGCCGTCACGGCTTTTCTTGCCAAAGAGCGGCACTATTCCGTGCATGTGACGCATTATCAGGAGGTGCTGGAAGTCAAAGGCATCCGCCTGTACCAAGTGGCCGGGATTTCTAGGCGGATGGCCGAAGCCGGTGCATTTCTTCCCGATGCTCTTGAAAAAAGGATGGATTACCGGCTGATCCCGGTCAAAGAGGGACGAAAAAGCATCCCGCATGAAGCCATCCGGATTGCTGAAGCCATTGGTCTGCCTCCCGAAATCATCCGGATGGCCAAACAACAAGCGGGGGAGAAAGCGGGGGAGGAACAGTGAATAAATTGAGGCTGGATCCTGAGAAAATCGCGCGTGCGCGTCAAGCGGCCAAAGAGATCGCCACCCAAGTGGACCGGTTGGTTTCCGATCACACCACGGTTGCGGTGGAACGGACGGTTTTGCGTTGTTTTGGAATCGACGGGGTGAATGAAGATGGAGTGCCGCTGGCCAATGTGGTTGTGGATCACTTGCTGGAAAGAGGACAATTGGAAACGGGTGCCGCTTATTGGGTTTTAAATGCGATGGTGATCAACGGGTGTTCGGCGCAGTATGTCGCGGAACAAGTGGCGGAGGGAAAATGGGATTTGGTGCAACTCCGCCGTGCCCCCTTGGCTGAGATTCAGGAAAAAGGAAAGCAAATGTCCGCTCTGGCTCTGGATGAGATTTGGAAAAACCGGATGGTGCGACAGCAGTGGACCGGGAAAACCGGGGAGAGAAAAAATCCTTATTTGTATGTGATCGTGGCAACCGGCGACATCTACGAAGATGTTGTGCAGGCCAAGTCTGCGGCCCGCCAGGGGGCGGATATTATCGCCGTGATCCGCAGCACGGGTCAGAGTTTGCTGGACTATGTGCCTTATGGCGCGACACGGGAAGGGTACGGGGGGACGTTTGCCACCCAGGAGAATTTCCGGATCATGCGGAAAGCGCTGGATGAAGTCAGCCGGGAAGAGGGGCGGTATATTTATCTGTGCAATTATTGCTCGGGGTTATGCATGCCGGAAATTGCCGCCATGGGAGCGTTTGAGCGGTTGGATGTCATGCTGAATGATGCCCTGTACGGGATTTTGTTCAGGGATATCAACATGCAGCGAACCCTGATCGACCAATCGTTTTCCCGCATGATCAACAGTTATGCCGGCATCATGATCAATACCGGGGAAGACAATTATTTGACAACAGCCGATGCCGTAAAAAGCGCGCATACCGTGCTGGCGTCGCAATTCATCAATGAACAGTTGGCGCTGTTGTCGGGACTTCCCCCGGAGCAAATGGGACTCGGCCATGCGTTTGAAATGAATCCGGATTTGGAAGACGGGTTGCTGTGGGAAATTGCCCAGGCCCAGATGGCAAGGCAAATCTTTCCCAATGCCCCCTTGAAGTATATGCCGCCGACCAAACACATGACCGGAAATATTTTTAAGGGCCATATCCAAAATGCACTGTTTAATTTGGTCGGCATCATGACGAACCAAGGGGTGCAATTGCTTGGCATGATGACCGAAGCCATGCATACACCACATATCCATGACCGGCAACTGGCCATCGAAAATGCCCGGTACATTTTCCGCAATGCCCGCCATTTGGGAGAAGAAATCTGCTTCCGGCCAGGGGGGCGCATCGAACAAAGAGCCCGCCATGTTTTGGAGGAAGCGATGAAACTATTGGAAGAAATTCGTGAAACCGGCTTGTTTAATGCTTTGGAAAAAGGCATGTTTGCCGATGTGAAACGGTCAAGGACCGGAGGAAAGGGGCTGGAAGGGGTTCTCAAAAAAAGCCGTGACTATTATAACCCGATTGAAGCGGAACTCCGGTTGCGTCTCGGATTGAAACCAAGGGAGGGGGTTGGACGTTGAAGGCGGATTTGACCCGTGTGAAACCGTATGGCGACACACTGAATGACGGCATGGTCCAGCTGAGTTTCAGCATGCCGGTTCCGTATGGTGAAGAAGCCCGGGAAGCAGCCAGACAACTGGCGATGAAAATGGGGCTGGATGAACCGCAAGTGTACCATATGAAAGACCTGACGGAAGGCTTCACTTTCTTCATCGTTTACGGAAAATGCCGCCATGCCGTTGATTTCACGGCCATCCGGGTTCCGAAAGTGGACAGTGTCCGCATGGATTTTGATCAGATCAATCAGTATATCCGGGAGAACATCGGAAGGAAAGTGGTTGTGGTCGGGGCGTGCACCGGAACGGACGCACACACGGTCGGCATTGACGCGATCATGAATATGAAAGGTTATCACGGGGAATACGGACTGGAACGGTATCCGGAAATCGAGGCTTACAATCTGGGAAGCCAGGTTGAAAACGAAGTGTTGATGGAAGAAGCTTTAAAGAAAAAGGCCGATGTGATTTTGGTTTCCCAAGTGGTGACCCAAAAAGGGGCCCACATCCAAACGCTTACCGGGTTGGTGGAATTGATGGAAGCGGAAGGGGTGCGGGACCGGTTTATCCTGATATGCGGAGGCCCCCGCATTCATCATGAACTGGCTTTGGAGTTGGGGTTTGATGCCGGTTTCGGCCCCGGCACATTGGCCCCGGATGTCGCTTCGTACTTTGTGCAGGAACTGGTTCGCCGCCAAAACCGGTCCCGGATGTTGTAAAAGGCTGACGCCAGCGCCAGCCTTTTTCTTTAAAACGAAAATTCGGGAGGAGACAAGGGGATTTCATTTTCCTGGTAAACTTTTCTTACATAGACCAGATAGTAGGATCGGAACTCCTTGTTGTTTAAGGGATGAATTTCAATCAATTCTTTTTTCTCCAACTGTTCCATGGCAAAGGAAACACGCGAATAGGGAAAATCCATTTCCTTGGCCAACCGGAAATGGTTGATAATCAGCCCCCGTGGCGGAATATTCACTCTGAAAATGGTATCTTTTTTAGCGACAGGAGAGGCCAAGCGGCTCAGTTCGTAGTAAACGAATCGTTCCATGGGAGGGAGTTTGTCAACGACAGAATACGGGATTTGAAAAGAATGAGGCTTCATATTCTCTCTCTCCTATTCTATATAAACTTAATAATCAAACGGGATGCCACTGGCTTTAATCTCTTGAAAAGAGGATGGAGGTACATTTTGACTCGACAGCATCCGGGAATTTTTCACGGGAGAAAGATCTTTGGCAGGTTGCAATTGGCCCATGCAATAGGCAAACAACAGGTTTTTGACAAGTCCGGAAAAGTTGATGTCTTCCCGGTCTGCCAACTTGAGCAGTTCCAGTTCCACCGCATCTTCGGTATTAAAGGAAACTTGTCTTCTTTCCCTCTTTTTATATTCCCTCATTCACCGAGCGTCTCCTTTCCCAGTGCATAATAACCGAGTGCATTGGCATATTGCGGATTGCCAAAACTGGTGGCGTGGATGAAACCCACATGTTTGAAGGGCTCCACCAATTCCGTTGCCTTTCCGCCGATCAACTCGACCACATCGGTCGTGGACCACATTCCTCCCAAATGTCCGACGATCATGGCCGCCATTTCCTCCGGATCGGCTTCCCGCACATTATCCCATCCTTTTGGCAACGTTCCGCTCTCCCGGTCAATAAAAATCCCGTCTTTAAACGTGGCATAGTTTGTCGTCCGGGCTCCCGGATCCACGATACGCACCGTTCCCATGCGCCGGTGCACCCAATAGGCCGCTCCTCCCTCAATGGTGATCGCGGCTTTGGTGATATTGATCTTTCGATATGTACCGTTTAAGACCACTTCGTGCTCTCCCTCCAACTTGGCACGAAGCCTCGCTCTTTCTTCCTCTTTATACATGTTGATCGGCACGCCGGTGACTAATTTTACATCCCCGATCGCTCCTGCTTTAAACAAAGCCGTCAGGATCAACAATACCGTTTCCACATTGACTTTGCTTTCGGTCATCATCTGTCTTGTGAAAGACCCTTCCCGCTCTGCCAGTTGCCCGATAAAATATTCCTTCCCTTGATACCGGAGCTCGATATCTTCCTCCAATGTCTGTACAAATGTTCTTTTTCTCGCTTTTGAAACTTTACTTGGAAATGAGAATTTTTGGTTTCCCGTTACTGTTTTTACAAAGGCACGTCCTGCATCCACCGCTATTAACATAAAAACGCCTCCTGCATCATTTTTGGCAAACGGAGACTGTCGTCATGACAAGTGTCATTCAATTCGTCTGTCCGGGGACTTCAGTCCGGACAAAAGTCAACGAAATGGAAAATCAGGTTGCCGTTTGTCATGACGACAGTCTGCATAAACGGAATAGAAATGTCCATAGTCCGGACCATGGTCTATTATAGCGCAAAAAAACGGCTTGGAGCATGAAAATATGCTAAAATTGAATAAATATCCATGGAAATGGATGAAGCTGGTTTTGATAAAAATTAATGAATGACTGCTCAGTTTATGATAGAATGTAAACAAACTGAATTTAAAGTAATTTTTGTGTGTTTGCAAAATCTTTTTTCTGAATTAACATAAATAATGGAAAGGAGAGAAAAGGATGTCGATGCTGCAAATTGTGAACCTCTTGGTCTTTTTAGGAGTTACCGCTTATGCCGTATACTTATTTGCCAGTGTTGTATATCGTCGGTATCAATATGTGAAATTGGGAAAGCCGGCCGATTTGGAGGTGGATTTAAAAACCGGAATCAATCAAGTGCTGGTAAACGTTTTTGGACAAAAGAAGCTGCTCAAGGATAAAAAAAGCGGGTTCATGCATGTATTGATGTTTTACGGTTTTATTATCATTCAATTTGGAGCGATTGATTTATTCATCAAAGGTTTGGCACCGGGACATCATCTTCCCGTGCCGGCATATCCGTTTTTTCTGTTCTTGCAGGAACTGACGACATTCATCGTCTTGTTGGCCACCCTTTATGCGTTCTACCGGCGTTATATTGAAAAATTGCCCCGGTTGAAAAGAGGTTTTAAATCCGGTCTTGTGATTATTTTTCTGACCTTATTGATGTCTTCCATTTTATTGTCCGCGGCCTTTGAAAAATTGTGGGCCGGCGAGGGGGTCACTTGGTACACCCCGTTTTCTTCCATCCTTGCCATGCCGTTTATGGATTGGATGAGTGCGGAGGCCGCCAAGGTGATGTTTTACGTTTTCTGGTGGATGCATGCCTTGGTCTTGCTGACTTTCTTGGTCTACGTTCCCCAATCCAAACACTTCCATTTGTTGGTGGCGCCGGTGAATGTTTTCTTGAAACAAAAACAGAAGCAGGCACCATCCAAGTTGTCTTTAATCGATTTTGAAGATGAATCCATCGAAGAATACGGGAAAGGAAAAATTGAAGACTTCAGCCAAAACCAATTGATCGATTTGTATGCCTGTGTTGAGTGCGGGCGTTGCACCAATATGTGTCCGGCTGCCGGAACGGGAAAAATGTTGTCTCCCATGGATTTGATCGTCAAAATGAGGGACCATTTGACCGCCAAAGGGGCAGCCATTACTTCCAAAAGCCCCTGGGTTCCGGGATTTGCCTTTGCCGGGGCGAATCAACAAGCTTTAAACACCGGGGAAGTCAATCTGATCGGGGATGTGATCACCGAGCAGGAATTATGGGCTTGCACCACTTGCCGCAACTGTGAAGACCAATGCCCGGTGATGAATGAGCATGTGGATAAAATTATTGACATGCGCCGTTACCTTGTGATGACGGAAGGGAAAATGAGCCCCGAAGTTTCACGGACTTTCTCGAACATTGAACGTCAGGGGAATCCTTGGGGAATCAGCCGGAAAGACCGGGCCAAATGGATAGAAAATTCGGATGTCCCCGTTCCGACCGTCAAAGAAGAAAAAGAATTCGAGTACCTCTTCTTTGTGGGTTCAATGGGGTCTTATGACAACCGCAGTCAGAAAATCAGCCGGGCTTTGGTGAAATTATTGAATCATGCAGGTGTGAAATTTGCCATTCTCGGGAATAAAGAGAAAAACTCGGGTGACACCCCCCGCCGTCTGGGAAATGAATTTTTGTTCCAACAATTGGCGATGGACAACATTGCTTTGTTCCAAAAGCATAAAGTGAAAAAAATTATTACGATTGATCCTCATGCCTATAATGCCTTTAAAAAAGAATATCCCGATCTTGGGTTGGAAGCGGAAGTATATCACCACACGGAAGTGTTGGCCGAACTCTTGAAACAAGGACGGATCAAGCCGACCAAAGAAGTGAAAGAACGTGTGACATACCATGATTCCTGCTATCTTGGAAGATATAACGGGGTGTTTGATCCCCCGCGTTATATCCTGAATCAAATCCCGGGCATCGAACTGGTGGAAATGAAACGAAACAGAGAAAACGGCATGTGCTGCGGAGCCGGCGGAGGATTGATGTGGCTGGAGGAAACCGAAGGGGTGCGCGTGAATGTCGCCCGTACCGAGCAGGCGCTTGAAGTGAACCCGACCGTGATCGGAAGTGCTTGCCCTTATTGCTTGACAATGTTGTCCGACGGAACCAAAGCCAAAGAAGTTGAAGACACAGTGCAAACCATGGATGTTGCTGAAATTTTGGCTCTTTCCATTGAGGATGAGCCGGGAGAAGTGGCAGAAGGCGTCCATTGATCAACAACGGGAAAGCGAATATGGGAAGAAAACTTCCTGTATTCGCTGTCTTCTTCTTTTGAGGAAAAAAAAGACAGGAAAGTGAAGCACAAATGCCAAAGATTTTGATCGTGGAGGACGAAGTGGAATTGGCCGGTCTGGTTGCAGGGGAACTGCGCCGCGACAGTTATGATACGTTGGTGGCCCACACGGCCGGCGAAGGATTGGAACTTTGGAAACAGGAGCAACCGGATCTGGTGATTTTGGATTGGGTTTTGCCGGATATGGAGGGAATCGAGGTCTGCAGAAAAATCCGGCAGAAATCGGTGGTGCCGATTTTGATGTTGACGGCCCGTGGCAGCGAGATGGAGAGGATTTGGGGACTGGATGTCGGTGCGGATGATTACATGATCAAACCTTTCAGCACCGGTGAATTGAGGGCCAGGGTTCGTGCCATGCTTCGCAGAATGGTTTTGATGGAACAGGAGAAGGGAAAACACGAACAGACCTGTATCGATTACGGGTTTATCCGCTTGAATGTGGAGACCCGTGAGGTTTTTTTGGAGGATTCCCTGCTGGAACTCACACCAAAGGAATATGAATTGTTGCACTTGTTTTTGGCCCACCCGGGCCGGGTGTTCAGCCGGAAATTTTTATTGGAACAAATCTGGGATTTGACGTATGATGGATTTGACCGGACGGTGGATACGCATGTATCGCGTTTGCGAAGAAAATTGGCGCCGTATTCAAAACATATTCTGACGGTGTGGGGAATGGGTTATAAGTTTGTGTTAAAAACGGCAAATAATGATTCATCACAGGAGTGAAAAGGTCTCTGCACAGCAGATGACCTTTTTTTAAAAGGGATTCGGGGGTCTCATTCATGCAGTTGAAAAGTTTCCAAAAAGCAGGAATCAAACGGGTATTGATTGAAACCTTTGCCCCGTTTTTGCTTTTATATGTGCTGATGCTCCTTTGGCAGGTCCGTACCTTTTATGAGTTGGTTTGGATGTATATATTGACGTTTATTCCCGAGTTTTGGATGAGTGTCTGGCCGGCTTATCGTTTCAAAAAAGGAGAAAATGCCAAAGAAAGTCTGGCTTTGTGGGCAAAGTTTTTGATCCCTTACCTGACGGGGGTTTTTTGTTTTGAATGGATCATGGAATGGCTGTTGAAACGGTTGCCCGTTTTCAAAGAATATCCGGTTCTTTTGCCGGACAATCAGGAAGTTTATATGGATTATGTCTGGATTTTGGCCATTGCGCTTTTCATCCTGGTTGCCTTCCGCCTGATCTTTTTCTTCCTGGGTGCCATTTGGGAATGGGCATCCGGCCGGTTGGTGCGCCAAATCACTTTATCACATGTCAATCTGTTTCTTTTTCTGGTGTTTTCCCTGGTTTCTTCTCTTGTTTTTTATACCGTCACCACCTATATCCCGAAAGTGGTCCGGGGCGAAAATGAAACGGTTCAAGTGGCCCGTTGGGCCTCCTACATGATGGAAAACCCACGGCTTCAGTCGTCGTTGCCCGAGTGGATCCGGCAGGTGGAATCCACGGCATGGAATGATTGGATTTTCCGGTGGTCTCCTTATCAGGTTGAACGGTATTGGACCATTTACAACCAAAAAGGCGAGTTGGTGGCCGACAGCACTTATCCGTTTTTGAAAGAAGCCCTGATCTCACAAGCGGCCCATCACGAAGAAAAAGCGTTTATCCGGGAGGTGCTGAAGACGCAAAAAATGATCAGCATCCCGTTAAAAAGCGGGAGCCGGTATATGACGGCCGCTCCGATTTACGGACACGACGGGCAAATTTTGGGCGTGGTCAATCAGATGATCCGCTTTGACGATTTCTTTTACGTGGATGCAGTGGTGTTGACCATGTTCTTTTCGTTTTTGTTATCCATTCCGCTGATCCTGTTGACGGTTTTGCTCGCGTTCGTCATTGCTCTTCCGTTTTCCTATCTTCATGCCCGCTTTGTCACCCGCCGGGTCGTCCAGGTGGGGGAAGCCGCCAAAGCCTGGTCCCGGGGAGATCTTGCTTTTCGGATTCGTGACGAACAAATTGATGAGCTGGGAATCTTGAGCCGCCAATTGAATCAGCTGGCCGGATCTTTGGAGGAAACGACGCAGAAGTTGCACAATGAAAAGAGACAAGTGGAGAGTTTATTGCGAAGCAAACAGGAGTTTGTCGCCAATGTTTCCCACGAATTGAGGAATCCCCTTGCCATTATCCAAGGGTATGTGGAACAACTGCACATGCATGACCCGTGGAAGGAGACGAAAGAGGTTCAAATCTTGAAACGGGAAGTCACCCGGTTGCAAAGGATGATTGATGACCTTTTTGTCATTGCCACCGAAGATGAAAAAAAATCGCTTGCTTCTTTTTTACAGCCGGAAACAACGCAGGTGGCCGGACTCATCAAACAAAGTCATGAAACTTTTTCCCAGATCGCATGGCAAAGCAAAAAAGTAAGTATTTTATTGGAGATCGAGCCCAAATTGCCCCTGATCCGGGTGGACCGGAAGAGGTTGTCGCAAATGCTGGACAATCTGATCCGCAATGCATTGCGTTTCACCCCGAGCGGATCGATGATCAAATTATCGGCAAGGCCGGCGGGGAACCACTGTGTCATTGAAGTGCAGGATACGGGGATGGGGATTTCCGAGGATGAACTTCCGTATATTTTCGAGAGATATTACCAGGGAAAAACCGGAGGGCGCGAACACGGGGCAGGGCTGGGGCTTGCGTTGGTCAAAGAATGGGTGGAGGCCATGGGCGGAAAAATTGAAGTGGAAAGCAAGGCCAATCAAGGCACTTTGGTTCGCCTTTGTTTTCCTGTGATGGATTCCAAATAACCGCACGCAACGTGCGGATTTTTTTATAGAAAATTTTATCTATACAGAATAAAGCATTTTATGGTAATAAATAAATTCGATTAACTATTGTTAAAAATAATAATTTCCGGTAAGCTAATGAATGAAGGCGTTTTCAACCGTATGCCAGCATATCGAACGAACGCTCGATAGAGTGCCTATTTACCGGAGGTGAAGAGATTTGTCCGAATCGGTGATTTTGGGTGGTGCACGAACTCCGATCGGGAAACTCGGAGGAGGATTAAAGGACAAAAAAGCAGTGGAATTGGGTGGCACGGCCATCCGGGCCGCTCTGGACAAAAGTGGTGTGCCGGATCAATCGGTGGACGAAGTCATCATGGGGATGGTTTTGCAAGGCGGAGCCGGACAAATTCCCTCCCGCCAGGCCGCCCGGCTTGCAGGGTTGAGCTGGGAAGTGGGAACGGAGACGATTAACAAAGTCTGCGCTTCCGGTCTTCGCAGTGTGACCTTGGCGGATCAGATTTTGCGGGCCGGCGATGCCGGATTGATGGTGGCAGGCGGCATGGAGAGCATGAGCAATGCGCCTTATGTTTTGCCCGGCGCGCGTTTTGGTCATCGGATGGGCGACGGGAGATTGGTGGATTTGATGGTGCATGACGGTTTGTGGTGTGCATTTCACGATGTTCACATGATCATCCATGGAAGCAATACGGCCAAAGAACAAAACATTTCGCGGGAAGAGCAGGATGAATGGGCTTTGAGAAGCCATGAACGGGCATTAAAAGCCATTCAATCCGGCCTCTTTGCGGAAGAGATTGTTCCGGTCACCGTCAAAACCAGAAAAAGTGAACATGTCGTGGATCAGGATGAATCGGTCCGGCCGGACACCACACTGGAGAAATTGGCTGCTTTAAAGCCCGCTTACCAAAAAGACGGCACCATTACAGCCGGAAATGCCCCCGGGGTGAATGACGGTGCTTGCGCATTGGTGGTTTCCACCGCCAAAAAAGCGGAGGAACTGGGCGTAAAACCATGGGCACGCATCTTGGGGCATGCATCCGTGGCGATGGAAGCCAAAGACTTTCCCATCACACCGGCATATGCCGTCCGGAAACTGTTAAACAAGCACCAGTTGTCGCCCCAAGACATTGATTTGTATGAAATCAACGAAGCTTTTGCCGCGGTGGCCCTGGCCAATCAAAAACTTTTGGGAATCGATGCGGAAAAACTGAATGTCAACGGGGGTGCCGTGGCATTGGGGCATCCCATCGGAGCCAGCGGTGCACGCATTCTTCTCACCCTGATCATGGAATTAAAACGTCGTGGCGGAGGATTGGGGGTTGCCGCCATTTGCAGCGGAGCAGCCCAAGGAGATGCCGTCTTGGTCCGGGTGGATGGATAGAAAGGGAGTGGAATGATGGAAATTAAACGGATTGCAGTGATCGGTGCCGGGCAGATGGGGAGCGGAATTGCCCAAGTGGCTGCCCAATCCGGTTTTTCCGTTTCTTTGCATGACGTGGCTGAAGAGCAGGTGAAAAAAGGACTGGCGCGGATTGAAGGTCTCTTGGAAAAAGGAGTGGCCAAAGGGAAGTGGACCGGGGAAGAAAAAGAGGCGGTGTTGTCACGGATTCAAACCACCGCGGATTTGCAGGAAGCGGTCAAGGATGCGGATCTGGTGATTGAAGCCGTGGTGGAAAACATGGAAGTCAAAACCGATTTGTTCCGCCGGTTGGACCAATACAGTCCGAAGTATGCGATTTTGGCCAGCAACACTTCTTCCCTGCCCATTACAGAAATTGCCGCAGCGACTTCCCGCCCCGAATCGGTCATTGGCATGCATTTTATGAACCCGGTTCCGGTGATGAAATTGGTGGAAGTGATCCGGGGATTGGCCACATCGGATGAAGTGAATGAAACCGTGAGGAATTTGGCGGAAAAGATGGGGAAAGTTCCGGTGGAAGTCAACGATTTTCCAGGCTTTGTGTCCAACCGCATCCTGATGCCGATGATCAATGAAGCCATTTATGCCGTGTATGAAGGCGTGGCTTCGCCCGAAGATGTGGACACTGTCATGAAACTGGGGATGAACCATCCGATGGGGCCGCTGACGTTGGCGGATTTTATCGGATTGGATACCTGCCTGTATATCATGGAAACCTTGTATGAAGGGTTTGGCGACAGCAAATACCGCCCGTGCCCTCTGTTGAGAAAATATGTGAAAGCCGGCTGGCTCGGAAAGAAAAGCGGTCGCGGTTTTTATCAATATGACAATGAAAAATAGAGAAAAAGCATCCTGAACTTTCATTTTCACGGAGTGGAGTGATTCTCATGCGGCTTTCCTTTACGGCTGAGCAAGAAATGATGCGCAAGATGGTGCGGGACTTTGCAGAAACGGAAATCGCTCCGTTGGTAAACCGCATGGATGAAGAAGACCGGTTTCCGGGAGAAATTGTCAATAAAATGGCACAACTCGGTTTGATGGGAATTCCGATTCCCGAGGAGTGGGGAGGAGCAGGAGCGGATTTTATCTCCTACATCCTTGCACTGGAAGAGATCTCGAAAGTCAGTGCCACGGTTGGCGTGATTTTGTCGGTTCACACTTCCGTCGGCACGATGCCGATTTTGACATACGGGAATGAGGAACAGAAAAAGAAATACGTTTCCCGTCTGGCTGCCGGCGAGTATCTCGGGGCTTTTGCCCTGACCGAACCCCAAGCCGGCTCGGAGGCTTCCAATCTTCGGACCAGTGCCCGGAAAGCAGGAGACAAATATATTTTGAACGGGAACAAGATCTTCATCACCAACAGTGGGGAAGCGGATGTATATGTCACGTTTGCCGTAACCGATCCCGATCAGGGTTCCAAAGGGATTTCGGCCTTTATTGTGGAGAAAGACACGCCCGGCTTCCGTGTCGGTAAAAAAGAGAAAAAGATGGGTTTAAATGGTTCCAATACGTGCGAGCTAATTTTTGAAGACGCGGAAGTACCGGCAGAAAACCTGCTGGGAAGCGAAGGGCAGGGGTATGAAGTGGCTTTGTCCAACCTGGCGGGAGGACGGATCGGCATTGCCGCGCAAGCCATCGGAATTGCCCAAAGAGCGATGCAGGAGGCACTTTCCTATGCCAAAGAACGGAAACAGTTTGGCCGGCCGATTGCAAAGAAACAGGCCATTCAATTCAAACTGGCCGACATGGCCACGCAAATCGAGGCGGCCCGTCTCTTGATTTACCAGGCAGCGGAGAAAAGGCAAAAAGGAAAACCGTGCAAGAAAGAGGCATCCATGGCCAAGATGTTTGCATCGGATACGGCCATGAAGGTGACCACCGAAGCGGTCCAAATTTTCGGCGGGTATGGTTATACGCGCGAGTATCCGGTCGAAAGATTGTTTCGTGATGCGAAAATTACGCAAATTTACGAAGGCACCAATGAAATTCAACGGATTGTCATCGCCGGCGAACTGTTAAATGGTTAGAAAACGATGATGGATGGGAGTGAAACCCGATGGAGTTTCAGTTGAGTGAAGAGCATGAAATGATGCGCAAGATGGTGCGTGATTTTGCATTAAAAGAAGTGGCCCCGTCTGCAGCCGAACGGGATGAACAAGAGAGGTTCGACCGTACCATTTTCGAAAAAATGGCAACGCTCGGACTGACGGGCATTCCCTTTCCCGAAGAATACGGCGGAGGCGGAGCGGACTTTTTGAGTTATGTGATTGCCGTGGAAGAGTTGTCCCGGGTTTGCGCGTCCACCGGAGTGACCTTGTCGGCGCATATTTCCCTGGCCAGCTGGCCGATCTTTAAGTTCGGCACCCCGGAGCAGAAAGAACGGTTTTTGCGTCCGTTGGCCGAAGGAAAGAAGTTGGGCGCCTTCGGTTTGACCGAACCGGGATCCGGTTCCGATGCGGCGGCCATGAAAACCACCGCCGTCCGCGACGGGGACGACTATGTTTTAAACGGCAGTAAAATTTTTATCACCAACGGGGGAGAAGCAGAGATTTATGTCGTTTTTGCCTTGACGGATCCGTCGCTGAAACATAAGGGAACCACGGCATTCATTGTGGAAAAGGGAACTCCCGGCTTCTCCATCGGAAAAAAAGAAAAAAAATTGGGGATCCGGTCGTCCCCGACCACGGAAATTTTGTTTGAAGACTGCCGGATTCCGGCGAGCCAGCGCTTGGGGGAAGAAGGAGAAGGATTTAAAATCGCCATGATGACGCTGGACGGGGGCCGGAACGGGATTGCCGCCCAGGCGGTGGGAATTGCGCAGGGCGCTTTGGATGAGGCGCTTTCCTATGCCAAAGAACGGCATCAATTTGGGAAACCGATCGCGAAAAAGCAAGCCATTCAATTTAAACTGGCCGATATGGCCACCCAGATTGAAGCGGCCCGCCTTTTGACTTACCAGGCTGCTTGGAGGGAATCCGAAGGCATTCCTTACGGAAAGGCATCGGCCATGGCCAAATTGTTTGCCGGGGATGTTGCCATGCAAGTGACGACGGAAGCCGTTCAAATCTTCGGCGGCTATGGATACACCCGTGAATATCCGGTGGAGCGCATGATGCGTGATGCAAAAATCACACAAATTTATGAAGGAACGAATGAAATCCAACGTGTCGTGATCGCAAACCACTTGTTAAAAGAATAAACCGTCTCCGGGAGGGGGAGTGATGGAGAGTTGGATCCAAGCCATCAGGCAAAAAAACAAGCGGAAGATTGCCCGCCTGATCACACGGATTGAAAATCAAGATCCGGATGCGGACCAATGGATGGAAGCGATTTATTCCAACACCGGAAATGCATACATTGTCGGGATCACCGGTTCGCCGGGGGCCGGCAAAAGCACGTTGTTGGACGAAGCCATCTCTTATTTGCGTCGCCAAAACTTGACGGTCGGGGTCATCTCCATTGACCCCTCCAGCCCCTATACAGGTGGGGCCATTCTGGGGGACCGGGTGAGAATGACCCGCCATTCCCTGGATGAGGGGGTTTTTATTCGGAGCATGGGAAGCCGCGGATCTTTGGGCGGCATTTCCAAATCCGCCAGAGACGCCGTCAAAATTTTGGATGCGGCCGGCTATGACCTGATTTTATTGGAGACGGTGGGAGTCGGGCAGGCCGAACTGGATGTGATGCATGTGGCCGATACCGTGTGCCTGGTTCTCAATCCGACCGCCGGGGATGTTATTCAGGTGTTTAAAGCCGGAATCATGGAAATTGCCGATTTGTTTGTCATCAATAAAGCCGATTTACCGGGAGCCGGACGCTTGGAATCGGAGATCAATGATTTGCTCGATTTGTCGAAGCAAAAGGAAGGCTGCTGGCGCCCTCCCATTGTCCGGACGATTGCGACGCGGGGGGAAGGAATTGAGAAATGGTGGGAAGCGATTGAACGGCACCGCCGCTACTTGGAAGAAAACGGGGAATTAAAGAAGAAGCGGAAAAAACAGTTGGAGTTGGAAACCCGCCAAATCATCGAAGAATCTGTCCGGCGCCTTTTGGAGAGGGCATGGAGGAGTCCGGATTGGAAAAAAGATTTGCAAAAGCTGGAATCCCGTGAGATCAGTCCGCGGAAGCTGGCTGAAAAATGGATCGGGGCATTGGGGAGGGGAGTCTGTGAAGAAACATTCCAAACTGATTCCTTCGATGATTAAGAATGAGCGTTTGATCGAACAAAGGCGGGAACAGATCATCGAAGGGGCGGTTCGGTTATTCGTGGAAAAAGGCTTTCACAAAACCACCACTCGTGAGATTGCCAGAGAATGCGGACTGTCCATCGGGACCATGTATGAATACATCCAGAGCAAAGAAGACGTTCTTTATCTGGTCTGCGAGCACATCCATTCCAAATTGGAGAGCCGGTTGCTGAAAGTCATGAACGAAGAAGACACCGGAATGGAATCATTGCAAAAAAGCTTGAAACAATTGTTCCGAGTCATGGATGAGATGCGCTCCTTGGTTCTTTTGATTTATCAAGAAACCAAATCATTGCCCAAAGACAAGATGAAATATGTATTAAAAAAAGAAGAAGAGATCACCAATTTATTTTCCCGAATTTTAGAAAAAGGAATGAACGACGGAACCATCCGAATCGATCCTTCCTCCATCAAGTTGATGGCCCACAATATCATGGTGATCGGCCAAATG
The DNA here is from genome assembly GCF_005886755.1 of Thermoactinomyces vulgaris. Taxonomy (NCBI): domain Bacteria; kingdom Bacillati; phylum Bacillota; class Bacilli; order Caryophanales; family Thermoactinomycetaceae; genus Thermoactinomyces; species Thermoactinomyces vulgaris. The sequence goes on from NZ_CP039710.1 coordinate 305,655, forward strand.
TGGACGTTTCGCCACTGGGCGTTGGGGCGCGAGTATGATGTGGAAGAATACACAAAGCGGCAAATGGCTTTGTTGTTGGGAGAATTTACAGCAGGAGGCGATCGGGATGCAGGGGATTAAAACCAAGTATGCCATTCGGTTTGTGACCGCTGCGAGCTTGTTTGACGGACACGATGCTTCGATCAATTTATTCCGCCGCTTGTTGCAACAGGCCGGAGTGGAAGTGATTCATCTCGGACACAACCGGTCCGTGGATGAAATTGTGGAGGCCGCCATTCAGGAAGATGTGCAGGGGATCGCGGTTTCTTCGTACCAAGGCGGGCACATGGAATTTTTTAAATATATGATCGATTTGCTCAGAAAACGCGGCGCCGGCCATATTCAAGTGTTCGGCGGCGGGGGAGGCGTGATCGTTCCGCGGGAAATCAAGGAACTGGAAGAGTATGGCGTCAAAAAAATCTTTTCCCCGCAAGACGGGAGAAAGATGGGATTGGAAGGCATGATCCAAACCATGGTGGAGGCGACGGATTTCCCCACGGTTCGCGACATTTCCCGGGAAATGAGTCGTGCCAAGAAAGGGGATAAACAAGCGATTTCCCGCTTGATCACCTGGGTGGAGGATGATCCTGACCAGCGGGCAAGGCTGGGGGAACAGTTATCCAAAGAATTGCAGGGATTTGTTCCGGTCATCGGGATCACCGGGACGGGGGGAGCCGGGAAAAGTTCATTGACCGATGAATTGGTCCGGCGTTTTATCCATGACTTTGAAGACAAAAAAATTGCGATTTTGTCCGTCGACCCCTCCAAGCAAAAAACGGGAGGCGCGTTGTTGGGGGACCGGATCCGCATGAATTCCGTCCATCATCCCAGGGTTTACCTGCGAAGCCTGGCCACCCGGAAAACCCGGTCGGAATTAAGCGGCGGAATCAAAGAAGCGATTCAAATCTTAAAAGTGGCCGGATATGATCTGGTGATTGTCGAAACCAGCGGAATCGGGCAGGGAAATGCCGATGTGGTCGAAGTAAGTGACTTTTCCGTTTATGTGATGACATCGGAATTCGGTGCGCCTTCCCAGCTGGAAAAAATCGAAATGCTGGATTACGCCGACATGGTGGCCATCAACAAATTTGACCGGAAAGGATCGCAAGATGCCCTCAGAGACGTGAAAAAACAATACCGCCGCAATCATCAGTTGTTTGACGCCGATGATGAGGAGATTCCGGTTTATGGCACGATGGCTTCCCGGTTTAATGATCCCGGAACCAACCGGTTTTACCAGGAAATGATCCGGAAATTGAATGAAAAGTTTGATCTCGGTTGGGAAACCAAAGTAAAAGCCCCGGTTTCGGAAATGGACATCCATCATATCATCCCTCCGGAAAGGAGCCATTATTTAAGGGAAATTGCGTCCACCGTGCGGAAATACCATCAAGAGACGGAAGCGCAGGCAAAGCTGGCCACAAGGCTTTATCAATTAAATGGAAGCCTGCAATGCATGAAGGAAGAAGCGGCCGGGGAAGAAAGCCTGACGGAACGTTTTAAAGAGACCATTCAAAAAATTGAGGAACGCCTCACCCCGGAGAACCGGAAATTGCTGGATGAATGGGGTTTGTTGGCCGATGCCTACCGGCAGGATCGATTCACCATCAAGGTGCGCAACAAGACAAAGGAGATTCCTCTTTATACCAAAACGTTGGCCGGAAGCAAAATCCCCAAGGTGGCCTTGCCCCGGTTTGAGGATTGGGGAGAACGTTTACGCTTTTTGCGCAAGGAAAATGTTCCGGGGAGATTCCCGTTTACGGCCGGTGTGTTTCCGTTTAAAAGAACGGATGAAGACCCGAAACGGCAGTTTGCGGGAGAAGGAACGCCCGAACGCACCAACCGGCGGTTTCACTATTTGTCAAAAAATGATCAGGCCAAGCGGCTGTCCACCGCTTTTGACAGTGTGACCCTTTACGGGGAAGATCCGGACGAACGCCCGGACATTTACGGAAAAGTGGGTGAATCCGGCGTCAGTGTTTGTACCTTGGAAGATATGAAAAGGTTGTTTGAAGGCTTTGACCTTTGTGCTCCGAACACCAGTGTGTCCATGACGATCAACGGGCCGGCCCCCATTCTTTTGGCCATGTATTTCAATACGGCGATTGAGCAGCAGATGGTACAATTCCGCAAAAGGGAAGGACGGGAGCCCACGGCTGAAGAGGCGGAGGAAATCAAGAATCAGGCTCTGAAAAAGGTGCGCGGAACCGTTCAAGCCGATATCTTGAAAGAAGACCAAGGGCAAAACACCTGCATTTTCTCCACTGATTTTGCACTGAAGATGATGGGGGACATCCAGGAGTACTTTATTAAAAAAGGCATCCGCAATTATTATTCGGTCAGCATCAGCGGTTATCACATTGCTGAAGCCGGCGCCAATCCCATTACCCAGCTGGCTTTCACTCTCGCCAATGCCTTTACCTATGTGGAGTATTATTTGAGCCGCGGAATGAAGATTGATGAATTTGCCCCGAATCTTTCCTTCTTCTTCAGTAACGGATTGGATGCGGAGTATGCCGTGATCGGCCGGGTGGCGCGCCGGATTTGGGCCATTGTGATGAAGCATTTGTACGGAGCCAATGAGCGGAGCCAGAAATTAAAGTATCATATTCAAACTTCGGGCCGTTCCCTGCATGCGCAAGAAATGGACTTTAATGACATCCGGACGACGCTGCAGGCATTGATGGCCATTTATGACCAATGCAATTCGTTGCACACCAATGCCTATGATGAAGCGATTACCACACCGACCGAGGAATCGGTTCGCAGGGCCATGGCCATTCAGTTGATCATCATGAAGGAACTGGGGCTTGCCAAAAATGAAAATCCTTTGCAAGGCTCCTACATCATTGATGAACTGACGGATTTGGTGGAAGAGGCCGTCCTCTGTGAATTTGAGCGGATCAGTGACCGCGGGGGCGTGCTGGGGGCCATGGAAACCCAGTATCAACGGGGGAAAATTCAAGAGGAATCCTTGTTGTATGAAACGAAAAAACATTCCGGCGAGTTGCCGATCATCGGCGTGAATACTTTTGAAAACCCCAATCCCCCGGAAGATGTGGAAGTTCCGCTCAGCAGGGCCACCAAAGAGGAAAAAGACCTGCAAATCCGCCGTCTCCGTGAATTCCAGGAAAAACACCGGGAAGAGGCGAAAGTTGCGCTGGAGCGTTTGAAAAAAACGGCCCGCGAAAATGGAAACATTTTTGCCGAGTTGATGGAAACCGTAAAAGTGGCAAGCTTGGGCCAAATCACCCGTGCTTTGTATGAGGTGGGAGGCCAGTACCGCCGGAATATGTAAAGGTTTTCATGTCCGGGATGGAGACGGTTGTTGCTCCATCCCTTTTTTTGAGCCGTCCGGCTTTGGATGTTTATGGTTGACTTCACCTGTTTTTTGGATAAAATAGTTGTACTAGAAACAGGATATACGGTCTTCACCTCTGGATGGAAGGATGTGTCCGAATTTGAGTGACAATCTCGCTGTGGAAAGAGTGCGAGAGACTGCCATGGTTGATTTGGCTTACGACCTTTTGAAACAAAAGGGAGAAGCAATGCTGTACCGGGATATCATGGACGAAGTTTCGAGCATGAAAGGGTTTACAAAGGAAGAAGCCGAGCATTACATCGCCCAGCTTTACACCGAAATCAACATTGACGGAAGGTTTGTCTGTGTCGGCCGCAATTTGTGGGGATTGAGGGAATGGTATCCGACGGACCAAGCGACGGATTCCGCGGTTGCAGCCAACGTCAAAGAAGACGACGAATATCATGACCTTGATGAAGAACTGTTTGATGAGGAAGAAGAAGAGTTGGGCGAGATCGAAAATACGGAAGATGAATTTGCAATGGATGAGGAAGAAAATGAATTTGACGACGGGGATGAAGTGATTTAGTTGCTTGACAATCGTCATTTCCTGCGATAAATTATTTTCTGGGCTCGTTATGAACGGAAATAAAAGAGCGCCCCTTGATTGGGGGCGCTCTTTTCTATTTTGCGAAAAGAAAGGGCATCCTTGTCTATAGGAGGAAGATAAAAATGGCGAAATATATTTTTGTTACCGGTGGTGTGGTTTCTTCTCTGGGGAAAGGGATTACCGCTTCTTCCCTGGGAAGATTGTTAAAAAACAGAGGACTGAAAATTACCATCCAAAAATTTGACCCTTATATCAACGTGGATCCGGGAACCATGAGTCCTTACCAGCACGGTGAGGTATTCGTCACGGACGACGGGGCTGAAACGGACTTGGATTTGGGCCACTATGAACGATTTATCGATATTAATTTGACAAAAAACAGCAATGTGACAACGGGAAAAATTTATTCATCCGTCATTAACAAAGAACGCCGCGGGGATTACTTAGGGGGGACGGTTCAGGTCATCCCTCACATTACCAATGAAATCAAGGACCGGGTCTTCCGTGCGGCCCGTGAGACGGGCGCCGACGTGGTGATCACGGAGATCGGCGGTACTGTCGGGGACATCGAAAGCTTGCCTTTTTTGGAAGCCATCCGTCAAATCAAAAGCGATGTCGGCCGGGAGCATGTCATGTATATCCACTGCACCTTGGTGCCAATGATGCGGGCCAGCGGCGAATTGAAAACGAAACCGACCCAGCACAGTGTTAAGGAACTGCGCAGTCTCGGCATTCAACCCGATGTGATTGTTTGCCGGACCGAATATCCTCTTTCGGAAGAACTAAAAAATAAAATCGCCTTGTTCTGTGACATTGATCGTGAAGCGGTGATTGAAGTGCGCGATGCCGAAACCCTTTATGAAGTCCCGCTGATGATCCAGGAGCAGGGGCTGGATGAAATTGTGGTCAAGCGGTTGGGCTTGGAATGCGGACCGGCGGAAATGTCCGAGTGGTTGGAGCTGGTCAACAAAGTGAAAAACCTGACCCATCAAACACGCATTGCCATCGTCGGAAAATACGTGGCTTTGCATGATGCTTATATGAGTGTGGTTGAAGCATTGCGTCATGCCGGCTTTGACCGGGATACGGAGATTGACCTCAAATGGGTCAATTCCGAAGACGTGTCCGATTCCAATGTCCATGTTCTTCTCGGGGATGTGGACGGCATTCTGGTCCCCGGCGGATTTGGCGACCGCGGAATTGAAGGAAAGATCTCGGCGATCCGGTACGCAAGGGAACAGCGGATTCCTTTCCTCGGCATCTGTTTGGGTATGCAGATGGTTTGTGTGGAAGGCGCCCGGAACCTCCTGAAACTGGAAGGGGCACACAGTGCGGAATTTGATGCATCGACGCCTCATCCGATTATTGATTTATTGCCGGAACAAAAAACGATAGAGGAAAAAGGCGGCACCATGCGCCGTGGCTTGTATCCGTGCAAGTTGGTTCCCGACAGCCTCGCACATCAGGCATACGGATCGGATTTGGTGTACGAACGCCATCGCCATCGTTACGAATTCAACAATGAATACCGGAAAGCGTTGGAGGAAGTGGGATACGTGTTCTCGGGAACTTCCCCGGACGGAAGACTGGTCGAGATTGTGGAGTACAAAGATCATCCGTGGTTTGTGGCTGCTCAGTTCCATCCGGAATTTGTATCACGTCCGACGCGTCCGCAACCGCTGTTCCGTGAATTTGTAAAAGCAGCACTTCAAATGCATTTAAAGCCGCAAGTGGAAGTTTGAGGCGAAAAACCCGGCTGATTTCAGAGCCGGGTTTTTTGTATAGGGATTCGCAAACATTGGCTATTTTCTGTATAATAAAAATAATCAGATTGAAAGAGCGGGGGTGCTTCCGGTTTGAAGACACAACTGCAAAACGAAGTGAAGCCGGTCAGGCAAAAAAGTGATACCGCTTTCAAACACGTGGTTTCTTTTTTATTCATGATTGTCCTGACGGCCGTTTCGTTTCTGGCCGTGATTAATCAATGGTTCAGTTTGCAGGGAACGCTCTTTGTGATTCTTTTTTTGGCGGCTGTTCAAGTGATTTTGCAGCTTTATATTTTCATGCATCTGGATCAAAAAGGGTACGGGATGATGAGGATTTTCATCTTTTTCGGTCTGTTGTGCGGAACGGTTTGTGCCGTGGGGATTCTCCTCATGTAATGGGGGAGAAGTGTTCATAAAATGGTTAAATAAGGATTTGATTCATCGTTGTATTCGCTTTGCAGCCTGGTATAATTTTGTGTTGGAGCTGTCATGTCATATGACAGCTCTTTTTTTTCGGGACTTTTATTATTGATTTTTTTGCGCAAATTAGTGACAACAGGAGGGACAGAAATGGAATTTGCAAAATCCGTACCATCACAAACCGATGAAGTTTTCCAAGTATACAAAGAAGCCACCAAAATCATGAATGCCAATAATATTTATCAGTGGTCTGAAAATTATCCGGTACGGGAGGATATTGAAAAGGATATCCAAAGCGGAAATTTATATGTGCTGATGAACGAAGGGGAAATCGTTGCTTGTGTTGTGTTGGATCAACATCAGGAACCGGAGTATGATCACATACCGTGGGAAGATTCATCCGGGCGGTTTTTAGTTGTTCACCGGCTTTGTGTGAACCCAAAGTACCAAGGAAAAGGAATTTCGCGCACTTTGCTGGCGGAAATCGAACGATTTGCCAAAAAAGAAGGGTATGCCAGCATCCGGCTGGATACCCAGATGATCAATGAAAAGGCCATGTATTTGTATGAATCTTGCGGTTACGAGAAAAGAGGAAAATTTTATTTTCCCCGTCATGATGAGCCGTATATGGCTTTTGAAAAACGGGTGACTTAGAAACAAGCAGGACAGCAGGTTTCACGAGGTGGAGCCTGCTTTTTCTATTGACTGGATTTCTCAAGTTCTTGCTGATAAATCGACAACCTGCTGTAGACCGCTTTTATGAGCGGCAGACGGGCATCTCCGGGTGCCATTTTGAGCAAGGCCCCGTGGAAATGGTCGGATTCCACCGGCTTTCCTTTTTCCATGTCCCTCAACATGGAAGATTTCATGCTTGGGGAAAGGGATTCCATGTTGTGGAGGATTTTTCCGGCCAGGGTGGTCGGGATTTCCGGTTCCTGATGATGGGCAACCGAGACAATCTCCTCCAGCAGCTGTTGGTACATTTCTTTTCCGTAAGGTGCGGAAAGGATCGGACCGATACTGCTGTTCATCAGGCAGGTCATTCCGCTCATGGCGCTGATGAAAATATATTTTTGCCACATTTCAATCCGGATTTTTTGGCTGTATCTCGCGTCAAAACCGGCACCATCGAACAACGCTTGGATGTCAAGGATCCGTTTTGTCACATCTCCGTTTAATTCGCCGTAAACGATTTCATGTTGCGGGCTGTATTGTTCAATCTCCCCTTTGTCATTCAAGGTGGATTCAATAAAGCATAATCCGCCCAGAATCTTTTCAGCGCCGAATTCGTTTTGTAACTGCTGAATGTGAATGATCCCGTTTAACAGGGGGAGAATGGTGGTGTTTTCCCCGACATACGGCTTCAAATCATTGAGAGTCTTCGTTAAGTGATAAGCTTTAACCGAGAGGATGATCAGGTCAAAAGCGGGGGCCGGTTGTCCGGCGGTCAGGGTTTTCACTTTTAATTCGGCATTGCCGTTGACGCTTTTGATCACCAACCCGTTCTGCTCCAATTGCTCTTGTCTTTTCTTTCGCACCAGGAAGGTGACATCTTCTCCTTTTTCAACAAGCCTTCCTCCGAAATATCCGCCTACCGCACCGGCGCCAACCATCAAAACGCGCATCGTATTCCTCCTTTTGTCAAACAAAGGTCCTCTTGTAAAGCTATTGTAACAAAGGACCGGGCGAGGAACCCAGACCTTTGTCTGCCGATTAATAATGATATGTATTTTGGTTATTTTTCATTAATTGCAGAAACTGGCTTTTGACACTGTGATAGCCGATTTGGTACCATCCGTTTTTCGGATCCCACTTGCCGTATACTTGGACGGCACGCTTGATTTTATTTGCATCCTGCGGAACCAGCAGTTTCATTGTATATTCTTTTTGTGTGGGTTTGTATTTTGTGAACCGTGTTTTGTAAATGGAAAGAAAATATAAAGTTTTTTCGCCCTGGATTTTGCCTTCTTTCTCAAATTCGCTCAGGACTTTTCCCAGCATCCTGTGATCCGGATGGTAATCCTCGATGCTCATCGTCCGGAAGTGGGCGTCCGGAAAACGTTGCAAAAGCTCGTCCACAATTTCGCGAATCTCTTGTTCCTGTTCTTCAAACCGGTCGTTTTCAAGATCATAGACATGGACGTGATCTTTAGGAATCCCCAAAAGCTTGGCAGACTCTTTGAATTCCCGGACCCGGGCTTCCCCCAGATCGTCCACGGTGAGATAGAGATCCTGGTAGTGTTCTTTTTCCGGATCATGATATCGCTTGTGCAGAGGGCAATAAACCGGCGTTTTAAAGAGGAAGGGCTCTTGGTCGGAGTCTTTGAATCCGTTGATCAAAAAGCGGGCGCGGGAGTGGCCGCCGGGACTCATCAAAACCAAATGCACATCATAGCGCAAGCGGATGTGGTTGACGATGTCGACACCCATGGACAACAATTCATCATCGGCATGAGGGACCAAATACACCACTTGCGGCTGGTGAGACAGGTCGGATCCGTCCCCGCTTAACGCATGCAGTTCTTGATCCTCCAGAGCGGATACTTTGTGAAAAATGAAAAAAGCGGAGAATAAAAGGACGGCCAGCCCTGTGATGATGGGAAACCATTTCCGTTTCATGAATGTCTGCACCTACTTTGTCCAAATAAAACTCTTTTGCAATGAATTTATTATACGATGAAAAGAGTCCCTCTTTTATAAGCTCATTTTAAAATTTAAAGGAATTTTCGTGGGAGAAGGGGGTGTCGCATTTTTCGCCAAGAAGCAGGAAATAAGTGAAGGAATCGATAAATATTAGTCATAAATCCCTTTTGATGTTCGAAGATGCAAAATGGAAGCGGGGTTTGCAGGGACGGATCTGAGAGGAGGCAAGAGGTGAAATGGATAAAAAAATACTTGTGGTGGATGATCAATACGGAATCCGACTTTTGCTTCAGGAAGTGTTCTCCAAGGAAAATGTACATATTTTTCAAGCTTCCAACGGAAAACAGGCACTTGAAATCATACAAGCGGAAAAGCCGGACCTCATATTATTGGATATGAAGATGCCGGGAATGGATGGTTTGGAACTGTTAAGGCGTTTGCGGAAGTTTAACACCGAATCGAAGGTGATTATGATGACGGCTTACGGCGAATTGGATATGGTTGCCGAAGCCAGCCGACTCGGGGCGCTCACCCATTTTACCAAGCCGTTTGACATTGAAGAGCTGCGTACGGAAGTGTTAAAGCAACTGGCATCATAATGAGAATAAAGGGGATCATCAGGATGGAAGCAAAAATTCGCTTGCGGATGAGTCAGTCGGATGCACATTACGGGGGCAATCTGGTGGATGGAGCCCGGGTGATGTCTTTGTTCGGGGATGCCGCGACGGAACTGTTGATACGCCATGATGGCGACGAAGGGTTGTTTGTGGCTTATGACCAAGTGGAATTTTTGGCTCCTGTTCATGCCGGCGATTTTATCGAAGTGACCGGACGGATCGTCAAAGTGGGAAACACGAGCCGGAAAATGACCTTTGAAGCGGTCAAGGTCATTGAAGGCGGCATTGACCCCGCTTGCCCGTCCCGTGCCCGGGTGCTCAAGGAGCCGGTGGTGGTTGCCAGAGCTTCCGGAACTTGTGTGGTTCCGAAAAAGAACCGGACCGGATCATCGGTTTGAAGGAGGGAGCCGGTTTGCAAAAGCTGATCATTACGGCGGCGTTGGTGGGGGCGGAAGTGATGAAAGAGGACACCCCCCATCTTCCGGTTACGGCGGATGAAATTGCCGCTCAAGCCGAAGAAGTGAGAGAGGCGGGCGCATCGGTTGTCCATCTTCATGTCCGTGACGAAAACGGCCGTCCCAGCCAAGATCGTTCGCTTTATCAGGAAGTGATCGAAAAAATTCAAAAACGGACCGATCTCATTGTGCAAGTTTCCACGGGCGGGGCGGTGGGGATGTCTCCGGATGAGAGGTTGCAGCCCCTTTCTTTGCGTCCGGAGATGGCCACGTTGACAACGGGAACCGTCAATTTCGGTCGGGAAGTGTTCATGAATTCTCCCGCGCATCTCACCCGATTTGCGGAAGAATTTGAACGGTACGGGGTCCGGCCTGAATTTGAAATCTTTGATGTGGGAATGATAGCTAATGCCTTGAAGCTTGTGAAAGAAGGCTATTTTACCGGTCATCTTCATTTTGATTTCGTGATGGGGGTTCCCGGTGCGATTCCGGCCACGGCGGAAAACCTGCTCCATTTGATCCGCCAGTTGCCGGAAGGGGCGACCTGGACGGTGGCGGGAATCGGGAGGCACCAATTGCCCATGGCTGCACTCGGCGTGATTTTGGGAGGGCATGTACGCGTCGGTTTGGAAGACAACATTTATTACCGGAAAGGGGAACTGGCAACCAATGTCCGGCTGGTCGAGCGCGTGGTCCGGATTGCCGGGGAACTGGAGCGGAAGGTGGCAACCCCGGATGACGCCAGACAAATATTGCATTTAACAAAGAGTCGGTTTTATTAAGGAAGTGCATCTCTTTCTACCCAATCCTCCGATCAAGTGTTATAATGTCAAAATGATGATTTTTTGAACTGAAGGAGGCTACATATCATGCCACTTGTATCGATGAATGCCTTTTTGCCGCAAGCCAAAAAAGAAGGTTTTGCTGTCGGGCAATTTAATGTAAACAACCTGGAATTCGTGCAAGCCATTATCGAAGCCGGGAAAGAAGAACGTTCCCCGCTCATTTTCGGAGCCAGTGAAGGTGCCATCCGCTACATGGGGTTGAACAACGTGGTGGCATTGGCCAAAGCCGCTGCGGAAGAAGCTGATGTACCCGTCGCCCTTCATCTGGACCACGGAAGCAGCTTTGAAGTGGTGATGAAATGTATCCGGGCCGGATTTTCTTCGGTGATGTTCGACGGTTCCCATTATCCGTTTGAAGAAAACATCCGCCTGACCAAAAAAGTGGTCGAAGCTGCCCATGCCGTGGGGGTATCTGTGGAAGGAGAATTGGGAACCATTGGTGGTGTGGAAGACGATTTGAACGTTTCCGAAGAAGATGCCGCATTGGCGGATCCGGAGCAAGCCATCCGCTTCTGGGAAGAAACCAAAGTGGACGCGATGGCGATTGCGGTGGGAACGGCTCATGGCATGTATAAAGGAGAGCCGAAAATCCGCTACGACATCATTGAAAAAGTTGCCAGCCAAATTGAAGCTCCGATTGTTCTGCACGGCGGTTCTGGCGTGCCGGACGAATCCATCCAAAAAGCCGTTTCCCTGGGTGTCGGAAAAATTAATGTGAATACGGAAAACCAAGTTGCCATGGTGAAAGTGGTTCGTGAGTTGCTGGATAAAAACCCGGATATGATCGATCCGCGCAAATACCTCGGGCCGGCCCGCGAAGCCATCAAAGAAACCGTTAAAGCAAAAATGCGTTTGTTTGGAAGCTCCGGCAAAGCGTAAGCGATTGAACAATTATGGTTAGAAGGTGGTTGCGATGAAATTTTTTTTAGATACGGCCATTGTTGATGAAATTCGCCAGGTTCATGAATGGGGACTGTTGTCCGGGGTAACCACCAATCCCAGCCTCATTGCCAAATCAGGACGGGATTTTGAAGAAGTGCTCAAAGAAATCACGGAGATCGTGGACGGTTCGGTCAGCGCGGAGGTCCTCAGCCGTGACGCGCAAGGGATGATTGAAGAAGGAGAGCGTCTCGCTTCGATTTCGGACCAGGTGACGATTAAAGTCCCGATGACCGTAGAAGGATTAAAAGCCGTCAATCATTTTGCCAAAAAAGGGATCCATACCAACGTCACTTTGATTTTTTCCGCCAACCAGGCCTTGATGGCTGCCCGGGCCGGAGCCACCTATGTCAGCCCCTTTATCGGCCGTCTGGATGATATCAGCCAGGACGGAATGCAATTGATCCGGCAAGTGGCTGAGATTTTCCGGATTCACGACATTTCCTCACAAATCATTGCGGCCAGCATCCGTCATCCGGTGCATGTGACGCAAGCGGCCCTGAACGGGGCACATATTGCCACCTTGCCGTATAAGGTGTTGGAACAAATGGTTCGTCACCCATTGACGGATCAAGGGATTGAAAAGTTTGAGGCCGATTGGGAAAAAGTGAAACAATCTTGATCGCAGACGGGTTTGGCCGGGAAGGAATCTCCCGGCCGGACTCCCCTTTTAACCGGTACATTCCTATTTTTGGGATTTTTCACTCTACTGTTTTTGATAGTCATGATTTATAAATATCTTCGTCGTTCCCTCGCATTTTCTGTGCACAACCACTTTGTGTTCTCGTGATTTTCTTCACCGAAAAGGCGTTTCCTCCATCGAGATATCAAAAAATTGATCCATCCCCGTACAATCGTGTAACATATATCATAAATATGTTACTCTGATTGGGAGTTTTGTTGTCATTTTGATGTTTATTTTAAACAGGTGAGGGGATCGATCATGGAAAGAAGTTTAACGATGGAACTGGTGCGTGTGACCGAGGCGGCCGCTATTGCTTCCGCACGGTGGATGGGCTGCGGCAAGAAAGACGAAGCGGATGAAGCGGCAACAGAAGCGATGCGCAAAGTGTTTGACACGATTCCGATGCGCGGGACGGTTGTCATCGGCGAGGGAGAAATGGATGAGGCCCCGATGCTATACATTGGAGAAAAAGTGGGCTTGGGTTATCTCCCGGAAGTGGATGTGGCGGTGGACCCGCTTGAGGGCACCAATATTGTCGCTAAAGGTTTGTGGAATGCGCTGTCGGTGGTGGCGATTTCCGACAGCGGCGGATTGTTGCATGCCCCCGACATGTATATGGATAAAATTGCCGTGGGGCCGCAAGCCGTTGGACAAGTTGATATTGATGCGCCGGTGGAGGATAATTTGAAGGCGGTTGCCAAAGCAACCGGCAAGGATGTCGAAGATTTGGTGGCGGTGGTGCTTGACCGCCCGCGACATGCGAAACTGATCGAGGATATCCGCAAAGCGGGGGCGCGGATCAAGTTGATTCCGGACGGGGACGTGGCTGCGGCGATTCATACCGGATTTCCCGACACCGGGGTGGATATTTTGTTCGGGGCCGGCGGTGCTCCGGAAGGGGTTTTGTCTGCCGTTGCATTAAAATGCTTGGGCGGGGAAATCCAAGGCCGGCTGTTGCCGGAAAATGAGGAGCAATATAACCGCTGTGTTCAAATGGGGATCAGTGATCCGGGCAAAGTCTTGCGAATGGAAGATTTGGTCAAGGGGGATGATGCGATTTTTGCAGCGACTGGGGTGACGGACGGCGAATTGTTGAAAGGCGTCCGTTACAAAGGAAACCTGGCCAAAACCCATTCGTTGGTGATGCGTGCAAAAACCGGAACCATCCGTTTCATGGACGGAACGCATAAACTTGAGAAAAAACCAAATCTTATTTTATAATTTTCTCCTCTTCCTCTTTCTGATCCGGAAAGAGGAAGAGAATTTCAATAGAATCGAGTGGTGATGCGACACATGGAGCTCACGTTAAGTGATTTGGAAAATCGCCGCTTGGTGGATTTGTATAAGCTGGCGAAAGAATATCAAATTCCGTACTATTCACAGATGAAAAAGAAAGAATTGATTTTTGCGATTTTAAAAGCCAAGGCGGAAAAAGACGGATATATGTTTATGGAGGGTGTGCTGGACATCCTTTCCGAGGGATACGGTTTTTTAAGGCCGATTAATTTCCTTCCGTCCTCCGAGGATATTTACATCTCCGCTTCACAAATCCGCCGCTTTGATTTGCGGTCCGGAGATCTGGTGTCCGGTAAAGTCCGGCCTCCGAAAGAAAATGAGCGTTATTTTGGATTGCTTCATGTAGAAGCAGTCAATGGCGAAGACCCCGACATTGCTGCGGAAAGGCTCCACTTTGCTGCGCTTACTCCTCTTTACCCGCAGAAACGTCTCTTTTTGGAAACCACCCCAGATCGGATTTCAACGCGGATGATGGATTTGATCGCCCCGGTCGGTTTGGGACAGCGCGGTTTGATCGTCGCTCAGCCCAAAGCCGGCAAAACGATGCTGTTAAAAGAAATTGCCAATAGTATTACCACCAATCACCCGGATATCGAATTGTTCGTCCTGTTGATTGACGAACGGCCCGAAGAAGTGACGGACATGCAGCGGTCCGTGGATGCGGAAGTGGTGAGTTCCACTTTTGATGAGTTGCCGGAAAACCATGTTAAAGTGGCGGAGCTGGTTTTGGAAAGAGCCCAACGTCTGGTGGAACACAAAAAAGATGTGGTCATTTTGCTGGATAGTATTACACGCTTGGCACGGGCCTATAACCTGGTGATTCCCCCGAGCGGACGGACTTTGTCCGGCGGAATCGATCCGGCTGCTTTGCACCGGCCGAAAAGATTTTTCGGTGCCGCTCGCAACGTGGAAGAAGGCGGCAGCTTGACCATTTTGGCGACGGCGCTGGTGGATACCGGGTCGCGGATGGATGATGTGATTTATGAGGAATTTAAGGGAACGGGGAACATGGAACTTCATTTGGACCGCCGTCTGGCCGAGCGCAGAATTTTCCCGGCCATTGACATCCGCCGCTCCGGAACGCGCCGTGAGGAATTGTTGCTCAGCAAGACCGAACTGGAAAAGTTGTGGATGATTCGCAAGTCATTGAATGATTCTTCTGATTATACAGAAGCTATGGTGAAACGGTTGAAAAACACCGAGTCGAATGAGGAATTCCTCGCTTCGATCGAGTTCAAGTCCCATCGCACCAAGACATCGGTCTCTTAACGCCGGCTTGTTGTCATATTAAAGAAATTCCTCACATAAAGATAAAACCGGGTGAACTTCACCCCATCCATTATCTTCTGTGAGGTGCTAAAATGTCTTCAAAACGTGCCTTATTGGCTTCTTCCTTAGCCATCTGTTCAACATCGGCTTCATGGATGATGGGGACGGATAAGCATCCGGTTTATGCCCGGGAATTGGCCGATGGAGCTGATCCGGAACCGGAGAAGGAGCAGATTGCACAGGAAGCAATGTACCAATTTTTAAGCCCCATTTCTCAGGTTGCCGAGGGGAATTTGGCTGCCACGGTGGAGACAAAGCCTCTCACTTATCGTGTGCAAAAGGGGGATACGCTGTCACAGATCGGCCGATTGTTCGGAATCCCTCATCAAGAGCTGGTCCGGTTCAACCGGTTGGAAAACCCGGACTTGTTATACATTGGTCAGGAGATCAAAATTCCTTTGGCGAAAAAATGGGTTCGCTTGGAGTCCGGGGATACCTTGTCGGCTTTGGCCGAGACGTACCATACATCCCGTGAACTGTTGCTTTATTTGAACCCGAAGCTGAAGGAGGCCCCGCTCACGTATGCCGGGCAACTCATTGCCGTTCCCGAGAAATGGAGGGAAAGCATTCCGGGGTCATGGCCGAAAAAAGCGGATGCGAACAAAAAGAAAAAGAATACGATCCGGTTGGCAGACCGTGAAGGGGCTTATGTGTTCCGGTGGCCGGTCAATGGGCAGATCACCAGCAATTTCGGCTGGCGAAACGGCCGTCAGCATAAAGGGATTGATATTTGGAACGCAAAGAAAGCCAAAGCTGAAATTTGTGCATCGTTAAGCGGAGTCGTGATCCAGGCGGGTTATTCCGGATCTTACGGAAATCTTGTGGTCATTGACCATGGCGGCGGATGGGTCACTTATTATGCACATCTCAGCCAAATTTTGGTCAGCAAAGGCCAGGAGATTGAAACAGGGAACGTTTTGGGGATGATGGGACAGACCGGTCGTGCCACGGGTTATCATTTGCATTTTGAGGTTCGCAAAAACGGGAAAGCGATTAATCCCTTGCGGGTTTTAAAATAACTTGCTCTCATATTGGTTTATTTTTATGGAAGGGCACACTCTCCTGAAACCGGAGAGTGTGCCTTTTTAAACGGCCGGTTGCGACGGGGGCTGGTCTCTTTTCTTGCTTTCTCATCATCAAACGTGCTATAATACACCAGTGGTTCTAAATGTACGTATGGAAGCGGCATTAGGAAAGAGGTGAGACGAATGAAACAAGGAATTCATCCGGAATACAAATTGACCAAAGTCACCTGTGCGTGTGGAAATACATTTGAAACCGGATCGACCGTTGAAAACTTGAGGGTGGATATTTGCTCAGAATGTCATCCGTTTTTCACCGGGAAACAAAAAATGGTCAGTGCAGGTGGGCGTATCGATCGCTTCAAAAAGAAATACAACCTCAAATAATATCCTGGCAAGTCAGGCAAGCAGAAAATCGGGCTTGCCTTTTTATTTTTCATTCAGCAAACTTGAGACTGTGTATGTTAAAATAAAGAGAGTTTGCTTGGGCATCCAGAAGGGCTGGGTGCTTTTTCTTTGTGTAAAGAAATGGATTGAGCATCAATTTTTCGGGAGTTGGAGGAACAACAATGAGAGATATTCATCCATTAAGTGGTGATCACAGCGGCTGGATTGAAGTGATTTGCGGCGGGATGTTTTCCGGAAAAAGCGAAGAGTTGATCCGCCGGATCCGCCGTGCCAAAATTGCCAGGCAGAAAGTGGCCGCCTTTAAACCGGCCATTGATGACCGCTACCATCAAGAAGCGATCGCATCACACAATGGTTTGATGGCGGATGCCCGTCCGGTGAAAAGTGCAAGTGAAATTCCCGGATTGCTGGAAGAAAATGTGGATGTGGTGGCCATTGACGAGATTCAGTTTTTTGAACCCGAAATCGTCGATATTTGCCAGCAGTTGGCCGATCAGGGAAAACGGGTGATTTGTGCCGGATTGGATCAGGATTTTCGGGGAAAGCCGTTTGGCCCGACTCCGGTGTTGTTGGCTGTGGCGGAATATGTGACAAAATTGCAGGCCATTTGTGTAAAATGCGGAGGTCCGGCAAGCCGCACCCAGAGGCTGATCGATGGACGTCCGGCTGCCATTGATGATCCGGTGATCCAAGTCGGGGCCAAAGAACAATATGAAGCCCGTTGCCGGCACTGCCATGAGGTGTTGAGACAGAAAGAAGGGATTCTTGAAATATAAAAAACCCGCCGTTTGGAGACGGGGGTTAACTGCCCAACAGGCTCACGGAGATGTTATACGTCGCATGAATGATCATACATACGGTGGTGTTATAACGGATCCGTGCCCAACCCAGTACCAAGGCAAGCAACAGAACAACAAGGGAATTGAAACTGAATCCGTAGTTAGCGTGGACCAATGTAAACAACAGACTGGTGTAGACGAAGCCGAACCGCGGGAGCAATGCCCCCCGGAAAATCATTTCTTCTCCAAGAGCCGCTGCCAGTCCGATGGTTAAAATGCCGGGAATGGATGAGAGTAACGGTCCGAGCATTTTGTCCGTCAACTCATTGGCATGCACGTTCTCGGACCAATTCAGGGTCTCTGCCACCGATTGTGCGATGATCGGGGCCAAAAGCATGATCAGTCCGATACTAATGCCGGCTGCCGCCTGCTTGAGGGTGATTTTTTTCAATCCCAAGCGGTCCAAAGATTCCTTGAATGATCGTCTGGACAGCCATCCCACCCCGACCAGTCCCAAAATGCCGAACAGGATGTCTTGCGACCAGATGGAGGAAAGCGTTCCGGCTTCATCTCCGGGAACCGTCTGTTCATTGATCGATTCCAACCCGAAGCTCTGAGTGACAAAAAACTGAATAAAAACCAGCATGGAAAGGGATAAGGCGACGGCATGGACCTTGCTCCCGGGGTGAATGCGGAGAAAACGGGCACAAAACCGGCGTACGGGCGGCAACAAAACCGACATGGCGATCAAGGACGGGATCCATAGTGACATACCGACGTTTTTAACCATGTTCACTGAATACGGATCGACATCGAAATTTTGTGTCCATGGCAAGAAAGCATGGCTGTAGAAAAAAAGCAAGAGACCGATGATGAAACTGGCAAGATAACCGATCCATACGATCAAGTAACACAGAAAACCCAAAATGTTTCCCTTTATATCGGAATCGGAGTATGTATTTTCGGAATGGTTTATCAGCCAAAATAAAACAATCAAAGGACCGATAAGCAACAGATTATTGATGATGTTAAAGATGACTTCGTTCATGATCGCTCTCCTTTTATATTTTTTAACCGGTCTTCTGCTTTTTTATCATACCATTCTTTCCAATCCATTTCCTTCGCTTTCTTTCAAGGCTTGTGGTAAAATCAATTGATGCCAATTCTTGATCAATCATCATACTTATATCTTATAGTTAGCCGATATGCATGGCAAAATGATCCGATTTTACGGGAGTGAGCACAGTGTTAGATCGTCTTGAGGCGATACATCAACGTTATGAAGAGTTAAGCCGCCTGCTTTGTGACCCGGAAGTGATCAATGATACCAAAAAGTTGCGTGAATACTCCAAGGAGCAGGCCGGGTTGGAAGAAAAAAATCAAGCCTATATTGAATATAAAGAGACGATTGAGCAATTGAATGATGCGAAATCGATGTTGGAAGATAAACTGGACGAAGAAATGCGTGAATTGGTGAAAGCCGAAATCGACGAACTGAGCCGCCGGAAAGAGGAGCTGGAGGAAAGGATCAAAGTCCTGTTGCTGCCCAAAGACCCGAATGACGAGAAAAGCGTGATCGTGGAAGTGCGCGGGGCGGCAGGAGGAGAAGAAGCTGCATTGTTTGCCGCGGATTTGTACCGCATGTATACGCGTTTTGCAGAAAGACAAGGATGGAAAGTGGAAGTCCTGGAGGCAAACACCACCGGGCTCGGCGGATTTAAAGAAGTGGTTTTCTCTGTGGATGGCAACGGGGCTTACAGCAAATTGAAGTATGAGAACGGGGCACACCGGGTACAACGGGTGCCGGAGACGGAGTCCGGCGGACGGATTCACACGTCAACGGCCACGGTTGCCGTTTTGCCGGAGGCCGAGGAAGTGGAAGTGGAGATTCATGATAAAGACATTCGCATCGACACTTTCTGCTCCAGCGGCCCCGGGGGGCAAAGCGTCAACACGACCCAGTCTGCCGTACGCGTTACCCATCTTCCGACGGGGATTGTTGTTTCCTGTCAGGATGAAAAATCACAAAACAGCAACAAAGAGAAAGCGATGAGGGTGCTTCGTGCCCGCTTGTTTGACTTGAAGCAGAAAGAAGAAATGGAAAAAATGGCAAACGCCCGAAGAATGGCCGTGGGATCCGGTGACCGAAGCGAACGGATCCGGACTTACAATTTTCCGCAAAGCCGGGTAACGGATCATCGCATCGGACTGACGTTGCACAAATTGGATCTGATTCTGAACGGAGAACTGGAAGAGATTATCGATGCGCTCATTTTGCATGAGCAAACCGAGTTGTTGAAGGAGCAGGAAACAAAGACTTCCTGATTCAAAGGGTGAGTTTGATGAAAAATAAAACGATCCGGGAAGCCTGGCAAAAGGCTTCTTCTTTTTTACAGCAAAGCGGAACCGACTCTCCGCAGTTTGAAGCGGAATACATGATGCGCCGGCTTCTCGGGGTGGAGCGGGCAGCGTTTTTTGCGAAAATGGCCGATCCTTGGCCAAAGCGTCTGGAACCCAAATTCCGGGAATGGCTGAAACGACGTGGCGAGGGGGAACCGCTGCAATATATCGTGGGGGATCAGGAGTTTTTTGGGCGGGTTTTTGAGGTGAAGCCCGGGGTGTTGATTCCCAGACCGGAAACCGAATTGCTGGTGGAAGCTGTATTGCGGGAAGGGGAAAAGCTGTTTGCCGGCCGTCCGGTACATGTGGTCGATGTCGGGACGGGAAGCGGGGCGATTGCTGTCTCGTTGGCACTGGAACATCCCCACTGGCAGGTCACCGCGATTGACATTTCAGAACAAGCATTGTCGGTGGCAAGGCAAAATGCCCGGAAATTCGGGGTGAAAGAGCGGATCCGGTGGGTTTTGGGAAGTTATTTAAAGCCGCTTGAAAAGGAGCATCCCCCCATCGACATTTTGGTTTCCAATCCGCCGTATATACGTTCCGGGGAGATTGCAAGCCTTGACAAAACCGTTTCTTGTTATGAGCCCCGCCTTGCATTGGACGGGGGAGCGGACGGCCTTGAACCGTACCGTCGGATCACCCGGCAACTTTCCGGTTGGCCAAAAAGCCCGCGGCTGGTTGCTTTTGAAATTGGCGCCGACCAAGGCGAAGAGGTTTGCGGGCTGGTTCGCCAAATGCCGCGCATCACCCGCGTGGAAGTGAGAAAAGATCTGGCGGGAAGAGACCGGATGGTTTTGGGATGGTTTCAGGACGGAGAATCAATTCTGAAAAAATAAGATTAAGTTTTCTCCTCTCTGTCCATACTGTGGGTAGGGATAAAGAGGAGGAATGGGCAATGCGTAAATGGACTTATTTCATTCTTGGTATCATCGTGCTTTCCGGAGGAATCTTTTTTTACCAACGGGTTTGGGAGGATACGACCCAAACGCAAATGGCGTCATCTTCGAACCGGATCCCGGATCAGGCCATCCGCCTCAGAATTTTGGCCAACAGCGACCAGCCGGAAGATCAGTGGTTAAAACGAAAAGTCCGCGACGAAGTAATTCACGAAATGAATACATGGGTGACTCAGCCCCGTACGATTGAAGAAGCGAGAAAACTGGTGAAAGAGCACTTGCCCCGTTTTGAGGAAATTGCGCGGAAAACGGTCAGAGAACAGGGGTATGATTACGCGGTCCGGGTGGACTATGGAATGGTTCCGTTCCCGACCAAATTATACGGAGACAAGGTTTATCCCGCCGGAGATTATGAGGCGCTTCGCATCCAGATCGGAAGCGGCAAAGGGGAGAATTGGTGGTGCGTGTTGTTTCCTCCCCTGTGTTTTGTGGATATGAGCAACGGGGATGCCGTCAAGGCCAAATCGCCCGAATCGTTCTCCACTTCCATGACATCGGCGCAACCGGTTTATGCTTCGGAAGCGAAAGCACAAAAAGAAGAACAGGACAAGAAGCCCGAAGTACGGTTTTTTCTCTTGGACCAGGCAAAGAAGTGGATGAATGACTGACTCTTTGGTTCTATGAAACCTTTTTCTTTCATACCGCTAATATCAAAGAGTTTCAGCGGAATGGGGGAAAGGTATGTTTATCATCCGTCAAGCGGAGAAAAAAGATTTGTTTCAGATTCGCAAATTGCTCAAAGAAGTCGGATTAAATGACCGGGGGATCGAGGAGCACCTGGATCACTTTTTTATCGCCGAACTTCCCGGCGGAGGGGAAGGGGATGTTTCCCAAATGGTGGGCATCGTTGGCATGGAAGTGTATCCTCCGTACGGGTTGATCCGGTCTTTTGTTTTGGAGCGGGCTCCCTGGAACAGCAAAGTGGGAGTCCATATGATTCAAGTCATTCTTTCTTATGCCGAACAGATGGGGTTGTCCCGGATTTATTTGCTGGCCGGTCAATCCACGCATTTTTTCACCCGGCTCGGTTTTGTCAAGACCGGCGAAGAACATTTGCCGGAAGAGTTGCATCAATCCGCCCATTTGAAACAGTCGATCCACCGGGGGCAGCCGATGGTATACACCTGTGAGAATCCGACCTCGTTGCCGCATTGAGAAAATGTGTTATCATAAGTGGATAAAACGTGGAAAAGAAGGGAGCCAATGTTGAAAAAGACAGAACGGTTTCAACTGGATTGCGGGATGGAGGAAAAACAGCTCATTCATTCGGAAGCCATCAAACGGGCGGCGGCTTATTTGCGCCAGGGGAAACTGGTCGCTTTTCCCACGGAAACCGTCTATGGTTTGGGAGCGATTGCCACATCCCGCGACAGTGTTGCACAGATTTATGAAGCCAAAGGAAGGCCTTCGGACAATCCGTTAATTATTCATATCGGAAAAAAAGAGCAGCTGGCCAAATGGGTCCGCCGGTTTCCGGAGAATGCGCAAAAGCTGGCGGAAAAATTTTGGCCAGGCCCTCTGACGATGGTATTGCCCCACCGTGATAACCTGGCGGAAAACGTGACGGCAGGACTTTCGACGGTGGCGGTCCGGATGCCGGATCATCCGGTTGCGCTGGCCTTGTTAAACGAGGTGGACATTCCGGTGGCGGCTCCCAGTGCCAATCGTTCCGGGAAGCCCAGTCCCACGACGGCCGAGCATGTTTTAAATGATCTGGACGGAAGAATTGACGGAATCTTGGATGGAGGTCCGACCGGCATCGGGGTGGAATCCACCGTGGTCGACGTCAGCGGGGAAATCCCCGTGTTGCTCCGGCCGGGAGGAATCACTTTGGAACAGTTGCAAGAAACACTGGGGGAAGTTCGCGTGGACCCCGGATTGATGGACGCAAGCCAAACGCCCCGTTCACCCGGCATGAAATACCGGCATTACGCCCCGCAGGGAGAAATGTGGCTGGTCAAAGGGAATCCGGAAGCGGTGATTTTGTACATACAACAACAAGTCCAAGAGGCCGTCAAAAACGGAAAACGGGTCGGGGTTCTCACCACGGAAGAGAACCAAGGAAAGTATGATCGGGCGGATTGTGTGATTGCAGCCGGATCCCGCCGCCATCCGGCCAGCGTTGCCCGCCATTTGTATGGTGCATTGCGCCGTTTTGACGAACAAAAGGTGGATGTGATTTTTGCGGAAGCTTTTCCGGAACAAGGGTTGTATGCTTCCGTGATGAATCGCATGAAAAAAGCGGCCTCCGGCAACATGGTGGAAGTGTGAGACAATAGGCCCTGAAACCAAAAAACAGCTGCAATCTTCTGCAGCTGTTTTTTTCAGTTTATGTAAAATTCATCGTGATTTCCACGACTTCCGGCC
The DNA here is from genome assembly GCF_005886755.1 of Thermoactinomyces vulgaris. Classification (NCBI taxonomy): domain Bacteria; kingdom Bacillati; phylum Bacillota; class Bacilli; order Caryophanales; family Thermoactinomycetaceae; genus Thermoactinomyces; species Thermoactinomyces vulgaris. The sequence continues at coordinate 328,535 of NZ_CP039710.1, forward strand.
GGTTTCCGATCCGAAGAGGCGGTCCCCATGTGCCGAACCCGCAGGAGACGACGGAATAAAAACCGCCTTTTTGCAAAAGTCCCCAGTCATTCTCGTAGATCATGGCGGTGATCCAGTTTCCGGGGAAAATTTGTCCGTGGTGGGTATGCCCGGAAAGCATCAGGTCAATGCCGTTTTTTTGTGCCTGTTCCAGCTCGATCGGTTGGTGATCCAGAAGAATCAAGGGTTGGGAAGAATCGGTTCCTTTCATCAAAGATGCCAGATCTTTGCGTCCCGGTTCCCGGATCAAATGAGGGTCATCCCGGCCGATCAGGGTGAAACGGTTTGGGAATACAACCTTCTCGTCTTTTAAAACCTTTATGCCGGCTTGTTGCAACGCCTGCATCAGTTCGCTTCCCCGTTCGGCAAGATCGCGGTCATGGTTTCCGGGAACGGCATAGACGCCATACGGTGCCTTGATATTTCCCAACGCGGTGGCCAATTTCCGGTCTTCCCCCGGCGGAAGAGGACCGTTGGTGATGTCACCGGCCAACAAAACCAAATCCGGTTTGATTTGATGAATCATCTGTTGCAAGGTTTTCAGTCTGTCCGTATCGATGACGGGACCGTAATGGATGTCGGATACCATGGCAATCCGGAGTTGTTTCATTTCGCCGGCATCTTTGTTGACGTGGACGTTGTATTTTTTGACCACCGGATGTTGTGCATTCCAACTGCCGTAAGCCACGGGAACCGTTGCGAGGAGAAAAACTGCCGCAGCCAGGGAATAAGGAGTGAAATGATGATTTTTAAAGGCGGGAGGAATGAATTTGGCCAGGCGGTCGATGAAGCGGACCACATCGAGCATCAGGATCAGAAAGAACAAATATAAAACGATGATCATGGAGTGTCCTCCCCAGATGCCCAACCAGGAACCGATGCGCTCAGGCAAAAGGTTTTTTCCCAGTTCGGACAGCGGGAAAGGGACGATCAGTGCCAACAGCGCCGCGATAAAAAGGACTTTGCTTACGGGGGAATCCTTACGGATCAAATATTTCCAACCTTTGCGGCCGATGTAATAACCCATCAGGCCATACAGTGTCAAAAAAATCAAAATAACCAGACCCCACATATGGCTCTCTCCTCTTAATTGATTGAAATGGTCTGTAGATGATTTTACTACAGATTCCGGTGGCGATGGCAAGCTTGGTTCTTTTTTTCGGGATCCGGCATATGATGGAATGTGACAAGCAGGCTCAGGGGGGGAACCAATGGAGCTTACACTCATTCAATGGGGTCAAGTGATGACTTTATCCATGATTGCGGTAGCACTCGGCATGGATGCTTTTTCCATGGGAATCGGGCTGGGATTGAAGCGGATTTCCGGTTCGCAAATGACGTTGATCAGCCTGTCCGTCGGCCTTTTTCATATCATCATGCCTCTTTTGGGAATGGGAATCGGGCACTTTTTAAGTGCTTTGTTGAAAGATATTGCCGTCATGCTGGGAGGCATCATGCTTTGCTTGTTGGGGTTGAATATGCTGTACCAGGTCGTCAAAGGGGATGATTCGGAGGAACTTCAAGTTCAATCGTTCTGGCAAACATTGATGCTTTCACTGAGTGTAAGCATGGATTCCCTTTCGGCCGGATTGAGTCTCGGCTTTTTTTCGACAGACATGGTGCTCGCGGTTTTGTTGTTTGGTTTCGCCGGACTGACCATGGCGGGAACGGGACTGATGCTCGGACGAATTTTCGGGGGATGGATTGGCCGCTACGGGGAAGTGATCGGAGGGTTTATTTTGCTTTTTTTGGGAGGAAAATTTCTGTTTTGACCGCTGGCGGCAGGAACAGAGAAGATGTGGAAGCCGCCGGGGATTTAGTGGTATGTTTTTAAAAGAAAGGGGGAAAGGGTATATCATCCATCTGTTCAACGGATACTGAAGAACAGGTGAAAATTGAGGTGAACATCATGAAAAGGGTGTTGTTTGTTTGCACGGGGAATACCTGCCGGAGTCCCATGGCAGAAGGATTGTTCCGTGAAACGGCCAGGAAAAGGAACATCCCGGTCGAGGTGAAGTCCGCCGGAATTGCTGCCATCGACGGGGTGAGGCCGTCCATGCAGGCGGTGGAGGTATTAAAAGAAAAAGGCATCAACTGCAATCATCGTTCCCGTTTATTGAATCAGCAACTCGTCGAATGGTCTGATTTGATTTTGGCGATGACGGAAGCGCATAAACAATTCATCGCACAAAACTTCTTGCAAAGCAGAGAAAAAATATACACTTTGAAAGAGTATGCTTTGTGGGGAGAAGAATCTGAGCAAATCCATAAAAAGCTGGATCAATTGTATCTGGAAGCGGAAAGCATCCGGGCAAAAATTCAGGCCCAGTTTTCCGTCAAAGCGGACGAGCCTTGGCCGGACGAAGCAAAGGCCGCCCTGGAAAAAGCCCTGAAGCCGCTGAGGGAACAGGAACAACAATATCTGGAAGAGATGAATGGGACAATGGATATTGAAGATCCGGTCGGCGGCAGCGTGGAGCGGTACCGGGAATGCGCCGCGGAATTGAAAAAATACATTAACCGGATTTTAGACCGGTGGGAGCAAGAATCATGACCCGGCGGGAAGGATTGATGATGTTATACTAAGATGGATCCAAGGAGGGAGATGAAGGGATGAAGCTGATCATCGGATCCGATCACGGTGGCAGAAATTTGAAAGAAGAGATTAAAGGACTGCTTGAGGAAATGAACATTGCTTATGAGGACGCAGGTTGTGATTGCGACACATCGGTGGATTATCCCGATTATGCCAAACCGGTGGCCAAACGCGTCGCCGAAGGGGAATTTGACCGGGGAATTTTAATTTGCGGAACCGGCATCGGGATGTCGATTGCCGCCAATAAAATCAAGGGAATCCGTTGTGCGGTCGTCAGCGATGAATACTCGGCGCGGATGAGCCGTGAACACAACAATGCCAATGTCCTGGCATTGGGCGAACGGGTCGTGGGGCCCGACCTGGCCAAATCCATTGTCCGCACCTGGCTGAAGGCCGAGTTTCAGGGAGACCGTCATCAGCGCCGTCTGGATAAGATCGAGCAATTGGAAAATGAAGGATGATCATGATGAAAGAGGAAGTGAAAAGGGCCTTACGTGATTTATTGGCGGCGATGCCCTTGGATGCCGGACATGTTTTGGTTGTAGGTACGAGCACCAGCGAAGTGGCCGGGAAACGGATCGGTTCCGGCGGCAGTGAGGAAATTGCGCGCGAATTGTATGAAGGAATTTCGGAAATTCAAAAGCAAGCTGGCTTTCATCTGGCATTTCAATGCTGTGAACATTTGAACCGGGCATTGGTGGTTGAACGAAAAACCGCCGAACGTTTTGGTTGGCCGGAAGTGACGGTGGTTCCCGTGAACAATGCCGGCGGAGCCATGGCCGCATATGCGTACAGACACATGAAGCAACCGGTGGTGGTCGAACAGATTCAGGCCGATGCGGGCATTGATATCGGGGATACACTGATCGGCATGCATTTAAAGCCCGTGGCCGTTCCCGTACGCTCTCAGCAAAAGACGATCGGACAAGCACATGTCACGTTGGCCAAGACCCGCCCCAAACTGATCGGGGGAGAGCGGGCCGTTTATGCGTTGGAAAAGTAATCCGAGTCCAAAAAAGAGAACTTGTTTGATAAAATAGAGAAAATTACCGAACAGGACAAGGAGGCAAATCATGAAGCAATTAATCACCAGCGATCCGCAAGTGGCTGAAGCCATCCAACAGGAACTGGGGCGTCAACGGGATAAAATCGAGTTGATTGCTTCGGAAAACTTCGTATCCCCGGCTGTGATGGAAGCGATGGGGACGGTCTTGACGAATAAGTATGCCGAAGGCTATCCGGGAAAGAGATATTACGGCGGCTGTGAGTATGTGGATGTGGTGGAAGACTTGGCAAGGGACCGTGCCAAGGAATTGTTTGGTGCAGAACACGCCAATGTTCAGCCTCACTCCGGCGCCCAAGCGAATATGGCCGTCTATTTTGCCGTTTTGGAACCGGGAGACACGGTATTGGGCATGAATCTTGCCCATGGGGGCCATTTGACCCATGGAAGCCCGGTGAATTTCTCCGGAAAAATGTACAATTTTGTCGCCTATGGGGTGGATCGTGAATCCCACCGGATCGATTATGAAGAAGTTCGCAAAGTTGCCTTGGAACATAAGCCGAAGATGATTGTGGCGGGAGCCAGCGCCTATCCCCGGATCATCGATTTCAAGCGGTTTCGGGAAATTGCCGATGAAGTCGGTGCATATCTGATGGTGGACATGGCTCACATTGCCGGACTGGTGGCGACGGGACTTCATCCCAATCCGGTTCCTTATGCCGATTTTGTCACCACCACCACACATAAGACGTTGCGCGGACCGCGGGGCGGCATGATCTTGTGCAAAGAAAAATATGCAAAGCAAATTGACAAATCCGTCTTCCCGGGGGTTCAAGGAGGACCGCTGATGCATGTGATCGCGGCCAAAGCCGTGGCGCTCGGGGAAGCCTTGACCGATGAATTTAAAACCTATACCCAAAACATTGTCGACAATGCCAAAAAGTTGGCGGAATCTTTGAAAGAGGAAGGGTTTAACCTGATTTCAGGCGGAACGGATAACCATCTGATCCTGATGGATGTCCGCAACTTCAACCTGACCGGCAAAAAAGCGGAACATCTGCTGGATGAAGTGGGGATCACGACCAATAAAAACGCGATTCCTTTTGATCCGGAAAAACCGTTTGTCACCAGCGGAGTCCGTATTGGCACGGCCGCTGTGACCAGCCGCGGCATGGACGGAAAAGCCATGGAGGAAATCGCGCAAATCATCGGATTGACTTTGAAAAATCCGGAAGACGAAAATGCACGGGAGGAAGCCAAAAAACGGGTGGCCCGGCTGACGGAAACGTATCCCTTGTATCCACAACTTTAACGGATTCATATGCCCGATCCGAGAGGGTCGGGTTTTTGGCAATAAGAAACATATATAAAAAAGTTGTGTACACAGGGTGAATTATGGTTATAATCAGTTGGATAAAAAATAGATGAGAAAGAGGTGAAGCAAGTGGGTCGTGTACATGTATTAGATCACCCGCTCATTCAACATAAGCTGACGTATATCCGGGACAAAAACACCGGCACGAAAGAGTTTCGCGAACTGGTGGACGAAGTCGCCGCTTTAATGGCTTATGAAATTACGAGAGACATGCCTTTGCGTGAAGTGGAAGTGGAAACGCCGCTGGCCAGGGCCAAATGTCAAGTGTTGGCCGGAAAAAAACTGGGCCTCGTTCCGATTTTGCGTGCGGGACTCGGCATGGTGGACGGAATTTTGAAATTGATCCCTGCCGCAAAGGTGGGGCATTTGGGAATGTACCGGGATCCGGAAACCTTAGAAGCGGTGAAATATTATTCCAAAATGCCTCCGGATATCGGAGAACGGGAATTGATTGTGATCGATCCCATGCTGGCAACGGGCGGGTCGGCCGCAGCGGGAATTTCCGTGCTGAAAGAAATGGGGGCCAAACAAATCAAACTGATGTGTTTGATTGCTGCTCAAGCCGGTATTGACCGCGTGCAAAAAGAACACGATGATGTGGATATTTATGTCGCGGCAGTCGATCCGGTTCTGAATGAAAAAAGTTATATCATTCCGGGACTGGGAGATGCAGGAGATCGACTCTTCGGTACAAAATAATTTTGAAAAAACCCGGTGTTTCAAGCGGAGTTTTTTAAATTGCGACAATTTGTTCATAAGTGTTTTTGAGAAAACGTTGACAAAAGATAGAACGCTTCGTTACTATAGGCAGGGGGAAGGATGGAAAACTGAGAAAACTTCACTCTTGTCAATCCGGCTCCCTACGGCGAAACTTCCCCTTTCAAAATGCCAAATGTTACGGGGGTTTTAAATTGAACGGAAATGCATGGCGGTTGTTTGCCGTGATCAGTTCCATGGGAATGGAAATCGTTCTTTTGACCTTGGGGGGAGCTTGGTTAGGGAAAAAACTGGATACGGTTTGGGGAACCCGGCCGTATCTTTTGATGGCTGGAGTGTTGCTGGGATTGGGAGTGGGTTTTTTCAGTGCCATTTACACCCTGAAAGCATTGTTAAAGGAATGAACCCTCATGGATACCGTGAAGACCATTCGGAAGCGAGTGGTATCCCTCACAACCGGACTCCTCACTCTGTTATTGATCATTTGGTTTATGACTCCGCACCAACGCATTGTTGCAGGCGTTTTCCTGGGTTTATGTGTAAGTTTGTACAATGTCTTAAACTTGTTGTGGAAAATAAAAATAGGTAGGGAAAGTGCCTTTCATGCAAAACCAAGATTTCGGGGAGTTGGAATGATTCATCGTTATCTCATGGTTGCCCTCGCTGTCATGATTGCTGTCAGATTTCCGGAATGGATTGAAGTCAAGGCAATTGTCGCAGGGTTACCAGTTTGCTATATATTGTTTTATTGCACTCAGTTTATCCAAGTGATTCGCTCTTCATCTTAAAGAGAAAGGAGTGAGGGAATGGAACTTACACCGAAGCTGGGATTTGAAGTGGCCGGGATTCCGATTCAATTTGACGTCACGGTCATGTTTACAACCACGGTCGCATGCATCCTGGTTTTTGTGATCGCCATGCTTGCTGCCCGTCGCCTTTCGCTTGTTCCGACCGGCATGCAGAATGTGGTTGAGATGGTGATCGAATTTACGCAGGGAATAGTCCGTGCCAGCATCTCGGGGAAAACGGCTGAACGTTTCTTCGGCTTTGCATTCACGCTTTTTCTGTTTATCTTTATCTCCAACCAGATGGGAGTCATGTTCAATGTCGTCGCCGAGTCGCATGTATCGATTCCGTTTTTGAAAATTTGGGCGGCCGATTCAGCCGGAGAAGGGGAACATTATGCGTATGCCCTGTGGAAATCGCCCACCGCCGACATCAATGTAACCATGGCCATGGCTTTGGCCATCACGCTGGCGGCTCATTTCCTGGGCTTCAAAAAATCTCCCAAGCATTATATTTCCCACTACTTCCAGCCTTTCTGGCCGATGGTCTTGATGCATGCGGTGGATGAAGTGGCGAAACCGTTGACACACGGCATGCGTTTATGGGCCAATATCTTTGCCGGTGAAGTGTTGATCATTGTGATGGTGAAAGGCAGCTGGTTCCTGACCGGGGCCCCGTTGATAGTCTGGCTGGGTTATTCCTTGTTCGTCGGAACCATTCAGGCCTATGTCTTCACCGTGTTGGCCATGGTTTACATGGCGCAAAAAATTGAATCATGACAATCAGAATGCAGTCTGAAGTCAGTCTTGTCTGATCCGCATATGGACTATCAAAAAAATTTTGAAACGAAAACAAATCAGAGGAGGAAATATCATGGATGTAAACATTTTGGCTGGTGCATTGTTGCTCGCAGTCGCAGCGATTGCCGGAGGATTTGGAAACGCAGTGGTATACAGCCGTTATTTGGAAGGGTCTGCCCGTCAACCCGAAATGGAAGGGAAACTTTTCACCCGGGCGTTTATCGGGATTGCGTTGGTTGAGGCATTGCCGGTTATTGCCGTGGCATTTGGTGTCATGTTGTTCTTCGGTGTAATTTAATGGATCGATCCGTATGATGGAGGCGGGGATTTGACTTTAAGTCCCCGTCTGGTCGTATTGAAGAAGAAACACGATCCCGAAGGGAGTGAGTTGGATTGCTGACCATCGAAATCGGTACGATGCTGTTTCAGCTGATTGCATTTATTATTTTAATGCTTCTTGTGTCCAAGTTTGCCCTTCGTCCGATGCTGCAGGTGATGAAACAACGCCAGGATCACATCGAAGGCCAGATCAAGGAAGCGGAAGAACGCAGAAAAGAAGCGGAAAAACTGCTTGAAGAGCAACGGCAGGAACTGAAAAAAGCGCGTCAGGAAGCCAAAGAGATCATTGAACGTGCCAAAGCGCAAAAAGACCGCGAAGCGGAAGCGATCATCAAGCAAGCACAGGAACGGGCAGGGCGCATTCTGGAAGAGGCGACGAACGAAATTCAGCGCGAAAAAGAAAAAGCGTTGGCCAGCTTGCGTGATGAAGTCGGCGGGCTTTCCGTTCAGTTGGCGTCCAAATTATTGGAAAAAGAATTGGACAAAAACCGGCATTCCGATTTGGTTTCCAGCTATCTTGACGAGGTAGGAAGATTGCAATGAGTAAGACGGTAGCGAGACGTTACGCCAAAGCGCTGTTTGAAGTTGCCTCTGAACAAAAGCAGATCGATGCCGTTGAGAAAGATTTGAAGCAAATCACCGATACATTGGAAGCTTTCCCGGAATTGACGGAATGGCTCAGCCATCCTTCAATCGGGAACGGACAAAAAAAGGAACTGCTCACCAAAATCTTTGATCAGTTGAATGCTTACACCAAGAATCTGATGTATCTGTTGGTGGATCGCCGGCGGGATAACGTTCTCTTTGATCTGTATGAAGAATACAAAAAGCTGGCAAATGAATCCAGAGGGATTGTCGAAGCTGTTGTCACGACGGCATTTGAATTGACCGAAGAGGATAAAAAACAAGTCAAAGCAACCTTTGAGCCAATGATCGGGAAAACCATGGAACTGGTTGAGAGAGTGGATTCAGATATCCTGGGCGGCGTGGTTGTGCAAATCGGCGACCGTTTGTACGACGGAAGTTTGCGAACCAGGCTGAATCGTTTCCAAGAACAGCTGAAACAAAATCAAGTTGGATAGATCACAGACGGAAAGATTGGGGTGACATTTATGAGCATTAAACCGGAAGAGATCAGCTCTCTGATTAAAGAGCAGATCGAGAATTACCGTTCCGAAGTGGAAGTGACGGATGTCGGCACCGTCATTCAAGTAGGTGACGGGATCGCACAAGTTCATGGCCTTTCCAACGCAATGGCGGGTGAGCTGGTTGAGTTTAAAAACGGCGTCATGGGAATGGTTTTGAACTTGGAAGAACACCATGTGGGGGTTATTATTTTAGGACCTTATCAGGATATTCGTGAAGGGGATCAGGTCAAACGCACCGGCCGCTTGATGGAAGTTCCGGTGGGGAAATCGCTTCTTGGCCGTGTCGTCAACCCGTTGGGTCAACCGCTTGATGGAAAAGGCCCCATTGAAACCACCGAATTCCGTCCCGTCGAATCTCCTGCACCGGGTGTCATTGACCGGAAATCCGTCCATGAACCTCTGCAAACAGGAATCAAATCGATTGACTCCATGATCCCGATCGGACGCGGGCAGCGTGAGTTGATCATCGGGGACCGTCAAACCGGGAAAACCACGATTGCCATTGACACCATCATTAACCAAAAAGATGAAGACATGATCTGTGTTTATGTGGCAATCGGGCAAAAGCAATCGACTGTTGCACAAGTTGTTGAAAAGCTTCGCCGCTACGGTGCGATGGATTACACCATTGTGGTGGTTGCCAGCGCTTCGGATCCGGCACCGCTTTTGTACCTCGCTCCCTATGCCGGATGTGCAATGGGTGAATACTTCATGTACAATGGCGGTCATGTTCTCTGCGTTTATGACGACTTGACCAAACAAGCCGCTGCTTACCGCGAGCTTTCGCTCTTGCTCCGTCGTCCGCCAGGCCGTGAAGCTTATCCGGGGGACGTGTTCTATTTGCACTCCCGTTTGCTCGAGCGGGCTGCAAAATTGTCCGACGAACGCGGCGGCGGTTCCTTGACGGCACTTCCGTTTATTGAAACCCAAGCCGGGGACGTGTCCGCATACATTCCGACCAACGTGATCTCCATCACCGACGGGCAAATTTTCTTGGAATCCGATTTGTTCCACTCCGGTTTCCGTCCGGCGATCAGTGTGGGGACGTCGGTATCCCGTGTCGGTGGCGCGGCGCAAACCAAAGCCATTAAAAAACTTACGGGAACGTTGCGTTTGGATTTGTCCCAATACTATGAGCTGGCGGCTTTTGCCCAATTTGGTTCGGATTTGGACAAAGCCACCAAAGCAAAACTGGAGCGGGGAAAACGCACCGAGGAAATTTTGAAACAGGAGGAACACCATCCGCTTCCTGTTGAGAAACAAGCGGTTTCCTTGTATCTTGTCACTAAGGGGCACTTGGATGACATCCCGGTGGAAGATGTGCGCCGTTTTGAGAAAGAATTCCACAGCTATCTGGAAACCAATGAAGAAGGCATTCTGAAATCGATCCGGGAGAAAAAAGCGCTTGAAGACGAGACCGAAGAAAAACTGAAAAAAGCAATCGAAACCTTTAAAAAAGGGTTTGCGGTTACCGAGAAATAAGCCGTTTCAGATAAAGTAGAAAAGAGTCGCTGGTCGTCAGCGGCTCTTACGGGGAGACTGGCAGCGGAAAGGCGGTGAAAACATGGGTCAATCGATGCGTGAGATCAAAAGGCGCATTCGTTCGACGGAAAAAATGAGACAAATCACCAAAGCGATGAAGATGGTTGCAGCCGCGAACTTGCGCCGTGCACAGGAAAGAGCCGAAAAAGCGCGTCCTTATGCGGAAAAAATGCGTGAAGTGATCGTAAGCATTGCCCAAGGTACGACGAATGCAAAACATCCCATGCTGGTTTCGCGCCCCGTACGTAAAACAGGCTATCTTGTGATTACGTCGGATCGCGGCCTTGCGGGAGGATACAACAGCAACCTTTTGCGGATGTTGCTTCAGACTTTGAATGAACGGCATCAAAGCAAAGATGAGTACGTATTGTTTGTCATTGGCCGGAAAGGCCGGGACTTCTTGAAAAAACGCAATTATCCAGTCATTGATGAGATTACGGGACTTTCTGATTCACCTTCTTATGATGAAGTGCAAGAAATTGCGAAAAAAGCCGTTCGTTTTTATGCAGAAGAGAAATATGACGAGCTGTACATCGTTTACAACGAGTTTGTAAACCCGGTTGTTCAGCGGCCTTTGGACAAACGGTTATTGCCGCTTGCGAGCGAGGATTTGAGCGGGCAGAAACAAGGTCCGAAAACAGCTTACGAATATGAACCATCGCAGGAAGAAGTGTTATCCGTCTTGCTCCCCCGGTATGCTGAATCTCTGATTTACAGCGCCTTACTCGACGCGAAAGCAAGTGAATTTGCTTCCAAAATGACAGCGATGAGCAATGCAACGGATAATGCGACGGAGTTGATTGATCAATTGACGTTACAGTTGAACCGTGCGCGTCAGGCTGCAATTACTCAGGAAATCGCTGAAATTGTCGGCGGTGCATCTGCGCTAAACGGCTGAGCATGATCTTTTCACAAGTGAAGAAACCAGTGCATGGCAGTTTAAGGAGGGAATTCGATGAGTTCTGGACGTGTGCTTCAGGTTATGGGGCCGGTTGTGGACGTTGAGTTTGAACGCGGACATCTGCCTGAGATTAACAACGCGATTAAAGTCAAGCGGGCGGACGGAAGCGAGCTTGTTTTGGAAACAGCTTTACATTTGGGAGATAACACGGTGCGTACCGTAGCCATGGCATCCACCGACGGTTTGGTCCGGGGGATGGAAGCGATCGATACGGGAAGACCAATCTCCGTACCCGTCGGACGTCCGACATTGGGACGGGTGTTTAACGTATTGGGAGAGCCGATTGATGAGGCCGGAGAAGTAAAAGGAGCCGAAAGACACTCCATTCACCGTCCGGCACCGAGCTTTGAAGAACAATCGACTGAGCAGGAAATGCTGGAAACGGGAATCAAAGTGGTTGACTTGCTTTGCCCTTATGCCAAAGGTGGAAAAATCGGACTCTTTGGCGGTGCGGGAGTAGGAAAAACCGTTTTGATTCAAGAGTTGATCAACAACATCGCACAAGAGCACGGCGGATTGTCGGTGTTTGCGGGGGTTGGTGAACGTACCCGCGAGGGGAACGATCTTTATCATGAGATGAAAGACACCGGGGTCATCGACAAAACCGTCATGGTGTTCGGACAGATGAACGAGCCCCCGGGGGCGCGGATGCGTGTGGCTTTGAGCGGTTTGACCATGGCGGAGTATTTCCGTGATCAAGAAGGTCAAGACGTTTTGTTATTCATTGATAACATTTTCCGCTTCACCCAAGCCGGATCCGAGGTGTCCGCACTTTTGGGCCGGATGCCGTCTGCGGTGGGTTACCAACCCACATTGGCAACGGAAATGGGTCAATTGCAAGAACGGATCACCTCCACGAAGAAAGGTTCCGTCACCTCCATTCAGGCCATTTACGTGCCGGCTGACGACTACACCGATCCGGCTCCGGCGACCACCTTTGCCCACTTGGATGCGACCACCAACCTGGAACGTCGTTTGTCTCAAAAAGGGATTTATCCGGCGGTGGATCCGCTGGCATCCACTTCCCGCATCCTGACGCCGGAAGTGGTGGGAGAAGAACACTATCAGGTTGCCCGTGGCGTGCAGGAACTCCTGCAACGTTACCAAGAGTTGCAAGACATCATTGCCATCTTGGGAATGGATGAATTGTCCGAGGAAGATAAAATCGTGGTTGCCCGTGCACGGAAAGTGGAGAAGTTCTTGTCGCAAAACTTCCACGTTGCTGAGCAGTTCACCGGTAACCCGGGAGTATATGTGCCGGTGAAAGAAACGGTTCGCAGCTTCAAAGAAGTGCTGGAAGGAAAATATGACGACTTGCCGGAAGACGCTTTCTACATGGTCGGCGGCATTGACGAAGCCGTTGAAAAAGCGAAAAAACTGGGTTATACCCGCATGGTGTAGATCCCGGCATTTTTTGCGGCGGGTTTCCGGTTGAACCGGAATGCCGATCGATGGATACACGGCTCACTCCGCAGGACAAGGAGGTGAAGCCCTGCCACATCCCGTGGTTGTTCCCGGGATCAGCAGGTCATGATGGGGAATAAAGTGCAGTTGGATATTGTAACGCCTGAGCGGATTGTTTATTCCAAGCACATTGATATGGTGGTGACAAAGGCGGCCAATGGAGAGATTGGCGTGATGGCCAAGCATGTTCCGTTTGTGAGCCCGATTATCGGGGATACCGTTCGGGTGAAAAATGACGGATCGGAAGAGACGTTTAAAATCAGCGGCGGGTTCATTGAAGTGCGCCCTGATAAAGTCACCATTCTTGCTGAATCCGCAGAGGTATAAAAACGGATCTTCAAAAAGACACCTTTTCCGAAGGTGTCTTTTTTATTTTAAGGTTTGTGAAAAATATTTCCCGCTTTTGGTGAACCATCTCAGATAAGCGCTATTTTTCTCAAGGACACGATCCTTCTCACAATTGGGAAAGTAGTGTATAATCAAACAATAGAGGAGGGGATTGCCAACTTTTTAGCACTGCTTTAAAAAAGCATTTTATTACTGAAAAATTAGTATTTCATTTAAATAATGTAAGCGTTTTATTTTTGTATAGATCAAGATGAAGGAGGGGTTTGTTTGTCTGCCGTCAGTCACGGGATCATTGCCATCTTTTTTATTCTCGGCATTGTTCTGCACATTGTGGCGCTTTCCATTGGAAAACTGCTTCGTCCCCATCAGCCCGCCCCGGATAAGGCCATTTCTTATGAAAGCGGTGTGGATCCGACCGGGGACAGTTGGATTCAGTTTAATGTCCGCTATTATTTGTTTGCGCTCTTGTTTGTCATCTTTGATGTGGAGGCGGTTTTTTTATACCCTTGGGCAGCCGGTTACGATGTTCTGCGCTCTGAGGTGGGGCTGTTCATTCTGGTGGAAATGGTTTTGTTTGTTTTCTTTCTGATCCTGGGTTTGCTTTATGCTTGGAAAAAGAAGGTGTTAGAATGGGAGTAAATTTTGAAAAATTGGCTCTGGTTGAGGAGCAGGAATTAAAGCGCAATGTGGTGACGACGAATTTGGAACAGATCAAAGCATGGGCGCGCAGCAGTTCTTTATGGCCCCTTACTTTCGGGTTGGCATGTTGCGCCATTGAAATGATGGGCACGGGGGCCCCGCATTATGATCTCGACCGGTTTGGCGTCATTTTTCGTGCGTCCCCGCGCCAGTCGGATGTCATGATTGTCGCAGGAACCGTGACCAAAAAAATGGCGCCTTTGTTGCGCAGATTATACGATCAAATGCCGGAACCCAAATGGGTGATTGCCATGGGGTCTTGTGCTACTGCCGGCGGACCGTATGTGAAATCTTATTCTGTTGTCAAAGGCGTTGATCAAATTGTGCCGGTCGATGTCTACATTCCGGGATGTCCTCCCAACCCGGCAGCCTTGATTTACGGAATCAACAAATTGCAGGAAAAAATCCGTTATGAAGCCAAACACGGGAAGAAGGTGACGAACCGGTGAGTTCTCATGAAGAGGATCGGAAAAAATCTGAAGAAAAAGAAAAAGGACTGGAAGAGAAAAACGCATCAACTGCTGGATCAAGTCCAAATGCTTTAGAACCGGAAAAACCGGCTCCCCAATCCCCGAAACCGAAAGACAAAGCAGTTCCCCAGCGGGCAAGGCCTGCTTCCGTCCGTTCCAAACCAGCCGACAAAGAGGAGAAAAAACCGGAAGAGCCGTCACCGCTTGAACCGGTTTTAAAACGTTTTAAGCAGGAAATCGTGGAAAAAGCAGGGGAAGACGCCGTGGTTGAAGATTATATCAACCGGGCCGGCGAACATATTCCCACGTTTGTCATCGCCAGGGAAAAGTGGCTTGAGGTGGCCCGGCTTTTGAAAGAAGATCCGTTGTTTTCCTTTGATTATCTGCGCAATTTATCGGCTGTGGATTACCAAAAAGAAATCGAAGTGGTATATCAGTTTTACTCTTTCAAAAAGAAACACCAGATTGCCATTCGCGTCAAAACAGACCGGGATGAAGCCAAAGTGCCGAGTGTGGCTCATTTATGGAAAGCAGCCGACTGGAATGAACGGGAAGCTTATGACCTGATGGGAGTGGTTTTTGAAGGGCACCCGAATCTGAAACGGATTTTGTTGCCGGATGAATGGGTGGGGCATCCGCTCCGGAAAGATTACGAACCACTGGATAAGGAGGTTTAATCCTTGTGCTTAGAACGGAAGAAATGTTGCTGAATGTCGGACCTCAACATCCCAGCACCCATGGCGTGCTCCGTTTGGTCGTGAAAATAGACGGGGAAATCATTGTGGATGCCGAGCCGGTGATTGGATACCTCCATCGGGGAACCGAAAAGCTGGCGGAGGATCTGAATTATACACAAATCATTCCCTATACGGACCGGATGGACTATCTGTCCGCCATGACCAACAACTATTCCATCGTCCATGCCACCGAAAAGCTGATGCAACTGGAAGTTCCGGAAAAAGCCCAATTTTTGCGGGTGATTGTGATGGAACTGAACCGGATTGCCAGCCATTTGGTTTGGATGGGAACTTATTTGTTGGATATCGGTGCTTTAAGCCCCTTTTTATATGCATTTCGGGACCGCGAAAAGATTTTGGATCTGTTTAATGAGTTGTGTGGTGCCCGGATCACGTTCAACTATATGCGCGTGGGCGGTGTCAAATGGGATGCGCCTCCGGGTTGGATTGACAAGGTCGGGCAATTCGCGGAGGACATGAAACGGCAAATGAAAGAATACCATGATCTCATCACCGGAAATGAAATCTTTATTCAACGGACCAAAGGAATCGGGGTGGTTTCGCCGTCGCTGGCCATTGAATACGGACTGTCGGGTGCCAATTTACGGGTGACCGGCGTGGATTGGGATTTGAGGAAGAACCAGCCGTATTCGATTTATGAACGGTTTGATTTTGATGTGCCGGTCGGGAAAACCGGAGATTTGTATGAAAAATATTTGTGTCGGATGAGGGAAATTGATGAATCCTTGAAAATCGTCGAACAAGCGGTTGCTCAGTTCCCCGAAAGCGGTCCGGTCATGGGAAAAGTTCCCCGGGTCCTACGGGTTCCGGAAGGAGAGATTTATTGCGGTATCGAATCTCCACGGGGAGAGCTGGGTTGCCATATTGTCAGCAATGGGAAAGACAAACCGTGGCGGTTGAAGTTCAGGCGTCCGTCTTTTTATAATTTACAGATACTCCCGACTTTATTAAAAGGAGAGAATATATCCAATTTGGTGGCGATTTTGGGCGGAATCGACATTGTGCTCGGGGAGGTGGATTGTTGATGAATCCGTGGATGATCATCGGACCGGTTCTGCTTTTGCTGATCGTACTCGGGTTTGTGACGTATGCCATTTTGTTTGAGCGGAAAGTGCTGGGCTGGATGCAGAACCGCATCGGCCCGAACCGGGTGGGGCCCCGGGGGATGTTTCAAACCGTGGCGGATGTTTTGAAGCTGCTCATCAAAGAAGATGTCATTCCCGCAAAAGCGGATGCCGGATTGTTTAAATTGGCGCCGGCGATTGCCTTTGTTCCCGCTTTTGCCGTGATGGCGGTGATTCCTTTCACCCCTTCCATTCAGTTTTCTGACTTTGCAGTCGGTTTGCTGTATTACATGGCAGTTTCCAGCATTACCATCATCGGAATCCTGGTGGGAGGCTGGGCTTCCAACAACAAATATGCATTGATCGGCGGGATGCGTTCGGCAGCGCAAATGATCAGTTATGAAATTCCGCTGGTGATGTCTGTCGTCGGGATTGCTTTGTCGGTCGGTTCATTAAATCTGGCCGAGATTGTGGAGGCCCAAAAAGAGGTTTGGTTTATTTTTCCGCAATTTATCGGTTTTGTGGTCTTTTTGATCGCGTCGGTTTCGGAATTGAACCGGACGCCGTTTGACCTGCCGGAAGCCGAATCGGAACTGGTGGCCGGTTACCATGTGGAATATACGGGTTTCCGGTTTGCGTTTTTTATGTTGGCGGAGTATACCTACATTTTTGCCATGGCATCCCTGACGACCGTGCTTTATCTGGGCGGATGGAATGCGCCATTCGGCTTCACGTGGGTTCCGCCGGTCCTTTGGTTTATATTGAAATTTTTGCTGGTCGTGTTTTTCCTGTTCTGGTTGAGAGCCACCATGCCGAGGATTCGTGTCGACCAACTGATGCAGTTTGCATGGAAGGTGTTGTTGCCGGTCGCTCTCCTCAATATTTTGCTGACTTGTCTTTTAAAAGAAGTGCCGGTGATCGGGACTTATTATTAACGGAAAAGGATTGGAGGGGAAAATGGTGCTTGGCTTGATCAAAGGGTTGGGAGTCACCCTCAAAAACATGACAAAGCCGAAGGTCACTTACCGGTATCCGGATGAGCCGCTCGAGATGCCGGACCGCTTTCGCGGAATCCAGCATTTCGATCCGGAAAAATGCATTGTCTGCAACCAATGTGTCCGCATCTGCCCGACCGATTGCATTTCACTGACGGGGAAAAAGCATCCGGAAAAGAAAGGGAAAGTGATTGACACTTACGATATTAACTTTGAAATTTGCATCTTATGCGATTTATGCACGGAAGTTTGCCCGACAGAAGCCATTGTCATGACCAATAACTATGAGCTCGCCGTTTACGGAAGGGATGAATTGTTTAAAGATTTGGAGTGGCTCAACCAAAATAATACAAAGATTCGAAAAGAAAACAGCACCAATCTCATCAAAAAACCGGGAGGAAAAAAATAATGCCCGTAAACGCTGAATTCATTGCATTTTTTATCCTTTCCGTCATGGCGATTGGCGGGGCCGTGTTTATGATCAACTTTACAAGGGTCATCCATATGGCTTTGGCGCTCGCATTCACTTTCTTCAGTATCGCAGGCATTTATTTGCTCTTAAACGCCGAGTTTTTGGCGGTGATCCAGGTGCTGATCTATACCGGGGCCGTTTCGATTCTCATGTTATTCGGGATCATGTTGACCAAACACCGGGATGAAGAGAAAAGTTCGATTGCGCCATGGCATGCCGTGCTCGGTTTTATCACTGTCGCTGCCTTTTTTGGCGTCATGATGTGGATCATTTATCAGGTGCCGGTATGGAGCGAACCGCATAACGGTGAAGGGTGGAACGTCGTCCGGTTGGGAGAGCGGGTCTTCACTGAATACGTGATCCCGTTTGAACTGGCATCGATCTTACTCTTGGTGGCACTGGTCGGGGCAGTCATTCTGGCAAAAAGGGAGGAGAAATGAGATGGTCATCACCTCATATCTTGCTTTGTCGGCCATCTTGTTCAGTATCGGTTTGTATGGCGTGTTGACGAAGAAAAACGCCGTGATGGTCCTGTTCTGCATTGAGTTGATGTTTAACGCCGCGAATATCAACTTTGTGGCATTTTCCAAATTTGGTCTGTTTCCCAATCTGGCGGGCCAGATCTTCACACTGTTTACGATTACGGTGGCAGCGGCGGAAGCGGCTGTGGGGATTGCCATTTTGATTGCCTTGTACCGGCAGGTGTCCACGGCGGAAGCCGACCGTTATCATTCGCTGAGAGATTAGCGGAAGCAATCAAACTTCTAAAAAGAAGGAAGGGTCAGAAATGGAAGCAAACATGGCTCTGTTGATTCCTCTTTTTCCTTTCATTGCATTTCTTTTGCTTCTGTCCGGCCGTGGATTCATCCAAAGGAAAATTGCGGCCGCAACAGGAGTGACGGCAACTTTTCTTTCTTTGTTGCTGTCCGTTTACGTTTGGTTGTCCGGGGAAACCGTCACATGGAACATTCCTTGGTTGAATCTGGGGGACGTTGCGGTTTCATTCAGCATCCATCTGGGTTCCCTGCAAATCTTGATGCTTTTGATCATCAGCATCGTCAGTTTTCTGGTTCATCTGTATTCGTACGGTTATATGGAACGGGATGACCGGATCCGGGTGTTTTATGCTTATTTGGCTTTGTTCACTTTTTCTATGTTTGGTCTGGTCATGGCGGCCAATCTGTTGTGGATCTATATCTTTTGGGAATTGGTCGGGGTTTGTTCCTTCTTGTTGATCGGGTTTTGGTACTTCAAACCGGAGGCCAGGGAAGCGGCACACAAAGCGTTTGTCGTTACAAGGATCGGGGATGTCGGTTTCTTCATTGCCATTCTCCTGATGTTTTGGCATGTGGGAAGCTTTGAAGTTTCCGATTTGAAAACGGCTGTGGTTTCCGGGCAAATGTCCCCCGGTTTGATCACTTTGTTGGCAATTCTCATCTTTATCGGAGCGGTTGGAAAATCCGGACAGTTTCCATTACATACCTGGTTGCCGGATGCCATGGAAGGGCCGACGCCGGTCAGTGCCCTGATCCATGCGGCCACCATGGTAGCCGCCGGGGTTTATCTCGTTGCCAATCTGTTTTTCCTCTTTCAGGCATCTCCTCCGGCCATGGATGTGGTGGCTTATATCGGGGGGTTCACTGCGATTTTTGCCGCAACCATCGGATTGATGCAGCATGATGTCAAACGGGTGCTTGCTTATTCCACGGTGAGCCAGCTCGGCTTCATGATGTTGGCCCTGGGTTCGGCCGGATATGTGGCCGGGGTTTTTCATCTCTTTACCCACGCTTTTTTTAAAGCGTTGTTGTTTTTGGGAGCCGGCGCGGTCATTGTTTTGCTCGCCCATGAACAGGATTTGCGGAAGATGGGCGGGCTTTGGAAAACCCACCGCCAACTCGGTGTTTGGTTCTTGGCCGGTTGTTTGTCCATTGCGGGGATTCCGCCTTTCTCCGGGTTTTTCTCCAAGGATGAAATCTTGTTTTCCGTTTACCAGGATGGAAGGACGGGGCTTTTTGTCACCGGTTTGATTGCCTCCTTCTTCACGGCTCTTTATATGTTCCGCCTTTTCTTTCTGGTATTTGCCGGGGAACCGAGGGGTCCCAAGGCAGACCGTCCGGTGTCTGCCGTGATGATGATTCCGGTGGCCGTGCTCGGGATTCTTTCAATTGGAAGCGGATGGGTCGGTTTGCTTCCCGGCGGGGGGTTTGAAAACTGGTTGGCCGCCGGCAACGGATCCGTTTCGGATGCCGCATCGGTTCCGATGTGGTTGGCGGTCGTGACGGTTGCGGTTTCCCTTGCCGGAATCGGATTGGCCTGGCTGTTTTACGGAAACGGTAAGTTCAGCGCCTGTCAGGCGGCACAAACCGTTCCTTGGCTCCATCGCCTGGTTTTGAACAAATATTATGTGGATGAATTGTATCAGTATTTGTTTGTCTGGACGATCAAAGGAATCGGCTGGTTTTTGTCCGGATGGGACCGGTTTGTGATTGGTGGGATTGTCCGGTTTGTCAGTTGGGTCGTCCAATGGATCGGGCGTTTGGGTTCCAGGATCCAAAACGGGCAGGCACAGACTTATGTGTTGGTGAGTGTGATTGGTTTTGTCCTTTTGATGGTAGGAATGACAGCGGGGAGGTTATTTAAATGAGTCGGTTTGATTGGATGCCTTCATTGGTCACGTTTCTCCCGCTTTTAGGGGCTTTGGTTCTCATTTTTCTTCCCCGTGAGAAAGTGCGCTGGCACCGGATTTGCGGGATTTTGTCCACACTTCCGCCGCTTTTGCTGTCCCTTGTGATGTATGCGCAATTTGATCAGGGGTTGAAAGGGTTACAGTGGGTGAAATCGGTTGTCTGGTTTCAAATCCCCCTCTTACAGGGAGAACCGTGGACTTTTCATTACAGCATGGGAGTGGACGGATTATCGCTTCCCTTCATCGTTTTGACCACCCTGATCAGTGCCGTGGCTGCCGCGGCATCCGGATTCATCAAGGAGGAGACCAAAGGGTTTTACCAGCTGTTTTTGCTCTTGGAGACAGGGATGATTGGTGTTTTTTCCGCATCCAATCTGTTTCTCTTTTTCATCTTCTTTGAAGTTACATTGATTGCCGCTTATTTTCTGATCGGAAAGTGGGGATTTTTGGGCAGGGAGAAAGCAGCCAACCAGTTTTTGTTGTTTAACGGGCTGGGATCCGGATTCCTTCTGTTTGCCATGGTGGGTTTGCTGCTTCTCTTTGGCACGTTGGATTATTCGGTGTTGCAAGACCGGATGGATCAGGTGATGGGGCAATTTGCGCTGTTGCCCCCAGTTTTGAAAACGATGTTGTGGGGAACGTTTGCGGCACTGGTAATCGCATTTTGCATTAAGTTGCCCGTGTTTCCTTTCCACAGCTGGATGTTAAAAACCCACGTCGAAGCTCCCATCCCGGTGGTGATGGTTCATGCCGGGGTTCTGCTGAAGATGGGGGCTTACGGTTTAATCCGGTTCGGGTTGGGGTTGTTCCCGGTGCAAATGAAGGAAATCTCCATCTATCTGGCTGTGTTCGGTTTGATAAACATCTTGTACGGAGCCTGTATTGCCATTGTGCAAAAAGAGTTGAAGCATGTGCTGGCTTATTCCAGTGTCAGCCATATGGGGATCATTTTGTTCGGGTTGGCCGCTTTAAATACGGCCGGACTAAACGGAGCGGTTTTCCAGGCGGTGTCCCACGGGATCATTTCGGCACTGCTTTTCTTCCTCGTCGGCAGCATTTATGACCGTGCCAAAACGACGGAATTGGATGATCTGGGCGGACTGGCCAAATCGGCACCGGTACTTTCGGGGATTTTCCTCACCGGTGGATTGGCGCTTTTGGGATTGCCGGGGCTGTCCGGTTTTATCAGCGAGTTTCTGGCCTATCTCGGCGTGTTCCAAAACCATCCGGTGATTGGGGCGGTCGGGGCACTCGGGTTGATTTTCACCGTGGTTTATGCATTGCGTGCTGTGTTGAAAACGACCTTCGGACCGTTGCCGGAACGTTTTCAGGCGGTTGGCGATCTGCATTTGCGCGAAAGCTTTCCGATGTTGGTGATGGTGCTGTTGATTGTCCTGATCGGTGTTTATCCGGCCGTTTTGAGTGCGCCGATGCAAGAAACGTTAGATCTTATTGTATCTCGGATCGGAGGGTAGGGGCATGATGCAAACATTGCTGGATTTTGACCTGAGGGTGATGGCCCCCGAGCTGACGATCGTCGTTGCCGCCGCTCTGTTGATGATTTTGGATTTGTTGTTGAAAGAAACGGTGTCAAAGAAATGGATGGGCATCTTCGGGCTCATGGCCATCTTGGCGGCAGGCGTTTTTGTCGGCATGGGTTGGGGGCATGAACCGTATCAGATTTTGGGGGATTCGTACCGGATTGATCATTTGAGCTTGACGCTCAAAGGCATTTTGCTTGCCGGAACGGCTTTGGTTTTCTTGTTTTCCTTCCGGAAAGACGAAGAGTTAAAAGCGGAAAGCGAATATTATTCTTTGCTTCTTACCGCTTTGCTCGGTGCCATGATCATGGTGTCGTCGGCGGAGTTGATCACATTGTTCGTCGGTCTGGAGCTGTTGAGCCTCTCATCCTACATATTGACTGGGATTCGGAAAAAACGGACTGATGCGACCGAAGCGGCATGGAAATATGTCGTTTTGGGAGGGGTTTCTTCCGCTTTTATCCTGTACGGGATGTCCTTTCTCTATGGATTGACCGGAAGCACCCACTTGTTTGAGATACGGGACCGGGTTGCGGAAGTTTCGGCAACTGATTACCAGTTGTTCCTCTTTTTGTCGTTCTTTTTAATGATGGTCGGATTTGGTTTTAAAATTTCATCCGCGCCTTTCCACACCTGGGTTCCCGATGTTTACCAAGGCTCGTCAACCCCGGTGGCGGTGTTTTTGGCTGTGGTGTCCAAAACCGCGGCGTTTGCTCTGGTGCTCCGGATGTTGCTCGGGGCCTATATTCCGCTGGTGTCAAACGGTGTCTGGAATGAAGTGATTTCCTGGACATTGATGATCATGGCAGCAGCTTCCATGATTGTGGGAAACACGGTGGCATTGCGCCAAACCAATGCCAAGCGGCTGATGGCTTACTCCAGCATCGCCAATGCCGGTTATCTGCTGGTTCCTCCCGCAACGATGGGATTTGTGGGATATGATCTGTTTCCGAGTCTGGTGTATTACCTCATCGCCTACCTGTTCATGACGGCCGGGGCCTTTGTGGTGATTGAAGTCGTGGGAAAAGAGACGGGAACCTATGATTTGAGAGCTTTTTCCGGGTTGTACCAACGTTCGCCGGGGCTGGCGGTGATCATGACCCTGTTTATTTTGTCTCTTGCCGGCCTTCCCGTGACGGCGGGGTTTGTAGGGAAATTTTACATTTTGATGAGCGCGGTGGCCAGTTCACACAACTGGCTGGCGCTCATCATGATCATCACAACGGTGATCTCTTATTACTACTATTTTCGCATCGCCCGGCACATCTATTTTAGAAGAGCCGGGGATGATGGGAAGCTGAACGTCCCTTGGACGGTGATGGCCGTCATCGGGATCGGATGTTTGGGCACCTTTTTGTTGGGATTGTTGCCGGACTACTTCTTTCAAGCCTTGGGGGATCTGGATTGGATGTCTGCGTTCTCCCAAGCTGCCAATACTTCACCATAGGCGCTCTTTTCATCAAGCGGAATCTGAAAGCATACCCCTCTTCAGAAGGGGTATGCTTGTTTTGTTCATGCATTTGCAAAAATATCTTTTGCGCATTCGCCATTTTTTTTGTACCATGGTAGCATGTGAACATATGCCTGAGGGAGTGCATATTATGGATGGGACGACGCAGCTGGCCTTGTCGGGGCTGGTGAACATATTCCTCTCGATCTTAAGCATTGCCTTTGTCTGGTGGATCTTGCTGGGCATGCGCATCGAGCAACTTTTCAAAAAGAATCACACGGCTCAGATCAGAGCCTTGATGATCGTCTTGTCGATCATTCTCGGGCATCAACTGGCGTCCTTTTTTATTGATTATCTCAGTTGGTCCAGGCTGATCAGCCAGCTGATTCACTGACCGGCTCCACGTATATCCTTTTCCCTGAATGTGAAGAATGGGAATAATAAGAATTCAGGGAGAGGGATGGAAAATGTGGGGGATTGTGAAAAAAGTGATTCTTTTTTGTGTTTTTTTGCCTTTTGTATTCATTGGATCACAGGAACAATCCCAACCCGAAGGGCAATTGATCAAAGCGTTCAAGAAAGTCGGGGTGGAACCGGAACGATATGTGTTGCATTATGGAAACCGGCTGCACCGGGCAATGAGCCAACAAGAGATCGAAGAGTGGACACAAGCATTGAGTCGTTCATTAAATATCGGGCCGTTGGAACGCAATGATGAATTTGCCGGAATAAAATTTTCGGCGGAAGGGATCATCGAGCGAAACATTTTGGTGAAAATGGCCGTGATCAATGATGAACCGTCTGAAGAATTCATCCATCCATATTTGTCCATTCAATTGGAAGGAAAAGGAAGTGACCGGGAAAACTGGCAAGCTGCCCGCGATCATGTGACGCGTGTTTTGTTAAATCATGGCATTACTCCATCTTATCATTATTCCGTTCAGGGAAGCAGGCCGGTGCAAAACGAACAGGAGGAATATTTACTCGCGGAGATTTTCCGGCTGTTGAAAGCGGAAGAGGTGGAAGCGATGCGTACGGATCATACCGTCAGCATCTCCGCACTTTCTCCGTTGTTACCGGCAGGCATCAAGACAAGAGGCGGCATGATGAATATGCAAGCGGCCGTTCGGATGAATCAGGATGCCCATCGCATGGTTATCACTTTAGGCACGCCAATTATCACCATCGAATATTAGTTTTTGGGGGGAAAAGCTTTGGAAAAGATCATCGTTCAAGGCGGAACACGTTTAAAAGGAAGAGTGAAAGTACATGGCGCCAAAAATGCGGTACTTCCTTTGATTGCCGGATCCATTTTGGCATCCAGAGGGGACATCAGGATTACGGATGTTCCGCTTTTGGAAGATGTGAAAACCATCACTCAACTTTTGAAACGCTTGGGGATCCAAGCCGATCTGGGTGATGACCAAATTGTGATCAATGCAGAAAAAGTGGAATCCACCGAAGCGCCTTATGAACTGGTGCGCAAGATGAGAGCTTCTGTTTTGGTGATGGGACCCCTGCTTGCCAGGAAAAAACACGCACGGATTCCTCTCCCGGGAGGATGTGCCATCGGAAGCAGGCCGATTGATCTGCATTTAAAAGGACTGGAAGCCATGGGTGCCCGGTTTGACATCGGGCAAGGCTACATTGAAGGGACCATTGACGGGCGTCTTCATGGAGCGACGGTTTATCTGGATTTCCCAAGTGTCGGAGCAACCCAAAATATCATGATGGCAGCAACATTGGCTGAAGGCCGGACAGTGATTGAAAATGCCGCTTGTGAGCCGGAAATCGTGGATCTTGCCAACTTCCTCAATGCGATGGGTGCAAAAATCCGGGGAGCCGGTACCGATGAAATTCGCATCGATGGAGTGGATATTTTGCGGGGAACAGAATACACCGTGATTCCCGACCGGATCGAAGCCGGAACTTACATGGTGGCGGCTGCCATCACCCGCGGCGAAGTTTTTGTGGAAGGGGCCATTTCCGATCATTTGGTTCCGCTGATTGCCAAGATGCGTGAAATGGGAGTCCATGTGCTTGACGGCGAAAACGGGATTCACGTTCGTGCAGACGGGGATTTGAAACCCGTGGATGTCAAAACCTTGCCCTATCCAGGATTTCCGACGGATATGCAATCACAGATGATGGCTCTTTTGCTTACCGCAAACGGAAACAGCATGCTGACGGAAACCGTGTTTGAAAACCGGTTTATGCATGTGGAAGAGTTTAAGCGGATGGGGGCGCAGATTAAAATCGACCGGCGCACCGCATTGATTGAAGGTGGAAAACCGTTGTCGGGAGCTCAGGTGAAAGCCACGGATCTGCGTGCCGGTGCGGCCTTGATTTTGGCCGGATTGGCAGCGGAAGGAGTCACCGAAGTGACGGAGTTGCATCATGTGGATCGCGGTTATGTGGACATTGTCGGGAAATTGAGAGGCTTGGGAGCCAAAATTGAACGGGTGAGCGAGGAGAAAAGTTCCAAGACGGAACAAAAATCTTTTGCATGACCAAACGAAGGTCAAGCGGCTTCTTTGAAGGGAAGCCGCTTTTTTCTTTATCAGGGAATCTACGAATTCCGGTTCTAAAAAAAGGGGTTTTTTTCATAGCTTAGTAGTGAACGCTGTGATTCAAATGGAGGCGAAGAACAGATTGCACAAAGGATTGCTGATGGTATTGTTGGGGCTTGTGGGCGTTATTCTTTTGATTCCGGTGTTTCTGGTTGCTTGGGATTCCGATGTCCCACCGGAGGCATTGGCAAAAGAGAAAGCATTGCAAAGTGAAAATCAGGATATCCGGGTTAAAGTGTACCTGACAGAGTCGAAAAAAGTGATTCAATTGCCGTTGGAAGAGTACATTTACGGTGTCGTGGCGGCGGAAATGCCGGCGGATTTCCACAAGGAAGCCTTAAAAGCCCAGGCCTTGGCTGCCCGGACTTATATCGTGGACCGGTTGGAGCGAAAAGATTATTCGGATATGTCCAAATGGGGGGAAGAAGCAAAGAAAGCACATGTCACGGACACGGTGAACCATCAGGCTTTTAAAACGGATGAAATGTTGAAGCAGGAGTGGAAAGCCCAATATGAAACCCTCCGGAATTCCATCCGGGAGGCCGTGAGGGAAACCGACGGCCAGATCATTACCTATCAGGGAAAGCCCATTTATGCTGCGTTTTTCTCAACCAGCAACGGCTATACCGAGAATTCGGAGGAGTATTTCAAACAAAAGTATCCTTACTTGCGGAGTGTGTCTTCCCCATGGGATCGGATGTCCCCAAAATATATTCACCGGCATACGTTGTCATGGGACGAGTTTGTCAGCCGACTGGAAAAGAAAACCGGACAGGCAGTCAGTCTTCCCGCCACAACCGGTACGCGTTTGATCCAGGTGACCGAGCGTACAAAAGGAAAAAGAATCGCCAAAATCAAGATTGGCGATCAGACATTCACCGGCAGGGAAATCCGGGAAGCATTGGGATTGGCTTCAACCGATTTTGATGTGGCGGTACAGGGGAATCAACTTCAAATCACCACCCGCGGATACGGACACGGCGTCGGCATGAGCCAATGGGGCGCCAATTTGATGGCAAAGCAGGGAAAAAAGGTGGATGAAATTATTCAGCATTACTACCAGGGGGTAAAGATCGAGCCTTTCTCCCCCGATCAAGTGAAATAAAGAATTTCTGCCCGGGGAAAGTAAGTGGAAATGGTGCGGTGCATGAAATCTTTGATTTCGTCCATTTGCTCTTTGGGATAAACATACTTTATCCGTCCGTAAGGGCCCCATTTTTTTCTCCGCTTTTCATCGTCCATGTCCAGCTTGGTCTTGGGATAACGTTCTTCGATGACCCGTTTGGCGCTTTGCGTGTAACGGTGGGTGATGAGTTCAAAGGTCAAATCATCCACTTCGGGAAGGCGATTGGACAATTTTTTCAATAAGGCCTGGTATTGTTCTTTCCATCCGGAAAAAGACATGATGGGAGCGATGATGAATCCGAGCGGGTAGCCGGCTTCCGCCACTTTTCCGGCGGCTTCAATCCGGTCCGGCAACGGTGAGGTTCCCGGTTCAAAATGTTTGACCACATAATCGGCATTAATGCTGAAGCGAAAACGGGTATGTCCCTTGTGGTCGGCATTTAAAAGGGATTCCACATTGGCGTACTTGGTGACAAAGCGCAAACGGCCCAACGGCTGTTTTCCCATGAACTCGATGGTTTTGTATAGCGACCCCGAAATATGTTCGATGCCCACCGGATCGGAAGTACATGCGGCTTCAAACCGGGTGATTTCCGGAGCACGTTCTTGGATGTATTTTTCGGCTTGGGAAAAAATTTCATCCAGGTTGACATAAATCCGGATATAAGGACGTTTTCCGAGCGTTGTTTGCAGATAACAGTAATGGCAATGCCCCATACAGCCGGTGGCCAGCGGAATGGCATATTCGGCTGAGGGCTTGGATTGTTCGAATTTTAATGATTTCTTCACTCCGATGACCAAGGTCCGCTTGGCAATCCGGTATTTATCCAACGGGGTCTCTCCCGGCAGGCCGGTCACCTGGTTGTGCGAGGTTGTTGGCCGGACCGGAATCTTCATGCTTTGAAACCTTGCCACCAATTCTTTTCCGAGTGGATAGTCCAAAGCTCCGGGCTCGTAGTAGACCAGATCAGGCTCAAAGGGTTTTATCACCGTTTCACCTCCTTCTGCCAAGCCTTTTCTAAAGTATGAGCCAAAGAAATGAAGATCATGTATGTCTCAGTTTTGACTTTGCTTCGAATTTACTAAAAGTTCCCATCTGTAGGTATAAAAAGAGAGAAGCTGGTCGACAATGGTTCCTGAGGTGATTTCCATGAAATCGAAGGAACCAAATGCAAATAACCAGATTTCTTCCTTTGAAAAAGCGAAGCGACGTTTGAAATGGAAAAAGTTAATGTCCAAAAAGTGGTTTTTCCCTGCTGTCTATCTCTTTGTGGCGGCACTGATTTTAAGTGTGGCATGGTGGTATCAGGATCATCAGGTGGAAAAAGCATCCAAAACCACCAGGGATTTGGTGGAACAAAATCTTCCCCAAGAGCCGATTCCGACCAATCCGACCGATGATGACATGATATTGCCTGTCGCCAAAAATGCCCATGCCGACAAAACCATGGGATTTTATAAGCAAGAAGATCCGGAAGCGAGCCGGGAATCCTCTTTGAACCAATATGCCAATACGTTCACGCCGCATTCGGGAGTTGACTTTGCGAAAAAAGATGGAGGAACCTTTGATGTGGTGGCGGCATTGGAAGGGAAAGTGGTGAAAGTCGAGGAAAACCCGGTTGTCGGATGGCAAGTGGTCATTCAGCATGAAAGCGGCATTCAAACGGTATACCAAAGTTTGGACGATGTCCGCGTCAAAAATGGACAAACCGTCAAGAAAGGACAAGTGATTGCCAAAGCAGGACGCAATCGTTTTGAAAAGGAAGCGGGTGTCCATCTGCATTTTGAAATCCGCGACCGGGATCAGAAAGCCATCAATCCGGATGTTTATTTAAGCGGGGAAAAATAAGGAAAAAGGCGTTTCCATCCAAGGGAACGCTTTTTTTTGTTCCCGAAAAAAGAAAAATTGCCAAACATGGCTTGTCACGGCTTGTTTAGAAAGAATAACCCGCCTCTTCCCTCAATATAATGTAGCAAATGGAGAAGAGAGGAGGTTTGGCGGGGTGCATGAATATATTAAGGAACGAACATTAAAAATCGGACATTATTTTGTGGAGACGCGAAATACGGTCCGGACGATTGCGAAAGAGTTTGGTGTTTCCAAGAGCACGGTTCATAAAGACCTTACGGAACGATTGCCGGAAATCAACCCGGAACTGGCTCGTCAAGTGAAAGAGATATTGGAATACCATAAATCGATTCGCCATATAAGAGGTGGAGAAGCGACAAAGATTAAATATAAGCAAAAAACCGGAAAAAAGAAGCAAGAAGTGTCCGTGTGACTGTGAAAATGAGACGGAAGCACCGGCAGTGTTTACATAAAAACAAGATCTCCGAATCATTGCCATAATATGTATCCTTTTTCCTTTCAACCCGGTGCTTCTACTGTATAAGAAACTTTCACACTCCTATAAGCTGTAAGTATAGACTTATGTTCATAGTTGCGATATATTCTATTATGAGTAGAATGGAGCTTATTTAAAAGTAAACTTGATTTTGTTGGACGAGCTTCATGAAATAGAGAGGATCGGTAATAGAAGTTAGCCTTGGAGAGGAATGCAGATGAGTTATTCTGATAAAGAAAAACACATGGACTACCAATCAGACGATGTGGAGTCTTCAGCAGAAAAATTCAATAATCCATCGGACCATTTGACAGTGGAAAATGAAAAAGTGGATGATATCTTGCCGGTAGGCCAATTGAAATGGCGAAGAGATGAAGAAGAAGAGCAAGACACCCTCGACAGTTTGGAGGATGCCCGGAAGTTTGAGCCTGCAAAGCAAGAAGGCGACAAAGAGAAAAAAGAGGAACAGACGGAGGAGAAGAAAGACTCCGGTAACCAGTTCCATTCCCATGAGTATGGCGCACCTCCAACCTTCGAAGTGGAACAACCTTCTTCCCCGCATGAAAAACGGCAGCTTTCATTAGAAGATACGTTAACTCCCATCGATTTTAAGGAATATTCCATTGATCCGGTCATCGGAGAGAACAGCGGCGACGAAAATTTCAAAGAAGAAGTGAAAAAACCGTCTTTTGTTGCAGAACAGCCAGTGAAACCGCGGGTGGAACAACTGGACTCCACCAAAGAAAAAAAGCAAAGTGCCGCTTCCCGTAGTGAAGATGATCCGCCGATTGATGAGAAAAAAGAGCAAATTCTAAAATGGGTTAAAATTCTTTGGCTGCCTGTTTCGCTCATTGTGGCTTTGTATGCGGGATTTGTCGTTGGTCATACCATCATTGGTGATCAACCGGCCGGCGATTTCTTGAATTTTGACATGTGGGTGCATATTTATCAGCTCATTTTTGGATCATAAGTCCCGTCTGTCACTTGGATGGAAGACGGGCTCTTTCCTTTTTTATTAACCATCCGTTCGGTAAACTGTAAGAAGGGGGGTCCTGAATGAATTTGCCCAATTTCTTGACCATGATTCGCCTTTTTTTGATTCCTGCGTATTTTGTTGCATTTTTTTCGGACACGCCATGGAATGTGTACTGGGCGTTTGGGATCATTCTTCTTGCGGGGTTAACCGATGTCATTGACGGGTATGTGGCCAGAAAGACAAAGCAAGTGACCCAGATTGGAATCATGCTGGATCCTTTGGCGGACAAATTAATGATGCTCTCTGTTTTTTTATCCCTGATGATCTCCGGAAAAATCGGAGTTTGGGCTGCCTTTATCATTGTCTTGCGCGATGTGTCCATGATCCTTTTTTCTGTTTTCCTGAAGCTGAGAGGCAAACGAACGGTCCCGGCAAACATTTTCGGCAAGCTGACAACCTTTTTGTTTTATGTCGCTTTATTTTTTATCATGTTTGAATTGCCGCTTGCACAAACTTTTTTATGGTCGGTCATTATTTTGTCCTACATCACGACACTTTCTTACCTGTTGCAATTGAAAACGGTGAACGAACGGGCTATGTAGGAAGAATCGGTGACCGGATCCGGTTCTTTTTTTCGATTTGACTTCAGACGGATTAGGGAGGTTAACGGATGGTACGGAATATGACACGCAGCATTATCGTGGAAACTCCTTCAAAGCCTGGCAACCTGGGAAAAGTGACCACAGCGATCGGACAAGCAGGAGGCGATATAGGGGACATCACCACCATCAAGATCGGCCCGTTTTCCACTCTCCGGGACATCACGGTCCAGTGTGAGAGTGAAGCACATCTGGATCAGGTGGTCACCAGCATTGAAGCGTTGGGGGGCGGCATTTACGTTCATTCCATATCGGACGAAGTGTTAAGTGCCCATGAAGGCGGAAAAATCCGCATGGTCAGCAAGATGGACATCCGGTCCTTGGCGGATTTGCGCCGTGTTTACACCCCGGGAGTGGCCAATGTATGCCTGGAGATCCGGGAGAATCCGGAAAAAGCCAATTATTATACAAGCATTGGAAACACCGTTGCCATTGTGACTGATGGCACCGCCATTTTGGGGCTTGGCAATATCGGTCCGTTGGCGGGAATGCCGGTGATGGAGGGAAAGGCCGCTTTGTTTGACCGCTTTGCCGGGATCAGCGGGATTCCGATTTTGTTGGATACAAGTGATCCGGATGAAGTGGTGAACATCTTGAAACACATTTATCAGGGATTTGGAGGCATTTTGTTGGAGGATATTGGTTCCCCGCATTGCTTTGAGATTGAAGAACGCCTCAAAGAAGAGTTGCCCATTCCGGTGATGCATGACGATCAGCACGGAACGGCGGTCGTGACACTGGCTGCCGTGATTTCGGCTTGCCGTTCCACCGGGATCAACCTGAAAGAAGCGTCAGTGGGACAAATCGGGCTTGGTGCCGCGGGTTTGGCTATTTGCCGCATGTTTAAAGCTTACGGGGTGCGGGAGATTTGCGGTGCCGACCGGCAAGAAAAAGCTTTGGAGCGTTTGGAGAATTACGGCGGCATACCGGTGGGCATGGAAGAATTGATGGAACGCTGCGACATTGTGGTGGCGACAACAGGGGTTCCCGGATTGATCAAACCGGAAATGATCCGGGAAGGTCAGGTGATTCTCGCCTTATCCAATCCCAAACCGGAAATCGACCCTGAATTGGCACTCAAATCCGGTGCTTCTTTTGCAGCAGACGGGCGTTCTGTCAATAATGTCCTCGGGTTTCCCGGGATCTTCCGCGGCGTGTTGAATGCCAATGCCAAGAAAATCACTCACCCGATGTTGGTGGCCGCCGCCGAAGCCATTGCAGATTGTACCAGTCCCGGGGAATTGGCGCCGCATCCCTTGGATCCCAAAGTCCATCGGGAAGTGGCCCGCGCGGTGGAAAGGGCTGCCGCTTTGTCGTGAAAAGTCACAGGGCGCAAGCATTGACACTTTGTTAAACGGACCGGAAAGTCCGTGTAACAAAGTGTTTTTTTATTCTCCAGATTGTTAAGAAACCGCCATTTTATGACGCCCGGATGTTTGGTAATTTAAATACGGTTTCGCTATAATGGTGACAAGTGATTTCAGAAGGTGAGACGGTTTTTTGAGAGGTGGATGACGATGTTAGATGCAAAACAGATTCAAGAAATTATTCCTCACCGGTATCCTTTTTTGTTGGTGGACCGGATCACGGAATTGGAACCGGCGAAAAAAGCGGTGGGAATCAAAAATGTGAGTGTGAATGAGCCGTTTTTCCAAGGGCATTTTCCGGACTATCCTGTTATGCCGGGCGTGCTGATTGTGGAGGCATTGGCGCAAGTGGGGGCCGTTGCCATTCTCAGTGTGGAAGAAAACCGGGGCAAAATCGCATTTTTTGCCGGACTGGATAAAGTCCGTTTCCGTCATCAGGTCAAACCCGGAGATGTCCTAACGCTGGAAGTGGAATTGACCCGGGTGAAAGGAAAAGTCGGGAAAGGCAAGGGTATTGCCCGTGTCGGGGAACATGTGGCGGTGGAAGCGGATCTGATGTTTGCGATCAATGATTAAAAAATACATAAAGCGGGAAGGTCCTTGGGGATGGACCTTCCTTGTCATGTATTTATTTCCATAAATGAAAAATGCGAAGTCCGAAATAAATCAGTCCCCAAAAAGGCAAGCTGATGAGAAAGGCATTCAACATGCCGAGGAATCCGTCATAGGAGTCGCTGGCGATTCTTTGTCTTTTCATGACAACGACCTCTCCTGTATGGTGTTGTACATAGTATCACCGGTTTGGAAAATGCTATTGACAGTAATCTTTCGGAAATGAAACCGGATAAAGGAAGTGGTTTCAATGAATGGGCGTATTTTGATCATTTCGCATATGTACCCGAATCCGGTCAATCCCATGGCGGGAATTTTTGTCCATAACCAGGCAAAAGCTTTAAAAAGAGAAGGGGCAGAGGTAAGCGTGGTGGTGCCCGTTCCTTCTTTCCCCTTTTACCCGAAGTGGAAAGGGTATCGTCAATTGCCGAAAAAGACAGAAAAGGATGGAATTGCCGTTTATTATGTTCCCACGCGAATGATTCCGGGGGGATTTTTTTTCCAACGCTATGGCAAGTATTATACAAAAGCCCTGCAAAAGGCAGTGGAGGAAGTACATAAAGCGTTTCCTTTTGATCTGATTCATTGTCACACCATCTATCCGGATGGTTATGCAGGAGGGGAACTGAAGAAAATTTGGAAGGTGCCGGTGTTAAGCACGATCCATGGCTCGGACATCATGTTGTATCCCAAACGAAAGCGTTCCGTTTATGAACAGACGCTTCGTGCATTAAAGGAAAATGACCTGGTCATCACGGTCAGCGACCGGCTGAAAGAAGAAGCGGAAAAAATGCATCCCGAGCTTGCGGCCAAAACGGTTTACAACGGTTTTGACCCGGAGAAATTCCGCCCCATGGACCGTCTGGAGGCAAGGAAACGTCTGGGGTTGAACAGGGAACAAAAAATTTTGCTTTTTGTCGGCAACTTGTATCCGGTCAAAGGCGTTTCTTATTTGTTGGAGGCTTTTTCCCGGATCCGCCAAGAAAGCCGGGACATTCATCTGTATTTGATCGGGGACGGGCCTTTGCGCCCCCGGCTTGAAAACCAGGCGGAAGAATCGGGATTAAGCGAAGCCGTCACCTTTTTGGGCAAAAAGCCGTACGCTGAGATTCCCGACTGGATCAACAGTGCCGATGTGATGGTTCTCACCAGTCTGAGCGAGGGGCTTCCCTCCATATTGCTGGAATCGATGGGGTGCGGCCGGCCCATGGTGGCGACGGATGTGGGCGGAATCAAGGAAATTCTTCAAGACGGGAAGACCGGATTTCTTGTGCCGGCCAAAGATGTGGACAAAATTGCCGGTTGCTTGCGCAAAATCCTGATCGATGATCCTTCCCTCATCGCCACTATGGGGAAAAATGCGTTGGATGCGTCCCGTGCATTGACTTGGAGCGAAAACGCGCGAACTACCTTACAAATTTATACATCTTTAATAGAACGGAAAAGTTTATGACTTTTTTGATGCAGGGTACTCAAGAGATTTCATCTATGTTACATTGAACATTAGATTTTGTAATGTTACTGTAATATAGATTGGATATGAATTGACTGACTGGGTAAAAGAAGAGAGGGAGATCTTTTGATACGCTATGGAATTGTAGGTTGTGGTCACATTGCGAAAAAGCACGTGGCAGCCATTAAAGCGGTGGAAGGAGCCGAGTTGGTTGCGGTTTGCGACACCAATGAAGAGCGTCTTTCCGAGTTTGCCGTCGACGGTGTCCGTGGGTATGCCGATTTGAAAGACATGCTGGCTTCGGATGTGGATGTGGTTTGCATTTGCACACCGAGCGGGATTCATGCACCGCTGACCATTCAGGCAGCGGAAGCCAAAAAGCATGTGATCGTGGAAAAACCGATGGCACTGACCTTGGAAGATGCAGACCGGATGATCGATGCCTGTGAGAAAAACGGTGTGAAAATGGCGGTGGTTCACCCCAACCGTTTCCGTCCGGCTGTCGTGGAACTCAGAAAGCAGTTGGAACAAGGGGCTTTCGGCAAAATCGGGCATGCCAACGCAACGGTTCGTTGGAACCGAAACCAGGCTTACTATGACCAGGCTCCTTGGCGTGGCACGAAAGCAATGGACGGAGGCGTGTTGATGAATCAGGCAATTCACAACATGGATCTTTTGTTGTGGATGATGGGGGACATTGAAGAGATTTCCTCTTATCACGCGACCCGTATCCGGAACATTGAAGCTGAGGACACCTCGGTGTCGGTGATCCGCTTTAAAAACGGGGCACTCGGGGTGTTGGAAGCTGCGGTCACCATTTATCCGAAAAACTTGGAAGAATCATTAAGTATTTTTGGCGAAAAGGGGACCGCGGTGATTGGCGGGCCGACGGCCAACTGGATCAAAGAATGGAAATTTGAAGGCCTGCCGGATGAAGAGGCTCAAAACACAATCCGCCGGGTGGAACAAGATCCATTCGGAATTCCGGGACATCAGTGCATCATTCAAGATATGACCGAAGCGGTGTTAAAAGACCGGAAGCCGGTCGTTTCCGGCGAAGAAGGACGCAAGGCGTTGAGCTTTGTGATCGGATGCCAGTTGGCTGCCGAAAGAAACCGGCCGGTCCGGATGGACGAATTAAACCGAAAATAAATTGAAATGATTAAAGGAGTAGAAAGCGATGAAAAAGATTCCTTTATTGGATTTAACGGCACAGTTGCAACCGATTCGGGAAGAAGTTCTCCAAGCGGTGGAGCGGGTGATTGACAGCGGACAATATATTATGGGGCCCGAAGTCAAAGCTTTTGAAGAAGAAGTGGCCAACTATCTCGGGGTGAAACATGCCATCGGCGTTGGGAACGGCACGGATGCGTTGCTTCTGGCATTGGATGCGGCAGGAATCAAAGCTGGCGATGAAGTGATCACGACACCGTTTACATTTTTCGCCACTGCCGAAACGATTTCTCAAGTCGGGGCCACCCCGGTTTTTGTTGACATCGACCCGAAAACTTACAACATCGATGTGAACCAAATCAAGGAAAAAATCAATGAAAAAACCAAAGCGATCATTCCGGTTCACATTTTCGGCCAGCCTGCCAACATGGAAGAAATTATGGCATTGGCTGAAGAACATCAATTGTTTGTCTTGGAAGATGCGGCTCAAGGCATGGGTTCGGAATATAAAGGACGGAAAATCGGAAATTGGGGTCATGCGGCCACCTTCTCTTTCTTCCCCACCAAAAACCTGGGCGGCTATGGTGACGGGGGAATGGTTGTCACCAATGATGACCAACTGGCGGAGAAAATCCGGATCTTGCGGGTTCATGGTTCCAATCCGAAGTATTACCACAGCATGATCGGATACAACAGCCGCCTGGATGCTTTGCAAGCTGCTGTTTTGCGCATCAAACTGCGCCATTTGGATGCTTGGAATGACGGCCGTCGGAAAAAAGCGGCCCTGTACAACGAGCTTTTAAAAGATACACCGGTGGTTACTCCTCATGAAGCGGAAGACCGCAAACACATCTATCACTTGTATATCATTCAGGCAGAAGATCGCGACGAATTAATGGCTCATTTGAAAGAGCAGGGAATCTCCTGCGGAGTTTATTATCCGGTTCCCCTGCATCAGCAGGAAGTGTATAAAGACTTGGGATATGAAGAAGGAAGTTTGCCTGTTTCCGAATACATGGCCAAACGCACCTTTGCACTTCCTCTGTATGCAGAATTGGAGGATGAAAACATCCGTTTTATCGCAAATACCATTAAAAGTTTTTATGCCAACAAATCCAAGTGAAAGAAGGAATAACCGTGAGTGGTAAGACTTTATTGCAAAAAATCGATGACAAAACGGCTAAAATCGGTGTTGTCGGATTGGGATATGTCGGTTTGCCACTGGCTGTGGAGAAAGCCAAAGCCGGGTTCAAAGTGATCGGTTTTGATATTCTGCAAAACCGTGTGGACATGGTGAACCGGGGAGTGAACTATATCGGCGATGTGGTGGACGAAGAATTGAAACAATTGGTGGAAAGCGGACAAATGTCTGCGACCACGGATTACTCCTTGATTCGTGAAGTGGACGCGGTGGCTATTTGCGTTCCCACACCGCTTGACAAATATCAGCAGCCCAATGTTTCCTATGTTGAATCTTCAGCAGAAAGCATTGCAAAATATTTGCACCCGGGCATGCTGGTGGTTTTGGAAAGCACCACCTACCCCGGAACCACCGAAGAAGTGGTGAAACCGATTCTGGAAAAAACCGGCTTGAAAGCAGGCGAAGACTTTTACCTTGCTTATTCGCCGGAACGGGTGGATCCCGGCAATAAAGTGTTTAATACCAAAAACACTCCCAAAGTGGTGGGCGGTGTGACCGATCAATGCACGGAAATCGCCGGTGCTTTGTACCGCGCGGTGTTGGACGGGGAAGTTCACCAAGTATCCAGCCCGAAAGTGGCCGAAATGGAAAAAATTCTTGAAAACACCTTCCGCAACATTAACATTGCCCTGGTGAACGAGATGGCCATTCTTTGCAACAAAATGGGAATCGATATTTGGGAAGTGATCGATGCCGCCAAAACCAAACCTTACGGTTATATGGCTTTTTATCCGGGGCCGGGTCTGGGCGGACATTGCATTCCCATTGATCCGTTCTATTTGACATGGAAAGCCCGCGAATATCATTATCATACGCGTTTGATTGAAGTGGCAGGCGAAATCAACAATGAAATGCCCGACTTTGTGGTGGATCGTTGCATGAAAATCTTGAACCGCTACGGCAAATCGTTGAATGGTTCCAAAGTGGCGGTACTCGGGGTGGCTTATAAAAAGGATATCGATGATTACCGCGAGTCCCCCGTGATTCAAATTGTCGAGCTGCTTGAGAAATATCAGGCAGAGTTCACGCTGGTTGATCCGCATGTGAAAACCTTCAAAGCCGGAGGCAAAGAATATGAAACGCAAGAGCTGACCACCGAACTTCTGGAGACGGCGGATCTTGTTTTGATCACCACGGATCACAGTGACTTTGATTATGAAGAAATTGCCGATAAAGCAAAAGTGATCTTTGACACGCGGAATGCTTTGAAAGATGTCCAAAACATCAAAGCGGATTACGAAAAATTATAAGAGGATGGGTTTTTCATGAAACAATCTTTCATTCATGATTCAGTCGAAATGGGAAAGAATGTCTCCGTCGGTTGTTTCTCTGTCATTGAAGAAGGCGTGGTTCTTGGCGACAATGTGACGATCGGCAACAATGTCACCATTAAAGCAGGAACCGTGATCGGTTCCGATGTATATATCTCTGACAACTGTGTGTTGGGCCGCTGGCCGAGACCGGCAAAGTCGTCCACCGTAAAGGTGGATGCCGACTTGCCGGTGCTGGAAATCGGCGACGGAACGACGATTGGTGCCAACACCGTTCTTTACCGGGGCAGCCGTTTCGGAAAAGAGGTGATGATCGGGGATCAGGCATCGGTCCGTGAAAAATGCGAGATCGGGGACCGTGTGGTGATCGGCCGTGGCGTTGCGGTGGAAAATCAGGTGAAAATCGGATCTTTTACAAAAATTCAAACCAATGCTTATATTACAGCTTATACCGTGTTGGAAGATCATGTCTTCATTGCCCCGACCGTCACGACCACGAACGACAACTTCATGGGGCGGACCAAAGAGCGTTTCAAATACGTGCGCGGTCCGGTTGTGAAAAGAGGAGCGCGTGTGGGCGGCGGATCCATCCTTTTGCCGGGGATCACGGTGGCCGAAGAAAGCTTCATTGCCGCCGGGGCGTTGGTCAATCGGGACACGGAGCCGGGCAAAGTGTATATCGGGGTTCCGGCACGGGTTTTGCGCGATGTTCCTGACCGTGAGAAATTGCAAAATCAAGAGTAACAGCCTGCAGGCAGAAGGTGTTGTTTAATCATGAAACAACTCATTAGACGGCTTTTTTCTGATTCAGCCGCTTTTGCGATTGCAACGATGGGGAATAAGGTGGTTGCGGCCATGCTTGGCCCCATCTATGTTGCTTTTTTGACCGGAGAAGGGGAAATTGCAGAGTGGGGACTCACCAACACGCTGACTCTGATTTTGACTTATCTCAGCATTTTGGGAACGGATGCGGCCATGGCGTTCTATTTTTATGACGCCAAGGATGTGACGGAACGCCGCACCTATTTTACCAATGCGGTGGTTTTCAGTGCCGGGGTTTGCCTGATATTCACCGTCTTTGCATTTTTGTTTGGAGCCCCTTTGTCCGAATGGGTCTATGAAAGCACGCGGGATTATTCCAACTTGTTGCCGGTTGCTTTTATGGCCACGTTTGGGGCGATCATTATTCAGCATATTTTGGGATATGCCAGATACAGCCGCCGGGTATGGCTGTTTAATATTTTCAGCATGGCTTATGTGATTGGTTCCAATTTGTTGAGCATCTTTTTTGTCACTGTCTATGACATGCGGGTTATGGGAATTTTTTATGGACAATTAATCGGTCAATTGACAGTGGCATTGATTCTGATTATCCTATTTCGCAAGGAATTTGTTTTTCGTATTTCGCGTAAACATTTGATGGATTTGATTCGTTACGGTGCTCCGCTGTTGCCGACATTGCTGGCTTTTTGGGTGATGACATCTGTATCCCGGCCCATTTTGTATCACATGGATTCCCAACTGAGTGCGGATATTTACGAAACCTGCATCCGGATTGCAAGCATCATTGTTTTGATCACCTCACCGTTTCAACTCGCATGGCGCCCTTTTTCCATGTCCATTAAAGAGCGGGAAGATGCCCCGCAGTTGTTCGGGCTGGTCGGTCGCGCGTTGTTGGTGGTTGGAACGCTGGCTGTCATGATTCTGGCCTTCTTCATGAAACCACTGTATCATTTGTATATTATCGGTCGGGATGATCAGTCGCTTTCATCCGGTTATATCTATGTCTGGGCTTTATCTTTGGGAACTTTATTCAATGTGTTGCATAATGTTTTTGGTGTCGGTTTGTTGATCAAGAAAAAAACCCAGGTCATTTCCTACGGATTTATGATTGCCGCCGCCATTTACCTGATCGGCAATTTGATCCTGGTGCCGGTTTTCAGCATTTGGGGCACTGTTATCATGACCGTTGTGGCTTATCTTTTTGTCATTGTTTGGGTTTATTGGAAAAATCAAAAAGAATATCCGATTGATTTCCGGTTTCGTTCCATTCTCATCTATTTGGCTGTCTTTTTCATCTCAATGACCGGGGTTACCTGGGTCCAATTAAATGAGATGGAATACGCCTGGCTCTATTATGTGCTGGCTTTTGTTGTAACCTTCGGATCTGTGTTTGCGACAGGACTTTTTTCCATTTCTTCACTGAATCGGATCGGTCACTTGTTACCCAAACTAGGAGGAAAAGGGTGAGAGTTGGTGAGTGAACTGTTGTTTTCAAAGCAGAAGCGTTTGGATATATTGTTTTATTTGATGATTGTTTTTGCGCTGATCGGCCCCTCCTTGGGTGTACCGATATCCGATGGGTTTAATCTGACGTTTTTCCGCATCGCATTTCTGTTGGTGGCGGCGGGAATCGCGCTGAGATTTGCAGCGGAAAAGAAATTGGAAACTTCCTACATGTATCCGGTTCGGTGGTATGGAGCCTTCTTTTTGTTTTGGTTTGCATACGGAGTGATTGCGTTATCCTGGTCAGCCAGTCTTTCTGCCGGGGTGCGGTATCTCTTTTTATTGGGAATGATGTTGCCTCTTGCTTATTCGTTCCCGTTTTTCCTGAAATCAACCGATTATTTTTGGAAAACCCTGCGGATTTTATTTTGGGTTTTTGCAGCCATTATTTTGTTTGCGGTTTTTGAGTCCATCACTTTGATTCATTTGCCGCAATCACGTGCATTTGGTCGGTTATCGGCTTCGGTGACATCGGTGTTTCGCAACCAGAATGATTTGGCAACCTGCATCACACTCGGCCTTCCTTTCCTGGCCAGTTCCTTTTATATGCTGGATCTGAAACGTAAACACAAATGGTTTATCTATATTATCGGTATCCTGTCCATTTATACACTGATTGCGACCGGTTCGCGCAGCAACACCTTCTTTGCCCTGCCGCTTGCCGCTTTGCCATTGGTGGTGCTGTTGCCGCAGGTGATGGACCGGAGCAAAATCACGTTGAAAAATGTATTTAAAGCCATTATTGCCGTTTTGGTGGCTTTCATACTGGCCAATGGTTTGAGCATGGTTTTCTTGAGCGCTGAAGCCAGGGAACAAGCCAAAACCAAACTGTCCAGCACTTTTGGCTTCTTGATGGATGTTCAAAACAGTCCGTGGACGGTGGAAGAAGGGGGAGAAGACCCCATTGATGCGGAAACCGGCCGGAGTGCCACGGTCCGGAAGTTTTTGATCCTCAACGGACTCCGCTTCCTCCATCAAAGCCATTACATGGGAGTCGGTCCAGGAAACGTTGAAGTGTACATGGACGGCGCCCCCAAAGTGGATAAAGTCAATATGCACAATTGGTGGGGCGAAGTGTTGGTCAACTTTGGCGTGATTATCTTTATCCTGTATATGTCCCTTTACTTCCTTATGTTGTGGCGCTTGTGGAAATTGGCCAGCTTGAAACACTCGCCGGAATTGAACCCGGTTTTGCGTTGGGGCGCTTACGCCACCATAGCCGCATTGACCGGTTACTTCTTCGGGGGCATGGCACCAAGCACGGCCATTCACTATACGCCGATGTGGATTTGTTACGGAATCGGCTTGGCCATCATTGCCATCGGGGAAACTTTGAAAAAGAAACACTCCGGATCGGAGCGGGAAAAAGGGTCTCTGGAGGGAGTGTGAGGAGAAAGGAGTTGCTTGTGTGTCCGCTAAAGTAATGATCTTCAGTTCGGTTCATCCTTATGATGATTCGCGGATTTTCCACAAACAAGCAAAATCACTGGCGAAAAACGGATACCGGGTGGAGCTCCACGCCATCGCCGATTTTAAAGAAAAAGTGATCGATGGCGTAAAAATCCGGGGGGTAAAGCGCGTCAACAAAAAGTGGAAACGGCTTTGGACCGGATATGAGCTTTACCGGCGCGCTTTAAAATGCGGAGCGGATTTGTATCATTTTCATGATCCGGAGTTGTTGCCGTGGGGAGTGTTATTGGCTTGGCGGACCGGGTGCCCGGTGATTTATGATTCGCATGAGGATTTGCCCAAACAGATCCAAACCAAACCGTGGATTCCCGAAAAGCTCCGTGCCCCGCTGGCAAAAATCGTCCATAAAGTGGAAAAGGGATTGGCCCGCCGGCTGTCCGCGGTCATTACAGCGACGGAATCGATTCAAAGACAGTTCCATCAAGCCAAAAGAGTCGAAGTGATTAAAAACTATCCGTTGTCGATCCCGGAGATCGAAAAAGAAGAGGATGGCGTCAACCGGATTTTGTATGTCGGGGGCGTGTCGTATCTGCGCGGTTACCGGGAAATGATACAGATGATGGATTATTTGCCGGAATCCTTGCAAGCCGAACTTCACATCATTGGTCCCCTCCAGCATATCAAACCGGAAGACCGGGACAAGTCCGCACTGGAACAGAAGAGGGTTTATTTGCATGGCCGGATTCCGTTTGATGATGTGCAGAAGTGGTTGGGAAAAGGAAAAGTGGGATTGGTTTGCCTGCATCCGGTCGAGAATTACCGGGAATCCCTTCCCATCAAGATGTTTGAATACATGGCCGCCGGATTGCCCATGGTGGCGACGGATTTTCCGATGTGGAGGGAAATTGTGGAATCCAGCCATTCCGGGCTGGTGGCCGATGCTTTGAATCCCAAGGATATTGCGCAAAAAGTGGAACGGATCTTAAGCGATGACGAACTGCGCGGCCAAATGAGCACCGATGCGAGAAAAGCCCATGAAACCCGTTATAATTGGAAGGTTGAGGAAAGAAAAGTTTTTTCTTTATATCAGGAACTGCTTCAATGAAAAGGGATCCTGTGTCCATGATCAGGGCGATTCCCCTGTCCATGGCAGGATCCTTTTAATAAAGGGTGTCAGGAGGTCGGGAATAGTTCAGTTGTTCCGCCAGGATCCCCCGGATGCGTTCGATTTCTTCGGGTGACACCCGGAAATAATAAATGCCGTCAATGGTTGCATCTTCCCCTTTGAACCGGACCGTTTTGATATTTTC
This sequence comes from Thermoactinomyces vulgaris, assembly GCF_005886755.1. NCBI lineage: Bacteria > Bacillati > Bacillota > Bacilli > Caryophanales > Thermoactinomycetaceae > Thermoactinomyces > Thermoactinomyces vulgaris. The sequence goes on from NZ_CP039710.1 coordinate 371,546, forward strand.
CCGTGAAAGATTGGCATAGCGGTTTTGCAGTTGCAAAAGCTGAAAGGGGGAAATGTCGGTTTTGACATTGGAGCCGAGTTTTTCCATGACCGTATCCAGTTTGGTGAATGTGGTCCAATCCGTTCCCTTGCGGACGATGGCCCGGATCACTTCTTGTTGCCGTTGAATCCGTCCGAAATCCCCCAGCGGGTCCTCTTTTCTCATTCGTGCAAAGGCAAGGGTTTCTTCTCCGTTTAAATGCATGGTCCCCTTTTTGAAAGTGTGTCCTCCATAGGAAAAGGTGAAAGGCACTTCGACATCAATTCCATCCAGCTCATCCACGATTTCTTTCAAGCCTTGCATGTTGATTTGAACGTAACCATCGATGGGCAAATCCAAAAAATGCTCCACGGTCTTGCGGGTCAAATCCACTCCGCCGTAGGCATAGCTGTGGTTGATTTTGTCGCGGAAGTTTTTACCGGGGATTTCAACCCGGGTGTCCCGTGGAATATTGGTTAAGACAATGTCTTTTTCTTGCGGATTTAAAGCCGCAATCATAATGGTATCGGCACGTCCCTGATCTCCGTCCCGTTCATCCACGCCAAGCATCAGAATGGCGACAGGATCCTCATGCCATTTGATCGCTTCTTGACGTTTGTCCGATTTTTCCTGTTCAGGCGGGACATAGGACCGGTGAGCGGCGGACCAGATCAGGTACACATAATATCCAAATCCAAGCAGAACCGTTATAAACAAAAGCAGAAAAAAACGCAGGATCCATTTTTTCATTACGGAAAATCCCTCACAGGTGTTTGGTTTTATGTACTATATTATTCTTCTTTTCCATGGGAAAATACCTTCCAAAATATTGGGTGGGGATGTGGGGGCCAAGGGGCTATTTTCGAAAAATATGGACAAAAAGTTTAAAACTTGTCTTTTGCTTCTGCCTGGCTGAATTGATAAGATAGACGGGAATACGTTGAAAATGGCCGACTCAATTGACAAAGTCCACTCGAGAGAGGAGTCTGTAACAATGAAGGTAATCGTGACAGGCGGAGCCGGTTTTATTGGTTCCCACATTGTCGATCTGTTGATTGCAAGAGGAGACCGGGTGGTGATCATCGATAATCTTTCTTCAGGCAAGAAAGAGCACATCCATCCGGAAGCGAAATGGATTGAAATGGATTTGACCAATCCGGAATTAAGTGATGTGTTCATGCGGGAAAAACCGGAAGCCGTCATCCATCAAGCGGCGCAAATCCGTGTGGATGTTTCCGTTGAAGATCCGGTTTTGGACGCAAACACCAACATTATTGGGACGATCAATCTGTTGGAAGCCTGCCGCAAAAGCGGGGTGAAGAAAGTGGTTTACGCTTCATCCGCCGCCGTCTACGGAGATCCGAAATATCTGCCGGTTGATGAAGAACATCCGGTGTCACCGCTTTCCGGATACGGAATTTCCAAACATACCGTGGAACATTATTTGGAAGTGTACGCCCATTTATACGGGTTGAAATACACCGTTTTGCGCTACGCCAATGTTTACGGGCTCAGGCAGGATCCCCGCGGGGAAGGGGGAGTCATTTCCATCTTGGTGGATAAGTACTTGAAAAAAGAGCCTTTCACCATTTTTGGCGACGGCGAACAAACGAGGGATTATATTTATGTGGAAGATGTGGCCAAAGCCAACGTCGCGGCACTCTCAAGAGGAGACGGGGAGATCCTGAATGTCGGAACCGGGGTGCAAACTTCGCTGAACCAATTGCTTTCCTTGTTTGATGAAATCGCTTCTTTTGAAAACGAAAAGGTTCACGGCCCGGACCGTCCGGGGGACATTAAACACAGTTATTTCAAGAATGACAAAGTTTGCCGCATATTGGACTGGAAACCGAAATACACTCTTATGGAAGGTTTACGCAAAACCTACGAATATTACCAAAACGAATATCGCAAAATGGACAAAGAAATGTAGAAAATAAGCATATGCTGTGATCGGTCAAGGATTTGACACGGTTTTCAAAAAAGAACCTATTGTCATTCCGTGGGTTCTGCAGTATACTGTTTTACAGTAATCGGTTTGAAATATTACTGTAATGTTACTGTTATTTTTGTAAACTTAGCGAAGAAACGGAAGGGATTCTGATTATTATACACAGCAGGGGTGGATAGCTGATGCGTTCCAAGTTAGCCTACGAGAGCAACAACACGGGTGCATTTTCCGGACAGACCATTTATCCGATTTTCAAGCGGGCTTTTGAGATTGTTTTTTCCGTTGCATTGCTGCTGTTTACATTGCCTGTGCTTGTACTGACCATGATCGCGATTAAACTGGAGTCTCCGGGGCCTGTTTTTTATAAACAGGAACGCGTGGGGTTGAACGGGAAACGGTTTGAGATTATCAAACTCAGATCCATGCGCACCGATGCTGAGAAAAATGGTCCGCAATGGGCGGCAAAAAATGACCCGCGTGTCACTCGAGTAGGTAAATTTATCCGTAAGACACGGATTGACGAGCTTCCACAGTTAATCAATATCCTACGTGGTGACATGAGTCTGATCGGTCCCCGTCCGGAGAGACCTGTCTTCACCGAGAAATTTGACAAGGAGATTCCTGGTTTTAAAAAGCGCTTGTTGGTGAAACCAGGTTTGACTGGGTGGGCTCAGGTAAACGGAGGATATGAGATGACACCTGCTGAAAAGTTTGAGTTGGATATGTTCTATATTCAAAACCAATCCTTTAAAATGGATATGCAGATTTTGTTTCGGACGGTTTGGGTGGTTGTTTCCGGAAATGGAGCCCGCTAAAGAGATGCTGCCAAAAAGGGTGGCATCTTTTTTATTTATCGGAAGGATGATGGATTTCATTTGGTGCGCTCATTCAGAAAATCATTTTTAAAAACAGGTACATGAGAAGCCACAGTGGCACACTCAAACAAGAAGCGTTCATGACTCCGATCCAGAAGGACTTGCCGACAACCGTGTGCTCCATATGCGCACCTCCAAAGGATGAATGTATTTTTATTATACGCCATCTTCATTTTGGATAGATCGAAGTAGCGGCTTTGTTAATGAAATGTAATCTGGGAGTAACAGTTGATAAGATGCTGAAAACAGGCATATTTTTCCATAAATCGAATGAAGTTATACATGACCTTAAAAAATCGTTTGCATTAGAACGCTAATTGTTGACTGGCATGATTTTATGTGATAATTTTAGAAAAGATCTTGAACAAAATTGTATACGGGAATGAAGTATTCTCTTATCCAGAGAGAGGGAGGGAACAGGCCTGATGATCTCTCGGCAACCCCCTGTTGGGTTTGAAGAACCCATGGGAAGGTGCCAATTCCTGCAGAGCTGTACACTGCTCTGACAGATGAGAGAAGGAGATTGAGCAAAGTGATCCTTTCTGCATCTGAACGAGCAGGAAGGTTTTTTTATGCTTAAAAAATGTTTGCAGATCGAAGGCGGTGAAGGAAATGATTCAGTTGAAAAATGTTGTCAAAACATTTCCGGCTGCAGGTAAAAACAAAGAAATTACGGCATTAAAAGAAATTTCCCTGGAAATCGAAAAAGGGGATATATTTGGAATTGTCGGTTACAGCGGGGCCGGGAAAAGCACGTTGCTCCGGTTGTTAAACGGATTGGAGACGCCGACAAGGGGAACGGTGCTGGTGGATGGAAAAGAAATTTCGCGGCTTAGTGAACGGGAATTGCGCTTTGCCCGGCAAAAGATTGGTATGATTTTTCAACATTTCCATCTGTTGTGGTCCCGGACGGTTGCGGAAAATGTGGCGTTTCCGCTGGAGATTGCCGGGGTTCCCAAAAAACAGATCAAGGAGAAGGTAAGCCGTTTGCTGGAACTGGTCGGGTTATCCGAGCGCGCCGATGCTTATCCGGCACAGCTCAGTGGAGGACAGAAACAACGTGTCGGAATTGCCAGAGCCTTGGCCAATGATCCGGACGTGCTTTTGTGCGATGAGGCCACCTCGGCGTTGGATCCGGAGACCACGGCTTCGATTTTGCGGCTGTTAAAACAGATCCATCAAAAACTGGGGCTGACCCTTGTCTTGATTACGCACGAGATGAGTGTGGTACGTGCCATCTGCAACAAAATGGCGATCATGGAAAACGGCCGGATCATTGAAACGGGTCCGGTTGCCGAAATTTTTCAAAATCCGAAGCATCCTTTGACGAAGAAATTTGTTCAGGATGCAGAACCCGGCCAGGATGGCATTTGGGTGCCGTGGTCCGGCCTTTCCAAACTGAATGAACTGGCCCGCCAATATAACGTGCATTTTCAACTGGTCGGCGGAGAAGTGAAAGGAAGCAACGATGAAGATGCAGTCCAAGTCAAAATCGGCGGAAATGAAGAAGCAGTGGAAAAAGTGCGGAAGGTGTTGGGAGGGGAACTTGAATGTGGGAGTCGGTAGATCTTGATCTGTTGCAAGAAGCAACCCTGGAAACTCTTCATATGGTGGGAATTTCCACCCTGATGACGGCGGTGCTGGGGATTCCGCTGGGGGTGCTTCTGGTGGTGACGGACCGCGGCTATTTCTGGGAAAATCTCGTTTTTCAACGTATCTTGGCCTTTGTGGTCAATATTTTCCGGGCCGTTCCTTTCATTATTTTGGTTTTGTTTTTGTTTCCGGTGGCCAAGCTCTTGGTGGGAACCACATTGGGGCCGACGGCAGCCACCATTCCGCTCATTGCAGGAGCCGCTCCTTTTTATGCGCGCATGGTGGAAACCGCCATCCGTGACATTGACAGAGGAGTGATTGAAGCCGCACAAGCAATGGGGGCCAGCCGGCTGACCATCATATGCAAAGTGCTGATTCCGGAGGCATTTCCTTCGATTGTCTCCGGACTGACCGTTACTTGTGTTTCGTTGATCAGTTTTTCCGCAATGGCCGGAATTGTCGGGGCCGGCGGTCTCGGGGACACGGCTTATCGTTTTGGTTTTCAGGCATTTAATGATGCGATGCTGTACAGTTGTGGAATTTTGTTGGTCGTATTGGTGCAATTGGTTCAAGCAGTGGGGGACTGGATTGCCCGTGCCTTGGATAAAAGATCTTAAGGAGGTCAAATGGGATGAAAAAGTTTTGGGTTTTGCTTGTCAGTGTGCTGGTTGCGGTATTGGGAGCCGCTTGCGGCAACCAAAGCAAGGAAAATACGCTTGTGGTCGGAGCCACGCAGGTTCCGCATGCGGAAATTTTGGAGCATGTCAAACCGCAATTGGAAAAACAAGGGGTAAACTTGGAAATCAGAGTGTTTACGGATTATGTTTTGCCCAATAAAGCATTGGAAGAAGGAGAAATTGACGCAAACTATTTCCAACACATTGTCTGGCTTCAAACCACCAATCAGGAAAAAGGATATCATTTGAGGGATGTGGCCCGGGTCCATCTGGAGCCGATGGGGGCTTATTCCAAAAAAATAAACTCGGTTGATCAATTAAAAAGCGGTGCCAAAGTCGCCATTCCCAATGGAACGAGTGAAATTACACGCGTTTTGCAGTTGTTGGAGAAAAACGGGTTGATCAAGTTGAATGGACATCAAGGGGAGATCACCCTGAAAAATATTGTGGAGAACCCGAAAAATTTGCAGTTTGAGCTGCTTGAGGCTTCTGCACTTCCACGGATGATCAATGAAGTGGATCTGGCTGTGATCAATACCAACTATGCGCTTCAAGCCGATTTGGATCCGCTCAAGGATGCACTGTTTATGGAAGAGAAAGACCAAAATCCTTATGTGAATGTTTTGGCGGTCAAACAAGGGAATGAAAATAACCAGGCGGTGAAAAAACTGGCGGAAGCCCTCACTTCACCGGAAGTGAAAAAGTTTATCGAGGAAAAATACAAAGGCGTAGTGGTTCCGGCGTTCTGAGGTGTAAAGAAATCCCCCTTTCCGGTCAGGAGGAAAGGGGGATTTCTTTATATTCTTTTTCTCCGCGTGTCACTTTCACTTGCCCGTGGGTCCAGTTGGTGACTTGTTGGATGAAGTCCTCTTCTTCCCCAACCGGGATCCACACCGGCCAAGACACCACCTCCTGATAGAGGGGTGTTTCCAAAAAGTAATCGGTTTGGCGGAATTCATGTTCCATTTTTCCCATAAAATGATAATCAAACGTAAAGGTGATTTTTTGGTGTAATTGGCAGCGGATGATCCCGGCTGCTTCAATTGCCGCGGAAGCCCCCTGGCTGTAAGCGCGTACGAGCCCGCCCGCTCCCAATTTAATTCCCCCGAAATAACGGGTTACAACAATGGCGGTTTTGACCAGCTTTTTGGCATGGATCACTTCCAGTATCGGACGTCCGGCGGTCCCGGCCGGTTCCCCGTCATCGGAGGATTTTTGAATGGTGTCGGACACCAGGTATGCATAACAGTTGTGTGTGGCATCCCAATGTTGTTTGCTGATTTTCTGGACGAATTGTTGCGCTTCTTCCTCCGTAGAAACCCGTTTGGCCCTGCAAATAAAGCGCGATTTCTGAATGACGATTTCCGTTTCCCCTTGAGGTCCGACGGTTAAATACTGTTTCTCAGACATCGTTTCACCTTCTTCCCTACTATCTTAATGAAAACGGCGGGGAAATACCAGCGGTTTGCCGGGGAATTCGATGGTAAAACGGAAAAGTGACGGCTTAATAGCTGCCGTCACTTTCTGTATCACCGTCATATGAATTGGTGTTTTCGGTATCCGACATGTCATCATCCGTTCCGGAGCCGGAGTCACCGTCTGTCTCCCCATTTTCAAGCGGAGGCAATTCCAATTGTTCCCGCAGGGCTTGTCGAATTTTTTTGCGGTCTTTTTCAGGCCAGATCAACACCGCACCTGCCCCTTTGATATTTTCGGGGTAGGTTTCAATATGCAGGGTTTCAATATTGCTCTTCGGTATTTTGGTGTAGATGTTCACCAATGCCGGGAAGTTGTCCAATTCAAGACTGTGTTCGAAGTTCTCGCCCACTGCATTCATCAGGTCGGAGAATTTGCCGACTCCTTTGAAACTGGCGATTTTGTCAATCAATTTGGCAACCACTTCTTGTTGCCGTTCGTTGCGGCCCAAATCCCCGCGGGGATCCTGCTTGCGCATCCTTACATAGGCCAGGGCTTCAGATCCGTTCAGTTTGGCCGGTCCCGGCTCAAAGTAAACCGTCTTGCCGCCGATGGCTTTTTGGTGGAACGCAAACGGTACATCCACTTCCACTCCGCCCAAGGCATCGACAATGTCTTCAAATCCTTGGAAGTTGATTCGTGCGTAATGATCGATGGGGACATGCAACAGATTTTCCAAAGTTTTACGGATATTTTCAACTTGCCCGACATCTTTCTTATATCCCCAATAAGCGGCGGCATTTAATTTTGTTTTTAAACCATCCGTGTTGGCGATCTCTGTATAGGTATCCCGGGGGATACTCAGGACTTTGGCCGTGTGTTTTTTTGGGTTGACGGCAACCAGAATCATGGTGTCCGCCCGCCAAACCGGATCCGAACGTTTCCGTTGGTCGGTTCCGAGAAGTAAAATGGTGAAGGGGTCGGATTCCATTTCCACTTGTTTATCCCGTAAATCGGATTTTCCGATATCGTTTTTCGTATTGGCAAAGACTCCCCATATTTCGGATCCTAAATAAAGACCGACACCTAAAAGAAGGATGAAGGCCAAAGAGATGGAACGGATGATCCATTTTTTCCGCTGGTTTTTTTTAACCCGATTTAATCGGCTTTGTTCTACTCTTCTCATCGAAATCCCCACTCGCGCTAAATGTTTTCATTCAATGGTAACATCGTGGTTTGGATTGGATCAAGTAAAGACCGGTTGGCAATGATCAAATTCACTGAAAATTAATATTTAGGAAAGAAAACATCAAATAGTGATTAAACAGATAATATTGACGCTTTGTTGAAATCTTTTTGAACCGGGAAGAAAGGCTCCCGTACAAACCATGGATCAAAATGGAAACAGAATTGAATGGAATCCTTTAAAGAGATTTACATATGTAGACGTAATCCGGTCAGGATGGTTGCGTAAAAATTTGTCGATTTTGAGAAAACGATGAAACGATGGGAACGGCGAAACGGACCTTTTCATCAGAATGGAGGAGTTTAGAAAAATCCGGAATAGCTTTCTTCAAAAATTGGAAAGCTGTGGAGTGTCAAGGAGTCCCCTTCTGTTTCCGCTTTCCCGACGTGTCTGAGACACTGTAATTCTTTCAAAAGAGCGGTGCAAAAGGTAGAGAAGCTTCAATAAAGAAAAAGAAAGATTCTATCTACAATTATTTATTTTATATAATAAATTCGTATGAATCTACAATCCAGCTTTATGTTTTTTGAAAATAATCGTACTTTTGGTGATTGACATGATAAATCGAAAGAGGGCCGTGGGGCTGTTTTTCCTGTTTTTTGTGTTTATTTTGTTGCTTTCAGCTGTAACCTTACCGATGATGTCCACCCCCGGATCGCTGATTGCAAGCCGCAAGTGGGTGGTGAAGTGGCGTCAGCCGGCCCCTTCTTCTTTCTGGATGGAAGCAGAGCTTTTGGAAGAAGGGGGAGAAGGTTTATATTTGGTGCAGACCAAACCGGGAACGGATGAAGAACGGTGGGTTGAAACGTGGAAAGAAGATCCGGGAATCGAATTCATCGGTCCCGATATCCGGTATGAACTGGGGAAAGAAAAAAACCGGAGACGTTCCCGGGTGGCGTTTGGCAAAAATTATTATTTGCAACAAATCCGTATCCCGAAGGCTTGGGATTATTTCCGAAAAAAGGCGGATCCCGACAAAATAAAGCCGGTGACGGTGGCGGTGGTGGATACCGGAGTCGATTTGTCCCATCCGGTACTCAAACCTTTTCTGACCGAAGGGGTGAACGTGAAAAATCCCGATCTTCCCCCGCAGGATCATTTCGGGCACGGAACCAAAGTGGCCGGGGTTATTGCTTCCACTTGGGGGGCCAGAGAGGGGAAGCCGGTTGGAAAGGGCAGGATCATGCCGGTCAAAGTGATGGAAAACGACGGGGATGGTGAAATTTTCTACACTGTGAAAGGAATCCGCGAAGCCATCCAAAGAGGTGCTGACATCATTGTATTGTCACAAGGGAGTTGGACTTATTCCAAGTTGATGGAGGACGCAGTGGAGGAAGCCGAAAGCCGGGGCGTGCTGGTGGTTGCGGCGGCGGGGAATGCGGAATTCGATGAAAAAGGGGAGCTTTTGTTCAGTCAACCTTTGTATTATCCGGCGGCATTCCCTTCGGTTTTGTCCGTGGGTGCCACGGATTTTCAAGGGAAACATGAGCCCTTTTCCAATACCGGTTTGGGTTTGGATATCGTGGCGCCCGGTGACATGATATATACCACGTCCAATGGACAGGATTATGCTTTTGATTCGGGAACATCCTTTTCCACACCGCAAGTTGCCGGAGTGGCGGCTTTGGTCTGGCAGCTTCGTCCCGATTACACGCCCGGGGACATCCGCATGTTGCTCCGGCAAACGGCTTCTTCTTCGCCGCATTGGAATGAAAAAACCGGGTTTGGGATGTTGGATGCGGATCGTGCGCTTCGGTCCCCGCTTGACTCCGATATTGGCGAACCAAATGACAGTGAACAAACAGCAACGCCTTTTTTTCTTTCCCAAGAAATCCGTCTGGTTCTGCAAAAAGGGGATCCGGATTGGTATGTCTTGGATTTAAACAAGGCCGGCCGGCTGCAAATTGATGTAGAAGTGCTCGATGGCCCGGGGAAGGATGTTATTTTGTCAATTATCCAGTCAACGACCGGTCAAACCCGTTCCCGTTCCCTTTTGGCCCAATCAGGCAAACAACGGATCATCACGCCGGTCTCCCAAGGGAAGATCTTGTTGAAATGGTCGGTGTCCCAAGCATCCAAACAAGAGGTTGCCTTGCGGTTTCATGCCGCTTATTTGCCGGAAGAGGATGAGTATGAAGCGAATGATTTGTTGTCCCAAGCCGCTTTGCTGCCTCTTTCGGAAACCAAAAACACATTTTCTGCAACCATTTCCCGTCCCGGCGATGCCGACTGGTACCAATTGTTGATTCCGAAAGAAGGAAGGCTGGTGGTGCAAGTTCAACCCCTGACCCCGCGTTTTGATCCGGTGATCTTTAAAATCCGGCAGGATGATTGGGATAAGATGCGACAAGATGAAGAGAGGGAAGGAAGAACCGAAACTTTGTCACTGGATGTGAAACCGGGGCCGTTTTATTTTCGCGTGACGGACTATGCAGGAAATTTGATTGAGGATCCGTATCATTTAATCGTTTCTTTTGAACCAAAGTGACAAGCGTATGCGTCAAAATGTGGAAGAAAAGAATACGGTTGTAATTCACGAATGATTAGGTTATTCTAATGTTAAATAAAAATAGGGGTTTTATGTATCTGGGTATCGAGGATTACGAAACAATAAAGCCTTTCCTCGAAGGAAGGGCTTTTTCTGTTTGCAGTTTCAGGGTAGATAGGGGGAGAATGAATGTCAGCAACAAAACGCAGCCTTTTCACCTCTGAATCCGTCACGGTAGGTCACCCGGACAAAATTTGCGATCAGATTTCCGATGCCATTTTGGATGCCATTTTGGAAAAAGATCCTAATGCGCGGGTTGCTTGCGAAACTTCAGTGACAACCGGTTTGGTGTTGGTCAGTGGTGAGATTACAACTTCTTGCTATGTCGATATTCCCAAAATTGTTCGCCAAACGATCAAAGATATCGGCTATACCCGGGCAAAATACGGTTTCGATTCCGAAACATGCGCTGTGCTCACCTCCATTGACGAGCAGTCGCCCGATATTGCCATGGGTGTCGATGTCGCCCTTGAAAAACGGGAAGGTTCCATGACCGAGGAAGAAATTGAAGCCATTGGGGCCGGCGACCAAGGGATCATGTTCGGGTTTGCCTGCAATGAAACGGAAGAATTGATGCCGCTGCCCATTTCGCTGGCACACAAACTGGCCCGTCGCTTGCATGAAGTCCGGGTGGATGGCACGCTTCCATACCTTCGTCCGGATGGAAAAACGCAAGTGACGATTGAGTATGAGGATGATAAACCGGTCTGGATCGATACCATTGTTGTATCCACACAACATGCGGATCATGTTTCATTGGAACAGATTAAGAAAGATCTGATGGAACATGTGATTCTTCCGGTTGTTCCGGGTGAAATGTTTGATGAGCGAACCAAAACCTTCATCAATCCGACCGGTCGTTTTGTCATCGGGGGTCCGCAAGGGGACGCCGGCCTGACGGGACGGAAGATTATCGTGGATACTTACGGCGGATATGCCCGGCACGGCGGCGGGGCATTTTCCGGTAAAGACCCGACAAAAGTGGACCGTTCCGGAGCTTATGCAGCACGTTACGTGGCGAAAAACATCGTTGCCGCCGGACTCGCCGACAAATGTGAAGTACAGCTGGCTTATGCCATCGGGGTGGCCCGTCCGGTTTCCATTCGTGTGGACACCTTCGGCACGGGAAAAGTGGATGAAGAAACGCTGGTGAAACTGGTGGAAAAACATTTCGACCTGCGCCCGGCCGGCATTATCCGGCAGCTTGATTTGCGTCGCCCGATTTACCGGCAGACAGCTGCATACGGCCATTTCGGGCGGAACGATGTCGACTTGCCTTGGGAGCGCACCGACCTGGCGGATGTGTTGAAGAAAGAAGCCGGATTATGATAAAGAATGGAAAAGAGTTTGTGACCGTCAGGCGCAAACTCTTTTCTTTATGGATTTTAAAAAACCGGCCGCTTTGGCTGTTTGGTTCCTGCATACAAGGAAACGTTCGGCCGGTGATGAAAAAGATGTGCGTTCTCTTTTGAAGTGAAGGATTGTCTTTAAATGATGGACATCTTATTTCATCTTGATTTTATTCATGGTAAAATTTAAATAGAGGCAATATTGCGAGAAAGAGGCGATTTCCTTGGAGAAACAGCGGGCTGAAGTAGAAGAAAATACGGAAATTTCACAACATCCTTCTCCGATCCGGATCATGATTGCCGATCAGGACACCCGATTTCGTGACCGGCTTAAAGAGGCCTTAAAGCGGGAAAGCGATATGCTGCTCGTTGGCGAAACATCCGAAGGGAACGAGGTTCCTTTGGCCTGTGGAACATTGAACCCGCATGTTGTCGTCATGAATTTATATTTGCCGCGGGTGGACGGAGTGGAGGTCACCTACCGGCTTTGGAAAATGAGCCCGCAGACAAAAATTATGATTTTATCCGATCACGCCGATCCCTATGTGTTGGAAACGATTCGTTCCGGAGCGTCCGGTTTCCTGTTGAAAGATACCGAAATCCGGACGATGGTCGATGCGATCCGTGTCATTGCCCACGGAGGCGTCTATATCCATCCCGTCATGATGGGAAGTCTGGTCAATGAATTTCGCAGATTGAGCCGTATGGAAGGGGCGATTTATTATCATTACATGACCGTCCCCAAGGTCTCTTGGAGAGAAGTTTTGACCGAAAGGGAAATGGAAGTTTTAAGACTATTGGCACAGGGAAAAAATAACCGGACGATCAGTGAGCATCTGTACATCAGCGAAAAGACGGTAAAAAACCATGTGAGTAATATTTTGTATAAATTGAATGTACAGGATCGGACGCAAGCGGTGTTGATGGCGATGAGATACGGATGGGTTCAATTGATATGACGAATATCCCGGCAATGGTCACAGTCCCTGCCTTTTTGCCATACGATGCTTTTTGAGGAGGGGCGTTTTGTATGGGAGAGTGGATTTTGTGGAGCGTTTTTTTGTACATTGCCCTCTATTTCCTGGTAAAGGGTCTTTCCCGCTATTTGGGCAACTATTACCATAACAAAGCCGTTCATCTGGTGATCATTACAAAAAACAGCCAACACGAAGTCGAGTGGATGATCCGTTCTTATTATGCATGGAACGGTTCACAGGGAAAGCCGGGGCAAATCACTTGCCTGGATGCCGGTTCCAAGGATGACACCCTGTTCATTTTAAACCGGTTGAAACAACGTTATCCCACATTGGAAGTGATTCGGCTTCATTCCGGTTTCGATGAAGATGAAGCGGTTTATCGCTGGCTTCAATCCCAAGAGAAAAACAGCGGAAAACTGATTGTGATGGACTTGAGAGAGGTGGATTCGTCGGATAAATCTGAAAAAGGATCCGCTTGATTTGATCAGGCCTTGATCCGGCCTGATTCATTTTTGGGAAGTGATGGAGTTGGAAATTTATTTTTATCGTCTGGAAGGGGAAAAACAGGGGCGGTTCAGCCTGGCAGTGGAAGTGGATTTCTGGTATTGGAAGAAGCGGGGGAAGACATTGGCGGAGGTGCATTGGACCCGTTCGATCCGGGAAGCCTGGTCCTTGGCCCGGGGAAGGAAAGAAAAATCACCGGAACCCGTTACCATGCCTGTTGGACATGAACTTCCGGCATGGATGGATCAAGCGGGCCGGCTCTTTCCGGTTCTTGCCGGGAGAGCGTTGTTGTGGCAGGAAGTCCAAAACCTGGTGGAGAAACATATGTCGGGCATGGATTTGAAAACGATAAAAAGAGCCTTGCAAATCCTGATCCTGGAACAAAAATGTCAATTGAAACCGGGCGTGATCAAGCTGGGTTCGGTACGCAGATGGCGTTGTGAACGATGCCGTCATCAGGGGGAGGAAATCAAAGCGACGGTCTGTTCGTCATGCGGCGGCGAGTGTGCGGTTTGTGAACATTGCCTTTTGATGGGGCGCAGCCGTGCTTGCACCCCTTTTTTCTTGTTTGAACCGGAGGCAAATCAACCGGCAAAACCCGCATGCAAGGATCCGGCGTTTTCTTTGACCTTGAACCAGCAACGGGCTTCTTCCCGGATCGAAACCCTTCTTGAGAATCAGGAAAAAAAGGTATTGGTCTGGGCTGTCACCGGAGCCGGCAAGACCGAAATCATGTTTCCGGTGATTCAAAAATGGCTGGATCGCGGGAAAAGGATATTATGGGCGACGCCGCGCAAAGATGTCGTGTTGGAGTTGTACCCCCGGATGCGGGAATTTTTCCCGGCAACGGTTGCTTTGTACGGGGGATCCCCGCACCGGTGGCTTTCTTCCCCGCTTGTGCTGGCCACTTGCCATCAAATGTGGCGGTATCATCATGCGTTTGATTTGATGATCATTGATGAGGTGGATGCTTTTCCACTTGATGGCGATCCTGCGTTGGAAAGCGGATTGCACCGGGCGATGGCCCCGGATGGGCAACAAGTCTTGTTAACCGCAACACCGCCGGTTTATTGGCAGGACTCCGTCAAAAGAGGTCGTCTGGCCGCTGTGATGTTGCCGGCCCGGTATCATGGATGTCCACTTCCGCTTCCAAAGCTGTTTCTGGAGAGCCGGTTATGGACGAAAATCAGCAAAGGGAAACCGGTTGCCGTCTTGACCCGTTTTTTGCAACAACTGGATGAATGCCGGGGACAAGCTCTCATTTTTGTGCCCAGGGTTCGGGATGTCCGCTTGGTGCTTTTATGGTTAAAGAAAAATGCCCCTTCCTGTTTTGCCAGAGCCGGGGGCGTTCATGCCCGCGATCCTTTTCGTGAGCAAAAGATCCGGGAATTCCGCGAAGGAAAGTGGATCGTTTTGGTGACCACCACCATTTTGGAACGGGGCGTGACCGTTCCGCGTTGCCATGTGCTCGTCATGGGAGGAGATCATCCGGTTTTTGACGAAGCAACCCTCGTGCAAATCGCCGGCCGCGTCGGGAGAAATGCCGGGTACCAAAAGGGAGTGGTTTGGTTTTTGTCAGAGGAAAAAAACATGGCACAGAAACAAGCATTGAAAAAAATAAAGTGGCTGAATCATTTTGCTGAAAAAGAAGGATTTTGCTGAAAAAGGAGCGTATAATCAGAGGTGAAGTGGTGGTCATCTTTGTTTCCGGCTTTTCGTACTTGCTGGTTTTGCTCGTCTCCTGTGCAAAGGGAACTCCCCGTATCTGTATCGGATCATATCTGCCCGGTTTGTCTGGAGCAAGCGGAAGTGCTTCAAAAACCGTATTGTTCCATTTGCATGAGCCCCGGGGTATTCAACAGAAAGATTTGCGAAGATTGTCTGCGAATCCCCCCCGGTGAACGGGTCGTAAATCGCAGCGCTGTTTCCTATTCCCCTTTGGTCCGGGAATGGATGTGGACATTCAAATATGGCGGCAAGGAAAGCTTGGCGGTGCCGATGGGAAAGTGGATGGCGGAAGTGATCCGGGAACACTACGGGAGAAAAGCCGTTTCGGTGATCACTTATGTTCCGATGCATGGCGAAAGGCAAAAACAGCGAGGCTTTAATCAAGCGGAACGATTGGCTTTGACCATCGGGAAAAAATTGTGGATCCCGGTACATCCTTTATTGAAACGAGTAAAGGAAACCACTCCGCAAAGCAGGCGTACTCGCCGTGAGCGGCTTCATTCCATAAATGGCGTTTTTCAGTTGGCGGATCAAAGGCAAGCGCAAAAGGGCCGGAAACGGTCGGTATTGATCGTGGATGATGTTTACACCACCGGCGCCACGGTCAGAGAGTGTGCAAAAGTTTTGCGGAATGCGGGATTTCAAGAAGTTTTCTCTGTTACATTTGCCAGATAAAGTATTAGAATAGAAAAAAGTGGTCAACTCTTGTAGATAGCAATGTAAATCAAGTAATCATGAAGGAGCGTTGAAAAATGAACAAAACGGAATTAGTGGAAAAAGTAGCTGAAAAAACGGGCAAAACGAAGAAAGAGGCAGGAATGATCGTCGACAGCGTTTTGCAAACCATTTCGGAAGCATTGAAAAACGGAGATAAAGTCACACTGATCGGATTTGGAAACTTTGAAGTCCGTGAATATGCGGCACGCAAAGGAAGAAACCCGCAAACCGGAGAAGAAATGTTTATCGAAGCAAGAAAAGCCCCGGCTTTTAAACCCGGAAAACAATTGAAAGAACTGATCAATCAGTAATCCGTCCCTACGGAATCACCTGAGGCGCTGAGCCCCGGGTGATTTTTTTTATTTCCGCCTTCCTGAATTTGCATTCATGCCAGGATTGAATAAATATACATAAATATGTATAATTAAATCGAATCTTTTCAAAGGAAATGATTAAATTTTATACGTTTTTAGCGGATAAAGGGTTTGGGAAGGGGTGTGGGAAAATGCGCTTTTGCATGATTATACTTTCTTTGGTTTCTTCTTTGTTTCTATTGGCCGGTTGCGGCAGTCCGGCTGAAAAAGAAAATGACATCAAAGTGGGAACCAATGCTGAATTTCCTCCGTTTGAAAAGTTGGAAGGGAACGGGAAGATCACCGGTTTTGATGCTGAAATTTTGTCGGCTGTGGCCGAAGCGGAAAACCTTTCATTGGACTTTCAACATGTCGGCTGGGATGTCATGTTAAACGGTGTGGCAAGAGGCCGGTTGGATGCAGGGATCTCTGCAATCACCATCACAAAGGAGCGCCAAAAGATTTATGATTTTACGGAACCTTACTTTGAAGCGAAACAAGTGATTTTGGTTCCGTCGGCTTCCCAGGTCAAAACATTGAAAGATTTAGAAGGGAAAAAGATCGGGGTGCAATCGTCCACAACCGGGGAACAAGTGGTGCAAAAAGCATTTGGAAACACTTATCCGGGATTGAAACGGTATGACGTGATTTCTTCAGCGGTGGAAGATTTGAAGCTCGGCCGCATTGATGCGGTGGTGGTGGATGAAGCGGTGAATGCGGAATATCTCAAAAAGCTGGGAAAAAGTCAATTCAAAACGGTTCAAGATCCGTCGATGCCGTCGGAATCTTACGGGATGATTGTGAAAAAAGGAAACCGGGAATTGTTGAACCAGTTGAATGCCGGGCTGAAAAAGATTAAACAAAACGGAACTTATGACAAAATTTATGCCAAATATTTTGGGGATAAGTGAAATAAATCTGTGGATAACTTGTGGGTAAGTTGTGAAAAGAGCCTGTTTTTAATTTTGTGGATAATGTGGATAACTATGTGAATAACTGTGGACAGGGAGAAGGAGACTGTGGATAAATGATGGATTGGGATTGGTCGGTTGTCATAGAATATAAAGATTTATTTATCCAGGGGTTGATCACGACCATCGAATTAACCACGGTGGCGGTGGCCATTGGATTGGTGATCGGGGTTTTGCTGGGGATGATGTTGATTTCCACGAAGAAATGGCTCAAGATTCCTGCCAGGGTTTATGTCCATCTGTTTCGCGGAACCCCGCTTTTTTTGCAGATTTTGTTTTTCCATTTTGCCGTTTTGCCCACGTTGGCGGAAATGTTTTTCATGGATCCGCCCGAAGCCGTCATTTCCGGATTCGTTGCTTTTTCCATGAATGCCGGAGCTTATATTGCGGAGATTTTTCGCGGCGGCATTCAGTCTGTGGATAAAGGGCAGTTGGAGGCGGCCCGTTCGCTGGGCATGACTTATCCACAAGCGATGCGGTTTGTGGTGTTGCCTCAGGCGTTTAAAAATATGTTGCCGCCGCTCGGAAATGAAATGATCACCCTTTTAAAAGACACCTCCTTGGTGACCGTGATTGCCGTCAATGATATTACGTATGCGGCATTCGTGACGGCCAAAAACACATTTGTCCGTTGGACCCCTTACATCACGGCCGGATTGGTGTACCTCGTGTTGACAACGCTTCTGACGCAATGGGTTTCTTATTTGGAAAAACGGTTTCGGACAAGCAAACGTTAATCCGTGGCACAAAAAAATTTATGATCGGTTCGTTTGCGCCGTTTCAAAGGCATGCATGTGATGCCTGACGGACTTCAACGGATAAGGGATGATGACAGGATGATCCGGACAGAAAAACTGGATAAATTTTATGGTCAGTATCATGTATTAAAAGAGATTGATTTGGAGATAAATGAAAAAGAACTTGTTTGTGTCATTGGTCCGAGCGGATCAGGCAAAAGCACGTTGTTGCGCTGTTTGAACCGGCTTGAAACCATTACTTCAGGCAAGTTGATTGTAAACGGACAAGATTTGACGCATCCCGGTACCGATGTGAACCGGGTGAGGGCTGAAGTGGGGATGGTGTTTCAGCATTTTGAGCTGTTTCCTCACCTGAGTGTGTTGGAAAACATCACTTTGGCTCCGATTCGTGTCCGGAAGATGAAAAAAGAAGAAATCGAGCCG
The DNA here is from genome assembly GCF_005886755.1 of Thermoactinomyces vulgaris. Classification (NCBI taxonomy): domain Bacteria; kingdom Bacillati; phylum Bacillota; class Bacilli; order Caryophanales; family Thermoactinomycetaceae; genus Thermoactinomyces; species Thermoactinomyces vulgaris. Next base: position 389,650 of record NZ_CP039710.1, read on the forward strand.
AAAGCTTATGCGTTATTGGACAAAGTCGGATTAAAGGAAAAAGCGGGGAGTTACCCCGGTGAACTGTCAGGAGGGCAAAAACAACGGGTTGCCATTGCCCGGGCATTGGCCATGGAGCCCAAAGTCATGTTGTTTGATGAACCCACTTCCGCCTTGGATCCGGAAATGGTGAAAGAAGTTTTGGAAGTGATGAAAGGCTTGGCCCGTGAAGGGATGACGATGGTCGTCGTCACCCATGAGATGGGATTTGCCCGTGAAGTCAGCGACCGCATCGTCTTTATGGACGAAGGAAGAGTCTTGGAGACGGGCAGTCCGGAAGAGATCTTTTTTCATCCCCGGCACGAAAGATTAAAAAATTTTCTCAGCAAGGTTTTATGATTCAAAAAGGGTCTTCTTGACAGTATTTTTAGACAAATGATATAGTTAAATGGCGTAAGATGTATGTCTTGTGCAATCTGATTGAAGAAGGGAATGTATTTTTCATGCAAGGCAAAGTCAAGTGGTTCAACGCGGAGAAAGGTTACGGCTTCATCGAGCGTGAAGGCGGGGACGATGTGTTTGTCCATTATTCCGCGATTGAAATGGAAGGATTTAAAACATTGGAAGAAGGTCAATTGGTTGAATTTGAAATCGTGGAGGGTTCGCGTGGACCACAGGCTGCGAACGTTGTTAAATTAGGTTAACGTTTTATAAAATCGAAAATAAAGCTCCCTCGAGGTTTCCTCCGGGGAGCTTTTGTGTTTTCTGTGGCATGCGGCCGGATCTTTTCGAAAATTAAAAACATCCAATATTTACCTTATATTAATTGTAACAAATACTGGAGGAATTTTTTAAAAATCAGGGAATAGATAAAGTACAAAGCGGAAGGAGGATTTCCCCATGAAATGTATCGTTCGCGGTCACAACTTACAAGTTACAGACGCTTTGAGAGACTTTATCGAACGTAAGTTGAGCAAGTTGGAAAGGTACTTTGATCATTCCGCTGAAATCGAGGCACAAGTTTCCCTGAATGTTTTAAAAGATATGCACAAAGTCGAAGTGACGATCCCGTTTCCGGGACTTTTGGTCCGGGCCGAAGAACTGAGTGAAGATATGTATGCCTCTGTGGATCTGGTAATGGAAAAACTGGAAAGACAGATCCGGAAATACAAAACCAAAATCAACCGGCGTTCCCGCCGCGAGTCAGGCTTTCGTAACATGTTAAAAGAAAACGCTTTAGAAAAGGGAACCACCATGACCGCATTGACCGATGAAGAAGAAGGAGACGATGAAATCGTCCGGGTGAAAAGGTTTCAGTTGAAACCGATGGACACCGAAGAAGCGATTTTGCAAATGGAGCTGTTGGGACACAATTTCTTCGTCTATACCAATGCAGTCACGGATGAAATAAATGTGATCTATCGCCGAAAAGATGGAAAGGTCGGCTTGATTGAACCCGAATAAAAATCCAAACTGCGAAATCATCCCCCCTTGCTTGGGGGGATTGTTGCTTTTATGATGTTTTTTATAAAAGAAGATTGAACTTGGACCATGCTGTGATATGATAACTTCATATTCCATGGGATCTCCCAAATTTCAGAGCACGCAGGGGGTTTATCCAATGAAAGTCTTGACAGTGGTTGGAGCAAGACCGCAATTTATCAAAGCAGCACCGGTTTCCCGTGTGATTCGTCGTCATGCCGAAGAAATTCTTGTACATACCGGTCAGCATTATGATCAGTCCATGTCGGATGTATTTTTTGATGAATTACATATTCCCGTGCCCGAATACCATTTGCATGTCGGTTCCAAATCGCATGGCCGGCAGACTGGTGAAATGCTGGGCAAAATCGAGGAAGTCCTTTTGTCTGAAAAGCCGGATTGCGTTTTGGTTTACGGAGACACCAATTCCACCCTGGCCGGGGCGCTGGCGGCTGCCAAGCTTCATATTCCGGTTGCTCATGTGGAAGCAGGGCTGAGAAGTTTTAACAAACGGATGCCGGAAGAGGTTAACCGGGTATTGACCGACCATGTTTCCAAATGGTTGTTTTGTCCCACGAAAACGGCGGTCAACCATTTGAAAACGGAAGGGATCACCGAAGGTGTCCATTTGATCGGCGATGTGATGTTGGATGCCGTGCTTTACAACCGCCGTCTGGCGGAAGAAAAAGCCGGTGCGCTCGAAAAACTCGGATTGGAACCCGGAAGCTATATTTTGATCACTTTGCACCGGGCGGAAAACACGGATGATCCCAAAAGGTTGCATGAAATTGTAAAAGCGATCAATGAATTGCCGGTGCCGGCGGTTCTCCCGCTTCACCCGAGAACGCGCGGAAAACTGAAAGAGTATGGTTTTGCCATTCAAAACGACCGCGTCCAATGCATTGAACCTGTCGGCTATCTGGATATGTTGCAGCTGGAAGTCAATGCGAAGAAAATTTTAACCGATTCGGGAGGCGTCCAAAAAGAAGCCATGTTTGCAAGGGTTCCCTGCATTACCATGCGCGATGAGACGGAATGGACCGAGACCGTTGAACTGGGAGCCAATCGATTGGTTGGTGCGGACTCCCGCAAGATTTTGGAAGCCGTTGAACAATTCGAAGTGGACTTTGACCAGGTGGAACCGGTTTTCGGAGACGGACATGCGGCGGAGAAAATTTTGGAACAGTTGGGCAAAGATATAGGATAAAGAAGGGATGAAGCCAGTTCTGAAAAAGGAACTGGCTCTTTTTATCAACGGTTTTAATCTTGACTATTTTGCGAAAAGGAATCGAAAGGATACCCAACGCAGAATGATTATGTTACATTGACGATAGTTTATTTCAGACTTTGTAATACAATGACGTTTATATTACAAAAGGAATTGATTTCCTTTTTTCATAAATTAAAAAAGTGAGAAACAAGGAAGTGAAGATCGTGCGGATATGGTTAGCGAATCATTATGCAGTTCCACCGAATATTGCAGGCATAACCCGCCACTATGAGCTGGCAAGAGAGTGGGCGGATGGCGAAGGGGCGGAAGTGACTCTGTTTTTGTCCAAGTTTGTGCACCCCCGCCGGACATTTATCACGGAGGAAGAAAAACGAAACATTGAACCGGTGAAAGGGCTGAACCTGGAGTGGCTGTGGTCCTTCCCGCATAAAACCAACGATTTCAAGCGGATTCTCAATATGGGAAGTTTTGCTTCCATTTTTTTTCTGGCCGGCTTGTTCAAAAAGAAGCCAGATGTGTTGATTGCATCTTCTCCCCATTTGTTCACGGCGTTTGCCGGATGGATGCTTTCAAAAGTAAAGCGTTGTCCGTTTGTTTTGGAAGTGCGTGATTTGTGGCCGGATTCGCTGATAAAAATGGGCGGTTTGAACAATAAATGGGTGGTTCGGATCTTGACTTGGATGGAATCGTTTTTGTATGAAAAAGCCGACCAGATTATCGTGTTGACGGAACATCAGCGCAAATTTATCGCAGACAAAGGGTTTGATCCCGATAAAATCCGGTTGATTCCCAATGGCATTGTGGTCGGCTCCTGGGAACCCGACCCGTCCAAACGGACTGAATTCCGCAGACGGATGGGTGTGAAGGAAGATGAGTTTGTTGCCATTTATACCGGGGCACACGGTCCGGCCAATGCACTGCAACATGTGGTGGAAGCAGGCCGCTATTTAAAACCGGGGGTTTCCATCGTTTTGATCGGAGACGGGCCGGAGAAGGAAAAATTGCTTCGATTAAAAGAAGAAGAAGGCTTGGATAACGTTCATTTGTTGGACCCGGTGCCCAAATCGGAGATCTTTGACTATACCCAGGCGGCTGACTGCGGAATCATTTCTTTGGCTGACAACGAGGTTTTCCGTGGCGCCCGGCCCAACAAATTGTTTGACTACACATTCATCGGCCTGCCGATCGTCACTACCGTTGACGGGGAAGTCCGGGAGATTGTGGAAAAGAATCAAGTCGGTTTCTTTGCGGGAGCGGAAAACCCGGAAGGGTTGGCTGAGGCCATTGAAAAAGTGCGTTCCCTGTCTCCTGAAGAGAGGGAAGCCATCCGGAAGCGGGGACGCGAATATATTGACCGGGAAGGGGACCGCAAGAAACTGGCCCGTCGTTTCTACGGATTCTTAAAAGAGCTGGTGAAGTAAAGCGCATACGCCGGATGTTTTTTTACTCTCCCCGGCGGTGAAAGCCAAATGAAAAAGGGGAAAAAATTTGTTAAACTATACAATATGGATTTGTTTGGATTTCGGCGAATATCTAATCCAGCTCAAGGTAGGAGATGATGAAGGTTGTTAAAAACCCTTCGCAAACTGTTTGACAATCAGGAAAGGCAACTGAAAAAGTTTTTTCAGATTGCCGATCAGATTGATGCTTTGGAACCGGATATGCAAAAACTGACCGATGCCCAATTGAGAGAGAAAACGGATGAGTTTAAACGGCGTCTCAAGGAAGGAGAAACATTGGACGACCTCCTGCCGGAGGCGTTTGCCGTGGTTCGCGAAGCCGCGCGCCGTGTCTTAAACATGCGTCATTTCCGTGTGCAGTTGGTCGGTGGAATGGTGCTTCATCAGGGCGATATTGCCGAGATGAAGACCGGGGAAGGAAAAACGCTCGTCTCCACGCTTCCTGCTTATTTGAATGCTTTGACGGAAAAAGGCGTTCATATTGTCACCGTGAATGATTACCTGGCCAAACGGGACCGTGAATGGATGGGGCAGGTGTTTGAATTTTTGGGCCTCACCGTCGGGCTGAATCTGCCGCACATGTCACCGGAAGAGAAGAGAGCCGCCTATCAGGCGGATATTACTTTTGGGACAAACAATGAATTCGGATTTGATTATTTGCGGGACAATATGGTGATGTATCCGGAGCAGTTGACGCAACGGGAACTGAATTATGCCATCATCGACGAGGTCGACAGCATTTTGATCGACGAAGCGAGAACGCCTTTGATTATCAGCGGGCAAGCCAATAAGGCCACCGATTTGTATTACGCGGCGGACAAAGTGGTGCGCCGCCTGAAACCGGAAGAGGACTTTACGGTGGATATCAAAACGAAGCAAGTGACGTTAACCGAAGACGGCGTGAAGAAAGTGGAGAACTTCCTCGGGATTGACAACCTTTATGACATGAAGCACATCATGTTGAACCACCACATTCAGCAAGCATTGAAAGCCCATGTTCTCATGAAACGGGACGAAGATTACGTGGTGAATGAAGACGGCGTGGTCATCGTGGATGAATTTACCGGCCGCTTGATGTACGGAAGGCGTTACAGTGACGGCCTGCACCAGGCGATTGAGGCCAAAGAAGGTTTGCAAGTTCAACGGGAGAGCATGACCCTGGCCACCATCACTTTGCAAAACTATTTCCGGATGTATGAAAAATTGTCGGGAATGACCGGTACGGCCAAAACCGAAGAAGAAGAGTTCCGCAAAATCTATAACATGGATGTTTTGCAAATTCCGACCAACCGTCCGATGATCCGGGAAGATTATTCTGATGTGCTGTACAAAACGGAAGAGGCGAAAATGAAGGCCGTGGTGGAGGAAATTGAACAATGCCACCAAAAAGGCCAGCCGGTGTTGGTGGGAACGGTGTCCATCGAAAAATCAGAGCGATTGTCCCGGATGTTGAAGCGAAAAGGGATTCCCCATCAAGTGCTGAATGCGAAAAACCATGAACGGGAAGCAGAAATCATTGCACAGGCCGGGCAAAAAGGAGCCGTCACCATTGCCACCAACATGGCCGGGCGCGGAACCGACATTGTTTTGGGAGAAGGTGTTGCCGAGCTGGGTGGTTTGCATGTGATCGGCACGGAACGCCATGAGAGCCGGCGGATTGACAACCAGCTCAGGGGACGTTCCGGACGTCAGGGCGATCCCGGTTCTTCCCGGTTCTTCCTGTCCCTGAATGACGATTTGATGCGCCGTTTTGGAGCGGAAAATCTGGAAGGAATGTTGAATAAACTGCCCGATGACGAACCGATCCGGGGGAAATTGTTTACCAAAGCAGTGGCCAATGCCCAGCGGAAAGTGGAGGCGAACAACTTCGATGCGCGCCGGTGGGTTTTGCAATATGACGATGTGTTGAACCAGCAACGGGAAATCATTTATAAACAACGCCGTGAAGTTTTAACCAGCCAGGATTTAAAAGATGTCGTTCTCGGCATGGCCAAATCAACCATCGAAAAAGTGGTTAAGGCCCATACGGCCGATGAACTGGAGGAAGAATGGGATTTGGATGCCATTGTTGATTTCGTCGAATCCAATCTGCTCCCGGAAGAAAGGATCTCCATCGATGAGTTGGAAAAATTGGATCCGGAAGAAATGATCGAATATATTTATGACGAAGTCGTAAGATATTATGAAGAGCGCAAGGAGGAAATGGGCGAAGAACGGCTCAATGAATTTGCGAAAGTCGTGACCTTGCGGACGGTTGACCGGAAATGGATGGATCACATTGACGCAATGGAACAATTGCGGCAAGGCATTCATTTGCGGGCGTACGGACAGGACAATCCTCTCCGGGCTTACCAATTTGAAGGTTTTGCCATGTTCGAGGAAATGGTGAGTGAAATACAGGAGGAAGTTGTCCGTTACGTGATGAAATCTGTCATCGACGAAAAAGAAGAAATTGAACGGGAAGAAGTCGCTGTCAACACCAAGGCGGTTTCCGGCCAGGAACAGAGCGAGACGGTATCGAAGAAGCAACCGGTTCGCCGGAGCGAAAAAGTGGGGCGGAATGACCCCTGCCCTTGCGGCAGCGGAAAGAAATACAAAAACTGTTGCTTAAAAAATGAAAAATCTGTTTCGGTTCAATGAAAGAAGCTCAGGGAACCCTGAGCCTTCCCTTTTCCAATCCGTTTTTTTGGAATAAGATATGTCATGAGGTGATAGGTATGGAAATCCATGAAATGAAACAAGCGTTGGAAAATACAGCCGGGAAACTGGCGGACATCAGGAGGTCTCTTTGACTTCGATCAGAAGAAATCGCGTTTGAAAGAGCTGGAAAGTGAGATGTCTCTTCCTGACTTTTGGGATGATCAGGAATCAGCCCAAAAAGTGATCGGTGAAATGAAACAATTGAAAGAACAGATCGAGAAGATGGAAGAGCTGGATGAAACCTTTGAGGAACAGAAATTGATGCTCGAACTGTTGCAAGAAGAAGGGGAAGACCCTTCCATGGAGAAGGAATTGGAAAGCGGAATCCGTTCCTTGCAAAAAGAGATCGACAATTTCGAGCTGACGGTCATGCTCAGTGAACCGTATGACCGCAACTCGGCGATTTTACAACTGCACCCGGGGGCAGGCGGAACCGAATCGCAAGATTGGGCGGACATGCTGCTCCGTATGTATACCCGTTGGGCGGAAGACCATGGATACAAAGTGGAAACATTGGATTATCTCGCAGGGGATGAAGCCGGCATAAAAAGTGTGACGTTGCTGATCAAAGGAAATTATGCTTACGGGTATTTGAAGGCGGAAAAAGGCATTCACCGTTTGGTGCGAATTTCGCCTTTTGATTCCTCCGGCCGCCGCCACACTTCGTTTGTATCGGTTGAAGTGATGCCGGAGATTGACAATGATATCGAAATTGAAATCCGGCAGGAAGACCTGAAAATTGACACCTACCGTTCCAGCGGCGCCGGGGGCCAGCATGTGAATACGACGGATTCAGCCGTCCGGATCACCCATATCCCAACCGGCATTGTGGTCACTTGCCAGTCGGAACGCTCTCAAATCAAAAACCGCGACCGGGCGATGAAAATTTTAAAAGCCCGCTTGTACGAGCGGCAATTGGAAGAGCAACAAAAAGAATTGCAGTCGCTAAAAGGGGAACAGAGCGAGATCGGATGGGGAAATCAGATCCGTTCTTATGTATTCCATCCTTACAGTATGGTGAAAGACCATCGGACGCAAGTGGAAGTAGGCAACGTGCAAGCCGTGATGGACGGGGAAATCGATTCGTTTATCGAAGCGTATTTACGTCAGCAGTTAAATCAAAAATCCTAGAGAAAAAATCAAAAACCAGGGAGGGCGGAAAATGTCCGACTGGAAATATTTAAACGTGGAGTTTGAGGGGAATACGGCGGTTCTGACGATTTCGCGGGAAAAAGTTTTAAATGCGCTGAATCAGGATCTGTTAAACGAATTGGAAGAAGCGGTTGCATCCATTGAACAATCGGAAGACGTCCGGGCATTGGTGATTACGGGAGCAGGGGGAAAAGCTTTTGTTGCGGGGGCCGACATCAAAGAGCTGCGCGAAATCTCCCGGCCGGATCAGGCTGAAGCCAAAGCCAAAAGAGGACAGGCCTTGTTCAACCGGATTGAAGAATTGAACATCCCGGTGATCATGGCCGTCAATGGATTTGCCTTGGGCGGAGGTTTGGAATTGGCACTCAGCGGGGATATGATCCTTGCATCGGAAAATGCGAAATTCGGGCAACCCGAAGTCAACCTGGGTGTCATCCCCGGTTACGGAGGAACGCAGCGCTTGGCCCGTTTGATCGGCAAGCAAGCTGCCAAATACCTTTGCATGACCGGGGAGATGATTTCCGCTGAGGAAGCCCGGCGGTTGGGAATTGTTTATCAAGTGTTCCCTTCCGACCAATTGTTACCCAAAGCAAAAGAGTTGGCTCAATTATTGGCCAAAAAGGCTCCGCTGGCCGTCCGTTTTGTGAAAAAAGCGATCAATCAGGGAGCAGAAGCAGATCTCCGATCCGGCTTGCAAATGGAAGCCGCGTACTTTGGTTTGTCCTTCGCCACCGAAGACCGTGTGGAAGGCATGGATGCTTTTCTTGAAAAAAGAGAGCCCCGGTTTAAAGGAAAATAAACATTGGCGGGCCGGCAAACAAAGCCGGCCTTCTCATTACATAGTCATGTTGGGGGAGCAGAGAAAAGAGGAGGTCGTCTTATGGATATGATCATGGAAAATCCCGTCTTATGGGGAACCGTTTTTGTTGTTGCATTGATTGTCATCATATTGGTCATCAGCATTATCGTTTCGAAAAAAAGAAAAAAAGAAGTGGAAGAAATCGAAAGAATGTTTCCGGATGGAAACATGTCCAGCGAAGATGTGCAGATTTCCATGGAACGATTTAAGCGGGAAAGGCAAAAAAGAAAACAAAAGCCCCGCATCCATCGTGAACGGCCGACGGAAGCACATCCGGATGAAGACAAAGAAATCATTGTGCGGAGTCCCGAGGAGTTACAAAAAAGAAAAGCCAACACCAAACCCGGTATCCAATCCAACACCAGCCGACCTGACGAGAAGAAGCGCGTCAATGCGAAGGCAAAACCGGCTGCATCCGAAGAAAAGATTCATTCCAAAAACGATGGTGCCGCTTCCATGACGTCAGAGAAGAAAGCAGAACAACCGAATGTCAACGGCAAACAAAGTTTGTTGAAATCTAAGCCGGAAGAGGTGTCCGGCCACAAATTGACATTAAACAAGAAGACACAAAAACCGGAAAAGAACCGTGGAGACGAAGAGAAGGCGACAGACGAAAAGCAACAGGAAGCATTGGATAAAAAAACAAACCGCCGTTTGTACAAAAGAAGTTTGTTAAAGCCGGAAAAAAGCGGGGAATCAACGAAAGATTCGGGGGAACACCCGAAAGCCAGCTTACTCGGCTCGCAAGCACCCGGCCATAATCAAGAGGAAGAGGAACAAGACCAAAAGAAAACGCCCTCCCGGGCCAAACATTATGCAGGGAAAAGTCTGTTTTCCAAAAAGAACAAGTAGGAGTGATACCATGAAAAGAACAGGTTGGTTTTTCGGAGCGCTTTGCGGACTGTTGCTCTTGGCCGGATGTAACTCCGGTGGAAATCCGAACACTTCGCAAAATCAAAACGGGACGACAACAGCTTCGGATCCCCAAACGGTTTATATGAACAACTGTTCTTCTTGTCATGGCGGAAACCGGCAAGGGGCCATGGGGCCGAGTTTGCAAAAGATCAGCGAGAAAATGAATAAAGATGAAATTCTTCAGGTTTTGGAGAATGGAAAAGGAAGCATGCCTGCTCAATCGCACATCCCCCAGGATCAGCGGGAAAAATTGGCTGACTGGTTGATTGGGCAGCCATAATCCGCACGTTCAAAAGCCAAGCGATCTGCTTGGCTTTTTTTGTTTCTCCTGAAATACGGTTGAATAAATATTATATTAAATGTATAATAATACATATCCAAAATGAAGGTGTGAGATTCTTTGAGAGTTTCAGTGATCGGTTCCACGGGCTATGGTGGCATGGAGTTGTTGCGAATTCTTCAGCGTCATCCGGAATTTCAAATTGCTTCTTATGTTTCCTCTTCCCAAGCCGGGCGGCCGTTAAACCGTTCTTTTCCGCATATGCCCCAATTGACGGAAACGTTTTGGGATCTGGATGTGAAACAAATTTGTGACTCGGCGGATCTTATTTTTTTTGCCACCCCGCCGGGCGTCAGTAAGGAGTACGCGTCTTTGTTTGTGGAAGAAGGAAAGATTGTGGTTGATTTGTCCGGGGATTTCAGGCTGAGGGATCCCGGCCGGTATGAAACGTGGTACCAAAAGCCGGCGGCGGACCGCAAATATCTGGACATGGCAGTTTACGGGTTGAGTGAATGGTTTTCCGAGGAGTTGAAAACGGCGCAACTCATCAGTAATCCGGGTTGTTATCCGACGGCCACGTTGCTTGCGCTTTTGCCGCTTTTAAAGGAAAAGTGCCTGGATCCGGCTTCGGTCATTATTGATGCCAAATCAGGTGTCACCGGTGCCGGACGGGCTGCCAGGCAGCAAAACTTGTTCAGCGAAATCAACGAAAATCTTCGTCCTTATAAAATCAGTCATCATCAACACATTCCCGAAATCGAGCAGGTGGCAAGCAGTCTTACCGGTTCGGATGTCCGGGTTCAATTTGTTCCCCATCTGGTTCCGATGAACCGGGGGATATTGGTCACGATCTATGCGCAGCCACTGAATAAATATACAAAGGCGGACCTTTTGCAACTTTATGAGGAAACTTATGCTTCGGAACCGTTTGTTCGTGTGTTAAAAGACAAATGGCCCGAAACCAAAGCAGTACAAGGAAGCAACTTTTGTGATATCGGGGTTCAAGTGGATGAACGGACAGGGAGATTCATCATCTTGGCGGCGATTGATAACTTAATGAAAGGAGCAGCGGGACAAGCCGTGCAAAATGCCAACATTCGCATGGGCTATCCGGTCACTGCCGGACTTGATATGGATCCGCTTTATCCTTAAACGGGGGGAGACGACATGATCACCGGAACGGATTGGTTTCAAATCGTTGAAAATCCTTCCATTGCATTGCCCGCAGGGTTTTCAGCCAAGGGAATCCATGCCGGATTGAAAAGAAAACGGAAGGATTTGGGGATGATTCAGTGCGAAGTGCCAGCTTCGGCGGCGGCGGTTTATACCGTGAATGCCTTTCAGGCGCCGCCGATCAAAGTGACGCAGGAAAGCATGGGCGTGGAAAGCAAGTTGCAAGCGATTGTGGTCAACAGTGCCATTGCCAATGCATGCACGGGGGAACGGGGATTGGAAGATGCAAGAAAAATGCGGGATCAAGCCGCTTCTTTATTAAATATTCCTTCGCATTTGGTCGCCGTGGCTTCCACGGGCGTGATTGGCGAGTATTTGCCCATGGACCGGGTCGCGGCCGGCTTAAAACGATTGGTGACGGAGACGGACAACCAACCTGCTGCATTTGCTGAAGCGATCCTGACGACGGATACATGCACCAAAGAAATTGCCGTCACCTTGGAAATTGACGGGAAGCCGGTAACCATTGCGGGAGTGGCCAAAGGTTCCGGCATGATTCATCCCAATATGGCGACCATGCTTTCTTTTATTACCACCGATGCCAAAATTGGGCCGGATCATTTGCAGAGATTGCTTTGGCAAACCACCGATGAAACCTTCAACATGATCACGGTGGATGGCGATACCAGCACCAATGACATGGTGTTGGTGATGGCAAGCGGATATGCCGGTCACCGGCCCCTTACCCGTCAGCATCCGGAATGGGCACGGTTTCAAGCCGCATTCCAATACGTTTGCGGGGCATTGTCCAAAATGATTGCCCGCGACGGCGAAGGAGCCACCCGCTTGATTCAGGTCCGGGTTGAAGGAGCCCCGTCGAAGGAAGCAGCACGGAAGGTGGCCAAATCCGTGGTGGGATCCAACCTGGTGAAAACCGCTGTTTTCGGGGAGGATGCCAATTGGGGCCGGGTCATCTGCGCAGCCGGTTATGCCGATCCTTCGTTAAATCCGGAAAACATGGATATCTGGCTGGGACCGGTTCAGGTGGTGAAAAAAGGGATGGCTTCAGACTTTCGTGAAGAGCTGGCGGAGCAAGTGTTAAAACAGGATGTCGTGGAGATCCGGTTGGATCTGGGCGACGGAATGGAGGAAGCCGTTGCCTGGGGATGTGATTTGACCTATGAATATGTCCGCATCAATGCAAGCTACCGGACATAAACAAAGGAGGAACAGAAAGTCTCCAATGATTGTGTTCAAATTGGGGGGAAGCGTGCTGAAACGGCTTCACCCGGATTTTTTCCGGAAGTTGAGGGAGTTGTCAAAAGAAAACATTCCGTATGTGATCGTGCACGGCGGCGGTCCTTTTGTTTCAAACTGGATGAACAAACTGGGCCAAAAACCGGTGTTTATCGAGGGGAGACGGGTCACGGATGAAGGAACGCTGGATATCGTGCAAATGGTGTTGGCCGGCCAAGTGAACAAACAGCTCGTTTCGCGTTTGCTCCAAGAAGGGATTCCGGCGCTTGGCATAAGCGGAATCGATCTGAATTTGATCACGGTGAAACCCAAAGACGAAAAACTGGGTTTTGTCGGGGAAGTGACCGGACTGAACCGGAAAGTGCTTCATCAGATGTTGGAGACTGGCTGGGTTCCTGTCCTTTCATCCCTCGGAATCGGGGAAAAAGGGCAAGCGTTTAATGTCAATGCCGATGAAGCGGCCGCTTTGGTTGCACAAGGGATGGGAGCGAGACAATTGGTCATGGTCAGCGATGTGGACGGAATTTTCATAAAGGAAGGAAATGAAAAAAATCTGTTGCGCCATGCGACACCGGAAATGGTGGAGCAATTGATTTCAGATGGGCAGATCACCGGCGGTATGATCCCGAAAGTCCGGTCCGCGGTCCGTTGCTTGAACGGCGGGGTGGAGAAAGTGTGGATTATCAACGGAGAAAAAGGTCGCGACACGGATGAAAAAAGACCGGATTCCCCGGGAACATGCCTGATGAAGAAAGAGGTGAGCGAACGTGTCTCTGTTTCCAACATATAAGCGCCACCCCGTTCATTTTGTGGACGGCGAAAAGGCGGTGTTGACCGATGCACAGGGAAAACGGTATCTGGATTTTGGTTCCGGCATCGGGGTGACCAATTTGGGTCATAAACATCCCCGCGTGTTGGAAGCACTCATGGCGCAAGCCCGGGCGGTTTGGCATGTGTCCAACCTGTTTGAACAGCCGTTGCAGGAAAAAGTGGCGGAAAAGTTGTGCCAAATCACCGGGTTGGATGCCGTCTTCTTTTGTAACAGCGGGGCGGAAGCGAATGAAGCATTAATCAAATTGGCCCGGAAATGGGCGAAAGACGCAAAGATCATCCATGAGCCTGAAATCATCACATTCACCGGCTCTTTTCACGGCCGTACACTGGCCACTTTGACGGCCACGGGGCAAGAGAAAGTTAAAACGGGATTTGACCCTTTGCCTCCCGGATTCCGCACGGTCCCCTATGGAGACATGGAGGCGGTGAAAGGAGCAACCCGGACAACCACCGCGGGTGTTTTCTTGGAACTGGTGCAGGGGGAAGGCGGGGTCCGGCCGGCTGATCCGGCGTTTGTCCGGGAATTGGCGGATTGGTGTAAAGAAAAAGAGATTTTGCTGATGATCGATGAAGTGCAGACCGGAGTCGGAAGGACGGGTGAATGGTTTGCCTATCAGGCATATGGCATCAAGCCGGATGCAATCTCCGTTGCCAAAGGGTTGGGAAACGGGTATCCGGTCGGGGCTGTTGTGGCGGATTCCCGCTTGAAACCGGTGTTGGGCCCCGGCACACACGGGACGACATTTGGAGGTAATCCGTTGGCCATGGCCGTTTGTGATGCGGTTTTGACCGAAATCGAACAAACCGGATTGTTGGAACAGGTAAGGGAAAAAGCGGAGTATTTAAAGAAGAAGCTGGACGGTTTGATCCGATCCCTTCCTGCTGTCCGGGAAATCCGCCAAAAAGGATTGATGGTCGGCATTGAGCTGGATGAACCGGCTGCCCCGTTCATCCGTCAGCTGTTGGAAAACGGACTGGTTGTGCTTCCTGCCGGCGAAAAGGTTGTGCGCCTGTTGCCGCCTTTAATTGTAAGTGAAGAAGAAATAGACCAGGCGGCCTCCGTTTTGCACCAAACCTTGTCACAAACAAAAATCGGCATGTGAGGAGGGGCGATAGTGAAAGAGACTTTGGAAACGCCGTTATTAGCAGGGAAAAAAGGGAAGAGTTTTTTAACATTGATCGACTGGGAGCCGCATGAAATTGAAGCTTTGCTTCAATCAGCCCTCAAACTCAAATCACTGCGGAACAAGGGAGAACACTGTCAGCCGCTGAAAGGAAAAAGCCTGGCGATGCTGTTTGAAAAGCCGTCCACCCGGACCCGTGTCTCTTTTGAAGTCGGGATGAAGGAGTTAGGGGGATACACGGTCTTGCTCCGGAACGATGAGATGCAGTTGGGCAGGGGAGAAAGCATGGAGGACACGGCAGGTGTTCTTTCGCGGTTTGTGGATGCGATTTTGATCCGCACCCATGAACATGCAAGAATCGAGCGCCTGGCCGATGCCGCAACCATTCCGGTCATTAACGGGCTTTCCGATCAGGCCCATCCCTGCCAGGCGCTGGCCGATTTGTTGACCATATTGGAAAAGAAGGGATCGTTAAAAGGAGTGAAATTGACTTATGTCGGGGATGGTAACAATGTCCTTCACTCTCTGATCCAGGCTTCGGCGCTCACCGGCATCGATTTGCATGTTGCAACGCCGCCGGGTTATGAACCGGATCCCGCTGTTTGGGAATACTCGGAGCAAATCGCCGGACAAACGGGAGCCTCTCTCACTTTCCATTATGATCCGGCCGTTTCCGTGCAAGGGGCCGATGTGGTTTACACAGATGTCTGGGCGAGCATGGGACAAGAAGAAGAAAAAGAAGAACGAAACAAAACGTTTGCTTCTTATCAAGTGAATGCTTCGCTGATGGAAAAAGCGAAACCCGATGCCATCTTTATGCATTGCCTGCCTGCTTACCGCGGACTGGAAGTGACCGGAGAAGTTTTGGAGGGACCGCAATCCGTGGTTTTTGATCAGGCGGAAAATCGTCTTCATGCGCAAAAAGCACTTTTGGTAGCCATTTTGGCTGATGGTTGACCCGGATGAAAACCCCCGGTTTCTGAAATGAAAGAAACCGGGGTTTTTTTTTGCGTGGAGCGAATTTTGACAGGGATTTGATTTTATGTCAAAGTAAAAGGATTATGCGAATTAAAAATTAAAATAATAAATGTTATGATGTTGGTAAAAAGTGATAACCAGCCGTTGATCCGTGTGGTGTCGTCAGGATGATTTTGCAAAGGAGAACCGGTTATGGCTATACATGTTGGTGTTGAATTATCCTCTTCTTTTTTCAAATTGGTTGAAGTGAAGAAAAAGAGGAAGAACATGGAGCTTCTCCAATATGTGGTCCATCCGTTGCCCAGTGTGTGGGCGGAATCGGGCACGTTTTTGGATCGGGAGGAATTGATCCAAACCATCCAGGAGGCCTTGTTGGGGAGAAGACTCAATACAAAACGGGTGCATGTCAGCATCCATTGTCGTCATGTTTTGTTTAAACGGGTGATGTTGCCGGAAATGCGCAAAAGAAAATACCGGAGATGGATTGAAAAATATTTGATTCCCGTGTTGGACCTGCCTTTTTCCGATCCGGTGTTTGATTTCCGTTTGCTGGATCATGTCTGGGAAGACGGGGACCAGCAAGAGGTTTTTCTGGCGTTGATTTCTCAGTCATACATTGACTCTTTTGTCCGGTGTTTTCAATATTGCGGATTGGATCCGGTTCATATTGATCTGGCTCCTTTCGGTTTGTACCGATGGATCCATTATCACCGGAGCTTTCAGACGCCCCATACCCTGATGATTCAAATCTCCAAACAGGATGTGGAGGTCAGCCATTTTATCGATCGAAAACTGGAACGGGTTTATCATCTTCATCTGCCGATGGCTTCGTTTGCAGAACATGAGGACCGTCCGCATCCCGATCCGCTCCATCCCTTGTTGAAAGAGAAACAAGAGGTGGAGAGATACGGGAAAAGGTTGATGGAACAAATTTTTGAAAAAGTTTCGAACAAGGAGAGAAAATGGTTGAAAAGCTCCAGAGCGGAATGGTTTTTGTCCGGGGAAGGATTGGATTTTTATTTGTTGGAAAACTGGCTTCAGCAACATTTGGAGGCGTCTGTCAAACTTGCCCCTCCGGCAGAGATCATCATGCCCGAACCGTTGCGTGACCGCGCATCGAAATGGCTCGGAAATGCTTTGTCGATCCCGATCGGTCTGACGGTGGATGAGAAGGAAGGAATGGGACCATGAATTTTTTGCCGCCACAGCCGATATACAAACGGTTTTTTTACAGTTTTTTGTCCGGGATTTTGCTTTTGCTTTCAGGGTTGGGGGTGGGCATTCTATATGCCAAGAAGGTTGCCGGTGAACGCGTGTCGGCTTTGGAAGCGGAAGTGGCCCAAAAGCGAAAACAGTTGAATCAGGCCATTCAGCTTAAAAAAAACGAAGAGAAAATTTATGAGAGTCAGCAACCAGCCATGGATTATGAAAAAACGATCCAAAAAGTGGAGGCAAGTCAACAGCGTTGGAAAGAAGCGGCCTATCAAGTGCATCAAATGATACCCCGCGGCACGGACTTGTTTCGCCTGCAAGGAATAGGAAATCAATTGGAAGGTTGGGCCTATTTTTCTTCGATTCCGGAAGCGACGAAATTTCTTCAGGAACTGGTTGAAAAAAAGCCGGATTTGTATCAGGAAGCATGGATCGAGTGTGTCGGAGACCGCTGCATGAATGAAGTTTATGAAAAAAACGCCAATCAGGTATTGGTGCATTTCCGGCTGGATTTAAAAAGAGAGAAAGGAGTGGAAGAATCATCCGAAAACCAGTCAAGATCCGGCGATGGAAGTCCGGAAAGTTCTTAATCATGACCCTGGCGGCTGGATTCTTGCTCATCCTGACCCTCTATTTTTATCTGGTGCATCCCTTGGTTTTAAAACAAAAATGGCTGGAAAGGGAGAGGGAATCCCTGGCCCAAAACATTGAAAGGCATCAAAAATACCTGGCGCCTGATTACCAACCCCCGTCTGTGTTAACCCATATGGAGTTGAGACGGCTGGAGGAAAGAATTCCGCTGAACCGGCGGGATCCGGGCTATGTTGTCGATATTGAGCGGGCCGTCAAATCGTCCGGTGCCGATTTTTTGAAGCTGGAAAGCTTAGCAGATCTTCACCAAATTGCACGTCAGGACACTGCGGAGCAAAGTGAGGCCCGACCGGTCAGTGAAGAAGAGCTCATGCAACAATTGGGGATGGTGGTGCGCCCGGAATTGGTTCCTTCTTGGGTTCAGTTGGAAGTAAAGGCCAATCAAAAAGAGTTTGCTTCATTGTTGGACCAATTGCAAAAGAGTGATCGTCTGGTCAGCGTGATTGGTTGGGATTACCAATGGGCGGACGAGCACACGGAGGATAAGGGTGTGATTTATCTGGCGGTTTATTCTTATCATGATCAAGAGGTGAAAAAATGAGCTACTGTAAAATATTTATGAACTGGCAGAAAAATTATTGACGGAGGAACAAATTTTTATATAATGTTTGTATGAACTGAATAATTGAATCATTTTTTGTTCTTTGATTAAGGGGAGTAGCTATTTACAACAAAGTCGTCATTACGGGTTTATCCCCGGCTTTGTTGCAACATTTTTATGTTGTTGGCAAGACCTTTGCGTGATTTGTCATGCAAAGGTCTTGCCATTTTTTGTAATCCCCTGAATCCAATAACAAATGGAGGGAAAGAATTTGGACTTCTTGTCAGTTGAGTTTCTCACCGCTTTACTTTCCATTGTGATCATTGATTTGGTTTTGGCAGGAGATAATGCCATTGTTATCGGGCTTTCCGCCCGCAATTTACCGAAAAACAAGCAAAAACAAGTGATTTTTTGGGGGACTGTCGGTGCCGTTGTGATGCGGATCCTTTGTACGCTGGCGGTGGTCTGGTTGTTAAAGGTTCCGGGGCTTTTGTTGATCGGCGGGCTGCTTTTGATCTGGATTGCCATGAAATTGCTGATTGAAGAGAAAGGCGATGAAGATGTCGAAGCGGCCAGCAGTGTGATGTCCGCGATCCGCACGATTGTGATCGCCGACACCCTGATGGGCTTGGATAACGTCCTCGCCGTGGCCGGCGCTGCTCACGCAAGCTTCATGCTGGTGATTATCGGATTGTTGATCAGCGTTCCCATCATTGTTTGGGGCAGTACCTTGTTCCTTAAGCTGTTGGAAAAGTATCCGTCGATTATTTACATCGGATCGGGAGTTTTGGCCTTTACATCGGCAAAAATGATTGCAGATGACAAGTTCATCCGTCCCTTTTTCCAAGGAGCGGAATGGTTGCAATATGTTTTCTATCTCGTCATGATCGCGTTTGTTCTGTTATGCGGACGCTGGTTGAAACTGAAAAAAGCGAAAAAAGAGGTTCCCAACGCCTCCTGATGACAAGGAAAAGAAGCAGATGTTATCAATCTGCTTCTTTCTTCATGACAAAGAAGGGAAAACCCTTTCATATTATAGAACTATATTTTTGTTGAGTTGATTATTATTTGGAATTGAGGGTAAATATGGAGAAGCTGGAATATCATTTGATGGAAGACGGAGAGGAGATTTCCGTCTTGTATGAGTATCCGTCTGTTTCCAAGGAAGAAGTGATGATGCGTTTTGCGTGTGACTATTTTGTCAGGGGGAAAGACGTGTTTGAATGTGTTCACATCCAGGCGGACCCGCCCGTGCACAAGATTTATGTAAAACGAAGCGAAGAAGAAAAAGTGCTTGACGACCGCCTCCGTTTCAGCCCGACCTGGCAAGGAATCCGCATGGAAGTGCGCCATTTTGATGCACGGTGGTCCGGTTATCCTGTGGTTCATTGTTATCAATTTCATCATGCACAAGATGCTTTGCTCCGTTTGCTCGGCAGCCTGCACTACATTGACGGGCAATGGTGGAAAACGACATCAACGGAAGTGGATGAAAACCGGTATGTTTATGTGATCTATGCTGTTCCCGTTTTAAAGGAAGGAGGAGGAAACGGATGAAAAAGAGCCGCCATCTGGTGGGGTTGTTTACCCTGGCCATGCTGTCCGTCCCGCTGTCGGGATGCGATGACAAGAATGACTGGGAATTTTGCCGCGACCAGAATCATGATCTGTTATGCGATGATGACCAAAGCCGGGTGGATCCGGACAGTTACGTGGTGATCAACGGGAAGAAAATGTATTATATCAAAGAAAACTCGCTGGTTTCATCCGGTTACAAAAAAACGGGCAGCAGTTACAAATCAGGAATTGGCAAAATCCGTGGTTCAGGAGGATAAATTTTGAAAGATTTAAATTATGCCAAGCGCAGGGAACAGATTTACCATCTGCTGAGAGAAGAAAAGGTGTTTACCTGGGACGTCATGTACGGTCAGGAATATGCCCTCGCTTCGGTTTACCCTTTGGACCCGGCGCTTCATCATGAAATTCAACAAGCGACCGCGTGTTTGGGGAAAATCTATGAACGCACGGTCAAGGTTTTACAGCAGGCCGATGACCGGTTGTTGGAGGAGTTGGGAATTCCCGAAGCAGCCCGAAGAGCCGTCCGGCAACCTTTTCTGCTTGACTGGCCAACGGTGATCGGTCGTTTTGACTTTGCCTATACCCCGCAAGGATTGAAAATGCTGGAATTTAACAGTGACACCCCCACAGGCATTGTGGAAGCTTTTTATGTCAACGGGCGGGTTACGAAAGCGATGGGATATCAAGATCCGAATGAAGGCATGGAGCAAGATTTGACCGATGCCTTTCAAAACGTGGTGGAGGCATACCAGAAACGAGGCTTCCGAACCGATCACATCTGCTTCAGCGCGTTGGACTGGCATGAAGAAGATTCCGGGACGACCCGGTATTTAATGGAGAAATCAGGCCTTTGCGCCCGTTTTGTCCCGTTGTCGGCATTGGCCGTCCGGGGAGACCGGTTGTATGCCAAGCAGGATCATGCCGGCTATGGACCGGTGGACGTTTTATATCGTTTGCATGCCATTGAAATCATGGCCGAAGACACGGATGAGGATGGTTATCCGACCGGGGCGCATCTCCTTTCCCTCATGGCCGGTCAAAAGCTGGTTTCCATTAATCCCCCCTCTGCTCTTTTATCGCAAACCAAAGCTTTACAGGCACTGATTTGGAACTTATATGAAACAAATACTTTTTTTAATGAAGAAGAACGTGATGTGATCGCAACGTACATGTTGCCCACCTACTTGGAAAACAATTTTAAAGGCCATGCGGCTTATGTGAAAAAGCCATTCTTCGGCCGGGAGGGCGGCGCCGTTTCTTTGTATGACCAAAACGGGAATTTGATTGTCCGGGACAACCAGGATGCCTATTGGGATCAACCCATGATTTATCAACAATTGGTGTCCCTGCAAAAAGTGGAAGTGGAAACCCTCAAGGGAGCTTATCAGGGGGAATTGTTGTGGGGGTCTTTTTTGATTGGCGGAAAGCCTTCGGCCGTGATCGCGAGGGTGGATCGGAAAATCACCGGAAACCTTTCCTATTTTGTGCCGGTGGGAAGGAAAGATTGAGCCGCTCCATCCGGGGTGGATCATCGTTTCAGAGCAGAAACCGGAAAAAGGTTTCTGCTTTTTTTTAGCCGGTTCAAAAAATTGGGGGTGGATTTTTTATGCACAGGATGTATAATCATACATATAAATGAATTTTTATTAAAAGCGAGGGATACCCATGAGTAAGGAGAAAGTGGTCTTAGCTTATTCAGGTGGTTTAGATACATCAGTTGCGATTCCGTGGTTGAAAGAAAAATACGGCTATGATGTGATTGCGGTCGGATTGGACGTCGGGGAAGGCAAAGACATGGATTTTGTCAAGGACAAGGCGTTGAAAGTGGGAGCAGTCAAATCCGTTGTGGTCGATGCCAAAGCGTTGTTTGCTGAAGAATACCTGCTGCCGGCTTTGAAAGCCAATGCTTTATATGAAGGAAAGTATCCGATGCATTCGGCCTTGTCCCGTCCGTTGATTTCCAAAGTGCTGGTTGAAATCGCAAAAGAAGAAGGGGCCGTTGCCGTTGCCCACGGTTGCACGGGAAAAGGAAATGACCAAGTCCGGTTTGATGTTTCGGTTGCGGCATTGAATCCAAAGTTGAAAGTGGTGGCCCCGGTACGGGAATGGGGAATGACCCGGGATGAGGAAATTGCTTATGCAAAAAAACACGGGATTCCGATTCCGGTTGATTTGGACAATCCGTTCAGCATTGACCAAAACATGTGGGGAAGAAGTTGTGAATGCGGTGAATTGGAGAATCCGTGGCAGGCGCCTCCGGAAGCTGCTTATGAATGGACGTGTCCTTTGGCCGGCACCCCGGATCAACCGGACGAAATCGAGATCGCTTTTGAAAAAGGCGTTCCTGTATCCCTGAATGGAAACCGGCTTTCTTTCCCTGAGATTTTGGAGCAATTGAACAAGTTGGCCGGAAAACACGGGGTCGGACGGATCGATCATGTGGAGGACCGGCTGGTGGGAATTAAATCGCGTGAAGTTTATGAATGTCCGGGAGCGGTCACATTGATCAACGCACACCGGGAACTGGAATTTCTGACGCAGCCGAAAGATGTTTTGCAGTTCAAGGCCACGGTTGAGAAAAAGTGGTCGGAAATGGTTTATGACGGGCTTTGGTATTCGCCGCTGAAAAAAGCGCTGGATGCGTTCATTGAAGAAACGCAACAAGTGGTGACCGGAAAGGTTCGCGTAAACTTGTTCAAAGGCCATGCGACGGTGACGGGAAGAATTTCCCCTTATTCGTTATACAACGAAAAATTGGCCACCTACTCCAATGAAGACAGTTTTGATCATCAGGCGGCTGTCGGGTTTATTAAATTGTGGGGATTGCCGACGAATATTTATGCAAGCGTGCATAAAAAGGAGGAAGACCATGAAACTGTGGGGCGGGCGTTTCACCAAGACCACACACCAGTGGGTGGAAGCCTTTAATGCATCCATTGGATTTGATAAAGAATTGGCTGAAGAAGACATCGAAGGGAGCATGGCGCATGTGAAAATGCTGGGCGCATGCGGGATTATCACCGGGGAAGAAGCAAACCGGATACTGGAAGGTTTGTCAACCATCCGGCAAAAAGTCCGGGAAGGGAAAGCCGAATTTTCCATTGAACATGAAGACATTCACATGAACATCGAGAAGATGCTGATCGACGAAATCGGGGAAGTCGGCGGAAAATTGCACACCGGACGGAGCCGGAATGACCAGGTTGCCTTGGATATGCACCTTTATGTGCGCAAGGAGACGGTCGATCTGGCCGGAAAGATCCTGGAATTGCAGGAAGCTTTGCTCAAACAGGTCGAGAAACACGTGGATACCATATTGCCGGGATACACTCACTTGCAGCGCGCGCAACCCGTCCGGTTTGCCCATCATTTATTGGCTTATGTTTCGATGTTTGAACGGGATGTACAACGGTTCATCGACAGCTTCAAACGCGTCAACTGCTGTCCGTTGGGGGCCGGTGCCATTGCGGGAACGACATTTCCCATCGACCGGCAAATGGTTGCAAAAGCGTTGGGATTTTCCTCGCTTTACGATAACAGCATGGATGCGGTGAGTGACCGGGATTATTTGGTGGAGTTTCTCTCAGTCTGTTCCTTGGTGATGGTTCATTTGTCCCGGCTGTCGGAAGAACTGATTCTGTGGTCGAGCGAAGAGTTTCAATATGTCATCCTGGATGATGCGTTTTGCACCGGAAGCAGCATGATGCCGCAGAAAAAAAACCCGGATATCCCGGAGTTGATCCGCGGAAAAACCGGACGGGTGTTCGGGCATTTGATGGCTTTGTTGACCACGCTGAAAGCTTTGCCCCTCACCTACAACAAAGACTTGCAGGAAGACAAAGAGGGGGTTTTTGATACAGTCCGCACGTTAAAAGGTTCCCTTCGTTTGATGGCGGCCCTCATTGAAACGATGGAAGTCAACCAATCGAAAATGAAACGGCATGCCGGGCAAGGGTTTGCCAATGCAACGGATTTGGCCGATTATTTGGTGGGCAAAGGCATTCCTTTCCGCAAAGCGCATGAAATTGTCGGAAAGCTGGTTTTGTATGCCATTCACAAAGAAAAAACCTTGAGTGATTGCTCCTTGGAAGAGTTTCACCGTTTCTCCCCGGAAATCGGGGAAGATGTCTATTCCTGTTTGGAACTGGAAAATGTGGTGGATGCGCGCAAAAGCGAGGGAGGAACCGCAAAAGAACAAGTGTTGAAGACACTTTCAAACAAAATCGCCACGCTTAAAAAGCAGCGGGAAACCTTATCCAATATTTACTAGGAAGGAATTCTATGGTAAGATAATACCCCAAATCACCATCATTTGGGGTTTTTTGTATTTTTGAATAAAAAATGATTTTGCAAAATATTAACCCGGGAAATTGGTGAATGGTGTTATAATATTGAAGTAGTTTTTGAAGGAAAGTAAGCCATTTCTTTATTTGATATTTTTCTTCAAATTTAGGATGATAATGGGATGAAGTGGCGAACCATTTTTGTTACCATCAGTAAGCAGGAGAAAAAATGGAGAGAGATAAACTATATTGAAAATCATGTTTCCTGGGGTGAGTTTTCGTGATTGAAATGCATGATGTGTGGAAGGTTTATCCAAATGGGGTTGAAGCTCTCCGCGGAGTGGACGTACGGATCGACCAGGGAGAATTCGTGTATGTGGTCGGACCGAGCGGAGCGGGGAAAAGTTCATTTATCAAGCTGATGTACAGAGAAGAAAAACCCACGCACGGCGTTGTTCTGATCAACGGGGTCAACGTCAAACGGGTACGCGATTGGAAAATTCCGCATGTTCGCCGCAAAATCGGTGTCGTGTTCCAGGATTTCAAATTGCTTCCGCATATGACAGCTTTTGAAAATGTTGCTTTTGCGATGGAAGCGATCGAGGCTCCCAAACGCAAAATCAAACCGAGAGTCACCGAAGTCTTGGAGCTGGTTGGTCTGGCGGACCGGATGCATGCCTTGCCGTCGCAACTTTCCGGAGGGGAGCAGCAACGTGTGGCAATCGCTCGCGCAATTGTCAATAATCCAACTTTTGTGATAGCGGACGAGCCCACCGGAAACCTCGATCCGGAAAACTCTTGGGACATCATGTATCTGCTGGAAGAGATTAACCGGCGCGGAACCACCATCGTAATGGCGACACACAACAAAGAAATTGTAAACACACTCAGACAACGCGTCATTGCCATTGAACAAGGTGTGATTGTCCGGGACGAAATGGGAGGAGAATACGGCTATGAGGATTGAGACATTATCGCGACATTTTCGGGAAGCTTATCGCGGCGTGCGTCGCAATGCCTGGATGAGTTTTGCCGCGATCAGTGCTGTAGCCGTTACGCTGTTTATCTTCGGTATTTTCCTCATTTTTGCATTCAACGTCCGCTACATGGCGGTGGAGCTGGATAAACAGGTGGCGATTCGTGCAGCACTTGCCGAGCAGTTGACGGATGACCAGCAGCTCCAAGTATTGAAACAAATCGAATCGATGCCCGAAGTGAAAAGTGCGGAACTGGTGCCGAAGGAAGAAGGATTGCGTCAGCTGAAGGCCCAATGGGGAGAGGAAGGAACGGAAATTTTCCGCAGTTATGAAGGGGAAGGGAAAAACCCCTTGCCTGACGTCATCACGGTTGTACCCAAAGATCCCCATCAGATCAAAAGCCTGACCGAAAAGGTGAAATCGGTGACGGGAATTGACGAAGCGGATGACGGTGAATATGTGACCGAGCAATTGCTGACATTGTCCAGCTGGATTCGGAACATCATTTTGATTTTCGGATTGGGGCTGGCGACTCTTGCCGCCTTCTTGATTTCCAACACCATTAAGCTGACCATTATTGCCCGTCGGAAAGAGATTGAAATCCAACGGCTGGTGGGAGCCAGCAACTGGTTCATCCGGTGGCCGTTCTTTATTGAAGGGGCGTTTATCGGATGGGTTGGTGCCCTCGTTCCGACCATCCTGGTTTTGGTTCTCTATCAAGTGGCTTACACCATTTTGGGGGCCGGTGAAGCCCAATCCATTCTGAAAATGATGCCGATCCTCTCGCTGGGTACTTATGTGACCTTGTGCATTTTCGCTCTGGGAACAGCGATCGGGACACTGGGAAGCATTATTTCCGTGCGCCGTTTCTTGAAAGTGTAAAGAGGAGGAATCTAGTTCGAGGAGGAGCAAAGTGATTAGGAAAGAATTTGCAGGGATATTTTCTTTTTTGCTGGTTTTTTCTTTGATCCCCGTCAAAGACAGCTTTGCAATCACAGATTCCTCTTCCATCGATGAGAAAAAAGAGGAAATCCGACAACGGGATCAAGAAATATTGCAACTGGAAAAAAAGAAAGAACTAGCGCAAGAGGACATGAAACAAATTTTGGGTCAGATTGAAGCGAAAAAGAAGGAACTCAACCAGTTGGACATGCGTGTTTATGCACTGGAAAACCAAATAAAGGAAAAACGGGAAGAGCGCAAAAGCGTTGAGAGGGAATTGGATCTTTTGCGTCAAACTTACAAACATCGCATGCAGGATATTTATTTAAAAGGAAACAATTTTTACTTTGAGCTTTTGTTACAATCCGACTCCATCGGGGATTTCCTGAAACGGTACGATTATATCAGCATTTTGGCCCGGGCCGATCAGCGCGTGATCCAAAAATATACCGACAAACAAAAAGAATTGGCCGGAGTTGAGCAGGAATTACAAAAGGATTTGGCAAACTTACAAACAGCACAAAAAGAAGCCCAGGGCGTTTTTGCTCAACTCCAAAAAAAATACCAACAACATGAAGGAAAGTTGGCGGCGCTGGAGACGAACCTGGCGGAATTGGAGGACCAAAACATTCAGGCCCGGAAAGAATTGCGCAACTGGGTGGCCAAACGGGAAGAAGAAGCCCGCAAAAAAGAGCAACAAAACCATCCGGACGGCAATGTTCCGGCAAGCGACGGCTTTCTTTGGCCGGTAAACGGGACGGTGACTTCCCCGTTCGGCATGCGATATCACCCGGTTCACCGGGAATACCGGATGCATGAAGGGATGGATATCGCAGCGAAAATGGGGACCCCGATCCGTGCCGCGTCGTCCGGTGAAGTGATTGAAGCCCGTCCTTCAAATGGATACGGTTATGTCATTGTCATTTACCATGGGAACGGACTTTCCACGCTTTATGCCCACATGTATGCTCAAACGGTAAAAGTGGAAGTCGGCCAAAAGGTATCGGCGGGAGATGTCATCGCAGCTGTGGGAAGTAATGGATTTTCAACCGGACCTCACTTGCATTTTGAAGTACATAAAGGAAGTACACCTGTCGATCCCATCTCTTATTTGCCCCCGGAACAGGGCAAGTAAGCTGAATTGAAACGGGAGGAGTACGACCAAAGTGGTTCGAAAATGGTTTGTCACTACAATGATGCTTGTTCAGGCGGTCTTATTCAGCCTCGCAAGCCCGCTTTCGGTCAAAGCAAACAGTGAACACCAGAAGAACCCGGCATGGATCAAACTGGAAGAAGCCAAAAAACAGGTTATGGCCAGGGAGCGGCAAGTTGCGGGGTTAAATGAAGAAATCGCGCAAAAGAAAATGAACCTGTTGGAGAAACAAAAAAAACTGAGCATGCTGGAAGCGCGGTTTGAGGCGGTGCTGGTACATATATATAAGAGAAGTCACAAAAATCAATATCTCTATTATTTGTTGAGCGCGAATTCCGTTTCGGAGTTTTTGATGCGCCTGGATATTCTTTCTATGTTCGTGGAAAATGAAAGTGCCGTGATCAAGCAATATTTGAAAGAGAAAAAAGCTTTGGAAAATGAAGTGGCCATGATCGAGAAAAGCAAAAAAGAAAAAGAGGCTTTGCTGAAAGAAGCCCGGCAACATTTGACACGTTATACGGCGTTGTATCAGCAGCAAAGCCGGACGCTTCAGCATCCGGTACGGGAGCCGGAGCCCGAGAAAATGCAACCCGTTCGTCAGGAGGATAAAAACAGACAGGTTCGCAATTCCCATCCGCCGGCATCTTCTTCACCGGACCGGCATGAGAATGATACTTTGGCCTGGCCGCAACCGGGCGGAAAAGTCTCTTCTGAATTCGGGGAACGAAACGGAAGCCACGAAGGAATTGACATCAAAAATTCGATGGGCTCACCGATTGTGGCTGCGGCTTCAGGCATCGTTGTATTGACAAAATCGGACCCGGGCGGATACGGCTACTATATTGTGATTGATCATGGAAATGGATTCAAGACCCTTTATGCCCATATGTATCCAAGCACAGTGCAAGTTGAGGTCGGGGATCGTGTGGAAAAAGGGCAACAAATCGCTTCGGTCGGGAACTATCCCCAGTTGGTGCCCTACCTGCATTTTGAAATACATGAAAACGGGAAACCGGTGGATCCCTTGCAATATTACTAGAACAAATCATGGATAAAGTCGATCTAATCCTGGTGATTAGATCGACTTCCCATTTTCATTGACCCCATCAAGCAAATTGGATAAAAAGGATAAAATCGTCAAAATTTCTTTGTATGTTTCCATATAAAATAGAATTAAACTATATTCATATGTTTTGAGTGATATAAAAAAGAACAGAGAACAGGAAGGCGATGGGGAACTAGGAGAAAGACTGGGAGGCGCTTATATCAATGAGTAAGAAATGGTTAACCATGGCTTTGATTGCTTCATTGACGGCAATGATGACTCCTCCACAAACAGTGTCAGCCGAGTCGCTCCGGGAAAAAATCGACAGCGTCCGTGAGGACAAACAAGGAATCCTGGAGAAACAGCAAAGTTTGAAACAGAAGATGGAAGAGTTTAAAAGCAAGATGGACGAAGCAGATCAAAAGATTGAGTCCATCCAGAAGGAAATCGAGCCCATTGAGCAAAAGCGGCAGGAAGCGGAAAAAGATTTGCAAGAGATCCGGAAAGATTTTGATGTTCGCATCAGCCGGATGTATTTGCACGGAGAAAATAACTACTTGGCCCAGTTGCTGGCTGCAGAGGATTTTAATGAGTTTTTGAACCGCTTTGAAATCATTCGCCTTCTCGTCAAAGGAGATTATAAAATCGTGGCCGAATACCAAAAAGCGGTCGACGATCGCCAGAAAGCCATTGACGAAAAACAGGTGAAAATTGAGGAACAACAAAAGCTGATTGATCAAATTAACAAAGAATATCAAAAGTTGATGAAAGAACTCGAAGCGTCCGATGCCAGCCTGCAGCAGCTGGAAAGCATTCTGGAGGAACATAAAGACGAATTGATTCAGATCAACCTGGCGGAATGGCGTTCGGGCAAGCTTCGTTTTGCATACACCGGTCCGCTCATTAAACCGACCACTGTCACAAAGACTTCCAGTTACGGATACCGTGTGCATCCCATCTTTGGAACGAAAAAACTTCACGCGGGAGTGGATTACGGAGGACCGATCGGCACTCCGATCAAGGCCGCAGCTGACGGTGTCGTGGTGTCCAGCCGTGCGTCTTCCGGATATGGTTGGTTGATCACCATTTATCACGGACATTATAAAGGCATGCCTTTCTTTACCCGGTATGCTCACAGTTACCCCAACCAAGTCAAAGTGCAACCCGGGGAAGAAGTAAAAGCCGGGCAGGTCATTTCAGCGATTGGAAATAACGGAAACTCAACGGGACCGCACTTGCACTTTGAAGTACGGATCGGACAAGGGGCCCAACCGCCGTCTTATGACCCGGAACGGTATATGAACTAAAAATGTGATATAGTTAAAATAATATCCCGGACGACTATTTTGTCCGGGGTTGTCATACATTAAAGAGTATAAAGGGCTGATCCGGATCGCCTGCAAGGGGATCCAAAGGTGGGTGTTTACTGACAATGAATTTTAAAGGCAGGACCGTCGCGATCATTACGGTTGTGACAATGATTTTCAGCAGTTTGCTTACCGTGCTGGTTGTGGGTGACGGGGGGTTGATTGATCAACTGGAATCCGGAACCCTGTTTTCTTTTGACCGGTCTCAATCATTTGAAACACACGAGGGGAAATTAAAGCAAGCATATCAAACGATTACTTCTTCTTATTTACATAAAGTAAATGAAGAACAATTGATTGACGGGGCCATCAAAGGAATGATTGAATCCCTGGGGGATCCTTACTCCGCCTACATGAGTCCGAAAGAAGCAGCGCAATTTGAGGAAGATTTGCAGTCATCCTTTACGGGAATCGGTGCCGAAGTGACATTGACCAACGGCCAAGTGACCATTATTGCGCCGATCAAGGATTCGCCTGCGGAAAAAGCCGGATTGCGTGCAGGTGACCAAGTGTTAAAAGTCAACGGGCAAAGCTTGGAAGGAATGGACATTCAAGAGGCGGTCAGCAAAATCCGCGGTCCGAAGGGAAGCAAAGCCCAATTGCTCATTTCCCGTCCCGGCGTCAGCGAACCGCTAAACATTACGGTGGTGCGGGATGAAATTTCGCTTCAAACCGTGGAAGCAACGATGTTGCCTGACAAAATCGGACGGATCACATTGACGCAGTTTTCGGAAAATACAGCAGAAGATTTTGCCAAAGAGCTGAAAAAACTGGAGGATCAGGGGATCAACGGGCTTGTCATTGACGTCCGCGGAAACCCGGGTGGCCTTTTGCAGTCCGTATTGGAAATTTGTGACCAATTGGTGCCCGGCAAAAAACGCGTCTTGATGACGGAGGATAAGTCGGGAAGCCGCACGGAATATCATTCCAAACAGGAAACCAAAAAGCCTTATCCCATCACGGTTTTGATTGACAAAGGCAGTGCGAGTGCGTCTGAAATTCTCGCAGCCGCTTTAAAAGAATCCGGTGGATATCCGTTGGTCGGGGAAACCACCTTCGGAAAAGGAACGGTTCAGACCACCAAATCCTTTGATGACGGCAGCAACTTGAAACTGACCATCGCCAAATGGTTGACGCCGGAAGGAAACTGGATTGACCAGCATGGCGGAACCAAAGGGATCAAACCGGATGTTCCCGTGAAGAAACCCGCATATGCCAATGTGCTTCCTCCCCAGCCGGATGCACCGCTAAAAAAAGATGATAATTCAACCGAAGTCAAAAATATGCAGTTGATTTTGGATGCGCTGGGTTACCATCCGGGGCGCACGGACGGATATTTTGACGGTTCTACCGAACAGGCTGTCAAGTCCTTCCAAAAGAAAGAAGGAATTCCGGAGACAGGACAACTGGATGAGGTATCCTCCGATAAATTGCGACAAGCATTTATCAACTTTTTGCGCGACCCGAAAAATGATGTGACATTGCAGGTGGCAGTGGAGCTCTTGAAGAAAAAATAAAGGATTTGTCCCGGAAATATAGAAAATACCCCAATGATTTCCATTGGGGTATTTTTTATGATATGGAGGAAGGACAAATTGTGGTCTGTTTGGGAAGATCCGCTTTCTTTTTTGACCAAGTGGTTTTCAACGTTCATTCACCCGGCTTTTTGGCTGGGAACAGGGATGATTGTGGTATATGTGTGGGTGCGCAGGCGATATGAACTCAAAACGTTTCACAGTGTTTTGGAACCCAAGTGGGCTTTGTTGCTTCGGACAACTTGCTGGTCGTTGATTGTCGGTTTGGCCGGTTCCCTGTGTTTGTCCGGGGGCCGGTGGGAGATTCAACCCGGAGACTGGTTCATGGTTTGGAGCCTGACGCTCCTTTTGTCCGTCTTTGGACTGCGTTTTGCTTGTCTTGCTTATTCTGCCGGCATGTTATGCCTGGTTCACTATTGCGTGACGGAAACAACGTGGCTGGATCCTTTCCCGGTCCCCGAAATGGTGTATGCTTTCCCTGCCCGGGACTGGTTATGGCTGATTGCCGCCAGCCATTGGTTGGAATGGGCTTTGATCCGCTTGGATGGGGAAAACGGAGCTTATCCGGTCCAAGTCAATCAGGTGAGTGGTTTCATGCTGAAAAAAGGCTGGCCGGTTCCTTTGCTGTTGAGCGGTCCAAATGGTTGGATTCCGCTTCCGGTTTTTTTGAGTTTTGCGCGGATGAATCTGTCGGGAATGTTGAAAAAACAAAAAAGGCAGACATCCACCTTTACTTTTTTGTATGCCGTGATTTTAAGTTTGGGGCTGGCCTTTTTGGAAGGATGGGAGTCCGGCGGGTGGATCATGGCGGTTTTGGCGGTGCTGGGGCATGAAGGGATCTATCTTGGAACCAAGTGGATGGAAAAACGTTCAACGCCGTATTTTGTTTCCAACCATCAAGGTGTGAAGGTTCTGGCTGTGATTCCGGATTCCCCGGCAGAAGCGATGGGATTGAGAACTGGCGATGTGATTCAGCGCTGTAACGGACGGCCCGTCCGGAGCATGGAGGAGCTGACCCGGGTGGCGGAAACAGCGACCCATTGCAAGCTGGCAGTGTTGGATGAACATCAGAACCTGCACATCACCCAAAAAACTTTATTTGAGGATGATCCGGCTGATTTGGGAGTGATTCCCGCCCTTCCGGCGGACGAAAAAACCCGCGTCCGGTCCACGTCTTGACTTGGGCCGCAATTTGGGGATTCAGGCGCCCGTCGGGTGTCAGCCAAAAGCCTTTCCGGTCTGGAAAGGCTTTTTTTGGATTCGGAACGAATGTTCTTATAGGTCGTGTCCGTATGTTATAATACTTTCATGTGGAAATGAGGTGAGTCGGATGGGAAAACAATTCCAACTGGTGTCGGATTTTGAGCCGCGTGGGGATCAACCGCAGGCGATTGAGAAACTGGTCCGCCAAATTCAGGCGGGCAACAAGTACCAAACCCTTTTGGGAGCCACGGGGACGGGGAAAACGTTTACCATGGCCCAAACGATTGCCCGGGTCAACAAACCCACGCTGGTGATTGCGCACAACAAGACGTTGGCGGCGCAGTTGTGCGGGGAGTTGAAGGAATTCTTCCCCCATAATGCCGTCGAATATTTTGTCAGTTATTATGATTATTATCAACCTGAAGCTTATATTCCGGCAACGGATACTTATATAGAAAAAGATGCGTCCATCAATGATGAAATTGACAAGTTGCGCCACTCGGCAACCAGCGCTCTGTTTGAGCGGGAAGATGTGATTATTGTTTCGAGTGTTTCTTGTATTTACGGCTTGGGTTCACCGACGGAATACCGGGATCTGGTTCTTTCCTTGCGAGTGGGAATGGAAAGGGACCGGAACGAAGTGTTGCGTAAGTTGGTGGATATCCAATATGAACGAAACGATATCAATTTTGTGCGCGGAACGTTCCGGGTGCGGGGCGATGTGGTGGAGATTTTCCCTGCTTCCCGGAGTGAACAAGCGGTCCGGGTGGAGTTTTTTGGGGATGAGATTGACCGGATTCGCGAAATTGATGTCGTGACGGGAGAAATTATCGGGGAAAGGGAACATGTTGCCATCTTCCCGGCTTCTCACTATGTCACCCGTTCCGATGTGATGGAAAGGGCTTTGAAAGGGATTGAACAGGAGCTGGATGAACGGCTCAAGGAACTGAGGGAACAAGGCAAACTGCTGGAAGCACAACGCTTGGAGCAAAGGACGAGATATGATTTGGAAATGATGCGGGAAGTCGGATTTTGTTCCGGGATCGAGAACTATTCCCGCCACCTGGTCGGCAAAAAGCCGGGAGAACCGCCTTACACCTTGTTGGACTTTTTCCCGAAAGACTTCTTGATCATAGTGGATGAGTCCCATGTCACCATTCCGCAAATTCACGGGATGTACAACGGGGATCAGGCGCGAAAGGAGATGTTGGTGGAGCACGGTTTCCGGCTTCCGTCGGCCAAAGACAACCGGCCGCTCAGATTTAGCGAGTTTGAAGAAAAGATTAATCAGATCTTATTTGTTTCCGCGACACCGGGTCCGTATGAATTGGAGAAATCGCCGGAAGTGGTGGAACAGATTATCCGCCCGACAGGGTTGTTGGATCCGAAAATCCATATCCATCCGATCAAGGGGCAAATTGACCACCTGATCGGGCTGATTCATGACCGCATTGAACAGGATGAACGCGTGCTGGTGACGACCCTGACGAAAAAAATGGCGGAGGATTTGACGGATTATCTGAAAGAAATGGGGATCAAAGTCCGCTATTTGCATTCGGATATCAAAACCATTGAACGGATGAAAATCTTACGCGATCTGCGTCTGGGTGAATTTGACGTGTTGATTGGGATTAACCTGTTAAGGGAAGGATTGGATTTACCGGAAGTTTCCCTGGTGGCGATTTTGGATGCCGACAAAGAAGGATTTTTGCGTTCGGAGCGTTCTTTGATCCAAACCATCGGACGGGCTGCGCGGAATGCCCACGGAGAAGTGGTGATGTATGCGGACAAGATCACCGACTCCATGAAAAAAGCGATCGATGAAACAGAGCGCCGTCGGCAAATTCAAGCGGCCTACAATAAAAAACACGGAATTGTCCCCCAAACGATTCAAAAAGACGTGCGTGAAGTGATTGAGGCGACCAAAGTGGCGGAACAAACCGCTGAATATGTGACAGGAAAACAAACGAAGAAAATGAGCAAGTCTGAACGGAACAAGTTGATCCGCGACCTGGAAAAAGAAATGAAAGAAGCCGCCAAAGAGTTGAATTTTGAACGTGCTGCCGAATTGCGGGATTTGATTATCGAATTGAAAGCGGAGGTTTAAGACATGTCGCAAGAAAAGATTGTCGTTCGCGGTGCACGGGTGCATAATCTGAAAAACATTGATGTGACGATTCCGCGTGATCAGTTTGTTGTCATCACGGGGTTGAGCGGTTCCGGAAAGTCCTCACTTGCGTTTGACACCATTTATGCCGAAGGGCAACGTCGTTATGTCGAATCGCTTTCGGCTTATGCCCGCCAGTTTTTGGGGCAAATGGACAAGCCGGATGTCGATGGGATTGACGGGTTGTCCCCGGCGATCTCCATCGACCAGAAAACGACGAGCCGCAATCCCCGTTCCACGGTCGGAACCGTGACCGAGATTTACGATTACCTGCGCTTGCTCTATGCGCGGGTGGGACATGCTTATTGTCCGGTGCATGGAATCGAGATTAAATCGCAAACCGTTCAGCAAATGGTGGACCGGATCATGGAATTGCCGGAGCGTTCCCGGATTCAGGTTTTGGCACCGGTCGTCAAAGGGCGAAAAGGGGAGCATGTCAAGCTTTTAAAAGATATCAGCCGCCAAGGGTATGTGCGTGTCCGGATTGACGGGGAACTCCGGGATTTGACCGAAGAGATCAAACTGGAGAAAAACAAAAAGCATACCATCGAAGTGGTGGTGGACCGGATCATCGTCAAACCGGGCGTGAACACGCGGCTTACGGATTCCGTCGAGACCGCTCTGGCAATCAGTGACGGTGAAGTGTTGGTGGATGTGATCGGCGGGGACGAGTTGTTGTTCAGTTCCAAGCTGGCTTGTCCGGAGTGCGGCTTCAGCATTGAGGAATTGTCTCCGCGCATGTTCTCTTTTAACAGCCCGTACGGCGCTTGTCCGGCTTGTGACGGACTGGGAAACCGGTTGGTGATCGACCCGCAGCTGGTGATTCCCGATCCGTCCCTTTCCCTGAATGAAGGAGCGATTGAACCCTGGTCTTCTTCCAACGGCAATCATTATTACGAGCAACTGTTGAAAGCCGCTTGCGACCATTTCCAAATTGACATGGATAAGCCGTTTCAGGATTTAAGCCAAAAGGAAAAGGATATTCTCCTTTACGGTTCCGATGAACGGTTTCCTTTCAGATATGTGAGAAACAGCGGTTTTGAACGGGAAGCCATGGCCCGGTTTGACGGGGTGGTGGGACATTTGAACCGCCGTTTTAAAGAAACCGGTTCCGACATGGTGCGCGAGTATTTGGAAACGTATATGACAACCAAGTCTTGCCCTTCCTGCAAGGGGGCCCGCCTGAAAAAAGAGATTCTTCATATCTACGTCGGCGGAAAAAACATCGATGAGGTCACTCGTCTTTCGATCAAAGAGGCACTGGGATTTTTCCAAAACCTGTCTTTGTCGGACAAGGAAAACCAAATCGCTTATCAAGTGTTAAAAGAAATTAAAAGCCGGCTCGGTTTTTTGGTCAATGTGGGACTCGGTTATCTGAGTTTGTCCCGCGCGGCCGGGACGTTGTCGGGAGGAGAAGCGCAACGGATTCGCCTGGCGACCCAGATCGGTTCCAAATTGATGGGGGTTTTGTATATTCTGGATGAGCCGAGCATCGGACTCCATCAGAGAGATAACAACCGCTTGATTGCCACCCTCAAGGAGATGAGGGATTTGGGGAATACCCTGATTGTGGTGGAGCATGATGAAGACACGATGTTGGCTTGCGATTACATCATCGATATCGGTCCTGGTGCCGGAGCCCACGGGGGAAAAGTGGTTGCTGCCGGCACGCCGCAGGAATTGATGGAAAATGAAAAATCGTTGACAGGGGAATACTTAAGCGGCCGCCGTTTCATTCCCGTGCCACAGAAGCGGAGAGAGCCGAACGGCAAATGGATCAAAGTGTCGGGAGCACGGGAAAATAACTTGAAAAATATCGATGTTGCCTTTCCTCTCGGCGTATTCACCTGTGTGACGGGCGTTTCCGGTTCGGGAAAAAGTACACTGGTTAATGAAATTTTGTTAAAAGGTTTGGCGCGCCGGTTGGGCAAAGCCAAAACGGTGCCCGGCAAGCACAAAAAAATCGAAGGCGCCGAACATTTAAATAAAATCATTAACATCGACCAATCTCCGATCGGGAGAACACCGCGTTCCAATCCTGCAACGTACACCGGGGTGTTTGATGATATCCGCGAAGTGTTTGCATCCACGCCGGAAGCCAAGGTGAGAGGCTACAAGAAAGGGCGTTTCAGTTTCAATGTCAAAGGCGGACGGTGCGAGGCCTGCCGCGGGGACGGTATTATTAAAATTGAAATGCATTTTCTGCCGGATGTTTATGTACCGTGTGAACAATGCAAAGGGAAACGGTATAACCGGGAAACCTTGGAAGTGAAATACAAAGGAAAAAGCATTTCGGATGTCTTGGAAATGACGGTGGA
Organism: Thermoactinomyces vulgaris; assembly: GCF_005886755.1. NCBI lineage: Bacteria > Bacillati > Bacillota > Bacilli > Caryophanales > Thermoactinomycetaceae > Thermoactinomyces > Thermoactinomyces vulgaris. The sequence continues at coordinate 426,046 of NZ_CP039710.1, forward strand.
GGAATCCTTGGATTTCTTTGCGAATATTCCCCGGATCCAACGGAAATTGCAAACCCTTTATGACGTGGGGCTGGGGTATATCAAACTGGGACAGCCGGCCACGCAATTGTCCGGGGGGGAAGCCCAACGGGTGAAATTGGCTTCGGAGTTGTATAAACGGAGTCAAGGGCGGACGTTATATGTGCTGGATGAACCCACCACCGGTCTTCACATCGATGATATCGCGCGGTTGCTCAAAGTGTTGGAGCGGCTGGTGGAAAACGGGGACACGGTGGTCGTCATTGAGCATAATCTGGATGTGATTAAAACAGCGGACTATCTGATTGACCTGGGACCGGAAGGCGGAAGCGGCGGGGGAACGATCGTTGCCAAAGGAACACCGGAAGAAGTGGCCAAGAGCAAAGGATCTTATACCGGACAATTCCTGGCGCCGATTTTGGAAAGAGACAAAAAACGCATGGAAACCCTGCTGGCAAAACGGGAAGAGACCGCAACCCCAAAGTAAGGAATCAATAATTGCACGGAATTGCGGACAAACTGAATATTGCAAGACGTTCATCACCACCTTACGACAAAGGAGTGATTCGAATGGCTAGAAGAAACAGGCTTGTTGTTCCGGGTGCCAGAGAATCATTGGAACAGATGAAGAATGAAATCGCTCAAGAATTCGGAGTCGAGTTGGGGGCTGACACCACAGCCCGTGCCAATGGGTCAGTAGGTGGAGAGATGACAAAACGTCTTGTGGCGCTGGGCTCGCAAGTCATGGAGCAACAGCGAAAAGGAAAAGCAGGGGAATGATTTCCCCTGCTTTTTTATGTCAACACCATCCCAAATCGCAATCGCTCATACGAGTCAGGCGAAGGTTGGGATGGTGGGATGAGTGAAGAATGGATGTCTCCGTTTTTGAACTGATAGCCTTCTTCCAAATGAGGCAGCTTTTCGTCCAACGGAATATGGCCGATTTTTTTTCCAAGATGATATAAGACCACTTTACCATTTTCGATTTTTCCTACAACTTCGGATGTGATTTTTTGTTGGCAATCCATTTAGTCCATCCCCCTCCTTGCTGAAGAACCTAAAGATAAGTATACCCGTGGCATGATCCCTGAATGCAGGAAAGGGCTGATTCATTGTATTTTTACAATAGCACGGCTATATATTAAAGTCAATATCAATTTATAATAATTATAAAATGAGATTGATTATTAGTCAATTGAAGGGATCAAAGAGTGTGTTCGGTTTCATGATTCTATTCATTCATGAATACAGTGTATTAAAGATTGGAAAGAAATCATGATACAATAGGAAAAGAAGACCGGTTTGAAAAGAGGAGGAGAGAGATGTATTCATATGTCGTGGATGTGAAAGGCGCTTCGACGGAACAGGTGCTGAAGCGTTTGGAGGAAAAAATTGCCGAACATAAATTCCGATTATTATGGAAGTATGATATTTCCACAAAATTGTTTGAACAAGGAATCCGGTTCAATCAACCTTATTACATTCTTGAGTTGTCTCACGCCGACTTGACGAAACAGCTGTTAACCGAACATCCCGACTGTGGATTTTTGCTTCCGGCCAAATGCATGGTTTATTGGGATCAAGAAAAAAATACCGTACGTGTCGGTGTTCTACGTCTGAGTGAACTTGCCAAGGAAGTGGAAAGTGAACGGGTGAAACGGATTGCCGGGCAACTGGAGAAAAGACTGGTCGAAATGGTGAACCAATGCACGGGAGAAGAAATGGCATCCTGAAGTTTGTGTGATACAGGAAAGCGGGACGCCGGCTTTTCCGGACGGCTTGATCCGTTTGCAAAAAAAGACAGCCATGGCGGTTGAATGGATTCCATAACTTTTGCTCCTTCTCATCCGGGACAGAGGGGGATTCAAGAAAAAGGTTGATTGTTCACAAAGCATTTTATATCTTTGAACAATCGGGTATGAATTAAGTAAGGAGGAGAATGTTTATGAGAATCCTGTTAAAAATCGTTGTGGGCGCCATTGCTGTCTTTCTTGCTTCCCATTTGGTTTCGGGAATTGAAGTGGAAAGCTGGAAAGCCGCTCTTTTCGCCTCGATTGCACTGAGCATCATCAATCTGATTGTCCGGCCGGTCATCAAGGTGTTGACTTTGCCCATCACCATTTTGACATTGGGCTTGTTTTCATTTGTGATTAATACGTTCATGTTTTGGATGGCCAGCTTCTTTGTGGACGGGTTTGAAGTGGAAGGATTTGTCGCCGCATTTTTGGGGGCGTTGATCATGACCGTGGCCAACTGGATTTTGGGTTGGTTTACGGATTAACCGGCAACATAAAAAGGCTTGTGGAAAACACAAGCCTTTTTATGAATGATGTTTGTAAAATTGGTATTGTCCGAAAAGCAGTTTGCAAACATGGATAAACATTTCTTTTCGTTTCACCTGGTTGTTGGTGAAGATGCCGACGGCTCCTTGATCCCGGCGAACCCCTTTTTGTTTGGAATATTCCTCCATGATCCATCCTAATTCCTTTCCCTGATTCAGCGGAGTCCTGAATGAATCCGGAAGCGGAATCCGGGCCCCTCCGGCCAGCTGCACACGGCCGTTTTCATCCACAAGGGCTCCCCAATTGCACAAAAACAAACCATTAGGCGTTTCGGTCACTCCGCCTTCCAAGCCGATTCCGATGGCTGCGTCCAAAGCTTTTTTGGCGCGGCGTGCACGGTGAATGGCCCCTTCGATGGTTTCCTCATCGGAAAAAGGCTGGTCTGAAACCCCGGAAGGAACGGAAGCGGATAAAACCGTTCCGGTCCGGTTAAATTCCTGCCACGCTTCTTCAACAGCCCCGACTTTAGCGGGATTGGTCGATCCGACTGCGATGATCATGTTTGTTTTCACCTTCTTGAATTTGAATCAATTCAGCCCGGATGATATACCGATCCGGGGCATCTCCCACGTAATCAAACGGATAACAAGTTGACAGGGTCAGAACCGGACGGGAAATGGGAACGATCACGGTCCGGTCATCGGCGTGGGTGATCCAAGATTTACGGATTTGATAAGTGAAGAGATAGTTCCCGTATTTTATGTATAACCGGTCTCCTTTTTTCAATTTGCCCAAATCCCGAAAAACAGTGTCCCGATGGCCGGACAGGACAACATGCCCGGTGTCCCCGGGGTAAACCGTGCCATGCCCTTGGTATAATCCGACCCCTTTTTTTAAGGAATCGGAATCCGTTCCTTTGACGATCGGGAGAATCCGGCCCAGTTTCGGAATCACCAATTCTCCCAGCTTTTCACCTTGGCGGACGGGAGGGGGCGGGACGGAGACTCCCTGTTTTAAAGAAGGCATCGTGGTTTGGACATGCCAGTCGGGGGCAATGGATGCCGCCAGTTGTTCATTCTGTTCCACGACCGATGCTTCTTTCTGCCAATGATACATATTGTAACAAAAGAAAATGCCGCCTGCCAGAATCAGGAGCCAAGCCACTATGCGCATCACGCGTTTCCTCCTTGACGGCTTCCATTTCCGTGTTTATGGTTTTTATTCGACAAGAAGCCGGATATTCCCTGTGTCACGCCGGGAGAGAAAATCTCTCCTTCCGTTTTGACAAAGAAACAGAAAAAAAGGTATTTTAGGATATGAAACAAGTCAAGCCGGCAGAGGAACGGCATCCGTGAGAATAAAAAACTGTCCGCCGGCAAAAAGGCAATCAAAGGCCGGTTGGATGTTAGGAGATACGGACGATGAGTAAAAAGGTTACACTGGAAAAGTTAATACAAGAGTTTCGCCTGGAAGTGATTTATGGTTGGGATCAATTGGACCGTGCCGTGACCGTCGCGGATTTGTACCGGCCGGGATTGGAGCTGGCAGGTTTTTTCACTTATCATCCGGTCGAACGTTTGCAGTTGCTTGGCAAAACGGAATTGTCCTTTATTGAAGGATTGACCAGGCAAAAAAGAGAGGAACGTTTGGAGCGGTTGTGCCACTCGGAAATCCCTTGTTTTATCGTAACGCGGCAGTTGGAAGTGCCGCCCGAATTGATCCAGGCGTCCAAGAAGAAAAAGGTGCCGATTTTGCGCACTTCCTTGGCAACCACCAAATTTGCCAGCAAATTGACCAATTACCTGGAAAAATACTTGGCCCCGGCCACAACGATGCACGGGGTGTTGGTGGATGTGTATGGAATCGGCGTGCTGATTACGGGTTCAAGCGGAATCGGCAAAAGTGAAACGGCATTGGAACTGGTGAAGCGCGGCCATCGGTTGGTTGCCGATGATGCGGTGGAAATCACCCAGTCCGAAGAAGGGACGCTGGTCGGACATGCCCCGGAATTGATCCGTTACCTCCTGGAGATCCGGGGACTCGGGATCATCAATGTCATGACGCTGTTTGGGGCCGGAGCCGTGCGCGATAAAAAGAAAATTTCGCTGGCCATTCATTTGGAGGCATGGAAGGAAGAGCGCCAATACGATCGATTGGGTCTGGATGAAGAGAAAATCCGCATTATCGACACAGAAATCCCCAAGTTGACCATTCCGGTCCGCCCGGGGAGAAACCTGGCGGTGATTATTGAAGTGGCGGCCATGAACTACCGGTTGAAGCAAATGGGTTATCATGCCGCACAACAATTTGTCCAGCAATTGGGTTCCGCGATTGATGACAGTGAGGAATTTGATTGATGGGGTTGAATCCGGGAGGAGGAGAAGAAAAATTTGATGAAAAATGAACATGCATGGATGAAAGAGGGTTTTTCCTTTTTGCAATGGGTGGTCTTCTTGTTGGCAAATGCCCTTTCGCTCCCCGTTGTCATCGGCCAGCTTTATCATCTCTCTGCTGCAGAAGTTGCCGGCTTGATGCAGCGGACTTTTTTTGTAATCGGATTGACTTCTTTTTTGCAGGGATGGCTGGGGCACCGTTATCCTTTGGCAGACGGTCCGGCGGGAATCTGGCTCGGCATGTTCACGGTGATGGGAACCATGGCCGGGGCCGGTGAAGCCGTGCTTTCGGAGACCTTACGGGTGTTGGAAGGGGCGATGATCTTGGCCGGAGTCATCATCATCGTTATTTCTGCCTTCCGCTTGCTTCCGAAAATCCTGTTTTTATTTACCCCTTTGGTGACCGGGTCCTTTTTAATGCTATTGTCGCTCCAGTTAAGCGGTGTGTTCTTTCAGGGAATGTTCGGGATCGGGCAAGGCCGTGATGCTTTGGAGGGCAAATTGTTGCTCGTGTCGGTGGCGGTTTTTGTGTTGGTGTGGGTTCTTTCCGTTTGGGGAAAAGGCTGGATGAAAAATTATGCGGTTTTAATCGGCATTGCGGCAGGTTGGGCCGGTTTTGCAGGGTTGGGTTATGATGCGGCGCCGGTTTCTTTTTCTTCTTTTGTCACCCTTCCGTCCGTTTTTGCCTGGGGAACGCCGGTCTTTGATCCGAACATGATTTTAACCGTATTGGTGATTGTGTTGTTGCTTTTGTCCAATTTGATTGCAAGTGTGTCAGCCATGGAACAAGTGTTGTCCGGGAAGAATCGCTTGGAATCCGGGTTGTTGTCCCGTTCCGGAACGGTCAACGGGGTGGCGACGCTCGCTTCGTCTCTTTTTTCGACGGTCGGAATGGTTCCTTTGACGGTTTCCGCCGGCTTTGTCAGCATGACCGGCGAGAAGAGGAGACGTCCTTATCTGGCAGCCTGTATCGGGGTTGTCGCCATTTCATGCATCCCGCCTATCATCTCGTTTTTCGCCCAATTGCCGGGCCCGGTGGCCTATGCGGTATTGCTGGCTTCTTTCGGGCAAATGTTCGGCATCGGTTTGAAAGGCGTGTTAAAAGAAGCTCTGGATTCACGGAGATTTCAGATTTTAGGTATCACCATGTCGGCCGGGGTGGGAATGATGTTTCTTCCTGCCGAAGTGTTCCAAAACTTTCCCCCGGTGATTCAGTCCTTGATGAGCAACGGATTACTGGTGGGGATGTTGATCTGTCTGGTGCTGGAACAATGTTGGAGGCCGCGTGGGGAGGAATCGTTCAAAAAGGTGTCAAACCACGCATAGAGGCTGCTTCTTTTGTCAGGAGCAGCCGGCTGTGATCTATTATTCAAGCGTGATTTCGCGATCGGCGTGACAAGTTTTCGGCTTGCGCCAATGGGGAAGGTACACAAACTGGATGGGATCATTGGACAAACATCCGGGAGTGGAGCAAAATCCGCGATCTCCCATGATATACACACTTTGGCTGTTTCCGCATTCCATACAATCATAACGTTCTGCTTCTTCTCGGTGTAAATCGAACGCCAACAAAATAAATCCCTCCAATGATTTGTGTATACTATTTTAATGAATCAGACTTTTTATGTCCATAATAAATAATTCGATAAAAAAATGAAAAATACTGCACGGAAAGTCCGCCGGGATTTTTATGACGTTGCTTTGGACAGGCCAATCTGCTTTGAATGAAAACCGCTTGATCTGAAAGGGATTTTCTTTGCGAAAATTTTTAGGTTACAATGAAGACCAAATTTGTTCAAAATGGAAGGGTGGATCTGTGAAATTACTGTTTGGGGAAGAAGGGGGATGAAGGGAATGACGTTCATGGTGATTGATCCCGTGGCCTTTTCCATCGGCCCGATCCAGGTGCATTGGTACGGGATCATTATGGCGACGGCCGCCATGTTGGGTTTGTGGTTGGCGACAATGGAAGCAAAGCGCCAGGGGCTGGATCCGGATATTTTATTGGATATGATGATCTGGGTATTACCTTCGGCGATCGTGGGAGCCCGGCTTTATTATGTGCTCTTTGAGTGGGAGTATTATGCCATGCATCCCGGAGACATCATTGCCGTTTGGAAAGGCGGACTGGCGATTCACGGCGGATTGATCGGTGCTTTTACAGCCGGATACATATTTGTGCGCAAGCATGGTTTGTCATTTTTGCAAATGGCGGATATTGTAGCCCCGAGTATCATTTTGGGCCAGGCGATCGGACGTTGGGGAAATTTCGTCAATCAGGAAGCCCATGGTGGGGAAGTGTCGCGGGCTTTTTTGGAAAGCTTGCATTTGCCTTCATGGTTGATAGAGCAGATGAATATTTACGGTGTGTACTATCATCCGACGTTCCTGTATGAATCGATCTGGAATTTGGCCGGGTTCCTTTTGCTGATCGGTTTACGAAAGATACGCATCCGGCAAGGCGAGATTTTCTTCTCCTACTTGATCTGGTATTCATTGGGCCGCTTTTTCATTGAAGGCCTCCGGACAGACAGCCTTGCGTTTTCCGGCCCCGGCTTTTTGGAACAACTGCTGGCTGGGCTTTGGTCCCCGATGCAATTGTTGTTCGAACCGGGAATGTTAACCGGGGGGAACATCCGCATTGCACAATTGGTGAGCCTGATCGGCGTCTTGGCGGGGCTGGTTCTCATCATTTGGCGTCGCATGAGCGGAACTGTCCCAAAGCAGGCCGGTGAAAGTAAAAAAGCTTAAATCCCGAAGGAGTGGAACAAGCGTGAAATATTCCGTCATCCTTTTTGATTTGGATGGAACGTTGATCAATACCAATTCGTTGATTCTTGCTTCTTTTATGCATACGCTCAGTCAGCATTGTCCGGGAAAGTACACTCGGGAAGATGTGCTGAAGATCATGGGGGAGCCTCTGCTCGACCAGATGCGCCGTTTTGATCCTGATCAGGCCGAAGCGATGGTGAAAACCTACCATGCCTATAATATCAAGCATCATGATGAATATGCCGAAGCGTTTCCCCATGTCCGGGAGGTTTTGCAAGCGTTGGATCAAGCCGGTGTGGTGATGGGGGTGGTTTCCAATAAACGGCGGGTCGTGGTGGAAAGAGGATTGGATCTGTTTCAACTGACCCCGTTTATGAAAACCATCGTTTGCATCGGGGACACTCCCGAGGCAAAACCGTCTCCGGACATGATTTTTCTGGCTTTGGAACAGTTAAAGGCGGCTCCGGAGGAGGCATTGATGGTTGGAGACAGCCGCTATGATTTGATGGCGGCCAAGCGCGCCGGGGTCGATGCGGCAGCGGTGGGTTGGAGCCTTCATGCGGAGGAACTGAAGAAGTATGAGCCAGCCTATTATTTGCATGATATGCGTGATTTGCTTCGCATTTTGGATACAGAGAAGGGGTAAGCGGACAACATGCGCAAGACGGAACGATTCAAAGTGAGCGGGCCTAATTCATTATGGCAGGTGTACCGGACGGTTCCCTTTTGGAAAGTGTTTAAAAACACCCTCGTGATCTTGGTTGCCCGTTATTTGCCGTGGATGGGGTTGAAAAGGTGGTTTTATCGCAAGCTGACCGGCATGGAAATCGGAGAATGCACGGCGGTTGCTTTCATGGTGATGATGGATATTTTGTATCCGGAGAAAATCCATATCGGGAAAAATACGATTATCGGATACAACACCACCATTTTGACGCATGAATATTTGATTGATGAGTACCGGTTGGGGGATGTGCATATCGGTGATCATGTGATGATTGGCGCCAATTCCACCATCCTTCCGGGAGTGACGATTGGAGACCGTGCGGTGGTCGGAGCCGGTTCCGTGGTCACCAAAGATGTGCCCCCCGGCACTTTTGTGGCAGGAAATCCGGTCAGGGTGATAAAAAGTACAAAACAATGAGGGATTGAACCAAAAACCGGAATCCGATTCCGGTTTTTGGTATTCATGGGATGAAAGATTGGAATTTATATGAACAACAGTGAGATACACTATTTTTCAATTTGCTTAGAAGTTATTATTTAATCAGATTAATTATTTATGGGTGATATGAAAGGGGAGTCAAGGTGAATTGGTTGACCCGTTTTTCACTGCGAAACGTTGCCGCAGTGTTGATTTTGATCATTTTGGTAACCGGTGGCGGTGTTTATACAGCAACCCAATTAAAAATGGAAGCCATGCCGGATATCAACTTTCCGGTGATTGTCGCAGTCACCCCGTATCCGGGGGCATCGCCTGAGGATATCGCCGAAGAGGTGACCAAGCCGATAGAAAGAGAAATCATGGGAGTCAAAGGGGTGGATAAGGTTACATCCATTTCGGCAGACAGTACTTCCGTGGTGGTTGCCCAATTTGATTTTGATGCGGATCTGGACAAGGCGCAGCAACAAATGAGGGACGCCCTGGACCGTTTGGATTTGCCGGACAATGTGATGGATACAATCTTTAACCGGTTTGGATTCAACACCTTCCCCATGATTAATTTTACGGTAAGCAGTGACAAGAAAAATGCCACTGAATTGGAGCAATGGGTAAAAGATGTGGTGAAACCCAAACTGGAGTCGATCGAAGGGGTCGGTGAAGTACAGGTAAAAGGAGAAGGGACCAAAGCGGTATACATTCGTTTGAATCCGGAAGCATTAAAGAAACATAATCTCACTATGCAGCAAGTTCAACAAGCTTTGGCCAGTGCCCAGATGTCTTTGCCGCTGGGGGATTTAAACACCGGCAATGTGGATATGCCTGTACGCATTCATCAGGAGATCACCTCAGTGGAAGACTTGAAAAATTTTGAGTTGACCGTTCCTGCCAATCCGACGGAAGGCATGCAGGATGCCTTCAACCAAATCGGTCAATCCATGGAGAGCTTGGGGCAGGCTGTAGGCGGCCTAGGTCAAGCTGTCGGAGGATTGAGCGAAGGGTTGGGGCAAATGAGCCAAGGACTGGGACAGGTGAGCCAAGGATTGGGGCAAGTCAGCCAAGGAACCCAGCAGTTGGCGAAAGTACAGGCCCATACGCAAAAAGTCCAAGCCGAAATGATCGGGATTCAGATTGAGTTAAATAAAGCGATGGAGCAACTGCAAAAAGATCCTGAAAATCCTGAGCTCAAACAACAAATCGCCATGTTGCAGGGACAGTTGAAGGCCAAACAAGCTGAACTGGTGGCGCTGAGCAAACAATTGCAAGCGATGCTGGCGAAGATGCCCAAATCTTCCGGAACTGTGCCGAAAGGAAACAGCCAATCGGTAAAAATGCCGGCTTCGCAAGGAAAAACTTCTGCCGGCACCGGCAAACCGGAAATGAAAGAACCGGAAATTAAAACCGTCAAACTTCAGGACATTGCCACCATTACGGAATCAGCAAAAGGTCAATCCATGATCACCCGGACCAACGGGAAACCCTCCATCAATGTGGAGGTCATCAAAAATCCGGATGATAATGTGGTGGAAACAGCAGATGCAGTGAATGCGCAACTGGATCAGCTGGCAAAAGCCAATAAAGACGTTCAATTCATGAAGTTGTTTGACCAGTCGGACAGTGTCAAAATGTCCATCCATTCCATGGTGCGGGAAGGATTGCTCGGGGCTCTGTTTGCTTCGGTTGTGATTCTTCTGTTCTTGCGGAATGTGCGCATGACATTGATTTCGATTGTTTCGATTCCGGTGTCTGTTTTTGCAACCTTGATCTTGTTGAAACAAGCGGATGTGAGCCTCAATATCATGACCCTTGGCGGAATGACGGTGGCCATCGGTCGGGTGGTCGATGACAGCATTGTCGTGATCGAAAACATTTACCGCCACCTGATGAAAGGGATGGAACGCACGTCCGAATTGATTCTGTTGGCGACCAAAGAGGTTGCTTCAGCCATTACATCCTCCACATTGACGACGGTTGCGGTATTTGTTCCGCTCGGAATGATTGAAGGGATTATCGGTGAAGTCTTTTATCCCTTTGCACTGACGGTGACCATTTCGCTTTTGTGCTCGTTGGTGGTGGCTGTCACCATCGTTCCGGTCTTGGCGAAATTGCTGGCTTTGAACGGAAAGCCGTTGAAAAAAGACCGGACAAGGAGCCGGCTGGCGGAACAATACAAAAAAGCTCTCAATTGGTCTTTGAACCATAAAAAAATCGTTTTGGTCGGGTCGACTTTAATGTTGTTGGGAAGTTTTGCGCTCGTACCCTTTATCGGAACCATTTTCCTTCCTTCCGATAAAGAAAAAGCGATGAACATTGAATTGAAAATGCCTTCCGGCACGAATTTGGAAAAAACAAATCAAGTCGCCGAACAAATGGAGCAAAAGTTGAAACAGCACCCGGAAGTGAAAGTGATCAGCAGTTCGGTCGGGAACATGAGCAGCCAGATGACCAATGACGGTTCAACGGGCAGCAGCAACCGCGCTTCCATGTTTGTCACCTTGGCGGATGACACCGAAATGGACACCTTTTTGGAAAACATCCGCAAGGAATTAAATGCGGTGGATCAGGATGCCGTTGTGAATGTCAGTGAAGTCAACAGCATCAATCCCGCTTCCAATTCCATCGAAGTGGTGATTACCGGAGATTCGATGGACAAGATCCGGACATTGACCAATCAATTGACGGCAAAAATTCAAAAAGTGAACGGTCTTGCCAATGTGGAAAACAATTTGAGTGAACAGAAGAAAATCGTCACCATTGAAGTGGATGATGCCAAAGCTGCGAAGAAAGGTTTGGTGGCCCAACAAGTGGCCGCAAGTGTCCGCGGATTGTTGCAGGCGGATACGATCTTTGAAATTGAGAAAGGAAACGAATCGCAAGAAGTGAAATTGGGATTGAAACAAGATGAAGTCAATTCGGTGGATAAGGTGAAAGAAATCCGGATATTATCCTCCACCGGTGAACTGGTTCCGCTCAAAGATATTGCCAACGTCAAGGTGGAAGAAGGACCGGTCACCGTCAAAAGAGAAAACGGGCAGTTGGCTGCCACCGTTTCCGGGGATGTCACCATTAAGGACACCGGAGCCGTTTCCAAAGACATTCAAGCGCAAATTGACAGCACTCCGATCCCGCAAGGCGTTTCGGTCAAACTGGGCGGCGATATCGAACAAATGAACGAAAGCTTTGCTAATCTGGGGAAAGCCATGATCGTCGCGGTCTTTGCCGTTTATGTGGTCATGTTGATTGCATTTGGGGAAGCCACGGCACCCTTTACCATTTTGTTCTCTCTCCCGTATGCCGTCATCGGCGGTTTGCTCGGTCTGTGGATTGCCGGTCAGCCGATCAGTGCGCCTGCTTTGATCGGGGCATTGATGTTGATCGGGATCGTGGTCACCAATGCGATCGTCTTTGTGGATCGTGTGCAACAGATGAAAAAACGCGGGCACAATACCGTTGATGCTTTGTTGGAAGCAGGAGAAACCCGTCTGCGTCCCATTTTGATGACGGCTTTTGCAACGATTTTCGCTTTGTTGCCGCTGGCTCTCGGGTATGGAGAAGGTGCCGCCATGTCGCAAGGATTGGCGATTGTGGTGATCGGAGGACTTGCCTCGTCCACGTTATTGACTTTGTTTATTGTTCCGATCGTCTATCTTTTCCTCTCCCAATTGAAAGAAAGATGGCAGTCCAAAAGAAGTCGTCAAGCCGAAGCATAACCAAATCCCCCGGGGAAGACTTCCCGGGGGATTTTTATAACGGGTCCACCTCAATCAATTGATCAAAGGTGATTTTTTTCTTCCATTCGCCGTTGGCCATGATGAACCATTCTTCATACGGATGGATTTTTTTGATGCGTCCGTAAAACTGAAGGGGTGAATATTTCCCCGCATAGATCACGATGACAGGTTTTTGCAATTCATAAGATTCTTCCAGCAAAAAAGTCATGTATTGGCGCTCGTCTTCATCCCTTGCGGGGGGATGGTATGTTGCGGCCGGCCTGTTTGTGACCATGTTGTGCCGCTGGGTTTCATACCATTTGTGAAAAGAAGCTGCCAGCATCTTTCTCCGCCTCCTTGTCTATGATCATACACGAACACAAGTTCGCATTCAAGGAGGAACAGAGAAAAAATTATTGTTTAATCAGCTTGAAGGCATCAGCCACCACATAACCGGAACCGGATGACCATCTGGATACGGCAATTTTATAATCAGTGCCTTGCGACATGTGAAAACGGCCCAGATAGTTCCATTTGCCGCCGTTTTGTTGCTGATTGACATAAACTGTTTGGTTGCCGGAAGATGTTTTGATGATCACGGGCGTGTTGGAGTTATAGCCGCTGTTGGCTGGCCACCAGCCGTAAATATCATAGTTTCCCGAGGAAGGAATGTTGATTTGGTACCAGAAAGGGTCGCTGGCAAGCACCGGTTCGGCAAAATGATAGTTGCTTCCGTATTTTTGGGAATTCCAGCTGCTGGTTCCCCATGCGTCGCTGGCCATTTTTGCGCCGGTGTTGTCAAAAACGAGTTCTTGAGACTCCTTGACCAAAGACATATAGTAGTTCCAATCCCAGTGGGAACCCGGATCAGTATGGGTTGCGCCCGGCACTTCATTGTGTCCGATAATATGGCTTCGGTCTTTGGGAATGCCGTACCGGTCACACAACCAGCGGGTCAGGTTGGCTGAAGCGCGGTACATGGCATCCGTGTACCAAGCCGGATCGCTGACGTATCCTTCATGTTCGATCCCGATGCTGTGGACGTTGTAGTTCCAGTTTCCCGCATGCCAAGCAATGTCCTTGTTTTGAACCATTTGGGTAATTTCTCCGTCACTGGAACGGATTACATAGTGGGCGCTGACACTGGCTGCCGGATTTTGGAACCAGCTGATCGTGCCGCTGTAAGAGCCCTGTGTCGTATGAATGATGACATAGTCGATGGAATTGCCGTCGCTTTCGCGATTGGCCGCTGTATAGTTGGAACTGGAAGCGGCCACCCATTTGGCACCAGGGTAATCGGGCGTTGCCTGTTTTTCCGGTTGCTTTTCCACTTGTTCATACTTTCCTGTATGAGGTGTTACCGGAGTCGGCTGAATGAAAACATCTTCCCCGTCAATCACCCGTTGTGCGCCTTCATTGATGATTTTGAAAACTTCATCGGCATACCATTTGGCAGCCAAGTCGGAGGATAACCCGCTGTAATCGGCCACGGTGGTATACCAGTCAGCCAAATTTTGCGGGATCTGGCCCTGATTGTTTTCCTTGGCCAGTTCGGCCAAAACGGCAGCGCCTCCCCGGATGTTTTGTTTGATATCTGTCTTCAATGTGGATTCGGGGAGATTCAACAGGCGGCTGGCTTCTTTCAATGATTGGTTGTACGGGTTGTCGGCCAGGTGCATCAACCCGTAGCCGTTGAGCTGGCTGGGTTGTCCGTGATGGTCTTGCCAGCGGGTTTCGGCATAACTGACAGCCAGTAAAATTTCATCGGGAACCTGAAATTCCTTGGCAGCCTGCTGGAACGTTTCATATAAAGTTCCCGGTTGAAAGTGATCGTCGGCTGCATAGCTGACCGGCGGACTGAAACTGAAAAAGACCATGCTGAAAAGAAGAAGCGAGATCCCCAAAATTCTCCTCAAACCGGATTCCCCCTTTTATGTCTGAAGTGGTTCTCTATCTTTAATTATATATCTATAGCATTTTTCATAACAATATTTTCATTTTAAAAATAAAGAATTTTCTATATAAAAAAGCAGCGGCCGGAGGAAGGATTTAAATACAAGAAAAAGAAACAAGGAAAGAGAAAGGGGAGTGACAGGGGATGAACCGAGAACAAGACCAAATATTAAGCCAATTAAAGGAAAAGGGGGATACCGTCAAAATATATTTGGTCAACGGATACCAATATCAAGGGAAAGTCAATGATTTTGACAAATACACCCTTTCCATCGAGGTGGACGGGGAAATGTTTGTCATCTCCAAGAAGATGGTCAGCACCATTGAAATGTCAAAGCCACCTGAAATGTTTTGACAGGAAAAAGACGGGCTTTTACAAGGGAACCCGTCTTTTTGTTTCCTGCAAGTGTTGGCCGATCCATTCGGTAAAATGGCTGATTTGTTCTTTTTCCATCTGTCTTATCAATTCCTGGTTGATTTGCTTGACGATCCCGGGTCCCTGATAAATCATGCCGGTATAGATTTGAACCAGATTGGCCCCCGCTTTCAGTTTCTCGATGACATGTTGTCCCGAAAAAATGCCTCCCGAACCGATGATGGGAATGCTGCCTTGTGTTACGGAATAAATGTGTCGGATCATTTCGGTTGATTTTTCCCGCAAAGGCTTTCCGCTCAAACCTCCGTTTTCATGTCGGGCCGAGGCGGTCAATCCTTTACGGGACAACGTGGTGTTGGTGGCGATGATGCCGTCAATCCGCAAGGAAACCGCCGTGGAGACAATCTCTTTTAATGTCTGGATTTCAAGATCCGGAGCGATCTTTAACAGAACGGGCTTTCTTTTTTGATCGATTTTTTCCAATTTCGTTCGTTGGTTCATTATTTCCGTCAATAACGACTGCAATGCCTCGATGTGCTGGAGGTCGCGAAGCCCTTTGGTGTTGGGGGAGCTGACATTGATTACAAAATAGTCGCCGTAGGGATACAGTTCTTGGAGACCGCGGGTATAATCCTCCACTGCTTTGTCATTGGGGGTGTCTTTGTTTTTACCCAAATTAATGCCGACCGGAATGGCGGGATGTCCCAATCGTTCAAAGGATTCTTTCGCCGCGGCAATCCCGTGATTGTTAAATCCCATCCGGTTGATCACGGCTTTATCTTCCGGAAGGCGGAACAACCGGGGACGGGGATTCCCGTTTTGCGGACGGGGAGTCAGGGTGCCGACTTCCACGAAGCCGAATCCCAAAGCGGCAAGTGCCGGATAAACATAGGCGTTTTTATCGAATCCGGCTGCCATTCCCACCGGGTTTGGAAAAGAAATACCCCATAATTCGGAGGCAAGGCGCGGATCTTGGATGGTGAATGGTTTGGAGACGGTCTTTTGAATCAAGGAAGCAGACTGCATCCATTTCAATCCCCGGACGGTCCAGTTGTGGGCGGTTTCCGGATCCATCCGAAACAACACTTTTCGAAATAACTGGTAGTTCATGGGTGTGACTTCTCCTTTACCGCAAATATCTGAAGGTAGCATACCACAAGGGGTGGACAAAAAAAAGCTGACTGGCTTGTACCGGCCAGTCAGCAGAATGTGTATCAAGAGTTTCCAAAACAGAGGGGATCGTCCGTCATATGTAATTAATAATTTAAATTGGTGAAAAGGTTCGCTCTGAAGACTTGTTCTTTCCCTACATAGGCCACCAGGTAATCGGCTGCATCGTTGATCCAGCTTTGGGCAACGGCTTGTCCTTCTTCGCTGGCTAAGACTTTTTGCAGGGCATCGGGGCTTGCGAAGTAAATTTCGCACATTAAAGCAAAATCGTTATCCGGTGTCACATCGGTCGGGCTGCTGTTGGAAACCATCAATTCCGTCACTTCCACTTTAATTACACCGTGGATTTTTAAGATTCTCGGGATCAATGTATTTTTTAATTCCTCTGCAAACTCTTCAATTCCATCTTTTCTTTTGTAGTAACCAATGATCTTATACATAAATAAAAACCCCTCTTTCCTTATATCTTTCTGGAAATATATTTGATCGGAAATAAGTAATTGATAATTAACAGATAAGTTCATTACTTAAACCCAATAATTCAATTTTAATACCTTTATTAATCATTGTGTAGAATTAATCGAATCTTTTCAAGATGATTTCATGGTTTTTATCACAAATTTGTTACAGCAAAAAGAAGAGATCGTTAAAATCCGCCGTTATTTGTAAACGTTTTCAAAAAAACACAAAAAAGCTTCGGGTTTTAAACGCCGGTTTTATATGGAAATCATTCCAACCAACAGGAAAACGAGGCCCATCATTATGGGTTCCAATGATTGGTTTTTTCCCCGATATACCAGAAAGATTCCGATCAGTTCCAGAACGATCCCGGTTGCCAGGAAAGAGAGTCCCAAGTAGCCCATTGCTTTCGCCTTCCTTGTTAAAGTCTCTAGTGTATTTATTCGCATTGAACCGATCGTTTATGTCTTTTTTGTAAAAATAATGCGGCTGGCAGTGTATTATTTATTTCTGATGCAAGAGAATTAGCGTTAAAATGAGAAAAAATCAAAGTCAGATCGAACCATCGGAGGGGAAAAAATGAAACTTTTTTTCGTGACTCAAAACAAAGCAAAAGTGGCAGAAGCCAAAGGAATCCTGGCGCCTTTCGGAATTGACGTGGAGCAGAAGACGGTTGCCTTTGTGGAACCGGATAAAGGAACGGTGGAAGAAACAGCCCGGGCCAAATTGAAACAAGTCCGTAAACAAGGGCTGGATCAATTCATGGTGGATGATGCCGGGATCTATTTTGCGGCTTACAAAGATTTCCCCGGGATTTTGTCCAAGCGGATTTATGAACGGATTGGCTACAAAGGAATCCGCAAACTTTTGCACGGGGAAAAGAGAGAAGCCTGGTTCCAGGGAGCGGTCGGCATCTGCTTCAACGGGGAAATGAAGATTTTCAGCGGAGAAACCAGAGGGCATATCGTTGAGCAAATCGAACAATCGGAAAGTCCCGTCACCGACTTCCCCTATGACCCGATTTTTATACCGGAAGGGGAGTCGAGGGTGCTGAGTGAGCTGTCCGAAGAAGAATGGCAGACTTATTCTTACCGCCGCAAAGCATTGATCGGTTTGGCCGAATGGTTGAAAGAAAAAACAAAACACTAGTCAATAAGAAGTGCTTCATGTTATACTACTTGAAACGATACTTTAACTCATTATCGATTTAATAAGATAAAGCGAAGCGGAGGGGAGTGCGATGACCAAACCGCAGACATTTGAAAAACCAATGGGTTTTCGGGACTTTCCGCCGCTCATTGCGGAAAAGAAACGTTTGTTGGAAGACCGGGTCCGGGATCATTTTGTCAAGTGGGGCTATCAGGAAGTCTGCACGCCGGCCTTGGAATTTTTTGATACAGTGGGACAATCCAGCCAGATTCCCGTTTCGCGGATGTTTAAATGCATGGACCGGGACGGGAATCTGTTGGTTTTGCGTCCCGACCAGACCGCTCCGATCGCGCGGTTGGTGACTTCGGTTTTAAAAAGGGAGCCTTTGCCGCTGCGCCTGTTTTATCACGGGACGGTTTTCCGCGCCCAAGAGAAGGAAGCAGGCCGAAACAGCGAAAAATTTCAGTCGGGGGTGGAACTGGTCGGACAAGCGGGGCCGGAAGCCGACGGGGAAGTGATCGCTTTGGCCGTGGAGTCGATCCAGGCTTGTGGCATCGGTGCTCCGACCATCGTACTCAGCCATGTCGGACTTTTGGAAGGATTTTTAAGGGAACGGATTCATCGGGATGAAGCGATTGAAAAGTTGAAAGAAACATTGGAAGTCAGGGATTTGGTTGCATTTCGCCGCATTCTGGAGGAGTTGGATCTTTCCCTTGAAGAACGGCAAGAAATCATGGAGCTGACAAAACCGGGACTGGAAGGGAAAGATTGGAAAAAACTGTCTGCGTCGGCCCAAACAGAAGAAGTGCGGGAAAAATTTTGTTATCTGAAACGGGTTTGGGACCAGTTGCAGATTTTTGGCTGTGTGTCGCAAGTGAAAGTGGATTTGAGCTTGGTGGGGAGTCTCGGTTATTATACCGGCGTTTATTTTGAGGGCTATGCAAAAGGGATGGGATTTCCCCTCGTCAGCGGAGGACGGTATGACCAGCTTTATCAATCTTTCCACACGGATCTTCCGGCAACCGGTTTTGCTTTAAAAACCGACCGCCTGTTGGAGGCCAGTCCGTTAAAACCGGCATCGCCGAAACGGATCGCAGTTTTTTATGAACCTCATTTGCAACAGGAAGCTTATCGGAAAGTGCGTTCCTTACGGGAGCAAGGTTGTGCGGTGATCATGCAGCCGGTGGGAAGCCGGGCAGACCGGACACCGGATGTGGATGAAGTTTTGACGATCGCCGGCGAAGGGGAGTGGTCCACGTGTTAACGATCGCCATGGCCAAAGGGCGGGTGATGGAGGAAGCTTTTGACCTGTTTCAACAAGCCGGCCTGCCGGTTCCGAAAGCGGATGATCTGGATTCGCGAAAACTGGTGGTGTCGGTACCGGAGAACGAAATGACCTTTTTTTTGGCCAAGCCGATGGATGTCCCGACCTATGTGGAATATGGAGTAGCAGACCTCGGTGTGGTCGGGAAAGATGTGCTGATGGAGCAATCCCGTGATGTTTATGAATTACTGGATTTGAAAATCAGTCCCTGCCGGATGTCTGTGGCCGGGAAGCCGGAATCCACCCTTTCCCCCCATCCGAAGGTGGCAACCAAATATCCGCGGATTGCAGAACAATATTTTAAGGAACAAGGACAGCAGGTTGAAATCATCAGCCTGCACGGATCAGTCGAACTGGCTCCGATCATCGGATTGGCTGAGCGGATTGTCGATATTGTCTCCACCGGCCGGACACTGAAGGAAAACGGTTTGGTGGAGTGGTGTTGTATTGCCGATATTACCTCGCGGTTGATTGCCAATAAAGGAAGTTACCGCTTGAAGAATGAACGGATCCAAAAAATTTTGGGTGATTTGGAACGCGTGATTGAAAAGGAGGGGCGTCTGTGATCAAAATTGTCTCGCGGGAGGATTTAAAACGTCTCCACCGGGCCGGGATTGAAACGGAAGAACCGTTGTCAGCGGTGCAAGAGATCATTGACCTGGTCCGGAAAAAAGGCGATGAAGCCCTGCGTACCTTCACACTTCAGTTTGACGGTGCCGACGTTCAAAAATGGGAAGTGAGTCCGGAAGAAATTGAAGAAGCCATGGAGCAGGCGGATCCGGAGTTGGTCCGGGTTTTGACCGAAGCGGCCGGACGCATCCGGAAGTTTCATGAACACCAACGGCAACAGTCGTGGTTTTTTACAGAGGAAGACGGAACCGTTTTGGGACAAAAAGTCATTCCTTTGGAAAAGGTCGGAGTTTACGTGCCGGGAGGAAAAGCAGCTTATCCCTCATCTGTGTTGATGAATGTGATTCCGGCCAAAACCGCCGGCGTCAACGAGGTGATCATGGTGACTCCCCCGCTTGAAAACGGGGAGGTGTATGTAACGACGCTGGTGGCGGCAAAAATTGCTGGTGCGGACCGCATCTTCCGGGTCGGAGGAGCTCAGGCGATTGCTGCCTTGGCCTATGGGACGGAAAGTATTCCCCGTGTGGACAAGATTGTGGGGCCCGGCAATGTCTATGTGGCGTTGGCGAAACGGGCGGTGTTCGGCCAAGTGGATATTGACAGCATCGCCGGTCCGAGTGAGATCGTGGCCCTTGCGGATGAATCGGCGGATCCGGTTTATGTGGCGGCCGATCTGCTTTCCCAGGCGGAACACGACCGGATGGCCTCCGCTGTGTGTATCACGCCTTCCCGCTTTTTGGCTGAACGCGTCGCGGAGGAAGTGGACAGACAATGCCGCCGGTTGCCGCGCCGCGAGATTGCGGAAGCATCCATCAAAAATTTCGGTGCCGTTTGTGTGGTGAAAGATATGGAAGAAGCGGTGTCAACCGCAAATCAGCTGGCGCCCGAACATCTGGAACTGATGGTTCGCGATCCTTGGCATTGGCTTGCCAAAATTAAACACGCGGGTGCCGTCTTCCTGGGTGAACACAGTCCGGAACCGTTGGGGGATTATTGGGCCGGGCCCAATCATGTGTTGCCGACCAGCGGAACGGCCCGCTTTTTTTCACCGCTGAGCGTGGATCAATTTGTGAAAAAGACCAGTGTCATTTCCTACAGTCCGGAGGCGCTTTACCGTGACGGGAACAAAGTGATGTACCTCGCGGAAGCGGAAGGACTGACGGCGCATGCCGAATCGGTCCGGGTACGGATGGCAAAGAAAAGGGAAGGTGAGGGAATTGGTGAAAACAGGGAAGCGGATGAGTAATATCTCCCGTCAAACCAGGGAAACCGAGATTTCTTTGGCATTGCAATTGGATGGGATGGGACAAACCAATTTGAAGACAGGCGTCCCGTTTTTGGAACACATGCTGGATCTGTTTGCAAAACACGGGAAATTTGATTTGTTTGTCGAAGCTAAAGGAGATACCCATATTGATGATCATCATACCGTGGAAGACATCGCCATCTGTCTGGGACAGGCGTTGAGGGAAGCGCTCGGGGACAAAAGGGGAATCCGCCGCTATGGCAATGCTTTTGTTCCGATGGATGAGGCGTTGGGCCAGGTGGTGGTCGATTTGTCCAACCGTCCCCATTTGGAATTCCGGGCGGAATTCCCGAGTGAGAAGGTGGGGCGTTTTGACACGGAGCTTGTCCATGAATTCTTTTGGAAATTGGCGCTTGAAGCGCGCATCACTTTGCATGTGATCCTTCACTATGGCCAAAACACCCATCATATGATCGAGGCTTGTTTCAAAGCATTGGGGAGAGCATTGGATGATGCGGTGCAGATGGATCCCCGCGTACAGGGAATCCCTTCATCGAAAGGAGTCTTGTGATGATTGTCATTGTCGATTACGGAATGGGAAATTTGCATAGTGTGTCCAAAGCATTGGAACGGATGGGCTATGACAGTGTCATCGCGTCTGACCGGGAAACAATTCTTGAAGCGGATGCGATTATCCTGCCGGGAGTCGGTGCGTTCGGAAAGGCGATGTATGAACTGACCCAAAGGGATCTGGCCGCGGTGATCAAGGAAGCGGCCCGCCGGAACAAACCGGTTTTGGGGATTTGTCTGGGAATGCAATTGTTGTTCACCAGCAGTGATGAACATGGCTATCATCAGGGATTAAATTTGCTGCCCGGCCACGTGGTCCGGTTTGAAGGGGAATACCGGATTCCGCATATGGGGTGGAATTGGCTGAGTTTTAAACATCCGCATCCGTTATTTAAGGGATTGGAAGAAGGACATGTTTATTTTGCCCATTCCTATCATATCCAAGCGGACAATCCCGAAGATGTGATTGCCACCACCGATTACCACCAGACGGTGGCGGCGGTGGTCACCCGCGGAAACATTTACGGCATGCAATTCCATCCGGAAAAAAGCGGCAAGCTGGGACTTGCCTTGTTGGAACGGTTTGCCAAGCTCAGTGAAAAGGTGGGGACATCATGAGTTTTGTCATCTATCCGGCCATCGATCTAAGGGGCGGCAAGTGTGTCCGGCTCAAACAAGGGGATTACGGTCAGGAAACGGTGTACAGCGAAGATCCGCTGAACGTGGCACAAACGTTTATCGAACAGGGAGCGGAATGGCTCCATATCGTGGATTTGGATGCGGCGCGTTCTGGAGGGATGGAAAATGCCTCCATCATTCAAAAGATTGTGGAATTCTCTCCGGTTCCGGTTCAAATCGGCGGGGGCGTCCGAAATATGGAGCGGTTGGAGCGGCTTTTAAAATGGGGTGTCCGCCGGGTGGTCATCGGTTCCGCAGCCATTGATGATCCGTCGTTTGTGAAAGAGGCATTGAAGCTTTATTCCGCGCATATCGCCATCGGTCTGGATGCCAGGGACGGATTTGTCGCCACCCATGGCTGGCTGAAGACATCCCGGGTGAAAGCGGGGGAATTGGCACAACAAATGAGTGACTGGGGTGCGGAAACGTTTATCTTTACAGACATCTCCAGAGACGGAATGCTGACTGGTCCGAATATCGGGGCCGTGCGGGACCTGGCGGGTGTATGCGGGAAAACGGTGATCGCGTCCGGGGGTGTTCATCGGGTGGCAGATCTGAAACAGTTGGCTTCTTATCAACATGAAGGCGTGAAAGGAGCCATTGTCGGAAAAGCGTTGTACACCGGAGCCATCGACTTTCCGTCAGCCATCCGTGCGACAAAGGAGGCGAATTTATGATAACCAAACGCATCATTCCTTGTTTAGATGTCAAAGACGGCCGTGTAGTCAAAGGGGTTTCTTTTGTTGATTTAAAGGATGCGGGCGATCCGGTGGAGCTGGCGGCTTATTATGACCGGAACCAGGCGGATGAACTCGTTTTTTTGGATATTTCCGCTTCCCACGAAGGGAGGAAAATCATGCTGGATGTGGTGAGAAGAGCCGCGGAGCAGCTGAGCATCCCTTTCACCGTGGGTGGGGGAATCCGTACGGAGGAAGACATGTATGACATTTTGCGGTCGGGAGCGGACAAAGTGTCGGTCAATACATCTGCCGTTTTGAATCCCGGATTGATTGAAGCAGGCGCCAAACGGTTTGGCCACCAATGCATCGTGATTGCCATTGATGCCAAGTATGACCCGGATGAAAAAGACTGGTTTGTTTATACACACGGCGGACGGAAACGAACGGACAAGCGGGCCGTGGACTGGGCCGTGGAAGCCGTTGGCAGAGGGGCCGGGGAGATTTTATTAACCAGTATGGACCGGGACGGGCACAAGAACGGTTATGATCTGCCACTGACCCGGCAAATTGCCCAAAAAGCGGGCGTTCCGGTGATTGCTTCCGGCGGGGCCGGCAAGGTGGAGCATTTTGTGGAAGTGTTTCTGGAAACCGAAGCGGATGCGGCGTTGGCGGCTTCCATTTTTCATTTTCAAGAAGTCGGGATCGATCAAGTGAAAAAGGCTTTAAAAGAAAACGGGGTGAATGTGCGTTGATCCATCCGGATGATATTCAATTTGACGAAAAAGGGCTGGTGCCGGCAATACTGCAGGATGCGGCCAGCAAAGAAGTTTTGACCTTGGCTTATATGAACCGCGAAGCATTGGCATTGACGCTGAAGACAAAGGAAGCCTGGTTTTACAGCCGTTCCCGCAATCAACTTTGGCATAAAGGGGAAACTTCCGGAAATGTGCAGAAAGTGGTGTCCGTTCAGACGGACTGCGACCGGGATGCGATTTTGGTGAAGGTGCTTCCCGAGGGGCCGGCTTGCCACCAAGGAACCTACTCTTGTTTTAAGGAGCAACCGGAAGATACCGCCGGCCGCTTTCAGATGATCAATAAGTTGGAATCGGTGATTGCCAAAAAAGAAGCAGAACGGCCCGAAGGCTCTTATACGGCTTATTTGTTTGACAAAGGATTGGACAAGATCTTGAAAAAAGTCGGTGAAGAAGCTTCCGAGGTGATCATTGCCGCCAAAAACCGCAGCGCCGAAGAGCTGAGCAATGAAACGGCGGATCTCCTTTATCACTTGTTTGTTTTGCTGCGGGAACAAAAATTGCCTCTGGATGAGGTGCTCCGTGTATTAAAAGATCGGAATCAATAGCAAATCTTTAAAAATACAGACAAGGGATCATGCGTTCTCTTGTTTTTTATTTTGTTTGAGACTCTCCATATATTGATGTTTTGTTGTAATATTTAAATGGATCCATGTTAAAAAGATGGCTGTTAAAATTTGTTGGATCCTTTTAGAAATATTATCCATTTTTTTGCCAGGATTCTTGGTGATCCCCTTGTGTTTGCGCTATAATTGAATAAAATAATGAAACAACTTCATTCATGGCTTTCTTGTTCGGGTTTTGAAATTTATTTCTGTATTTGCATCATTTTATGTCAAATCGTTGACAATTACCCTGAGAATGTTACGAATTTGGTATACTACCAAAAAAACACACACCAGCCTGGCGAAAACATTGTGCTGGGTGGAGGGGAAATTCATGAGAAAATCACAGGCCGGAGCAGACCGCCAAAAAAATAAAAAAATCATCCGTTTGCGGATGGATGCCGGCTTTTTCTTTGAACGGGCCTTATATTACCTTGACCGCCACCGTTACGACAAAGCGGTCAAATATTTTCGTTTGGCGACGGAAAAGGAACCGGGAAATCCGGTGAATCACTGCAACCTGGCCGGCATTCTTTCGGAACTGGGGCGCTTTCAAGAGTCCAATCAAGTGCTGATGTCCGTTTTGGAAGAAGTGGATCCTGATTTATATGAATGCTGGTTTTATATGGCGAATAACGCGGCCAACATGGGCGATTTGGAACGGGCCGAAGAATATTTGTTGCAATATTTGAGCCGGGATCCTTACGGAGACTTTGCAGAAGAAGCAGAAGAAATGCTTTACATGATTGCCCAGGAGCTCGGACGTCCCCCAAAAGAATGGAAGCCGGTGAACCAGCCCGGCTATATTGAGGATCATGAAAGAGCACGCAGTTATTTGGAAGAAGGGAAGTTTCTCCAGGCCATACAACTGCTCGAAGAAATTTCCGAGGCGCATCCGGAGTTTTTGGCGGCGAAAAACAATCTGGCATTGGCTTATTATTACACGGGGGACTTGGAAAAGGCGACGGGATTGATCGAACATGTGCTGAAGATCGACCCCAATAATCTGCATGCATTGTGCAATCTGGCGGTTTTGTCCCGGAATCTCGGTGACGAAAAAAAGGAACGGGCCATTCTTGATATGTTGAAAAAACTGGTTCCGTTTCATCAGGAAAATACTTATAAATTGGCAACCACGCTGGGGATTTTGGGAGAACATGAAGTGGCGTACGCATTATTTTCCCGCCTTTTGAAAGTCGACGGAATTCAGGAACCCGGGCTTTACCATTACACGGCGGTTGCGGCTTGGAACTGCGGCCGCTTTGAAAGAGCCCGGCAATATTGGAAAAAGGCAATGAATCTCGAAGGCAGGGAAGCGATCGCGGCTTTCTATTACAAACATATGGACCAATGGGTGGAGTTGGATCAACCGCCGAAGCTCCCTTATCATTACCAGCTTCCGTTTGAAGAGCAATTAAACCGGATGGAACTGTTCGGCCCCAACGAGGAGATTGTCAAGCAATTACAGAGCAATCTGCTTTTGCGCTCTGCTTTTTTCTGGGCTTTGAGCCGGGGCGATCATCAAACGAAAAGGCAAGTCATCAAGTTTTTGACTTGGTTTTCGGATGATGAAGTGAAACAATTGTTGGAGCAGTTTGTGTCACAACCGGAAGAAGACGAGGAATTGAAACAGTTGGCGCAAATGGTGCTTCGCGAATTGAGCCGCACGGAAAGCGGGGAACCGGAAGATCCTCTTCCTTCGGTCATTGAAGTGAATCATAAGTGGAAAAAAGTGTTGGAATGCTGTCTGGAGCATGTTCAGGAAACATCCACCGCCCACCTCTGTAAGGAGATCGAACGGCTGTGGTTCGAATGGGCTGCAAGAAACCGTGACTTTTCGGTGGTTCGAAAAGTGGAGGGATGGGCGGCGGCTCTGGAATATTTGACGGCAAAATATCATGGGGTGGCCGTGACTCAGCGAGAACTGGCCAAAAAATACGAAGTATCCATGTCAACGGTATCCCGGCTTGCCAAACAGTTGGAAACCATCGCCAAAGAATGTTTTTCCTGAGGAAAGGGGAGGGATCGTTGTGAAAAAAGTGGACAAAGGAAACTTTCACGACTTTATTGCAGAAGGGGATAAAGTGGTCGAATTCAGTGCAAAGTGGTGTATTGATTGCAAACGGATCGCGCCTGATCTGCCTGAGATCACCGATCGCTTTTCCGGGCGGTTTGAATTTGCAGAGCTGGATGTGGATGAATCCAAGGAAATTGCCGATGAATACAATGTAAAAGGAATCCCGACCTTTATCGTTTATCGTGACGGAAAAGAAGTCGACCGGTTGCCGAGTCGCCATGCAAAGACAAAAGAACAAATCGAAAGCTTTTTGAGCCAGGTGTAAAGGCTTTGAATCCGAAACCGCCGGTGTTTGCCGGCGGTTTAGTTCTACATTGATGACATAAATTAATCATGATATTATAAAATGAATCAAAATATAGCTATTAAAACATTTTGAAAAAAGATTTAATCCAGCCGGAACGATGAGGGGTGTGGACGTGAAGCAGTATTTCGTCGGAATCGATCTGGGTGGAACCAATATGAAAATCGGATTGGTTCATCAGAACGGAAATGTGATCAAAGACATAGAAAAACCTACACTAAAAGAAGAAGGTCCGGACGGCGTGATTCGCCGGATGGTACGCCATACACAGGACTTGGCCAAAGAGGCCCGGGTGCCGTGGGAGGAAATCGGGGGAGTGGGTGTGGGATTGCCCGGCTTTCTCGATATTCCCGGCGGTGTTGTCAAGTATTTGACCAATCTGGGTTGGCGGGATGTCCCGATTCGTGATCAGCTGGAGTCGGCGTTTGAAGTACCTGTGAAGATTGATAATGATGCCAATGTTGCCGCGCTCGGAGAAGTATGGACCGGTGCCGGTGCCGGTGAGCAAAATGTGGTGTTGATCACACTCGGAACCGGTGTGGGCGGAGGCATTATTGCCGGCGGCAAACTTTTACACGGTGCCCGGGGCATTGCCGGGGAGATCGGGCATATTCCGATTGATCCGGACGGGGTGTTGTGTAACTGTGGACGAACCGGATGTTTGGAAACGATCGCATCGGCGACCGGAATGGTGCGGCTGGTTCGTGAAGCGGTGGAGGCAGGGGAAGAATCTTCGCTGGTACTTCCGGTTCAAAACGGAACGTTGTCAACCAAAGAAATTTTCGCCGAAGCGGAAAAAGGAGATTTCCTGGCCAAAAGAACAGTGGAAAGGGCCGTTGATGCGCTTGCCCGGGCGATGGCCATTCTTTCGGTCGTGGTAAATCCTTCGCTGTTCATTATAGGAGGCGGTGTTTCCAAGGCGGGGGATGCTTTGCTGAAGCCCTTGGAAAACCACTACCGGAAGCAGGTGCAACAAAATGCCGGCCAAGGTGTCCGGATCGAGTTGGCACGGTTGGGTAACCAAGCCGGATTCATCGGGGCTGCGGGTCTTTTAGCAAGGACGGGAAAATAATGTATAATAAGAGGAAATGGTTGCTCAGAGGTGATGGCCGTGGAACAAAAACAAGAAGTGAATATGGTTGTCATCACCGGTATGTCCGGAGCTGGAAAGTCCGTAGCGATGCAAAGCTTGGAAGATCAAGGCTACTTTTGCATAGACAATTTGCCCCCGATCTTGCTGCCCAAATTTGCAGAGCTTCTGAAAGAATCAAAGAGCAAATACCATAAAGTGGCCGTGGTGATTGACTTAAGAGGCCGGGAGTTTTTTTCTTCTTTGCTTGATTCACTGGATCTGTTGGTTAAAAATCACGGGATTCACCCGCGGATTATCTTTTTAGATGCTGATGACAACACACTGGTTCGAAGGTTTAAGGAGACGAGGCGTCGCCATCCGCTTTATCCCGGCAGCACGCCGTTGGATGCCATTTTAAAAGAGCGCAGGTTGTTGGAAGAGATCAAAGGCCGTGCACACTATCTCATCGACACGAGCGATTTGAAGCCTTCCGATCTGAAGGAGAAAATCGCCGTCATGATTTCGGAGAAAGATTCGGCCAAAATGATGGTGACCTTTGTATCCTTTGGATTTAAACATGGCATCCCCATCGATGCCGATCTTATTTTCGATGTGCGCTTTTTGCCAAATCCCCATTATGTTGACTCCCTTCGTCCGCAAACCGGACGGGACCCTGAAGTGGCCGAATACGTCATGAAATGGACGGAAACCAAACAGTTTTTGGAGAAGTTGACCACTTTGTTGGAGTTTTTGATCCCCCGGTATGCACGGGAAGGAAAGTCGCAACTGGTGATCGGAATCGGATGCACGGGAGGAAAACATCGTTCCGTGGCCATTGCAGAGTATTTGTATCAGACTTTCAATAAACAGGAGCATTGTCGAATCGCACATCGAGACATGAAGAAAGGCGGATAGCATTGTCGGCAAAGAAGAACCTGAATTCGAATGTATTTAGGCGTCCGCGTGTGGTTTGCATTGGTGGCGGTACAGGATTGTCCGTTATTTTACGTGGTTTGAAAAAGTTGCCCATTGAGATCACGGCCATTGTGACCGTAGCAGACGACGGAGGCAGCTCGGGGCGGCTGCGCAATGATTTACGGATGCCTCCCCCCGGCGATATCCGAAATGTTTTGATTGCGCTTGCAGATACGGAACCCCTTTTGGAAAGTGTTTTGCAATACCGGTTCAAAAACGGGGATGGTTTGGCAGGGCACACATTGGGGAATTTAATGATCGCCGCGATGAAAGAAATCACAGGGGATTTCACGCAAGCGGTCAAAGAAATGAGCCGTGTTCTTGCGGTGCGCGGACGGGTTCTCCCTGCCAGTGAGCAGGATGTTGTGTTGATGGCGGAAATGAAGGACGGAAGCATTGTCGAGGGAGAGTCACAAATTCCGCAAACCGGAAAGCCGATTCGCCGTGTTTTTTTAAACCCGCCGGATCCGCATCCCCTTCCCGAGGCGTTGGAAGCCATCGAGGCGGCGGATGGCATCGTGGTCGGGCCGGGGAGTTTGTACACCAGCATTCTTCCCAACCTGTTGGTCAAAGACATGAGCCGGATGATTCGCAAGTCCGATGCCTGCAAGATTTATGTTTGCAATGTCATGACGCAACCCGGGGAGACCGACGGGTTTTCTGCCAGTGACCACATTCAAGCCATTTATGATCACGTTGGTGAACGCTTGTTTGATGTGGCCATCATCAATAATGAGGTCCCACCGCTTGCCATCCAACAGCAATATGCCGAACGGGGCCAAAAGATGGTTTTGCCGGACATGAAAGAGATTCACCGTCTCGGTTGCCATGTCGTTGCCGATAACTTGCTGTTGTATCAGTCTGTATTGCGCCATGACGCCGAACGGATCAGCGGACACATTTTCCGCTTGATACATGAGCGCATGAAAAAGCGGCAAAGTGGTTAAAAGAAGGGATGTTCTATGTCATTTACTGCGATGATCAAAAAAGAATTGACCCAGCTTCAGTCGGAGACTTGTTGCAAGACGGCTGAACTGTCGGCATTGGTCCGGATGAACGGCACGGTTCACATTATGCACAAGAAGCCCATGATCGATATTGTGACTGAAAACCCGTCGACCGCGCGATACATTTTTTCTTTGGTCAAAAATTTGTATCAGATTCATCCCGAGGTGTTGGTGCGCAAAAAAGTCCGCTTGAAGAAAAACAATGTTTATTTGATACGCTTGACTTCGGACACGAGCCGGATTTTGGAAGAACTGCACATCATGAAAAAAAATTCATGGGAAAGGGTCGAAGGAATCTCCCCTGGCCTCATTGGCCGTCCTTGCTGCAAAAGAGCTTATTTAAGGGGAGCGTTTTTGGCCGCCGGTTCGGTCAACAACCCGGACAGCGCTTCTTATCATTTGGAAATTGTATCGACTTACCAAGACCATAGTCAATCACTTTGCGAAGTGATGAATCAGTTTCATTTGCATGCCAAAGTGATTGAGCGCAAAAAAGGCTTTGTGGTTTATATTAAAGAAGGGGACAAAATCGGGGAGTTTTTAAATATCATCGGCGCGCATCCTTCTTTGCTCGAATTTGAGAACGCACGCATCATGAAAGATATGAGAAATTCGGTGAATCGGCTGGTCAATTGTGAAACGGCGAATTTGAACAAAACGATTCAGGCTGCCATGCGCCAAATCGAAAACATCAAACGGATTGACCGGGAAATCGGTTTGGAACAATTGCCGAAAAAATTGCGGGAAGTCGCTGAAGCCCGTTTGAAATATCCGGAAGCCAACCTGGCGGAATTGGGCCAGTTGTTGCCGGAAGGAAAGATCAGCAAGTCGGCTATTAACCACCGTCTCCGCAAATTGGAGGAAATTGCGAAGAAATTGTGAAGTAAGGAGGATTGTGATGGCAGAAAAAAAAGTAACCGTTCAGTTGGAAACCGGACTTCATGCCCGACCGGCGGCTTTGTTTGTGCAAGAAGCGAACAAGTTTGCTTCGGATATTTTTGTGGTCAAAGGGAATAAAAAAGTGAATGCCAAAAGCATCATGGGAATTATGAGCCTGGCGGTCTCCCGCGGTACGGAAATCACCATCACCGCGGAAGGTTCCGATGAGGAAGAAGCGGTGGAAAAACTGGTGGAATTGGTCAGCAGACCGGAGTAAAAAAGGAAGCGGGCGTTTTCGGAAGAGAACAAGCCCGCTTTCATGAAGTGGAAAAGAATGTCAAAAACGACACGGAATCGTTGAAAGCATGTCACATTTCCCGGGTATGAATTGTTAAATTTTGACTATGATGGAATTAAATCTGGGGGGAACGTTTGGATAACCGACAAAGAAACCCTTGGATGGATACATATGATTGGAGGAAATTATGGATGCTTTCCTTTATCCGGTTTTGACAATTGGATATCTGGCTTTGTTTATCTGGAGTTTCCGTTCCTTTCGGGAATCTTTTTTTTGGGGGACTTCATGGATTTTATTCATCATTTTGGCATTCGTTTATGACAATTTGGTTTTGTCGCTCGGGATCTGGGTGGGGCAATCCGAATTATTTGAGATGCTGAGCATTGTCCGT
The DNA here is from genome assembly GCF_005886755.1 of Thermoactinomyces vulgaris. Taxonomy (NCBI): domain Bacteria; kingdom Bacillati; phylum Bacillota; class Bacilli; order Caryophanales; family Thermoactinomycetaceae; genus Thermoactinomyces; species Thermoactinomyces vulgaris. The sequence continues at coordinate 457,038 of NZ_CP039710.1, forward strand.
TATTTGCTCCATGTTTTGCTGATTCCGACGCTGGTGTATGTATCCCTTGATATTATGCGGCGCATCCGTATTGAATGGTCGGAATACTTTGTGACCCATGTGGTGTATCACCTTTATACTTTTTTCTTGACGGTGCTCGGAATCTTCACCAATTTTTTGTGGGTGGAAATCGTCCCGAAAAAAGTGAGCGGAGTGGTGCAATATGTGCCGCAACAGATCCAATTTCCGGTTGTGTTGATGCTTGTGATGATCCCGCTTGTTATTTCCGGCTATTTGGTGTGGAAAAAGTTGCGCTGGCCCGTTTTGATATCAGGGATCGCATTGACCGTGATCGGAGGCGGATTGGCCTATGCACTGAAACTTCCGGGCATGGCCGCGCTGTTCCATTTTATCCTGATGGGAAGCCTGGTATTGACGGAACAAAGATTGAAAGCAGAGGATTATGAATAACAGGTCGAAGCCGTTGCTTCGGCTTTTTTGCGCATAAAGAACGCTTTCCTTCATCAAACTAGAAAGGGAGGTGTTCTTTGTGAAGCGGTTTTTTTGCCTTTTTCTTTGTCTTTTATCCGTCATGTTGTTTGCCTGCCAAAGGTTTGAAAAGCCCGCAGAACGGGAAGGGCTGGACAAAGACAGCCACTCTTTCACCAATATGGGTTTTCCGGAAAGCAAGATGAAGCAGGTGGCCAGAGATGTGGAAGGCGTGGAAGATGTCCGCGTGGAGTATAAACAACAAAAGATCATCATGTACATTTTGCCGGAAAAACACATTCCATCTTCAAAGTACCGGGATTTGGCCAACCGGGTTTATGAAAAAGTGAACGAGGCCACCCCGTCAAATCCGTTTCATGTGAAAATTGTCCCTCCTGAAAAGTGGATGGAGACGCCTTATTAATCCGTAGAAAGCATAAAAAGACCTTGGGAGGTCACCCAAGGTCTTTTGGCATCGAAGCTTATTTGTGTTTCATGACTTGGTCGATCAAACCGTATTTCAGTGCTTCTTCCGCACTCATAAAGTAATCGCGGTCGGTGTCCCGTTCAATTTTTTCCAACGGTTGCCCGGTGAATTCGGAGAGCAGCTTGTTCAAGCGGTCTCTGGTCCGCAAAATTCGTTTCGCCCGGATTTCTATGTCGGAAGCCTGGCCTTGCGCCCCGCCCAGTGGCTGATGGATCATGACCTCGCTGTTGGGAAGGGCAAACCGTTTTCCTTTTTTTCCGGCGGCCAGCAGGAATGCGCCCATGGATGCGGCCAATCCCACGCAGATGGTGGAGACATCCGGTTTGACGTATTGCATGGCATCATAAATGGCCATTCCCGCGGTGATGGAGCCGCCTGGCGAGTTGATGTACAGATGGATGTCCTTTTCCGGGTCTTCGGCTTCCAAAAAGAGAAGCTGGGCCACGATTAAGTTGGCGACTTCGTCGGTCACCGGGCTTCCCAGCAAAATAATCCGGTCTTTCAAAAGGCGGGAATAAATATCATAGGAACGTTCACCGCGATTGGTTTGTTCCACAACCATTGGGATTAGATTCATCTATCAGGGATGCACGGATCGTCCGGCACCCTTCCCTCCTTTCAAGGATCAAGGATGGTTTTCATTCGGTAAGGTTCATCTGTCCACATGGATGTTGCTTTACTTTTATGATACCCCAAAGGTCAAAAAAGGTCAAATCAATTTTGACGAATAAAAAAACAGGGCCTTCAAGGGCCCTGAAATAAAAGGGATTTATGTCATAAGGGGAATCCCATAAGAAAAAGAAGGGGGAGGACGAAGCTGGGACTTCGTCCATAAACAGAATTTAGAAACAGAGAAGGCCTTTTCTAACGTGACGAAAAAGCTTTGGGAACAAAATAGTCTGGTTAGGAGGACCATTTACTTAACAGACGCAAGGAACAGAAAAAGAGTTGCAGAGAAAAAATTTTTTTTCAAAAGTTTTTTATCGCTTTCATATTTGCAGAAATTCCGTCACGGTTTGGTCAATCTGCCGGACCAATTCATTGAATAACTTTTCCCCTTTTTCTTTGGAAGCACGGGTGGGATAACCGATGGTTCCCGTTTTGGTATATGCCTGCATTCCCAAAACTTCCAACAAGGGACGGTCGGAAACTTCCACATCTTCCGCTTTTTCCAATTGCACCGCTTGTTCCTGCAACAAATGGAGCAAGATGGAAGTTTCCCCTTCTCCGGCATGCATATCCTGAGAGGGGGTGGATGACAATCCCGCTTTTTGGTAAGCTTGTTCCCAGTGTTTCCGGCTCGGGGCGATCAAAAGTCTGCTTTTGCTTTGATTGAGCTCCTGGGCGAAGTTGGAAAGCAGTTTGTTTCCTCCGTGGCCGTTGATGATGACGCAACGCTTGACCCCGGATTGTTCCAGAGAAGAAAGCACATCTTTGACAATGGAGAACAGCGTCTCGATGCGGAGGGAGATGCTGCCGGGAAAGCCCGCATGCTCAAAGGAGCAAGAGTAAGGCAGAGTGGGAACGACAAATGCCTGATGTTTCATTGCCAGCTTTTGGGCGATGGCGGTCGCAATGAGGCTGTCCGTATTGGTGGGCAAATGGTATCCGTGCTGCTCGGTGGATCCGATCGGAAAAAATGCCAGCTCCATGTCTTTGAAATCTGGCCATGTTGGAAAATGGTTCATGTTTCGGCTCCCCTTTTCTTTTTTGAAATGTATTCTGGGTTTAGTGTAGAGCATCCTGCGGAAATTGGAAATAATTTTCCCAAAAACATCTTGCATGATTATTTTTTCCGTGATATAATTTCTTTCGTCAACTCGAAAAACGTGCGCCTATAGCTCAGGGGATAGAGCACTGGTCTCCGGAACCAGGTGCCCAGGTTCGAATCCTGGTAGGCGCACCATCAGAAGAAAAAGGTGCTTTTTATGCAAAAAGCACCTTTTTTGTTTTTTGCCCTTTTTTCAAGGAAGAGAGTGGTAAAAAAAGCGTAAAATGATGAATGGTATATTATGATAAAATATAATTGAAATTGTTTATTGAAGAAATTATTGAGCTGCATATATGATGTAGGCGGAGGTGGATGAGAGAATGGCTCTGCAAGTGGGTTTTGGCTTGATTCAGGAACAGCGGATGAAGATGGTGATGACCCCGGAACTGCGCCAAGCGATTCAGATTTTGCAATTCTCCGCAACCGATTTGCGAAAATATATAGAAGACCAAATGATGGAAAACCCGGTTTTGAATGTTTCCGAAGCAGAGAAAAAAGAGCCGGATTTGGACCGGTGGATGGAGTATATGCGTGACTTGCCCCGGCAAAGCAGGATCGGCTACCGGAAAGAACCGGACGAACCGTCGTTTGAGTCTTTTGTCACGGGACATCAAACGCTGGCCGATGAATTGGAAGCGCAACTTTGCGAGTATTCCCTGACTTTAAAAGAACGGAAGGTTTGTTTGTATTTGATTCACAATCTGGATGAAAAGGGATATTTGGATTTGGGTTCCGGTGAAGCATGTAAGCGCTTGCATATCGATGGCGGGATGTTTGCAAAGTGTTTGAAGGTGATTCAATCGATGGAGCCGGCTGGTGTGGGTGCCCGCTCGCTGGGAGAATGTGTGGAGCTGCAGTTGTGCCGGCGGGAGAGTGTCAATGAAACAGCCATCCGCATTGCCCGGGAGCATTTGCCGGATGTGGCGGATGCCAAATGGCGCAAGATCGCCGATGCCTTGCAAGTGGATCTGAGTGAAGTGCATCGTGCGGTGGAAGAGATTAAATCGTGCAATCCCAAACCCGGTCTTCAATTTCATTCATCTCCTCCCCGTTATGTGTCACCGGATGTGTATGTCGAGAAAATGGAGGATGAATACGTGATTCTCCTGAATGAAGGGGATATGCCGAATCTGACCGTGAACCGGTATTATCAGCAATTGTTGCGGCAAAAAGATGAGTTGGGCGAAGAGGTTAGCCGGTATCTGAAAAACTGGGTGCAGTCCGCTTTGTGGCTGATGAAGGGGATTGAGCAGCGCAGAGACACCATCTACCGTGTTGCCCAAGCCATTGTGAAGCGGCAGCGTGACTTTTTTGAGCTCGGGGTTGATCATTTGAAGCCGCTTACATTGAAGCAAATTGCCGAAGAAGTCGATCTCCATGAATCGACGGTCAGCCGGGCGACCCAGCATAAATACATGCAGACGCCAAACGGTTTGTTTCCGTTCCGTTTTTTCTTTCCTTCCGGCTTACAGACCGATACCGGAGTGGACATGGCGCAAAGTGCGGTGCAGAAAAAAATCCGGCAAATGATTGAAAACGAGGATAAAGCCAAGCCGTTATCCGATCAGAAGATTGCGGATCTGTTGAAGGCAGAGGGGGTTTCGATCTCCCGGCGCACCGTGGCCAAATACCGGGATGAAATGGGAATCGCATCATCTGCAAAACGAAAGCGTTTTCTGTGAATGTTCAATAAAATCAGGCCGGAGGAAACTTGTCAAAGACTGCCCTCTTAGGATAAAATAAAACTGATCCCAGCATCGGGGATTTTTTTTGGAGTGATTGGGACGATTTTTTCTACACGGGACATATTGCGTCCCAATGGTGGGGGTTTGATGAAAAATCTACTCAATTTGCAGAAACAATTATTGCCTGACTTGCTGAGGGTTATGCATAAGCGGTATGAGATACTGCGGCATATTCAATTGATGCAACCCGTGGGACGGCGGAGCCTTTCCGGCGTGTTGGATTTCACCGAACGCGTGCTTCGTGCCGAAGTCGATTTTTTAAGGACACAGGATTTGGTGGCTGTTGACTCCAGCGGCATGAGGCTGACCCAAAGCGGAGCCGATTTGTTGTCCGAGATGGAACCGATGATGAAAGAGCTGTTTGGACTCAATCAATTGGAGCGTGATTTGGAGTCCTGCCTCAACTTGAAAAAAGTCATCATTGTTCCCGGCGACTCGGATCAATCGGATTGGGTGAAAAAAGAAATGGGAAGGGCTTGTGCGCGATTCCTCCGGAAAATTGCAGAACCGGATCAGGTGATTGCCGTCTCCGGAGGGAGCACCATGTTGGCTGTCGCGGAAATGATGATGCCGTCTTCCGCTTTCAAATCCACCATGTTTGTTCCGGCCCGGGGAGGGGTCGGGGAAGCGGTGGAATTGGAAGCAAACTACATTGCTTCGCTCATGGCCAAAAAAACCAAAGGCCATTACCGCATGATGCATGTGCCGGACCAAGTCAGCGACCAGGCTTACCAAACGTTGCTTCGCGAACCGCATATTCAGGAAGTGCTGGAATCCCTTAAAAGAGCGCACATTGTCATTCACGGGATTGGCAATGCTATGACTATGGCAGTGCGGAGAAAATCAAGCCAAGCCGTCTTGGACAAGTTGCAGCGTGAACAGGCGGTTGGGGAATCTTTCGGATATTACTTCAACCGCAACGGGGAGATTGTTTACCGTGTGCAATCCTTGGGTTTGAAGTTGGATGATTTGGCCAATGCCAAAAATATCATTGCGGTGGCGGGCGGCTCGAGTAAGGCGGAAGCCATCCGGGCCATCAGCACCAAGGTTTCCAGAGATATTTTGATTACTGACGAGGGAGCCGCCAAAGCGATTTTGTCGCTGGAATGAGACCGCTTGGACGGTTCCGTCCTCAGTGATACTTTGCATAGATAACAAGGAGGAATTTTACCATGATCAAAGTGGGAATTAACGGATTTGGCCGTATCGGACGCAACGTTTTCCGGGCAATGATGAACCATCCGGAATTGGAAGTGGTGGCTGTCAATGATTTGACAGACTCCAAAACACTGGCCCATCTTCTGAAATATGATTCGGTTCATGGAAAATTCGACGGCGAAGTGGAAGCCACCGAAAACGGCTTCAGCGTCAACGGCCGGGAAATCAAAGTGTTGGCTGAACGCGATCCGGCCCAAATCAAATGGGCAGACTATGGTGTGGAAATTGTTGTTGAATCCACCGGGCGCTTCACCAACCGGGATGACGCCGCCAAACACCTGATCGGCGGAGCCAAAAAAGTGATTATTTCCGCTCCGGCCAAAGGGGAAGACATCACGATTGTGATGGGGGTTAACCATGAAAAATACGACCCTGCTTCCCATCACGTGATTTCCAATGCATCCTGCACCACCAACTGTCTTGCACCTTTTGCCAAAGTCTTGCATGAGAACTTCGGCATCCGCCGCGGTTTGATGACCACCGTCCATGCTTACACCAACGACCAACAAATTTTGGACCTGCCTCACAAAGACTTGCGCCGTGCACGTGCAGCGGGTCAATCAATCATTCCGACCACCACGGGGGCTGCCAAAGCCGTTTCCTTGGTACTGCCTGAATTGAAAGGGAAATTGAACGGTTTTGCCATGCGGGTTCCGACCAAAAACGTATCTGTTGTGGACTTGGTTGCCGAATTGGATCAGGAAGTCACCGCTGAACAAGTGAATGAAGCGTTGCGCAAAGCGGCAGAAGGAGAGTTGAAAGGCATCCTCAACTATTCCGAAGAACCGCTGGTGTCTGTCGACTACAACGGTGATCCTCATTCTTCCACCATTGATGCACTGTCCACGATGGTATTGGAAGGAAACATGGTGAAAGTCGTTTCCTGGTATGACAATGAATGGGGTTACTCCAACCGCGTGGTGGATCTGGCCAGCTACATTGCCAGCAAAGGTCTGTAAAGTTGAAAGATCAATAAGTTATACTAATTGAAAATATGCTATACTGATTTCGGAATTGAACCTGAAAAGAGGAGAACCATTCTCCTCTTTCTCATGCATTAAGGAGGGAGTCCCCTTGAACAAGAAATCAGTCAAAGATGTGGATGTACGCGGAATCCGCGTGTTTTGCCGCGTGGATTTCAACGTTCCGTTGCAAAACGGGAAAATTACTGATGACACCCGGATCCGTGCGGCCCTTCCCACCATCCGCCATTTGGTGGAACAAGGCGCCAAAGTCGTGCTCGCCAGCCATCTGGGACGGCCGAAAGGGAAAGTGGTGGAGGAGTTGCGTTTGAATCCGGTGGCCGAAAGGCTTTCGGAATACTTAAAGCAACCGGTGATCAAAGTTGATGAAGTGGCAGGTCCGGAAGTGGAAGAAAAAGTGTCAACGTTAAAGAACGGAGAAGTGTTGCTTTTGGAAAACGTCCGTTTCCATCCCGGTGAAGAAAAAAATGACCCGGAGCTTTCCAAAGCCTTCTCCCGTCTCGCTGATTTATATGTCAATGATGCCTTCGGCGCCGCTCACCGCGCCCATGCGTCCACAGCCGGAGTGGCTGAATATCTGCCGGCCGTTGCCGGGCTTTTGTTGCAAAAAGAAATTGAAACGTTAAGCAGTGCGCTCAACAATCCGAAACGTCCGTTCACGGCGATTATCGGTGGAGCCAAAGTGAAAGACAAGATCGGCGTCATTGAAAATTTGCTGGATAAAGTGGACCATTTGATCATCGGCGGAGGATTGGCTTATACATTTGTCCATGCCAAAGGATATGAAATCGGAAAATCGTTGTTCGATCCGGATAAAGTGGAATTGGCCAAATCATTCATGCAAAAAGCGGAAGAAAAAGGTGTCTGGTTTGAACTGCCGGTGGATGTGGTGGTTGTCGATGAATTCGGCCCCAATCCTTCCACGGTGAAAACAGTGGATATTGATCAGATTCCCGAAGACATGGAAGCGGTCGATATCGGCCCCAAAACAAGAGAACGGTACAAGGCGATTGTGAAAGAGTCCAAGCTGGTGATCTGGAATGGTCCCATGGGTGTTTTTGAATTTGATCAATTTGCCAAAGGAACCAATGCCGTGGCTGAAGCCGTCGCTGACAGCGAAGCCATGACCATTATCGGTGGCGGGGATTCGGCAGCAGCCATCAAAAAATCCGGATTGGCCGATCGGGTTGATCATATTTCCACCGGCGGTGGCGCATCCTTGGAGTTTTTGGAAGGAAAAGAATTACCGGGAGTGGCGGTGCTACAAGATCAATAACAGGAGGTTGCTTCGATGCGGAAGCCAGTGATTGCAGGAAACTGGAAAATGCACAAAACCATTGACGAAGCATTGCTTTTTGTCAAAGAGCTGAAGGAGACTGAGCTCCCTCAAGATGTGGAGACGGTTTTGTGCGCACCATTCCTGGCATTGCCTGCATTGGTGGAAGAGACCAAAAACAGCGGGATCGGAATCGGTGCGCAAAACGCCCATTATGAAGAACAAGGCGCATATACCGGTGAAGTGAGTTTGCCGATGTTAAAAGCTGCAGGCGTGCAGTACGTGATTTTGGGGCACTCGGAGCGGCGCGCTTATTACAATGAAACGGATGAAGACGTGAATAAGAAAACCAAAGCGGCTCACGCCCACGGCTTGATCCCGATCGTATGCGTCGGGGAAGTGTTGGAAGAAAGAGAAAGCGGCAAAACCATGGAAGTCGTTGCCGCACAAGTGAAATCTGCTTGTGAAGGGCTTTCTGCCGAAGAAATGAAAAAAACGATCATTGCCTATGAGCCGGTTTGGGCCATCGGCACCGGAAAAGCTTCCACGGCTGAAGATGCGGAGGAAGTTTGCTCTTTCATCCGGAGCACCATTTCCGACTTGTATGATGCATCTGTGGCCGAAGCGGTGCGGATTCAATACGGCGGCAGTGTGAAACCGGAAAACGTGGCTTCCTTCATGAAGCAGAAAAACATTGACGGAGCGTTGGTGGGCGGAGCCAGCTTGAAGCCGGATTCGTTTGCTTCGTTGGTAAGTCAGGCAAGTGAAGGTGAGAAACAATGAACCGACCCAAACCAGTGTTGTTGTGTATTTTGGATGGCTTTGCCCTTCGGGAGGCACGGGAAGGAAATGCCGTCAAGCAAGCCAACAAACCGAATTTTGACCGCTATTGGAACGAATATCCGCATGCAACGCTCGAGGCAAGCGGGGAAGCCGTCGGTCTTCCTGACGGACAAATGGGAAACTCCGAAGTGGGGCATTTGAATATCGGTGCCGGACGGATTGTGTATCAGGATCTGACCCGGGTGACCAAGGCAATTGAAGACAGCAGCTTCTTTGAAAACGAAGCGTTCCTTCAAGCGATTGAACACGTGAAAAAGAACCAAAGCCGCCTCCATTTGTTCGGACTGCTTTCCGACGGCGGGGTGCACAGCCACATCAACCATTTGTTTGCGCTTTTGGATCTGGCTGCCAAAGAAAAAGTGGAAGAAGTTTATGTGCATGCGTTTTTGGACGGGCGCGACGTGGCGCCGGACAGTGCCGTCCAATACATCCGGCAGTTACAGGAAAAAATGGATGAAGCCGGTGTCGGCAAGATTGCCACGGTTCAAGGACGTTATTATGCAATGGACCGTGACAAACGGTGGGATCGGGTGGAAAAATCCTATCGTGCCATGGTTTATGGAGAAGGTCCCCGGTACGGCGACCCGGTGGAAGCGGTACAAGCCTCCTACCAAGAGTCTGTCTATGACGAATTTGTGGTCCCGACGGTCATCGTGGATAAAAACGGAGAACCGGTCAGCCAAATCCGCGATCATGATGCAGTTATTTTTTACAATTTCCGTCCGGACCGGGCGATTCAACTTTCCCTCGCCTTTACCGATCCGGACTTTGACGGGTTTGACCGCGGTTCGGAGCATCCGCAAGACCTGGCTTATGTCTGCCTGACACATTACAGTGATGCGGTAAACGGCGAAGTGGCCTTTAAACCGACTGATCTCGCCCAAACGCTTGGGGAAGTGGTCAGCCGGCATCAACTGAAACAATTGCGGATTGCAGAAACTGAAAAATACCCGCATGTCACCTTTTTCTTCAGCGGCGGGCGGGAAGAGAAGTTTCCGGGTGAAGAACGGATTTTGATCAATTCGCCGAAAGTGGCGACTTACGACCTCAAGCCCGAGATGAGTGCCTATGAAGTGGCCGATGCGCTTTGCCGGGAAATCGAGGCGGAAAAACATGATGTGATTATCTTGAACTTCGCCAATCCGGACATGGTGGGCCACTCCGGAAAACTGGAACCGACGATCCGGGCGGTGGAAGCCGTTGACGAATGCCTGGGGAAAGTGGTCGACCTGACAATTGAAAAAGGCGGAGTGGCCGTGATCATCGCCGATCACGGAAACGCAGACATGGTGGTGAATGAAGACGGAAGTCCGCACACTGCCCATACCACCTTCCCGGTTCCTTTTATCGTGACGAAAAAAGGAGTGACCTTGCGGGAAAAAGGGATTTTGGCGGATGTATCTCCCACCTTGCTCCATCTGTTGAACATTGAACAACCTGAAGAAATGACAGGAAAATCGATGATCAAATCCAAATAAAAGTGAGGGATCAAGCAAATGACAACCATCATTGAAGTTTATGGCCGCGAGGTTTTGGACTCCCGCGGGAATCCGACGGTGGAAGTGGAAGTCGTATTGGAATCCGGTGCAACGGGACGCGCCATCGTACCGTCCGGTGCATCGACCGGTGCTTATGAAGCCGTTGAATTGCGTGACGGGGATGAAGAGCGTTTCTTGGGCAAAGGTGTGCTCAAAGCGGTTCAAAACGTAAATGACGTGATTGCCCCCCAACTCACGGGAATGGATGCACTGGACCAAGTGGCGATTGACCGTGCCCTGATCGAAATGGATGGCACCGAAAACAAAGGAAACCTGGGTGCCAATGCCATTTTGGGAGTATCCATGGCAGTTGCGCGCGCTGCCGCAGAGGCTTTGGGGGTTCCGTTATATACTTACTTGGGCGGATTTAACGCAAAAGTGCTGCCGGTTCCGATGATGAATATTTTAAACGGCGGCGCTCATGCCGATAACAATGTGGATATTCAAGAATTCATGATTATGCCCGTCGGTGCGGAAAGCATGCATGAAGCGGTCCGGATCGGCGCCGAAATCTTCCATAACCTGAAAAAAGTATTGAAAGAAAAAGGCTATGCGACCGGCGTGGGCGACGAAGGCGGATTCGCCCCGAACTTGAGTTCCAACGAAGAAGCTTTGTCCACGATCGTGACCGCCATTGAACGTGCCGGATACAAACCGGGAGAAGAAATCATGCTGGCGCTCGATGTGGCTTCCAGCGAAATCTATCGTGACGGCAAATATCACTTTGCCGGGGAAAACATCAGCCGCACTTCCGAGGAAATGATCGATTTCTATGAAGAATTGATTTCAAAATACCCGATCATCTCCATTGAGGATGGCTTGGCAGAAGACGATTGGGATGGATGGAAAAAAATGACCGAGCGTTTGGGTGACAAAGTGCAACTTGTCGGGGACGACTTGTTTGTCACCAACACCACCCGCCTCAAAGACGGAATTGAAAAAGGTGTTGGTAACTCCATTCTGATCAAAGTCAACCAAATCGGCACACTCACCGAAACCTTTGATGCGATTGAAATGGCAAAACGTGCCGGATATACCGCAGTGATTTCCCACCGCTCCGGGGAGACTGAAGACACCACCATTGCGGACATCGCCGTGGCAACCGGCGCCGGTCAAATCAAAACCGGGGCTCCTTCCCGCACGGATCGTGTGGCCAAATACAATCAATTGATCCGCATTGAAGATCAATTGGGCCATATCGCTCAATATCCGAAGCGTTCCGCATTTTACAACCTGCGCTCCATCGAAAAAGAATGACCGACATCTCATAAAGGGCACGGGGAAAATTCCCTGTGCCCTTTTTTGTTTGAATGTCCGACGGTCTTTTGTCTGTTGACGCCGGATTATTGAAATGCCGATTCGAATATGATAAAGTCATCTAGAGAGACGGCAAGGAGGTTGTGAACGTGGCGCTTGTTTCAAAATGGGTCCTTGCAATCATTTGCATCGGGTTGATTGTCGTTGTCCTGCTGCAACCTGGAAAAAGTGCAGGGTTGTCCGGTGCGATTGCAGGTGGAGCTGAACACCTGATGGGAAAAGCAAAAGCACGCGGTTTGGATGCGCTGTTGCACCGGTTAACCGTGGTGTTGGGAGCCTTGTTTATTATTGTTGCTTTGGTTGTTGCTTTCTTTTTGAAGTAATCTAAAGCTGGAATTCCTTAAGAGATATCTTTAAGGAATTCTATTTTATTTTTTTTAAAAAAAGACTTGCCAAGAGGATAAGGACATGCTATTATAATAAATGTCTGGTGACCATAGCGGAGGGGATCCACCCGTTCCCATCCCGAACACGGAAGTTAAGCCCTCCAGCGCCGATGGTACTTGGGGATGACCCCTGGGAGAGTAGGTCGTTGCCAGGCAAAAAAACCACGACGTTTGTACGTCGTGGTTTTTTTGTTGTTTTTACAAGGGTTGAAAAATGAAGCATTTATATGAATTTTCTATATGATATTCCGGTTTTTCTTCGTATAATGGGATCAGAAGGGGGCCATTCGCTGCCGGAAAGGAGAGGATTCCCGTGAAAAGAAGCTTTCGTCTTTTGTCTTTTGCATTGATAGCGGGGCTTCTTGCCGTTTTTGCGCTTCCCTTGTCATCTGCGGCGGCTTCCGCGAATAATGACGCAGGGGCGTACCTGGAACATATCATGTGGCTGGCGCAAGAAAAGAAAACCTTAAACAGCGGCCCTTTTCAGGTGGGCAGTTTGCTGGATGAGGTGAAGAAGTGGTGGGGCGAGCCGGATGACGACTCCGGTGTGGCGGCCAACTATTGGAACCGGAACATCCGCTTTATTTATGATCCCGATCAAAAGGGAAACCCCGTCACATGGGTGGAAGATTTTGATCCCGCCCTGCAAAAGATCACATTGGAAGAATTGCTTGACACATTGGGGGAAGCGGATCGGTTTGTGGAAGCGGAGGGAGATTATTATGTCACCTATTTGCTCAACGATGGCCATGAAATCACGTTTGTTTTGAATGTCCCCATGGAAGGGCAAACTTCGACAGTTCATCTGTATTATGTGACGGAACATACCCCATAATCCTTTGGTAAGTCCATCTTCGGATGGATTTTTTGTTTGGGAAGTTCCGGTCGGATTTCTTTCCATTTTTTCATCGGGTGTGCTATGGTTAGAATATTAAAAAATAAAATCCGAACCAAGGGGATGCACAATCATGAAAGTGGTACAACGTTCACCTGAACCTTTTTTTTATTCCGGGGGAAAAACGGGCATCCTATTGATACATGGCTTTACCGGGACGCCGTCTGAAATGCGGCCCATGGGGGACTTTTTCAAGGAGAAAGGTTACACCGTTTATGCGCCTCTGTTGGCCGGACATGGCAAAACACCCGAAGATTTGGAGCAAACCGGGTGGCGGGACTGGTGGCAAAGCGCGTTGGATGCTTATGATGAAATCCGCTCGAAAGCCGACTTGGATCACTTGTTTGTGGCCGGTTTATCGATGGGTGGCGTCCTGTCACTGCTTCTTGCCGCCGAAAAGCCGATGGATGGGGTCATTCCCATGTGCGCTCCAGTGTGGGTCCGGGACCGGCGGGCATTTTTGGCCGGGTTTGCCTATCGTTTTTACCGGTTTAAACCCAAAGGAAATCACCCCGATCCGGAAGTGGATGCCTATCTTGTCCCGTTTGACCGGACTCCCGTCAAAAGTGTCGGGGAACTGATGAAATTGCTTCGCCGGTTAAAACGAAATTTGCCCAAAGTGGAAGTTCCGGCACTGATTATTCAATCGCGGCAAGATGAAACCATCCGGTCCCGAAGTGCCAAATATATTTATGAGACCATTTCATCCAGGCACAAACATCTGTCTTGGTATGAAAAATCTTCCCATATCATTACGTTGGACAAAGAGAGAAAAAAATTATTTCATGAAGTGGATCACTTTATCAAGCACGTGTCTTTAACATCCATGAACGATAAGAAGTGAGGTGAAGCATCTGTCGCGGGGAATCTCCCCACAGCAGATGAGGTATGATCACAGAACAAGAGATTCGGCGTTTTATGTTGGAACAAGCTTATAAGCCGCTGATGCTGGAAGAACTGATCGAAGTCTTCGGCATTGGGGAAGAAGAGAGGGAAGCGTTTGTCAAACTGCTTCAGCAAATGGAAGAAGATGGAAAAATTGTGCAAACCCGGGCTAAACGGTACGGTGTCCCGGAGCGGTTCAACCTGGTGCGCGGCACTTTGCAGGGAACATCCAAAGGATTTGGCTTTGTCATTCCCGATGCGGCCCATCTAGATGATATTTATGTCCATCTGAACGATATGAACGGCGCGTTGGATGGCGATTTGGTGCTGGTGCGCATTCATAAAAGAAAATCGGAGCACCGGCGGCCGGAAGGGGAAATTGTCCGTGTGTTGAAACGGGGACGGGACCGCATTGTCGGAACGTTCCGCCGCTTGTCTTCCCATTTCGGCTTTGTGATTCCGGATGATAAACGGATTCCGGCCGATATTTTTATCGCTCACGAGTTGCAGATGAACGCCAGGGATGGGCAGAAGGTGGTCGTCAAACTGCACCAGATTGCCGGGCGCCACAGCGCGGAAGGGGAAATCATCGAGATCCTCGGGCATAAGGATGATCCGGGAGTCGACATTCTGTCGATCATCCGAAAACACGGATTGCCGGAAAAATTCCCCGAAGAGGTGCTGGCCGAAGCAGAGCAAATTCCCGGGGAAATCAGCGAAGAAGAAATCCAGGGAAGGCGCGACTTGCGCGAACGTACCATGGTCACCATTGACGGGGAAGATGCCAAGGATTTGGATGATGCCGTTTCGGTGGAACGTCTGGAAAACGGCAATGTCCGTCTGGGCGTTCATATTGCCGACGTGAGTTACTATGTCAAAGAAGGTTCCGCTTTGGACCGGGAAGCTTATGAACGGGGATGCAGTGTTTACCTGGTGGACCGGGTGATTCCCATGCTTCCCAAACGTTTGTCCAATGGCATCTGCAGTTTGAATCCCAAAGTGGACCGCCTGACCATGACGTGTGACATGGAGATTGACCCGGAAGGCAATGTGGTCGATTATGACATCTTCCCCAGCGTGATCCGTACCAATGAGCGCATGACTTACACCGATGTCAAAAAAATCGTCGTGGATGAAGACCCGGAACTGATCGAGCGGTACCGGCCTTTGGTGGAAGACTTCCGCCTGATGGCCGATCTTGCGAAAACCCTTCGCAGAAAACGTCTGCAACGGGGAGCCATCGATTTTAACTTTGCCGAAGCGAAAGTGGTCATCAATGAGAAAGGGGAGCCGGTGGACATTGTCAAACGTCCCCGGACCATCGCCGAACAACTGATCGAAGAATTCATGC
The DNA here is from genome assembly GCF_005886755.1 of Thermoactinomyces vulgaris. Classification (NCBI taxonomy): domain Bacteria; kingdom Bacillati; phylum Bacillota; class Bacilli; order Caryophanales; family Thermoactinomycetaceae; genus Thermoactinomyces; species Thermoactinomyces vulgaris. The sequence goes on from NZ_CP039710.1 coordinate 472,201, forward strand.
TGAAGGCCAATGAAACCGTGGCCGAGCATTTTTACCGTTTGGAGGTTCCGTTCGTGTACCGGATTCACGAAAATCCGGATGCCGAGAAACTGAAAGCTTTCTATGAATTCATCACCAGCTTTGGCTACTCGGTCAAAGGGCGGCCGGATCAGGTCAAGCCGCACGCGCTCCAATCCTTGCTGGAGAAGATCCGGGGAAAACGGGAAGAGCATGTCATCAGCACCGTCATGTTGCGCTCGATGAAGCAGGCCAAGTATGCCGCAGATTGCATCGGCCACTTTGGTCTGGCGGCTCCTTTTTACAGTCATTTCACCTCGCCGATCCGCCGGTATCCGGACCTCATTATTCACCGGATCATCCGCGAAGTGTTGACAAAGGGCAGCTTGTCGGTGGAGCGGATTGATGAATTAAACGAAATCCTCCCGGATGCAGCTCAACAATCTTCCATCCGCGAACGCATTGCCGTGGATGCGGAGAGAGAAAGCCAGGATTTGAAAATCGCCGAGTTTATGATGGATAAGATCGGGGATGAGTACGAAGGAATCATCAGCAGCGTGACCTCGTTCGGGATCTTTGTGGAACTGCCCAACACCGTGGAAGGGCTGGTGCACGTCAGTTACCTGACGGATGATTACTACCATTATGATGAAAGTTCTTATTCCCTGATCGGCGAACGGACCGGCCGGATCATGCGCATCGGGGACAAAGTGCGGATCAAAGTGAGCGGGGTCAACATCGACGAGCGTAAAATCGACTTTGAACTGTTGGAACATTTCCCCGGAGAGGACGTGGTCTTGAAAAAGAAAGGGAAGAAAATCAAAGCCAAAAAAGCATCCGGGGAAAAAGAGAAAAAGCGCGGAAAAAAAGGCAAGTATTATGAAGTGGACCGTGAAGCTTTCCAATCAAAAACAAAAGAACAAAAGCAGCACAAGAAAAAGAAGAAGAAAAAGAAAAAATACCGCAATAAAGCAAAGAAAAAATAAAAAAATGCCCTCCGCCCAAAAGCGAAGGAGTTTTCCTTCGCTTTTGGAACGGACCGGAAATAATGATTGACTTGACAAAACATTTCTTGTTAGAATAAAATCTGCCATTCATTTCTACGGAGAACCGGGGCGAGGTGAAAACGATGAAAAACAAAGGCGTCAAGGTGATTGCCAAAAACAAAAAAGCATTTCATGATTATGAAATCAAAGAACAATATGAAGCTGGCATCGTTCTCACCGGAACAGAAATCAAGTCGGTCCGCAAAGGCAGTGTCAATTTGCGGGATGCCTATGCACGGATAGAAAACGGCGAAGCCTTTGTGATTGGCATGCACATCAGCCCGTTTGAGCAGGGAAACCGGTTTAATGTGGATCCCACCCGGACCCGGAAATTACTGATGCACAAAAAAGAGATTGACAAATTGTACGGCTTGATCAAGACGAAGGGGCTAACGTTGGTTCCGCTTGACATTCATCTGCGAAACGGTTTCGCCAAATTGCAGTTGGGACTCGCTCGCGGGAAAAAGCTGTACGATAAACGGGCAACCGCCGCCAAACGGGATGCAGAGCGCATGATCGAACGCAAACTCAAAGAACAAAATTATCGTTAAAAATGCTTGCATGATTTTCTATATGGTGTTATAATCTTGAACTGTAGCGAAAAGATTGCTCGATATTTCCTCAGAATCTCGGGGGCGTTCTTGGGATTCGACGGGGACAGATCGAGCGTCAGTAGCGAGCCGAGGGGTTGCGAACTCGTTAAAAACGCAAATGCCAAATGTAACTGGCAAACAAGAAAACTACGCTCTGGCTGCTTAATTAAACCAGCCAGGATCCGCCTCTCCATTGCCTGTGTGGAGTTGCCGGGTCTCATAACCAAGCAGGCTAGCTGACCGATCGGCCACTGGTCGGAAAGCGAAACTTGAGTGGCTAGTCTTTCATAACGCCTGTCACTGGGCAGTATGGAAGGCGAAGCTTCAATACAGTGACTGCGCTCGGAGAAGCTGGCGTGGCGATGTCTTCGGACAGCGGTTCGACTCCGCTCGCCTCCACCAAAAATGAAATACCATGCTGGAGTAGCTCAGCTGGCAGAGCACTTCACTCGTAATGAAGGGGTCGCAGGTTCGAATCCTGTCTCCAGCACCAAATCAAAACCTCTGCGGAATGCAGGGGTTTTTTGATTTTTAAATTCCAGCGATAAAATATGAATCCGTTTGCTTATGAAATCGTGAGAATTTCTCCCGCTGCTTCCTGTTTCGAAAACAGATGATGAAATAAATTTATTGATAATGATATAATGTAAATGATTGTTGACGATGAAATAACAGTGGGAAAGAAGGTGTCCTTTATTATTCATAAAGAGCTTTTAAAATATTGGAATCTCAATCTGGAAGAAAACCGGTATATGGACATCAATGAAAGAAATATCAATCCCTTGCACAGCATTAGCAGAGAGGAATATTATTCGGGTAAAATTTCAGATTTTACGCAATTGGCTAAGCATTGCACTGATGAAAACAGTGAATTGTTTATATGCCCGAAGTTATACCGGAAAAAAGAATACCAAGAGAACGGGGAGTCGACATATGTCTATTCCGTTTGGTTGGTGATACCGGCCAAAGTGACATCAACAGGTGAATTGGTGGCCACACGTCAACCTTTTATCCCGAGAAAATATTTACGTCCTTCCAAAGGGGATTTAACATTTTCTTCTCTGGAACGAGTGGAAAGGTATTGGAAAGACCATCCTTTCCCGACAAATCCAAGCTGGAAGCGGACGTTGGAAATATGCGAGGATTTTTCCCGTCGTGTGTTGGATAATGTGATTTCGCTCATTACTTTAGGGACTTATCAGGAACTGAAAGAAGTCATTATATTTGATGCAAATGAATGTTTGGGATCGGCCACGGACCGTCATGTGAAAAATTTTTATGAAAATCATATTGTCAATAAGTACAGCAAAAAGAAATACACGGAGCTTTGTAAAAAAAGTCCGCTCGTTTCTAAATTGTTTCTCCCCAAAGAAGAATTGCAACAAGGAACATTGTCAAATCATGAAACCATGGCTTTAAAACATTTAGGGCAGATCAAAAACAAAGATCCGCTCACTGAATCCCAACGCAAGGCACTTCATCACTTTTTGGCGTTGCAGGATGGAGAGTTATTATCCATTGAGGGGCCGCCGGGAACAGGGAAAACGACCCTGTTGCAAAGTGTGTTTGCTTCGATGTGGGTTTGTTCCGCATTGGATCAAAGTGATGTTCCTCCGGTTCTGTTGGCTTCGGGCGGCACAAATCTTGCCATCACCAACATTTTAAAAACATTTGACGAGAACATTGAGCTGAAGAGAGACCAATTTCCAAGTGGAGACCATTTTCATAACATTGAACTATTGGCAAAACGATGGATTCCCGATGTAAAAAGTTTGGGGACATATTGCATCGCTCCGTCCAAACAGGGGGACCACCAAGATTACCAGTTAATTTTTTATGACAAAGAAAGTCTGAAAACAAACTGGATCCACTTCGAAGAGCTGGACGAACAAGATATAAAAAGATACGAAAAAGCTTTTTTGAATGCAACCTCCAGATACTTCGGATTCAGCATTCCTGATATTAAATCAGCGAGACAACTGTTGCATGCAAGGTTGCAAACAGCAGTCGGTGAAATAAACGAAGTGATGGGGGTTTTGACAGAGGATTATTTGACGGCAAAGCAAATCCACGAGTTACTGAAAGAATACAAGGCTGAAAGTTTGGACCAGGTTTTATCCCATTGGAGCAATCAGCTGAATGATTTGGAAAAAGAAAAACAGGCCATTGAAGCGAAAATGTATGCATGGGATAAACACAAAGGCATTCGAAAGCCATTGGAAAAATTTTTGTTGCGGCTACCGGTGGTAAACAAATTCTTCGAAAAATGGTTTGTTTATGCCAATCAACGGTTTGTGGACAGAGTTCTAAGCAGTGCTTCCATTCCTTCCTATGAAGATACAACCATTGAAACTTATTTGGAAGAATTGGAAAAAGAATGTAATCAAAAGATCTGTCAACTGACAGCCAAAAAGGCCAAAGCAGAAGAATTAAAACAGAGAAATGAGCAAGCACAAAATGAATTAACTCATTTGCAAGAGAAATATAAAAAATATAAAGAGATTCCCATGGATCTGTTTCGTGCACAGGAAGCGTTTGATAAAATGCACAGGGTGCTGGCCTTTCATCTTTCCACTCATTATTGGGAAGCAAGATGGATTGAACGGGCAAAAGAAAGAATCTTACAAAAGCAAGGAAAATTTAGTGATCGAAAAGATTTTTACCGGGAAGTGGCGATGTTGACTCCGTGTTTTGTATCGACCATGTATATGGCACCGGTATATTTCAATGAGAAGTACAATTATTTTTATGGGTTTGCTGATCTTTTGATAATTGATGAGGCAAGCCAGGTGTTGCCGCAATATATGTTTCCGGTTCTTTCGTTTGCCAAAAAAGGACTGGTGGTCGGCGATTCCAAACAATTACCACCGATTTCCAATTTGTCCCGCGAGCGATGCGAAGTGAATATCAAAGAGGCCGGTTTACATAAGACTTCGTTGGATATTGAAGCCATGGGGCTCCATCAACCGGATGGAAGTATGCTGAAACTTGCCAACTACTTGACACGTTATTTGGATGAAGACTTGAAACCGTTTATGTTAAAAGAGCATTTCCGTTGTCATCCTTCCATTGCAAAATATTTTAATCAGTTGTTCTATGGGAAAAACTTAATTGTTCGTTCGGGCCAGAATAGTCCATATTCCATTCCGAATCTCGGATTTGTCGATATTGAAGGACAGGAAGAACCCTCCGGCTCCAGTCGCATTAATCATATTGAAGCCGCAACCATTGCCTTGTGGATTCAAGATTTCTTTGACTTGTACAACATAAAGGAAGATAAACAAAAGGACACATTGGCCGTATTGACCCCGTTTGCCCAACAGGCGAGAGTCATTCGGAAATACTTAAAAGAATTGGGGATTGACCAAATTGTTGTGGGAACCGTCCACTCGCTGCAAGGGGCCGAGTTTGACGTGGTTGTTTTTTCCCCGACATATACTTCCAATACGGATCAACACTTTTTTGACCGGGAACCCTATATTTTAAATGTTGCCGCTTCAAGAGCAAAAAAAGCGTTTTTGACTTTTGGGGATTTGAGGTATATCGGTGTGAATCGGAATGAGCCTTCCGGCAAACTGAGAAAAATGAGTGTGTTGGCAACCGAAACAGCTTTTGCACCGGCACTTCCGGAAGAAGTAGAAGTGAATGATTTGCTTGAAAGGATGAAAAAAGATTTTTACCGGGAGTTGCCTGAGAAAACCCATCAGATTTATAAAATGAACATTGTGAATAGTATCATTGACCGCTCGCAATTTGGAATGAATGAAAATGCCACTTTATATACTTGAAAGGAGAAACGGATAATGGGAAACGGAAATTTTTCCTTAAATTTTAATAACAATGTGATGAATGGCACTCAAATCGGAGACAACCGCAATGCCACAATGGATAATAGAAATGCCAACATAAATATCAGCAATCATCTTGATCCCAAGGAAGAAATAGTAGAGGAATTGAAACAAAAGCTAAATGAATTGATCCAGCGGATTGAAACGACAACCGAGCTTGATGAGGAAACAAAAGATGAATATCTGCTGAGTGTCAATGGAGCCAAAAGCCAGATTGAAAACGGGAAATGTACAAAAGGAGTATTGAAAGGGTTAAATAAGTCGTTAACGGAGTTTAGTGGCATCGTGGCCGGGATTTCTGCATTAGCCCCGACTGTCAGCGCTGTGGTTGATGTGATAGAAGCCCTTTTAAAAAGTTCTTAAAAAGTCTGTGATTCAGACTCTTTTTTTAATCCGGGGAACTTACGGGAACGCCAGGTCAGGGATTGATGATATTATCAAGAAATTGAGATTATGACGATCAGGATGTGGAATCATGAAAAAAGGATTTGAAGATTACTTTTCAAAAAGGCAGAGGACGGAAGTGATTGGTGAACGTCTTGGATGTCCTGTAAATGATCTGGGGACTGCATTCATAAAGATTTATTGATGCGTGGAAATAAGGTGGTTTTTATGGAGATCCAAATTGGATGTGAATATGTCCCGGCTGAAATAACCGATTTGCTGAAAGGGATAGTCGGTGCCAAAGTAATGAAGTTAACAAGATTTAGTTGGTGGAAAGGGAGTAGGCTAAGGAGCAATTGCAGATTGAAGCAGATGCACGGATGATACGGTTGTCCGGGAACTGAGAGAGGCATTGGGGATGGATGAAGAGCTGGCGGGTTGGTACAGGGAAGAGCCCCGCGGATGGGTGAGCTGGATTTTGGCGGAAATCCAATTCAATTGTACGAGCCGGAGGAACTGATTGATTTGCAGATGAATTTCAGCCACGATTTGCAAAATATGAAAAGGGATCCGGAGTGGAAAGATGATTTGGATTGTGATTGCAGACAAAGGTCTCGATCCTTTGATCTACGACATGAAATCCAAAGGAATGTATTATGCGCGACACGGTCAAGGAGATATCACATTAAAAAGACTATCCCCCGATCTGGAAGGGTGGATCAAGGCGCTTGTTGTGCTGTGTGAGATTTGTTACTTAACCTATCATGGGCGGTTTATGGACGAAAACGGGGAATTTGTTCCGAGGATTTTGCAAGGAACCGAAGAAAAATTGGATGCATTCCTGCCCGGTGAGTGCATTCAAAATTGGCGGTGCCTTCTGGAGTAATTAAAAAGCAGGTCAAATCAAATAAAGATATTGCCTCTGTCCGTCAAGATGGATATCGGCGGAAGGGAGCAAGTCGGGCTCTTTGATCAGATCAAAAGAAGAGTTGATAGATATCGTAAGCAAGTTGCTCCACTTCCACTGAAAAAGAGGCGGAGGGGTTGTCCCTTATGGAGAGAACCGTCCCTAATTTCCAGAGTTCATGAGGTTGATTTATTGAAATGATCTGGAACTTTCTCTGGAAGAGATCGTGGAAAAAGCTTTGATCATTGAACCGGTTGTGACACCCGCTCCGGATAATGAAAAAGCATAAGCATAAGCACCAAAAATGCCTCCTCGATGGCAGGAGGTATTTTTTTATGCAGGAAGCAGATGACACAAGATTGTTAACATCATTGGATGGAGACATGTTAAAATGAATTTGTTTTAATAAATCTGTTATTTAAAAAATTTGAGGAGTGCATGGGGAAGGGATGAATAAGAGAGAAAGAGAGAATATGGGGAATGAAATTGATCCTGTGACTGTTGAGGAATTAGATGAAGCCAGACGAAGACGAAAGAAAAAGATTTTACGTCTGGTGTCTTCTTTTCTCAGCGTGATTTTGATTCCGGTGATCCTCACGGTTGTCCTCGCCGCTTATGAAGATGAGACGAATGAATGGGTGCGCAATTTGTTTGAAGGCGAAAAGAAAGAAACCTACATGGAAAGCCTGAAGCGATTGGCTTCCGAAGGGAACATGCCTGAGTACGAATGCGGTGCGTTGGGTTCCGGCATTACCAATGTGATCAATCGTTGCGGGGAACCGATTGCGCGTAAAGATACATACGATGTCAGCTCGACCATGACAAGTTTGTACTATCAGTATGGGGATCACAAGTTGGTTCATTTGAACTTTGAGAATGATCGGTTAAAGGCGATCAAGGTGATGGATGAATCGAAGGAATCATTGTCTGTGGATGAAATGAAACGGGTCTTTGGGACTCCGGTTGAAACGGCGGAGAATCAAACAAATTTGAAATCGGATACGGTTTACTATCAATATCTTTTATCCGTATATGACTTGATGTTAAATTTTAGCAAGGACACAGGAAAATTGAAAGATATCAATCTGGAGACCAGAGAAAAGTTCGGCTATACCGGTTCTCCGCGAACACAATTTGAAACGGAAGTTCATCCGGTTGATCAAGCAAAGAGAATTTCCTCTGCCGGTGGCGTGAAGGCGGCCAAACAATTGCATGAATGGATCAGCCAAGGGGATTTGGGAAATTATGATTGCGGGCCGCTGGGAACCGCTTATCATGATGTTTTGTCCGGAAAATGCGGAACTTATCAGAATAATGTATCTCATAAAGAGGCGAATCAACAAAATAATGAAACGTTGTTGAAATATCAATTTAAAGACCGGGAAATAAAACTTAAATTTTTTAATGACGTTTTAACATCCATATCTATTCGGGAATTTGAAAATCTGTAACAAAAGATGACATTATTCAGGTTTTTGGCAAGCCGGCTCCGAAGAAAAGTCCGTCTGTCAACTTCGGGACTGAGATTGATAGTTTAACTTATCAAATCAACGGGAACAAAGTTCAAATGTTTTTCGATGAAGAAGGCAAAATCGACTATTTGTGGTTTTTTAAAGAGGGCTTGTATGATGAAGAATTCGGCTTTTTGTTGCCGCAAAAAAAATGATCAAACAAAAATCCCTGCACCGGACCGGATGCAGGGATTTTGTCGCGGCGGTGAAGCGGGGCCGTTTATTTGTTACAATACATATTAATGAAGGCAAATCGAGGATGCATCAGAGGGGGAACTTTGTTTGCGTTTAGTCGTTGGAATCACAGGTGCGACCGGAGCCATCTTTGGGATTCGATTGTTGGAATTTTTGCGGGAAACGGATACGGAAACCCATTTGATTTTATCCAAATGGGGGAGAGCGAACATTGAATTGGAAACGGATTACACGGTTCCGCAAGTGGAAGCGTTGGCGACGGTCTGCCATTCGTCACAAAATCTGGCCGCATCGGTTTCCAGCGGCTCTTTTCGTGTCGATGGGATGGTGATTGCACCTTGCAGTATGAAATCATTGGCCTCGATCCGGACCGGGCTTGCGGATAATCTGGTGACCCGGGCGGCGGATGTGGTTTTGAAGGAACGGAAGAAATTGGTCTTGTTAACCCGGGAAATGCCGCTGAATGACATTCACTTGGAAAACATGCTGGCTTTGTCGCGCATGGGTGCAACGATTTTGCCTCCGGTGCCGGCCTTTTACAATCATCCGCGAACAATCGATGATATTGTGGATCATGTGGTCGTGCGCACGTTGGATCAATTCGGGATCGAGGTGAGAAAGGCCAAACGCTGGCAGGGGATTGAAACGGGAAAAGACCGGAATTGAAGCCTGGAGGAAGACCGGGCTTTTTTATTTTCCCAAAATGGAAATCATTCATGGTAAAATGAAGAGAAACATCTTTATCCTTACAAACAGACCGGAGGTTTTTGAATGAAATTTTTTAAAATGAGGGAACCCGTCAATACTTGGACGCATTTTATTACGTTTTTGGCGGCTGTCATCGGGCTTTTTTTCCTGATCGGTTTCAGTTGGCCCGACCCCTCGACACTGGTCACGATGACGATTTACGGTGTGAGTGTGATTTTGCTGTATGGCGCAAGTTCTTTGTACCATTGGGTTGTGACGACTCCCGAAAAAGAATTGATCTTCAGGAAAATGGACCATTGTGCCATTTATTTGTTGATCGCCGGTTCGTACACTCCGGTCTTTTATTATGGCCTGAACGGAACCTTTCAATGGGTGATGCTCATCAGTGTATGGGGGTTATCGGTTCTCGGCATCGTGTTGAAGTTGTTTTTCATGCACATTCCGCGTTATGTTTCGACCGCATTTTACCTGACTTTGGGATGGATCGCCGTGGTTCCGTTTGTGCAATTGGTTCGTGCGCTTCCAACCGGTGCGATCTTGTTGATGGTTTTGGGAGGGGTGTTTTACACCGTCGGAGCCGTCATTTATGCGACCAAATGGCTGGATTTCTTTCCGGGTAAATTTGGTTTTCATGAAATTTTTCACTTGTTTATCATGGCCGGCACCGCTGTTCATTTTGCGATGATGGTGATATATATTTTGCCGATCGGATTGGGAAATGCATGATTCCGGTGGGGATGGCTGACCGGGAGGTCCTGTTCGGACTTGCCGGTCAGCTTTTATTTTCGGAAAGAGGCAAGTTCCTGCTTCAAAAACGCTAATATTTTTATATTATAATTGTATAGTAAAATAAAAGAATATATTATTTGTTTTAAATGTTAGTAAAGGAGGCGAAAAGACATGGTGATTGGAGACTTGCTGAACAGCCGGGCGGAACTGTCCCCACATTTGGAAGCGCTCATCTATAACGGCGAGCGCCTTACTTTCCGTGAATATAAACAGAAAGTGAACCAGCTGGCCAATTATTTGCTGAGTCTCAACGTGAAACATGGCGACCGTGTGGCCATGCTTTGCAAGAATACATACGCATTTCCGATCATATACTTAGCGGCAGCCAAAATCGGCGCGGTTACGGTTCCGGTGAATTGCCGGTTAAAACCAGTGGAGGTTCAGTATATTTTAAAAGACTGTCAAGCCAAAGTTTTATTATATGATGAGGATTTCAAGGACAGCCTGCAAGTGCTTCCGGATTGTGTGGAGAAAGTGATCTGTGTTTTTCAAGGAGAGCAGGTGTCGGAACAATTCAACAGCATTTTTTATACCGAATCGGATGAAGAACCCGATGTGGAAGTCCATGAAAACGATATGGCCACCATTATTTACACTTCCGGAACCACCGGAAATCCCAAAGGGGTGATCAGTACCCACGCCAATGTGTATGCGGCGGGATTGGCCAATGTGAACACGTTGGATCTTCGCAAGGCTGACCGTTTTTTGTTTGTGACGCCGCTTTTTCATATCAGCGGCATGATGTTTATCATCAACGCACTGATTCGGGGAATGGCCTTGGTGATCGCATCCAATTTCACTCCTTCCAAACTGTGGAATCTGATTGATGAAGAGAAGATCACCGGAATGATGTCGGTGCCGTCGATGTTGCCCTTTATGTTGGAAATGTTGAAGACCATTGATAAGGACATTTTTTCTTTGCGCGGAATTGTTTGCGGCGGTTCCCTGGTTCCGGAAAATTACATCAAGGCTTTTCACGATTTGGGATTTTCAGTGATCCAAGTTTACGGAGCTACCGAATTCACCGGTGCCGTCACTTATTTCTTGCCGGAAATGGACATCAACCGCTGTTATTCTGTCGGAAAAGGATTATATCTGACTGAAATCAAAATCATCGATCCGTTGACGGGTGTGGAGTGTGCTCCCGGAGAGATCGGAGAAATCCTGGTGCGCGGGGATCAGGTGTTTGCCGGCTATTGGAATAATCCGGAGGAAACGGCAAAGGTATTAAAGAACGGCTGGTATCACACGCAAGATTTGGGACGGGTGGATGAAGAAGGGTATTTGTATGTGATCGACCGTCTCCGTGACATGATCGTTTGTGGCGGGGAAAAAGTGTTCCCGGCCCAAGTGGAATCCGTGCTTCTGCAGATGGAAGGAATCGCTGAGGTGGCTGTCGTGGGTGTCAAGCATCCGGTTTGGGGAGAATTGCCCCGGGCATACATTGTGAAAGCGGATGGCCATGATATTACCAAAGAAGAAGTGATCCATCATGCGCGTGAAAATCTGGCGGATTATAAACTGATCGATGTGGAATTTATTAAGGAGCTTCCAAAAAACAGCATGGGGAAAGTTTTAAAATATGTATTGCGTGAGTATGCTTCCTGTGCCAATTAACTGCAAGGGACGGTTATCTGATCGGGTTAACCGTCCTTGCATGTTTTTTCAGGAGGGAAATGTCCTGCAAGGGGGTAATATTCAAAATAATGAATCTATTTATTAAAGGCAATAAATTTGAAGGAAAAGACTTTACAAACGTATGTTCGTATTTTAAAATATTATTGTCATCATCAGAAAAAGGGGAGCAATCATGAGCAAAAAAATCACTGAAAGAGACACAAAAGCGACCATTTTAAAAGCGCTTCGTGAAGCAGAAAAGAAAATTGCGGAACTGGAAAAAGGAAAATTGGATGCAGCCAAAGAGGCGAAAAAGAAGAAAGAAGCCGAAATCACCAACAAAGCCGATCAATTGATGGAAGGAAACATCGAAGGCAAAATCACCGATTTATCCAAATCCGTTGTTCAACTGCTGACGAAAATCGACAGTGATTTAAAAGAACAGACCAAGAACCTGCAGACGGTCAAAGAAGCCATTGCCATCAAAGAAGCCGAACTCAAAGAACTGTTTGATATCGAGAAACAAGCCCACACCCTTGCGGGATTGGTCAATGCTCATCAGGAATTGAAATTATCCCAAGAGAAAGAATTGGCTGAAGAGAAGGAAAAGGCGACCAATGAACTGGAAGAGATCAAAAAGCAAATCGAAATCGCCCGCAAAGAGTACCAAACCATGCTGAAAGAGCAAAAAGAAGCATTGGAATTGCAGAAAAAAAGAGGCGAAGAAGAGTTCAAATACGAATTCGCCCGCCAGAAAAAACAGTCTTATGACCAGTTGGAAGATGAACTGGCAAGCAAGCGGAAAGAATTTGAAGCGGAAGTCGAAAAAACCACGAAAGAACTGGATGCCTATAAAATGCAATTGGATGAACGCGAAGAAAAGCTCCTGAAGCGAGAAGAGAAAATGAAAGAGTTGGAAGAGGAAGTGGCTTCCATCCCGGACAAAATCGCGGAAGTGAAAAAAGAAGCGAAGGAAAAAGCGGACGCAGAGATGAAAAAAGTCTTGGCCATCCGCGAAGCCGCCTTCAAAAAAGAAGTGGAAGCGGACAAAAAGATCCTCGAAACCGAATGCGAAAACCTCAAAAAGCAACTGCAAGCATCCCACGAAACGATTACCGAACTGCAAAACAAGCTGGATGAAGCCTATAAGCGCATTCAGGAAATGGGGATCCAAATGGTTTCCAGTTCCAATGAGTCCAAAACCTTCGATAAAATCGCCGCACTCGTGTCAGAGAAAAATCATTCAAAATAAAACCGGATTCAAACCCATTCCTCCCCCAAAGGCAACACAAGTTGTTCATACATATCGGAAGACGGCTCGACAAAATTGGACAGCGACACCCCGACCAACCGGACGCCGGCTGAATAATCAAAGGCATCAAGCAACTCCTCCAAAACTTTGGCCCAGTCGGCGCCCGGTATTGTTGTTCGTTGCTTGGAATGCATTGTAAAATCAGCGTATTTGATTTTCAGGGTGAGTGTTTGCGGCCTGATTTTTTTCTTGTTCAGTTTTTGCTCGGTCTCCGCGAGAAGATCGCGGGCGATCCGGGCGATTTCCTCCCTGTCATACAAGTCTGAGGGCAATGTGATTTCCCGGCCGTGGGATTTTGGGGAACGATCGGTGACAATATCGCGGTTATCCTGCCCGCGGGCACGATCATATAAATCATGACCAAACTTGCCAAACATCGCCGTCACTTCTTCCAAAGACAAGCGCCAGAAATCACGAACCGTTTCCACTCCCATGGCGTGCAAACGCTTTTGTGATTTTTTTCCGATGCCGTGCAAAGCGCCGATCGGCAAATTTTTTAACACCGCCATGGCTTGTCCGGGCCGTATGATGACAAAGGCATCCGGCTTTTTTAAATCACTGGCAATTTTGGCCATGGATTTGTTGTAGGAAAGCCCGATGCTGCATGTAAGCCCGGTTTCCTCCCGGATCCGCCGCTTGATTTCACGTGCGACGGGTACAGCATTGTCGTAATGGGAGACATCCAGATAGGCTTCATCCAATCCGACGGTTTCGAAGCGGTCGCTGTATTCGGTGTAGATGTTCCGTACTTCACGGGATTTTTCCCGGTAACGTTCATACCTTACCGGCAAAAAAATGCCTTTTGGACAGAGTTTCCGGGCCTTGGCGGTCGGCATGGCCGAGTGGATGCCGTACTTCCTGGCTTCATAGCTGCAGGTGGAGACCACACCGCGGTTTTTCAGTCCCCCGACAATGACGGGTTTTCCCCGCAGTTCGGGAAAATCGAGTTGTTCCACGCTGGCAAAAAATGCATCCAAATCCAGATGCAAGATTTTTTTCATGGTGCTTTCACCTTCTGTGCAAACCGCAGTGAATAAAATCAAACCGGTGTTTCGTCATGGATATTATACCAAAAGAAATGAGCGGTCATCATTTCAAAACAATGGGAGATTCGAAGTCATCTGACGGATAGATTTCTTGCGGCATTTGTGTGCGAATTTTAAAAATTCCGTTTGGAGGGCTTAAATGAGAAAATTCACTGCTGTGGCTTTTTCATTGATCACCGTGTTCAGCATGTCTTTTTTCAGTTTTCAGCCGGAAACCTATGCCTGGTCGGAGGATTGGACCGGAACCTGGCCGAATCAAACCGTATGTGCAAATGATGCGGTCACGGTTCAATCGGCAAGCATTGACGGTGATCATCGAATTGCGTTACAGTCCGTCCTGTGAGACGGTTTGGGCACGGATTACCGCCGACTATCCGCATGATCCGAACTGGGGGTTGGGCACAGCCAAAATTGTCCGCAACAGCGACGGGCGCACATACAATTGTGATATTCCGAGAGGAGAGACGGTTTGCTTCACCCAACAGGTCAACGATCATCATGTGACGTCTTATGCGCATGGTATCCATGACAACGGGATCTATTTCCGGGGAGCAAGAACGGCTGCCTATTGACAGAAATCATGAGGGAGGGGAAAGCCTGTGTCCTTTTTTGGGGCACAGGCTTTTTCATTGGGAGGTGGTCAGGTCAAAGGTGGGAATTACTTCAAGGATTGCAGTTGCTTGGTCAGGATATCAGCGGAATGGTGTAATTTTTTTCGTTCTTCTTCCGTGAGATTAAGTTCGATAACTTCGCGAACCCCGGAGCGGTTAATGACAGCCGGGACCCCCAGACAGATGTCATTCAGACCGTATTCTCCTTTCAGGAGCGTGGAGACGGTCAGGATTGCATTTTCATCGCGAAATATGGCTTGCGTCAAACGCACCAGTCCCATGGCGATTGCATAGTAGGTGGCACCTTTCAAATCAATGATCTGGTAAGCGGCATCCCGCACTTGGGTGAACAGTTGATCCAACTGCTCTTTGTCCGGGCCTTTTCCTTCTTTCAAATAATCGGAAACCGGACGGGTGCCGATATAGGCATGGCTCCAGACCGGAAGTTCCGTATCGCCGTGTTCGCCTATGATATAAGCATGCACGTTTTGCGGGTTGATTTGGTAAGCTTCGCCGAGCAGATAGCGGAAGCGAGCCGTATCCAGAATGGTTCCCGAGCCGATGACGCGGTGAGCCGGGAAGCCGGAATACTTCATGGTGAGAAAGGACAAGATGTCAACGGGATTGGTGGCGACCAGAAACAGTCCGTCAAAACCGCTTTTCATCACTTCTGCAATGATGGTTTGAAAGATTTTCGCGTTCTTATTGACCAAGTCCAGACGGGTTTCTCCCGGCTTTTGATTGGCTCCGGCGGTTATGACGACCAAGTCTGCATCGTTACAGTCTTCATAATCTCCGGCCCGGACACAAATGCGTGATCCGAAGGGGGAAGCATGGTTTAAATCCATCGCATCCCCTTCTGCTTTTTTCTTGTTGATATCAATCAGGACCAGTTCATTGGCCAATCCTTGATTCAACACCGCAAAAGCATAGCTGGATCCGACAAATCCGGTTCCGATCAGAGCAATTTTTCTTTTCATCGTACAACACTCCCCACTTCTGTTTCAGCTTAGTGGAACAGAAAGCTCAAAAGATAGGTAAAGATACAGGTCAGCAGCAGGAAGGAAAGGCTGACTTTTAACGTCTTGCGGAACAAACCGGATTCCTGTCCCGCTTTGCCGACAGCTGCTGTGGCAATGGCCACGGATTGCGGGCTTAACAGTTTTCCGATCACCCCCCCGCTGGTATTTGCGGCGACCAACCAAGCCGGGGATGCCCCGATTTGGTGTGCGGTCACCAGTTGCAAGTTGGCAAACAGGGCATTGTTTGCGACGACCGACCCGGTCAGGAAAACGCCGAGCCACCCCAAAACGGGTGAGAAAAACGGAAAGAGTCCGCCGGTTTTGGCAAGGGTTAATCCCAAGGTGGAGGAAATGCCAGAGTAATTGGCGACATATGCAAAGGAAAGCACAAAACCTATTGTGATCACCGGTTTCCACAGTTCCGACCATGTTTCTTTGACCAGTTGAATTGTCGTTTTCAGATCCATCCGGAACAACCAAAGAGTCAAAAGGACGGAGAGGAAAATGGCGGTTCCGGTGGAAGAAACCCAATCCAGTTTTAAGATGGCATCATAAGGGGTCAATTTATCAGCAATGGGCGGAGCGATGAGAATTTTTTGATGCAACCCGGGGATTTTCAGATACGTGGTCAGAAAAGCCAGCGGTCCGCCGGGATCAAATAATTGCTTAAAGCCATGGCTGCTCCACAGTCCGATGATCCCTGTCAAGATGTAAAACGGTGACCATGCTTTGACCACTTCAAAAAGGGTGACTTGCTTCGGCGGTGCGGATGGCACGCCGTGTTGGAGTTGAAATATTTTTTTCGGTTTCCAGTATCTCGACAAGAGAACCAACGCCCCCATGCTGATGAGCGATGAAGTGATATTGGCCAGTTCCGGACCGATCCACGTCACGGTCAGATATTGTGTGAGTGTGTAGGAGCCGGCCACGGCCATCAGTGCCGGAAAGGTTTCTTTGATCCCCCGGAAGCGATCGATCATCCACACCATCAGGAACGGGACAAGGAAAGAGATGACAGGCAGTTGAATCCCGAGAATTTTGGAAAGCGTCATTTTGTCGATGCCGGACACCTGACCGGCGACAATCACCGGGATTCCGATGGCTCCATAAGCTCCGGAAGCCGCATTGGCAATCAGACAGAGAGAAGCGGCCTGCAAAGGCTTGAAACCGAGTTGCACCAACAGTGCAGCGGAAATGGCAATCGGAACCCCAAAGCCGGCGGCCCCTTCCAAAAAAGCGTTGAATGAAAAACCGATTAACAACAGTTGCAGACGCTGGTCTTGGGAAATGGCGATGATACTGGACCGGATGACATCGAATTGTCCGGTCTTGACCGTGATTTTATACAGCAAGACGGCTGTGATGACGATCCAGGCAATCGGCCACAACCCGTATGCAAAGCCAAAAACGGCCGCACCGGCAGCCATCGGGACAGGCATGTGATAGAAAAGGATTGCAATCGCCAAAGCAATCAAGGTGGTATATATAGCCGCGATGTGGCCTTTTAAGCGTAAGATTGTGAGGGATATCACAAAGAAGGCGATGGGAACGGCGGCAATCAGCGCCGACAGCCAAGAGCTTTCCAATGGATAATAAGTTTGGGTCCACAGATTCATGGGGAACACCTCGTTCCGGTCAAAGTGGCCTGGTTTTCCATACGCTAATGAATGGTTTCCAAAGAAAATCAATTTTATTCCAACGGCCTGCTGGTGACTGTTTCATGGGATGATGGATCCATCACCTACAGTATACTTCCGAAAGATGGGAAAAGAAATGGACATAATGTGAAATATTTCACATTAAGGGTGCTTTTTTTTCTTATCACTATAAAAAAACTAATATTTACAACGTTTATGACATGTTTAAACCAAGAGTTATTTGTGAATATATGAACATAAACTGTTTTATCCAAAGAAGTCAGAAGGGAAACCAAAAACGGCAACAACACGGAAATCGTCGGGGATTCCCAAATGTTTGCGGATATAATTTTCTCTTTTTTCGATCCCGCTTCGTTCTCGGAAGGATAAACCGCTCACCGACCACCCCGTCCTGTTTCAAATTGAAGGACATTTGTGCCGGAATTGGTTTTTTGACAGATTGGTATAATAATTTGAAAACAGGAGGATGCGGAAATGGTTTATCAATTGAAATTGAAACGGATCTATGAACCACCTGTCCGCGAAGATGGGAAACGGATTTTGGTTGATCGCTTGTGGCCACGCGGAGTCAAAAAAGAGCAAACCCGTTTGGATGAATGGATGAAAGAGGTTGCGCCGAGTCCGGAGTTGCGCCGTTGGTTTGGCCACCGGCCGGATCGTTTTGAGAAGTTTCGCGTGCTTTACCGGAAGGAATTGGCCACTGATCCCGGATGCAGACAATGGGTCGACCGGATTTGCCGGTATTTGCAAGAGGATCATGTCACCCTCCTTTATGCAGCCAAAGATCCAATTCACAACCATGCCGCGGTTCTGCGGGAATGGGTGAAAAATCAATGCTTGGATAATCCATAACCCAAATTTGTACAAAGGGGTTGGACAAAAATTGGGATGAAAACGTTTTCTATCTCCTGCGTTTTTTCCTTATACTGAAGAAAGAAAGGGATGATCCATGCAACTTGATGAACGCTGTATTCGATTGCTTCATGAAATTGCATCCCGCCCGGGCAGTTCATGGAAACAATTGCAGGAAAGGCTGGGGCTGTCCCGACGCCAGATCACCTATGATTTGGAGAAGATTAATTCCTGGTTGAAAGAAGAAAATCTCCCGGCGATTCGATATGTCCGGCAGCATGGATTTGTCATCCCTTCTTCATTGGAGGAATACTTGCAAAGATGGGATGCCGTCGAACAAAAAAATTATGTTTGGACCGGCACTGAACGAGTGAATATGCTCTTGCTTTCGCTTTTGATTGCAAGAGAACCGTGGTCGCTCGTCCATGTCACCAGTTTATTGGACGTAAGCCGGAACACGGCACTGGCCGATCTGAAAGAAGCGAGGAAAAAGGCTCGCAAAGCCGGAGTGAATTTGATCTATTCGCGGGCTGACGGGTACCGCTTTGCCGGCCCGGAGTGGAAGCAAAGGAACTTGTTAAGGTGGCTAGTGATCGAGTGCATTCGCTGGGATAACGGTGAAATGCTTTTAAACACCGTGTTGGATCAAGGCACGGGAATTTCCGCTGACCAAGTGTTGCATCAGTTGGAAGAGACCGAAAAACGGCTGGATATCCGTTATATGGATGAACATTTGAATCAGCTGAAATATTTGTTGATGTTTTTAATCCGGAGAATCGAAGAGGGGAACCGGGTCCGATGGCCGGAAAAGTGGGATGAAATTACGCGTACAAAAGCATTTGCGGCGGCCGGAAACCTGCTGAAAAGGCTGCTTCGTTTCCCGCTTTCCGATCCGGTTTTCAGTCGCGAACAAGCTTATATCGCCTTGCTTTTGCTGACGGGAAACATTTTTTCTCAGGCGGATCAGCCGATGCACGAATTGGCGGAAAAGATGATCGGGCGTTTTGAGCAAATCGGATGCCTTTATTTTTCGGAAAAGGAACAATTGGCTTCGATGATCGCCATGCATCTGGATCCGGCTTATTACCGGATTAAATACGGGCTGACACTGCCCAATCCTTTGAAGAACATCATTTTAGAGGAGCATGAAGCCCTCCATTTCCTGGTGAAAAAGTGTGCCGTTCCGTTTGAAGAAAAAGTAGGGAAACCCATTCCGGAAGACGAATTGGCTTATCTTACCATGCATTTTGGGGGATGGCTCCGACGACAAGGATTGGAATTGACCAACCGGCCGAAAGCGGTGGTGGTTTGCCCCAACGGAATTGCCATTTCCAATTTGCTGACCCACGGGCTCAGGGATTTGTTTCCGGATATCCTGTTTTTGGATGCGGTAACGGTGAGGGAGTTCTTTTCCAAACGTTATCCGTGTGACTTGGTTTTTTCCACGGTGTTTTTGCGGACGCAAGCAAAATTATTTTTGATTCCTCCGATTTTGACCCAAGAAGAAAAAGTGCGTTTAAGAAGTGAAGTTTCCAGGGAAATTTACGGTTTTTCCACGAATGAGGAGCATATCTTGAACATCATTGAGCAGTACGCGGACATTCATGACCGGGCTGGTCTGTCCAAAGCGTTGGCTTCGCTGTTCGCGCAAAACCATTTCGCTCCTTCATCAATAAAGGAGAGTCAGAAACCGATGTTGAACGAATTAATCACCGAACAGACGATTCAACTGGCCAAGAAGGCTGATTCATGGGAAGACGCCATCCGGCTGGCTGCAAAGCCGCTGGTCCAAAAAGGATGTGTCAAAGAACAATATGTCCAAGCCATGATTGATTCGATCCATGAATTGGGGCCCTATGTCGTGTTGGCACCGAAAGTGGCCATTCCTCATGCACGGCCGGATGACGGAGTTCATCAACTGTCGATGAGTTTTTTGCGATTGGAAGAAGGGGTGCTTTTTCCGCAACAGAAAAAGGTCCATTTACTCTTTGTGCTGGCGGCGGTGGACAGTGAATCCCATTTGCTGGCGCTTGCACAATTGTCGGAAATGTTATCCGATGAAGCGGAGATCGAGAAGCTCATCCAAGCACAAACCCCGGAAGAAGTTTTGCAGATGATTCACCAATATTCGAAAGGAGATGGCGTATCATGAAAATCTTGGTGGTATGCGGAAATGGACTGGGCAGCAGTTTTATCATGGAGCTGAACGTGAAAAAAGCATTGAATGAATTGGGCAAAGAAGCGGAAGTGGGGCATACCGATTTGGCGTCAGCCCGTTCGGAAGAGGCGGATCTTTATATCGGAGCGCAAGATATTATTTCACAACTTGATGATGGAACCCGCAACATTGTCGCACTGGAAAATGTAATGAATCTTGAGGAAATCAAAACCAAAATCGCTCCTTATCTCGATTGACATAATGGACAGGAAGTTGGCGATGAAAATGGAACTTTTAAATGTTTTTCTCGATATTTTGGCAACGCCTGCGATCCTTGTGGGTGTTTTTGCCTTGATCGGTTTGCTGTTGCAGAAAAAAGAGGTTTCGCAAGTCATTTCGGGAACGTTGAAAACGGTACTCGGTTTTATTTTGATTACTGCCGGTGGCAATGTCATCATCAGTTCGCTGGATGTGTTCGGGCAAATGTTCAACCGTGCCTTTTCCATTTCGGGGGTCATTCCGAACAATGAAGCCATTGTGGCTGTGGCTCAAAGCACATTTGGGACGCAAACGGCTTTGATCATGGTTTTCGGAATGGTCGTGAACCTGATTTTGGCCCGGTTTACCCCGCTCAAATTTGTCTTTCTCACCGGACACCATACCTTGTTTATGGCTTGCCTGATTGCGGTGATCTTGTCCACCGCCGGATTGAATGGGGCCCTGTTGGTGATTGTCGGTTCTGTGATTCTGGGGATTTTGATGGTGGTTTCCCCGGCGATTTTGTTCCCGTATGTCCGTAAAATCACGGGGTCTGACGATTTTGCCGTGGGTCACTTTGGTTCCGTGGGCTATTTGGTGGCAGGCGCCGTTGGAAAATGGACCGGGGATAAGTCAAAATCGACCGAATCGATCAAAGTGCCGAAGCAGCTGGGATTTTTAAGGGATACGTCGGTTGCCGTTTCTCTGACGATGGCGATCCTGTTTATAGTGGTGGCGCTTTTTACCGGATCGGGGTATATTGAGTCGCAGCTTTCCGACGGACAAAACTATCTGGTGTATTCCCTGATTCAGGCCATTACCTTTGCAGCCGGTGTGTATGTGGTGTTGGCCGGGGTGCGGATGTTGATCGGCGAAATTGTCCCCGCTTTTAAAGGATTCGCGGAAAAACTGGTGCCCGATGCCAAGCCGGCGTTGGACTGTCCGACGGTGTTCCCGTTTGCTCCCAATGCCGTGATTATCGGCTTTTTATCCAGCTTTGTTGCGGGATTGGTCAGCATGTTTGTGTTGCCGCTATTCGGCCTGCGGGTGATTGTTCCGGGACTTGTCCCCCATTTCTTTACCGGGGCGACCGCAGGGGTGTTTGGCAATGCGACCGGCGGGCGCCGCGGGGCGATCTTGGGCGCGTTTGCCAACGGACTCATCATCAGCTTTTTGCCGGCTCTGTTGTTGCCGGCGTTGGGGGATTTGGGATTCCGGGAAACGACCTTTGGGGATGCCGACTTTGGCGTTGTCGGACTCATTTTGAGTTTCCTGGCAGATTTCTTTTCATAAAGGAAATATTTTAAAGGGATGCGGGCCGTTTTGGATCCGCATCCCTTTATTGTGCAAAAAAGAAGCAACGTGGGGAAAATTGCTTATTCACAAAATATACACGAGTTTTCCGTATTGATTATTATACATTTAATGATTAAAATTTATATTAATGGAATCCGGAGATTTTTCCTTTAAAAAATAAAAATTGTCATAGCAGGATGTTCATTCCTTGTGATTGGATGAAGGAAAGTATACATAATTTCATGATGGAGTCAAAAAGTGTGAAGTATTTGAAAATGTGGAAATTGATGCAAAAATGAGTCGATCGGTTTTTGAGGGGGAATCATTTCATTCCCCCCTTTCGGTTTCTTAAAAAGAAAGGAGGGAGCGGCGGTTGAGTGTGATTGTCACCGTGATTTACGGTTCCGACGAAAAAAAAGACTGGGTGGATTTGGAACTTCCCACCGATGTTCAAGTCGGAGAGTTGATTCCGATCATGGTTGAAACGCTTGAAGAACATCTGCAAAACATACAGGACCGGTTTGTCTTGGAGATCAAAAACAAAAACAGCAATTGGGAAAAAATGAATGAAAAAAAGACGCTTCAAAACTATGGAGTCATGGACGGGTTTTATCTCCGGATTCAAAGAAAGCCGTTGGAAGAAGAAAAACATGACGATCTGGCCGAACAGCTGGGCTTGATTGAAAAAGAAGAGATCAAGGGGATTCTTGAAACTTGGAAGACCGATGGTTAAACCGGTAAAGGAGAGAAAGTGATGAGCATTATTTTTCAGAGATCACCGAGGATCAAGGAAGAGATGCCCCGGGAAGTCATTGAGATCAGCGAACCGCCTCAAAAGCCGACGGCGCCGACTTTTTCTTACGTGCAATTGATCTTCCCCATTCTCATGACCTGTACCACCATCGGGTTGTATATTTACATGATTAAATCGGGGAAATTGGGGAATTCCAGTTGGTATATGTTTTCGATCATCTCTTCCGTTATGATGGCTTTTTCGTACATCCTTCCGTTTTTCACTTACTTATCAAACAAGAAGAAATATAAACAAGACTTGGTCGAACGGGAGAGAAAATACCGGAATCTCCTGAAAAAATACCAAGAAGATCTGGAACAAAAGGAAAACCGGCAAGCGGAACTGCTCCGGAAATGGAATCCCTCGCCGCATGAATGCCTGAGAAGAATGCAGCGGAGAGACAGTTCCTTGTGGGAACGTTCGCCGCATGACAGCGATTTTTTGTCCTTGCGGTTGGGAAATGGCGATGTGCCTTCAACGCTGACGATCGTGGCGCCGAAACAGGATGAATATGAGCGGGAACCGCTCATCGATGAGGCCAAAGAACTGGAGAAAGAATACGGTCTCTTGGAAGACGTCCCGGTGTTGCTCCCGTTGAACAAACGGCAAGTGGTGGGGGTTGTCGGAGACCGGGATTCGATTTTAAGCACCTTCCGCAATCTGATCATTCAAATCGTGACGCACCATTCGCCGGATGAAGTGAAAATCGTTTCTTTTTATAACGAGGAAGAAGCCGATCGCTGGGATTGGATCCGGTGGTTTCCCCATGTTTGGGATGACCAGCGCCGAGTGCGGTACTTGGCATCCAATTATGAAGAAGCCCGGGAATTGGTCGATCACTTGTATGAAGTTTTGCGCCGCCGGAAACGGAACAAAAACCGGGAAATGATGGGGATGGAACTCCCTTATTATGTTTTTCTCATTTCCGACCCCGGTTTGTTGGAAGATGAAGCGATCCTGCCTTTGATTTTGAAAGAGCCGGATTTAGTCGGTGCGCGTACCTTGTTGCTTGCCGACTCCAAAGAAGTTTTGCCCATGCAATGTCAGGCGGTGCTTGAAGTGCAAGAGGGAGGCGGCATCCTGAAAGAGACGAACTATACCAAGGTCGAAAAAGAAGAAGACAAGTGGGAATACAAGTTTTATCCGGACCATGTTTCGCTGGAAATTGCGGATTTGTCCGCACGGGCATTGGCTCCGGTCCGTTTGAAAGCCAACCGTTCCAATCAAATCCCGCAATTGCTGACTTTGTTCGACTTATTGGAAGTTGAGAAGATGGAGGAAATGGATGTCAAGCGCCTCTGGGAGCGGAACCGTTTCCCCAACACATTGCCGGTTGCGGTGGGAATGAGCGCCGGCGGGAAGAAAGTCCGCTTGAATATTCACGATAAAATCGAGCGGCAAGGACACGGTCCGCACGGGCTGATCGCCGGTACGACCGGTTCGGGGAAAAGTGAAGTGATTCAAGCCTTGATCGCGGCACAAGCGCTGAAATATCATCCGCATGATATCGCTTATTTGTTGATTGACTATAAAGGGGGCGGGATGTCCAATATTTTTGAAAACCTCCCGCATTTGGCCGGCGTGATTACCAACTTGGACGGAAATCTTATTGAAAGGGCCAAGATTTCGTTAAAAGCGGAATTGATGAGGCGTGAACGGATTTTTAAAGAGGCAGGAAACATTCAGCATATTGATGAATATTTCAGGTCGGGCCATGCCGAAGAAAATCCGCTTCCTCATTTGGTGATTATTATCGACGAATTTGCGGAGTTGAAAAAAGAGCAACCCGAATTCATGAATGAATTGATCTCGATTGCGGCCAAAGGAAGAACCTTGGGGGTTCACTTGATTTTGGCCACGCAAAAACCGGCAGGGGTTGTGGATGACAAGATTTGGAGTAACGCCCGTTTCCGAGTCTGCTTGCGCGTACAAGATGAAGCAGACAGCCGTGAAATGTTGAAAATCCCGGATGCTGCATGGATCACCAACCCGGGACGCGGTTATTTCCAAGTGGGTAGCAATGAACTGTTGGAGTTGGTTCAATTTGCATGGAGCGGGGCTCCTTACCGCCCGGATTCTTCGCAAAATCAAGAAGCATCCATCAAGGAAGTGCTCTTGACGGGAAGAAGAGTGGACCGGACGAAACGAACATCGTCCGTGAAGAAGAAAAAAGAAGGAAGAACCCAAAAACAATTGGATGTGCTGGTGGATTATTTGGCCGAACAAGCCAGAGAAATGGGGATCAAACCGGTTGGCGGCCCATGGCTCCCGCCTTTGCCCAAACAGCTCTTTTTGGAAGAGTTGCGTGGGGAAAACGCGCCCGGTTGGGACGGGGAAACCTGGCAGCCGACAGAAAACTGGCTGGAACCGGCAGTCGGTTTGTTTGACGACCCGGAAAACCAAAATCAGGATACGTTGCGCATTCCGTTGAACGAAGGCCATTTGCCGGTATACGGAATGCCGGGAACCGGTAAAACCACATTTGTACAAAATCTGCTGATGTCACTGGCTTTGGAACATTCACCGGATGATGTGCATATGTATGTCCTGGACTTTGGTCGCATGTTCCGTGATTTGGCAAATCTCCCGCATATGGGGGCAATCATTCAGGATGACGAGCCGGACCGGGTGAAACGCTTGTTCCGTTACCTGACGCAGGAAATGGAACGCAGGCGGGATAAAATCGTTGAGTCCGGAGCAAAAACCTTCCAGGCTTACCGCAAGTCGGCATCGGAAAAAATTCCGGCCATCATCGTGGTGCTGGACGGGTATGTCAGCTTCAAGTCGACGTATGAGGAAGAACATCATCAATTGGAGAAATTGCTCCGTACCGGCGTGGGCTTCGGAATCCACTTCATTGTCACCATGAACCAATTAAGTGACATGTTTGACCGGGTGAGAAACAACTTCTCCTTGGGGGTTTCCTTTGAGCTGGCAGATCCGAGCGATTATTATTACGCAGTGGGCCGTTTAAGGACACCGCCGGTAAGTTTGCCGGAAGGGCGCGGATTTGTCAAAGGACAGGTTCCGCCTTTGGAATTCCAGAGCGCACTTCCGTCCGAAGGTGCGGATGAAATCGAGCGGTCCCGGACATTGCGGGAGAAAGCGCAGCTTCTCGCGGATGCTTGGGCCGGAAAACGCCCGAAAGAAATCGGTTCTCTGCCGGAAGTGGTGGAACTGCAAGAGCTGATTGTCAAACATGAAGAAAACCAGGCTTCCTTGAATCATTTGGAAGCACCGGTCGCCATCTCCATGGATGATTTGACCCCGTTTTATGTCAGTTTGAAGGACGGTCCTTACTTTGTGGTCGGAAGCCCGGTGGAAGGTGGCAAAACGTCTTTCTTGCAAACATGGATGTTGTCCCTTTCCTATTTTTATTCACCGGATGAAATCGAATTTTATTTAGTGGACTTCCGCCTCGGGGATCAAGGGTTGGCCATGGTGACAGGACTTCCCCATGTGAAGGGATATGCCACCGACGAAGAGGAACTGAAGGAAGTTTTAAAGCAGATTGATGAGAAATTGAGCAAGCGCGTGAAACCGAAAGGGTTTGAAGCCGTTTTGGCTGCCGCCAATGAAAAGAAAAAGGAAGGCCCGGCGATTGTGCTGGTAATCGATGATGCCGATTACTTCAGCAAACGGATGAATAACTTTGATCTTCAAAATCAGCTGAACCAAATTGCAACGCAGGGGCGGAGTAAAAACTTCTACATGATCATCTCCGGAACCCCCTCGAACTTCCCGTACAGCAGTGATAACTGGCTGGCGGAAGTAAAAGCCATGGAAACCGGCTTTTTGTTTGCAAGTCTGGATCCGAATGATTTGTCGTTCTTCAAGATTCCAACATCGGAGTCGAGGGCTTACTCCATGGGGCCGATTCAGCAAAGTTTGCGGGCCGGTGAAGGGTATTTCGCAAAACGGCGTTACACCAAAGTGAAAGGAGCACTTCCTTATTCAGGGGATTGGACGCCGGTTACTTGGACGGAACGGATAAGACAGCGTTGGCCGTCTGTTGAAAAAAAACCGTCCGAAAGTGTTGATGAAGCATGATGAAACACTTTTCATATAAAATATAAAAGGAAGAATATTGCTATAACAATAATTTTTGTATATAATTTCAATGTATATATTTTGGCTTTTACGAAAGGAGTTATACGGAATGCCTCGTATTCAAATTGATCCGGCTCAGGTCGAGCAAGTAGCTAACCAATTCCAAGCAAAACGCCAAGAAAGTGAGCAAATCATCCAACACTTGAGAAGCCAAATCAACAGCCTCGAAGGTCAATGGGAAGGTATGACCAAACAACGTTTCTTTAATGATTTCCAAGAAGCAGAACAAAACATGAAAAACTTCACCTTGCTCTTGGAAAACATTTCAACCGCATTGAAACAAATCGCCACCAAATTCCGTCAAACCGACGAAGCTTAATGGGATTTGGGACAAGCAGATCCGACGCCAGACGGATCTGCTTTTTTTATGCAATTAAAAAAACCTCCTGATTTCCAGGAGGTTTTTATTCTTTCTTGGGAGAATCCGGCTGGTGATAGATGCCTTCCATCTCCCATAAGGATTCCATGTTTTTCAGGTGTCGGGTGATTTCGTTTTTGTTCATCCGTGCGACTGCCGTCAAAAGCGCGTTGATCAAGCTTAGCGGGGCAACAAATGAGTCCAAAAACGACGGCAGGTTACTCGCGGCCACCAGGCACACATCCGAGACGCCGGCCAATGGGGAGCTGTGTGCGTCCGTAATGGCCAAGACCGGCACGTTTCTTTTTCTGACGAATTGCATGGCTTGGATCGTCCGCGAGGTGTAACGGGGAAAACTGATGCCAATCACCAGGTCTTTTTCCGTCAGGGTGGATAATTTCTCAAACATGGTGTCCGATTCGGTAATCAACTCTGCATGCTTTTTTAACAATTGCAAGTAGAAGGTGAGAAAAAAGCCCAACGAGTGGGAACTGCGAAGAGCGACCACCGTGATGGTATCGGCATGATGAATTTGTTTGGCCGCCTCGCTGAAGTCTTTGGCATCCAGCATTTGAATCGTTTGGTTGAGATTGGCGATGTCGTCGTTCAGAATTTCGTAGGCAATCCGCTGTTCTTCCGGGTAAATGTCACCGGCCAGATCCAATCTCTCCACCGTGGTGATCCGTTTTCGCAGTTGTTCCTGTAAACTGTGCTGCATGTCGGTGAATCCGGAATAGCCGAGGAAAGTGGAAAAACGGATAATCGTGGCTTCCCCCACTCCCGCCCGTTCTGCCAACTTGGCCGTGGTCAGAAATGCAGCGGTATCCGGATTGTTTTCGATATAGCGGGCGATTTGGCGCTGGGCTTTGCTCATCTGACTGCTCTTCTGGCGAATTCTTTGAAAAATGTCCGGTTGTTTTGTCAAACCATCATCTCCTGTTTAATCAGTTTCAAAACCCCCTTTTCAAATTGTTCCAGGGTTTCATCAATGATTTCCGGAGTGTGTGCCACTGAGGTGGAAAAGCGGTTCAGCGGTTTTATATAAATCCCCTGTTCCAATAATAAAAAATCCAATTTTTTGCGTAAGTCACGATTGGAGTTCAATACATCGTAAACTTGTCGGATGGGGCGATTCGTAAACACCAGATTAAAGATGCTGCCCACTCCCACTGTTTTGCCGTCGAGACCGTGGCGGTTCAAGATTTCCTCGATTCCGTTCCGCAAGCGCATAGTATTCTTTTCCAAAGATGAATAAACATCCTTCTTTTCCAAGAGTTGCAGCGTGGCCCATCCTGCTGCAAGGGTTAAGGGATGACCATTGTGCGTCCCGCTGTGAAACAAAGGTTTTTCGCCGGCATTGCCCGATTCCATGGATAAGATGTCCGTTCCGCGGGTGGGGGAGCATAAATCCAGGATGTCTTTTCGTCCTCCGACCACACCGACCGGAAAACCGCCGCCCAACACTTTGCCCAGTGTGGTCAGATCGGGGGAGACCCCGTAATAGCCTTGCGCTCCCGCCAAGCTGATGCGGAAACCGGTTTTGATCTCATCAAAGATGAGTACCATGTTCCGCTCCCGGGTTACTTCCCGGAGTCCTTTTAAAAATTCCGGGTCCGGCGGGATGTACCCGGCTTGAACCGGTTCCAGGATCACGGCACCGATCTCCGCGTGATGCCTCCGGAGAAATTCGGCGGTTCGGTCCAAATCATTAAAAGGGAGAACCAGCGTGTTTGCCACGATGTCTTCAGACAATCCATAAGAATCGGAGGTGGCGACGGGCATGGCCCCGGAAACCGGGGATGAGGGATTGACATTGATCAAAACCTGGTCGAAACTGCCATGATAATGCCCGTCAAACTTGACGATTTTCTTTTTTCCGGTCCAGGCGGTTGCCAGCCGAATGGCCAAGAGGGTCGCTTCCATCCCGGAATGGGTATAGCGGACTTTCTCGATTCCGGGATACAGGCCTGCCAGGCGTTCGGCCATTTGTTGCTCCAAAGCGTGAGGAGTTCCAAACGAAGTGGTTCCCCATTCGTTCAACACCGTTTGGATCGCACGGTTGACAGCGAGATGGCCGTGTCCCAAGACAAGGGCTCCGTAACATAAGTTGTAGTCAATATAACGGTTTTTGTCTATATCCCATAAATAGGCCCCGTCAGCTTTTTCCATCATGATCGGATAAGGTGAAAAATATTTGATATTGGCGGTCACACCCCCGGGTAACCATTGGCAAGCCTCTTGGTAAGCTTGGGCGGAACCGGAAGTTTGTTTTGCAAAGGAAGAAGTGAACATCACGGGCACCTCGCTCAGAAATATTTACTCCATATAAATAAATAAACAGAGTATATACTCCATTTTTCACACAATGGAGCACTTGTAAAACCGGAAGAAGAACGAAAAGAAGCGGGAAATCCTGTGAAAACGGCGTTTTGATCCGGAAAACTCCGGCTCCCTTTGAATTCTGCACAAAAAAACATGTCTTTCCGACATGTGGAGTGATCACATTATTCAATTTGTCGGTTTAAATATTTCTGCAGAATGGCTTCCAGTTGTCTTCCGGCCGGCATCCGCCAGTCTCTTTGCATCCGGGCGGCGGTTTCCAATACGTTGGTCAGCAAAACTCCCGCAGATTGCAATTGCTGGCTGACCATCCATATTCCGCCGGCGGTGTGAGAGCAGGAAACGTCCATCAGGGCGTAAGAGGTGTAACCGTGTTGGACGGCAGTGGAGGCCGGCAGGGTTAAACTGATCTCTGCAATGGCTCCGGCCCAGAAAAGGTTTCTTCTTCCGGCTTGCCGGATGGTGCCGGAAAAGCAGGAGTCATCCCAGGGGTTGACGGTGGTGCGGGAAATGATGACGGGTTTGGAATGCAGTTTTCTCCATTCGGGGATGAGGGAGGCATCCGATAACCCCAAGCTGCCATAGGTCATGATGACGGGCAGATGGAAAAGGTTGATCACTTGGATCAAGGTTTTCAGATTGTCCCGGGTTTGCGTGTTTTCCGTAACCAAAGGTTCAAGATAGTCGTTTAAGATCACCAGACTGTTTTCCGGATCCGGCATTTCGGTTTGCCGGTTGTAACCGTTCCTGCTCACCGGCTGAGGCCTGCCCGTCCTGAAAAACGGCTGATTCTCATAGTGTACTTCATGATGAACTTCATGATGGACTTCGGTAAACCGGTTTCCTTCATGGGTGGAGGAAGTGGTTGAATGCTTCGGATACATAGAGATCCCCTTTGCCTTAGGATGTTAATTTATACGTATGCAACAGTCTGCAAAAAAGCGACGCATCAGATGGCCCCCGACGCAATCACCCGGATAAAAAATCATTTTTTTCATGTATTTTGACAAAAATGAAACATTTTTTCGGTATATTATATATTGTCCTATTGATACGAAAAGGAGGAATGATCATGAAACGTTATTGGTCTGTTGTGATGGCTTTTGTCTTCATTTTCTCCATTTCTTTGTCCCAACCGGTTTTTTCCGCGCCGGATTTGGCGGTCCATCCTTCCGCAACGTATGAAGCTGAAGCGGCGGACACCGTTGTTACGGTATCTGCAAAGATTGCGGAGATCCGCGGATATGATTCGGACTATGAACATCAACACATCCTGGTGAATAATATCAATGTGTTGGATATTGAAAATGGAAATGCCAGTGACATTCCCAGCCGGGCGTTTGTCGCGATTCGCATTGATAAATCGGGAATCGGCGGTGAAATCCCCAATCTTCGCGTCGGTGCTTCGATTGTGATCAAAGGGGAATTCATTCCGGAGGACGAAGCGTATAAAACGCCGCATAACTGCTGTGATGCCGTTATTCATTTCACCCATGACCCGGTCGGATATGTTCAATATGACGGGGTGACTTATCGCTAAACCTGAAAGAAGTTGCATATTCAAATAAACAAATCCGATTTACCGGGAGGATGGTATGTCCCGTTTCAGGGAATATTGTCCTCTCGTTTTTTACATACACGATACTCTGTATGATAAATATTTGAATTATGAACGGACAGAGGCCTTCCCGAAACAAAAAAGGACATAACACAGGTGTTGCATGCAATCTGTTATGTCCTTGCATTTGATTTTTTTGGCTGAGGGTGGTTTCTTTTTAAAAAATAAGGAGTTTAATAAACAAAATCGCGGCAAACGGAATAAAAAAGGGGAAGAAAAAAGAAGCTTTCAGTTGTGAATCTTTGTTTTTTCTGAGTGGTTTGAAGTGGATGCCGCCCTTGCTTACCCCTGTGATCACGCCGGTGATGGTGTGTCCGCTGATCAGTTTGATCCGCACGACTTTCCCCTTGTACAAACGGCTTTTCTTTAACCAATGTTTTTTGGCAGGCATGAAATCTCTCCTTTCTTTTCTTTATCATCATATGGAAAAAAGGAGAGACAGACAGGGCGTGTACCTTTGTGCAGGAAGAAAAAGGGATGCATCATTTTAACGAAGAATATCTTTTTTTAGAAACACAGCAGGATTTTTCGGGAAAGGATGACACACGTGCAAAATCCATATCAACTGAAACAGCTCCGGCTTTTTGCTTTTCCTTATGCAGGAGGTTCGTCGAATATTTATCACGACTTGAAATCATATTTGCCGGCGGAAGTCGACTTTTGTCCGGTGGAATTGCCGGGCCGCGGACGCCGGTTGACCGAACCGCTTTGTGAGAATATGGCTTGCTTGGTGGAAGATGTCAGTCAACAAATCAAGGGACAACTCGATCTCCCTTTTGCATTTTTTGGATATAGCATGGGTTCGTTGCTCGCTTATGAGTTGGCCGTCCGGTTTCAGAAAGAGGGGGAAACTCCGGTTGCGCTTTATGTTGCGGCCAGCCGCGCGCCGCATTTACCGCGCCGGGATCTGGACATCGGCGATTTGTCTGATGACGAAGCATTGATCACCAAACTTCGCCAATTAAACGGGACACCGGAAGAAGTCTGGCAAAATCCGGAGTTATTGGAGATTGTGCTTCCGATTTTGCGCGCTGATTTTTCGGTGGTCAGCCGCTATACTTATGAACCGGCAGCCCCGCTTTCATGTCCGGTCATTGCTTTTGGAGGCGAGCGGGACCTGGATGTTTCCGAAGAAGCGCTGCTTGAGTGGGAGCGTCATTCGAACGGTTCATTCCGCCATTACATCTACCCGGGAGACCATTTTTTTATCCATGGAAACAAAGATGACTTTTTCAAGACGTTGAGCCGGGAACTGAATCGTGTCATCAAAGAGAAAGTAAACGGATAAAGGAGCGGTTGTCGTTGCAAACGAAGGATTCATTAATCCCCGGCAGGGTCTGGATTTATCAAACGCCTCTATCAGCGGCGGTCCCGGAACTCGCCGCTCTGTTAAACCATACGGAATTAAAAAGATTTCGTTCATACCAAAAGGAAGAAGATCAAAAACGGTCGCTTTTGTCTTTTGCTTTGCTGCGTTTGTTGCTGTCCCGGTTTACTGGGAAAGATCCCCGAAAGATAAAAATTTCCCGAAATTGCCCTGCTTGCGGAAAGCCGCACGGCAAGCCGCGGGTGATGGATGAAGGACCCATCGAAGTGAACATTTCCCATTCAGGAAAATGGGTGCTGACCGCCATTGCCTGTCACACTCCGGTCGGCATTGACATTGAACAAATCAATCCTGATCTGGTTGAAGATGAAATGGTGAAAAGGGTGCTTTCCGCGGAGGAAATGAAAGAATGGGAGAAATTGCCCCCGGGGGAAAGAAAAGAGGCCTTTTACCGGTACTGGACATGGAAAGAAGCAATCTTGAAAGCGACCGGAGAAGGGTTGGCGGTTTCAATGCCCCGCTTGACGGTGACAAACCGGGATGGTTCTCCGCGATTGACCCGGTGGGAAGGCCGTGAAGACCGGGTCGGGCAAATCGGTTGTCACCCGCTGCAGGTGGATCCGCAATATGCTGCTTGTTTGGCCGTGATCGGACGGGCTGAAGAAATCCTCCTCAGGCAAGGGGAAGAAATTATACAAGCATGGACGAAAAATCAAAACATATGGAGGAGTGCCCGTTGATTTTTGCGGGCTTTTTTATCATGAAGAGAATTTCCCGGACACGGACATGGAGAAATCGCTGGATTGGCAGGGATGATGATGGAGTTCATTCAAATCGGGCCCATGTTGCTTCGCTTGGAGTGGTTTGTTTTTTTCGTGGGCGGAGGTTTGGGAATGGCATTGTCAAGATGGTTGGCGATCAAGAAGAAATTGGATCCTGCTTGGGATTTGGATATTATCATCCAGGCGATTGCCATGGGAATGCTGGTTTGGAAATTAAGTGCGGTGATCTTTGAACCTTCATTGTTTTTGAAATATCACTGGACCATTGTTTACTTGCCTCCTTCCGGGAATGGGGATTGGTTGGGATTGTTGATTGCACTTTCCTATTTGGGGATTTATTTTTTCCGGTTAAAAAAACAGATGCGCCGCGGATGTTTGGACCTGTTCGGTGTTTTGATGGGGGTCGTGCTGGCGGTGAATCAATGGATCCGTGTTTTTTGGGATGGGGCTTGGAGCCTTCAGTGGATTCATTTGCCGGTGGCGGTTTTGCACAGCATGATTTTGTACTGGCTCTGGAGGCAGGGATTGAGAAAGATGGGAACGGGGGAAGTGTTTGCTGATTTTTTGGCTTTTT
The DNA here is from genome assembly GCF_005886755.1 of Thermoactinomyces vulgaris. NCBI lineage: Bacteria > Bacillati > Bacillota > Bacilli > Caryophanales > Thermoactinomycetaceae > Thermoactinomyces > Thermoactinomyces vulgaris. The sequence continues at coordinate 505,911 of NZ_CP039710.1, forward strand.
CCGGCTTGGTTTTGCTTGCCGGTTCCTTTCCGGTGTTTCACCCGGATCCCTTGATGTTTTTTGTGAAAACCGAATGGCTGGGCTTTTTCATGACCATTGCCGGACTCGTTTTGTACCTTATGCTTGATCAAGACAAAGGGAAAAACCGCTTCTAAGTCATTGGGCGGAAATGGCACGGCCTGGCCGGGTTATCCGGACCTTTGGGCATGAAGTGTTTATTGTCGGAAGCAGGGTAGCCATGGAATGGTTTTCACAATGAATGCTTTTATTTTAATTGTTGATAAAATAAAGTATTTATGTTATCCTTTTAAAAAAAGCATATTACGTTTTTCAGGGGGAGTCTGTCACTGGCAGGCTCCCTTTGTTCTTTTTGACCTAATTTTTAAAAAATTTGAGGGGTGAGGAGGAGAAACCATGTTTTTTGCACAATTACTGCTAATTTTGGTTGCAACAAAGTTGGCTGGCGATTTGAGCACCCGGATCGGACAGCCGGCTGTTTTGGGAAAATTGATTGTCGGTGTGATTTTGGGACCGGCGGTGCTGGGATGGATTGAAGAGAGCGACATCATCCATCAAATGAGCGAAATCGGTGTTCTCTTGTTAATGTTCTTGGCTGGTCTGGAGACCGATATACATGAGCTTAACAGAAATCGCACCTCTTCTCTTGCCGTGGCTGTGGGGGGAGTGATTCTCCCGTTGGTCGGAGGTTATCTGGTTGGGATCTGGTTCGGGATGGAACCGTTTACTGCCTGGTTTTTAGGTGCATTGCTTTCGGCCACTTCTGTCAGCATCACGGTTCAGACATTGCGGGATCTTGGCAAATTGCAAACCAAAGAAAGTGTCACCATTTTGGGTGCGGCCATTGCCGATGATGTCATTGTGGTGGTGTTGCTGGCCTTTTTGATGAGTTTTTCCGGATTGCAGGATGTCAGCCTCGGATTGGTGATCGGTCAAAAAATCTTGTTTTTTGCCCTGATTATCTTGTTGGGATGGAAAGTGGTTCCGTGGGCCATGAAATGGATGACCCGCATTCGCGCATCCGAAATTGTGGTCAGCTCTGCGTTGATGATTTGCTTTGCCTTTGCCTTTATGGCGGAAGAAATGGGCGTTGCAGGAATCATTGGCTCTTTTGCGGCCGGTCTTTCTCTGTCGCAAACCAAAGTGCGCCATGAGGTCGAAGAAAAGTTGAGTCCGATTGCTTATTCCGTTTTCGTTCCGATTTTCTTTGTAAGTATTGGGTTGTCTGTGTCTTTCGAAGGACTCGGCAGTCAAATTGGATTGATTGTTGTTCTTTCCATTCTTGCCATTTTCTCCAAATGGATCGGTTGCGGATTGGGAGCCCGTTTGACCGGATTTAACACCGCTTCATCCATCAGCATTGGTTCTGGCATGATTTCGCGTGGGGAAGTGGCCTTGATCATTGCTTCCCTTGGATTAAGTAAACATCTGTTGCCCGCCGAATGGTATACATCCACGATTTTGGTTGTGATTTTGACCACTATTATCACACCACCGTTGTTGAAAATCACCTTCCAGAAAATGAATCCTTCCAAAAAAGAGAAACCCCGACAAGAAGCAATTGCTTCCAAATAAAACCCATGTCAGGCCCCTTGATCCGGTAAGGAGCAAAGGGGCTTTTTTATGCGGGATGAATTAAATGATTTTTAAATAAATAATTTTCAAAAAAGTTAACTTTTTCATAAATTAATATGTTATATTTTTGAATATATATTATTTATCTAATAATCAGATTAACATCTTTGGAGGAGGTTTATTCATTGTCAGAAAACAAGAAGGTTGACAGAATGGCCTCAACGCATCCGGATTGGGAGGAAATTTCCCGCTCACCGGAATTTCGCGAGCTGATGCAAAAGAAGCGCCGGTTTATCATCTCAGCCACGTTCTTTTTCGCTCTCTATTATTTTGCCCTGCCTTTTTTCACCGGTTATTTTGAGTTTCTCAACACTCCGTTGATCGGATCCATCAATGGTGCCTATCTGTTTGCCATCTCCCAATTCTTTATGGCTTGGATCCTGGCGGTTTTATATGTTCGTCATGCCAACCAAACCGATCAATTGATTCAGCGTCTGATTGAGAAACAGAGGAGGGAAGCTTCGTGAACACAACCGCTTTTTCGTTGTTTTTGGTGATTGTGTTGCTGACGCTTTTGGTCACCTATTGGGCCGCCAAAAGGACGCAGACCACCACGGATTTTTATGCGGCGGGCCGGTCAATCAAGGGCTGGCAAAACGGGATTGCCATTGCCGGGGATTACATGAGTGCTGCCTCTTTCCTCGGAATAGCCGGGTTGATTGCTTTGGGAGGTTTTGACGGTTTTCTTTATTCCGTCGGCTGGCTGGTCGCTTATCTGGTCGTGTTGATCATCGTTGCTGAACCCCTCCGTAACTCCGGCCGGTATACGCTGGCGGACATGCTGGCCTACCGCATGAGGGCAAAGCCGGTCCGTTCCGCTGCGGCGCTGAGTACTTTGGCGATCTCCACCTTTTATATGATTGCCCAACTGGTCGGGGCAGGCGGGATCATCAAGTTATTGCTCGGGATCGATTTTGAGGTATCGATTGTAATGATCGGGATTTTGATGATTTTGTACGTGGCATTTGGCGGGATGCTGGCCACCACTTGGGTGCAGATCATCAAGGCGGTTTTGCTGATGGCGGGAACGGTTTTGCTCAGCTTCCTGGTGCTTGCCCGGTTTGATTTCAGCATGGTGGAGATGTTTAATCAAGTTTCGGACAAGCTCGGGCAAAGATTTCTCGAGCCGGGACTGTTGTACACCAATCCGCTGGACAACATTTCGTTGGGACTGGCCCTTCTGGCCGGGACGGCAGGCCTTCCCCACATATTGATCCGTTTTTATACGGTGCCGACTGCCAAAGAAGCGCGGACTTCCGTCGTCTGGGCCATGTTTATCATCGGGGCGTTTTATATCATGACCACGTTCCTCGGTTTTGGTTCGGCCATTCTGGTTGGCCAGGAAAAAATTATCGCCGCGGATCAAGCCGGAAACATGGCTGCCCCTCTGCTTGCCGAAGCATTGGGAGGAAATTTCTTTCTCGCCTTTATTTCCGCCGTGGCATTTGCAACCATCCTGGCGGTGGTGGCCGGGCTTGTGATCTCGGCAGCCGGTGCCTTTGCCCATGATTTTTATTCCAATGTTTTGCGTGGGGGAAAAGCCACGGAAAAAGAGCAAATGCAGGTGGCCAAATGGGCTTCGGTGGGAGTCGGGATTGTGTCCATAATCCTGGCCATTCTTGCCAAGAACCAAAATGTCGCTTTTCTGGTTTCTCTCGCCTTTGCCGTGGCGGCCAGCGCCAACTTGCCGGTGATCCTCTTCAGTTTGTTTTGGAAGCGCTTTAATACAACGGGTGCGGTCACCGGGATCTTAACCGGACTGTTCAGCTCCATTTTCCTTGTTTTGATCAGCCCGAACCTGATGGATCCGGAAGATGCGCTTTTCCCTCTGGGGAACCCTGCCATTGTATCGGTTCCGCTCGGTTTTATCGGTGCCTGGTTGGGAACGGTGTTTTCCCGTGAACCGGAGGCGGAACAGAAATTTACGGAGCTCTATGTCCGGTCCAACACCGGAATCGGTTCCGAATAAACGAAAGAAGCCTGCTTCAAAAAGCAGGCTTTGCTTTTTGGAGGGCAGAAAATGCGGGAATTTTATTCAGGATTTCAAAGCAGGTTGACAGGAGGGAAGCTTTTTTCGTGGTTGCAGGGTTTGATACCACCTCCGGCAGAGGACGATGATGATCACCAAGTCGATCACGTCGCCCCCGTAGTACATCAGCATTCCTCCGGCTTCTGCCAGGTCCGTTGGAACTTCGCCAGGCGGATGGGCATAGATGAATTTGGCCAAAATTTGGTGCGCGGCAAGGGAGAGAACCAGGACAGCAGCCCGGAACGAAAAACGGTACCGGTCAGGGGAAGGTTCCAACTGCAAGAGGGAGGCGGTGTATACATAGCCGGCCAAAAAAATGTGAAGGTGGATCAAAAGATAAAAAAACGCATGTTGATGCATCATTTCCCAGAGGCGGGTGGTGTATAACACCCACATCCCGCCGATATTGAGGAGGGAAGCGGTGACGGGATGGTGGAGGGTCCGGATATACCGGGTTTTTAAAAAACGGACAAGCCTCCGGGCGTTTTGGATGCTCAGGGTGCGAAAAATGAGGGTGAACGGGCGGGCCGAGTGGATCAAAAGCGGGGACAGCATGCCCAGAATTAAATGGGTTCCCATATGAAACCGAAAATCGGCATGCGCAAGATGGGCCAAGGGTCCGGTCGCCGAAACGACGGCCATAAGAACCCCCACAATCCCAAAAACGGTACGGGATCGCGGCCATGCCTTTCCCCGACGGCGGGAATGGACGAAGGCACCATACAGATAGACAAAAAAAACCGTCCCGAACGGAAGGATGAACAGCAGGGTATAAACCGGATTCACGCTTCCCGCTCCTTCCGTTTCTTTTGTGAGCGGATGACCAGAAAGCCGGCGATGATCATGATCACTGCAAGCAAATTCCAAACCAGATCATAGATCAACACATTTTCCACATAACGAATCTGATGAATCCGCATCCACTTGTGCTGAATGATTCCGTCGTACAATTGAAACAGACCGGCTCCCAGCACAACGCTTCCCCACCATCTCTTTTTCCGCCAGGCATGGCGCCGGCGAAGATCGGCCAGCAAGAACAATGACCAGACCGTCGCAAACCAGCTGAAGGCATGAAACAGCCCGTCGGAGACAAGCCCGATGCTGCGGGTGGCCCGGTCATAAAAATGATGCCAGTGTAAAAGTTGGTGAAAGACTGCTTCATCGAAAAAAGCAATCAATCCGATGCCAAACAACAACCCGGACCAGAAATTGCGCTTCCAAAAAACCGAATCCATGGATTCACGGGATAACGGACGACTTGTATCCATACGGATGCTCCTTTTTCTTTCGGGAATTTCGCAATTTATCCTCTAGGTTATCCCATGTGTATCCAAAGCAAACGTCTGAAGGATAATCAGGGTTGTCCACAATGTAATCTCTGATTTTCATTTATCTTCCGGTTATGGAACTGAGAGAGGAAATCGACGGTTTAACCAGCTTTCAGGGGGGCCGTTCAGGATTTATTTTTGTTGACACAGATCAGCAAAACCCTGATGGCAAGGGTTAACAAGGAGATTGCCAAAATCCCGATTCCCAGTCCGGTCAGCGTGAGAGAGGTGATTTCAATTTCAAACAACGGATCGCACCCCACTTTCCTCTTTTAAATGAAATATTTCATCATAATAAAATTATGCTGAATATTTGATGGTTAAAATATAAAAAGATAAAGTCCCCCGAAAAAAATTGAAACATTTGGGGGACTGGATCATGGAATGAAACGTTTCAGCAGGCTGTTTTTGTTTTCTAATAAACGAGGTGTTTAAATTTTATGTTCTTGTCGTCCAAATAACTCTCCACTTTATACCGGATCTGATGCAATAAATCAGTCTTATCCACCTTTATATCAAACAAGTTCTCCCCGTAAAAACGCACAAAAATCTTACCGTCATTCAAATCCTCCACGTGATTTTTTCCGATTTCCCGGACAATCGTTTCCACAATGACTTCCCTGGGTAAGTGAGTTTCCAAAAGATCCAATAACTCTTGCCACTCTGGATGAGGTTCCAAAGAGGCCCGATAGTCATAGATTTTTTCCGGACGGTAAAGAAAATAGATATTTCCCATAAAACCAGCCCGCAAGTCGCCTAACCACAGTTCTTGAATCTCACTGATCCGGGAAATGTCTTTCATCACCTGGATAAAATGACCGGTTAACGCTGGATTCTCCTTGAAATATTTCCCGCCATCATACTCGGAAATTGACAGGACCGAATCACTGATAAACATGCGGTGAACATATGGCTCCTCCTGTACCATTGGATTAAAAAAAACGACGTTAAAAGCGTCAAAGTTCTTTAACCGGGTCCCGGCGAGATGGATGAATTCAGATGAATATTTAATATCTCTTGCAATATCCCCCACCTTGTAATTGGTGATGGCTTTGATTCCTTCCCAATGCTTTAATAGTTTTTCACATATTTTGATTGCCGTGTTCCAATATCCATCCACCAGATATCTTCCCCAACCGGTATAAGCCAGATAAGTTTTTTCATCCATTTAGTCAATCCCCCTTATACCTTCACATTTTTACCCAAGAAATCAATATCTCATTTCCCGAATTTAACCTTGCGATATTTTACAACAATGCCAAGCTCTTTCTTAAAAGTATCCACAATCGTTTTCATATCTTTATCCTCTGCCTGGGAACCTTTATATAATATTCGACTATCTGCTCTATGAGTTATGCCAAGTTCCCGTGCTTTCTCTTGAATAATTAGGTCATCCAAGTGCTGATTTAGATAATCGATCGCATTTTTATGTTTATATAACTGAATAAAGGCATTAAATTCATTTCCTTTGCTATTTTTAACGAGAAGACCATCCTCTATAAATTGTTGAGGTTTATTCTCTGCTAACAGAGCTAAATCTTTGAGGGCATCTTTGGAATACAGTTTTGCTTCCTCTACAATAATGATTTTTCCGTTATCAACCACAATGTCATCAGGCAAACCAAAAATACCTTTTTTAGTTGGATCTTCTTTGTACGCTTTGTTGTAAACAGCTCGAAATAAGGAGTCTATTTTTCGTTTTCCTTCTTCTTCGCCAAATTTACTTCGGATACTGTTCTTTAACAAAGATTCCTCTTCAAAGCTAACACTGGCGTACTTTTTACCATTTGATTTGCTGGCAAACTTCTGTAACCACTGACCGAATGAGGTATCACCGATTGTCTTTGGTGCGGAAGCAGTTCCATCAGCAAATATTTCGAATGCCGTCGAAAGACTGAGTCCGTTAATTTTAGTTATAATGCCATCTAAATGGCTGCTTATGTACCAGCCGCCAAAGCTAAGGAAAAAACCGAATGCAGCGGCCACTATTGCTCGTTTTAAACTAAATATACCTGTTTTCAGGTAATCTGTTATGCTTTGGTCCGTTCCCGCAATCACTGCATTACCAAACATTTTGGGCGTAGCTCGGTTTAGCCAAGGAATTCTGGAACCGATCGAAGCTAGGATACTTGATTCACCGATCATGGCTATGAAGTAAGTGCACTGACGATTTCACCTAACACAATCCCAACACCTACAAAGGTGGCAATAGTAACCTCAAAAGCGAAAACAATGATGGCCACGATGATACCAGATCCTATTTCAATACCAATCCAATGTCTTTTTAGAATTTCGGCTGCGATATATGTTGTTACCGCTTCCACCAAATGGTTCAAATATCAAGTCACCTTCGTTTGTCGCAAACAAGCTAATGGTGTAAAGCCGATTAAACATGCATTTATTGAGAAGTTAAATCAGCTAGGTTGGGAAGATGAAAAGATTGTAAGTAAGAAGTCGATCAAAAATAGAAAGATTGACTCTTCCTTAGAATTAAGTGATGGAAAGTATTTTGGTGTTGAATGGGAAACAGGAAACATAGCTTCAAGTCATCGAGCAATAAACAGACTTAAACTTGGTATGTTAGAAGGTGATTTAGCTGGGGGATTCTTGGTATTACCTTCTCGTCAAATGTACTATTATTTAACTGAACGAGTTGGAAATTTTCAAGAGCTAGAGAAATATTTTCCTGTTATGTCGGATACTTCGAAAATTACCGGTTTTCTTGGTGTTATTGAAATAGAACATGACGGAGTAAGAGCTGATATACCTCCAATAAAGAAAGGAACAGACGGTAGAGCGCTAGTTTAAGGGTTAATCGATGTTGCATGATAAATCAAACGCTTGTATAAAGAGCTAAAAATGCTGAATACAAAAGCCAATTGTATACATAAGAAAGAAAAGACTAAAAAAAACTTTAGTCAAACTCCATAGATAACGTTAAGGGATGAACTCTAGCATAAAGTCCATCCCTTCTTGATCATAATCTCCCGTTATTTCATCAATAATAACTTTTCGAACTTAAAGTTTCATTTAAAGAAATATCCTAATTATTAGTGGTTGTATATCATGGTCTTGTATAAAGTGGAAAAAGGAGCAGTGATGTTTCAAGTCGTTGTTCCTTTTAACTTATTGTAAATAAAAACCCCCCGGAACATCCGAGGGTTTTCCTTTGGTGGAGCATAGCGGGCTCGAACCGCTGACCTCTACACTGCCAGTGTAGCGCTCTCCCAGCTGAGCTAATGCCCCGTGTTTTTCAGTTACATATTGTATTATAATCACCGGAGATCATTTTTGCAAGAAGAAAATTAAATTTTTTTCGTGTACTCGTTTACAAAAATTCTGTTCATTTCGTGATATACTCTTCCATATCCGAAAAACAACAAGAGAAAAAATGCCCTGACGGGGTGGAAAAGGCGGGAGGAACATGATTCGCAGGTTGACGGAAGAGGATCATGAAGCATGCATGAAGCTTTTGATGCCGAAAGCGGCGGAAAACTTGTTTATTCTCGGCGATATTGAGGCATATGGTTATGATCAGGCGTTCCAAAAGGTGTGGGGCGATTTTGATGATCATGGAAACTTGCGTGCGGTGCTTTTAAAATATTACCAAAATTACATCCCTTATGCGCCCGGTCATGATTTTGACCACGAAGGGTTGGCCAAGGTGATGGTTTCAGATCCGGAATTTCAAAACCTGAATGGCTTGGAGGATGTGGTTTCTTTTCTTATTCCGTGGATCGCTTCCAAGCCGTCTCAAATCCGGAAACTTTATTACGCCAAGTGCCGCGCGTTAAAGGAGTCTCAAGTAAATTGGCCGGTGAAAAAAGCAGGCGTTGAGGATGTCGGGAGAATCATGGAGTTATACCGGCACTTTTCATTCAGTAACAATCCGGAATCCATCAAAAGAAACATGGAAAAAGGTGTAGCCCGGACTTATTACATCGAAGTGGACGGACAGATGGTTTCTTCAGCTTCCAGTACGGCGGAAAATACGCTTTCTGCCATGGTGGTCGGGGTTTGCACTGTAAAAGAGCATCAAAAGAAGGGGATGGCTTCCGCCTGTCTGGTCCGGCTGTGCCAAGATCTGCTTCAAGAGGGAAAGGAACTTTGTTTGTTTTATGATAACCCGGACGCCGGGAGAATTTATGAACGTTTGGGATTTGTCCCGATCGGCCGGTGGATGATGGTTTCGTTTCAGTGAGTCCCGGTGAATGAACAGGAACCGGGGATGGGATTGGAAAGATTCTGCTTCAGGAATTAAAAGTTTGATGCCGGAAGGCTCCGAAGTGCACAAAGAACCCGGGGCTGTTGACGCTGTTGTCAACAGCCTGACCGATTTAAAACCACAAGGCCCCCGCGGAAAGTGCCAGAGACAGCAAAAACAGAATGGAAAAAAGAATCGTTTGCCGCTTTGATTTTTGTTGCCACATTTCTTCTTTTTCCAAAATGACTTTGTTCAATTGAGCCAGGTTTTCGGTCCATTTCTTTTGTTCCGCCTCGATGGTTTCCTTTAAGTTTTTCAATTTGTCATCCAGCTCTTCTTTTTTCTCTTCGTATTCTTTTTGCCGCTGATCCAGGGATTCCAATATTTTTTTGGCATGTTCATCCAGCTGTTTCTGCTTTTCTTCTTGTTTTTCATTCACCCAGTCGGTGAATTTTTCTTGATGTTGATCCAGTGCCCCGGCCATCTGTTTTTCGATTTCCTCTTGGATTTCCCCGGTTTTTTGATGTAGCTGTCCGATCAAATCTTCTATGTTTTTCCGTTGTTGGCGGATATAAGCGCAGGTTTCCTGATCATCCTTCTGGATGGATTTTTGGATCAGCTGTACATCCCGGTACGTTTCATTCAGTTTTTGTGAGATCATGACAGCCGATTGGTTGATCGTCGTGGCTTGTTTCAGCTTCTGGTCGATCTGGCGAAACGAGGATATTTCCCGCTTGATTCTTTCAATTTGGTGATACATGTTTCCGAGTTCTTCATAAATCTCTTGCAAAGCTTCGCCTGTGTTATTCGCGGAAAATCGGTTGAAAAAGCCCATATCACTCTCTCCTAGCTCTGGGTTGCTTAATCTCAAGTCACCAATACTATTCATCATATCAATAATTTAAATAGATCCATAATTATTTGTTTGTGAATCATTTATAAAATCTTTAAAGAACGTCCAACTATCAAGGATATGGTATGATGGAAAAACAGACAAGTGTTGAAGAAGGAGATTGAAAATGAAGCCAAAGCCGAGAACATACAAGGAGGGCGGTGCCAAGCGCCGGGTGCTGGTTGTGACCTCGGTACAGGCCGAACGGGAAGCTGTTTTACGGGGGCTGGAGCAGACCGAAGGGATTGAGGCCGAGGTCTTGGTGGCCGGAGTGGGATTGGCCCAAGCGGCTGCCTCCACAGCCATGGCTTTGTCTGCCGCCTCGTATGATTGGGTGATCAATGCCGGCATTGCCGGAGGGTTCCCGGGAAAGACGGACATTGGTTCGCTGGTGCTTTCCAGTGAAATCATTGCCGCCGACTTGGGCGCGGAAACCGGGGAAGGCTTTTGTTTTTTGGATCAATTGGAACTGGGAACCTCCCGGATCCCGGCGGATGCGGAATTTGTCTGTTGGATGGAACAAGCTTTGCAACATAAAGGGATATCCGTTACGACCGGACCGATCTTGACGGTGTCCACCGTCACCGGGACACAAGAAACGGCAGAGGAGCTGATCCGGCGTGTTCCGGAAGCGGCGGCGGAAGGGATGGAAGGTTTCGGTGTGGCCACCGCGGCCCGGTTGCAAGGCGTGCCGGTGTTTGAAATGCGGGCCGTGTCCAATTTTGTCGGCCCGCGAAACCGGGCGGCCTGGCGAATTAATGAAGCCTTGCAAACTTTGGAAAAAGCAAGCAGTGCATTGACGGAGGTGGTTCGATGAAAATCGCTTTTTCCCCTTGTCCCAATGATACGTTTGTATTCCATGCCTGGGTGCATGGATTGGTGCCCGGAGCGCCCAAACTGGATGTGACCTATGCCGATATTGATATCACCAACCATCTGGCGACACGGCCGGATGGACCGGATGTTTTAAAAATCTCATCCGCCGCTTTGCCGTGGGTATTGTCCGACTATGCACTTCTTCCCTGTGGAGGCGCGATGGGAAGGGGATGCGGGCCGCTCATCCTGACCAAGGATGCTTCCAAAGAAACGGACTTGAGCGGCAAACGCGTTGCCGTGCCCAGTGAACGCTCCACCGCTTATCTGTTGTTCCGTCTCTGGACCGCCCGGCATGTATCAGGAGACTTGGATATCCAGGTGGTTCCTTTTGACAAAATCATGCCGGCTGTCCGGGAAGGTACCTTTGATGCCGGATTGGTGATCCATGAAGCCCGTTTCACCTATCCGTCTTATGGACTTCATTTGTTGGCGGATCTCGGGGAATGGTGGGAAGAGGACACCGGCTTGCCGATTCCGCTCGGTTCCATCATTGCCCGCCGCACCCTTGATGTGAAGTCCATTGCCGAATGGACACGCGCTTCGGTCGAATATGCATGGAACCATCCGGAAGCATCCCGGGAATATGTGATGCAGCATGCCCAGGAAATGGATCCGGAAGTGGCCAAGAAACATATTGACCTTTATGTCAACGACTTTACCGCCGACCTCGGCGAAGAAGGGTATAGCGCGATTTATGCATTGCTCAGCCGGGCTGCCAAAGAAGGAATTGTTCCGGAAATCAAGCCCGAAATGTTGCGTTGAAATCCCAAAAGCAAAAAACGGATGGTTTCAGGCCATCCGTTTTTTTTTGTTCTTTTTAATTTTTCTTTAATGGACCGACCGTAACCGATTCATCCCCAAACGGGATGGACCATACTTCCCGACCGCCGGTGATGGTAAATCGATCCTTGCTTACCATATTTAAGATTTCCTGATCCGAAAGGGAAGGGGCTGTTTTGATAACAGCCGTCAGATAAGTGGTGTACGATTCTCCTGATGGGATGTTCCGAGGAAACCATAATTGCTTTTCACTGACCACAAGCAGTTTCTTTGTATCTTCGGAGAAAAGTGGTTGAACTCTGTGGTAGACACTGTCAGCGAGCGGGGAAGTGTTTTTGATCTCAAAAGTATAGGTGACTTTTTTGTAATCATCGATATGGTTGATGATTTTTTCTTTCTCTGTTTGATTTAATCCATACATGTTAAGAGAATCTTTGCTTCGCACGGATTTTTTTAAAGGATCCACTTCTACTTGTTTTAATTCCACTTCCATCACATGGCTTACGGCATACTGATAAAAGACAATAAAAGCGACGATGAAGAATATGATTGAAAGGATGGTAATCACCATAGGTCTTCTCCTGAAAAAATGCATAAAAAACCTCCTGTTTTTTCGAGAAATTATTTGACTTCAATCTGATCTTTCATTTTTACAATATGTAACTTATAATTGGGGGCTATGTTAGCGCCAACCTCAGCATTGAATTGATCATATGTGTGCCCTGAATAGAGCAAATGTCCTTGTTGATTCACGCCTGTAATCATAGTTGCGTGGTCAATTTTACCATCACCTTCAAAATCCCAGTAAAGTAAGTCTCCTGGTTTGATACCACCGCTTTTTTCAGCCTGGATCAAATCTTCCATTGTGGAGATTTCAATTGTTTCCTCAGAAAAACCGTTCTTTTTATTGGAAAAGTAACGGTATTGATCATCGGCAACGGCCCATTTGGGTGAGAAGTAATCAACAACGCGATTTAAAATGGGTATTTTGCGGATAAAACTGCCTTTTTTATAATACCATTCGTCGTTCATAGGGAGTCCGCCTGCATGCAGAAGTTGGGAGACAAAGTTGGCGCAATCTCCTCCACGGTTACTTCCGTGACTATCCATTCTTTCGAAATCCGGATTGAATTTCCCTTGGTTATCCGGGTCACTCCATTTTTTGGCATATTGGATGGCTTTGTCCCGGTCATAAACGATGAATTTTGTAAATTCGTCTTCGATGTGCGGAACATCAAACGTGCCGCCATTCGGATCTGCAAAAGCTTCATGGTAACCAAAGATCATGATGGATAACAGCAGTAAAAGAATGACAATATAATACTTTTTCCTGCTCATGCTAATCATTACGGAAAACCATCTACTCAAGTTATGTTCTCCGTAGTTGGTCACCTCTCTTCTTACGCTATAAGCATATAAAAAATGAAATCCTGATGAATCGGGGATAAATCAGAATAGATTATACAAAAGCCACAATAAAGACGAAATGATTGTACAAAATAAAAAATTATTTATTTTTAATCCAAGGTTTCAACCAGTTCATGCAGACGGTCCGCCAGCCGGCGCATGGGCATTTGTTTTAACGTCAGCCAAGCGTGACCGGTGACTTCTTCTTCCTGAATGATGACCTTTGCGGAAGGTTGCAAACGGAAGGCAAACCGGAAATCGGCGTGCCAGTGCGGAGGTTCGCCTTTTTCGGGATTTTCGGGGATCTCGTGCAAATCAATGTCAACGGGAACATTTGGGGGCAGGACGGGTTGAAGTTGTTCCGGAGAGATGCCGGTTTCTTCACAGGCTTCCCGCAAGCTGGCTTCAATCAGTGAACGATCTTTCTTTTCACAATGTCCACCCGGAAGAAGCCAGGCGTTCAAGGTTTTATGCCTGATATGCAGAACTCTTTTTTGTTCATCCATGATGACGGCACTTGTTGTGACGTGCCCGGGAAAAGTGGCGCGGGAAGTGATGTCCCGGGAATGATGAAGCACATCCATGAGAGGGTGGAGGGATTGCATGCCGGAGACGGAAAACCGGTTGGCATAAGCAGCAATGGACCGGGTGATTTCTGAATGCAAAATGGTCACCGGGATTCTCTCCTTTCCTTTTGAGGGTCACATGAAACGTTCTCCAATCCGGCTTGAAAACCTTCCGGATCCGGACATTACAAAGGGCATCGATGGATGCCCTTAAACGATGATATAAAACGCTTTTAAGGGGCCGTGGACCCCGACGACCAGGTTCATCTCAATATCTGCCGAGTTGCTGGGACCGGATATGAAATGGATGCTGGAGGGCGGGGTTTGGCCGTTTTCAATGGCTTGGTTGATGGCGTGGACGGCTTGGGTCATCCGCGGGACGATGGTGTCTTTCGGAATGATGGCGATGTAATTCTCCGGCAGATAATTTAAAGCCCGGCCTTGATCATCCCGGGTTTGAAGAACCACGGTCCCGGATTCTGCCAAGGCATGGTCGCAGAAGACCACGCCGAATTTGGCTGACGCGGCCTGCCGGATGTTTTCTTCCTTTTTCCCTTCTTGCCATCGGTAAACGGAAATCCCCTGACCGGGCCAGGTTTCATGAAGCAGCTCATGGAGCCCGTATTCTTGAAAGCGCGGATCCCCGGAGATGACCACCGGGCCTCCCCCGTTTTCCGATACCAGCTTTTTCAGCGTTACCGGCAGTTGTTCCCTTGTGGTTTCCATGACGGTTGTGTGGATGTTCCGGCATTGTTTTTTAAATATTTCCAGCAGTTGCTCTCTGCTTGCGCCTTTTAAAGTTTCCCGGTGAACTTCTGTTTTCCATTCCGGACGGGGGACCGGATCCGTCCTTTGTTTCCGTCCCAGCTTTCGGGCAATGTTTTTTAAAAAAGGGTCCCGGTTATGAATCGTTCCTTGCATCCGCTTTCCCTCTTTTCTGTTCCTGTTGATACCAATCACGAAAGCGCTCTTGGCTAGGGGCCGGAAATTCGCGGGATGCCATCCACTGCTTCAACGGGCCGACGCCTTTTTTGAATTTTGCACCGGCTGTAAGTGGACGGGTTGCCGCAGAGGCCATTTTGGATCCCCACTGATACAAAGTGCCGGAAGAAGCGCCCATTTCAAACATTTTCATGGCCAATTTCTCGGCCAGCGGGGCACGCCCTTCTTGTTCCACAATCACTTGCCGGTGTTTGATCAACAGTTCATGCAGGGGGATTTTTACCGGACATGCTTCGGTGCATGCCCCGCACAAACTGGAAGCGTAAGGCAATTCCTGAAAGTCTTCGTACCCGGCCAACAGAGGGGTTAAAACCGCCCCGACCGGCCCGGGATAGACCGATCCGTATGAAAGGCCGCCGATGTGGCGATAGACCGGGCAAACATTGATGCACGCCCCGCAGCGGATACATTGGAGGATGGAGCGGAACTCGGAGCCTAAAATCTTTGACCGGCCGTTGTCGACGATCACCAGGTGAAATTCTTCCGGTCCTTCGCTTTCCCCTGGCGGTTTGGGGCCGGCCACGGTGATATAGCTGGTTAACTTTTGCCCCACACTGCTCCGGCAAAGCAGGCTGACCAGAATATCCAGCTCTTCCATGGTCGGGACAATCCGTTCCATTCCCATTACGGCGATGTGGGTGTCCGGGATGGAAATGGCCAGGTCGGCATTTCCCTCATTGGTGACAAGACAGATGGAGCCGGTGTTGGCCACCGCAAAATTGCACCCGGTGATGCCGATGTCCGCTTCCATAAATTTTTCGCGCAAAATCTGCCGGACAAATTTGGTCATTTCATACGGGTCGTCCGATTGGTCATAGCCGAGTTTGTTTTGAAAGGTTTCGCGAATTTGTGTTTTGTTTTTGTGAAGCGCGGGAGCGACGATATGAGAAGGAACATCGTCGTTGATTTGCAAAATGTATTCCCCGAGATCGCTTTCCACCACTTCACAACCCGCTTGTTCAAGCGCCGGGTTCAAATGGATTTCCTCGGTCACCATGGATTTGGATTTGACGATTTTTTTGGCCTTTTTTTGCCTGGCCACGTTTTGGATGTATTGCACGGCTTCTTCCGCGGTTTGGGCGAAAAAGACATGGCCGCCCAGCTTGGCGACGTTTTCGCTGAGTTGCATCAGATAATGATCGAGGTTTTCCAGCGTGTGCTTGCGGATTTGCTCGCCCAAAAGCCGCCATTCTTCCCAGTTTCCCAATTCATTGGCGGCAGAAAGGCGCCGGTCTTGCAATCGTTCTTGGGCCGAGGCAACCGCCTGCCGCATCGTGGCATTTTCCAATCCTTGTTGTACCCGGTGGTCAAATGGATCTTCACTGATTTTAATTGCCATTGTGATCTCTCCTTAACGGCTGTTTAAAACTTCCGCGATATGCATCACTTGAACGGGATGCCCCAGGCGTTCGAGCCGCCCCTTGATATTCATCAGGCATCCGCAATCCGCCCCGATCAGGTAGTCGGCTTTGGTTTGCAGGATGTTGTTGACTTTCTCATCGACCATTTCCGTGGAGACGGGGCTCATTTTCACGGAAAACGTGCCTCCGAAGCCGCAGCAATTTCGCGCTTGGGGGAGCGGTTCAAGCTGCAATCCCCTGACATTGGAAAGAAGCGTGAAAGGTGCGTCTTTCACACCCAGCAGACGGGTCATGTGGCAAGACGAATGATATGTGGCTCTTCCGTCCAGCCGGGCTCCCGTGTCCGTGATCCCGAGAACATCCACAAGAAAGCGGGTCAGCTCGTACGTTTTGGAGGCCAACTGTTCAGCGCCCTCTTTCCACTTGGGATCGTCTTGAAAAAGACGCGGATATTCTTTGAACATGGTGGCGCAGGAGCCGGAAGGAGTCACGATGTATTCCGCATGTTCAAAGGCTTGAATCATGTTTTTGGCTGCACTTTTCGCTTCCCGGACATAACCGCTGTTATAAGCCGGCTGTCCGCAGCATACTTGTTTTTCCGGAAATTCCACATCACAACCCAGGTGGTTCAGCAATTCAACAGTGGCCTTTCCGACATTCGGATAAAACATATCCACCAAACAAGTAACAAACAACGATACTTTCACCATCATCACCTGCCCGGTTCATCGCATGTTTTTTTGTTTTTTGCGGTTGGCAAACAATTTTTGCTCCACATTCGCCAAATGCGTGAACATGGATTTTTCCGCTTCCCCGGCATGTTGGGCGGCAATGGCTTCATAAATCTTCTGATGTTCCTGAAGCAATTGATCCGGGTAACCGGGAATCAAAAACAATTGTTGGCGGCTTTCTTTCAATGATCTGGACAAGATGCCGTAAATGGATTCCATCATCCATTCCAACACCGGATTGTGGCTGGCACGGGCAATGGCATAATGAAAAGCCAGGTCCGCCTCATCCCCGAGTTCGCCTTCAGCCGCCGCGTTTTTCATGTCGGAAAGCGACTTTTCCATGGCTTTTAAATCCTCCCCGGATCTCCTTTCGGCAGCGTACCGGGCCATGCCGGTTTCAACGACTTTGCGTGCTTCCAGAAGGGAAAGGAGATCTTGGCGGGTCACCGGTTGAAAGGGTTTAAATTCAGACAAAACTTTTTTGGGGTCCAGCCGGGTGACGAAAGTCCCTTCTCCATGGCGAATCGTCACCAGTCCCATGGTTTTGAGCGAGCTGACCGCTTCCCGGATGGTCGATTGGCCCACTCCGATTTGTTCGCTCAATTCCCGGAAGGAAGGCAAGCGCTCGCCCGGTTGGTAGGTGCCGTTTAAAATGTGTTCTTTTAACAAGTCCGCCACTTCTTCATAGGATTTACGCACTTTCAAAGCAGATCTCATCTTCATTTTCTTTTCCATTTTTCACCTCATAAGGTCATCTGATGACCGGATGATTAAAAATGATCGTGTGCCATTCATGCAACGATGACAATGTTTTGGTTGTTGCAGATTCATGTTTTTAAACGGTAATCCCTGGCCGGCACCTTCAGACCGGTATGAAAAGAAAATCCCCCGAAGGGGGATCCCTGCGAGCAGGATGGAACCTGCAATTCCAGCGGGAAAGGCTGGCGTTTTCATTTAAACTATCGCAGGGCACAGGAAGGATTGGTTACCTTCATCTCCTGCGTGGGGCAGGCGCTTTCATTAAGCGACTGTGTGAAAAAATTTTATCATGTGATATGATTTTTTGTAAATATAAAATATTTAAATGGTGAGAGTTGAATGACGAATCCGCATCAACCGGCTCAGAGAGAAAAGAAACAAAAATGTTACATATGCAAACAACGGATGGATTCCTCCCATCCCCGTTATCCCAAATTGTGTGTGGAATGCGGAAATTTGAACGAACAGAAACGCCTTGCCCGCCATGATTTGACTTCTTATGTCGCGTTGGTGACAGGCGGCAGGGTGAAAATCGGGTATCATACGGCATTGCGCCTGTTGCGCGAAGGCGCCCGGGTGATTGTCACCACACGGTTTCCTTATGATGCCATCCGGCGATACTTTCAGGAGCCGGATTGGGAAGACTGGAAAGACCGGATTCACGTATACGGGTTGGATTTTCGGCGGATTGACCTCGTGGAGGCATTTGCTTTTTCTTTGAACAAGCAATTTCCCTATATTGACATCATTGTCAATAACGCAGCCCAGACGGTCCGGCTTCCGGATGAAGCGTACCAGGCCCTGTTGCAAAAAGAAAGGGAATGGAAAACGAAATGGTTGGGTTCCGGCGAAGAGCGGGGAAGGGAGTTGCCGGTTTATGCATTTGCGCAAGGGACGGAACCGTATGATGAGAAAAATCTTCTCCTGCCCGTGGCCAGCCCGTCCCGGCATCCGGCGAATCTTCCTCCATTTGCCAACAATGCCTGGATTGCCAAACCGGATCAGATCTCATTGACGGAAATGCTGGAAGTTCAACTGGTGAATGTCACGGCGCCCTTTTTGATCAGCACCCGGTTGAAACCGGCCATGCTGAGAAGTCCCCATCTGAACCGCTTTATCATCAATGTTTCTTCCAAGGAAGGGATCTTTCGGACCAAACGCAAAGGGCGCTACCATGTCCATACCAATATGGCCAAGGCTTCGCTGAATATGATGACATTGACGATGGCCAAAGATTACAAGCGGGATCGCATTTTTGTCAACAGTGTTGATCCGGGATGGGTGTCCAATCAACTCCCGGCCAAAATCCGGGAACCCATTCCACCTCCGTTGGACTGCGAAGATGCCGCGGCCCGGATTTGTGACCCGGTTTATCTGGGGATGGATGCTAAAAAACCGCCCAATGGACAGTTTTTCAAAGATTATCGCCCGGTGGACTGGTGATTTTCCTCATTCGGGTTTCGCAGAGGGCAGAGGATGGAGATGCCAACCAACTGTTTCAATCTTGTGGACAGAAAGGGGATATAAGATGGAAAGAAAAGTGACCATCGGGAAAACCGGTCTCACCGTCCATCCCATTGGTTTGGGGACCAATAAGGTCGGCAGCCAGGCGGGAAAAGAAGTGGTCCAAGCAGCCATTGAAAACGGGATCAATTTTTTGGACACCGCTTATCTGTACGGCCCCGAAAGGTCGGAAGAGCTGATCGGGGAAGTGGTGAAAGAAAGCGGCAAACGGACAAATGTGGTGATTGCCACCAAAATCGGCCCCAAATTTGTGAACAATCAGGTGGTGGCAGACAACACCCCGTCTTTTTTGAAACAGGAAGCCGAAAAAAGCTTGAAGCGTTTAAAAACCGATTACATCGACATTCTCTATATTCATATGCCGGATCAGGATACGCCCAAAGAAGAGGCGGTCGGGGCGTTGCAGGAACTGAAGGAAGAAGGGAAGATCCGCGCCATCGGCGTATCCAATTTTTCTCTTGAACAGCTGAAAGAGGCCAATCAGGACAGATATGTGGATGTGTATCAGGGAGAATACAATCTGTTGAACCGGCAAGCAGAACGTACCCTGTTCCCTTATCTCCGTGAGCATCAGATTTCCTTTGTTCCGTATTTTCCGCTGGCTTCCGGACTTTTGACCGGAAAATATGATGAAACGTCAACCATTCAGGGATACCGGGCCAATCTGCCCTATTTTCAAGGAGAAGCCTACCGCGAGAGTCTGGAAAAAGTGGAGAAATTAAAAGCGATGGCCAAATCCAAAGGGGTCAATACAGCCAATTTGGCGTTAGCCTGGTGTTTGCACCGGAAAGAAGTGGATGCGATCATCCCGGGGGCAAGAAACCCGGAACAGATGCTTTCGAATTTGAAAACCCTGGACGTGACCTTGACAGAGGAAGACATCAAGCAATTGGATGCAATCTTTTAATTTGGAGTGCCGGTAAGTGGCAACCCATCTTTCCATTGTTGAAAGACAGGTTGCCATTTTCTTATGGAACCGGGCGGAAAAACTCCATCGCACCGTTTGGCACGGATTTTGCAATTGTTTTGCAATGAATGACGGATAAGGGAGGAACCAGGATGGAAAAGAACAAATGGGGTTTTTCCACCCAAGCGATTCATGCCGGGATACGTCACGGGGAAATGGAAGGATCGTTGGCACCGCCCATTTTTCAAACTTCGACGTTTGTGTTTCCCTCGGCGGAAACCGGCGGGAACCGTTTTGCCGGACGGGAGGACGGATTTATTTATACCCGGCTGGGCAACCCGACGGTCCGCCTGTTGGAAGAGAAAGTGGCTGTGTTGGAAAAAGCGGAAACGGCGTTGGCTTTTTCATCCGGGATGGGAGCGGTTGCCTCGGTTTTGTTGGGGATTTTGAAGGCCGGGGATCATGTGGTTTGTTCCAAAGGCTTGTACGGATGCACGTACAGTCTGTTTCATTGGTTGCAGGAGCGGTTTCAAATCCGTTTTTCCATGTGTTCCATGATGGAAGAAGCCGTATTGGAAAAGGCGATTCGTCCCGAAACCCGTTGTTTTTATATTGAAACCCCCATGAATCCCACCCTTGAGCTGGTGAATCTGGAGTTGGTTTCAACCGTGGCCCGCAGGCACGGAATTGTGACCATTGTGGACAATACCCTGATGTCTCCGTATTTGCAGCGTCCGTTGGAATGGGGCTGTGACATTGTGCTGCACAGCGCCACCAAATATATCGGCGGTCACGGGGATGTGATTGCCGGGATTGCGGCTGGCCCCCGCCATCTGCTGGGAAACGTGAAAAAAACCACCTTGAAAGATTTGGGGGCGATTTTGTCGCCGATGGACGCCTACCTTTTGATCCGGGGATTGAAAACATTGGAGGTGCGCATGGACCGCCATTGTGAAAACGCGGGGAAGATCGCCCGTTTTTTGGCGGAACACCCCAAAGTGAAACAGGTATTTTACCCGGGACTTTCTTCTTTCCCTCAGGTTGAATTGGCCAAAAAACAAATGCGAAAGCCCGGCGGAGTCATCAGCTTTGAGATGAAGGGCGGATATGAAGCCGCCGTCCGGTTGCTGAATCATGTTTCGCTCTGTCAATTAGCCGTCAGTCTGGGGGAAACGGATACACTGATCCAGCATCCGGCTTCGATGACCCATGCGGTGGTTCCGCGGGAGGAGCGGCTGAAAATGGGCATTTCCGACGGCATGATCCGCCTGTCCGCGGGGATTGAAAACGCAGAGGACATTTTGGCTGATCTCGAGGAAGCTCTTTCATTTGTGTGATCGATCTTCCTCTTTCCTTCCGCTAAGATAAAAGTAAGAGGGACGGGAAGGAGGAAACGAATGAAAACGATCGCCCTCTGCATTAAAACCATTGACCGGGTGGGCATGACGCATGAGGTGATTTCCTGTCTGTTGGCCGATCATGTCGACATTGAGCGGATGGAGGTGGAATCGGGAAGCATTCATCTGAAAATCCGGTCGGTTCCTTCCGGGGTGTTTAAAAAGTTGACGGAACGGATCAGGCAAATCCCCGGGGTGAAGGAATTGGAACCGGTTCAAATTCTTCCGTCCGAGATGCGTGAAGGACAAATGAACACCATTTTGGAAACGGTTTCTGAAGGAATGATCCTGGTGGACGCCCGGTTGAAAATTCAGGCGATGAACCGGGCGGCGGCCGAAATTCTGCGCCTTTTTCCGGGAGATTGGGAAGAAGAGGATCTTCCCGGACTTTGGGGAACGGACCCGGAATGTTTACGGACATATTTGCAGTCGGGGAAAGAGCAGATGAATGTCCCGGTGACCATCTGCCGCGGTCCGGACATGATTCAAGTACTGGCCAGTTTTATTCCGGTCCGTTCCGGCGGAAAACGGCAGTCCGGCTTGGTGATCGTCATTCGCGACATGAATCAGGTCCGCCAATTGCTGCGGTCTGTCAACCGGAAGGGAATGGTTCAGTTTCAGGACATTATCCATCAAAGCGAAACGATGAAAAGATGCGTGGAAACGGCCAAAAAGGTGGCGCAAATGGAAGCGACCGTTTTGTTACAGGGGGAAAGCGGAACGGGAAAAGAATTGTTTGCGCGGGCCATTCATTTTGAAAGCCGGCGGGCCAACGGCCCTTTTATTTCCATCAATTGTGCCGCCGTTCCGGAGTCGTTAATGGAAAGCGAATGGTTCGGCTATGAGGAGGGAGCGTTCACCGGAGCGGGGAAAGGCGGAAAAAAAGGATTGATGGAATTGGCGCAGGACGGGACGCTGTTTTTGGATGAAATCGGTGAGCTTCCGCTCAATCTGCAAGCCAAATTATTGAGGGTTTTGGAAGAGAGGGCATTGAGGCGGGTCGGCGGAAACCGGTGGATTCCTCTTCGCGTGCGGATCATTGCCGCCACCAACCGGGATTTGGCGGATCTGGTGCGCCGGGGCCGGTTCCGCAAAGACTTGTATTACCGCCTCCATGTGATTCCGGTCACCATTCCCCCGTTAAGGGAACGCAGAGAAGACATCCCGCTTCTGGCAACTCATTTTCTCCGGAAATTTTGCGCCCGGTCCCGCCGTCCGCTTCTTTCCCTTTCCTCCCAGGCTCTCCTTCGCCTGCAGGCACACTCCTGGCCCGGGAATGTCCGGGAACTGCAAAATGTGATGGAGCGGAGCGTTTATCTTTGCCCGGAAGGAGAAACCGAATTAAAAGAAGTTTATCTGAGCGATGTGTTGGATACGGATTTCGCTTTTCCCCGGCGCAGTTTGAAAGAACATCTCGCACAGTATGAAAAGGAACTGGTGCAGGCCGGGATCCGGCGGTTCAAAAGCATACGGAAAACCGCCCGCCATCTGGGGGTGAGCCATACCACCGTTTTGAACAAGATGAAGAAGTATGGAATTTCCAAAAAAGACATTTTTTGTTGAAATCAGGGGTGGATTGGTTACATCTTTCATACATTGTTCAATGCAACAGGAAAAAAAGCTGTTAAAATAACGTTGTCGCTGAAAACACTGTTAGAAAGGGAAACGACAGATGAATAAAACCATTTTGTTTACAGGTGGCGGAACCGCCGGCCACGTCATGGTCAACTTGGCACTGATTCCTAAATTTTTGGAAGATGGCTGGAAAGTGATTTATATCGGTTCCAAAGACGGAATAGAAAAACAATTAGTTTCCGAACTGAAAGATGTGGAATATTACAGTGTTTCGACCGGAAAACTGCGCCGGTACTTTGATTGGAACAACTTTAAAGATCCTTTTAAAGTCCTGAAAGGGATTTTTGAAGCATACCGGCTGATTCGCCGCCATAAACCGGGTTTGATCTTCTCCAAGGGAGGATTCGTGTCGGTTCCGGTGGTGCTGGGAGGATGGTTGAACCGGGTGCCTGCCATCATTCACGAATCCGACATGACGCCCGGGCTGGCCAATAAGATTGCCACTCCGTTTGCAACAAAAGTTTGCACCACGTTTCCGGAAACGGCCAAACATTTTTCCAAGGAGAAAGGAAAGTATGTCGGCGCCATCATCCGGGAAGAATTGAAACACGGGGACCCCGGACGGGGAAGGGAATTGTGCGGATTCACCCAAGAGAAGCCGGTGATCCTGGTCATGGGCGGAAGTTTGGGGTCTGGCGTTATCAATGAAGTGGTTCGCAACAACTTGGATACGCTTCTAAAGCGGTTTCAAATTGTTCATCTTTGTGGGCGGGGAAAGGTGGACGAGTCGATTCAAAAACCCGGCTATTGCCAGTTTGAATACTTGTCGGAAGAACTTCCCCATGTCTTGAACATGGCCGACTTTGTCGTGTCGCGTGCCGGATCCAACGCCATTTTTGAATTCTTGTCGCTGAAAAAACCGATGCTTTTGATTCCGCTTTCCAAAGCCGCCAGCCGCGGGGATCAAATTTTGAATGCGCGTTCTTTCGAAAAAATGGGCTATGCGGAAGTTTTGATGGAAGAAGACTTGACTGATGAAAGTTTCTTCCAACATCTGGAGAATTTGGTGGAAAATCAGGAAGCCTACCGCGAGAAAATGAGCCAAAATTCTCCCGAGCAAAACATGCAAGAAGTGATCCAATTAATCAAATTGACTGCCAAACCGATGTGAAAAGAAAAGGTCTCGTTCCCGGTTGTCACCAGAGGGAAGAGACCTTTTCAGGTTTAACGGATTTTCTTTTTGAAGAAACCGATCAGGACGGCCGTGACGAGCGAACCGGCCAGGATGGCGAGAAGATACAAAAGCGGTTGGTTGACCAACGGTATGACAAAAATTCCGCCATGCGGAGCCGGCAAGGTGATGCCGAACATCATGGTGACCGCACCGGCCACGGCAGATCCCACAATGCAAGAAGTCAGAACCCGCAGGGGATCGGCGGCGGCAAACGGAATTGCTCCTTCGGTGATGAAAGAAGCGCCCATCACGTAATTGGTCAATCCGGATTTGCGCTGTTCGTCAGTGAACTTGTTTTTGAAGAAAGTGGTTGCCAACGCAATGCCGAGCGGCGGAACCATTCCCCCGGCCATGACGGCGGCGTGGGGGGCGAGGTTGCCGGCTTCGATGGCGGCGATGCCGAAGGTGAAAGCGGCTTTGTTCACCGGACCGCCCATGTCGACCGCCATCATGCCGCCCAAGATCAATCCGAGGATGACGGCATTGGTGCCGCTCATCCCGTTCAGCCAATCCGTCAGCCACTGGTTCAGTGCGGCGACGGGGGTATTGATCACTAGCACCATCAACACTCCGGTGATCAGGATGCCGAAAACCGGGTAGAGCAACACCGGTTTAATTCCTTCTAAACTGTCCGGCAAAACGGAAAAAGCTTTTTTCAATAAAAGGACGACATAACCGGCAAGGAAACCGGCAATCAATCCGCCCAAAAACCCGGCTCCCGCGCTGGCGGCCAAATAGCCTCCGACCACCCCGGGGGCAAATCCGGGGCGGTCCGCCAGACTGCTGGCGATAAATCCGGCCAAAATCGGAACCAAGAAATGAAACGCTCCTTCGTCTCCTCCGATTTTCATCAAAAGTTCTGCCACAGGGCCCTTGGCATCAATGCCTCCAAAGACAAAGGACAACGCAATGAAGATACCGCCGCCCACCACAAAGGGCAGCATATTGCTGACCCCGTTCATTAAATGCTTGTAAAACCCGAAGGAAGAAGGCGCTTTCTTTTTCGCACCTCTTGTCTCTTGATGTCCCTGGTAGACCGGGGCGTCCTGTTTCAAAGCGCGCCGGATGAGGGTTTCGGCCTTGTGAATGCCGTCGGCCACCGGAACCTGAATCACGTGTTTTCCATGAAAGCGATCCATTTCCACTTGCTTGTCCGCTGCGACGATGATGGCGGTGGCCCGTTTGATTTCGTTTTCTGTCAAACGGTTTTTCACTCCGGTTGAACCATTGGTTTCCACCTTGAGGGAAACTCCCATTTCTTTCGCTTTGGCGGCCAAGGCATCGGCAGCCATGTAGGTGTGGGCGATGCCGGTGGGGCAAGCGGTGACAGCCAGGATCATAGCTCCGTCGTCACCGGGTTCTTTTTCGTCTTTCTTTTCTTCTCTGTCCTCATGCCCTTCTGCTTCCTGGCGGCGAACAATGTCCAGCAGTTCTTCTTCGGTTTCGGCCTCGAGCAAGCGTTTTCTAAAATCTTCATTCATCAGCAACGTGGACAAGCGGGATAACGTCTCCAAATGGGTCTCGTTGGCTCCTTCCGGCGCGGCAATCATGAAGAATAAGCGGGCCGGGTTGCCGTCCAGCGATTCATATTCGATCCCGGAACGGCTGCGGCCAAAACCAATCGCCGGTGTCCGGACCGCTTTGGTTTTGGCATGGGGAATCGCGATCCCCTCGCCGATGCCGGTGGATCCTTGCGATTCCCGTTCGAGGATGGCTTCTTTAAACAGATTTTTGTCGGATAAAACCCCGGCTTGATCCAGCTTGTCCACCAGCTCGTCGATCACGGCAGATTTGGTGGTTGCGCCGAGTTCCATCACGATCGTTTCTTTGGTTAACAAATCGGTGATCTTCATTGGATTTGCACCTCCTCAAAGCGCCTCAATGTCAATTTCCTGTCGTAATTGTTCAACCTGTTCTTTGGTGCACAAGTCGGGCGAAAACGCGGTTGCACTGCCGGCAGCCACGGCGGTTTTGAATGCGGAGACCGCATCGTTGGTTTTCTCATAGTCAGCGAGAAAGGCGGCAACCATCGAATCGCCCGCCCCGACCGGGTGAACCACGGTGCCTTTGGGAACGGTGGAGCGATATGTCGCATCCTCTGTAAACAAAAGCGCTCCTTGGCCGGCCATTGATACGATCACATGGGCTGCCCCCGCTTGTTGCAGCTTGCGTCCGTAAACAACCACCTCTTCCATGGTGTTTAAACGGACACCATACAATTGGCCCAGTTCATGGTGATTGGGCTTCAACAAAAAAACGGGACGGTTGGCCGCTCTTTTTAATGCCGGACCGGCAACGTCAACAGCGACACGGACGCCGCGGGCGCTAAGTATTGCGGCCCATTCCTCATAGACGGAAGGGGACAGC
This sequence comes from Thermoactinomyces vulgaris, assembly GCF_005886755.1. Taxonomy (NCBI): domain Bacteria; kingdom Bacillati; phylum Bacillota; class Bacilli; order Caryophanales; family Thermoactinomycetaceae; genus Thermoactinomyces; species Thermoactinomyces vulgaris. The sequence goes on from NZ_CP039710.1 coordinate 532,503, forward strand.
GACGGGGGAATGCTGCCGGACATCACCACGGTGTCTCCCGGCCGGACTTGTTCCAGCTGTTCGTTTAATTGCTGAAACGCTACCGGAGGGATCGCCGGCCCTTGGCCATTGATTTCCGTTTCCTCGTTTGCCCCGGTTTTGAGCTTGATGTTGATGCGCGTATCTTCGTTGACGCGGATCCACCGGGCAGGAATGCCTTCCCGTCGCAACGCTTCTTCAATAAACCTTCCGGTAAATCCGCCCACAAAGCCGAGAGCCGTGGTTTCGGCCCCCAGCCGGTGCAACACGCGAGCCACGTTGATCCCTTTGCCCCCGGGGTATTTTTGTTCTTTCTTCATCCGGTTGACTTGATGGAGTTGCAAGGTTTCCACTTCAACCACAAAATCGATGGAAGGATTCAATGTAATGGTATAAATCATGCCTGATCAACCTCAAATACATAAGTTTTTTGTGCAAGTTTTTCTTTGATCTCCGAGGAAAGAGGAAGTGTAATCAAGGAGGCTTCTTCCAAATCAGCGAATTTGGCAAAAGAAACTTCCGATAACTTGCTGGGATCGGCCAACACAAACGCCTGACTGGAAAGTTGAAGCGCTTTTTGTTTCAGGCAGGCTTCTTCGGGATCCGGCGTCGTGTATCCAAAATCCGGATGGATGCCGTTGGTTCCCAAAAAACACTGATCAAAGCGGTAACGTTCGATTCCTTGGAGTGCCACGGCTCCGATCAGCGCTTTGGTGGATGATTTCATTTTCCCGCCCAAAACATAGGCCTCGATGTCATATTCAACCAGCCGTTCCAAATGCGTCATTCCATTGGTGACCACTGTGACTTGTTTTCCGGCCAGCGCCGGGATCATTTCAAGCGTGGTGCTGCCGGCATCGAGATAGATGCAAGCTCCCTGATCGACAAAGGAACCGGCAAAGAGAGCGATTTCTTTTTTCTCGGGGGTGTGCCGAATCGCTTTTTCTTGAATGGGCATTTCCAAACCTTTGTTTTGAAGCAGCGCTGCACCGCCGTGAACCCGTTTTAAAAGATGTTGTTGCTGCAATTGATCCAGGTCGCGGCGGATGGTGGATTCGGAAGCGCCGGTTAAATGAACCAATTCCTGCACTTTTACGATACCTTGCCTTTTTAATAAACTCAGAATGAATTGGTGACGTTGGGGTGTAAGCGTGATCCATCACCTCGCTTCGGCCTTTTCTTGATTGTATCGAAAAAAGAGAGCAAAAACAATCATTTTAAATCATAACCAATCAAAAACAATCAAAAAACAGGATCAAAGAAGGAGATTGCGCTGTTAATTTACTGGGTAAAATAAGAAATACAGAGAAAAAAAAGATATAGAGACAATATTTGAAGGATGTTTGAGTAATAAACAAAGTATTTTAATTTAATACATAAAATATTTAATAAAGATGCGGAGCATGGGATTAAACATTGATTGTTATTTGTAAAATTCGAAAAAATATCCGACTCGAAATAAAGATGTGAAAGCGGTGTTTCGATTGTTTTTTTCAAGATGAAACCGGGGCTTGTTTTTTGGGATGAAAGTTAAAAATAGAAATTGGTATAAATTACAATCCATAAAATGTTAATTTTTATATATTTATTTCTTTATAAAATAAAATGAATGAAGTAATATAGAGTTAACCAACAATCCGAAAGGAAAGATCGGCTATGAATATTTTGGAAATGAGTGAAATTGGCAAATTTATTCGTAAAGTCCGAAAAGAAAAAGGGTTAAGATTGGAAGATTTGGCAGATGAGCATATCTCCACGGCGACAATCAGTAATATTGAGCGCGGTGTTCCTCATGTCAACAAAGATAAAGTCTTGTATTTAATGAGCAAGCTGGAACTGGATTTAAATGAAATTCCGGAAATGATCGAAAAAGATACGGAAACTTTGGAAAGTATGCAAGTGCGGTTTGTCGCCATCGAAACCATGATCCAGATGGGAATGCCTGAACGGGCCCTTCATTTGCTTTCGGATATATCGGAAGAATCTTATTCCAGACATCAGGCTACGGTTCATTATTTGAAAGGGAAAGTGTACAGTCACCAGAAGGAATGGCGCAAAGCAGAACGTGAGTTGAGTGAAGCCATCCGTCTGGCTTATCAGGATCCCTATTCCCCGAAAAATCATTTGGAAGCTGCCGGTTATTGTGAACTGGCTTATTGCCGCTTTATGAACAAAGATTATGGACAAGCCCTCCGGTATGTGGAACGCGGGTTGGCGGCAATGGAGCAAGACAAATCCAATGAGTGTGATGACCGAACCTATTACTTGCTCTTGATTTCGCAAGTGGCTTACTTGGAAAAGTTGAACCGCACGGATGAAGCTTTCCGCCTGCTGGAAGAGTTGTGGGGGAAAATTCCCCGGATTCAAAGCAAAGACATCATCATTAAAATGTACTATTATCGCTCCAGGTTGTTACAGAGAATGAAACTTTACCATGATGCCATCCGCTATGCCAGAGAGGGGATTCAACGGTCGGTCGGCAGTAAAAACACGGAAGAAATGTTGAAGCTTTGGAGTGGATTGGGACTGTCTTACCTTGAAATTTCCCAATTGGATGATGCAGCGACCTGTTTCCAATTTGTCTTAGAACTGGCAGAACATGATGATAACTCCCAGGAAGTAGCACATGCCTATTGCCATCTGGGTAAAGTGTATATGTTGCAAGGCAAATACCACGAAGCTTATGATAAGCTGAAAAAAGCGCTGGAATGGGCGGAAAAAATTTATGATCCGCAACTGTTGAATGATGCCCTTTTCACCATGGGCAAACTGCTGAAGCAGATGAAGCATTACACTGAAGCGGTCGAATATTTGAAACGGTCTGCCCGTTTGGCAGCCAAAAACAAGCTGAAAACCAATGTTTACGACTGTTATTATGAACTGGCCGGCTGTTATGAAGCTTTGGATGATCAGGATGGCTTCAAATCGGCCACCGAGCAAATGTACCTGGCCCAAAAAGAACTCGAACAACAGCAACTGCGGCAAATTGGTTGACAACTTGCAAAAAGATTTATATATTATGAAGATAAACTGACATAATTTTTACAAGGATCTCTTATCAAGAGAGGCGGAGGGACTGGCCCGATGAAGCCCGGCAACCTGTTGGAACTTGCGTCCAATGTGGTGCCAATTCCAGCAGAGAGAGTTTCTCTCTCTGAAAGATGAGAGTGAGTCTGGCCGGGTAATCCACACCTTTTCATCTTTCAGAGATGAAAAGGTGTTTTTTATTTTGCGGACCTCTGCCTGGGAAAAAACGGTTAAAGGTGGCGATAGGTGTGGGGAAAAAACCGATTGAAGAATATTTGCGCGAAAAAATTGTCATTTTGGATGGCGCGATGGGCACGATGTTGCAGCAGGCACAACTGACGGCTGATGATTTTGGCGGAGAGCGGTATGAAGGTTGCAATGAAATCTTGAACCTGACCCGGCCGGATCTGATTCGAAACATTCATGAAAAGTATTACCAGGCCGGCGCCGATGTGGTGGAAACCAATACATTTGGAGCCACGCCGCTGGTTTTGGGGGAGTATCATTTGGCAGACAAAACCGAAGAAATTAACCGGGCAGCCGCCCGTTGTGCGGTTCAAGCAAGGGACAAATGGTCAACCGGTGACCGTCCCCGCTATGTGGCCGGCGCCATCGGGCCGACCACCAAGACATTGTCCGTCACCGGGGGGACGACCTTTGAAGCGTTGGCCGAGGGATACTATCGGCAGGCGAAAGCATTGATGGAGGGCGGGGTGGACTTTCTCCTGTTGGAAACTTCCCAAGACACGTTAAATGTGAAAGCTGGGGGGATCGGGATTGAAAGGGCTTTTCAGGACTTGGGCTTCCGTTTGCCTGTCATGATTTCCGGGACGATTGAGCCGATGGGAACGATGCTCGGAGGACAAACCATTGAAGCGTTTTATCTGTCCATCGAACATCTTCGCCCGTTTGCGGTCGGGCTGAATTGTGCGACCGGTCCCGAGTTCATGACGGATCACATCCGTTCGTTGTCCCGAATTGCCCGTTGCGGCGTCAGTTGTTATCCCAATGCCGGCTTGCCGGATGAAAACGGGGATTATCCGGAGACCCCCGAAGCCTTGGCGCAGAAATTGACCGACTTTGCGGATAAAGGATGGCTGAATTTGGCGGGAGGCTGTTGCGGAACCACACCGGAACACATCCGGGCCATTGCCCGGGCTTTGGAAGGGAAAAAACCCCGCCGGCCGGTTCAAAGCCATTTGCCAGGAATCTCGGGAATTGACCCGGTTTTCTTGGAAGAGGATGCCCGGCCGTTGCTTGTCGGGGAGCGCACCAACGTAATCGGGTCCCGCAAGTTTAAACGGCTCATCAGAGAAGGGAAATATGAGGAAGCCTCCGAGATTGCCCGCAAACAAGTGAAAGGCGGAGCCCAGATCATCGATGTTTGTCTGGCTGATCCGGACCGGGATGAACTGGCGGACATGGAAGCATTTTTGAAGCATGTGACCAAAATGGTGAAAGTTCCGCTGATGATTGATTCGACCGATGCCAGGGTGATTGAAAAGGCGCTTCAATATTCCCAAGGAAAAGCAGTGATCAATTCCATCAACCTGGAAAACGGGGAAGAACGTTTTCAAGAAGTGATCCCGCTGGTGAAAAAATACGGGGCGGCAATCGTGGTGGGATCGATTGATGAAGAGGGGATGGCGCAGACGGCCCGGCGGAAACTGGAAGTGGCGCTCAGAAGTTATGATTTGCTGGTTCATAAGTACGGCATTCCTGAAGAGGACATCATTTTTGACCCATTGGTTTTCCCCGTCGGGACGGGAGATGAACAGTACATCGGTTCCGCCCGTGAGACGGTGGAAGGCATCCGGCTCATCAAAAAAGCGTTGCCCCGGACATCAACCATTCTGGGTATCTCCAATGTTTCTTTCGGGCTTCCGCTGGCCGGGCGTGAAGTGTTAAATGCGGTGTTTCTCTATGCCTGCACCAAAGCAGGGTTGGATTATGCCATCGTCAATACGGAAAAACTGGAGCGCTACGCTTCCATCGGGGAAGAAGAGAGGGAGTTGGCGGAAACCTTCTTGTTTCACTCAGATCATCAAAACTATGACGATATCTTGATCCGGTTTACAAACTTTTACCGCCATAAAAAAGAAAAGAAAAAGCAAACCGGGGTTCGGATGACTTTGGAAGAGAGGCTTGCCAACTACATCCTGGAAGGAAGCAAAGACGGTTTGTACGAGGATTTGGATCAGGCGCTTGCCAAGTACAAACCGCTGGATATCATCAACGGGCCGTTGATGGCAGGCATGGATGAAGTGGGGCGTTTATTTAATGATAACCAGTTGATTGTGGCTGAAGTTTTGCAGAGTGCGGAAGTGATGAAAGCGGCCGTCCGGTATTTGGAACCCCACATGGACCGGGCGGAAAGCCATACACGGGGAAAAGTCGTTTTGGCCACCGTCAAGGGAGACGTCCATGACATCGGGAAAAATCTGGTGGAAATCATCTTGGCGAATAACGGCTATCAAGTGGTGAATTTGGGGATCAAAGTGCCCCCGGAGCAATTGATTGAGACCGCCCGGAAAGAAAAGCCGGATATCATCGGGCTGTCCGGGCTTTTGGTGAAGTCGGCCCAACAGATGGTGGTGACGGCCCAAGATCTGAAAGAAGCGGAGATTGACATTCCCATCCTGGTGGGCGGGGCGGCTTTGACGAGAAAATTTACAGAAACACGCATTTCCGTGGAATACGACGGCCCCGTTTTATATGCCAAAGACGCGATGAACGGACTGGAACTGGCCAACAAGTTGATGAATCCGGAGCAGAGGGAGCAAATTGAGGCCGAAAAAAACGAAAAGAAAAAACAGCGGTCTCCATTGCAAACAGACCGAAGGGAGGCGGGGCCCCCGGCGTCTTTGCTGGTGAAAAGCAAAGTGAACCGCAAGGCCCCTGTTTTTACTCCGCCGGATTTCAAAAAGCATGTTTACCGGGATTATCCGTTGGATTTGCTTCTTCCCTATATCAATTTGCAGATGTTGTTTGGAAAACATCTCGGGTTAAAGGGAAATGTGGAGCAATTGATCGAAGAGGGGGACGAAAAAGCGCTGGAAATGAAGGGATTGTTTAGCCAGTTTTTTGAAAAAGCCAAAAAAGAACGGTGGCTCACCCCTCACGGCATTTATCAATTTTTCCCCGCGCAAGCCGACGGGGATGACATTTTGATTTATGATCCTGAAGACCCCGGCGTGATATTGGAACGTTTTTCGTTTCCCCGTCAGCCTGAGGATCCGTATCTGTGCCTGGCAGATTTTGTGCGTCCGGTGGAATCCGGGGAAATGGATTATGTCGGTTTTCTTGCGGTGACAGCCGGGCAACACATCCGGGAATTGTCCCAAAAATGGAAAGAAAAAGGGGATTATCTCCATTCCCATTTCATTCAGGCCTTGGCATTGGAAACGGCGGAAGCCTTCGCCGAACAATTGCATCAACAGATGCGGAACCGTTGGGGATTTCCGGATCCGGCCGAAATGACCATGAAGGAGCGGTTCGGCGCAAGATATCAGGGAATTCGCGTTTCTTTCGGCTATCCGGCTTGTCCTGATCTGGAGGATCAGCAGAAGTTGTTTCGCCTGATTTCGCCGGAGGATATCGGCATTCAGTTAACCGACGGTTTCATGATGGATCCCGAAGCATCCGTGTCGGCAATGGTGTTTGCTCATCCGGAAGCTCGGTATTTTAATGCGATATAAGGGGGAAAGATTGATGGGCAAGCAAGGCTTGCTTCAATGCCTGCAACATTCTTTGCTGGTCGGAGACGGGGCGATTGCGACATTTTTGTATCAACAAGGCGTTTCCATCGGCCATTGTACGGAGGAATTGGTTTTGAGCAACCCGTCCCTGATCAGCGAGGTTCATGAAGCATATTATCGGGCCGGGGCGCGTGTGATTGAAACGCACACCTTTGGTGCCAACCGCGAGAGGCTGTCGCGTTACGGACTGGAGAGCAAGGTGACGCGGCTGAACCGGGAAGCCGTTCATATTGCCAAAGAATCGATTGGCAGCGATGCCTATGTTCTTGGGGTGATCGGTTCCATCTGTGCCGGGAAGGTGCCGGTGTACGATGAAGAGGAGTACCGGGTGATGTATGAAGAGCAAGCGGTGGCTCTTTTGCACGGAGGTGTTGACGGGATTTTGCTGGAGACTTTTTTGGATTTGAAAGAGCTGCAATTGGCGGTTGAAGTGATTCGCCCGTTGACGAAGCTTCCCGTCTTTGCCCAGCTGTCGATGATGGAAATCGGCCGGACCCGGGATGCCTTTACCGTCTCTGAAGCTTTTGAGAAGCTTGCATCGCTCGGGGTGAACGGGGTGGGAATCAATTGCCGTTTCGGTCCCGTGGAAGTATTGAGAACATTGGAAAAAACCATTGTTCCCGAGCAAATGATCCTCACGGCTTTTCCCAATGCCGGGCGGCTGGGGATGAGCAACGGGGAACTTCATTACAAGTCGGAGCCGGACTATTTTGAAGAAACAGCCGGTCTCTTGATTGATCAAGGAGTCCGCCTGCTTGGAGGGTGTTGCGGAACCACCCCCGGGCACATCGCCCGGATAGCCAAAGCATTGAAAGACAAATGTCCGGTTCAGCGGAAAAATCCTCCCCGGGATGGTTACAAACTGTCTTCCCATGAAACGATCGTCTTGCAAAAAAGAACGAAACCGACGGTCGTACAGAAAGTCCGCAACGGACAACGAACCATCATTTGTGAATTTGATCCGCCGAAAGATCTGGATACCATGCGGTTCTTGCAAGGGGCGAAAAAACTGAAACAAGCCGGTGTCGATGCGGTCACGATGGCGGACAATTCCCTGGCCACCGCCCGGATGAGCAATTTGGCGCTGGGCGCCATCTTAAAAAAATATGATATCGAGCCGTTGGTCCACGTGGCTTGCCGGGACCGGAATTTATTGGGACAGCAATCCCACCTGATGGGGCTTCACGCCTTGGGAATCGATCAAATTTTGGTGATTACCGGGGATCCCACCCGCATGGGGGATTTGCCCGGAGCCCATTCGATTTACGATGTCACTTCCTTTGAACTGATCCGGATGGCGAAACAGCTGAATGAAGGGATATCGTTCTCTGGAAGGAAATTAAAACAAAAAGCGCAGTTTGTGGTGGGCGCCGCCTTTAATCCGCATGTGCGAAAGCTGGATGCGGCGGTCAAACGTCTCGAGAAAAAAATTGAAGCCGGCGCGGATTTTGTCATGACTCAGCCGGTCTATGACCCGGACGGGGTGATTCGGATGCATGAGGCGACGAAATCGCTTGGCATCCCGGTGTTTATCGGTGTGATGCCGCTCACCGGGTATCGCAATGCATTGTTTTTGCATAATGAGGTGCCCGGAATTAAAATACCGGAAGACGTGTTAAAAAGAATGGAAAAAACGACCGACCGGCAGTCCGGAAAATCAGAAGGCGTCCAAGTGGCCAAGGAACTTTTGGAAGTGGCGATGGAAAAATTCGACGGAATTTATTTGATCACCCCGTTTTCCAACTGGCAGATGACAGAAGAATTGACGCATTTTATCCGGCGGCATGACAAAAAGATGCAAGCCTGTCTCAAGAGCCATACACATGCTTAAAGAACAAAAAAAGGCCCTCCTGTCGGTTCAGGAGGGCTGATTGTTTGATTACCCAAAACCAAATTCAAAAGAATAGAGAAACGAACCATTGGCCATTTGGGGGAATGATTCATCCGTTTGGAGAGGAAATGACGCCCTTTTGGAACGGGAGGGCTGTCATCCAATGCAAAATGCAAACCAAACAAAGGTGATTCACTTTTTAAAAGGCACATCCTTCGAAATATGGTCGAGAAACATATCTCTTGCCATTTTGAGTACCGTCCTTTTCACTGCGGGACGAACCCGCTTGTGAATGACACGGTACTTGTATCCCAGACGCTGGTCGGCAAAAGATTTCGAGGATCGATCACGTACGACCATATTCGCCCCCTCCTTTTTAACATTTATTAGACATCGGTAACCAACAATTCCTTCCTCGCGACATAAGTAGTCAAATCATTTAATTTTTTGACAAAAAAGGACATTGATGATAATGAGGATGATGGGGATTTTTTCGCATTCTTCCTTCTTTGAAAGGGGTTTGCCGGCTTGTTGACGAATGGATGATATAGTCAAAAATAACGAATTTTGCTTTTAAATATAAATAAAAAGATGCAGTGGATTGGTTTGTTCATGGAAAACGCGATTTTTTCAAAAGGGGAAATGGGTGAACAATGATGCAGGATCAAACAAAGAGAAAAAAAAGAGTGGAGCGTTTGGCGGACCAGATTGAAGCGGAGATATTAAATGCGATCCGGGAAGGCGGGCCTCAACCTTATTACACGGAAATGTATTTAAATTGCGCGATCTGTTATCAGGAAAAGAAGAGAACCGAATTGAGAATCGCCAAAGATCCCGACCAAATCTTTGATGAATTCGCCGTGTGCTTTGACTGTATTGCCCGGCGAAACCTGACGCTTTCCCATTCGGAACGGGCGCTTGATTTTGAAGCGAGAACGTTGGCCATCTTGCGAATCAAAAACGGTGTCATGAAACCCCAGAATTGGGAGGAAGAAGAGGAAGCTCTTTAAATCTGCACGAAATCACCCCTGTTTCATGGTTTTGTAATATTCCCATTCTGTACAAATTTATTTAAATGTAGTATACCTATTTACAGACGGACAAGATTCGGGGGGTTTTGATCATATGAATGGGAATATTCTGGATTCATCAGGAGTGATTATCCTTTTTTTGTTGTTTATTTCTTTTATTCTTGGTACCTTGTATGTCCGCGAAAGAATGAAAAATTAATCCGATACAGGTGCAATCAAGGCCATCCTTCCGGGAGAGAAATCAGGAAGGATGGCCTTTTTTCAGCAATGATGGTGAGAGCTTTCCCACCGGTGACGAGGGGATTCATGCGGATGACAGTGGTAAGGTCTTCTGCAGTGGGGATGGTGACGGTGAGGATGTCTGCAATCATGTTTGCTCTCACAATACCTCATATACCATTTAAGCATTTCCAATTCATACTTATGGCAAATTTTAAGGTGGTGATACATGTGCCGGAGCCATCTGGGATCACAGGGGATTTCATGCATGGGCGGCATGCAGGGCATGGGCATGGGGTGTTCCGGCATCGGCGGCATGGGATATTCCGGCATGACCGGCGGTTGCGGTTCGGGCCTCGGCATGGGTTTTGCTGGTTTTTCCATAATGCACACTCACTTCCTTCTGTTCATGATGACAGTGTATCTTATGAATGACCAAGGGTGGATGTTCCAGAAAAAATGCCTAAAAAATTGTGAAATCCTTTTGGACTTATCGGGAACAGGGAGGATTTGCATTTACCCGGAGCGGCCGTTGCGCTATAATGAGATGGACAAAAGCCTCGGATCCAACATCGGGGTCAGGAGGGAAAAACATGGAAGTCGTAAAAATCACACCGAGAGGATATTGTTACGGAGTGGTGGATGCCATGGTTTTGGCGCGCCAAGCCGCCCAAAACCTGGATCTGCCCCGTCCGATTTATATATTGGGAATGATTGTTCACAACAGCCATGTTGTGGAAGCATTTGAAGACGAAGGCATTATTACCCTGGACGGAGCAAACCGGTTGGAGATTCTGGAGAAAATTGACAAAGGGACGGTCATTTTCACCGCACACGGGGTTTCTCCCGAAGTCCGCCGTCGCGCCCGGGAAAAGGGTTTGACGGTGGTGGATGCAACTTGTCCGGATGTGACGCGGACGCACGATCTGATCAGGGAAAAGACGGCTGCCGGATATGAAGTGATTTATATCGGCAAACAAGGCCATCCCGAGCCTGAAGGGGCCATGGGAGTGGCTCCCGGGAAGGTTCACTTGATTGAAAAAGAGGAAGATATTGACCGGCTCCAACTCAAAACGGACCGGTTGCTCGTCACCAACCAAACCACCATGAGCCAATGGGACACCAAGCATTTGATGGAAAAGGTCAAAGAACGGTTCCCGACGGCAGAGATCCACAATGAAATTTGTCTCGCCACGCAATTGCGGCAAGAAGCCGTTGCGAAACAGGCGAAGGAAACGGATCTGGTTCTTGTTGTCGGAGATCCCCGCAGCAACAATTCCAACCGGCTGGCTCAGGTGGCCAAAGAGATCGCCGGCGTGGATGCGTACCGGATTGCGGATGTGACAGAAATCAATTTGGACTGGCTCAAAGGGAAAAAAGTGGTCGGCGTGACGGCGGGTGCGTCGACGCCAACACCGATCACCCGCGAAGTGATTCGCTTTTTGGAGCAGTTTGACGAAAATGATCCGAGTACCTGGGAACGCAAACAGGAAGTCAGCATGAACAAAATTTTGCCGCCGGTGCGAAAGAAAAAGTTACAACCGAAAAAATAACCGGAGACTTTCAAGTCCCGGTTTATTTTTCACTCATTTCTTTATACAATTCTGTCAATTTACAGACCTAAAAAAACATTATTTTCGGGGATAGTGTGCGGCCATAAAATCATAGCATTGATTCATGGTGCCGCGAAATTCAATGCGATGATCCTTTTTCATCGGATTATACCAAGCGAAATAGTTATCTTCATGAATGATCGATGGCGGGAGTTTTTCTGAATCGCGGACGACATAATACATTTTCGAACACACCTCCTAGTTGTATTATGTCCAATACAAATAAAAATTAACCATCATTTAACAGAACGGCGGGATACCGGTTTTTCCAACAAAGCCAAAGGAACGGCTGTTTTTTCACCGGAATGTTCCCAATTTCCCCAAGCCATCACTCCGTTCAGATATTCGACATAAAAAGGAATGTTTTTTCCTTCCACTTGATACCAACAGGAAGTTTGGACAGTTGAGGAATCGATCAGGTATGAACGCGCAAGATTGATTTTTTGTTCCAAAATGGCAAGTTGTGTATCCAAACCTTGGTCTTTTGCTTTTTGTTTTTCCCGGTTCAGGCGCTCAATTTCCATCTCAAGAGCATCTTTGGACATTTGGCTGAAACGTTGCATCGTATCCTCCTTTTTTGCAATACTCCTTTTTATTGTACCGGGAGGCCGGGATGAAAAACAACCTGGAGGACACAGACGGGGGGTGGGGAAGATCGCTGTTGTGCTGCTGTTTATTGACGGGGTGGGCTTGGGAGAGATGGCTGATCACAATCCCTGGGTGACGTATCCGACTCCTTGCATCCGTCAGTTGCTAGGCGGAATGCCGTTGGTGAGGGAAGCGGCCGGCCGCCATGGTCCGGATCTTCTTCTGCTCGAGACCGATGCCTGTCTGGGCGTGGAGGGGCTTCCGCAGAGTGCCACGGGCCAGGCGACGATCTTTACGGGAAAAAATGCAGCCCGTGAGATGGGAAAACACATGAGCGGGTTGCCGTTTCGAAGGTTGCGTGAATGGGTGAAAAAAGACAATATCTACTTACAGTTTGAAAAAAAAGGATGGAAAGCGACCTTTGCCAATGCGTACACCAAAGAGTATTTTGAACGTCCTGCCACCAAGCGCGGATGGGTGTCGGTCACCACGGCAACGATCCAATCCAGCGGGGAGCCGGTTCGGTTTTTCCCGGAATTGGTGGAAGGCAAAGCGGTGTATCATGACATTACCCGGACCATCCTGAAAAAATCAGGGACGGATGTGGAGGAAATCACGCCGGAGCAGGCTGCCCGCCACCTTTGGTCGATAGCCAGCGGTTATGATTTGGTTGTCCATGAGTTCTTCTTGAGTGACCGGGCCGGCCACAAACAGGATCCCTGGTTGCTTCAATATGTGACGCACCATTATGATCGTTTTTTGGGGGAACTTGCGCGGTTGAAAGGGCCGGAGGATACGATAGTATTGGTCAGCGATCATGGAAACAGCGAAGATTTGCGGGTGAAAACCCATACCGCCAACCCGGTCCCCACCCTGGTGATCGGGGATATTGACGCATTCTCGGAGGTTGACACGGGAGCGTGGGATTTAACGGGCATTGTTCCGCTGTTGCATCGGATCGTGTCCAGAAATAAAAATGAGGTAAAGGATCGGTGATTATGAGTTCAAGATATATACCACAGGTGACAGAAGCAGCCATTCCGGAGGACGGAGGATGGACCGAACTCCGTGCGGATGAAACGGATACGTTGGTGTTGTCCATTCCGGAGTGGGCCGGCGATGTCAAGCAATCGGAGGAAGCGGATGAATATGTCTGGATGTACGACCGCGGCAATGATGCTTACCTCTTTTGTTTCCGGTTGAAGGGGAAGCGGGAATATGCAGTTGCGTTTCCGAGGGAACATGCCGGGATCCTGCTGAAAGACAAACGTGCTTATGCGCCCTTTCATTTGTTGATCACCAGTCAACCTTTGTCGGGTTCCGATTCGTTGGATCCTTGCTTTTTGTTTCGGAATATCGAATTAAAAAGGCATCCCCAAGCCGGATGGTGAAGAAGACAAAAATCCCCTTTTTTTCTTTGAAAAGAAGGGGATTTTTTATGTTTCAGCCATCGTCCATGTTGTAGATGTATTCTTGCCGAAGATGGTCGTCGTCTTCCTTTTCTTGTTCGCTTTTGAGACGGTCCAATAATTTTTTATATTCATCGGCTCTTGTATAAGGCGGTTCGGTTTCCAACACCTTGGTTAGAGCCCGGATGACGATGCCGCGTTCTTTGGGTGTCAGGTACATAAAAGAAACCCCCTGGATTTAGGGTAATCAACATCTAAATTATATCCTACCCGCATTAAATAAAAATTACACGACGGATCTCCCTTTTTTGTGTTGATTTTATGTCCAATTGACATGAAACCGGGAAAAAGCCGTTTGTATTTCAGAAGACAGGGTAAAAGTTACTGATGATAATATCGGGCAGCTTGGCAAAAGCTAAGGACAGCGGAGTTGCAGAAAGAAAGATGATGGAGGAGAGTAGTTGAATGAAAACCACTCAAACCACTCCACATAATGTATCTTATGAAGTGGATGAATTTAATAGTCGCATTAAATTGATCCAATACAGCCGGTACGATGTGGAGTCCCTGTTGAAACACCTGGAAGAATTGGCCAAGGAAAAGGATATCGGTAAAGTGATGATTTATGCAAACCCTGAGGATATCTCCTTTTTTGAGAAGCTCGGGTTTCAAAGAGAAGGAGAAATCAGCGGTTTTTTCCAAGGAAATCCGGCTTGTATTTTGTCCCGCTTTCTGGAAGAGGACCGCGCGCATAAAAAAGATGAGGAGAAAAAAGATCAAATTGTGGAGATGGCAGAGCAGGCCGAAGCCATTAAAGAGCGTCCGCGTTTGGATCCAAAGTATCAATTGCGCCATGCCGTGAAAGAAGATGCCGAGGCTTTGGCGAAGTTGTATCAGCTGGTTTTTGAAACGTATCCCACCCCCATTCATGATCCGGATTTTATCCGCCAGTGCATGGACCAGGATGTCTACTTCACGGTGGTAACCGAAGGGGATCAGATTGTCAGCTCGGCATCGGCTGATGTTTTTCCGCATTTTCAATGTGCGGAAATCACTGATTGCGCCACTCACCCGGATCATCGGGGAAACGGACTGTTAAGTGCCATTATTTATGATCTGGAATTAAGAATGAAAGAAAAAGGGATCCCTCATCTGTTTTCATTGACCCGGGCGGTTTCGACGGGAATGAATATGGTGATCGCCAAGCTGGGTTTTGAATATAAAGGACGATTGATTCAAAACAGCCAGATCTCCGGGGATTTTGAAGATATGAATATCTGGGTGAAAAAGTTGTAAAAAGGCGGGCGTTGGCAAGAAGGAAATTAAAGCGGGACCGGATCCCGCTTTTTTTAACAAATGCTCCGGCAATGATTGGCCGTGGATGAGACACAGAAAACCTGGATGGACAGGTTCGTTGCAGGATGATTCGGATGATTCGAAATATTGGTTTTAAACTTTTTAAAAAGATCGCAGTGAAAGGGAATTTCGGTTAAAATAACTATTGAAGTTGTATACAGATTGTGTTAAGTTAATCACTGTGACATTGAGCTAGTAGGATCCAGGATTCACTTAAAGGGTTGGGACCTCACTGGACTAACCTTCCCCCGTGGTGAACAAGCAGATCCTAGCGGAATTTGGCTCACACCAACTTTTTGCTAGGAAGGGGGCCGAAAGAGATGGAATTTTCTACTTTCGGAAGACATGTAGCCATGGATGCATGGGGTGTTGATTTCGATCTGCTGAATGATGTCCAGCGTTTGGAGGAACACTTGAAAGATGCGGCAAAAGCCTGCGGAGCAACCGTTTTGTCCGTCCAATCGCATCAGTTTGAACCTCAAGGGGCCACTGTTTTAGTGTTGCTCTCAGAGAGTCATCTGTCCATTCACACGTATCCGGAAAAAGGGTTTGCCGCTTTGGATTGTTATACTTGCGGTCATACCGTTGATCCCATGATTGCCATTGAGCACATGTTCAATGTATTAAAACCCTCCCAAGCCTATCACAAAATGCTTCGGAGAGGTGTTAGGCCTATTGAGGTTGTCCAACCAGAACCAGCAATACGACCGATGAAAAAAATGACGGTTTAAATAAGGAACGGTGGGAATCCAAAAGCATGTTTTGGATTCCTTTTTCATTTAAAAAAAAAAGCCGAAGAACATGTTCTTCGGCTTTTTTTCGTCTTTATGATTTTTGTTCTTGGATGAACCGGCGGACTTGATCCCCGTCTTTTTGGTTCAACAGTCCCGCCGCCAATTTTTTGGCTTTTTCCGAATCGGTTTGGCGGACTTTTTGTTTCACTTCCGGAATGGTTCCTGCACTCATGGACAATTCGTGCAGGCCGAGTCCGACCAACGCTTCTGTCATGGCGGTGTCACCTGCCAATTCCCCGCACATGCCGACAACGATTCCGGCTTTTTCCGCGGCGTCACAGGTCATTTTGACCAGGCGCAACACTGCCGGATGTGCGGCATCATACAAATGAGCCACTTTCTCGTTGCCCCGGTCTGCCGCCAGGGTGTATTGGGTGAGGTCGTTGGTTCCAATGCTCATGAAATCCACTTCCGGCGCAAGTAGATCCGCATTGATGGCGGCTGCCGGAATTTCCACCATGATGCCGACGGGAATGTTTTCTGCGAAGGAAATGCCTTCGTTTTTCAGTTCATTTTTGCACTCATCCAGCAGCGCTTTGGCTTGGCGGATTTCGGCGAGGTTTTCGATCATCGGGAACATGATCCACAGATTTCCGTGGATGCTTGCCCGGAGCAGTGCACGCAATTGAGTTTTGAAGATGTCCGGGTTGGAAAGACAGAAACGGATCGCCCGGTGTCCCAAGAACGGGTTTTCTTCTTTGGGTAATTCGGCATAAGGCAAGTCTTTGTCGCCGCCGATATCCAAAGTCCGGATGACCACGGGGCGGTCGCCAAACGCTTTCAAAACTTTTGCATAAGCGTCATATTGTTCTTCCTCGTCAGGCCAGTGGTCATTTTCCAGATAAAGAAACTCGGTTCTGAACAAACCGACCCCTTCGGCATGGTTTTTCAGGGCGATTTCCACATCATTTAAACTTCCGATGTTGGCGAAAACCTGAATCCGTTTTCCATCAGCTGTATAAGCATCGGCTTTTGCTTCTTTCAATGCTTGCTCGCGTGCTTCGTTTTGTTTTTTGATCTGTTGGCGGATCGCTGCTTCGGTTTCTTTGTCCGGGTTGATTTGGATGGTTCCCTGATCCCCGTCCAACACAATGATGTCGCCGTCTTCAATTTGACGAATGGCCTCACCCAGTCCCAATACGGCCGGAATGCCCAAAGTCCGGGCCATGATGGCGGCATGGGCGGTTTTGCTTCCGCGTTCGGTCACCATCCCGCTGATTCCTTCCGGGAATTGGGCCGTGTCGGAGGGAGTCAATTCTTCCGCGATGACAACATGCCCCGGTTTTAACAAGGAAGGATCAAAAGGTTGTTTGCCGGATAAAATCAACAACAAACGGGTTCCGACATCACGAATGTCGTCGGCACGGGCTTGCATGTATTCGTCATCAAGCGAAGCCATTAACTGGCTCATTTCATCGGTGACTTCCTGGCAAATGGATTCCGCGTTTTGTTTTTTGCTTTGAATCCGGTTTTTCATTTCTCCCGTAAAACCGGGATCGTCCAAGAAGGCGAGGTGTGCATCAAAAACAGCGGCCTCTTCGTCACTCATCCGCCGGGAAGCGATCGAACGCAGCTCCTGGATTTGTTCCCTGGCTTGTTCAATCGCTTGATTTAACTTTTCCACTTCGGCATCGGTATCGGAGATGGAGCGTGTTTCCACAACCGGTTTTTCTTTGCGCCACCAAATGGCCTGTCCGATATTTAACCCCGGTGCAGCCCCCACTCCCTTGATGTGTTGGCTCAACATGAACCCTCCTTAAAGTTAAGCGTTGAGTTGTTCGATAAATTGTGCCAATTGGTTTACGGCTTCTTCAGCGTCTTCTCCTTCAGCCTGAATGACGATTTCATCATTTTGTTTGGCTGCGAGCGACATGACCCCCAATAAGCTTTTGGCATCCACTTCTTTTCCGTCTTTCACCAATTGGACTTTGCTGGAAAATTTTCCGGCTTCTTTCACCAAAAGTGCTGCCGGACGGGCATGCAAACCGCTTGGATTGGTAATGGTTACTTTCTTTTGAGCCATGTGACATGTTCCTTTCTTTTTATCATTTTGGATTTTGACTGGCATATCGTGTACAAGGTGGAAAGGATGACAACCTTTATTCTGTCCCATGCAATGAACGGTAAGTGGATAAAAGCAATGCCGCCTGTTTTAGCAACTGATCTCCGTTCATCGTGGCAAAAGCAACCGGGTCGACTTGCGCAAACGGTTTTCGATGGGCTTTTGCGACCGGTTCGATCTCGTTTCGGAGATGGCTGATTTGGGGTTCGATCATGATGAGATCTGCAGATTGGAGATGTTCGCTCCAATCTTTGACGCCGACTGCTTTTGCCCTTAAAGCAATCCCCTTTTGGGAAGCTGCTTCATTGATTTTCTGGCACAATACACTGGAAGTTGCCCCCCAGCTGCAAATGACGAGCAGGCGGATAGTGTGGTTCATTTCATTCCTCCGCTTCTGACAGAAACGATTTTCCACCTTGGTTTTAGTAATAAAAAATAATGCCATTTCATTTTAAATGCAAAAAGCATGCCAAACAATAAAACATACCGATTGGAAAGATTTTTCGCATCGGATGAGATTGGACACACCTGTGTGCAGCAAAATTACACACAAGGGTGGAACGGTTTAAACGGAAGACGCCGACAAACGGGTCATTTCTTGTGCCGTCATCGCCGGATATTGAACGGAAAAGACGGATTCCAGTTGGTGCAAAAGGTTTTTCCATAAATAGGATGGTTGTTCTGGCCGGGATTTATGCCCGCCGCCGTGATTTTGGCGGGACGTTTGATTGATTTGTTCTTTCAGCAGTTGATCGGTGTAAATCGCCAAATGCATCCAGATCCCCAGTTCGCGTTCGGGGGTCCACTGAAATGTTTCTTGAAACGGCGCGCGATGTTTTTGGATCAGGTCGATATATTTTTTGGGATTAAAGTGGGTGACCGTCTCCCGCAATCCTTGTTCCATTAACTGAAAGAGCCGGTTTTCGGGTTCCGGTTTCATGTCGCGTTTAAAAGATGAAGTGCCCGGGCGGCTATTGGATAACAGTTCCTTCAATTTGTCCCATCCGGCGGGTTGGTACAGTTCCCAAACCGGAATGTATGGAACATCTTTCATCTTGGGGGGAACCGTCCCGACCACGGCGACCAGATGACAGGATTTCGCCAGTTCTTCCAACTCCCCGGATTCGCGTTCAAGCGGATCGATCTGCACCGCACGGATCAACACGTCCTGGTCTTGCTCCGGCAAGTGTTGTTTCAGCCAAAGTTCCAATGAAACCGCCGCTCCTTCGCCAGTTAAACAAACCGTGGCAATCACCCGCGGCTTCGGATCGGATGAACGGGGTTGATACAACGAGAAAAAAAGGGAGATTAAATCCAATTCATCTTTCGGCAAACGGATACCCAACGCTTGTTCCAAAGCAGTTCCGATCTGACCGGCCAGTTCTCGGTAAACCGGTTCAATTTTCAACCCGTTAAACGTTTTTTTCGCACGGGGTCCGGGTTGTTCCAAATAAGACTGGATGTGCAGGGCCAGGGCGTTGATCTTCGTGCCGGATATCTTTTGGGCCAGAGGATGGTTCCAATGATCCACACATTGCCCGAGCACCTGCCGGATCGATTGGAACAGACGGGTTTCCTGATCCCCGGAGGGTTGTCGGTTTTTGGCTGAGTGCAAAAGACGGGTGATATATTCATTGACCGTTTCCTGCAGTTGCCGGTTTAATTCTGCAGGCGAAATGTTTTGTTTGCTTAATTGTTCTTTGGCTGCCAGCAGTTCACGGTAGATGTTGCCCGCTTCGTCTGTTGTTTTTGCTTTTGCCTCTATGGGTGCCGGTTGATCTTTCATTTTGGCTTCGATGGCGGCCGAGATCCAGCCTTGTTTGCGCAGATGGGCCGGCAAATCATGCAGTTGAATCACCACTTCTTGTCCGGAACGGTTCATGTGTCGGAGGAAAGCGCGGGCGCACGCAATCTGGATATCGCTTTTTAATTGGCCGATGTTTCCAAAACAAGGATAAGTCAAAAGCCGCGAGCGGCATTCGGGGGACAGGGAAACGGGAATGTTCATCTGTTTGGATTCATTGAGGAGAAATTTTTCGATCAATTGTTCCCTCACCTGAACCGGACGCTTTCTGAGCGGCGGAATTTCAATTTGCACGGAGAAACGGCGCTGTAAGGTCGGCAATAACGCCTGTTCAGGAGGTTCGGTGGTGGCGCCGATCAGCCGGATGCGGGCAGGGTGTTCCACGGAAGCTTCCCCCAGGCGACGGTAAAATCCTTGGTCCATCAGGTAAAAAAGCATTTCTTGTCCCGATGGGGGAAGACGGTGGATTTCATCCAAAAACAAAATGCCGCCATTGGCCCGCTCCACCAACCCGGCCCGGTTTTCCTGCGCACCGGTGTAGGCGCCTTTCTTCACGCCAAACAGTTGAGCCAGAAGCAATTCGGGGTTTTGGGCGTATTCCGCACAGTTAAAAGAGACAAACGGAGTGTTTGGCGGAAGGTAATTTTTTTCGATGGCCACTTCGACCAATTTTTTGGCCATATAGGTTTTTCCGACACCGGTTTCCCCGGTAAACAAAATGGGAAGCCCTTTGGGAGGATATAAAAGAGCTGCCAGGGCATCGTCCAGCAATCCGTCATCTTCAGCCGGTTTCTGGCGGGAGGTTGCCTGGATTTTGCCCGGGTCATCCGCAGGAAAATACCGCACCGGGCGACCCGCCTGTTTCCGGGCGCGTCCCAGTTTGACCAATTCATTTAAATACCGGCTGGCGGTGGAACGGTTCAGGCCTGATATCTTTCCGACTTGTTGTGCCGTCATTCCTTCCGGGTTTTCCAGGCAGGATTGACGGAGAACTTGTTCGATCCAATCCCGCTTTTTCATGGTACCGCCTCTTTTTCTCATTCTTCTAAGTATCATACACACTTTGCACACTAATTGTCACCCGAGCGTGTAAAAAAGGCAAGAAAAAATGAAATCCAAATTTAACCGTACACCGGCAAAACCGATGATTTTCATTTTTTTCGGGCATCGCCTGGGATGTGATGTTTTGGTACAATAAACAAAGATTGACTGAATCTCCGGACTCTTTGCCCGGCAAACTGGAGGGAAATCGATTTTGCATGAAAAATGGGAAGCATTAAAAACGAAGTTGCGCGAAATATATGATTTGGAAGCAACGATGGCCATATTAAGCTGGGATCAAAATACATACATGCCCCCGGCTGCAGCGGAAGCAAGAGGACACCAACTGTCCCTGTTGGGGAAACTGGTGCATCAGAAAAAAACGGATCCACGGTTGAGCGAATTACTGGAGGATCTGGAAAAAGCGACGGCTTCTTCATCCTTGGATTCCGATCAGGCAGCCATCGTCCGGGTTGCCAAACGGCAGTATGAGGAAGCACAAAAAGTTTCGGCGGATTTCATGGCCCGTTTTTACAGGCATATCACCGAAACCAACCAGGCGTGGTTGGAAGCGCGGGAAGCCAATGATTTTGGCAAAGTGATTCCTTACCTGAAAAAGACGTTGGAACTCAGTTTGGAATATGCCGACTTTTTTCCGGAAAAAGAGCATGTGTCCGACCCGTTGATCAACCGTTCGGACTACGGGATGAAAGCGTCGATGCTCCGCAAGTTGTTTCATGAGTTGCGAAGGGAATTGGTTCCCTTTGTGGAAGCGGTGACGAAGAAGCCGGCTTCGGACCGTTCCTCTTTGGAGCAATCTTATCCGGTGCAAAAACAGCTGGATTTCAGCAAGGAAATTATCAAGCAGATGGGATTTGATTTCAACCGCGGGAGAGTGGATTTGTCGGCCCACCCATTTATGACGCGGTTTGCGGCAGGAGATGTTCGCATCACCACCCGCGTCAATGAACGGGATATCAGCGAAGCGTTGTTCAGTACGATCCATGAAGCCGGGCATGCGCTGTATGAATTGGGGATTCGCCCGGAATATGACGGAACCCCGCTCTATGACGGGACCTCTTCCGGGGTACACGAAAGCCAGTCGCGTCTGTGGGAAAATGTGATTGCCAGAAGCCGGGAGTTTTGGACCTATTTTTATCCGCAATTGCAGGCCACGTTCCCGACCCAGTTGGGAAGGGTGACACTGGATGAGTTTTACCGGGCCATCAATCATGTGAAGCGGTCGCTGATCCGTACGGAAGCGGATGAATTGACATACAACTTGCATGTGATTATCCGCTTTGATCTGGAACTGCACATGCTGGAAGGAAAACTCCGGGTGGAAGATTTGCGTGATGCATGGAATGAACGTTATCAGTCCGATCTTGGAATCACTCCTCCCGATGACCGTTCGGGCGTATTGCAGGATATCCATTGGTATGCGGATTTTATTGGCGGACAGTTTCAGGGCTATG
Source organism: Thermoactinomyces vulgaris (assembly GCF_005886755.1). NCBI lineage: Bacteria > Bacillati > Bacillota > Bacilli > Caryophanales > Thermoactinomycetaceae > Thermoactinomyces > Thermoactinomyces vulgaris. Next base: position 554,529 of record NZ_CP039710.1, read on the forward strand.
CGCTTGGAAATATCTTAAGTTGCCAATTTTACGAAGCGGCATTAAAAGATGCCCCTCACATCCCGGATCAAATTGCACACGGGAGCTTTACCGCTCTTCATTCTTGGTTGAAAGAACAGATCTATCAGCATGGAAGCAAATATACAGCAGATGAATTGATCCGGCGGGCAACCGGATCGGAACTGACCATCCAACCCTATCTGGATTATTTAAGAAAAAAATACAGTGAATTATATTTATAGGAGATTCTGACAGCAAATGTCCCGGGGGCATTTGCTTTTTTCTAAAGGAAAAAAGCCGGCTGTGGTATACTTATATTGTAAATGTAAACTATTTATTTCGATTTGGTTTACAATTGAATTGGCCCGACACCGGTTGATCCGGAGATTGGGTTCATGCATTTTTAAGGAGCAGGAGGTTTCTATGACACTTCATTCTTTCAGAAGCTTGTCCAAATGGGAAAAGTTGGCGGATAAGGCGCTTCAAGGAGAAACATTGAGCATGGAAGAGGGCCTTTCGGTGTTAAATGCACCGGATGATGAATTGCTGCCTTTGTTGCAAGCCAGCTTCCGTGTCCGGTGCCATTATTTCGGGAAAAAGGTCAAATTAAATATGATCATCAATGCCAAAAGCGGGCTTTGTCCGGAAGATTGCGGTTATTGTTCGCAATCGGTCGTTTCGCAGGCTCCGGTTGAGCGATACAGTTTATTGAAAAAAGAGGAATTGGTCGACGGGGCAAAAGAAGCCTTGGCACGAAAAGCCGGGACCTATTGCATTGTGGCAAGCGGGCGCGGACCGACCCGACGTGAACTGGATGAAGTGGTTCAAGCGGTTCGGGAAATCAAAGAAAAATATCCGCTAAAAATTTGCGCTTGTTTGGGGATCTTGAATGATGATCAAGTCAAACGGTTAAAAGAAGCCGGCGTGGACCGTTACAACCACAACCTGAATACCGGCGAAAAACACTATGAAAACATCACCACCACCCATACGTATCAAGACCGGGTGGAAACACTGCAATTGGTGAAGAAGGGGGGCATTTCCCCTTGCTCCGGCTATATTGTCGGCATGGGGGAAACCCAAGAACAAGTCGTGGAAATGGCTTTGGCCTTGCGTGAACTGGATGTTGATTCGATCCCGGTGAACTTCTTGAATCCCATCCCCGGAACGCCTTTGGAAGGGATGAATGAATTAAATCCGCGTTATTGTTTAAAAGTGCTTGCGTTGTTTCGTTTCATATGTCCGCAAAAGGAAATTCGGGTTTCGGGAGGAAGAGAAGTCAATTTGCGCCATTTGCAAGCATTGTCCCTCTATCCTGCCAATTCCATTTTTGTCGGGGATTACTTGACGACAGAAGGCCAATCGGCCTTGTTGGATCATCAAATGATACGGGATATGGGATTTGAGGTGGAAGAGGCAGAAGAAGATTGAACTTTTGCCTTGTGAAAACGGCCTGACAAAAATCCAAGAAAGCACATTGATTGATCCGCTCGCCGTGAGGAATGTATGGTAAGATGGGAGTAAATTAAATAATGATGAAAGGATGGAGCGGATTTGTTTAAGAAAATTCTAGCTTCTTTGGGAGTGGGAGCGGCCAAAATCGATTTGGTTTTGGATTCCGATGTGGTCACCATGGGTGAAGAGGTCACCGGAAAGGTGTATGTTGAGGGAGGCGAAGTCGAACAGCTAATCGAAGAGTTGGAAGTCCACTTCAATCTGGCGTCCTCTTTTAAAAAGGACGATGAAATCAAGTATGTCAATGAAACCATCGCAACCATTCCGGTGATGCAGGAAGAATTTGTGGTCCGGCCCGGGGAAAAAAGAGAATTTGATTTCTATTTTAAATGTCCTGAACTGCTCCCGGTTTCATCCGTCAACACCCGTTATTATTTCCAATCCAATTTGGAAATCATAAGCGGCATTGATGCCAAGGACCGGGACGTTGTCGATGTAAAGCCGTCGGGCCTTCTCAAAAACTTTTTGGGCGGTTTTGCAAAGCTGGGCTTTGTTCACTATGGAGAAGGGTATACCGGCCAACGGAACGGAGGCGTCCAAATCATCCAGTTTCATGCCACCGATTGGATGCGCGGCAAATTTGATGAAATCGTGTTTCAGTATAAACCGAAACAGGCGGTAAACAGCGTCAGAGGATTTTTTGAATTGGATAAGAAAACCAAAGGGTTGATCGGCATGCTGGCAGATGAGCTGGATTTAGATGAAAAAAAGGGAGCTTTTGAATTCCGTGCGGAAGAACTTTCCTCTGAAGAGGCGGCGGCAGAAACCATACGCAATTTCATCATCAAAAATTCTTCCGGATTAATTACCGGATAATTATGGAAATTAATGATTCCCTCGATCCCGATGGACGAGGGATATTTATTTACATAAAATAAACTTCTTGGAAACAAAGATTCAACCTGTAAAATCAAATTTTGTTTAATTTTAGTTGTAATTAAAATTACTGGTTAACAAAGACATGGAATTTTTAAATTTTCCCGGGAGGAAAGAATTATAAAAAGATATAAATATATATATAAAACTTTTTTATGACAAAGTTTTACGAAATAAAATAAAACAGAAAATCATCCAGGTCTTTGTGGGGGGAGGAGCAAACCGATGATATATATCTGTTTGCTGATACTGTCGTATTTGTTTATCAGCATCAACCGGGCGTTGTTGGGAATCCCGGGTTTTTTCTATTATTCCAGTGTCCGGCCGGTCTTGAAAATGTACTTCCGGGATAAGCTTTTTAAAGTGGAAGAAGTGTATTATTGGGAAATGGCCGAATCACTGGGAGACCGGGCTTTGTGGTCGATTTTGCCGGCGTATGTGTTGGCGTTTGACTTGTTGGATCTTCCGAATGTTTGGTTGAAAGCGGGGACTTTCCTTTTCATCAACTATTTGTGGTGCCTCTTTTATGCCGCGGCTTTGGTGAAAGAGTATATTCCCCAGACCCCCGCATTGAGACCGCGTGTGATGCGGGCAAGCAATCATTTATAAATTAAGGTGGAACGTTGCTCAGGCATCCGTCGGGGATGCACCGGGCAACTTTTTGCTTTCTAAAGGGATGTTTAAAATAACAAGGAATCCAACTGTTAATTAATAGATATTTTAAAACTATTTAGAAATATATGTTATAATGAATGTAACCATGAATGGAAAATTTCATGAAATCTGGGTTTTCTTTGGAAGGGAGGAAAGGGATGAAAAAGGGGTGGACCGCCTTTTTCGCTTTTTGGCTGGTTGTGGCGGCGCTTCCTTTATCACACAGCCTGGCTCAGGATGCCTATTCGATTCGGTGCAGTGTCGGTTTTGATGAACAAAGTGAACGGTATTATGTGTATGCGCGGCTCACGGTCGGATCCGGCGATCAAGTGGAAGGAAGCTGGTATTATTTTGACCGTGAACACAACCAATCGTTCCGCGAGATTGGCGATGGCGATGTCTCTTTTTTAAAGATCGGGAATGATGCCGGGAAAACCGCGGCACTCCTCAAGTTTGACGGGATTATTAACCGCAAGCCGTATATATTGGAAGAAAATTGCACGTTTACCCGGGAAGGCATTCGGTTGCAAGTGTCACCCTCCCAAGAGGGCATCCGCGCTTCAGGGGAAATTTTATATGGGAGTCAAGCGGCAGGAAAATGGCATTTTCAAATTTTTGATCAACAAGGACAAGAAAAAGCTTCCATTTGGCTCCGGCAAAACGGGGAGACCGCAAGCCACCGGTTTGAGGCGCTTCCTCCTGGCGCTTATCAGGCACAGCTCACCTTTGACGGGACGATCAACGGCGACCGGCGAATATTAAGAGATGCTTATTCGTTCCAAGTCTCTCCCGAAAGCTCTTCACCGGCTTCTGAAGACGAACCCGGCTTGCCGGATTCCGGTCCGAATCCTTCGCAAAGCAGCTCCACTCCGTTTTTCTTCACACCCGTTGCCATCTTTTCGGTTGTCGCATTGGGGGCGGGAATCATCATTTGGATCGTTATTTATCGAAAAATGTGACGAATCAAAAGGAACCGGATCGTTTTGAAAAAATATTTTTGTCAGAAGGAATTAAAAAGTCGATAAAAACCCTTGACGAAAATAAAAAACAGAGAAATAATATTATTGAAATTAATTATAAACAAAATAAAATTTGTTAAGTTATGAATTGGTGTCAATCCTCTTGTAGTCAAAGCCGATCCTTAGGGATAGGTTTTTTTCTATCCCTCAAGTGAATGACTGTTCATTCAGACGGGGTTTTTTAAAAGAAGAGAGGAGGAGAACTCTTGCGACGCATTCAAAAAGCAGCAGTGTTGGGCGCAGGTGTCATGGGGGCATCGATCGCCGGGCATCTTGCGAATGTAGGAATTCCCACTTTGTTACTGGACATTGTGCCGCGCGATTTGACGGAAAAGGAAAAGCAGAAAGGACTGACGCTTGAAGACCGGGCGGTTCGCAACCGTTTGGCTCAGGCCGGGAAAGACCGTTTGTTCAAGGAAAAGCCATCTCCGCTTTATACGAAGGAAGCGGCTGAACGGATAGAAATCGGAAACATGGAAGACGATTTTGACCGCTTGTCCGAGGTGGACTGGGTGATCGAAGTCGTTGTGGAAAATTTGGAAATTAAACAAGATTTGTTCAAGCGCCTGGAAAATGTTTGGAAACCGGGCATTGTGGTCAGTTCCAACACTTCGGGCATTTCCATCAATAAGATGGTGGAGGGCCGTTCCGAAGAGTTCCGGAAGCATTTTTTGGGGACGCACTTTTTTAACCCCCCGCGCTATATGAAATTGTTGGAGATTATTCCAAATGAAAAGACCGATCCTGCTATTGTCGAAGGCATGAAGTCTTTTGCCGAGGAGGTTCTGGGCAAAGGGGTGGTCATATGCAAGGATACCCCCAACTTTATTGCAAACCGCATCGGAACTTACGGGCTTCAAGTCACGTTAGAGGCGATGGAGGAAATGGATCTCGGACCGGCTGAAGTGGACGCGATCACCGGACGTGCCATGGGGCGGCCCAAAAGCGCCACCTTCCGTACCCTGGATCTGGTGGGATTGGATACGTTTGTCCATGTGGCAAACAATGTGAGAGAAAATGTGGATGATCCGGAGGAAAAAGCCGCTTTTGAGGTTTCTCCCCTCCTGAAAAAAATGGTGGAAAACGGGTGGCTCGGTGAAAAGAGCGGCCAAGGATTTTATAAACGGGTGAAAACGGAAAAAGGAAAAGAGATCTTGGTCTTAAATCCGAAAACGCTTACTTATGAACCGCGCCAAAAACTGAAAGCCCCTTCACTGGAAGCGAGCAAACGGGCAAAAGGGCTGCCGAAAAAATTGCGAGCTCTGGTTTATGCCGATGATGTTGCCGGAAAATTGGCTTGGACTATCACGAAAAAAGTGCTTCTTTATTCCGCTGCCCGTCTGGAAGAAATCGCCGATGACATCACCAGTGTGGATCGTGCGATGAAATGGGGATTCAACTGGGATTTGGGGCCGTTTGAAATGTGGGATGCCGTCGGGCTTGAAGAATCCGTCAACCGGATGCGCGAAGAAGGAGAAACCATCCCGCAATGGGTGGAAGAGATGCTTCAGTCCGGAAAAACCGCTTTCTATCAAACGGAAGACGGAAAAACCCGGGTGTTCGCGATTGGCGGCAAGTATGAAGAAGTAAAAGAGCATCAAAAAGCGATCTCTTTGGCCCGCTTGAAAGAACAAGGGAAGAAAATCTTCGGAAACCGGGGAGCCTCCCTGATTGACCTGGGCGATGACATTGCTTGTCTGGAAATCCATTCCCCCAAACAAGCACTGGGGCCGGAAGTGATCAGCATGATCAACAAATCGGTCAAAGAAGTGCGGAAGAATTACCGGGGACTCGTCATCAGTGCGGAAGCGCCCAACTTCTGTGTCGGCGCCAACCTGATGATGCTCTTAATGGAAGCCCAAGATTACAACTGGCCGGAAATCGATTTGATTGTTCATCAGTTCCAGCAAGCCATGGGCTCTTTGCGGACCCTTGAGAAACCGGTCGTTGCCGCACCTTATGGCATGGCGTTGGGCGGCGGCGTTGAGGTGTGCTTGCCGTGTGACCGGATTCAGGCAGCGGGAGAAACCTATATGGGGCTGGTTGAAGTCGGTGTCGGTTTGATTCCGGGCGGTGGCGGCAACAGCGAAATGTTGCTCCGCTTCACCGAAGGCGTGGATCCCAAAGACCGGATTTCTTTGCAGCCTCTGGTGAATCACATCTTTATGACCATCGGGCAAGCCAAGGTGTCAACCAGCGGTGAAGATGCCCGTAAATATAAATTCATCCGTCCGTATGACGGTATTACCGTCAACAAAGATCATTTGATTTACGATGCAAAACAAGTGGCGCTGGGACTTTACAACGCAGGTTATAAAGCGCCTCAACCGCGTAAAATCCCGGTGGTCGGGGAAACGGGATACAACACGCTGAAACTCGGGGCTTACGGTCTCTTGAAGTCGGGATATATCAGTGAGCATGACTACAAAATTGCAAGCAAACTGGCTTTTGTTCTGTCCGGAGGAAATGTGCCGGAAGGAACGCTGGTGGATCAGCAATATCTGTTGGATCTCGAACGGGAAGCCTTTTTGAGTTTGATCGGAGAACCCAAAACCCAACAAAGAATGCAACATATGTTGGCCAAAGGAAAGCCTCTTCGCAACTAACATTTGAAAAGGGGGAGAAAATATGCGCGAAGCAGTCATTGTGGCCGGCGCCCGTACTGCGGTGGGAAAAGCGGGAAAAGGGAGCTTGCGCAATTACCGGCCGGATGAAATGGCCGCAGCTGTTGTTTCGGATCTGATGCGGCGTGTTCCTCAGGTGGATCCCAAGGAAGTGGAAGATGTGATCTTGGGATGTGCGTTTCCTGAGGGAGAGCAAGGGATGAACCTTGCGAGAATCGTCGCTTTGAGGGCGGGACTTCCCACGGAGGTTCCGGGAATGACCGTGAATCGCTTCTGTTCTTCCGGCCTGCAAACCATTGCCATTGCGGCGGAAAAAATTATGTGCGGATTTGCCGACATCATGATCGCCGGCGGTGTCGAAAGCATGAGTATGGTGCCGATGGGCGGATATAAACCGGCGCCCAACCCCTATCTGATGGAACATTTGCCGGAAACCTACATGTCCATGGGGCATACGGCGGAAGAAGTGGCAAAGCGGTACAACGTGACAAGAGAAGATCAGGACCGTTTTGCCCTGGCCAGCCACCAAAAGGCGGCGGCAGCCATCAAAGCGGGGAAATTTAAAGATGAAATCGTTCCGTTGACCGTGAAGGAACATTTCTTTGATGAAAACGGAAAACTGCAAGTCAAAGAGCGGGTCTTTGACACTGATGAAGGCGTTCGTCCCGACACCAATCTGGAAGTGCTTGGGAAATTGCGTCCGGTTTTCCACGTGAACGGAACGGTGACCGCGGGGAACTCTTCGCAAACGAGTGACGGAGCGGCCGCTGTGATGATCATGTCCCGTGAAAAAGCCGAGGAACTGGGTGTGAAACCGCTGGCGATTTTCCGCGGATTCACCCTGGGCGGGGTGGATCCGGATGTCATGGGAATCGGTCCGGTGGCAGCCGTCCCCAAATTGCTTGAAAAAACGGGCATTCGCCTTGAGGACATCGATTTGATTGAGCTGAATGAAGCCTTTGCTTCCCAATCGGTGGCCGTGATCCGGGAGTTGGGACTGGATCACGAGAAGGTGAATGTCAATGGAGGCGCCATTGCCTTGGGCCATCCCCTGGGATGTTCCGGAGCGAAATTGACCGTTTCCATCTTGGGAGAACTGGAACGGCGCAATCTTCGTTACGGGCTTGTCACCATGTGTATCGGCGGCGGCATGGGAGCTGCGGGCATTGTGGAACGGGTAAGCTGACCCGGCCAATCCATCAGGTTTTAAATTAACGGGAGGGAAGAAAAATGACAGATACAAAAGCAAAAGGCGGAGCTTATTTACTGGAGCAAAGAGATCCGGAAACCGTGTTTACCCCGGAAGATTTTACAGAAGAACATAAGATGATCGCCAAAACGACCGAAGACTTTGTCAAAGACAAAGTATGGCCGGTTTTGCCGGAAATTGAGAATCATCAATTTGAACATACCGTGCGTTTGTTGAAAGAAGCAGGAGATTTGGGACTCCTTGGTGCCGACGTGCCGGAGAAATATGAAGGGCTGGGGCTGGACAAAGTCAGTTCCAGTTTGATCACGGAGAAAATTTCTCTTGCCCGTTCTTTTGGTTTGTCCCACGGGGCGCATGTGGGGATCGGATCCCTTCCGATTGTCTTTTTCGGAAATGAGGAACAAAAGAAAAAATATCTGCCGGATTTGGCCTCCGGACGGAAACTTTCCGCTTATGCCTTGACGGAACCCAGTTCCGGATCAGATGCCCTGGGGGCAAAAACGACGGCGAAATTAAGCGATGACGGCAAATATTACATCTTAAACGGGGAGAAACAATGGATTACCAACTCCGGCTTTGCCGATGTGTTTATCGTGTACGCCAAAGTGGATGGCGACAAGTTTACGGCGTTCATCGTGGAACGTGACTTCCCCGGTGTTTCTGTCGGGCCGGAAGAAAAGAAAATGGGGATCAAAGGTTCATCCACCCGCACCTTGATCCTGGAAGACGCCAAGGTTCCGGTGGAAAACCTGCTCGGAGAATTGGGTAAAGGGCACAAAATCGCCTTTAACATTTTGAATATCGGCCGTTACAAACTGGCCATCGGTACCGTGGGTTCCTCCAAACGGGCCATCGAGATCTCGGCGCAATACGCCAATGAACGGAAACAATTTAAAGTCCCGATTTCTAAATTTGGCCTCATTCGCGAAAAATTGGCCAACATGGCGACAAAAGTGTATGCTTCGGAAAGCTTGGCGTACCGGATTGCGGGAATGTTTGACGCCAACCTGGAAGGAGTGGAAAACGCGGAAGGTTCCGTGGTGGCCAATGCGATCGGAGATTTGGCGATCGAATGTTCCGTGTCGAAAGTGTTCGGTTCCGAAGTGCTCGATTATGTGGTGGATGAAGGGGTACAAATTCATGGCGGTTACGGTTTCATGAATGAGTACGAGATTGAAAACATGTATCGCGATTCCCGGATCAACCGCATTTTTGAAGGAACCAACGAAATTAACCGTTTGATCATTCCGGCCACCTTGATGCGGAAAGCATTGAAAGGGGAATTGCCTTTCTTGCAAGCCGCGCAAGACCTGCAAGAAGAATTGTTGACCATGATGCCGTACTTCCCGGATGAAGATGCTCCGGTCTTGGAAGCTGAAGAACATTATGTGGAAAATGCGAAGAAAATCTTCTTGATGGTCGCCGGACTGGCCACGCAAAAATACGGTGAGAAAATGCAGAAAGAACAAGAGTTGTTGCGTGACCTGGCGGATATCGCCATCGAAACCTTTGCCATGGAGAGTGCTTTGTTGCGCACGAAAAAAGCCATTCTTAAAAATGGTGAAGAAAATGAACAAGCCAAAATCGATTACACCGTGGCCTTCATCTATGATTCGATGCAAAAAGTGGATGCACTGGCCCGCCATGCTTTGGCAGCCATCGAAGAAGGCGATGTCCTGCGCACACAACTTTCGGTATTGAAAAAGCTGACCCGGATTCAACCGGTAAACGAAGTGGAACTGAAACGCCGGATTGCCGCCCGGATCATCGATGCCGAGAAATATGTGGTTTAATCGGCGTTTTCAGGCTGTTGACAAAATCGTCAACAGCCTTTTTTTATTGAAAAATTTCCTTTCATGTCTTTTCAATGACGGTTTCGTCCTGAAGCAGATGTTCGCTTTGCTCCGGGGAAGGCAGGTGAACGAGGAAACGTCTTCCGCCATGAACGTGCGTTTGAAATTCAGCGGCTTTCAGGAATTTTATATCCAAATATTTTTTATTATTTCTATATGATGAATCGGAATCAAATCCCCCTTTTGCATGTGTGAAGAAGAAAAGGGGAACGAAAGGGAAGGGTTAAAAAACCTCTTTTTTGCCAAGAAATTTAAAAAACCAGCGATGGTAAAACCATTCGATGACGGCATAGAGGATCCCGGCGGTCAAGGAAATTTGAAAAAGCGGCACTTGGTTGATTTTAAAGTTTTTGGTGCCGATATCCATATCAAAAAAGTAAGTCCCGATGAACCAAACAATGAGAAAACTTAACAAGGCATCCGACAGAGTGGTGAACATATTCCCCATTTTCGGCAGCAAAAAGAAATCCCCCAGATATCCGGCCAATGCAAGAACAATGCTGACAAACAGAATCGATTTATAATCAATGTCGTAAATCAATCCCAACGTAAGGTAGAGAAGCAAAGTGACATAGATAAACTTGATGATCAGATGGTAAGTATGATTCAACGCGCAAGCTCCTTTCCGGTTTTTTGTTATTATTTCACCGCCATAAACACCTATGCATGCGATGGATCAATCGGTGGTTTCATACAGCGCCAGCCACGCGCGGACGGCTTGATTGAGTTGCCGTGCAGCTCGGGTGATTAAGTGATGCGGCTTGTGGTTCAGCGGAAAATGAGTGGAATTGGGCAGGTTTTTGGTGAGAACTTCGGTATATTTGCGGAACCGGTCATTCCGGGTTCCCGAGAAAACCAAAACAGGTGCCTGAATGCCCGGCAGGAGCTTGGTGCCGTTAAATGTTTGGCTGTATTGAAAGTATTGCTTGATGTTTTCCGGGTTTCCCACGCGGGCTGCGGCATGGAGATAAGAAAACATTTTGCGGCTGCCGGCGTTGGCCATGCAAATGCCCCGTGACAAAAACGGAAAGCCGATGCGGTTGCACAAAGCCACAGCCAGATCCAATTCCGCTTGGATGATCGGATCGGATATTTCTGAAAGCGCACTGATTAAGATTCCGCCCAAAAATCGTTCGGGGTGGCGATGCAAGGCGTTTAACGCCACGCTTCCACCTGTGGAATACCCGGCCAGATAAGCTTTTTCGATTTGCAAGTGATCCATCAGGCGGCAAAGATCCTGGATGATTAACGGATAGGTCACCGGCTGGCGCGACGGGCCGCTGAATCCATGGCCGCGAACGTCAAAAAGGATCAGTTGATAACGGTGTTTCAAATCTTCTTTCTGATATCGGAAGACGCGGCTGGTGATCAGCGGAGGATGGATAAAAATGATGGCAGGGCCGTTTCCTTCCGATTCGTAGTAAAGCCGGGTTCCGCCGCAATCCAAAAAGGGCATTTTTTTTCGCCTCCTTCGCTTGTTGGCTTTATTTTGGCAAGAAGCTGGAAAAAGTATGAGAAAAATGCCCGCAATGGTGGCAGGATTTTGGGGGCGCCGGAGGGAAGATTAAGCAAAACCGGGTTTGCTTGTACAAGCCGGGAATGAAAGAAAACCGCAATTTTGATATTTTTGTCAAAATATCGACAAATTGCAGGGATATTTTTGACAAAAATTTCTATATAATGGAAGAAACAAAAGCAGAGTCAGAGATGGAGCTGATCGGCGATGGAAGAATTGCAATCTTTGTTGCATGCGGTGATGGAACGGATTGACATGCAGTCTGCAAGCATTGAACAGATCAAAACGGATATCTCGGATTTAAAAAAGAATTTGAACAAGGTGGAGCAAAAAGTCGACCGGATCGAATCGCACGTCAACGGAATGAAACAAATGGTGGGAATGATCAAAGAGGAACTTTCCTCTATCGACCGCTCAAAGGAGAGGCTGGATCAGGTTCTGATTGAGGAAGAAAATTGGCAGGAACAGATCACACAGGCTTTGGCCTTATGTTCCAAAGAAAAGAAGAATCAGCTTAAAAACATCATTGATCAGCATGTAGGGTAAGCCCGGACACGTTGTTTGGGTTTTTCTTTGTTTTGAATCGGTGTTATAATGGATACGATCTGAAGTGTCCCTTGATAAAGGAGGAAGCAAAGTGAGCATCAATGGTGTGGAATGGCTGCTGATATTTGTGGTGGCACTCATTTTGTTTGGTCCGAAGAAACTGCCGGAATTGGGACGAGCCCTTGGGAAATCGCTTCGAGAATTTAAAAAGGCCACCAGCGGGGTTTTAAGCGAAGAAGATTCGGGACAAGGAGCAGAGGCCAAGCCGGATGCACCCAAAGCGGAAAATGCCAAGACCGAAAATCCGAAGGCGGAAACCCAAACCGTGAAAGACGAAACAAAAACACCCAGCCTCTAAAGACCAGAGGTGGGTGTTTTTTTGCTGTTTCCGTTCAGCAACAGCGGCGGATGTCGCCGCTTCCGTATCGTTCATCGATGGCCTGGCGGTAAAATTCGGCTCTTGTCATCGGGATTTGGTCCGGATGATGTTTTTTAAGGTGCTCAAGATATCGGTTGTAATTGGGGACACCGGCCATTTCATTTAAATAAAAAGCAATGGCCCGGCAGGATTTTTTGATCCATTTCACCATTCAAATTCACCCCTTCACGGTTTTGGGTTGATGCGGAACGTACGGCGCTTCTTTTGCCGACAGGGGTTCGTGTTTGACCAGCACCTTGTACCAGATGCGGGCCGCATCCACAATAATCACGAGCACAAAAGCAATGAACAAGAAGGTTAAGACGGCATCAATCTGATTGTTCAAAACGATGCGTTTCATTTCTTCAATCGATTGCGCCGGACCCAGCAACTGGTTGTTGGCAATCGCTCCGGAATATTTGTTGGCCGCCGCGATAAATCCGATCGAAGGATCGGAATGGAACAACTTTTGCCATCCCGCTGTCATGGTGACGATGGTCAGCCATCCCAGCGGAATGAACGTTACCCAGGAGTAGGCGGCTTTTCCCATCTTGATCAAAATAGTGGTGCCGACAACCAGCGCAACGACCGCGAGCATTTGGTTGGCGATCCCAAACAGGGGCCATAACGTGTTAATGCCGCCCAACGGGTCGATGACGCCCTGGTATAAAAAGTATCCCCAGCCGGCAACGACCAGTGCGCTCGCCAGGATGTTTGCCGGATAAAACTTGGTGTCTCCCAGTTTTGGGACAACCCTTCCCATCAAGTCTTGCAAAATGAAGCGGCCCACTCGGGTACCGGCATCAATGGTGGTCAGAATGAACACGGCTTCAAACAAAATGGCAAAATGATACCAGAATGCCATCAACGATTGACCGCCGATCACTTCAGAAAAGATGACGGACATTCCGACGGCAAGGGTCGGAGCTCCGCCGGTGCGGGAAAGAATGGTGCTTTCACCGACCGATTCAGCCAGTTGCGACAAATCCTGTGGCGTTACGGTGAATCCCATCTCCGTCACGGCCCGGGCTGCCGAAATGACGTCATTTCCGATCACCGAAGCCGGACTGTTCATGGCAAAGTACACACCGGGGGTCAGGATGCATGCCGCGACCAATGCCATGATGGCGACGAAAGATTCGGTCAGCATTCCTCCGTATCCAATCATGGTGGCATGGGATTCCCGGGCGATCATTTTGGGAGTGGTGCCGGATGAAACCAAAGCGTGAAATCCGGAAATGGCACCACAAGCGATGGTGATAAAGACAAACGGGAACAGATCGCCGGAGAACACGGGACCGGTTCCGTCAATAAATTGGGTTAAGGCCGGCATTTGAAGATCCGGCAAGACAATGAGAATGCCGACAGCCAGTCCGAAAATGACCCCCACTTTCAAAAAGGTGCTTAAATAATCGCGTGGAGCGAGCAAAAGCCAAACCGGAAGAACCGAAGCGACAAAGCCGTAAATAATCATCATCCAGGCGATGGTGGTGCCTTCAAACGTGAAGTGGGAAGACAGGGCTGGATGAGCGGATACATATTGTCCCCCGTAAATGGACAAGAGCAACAAGGCAAACCCGATGATGGAGGCTTCCAGCACTCTCCCCGGCCGCAGATAGCGCATGTAAATGCCCATAAATATGGCGATGGGGATCGTCATCACAATGGTGAACATTCCCCACGGGCTGTGTGCGAGCGCTTGTACAACCACCAATGCCAAAACCGCCAGCAAAATAATCATAATTCCCAAAATGGCGATGGCAGCCGTGAATCCGCCAACCGGGCCGATTTCTTCGCGTGCCATGTCACCGAGCGACTTTCCGTTTCGCCGCATGGAGCCGAACAAAATGATAAAATCTTGCACGGCCCCGCCAAGCACCACGCCGACGATGATCCAGATCGTTCCCGGCAAATACCCCATTTGTGCCGCCAAAATGGGACCGACAAGGGGACCGGCGCCGGCAATGGCCGCAAAATGGTGGCCGAACAACACCCATTTGTTGGTGGGAACATAATCTTTGCCGTCGTTATGAATTTCTGCCGGAGTTTTCCGATTGTCATCCAATTCGAAAATTTTCCGCGCGATAAAACGGCTGTAAAAACGGTAAGCAACCGCATAGGTGCAGACGGCGGCGATAATCAGCCAAAATGAGTTCACCGATTCGCCGCGGTTTAAGGCCAAAACGGCCAAACCGGCGGCGCCTAATACGGATATTCCTCCCCATATGAGAATGGACAATAGTCGATTTTTCACTTTCAACCCTCCTGCTGATGAGAATTCGTCCGAACCGGTTGAATGGCGTTGCTTCATCGAATTCATCAAAATATTTATTGAATTTTATCATTATTATACTGGAGATTTTTCATGATTTCGACAAAAATATTTCCGGTTTTCGTCAAAAAATAAGGTCTCGGTTCCCACGGACCTGTATTTAAAAGGACGGAGCCAAAGAAAAACTAATGAAATTTACGGTTTTATGCTATACTGTGAGAAGTTAAAGTGGAAGAATAATAAGGCACGCGATTGTTTAGCGGAGGTGAACGAGATGGCGATTTCCAAAGAAGAGGTTTATAAAGTGGCTGAACTGGCCCGTTTGAAATTAAGTGAAGAGGAAGCGGAGCGGTTTACCAGCCAGTTAAATGATATTTTGGAGTTTGCCAATAAATTGAACGAATTGGACACAGATCATGTGGAACCGACCAGCCATGTTTTACCGATGATCAATGTGATGCGGGAAGATGAAGTGCGTCCGTCCCTGGACCGGGAAAAAGTATTGAAAAATGCACCGGAACATCAAGACGGAATGTTTCGTGTGCCGGCAGTTTTTGAAGAGTAAGGGGGAGAACGATGTCGCTGTTTAATGAATCCATAAAGAGCATACATAAACGCTTGGCAGATCGTGAAATTTCGGCCACAGATCTGGTGAATGAATCCTTGCGGCGCATTGAAGAAGTCGACGGACAAGTGAAAGCTTTTGTTCACGTGGATGCGGAAGGCGCCCGAAAGCGTGCGGAGGAGTTGGACAAGAAGCTTGCAAACGCTTCGGAAAAAGGTCTGCTCGCCGCTTTACCGGCAGGCATCAAGGACAATATTTGCACCGAAGGCATGACCACGACGTGTGCCAGCCAGCTTTTGTCCAATTACCAGCCGATCTATAACGCCACGGTGATGGATAAATTGGAACAGGCCGAAGCGGTGACGGTGGGAAAAATGAACATGGACGAATTTGCGATGGGTTCCTCCACGGAAAACTCCTCTCTCCACTTGACCCGCAATCCGTGGGATCTAAACCGGGTACCCGGAGGATCCAGCGGAGGTTCGGCCGCAGCGGTGGCCGCCCGCGAAGTCTATTTCTCACTGGGATCGGATACCGGCGGATCGATCCGCCAACCGGCAGCATATTGCGGCGTGGTTGGCATGAAGCCGACCTACGGGCGTGTTTCCCGTTATGGTTTGGTGGCTTTTGCCTCTTCGTTGGATCAAATCGGGCCGTTGACGAAAAACGTGGAAGACACCGCTTATGTCTTGCAAGCCATTTCCGGTCACGATCCTCATGACACCACCTCGGCCCCGGTAGAAGTGCCGGACTATCTGTCCGCTTTGACCGGAGAGATCAAAGGCATGAAGGTGGCCGTGGCCAAAGAAATGTTGGGAGAAGGTATTGATCCTTTCGTACGTGAAACGGTTCAAAAAGCGATTGACCAGCTGGAAAAAATGGGCGCACATGTGGAGGAAGTTTCCCTTCCCCATATGGAATATGCGGTAGCGGCCTACTACATCATTGCCCCGGCGGAAGCCTCTTCCAACCTGGCCCGCTTTGACGGCGTGCGGTACGGGGTTCGCAAAACCGGGAAAAACTTGTTGGATCTTTATCTGGAATCGCGCAGTCAGGGCTTCGGTCCCGAAGTGAAACGGCGGATCATGCTCGGAACTTATGCCCTCAGCTCCGGTTATTATGATGCTTACTACAAAAAGGCACAAAAAGTGAGAACATTGATCCGTCAGGATTTCGAGAACGTATTCAAGCAATTTGACGTGATTGTCGGACCGACCACGCCGACAACGGCCTTTAAAATCGGCGAACAGGCGGACGATCCGCTGACCATGTATATGAACGATATTTTGACCATTCCGGTCAATCTGGCAGGATTGCCGGCCATTAGTGTTCCGTGCGGTCTGGCAGACGGCATGCCGGTTGGTTTGCAGATCATTGGCCAGCCTTTTGCCGAATCGACGGTATTGCGCGTGGCTCATGCCTATGAACAACAAACTGAGTCATTGCCGGCTCCGATGGTGGGAGGGAACGCAGAATGAGTAAATATGAAACAGTCATCGGTTTGGAAGTTCACGTCGAACTGTCCACGAAATCCAAAATCTTTTGCGGTTGTTCGACTGAGTTCGGAGCTCCCCCCAACACGAATACCTGTCCGGTTTGCCTGGGGCATCCCGGCGTGCTTCCGGTATTGAACAAACAAGCAGTGAATTTCGCGATGAAAGCCGCCATGGCCCTGAATTGTGAGATTGCCGAATACAGCAAGTTTGACAGGAAAAACTATTTTTATCCGGACAGCCCGAAAGCTTACCAAATCTCTCAATATGATCAACCGATCGGCCAAAACGGATGGATTGAAATCGAAGTTGACGGAAAAAAGAAACGCATCGGAATCACGCGCTTGCATCTGGAAGAAGACGCCGGAAAGCTCAATCACAGCGATAACGGCGACGGTTCCCTGGTTGATTTCAACCGTGTGGGCGTGCCGCTGATTGAGATTGTATCCGAACCCGATCTCCGTTCACCGGCCGAAGCCCGGGCTTACTTGGAAAAATTAAAAACGATCATCCAGTACACGGGTGTATCCGATGTCCGGATGGAAGAAGGTTCGTTGCGTTGCGATGCCAATATCAGTTTGCGTCCGGTCGGCCAAAAAGAATTCGGCACCAAGACGGAAATGAAAAACTTAAACTCGTTCAAAAACGTGGAAAAAGCGCTGGAATATGAACAAAAACGGCAACAGGAAATTTTGGACCGCGGCGAAAAAGTGGTGCAACAAACCTTGCGCTGGCTGGAACAGGAAAACCGGACGAAAACCATGCGCAGCAAAGAGGAAGCGCACGATTACCGTTACTTCCCCGAACCGGATCTGGTTACGCTTCATATTGACGAAGCTTGGAAAGAAGAAATCCGCGCAAGCATCCCTGAATTGCCGGATCAGCGAAAAGAACGGTACCAAAAAGAGTTCGGGCTCAGTGATTATGATGCGGGAATTTTGACCAGCTCCAAAGCCGTTGCCGATTTTTATGAAGAGACAGTGACGAAAAAAGCGGATCCGAAACTGGCTTCCAACTGGATTATCACTGAACTGTTGGGATACCTGAACCGGGAAGGCATTGAAATCGAAGCCATCCGGATGACACCGGCTCATTTGGCTGAAATGATCTTATTGATCCAAAAAGGAACCATCAGCAGCAAAATCGCGAAAAAAGTGTTCAAGGAAATGCTGGATACCGGAAAAGACCCCGGCACCATCGTGAAAGAAAAAGGATGGGTCCAAATCAGTGACGAAGGGAAGCTGAAAGAGGAAGTCGCAAAAGTGATTGCCGCCAACCCGCAATCCGTTGAGGACTTTAAAAACGGAAAAGACCGGGCGCTTGGTTTCCTGGTTGGTCAGGTGATGAAAGCAACCCGGGGCCAAGCCAATCCGAAATTGGTGAATGAGTTGATCTTAAAACAAATTCAATCGTCCAATTAAAAAGCTCGCCTTTCGGCGGGCTTCTTTCTAATCAGAAGGAGGCTTGGTTGTGCTGCTTTTTCATCTTGTGATTATTGCGCTTCTGTTGGGGGCGGGGGTTTATTTTTTATTTTTGGTGCCGGCTCCTTATGAAGCGGTTACTTTTTTGATTTTTGCGTTGTACTTTTTGTTGACTTATTATGAACGGACGGCCCGGGCGTTTCCCAAACCGGTTTATTGGGTGACGGTTTTTTTGCTGGCTTTAAACGGAGTGGCTCAGGTCTTTTTTTATGCGGAAGGCCTGATGAATGGGATGATCAGCTTCTTTTTTGCTCTTTTGACATTTAAATCCATGCAGAAAGTGGCAGATCATTCAAAATAAGGGGATGTGTGATGGCGGAAAAAATCGGGGTGCTGGTGATTGCTCATGGTTCCAGAAGCAAACAGTGGGTCCGGTTGGTTGATGATGCCGCAAAACAGGTAAAAACGGACCATCCGCTTACGGTCGGTTTTTTGGAACTGGTGAAAGGGCGGAAGATTCAAGACGGAATTGATGCATTGGAAGCCCAAGGGGTAAACCGGATTTTCGCCATCCCTTTGTTTGCTTCTTCCGGCAGCAAACATATTGAAGAAATCCGGTTTATGTTGGGGCTGACCGGCCGTCTTCCGGCCGCATCCGATGCCGCACCGTTGAACGTGCATGCCAAAGTGGCGATGAGTCCCGCGATGGACGACCATCCGATCATTGCGGAAATGTTGGCCAAAAGAATCCAAGCTCTTATCCGGAAACCGGAGGAAGAGGCGGTTTTGCTGGTGGGACACGGAAATGGATTGCCTGGTTTCAAAGAGAAGTGGGAAGCCGGAGTGAACGGATTGGTGAAGCAGCTGCGGCGAAAGTTTCCTTTGGCCTGTATCACCTCTGCCTCCCTTTCATCGGACGAATTGCGAAAACGGGCTGATGCTTTGAGTCAGAAATACCGGGTGTTGGTTTTGCCTTTGTTTTTAAGCGAGGGGTACTTCACTGACCAACTGATTCCCTCCCGTTTGGAAGGATTGAAGGTTGAATACCTCAGGTCGGCATACTTGCCGGATCCGGGGGTTTCCCGTTGGATGGAGGCCATGGTGGAGGACCTGAAGAAAAAGACCAAGTCATAACAGATGACTTGGTCTTTTCTTTAAGATCCGGCAATTTGTTCAATCCTCCGGCAAACTTCTTCCGGGGTCAGGCCGCTTGCGCTGATGACCGGACAGTTTTCCACTTGGTCTTGCATGCCCATTAAATTCTGATCTTGTCCGGATATGACAATTGCGGCATAATTACCTTGATTTTGCAGTGATTCCGCTTGATATTCCTCCACTTGGAAACCTCTTTGGCTCAAGTAATCACGGACGGGCGATAATCCGGCTTCCACTGCAACGCGTTTCATGATTTAATCCCTCCTGTTTCTTGGTACGTTGTTAGTTTGATGGAAATGGCCCGGAATTATACGAAATGATGTGGGAGGAGAGATAGGATGGAGAAAATCCGTTATTGGGGATGGATGGGATTTTTATTGTGGATGATCGTTTTTTTGCCTTTGTTGCCGGCAGAGGCCCATCCGTTGCATCTGGTGTCTACGGATCTTTCGGTCGAAGGCAATCAAATTCATGTCTCGATGCTGATCAATGAGCCCCTGTTGGAACAGGTGGCGGGGAAGCAGCTGGTGCTGAAGGAAAATAAAGTGCGTGAAGAACAGGAGAATCAAATCGAAAGCTATATAAAAACACGGTTTGTTGCAAAAAATAATAACCGTCCGATGCCATTCACATTGAAAGAAATCACCCGGCCGGAACCGGGGCACTACAGGGTGGAGGGAGTGTTTGTTTCCACGGAACCGGTTGGCAAAGTGGATTTGTCCTATCAAATGTTCTTTGAATTCAACAAAAGCCAACACCAAAACGTGGTCAAGATCCATAACGGGGATCAGGAAGGGCATTATGTTTTTCATGATGACAACCGGCATCTGACTTTTTCCAAACAAACGGATTTGTCGGTTTGGCTGACGGCCAAAGAGTTTGTTTATATGGGAATGACACACATTTGGTTTGGGTTTGATCACTTGGCTTTTTTGGCGGGTCTTCTGGTGGCCGCGGGAAACGCGAAAAACTTGTTGAAGGTGATTACTTGTTTCACCGTTGCCCATTCCATCACGTTGATTTTGGCCGTCATGGACATTATTGCAGCCCCCTCCAAGTGGGTGGAAGTGCTGATTGCACTGACCATTGTTTATGTTGCAGTGGAGAATTTCTTTTTCCGGACATACCCTCATCGACTGACGGTTACGTTTTTCTTCGGATTGATTCACGGTCTCGGGTTTGCCGGTTCGCTGGCGGATATCCACTTGCCCAAAACCAATTTTCTCACCGCCCTCTTTTCGTTTAATGCGGGGATTGAAATCGGGCAATTGTTGGTGGTTTCCTTGGTGTTCCCGTTGCTTTGGCAGATCCGCATGCGAAACGGGGCACTTAAGCGCCGGATCATCCGGTGGGTTTCGGCGGTGATGGCGTTATTGGGAGTTTTGTGGATGGTGGAGCGGGCCTTTGAGATTCAAATTCCGTTTTTCCCGATTTGAAGAAGAATGAATTTGTTTTTGTTATAATTAATTATTAAAGATGAACAATACTTTACATTTATAGAAGGATGTGTCGTTCATGGCAAAAAGTCATATCGGAGTAATCGGACTGGCAGTGATGGGCAAAAATCTGGCTTTGAATATGGAAAGCAAAGGTTATACCGTATCTGTCTTCAACCGTTCTCCGGAGCGGACGAAAAAGCTGACCGAAAAACACAGCGATTTGAATATCGTTGGTACATATACCATGGAAGAATTTGTTCAGTCTCTTCAAAGGCCGCGCCGGATCATGTTGATGGTCAAAGCCGGCCAACCGACGGATGACATGATTCAACAACTGAAAAAATACCTGGAACCCGGCGATATCGTGATTGACGGCGGCAATGCCTTTTACGAGGACACCATTCGCCGCAGCAAAGAATTGGAAGCCACCGGGATTCATTTTATCGGGGCCGGGGTGTCCGGAGGGGAAGAAGGAGCTCTGCACGGACCGGCCATTATGCCGGGAGGATCCAAAGAAGCCTATGAGCAGGTCCAACATATTTTGACCGACATTTCCGCCAAAGTAAACGGCGATCCCTGCTGCACCTATATTGGCCCGGACGGAGCCGGACATTATGTAAAAATGGTTCACAACGGCATCGAATACGGCGACATGCAATTGATCAGCGAAGCTTATCATTTGTTGAAACATCTGTTAAACATGAATGCCGAAGAATTGCATGAGGTCTTTAAAGAATGGAACCAAGGCGAGTTGAACAGTTACCTGATCGAAATCACGGCAGACATCTTTACCAAAGTCGATAAGGAAACCGGACAGCCGTTGGTTGAATTGATCCTGGATACCGCCGGGCAAAAAGGAACCGGAAAGTGGACGAGCCAAAGCTCCTTGGATCTCGGCGTCCCGCTCTCCATTATCACCCAGTCGGTTTATTCCCGCTTTTTGTCGGCCATGAAAGAAGAGCGGGTTAAAGCCAGCCAGGTCTTAAAAGGGCCGAAAACCGGCTGCCATACGGTGATCGAGGACCGGGAAGCATTGATCGAATCGATCCGCAAAGCCCTTTATGCCAGCAAGATCTGTTCGTATGCCCAAGGATTTGCCCAAATGAAAGCTGCATCCGATGCATTTGGCTGGGATTTAAAACCCGGGGAAATCGCGATGATTTTCCGTGGCGGATGCATTATCCGTGCCCAATTCCTGCAAAATATCAAAGAGGCATATGACCGGGATCCGAACTTGAGCAACTTGCTTTTGGACCCCTACTTTAAAGGGATTGTGGAAGAGTATCAGCAAGCTTGGCGGGAAGTGGTGGCAACGGCGGTGTTAAACGGCATTCCGGTGCCGGCTTTTGCCAGTGCCATCAACTACTATGACAGTTACCGCTCTGAGAAATTGCCGGCCAACCTGTTGCAAGCCCAGCGCGATTATTTTGGAGCTCATACTTACCGGCGCATTGACCGGGAAGGCGTGTTCCATACGGAGTGGACAAAAGAATAATTTGGAGACCCCGGGATATCATTTCCGGGGTTTTTTTCTTGCATTTTATACATAAAACGAATAATATATATCTGTGCTTCTAATAATATTCGTTTTTTGGGGGAGTTCATCCATGTTTCAATTGGAAAAACACGGATCTTCCGTTAAAAAAGAAATCATTGCAGGAATGACCACCTTTTTCACCATGTCTTATATTATGGTGGTGAACCCGATTATTTTGGCGGATGCCGGGGTTCCCTTTTCGTTGAGTTTCTTTGCCACCATCATTGCGACGGTGGTTGGAACGCTGGTCATGGGATTGTTCGCAAATTACCCGATTGCCATTGCTCCGGCGATGGGTTTAAATGCATATTTTGCCTATTCCGTGGTGAAAGCCCATCAAGGATTGGGATATGAAGAAGCGTTCGCGGCGGTCTTTGTCGCGGGGATTCTCTTTGTTCTGATTTCGTTGACGCCGCTTCGGACCAAGCTGATTGAAGTGATCCCTTCCAATTTGAAAAGCGCGATCACCGCAGGCATTGGATTGTTTATTGCTTTCATCGGTTTGCGAATGTCGGGATTGATTCAAGACCATCCCTCCAATTTGGTGGCGCTTGGCAATCTTCATTCTGCTTCGGCGCTGCTTACGCTGGCCGGATTGGCGATCACACTGGCTTGTATGGCCTTGAATCTTAATGGCGCTTTATTTATCGGGATGATCGGGACGGGAATCATTGCTTATTTGACGGGACAGCTTTCTTTTGACAGCGGCATTGTGTCGGCTCCCGAGATTCCAAACCGGCTCGTGGTGGACAATCCGGTTCATGCGTTTCAAATCGTGTTTGATTACGGTTTGTATGCAGTGGTCTTTTCCTTTTTGCTGGTCACTTTGTTTGACACCACCGGCACTGTCTTGGGGGTTGCCAAACAAGCCGGATTGATGAAGGAGGGAGTGCTTCCCCGGGGGGAAAGGACCCTGCTGGCCGATTCGGTCGCAACCTTGACGGGCTCCGTTTTTGGAACCAGTCCGACTTCGGCCTATATTGAATCGTCTTCCGGTGTGGCTTCTGGCGGGAGAACCGGGTTGACAGCCGTGGTGGTGGCCGTGTTGTTTGCCCTTTCCGCCTTTTTCAGCCCGTTGGTTCAATCCGTGTCCGGGATTGCGGCCATCACGGCCCCGGCTTTGATTGTGGTCGGCGCCCTGATGATGAGCCATGTCAGCCATATCCAATGGAACGAGATCGATGAGGCATTCCCGGCATTTATGGTGATTTTGAGCATGCCGCTGACGTCAAGCATCGCCACGGGAATTGCGCTGGGCTTTCTCACCTATCCGCTGATGAAAATCTTCCGCGGCAAGTGGAGAGAAGTTCACTGGCTGGTGTATCTCTTTGCTGTCCTGTTCTTTTTCCAACTGGTTTATCTGCCCCATTGACCCGGACATTGACAGGCTTGTGGGAATTTCCCGCAAGCCTTTTTCTATAACGAAATATTCACTTTGAAGTGGGCAGGGGTGTTGGGTAAACTAGTAACTAGGTGTTTGTTCCAACGGAATAAGGAAAAATGACGGCAATTTTTTTGAAAGTCCAAAGGAGCTGGCTCTATGAAACGGGCACGACTGATATATAATCCCACAGCCGGAAGGGAAATGATAGCCAGGAAGTTGCCGCAGTTGATCGCGGTATTGGAACAGGCCGGATATGAAACCTCCTGCCATGCCACCACGGGACGGGGTTATGCCACCCGGGAAGCCCGCATTGCCGCAAAACGGGGAGAGGACGTGGTGATTGCCGCCGGCGGGGACGGGACGATTCATGAAGTGGTCAACGGGTTGGCGGAGTTTCCAAACCCTCCCGCACTCGGCATTTTGCCCGGAGGAACCACAAATGATCTGGCCCGGGCTTTAAAACTTCCCCGGGATTTGGAAGAAGCTTGCAAAGTAATTGCCAAAGGAAACACCGTCGATGTGGATGTCGGTGTGTTTGGAGATAAATATTTCATCAATGTGGCGGCAGCCGGCCGGTTGACGGAAGTCACCTATGAGGCGCCCAGCCGTTTAAAGTCCATGGTGGGGCCGTTGGCTTATTACGCCAAAGCGATTGAAAAGCTGGGGAGCCTTCATCATCCTTTCCCGGTCGAGCTTCAAACGCCCCGTGGGAAATGGAAGTCGGAAATCTGGCTGATCATCATTGCCAACAGCGTCTCTGTCGGGGGATTTGAACGGCTCGCTCCCGAAGCCAGTCTGAATGACGGTTTGTTTGATGTGCTCATCATTCCCAAAGCCAATATCCCCGACTTGTTGCACTTGGCTGCCCTGGCCCGTAAAGGGGAACATATCCGGGATTCGAGAATCATTTATTTCCAAACGGATGAGCTCGAGATCAACACCCCGATTTCCCTGAAATTAAATTTGGACGGGGAGTGGGGAGGGGAGCTTTCCGGTAAGGTGAAAATGCTGCCGCGCCACTTGCAGATCTTTTGTCCATAGTCGCCGTTCATCCGGGTTGATGAACGTTTTTTTATGAAGGAGTTGTTCGGATGAAGAAAGCAAATCCGCCGGTAAAAACAGGCGATGTGATTGAAATGGAAATCACCGGCTTGTCCCATGACGGAGCCGGTGTCGGGAAATACCAGGGATTCACCATCTTTGTTCCGCAAACGGTTCCGGATGAGAAAGTCCGCGTCCGCGTTCAAGTGGTGAAAAAAACATACGGGAAGGGCGAGGCGATCCAAGTGTTGAAAAGCCATCCCCGCCGGACGGAGCCCCCTTGCCCGATTTACCATGAATGCGGGGGATGCCAGATCCAACATTTGCAATATCCTGCCCAACTGGAGTATAAACGGCAACAGGTGGCGGATCATTTTGAGCGGATCGGCGGCATGCAGGTGCCGGTTCTCCCCGTGTTGGGCATGGAAGACCCATGGCGGTACCGCAATAAAGCCCAGGTTCCTTTGGGATGGGAGGACGGGAAAGTGAAAGCCGGTTTTTATGCGGCCGGATCGCACCGGATCGTGGATATGGAGGCCTGCCTCATCCAGCATGAAGCCAATGATCAAGCTGTCCGGAAAGTCAAAGAACTGGCCCGGGAACTGAAAACCCCCGTTTATGACGAAACCAAACACCAGGGATGCTTGCGGCATGTGATGGTTCGCACCGGTTTTCACACCGGGGAAATGATGATTGTGCTGGTGACGAACGGCAAAAAACTGCCGCATCGTGACAAATGGGTGGAGGCGTTGCGAAAAGAGTTTCCCGCGCTCAAGTCATTGATCCAAAACATCAATTCCAAACGGACCAATGTGGTCTTGGGTCCGGAAAATGAAGTGTTGTGGGGCCGGGATTTCATTTACGACCGGATCGGGGAAGTGACCTTTGCCATTTCGCCGCATTCCTTTTTCCAGGTCAATCCCGTGCAGACCCAAGTGCTGTATGATCAAGTGGCCCGGTATGCCGGCCTGACCGGCCATGAAGTCGTGATCGATGCTTATTGCGGAATCGGAACCATTGCCTTGTACCTGGCGCAAAACGCCAAGCGGGTGTACGGGGTGGAGATTGTCCCCGCCGCTGTCCGGGATGCAAAAAGAAATGCGAAAATTAACGGCATGGATCATGTCACGTTTGAAACGGGAGCCGCGGAAGAAGTGTTGCCCCGATGGTACAAAGAAGGGATCCGCCCGGATGTCGTGGTGGTCGATCCGCCGCGAAAAGGCTGTGACCGGGTGCTGCTCGATACCCTCGTTTCCATGCAGCCTGAGCGGCTCGTCTATGTTTCCTGCAATTCATCCACGTTGGCCCGTGATGCAAAATACCTCGCAGAATGCGGGTACCGGGTGCAGGAAGTGCAACCGGTGGACATGTTTCCGCAGACCGGGCACATAGAAAATGTTGCCATGTTTAAATTAGAAAATTATCTAAAATAAAAAGATCTGAAGAAATAGGCCTTAACCTGTCCTTGGGGGGGTCTATTTCTTTTAATATAGTGTCATTAGAGCAATAATTTCATTGACTCAAGCCGTAAATATCTTTTTATATTTGATAATTTGCCATATACCCATTACAAATTACAATAACTGTGCCTCCAGAAGGAGTCGAAACGGTCTGACTTTGTTCAGGGAGTTTCTGCTTTTGGCAGCGACTCAAAAAAATACATTCGTATTTTTCTGCGGTGTCATGCTCCGTAGCATATTCAAAGTCCTGCGGGAACAACACGATCCTAAAGACCTGAGCAAACGCGCTTGCGCGTTAACCTATACCCTTTGACAAAGGGTCGATATTTATATTAAAATTAAGAATATAAAGTTTATTTATTATATATTTTTTTAAGGGAATAAAATGAATTCATATGTTAAGTTTTCAAATATAAACGGAAATAAATTAGTACAGTTGAAAACAGGAAAGAGCAAGAATGGCATTTATAATATCCAGTATATTAACAACTACCACAGATTACATTGAGGTCTGAAAAATGCAGTCAAATTCCAAGAGGCCAGCAATTCGTTCGTCTCATGGATTCAGATAAATCAGAATTTATTGAATGATATTGAAAGGAGGTAATTATGGGAAATTCATTTCAGCGGGAAGATGTTGACTTTTATTCCAAGGGAACAAGATGCAGTGCATGGTTGTATTTACCAGCAAGCGATAAAAAATGCCCCATAATTGTAATGGCTCACGGATTGGGTGGAACTCGTGAAATGCGTTTATATGAATACGCTGAAAGATTTGCAGAAGCAGGATACGCTTGCTTTTTATTTGACTATCGTAACTTTGGGGCAAGTGACGGCAATAAAAGACAACTGATAAATGTAAAAATGCAGCTCGAAGATTGGAATAATGCCATCGAATATGTCAAAAAAGACAATCGCATTGACGGAGAGAATCTTTTGCTCTTTGGCACTTCATTCAGCGGTGGGCATGTAATATGGCTGTCGGCACACAGAAATGATATTAAAGCAACAGTAGCACAATGTCCATATACGGATACCATGGCCACAGTAAAAATGGTATCCCTGCCTTATATCCTGAAAAAAGTACCTTTTGTTATTGCTGACTTATTATCCTGTATAAGAGGATATCATCCCGTCATGCTGAAACTCTCCACATACAAGGGAGAAAATGCGTTTATGGAAGCCGATGAGGAAACCACAAAGAGATTTATTGGAGATGCAGAATTTAGAAATGAAGCACCAGCAAGAACATTACTTGAATTTGTCAAGTATTCTCCCGGCAAATATTTCAGTAAAATCAACAATCCGATTTATGTTGCGGTTTGTTCAAAAGATTCATTGGCTCCTGCAGAAAAAACCATACAACTTGCAGGAAACACGAAATACTCAACTTGTAAACAGTATGATTGCGGACACTTTGATATTTATTTAAATCCGTATTTTGAAGAAGCTATCAATGATTATATCAACTTTTATAATGAGATATTATTGTAAAACAAGACAGATCTGATTTTCGTATATGTCAGAACTAAGTTAAATGCACAAATCCCGGTTTGTAGAGGAAATAACGTCTCCTTTACAATTACACAAAAGATCAACCATATTTAGTAACAGAGCCTTTTTATTTTACATACTTTTCAAATCTCCATTGAGCTAAGGTATCATAAATTTCTTTTGTTTCTTTTATTGGTTCACCTCCACAATCGGATCCGTAACATAAAAGGTATTGAAAAGAAGTGATAATGCACCACTTCATCTCATTTTTTATAATTTGTCTGCCGTCAACACTCGAGATACGTGGAGTGCGTGGCATGGATGAAAAAAGATTGACAGAAAGACATTGGATCCGGATTTGATATAAAAGCACTGATCATTTCCGGATCTTTTTCTGTACCAATCCGGAGGGAATTTAGGGTGGACAAGAAAACAGAATTCTTGCCCGCGAGCGGGAGTCGTCAAGCAAGATAAACCGGAAGCAATATTTCGTCCACCAGCCGTTCCAACCGTTTGGTATTAATTCCATCTTTGCGCAAAATATTTTCAATCCGGATCAGGTCAAAAGGCAAGGTCAGTGTCTCGTCGCTGACCTCCTTTATTTTTTCTCCCCGTTTTTTGGCGAATCCGAGCAGTTTCCGCATGACCTGGATGTTTTTATTGGTTGCGTTGATTTCAAGTTCAGCCGCGATTTCTTTGTTTTGCCCCATTTCAAATAAAATCGCATTCATGATTTCACGCTCGCACCGGTCATAAATGCTTTGGTAGAGGGTGAGCAACTGCAATAAGTCCCCGCGCAAACTTCCGGTGTCCTCAATTTTATCGATCAAAGCCCCGTCGAGTGCGTCGATTGCTTTATATGCTACGATGTCACGGATCAACTCCAAGGGAGTTTTCCAACGGCGGTACAAGACCGAACGGCTGGTTTTGGCGGCCTGCGCGATTTGCTGAAAGGTCAGGTTGCTGTAGCCGACTTTTTTGATTAACTGAATCGTGGCTTCATAAATGCTTTCGGTCAGCGTGTCTCCTCTTCTGCGCGTATTCTTGTTTGGATCTTTCATTTCTTCACCTTCTTTCGGGAAACCTTAATCCCGGACCAAATTTTTCTAAAACATTATACCATATTGTTTTTGGAAATAAGGTACATATTGAATCTTATGGCGGCAGTGTGTATACTGATTAAAGTACAATGTGTATCCTAATAAGGTGGTGAGATGATGGAAAAAGATAAATTGCCCAAAGGATTGCTCAGCATTGCGTGGATTTTGGTACTTGGCGCACTGCCGCCGATGTTGGACTCCACGATCGTGAATATTGCGGTGAATGATTTGGCAAAAGTGTTTTCAGCCTCCTTCGTGGTTACGCAATGGGTTGTGACCGGATATGTTCTTGCGTTGGGGATGGCCGTCCCCTTCTCCGGATGGCTGATGCAAAAATATGACGGCAAGAAGGTGTATATGTACGCATTGGGACTGTTTTTGATCAGCTCTCTCCTTTCCGGATTTGCTTGGAACATTGAGAGTCTGATTGCATTTCGTGTGTTGCAGGGGATCGCTTCCGGGATCATCATTCCAACGCTGACGACCTTGGTTGCACAAGCTGCCGGCGGCGAAAACATCGGGCGTCTCATGTCTGTTGTCGGAATTCCGGTTGTTTTTGGCCCGATTGCCGGACCGGTGATCGGAGGGTTGATTTTGCAACACTCCGAGTGGCCGTGGTTGTTCTTTGTAAACCTTCCGGTCGGAGCCGTTGCACTCATCATTGCGCAATGGAAGCTTCCAAAATTTGAACCGGTGAATCGATCGGCAAAACTGGACTGGGCCGGTATTTTTTTGTTGGCGCTGTTATCGGGTATGTTTATCTATGGCATCACGGAGATCCGGGCGGAAAGCAAGCATGCAGCCACGGGCATTCTGGCTTTGGGGATGGCCGCTCTGTCGCTGATTTCCTACCTGTTTTATGCATGGAAGCAAAAAAGCGAAGCATTGATTCCGCTGGATCTGTTCCAATCCAAAAATTTCAGTGCCGTGTTCTTTTCCCTGTTCCTGGCCGGTTTTGCCACCAACGGACCCATGCTTCTCTTCCCGATGTTTTTTCAAAATGTACTTGGCCTGGATGTGATCACATCGGCACTGTGGCTGGTTCCCCAAGGCTTGGGGATGCTGGTGGCACGGCCGTTGATTGGCAACTTGACGGATAAGATCGGAGCCCGGTATGTTGTATTGCCTTCGATTGCCATCACCATCATCGGGACATTCCCATTTATATTTTTTGATGTTGCCACGGCGCAGTGGATCATCTGGATTGTACTCTTCATACGCGGAATCGGCGTTGGAGGGATCACGGTCCCGGTGATGAGCGATGCTTATGTGGGACTGGAAAGGTCGCAGATGCCGGCAGCCAGCGTAGCCACTCGCATCATCCAAAACGTCGGGGCGGCTTCCGGTTCCGCTGTTTTGGCAACCGTGGTGAGCCATGTCCTCGGGGGAGCTGCGGCAGCCAACTTGGCCGGAGCTTATCACTCCGGTTTTGTGACAAGCTTGATTTTCATGGGGATCAGCATCCTGCCGGCATTGTTTTTGACTGACAAACTGAAAAACCGGATACAAGGACCTCAGGTGCAAAATCAATAAGGAGATGAATTTGAAGCGAATTCAAGGAAGATCTTGTGAAGCCCGAGGTGGATTTGTCACTTCGGGCATTATTTTGGAAAAAGGCCGGCGGGGTGGGTTCCGGCATATTGAAACGCCTTCATGAATAGAATGACCTGACATATTCATGAAGGAGGAAAGCCATGGGTTACTATGTGAAGGCAAATCATATCAATATATATGTCGAAGATTTAAGGCCCGAATGCCAAAAGGCCATTTTGTTTTTGCACGGTTGGCCCGGCAATCATCATCTGTTTGAATACCAGTTCAACCGGCTTCCCAAATACGGGTATCGCTGTATCGGTATGGATATCCGGGGCTTTGGCAAGTCAGACAAACCGTTTTCCGGCTATGATTATGATACGTTGGCCGATGATGTGAGAGAGGTGGTGGAGGCGCTGGGGTTGTGTGATTTTACATTGGTCGGGCACTCCACCGGCGGTGCCATTGCGGCCAGGTATATGGGACGGCATCAGGGTTACGGGGTGTCGAAGCTGGTTTTGGTCGCAGCCGCTGCCCCCAGTTTGGTCCGGCGAACCGATTTTCCATACGGGGTTGAGAAAGAAACCATATTGCAGATCATCAAGGACACTTACCGGGACCGTCCCCGGATGCTTCGGGATTTCGGGGACCGCTTTTTTTACCAACATACATCGCAAGCATTTTCCGACTGGTTTTTCCAATTGGGGTTGGAGGCGGCGGGATGGGCCACGGCCGCCGTTGCAAAAACCTGGATCCGGGAAGTGTTGTTTGCCGATCTGGAAGTGATCCGGGTGCCGGTTTTAATCATTCACGGCATTCATGACCAAGTGGTTCCGTTTGAGCTGGGAGAAATCCAACAAAGGATGATCCGGAATGCCAGGTTGGTCCCGTTTCAATTTTCCGGACACGGATCTTTTTATGATGAGAAGGAAGAATTTAATCATCAATTGGCCAGATTTATCGGCGACTGAGCAAACCGCCGGACAATCCTGTCACCCGGGGCTTCAAGCAAGGAGCCCTTTTTTGTTTTTTGCACAAAAAAAGTTGCCCCGCTGATGATCAGCAGGGCAACCGGGATAAAACCCTTAATTGCGGATCAGATAGTCAAATGCTCCCAATGCGGCGGTTGCACCGGAGCCCATGGAAATGATGATTTGTTTGTAGGCACTGTTGGTACAATCCCCTGCGGCAAAGATGCCCGGAACATTGGTGGCACCTTTGGAATCGACGATGATTTGGCCGCGATCCATTTCGACCGTGCCTTCCAACCATTCGGTATTCGGCACGAGACCGATTTGGACAAAGACACCTTGCAGTTTGATGTGATGTTCTTCACCAGTCTCACGATCGATATATTTGATTCCGTCCACTTTATCTGTGCCAGTGATTTCCTTGGTTTGGGCATTGGTAATCACGGTGACGTTGGGAAGGCTGTTCAGGCGTTTTTGCAGAACTTCGTCTGCTTTTAGTTCAGGCATAAATTCGAGGACGGTGACATGATTGGCGATCCCTGCCAGGTCGATGGCCGACTCGATGCCGGAATTTCCTCCGCCGATGACGGCCACGTCTTTTCCGGCGAATAACGGTGCGTCACAGTGTGTGCAGTTTGCCACACCTTTGTTCCGGAATTTATCTTCTCCGGGAACACCGACATTACGCCAACGGGCACCCGTTGCAATAATGACGGTTTTGCTTTTTAACACGGCACCGTTTTCCAGGAAGATGTCAATCATGTCGTCTTTCTTTTCGATCCGTTTAACCGTTTGTGAATCCATCACATCGACAGGGTAATCCCTGACATGCGCTTCCAGTTGGGAAGCCAGTTTTTCCCCGTCGGTTTGTTTGACGGAGATGAAGTTTTCAATGGTGGTGGTGTCCAAAATTTGGCCGCCAAACCGGTCGGCAATGATACCTGTGCGAACCCCTTTACGCGCCGCATAAATGGCCGCCGTTGCGCCGGCAGGCCCTCCGCCGATGACGAGGACATCGAACGGATCTTTTTTATTGAATTCCGACGGGTCGGATTCGCTTCCAAGTTTTTTGAGAATGTCGCCGATCGTCATCCGTCCGCTTTCGAAAAATTCGCCATTCAGGTAAACCGTGGGCACAGCCAGGATGTCTTTGCTTTCCACTTCTTCCTGATAGGCTTTTCCTTCGATCATGGTGTGTTTGATACCCGGATTCAAAACACTCATCATGTTCAAAGCCTGCACCACATCCGGGCAGTTGGTGCAACTCAGGCTGACATATGTTTCGAAGTGGTATTCGCCATCCAGATTTTTAATTTGGTCAATAATGCTTTGCTCCACTTTGG
The DNA here is from genome assembly GCF_005886755.1 of Thermoactinomyces vulgaris. NCBI lineage: Bacteria > Bacillati > Bacillota > Bacilli > Caryophanales > Thermoactinomycetaceae > Thermoactinomyces > Thermoactinomyces vulgaris. The sequence goes on from NZ_CP039710.1 coordinate 586,968, forward strand.
GCGGTCTGCCGCTGACTTGCAACAGAGCCAGCACAAAGGAAGAAAACTCGTGACCCAGAGGAATACCTGCAAAGACAATTCCTGAATCTTCTCCAACACGGTCCACGCTAAAGCTGGGCGTGCGCTCCAATGTGGTTTTTTCCACTTTGATTTTGGGGGACATGCCCGCAACTTCATCCACGAAGGCGAGCATGTCTTGGGATACTTTATCGGAGCCGGCGCTCACTTTAAGAACGATATCGTTTTCCAATAGTTGGAGATATTGTTCCAGTTGTGTTTTTATTTCTGCATCCAGCATGTATATCGCTCTCCTCAGATTTTTCCAACCAGGTCAAGGCTCGGCTTAAGGGTTTCTTCTCCTTCTTTCCATTTTGCCGGGCAAACTTCGCCAGGATGGTTGCGTACGTATTGAGCTGCTTTGATTTTGTCCACGATGGTGCTTGCATCGCGTCCGATGCCGTCAGCGTTGATTTCGACAGCTTGGATCACGCCGTCCGGATCGATGATGAAGGTACCGCGGTCAGCCACACCTTCTTCTTCTCTCAATACATCGAACATGTTGATCAGCACATGAGCCGGGTCGCCGATCATGGTGTAGGTGATTTTGCTGATCGCTTCGGAATGATCATGCCATGCTTTGTGCACGAAGTGGGTGTCAGCGGAAACGGAGAATACTTCCGTGTCCAGTTTTTTCAGGGTTTCATATTGATCTTGCAAGTCTTCAAGCTCGGTCGGGCAAACAAAAGTAAAGTCTGCCGGGTAGAAGCAAACAACGCTCCAATGACCTTTGAAATCTTCTTCCGTCACTTCGACGAACTCACCATTTCTGTAAGCTTGCAATTTGAAAGGTTCAACTTTTTTACCGATTAAAGACATGGCTTGTTTCCTCCTGTTTTTAAGATATATGAAGCGCTTCGTGGGGATTGAAGGCTCGCTTCTTTAATTAATTCCTATTTAATAATAATTATAATTTATCTTGTTGTCAACGTTTAAGTAACTGAACCATTGAAACGGCTCCCGGCGCCGCCACATAAGCGGTTTTCCAGGTTCCATCCTCTTCCGGATGCAGGGCGGAGCTTCGGTTCCCCGTTGGTTGAAGCGTCTCCATTTTCATCTTTTATTTATTATTATCATAACTCATCATGAATAGTAATCATGCGCTTTTGATGAATAAAAAAATGCGGAATTTCTCTTGACCCTGACCTTGGGTAAGACTTTAGAGTGGATGGCGGGAGGTGAAGCGATGTGTCCTATACCGTGCAGGAAGTGGCGAAACTCTCCGGTGTGACCGTGAAGACGTTGCACCATTATCACAAAATCGGACTTTTGTTGCCAAAGAGGGTGGACGACAACGGATACCGTTATTATGGCGATCAGGAATTAAAACGGTTGCAGCAAATTTTATTTTATCGCGAGTTGGATTTTCCGTTGAAGAAAATCAAAGACTTGCTGGACCAGCAAACGGACCGGCTGAGCTGTTTGTTGGAACAGCATTCCCTCTTAAAAGAAAAAGAGCAGAGACTGGCCGGCATTTTGCGGACGTTGGAGGAAACCATCCGGCACGAAAAGGAGGAAATTCCGATGAGAAAGGATAAGATGTTTTCCGGGTTGAATGAAACCGAATGGAAAGAAGCGATGAAAGAGCAGAATGAGTATTTGCAAAAAAACTACGGCTACGAAATTGATTCAAGTGAAATCCATGCTGACGCGATGAATGAAAAGGCGAATGAAGCGGTTGAATTTATGTCGTTTATGGCCTCCGCCTTGAGAAACGGCATCGGTGTCAACGACAAGCGGGTACGGGATGCGATTGAAAAACACATCCGGTTCCTTCAAAAAGACATGGACATGGATGCAAAGGGTTTTTTGGCCCAAACCCGGTTTTTTATGATGGATGATTTTCACCGGAAGCAAATGGAATCGCAACAGACCGGCTTGAGTTATTATCTCTTCTGTGCGGCAGAGAATTATGCGTCGAATTAAACAATCCGACCGGGACCGCCGTCAAGATCCAATGCGAAAACGAGTGACAAAATATAGATCAGGTGATATATAAACATCTGCAAAAAAAGGGTTTTCCGTCCCTTGGCCGGAAAACCCTTATGTTTTACGTTCGTTTTTTGACCGGAATCCAAATCTCGCTGTAAGCATGGTCTTTTTGGTTTTGATCCCGTTTGGAAAAGGAAAAAGCAGGGGCATTGATGAGTTCATAATTGGAAGAGGGGAGCCATTCGGAATACACTTTGGCCATGGTTTCCTGCAGTGTGGAAGGGAAGGGACCTTCATTGGGGAAGACGGCCCAAGTGCATGCAGGCACCGTCACCTTTTCCAACCGGTCACTCACCTGATTTTTCGTCGTCAAAACCCCGATCATATGCGTTAATTCTCCTTCTTCTTTTAAGAAGTCAGCATCCGCTTCATAAGAAGCATTGACGACTTCATAAGGCTCGATGTTTTGAAGTGCATGCATTTCTTCTTTTTGCTCATCCGTGATGCTTTCTGCCAGTTTGACAATGTCTTGGTTGATTCCTTTGAATTGCATGGGAACCCGTTTCTTGACACCGACCAGATGAAAAGCCGGTTTGTTTTCGATCCGAAACTTCATGGAATGGCCTCCTTTGACTGTAATGACAAATGAAAGTTTGGGAAAAGATTGGCTGACGCCGTTCTTGATGACATCCGAGGGCAAATGACCGCTCCATTTTTTGAAAGCCCGGGTAAAGCCGTCGAGGGTATAACCGTATTTCAAAGCCACATCGGTCACGGTTTCTCCTTGCAACAGGTCCATGCCGGCTTCCGATAATCTTCGGTTTTTTATATATTCACTCAGAGGAAAGCCGGTAAGATAAAAAAATATCTTCCGAAAGTGGTAGTCCGAAACCCCGGCATATTCCGAAATCGATTCCAGAGTGAGTTCATCGGTCAAATGATCCTCAATATAGTTGATCACGTCATTCAATTCTTTTAACACATGGTTTCCCCCCTTCGGCATCGACATCATAACAAAACGCCATGCATTGCCGCTCGACTTTATTCATCCAAAAAAGATCGGATCATCAATCGGTATCTCATTGTCCGTTGTATACGTTTTCGATTGTTTTTAAAACCGATGGTGTGATGTCGGTCAAAGGGAGTTGTCATTGAGGAAGTTACAATGGAAATCAGCACCATGAAAAAGGGGAGGAGGAAGGAAACTGATCCAAAGATATATTGGCTGTTTTATGATAAAGGGTTTTCCGTCCCTTGGCCGGAAAACCCTTATTACGTTCGTTTTTTGACCGGAATCCAAATCCCGCTGTAAGCATGGTCTTTTGTTGGGAGTATTGCAGAGTTGATCATTGCCAGAAGGGGCAACCGGCATCCCTCATATTTACTTCACATGTAACAATCCTGTCAGTAACACGTTTAACCCGTACAGGAACTGCCGTTCAAAGTCCGGATCAAATGCATATTGCTTGCCAAAAAGCATTTCAAACTGCTTAAGTTCCTCTGAAGAAAGCTGCTTTGCCCGGATTTCATCGGCGACAAACGATAATATGTAATTATTGATGAGATTGGCTGCAGTCATACAATTTTTGTCAGATACCCCGAGCTTGGTCAGGGCAGATAAAACAAATTTGATGGCTTTGATTCTGCTCGGTGTCTTGGGGACAGATTGCGCAAAAATATCGACCGCATCCCGGGTATGAAGCAAAACCCTCCTGAATTCCAAAGCGATGGCTGTTAATGCTTCTTCAGGATGATCGACCGATTCGGGAAAAGATACATCCCGGGTGATGTGTTCTGCAATCAAATCATATAATTCCTGTTTATTTTTGATATGCCAGTACAAGGAAGCCGCCTTGATGTTTAACTCCTTTGCAAGTGCCCGCATTGTCAAATTCCCTATGCCATCCCGGTTTAAAAGATCCAGCGATGCTTGGATAATGGCTTCTTTGGTTATGGTCATCCAATCACTCCAAGAGAATATTTTCGAAACATTGACACTAACGGTGTTAGATTGTATACTGGCAGTATAAGCAGACTAACAATGTTAGGTGATTGCATTATAACCTGTTGCAACCGGATTATCAATACACCCAAGGCAGAGGAGCTTTGCACCGGTGACTGGCAGATTGATTTCCGGTTGAAAAAGGATGGTGAAAAACATGATCAAGAACAGGAGAAAAAAGAAAGATGTCGGGATCTATGGTTTGGCGGCCAAATGGTATGACCGAAACACGCGTAAGAACCGGCTTGCGGAAATGCGGGAATATGCCAATGAAGTGGCATCGCATGTCGGCGAAAATGCAAAGATCTTGGAAGTCGCCCCCGGCCCGGGTTATTTGGCCATCGAGCTTGCCTTAAGAGGTTTTCATGTAACGGGTGTTGAGATCAGCCCCGATTTTGTGAAGATTGAAAAAGAAAATGCAAAGAAAGCCGGTGTATTTGTTGATTTTAAAGAAGGAAATGCATCCAGTTTGCCTTGTGACGACAATTTTTTCGATTTTGTTGTATGCAGTGCGGCATTCAAAAACTTCAAGGAGCCCTTAAAAGCATTGAATGAAATGCACAGAGTGCTGAAACCGGGCGGAACTGCACTGATCATTGACATGAATCACGAGGCCACCGCAGAAGATATAGAGAATGAAATCAAGAAGACAGGCATGAAAGGATTTGACAAATATTTTGTAAAATTCGCATTTAGAACTTTCCTGAGGGAAGGCGCATACACCAAAGAAGGGTTTGAGGAATTAATCAACGAATCGTGTTTTGAAAATTACAAGATTAAAAAAGAAGGCATCAGTTTGTATGTCTATCTTTATAAGTAAATGAAACGGGTTGCTCTGGCGAATGCTGATTCACAAAATAAATGATTGTATCTGAAAAGTGGAAACGCCGATTCCATGCGCTCCGTTAAATTGCCTTGCCAATTCAGGGGATAAAAGCTGGCCTGATTGGCGTTTTTTTGTCTTCCATTTCACCATTCACCTCATTCAACTTCTCTCTGAATCCATCCTTGATGAAGATGTCCGCATGTCTTATCCTCACATCAAGAATCCGGCACCACTTTGCAACGGAAATCATGGATATGATCGCCGCAATTGAAGACAAGAGGATGCTCCCATTGACAAAAACAATGCTCCAAAGTATAATTTGTAATACAAGTAATACTAATTATACCAAACGTACCGAAGAAAAATATCTTGGATGAAGGAAAAGATCAAAGCGAAAGTACATCTGTCCGGTTACCACCGGTTCCAAAGGGGAAAGCATAATGACAAGTGTAAAGTCGGATGTCCATAAGGTTGGCAGAGTCCATTATTTGGACAATATCCGTTGGGCAACCGTGATTTTGGTCTTGATTTATCACGTGTTTTATCTGTTCAACACGGTCGGCGTGCCTTTTCCGGTTGCAGATGATGCCGGGGTACGCGCGTTTGATACGTTTTCTTATATCGTTTATCCGTGGTTTATGGTCATCCTTTTTTTAATCGCCGGGATCAGTGCCAGGTATGCGCTCTACAAGCGGACCCACCGGGAATTTTTAAAAGACAAAGTGAACAAGCTTTTGGTTCCGTCCACCCTGGGGTTGTTTGTCTTTCACTGGATCTCCGGGTACTTGAATATCAAGTGGGGAGGCGGGCTCGATTCCATTCCGGTTTGGATGCGTTATCCCGTTTTTGCCATGGCCGGAACCGGCCCTTTGTGGTTTATCCAAATGCTGTTTTTATTTTCAGTCTTCTTGGTGTTGATCCGCAAAATGGATAAAAACGATAAAATCTGGGCCTTTTGCGGGAAAATCAACATCGTCATGATCCTGTCGCTCGTTTTTGTCATCTGGGGGGCGGCACAGGTTTTGAATCCGCCTTTGATCACAACGTACCGGTTTGGGATCTATGGTGCCGCTTATCTGATCGGTTACTTTGTTTTTTCCCATGATGAGGTTCAAAACGCCGTCGAAAAGATCCGGATTCCCATGTTGTTTGCGGCCGTCATTCTGGGAGTGGCCTTTACCGTCTGTTACTTTGGGGAAAGTTTCGTCTCCACAAAGTGCCTGACAAGCTTTTTGACCAACTGTTATCTGTGGGCCGCCATCCTTGCGATCCTCGGCTGTGGCAAAGCCTGGTTTAATAAAACATCCGCTTTTGCATCCTATATGACCCGATCCAGCTTCGGTTTTTATGTGGTGCATTACTTGGTCGTTCAAGTGGTTTGTTTCTATGTTTACCATTTCAGTCCCTTGCCGAAGGTCCTGAATTACTTTTTGGCCTTGGCCATCGAACTGCCCGGCACGTTTCTCCTCTATGAGGGATTGCGGAGAATTCCTGTCATCCGCTATCTTGTGCTCGGGATGAAGAGGAAAAAAGTAAAACAACCGGCTCCCGTTTGATTCGAGGAGCCGGCTTCTTTTTTTAGATATGCTTCCAAAATGTTTCCTGTCCCTCTGATTTTCCGGATGAACCCGAAACAAAGTCAAATTAGTCCAAGGTTCCTGGTCATGTTCTCTGGAGGTACAAACTCTTTTCAAATAGTTGGTTGCCTGATTTCATCAAACTCCGTATCGCTGATATGAAATTTTTCGGGAAGTTAAAATAAAAAAGAAAACCGGTTTCCATTCTACAATAGAAACCGGTTTTTCGTGTTATTCAACCGAAAAGTCAATCCATTTTTCTGTTAACAAGTCATAGACATCGCCATTGGTATAGCCAAGATAATAAGGGAGTTTTGATTTCTTTCCGCCGGCTTGGACAAAACACTCTTGAAAAAACTGAAGTAAATATTCTTTTACATAATCATCCATTTCTTCCACGAGTTCTTCATCTTCTTCCAGCTTTTCGAATTCCTCTGGTGGAAGCACATGCTCCATTTTTTCATAAGCATAAAATCCAAAGGAACCTACTTTCGGGTCTTCTCCATGGGCATCCATGTTGAGTTGTCTTCCAAATCCGTTCATGGGTGTGATCGTTGCACCAAAAATTCCTCTGTCACCTCTGATTTCCAACAAGATAAGGGTGGTATCCGGATGAAACGGATATTGTAATAAATACCGAAAATGCTGAATGACATTTTCTTTTTCTAAATTAATTCCTTCTTGGAGGAGTGATTTGATTTTACGATCCATTCGAATTCGCTCCCGTAATGCCAGTCTGTTAAAATTCGTTAAATAATCATGCCGGCCTCATTGCCAATGGGGGGCCGGTGGAAAATGCAGTGCTTTAAGCAATGATAACGTTATGGAGAAAGATACTGTAAACATTTTTATATATCCTCTTTTTTCTGTTTTAGATATTCATCTATAAAAGATCTGTCCCTCTGATTTTCTGGTACAATTCCAAGATATTGATATCTCCAAAAGATTCTGCGTTTTCGCGGGCTCGCATGAGAGAGATCTTCATAGTCGAAATGGATTTTTAATTTTCCGGATGAATCCAAGAACAAAGTCAGGTTGGTCCAAGGCTCTTGGTTATGTTCTCTGAAGGTTTCCCACAACTTCACAAACTCTTCGAATAATTGGTGCTTAATTTCATCAAACTCCGTATCGCTGATATGAAATTTTTCGGGAATATCCAAAAAGTAAACAGGGGATGAATGATTTACAGGGTAGTAGTAAAAGTAAACATAACTAAATCCTTCACTCACTTCCGCATACAAATAAACTTTTTCCCATTCTTCGGGAATCATTTCAACAATGGTTTCTCCAATCTGCTGATATATTTTTCCTAATTGAGCTTCCATTTATTTACCTCCTGGTCTATTTTTAAACTCAATTTCAACCCAAGGATCATCACCAATTTTATATTTTATTTTAAAGTAATCTGGTCGATTTGAATTGCCAATGTATTTAGGATTTATTTTGACCTTAACTTCATTATTATGAAGTAATTCTTCTTTCCATTCGTTCTCCAACTTTTTCCATTCACCTCTGTTCAGATTAGAGTTCATCGGGACCAGGTTATCAATTTCACCAGATCCTTTGAAAATAGTCGCTATTAAATGGCCGCCATCGTCATCTGGCAACCTGTCATCACCACCCACGGTCCTTTGAGCATAATTATTCCTTTTTCCTTTGCCTAATTTTAAGGATGCTTCAATGTCTATGATTCTTCCGTTTGCATCGGTTATATATTTATAGCCTTCATTTGAAGTGTATTCAATGTTTGCTTTTAAAGCTTTTTTGCCATTTCTTTTGGTGAAGTGCTCTCCATATTTTTCACATTTAATTGGAGAAGCCAGTGCTATGGATGCCAAATAACTGTTTGATTGATATCGATAAGAAAAACAATCTGCGACTTGTTTTGCTGCGATTTCAACAGTTTCTGATTTTTTGAATGCGGTGGTTACTTTATCGATGATTGGGTCCAACTTGGGAACGATGAATGATCCTAATCCGACCAGTGCTGCGCCGCCTATTCCCGATAAGACTGCATTTTTCCAATTGATTTTTCGCCCGTGCAAAATATCGTCTGCGACGCTTGTACCGGCGCCTTCTACTGCTCCGATGACTCCACCTTTGGTAAACATGTTTTGCAGAGGTGCCGGCAATTTGGAAACCAGTTTTTGTCCTCCGCGCAGAACAGGTCCCAAGACTTTGGAATTCTTGGCACCCATGATCAGTTTTTGCCCGATGCCACTGGCCAAGCCCCGGGAAGCTCCTGCCGTGATGCCTCCTCCGATCAATCCCAAGAGGCCGCCAATGGCTGCTTCCAAGAAGGTCATTTTGTTAATTTCCCAACCATTCAGGGCCATACTGATCACAAATGACAAAGCCATACCACTGAGTACGGCAATCCCTAACGGTGTGGCAAAGATGCACAAGACAATGCCCAAAATCAAGACGCCGGCAAACGCTATGTATTCCTTAAATTTGACGATCCAGTCCCACACTGCAGACAGTGTATCGATTACGACTTCTGCTATTTTGGAGCAAATTTCAGTAAACCAATCCCAAAAGGAAAAATTGCATGACATGGTTATATTGGAAAGGGTTAAGAGGAAGGAACGGAGGTGGGGGATCCTCCGGGGTGGCAGTGCCAAAGGGGAGAATAAAACAAATGAAAATGGTGTTTTGGGGGTGGGGGGATAAGCCGGTGAAAAGATGGGTACGGGATTTCCCTGCTCCGGGCGGAAGAAATCTGCATCCGTAAGGTTTTTATCGGGGAATGTCAGGGTCTCGGGTTGAATCCGGCTTTTTTACAACCCTTCCCTTTGCAGACGCTTTAAGTCTTCCAGGCTGTCGATTTCATGGGTGTCCCAAGCATCGATTTCTTGCAAACGGACATTCAAATCCCGGATGTTTTCTTTGACGATATGATCCCAGTATTTGTTTTGGAAATCTCCGTTTGCGACGGTTTCTTCCAGTTTTTTGACCAGTTTCCGGCCGTCTGTTTCGCTCCAATAGGAGACGCCGCACAGGATGTAATCATTTCCTTGTTCCTCGATGGTGATGTTTTGGATCCGGTTTTGCGAATCCGTGTGAAGGACCCATTCGTTGACAAACGGTTTTTTGGCGCTGAAGTATAACGAGGTGGACGGCTTGTCCAAAAGAAAATTGCGGCGCAGATAGTTGTCGGCGTCAATGACATAAGCGCCGGGCAAGTATTCCCGGGCCAGGTACATGGAATAGAGGTTGTTGTACCGGTCATAGTGCGGGTTGCGGATCAGCGTGACGGCAAATTTCTTCTTTAAATAAGTAAATTTTTCGTGCAGGTATCCTGTCACCACCGCGATATCCCGGACACCGGTTTCCCTTAAAAAACGGATTTGCCTTTCCAACAGCGGTTCATCGTTTACGGTGATGAGGGATTTCGGGGTGGTCAGCGTGAGCGGGCGAAGCCGGGTCCCCATTCCTGCTGCCAGCAAAATGGCTTTCATCGTTTCACCTCCTTCATGGTCCGGTTCCGGAATTTTTTCAAAAAGTGCGTGAGATTCAGTTCATCTTTTTCAGCCACCGTCAGCACGGAACCCAGGATGATCATGAGGCTGTAACCAATCATTTTTAAAGAGAGAGGTTCACCGAAAAACAGAAAGCCGAAGAAGATGGCCCAGCCGGAATAAGAGATGTTCAGTCCCATGGCCTTGGCGGGACCGATGGCCCGGATGGCTTTGTAATAAAACAGGTAGGAGACCGATCCGGCCAAAGCAACGAGAGCGAGAAAGAACAGTTCCTTTTTGGTCATGACTCCGGCGGCAAAGTGCCAACCGCCAAAGAACGGAAGAATGACGGAACAGTAGGTGACCGTTGAAACCAGTTGGCGCAGCAGGATGGATTGCTCCGGGGAAATTTGTACTTTTTTCATTCCATAAGCGACCAGGACGCATTCCAATCCCCAGCAGATAATGCACAGCAGGACATACAAGAATCCGAGCCGGGATGGAACGGAAGCATCCTCTGATCCCGAGGAGCCGAGCAGGATGATGAACAAAATGCTGATGCAAAGCCCAAACCAGTTTTTGGGGCGCAGACGGTCTTTCAAAAGCAGAAAAGAGAAGAAGGCCCCGACGGCCGGATAAACCGCGGAGAACGAAGCGGCATAGGAGGAACCGAGGTGGTGGATGGAAAGCACATAAAAGGTCATTCCGAGCGGACCGCCAAGGATCGAGCCCAGAATGACAAACCGTCCGCCGTCCGTTTTGATGTTTGCAAGTGCTTTCTTCAGTTCCCCCTTCAGGGATAAGTATCCGGTGATCCACAAGCCCGATGTCGCGTCATGCAAAAAAGTCCCCACCAGCGGGGCGAGGAACAATGCCTGCCCGGAGGAGACAAACAGATCGCGGGAGAGGATCGCCCCGATGAATACCGTGTCCAACGCCCACATGATCCCCGACAAGAGTCCGTAAGCTGCACCGGCCCGTTTCATGCCGACACCTTCTTTGACAAGAAGAACTCAATGTTGGCAATGGCCCGGTTGTAGCGCATGATGCCGTAATCCCCGAAGTTGTCCCCTTTGGCTTCTTTGTAGATGGTCCACAAACTCCAGATGTAATCTTGGAAAATTTTGTGCATCAGCATGCGCATCCGGATTTTTTCGGTGATCTCTCCGGAGAAATAATAGGACAAGAAGAGATCTTCTTCCCGTCGGGTCAGGGAAGATTCCAGCGAGTAGGCAGCCAAATCCCAGACGGGATCATTCAACCCGGCATATTCCCAGTCGATCAGGTAAAGCCGGTTGTCCCCGCTTTTGATGAAGTTGTCCGGCAAGGTGTCATTATGGCACGGGACGAGCGGAACCTGCATGGCGTCAAACATCAATTTGATCTTCAACACTTCTTCTTTCAATTTGCGGAAGTTCGGATAAAAATAACCTCCGTTCACCTCGTCGACCAGCCGCTCATACTTGGTTTTGACCTGTCCGATGTCAAATTTGTTTTTCATCGGTGCGTTGGAGGTGTGGAGCTTTTTCAAAAGGTTGGCCACCAGCCGCATGTTTTCTTCGCGCCGGGCCATTTTGGGAGTGAGCGTTTCCGCATCCGGAATCATCTCAGAAATTTTCACGCCGTTTTTTTCATCAAAGTAGAGGGTTTTGGCGTTAATTCCGAGATCGCCGGCCAGCATGGCGTTTTCCTTTTCGAGGTGGCGGTCGATCATTTGGTCTGTCCCGGCGCCCGGAATGCGAAGAACATATTCCTTTCCTCCGACCACGCTGATTTTGTAGTTTTTGTTCGTCATGCCTCCCAACGGGACAGCCCCGGTGATGTCATCCTCCGGAATTCCGATGGCGGATGAAACCGTATCTTTTAATTGATGGATGAAATAGGTTTCTTCTTTCCGCTTCAATCGCGGGTGCACCAAATTCAAAATGCGGATATAATGCTCCTTCGTGTCGATGTCGGACCAGATCAAATCATTGATTTTCAAATAACCGATTTTGTACTGGCGGGAAACATCCAACAGCAGGTATTCATAATCGAGATAGGGATTCTGGTTGTTTTTGTATTCTTCCAGCATCAGTTGATAGACATCATACGAGATTTTGTTGATGCCCACCATTTCGCCGTCAATCCGGTTCAATTGGTGAAGATCTTTGGAAATTTTGAAGATACTCTGGTTGCGGAGTTCCACATAGGCCTCGTTGCCTTGCCCGCTTTCGGTTGCAATCAGCATGCAGTCGCGTTGTTCATTGTGAATCAGCTGCTTGAAGGCTTGTTCCTCCGCCAGAATATCGTGGTCGAGAACGATGAAATCCCCGGAAACGGCATATTTGGCACAAGCCAGGGAGGACATCGACCCGGTCCATTGGTAACGCGGGTTATCCACGAACACGATTCCTTCTTGATCAGTTAACGATTGGAAGGCTTCCTTTTGGTATCCGGTGACGATGATGATTTTTTCGATTCCGTGCTTTCTCAAAATGTCAATGTTGCGTTGTAACAGCGTGGTGCCGTTCAGCGGCAAGAGACTTACCGGAAGATTGAATTCATCGTTTTCGCCGGCGGCCAAAATGACGGCTTCTTTCACTTTGGTTGTTTTCCCGCCGTGAAGATCCACTTTTTTGTTTTGGTAAGAAGCATACCGGTTTTTCAAAAGGCGGATGCCTTCTTTGGTGAGGTAGTATTGGGTGCTGCGTCCATGTTTCCGTGTGTCGATCAGGCCTTTTTCCATCAAATCGCGGATCAGGTAATTGACTTTGCCGGAGGAAAAATGGCAGAGTTGCCCGATCGATTTTTGATTCACCTGCACATGTTTGTTGATGATTTCAAGCACTTTGAGTTGATCTTCCATGGACATCCCTCCTGCTGGATGGTGTGATGAATCGGTTGTGGCGGAGTGTGGCAGACCGGGGTGAAAACGTATGGACAAGATGAATCGAGAAACATATTCAATTTTTGAATGTATTTATTTTAACATAACTCTCTTTTTTTGAGAAATTAATGTGGCGTGAAATGGGAGATTTCCAGAGAGCGGCTGTTAAAAGGATTTTATTCAGAGTTCATAAAGCGTGAAAAAAAGAGGGAAGCTTTCGTCGGTGAAAGCCATCCCTCTTTTTTGGTCAAAAAATGAATGAATCAACCCTCATAATTGTAATTCGGTGAAGGTGTGTTTGGGCTTTTGCTTTTCTTCGGGAGGCAATTCCATGTAATGATCCCCGTAAAGCGTCCGCAAATAGCGGTCACGGTCTTTGATTGCCAGGAAAGAGTGCCCCTCGAACCGGATTTCTTCGAGGTCTTGAAAAATCCTGACGGGCAAAATCATGGATTCTTTAATCTCGGTTGGAACCAAGATGGAATTGTCTCCGTAAGTATATTCAAATTTTGAATGGTGATTGTATTTGGTTTTGATGCGGGTTTCCCATTGATTGAGCCGGTGGACGCCCAGCGCCTTGCCAAGCGGCCGGAGCAAGCGGCTTGCGATTTTTCTCATGCGGCTGTGGCTTTTCTTTTGGAATTTCAGTGTGACCGAATATCGGGTGAAGTAGATGAAAGTGAGACAGATCCGGTCGAGTGTGCGGAGAATCCGGCTGTCGGGGATGCGGTCGATGGGGAAGATATCGATAAAAACACCCCGTTTGATATCCGATTGGGAGGTAGTGTGCTCGACAAGGCGGGTGCGCGTGTCCACAATTTTGATAAAGTTGTGCGGATAATCGCGGTCAGTTTCATAGTGTTGGATGAACAAATAATCCGGCAAGTGTTTTTGGCCTTCTTTCCAAAAGCGTTCGTAATCTTCCCGGAGCATCGCCACATCCGCGTCGTCATCCCATGGGATAAACCCGCCGTGACGGACGGCCCCCAACAGGGTTCCGGAAGAAAGGGTATAGGAGAGGCCCATTTTTCTGGCCGCTTTGTCAAATTCCAGCAAAATCTCCAGTTGTTTTTTCTGCAGTTGTCGGATTGTTTCTGGTGAGAGTTTCACTTGCAACCACCTCAACCCTAAATTGTAGCACAGAACTCCGTTTTTGGGATTCGGGCGGAAGGGTGAAAGGGTTCCGGTTTTGAAAAACGGGAAGAGTTTATTAAGATAATATTGAGGTTCAATGAATGGAAACAAAGTCAATGGTTGATCGTTTGGGATCGGTTTATGATAAAGACAAGGAGGAATCTATGAATCAGAAGAAGAAAGGACCGGTTGGCAAATACGCCGGAACCGCAAAGGTCGGAACCAAAGGCCAGATCGTGATCCCCAAGGAGATCCGGGATATGTTTGACATTCAACCGGGCGAAACCCTGCTTTTGTTTGCGGATGTTGAAAGAGGGATTGCTGTCATGAAATCCGACGCATTGGAAGATGTGTTTGAGACGGTTCCGCAGTGGCCGAAAAAAGATGAGTGAAAGTCTGATGCAGGCACCTCAAAAACGAGGTGCTTTTTTGTTTTGAATGGTAAATTTACCGTCATTTAAAAAGGAATTCGTCTTATTTATATATAAATATTTTAGAATATAAATGAATTTTTTGGATAGTGTGTAAACGTAAAACGACTTCTTTGGAAAGGATGATTTACCATGAACAAACGCGGTTGGTTTGGGGCGGCTTTGGCGGTGGTTGTCGCGGTTTCTGCCGTCTCCTTTTCCAAAGTCTGGGCCGGACAGGAGGAAGTGGCAAGAAAGCAGAAGCCGCAGCCGAAGAATGTCATATTGATGGTCGGAGATGGGATGGGCAGGGCCCAACGGGATGCCATCCGGCTGTCCAGTGTCGGTTTGCACGGTAAAACGGCCATGGATGACATGCCGTATACAGGCTTTGTACACACCAATTCCGCAGACCCCGTAGAGTTTGTAACCGACTCGGCCGCAGCGGCGACGGCGATGGCCACCGGCGTGAAGACCTACAATGGAGCCATCGGTGTCGACCTGGATCAAAAGCCGGTGGAAACAGTGTTGGAAACATCCAAAAAACGGGGGAAAGCGACGGGGCTGGTCACCACCGCCCAAGTCACGGATGCAACCCCGGCGGCATTTGGTTCCCATGTGAAAGACCGGGAGGACCAGAGCAAAATCGCCCGGCAGTTTTTGGAGAAAAGCCGTCCTGACGTGATCTTGGGCGGAGGAGAAGATTACTGGTATCCGAAAGGGAACCCCGGCCGTCATCCGGATCATCCGGCGGAAGACCCCTCTGAAGAAAGCAAAGGAACCGAAGGAAATCTGGTGGAACGGGCCAAAGATCTGGGATACCAGTATGTCGCGAACCGGGAAGAGTTGCAAAAAGCAAACGGTTCCAAAATTCTCGGCTTGTTTGCCAACGAAGAGATGTTCCAATATGATACCGAGGCCGGGGATCGCTATGATCCGTCGGTGTCTTTGACCGAGATGGCGGACAAAGCCCTTCAAACGCTGTCCAAAAACAAAAACGGATTTTTCCTGCTGGTGGAAGAAGAAGGGATTGACGCCATGTGCCATGTGAACAACGCCGAACTGGCCATCAAAGCCGGTAAGGAGTTTGACAAAGCGGTGGCGCATGTCAAAGAATTTGCCAAAAAACGCGGGGATACCCTGGTCATTGTCGTCGGTGACCATGAAACCGGCGGATTTACGATTGAAGGATTGGATGACTCCGACGAGTCGGGGGACGGCGTGTCTGCTGAAGACGGGCCTTTCCCGGTAGCCGGTTCCGATCAGCAGTTTATGGTGGATTGGACAACCGGGGGACATTCGGCGGTAAGCATTCCTTTAACCGCCATGGGACCGGGAGCCGAGTTGTTGCAGGGGGCTTATGAGAACACCCGCATCCATGATGTGATTGTGCAGTTGATGAAATAAGAAACAATAGCTCGGAAGCGCCTTCCGTCCGGGAGGCGCTTTGGTTTTTGACAAGAAAAAACAGGGTATTATAAAATCGTTTTGACTGAATGGTCAGGAAAGAAACCGGTTTGAACGGTTCAGACAGCAAAGAGTGGTGATGAAAATGATTAAGATCACGGCAGACAGCACTTGTGATCTGTCTCCTGAAATCTTAAACGCGATGGATATCACGCTGGTGCCCTTGAATGTTTTGATTGATGACAAGTCATACCGGGACGGGGTGGACATTACGCCGGCCGAGATCTTCCGGTATGTGGGCGAGGAAGGGAAAACCTGCAAAACGGCAGCGGTGAACACCTATGAGTACGAGAAGGTTTTTGCCGAACTGTCCCCCAAATATGAAGCCGTCATCCATTTTTCCCTCAGCGCGGAATTTTCCTCGACTTATCAAAATGCGGTGTTGGCGGCAGAGAACTTCTCCAATGTCCATGTGATTGACACACGCAATCTTTCCACGGGCAGCGGACATCTCGTATATGATGCGGCGCTCATGGCCAAGGAAGGTTTAAAAGCGGAGGAGATTTGCGAAAAAATCAAGGAGACCATTCCCAAAGTGGATGCCAGCTTTGTGATTGACCGCCTCGATTATCTGAGAAAAGGCGGACGCTGTTCGGGAGTGGAAGCGTTGGGGGCGGCCTTGCTCCGGATCAAGCCGAGCATTGAAGTGGTCGACGGCCGGATGGAAGTCGGGAAGAAATACCGGGGCAGTTTTGAACGTTGCCTGGAACGTTATGTCAAAGACAAATTATCAGGTAAACAAGAGGATATCGACCGGAGCCGGATCTTTATCACTCATTCCAAGTGTTCGGAAGAAACCGTGGCCAAAGTCAAGGAAGCCGTCCGCCGTTATGTTGATTTTGATGAAATCATCGTCACCGAGGCCGGCTGCACCATCTCAAGCCATTGCGGCCCCAATACACTCGGGATTTTATTCAAACGGAAAAGCAAAAAATAATCGGTTGACCAAAGGAAAACCTGCCCGTGAGGGGCAGGTTTATTGGATTTGGTCATATGAAATGCTGCCGGATACTGCCTTTTCCGTTTTCGGTTTCCACCTCGGCAAAGGCTCCGTTGATGAAGGTCATCTGCGGCGGGACATGGCCGCAATCGACATCGTAAATGACCGGGATTTGAAGTTCCCCGGCAAGCTCTTGGTAAACATCATCCACGGTGTAGTCTTGAACCGGGTGATTGGCTTGGCTTCGTCCGAACAGGATCCCAGAGCATGCGTCAAACCAACCGGCCAATTTCATCTGCATGAGGGACCTTCTCAAATCCACCGTTGTCAATTCGCAATTTTCCAGATACCACACCACCGGTTCTCCATCCAGATGGGTTTTTCTGAATTTTTCCACATCCCCGTAAGGCGTGCCGGCCAAATGCCGGATGGTGTCAATGCATCCGCCGAGCAGCCGGCCTTTGATGATTTCTTTTTGGTTGGAAACGGTTTTCCAGCAAGTCGGCTCCGTCAGATGAAAAACGCAGGGTGTCGGGCGGTCGTGCTGCCATTTCTTTTGATAATATGCGGAAGAGCGCTGCAGGACGGAATTTCCCTTTCCCGCGGCCAAAACGTTTTTCCACATGGCGGTGGTGTCATCCCAATATTCCCCCCGCAAATCCACAAAGTTGGGGCCGTGGGCCGTGGCGATCCCTGTATTCAAGGTGATGGCCAACAACAAAGTGCTGGTATCGGAATAGCCCATCACCCATTTGTTTTTGATTTTTCGAAAGTCGGTATGTTCAAGCATCTCAATCAAAAGCTCCCCGCCCCATGGCGGGATAATAACGTGGATTGCATCGTTTTGCATCATTTCATGGAATTCCTCCGCCCGTTTCCGGGCAGGGGCTGATTTTGCTTTATGCTGGGTCCGGACGGTTTCCCCGCAATGGATCTGAAAACCTTTTTCTTCCATCTGCCGGCATGAAAGTTCAAACATGGCATGCAATTCCCGCGGCACACCGGATGACGGCGCGGTGACCCCGATGGTTGCGCCTTCGGTCCACAAAGGATATTGAATCATCGGGTTTCCCCCCTTTTTGTTTTATGGAAAGCCAAAACCGGTTGTTATGTATATTTAGGGAGCGGCGCGCTAAATCCTGTTTACAGGAAAGAACTGTTGTGGGAAAAGGTTGCTTTTTTATTGACGCTGATAAGAAAACGATTTATAGTATTATTGGACTTGAATTGATAATCATTATCAATGATAAATTAAAGATGTTGGGGGCATCAGGATGGGGCGCCTTTATACCGAACATTTGCAGGTTGGTTATGGGGAGAAAGCGATTGTCCGTGATTTGACGATTCAAATTCCCGATCATCAAATCACGGTGATCATCGGGCCGAACGGATGCGGAAAATCGACCTTTTTAAAAGCAATGTCACGCATCATCGCATATCAGTCGGGGTCGGTGATCCTAGACGGGAAAAGTATTGTGCAGGAAGACACAAAAAGTTTAGCCAGAAAAATGGCAATTCTCCCCCAAAATCCGGAAAGCGCGGCCGGGCTCACGGCCGGGGAACTGGTTTCTTACGGGAGGTATCCTTACCAAAAAGGGTTTGGACGCCTGAGCAAAAAGGACATCGAGGTGATTGACTGGGCACTTAAAGTCACCGGTACAGAGCGCTTTAAATATCATCCGGTGGATGCTTTATCCGGCGGCCAGAGACAGCGGGTTTGGATCGCTTTGGCCATTGCGCAGGAAACCGATATCATTTTCCTCGACGAACCCACCACTTATTTGGATCTGGCCCATCAGCTCGAGGTTTTGGAGCTTTTGCAAAAGCTCAATAAAGAAGAAGGGCGCACGATTGTCATGGTCCTGCATGATTTGAATCAGGCAGCCCGTTTTGCGGATTTTCTCGTGGCGATGAAAGACGGGAAAATCATAAAAAGCGGAACCGGTGAAGAGGTCATCACCCGGGATGTGCTGAGGGAAGTTTTCCATATTGATGCAGAAATCGGAAAAGATCCGCGCACCGGTAAACCGATGTGCTTGACATATAATCTGATCAAAGGAGAAGACGCTTATGAAGAAAATCTGGCCGTTGCTGCTCGGACTGGCACTGTTTCTTAGCGGGTGCGGCGGTTCGGCGGACGAGAGTGCAACAAACGGTTCATCCAAAACCGTGACTTACCAATCGGAAAACGGACCCGTCGAGGTTCCGGAACATCCCAAACGCATTGTGGTGCTTTCGCAGTTTGCCGGGAACGTGATGGCACTTGGCGGCAATATTGTCGGGGTGGATTCCTGGGCAAAAGACAATCCCCGTTTCAAAGACAAGCTGAAAAATGCGGAACTGGTCAGCGATGAAGATTTGGAGAAAATCATCGAGTTGAATCCGGATCTGATTATCGGTGTTTCCACAACGAAAAACGTGGATAAACTGAAACAAATCGCTCCCACCGTCACCTATACCTATGGGAAATTGGACTACCTGACACAGCATCTTGAAATCGGGAAGCTTCTCAACAAAGAAGAGGAAGCCCGCAAATGGATTGACCAATTCAAGGCGGAAGCCAAGAAAACCGGAGAGGAAATCAAAGCCAAAATCGGGGAAGATGCAACGGTTTCCGTGATTGAGAACTTTGATAAACAACTGTATGTTTTCGGGGATAACTGGGGAAGGGGAACCGAAATCCTTTATCAGGAAATGGGCCTGAAAATGCCCCCGAAAGTGAAAGAGAAAGCGTTGGGACCGGGCTATTATGCCATCTCTCCCGAAGTTTTGCGCGATTTTGCCGGGGATTATGTGATTTTCAGCAAATACAAAGATGCGGACACATCGTTTGAGAAAACCGAAACTTACCAAAACATCCCGGCGGTGAAAAATCATCGCGTGTTTGAAGTCGATGCGAGAGGTTTCTTCTTCAATGATCCCCTGACTTTGGAATATCAGCTTGATTTCTTTAAAAAGTCCTTTTTAAACCAGTAACATGCGGGGAAGAGGGGCCCTTGGACAGGGTGCCTCTTCCTGATGATAGAAAGATGAGATCAACATGTTGAAAAACCAAAGTTCTTTCCCGTTTGTTTTGAAATTGACGGCCGGGGTGGCCATTCTTTTTCTCTCTTTTGTCATCGCCATGGTGATGGGTGCGGCGGATACCAGTCTCAGGGAAGTGTGGCTGGCGATCACCGGCGGGGAAAAGACGGAGACGGTCACGATGATCCGGGAGATCCGTTTGCCCCGCGAAGTGGCGGCTGTTTTTGTCGGAGCGGCACTATCGGTGGCCGGCGCTGTCATGCAAGGGTTGACAAGAAATCCGTTGGCCGATCCCGGATTGCTGGGCCTGACGGCCGGCGCCAATGCCGCATTGGCTTTCCTGCTTGCTTTTTACCCTTCTGCCGGATACTTTGTCCTTACCATAGCCTGTTTTGTCGGGGCTTTTGCGGGGGTGTGTCTGGTGTTCGGCATCAGCGCGGTGAAAAAAGGCGGTTTTTCGCCTTTTAAAATCGTGTTGGCGGGTGCGGCGGTGACGGCCTTTTTGCAAGGGATTGCGGAAGCCATCGGGTTGTATTTCAAAATTTCCAAAGATGTGTCGATGTGGACGGCCGGCGGACTGATCGGAACTTCCTGGGAACAGCTTCAGGTGATCATTCCGTTTATTGCCGCCGGCATTTTGATCGCTCTTTATCTCTCCCGGCAGTTGACCATCCTCAGTTTGAATGAGGAGGTGGCGGTCGGCTTGGGGCAAAAGACCCGGCAGATCAAAGCGGTTTTGTTCATGGTGGTCACCATCCTCGCCGGCGCCGCGGTGGCGCTTGCCGGCAACATGGCTTTTATCGGCTTGATGGTTCCCCACATCGTCAGGGCGGTGGTGGGCACGGATTACCGTTTTGTTCTTCCCATGTCTGCCGTGTGCGGGGCTGCATTCATGCTTTTGGCCGATACGCTGGGCCGGACGATCCATGCCCCGTTTGAGACACCGGTGACGGCCATTGTATACATACTGGGGCTGCCCTTCTTCCTGTTGATCGTGCGCAAAGGAGGGAAAACCGTTTTATGATCCATCCTTCCGTGTTAAAGAAACAAAAAATCATCATCGGGATCTTGCTTGTCCTGACGGGGATCACCATGGTCCTCAGCCTGGGGCTTGGCCGTTCCTCGGTCTCTTTCGACCGGATTTTGCCGATTCTCTTGGGGGATGGAACCTTTAAAGAAGAATTTGTCTTCTATTCGATTCGCCTGCCGCGGATCGTGGTGACCC
The DNA here is from genome assembly GCF_005886755.1 of Thermoactinomyces vulgaris. Lineage (NCBI taxonomy): Bacteria > Bacillati > Bacillota > Bacilli > Caryophanales > Thermoactinomycetaceae > Thermoactinomyces > Thermoactinomyces vulgaris. Next base: position 607,892 of record NZ_CP039710.1, read on the forward strand.
TCCTTGCCGGAATGGCTTTGGCTGTGTCCGGAGCCATTTTACAGGGAATTACGCGCAATGATCTGGCTGACCCCGGCATTATCGGCATCAATTCCGGCGCCGGTGTCGGAGTGGCCGTCTTTTTTCTGTTTTTTCCGGTGGAAGCCGGATCGTTAATCTATTTGCTGCCGGTCGTGGCTTTTTTATCCGGCATTTTGACCGCCATCCTTCTTTATCTGTTTTCTTATCAAAAGGGGGCGGGGCTCCAGCCGGCCCGTTTGATTTTGACGGGTGTGGGATTTTACATGGCTTTTTCCGGGGCGATGTTGGTCATTATTTCCTCGGCTGAGCGCGAAAAAGTGGATTTTATTGCACGATGGCTCAACGGGAATATTTGGGGGGACGATTGGCCGTTCATCTGGGCGCTCCTCCCCTGGCTGTTGGTGTTTATCCCGTTTACCTTTTATAAAGCCAATCAATTAAATCTGTTAAGTTTTAATGATCCGGTCGCCATCGGAGTCGGAATGCCCCTGCAAAAAGAAAGGATGTTCCTGCTGCTTGCGGCTGTGGCGCTTGCGGCTTCCGCCGTATCCGTCACCGGCGGGATTGCTTTTATCGGCTTGATGGCTCCCCATTTGGCGAAAGCCTTGATTGGACCGAGAAATCAGCTGTTTTTGCCGATTGCCCTGTTGATCGGAGGCTGGTTGCTTTTGACGGCCGATACTATCGGACGCAATCTGTTGGAACCGGACGGCATTCCGGCCGGAATTGTGGCATCGCTGATTGGCGCGCCTTATTTTGTTTATTTGTTGCTTCGAAAATAGGAGCCATTTTTTCCGTTGGCCTCGTCCTGCGGGCCCGTGAGAGAAACCGTGCTTTTGTCCCGGGAGGGATGAAAGTGCGGTTTTTTTGAAGGGAAATTTCAGTTTCAGGCCGGATCATGAAAATGATTTGGGGAAAAAGGCGGTGAACCCGCCATGATGAAACCATTGGCGGGAATCAAAATATTGGTTGTGGATGATGAGCCCGACATTATTAAAGATCGGTCTGCAAAATGAAGGATTTGAGGGCCGGACGGCACAGGATGGGATGGAGGCTCTGCAACTCATGAAGTAGTTTCTCCCGCATGTGGTGCTGCTGGATATCATGAAGGGACGGTTCTTTGCCATCTTGAATGGCACGGAAGAAACAGGGCTGCCCCAATTGGAGGGCTGGCGTTATTTGGAGGCTTGGCAGGAGGAAAAGCGGCATCCGGATTACCTGTGTGCTGAAATTTGTGCTGGAGGATGACTCTTGGGTGGCCGCCCGTCCCTCGGGGACCGAGCCGAAGCTGAAGTTTTATTTTGGAGTTAAGGACACCGGAATGGAGAATTGCGAACGGAAAATGGAAAGGTTTAAACAACATCTTTTCCTTCGGGTCAGAGAGGCCATCCAGCAAACAACCGCGTGAGTTTTTTGTGAAGAGGCGATGCCGTTCAGGAGCACCGGAATCAAGGTTCCAGTGCCCCTTTGACATCATACAGGGACAGATCGATGTCCAGTTCCAATCCCAATGCCAGTTTGGCCAGTTGGTTTCCGATAAAAGGTCCCATCGTCAGTCCTGAAGCTCCCAGTCCATTGGCCAACAGGATGCCGTCCCATCCGGGAAGCGGGCCGATGACCGGAAGGAACCCGGGAGTATAGGGACGGAAGCCGACTCTGGTCTCCAGCAAGGTGCTGTGTTCCAGTCCGGGAGCGACGTCCAGCGCTTTTTGAATCACTTCGAACAAGCCGCCGGCAGTGACCCGGGTGTCAAAGTGATCCAAATCATTTTCGTGGGTTGCCCCGACAATGATCCGGTGATCCTCCAGGGTCAGCATGTACTGATCATTGGGCGGCATGATGACCGGCCAATGGTTGGTGGGCGTGTCGGGCAATCGCAAATGGACGATTTGCCCTTTTTGGAAAGTGCCCAAAAAATTTACTCCCAGCGGGGCAAGCAATGATTTTGCCCATGCTCCCGCGCAGACAATCACGATATCCGCCGGAATCACCTCTTTGTCATTTACCCGGACGCCAGTCACCTTTTTTCCCTGGTGCAAGAGCGAGGCGCTTCCCCGGATGAACGATGCACCGTTTTTTTGTGACGCACGGAGCAGGGAGTCGCGGAGGGCGCGGCCATCCACGCGGGCCGCCCCTTCCACATGCAGGGACGAAAAATGGCTGGCAAGCGGAGGAAACCGTTCCCGTGTCTTTTGGGGTGGCAACGGGGTGAGCTTGCCCATTTCCGGTGCGTCCTGCCGGCGTTTTTCGGCCCGTTCTTCCACTTTGGCGAGCCTTTTGGCATCCGTATGAATGCGTAGCGCGCCGACTTTTTTGTAACCAGTTTGTTTTTCCCCGTCTTTTTCCAACCCGGCGATCAGTTGCGAATAAAAACGGGCCCCTTTTTTTGCCAGTTGATACCAGGCTTTGTTTCGCCTCTGTGACAACCAGGGACAAATGATTCCGGCGGCGGCGTCGGTGGCTTGTCCCGGATCTTTGCGGTCGATGATCGTAACCTTCACATCGGCACTCAGTTTGGTCAATTGGTACGCGGCGGAGGCGCCTGAAATTCCGCCTCCGATGACAATCACTTTTTTCATGGTCAACCCTTCTTTTTCAGGATTCGTTTTCCATTATACCGGTTTGGGGAAACAAACTTGAGTCGTGGTGGAGTCTGTCACAAAAACACCGTCTGTTTCGTTTTATTATTAAACAGGGAAAAGGGGATGGGCGGAATGAAGGAAATCACTTGTGTCGTGACAGGGGGCGGGCATGTGGGCCTTCATGCTTTAAAAGAGATCGGTCAGGCGATGAGAAAAGCAGGCAAACCCTTCCGGTTGATTTTGATTGATCCCAAGCCGTTTTATGTACAGAAAGTCCTGTTATTTCAACCGGTTGCCAGAGCTGAAAAGATTGCCTTGGCTTGGGAAGAGGTTCTCCCGGAAAGGGTGGAGCGCATTCAAGGTGAGCTTGTAACCATCGAAAGCCAGGAAAAGCGGATCTTTTTTTGTGATGCAGAGAAAAAGGAGCAATCATTGGACTATGATCTGTTGGTCATTACCGTGGGAAGTGTGGTGAAAAGGCCGGATCCGGAACAAGGCGGAATTTCATTGCACGATTTATCCGCATCGGAAGAGATACGAACCAAGTGGCGCCGGCATTTACAAAAGGCGGTAAACGAGCAAGACCCGGCCGAACGAAAACGATTGCTCTCTGTTGCGGTGGCAGGTGCCGGAATCAGTGGAGTGGAGACATCTGCGGAATTGGCACAGGCCATGCGTTCAGAAGCAGCTTGGTTGGGCATGGATCCCGCGTTGGTCCGGGTTTTTTTGATCAATGCGGAAGAAAGGTTGATGATGAACGGACCAAAGAAATTGGGCCGGAAATTGGAAGCCAAGCTGAACAATTTAGGTGTTACGGTCCTCCATCAACGCAAAGCTTTGTATGAGAAAGACGGAAAGCTGGTACTTTCCGATGGCACGCAACTTTCTGCCGGGTTCACCATTTGGACCTTGGGGCTTGAGCCCCATCCGGTTTTGCGCCAATGTCAACTGCCACTTACTTTGGAGGGAAAAGTGAAAGTGGATGCTTCTTATCGGGTGTCAGGGAAAAGTGCCATCTACAGTATCGGGGATTGTGCACATGTTATCGATCCGGAGAATGGAAAAGCAGACGGGATGACTTGCAAAGAAGGAATCCTGCAAGCAAAACGACTGGGAGAAGTTATTGAAGCTGATTTGAAAAAAAAGCCTGCTCCGATTCATCGGAGATGCCGAAATTTTTTTTGTATCAGTTTAGGTCAAAAAGAAGGTTTGGTCTGGGCTGAATACTGCGGAATCGATTGGATCCTGGCGGGGAAAATCGGCAGGTTCATCAGAAAATGGACATGGAAGAAAGCAAGTAACGTAAAATAAAAGTGAAATGGGGGCACAGGAGGGGAGAAGGATATGGGGAAACAATAAAACAACTTTATGAAGAATACAAACCTTTGCTTTGCACCATTGCATATCAATTGACCGGTTCGATGGCTGATGCGGAAGATCTGGTGCAAGATCTCTTTGTCAAACTGACCGGTTTGGATCTCAAGCGCTTGTACGATCCCAAGAATTATCTTTGTAAAATGATCGTCAATCGTTGTTATGATTATCTGGGTTCTGCCCAAAAAAGGCGGGAGCAATATACCGGTCCCTGGCTGCCGGAACCGGTTCCCACAGATGTTGCAGATCCCGGTGCCATGTTACTTAAAAAGGATATGTTGTCTTATGGGATGTTGGTGTTGTTGGAACGGTTGACCCCTGTTGAAAGAACGGTTTTTGTTTTGAGGGAAGCATTGTCTTTTGATTATGCCTCAATTGGAAAAATCGTGGAGAAAAGCGAGGGGAATTGTCGCAAAATTTTGAGCAGGGCGAGAAGGAAAGTGGGAAATCCGGGGAAAGCGATTCGCCGCCGGCAAAACCAAAGAGTATGGATTGAACAGTTTCTTGAAGAATTGCGTCGAGGAAATGTAGAAAAAATCCTTTCCCTCTTGGCGGAAGATGTCGTTGTAACATCTGACGGCGGCGGAAAAGTGACGGCTGCCCTCCGGCTGGTCATTTCTGCCGAAAAGGTGGCACGGTTCTTGTTGGGATTGTTGAGAAAATATCAGGGTGTGCAATACAGGGTGATCGGGATCAATGCAGAGGACGGACTGTTGATCCGTGCGGGTGGACAAATGACTGTCGCCTTGTTTCAACTGGAGGGAGGGAAAATGAAGAAACTTTATCTGGTGCGGAATCCGGAGAAACTCACATGGTTTAAAAACCTCTAGGCCCCGGCTGCCATTTACCGGCTGGCCGGGGATGTTTTTTCAAATGATATCCGATGTGCCACGATGCCGGCGGTTGTGCCATGGCAGGGAAGATCGGCCATCTGCCGGGCAATGGAGGGCGAAAGGAACGGAGAGATCTGCCGCCATTGCATCCATCAGGGATCAGATGGACATGATATGATTTGTTGGGGGTTGACTGGAATCTTGATGGAAATGGCCTGTTGTCAAGTTGTTTATCTTGACATATAATTTTTTGATATATTAAGTAATATGAAAGTATGTTTATCTGTCTAATTTCTATTTAAATTAATCGGGGTGATTGAATGTCAACAACAAAAACCATGGATGCGATTGAAGTGATGAAAGCGCGTTCCACGGTTCGCAAATATGATCCGAATGCAAACATTCCGGAAGAGGAATTGAATGAACTTCTGGAGATTGCCATCCAGGCTCCTTCTGCCTGGAACTTGCAACATTGGCGCTTTCTCGTCATTACATCCAAAGAGATGAAGGAAAAACTGTTGCCCATTTCATACAATCAAGAGCAAGTGGTCGAGGCGGCAGCCACCGTGGCTGTGTTGGGAGACCTGCAAGCGAATGAAACCGCCAAAATCGTCTATAAGGATGCCGGAAAAGACATTTACGATTTAATGATCGGCCAAGTGGAAAAAGCTTATCAAAATGACCGGTTCGCCCGGGATGAGGCTTTTTTGAATGCCGGATTTGCCGCCATGCAGCTGATGTTGGCAGCCAAAGCCAAAGGGTATGACACTTGTCCGATCGGAGGATTTAACCGGGAAAAATTTGTGGAGGAATTCCGGGTTCCGGATCGTTATGCGCCCGTTATGCTGATCACGATCGGCAAAGCGGCGGCTCCGGCCCGGCCGACGACCCGTTTGCCTTTGGATCAGGTTGTGGTGAAGGAAAGTTTTTAAAACGTATCCCGATGTAACTGAAAACCGGAACACGGGAGGGGTTCGGAAGAAGACCGGCCCCTCCCGTTTTTTATTGCAAAAGAGGCACCGAAACGATCCGGTGTTTTGTTTTTGTTCATATCCTTTTGGGAATCGGTGTTTTTAAAGAAGCGATGTGGGGAAAAAGTATGAACATGGAGCATTGTCTTACGTGAGGTGAGAATCATGCTGGTGTGCCTTGACCCGGGACATGGGGGAGAGGATTTGGGTTCGGTGGGTTATTCTCTGGCTGAAAAGGATGTTTGTTTGGAAATTGCTTTTCGCGTTCGCCGCAAGTTGTTAAATTATGAAGGGTTGTCCGTGACCATGACCCGGTCTGTGGATACCCACGTGAGTGCCCGGGAAAGGATTGAGTGGGCGAACCGTCAGAATGCGGACTTATTTTTAAGCATCCATACCAATGCTTCCCCTGATCCCACCATGTCCGGGTTTGCCTCTTATGTGAGCGTGATTGCAGGATTGGAAGAGAGAAAAATCCAGTGCTGGCTTCATAATCAGCTGACCAGCTTTTTAAGAAAATACGGCGTGATGGATTTGGGAAAGAAAAATGACACAGAGACGGCGGAAGGGAAAATCCAGGAATTGCGCGGGGTGAACATGCCCGCGATCACGGTGGCTTCGTTGTTTATCACCCACATGCGGGAAAACCATCTTCTTTCAGACGCCCGGTTTTTGGATCAATACGCAGAAACGATTACGGAAGGGATTGCCCGGATTCATCAGTGCCAAAAGAAAGAAAAAATCCGGTGAACGAAAGAGGGGCATAAAAAAACTGCCGGCCTTACGGTCAAGGCCGACAGTTTTTTTATTTATTCTTCCCAGACTTTGACTTCTTTCATGACCGTTCCGGGCTGCATGTTCAGCACGTGCTCCATTCCTTTGATCACCATGCCGAAAACGGTGTGCACCCCGTCCAAATGCGGCTGGGATTCATGAACAATGAAAAATTGGCAAGATCCGGTGTCTTTCCCGCGATGCGCCATCGATACGGCTCCGGGCACATGGCGGTGCGGATTGTTTTTCGTTTCGCAAGGAATGGTGTATCCGGCATCGCCGTTTCCCAGCCCGTTGGGGCAGCCTCCCTGGCTGACAAATCCCGGAATCACCCGGTGAAAGTTGAGCCCGTTGTAAAAGCCCTCATTGGCCAGTTTGCGAAAGTTATTGACCGTGATGGGAGCTTCATCCGGGAAAAATTCGATTTCGATGATTCCTCCGTTTTCAAGCAAAATTTCACCTTTGACTGTCATTGGATTCACTCCTCGTTGATGGACGTATTTATTTTACCTTGTTTTTGCAAGGAAAAGAAGCGGTCATTTTTTGTTTTTTGCTTCTTCGGCCAAGCGGGCTCCTTCGTTTTTGATGACTCTTTCCACTTCCGACATTTGCTTGACGGGATCGGGCATGCGCCTGATTTTTCTCAAGTCGTGCTCCAGAAACTGCACTCTTCCCCCTTGCCCGGTATGGACATAACGTGCAACGCTGGCGAGAAGTTCTTCATCTCCGTTTTTGATGACATAACGAATTACGTAAAACGGGTGTTGCTGTTCTTCCACCCCGCGTGTTTCCACTGGATAAGCCATCGAATTCCCCCTGATTTTGAGGTTTCCTTTATTGTACCAATGATGAAAAAAATGTACAGTGAAATAAGTCACCGCCTTAAAGTCCCTTGGGGGAATGAAAACGGGAAGCATATTGCGGGACCGGGATATTTGTGTGATAGTAAAGATAGAAGGTTATTCTCTTGTTATATAACAATCTCTCCCAAAAAAGAGAATACACAGGAAGAAGGGTTCATCCATGTTTGCGCAGATGTTGAAAACCGTCTTGCAAATCGGCGGGATTTACCTTTTTTATGAGACGGGCATGTGGATCCAGCAGAAGTTCCATGTCCCGATCCCGGGCAGTATGATCGGATTGTTTCTATTGTTCATTTGTTTGTCCACCGGCATGGTCCGGGTCAAGCGGCTGCAATCAGGGGCGGATGCATTGCTTTCCTGGTTGCCGCTTTTGTTTCTGCCCTCTGTCATCGGGGTGATCGAATATGGCGGCTTTTTGAAACAACACGGGTTGCAAGCCGTGGCCGTGGTTTTCATCAGTACCGTGCTGGTCATGTGTTTATCCGGATGGCTGGCACAATGGCTTGCCATGCGAAAGGAGGGTGTGGATGAAAGAGTGGATCAGCGGGGGAATATCCATCGGTGTCACGCTCGCGGTGTTCATCGCGATGAAACGTCTGTATAAACGCTTCCCGTCGCCGTTTTTGCTGCCCCTTTTGACTTCGGCAGTGTTTCTGATCAGCTTGTTGCTTTTATTCCAAATTCCTTATGATGTCTATATGACCGGCGGACGGTGGCTGGACGGGTTTCTGGGTCCGGCGGTGGTGGCGATGGCGATCCCGCTGTATCGTCACCGACGGGTCGTGAAACGTTATCTTGCTTCGATACTGGTCAGTGTGATTTCCGGTTGTTTCACCGCCGTGTTGAGCGGATACTTTTTGGCGGAGGCATTCGGGGTGGACCGCCGTCTTCTTTACACGTTGTTGCCGAAATCCGTGACCACGCCGGTGGCCATGGACTTGGCCAAGCTTTCGGGAGGCATCCCCTCTCTGGCCGCCTTATTTGTGATTGTGGCCGGACTGATCGGGGCTGTGTTGGGCCCGTATTTGATGAAATGGTGCAAGATCACCCATTACTTGGGCATAGGCATCGGATTTGGCAGTGCTTCCCATGCGATTGGAACGTCCAAAGCACTGGAGATCGGGGAAAAGGAAGGAACCGCCAGTTTGGTGGCCATGACCCTGTGTGCCATTTTGACTTCCCTCTTGATTCCCGTCTTGCTCCGGTTTTTGCATTAAAAAACAGGAACCCCGTAAGGTTCCTGTTTTTCTGGTTTCAACCGGTCAGGCGGACGGAATTTTCCTTGTGGGAGAGACGAAGCGACCGGGTTAATGTAAGAGTCAACAACACAGTGGCGATCAAGAGGACGGAGATCATGAAAATCACCCCGTACCAACCAAAGCGGGTCAAAAAGAACCCGCCGGCCCATCCCAAGAGGCTGGAGCCGGTGTAATAAAACAACAGGTATAAAGAAGAAGCGTACACTTTGATCCGGGGGTCTGCGATCATCCCGACCCATCCGCTGGCAAGGCTGTGTCCGGCGAAAAATCCGGCTGCAAACAAGATCAAGCCGGCCATCAACAAAAAGAGATTTCCGGTGCAGGTCAAAAGGGCACCGGCCAATGCCATGACCACCCCGCTGATCAAGAGGGAGGATCGCGAGTGGTTTTCTGTCAGTTTCCCGAAGAAATACGAACTCCACGATCCGGAAAGTTGAAAAATAAATAAAAAGCCGATCGCCGTTTGGCTCAATTGATACGGAGGATTGGACAAAGGAAAAGCGATGTAGTTAAACAATGTAATGTAGGCGCCGAGCAGCAAAAAGGCCATGGCGTAAATGGACAACAGATATTTGTTTTTCATTCCGCCGATCATGCCTGAAATCCAGTTGGAAAAAGAGAGTTGTTCTTTTTTGAAATGTTTGGATTCAGGAAGCAAAACGAAAAACAGCGCACTGCATAAAAAACTGAAAATCCCCAGCGCAAGGGCGCCCGCCTGCCAAGAATAAAAGTCGGCAAAAACACTGACCCATATTCTCCCAAAGAAACCGCCCACTGCATTGCCGCTCACATAAATCCCCATGATGCGCCCGATGTGTTTCGGTGAGATTTCTTCATTCAGATAAGTGATGGCAACGGATGGAAATCCGCTCATCGCCAGTCCCTGGAAAACCCGCAAAAAAACCAGGGTTTTGAAATCCGGGGTGAATGCCGTGGCGATTCCCGCCAAGGATGCCAACAACAAAGACACTCCCATGATTTTTTTCCGGCCCCAGGCATTGGAAAAAACTGTGAGAATCAACATTCCGACGGCCAGTGAAAAGGTGGCCAGCGAAACAGACAAACTGGCATGAGACGGGGAGATTCCCATTTGTGAGGCAAACGCATTGATCAATGTTTGCGGATAATACAGCTGGGCAAAAGTCACCATGCTCCCCAACAGCATGCAAACAAAAATCCGGTAATATTCACTGCTGCCGGATTCGACATATTTCATGAAGCACCTCTCCTCATTGTGAAGCTGTTGCTTTGGTTTTTAGTGTACTTCCGGCAGGCTGATGTGTCTATTGCATTATATTTATTTAAATGATAATTTTTTGCTATCAATAAAGAGAAAGAGGTTATCGAAGAATGGAATGGCAGCAGCTGGAATACTTTTGTCAAGTGGCCAAAACCGAGCACTTCCGGAAAGCGGCAAACCGGCTGGGCATTTCCCAACCGGCTCTCAGCCGTTCCATGGCCAAACTGGAAGAAGAGTTGGGGGTGCCGCTGTTTGACCGGGTCGGCCGTTCCGTCAAGCTGAATGCCTTCGGCCGGGTTTTTTTGAAACGGGTGGAAAATGCGCTCAATGAAATTTCCGTCGGGGTTCAGGAGATTGAACAATTGAAAAACCCGGATACCGGGAAGGTTTCGGTGGCCTTTCTCCGCACGTTGGGTGTCACGGTTTTGCCGGAGTTGATCCGCAGCTTTAACCAAAAATATCCCCGGGTGGAAATTCAACTGATCCAAAGCACCATTTCAAGAAGCGTGGAGCTGTTGAAGGCCAGGGAGGTTGATTTGTGCCTGATCAGTTCGTATGCGTTTCCGCCTGGCATTCAGTGGCATCCGCTGATGGAACAGGAATTGTTTTTGTATGTTCCGGCGAACCACCGGCTGGCTGCAAAAGACTCTGTGGATCTGAAGGAGATTGGCGGCGAAAGCTTTGTCGGTTTTCGGCAAGGATTGGAGATGAGGGAACGGATCACCTATTTTTGCCGGAAAGCCGGTTTCACCCCGGTCATGAAATTTGAAGGCGAAGATGTATCGACGTTGGCCGGGTTGGTTTCAGCCGGATTGGGCGTGACGTTGATCCCGGAATACCGGGGCATCAGCGAGGCCAAGATCAAAAAGATTTCCGTCCGGAATCCAAGATGTTACCGGAAGATCGGATTGACTTGGTTGAAAGACAATCCGTTATCCCCGTCCGCTGAGCGGTTTCGTTCCCATGTGATTGAATGGTTTGCAACCTGAGACGCGGCGGTTTTAAAACAGCCGGTTCTCATTTTTGCGGGCTGGCGCCTGGCAGTTTGCCCGTTGCTATGCTTTGCCTTGTTGCATACCCTGTCAGCAGGTTTTCTGAACAGGAAGGGATGAAACCGTTTGAAAAAGAAGAATTCAATATCGATTTCAAGTGGAGGGATTTGGTGAAAAGAAATTTCGGAATTGCGAGTCTTTTAATCGCTGTCTTGCTGGTTGCCTGTCAGCCTGATTCCGCCCCCGTCACCCGGCCAGAAAAACCGGTACGTCTGATGAGTCCCATCACCGGCACTCCTGTTGAGAAAGAGGAACCCAAACCCGTGATCATGGCCATGATCAACAACCATCCAGCGGCCCGTCCGCAATCCGGGCTTCAATTGGCGGATGTGGTGGTGGAGATTTTGGCGGAAGGAGAGATCACCCGGTTCGCGGCTTTTTATTATAACCGGTTGAACGGGGTGATCGGTCCGGTCCGGAGTGTCCGGGATTATTATCTGGACCTGGCGGACGGAACCGGGGCGGTGGTGGCGCATGCCGGCGGTTCCCCGTCTGCGTTAAACCGGATCCGTGAGGAGAAAAAGCCGGCGATCGACGGGGTCCATCAAGACGAAAAACATTTTTTCCGCGTCGATTTTCGCAAACCGCCGCATAACCTGTATGCCCGGTTGGAAGAATTGAGCCGGGTTGCAAAGCAACGGGATTATCCCGATTACAGTGGAAAGCCGGCTTACCAGTTTTCCGGTGAAGCGGTCACCGGCGGGGGAAAGGCCGCCGGGAAGGTCCGCCTCATTTACCATAAATTGTACGAAGCCGGGTATCAATATGATCCGGCCAAGCAGCAATATGTCCGCTACACCGAAGGCGAGATGCAAACCGATAGGGAAACCGGGGAGCCGGTCACCATGCAAAATGTACTCGTGATTTTTGCCAAACACAAGGTATTGGATTATGTGGGACACCGGGCGGTGGATATTACGGGGCAGGGGAAAGGTTATTTGCTCCAGCAGGGGAAGGCGGTCCCGGTCGAATGGAAGTACCGGGACGGATGGATCGTTCCTTACCGTGACGGAAAAGAATGCACGTTGCTGCCCGGGAAAACATGGATCAATGTTTTGCCGGAGACCGGAGAGGTTCTTCTCCAATAACCTCTTATTTTCTGCTATACTTATCAGAAGCATAACTTTAAAGGGCGAAAGGACTTCCTTCTACCTCGAGGAGGAATGATGAATGCAACTGAATAAACTGAACAAAAAAGAAGTGGATCAACTTTTTCAGGCAATCTTGCAACTTGAAACCATTGATGAATGTTACCGTTTTTTTGAAGATTTATGTACTGTCGGGGAGATCAAGTCACTGGCGCAACGGTTGGAAGTGGCCCGGATGCTCGAAGATGGTTGCACTTATAACCAGATTGAAACCGAAACGGGCGCCAGCACGGCAACGATATCCCGTGTCAAACGCTGTCTCCACTACGGTACCGACGGTTATTTGCTCGCCTTGGAACGTTTAAAAGAAGCGAAGGAAGAAAAATCCCCTGAAAAATGATAATACGGATGACTTTTTGCTGAAAGGCTGTGTTTTCCTGTACGGATCACAGCCTTTGTTTTCTTTTCATTTTCTCTGCGGTGTATAATAGGGATTGTAGGTTTCGGGCGGGGGGAAAAGTATGATAAAAAAAGTGAAGAAATGGAGACATGTCTTTAAATTGGACCCCAACCGGCGGCTTTCTGATCTGGCACTGGAAAGGATTTGCCAATCCGGAACTGATGCGATTATAGTTGGGGGAACGGATGGAATTACGTTTCAAAACACATGGCAATTGCTTGAACGGATACAGAAATATCAAGTGCCTTGTGTGCAGGAAATTTCGACGATGAAGGCGATTGTACCCGGATTTGACGGTTATCTCATTCCATCGGTGTTAAACACCGATCAAGCCAAGTGGATTCATGGGGCGCACCTGGAGGCCATCCGGCGTTACGGGAGCAGCATTCCCTGGGAGCAGGTTTTGTTGCTCGGATATGTGATTTTAAATCCAGGGGCCAAGGTGAGCCGCTTGACACAGGCCAAAGCGGACCTGACCGAAGAAGAAGCGGCCGGCTATGCCGATTTGGTGGAAAATTTGTTCCGGTGGCCGGTGCTTTATGTTGAATACAGCGGGACCTTTGGCGAGGAGAAAAAGGTGCGGGCCATTCGCCGAAAATTAAAGCAGACCCGGTTGTTTTACGGGGGAGGCATCACCAACGAAGAGCAGGCGAAAACCATGGCCCGGTGGGCCGATACCGTTGTCGTGGGTAATGTGGTTTACACCAATGTGGAAAAAGCGGTTCAAACCGTGACATGGGTCAAAGAAACAAAGTTGCAGGAGAAAGGGTGAGCTGATGCTTAACCAGTTGTCGACGGAGACGTTGCTTGAGGGCTTGAACCCGATGCAGCGAAAAGCAGTGGAAACCACCGAAGGCCCCGTTCTGATCGTGGCCGGGGCCGGAAGCGGAAAAACCCGGGTTTTGACACACCGCGTGGCTTATCTTCTCAGTGAAAAACAGGTTCACCCCTGGAATATTTTGGCGATCACCTTTACCAACAAAGCGGCGCGCGAAATGAAAGAACGCATCGTCTCTTTGGTGGGGCCCCGGGCGGAAGAGATCTGGATCTCCACCTTCCATGCGATGTGCGTGCGCATTTTGCGGCGGGATATTGACCAGCTGGGGATGTCGCGCAACTTCACCATTCTGGACACTTCGGACCAATTGAGCGTGATTAAACAAGTTTTAAAGGAAGAAAATCTGGATCCCAAAAAGTTTGAGCCGCGTTCCCTTTTGAATCAAATCAGCCATGCGAAGAATCAATTGGCCGGGCCGGCAGAAATGAAACAGGGTGCGCGCAACTTTTTCGAACAGGTGGCAGCAGATGTTTACGAAAAATACCAAGAGAAATTGCGGGCCAATCAATCCTTGGATTTTGACGATTTGTTAATGGAAACCGTCCGGCTTTTCAAATCGCGGCCCGAGGTGAAAGAGTATTACCAGCGCAAATTCAAGTACATTCATGTGGATGAGTATCAGGATACAAACCATGCCCAATATGTATTGGTTCAAATGCTGGCGGAACATCACCGGAATATTTGCGTGGTCGGTGATTCGGACCAATCGATTTACCGTTTCCGGGGAGCGGATATAAGGAACATTCTCCATTTTGAACAGGATTATCCGGATGCGGTGCAAATCAAGCTGGAGCAAAATTACCGTTCCACCAAAAACATCCTCCAAGCCGCCAATCATCTCATTGCCCACAACACGGAACGGAAACCCAAAGAATTGTGGACGGCCAATGAGGAAGGAAGCAAGATTCAATTGTTTGAAGCCGGTACTGAGCAGGAAGAAGCCTTCTATATTGCCGAAACCATTTCAAACGGCATCAAACAAGGAAAACGGTATTCCGATTATGCTGTGTTGTACCGGACCAATGCACAATCACGGGTGATCGAGGAAGTGATGATGAAATCCAACATTCCTTACACCGTGGTTGGCGGCATCAAGTTCTACGAACGAAAAGAGATTAAAGATTTGTTGGCATATTTGCGTCTGATTGTCAATCCCCATGATGATCTGAGCCTTTCCCGCATCATCAATGTGCCCCGCCGCGGTGTCGGAGCGGCTTCGCTGGAGAAAATCCAAAATTATGCAGTGCAAAACGGCATTTCCATGTTTGAAGCGCTGTTGGAGATGGAGCACATCGGACTGTCCAAGCGGACCCTGAAGCCGCTGGAAACCTTTGTCGGATTTGTGCGCGAGCTTCATGCCATGATTGAATATCTGTCAGCCGTGGAAATGACGGAAGAAGTGTTGCAACGAAGCGGCTACAGAGAAGAATTGAAAAAAGAGAAGACCATCGAAGCGGCGAGCCGGCTGGAAAACATTGATGAATTTTTATCGGTCGCCCAAGAGTTCGAGAAAAGAAATGAAGACAAAACATTGATCAGCTTTTTGACGGATTTGGCTTTGATTTCGGATGTGGACCAGCTGGATGAAGAGGAGGAAAAAAATGCGGAATCCGTGGCGTTGATGACATTGCACAGCGCCAAAGGACTCGAGTTTCCGCATGTCTTTTTGGTCGGCTTGGAAGAAGGGATTTTCCCTCACATGCGTTCACTGGATGACGAGTCGGAGATGGAAGAAGAAAGGCGGCTGGCCTATGTGGGGTTGACCCGTGCGGAGAAAGTGCTTCACCTGACACGGGCCCGGACGCGGACGATTTTTGGGCAAACCAGTTCCAATCTGCCTTCCCGTTTTTTGAGGGAAATTCCGGCAGGGTTGTTTGAAGAAGCCGGACAGAAAAAGGAAGCGCCGACGCCAAGCCGAAGCTTCAGGAAAGTGGCACGGCCGGCACCCAATCCGGAACGCAACTGGCAGGTCGGGGACAAAGCCGTCCACAAAAAATGGGGGGTCGGCACGGTCGTCAAAGTGCAGGGGGAAGGCGACGACATGGAGTTGAACATTGCATTTCCCGCTCCGGTCGGGGTGAAAAAATTATTGGCCAAATATGCTCCCATCACGAAAGAATGATGAACAGGAGGATGAAGTTGGATTGAAGCTGGAAGAGGCAAAGAAACGCGTGCTGGAATTGCATGATGAAATCAATGAACATAACCACCGGTATTATGTTTTGGATGATCCGGCCATTTCCGATGCCGAGTATGACCGGTTGATGCGCGAGCTCATGGCATTGGAAGAGAAATTTCCCGAACTGAAAACCCCGGATTCCCCCACCCAGCGGGTTGGCGGAGAACCGCTTCCTTATTTTGAAAAAGTCGAGCACACCGCCCCTATGCTCAGTTTGGGGAACGCTTTTGACGAGCAGGATTTGCGTGATTTTGACGAGCGTGTGAGAAAAGCGGCCGGCCGCCAAAATGTCCGTTATGTTTGCGAGTTGAAAATCGACGGGTTGGCAGTTTCCGTCAAATATGAAGACGGCCGTTTTGTCTTGGGATCCACCCGGGGGGATGGCATCACCGGGGAAGATATCACGCAAAACTTAAAAACGATCCGGTCCCTGCCTTTGCGCATCAACGAACCGCTTTCCATCGAAGTTCGCGGGGAAGCGTACATGCCGCGGCGGGCTTTTGAACGCTTGAACCGGGAACGGGCCGAAAACGGGGAACCTTTATTTGCCAACCCGCGCAATGCGGCAGCCGGTTCGCTTCGCCAGCTGGATCCCAAATTGGCGGCCCGGCGGACGCTGGATTTGTTTGTTTATGAGATCGGACAATTGGAAGGCCATACCGTCCAAACCCACACCGAAGGGCTTCAATTTTTGGAGACGTTGGGCTTTAAGGTGAATCCGGCCCGGCAGACGGTGGAATCCGTGGAGGAAATGCTGGCTTTCATTGAAAAATGGGGAAAGAACCGCCCGGATCTTCCTTACGAGATTGACGGCATTGTGATCAAAGTCGATGAATTGGCGTTAAGAAAACAGATGGGGAACACCGCCAAAAGCCCCCGTTGGGCCATTGCCTATAAATTCCCGGCGGAAGAAGCCGTCACCCGTCTTTTGGACATCACCCTGAATGTCGGTCGGACCGGCGTGGTGACACCGACTGCCGTTTTGGAGCCGGTCAGCCTGGCCGGAACCACCGTCCAACGAGCTTCTCTGCATAACGAAGACTTGATCCGTGAAAAAGATATCCGGATCCATGATTATGTGGTGGTGAAAAAAGCAGGAGACATCATTCCGGAAGTGGTGGGCGTTCTCACCGAAAAGCGCACCGGCGGAGAAAAAGCGTTTTCCATGCCGGAACACTGTCCGGAGTGTGGCAGCGGGCTGGTCCGCCTTGAAGGTGAAGTGGCGCTTCGCTGCATCAATCCCGAATGTCCGGCGCAGACTCGGGAAGGCATCATCCATTTTGTTTCGCGTGGTGCGATGAATATCGAAGGGCTGGGCGAAAAAGTGGTGACCCAGCTGTTTAACCACGGTTTGGTGCTAAGCGTGGCGGATCTTTATTACCTTGAAAAAGAAGATTTGTTACAGCTGGAGAGAATGGGAGAAAAATCGGTCCAAAACCTTCTGGAAGCCATTGAAAAAAGCAAACGGAATTCGCTGGAACGGTTGTTGTTCGGGCTGGGGATCCGTTTTGTCGGAGCCAAAGGGGCCAAAATTCTGGCGCAACACTTCAAGCATATGGATGCCCTGATGGAGGCGGGCATGGAAGAATTGCTTGCCTTGGATGAGATCGGGCCGAAAATGGCAGACAGCGTGGTCACCTACATGGAAAAACCGGAAGTCCGGGAAACGATCAATCGTTTGAAAGAAGCCGGCGTGAATATGGAATACAAAGGGCCGGGTGCGGATGGAGAAAAAGCCGTTGCATCATCACCGTTGGCCGGAAAGACGGTCGTCATCACAGGAACATTGCAGAAGATGTCCCGCAAAGAGGCAACGGACCTGCTCGAATCGTTGGGGGCCAATGTCACCGGAAGCGTCAGCAAAAAGACGGATTTGTTGGTTGCCGGCGAAAAAGCGGGCTCCAAACTGGACAAAGCGAAAAAATTGGATGTGACGATTTGGGATGAAGAAACGTTGTTGAGCCATTTGCCGGAAGAAGTGCGGGTATAAAAAATGGCCGGGGTCTTGTGTGTCAAAGACCCCGGCCATTTGCTTTTTTTATTTTAAACCGGCGGCGAAAAAGAAGGGTTTTTCACAATGCAAAAGAAAATGGAATAGCAAAGGAAAAAATTGTGAAAGGCCGGAGAAGGGTATGAGTTGGAAGTGGTTTTCGGCAGGTTGTGCGTTGTTGACGGCTTGTCTGCTCGGAGTGGCCGCATATCAGGACAAAGAGGCTTTGGACCGGACCTGGACCCGGGGATCGGAAAAACTGGTGTTCAGCAAACAGGCCAATCCGGGCTCGGATTTTCAAGGCAGAGAAAAAATCCGGTTGGAGGATTATGCCCAAAAACTGAACGCCAAACTGGAACAGCCTCAATGGGAACCGGTGCAGGCCGAATCCGATTTTACGGTTTCCGGAACCATCGAAAAGACAGAAAACCTGGCGGTTCCATACATATGGGTGCACATCGAGTACCAAGGGGAGCCCAAACAGGGATTGCCCAAAACATTGGATGAATATATTCCCGTGGAAAACGGGCGGTTCGGGAAAAGTCTCCGGCTGTTTCAGGGGAAAGGGGATTATCGCGTTTATCTCCGGCTTCCGGACCGGGAAGAAAAAGATTACTTTTATTTGATGGCGGCTTTTACTGTCCACAATGCTTCCGACACGTTGGCACGGGATGTGGCATACAGCATGCAAGCCCGGGAAGCCGAACTGAATCTCTCTTCCCCGCAGTCAGGGTATGTCCGGTCGGACCAGGCCGTCCCGATCCGCGGTGAGGTCAAAAAATCCGTGAAAAAACTGCTGGTGCAATTGAAAAAAGGAAATCAATCCTGGGAACGGGTCATCCGGGTCACCGACGGCAAGTTTCAGGAGCAGATCCCTTTGTTGTTCGGGCAGGGGGTGCATCAGCTTGATGTGATGGTTCCCGACTTGGAAAAATGGGGTTCGTTCCGGGAAGGAGCCACGCTGTATGTGGAACACACGAAAAACATCAAGCGGGAACCGGTTGCCTATACTGATCTTTATGCCCAAAGGGGCATTCAATTGGAAACGCCGGTGGCCAGCGGCGATACGGCCGGCTTGTCCTACCGCGTTGCCGGACGGATTGATGCGACGGCACCTTATGCAAAAGAGACCACCCATCTGATTGTCAAAACCAAAAAAGATGGAGAAGAGGCAACCTATTTTCTGCCGGTGAACAATTTCCGCTTTGATGACCGGATATGGCTGAGGTTTGGTCCCGGAAAATATGAAGTGAACCTGTATGTTCCGGAAATCACAACGGAGAAACGGGATTATTTCCGTTTTTTTAAAGTGGCCCGGTTTGAGGTGAACAGTTCGGCAAAGCAGGATCTCCGGTATTTGCTTCCGTCCAGAGGCATTGAGTCCGACAGTGCGGAGATTCAAAACCGGTCCGGACAACTGGTGAACGGAGCTTCCACACCGCGGGAAAAGGCGAAGGCGATCTATGATTATGTTGCAAAAAACATGACGTATGACATGGAAAAGTACCGGAAAAATGAATTCCATTGGTCGGACAGCGCGATCAAGTCGTTGCGCACAAAAAAGGGTATTTGCCAGGATTACGTGTTTTTGACGATTGCGCTTTTAAGATCCGCCGGTTTGCCGGCCCGTTTTGTGGAAGGAAAAGCGGGGGGACAACGCCATGCCTGGGTGGAAGTCCGGGTGGATGGGCGATGGCTGGTCATGGATCCGACATGGGGTTCCGGGTACATAACGAAAGAGGGAACGTTCCAAAAAAGATATGATTCCCGTTATTTTGATCCTCCTTCTTCCTTACTGGACAAAACACATCGCCGCACGGGCATTGTTTATTGACAAAACAGGGAACGGACGTGCATGCCGTTCCCTGTCATTTATTTAATCCGTTTCCGCCGGTTCCGGTAACAACCAGTCTTCCAGCTGTTTCCGGAGGGATTCCCATGTTTTATCTCCGCGGAGGGAAAAACGGTTTTCCTTGGGGAATGGAACCTTCAACTCTTGATACACCTGCATCGGGCGTTTCGTCAAAATATAGATGCGATCAGAAAGGAGCAAAGCTTCTTCAATGCTGTGTGTGATGAAAAGGACAGTGCGCCGTTCCTTTTTCAGCAAAGCATCCAGCCATTTTTGCATGTGGGTTCGCGTCAGGGCATCCAATGCGCCGAAAGGTTCGTCCAAAAGCAGCCATTCCTTTCCGCTTGCCAAGGTGCGCAAAAATGCCACCCGCTGTTGCATTCCCCCGCTCAGTTCGTGGGGATACAGCGATTCCGTCCCGCTCAAGCCTGCGTTTTCCAAATACCGGCGGATGTGCTCCGGTTTCATTTTTTGATGGTTCAATTCACTGGGAAGAGCAATGTTTTCCGCCACGGTCCGCCACGGGAAGAGGGACGGTTGTTGCGGCATGTAAGCGAAGTTGCCGCGTTTGCCGACGATGGACTGCCCGTTCCACGTAATTTCTCCTTCTGCCGGTTTTTCCAAGCCTCCGATCAGGTGGAACAGTGTGCTTTTTCCGCTCCCGGACGGCCCGATCAAGGAGACGAATTCCCGCTCTTTCACCCGTAAGGAAAGACCGGAAATGACCGGTCCGTTGCCATAAGAAAACGTGATGTTTTTCACTTCCAAAGTCATCGGGAATCCCTCCTTTGATTTCCATTGCGCACTGTCACCATCCGCTCGAAGAATGTGATCAAAGCGAAAAAGAGAAGGCTTAAGCCGGCGACCAACAAAATGGTCACAAAGACCCGGTCTGTGCGGAAAGTGGACGAAGCCAGCTGCATCATCACCCCGATGCCGTTTTCCGCTCCCAGCCATTCGGCGATGACCGCTCCCATCACGCTGTAAGTGGCCGATAATTTCAAACCGGAAAAAAAGGCCGGTAAAGCCGACGGGCATTCACATTTGAAAAAAATTTGCATCCGGGAAGCGCCGGCCATTTTCATATAGGTCAGAAGGGTGCGATCCGTTTCAGCCAATCCGCCCAACAGTGAGACGGTGACAGGGAAGAAACAGATCAGGGCAACCACCAGGATTTTTGGAAAGACGCCAAACCCGAGCCACATCACAAGCAACGGCGCTAGCGCAATCATCGGGATATTTTGCGACAAGATAATCAACGGATAAACCATTAGGCGCAGAGATGAAAATAAATGAAGCACGCCGGCGGTCAAAAGGCCGATGACGGTCCCCATGAAAAGGCCGCTGATGGCAATGCTTGCAGTTGCCCATACGGGAACGGGCAATTGCCGGGACAATGCGAGGGATTCTTTGCCGATTGCCGAAGGGGACGGAAGCACCCAAGGTTCAATATGAAACAAGGAAACCGACATTTCCCATAAGAACAACAGAAAAAGGACGAACCAGACAGGCATGCCCCGTTTAACAATGCTCATCATATTTTTTCGTCAACTCGCTTATCGAAATGCCGTCCGGCTGATACAAGATTTTCACTTGGGCCAGGACGCTGCCGCAACCCATTTTCACCATTTCTTCATGGACTTTCTCAACGATCTTTAGCAGTTCGGACAAGTCCCCTTCCATGGTGGTCTCCAGAGGGCCGACGCGGTAACGGACACCGGATTGGTCAATCAGTTCAATCGCCCGGTCCACATAAGGAATCACTTTTTCCCCGCGGGGGGTTCGCGGCAGGATTTGAAGGCTGACCAGTGCTTGGGCCAATTCAGTTTCCTCCTTCCGGCAAAAATTCATTGGTAAAGGCTTCGTTGGGTACAAATTTTCCCTCCAAAAGGTGGTGATCGCTCAGCCATTTGGCATAGTCCGCCCAAACTTCTTCTTTTTGCCATCCCCAAACTTTGGCATCATCCTTGTAACGGGGGCTGATCCATGCCTGGCTTTTTTTCACCAGTTCGGGATTTAAATCCGGCACTTCCCGGATCAGAATGTCAGCCGCTTGATCGGGATGGTCAATGGCAAACTGATAACCTTTGCTGACGGCTTTCATAAAGGATTGAACGGTTTCTTTGTTTTGGCTGATTTGTTTTTCGCTGGTGATGAGAACCGGGGTGTAATAGTCCAGAGCACGGTCATAATCTTTCAGGTAGACCATGTTCAGCTTTTCGCCGCGCAATTCGGCTTCAATGCCGGTCCATCCGTAATAAATCCACATAAAGTCGATATTTTGTTTGGACGCTTGGAAAAAGTCGACGTTTCCGGTGTTGATGATTTTGACTTTGTTTGCATCCGCCTGATCTTTTTCCATCAAAGAAGTCAGGATCTGTTTTTCAACCGGCGAACCGAAGCCGCCGTAGACTTTGCCTTCAAAATCTTTCGGCCGTTGAATCTGTTTGTCGCGGAGAGAGGCAAAGCCGGAAGTGTTATGTTGCAACACGGCCGCGATGGAAATGATCGGAATCCCTTGGGTTCGGGCATGGGTGACGTTTTCTTGATAACTGACGCCAAAATCGGCCTGCCCGGAAGCAACCATTTGCTCCGCGCCGCTGTTGCCGGGTTGGATAATTTGGACATCAAGCCCTTGTTCTTTGAAATAGCCCTTTTCTTTTGCTACGTACAGTCCGGTGTGATTGGTGTTCGGGGTCCAGTCGAGCACGATTTTGACTGTTTGTCTGGAAGAGTCCCCGGTTGAGGAACATGCCGCCAGAAACAAGGCGAACAAGGTGAAAAGTGCCGTGAGCACCAGACGTTGTTTCATTTTTGTACTCCTTCCTGGTTGCATGCAAAGGGGAAGACACAAAAAAGCACCCCTGATGGAGGGATGCTTGTGCTTGTCTGAAACCATGCGCAATCCCTACGCCGGCATAATCCGGATCAGGTTGTGAGGGTCAGTGTATCGGTACACTATCTCAGCCGGCCAATCTCCGGCTCCCCTTTGCAGGTATTTTTTTGGTTTTGGCATCATTATAACGAATGGATGAAATCATTGTCTATTATATATAATTACAATTATTTACAAAAGGGATTCTTTCTCGTTGATTTCACCCGTGCTATACTAGAAACGTTTGGAATCATCATGTCTTTTTGAGGTGTTTCATGAATAACCAGATCCAATTCACCCATGTCGTTTCCGGAGAAGAAGACGGGAAAATGTTGAAACAAATTCTCCGGAACAAGTACCGTTTTTCCAAAAGAATGATGACCCGCCTGAAAAGGAACCGGTTGGTCACGGTCAACGGCGAAGTGCGTTATTTTACGAGCCGGGTCAGGGAAGGGGACCAAATTGAAATCCGCTATATGGAAGAGGAATCGGAAACCGTCCTTCCCCAACCCGTTTCTTTTGACATTGTCGAAGAAGATGAAGATTTGATCGTGATTGACAAGCCGCCCGGCTTGGTGGTCCACCCCACGCGCGGTTATAAGGAAGGTACTTTGGCCAATGGGTTGATTTACCATTGGGAACAAAGAGGGGAACGAAGAAAGTTCCGGCCGGTGACCCGGCTGGACCGGGACACTTCCGGATTGATGGTGGTAGCCAAACATGCATACACGCATGCTTTTTTGGCGGCCCAAATGGAAAAAAAGCATTATGAACGAAGCTATCATGCCGTTGTCCATGGCCGGGTGGAAGACGAAAGCGGCACCATTGACAAGCCCATTCAAATGTTGCCGGAGGAAAAAGGGGGACGCGTCGTATCTGAGGAAGGCGTCCGCGCCGTTACCCGCTTTCAAGTCGTCAAGCGCTTCCAAGAAACCACTTTGTTGCGTTTGTGGTTGGAAACCGGACGCACGCATCAGATTCGGATTCATTTGGCATCCATCGGCCACCCCATCATTGGCGATCCGTTGTACGGAACCGGGGATGATCAACATCTGATCGGTCGGCAAGCCTTGCACGCTTCTTATCTCCGTTTGCTCCATCCCCGGTGGCATGAATGGAAAGAATGGGAGTCCCCGCTTCCGGAAGATATCCGGCAACTGCTTGAAACATTGGAAGCTGGAGCGTGTTGAATCATTGAGACTTGGCAAGGACAAGGCCGGGTCTGCATGTTCCCCGCTTTGGAACATGCAAACCATTAAATTTTCAAATATTCAAAATTTTATTTGTGGAATTTTATAGAATACGATATAATCAAAATTGAAAAATGGTTTGCAAGACCTTATGTTCTCTTGGAAACGCAAATGTTTCAGAAATAGATGTCGCAATCTTCTGTATATGAAAAAAGGAGGAGATTGTGTTGCGCCGGCCTTGGTGTTTTTTGCTTTGTTTGTTGTTGGCCTTCAGCATGTTTTTGCCCGCCGGATGGGTCGGGGCTGAGAGTGAGGAAATTCCCCCTCCCCAACCGATGGGAAATGTGATCAGCAATCAGTTGCCCCCTCCCTCTGAAGACACCACCCCCGGAACCTGGTTTTTGGGAGCCACTCCGGCAAATGCCGACCCGAACAAACTTCCCATCGTCTTTGTCCAAGGAATGAACGGAAAAGCCCAAAACTGGTGGAACGAGACCAATTATCACGGATTGAATGATATGTATGAAACCGCATACAACAACGGTTACCGGACCGCTTTTGTCCAATTGTATGATGCCGGCGGAAAGCCATCCAGCCAGTGGGATAACGGAGAATTGCTGGCCCGGATGCTGAAGGAAATTTATGACCATTTCGGACAGAAGGTGAATATTGTCGCACACAGCAAAGGTGGTCCTGACACGCAGGCAGCCTTGATTCATTATGGCGCGTATCCGTATGTATCAAAAGTGGTCACCTTAGGCTCCCCGCATCACGGTTCGCATCTTGCGGATCTGGCACACAGTTCCTGGGCCGGGTGGCTGGCAGAGTTGCTGGGACAGCGTTCGGATGCGACCTATTCCTTGCAAACGGGCGAAATGGCAAAGTACCGCGAACAAACCGACAGTCATCCCGATGCGGTTAAAAACGTTTATTACACTGCTGCGGGCACCAATTGGGGACCGAGTTTGTCGGCCTTGTGGTTTGGCGGTTTCTACTTGTCTTCCCATGGAGACAATGACGGGTTGGTGAATGTCTGGAGCACCGATCTTCCTTATGGAAACCATCTGTTTACCAAGGATGTGGATCATGATGCCATCCGGACCGGAACCGTCGCCTTTGCGGAAATCGATTCCGTGCTTCGCTCTGGTCAAGTGGTGCAAACCCGGCAGGATGTTCCCCGGATGAAGGAAGAAAGTGCTGACCATTTTGTCAGAGGGGGACCGTTGACGGCAGGCGAGCAAGCGGAAGAAACGATTTCGGTGGATGCCGGTTCGGAAGAAATCCTTTTCACCGTGCTTACCAAATCCCCTGAAGTGAAAGTCCGGTTGATCTCGCCATCCGGCAAAGTTTACACCGAAACCAGCGGCGTTTTTTCCAAAGCGACGGATGAAGCCTTCTTTCAAGGGGCGGCTGTGCAAATGTTTCATCTTAATGGAAGCCAGTTGGAAAGCGGAAACTGGACGATGCAAATGAACAGTCCGCAAACCGATGCTTATCTCTTGATCACCACCTATTCCGGAGCGGATACCCTTTCGTTCACGCTTCCGGCCAAAGCCGATTCCGGCCGTATCCCCTTACAGATGAATTGGAAAAACACGAATTTGAAACAACTGCAAGGATCCATCCAAGTGATTTCCCCGCGGGGGGAGAAAATTCGAACCGAAAAAATCACCGCCGGACAAATCCTGAAAAATGTACCGGATCTGGCTGACCGCTTCGGGTTGAAGGAGCCGGGCACCTACAATGTCACCATCGATCTTCAGGGAACCAAAGCCGACGGAACGCCTTTTGCACGCACCATCGTCCGGTCGGTTTACATCGGAAAACAGTGAGCGGACCGACGGCAGAGGGTTGCCACATCCTAAATCCGGCATCCGGAGATTTGCGGCGACGGTTGCCGGGAATGTTTGCAAGCAGACTGTGCAAGACAGCGGGCAATGTATCCAAAGTTGCCTGCTGTTTTTTTTATGAAGCAGTTTACCGGCCGGGAGAATCGGGCAATTTTCGGAGTGGGACTTCCAACGCCATATATTATAATAATAGACAAAATTTGCGACCGGGGATGGTATCATAATTTCCAAATGGCCGGACATAAAAATGTTTTGAATAAGGAGATGAATGTTTGATGGCGCAAAAAGAAAAGCCGGTGGCCTGGGTTGTCGGCGGCCCCAAAGGGCTGGGCGTGATGGTGGCCAAAGGGCTGGCTGAGGACGGTTACCGGATTGTGATCAATTATCGACAAAGTCGGAGTGCGGCGCAAAAAATGAAAAAAGAGATCGAAAAAAATGGAGGAGAAGCGGTCATTCTCCAAGGAGATATCAGCAACAAAGAGGATATCCGGCGCATGGTCGGTGAGGTTCGTGAAGATTTGGGGAGGATCGATGCCCTTGTCTGCACGGCCGGACCGTTTATTTTCAAGAAAACGCCCGTGATCGACTTTACGGATGAACATTGGCGTGACATGATCGACGGCAATTTATCCGGCGTTTTTTATTTGGTGCGGGAAGTGATTCCGATGATGCGCAACCAGGGAGGAGGGCGGATCATTACTTTCGGGTATCCGGAAGCGGATAAAGTGTTCGGATGGACCGGTTACGGGCCCTATGCCGCCGCGAAAACGGGATTGGCGGTGTTGACGCAAACACTGGCCCGTGAGGAAGCGGCCCATCAAATTACCGTCAATATGATCCTGCCCGGGGATATTCGCGATCCCTATAAAGAAGCATCCATTTGCGAAGCGAGGGGGAAGGAAGACCAACGCACCCCGGTCGGAAGGCCGGGCACCGGGGAGGATGTCGCACGCGTGGTCCGCTTTTTGGTCCATCCCGATTCCGATTTTATCACCGGTGCCATGATTCCAGTGACTGGGGGTTTCATCAATGGATGATATTATGTAGAATGAGCATAAGATTCGTGTAATATTGCTGTAATATTTTTTAAAAATGACAAACCATTTTGCAGGCTCTTAAGTTATAATGGGTAAGTATTCGAGAGAAGAAAAGATTACTTCTTTTGGAGGAGCCAACTCCAAGCAAACCAACAACCGGCACTGACCAGTCCGCCGATGAGACCGGTGATTCCTGCAACTTTCCATAAATAAAAGGTAAGGAAAAGGCTGATGATCCCGGTCAACCGACTGGAAAAAACTGCAGCTTTTTTGTGCATGACGACGCTCACCACCTTTTCGTTTATCATAGCACAAAAGCGGATGTGCAGGAATTGGTCAGCCTCATTGTCAAATTATCTATAGGTTTTCGTGCTTTTTTGAAGGTGGAAGCATGGATTGGATAGAACAATGGTTTCGGGAGGGTAATCGATGGATGATTTTCGCAGGGTGAGCATGAAAAGTGGTTATAGCCCGATGCCTCCGCGCTCACGCAGTGAACGAGTGGGTCCCCGTTCGCGTTCCCGTTCGGGTGGCGGCGGCGGACGCAAACCGCCCAAAACCGGGTGGAAGAGATTTCTTTCTTGGAAATGGCTTGTATTGGTATTGGTGACATCTCTGCTCCTGATGGTGGGCGGATGTTCAGCCATTATGTTAAGCGAAGGCACTTATGATTTGAAAAAAATTCAAAAAGAAAATATGCCATTTAGTTCCAAACTGTATGATGCCAATGATGAAGTGATTGCCACCATTGGTACGAAACAGCGTGAGTGGGCGGATATTGAAAAGTTAAAAGCAAAAAACCCGATGCTGGTCGACGCTTTTGTCAAAACGGAAGACCGTCGTTTCTATAAACATATCGGGGTTGACTTTGAAGGTTTGTCCCGGGCTGTGGTCAAAAACATCGTCGCCATGGGTGCGGCCCAAGGGGCAAGTACCATCACCCAACAGGTTTGTAAAAACATTATCCTGGAAAATGCCGAAAAAACCATGACCCGGAAGATCAAGGAGCTGGGTTGTTCGCTGAATCTTGAAAAGAGATACAGCAAGGATGATATTTTGGAAGCCTATTTAAACTTTATCGGATTCGGCGGCCGGGTAGCCGGTGTGCGTCTGGCTTCCAAGGTGTATTTTGGCAAGGACCCGGTTGAAGAAAAACTGGAGCCGCAAGAAGTGGCCATGCTTGCCGGGATGCCCAAGGCGCCCAACAAGTACAATCCGCTTAAACATCCGGATAAAGCAATCGAGCGCCGAAATGTCGTCTTGACGATGGTCATGCCGGTGGATGATGAGATGGAGCCGATGCTTTCGGAAGAAGAGGCCAAAAAGCTGGCGCAAAAGCCACTGGAAACTTGTAAAGAATGTGAACAAGAGTATCTGAAACAAAACGAGTTTGATGCTTATAAAGATTTGGTCATTGATGAATTGGAAGAAATATACGGCTTGAATGAAGAAGATCTGGAACAACTGGGACTCAATATTTATACCGGTTTGAATTTGAAAGCCCAAAAAGCGGTGGAAGAGGCTCTGAAAGATGATTCGCTGTTTACCAATAATGAAGGAAAATCTTTGGAGGGGGCCGACGCCGGGATTACCATTATTGATCCCAAAACGGGGCTGATCCGAGCCGTGGGAGGCGGCCGCGAATATAAACCGGGATACCGAAACCGGGCGGTGGCCGATCCGGTGCAACCGGGATCGACGATCAAACCATTGACCGTCTATTCCCCGGCCATTCAGGATCTTGGTTATAATGAGTATTTCACGGTTGAAGACAAAAAGGTGGACTTTGCCGGCGACTGGAGTCCAAGCAACTACTCAGGAGGTCCCAAAGGTGAGGTCAGCATGAAATACATGGTGGCCAACTCGCTGAACTTGTCGACGATTCACTTGTTGCGAGAAGTCGGACTGGAACGGGCCTATAATTACGGGCAAAAACTGGGGCTGGATTTGCAACCGGCGGATAAAGGATATGCACCCCTTGCTCTGGGAGGTTTGAACAAAGGGGTTACTTCCAAGCAAATGGCGCAAGCGTACTCCGTCTTCCCGAATAAAGGTTCTTATAAGCATGCGTACACCATCCGGAAAGTGGTGCAAGGAGACAAAGAGTTGGAGCCCAAAAAAGAAAAAGATGAAAAAGAAACCAAAGTCTTTGATGAAAAGACCGCTTATTGGATGACCCGCATGTTGAAGAATGTCATTACCGAAGGTTCCGGTAAAAAAGCCGCCTTGCATAACGACTGGGATGTTGCCGGGAAAACCGGTACGATCCAAGGCGGGCAAGCCGGATGGTTTGTCGGGTACACCCCCAATATGGTGATGGCTGTCAACGTGTTCTATCCCCAAGGCGGACAGGACAACCCGTACCTGACCGGGGGAAGCGCACCGGCGAAAATCTTCGGCTATGTGATGAACAAAGCGCTGGAAGGGGAGAAACCTCAGAAATTCCAGTTTAACGCACCTGAACCGCAACCGCCGTTTGAGTTGAAACAACCTCAATTAAGTGCGTCGCAACAAAGTGACGGTATTCTCTTGAAGTGGGGTGAACAGGGAGACCGCGTCAAATTCCAGGTATGGCGTGCAGAGGAAGGGCAAGACTTCCAGATGATTAAAGAATTGCCCGGAACCGTGGGAGAATATAAAGATCCCGTGCAACCGCCTCAAGGAGGAAACTTCCTGGATAATCTCTTCGGCGGAGGAGGGCAACCTGCCTCCAAAACCTACCGCTATAAAGTGGTGGCCATTGACACGGAGAAAAACGATCAAAAAGAATCGGGTGTCGTTTCGGTTACACTGGCCCCGCAAGGGGAAGAAAAACCGGATGACGGGGAAAAACCGGAAGATCCGAATGATCCGGGAAATGGAGACGACAACAATAACTTCCCGTTCCCCGGACCCGGCAACGGCAATGACCAAGGGGACAACGGAAATAACGGTGACGATGGCAAGAAGGATGATGACAAAAAAGGAGGATGGCCCTGGTAATCCAAAGACCAGCCAAAAACTTGGCTGGTCTTTTCTTATGCCCGTGATCATAAACTAGTCCTGACAGTCGGACAAAGGGGTTAGGGTTGTATGTGGTCACTGAGGAGATGGAGTTTGGCTCTCCGGATCAGTTTTGTCTATGCGGGAACCGCTGTTGGAGCCGGATTTGCTTCCGGACAGGAAATCATGCAATTTTTTACTTCTCACGGGAAAGACAGCATTTGGGGAGTCCTGTTTGCCATCGGGATGTTTTCATGGTTGGGAGTCCGCATGCTTCTCATGGGAAGCCGGTTGGGCACCCCGTCCTATGAAGATTTCAACTGTTATTTGTTTGGCGAATATTGGGGGAAATGGATGAGCCGGTTGGTCAGTCTCATGTTATTCGGCATCACAACCGCGATGTTGTCCGGCTCGGGGGCTTTGTTTGAGGAACAACTCGGATTGTCTTTTCATTTGGGGGTCATGATAACGGTCTTCATTGCATATGTCGTCATTTTAAGGGGAATGGACGGCATCTTATCGGTCAACTCCCTTGTCGTTCCCATGATGCTTCTGTTTATCGGGATGGTCGCGATTCATGCTTGGAAGACAGCGGATTGGTCTTCTTATATGCCCTTTGCTTTGGTGCCGTCCCGCTATCATTGGTTGGTGCCGTCCCTCATTTACGTGGCTTACAATTTGTCGTTGATGCAAGCGGTCTTGATCCCGTTGGGGGCCAAAGTGGCCGATGAGCCTGTGGTGATGGCGGGAGGGATGATGGGTGGCTTGGGCTTGGGCTTGATGCTTTTTGCCAGCAACCTCGCCATGCAGATTTATTGGACGGATGTGTCTCATCTGAAGATTCCCATGGCTTTTGTCATCAGCCGGTTGGGCGCCGGGCTCAAATACTTCTTTTTATTGGTGATGTGGGCGGAGATTTTGACCACCCTCATCGGCAATGTATACGGGTTGACCGTCAGTTTGAAACCGTGGATTCCGTACCATCCGGCAACTGTGATGGCTGTGATTTTTGGATTGGGCTATCTGTTTTCCTTGTTCGGTTTTCCGGTGTTGATCGGGTTTTTGTACCCTTTTTTCGGTTATGCCGGGCTGGTGACCCTGATCCGGTTGGCACTATGCCGTTTGCCGGCATAATTTGTTAAAAAACAGGGAAGGAGGGGACAGCATGAGTTTTGTTTGTATCTTGGCCGGCGCTTATCTGATGGGAGCTTTGCCGCTTCATCTCTGGGCTTTGGGAAAGTATCCGTTTCGATCCCAATTGCAGCCGCGCGAATATTTTTTAATAATTGTAATTGACTTGGTGAAAGGAATGGCAGCAACTCTTTTCGGCATGGCTTTGGGAGGGTGGCCGGGAGCGTGCTTTGCGGCTGTCCTGGTTGTCGCCGGCAGTATGTATTCTGTGTTCTTGGGTTTTCAAGGGAATTACGGATTGACCGTCGCAGCGGGAGCATTGCTGATTTTAAGCCCGGTGTTGGTTTTGGTGGGAATCATTATTTATTTTTTCAGTTTGCTGTTCACCCGTTATCTGTTTTTGTCCACACTGCTTACGACCATGGCGATGATTATTCTCGGATTGATTCTGGTGACCCATTTTTATGCATGGCTTGTCATTTTGGTTTTGGGAAGCCTCATTCTCTTCCGAATGAAGCCGAATTGGCGGCACATCCGCCGGAATTTGGGACCGCCGTACCGGTTTAAAAACTTCTTTCGCCGGATACATTAAAAATGCTCAAAGCGAAATGGAAATTTTGTATCCGGCATGTTTGCGCACCTGAAATACTCCGGTGTCAAAGATTAAGTATTGTGCTTTGATGCCGATCAATGTCCCGCGGATGGCCGGTTGTTTTTTAAAGTTCAGGGAAGTGATTTTATCGGGAACTTGAAGCTGGGGATAAGTGAATTCATGAATTTCCGTTTCAGGAAGGATGCAAGGCTGGAACCGTTCCGGCAGTTTTTTGATCAGTTCTTTCCGGGTTTGATACAAATCCGCGTCATTGATTTCATTTTTCAGCATTTTGCGCCAGTTGGTTTTGTCCGTAATGAATTGGGAAAGGAACACTTCCGCTTCGCCGGCGTCTTTGCGTGTAGCCACTTCCAAAACGGGCAATGCCTGCACCGCCCCTTGATCGATCCAGCGGTTGAACCGGTTGCTTTTTCGCGTGATGCCGACTTTGATATCGCTGGATAAAGCGAGATAAACAATATGGGGGCACATGCAATGATGCTCGCCGAAGGCGTTGTCCCGGCAAGTTCCCTGATGGAAATGGCACAATTCCGGTTTGACGATGCAAAGATCATTGACCGGGAGTTTTTTAAAACAAGGAAAGCATGAGCTGTTGTTACCGTAAAATTTTTTGGTTTTCCGTCCGCAATACCGGCATCGCAATTCATCCAGAAATCGGATTTCCATTTCCCTGCCCAAAAAATCATTCAAAGGGATGACTTGGTCATCCACTTTCAGCTCATAGTGTACAGGCCGGGCGGGGCGATGCTGAAGCGGCTCTAAAAATCCGGTGTATTTCACTGTAAAACTCCTATCTTTATGGAATCGACTTAATATATTAGTATAGCAAACGGGAAAGTGCCCAACAATGGAAAGTCGGGGGAATCACCGTGATCTTTCGGAAAGGGAATGCATATAGTATACTAAAAAAAGGAGCTTGCGAATGAGACAAGGAGGGAAGCAAGCGATGTTTGACACACTCCTTACAGCCAAAGAGAAATTGTTGCGCGAAAACAACCGGAATGATTTTGAGTGCTTTGCCAAATCGGTGCAAAAGCTGAAAAGGGATATGGAGGCTTTGGGAATCAAGCCGACGAAAGAAAAGTTGTACGGCCGTCCCTATCAAAGCCAATAATGAAAAGAGAAGGAGATTCCATGGATCACCAACAATTTCCAAAGCAAAGTCCTCTTTATCACGCTGTCCATCGCGACCGGTACGAACGGCAGGCATTGATGAGAGAATTGGAAAAGAAGACGGGGCGCCGCATTTTGGTGTACATGGCGAACCTGACCCATCCGGACAGCGCCATTACCCGGGAAGATATTGCTCCGTTTTATGAGATTGTTTCTTCTTTGGAGGACTCGTGTGATGTGGATTTGATCATCGAAAGCCCCGGTGGCGATCCGAATGCGGCGGAAACATTGGTGCACACGCTGTTTTCCAAAACCAGGCATCTTCGGGTGATTGTCCCGCAGGCAGCCAAAAGTGCGGCCACCTTGATCAGCCTGGCTGCGGATGAAATTGTGATGAGCGACACATCGGAACTGGGTCCGATCGATCCTCAGGTTTCGATTCCGACCGTGCTCGGTTATCAATACCGGCCCGCTCAAGCTTTCCTGAACGGACTCGAATTGATTAAAAAAGAACATGCAAATGGACAACCTTTAAATGCAGCCTATCTTCCTTTTTTGCAGGGCGTGGATGCGGCATTGATTGACTTTTGCCATAAATCGATTGAACATTCGAAACGTTTGGCCATCAAGTGGTTGAGCCGGTCCATGTATAAAAACAATCTGCTGAAGGCCAAGCGGATTGCCGAGACGTTGATCAACATAGACAAATATCCGAATCACGGTTCAGTCATCGGTTATGAGGAGGCCAAAGCGATCGGGCTGAAAGTGGTGTACCAACCGGCCGGGGATGAATTCTGGCAGGGAATGTGGCGTCTTTACACGCGTTATTTGGTGTATATGCGTGAGAAAACCGCCGTAAAGTTGTTTGAAAGTCATGATGTCTCCATCACGGTTTAAAATTTTATTTTTTCATTTTTTGTTGAAACTTTTCCGAAGCATGATCCGTTATAATAGATAGAGAAGCAAACAGACGCAGCATGACGATGCAACAATGGATGGAGCAGAGAAAACAACTTTCCTTTCCAATTTGTAAATGGATGATCTCATGTTCTCACGCGTCACTGATGGCAAGTAGAAATCCAAAACGTTTGACCCCCTTAAGCAGACAGGTTGGCGGGATCCGCCAACCTGTCTGCATTTTCACTGCTTATTTCATCAACTTATTCATGGTCACAAGCAATTCGTCAATCACTTCCATTTCGCCTTCTTGGAGACGTTCCACCACACAACTTCTCAAATGGCCTTCCAAAAGGATTTTGCCCACACTGTTTAAAGCCGATTGGATCGCTGCAATCTGATTTAACACATCATCGCAGTAAGTATCATTGTCGATCATTTTTTTGACACCGCGAATTTGCCCTTCAATGCGGTTGAGCCTGGAAATCAGATTGTTTTTCACTTTGTCGGGGTGGTGGCTTTTCCGGGTTTCCCCCGCCGGGCAATCCGAAGACGGTTTCTGCGTTTGCATTCCATTCACCTGCTTTTTACATGATGCACCTGCTATCATTATACCTGTTCAGGAGACAAATGCTTCAGAAAAAAAGAGGAGGTGGTTTGAATCGCCTCTTCCAGCTGCGGAGTCATTTTTTCAAAAGGATGAACCGCACCCATGGTGTGATTGGCCCCTTCGATGAGACGAAGCGTGGCCTTGTCTGCCAGATCAGCCATTTCTTTTGCTCCTTCCATAAATCCGGGGAGATCTTCGGTTCCTTGTACGATGAGCAGAGGAAGATGCAGATCCGGCAGACGTTTTTTGATGTCAAACCGTTCCCGGTTCTGCCGGATGTCATCGATGACTTCCCGGCGGACGGGCAATAGTTGTCCGGTGCGTGCATTGGATATATAACCGATTCCCTTGCGCTTGATGTCGTCCATCACTTCAGGAGCAAAGAAGTCGGCCCGGTGAATGCTGTTCCAAACAGCAACCGCTTTGATCCGATCCGGGTGATCCAAGGCATGGATCAGGCTGTTGCCTCCTCCGCGGCTGTGGCCGAAAAGTCCGATTCGTCCCGGATCGATGGCATCCGCATACGGAAAGTCCCCTTCGCGGACCTTTTGGATTAAAAAGGCCAAATCTTCTTGTTCCCGGCTGAAGGTGTTCAATGAAAATTTCTCCAACTCCGTAAAGTTTTCCAAATCCTCGCCGATTCCATTCATGGAAAAGTTAAACGTGACGGTGACAAAGCCGGCTTCTGCCAGTTTTTCGGCCAATACAGGGAAAAATCCCCAATCTTTGAATCCTTTGAAACCGTGACAAATGAAAAGGACCGGCGCAGGTAGTTGCGGTTTTGGCAAACGGATATCTCCGCGGATGACGCGATTTTCTTTTCCCAAATCAAAAGAAAAAGATTTTTTAAGCAAAGTGTGGTCTCTCCCTTCCGCTGCAGGTCTGAAAATTGAAACCCGTTTTCCTTTCTTTTATAATGATAACGAACGAAGTGAATAGAAGAAAAGGTCTTTCTCCGATGGGAGAAAGGTAATAGGGAAGACCGGTTGGAATCCGGCGCGGCCCCGCCACTGTATTTGGGGAGGACGGCTCTTAATGCCACTGTTTTCGCAAGAAAATGGGAAGGCGAGCCTGACGATGACCCATAAGCCAGGAGACCTGCCTTTTCTGTTTACTTACGTTCTCCTTCGGGGGTGAGGAGAGACGTATGCACTTGGCCCGTTGTGTGTCTCATGCCGGGCTGGTGTTTTGCATGCATGTAACTCCTGTGCCCCGTCAGCACGGGTTTTTTTATTGGCCACAGAGAGGAGTTCAAACATGAAACGATTCAAGTGGAAAGTTCTTTTCCTGGGGATCGCACTTCTGGTCTTGATCGGCGGAATTGCCGGTTGTTCCCCGCAAAACCTGGATGATTCAGCCGTGCAATACGGGCCGATGCAAGACAGAAGCGTCCATTATCCGCTGACCGTAAAAGATCAGACGGGCAATCTGGTTCAGATTGAAAAAGAGCCACAGCGTATCGTATCCCTGATGCCGAGCAACACGGAGCTTTTATTCGCACTGGGAGCAGGAAAGCAAGTGGTCGGAGTAACCGATCAGGATGATTATCCGGAGGAAGTCAAAAATTTGCCCAAAGTCAGTGCATTCCAAATCAATGCGGAACAAGTGGTGGCTTTAAAGCCGGATCTGGTTGTGGCAAGTTCCGGAAATGAAAAAGAAGTTCTGGATCAATTGAAAAAAATGGGGATTCCCGTGTTGGTGGCCGATCCCCAAAGCACCAAAGAGATTTATGAGGCCATTGTCATCTTGTCGCAGGCAACCAATCATCTAAAAGAGGCGGATCAATTGGTTGCCAAAATGGAAAAACAATTGCGGACGGTTTATGCCAAGGTGGCTCAAGTTCCGGAAGAAAAACGGGTGAAAGTGTGGATTGAATTGGACGACAACTTGTATACGGTCGGGGGAGACACCTTTATGAATGAATTGTTCCAATTGGCCGGCGGAAAAAATGTGGCGCAAGGGCTGAAAGGATGGCCCAAAGTTTCTCCGGAACAAGTGGTGAAATGGAATCCGGATGTGATTGTTTCGTTGCATGGCAATATCGAAGAAATTAAGAAAAGGGCAGGCTGGCAATCCATCCGTGCCATTCAGGAAGGCCGGGTCTACGCACTGGATCCGGATTTGTTGAGCCGTCCCGGGCCGCGCGTTTACGAAGGGGTCAAACAATTGGCTGAAACATTGTATCCTGACAGGTTTGGTGAGAGTGCCCGATGACGATCGGAAGAAGGAAGTGGTTGTGGGGAGGAGGGTTGTTGGTTGCCCTGATTCTCTCCGTTTCCCTGGGGGTTTTTCTGGGAAGCACGGATGTCGGATTTTGGACGGTGTGGAAAGTTATTTTGCAACATACCGGTTTGGCGGACGGGTTGAACATGGATGAAGCCGATGCCGCTATTATTTGGGAGTTGCGGCTTCCCCGGGTGTTGTTGGTGGGTTTGGTCGGAGCTTGTCTGGCGACGGCCGGAGTGATTTATCAGGGATTGCTCAAAAATCATTTGGCGGACCCGTATATCCTGGGGGTGTCCTCCGGTGCGGCTGTCGGAGCGGCTTTGGTTATCATCACCGGCTGGGGGGACCGGTCCGGTTGGATGCTTCCTCTTTTTGCTTTTCTGGGCGCTTGTCTGGCACTTTTGTTGGTGCTTCAGCTTGGGAGAGGACGGAGAGCATCGCAGGCGAGTTCATTAATTCTGGCCGGCGTGGTGGTCCAAGCGTTTTTCAGTGCGGTGTTGACTTTGGCCATTTCGACTTCCCCGGAGGAAATGCAGCGGATTCAGTTTTGGCTGATGGGCAGTTTTGCTTTTCGCGGGTGGCAACACATCGGTTTGCTGTTGCCATTTTTTCTCATCGGCTTTCTCGTTTGCTGGCGGTTTTCACGGGAGCTGAATTTGATGGTGTTGGGAGAAAGATCGGCTCACCATCTGGGTATTCATGTGGAAAAAATGCGGATATTTTTATTGATCATTGTTTCCCTGATGACCAGTGCGGCTGTTTCCGTTTCGGGAATGATTGGCTTTGTCGGATTGGTGGTCCCCCACATCATGCGCATGTTGACGGGGGCGGATCATCGGTATTTGCTTCCCTTGTCGGCGCTGTTCGGGGCTTCCTTTCTCATTTGGGCCGACGGGTTGTCCCGGATTGTGCTGGCACCCCGGGAACTCCCGATTGGTGTGGTGACAGCCTTTGTGGGGGCTCCTTTTTTCGCGGGCATTTTGCGCAGACATCAGAGAAGTCAGGGATGAAAGGAGACAAACGATGTTAAAAGCGGCCGGACTGGCGAAAAAGATGGGGCAACGCTGGGTGTTGAAAGAGATTTCTTTTCAAGTCAAACCAGGAGAAATGTTGGGCATCATCGGTCCGAACGGAAGCGGAAAGAGCACATTGCTGCGCCTTCTCACCGGGGAGGATGCTCCCGATGCCGGCAAGGTTTGGTTGGATGATAAGCCGCTTGAATCGTATCCGCTCAAAGAAAGAGCCAAAAAATGGGCGGTATTGACGCAGGAACAGGTTTCGGATCTTTCATTCACGGCTGAAGAAGTTGTTTTGATGGGACGTTATCCCTACCGCCGCCGCTTTTTCGGACAGACCGGGGAAGACCGGCGGGTGGTGGACCGGATCATGCGGGAAACGCAGGTTTACCCGGTCAGACACCGTCCGGTTTCTGAATTGAGCGGAGGGGAACGGCAACGGGTATCCATCGCCCGGGTGATGTCGCAGGAGCCCCGGTTGCTGATATTGGATGAACCAACCACTTATTTGGACATTCATTATCAACTTGCGGTGCTGGACCGGCTGAAAAACTGGCAAAAGACGTACGGATTGACAGTGATTGTGGTCCTGCATGATTTAAACCTGGCCGCCCAATATTGCGATGCACTGCTGGTGCTGAAAGACGGAAAGCTGGTAAGAACCGGAACGGCGTGGGAGGTGATCGAGCCCGGCCTCGTTGAAGAAGTATATGGTGTCAAGCCGGTTGTCATTGATCATCCGACCCTCCATGTTCCGCAAATTCTTTTAACATCCGCCAGGGGTGTTGATCAGGAGGAGATATCATGAAAATTTACACCCGTAAGGGAGATGAAGGAAAAACCAGTGTGATCGGCGGACGTGTGGATAAAGATGACATCCGCGTGGAAGCCTATGGAACCGTCGATGAGCTGAATGCGTTTGTCGGTGATGCCATCACCCGGTTGGATGACGAAAAGTTTTCCGATCTGATCCGGCATTTGACCGAAATTCAACATGAATTGTTTGATGCCGGAGCCGACCTGGCACAGGCGGGGGAAAAGCGGCAATATAAGGTGAATGCGGAGATGGTCCGTCGCCTTGAAAACTGGATTGATCATTATGAGGAAGAGTGCCCGGCGTTAAAACGGTTTATTTTGCCGGGTGGAACCCGGGGAGCCGCCGCTTTGCACATTTGCCGCGTGCTGGCGCGCCGTGCTGAACGCATGGTGGTGACATTGTGCCGTGAACAAGAGACCAATGAGGAAGTCCGCCGCTACTTAAACCGTTTGTCCGACTTTTTCTTTGTCGCGGCAAGGGTGGCCAATGTGAGGGAAAATGTGGCGGATGTGGAATATAAAAGAGGCGGCCAAGTGTTCAAATAATTTTATTCAGGATAGAATAAGAAATAATGATGTCCACATAAGGAGGGCTGAAATTGGCACTGAAAATGTACTGGTATCCGAAATGCGGGACGTGCCGTAAGGCCAAGAAATTTTTGGAGGAACACGGCGTGCGTTTCACCGAGCAAAACATCGTCGAAAACCCTCCTTCCCGGGATGAATTGGCACAGTTTGTTTCCAAAAGCGGACTGCCCGTCAAAAAGTTTTTCAATACCAGCGGCAAGAAATACCGTGAACTTGGATTGTCCAAAAAGCTGAAAGAGATGAGTGAAGAAGAGCAGTTGGATCTTTTGGCATCGGACGGGATGCTGATCAAGCGCCCGGTCATTACCGACGGGAACCAGGTCACGGTTGGTTTTAAAGAAGAAGAGTTCAAAGAAAAATGGCTGTAATGTTTCATTCGGTCTTAAAAAAGTTTACGGGCAAGCAAGCCGGAAGGCCTGACAATGTGTCGGGCCTTTATTCATACGGAACGGGAGGAATGGCACATGGTTCTGCGGTTGCGGACGGCATTGCCGGACATCGGCGGCGTCACGGAATGGGTGAATCAAGAGGTTTCAAACGACGAGCTCACGGGACAACCCGTGCTGGTTCATTTCTGGTCCGTCAGTTGCGAGTTGTGCAAAATGGGGTTTAAAGAATTGAACAAACTGCGGGAAGAACATCCGCATGTGGAATTTATAGGTATTCATGTCCCGCGTTCGGAAAAAGATACAGATGTAGACGCGGTGAAAGAAACTATCGTAAAATATGAATTGAAACATCCTCAAGGGATCGATAACAAGCATGCTGTTGTGGATGCCTTTGAGAATGAGTATGTACCGGCATTTTACTTATTCGATGCCAAAGGTCAATTAAGACACCGTTTCGCCGGCGCCAAGGCATTGTCCATGTTAAAGCGCCCGCTGGAACGGATGTCGGGAGAAATTCAATAACGGAGGGAATCGAACAATGAACGTGCCAAAAGAACTGCGGTATTCCAAAGAACATGAATGGGTGGAAACTTTGGAAGACAACAAAGTTCGCATCGGGATTACGGACTTTGCCCAAAACCAGTTAGGAGACATTGTTTTTGTGGAATTGCCTGAGGCAGGACAGGAACTGGCTGCCGAAGAATCGTTTGGCAGTGTCGAATCCGTGAAAACGGTTTCGGAACTTTATGCTCCGGTCAGCGGAAAAGTTCTTGAGGTTAACAGCGGACTGGAAGATTCGCCGGAAAATGTGAATGAATCCCCTTATGGAGACGGTTGGATGATCGTGTTGGAAATGTCCGATCCCTCCGAACTGGAGAAATTGTTGGATGCAAGCCAATATGAAGCGATGGTCAGTGAAGAAGACTGATTCTTAATGTGCCGTCACGGCCTGATTTGTCCTCCTGAAGGAAAATCTCGGTGAAAAAGAGATTTTTTACAGGAGGATATTTTTGTGCTTTCCGGCGGCCCGGGCGGCCCCTTCCCCGGATCAGGAGATTTTTAAAAGTGAAGATTTTCGGTGAACAGAAAAAATTGTCATGTTTTTTCTTTGTATAAATATGTTTGGATAATAGTGATTTGTGATAAAATATGTATAAGACGCCTTATCCTTTATAAAACCGAATCGCACCAGGATATGTCGCCGATCATGAGTGGGACAGGGGGGATCGCAGATGAGTTATTGTTGTGGCGCATCAACCATCGGATTTATCGGATCGTATCGTTCAGAGTCCGTCATGGTTCATAAGGTGCCACTGATGTACTGTCCGGTTTGCCATGACGTTCAAGTTCATCCATCGGTGAGAGAAGAGTTCGAGCTAGTGGTGGAGTACGCTCGGGAAGATCGCGTAAGAGAAGTCACCCTCCGAGATACCATTACCCCCGAAATGATCGCTGAATGGAAAGAATATGGCGTAAGTTTTCAAGAGTCTGAAGACTTTGAACCCATCTTGCGCGAACAAATTGATCATTCACTTGACTTGTTGAGAGTATCAAAAGTATTAAATGATAAAGAGTGGGGCGAAGAATTGAAGCATCGTCTCCACGTGTTAAGCGATCAGCTGAAAGAGCTCGAAGAGCAGAAAGAAGAAAGCAAATAAGAAATCCAGCCTAGGTCGTGAATGCGATCTAGGCTTTTTTATTGGAAAAGGAAGGAGCTTTTTGCAAATAAGTCCGGATTTGATTGAGCAAAAGATTGATGGCCACCTGATTGTGCCCTCCTTCAGGAATGATGATGTCGGCATAACGTTTGCTCGGTTCGATGAATTGCATGTGCATCGGACGCACAACGGTCAGATACTGGTTGATCACCGAATCCAGATCTCTTCCTCTTTCTTTGATGTCGCGGTCAATTCTTCTTAAAATCCGGACATCCGCATCCGTGTCAACAAAAATTTTGATATCCATCAGATTGCGCAAACGTTCATCTTCCAAAATCAAAATGCCTTCCAAGATGATGACATCTTTGGGCTCGAGATGTACGGATTCTTTTGCCCGGGTGTGCCGTGCATAATCATAAACGGGTTTTTGAACCGGTTGGTAGGTTTTCAGCTGAAGGAGATGTTGATACAACAAATCGTTGTCAAAGGCCAAAGGATGGTCGTAATTGGTTTTGATGCGTTCTTCAAAAGGCAAATGGGATTGATCTTTATAATAAGAATCTTGTTCCAGATAAACCACGGATTCCGAAAACTGTTCCACCAGTTTTTTGGCAATGGTCGTTTTGCCTGAACCGGTTCCTCCTGCAACACCGATAATGACAGGTTTTGTTGACATGACTGAGCTTCCTTTCTTTCGTCCAAGCTTCACCTTTGCTGATCATACCAATAGATTACATTGATTTCAACAGATAACAGGATGTCAAAAAATATAAAATAAGCGTTTTTGTTAATAAAAAAAACAGCTCTTGAAAAATAAGAGCTGTTTTTAAAAGAAAAGTTCAGAGCCGGGGGCCGGCGTTACGAATTTTATCCTTGATATTTTTAAATTTCGCGAAATGGGTGTGGAACCGACGGGACAATTCCCGTGCTTTTTCGTCATAAGCTTTTGGATCGTCCCAAGTGTTGCGCGGATTCAATATTTCATCCG
Source organism: Thermoactinomyces vulgaris (assembly GCF_005886755.1). Classification (NCBI taxonomy): domain Bacteria; kingdom Bacillati; phylum Bacillota; class Bacilli; order Caryophanales; family Thermoactinomycetaceae; genus Thermoactinomyces; species Thermoactinomyces vulgaris. The sequence goes on from NZ_CP039710.1 coordinate 649,247, forward strand.
GGACGTTCGGGCAGGTTTTGGGCATGGACAAACCAAAAATGGGATCCGTTTCATAATCCGCTTTTTTCAGTTCCCCGGAAATGGCGGCACGGACCATGGCGCGCGTATATTTCAAATCCATGCGTTTGCCGGTTCCATAAGGCCCGCCGGTCCAGCCGGTGTTGACCAAGTAAACATCGACTTGGTGTTTGTCAATTTTTTCGCCCAACATTTCCGCGTAAACCGATGCTGGGCGGGGCAGGAACGGAGCGCCGAAACATGTGGAAAAAGTGGCTTCCGGCTCCGTGATTCCCCGCTCGGTTCCGGCCAGCTTGCTCGTATAGCCGGACAAGAAATGATACATGGCTTGCTCCGGCGTCAACTTGGAAATCGGGGGCAATACTCCAAAAGCATCCGCCGTTAAAAAGAGAATGACTTTCGGGTGTCCGGCGATCCCCGGAATGACTGATCCAGAAATATGATGAATGGGATAAGCGGCGCGTGTGTTTTCGGTTAACGAAGCGTCCTCGTAATCGGGAACCCCGTCTTGATCCACCACGACATTTTCCAGAACGGAGCCAAAGCGGATGGCACGGTAGATTTGCGGCTCTTTTTCTTCGGTAAGGCCGATGCATTTGGCGTAGCAACCGCCTTCCATGTTAAACACCCCTTGGTCGGACCAGCCGTGCTCGTCATCTCCGATCAACGAGCGTTCAGGGTCTGCGGACAACGTTGTTTTTCCGGTTCCCGACAGTCCGAAAAAGAGGGCCACGTCTCCTTCCTTCCCGATGTTTGCAGAGCAATGCATCGGCAGCACACCATGTTCCGGCAGCAAGTAATTCATGACACTGAATATGGATTTTTTCATTTCCCCTGCATAACGGGTTCCGGCAATGATCACCATTTTGTGCTCAAAGCTGACGGCAATCACCGTTTCGGACCGGGTTCCGTCCGATTTCGGATCGGCTTTGAAGTCCGGGGCACAAACCACGGTGAATTCCGGCTCGTGCGTTTCCAGTTCTTCTTTTGAAGGGCGAATAAAAAGCTGATGTACGAACAGGTTTTGCCAGGCATACTCATTGATGACCCGGATCGCAAGGCGGTAAGCGGGGTCTGCGCCGGCAAAACCGTCAAAAATGTAGAGTTCTTTTTCTGCCAGATAGGTTTGTAACCGTTTTAATAAACGTTCAAACTTCTCCGGTTCCATGGGTTGATTGACGCTTCCCCAGTCGATGTGTCCATCGACGGAAGGTTCCTGAACGATGAATTTGTCTTTGGGTGAACGTCCGGTAAAAGCCCCTGTGGTTGCGCAAATGGCGCCGGATTCTGTCAAAACGGCTTCTTTTCTCAAGATGGCGTGTTCCACCAATTGGCTGACAGGGAGGTTGATGTGCAATTTTCCCCCGAGGTGAAGAGAAGGTTCATTTTTCGTCGGGATAACCATGCTCATATTTACATCCACCTTTTAATGAGATTCCGAATCGATTGTGATATATTAAATCACCGATTAGTATAACATAATTATCCGGATAAGGTGAATAGGATCATTTATTTTTTTGGTAAGGAACAAAAAAAGAAGAACCCGGTACAGGGGTTCTCCTTTTTTGAGAAGGATTCGGCTGGGAATGGTTTATTTTGAATGATGATTGTTTTCGTTTTTCAAATGGGTTTTGGTTGCTTCCCGAACCACCCGGATCGCTTTTCTTTCTTCCGCCTGATCTTTCTTTGCCTTTTCCTCAATGATTTTCACGTCATTCACCGAATGATGCACAAAAGTAGCCTCCCAACAATAAAGTTTGCGCGGCACGGGTTTTTCATGGAGGATGTTGCCGCTTCATCCCCGCCTCAGGTCTGTCCAACAGAATCAGAAAGGGATTATACAATCACATATCCTTTCAAATTCCCTTATAAGAAAAATATTAAACTAAGAAACAGGTGGGAAATCAAGTGCATATTTTGCCATGGTTTTGTGTATATTTTAAAGGCAAAGGTTTGGATCTGTGGAGACAAGGAGATAAATAAAACAAGCGCATCATCGGGTGCGAAGACATTTTTACCCATTGACTTTTACGAAAATAAATGGTACTTTTGTACAGAATTAATTACACTTCGGGAGTGTTATAATGAGCGTGTTAAAGGAAGGGGCCGTCGTAGAAGGGGAAGTGGTTACCACCAAACCGTTCGGCGCATTTGTCAAACTGGAATCCGGAGAAACGGGTTTGGTTCACATTTCTCAAATCTCGACAAAATATGTGGAAAAAGTTGAAGATGAGTTGCAAGTAGGTGCAAAAGTTAAAGCGAAAGTGCTTTCTATTGATCCTTCAGGAAAAATCTCCTTGTCAATAAAAGCGCTCCAGGCGGATCGTCCGCGTGATCGAAGAGGAGGACGGTCCGGTCGAAGAAGTTCGACGGACTTCGAAGACATGATGAAGAAATGGATGAAAAGCAGCGAAGAACGACTGAGTGCCCTTGCAGCCAAGCAAAGAAAAAACCGATAATGTTTCATAAATCAGCAATCAAACATCTTCCAGGAAGCCGGGAAGATGTTTTTATTATAAAAAGACGGATCGCCGGAGCGGGGATCCGTCTTTTTATGACCGTTTTTCGATCATCAGCAATGAAGGGGACCGGTCCCGGTTGATCATCTGTTGCCACATGACTTGAAAAGAACGGGGGGACAAGCCGGAAGCCCACTCAATGACGTGACCGGCTTCTTCTTGTCCGCCCGGATGGCCGGTGTACAGAGCTGCAATCAGCAGTCCGCCGGATGTTAAAAATTGGAGGGCCTGTTGCATGGCTCGGACGGTGGTGTCGGGACGGGTGATGATCGTTTTGTCCCCGTGCGGGAGATAGCCCAGATTAAACATCACGACTTGGACCTTTCCCAAGAGTTTTTCCGGCAACACTTCGTGCATTTGATCATGGCTTTTTTGGAACAATGTGACTTGACGATGTGCATTTTCCGCCAAGAGACGCCGGTGGGTCTTTTGGATGGCTTGTTCTTGAATGTCAAAGCCGAAGACTTGTCCGTCCGGTCCGACTTGCCTGGCCAAAAACAAGGTGTCATGGCCGTTTCCCGTTGTGGCATCGATGGCCGTCCCGCCGGGAGTTAATGCTTCGGACGCCCATTGGTGGGCACTTTGCAAGATGGATGGAAGAATCATGCTTTTCCTCCTGACATGGATGTGGAAGGCGTCAGCGGCTTGCGCGGTTTGGCTTTTTTTCCCTGCCATGCGTTGCGCTTTTTCAATTCGGCGTCAATGGCATTGAGCACGCTCCATTTGTTGGTGCTCCACATCGGGCCGATCAATAAGTCCGGGGGCCCGTCGCCCGTCAACCGGTGAATGACGATGTCGGGTGGGAGAAGTTCCAGGGAATCGGCGATCAAACTTATATATTGATCTTTTTCCAAAAACCGGATGAGCCCGGCTTCATATTGCTTCGCCATCGGCGTGTTTTTTAATACATGCAGCAAATGGATTTTGATCCCTTGGATATCCATGTCAGCGCAAGCTTTGACGGTTTCCAGCATCATTTCTTCGGTTTCGCCCGGCAGGCCGTGAATGATATGGGCACAGACACGGATTCCGTGTTTCCTCAGTTTATCCACGGCCTCCAGAAAACAGGCGAAGTCATGTCCGCGGTTGATCCTTTTGGCCGTTTCATCATGGATGGTTTGCAATCCCAACTCCACCCACAAATAAGACCGTTCGTTGAGTTCTTTCAGATACTCCACCACATCATCCGGCAGGCAGTCCGGCCGTGTTGCGATGTTTAAGCCGACAACGCCCGGTTGTTCCAAAATGATTTCATACATATTTTTCAATGTTTCCACGGGGGCATAGGTGTTGGTGAAAGCTTGAAAATAGCCAAGGTATTTGGCTTCCGGCCATTTTTGATGCATCCGCGTTTTGACTTCGTGAAATTGTTTTAATAAATTATCACGCCGGTTTCCGGCAAAATCCCCGGAGCCGCGTGCACTGCAAAACGTGCATCCGCCGACGGCCACGGTTCCGTCCCGGTTGGGACAAGTAAATCCGCCGTCCAACGCCACCTTAAACACTTTTTGCCCAAAAACCCGGCGCAAATGGTGATTCCATGTGTGATATCGTTTTTCTCCCCAACGGGAAGGGGTTTTGCATTTATTGTTTTTCATGGTATCATCCTTGTGTTTTGTCTGCTGTCAAATTCCATTGACCATTATACATGATTTGGTTCAGGATGGTTAAGGGATGGTTGGTTGGGGTAAGAAATGATTTGTCAGCATCGGGAAGGAGTGGGGAACATGGTTCAAATGATTGCAACAGATATGGATGGAACATTATTGAATCACGAAGGGAAGATCAGTCCGGAAAATCAAAAGGCGTTGCGTTTGGCCCGGGAAAAAGGGATTTTGGTGGTCATTGCAACCGGGCGTTCGTACCAAGGCGCCGTCACGGTTCTCGAGGAAGCCGGCCTCCGATTGCCTTTGATCCATTTGAACGGCGCTTGCATCCGGTCGGAAAAAGGGATGATTCTCCGGGAGATTTCTCTGGATGTAAATCAAGTCCGGAAGCTGCATGAAGCCTTCCGGGCAGCGGGGATTTATCATGAGCTGTACACCTCCGGCGGGATTTACTGCAATCGCGACGGATTTCAAAATCTAAAAGGAGAGCTGGACCGGCTTCAAATCGATCGTTCGAAGGTTCAGGACTGGATTCGGGATTTGGCCAAAAAACAATTTCGCACGACGGAAATTTGCGATCGGTATTATGAAGATGTGATGGAGGAAGCGAAATCCCCCGTCTTTAAAGTCCTGGCTTTTTCGTTGATGGAAGAAAAACTGGCCGAAGCGCGCGAAAAAGCAAAATCGGTTGCCGGGGTTTGTGTGACCAGCTCGAACGGGCAAAATATCGAAATCAATCATCCCGAAGCGCAAAAAGGGATCGCAGTGGAGTTTTTCGCCCGGCTGCATGGGATTCCGATGGAACGAGTCATGGTCCTGGGCGATCAATTCAATGATCTTTCCATGATGAAACGGGCCGGCGTCAGTGTGGCGATGGGAAATGCGGACGAAGAAGTGAAAAAAGCCTGCCGTTATGTCACACGCACCAATGATGAACACGGGGTGGCCTACGCGATTCAAACCTGGGCCGGCATTGAAGCGGTGGTATAGAGGGGGAAAACTCTTTGTGGGCCGGAATACGGTCTCATAAAGAGTTTTTTTGCTATAATAAGAACGAGAACGCTTTAGGGGGCATTGACAATTGGAAGATCCTGACAGTTGGTGGGTGCTTGGAGTCGTTCTTTTATTGGTGCTGTTTAATTCCGTTTTTGTTGCAGCAGAGCTTATGGTGCGTCATACGCCGGCAAAGAAGAGGCTGGAAATGTCGTTGAAAAGGTTGGATATCCACCAATATGTTTCTGCCGCGCAACTCGGGATGACGGTATCCTCTCTCGGTTTGGGATGGATGGGCGGATCTTTTTTGTTTCAATGGATGGAATCCGGGCTGAACCGTTTCGGCCTGTCAGACGGAGCCGTTCAGATCATTGCTTTTTTCTTGGTTTTTTTGTTGTTGACATTGTTGCATGCGGTTTTTGGCGAGATCTTTCCGAAGCTTTTTGCTCTTTCCAAACCGGAAAATTTAATGTGCTTTTTGACGCCTTGGGTGCTTGGCTGTTACCATGTATTTCGTCCGGTTGTCCAAATTTTGCGGCAATTGACCGTTTTCCTCTCGCGGAAACTGGGAATGGATGCAGGCGAGCAAAGGGTTCCATCGGAAAAAGAGATCCGGCAATCGCTGGAGCAAAGCTATCAACACGGGGTGATTGATCAAACCGCTTTTGCTCTGGTGGATAATGTCTTTGCATTGGTTGACCGTGTCGTGAGGGAAGTGATGGTTCCCCGGGTGGAAATGGTCTGCCTGTATAAAGGGCAATCGAAACAGGAGATGTTTCAGACGATCCGGCAGTCAAGCCACATGTGGTTTCCTTATTGCGGGAAAGACAAAGATGAGATTCTCGGCGTGATCCACATCAAAGACGTGTTTGAAAAGATGAGGGAAGGCGATGACTTTTCCGTCAGGGATTTGGTTCGTCCGGCGATGTTTGTGCCCGAGACGATGGAGCTCAAAGCCATGCTTCGCCTTTTTCGGCAGGAAAACATCAGACTGGCGGTGGTCATCGACGAATTTGGTGGAACCTCCGGACTGGTCACAATGGAAGACATCATGAATATGATGCTGAAAGAGATTCCCCGTCCGTTGCCTGAAGAAAGGCAACCGCTGTCCGGTTCAATCAAGATGGAGATCGATCCGGGATGGTTGATCGACGAGGTGAATCAGGTTTTTCATTGTCATATTCAGGACGATCACAATGACACCATCGGCGGATGGCTTTTCTCCCGGTTGGAGAAAGCGCCTGAAGTCGGAGACCAAGTCGCCTTTTCCCATTTGTTGTTTCGGGTGAAACAAGTGGATCATTTGCGGATTAGTAAAATAGAAGTGTCACTTCATAAAAGGCATGCATGGATACCGGAAGCAGAGCGGACCGGGGAGATTCGTTTTTCGGAACCGGTCAAATGGGAAAATGTCATGCCGCAATTTTCGGAACACTGAAAGGCCTGGACAAATTTCCAGGCCTTTTGGTGTTGTTTTTGTATGTATATCTGACGGTCTGAGATGAATTGCTGTGATTTCTGTTCTGAGTCAAGAGGTTTGGCTGATGGGCGGGTCCGCTTCCAAAAAAGCGCACATGAAACGTCACCTCTTCGTTTAAAAATTTAATGGATTATTATTCAGAGAATCAAAAACCTTTCTATAGAATGTACCATTTTTTAATTTAATTATAAAGGGATTTATTTCTTGAATATTTAATATCATCAATTGTTTTTTGATGAACATGAAATGCATCCGGGAACATGCATGGAGCGTGTTTGTGGATGGGTAAGATAAGGAAAGTACAAAATGATGCTCTTGAGCGATTGACAAATTTGCTGTGAGTTGTATTATTGAGGAAAGGCCATTTGTTTCAAAGCAAAAAAGTTAATAAAATCAATTGCTTTCCCTTGATTATTTTTGTTGTTATAAAACAGAATAAAAAAATGGGTGTAACAGTGAAACGCTTTCACTGATTGGTTTTTTGAGACTAATTCAAAGAGGTGAATGAATCATGGCAAAAACAAAACAAGCTGCCGTCTTTGGCAAAGCGGAAGTCAGCCTGAAACCGTTAGAGCCGTTTGCCATCCTTTCTCCGGAAGGGGAAGTGATCAATGAAGAACACATGCCGGAGTTAAGCGATGAACAGTTGAGAGAATTAATGAGAAGAATGGTCTTTACCCGTACATGGGATCAGCGTGCGGTCAGCCTCGCCCGCCAAGGACGCCTGGGGTTCTACGCGCCGGTTTCCGGGCAGGAAGCCACGATGATTGGAAGCGAATACGCTTTGAATAAAGATGATTTTATTTTGCCGGGTTACCGGGATATCCCGCAAATTTACTGGCATGGCTATCCGATGTACCAAGGGTTCCTGTGGTCCCGCGGCCATCAGCACGGCGGGGAAATTCCGGAAGATGTGCACGTCCTGGTTCCCCAAATCATTATCGGGGCGCAATATGTGCAAACATCCGGTGTGGCCATGGCGTTTAAACGCCGCGGGGAAAAACGCGTTGCCATCACCTTCACCGGTGACGGAGGAAGTTCCCAAGGGGATTTCTATGAAGCAATGAACTTTGCCGGCGCTTATCAATTGCCCGCCATTTTTGTCGTGCAAAATAACGGTTATGCAATCTCCACACCGTTCCGCAAACAAACAGCGGCAAAATCCGTCGCACAAAAAGGGGTCGCTGCCGGTATTCGCAGCGTGCAAGTGGACGGAATGGACGTCCTGGCCGTGTACCGTGTGGTGAAAGATGCCGCCGACCGTGCCCGCAACGGTGAAGGACCGACCTTGATCGAGGCCATCAACTACCGTCTCGGAGCGCACTCCATGTCCGGTGACGATCCGTCCCGTTACCGTCCGGAAGATGAACCGGGACAATATGAAAAAATCGAGCCGTTGGTTCGTTTCCGCAAATACTTGCAATCTAAAGGACTGTGGACGGAAGAAGACGAAAACCAAGTGATTGAGGAAGCAAAACAAACCGTTTCCGAAGAAATTAAAAAAGCGGATAAATATGAGAAAATGACCATTTCTGGTTTGATTGACTCCATGTTTGAAGTCACGCCTCCGAACCTTGAAAGACAAAAAGCGGAATATACAAAGGAGGGGAAATAAGCCATGCCACAAATGACAATGGTAAAAGCAATTAATGATGCACTTCGTGTCGAGTTAAAACGGGACCCGAACGTACTCTTGTTTGGGGAAGACGTGGGGAAAAACGGCGGTGTGTTCCGTGTCAGTGACGGATTGCAAAAAGAATTCGGGGAAGATCGCGTCTTTGATACACCGCTTGCCGAATCCGGAATCGGCGGTTTGGCAGTCGGTCTTGCCAGCCAAGGATTCCGTCCGGTTGCTGAAATCCAATTTATCGGTTTTATCTTTGAAGCCATGGATTCGATTTGTGTACAAGCTCCCCGCTTGCGTTACCGGACCGGCGGCCGTTTTCATGCCCCGATCGTGTTCCGCGCACCGCTTGGCGGAGGAGTAAAACCGCCGGAACTTCACGGGGATCCGTTGGAAGGATTGCTCACCCAAACACCAGGGTTGAAAGTGGTTATGCCTTCCAATCCGTATGATGCCAAAGGATTGATGATTTCGGCCATTCGGGACAATGACCCGGTATTCTTCCTGGAACACTTGAAACTTTACTTCTCGCAAAAAGCAGACGTTCCGGAAGGGGAATACACCGTTCCGATCGGTAAAGCCAACGTGGTTCGGGAAGGTTCCGATGTCACGGTGATCACGTACGGTGCCATGGTTCATACATCCTTGAAAGCGGCAGAGCAACTGGAAAAAGAACGCGGAACCAAAGTGGAAGTGATCGATCTTCGCACGCTCAGCCCGCTGGATACCGAAACCATCATCCAATCGGTGGAAAAAACGGGACGTGCCGTGGTGGTACAGGAAGCTCAAAGATCTTCCGGAATTGCGGCAGAAGTGATTGCTCAAATCAATGAACATGCCATCTTGAAACTGGAAGCACCGGTCAAACGGATTGCTCCTCCGGATACCGTCATCGCATTCCCGATGATCGAAGACCAGTGGATTCCGGATGTCAAACGCGTGGTGGAAGGAATTACCGAAGTACTCGACTTCTGATTGTAAAAAAGTGTGCCGGAAAGACACATACCGATGGATGCGGTGGTTTCGACATCACCGCGTCCTTTCTTAAACATGAAAACAGAAAAGGAGGCTATTTTCGTGGCAGCATATCAATTTAAACTGCCGGATGTGGGCGAAGGAATTCATGAAGGCGAAATCGTGACACTGCACGCCAAAGAAGGAGACACCATCCAGGAATTTGACATTTTTGCCGAAGTGCAAACTGATAAAGCCGTTGTGGAAATCCCCTCTCCGGTATCGGGGACGATCAAAGAGATCAAAGTCAAAGAAGGGGATGTGGTGCTCGTCGACTCGGTGATTGCCATCATCGATGCAGAAGGAGATTTCGAAGAAGCAGAGGTGGCAGAAGAAGACGCGGCCGAAGAGACGGCAGCACCGGCCCAGGAAGCCAAGGAAGAGAAAAAAGCGGCTCCGGAGCAAGCCGGCAACAAACGGAATGTATCGGCGATGCCGTCTGTCCGCAAATTGGCGCGTGAGTTGGGAGTCGACATCTCCCAGGTAACCGGAACCGGAAAACATGGCCGGATTTTGGCCGAAGACGTCAGACGGTTTGCAGAAGGCGGGCAAGCTGAAGCGGCAGCCCAACCGGAAACGCAACCGGTTCAAGGGAAAACCGTGGAGCCAAAAACACCGGTGGAAACCAGAGGGGACGAAGAACGCATTCCGCTGCGCGGCATCCGTCGCACCATCGCCAAACGCATGGTGGAAAGCAAACATACCGCTCCTCATGTCACCTTGATGGACGAAATCGATGCAACGGAATTGATGGCCATCCGCAAGTGGGGAAAAGAAGTGGCGCAAGAACGCGGAATCAAATTGACCTACCTGCCGTTCATGATCAAAGCGGCCATCGCTGCATTGCGTGAGTTCCCGGAACTGAATGCGTCCATCGATGAAGAAAGAGAAGAGATTGTCATCAAAAAATACTATAACATCGGTCTGGCCACCGCGACCGACCATGGTTTGATGGTGCCGGTCATTGAAGATGCCGATCGCAAATCGCTTTTCGAACTCGCTCAGGAAATCACCGAAAAAGCAACCAAAGCACGCGAAATGAAACTGGATCCCAGCGAATTGAAAGGCAGCACCTTTACCATTTCCAACCTCGGCGGATACGGGGCTCAATTCTTCACCCCGATCATCAACTATCCGGAGGTGGCCATCCTGGGCGTCGGAACCATCCAGGAAAAACCGGTGGTTCGTGACGGAGAGATTGTCATCCGCCCGCAAATGTTTGCATCTTTGAGCTTTGACCATCGTCTGGTGGATGGCGATTTGGCTGCACAATTTATGCGTCGGTTCAAACAGTTGATGGAAAATCCAAAACTCTTAATGATGGAGATGAGCTGATATGGTAGTGGGAGATCTTGCACAAGAAGTCGATGTTCTGGTGATCGGAGCCGGTCCGGGTGGATATGTGGCAGCCATTCGTGCCGCACAACTGGGACGCAAAGTGACCATTGTCGATAAAGATGCTTTGGGCGGCGTGTGCTTGAACCGTGGTTGTATTCCGTCTAAAGCTTTGATCACCGCTTCTGAACGTTTCTTGTCCATCAAAGAAGCGGATCAGATGGGGATCGAAGTTTCAGGGGATGTCAATGTGAACATGCCGGAACTCATGAAATGGAAAGACGGCGTTGTGAAAAAGTTGACCGGCGGTGTGAAATCGCTGTTGCAAGGAAACAAAGTGGAGATCATCAGCGGAGAAGCATACTTTAACGGCACCGATTCGGTCCGGGTTGTGACGGACGATTCCAGCCAGACTTATAAATTTAACGATGTGATTATTGCAACGGGATCCCGTCCGGCTGAACTTCCGATTCTCCGGTTTGACGGAAAACGGATCCTTTCCTCCACCGAAGCGCTGCAATTGCAAGAAGTTCCCGGACGCTTGGTGGTTGTGGGCGGCGGTTACATTGGTCTGGAATTGGGTACCGCTTATGCGAAACTGGGTGCAGAAGTCACCATTTTGGAAGGAGCCAAATCCATTCTCCCCGGAAGCGATCCGGCATTGACAAAAATGGTGATGCGCCGCTTGAAACAACTGGGCGTCAACGTTATGACGGAAGCCATGGTTCAAGGTGGCGAAAACAAAGGCGAAGAAGTGGAAATCAAAGCCACGGTCGGCGGGGAAGAAAAAACATTTACCGCAGACTATTGCCTGGTTGCGGTCGGTCGGAAACCGAACACCGACGAATTGGGATTGGAATACGCTCAAGTGGAACTGGATGAACGCGGCTTTATTAAAATCGACAATCAATGCCGCACCAATGTGGATCACATCTATGCCATCGGAGATTGCGCCGGAGGTGCACTGTTGGCCCACAAAGCCAGCTACGAAGGAAAAGTGGCTGCGGAAGCCATTGCTGGAATGAACAGCGTCATTGACTATCAAGCCATGCCGTTTGTTGTCTTCTCCGATCCGGAAATTGCTTACACCGGCCTGACGGAAGAAGAAGCCAAAGAACAAGGCTATGATCCGGTGGTCAGCCGCTTTGCCTTCCAGGCAAACGGACGCGCTTTGTCGATGAATCAGGCTGACGGTTTCGTCAAAATCGTCGCCGACTCCGAAACCAAACAGGTTTTGGGCGTTCAAATTGTTGGTCCGGAAGCCTCCACATTAATCGGAGAAGCCGTTTTTGCCGTGGAAATGGGTGCCAACGCAGAAGATCTCTCTTTGACGATTCATGCGCATCCGACCTTGACCGAAACAATCATGGAAGCGGCCGAAGGCGTCTTGGGCCACGCCATCCATATGGTGAACCGGTAAGCTTTTCGGACCCGGTGCCCCGTGAATCTTTCACGGGGCACTTTTTTGGCGAGATTTGACGGAAATTTAAAAATAATCGCGATTTAAACTGCTTGGGGACTTTTCGTATTATAATGGGAAGGGAATATTTCTGAAAATAATCTTTTTTGGTCTGGCAATTCATGCATGGTTAAGGGTGAAGCAGATGAATTGGTATCATCGATGGGCTCAGTTGTTTCTGAAGGTTTGCAATGGTTGGCGCGGAACTGTTGCCGTAAAAATGGGTGAGTTGATTCCTTCTCTCAAACACAAAAATATTTATGTCAGGCACCAAAAGCCGGAAAACTTGTCACCCCCTCAATTAAACACCATTTTCCACATCATGGATCAGATTGCGGGAAGCAAAGGGGAAGTGACGAAAGAGGAACAAAAAGCGTTTGTCCAATACCAGAAAAGTTTTTTAAACAAGCGGATCTTGCAAGAGTGGAAAAAGATCCGGCCGGGCATTTATGTCCGGCAACACGGAGTCGCACAGGATGAGTTGATGGAGGCGGCTTTTTTGAAAATGAAACCCATTCTGTACAAAAGTTTTTATGAATCCTGTCAGGGACAGGCCGTGGTGGTCAACGCATTTACGTTACGTGCATTTGTTTGGAATCATGAATACCTTACGCGGAAATTTGGGTTGGTCGAGGATCACCAATATTGGCTGGAGATTTTGGAGATGATCGACGATATCAAGAAAAATGCCTTTCAGACAAAGAAAAAATCGCTATTTTGATCTCAAAAAGGGGAGAAAGAGATGAAAACCTCCATTCAAATTGAAGTGCGGCCGACGGAAATCGACGTCATGGGGCATGTGAATAATGCGAAATATTTAGAGTATATGGAATGGAGCCGTGAAGATTGGTACAACAAAATGGGACTCCCGTTTGATGTGTTTACGGAGATGGGAGTGGGAACAGTGACTGTCAACATAAACATTAACTATCGGAAGGAAGCGTTGTTGGGGCAAAAGCTGGTGATATCCACAGAGCCTGTCCGGAAAGGAAGAACCAGTTTTGTGCTCAAACATGAAATTTATAATGAACAAGGGGAGAAAGTGGCGGATGCGGAAGTGACCAGTGTCACGATCGACCTGAAAAAAAGAAAATCGGTTGCATTGCCCGAACCATTGGCCAAAATTTTTACATAAAAAACAAGGCAGGGGAAAACCCTGCCTTCATTTTGCGTTTGTCCGGAGTTCCCTTAACTCCTCCAGTATCCCTTCGATTTCCATCATCGTCAGCCGGCCTTCTTTTTTCCGGATCAGTTGATGGATTTCCAACAATTCATCATATTGATCCAAGCAGAAATCTTCCGGTCTGATGATGGATGCATTGACCAATCTCAGGTTGCTTTTGATTTCTTCGACAATTTGTTCCAGATTTTCCTTGCTGGGCGTGCCAGAATTCAAATTTGCTCCATCCTCTCTGCCGTTTTTTAAAGGAGTGAAAATCCGTGGAGCCTTATTCCCCTTTATATATTGCCTTTTTTCATTATTTTAACACGGTCTGTGACTACTATGTATGCCACGATATGTTGGAAGAGCTGTGGCTCGAAGAGGGCAGGGAACCGTTTTACCAAGGATTGCTCCAAGTGGCTGTCGGATTGTACCATTTGCAAAACGACAACCGGAACGGAGCTTTAAAATTGCTCACCAGTGCTTTGGAAAAGCTGTCGCTTTATCCGGAGAAAGAGTGGATGGGGATCAACTTGGACCGGTTAAAACGGGATGTGAAAAAGGTAATCGCCTTTTTAAACGGAAATGCCCGTTTGGATGCCGTCCCGGAGCGGATCGTGATCGAACTGACGGACCCGGTGTTAAGAAAGGAAGTGGTCAAGATGGAAAATCAGGACCATTAAGGCTTCCGTTGTGTCCGTTCAGTGTTTAAACACTTGTTGCTTGATCAAGGCCAGACATTCGCGTGCTTTATGGTACGGAAGGAATAATACCTTGGAATGAACGGGCGAAGCTGTCACTTCCAGGCCGGCTTGCCGGGCATAATTCAAAGCCCGCAACATGTGATAGTCATGGGTGATGACGGTGATCTTCTCAAACCCCGTCCGTTTGATGATTTGTGCAGAATACAGCAGGTTTTCCCTGGTGTTGGAAGAACGGTCTTCCAGAAGAAGATGGGCGGGGGAAACCCCGCGTTCCACCAGGTAGTTTTTCATTCCTTCCGCTTCTGTGATCCCGTTGTTGCCCAGTCCCCCGGATAAAATGAGATAATCCACTCTCCCTTGCCTGTACAATTGCAAAGCAAGCTCCAAACGCTCCCTCAGGGCCGGGCTCGGCTGTTGATTCCATAATGCCGCTCCCAACACGATTCCGACTTGTGCATGTTCCTCCGGCGGATCTTTATGATCAAAACGGGAAACCCATTGCCACAGGTGAACGAAGACAAAAACCCCGCAGAAAAAAAGGGCGGACAGCCATCCGAACCAAAACCATTTGCTTGTCAGCATGATTCCCCTCTCCGTTTTTTTGTGTCTCTGTTATTATTTCATGCAATCGGGCAGTCGGGCATGCGTGGCGGATGTTGATGGGTCAAAGAAAATTTTCTGCGGACCGGATCATAATCGATCTTTAAGCCTTGGATCCATTCCTTTTCGCCGGCTTGCCACATGAACGGGATGCCTTTGATGTTTTCTTGTTCACAGGCCGGATCCGTTTCCGTGATTTCGAGGGAATAAACCGGGCTGTTGCACCCGGAAGTGAGAGAAACAATCTTCACCCCCAACGGATGGTTTTCCGACTGCTGCTCCTGGTAAAGCAGCCAGTGCAGTTTCCCGGCCGCCAAATCGGAAATCTCCATACTCAATGGATGCTCACTCCTTGAAATGCATTCTTCATCAATATAGCAAAAATCCGGGGGACATGAAAGAAAAGGGGGAGAGGGCATTTTCGTCCGTTTCCTGTGCTGAGCTAACTCAATAACGGAATGGCTTGCCTCTTGGTTTTCCAGCATGATAAGGTGAAAGCGAAATATAAATAATATTGCGTTTACAAGGAAAATTCCGAAAGGAGCCATCTGTGGTGAATGGAAAGAGGCAAGAGATCCGCGCTCCGCGGGGAACGGACTTAAGAACCAAGGGGTGGGTTCAAGAAGCCGCTTACCGGATGTTGATGAATAATTTGGATCCGGAAGTGGCGGAGCGTCCCGAAGAGCTGGTGGTGTACGGGGGAATGGGAAAAGCCGCCCGGAATTGGGAATGTTTTAATGCGATCCTGCACTCGCTGAAAGCGTTGGAAAATGACGAAACGTTACTGATTCAATCCGGAAAGCCGGTGGCGGTTTTCAAGTCGCATCCGGATGCGCCGCGGGTCTTGCTGGCCAATTCCAATCTGGTTCCGGCTTGGGCTGATTGGGAGACCTTTCGTGACCTGGAACAAAAAGGCTTGATCATGTACGGGCAAATGACGGCAGGAAGCTGGATTTACATCGGGACCCAGGGGATTTTGCAAGGGACGTATGAAACGTTTGCCGAAGCCGCAAGGAAACACTTCGGAGGCAGTTTGAAAGGCACGGTCACGGTCACTGCCGGGTTGGGCGGAATGGGAGGCGCGCAACCGCTTGCCGTCACCATGAACGAAGGGGTGATCATTGCGGTCGAATGCGATCCTTCCCGCATCCGGCGAAGAATCCAAACGGGTTATCTGGACAGGGAAACGGACAGTCTGGATGAAGCGATCCGCATGGCGGAAGCGGCCAAACAAAAAGGCAAACCCTTGTCCATCGGACTCGTGGGAAATGCCGCCGAATGTCTCCCTGAAATGGTGAAACGGGGGTTTATTCCGGATTTGGTGACCGACCAAACCTCGGCTCATGATCCGTTGAACGGTTATTACCCTGCCGGGATGACTTTGGAAGAATGCGAGCGGCTTCGCAAGACCGATCCGAAGCAATATATCCGAAAAGCCAAGGCAAGTATCGCCGGACACGTCAAGGCGATGTTGGCGATGAAAGAACGGGGGGCGGTTGCCTTTGATTACGGAAACAACATCCGGCAGGCCGCTTTTGATGAAGGAGTGAAAGAAGCGTTTTCCATCCCCGGATTCATCCCGGCTTTTATCCGGCCGCTGTTTTGTGAAGGAAAAGGTCCGTTTCGCTGGGTGGCCTTGTCCGGCGATCCGGAAGACATTTATAAAACGGATGAAGTGATCAAACGGGAATTTAAAGACCAGCCCTCTTTGGTGCGCTGGATCGATTTGGTCCGCAAGAAGGTGCAATTTCAAGGCTTGCCGGCCCGTATTTGTTGGCTGGGTTACGGCGAAAGAGTGCGATTCGGACGAATCATCAATGAAATGGTGGCATCGGGCGAACTGAAGGCGCCGGTTGTCATCGGACGGGATCATTTGGACTGCGGTTCGGTGGCCTCTCCCAATCGTGAAACCGAAGCAATGAAAGATGGCAGTGATGCGATTGCAGATTGGCCGCTGTTGAATGCATTGATCAATGCGGTCAACGGGGCAAGCTGGGTGTCCATCCATCATGGTGGCGGTGTCGGGATGGGTTATTCGATCCACGCGGGCATGGTGGTGGTGGCAGACGGCAGCAAAGAGGCGGCGAGGCGCCTGGAAAGGGTGTTGACCTCCGATCCGGGCACGGGGATCGTGCGCCATGTGGACGCCGGATATGAAAAGGCGGTCGAAACGGCGAAAAAGCACGGGATTCAGATTCCGATGATGGAGTGAGGGAAATGGAGAAGTGGCTGATTACCGGAGCAAACCAATTGCTTACGTTGCAAGGGGCCGGCAAACACCCGAAAACCGGGAAAGCAATGAATGATCTGGGCATCATCGAAGATGGGGCGGTGGCTGTTGAAAAAGACACGATCATTGCCGTCGGGACCCGCAACGAAGTGGAGAGTGAAGCGCGGAAACGATGGGGTTCATGGGAAAAGGTGAACCATTGGGATGCGACGGGAAAAGTCATCATGCCGGGGCTCATTGATCCGCACACCCATTTGGTGTATGCCGGTTCCCGTGAAGATGAGCTGAACATGCGCTTAAACGGGAAAACCTATTTGGAGATCTTGGAGGCCGGCGGCGGAATTTTGTCAACCACCCAAAGAACACGGGCAGCGAGTGCCGATGAATTGGCGGAGCAAGCCAAAGCGAGGCTGGACCGGTTTTTAAAGAACGGGGTGACCACCGTTGAAGCGAAAAGCGGATACGGGCTGTCCCTGGAACATGAACTGAAACAGCTCAGAGTGGCCAAACGATTGAATGAGGAGCATCCGGTGGAGATCGTATCCACTTTTATGGGGGCGCATGCGATCCCGAAGGAGTACCAACAACAACCGGATGCGTATGTCAGGCTCATCACGGACGAGATGATACCGCGGGTGGTTTCGGAGCATTTGGCTGAATTTTGCGATGTTTTTTGCGAAAGAGGCGTGTTTACCGTCGGACAGTCTGAAATGATCCTCCGGGCGGCCAAAGCGGCCGGCCTGATCCTGAAGATTCATGCGGACGAAATCGAACCGACGGGTGGGGCGGAACTCGCTGCCCGCATCGGTGCCATTTCCGCGGACCATTTGCTGAAAGCGTCCGATGAAGGAATCCGCGCACTCGCCAAAGCGAAAGTGGTGGCGGTCTTGCTTCCGGGAACGGCCTTTTTCCTGATGGCCCCCTTTGCCGACGGGCGAAAGATGATTGATGCCGGGGTGCCGGTGGCCTTGTCGACGGATTGCAATCCGGGCTCTTCCCCGACCGAATCCTTGCTTTTGATGATGAATCTGGCTTGTTTTCACATGAAGATGACCCCGGCAGAGGTGATTACAGCGGTGACCGTCAATGCCGCTCATGCCATCGGCCGGGCGGACCGGATCGGAAGTCTGGAGCCCGGCAAGCAAGCGGATTTGGTTGTATTCGATGTGCCCAACTATCTGCATTTGACGTATCATTACGGATCCAATGACGTGGAACGAGTGATGAAAAAAGGAAAATGGGTTGTTTAGGGAGGAAGGAAGGATGAACTTTCGTTATTTGAATCCGCCCCCCTTTGTCCACCGTGTTCAGACGGCTGATCCCAATGATCCGAAAGTGAGTGAGTGGATCCGGCCGTGGAACGGGAAAGAAACCATGGATGTCGGAGTCATCGGAGTCCCTTTGTCCCGTTCTTCCATCAGCGTTTCGGGAGCGAGTGAAACGCCGTGGGCCGTCCGGCAAAGCTGGAAAAGCTTTTCCACCTATGATGTGGATCATGATGCCGATTTAACCCGCTTGACGGTGCGGGATCTGGGCGATGTCCGCATGCATGTGACGGATATCCCGCTTTGCCATCATTACATTGAAAAAGGAATGGAAGAAGTTTATGAAAAGACACAGAAACAGGACTTCTTTTTGCCGGTGATCATCGGAGGGGACCATTCCATCACGTGCCCGTCGGTCAAGGCATGGAAAAAAGCCCGTCCGCCCGGCAAGACCGGTCTGCTCCAGTTTGACACGCATTTTGACGTGCGGAGCTTGGAAAGCGGAGGTCCGAGCAACGGGACGCCGGTTCGCGGATTGTTGGAGTCCGGCACACTGGAAGGAAAAGAGATTGTCCAAATCGGCATCCACGGCTTTGCTAATTCCCGGATCTACCGCCAATATGCAGAAGAAAAAGGAATCACTTTTTATACCATGCATCAAATCTGGAAAAAAGGATTTCCTGCGGTCTTTGAAGAAGCTCTGTCCAAATTGACTGAATTGGTGGATTCCATCTATGTGACCGTGGATATGGATGTGCTTGATCTTTCATTTCTGCCGGGTTCCCCCGGATCCCATCCCGGCGGTTTGTATTCGCGGGAATTGTTTGAGGCCATGTTCCGGCTGGGGGAAGAACCGAAAGTCAAGGCATTGGATATTGTTTGCCTGGATCCCATGCGGGATGTGGGATCGGTGTCGGTCAAAACGGCAACCCACACTATGCTTTCCTTCCTTTCCGGGGTGTTGAGCCGGAAGTCGGGTTCATCAGAAGAATAAAAACCCCGATTTTTGAAAAAAACGGGCCTTTTCGACAGAGAAACAGAGCCCCTTCCATTTGTGAAGGGGGATGTTTATTTTTTTTGTTTTCAAACAGTGTTAAGATAAAGAAGATGACTTTTTAAAGGAGGAAATGCTCATGGCCATCGAACGAAAAGGTGCTGTAACATTTAAAGGAAACCCGGTCACTTTGCTTGGCCCGGAGTTGAAAGTCGGGGACCAAGCCCCGGATTTTAAAGTGTTGGCAAATGATTTGTCCGAAGTCACACTGGCGGACAGCAAAGGGTTTGTCCGGATTATCAGTGTGGTTCCGTCTCTGGATACAGGAGTTTGTGATGCGCAAACCCGCCGTTTCAACGAAGAAGCGGGCGGCATTGACGGGGTGAAAGTACTGACCGTCAGTGTGGACCTGCCTTTCGCCCAAAAACGCTGGTGCGGGGCGGCCGGTGTGGAAAATGTGCAAACTCTTTCCGATCACCGCGATTTGTCGTTTGGAACGGCTTACGGTGTCGCCATTAAAGAAATGCGTTTGTTGGCCCGGGCCGTGTTTGTGGTGGATCAAAATGATCAGATCGTCTATGTGGAATACGTACCGGAATCCACCAATCATCCGGATTATGAAGCGCCGATTCTTGCCGCCAAAAAAGCATTGAACCAATAAATCCATATGCAAAAAAGGCTCGGCGATGACCGCTGAGCCTTTTCAGCATGGAATGGAGGTCGAATCGGGGATGGCACACGAATCCCGTTTGTTTATCGCCGTGAAATTACCGCCGGAAGTGAAACGGCATTTGGCCCGGGGAAGTGACATGTTGAAGCGACAATGCGATTTTTCCCGCTGGGTCTTTGAAGAGGATTACCATATTACGCTTCAATTTTTGGGCGATGTCAACCCGGAGAAAAAAGAACAAATTTTAAGCGCCTTGCCCCGTTGTGCCCAAGGAACGGAACCGTTTTCTTTAAAACTGTCCGGTCTCGGGACGTTTGGCAGGGAACATCAGCCGCGCATTTTGTGGGCCGGTGTTTCGGGAGATCTTGACGCTTTGTACCGCTTGCAAAAACAAGTGGTCCGGACGATGGAACCGCTCGGCTTTCCGGCTGAAAAACGGGCATACCGCCCCCATGTCACGATTGCCCGCAAATGCCGGCAGCCAAACTTTACACTGACGCCCGGGATGAGTTCCATCTTCCAAAACATCGAATGGCGGGTCCGGCAAATTGCGTGCTATGAGACGAAGTTGGGGCGGCAGCCGATGTATGAACCGGTGGGTCTTTTTTCCCTTGACCGGAATTATTGATAGAGGGAAGAGCCTTTTTTCTTAAATTCCCGGGCTTTTTCTTTCATCCCTTTTTTGGCGGCCTCTTCCAGGGTCAATCCTTGTTTGTCCGCATATTCCCGGATATCTTGCGTGATTTTCATACTGCAAAATTTGGGGCCGCACATCGAGCAGAAGTGGGCGGTTTTTGCCGGCTCGGCCGGTAAGGTTTCATCATGGAATTCTCTTGCCCGGACCGGATCCAGGGACAAATTGAACTGATCCACCCACCGGAATTCAAACCGTGCTTTGGACAACGCATCATCCCGTTTTTGCGCTCCCGGATGCCCTTTGGCCAGATCGGCGGCATGGGCGGCGATTTTATATGCGATGACCCCTTCTTTTACGTCTTGTTTGTTGGGGAGCCCCAGATGTTCTTTCGGAGTCACATAGCAAAGCATGGCGGTGCCATACCAGCCGATCATCGCCGCACCGATGGCAGACGTGATGTGGTCATAGCCGGGGGCGATATCCGTGGTCAGCGGCCCCAGGGTGTAAAAAGGAGCTTCTTGACACAGTTTTTGCTGAATATCCACGTTTTCTTTAATTTTATGCATTGGGATATGTCCCGGTCCTTCGATCATCACCTGCACATCGTGTTCCCATGCAATTTGGGTCAGTTCCGCCAGCGTTTCCAGTTCGGCGAATTGGGCTTTGTCGTTGGCATCGGCAATCGATCCCGGACGCAAGCCGTCACCGAGAGAAACGCAAATGTCATAAGCTTGCAGAATTTCGCAGATCTCGCGGAAGTGTGTGTATAAAAAGTTTTCCTCATGATGGGCCAGACACCATGCGGCCATGATCGAACCGCCGCGCGAGACAATTCCGGTGGTGCGTTCGGCCGTGAGCGGGATGTAATGGAGCCGCACGCCGGCATGGATGGTAAAGTAATCCACCCCTTGTTCGGCTTGTTCGATCAAGGTGTCGCGGTAAATTTCCCATGTCAAGTCTTCCGGAACCCCGTTGACCTTTTCGAGTGCCTGGTAAATGGGAACAGTTCCAACCGGAACCGGTGAATTGCGGATGATCCATTCCCGGGTGTTGTGAATGTTTTTTCCGGTCGATAAATCCATGATGGTATCGGCTCCCCATAAGGTGGCCCAGGTCATTTTTTCAACTTCTTCCTCAATGGAAGAGGAAACCGCGGAATTTCCGATGTTGGCATTGATTTTGACATGGAAGTTTTTGCCGATGATCATCGGTTCGGATTCCGGATGATTGATATTGGCGGGGATGATGGCCCGGCCGCTGGCGACTTCTTGCCGCACGAATTCGGGATCCAACTGTTCGCGAATGGCGACAAACTCCATTTCCGGCGTGATGATTCCCTTTTTGGCATAATGCATCTGGGTGACGATTTTTCCGGGTCTTGCTTTTAACGGGTGTTTGTTGGGATGAGGAAATGATTCAAGCGTTTTTGCCTTTTCCTCCGAGCGGTATCCATTGTCGACGGGCTGGACCGGGCGGCCTTTGGTTTCTTCCACGTCGCCCCGTTCCAAAATCCAGTTTCTTCGCAATTTTGGCAATCCTCGTCTCAAATCAATGGATGCTTCCGGATCGGTGTAAGGCCCGCTTGTGTCATAGATGCGGAGAGGTTCATTGGCACGGGTTCCGCGCCAGTCGGTGGTGGGGGAAAGGGAAATTTCCCGCATGGGAACGAGGAGATCGGGTCTGGACCCTTTGACATAAACTTTTTTGCTGTTCGGATAGAAATAACGTTCCATCAATATTGCCCTCCTTTGGTGATTGCAACCAGTGGCCAAAACGGACGAAGGGCGAATACGACACAAAAAAACCATACACCTGATGCGTATGGATCGGGGAAGTGATCAAAACGATGAGGGGACACGAGTCCCGTCATCTTCCCTACGCTGGCATTACCCAGATCAGGTACACGGTCGGCGGCAGAATTCTCCGCCCTCTCAGCCTGGCTGACTCCAAGCTCCCGTTTTTTGACCCTATTTAGTTGCTGTCCCTTTCAAGCTATCACAGATTTCACGGGAGGTCAATCGCCAAAGAATAAATTTATATAAAAGAAGAAGAAAAACAAACGGGATCCCCATTCGGTTGGAATCTGTTATTTTTGAAGGTTTTTTGTCACGATTTTGCAATATATTCACAATCCTCATTTTAGACAGGATATTTTTTGTCCGTTATACTTAAATTAAACAAACCCTGAATCAGGGGATATCTTCCATTTTTGGTTGAATGTGAAAATCCTTGGAAAAGATCTTTGTTTTTTGTACCTGTGAGAGGTTGGAGAAAGGGTGCATGAAAATTGAGAATAGAGTGGCATCACGTGCGGAAAGTTTTTGGTCAAAAGGCGCAGGTTTCACGTATGAGGATGACGGGGCTCATAGATTTTTCCGCTTCCGTCCGGGAAGGGGTGACGGCCTTGTTGGGCCCTGCGGGTTCGGGAAAAACAACGTTGTTGAAGCTGACCGCCCTGAAAATGGTTCCGGATGACGGCAGGATTGTTTTTTTCTCCCATAAAAAAGAACCGCATGTCTGGTCGAAAGGGAAAATGTTGCATTCCGGCCTTTCAGACCTTTCCTTTCTCAAATCACTGATTCACTATACCCCGCATGTCCAACGGTTGAACCAGGATACCACCATCGAGTCTTCACTCTTCATGCATGCGCAGTTGATGCGCGTTCCAAATCCCAGGAAAAAAATTGCGGAAATCATTGCAAAATGGGGATTGGCCGGTTATCGGAAAGTGCCTCTGTACGAACTTTCCGGAGCGGTTTTGAAAAGGTTTTTGTTGGCCCGCAGCCTGATTGTGCCCGCCCCGATCTGGATCATGGATGAGCCGACGGAAGGATTGGATCCATGGGGACGTTATTTGTTGATGCACGAATTGAAAAAACGCAAAAGAGGACAAATTACCTTGTTTGCGACCACCACAGACATGGACTTGGCAGAATGCGCAAATGATTTGATGTTGTTGGAATCGGGAGCTTGCAGGCGCCTGGGGAGTCGAAAGATTTTGACATCCGGTGTCACGGAGGGAACGGTACAGGCTTGGTACGAAGCGATGCAAGCTTTTTCTTATCTTAGAAAAGAACATCACTTTTAATTTTAATGACGTTCAGCGAAGAGAGAGAATATATTGTATAAATGAAACGAGGGCGAGGGTGTGAAGAGCGTGGACAATGAAATCACTTTGCCCTTTTTTCGTATCTGTATTTATAATGGAATGAAAATCGTTTCTGAGGGGGAGGAGAGCGGAAATGAGCATTGATGAACGGATCGACAAGTTCCTACATAGCGACAGGAAAGCTCCGCTGCCTTATGCGGTTGGTGATATAGTCAAGGTTCGCATCACCCGGATCATGGATTACGGCGCCTTTGTCGTGACCAAGGATGAACATATGGCTTCGGGACTGATCCATATATCCCAAATTCCCGACGGGGTGACCGTGGAAGTCAACCAGGTGATGGATGCCGAGGTGCGGCAAGTGAAGGAAGACCATAAAGTAGAGTTCAGTTTGATGTATATGGATAAAAGAGACAATCCTTTTCGATTATTGGAAAATGTCAAAAATGAACTCCCCAAAAAAGAGGTTCCGCAAGACGAAGTGGATCAAATCATTCAAGACCTTTCCAAAGAATTCGGCGTTGTGTCGGAAGAGTCCAAAACCATTATCAAGGACATGGTCCGGGAAATGGGGGTATATCAATTTACAAAGGCAATGATGAGAACGCTTCCGCAGTTTCAAAGGGACTTGGTTTACCATTTTTTGAAAGAATTAAGCCAAGGGAGGGAACATCTTTGAAACGCGTTCTTACCATTTTTCCTATCATTTGCGGAAGCGGCTGGAAGAACGCTTGAACCGAAAAATCTCCGGACATGAAATTGACCGGATGATCCGGGAGAGCCAGGTGATCTTGGAGACCGACCGCCACCTTTATTTGTACCATCGCGAGCAGGATATTCGCTTTCCTTGCATCCGGGATCAAGACCGCTGGATCATCAAATCGGCCATTGTCAAAGGAATGTGGATGGAAGCCAAAGATTGAGCCTGTCGTTGGATCTCCCCGCCGTTTGTCCCCAAAAAAATCCCCCCGGGAAAGTCCCGGGAGGTTTTTTGTTTCGGGTTATTCAGCTTATTGGTTGTCTTTTAAGATTTGGCGCAGAACCGTTTGCAGGATGCCGCCGTTTTTATAGTATTCCACATCCACAACGCTGTCGAGGCGGACGGTGACTTCAAATTCCGTGGTCTCGCCGTCCGGTTTGGTGGCGCGAACCGTCAGGCATTGCCCCGGTTGGATGTCATCATTCAAGCCGAGGATGTCAATGGTTTCTTTTCCGGTCAGGTTCAATGTTTTCCAGCTTTGCCCTTCTTTGAATTGAAGCGGCAATACGCCCATGCCGACCAGATTGCTGCGGTGAATCCGTTCAAAGCTTTCGGCGATGACAGCTTTTACCCCGAGCAGGTTGGTTCCTTTGGCCGCCCAGTCACGAGAGCTTCCCGTGCCGTATTCTTTTCCGGCAATCACGACGAGTGGCGTGTTTTCTTCTTTGTATTTCATGGCCGCATCATAAATGGACATGACTTGCCCGCTCGGAACATGTTCGGTCACTCCGCCTTCAGAACCGGGCACCATTTGGTTCCGGATCCGGATGTTTGCAAAGGTTCCGCGTGTCATGACCCGGTCGTTCCCGCGTCTGGAACCATATGAGTTGAAGTCTTTTACTTTGACGCCATGTTCTTGGAGATATTTCCCTGCCGGGCTGTTGGGGGCGATGCTTCCGGCCGGCGAAATATGGTCCGTGGTGACGGAATCTCCCAACAGAGCGAGAACACGGGCGTCTTGAATCGGAGCGATTTCTTCCGCTTCCACCGACATATCCACGAAGAACGGCGGTTCTTGAATGTAGGTGGAGTTTTCGTCCCAATCGTAGAGAACGCCTTTGGGAGTTGGCAATTGATTCCAGCGCTCGTTGGCGTCAAACACCCGGCTGTATTGTTTGCGGAATTGTTCCGCGCTGATGGCTTCGCTCATGACCCGGCTGATTTCTTGGGAAGTCGGCCAGATATCTTTGAGATAGACGGGTTGGCCGTCTTTGCCGTGACCGATCGGTTCGGTTTCAAAGTCAATATTGACGGTTCCGGCAAGCGCATAAGCAACAACCAGCGGCGGAGAAGCCAGATAATTGGCTTTTACCAGCGGATGGATGCGTCCTTCAAAGTTCCGGTTTCCGGACAGAACGGAAGCCACTGTCAAATCGTTTTCTTCAATGGCTTTGCTTACATCGTCTGCGAGGGGCCCGCTGTTTCCGATACAGGTGGCACATCCGTAACCGGCAACGGTAAAGCCGAGTTTGGCGAGCGGTTCCAGCAGATTGGCCTGGGCCAGGTATTCGGTGACCACTTTGGAACCGGGTGTCAAACTGCTTTTGACATAAGCCGGTACACTTAAACCTTTTTCGACGGCTTTTTTCGCCACCAAACCGGCTCCCACCATGACGGACGGGTTGGACGTGTTGGTACAGCTGGTGATGGCGGCAATCACCACGGAACCGTGTTTCAGGTCAAAACGGTCATTTTGGCGGGTGACTTGCACGGATTTGCTGATTTCTTCTTCCGTCAGACCAAAGCCGCTTTCATCAATCGGCTTGCGCAAGGTTTCGTTCCAAGCTTCTTTCATTTTGTTCAGTTCAATGCGGTCTTGCGGGCGTCTCGGTCCGGACAGGCTTGGAACCACCGTGCTGAGATCCAGTTCAATGGTGTCCGTGAATACCGGATCCGGAGTGTCATCGGTCCGGAACAAGCCTTGTGCCTGATAGTAAGCTTTGACCAGTTGAATCAGGTTTTCGTCCCGTCCGGTAGTGCGGAGGTAGTTCAAGGATTCTTCGTCAACCGGGAAGAAACCGACTGTTGCACCGTATTCCGGCGCCATGTTTGCCACTGTGGCCCGGTCAGCAAGGTTCAGGTTGGATAAGCCGGGACCGTAGAACTCGACAAATTTGCCGACGACGCCTTTCTTCCTGAGCATTTCTGTGACCGTAAGCGCGAGGTCGGTAGCGGTTGCCCCTTCCGGAAGTTGCCCCGTCAATTTGAATCCGATGACATCCGGGGTGATGAAGTACAATGGTTGCCCCAACATGCAGGCTTCCGCTTCGATTCCGCCAACGCCCCAACCGACGACGCCGAGTCCGTTAATCATGGTGGTGTGGGAGTCGGTTCCGACGAGGGAATCCGGGAATACCACTGTTTCCCCGTTTTCTTCACGGGTTTGTGCGACACGGGCCAGGTATTCCAAGTTCACCTGGTGGACAATTCCGGTTGCGGGCGGAACCGCTTGGAAATTGTCAAGGGATTCAGCAGCCCAGCGAAGCAGGCGGTAGCGTTCTTCATTCCGTTTGAATTCCAGATCCATGTTGTATTGCAGTGCATCTTCAGTTCCGGCACGATCCACCATCACCGAATGGTCGATCACCAGGTCAACCGGAATCAGCGGGTTAATCCGTTTTGGATCGCCGCCCACCCGGCTCATGGCAGAGCGCAATGCCGCCAAGTCCACGACTGCCGGCACACCGGTAAAGTCCTGCAAAACGATGCGGGCCGGTTTAAATCCGATTTCCTTTTTATCCTTGTTTTGGGTCCAGGAAGCCAACTGCTCAATATGTTCCTGGGTGACCGATTTCCCGTCATATTGGCGAAGGGCGGCTTCCAGCAACACTTTGATGGAGAAAGGCAACCGGGAGATTTCTCCGATCCCTTGTTCTTCCAAGCTGTCCAGACGATAGTAAACATATTCTTTGTTGCCCACTTTTAACGTGGAGCGCACATTGTATAAGTCTTTTGCCATGGGAAAACCTCCTTTGAAGAAAGATGAAAAAGCTTTCACATCAGCGGTGGCTGAATGAAAAGCGGGAAAAGTGCAAGGAATAAGGCACGCTGAGGGAGACGTCTTGTTTCATCAGATGAAACTAAGTTCTAAATTCGTCTTCATTATACAATGTTTTTTTAAACTTGTATAGACTCTTTATAAAAAATGCAAAAAAACGGACAAGTCAGACGTCTTATTCTTTTGGAACGACGCATGAAAAGACCGATCTCTTTGTTTTCTGTCAAAATTTCCGTTTTCTAATGGAAAAGAGAGGAGTATAATATTTGAAAAATGAGTTTCACAGAGTGAAACACGGGGGAGAGACTTGATTTTGAGTGGAGAAAAAAAATCGACAGTCCGAGCAGCTGAGCGTGCACTGGATATTTTGTTGTGTTTTGTGGATGAAACCAGGCTGGGGATGACAGAAATCGCCGAACGCACGGGGCTGAACAAAAGCACGGTGTTTCGTTTGCTTGCCACCTTGGAGAGCAAAGGATTTGTGAAGAGAGACCCGGATACCGAAAAATATCAGCTGGGTTTCCGGATTTGGGAGCTTTCCGCCCATTTAAACCGGTCCAAGGATCCCGCCGTGCTTTTCTTGCCGGAAATGGAGCGGCTGCGGGATGAATTGGATGAGACCGTCAGTTTGTATGTTTATGACGGCATCGAGCGGATCCGCATTCAGGCTGTCGAGAGCAATCAGGCAATTCGCCGGGTGGCCCCGGTCGGGGTCCGGATGCCGCTTACCGTCGGAGCTTCCAGTAAAGTTCTGGTAGCATTTGCGGAGCCGGCGCTGTTGCAAAAAGTGCTGGCCGAATCCGAATGGCCGGACCATGTGGAAAAGTCTGAATACCTGAACCAACTGAAACAGATCCGGAAAGACGGTTACGCGGTGAGCATCGAAGAAAGGGAAGCCGGAACAGCCGCAGTGGCGGTTCCGATCTTTTCCCGCCGGGAAAAATTGGTGGCGGCGCTGGCCGTGTCCGGTCCGGTTTCCCGGATGAATGTGGACAAGATGGAGCAATTTGTCCCGTATATGATGGAAGCGGCAGGAAAAATGGGGAAAATGATAGGGGATTGAACAAAAAAGGCCCGAGGTTTCTCGGGCTGACAAAATGTAGAGAACGGGAAAGATCACGCCCGCTGAAGGTCACGCTCCATTCCCGCTGATCCTGTGAGCTTCTTTTTAAGTAATTATAAGCAATACTGGCGCGGGTGTCGAGTATTATGTCTTATAATTGCTTATGATCGCTTAACGCCGGACGGAAAGGAGGGACGAGGGGTGTATCAGGAAGAAAGAATGATGATGATTTTGCGCCATCTAAAAAAACATCACCGGATCAGCGTTCAAGAGATTTGCGAGATGTTTCGGGTTTCCCGTGACACCGCCCGCAGGGATTTGGTGAAATTGAGTGAACAAAATGCCATCATCCGCACACGGGGCGGAGCCATTTTGCCGGTTCTTGAAAAAGAAGTCGACAGTTATAAGAAACGTGTGGGACAGAAAAGCGAAGCCAAGGCAAAGATCGGACGGCTGGCCGCGGCAAACATCCACCCCCGCGACCATATTTTGATGGATACGTCCACAACGGTGCAATATGCCGCGCAAGCCCTTGAAGCGCAAA
Organism: Thermoactinomyces vulgaris; assembly: GCF_005886755.1. Classification (NCBI taxonomy): domain Bacteria; kingdom Bacillati; phylum Bacillota; class Bacilli; order Caryophanales; family Thermoactinomycetaceae; genus Thermoactinomyces; species Thermoactinomyces vulgaris. The sequence goes on from NZ_CP039710.1 coordinate 678,032, forward strand.
ATGTCGTGGTTGTAACCAATTCCATCGACATTGCGGATATCCTGTCCGGCAAAGAGGGGGTCAAACTGCATGTGTTGGGAGGGGTTTTTGACCCGCATTCCCGGTACATTCATGGAGCCGCGACCATCCGCCATTTGCAGGAGTTCCGGGTGAACAAGTGTTTGATGGGCGGCGGGGGAATCACCAAGGACGGGATTTTTGTCAAGGATGAAGAGGAAGGCCAGGTTGTCAAACAGATGATTGCCTGTTCGGAACAAGTGATTGTGCTGGCTGACCACACAAAATTTGGAAAGCGGTTTTTCTATCAAGTCTGCCGTTTGGAAGATATTGATCTTTTGGTGACGGACCGTTTGCCGGATCATTGGAAAGAATGTCTGGAAAAAGCCAATGTGGAGTGGAGTGTTGCAGAAGGATGACCAAAGCATCGCTTGCCCGAAAACGTTTGCTTTTGATAGCATGACAAAGTAGAATATAATTTTTGTGATGTCTATATTTTTTGCAGGAGAGAAGGTGCCCCTTTGCAACAAGATTCCGGATCCGTAAAAGATCCCAAACTTCCGATGGTGGAAATTTTTCAAACCGTTGAAGGGGAAGGGACCCGTGCCGGATTTCCCACCACGTTTGTACGGTTGTTTAATTGCAACTTACGGTGTACCTGGTGTGATACACCTTACAGCTACGCCCCTTCCAAACCGGAATATTTTGCACGGGTTTCCGAAATCGTAAAGGAAGTGAAAAAGTTTCCGCACCGGTTCATTTGCCTGACGGGCGGTGAGCCGTTGATGCATGGATATAAATCCGAACGGTTGATTGAAGCATTGGCTGAGATTGACCATATCGAGGACATTCACATTGAAACCAACGGCGCGATCCATTTGAAGCCGTTTGCTGAGTTAAGGCAAAACCATGAAGCGGCAAGACAAAAAGTCCGGTTCATTTTGGATTATAAATTGCCGGGAAGCGGCGAAAATAAGCGGATGATCGATGAGAATTTCGACTGTTTGAACGATGACGACGAGGTCAAATTTGTGATTGCCGGGGAAGAGGACTTCAAGGTGGCCAAAGAAGTCGTCCAGACCAAGATGAAAAAAGGGATTCCCTTGTTCAGTCCGGTGTGGGAATCAATGGAACCGGCAAAACTGGTGGATTTGATCTTGAAGCATCAATTGACACAGGTGAAATTGAGTCTGCAGATGCACAAAATGATTTGGGATCCCGACTTGCGCGGGGTATGACAGGAGGGAAAACGGGTGGAAGAAAAAGCGGTGATTGTGTTGAGCGGCGGATTGGACAGCACGACGTGCATGGGCATTGCCCGCGAAGAAGGTTATGCACTGTATCCGATCACCTTTTATTACAACCAGCGCCATGACAGGGAAGTGGAGCAAGCCAAAAAAATCGCCAAACACTACGGGGTGGGCCACCGGCATAAAATTGTAAACGTTTCTTTCCTCGGCGAGATTGGCGGCAGTGCCCTGACGGATCAGACAATGGAAGTCCGGACCGGGGGAGTGGAAGAAGACATCCCGGATACGTATGTTCCTGCCCGCAATTTAATTTTCCTGTCACTGGCATCGGCTTATGCGGAAGTGATCGGGGCCAGACGGATTTATACCGGGGTGAGTGCGGTGGATTACAGCGGTTATCCCGACTGCCGCCCCGAATTTATCCGTTCTTTCAGTGAAACGGTCAATTTGGCGACCAAAATGGGTGTTTCCGAAAAAATGGAGATCAGGACGCCGCTGATTCATTTGAGTAAAGCGGAAACCATCAAAAGAGGGCTTGAGCTGAACGTTCCTTATGAACTGACCACTTCCTGTTATCTGGGGGGAGAGGAAGCGTGCGGGGAATGCGACAGCTGCCTGCTCCGCTTGAAAGGTTTTAAAGAGAATAACGCGACGGATCCCATTGCTTATAAAAAAATCCCTGAACAATTAAGGTGATAAACATGCGCGGCAAATACACGATGGTGAAACACTTTTGGATTTCCTGCGCCCACAGCATTCCGGGGGCCGGGAAATGTGAAAGAATTCACGGACATAACTATAAGGTCACTTTTTGTGTGGAAGGGTTTGAGTTGGACGAAAAGCATATGTTGATCGATTTCCGGCAAGTGAAACATGCCATCGAGAAAAAGTATGACCACCACTACTTAAATGATTTTCCGGAGTTTGATCCCGAGCAAACCGGAGTGGCCCCGTCCACCGAGAAAGTGGCGGAGGTGTTTTTCCGGATTATTGAAGGCTTGTGCCGGCAAAAATCGAATCAACCCCGGTGCAAATGGGTTGAGGTTGAAGAGACCAATGAAGCTTATGCCCGTTTTGAACGTGTGGATGAACAGGAGGAAAAGTCATGAGCGACAAGTCGAAAGAGGAATTGTCCCTGAAAGCGTTGGGGAATGACACCACTTACCATTTCGAATACAACCCCGGTTTGTTGGAGACGTTTGACAACCGTCATCCGGGGACGGATTATTTTGTGAAGTTCAACTGCCCGGAGTTCACCAGTTTATGTCCGATTACCGGTCAACCGGACTTTGCGACCATTTATCTCAGCTATGTTCCGGATCAAAAACTGGTGGAAAGCAAATCGCTGAAGTTGTATCTGTTCAGTTTTCGCAATCACGGCGATTTTCACGAAAACTGCATTGTCACGATCATGAAGGATTTGATTGAGAAGCTGGATCCCAAATACATCGAAGTATGGGGGAAATTTTTGCCCAGAGGCGGGATCAGCATCGATCCTTATGTGAACTATGGAAAACCGGGAACCCGGTGGGAAAAAATCGCCGAACAGCGTTTGGCGCTGCATGACCTGTATCCCGAAAAAGTGGACAATCGGTAAATGTTTCTTTTCTCTGTTTCCCGATTGGGATAGAATAGTGGGGAGGAGGGTTGGAAATGAGTGAAAACTTCTATATTCTGCAAATGCAGCAGATGGTTCAACATATGCGTGATGAATTGACCGGTGTCGGTTTCAAAGAGCTCCGCACTCCGGAAGAAGTGGATGAAGCTCTGCAGGGGGAAGGAGCCAAAGGAACCACCTTGGTGGCGGTGAACTCGGTTTGCGGTTGTGCAGCCGGTTTGGCCCGCCCGGCAGTGGCGCTTTCTTTGAAACATGACAAAGTTCCGGATCACTTGTATACCGTTTTTGCCGGACAAGACCGGGAAGCCACGGAACGGGCCCGTTCATATTTTGAAGGAATGCCCCCGTCTTCACCATCTTTTGCCTTGTTAAAAGACGGGAAACTGGTGCACATGGTGCATCGCCACGACATTGAAAATGTTCCGCTTGAGGAAATCGCCAAAAATCTGACGGATGCTTATGACCGTTATGTGGATTAAACCGATTCAGTCTCCCCTGTGATTTTGATAGGGGAGTTTTTTATATGTTCATATGCGATGAGGTGTTTTTTCAGTAAAATAGAGATGAAAGGATGGTGAAGGGATGGAGCTGATCGCCTTTTTTTTGGTTGCCATATTCATCATCACGGTGATCATTGTGAATGTGTTATACCGCTCGGCGAAAAAAGTCAATCATAAAAAGAGTTATGTTCTTGAAGATTTGGGGATTCAGCCCCGTCATGAGCTGAAAGAGGATGTGAAGGCACTGGCTCAACATTTGGAAAGCTCGTTTGTGGAAAGCTATGTGGAGCGGGTCAAAGAGCGGGTGATTCGCGAACACAAAATCGGCCTCACCGAATGGGAAAATCGCTTTTTCGAGTGGAAGCGCTATTTAGTCATGACTGCCATCTTGAAAAAAGTGCCCATGTACAGTGATGAGGTGGATGAAATTTGGCATGAAATGCTGATGTTCACCAGAGAATATGAAGAGTTTTCCAATCGGTATCTGGGAACGGTTTTGCATCATGAACCCAATTTGTCGGGGCAATCATTGAATACAGAAGAAAGAAGCTTTTTTGATTTGATTTACCTGCTTTTATTTCGTCCCACCAAATACAGTCACCATACGTGGGGTGCTTTTTTTCAGCATCCGCTTTCCAAATCACTTCTGAATGATTTTAAGCATTGCTCTGATCTGGAGTTAAAGGATAAATATTTTAATCCTCATGCCGGCAAAAAATTGGATCAAGCCGCTTGTATCATCGAAAATCTGATCCGGATTATTAAACGAAAACTGGAACAGGCTGAAAAACATGTGGTGAACCATGGAACTTCTGTCAAAGAATACCGGCGGCAGTTCAAAAAATACGGCTCTGCCAAAGATGATCCGGTTCTTGGAGCGATTTTTCTATCTTTGTATCATTCGGATACGTTTTATGGGAAATACCATGAGCTCTATAAAAGGTTCAAAGAAGACGACAGCAGTTTTATCATTTACTCTGCTTACACACCTGCCCATCACCATCATTCAGGAAATGAATCGCCCGGAGGAAACGGCGGGGAAAGCGGTTCTTCGGGAGACGGCAGTTCGTGTGGCAGCAGCATTTAACGGAAGAAAAAACACCGGTTTTCCTTTGAAAGGAGCCGGTGTTTTGTTTGATTAAATATTTATATAACATATAACAATCTGTTTTCAATATATAAATTCTATATTAAGTTGACAGATTTAGAAAAGTTGTTATGATAGATTTTAGTGAAAACGATTATCAATTGCATTTGACACGATTTTGAAAAACCTTGAGGGAATGTCGATGAAAAAAAGATATTTAATTTTGATTCTGCTGATTTTATCCGTCATTTCACTGTTTATTGGTGTGAAAGAGATTACGTTGCAAGGTTTGTTCAAGCTGGATCAGGAGGAGACAGAGATTCTTTTGATCAGCCGCATTCCAAGATTGATCAGCATCCTGATTTCCGGTGTCAGTATCAGTATATGCGGGCTGATTATGCAACAGATCAGCCAAAATAAATTTGTATCTCCCACAACGGCAGGGACCATGGATTCAGCCCGCTTGGGCATTTTGATCTCCATGCTTTGGTTCGGTTCGGCAAGTTTATTGGTCAAAATCAGCATCGCATTTCTCTTTGCGCTGGCTGGAACGCTGTTGTTTATGAAAATCCTTGACAAGATCAAACTGAAAGATGTGATTTTTGTTCCCTTGGTCGGTTTGATGTTTGGGAATATTATCAGTTCGGCTTCCACTTTTTTTGCTTATAAACATGATCTCATTCAAAATATGTCAAGCTGGCTGCAAGGGGACTTTTCCATGATGATGCAAGGACGGTATGAAATTTTGTATATCAGCATTCCGTTGATGTTGATTGCATATTTTTATGCCGATCGTTTTACCATTGCAGGCATGGGAGAAGAATTTGCAAGGAATTTGGGGTTGAATTACAAACAAGTCATTCATGTCGGTTTAATCATTGTGGCAATGATCACATCTTCTGTTGTTCTTACGGTTGGAATGATTCCTTTTCTGGGATTGATTGTTCCCAACATCGTCTCCATTTACTATGGCGACCATGTGAGGAAAAACCTCCCGTACACGGCTCTTTTTGGTGCCATATTTGTTCTGGCTTGCGACATCCTGGGCCGGATTGTCATTTATCCGTTTGAAGTCTCGATCAGTCTTACCATTGGTGTAATCGGCAGCGCCATTTTCCTGTACTTGTTAATGAGGAGCAGATCGTATGAGTCATAGAGTCAAACTAACATCTTTAGGCATTTTCTCCGCTTTGCTGATCGTTATCTATCTGTTTATTGATCTGGGAAGCAATTGGGATTATGTCCTGCCGCGCCGTGGCATGAAGATCCTTGCCATCCTGCTTACAGGCAGTGCGATTGCCTTGTCTACGGTCATTTTTCAAACCATTACCCATAACCGGATTTTAACCCCGAGCATCATGGGATTGGATTCCCTGTACGTGTTTATTCAAACGGTCGTTATTTTCTTTTTGGGCTCCTCGACGCTCACCATGATGAGTAACCATTTCAATTTTTTGGTGACCGTAGCCGGAATGATATTGTTTGCCGTTTTGTTGTACCGTGTTTTTTTTCGCAAGGAAAAATACAATATTTATTTTTTGCTGTTGGTCGGCTTGATTTTCGGGATTTTGTTTGACAGTCTGTCGTCATTTATGCAGGTGTTGATTGATCCCAATGAGTTTTTGATTGTGCAGGACAAGATGTTTGCCAGTTTTAATAACATCAACACAGATCTTGTCTGGGCTTCCTGTATCTTGATTTTGGCAGTATTCCTGTATTTTATGCGGTTTTTCAAGTATTTGGATGTCATCTCTTTGGGAAAGGATCAGGCAGTCAATCTGGGAGTTGATTACAACCGGATCGTCAGACAACTTTTGATCATCGTATCTGTCCTGATCTCGATATCGACGGCTCTTGTCGGACCCATCATGTTTTTGGGCTTGTTGGTTGCCAACCTTTCCTATGAAATGTTTCGCACTTATAAGCACAGTTATCTGATCTTGGGAGCGGTTTTGATCAGTTTTGTTGCGCTTGTCGGCGGGCAAATGGCGGTGGAACGGATTTTCACTTTTGAAACGACGCTCAGTGTCATCATTAATTTTATCGGAGGTATTTATTTCATTTATCTGTTGTTAAAGGAGAATCGACTATGATTGAAGTGAAAAATATCTCAAAAAAATACGGGAAGAAAACGGTGTTGGAGGATATTTCCATCGCAATTCCCAAAGGAAAAATCACTTCATTTATCGGGCCCAACGGTGCAGGGAAAAGTACTTTGCTTTCGGTGATTTGCCGCTTGATCTTAAAAGACAACGGAGAAGTTTTTATCGACGGTCAGGAAATAAGCCAATACAAAAGTGAGGAACTTGCCAAAAAAATATCGATTCTCAAGCAGGAAAACCATTTGAATTTGCGTCTGACCATTCGGGAGCTGGTCTCTTTCGGCCGCTTTCCTTACTCTCAGGGCAGGCTGACTCAAGAAGACGAAAAGTACATAGATCATGCGATTCAATATATGAATTTATCTAATATTCAGCATAAGTATTTGGAACAATTGAGCGGAGGACAAAGACAGCGCGCTTATATAGCGATGACGATCGCTCAGGATACCGAATATATCTTGTTGGACGAGCCTTTGAACAATCTGGATATGAAGCATGCCGTTCAAATCATGAAAACACTGCAGAAACTGGTCAATGAGTTGGGAAAAACGATTTGTATCGTGATTCATGACATTAACTTTGCTTCTTGCTATTCCGACTACCTGATCGCACTTAAAGACGGCCGGGTGATCCGGGCCGGAAAGACGGATGAAATGATCACCCGTGATTCCTTAAAAGATATTTACGATATGGATATTGCCATTGAGGAAATCAATGATCAAAAAATCTGTGTTTATTATTCATAACAAGCATTTACCATCATCCTGCCAGGTGTGATTTCAAAAACCATGACTACCAGCTTCACGTGAAAGGGGGAGATAAAATTCAAAAAAGGACAGGGAATCAACCGGAAAACTTGATGATAGATAGTTTAATAAATGGAAGGGTGAAACGACAATGAGAAAGCTTTATGTATGGTTATTTGTTCTTATTTTGTCTGTTACCGGAGTTGCCTGCAGTAACAATGAAGCTGCTGATCCGTCTCAATCCGAAGCCGCGGAAAAAATAACGGTTGAGCATCAATTGGGAAAAACCGAGGTTACCAAAAATCCGCAAAAAGTGGTTGTCTTTGATTATGGAATTCTTGATTCTCTTGACAAACTGGGGATTGAACCGGCAGCTTTGCCGAAATCGTCCAATCTTCCGGATTACTTATCCAAATATGAAGATGATAAATATGTCAATATCGGGAGCTTGAAAGAGCCGGATTTTGAAAAGCTGAGTGAAATCGGGCCGGATCTGATCATTATTTCCGGACGTCAACAAAACTTATATAAAGAGTTCCAGGAGATTGCGCCAACCATTTTTATGGGAGTCGACTTCAACAATTATATGGGATCATTTGAGAAAAACATGCAAACTTTGGGTAAAATCTTTGGCAAAGAGGATGAAATCAACCAAGAGCTTACTGCAATTAAAAGTTCCATTGACCAGCTGAACAAGAAAGCAAAAGAGAGTGGAAAAAATGCACTGGTCATCCTGGCCAATGACAATAAAATCAGTGCCTACGGGCCCAATTCCCGTTATGGTTTGATACATGACGTGTTTGGAATGGCACCGGCAGATGCCCAGATCGAAGCATCCACCCACGGGCAAAGCATTTCTTTTGAATATATTGCAGAAAAAAATCCGGACTATCTGTATGTCGTTGACCGCAGCGCTGCAGTGGGGAATAAAGCCGCTGCCAAACAAACCGTGGAAAACGAACTGGTGAAAAAGACGAAAGCATATCAAGAAGGAAACATTGTCTATCTTGATCCCAATCTGTGGTATCTTTCCGGCGGCGGGCTCCGGTCGGTCGGCAAAATGGCACAAGAAATTGAACAAAGCATCAAATAAACGGAAACAGCCATCTGTAAAATCACAGATGGCTGTTTTTTGCTTCAGGAAAAAAAGGTTTTCAACACATCCGGGAGATCCCGTTGCCAGAACCCCCAGGTGTGATCTCCGTCTTTTTCAGCATATTGCACCCGGGCTTCTTTTTCCTTTAAATAACGATGGACTTCCCGGTTGCGGGCCAAGAGGTCCAGATCCCCCATATGGGTGGGAACTTTCGTTTCAGAGGTTCCGACCGATTGATAGATGCGCAAATGGGAAAGCGTGTCTTGCTGCAGGATTTCTTCACAGGTTTCTTCCAAAAAGGCCCCCGACTGGGCAAAGACATTGACCACCTGTTCCGGATGTTGCAAGGCAATGTGCAACGAAACCGTTCCACCCAGTGATGAACCGCCGATCACCAACTTTTCTTTTTCCCGGGAGACGGGATATTTATCACGGAGCAAAGGGAGGAGTTCTTCCATCACCATTTGGATATGTCCGGATTGTTGTTTTCCAACAGGGGAGTATTGGGAGATCCGTTTCTTTTTGTCCACCGGAATGGCTGCCATGGCAAAGGGTTGGAGCTCCCCGTTTGCAATCATTTGGGTGGCCTGAGTCACCACGCGTCCCAAGTTGAAGTAATCAGGCCCGTCATGAAGAAGGACCAGCGGATATTCCCGGACGGATGATGGCTCTTCTTCGGGAAGAAAAATCAGTATTTCTTTTGTTTCATCGAGATGTTTGCTGTCAAGTACTTCTTTTTTGATGGTCCGCTTGATCATACTTGTATAGTCCCCTTTTGGATGAAAGTCGTTTAATACTACTATACCTTATTTTTGCTATATTTTCCTATTGATTATTTATATCGTATTTTTGTATATTTATACTATGTTATTAAAAAAATAATATTGTTATCCATTTATCTCTGTTTTTAATATGTATAAACAATTCATATGGATCAAATTGGTCGGAAAAATGTATCTTTTCTTTTTTATAAAATAATTATAAGATTTATGTATCTATGTCTTTATCTATACGCAGATGTTGAGGTGATCCAGTCGATATGGAAAATGTTCAGAAAGGGACGCGCCCGGTGACGAGCTATTTGAAATTTATCATCCCATCGTTCATCGGTATCATCTTATTTATGATTCCGATCTCCATCGGGGGGGAAATGACCATTCCTGTCGCCATGCTGGCCAAATGGCTGCAGGCGTTGCTGGCGGACGTCCTGCCGGCTTTGGCAACGATCATGATCTTGGTTTCCGCAGTGCTCACGCTCATGGGATCTTTTATCAAACCATCCTGGATCGTGGATCGCCCCTTTCTAAAAAGCTTGTTTCACGTGTCGGTGTTTTGGGCGGTCACCCGTGTTTTGGGAGCGGTATTGGCCGTGCTGACGCTGTTTCAGTGGGGGCCGGATTGGGTGTGGTCGGAAAATACAGGCGGTTTGTTGCTGTATGACCTGATTCCCGTATTGTTTACCGTGTTTATTTTTGCCGGACTTTTCATGCCTTTTTTGATGGATTTTGGATTGCTGGAAATGACGGGAACGTTATTGACGCGATTGATGCGTCCACTATTCAAACTTCCCGGACGGGCTTCCATTGACTGTCTGGCATCCTGGCTGGGGGATGGAACGATCGGGGTACTGCTCACCAACAAGCAATATGAAGACGGCTTTTATACCAAGCGGGAGGCGGCTGTCATCGGAACGACGTTTTCCGTGGTGTCCATCACTTTTACCATTGTCGTTTTGGAACAGATCGGATTGGGACATTTGTTCGGGCCTTATTATTTAACCATTTCATTGGCCGGGTTGGTGGCGGCGATTGTTTTGCCGCGGATCCCTCCGTTGTCCCGGAAAGAGGATACGTATTATGACGGGTTGAAAGGGAACCTGAATGAAACGTTTCCGGAAGGCTTTTCCGTGTGGCAATGGGGCGTGCACCAAGCCGTGGAACGTGCGCGCAGCATGCAGTTTAAAGATGTTTTCCAAAACGGGTTTAAAAATATCCTCGATATGTGGTTCGGCGTCTTGCCGGTTGTAATGGCCTTTGGGACGACTGCGGTGATTATCGCGGAATATACGCCGCTGTTTAAATGGCTGGGATTGCCGTTTGTCCCGATTTTATCCTTGTTGAACATCCCGGAAGCAAGCGAGGCGGCTCAAACGGTTGTGGTCGGCTTTGCGGATATGTTTCTTCCTTCCGTGATTGCAAGCGGAGCGATTGAAAGTGAATTGACCCGGTTTGTCATTGCCTGTCTCTCGGTGACCCAATTGATTTACATGTCCGAAGTGGGCGGGTTGTTGTTGGGATCCAAGGTCCCTGTTGATTTCAAAGATCTGGTAATTTTGTTCCTGCAGCGTACGTTGCTTACGTTGCCCATTATCGCCTTGATGGCTCATCTGATTTTTTGACGGAACCTGGGCGGGCTTTCTGTGATAAGCAGAAAGCCCGTTTTTTTTACGCGTATATCCTTTTTGCTTAATCTTTTAAATACATTTAAAATAATGATGAGTCATTTTATTTCAGATAGGAGTGATATGGGCGATGAGTCATGAGCCGGCCTGGGTTCCGACCCCTGAACAAACGAAAAAGACCCGTCTTTATCAATGGATGAACCGGCTGGGTTATCAGGATTATGACGCTTTTTACCGGGACAGTGTCAAAAATATTGCCTGGTTTTGGGATGAAGCGGTCAAAGATATGCAATTGAGATGGCAGGTTCCGTATCGTCAAGTGATGGACATGAGCGACGGCATTTTATGGACCCGTTGGTTTGTTGGCGGGAAACTCAATATTTCGGAAAATTGCTTGGACCGGTTTGTCGATGATCCATCGTCCCGTCACCGGATTGCGCTGATCTGGGAAGGCGATAACGGGGAGTGCCGGAAATATTCGTACCGGGATTTATGGCTGGAAGTGAACCGGATTGCAGGCGGTTTTAGAAAGCTGGGAATAAAGCCGGGTGACCGGGTTGCCATATATCTGCCTATGATTGCGGAAAATGTGATTGCCATGTTGGCGGTTGCCAGGATTGGTGCGATCTTTATCCCTTGTTTTTCCGGATACGGTGCCGATGCGGTGGCCACCCGGATTCAAGGGTGCCAGGCCAAATGGCTGATCACGGCGGATGGGTTCTACCGCCGTGGAAAAATGGTCCGGATGAAAGAAGAAGCTGATCTGGCGGCGGATCAATCGCCATCCGTTGAGAAAGTGATTGTGGTACGGCGGACCAACCGGGAGTGCCCGGCAAGGGACAGGGATGTAGATTGGGACCGGTTGCGGACAGATTTGAAAGCGCTGTCACCCCATCCCACGGCGGCGGATGATCCGGTGATGATTATTTATACTTCCGGGACCACCGGCAAACCGAAGGGAACGGTCCATGTGCATGCGGGGTTTCCGGTGAAAGCGGCTTTTGATGCGGGATACATGTTTGATGTGGGACCGGGGGATGTGTTGTTTTGGGTGACGGACATGGGGTGGATGATGGGCCCTTGGATGGTTTTCGGGGCTTTGATGATGGGAAGCACCATGATTGTCTATGAGGGAACGCCGGATTATCCGGCACCGGACCGTTTGTGGCAGTTGGTCGAAAAAAACGGGGTCACTCACTTGGGAATTTCCCCGACCTTGATCCGGGCGTTAATGAAACATGGGGACCAGTGGCATGAAAAATGGGATTTAAGCAGCCTGCGCGTTTTTGGTTCAACGGGGGAACCTTGGAATCCGGAGCCGTGGCATTGGCTGTTTGAACGCGTCGGCAAAAAGAAAGTGCCCATTTTCAATTATTCCGGCGGAACCGAAATCTCCGGCGGCATTTTAGGCAATCATTTTTTCAAACCCATTGTTCCGTGCGGGTTTGCCGGTCCCATTTTGGGAATGGATGTGGAAGTGTTTGATGATTCGGGCCGCCCGGTCCGCGGGCAAGTGGGGGAGCTGGTTTTGCGTCAGCCTTGGGTGGGTATGACGCGAAGCTTCTGGCAGGATGACCGGCGGTATGAACAAGCTTATTGGAGTCGCTGGCCGAATGTGTGGCTGCACGGGGACTGGGTGTATATCGATGATGAAAAGAACTGGTTTATCACCGGACGTTCGGATGACACGCTGAAAATTGCGGGAAAACGGTTGGGGCCGGCAGAAATGGAATCGGTTCTGGTCAATCATCCCCTGGTGGCGGAAGCCGCTACCATCGGAATTCCGGATGCGGAAAAAGGGGAAAGTGCTGTCTGCTTTGTCGTTTTAAAAGGCGAGGCACCCAAAGGGTTGGAAGAAGAGTTGATCCGGTTTGTGGCCCAAAAAATGGGAAAAGCATTAAAACCGAAGCGGGTATGGGTGGTGGACGAACTGCCCAAGACCCGGAATGGAAAAATTGTGCGCCGCGTGATCCGGGCTGCCTATATAGGAGAAGACACCGGCGATCTGTCTTCGCTGGAAAACACAGAGACCGTTGAGGCGATTCGCCGGTTGGCCGGAAACGAAAAATAAGATTTTCATAAATATGATAAAATATATATATTTAAGCGATACGAATTTGCTTGCATTGCAGAATGAACCGGTTTTTGGTTCATTCTGTTTTTTGTTGTTGATAAAATGATCGCTTTTGTCTATATAATGGAGGGAATGATCCGTGATACAATGATACTGATCCATAAAATGGACAGAAAAACAGAGAAGCCGTGCGAATGAATACATAGGAGAGGTGTCGGTATTGCATGTTCCGGGGAACAGATTTAGAAACACGTGTGCTTCAGGTGCAAGAAACACACTCTCCAGACAAACGAGACGATCTGCTTAGGGAACTGGAACCACATGTGCGCAGAATCGCTTCACGTGTTTGCAGGAGGGTGATCACTAAGCAGGATGACGAGTACATGATCGCTTACAAAGCTTTGGATGAAGCGATCAGTGGCTACAGCTCAGGATTTCAGGCAACATTCATGTCCTTTGCGTACAAAGTGATCCATCGGCGGTTGGTGGATTATTTCCGGCAGGAGGCAAAGCATCAGAAAACGGTGCCCCTTTTGACTTCCGGTCCAAATGAGGAAGAGATCCAAAACCAGGAAGTGGTGGCCAAAGCCTTTGAAAGTTACCGGGACGAAGAACTGAGCAAAATGCGCCGCCTTGAGATCGAAATTTTTAAAAAAGCGTTGGCCAAGCAAGGGATCACTTTGGATGAATTGGTCAAAAAAAGCCCGAAACACCGGGATACACGCGAAAATTTATTCCACGTGGCGAAAAAGCTGGTGTCTGAGAAGGAGCTTTTGCACAAATTCCTGCACCAAAAAAAGCTGGATAAAGAGATTGCCTCATATTTGGGAATGCATCGCCGAACTTTGAATCGGCACAGAAAATACCTGACGGCTCTTACCATTGTCATGACGGAAGATTTAGCCCTTGTGCGAAGCTATTTGGGTCTGTAAGGGTAAGAAAGGGGGCGAATGAATGCGGAAAGGAGTTATCATGGAAGTTCGGCCGCGCCATTGGATTGTGATGACACCGGATGGCGAGTTTGTTCGTGTGCCGAGAACAAACATGGAGCTGACCGTGGGAGAAGAAGTGGAGTTTCCCATGGTTGTGAATCGTTCTTCCGCATGGAAGAGAAAGCCTTGGATCGCGGCGATCAGTGCCGGCGTGGCAGCGATGATCGGAATGTTTTATGTTCTTCCCCAATTTTCGCCTTCCAAGGAAGCCCATGCAGAAGGATATATTTATTTGGATGTGAATCCCAGCATTGCGATTGGAATGGATAAAAACAAACATATCACCGAGGTCAAACCCTTAAACAAATCCGCTTTAAAAGTGCTTGGCGGTAAAAGTTACAAAAACGAGCAAGTGGACGAATTTGTGGAACATTTTTTGGATGAAGCGAAACAACAAGGTTTTTTGCATCCGAAAGACCAAATTGTTTTATCCGGTTACAATGATGAAGAAACAAGCGTGAGAACGTTGCAAGAGATCGAAACCATGATTGACGAGGAAAGCAAAGAAGAGAAACTGGAATTGCTTGTTCATACGCTGACGATGCCGAAATCGGTGAAGAAGAAAGCAGATGAAACCGGTTTGTCCCCGGCGAAATATGCCGTGTGGATGATTGCAAACAAAGAGGGGAAAAACCTGGATGTCAAAGAGATGGAAGAGATTCCGATAACGCAACTGGCTGAAGACATCAAGCCGGTATCCGATATTCTCAATCGGCCGCCATCGGAAGAAGAATGGGAAAGCATCATCAAAGATGAGAATCAACCCAAAACGGATCACAAAGACGATGCCCCCGCCAAAAAACCAGACAAAACCAGCAATGACTCTTCTTCGGGTTCCACCCGTGATCCGGCTTCTAATACCGATCAGGAGGAACCTGCAAACAAGGAGGAACCGGAGCAAACCGATTCCCAATCTCCATCAAAAGATCAGGATCAGAAGGCTAAACCTGCAGATGAAAAAACAGACTCCTCTTCCGATTCAAATACGTCGGGTCCAAAAGAGTCCAACATGGTGACGGATGAGTAAACCGGTTGAACTGGGGTTGCAAGCTGACACCTCCCACCAGCTTACAACAGAAATGAGAGGGGCCGATTTCGATGAAAGGGACTGGGATCGTAAGAAAAGTGGATCATCTGGGAAGGATCGTATTGCCAAAAGGCCTGAGGGATCTTTTGAATATTCATCCCAGCGACGGTGTTGAAGTGTTTGTGGATGATCAATATATTGTGCTGAAAAAATACGAGCCCAACTGCATTTTTTGCGGGAGTCTGGAAGAAGTGATCTACTATCGCGGAAAAATGATTTGCAAAAAATGTGTGGAGGAAACATCCAAAGTGATGATGAAAGGAGCGCCTGAGTAAGGGCGCTTTTTTTGGTGCATGTCTTCTTTATCTCACAACCGCTTCACCGTGACGGACTGACAAACAATCGCTTGTTTGGTAAAATGAAAACATATGATAAATAAATAATTTTTCGAAAAATGAAATCGCTTTCTTTACAAGGGGGAATATTCCAATGGATCAGCAAATGCTGTTGCTGGACAGGATGGAGCCGATCGCAAAAATAACGCTGAATCGCCCGAAGTCACTCAATGCCTTAAACTCCGGCCTGATGAAAAAACTGGCCGATGAATTGGAAGCGCTGGACCGGGACGAAGCGATCCGGGTGATTGTTTTGACCGGGAGTGAAAGGGCTTTCGCGGCGGGAGCCGACATTAATGAGTTGTCTGAAACCAAGCCGGTCGACTTTGTGATGAAACAATTTTTCCGGGATTGGGAACGGATCCGCAAAATCTCCAAACCTTTGATTGCGGCTGTCAACGGTTATGCTTTGGGCGGGGGCAATGAACTGGCGATGTGCTGTGATATGATCATTGCTTCCGACACGGCTCAATTTGGACAACCTGAAATTTTATTGGGAGTGATCCCCGGAGCCGGGGGAACCCAGCGCCTGACCAAAGCAGTCGGAACAAAAAAAGCGATGGAAATGATTTTGACCGGAAAAAGCATTTCGGCAGAAGAAGCCCTGCAGTGGAGATTGATCAATCGTGTGGTTCCCGCGGAGGATTTGGAAAAAGAGGCGCTGTCCCTTGCAAAAGAGATTGCGGAAAAGCCGCCTGTTGCAGTCCGGCTGGCCAAACAAGCGGTTTTAAAGGCGCAGGAACTTCCTTTGGAACACGGATTGAATTTGGAACAAAATGCTTTTTTCCTGCTCTTTTCCTCAGAAGACCAAAGCGAGGGTATGCGGGCGTTTTTGGAAAAAAGAAAACCGGAGTTTCGGGGGGTATAAGATCACACTTCCGGTTTTGGGCATATGATGAATTGAGAGATTTTCAGGCTTGTCAGTCAACTTGTTCAAAGTGGAGATGATAAGAATGGGAAGCATGAAAATCAATGAACAAATGCGGGGAGCTTTGCTGGAGGAAGCGAAGATGCGCGACGTGTTTGAAATGATGGACCGCTATGGCCATGAGCAGGTCATTTTTTGCCGTCATCCGCAAACCGGTCTCAAAGCGATCATCGCCTTGCATAATACAACCGCGGGACCGGCTTTGGGCGGATGCCGCATGATTCCGTATGCTTCGACGGACGAAGCCCTGGAGGATGTTTTGCGGTTGTCCAAAGGCATGACCTATAAATGCAGTCTGGCAGATGTGGACTTTGGCGGGGGAAAAATGGTCATTATTGGAGACCCGAAAAAAGATAAGTCGCCGGAGTTGTTTCGCGTGATCGGCCGTTTTGTGGGCGGGTTAAACGGCCGTTTCTATACCGGAACCGACATGGGAACCAACCCGGAAGATTTTGTCCATGCCGCCAGGGAATCGAAATCTTTTGCCGGATTGCCGAAATCGTACGGCGGAAGCGGGGACACATCCATTCCCACCGCGCTCGGGGTGTTTCATGGAATGCGGGCAACCGCCCGGTTTTTATGGGGGACGGATCAGCTGAAAGGGCGTGTGGTTGCCATCCAGGGAGTCGGCAAGGTGGGAGAGCGCTTGTTGCAGCTTTTGGTCGAAGCGGGGGCTTACTGCAAAATTGCCGATATCGATTCGGTGCGATGCGAACAGCTGAAAGAAAAGTATGGCGACAAGGTCCAAGTGGTGGATGTGAACCGGATTCACAAGGAGAGTTGCGATATTTTCTCGCCTTGCGCCAAAGGCGGCGTGGTCAATGATGACACCATTGACGAGTTTCGTTGCCTGGCCATTGTCGGATCCGCCAACAACCAACTGGTGGAAGACAGGCATGGGGCTTTGCTTCAAAAACGAAGCATTTGGTATGCGCCCGATTATCTGGTGAATGCCGGAGGGCTGATTCAAGTGGCTGATGAGCTGGAAGGCTTCCATGAAGAGAGAGTGCTTGCCAAAACCGAAGCGATTTATGACATGGTCCTGGATATTTTCCACCGGGCGAAAAATGAGAATATTCCCACTTGTGAAGCGGCGGACCGGATCGTGATGGAGCGTTTGAAAAAGTTAACCGATATTCGCCGGATTTTGTTGGAGGATTCCCGCAACAGCGCAAGGAGGTAAAAACCATTGATGGAACTGATGACCAAGGATGAAGTCTGCCATCTTTCCCCGGATGGCCATTTGACGGAATCGGGAAAGGAAATCTGGAACCGGTTGAGTGTGGAAAAGAAAAAAGACTTTTACCGGTGGATGGCCTTCGTCCGCCATTTTGACCGGCGGTCGGTTTTCTTGCAACGGCAAGGGAGAATCGGAACCTATGCCCCTTTGGAAGGACAGGAAGCGGCGCAGGTCGGAAGTTCCTTGGCCTTGCAAAAAAAAGATTGGATTTTTCCGAGTTACCGGGAACACGGGGTGGCGATGATTGCCGGAATGCCGTTGTCTCAAATCTTGCTTTATTGGATGGGCAGGGTCGAAGGATGCAAAGCCCCGGAAGAAATTCGCTTATTGCCTCCTTCCGTGCCGATTGCCACCCATCTTCCGCATGCAGTCGGAACGGCCTGGGCATCGAAATTGAAAAAAGAGGACAGCATCGCGGTCTGTTACTTTGGGGACGGGGCCACATCCGAAGGGGATTTTCACGAAGCTTGCAATTTTGCAGGGGTTTTCAACATCCCGGTGATTTTTTTCTGCCAAAATAACGGCTATGCCATCAGTGTGCCGTTTTCGCGCCAGTCGGCGTCAAAGACGGTGGCCGAAAAGGCGAAAGCGTATAACTTTCCGGGAATCCGCGTCGATGGAAATGACGTTTTGGCCGTGTATGATGTGATGTCTAAAGCCGTCGCGCGTGCCCGTGCCGGGGAAGGACCGACCTTGATCGAAGCCGTGACTTACCGCTTCGGTCCGCACACCACGGCCGATGATGCCACGCGTTACCGCCCGCCGGAAGAAGTGGAAGAATGGGTGAACGAAAAAGATCCTTTGCTGAGATATACCCGCCTGTTGAAAAAGGAAGGGTTGTTGACGGACGAAGAGGAGAAAACGTGGGAAGAAACCTGCAAAGAGAAAATGGATCAAGCCATTTCCCGGGCGGAAAAAGAAGAGCCGGTCCCTCCCGGGCATATGTTTGCGCATGTATATGAAACCTTATCCGCAAATGAAAAGAGACAAAAACTGGAGCTTTTGGAAGAGAGGGATTATCGTCGATGAAACCAAAAACCATGGTGCAAGCCATATGCGATGCGCTGAAGGTGGCATTGGAGACCGACCCGCGGGTGATTTTGCTAGGGGAAGATATCGGGAAAAACGGAGGGGTTTTCCGAGCGACGGAAGGATTGTGGGAATTGTTCGGAGAGGAGAGGGTGATGGACACCCCGCTTGCGGAAGCGGGCATCATCGGTTCCTCCATCGGACTGGCTGTAGGCGGGTTTCGTCCGGTGGCGGAAGTGCAATTCATGGGTTTTATTTATCCGGCGATGGAACAGCTGGTGACGCATGCCGCGCGCTTGCGGACAAGGACACAAGGAAGGTATCCGGCTTCCATGGTCGTGCGCGTTCCGTATGGCGGGGGGATCCGGGCGCCCGAATTGCACTCTGATTCCACGGAAAGCTTATTTGTCCACATTCCCGGATTGAAAGTCTTGGCCCCTTCAACTCCGAAAGACGCCAAAGGGCTTTTGCTTGCCGCCATTCAAGATCCGGATCCGGTTTTGTTTTTGGAACCGATGCAGTTGTACCGTTCGGTGAAAGAAGAAGTTCCCGAAGGGTGGTATGAGGTTCCGATCGGCCAAGCGCGGAAAGTGACGGACGGGGAAGATGTCACCCTGATTGCATGGGGAACCATGGTGCCGGTGGCGAAAAAAGCGGCAGAAGCAGGAAAAAAAGAAGGAATCTCCTGTGATTTGATTGATTTGCGTTCCTTGTCGCCATTGGATGAAGAGACGATTATTCACTCTGTCAAAAAAACGGGGCGGGTCGTCATTGTCCATGAAGCCCCCCGAACCGCCGGGGTTGGAGCGGAGTTGACGGCACTGATCAATGAACAAGCTTTTCTGTACCTGGAAGCCCCGGTGACCCGGGTGACCGGTTATGACGTGCCGGTGCCGATGTATGCATTGGAAGATGATTTCCGCCCGGATGTGAAACGGGTGTATCAAGCGATTCGCCAGGTCGTTTCTTATTGAGGGGGGAGAGAAGAAGTGGCAGTGAAATTTTGTTTGCCGGATATCGGCGAAGGGGTGACAGAAGCCGAAATCATCCGCTGGCTGGTGAAAGAAGGAGAGAAAATCGAAGAAAATCAACCGGTTTTGGAAGTGCAGACCGATAAAGCAGTCGTGGAATTGCCCGCGCCTGCCGGCGGAAAAATCATGCGGTTGAAATGGACCGAAGGGCAAGTGGTACCCGTTGGGGAAGTTTTGTATGAACTGGAAGAAGACGAAACCGTTGCCCGCCCGGTGGCCCCGCAGAAGAAAAAGAAAAAAAGAGTTTTGGCAACCCCCTCCACGCGGCGTCTGGCCAGGGAACACGGAGTGGATATCAATGAAATCAAGGGAACGGGGGAACATGGGCGGGTCACCAAAGAAGATGTCCTCCGCCATGTGAACCGGAACAAGGAGAGGCCGGTATCCGGTATCCTCCCTCCGAAAGTGGAAGTTCCCACTCAGGAAGTGGTGGAGGAAGATTTGTCACCGACGCGGCGGGTGATCGGGGACCGGCTGCTTTATTCGGTGACCCGCAAGCCGCATGCGACCCATTTTGATGAATTGTCGGCAGATGGTTTGGTCCGGTGGTACGAACAACAAAAACAAGCGTCGGCCAATGATCCGTCGTTGCCCAAATTAACTTATATGGCCGTTTTGGCAAAATTAGTCGCCGTGACATTGAAACACCATCCCCGGTTTAATGCCCATTATGATGAGGAAAATCAGCGCATCCGGCAGTTTTCGTCCATTTCGCTGGGAATGGCGGTGGATGCCCCGGGAGGACTCGTCGTTCCGGTGATTCAACAGGCCGAGCAAAAAAGCATCGACCAGCTGGCGGAAGAAATCGGAAGATTGACCCAACTGGCAAGAGAAGGGAAGCTTTCGCTGGATCAAATGAAGGGAAGCACTTTTACCATCAGCAATGCCGGGGCTTTGGGGGGAGAATGGGCGACCCCGATCATCCAGCCCCCGGAGGTGGCCATACTTGCCTTGCACCGGATCGGGGAAAAACCGGTCGTGGAACATAACCAGCTAACCGTCGGATGGCGGATGAACGTCTCGCTCAGTTTCGATCACCGGGTGTTGGACGGAGCCGATGCCATCCGTTTTACACAAACTTTGGGCGAATATACCCGGGATCCCGGAAAGTTGTTGCGGGAACTCATTTGACAAAACAGGTTTTGATGATGGAAGGCTTACAAAGTAAGTCTTCCTTTTTTGCATAAAATTTCCTGATCCTATCAAACTAAGAAAAGACCGTGAGACGAGGAGGATTTGTATGGATCAGGTCACCATGGCCCGAATCTTTTTTGGGACTTCTTTGGCTTTTCACATCATCTACGCCACGTTGGGAATCGGTTTGTCGGCGATGGTTTTTGTAAGCGAATGGCTCTTTTACAAAAGAAAAGATCTTCACTACGCGGTCATGGCTAAGCGGTGGACCAAGTCAGTGGCACTGCTTTTGGGAGTGGCCATTCCGAGCGGGACCATTGTGGCTGTCCAGCTTTCGCTGTTGTGGCCGGGATTTATGAAAATTGTCGGTCAAGTGATCTCGGTTCCGTTTCAGATTGAAATCTATGCATTCTTTTTGGAAGCACTCGCCTTATCCATTTATGTTTACGCTGCTGACCGCCTGGCCCCTTTGTGGCGGGTGATTTCCGTGTTTTTAGTGGCTTTTGGCGCCGCGGCTTCCGGAATTTTGATCACATCGGCAAACACTTGGATGAATACTCCTGCGGGGTTTGACATGAAACCGGACGGGACGGTCTACAATGTGGATCCATGGAAAGCTTTTTTTAATCCGAGCTTTGGAAACACCGCTTATCATGTGGTGGTCAGTGCGCTCATGACCGGAGCATTTGTGATCGTGTCTATGGCCAGTTACCGCTTGTTGAAGGGAAAGGCCACCGAACGCCCCGTTCATCAAAAAGCTTTGTTTTTCTCATTGATTGCAGCGTTTGCCATGTCGTTTTTGACGGCAGTTTCCGGACACGGATCTGCCCAAAATTTGCATCAATATAATCCGGAAAAACTCGCCGCTTCAGAGGGATTGTTTGAAACCCGGCGTTATGCCCCACTGATCATCGGCGGTGTGGTGGATCAAGAAAAAAGAGAAGTGAGAAACGGGATTGAAATCCCCTACATGCTCAGCTTTTTGGCAGGAGACCGGTTTGACACGGAAGTCAAAGGCTTGGAGGAATTTCCGGAGGAAACCTGGCCGCCGGCCTATGTGCACACTTTGTTTAACATCATGGTGGGAATCGGTGTCCTCTTGTTGGCTCTTTCCGCTTTGGCCCTTTATTTTTGGTGGAAACAACGGGATGCAAAGGAGAAAAATCTGCCCCGCTGGCTGTTGTGGTTACTGGTTGCATCCGGGCCCTTATCCATGCTGGGGATCGAATTTGGCTGGATTTTCAGTTGCAGCGGACGTCAGCCCTGGACGATTTACGGGGTGCAACTAACGGCGGAAGCGGCAACCAAAGCCGGGAACCTCGGTTTCCTGTATGTCCTGTTTGCCGTGGTATACGGGTTGTTGAGTTTGATGTTGGTCAAAGTGATGATCTCCTATTTCCGGCGTCATCCCCTCGAAGAAGATCTGGAACAAATGAGACAAAAGGGGTATTCCTATGGAGCAAACTATTGAACCGTCGATTGCCATTTTGTTGATATGGATGCTTGTCTACGTCTACAGCATGGCCGGATCCATCGATTTTGGAGCCAGCTTTTGGGCGATGATTTACAATCAAAAACGATCCAAAGCCGGACAAGTGGCCAACCGGTTTTTGTCTCCCACTTGGGAGGTGACCAATACGATTTTGGTGTTGTTGGTGGTGTCCATGGTGGGCTTTTTCCCGAAAGCGGCTTATATGCTGGGAACGGTGCTGTTGGTTCCGGTCAGCATCATTTTGTTGCTGATCACCTTGCGCAGTTCTTTTTTGGTGTTGTCTTATTCGGCCGGGGGGTCAGCCAAAGGACTCCGTATTGTTTCGGGTATGACGGGCTTGTTTGTCCCGGCGCTTTTGATCAGCGCGTTGCCGGTGACGGAAGGCGGCTTTATCCGGGAAACCGGGGGACAGATCATGATGTTGTTTGATAAGTGGTTAACCAGTCCTTCTGTTTATTTGTACATGTTGTTCGGGCTTGCGTCGGAATTGTTTTTGTCTGCTTTGTTTCTCGCGGATTATTCGAGGGAAGCCAATGATACGGAGGCTTATGCGATGTACCGGAAGCAAGCCGTCTGGCTCGGGCCGGTGGCCATCGCAGCGGCGGTTTTGACGCTCGTTTTTTTGGAACCGGAAGCGGAATGGTTGTTGCATAGGCTTAGCGGACAGTTGAAACTGTTTTTGTTATCCATGGTTTGTTTCTTGATCGGGTACCTTTTTTTATGGCGGGGAGGCCGGCGGATCCGGGTGGCGATCATTTTTATATTTTTACAATATGCGTTTGCCACGTTTGCTTACGGAATTGCCCATCTTCCGTATATTGTCTATCCCTACTTGACGGTCGGAGAAGCATTTACCAACATTAACACCTTCTATTCCCTGCTTAAAATCCTTGGTGCGGGGATTGCCCTGCTCTTGCCGGGATTCTTGATTTTTTGGCGTTTTTTCCTGAAGGATAAGCGTTATTTGCAAAAGCAGGAATAGGAAACATAAAATTTTTTTAAAAAATGTCTTGCGCAATTTGTCGATTTGTGTTAAATTATTTCTTGTCGCCGCGAGGCGATGGAAACAATGAAAAAACGACGCACTTTGAAAATGAGATATGGAAGAAGCAAGACGAGGTTGAAGAAGCTCGTTTGACGAGAATCTTCACACGTCGCTTGTCAAGTTGCAATCACCGGGAGAAGTAATCTCCAAGAGAGCCAGTAGGGTAAGCTACTAAGGGCACACGGTGGATGCCTTGGCGCCAGGAGCCGATGAAGGACGGGACGAACACCGATATGCCCCGGGGAGCTGTAAGTGAGCGTTGATCCGGGGATGTCCGAATGGGGGAACCCGCCAGCTTGAAGAGCTGGCACCGCCATCTGAATCCATAGGATGGACGGGGGCACACCAGGGGAACTGAAACATCTTAGTACCCTGAGGAAGAGAAAGCAAACGCGATTCCCTGAGTAGCGGCGAGCGAAACGGGAACAGCCCAAACCGGCTGGCTTTGCCAACCGGGGTTGTAGGACGTCTCACACGGAGTTACAAAGGTGACGGATAGATGAAGTGGTTCTGGAAAGACCCGCCAAAGAAGGTAACAGCCCTGTAATCGAAATCGGTCACCCTCCGAGACGGATCCTGAGTACCGCGGGACACGTGAAACCCCGTGGGAAGCAGGGAGGACCACCTCCCAAGGCTAAATACTCCCTGGCGACCGATAGTGAACCAGTACCGTGAGGGAAAGGTGAAAAGCACCCCGGGAGGGGAGTGAAAGAGAACCTGAAACCGTGTGCTTACAATCAGTCGGAGTCCTTTTAAAGGGATGACGGCGTGCCTTTTGTAGAATGAACCGGCGAGTGACGGTTACGTGCGAGGTTAAGGTGAGAAGCCGGAGCCGCAGCGAAAGCGAGTCTGAACAGGGCGAATGAGTACGTGGCCGTCGACCCGAAACCGGGTGATCTACCCATGTCCAGGGTGAAGTTCCGGTAACACGGAATGGAGGCCCGAACCTGTTGGTGTTGAAAAACCATAGGATGAGGTGTGGGTAGGGGTGAAATGCCAATCGAACCCGGAGATAGCTGGTTCTCCCCGAAATAGCTTTAGGGCTAGCCTCGGAGAGGAGTCGTGGAGGTAGAGCACTGATTGGGCTAGGGGCCCCCACAGGGTTACCGAACTCAGTTAAACTCCGAATGCCACAGACTCGTCCTCCGGGAGTCAGACTACGAGTGCTAAGATCCGTGGTCGAGAGGGAAACAGCCCAGACCGCCAGCTAAGGTCCCAAAGTAACCGTTAAGTGGCAAAGGATGTGGAGTTGCCCAGACAACCAGGATGTTGGCTTAGAAGCAGCCATCATTCAAAGAGTGCGTAATAGCTCACTGGTCAAGTGACTCTGCGCCGAAAATGTAACGGGGCTAAACGGTTCACCGAAGCTGCGGATGTCCTTCGGACATGGTAGGGGAGCGTTCCAAACAGCAGCGAAGCTGCTTCGTGAGAAGCGGTGGAGCGTTTGGAAGTGAGAATGCCGGTATGAGTAGCGAAAAGAAGGGTGAGAATCCCTTCCACCGAAAGCCTAAGGTTTCCTGAGGAAGGTTCGTCCGCTCAGGGTTAGTCGGGACCTAAGCCGAGGCCGAAAGGCGTAGGCGATGGACAACAGGTTGAGATTCCTGTACCACCTTGTTCCGTTGACGACGGGGGGACGCAGGAGGGTAGAGAATCGCGCGACTGGTTGTGCGCGTCCAAGCAGTGAGGCTGAAGAGACAGGCAAATCCGTCTCTTCTTAAGGCCAGGCTGTGATGGCGAGGGAAGTTTCAGTACCGAAGTTCTTGATCTCACACTGCCAAGAAAAGCCTCTAAGGAGGAGCAAGGTGCCCGTACCGCAAACCGACACAGGTAGGCGAGGAGAGAATCCTAAGGTGCTCGGGAGAACTCTCGTTAAGGAACTCGGCAAAATGACCCCGTAACTTCGGGAGAAGGGGTGCCCCGTTAGGGTCTTCGGGCCCGAGGGGGCCGCAGTGAAGAGGCCCAGGCGACTGTTTAGCAAAAACACAGGTCTCTGCAAAGCCGCAAGGCGAAGTATAGGGGCTGACGCCTGCCCGGTGCTGGAAGGTTAAGGGGAAGAGTTAGCTCACGCGAAGCTCTGAACCGAAGCCCCAGTAAACGGCGGCCGTAACTATAACGGTCCTAAGGTAGCGAAATTCCTTGTCGGGTAAGTTCCGACCCGCACGAAAGGCGTAACGATCTGGGCGCTGTCTCAACGAGAGACCCGGTGAAATTGTACTACCAGTGAAGATGCTGGTTACCCGCGACAAGACGGAAAGACCCCGTGGAGCTTTACTGCAGCCTGATATTGAATCCGGGTACGGCTTGTACAGGATAGGTGGGAGTCTGCGAAGCCGGAGCGCCAGCTTCGGTGGAGACGCCGGTGGGATACCACTCTGGCCGTATCGGGGTTCTAACTCGCCGCCGTCATCCGGCGGGAGGACCGTGTCAGGTGGGCAGTTTGACTGGGGCGGTCGCCTCCTAAAAGGTAACGGAGGCGCTCCAAGGTTCCCTCAGCGCGGTTGGAAATCGCGCCCTCAGAGTGCAAAGGCAGAAGGGAGCTTGACTGCGAGACCTACAAGTCGAGCAGGGACGAAAGTCGGACTTAGTGATCCGGTGGTTCCGTGTGGATGGGCCATCGCTCAACGGATAAAAGCTACCCCGGGGATAACAGGCTTATCTCCCCCAAGAGTCCACATCGACGGGGAGGTTTGGCACCTCGATGTCGGCTCATCGCATCCTGGGGCTGAAGTAGGTCCCAAGGGTTGGGCTGTTCGCCCATTAAAGCGGTACGCGAGCTGGGTTCAGAACGTCGTGAGACAGTTCGGTCCCTATCTGTCGCGGGCGCAGGAAATTTGAGAGGAGCTGTCCTTAGTACGAGAGGACCGGGATGGACGCACCTCTGGTGTACCAGTTGTTCCGCCAGGAGCACCGCTGGGTAGCCAAGTGCGGAAGGGATAAGCGCTGAAAGCATCTAAG
Source organism: Thermoactinomyces vulgaris (assembly GCF_005886755.1). NCBI lineage: Bacteria > Bacillati > Bacillota > Bacilli > Caryophanales > Thermoactinomycetaceae > Thermoactinomyces > Thermoactinomyces vulgaris. The sequence goes on from NZ_CP039710.1 coordinate 704,171, forward strand.
CGCGAAGCCCCCCTCAAGATGAGATTTCCCATTCCCTCGTGGAAGTAAGACCCCTTGTAGATGACAAGGTAGATCGGTCCGGGGTGTAAGCACAGCAATGTGTTCAGCTGACGGATACGAATCGGTCGAGGGCTTTCCCTACTTACTTCTCACGGTTGCTTTGCTTCTTCCATCCTCATTTTCAGGGTGTGTTCATGTGCCCTTAGCTCAGCTGGATAGAGCGTCTGACTACGGATCAGAAGGTCGGGAGTTCGAATCTTCCAGGGCACGCCAATCAAATTGTCTGGTGACCATAGCGGAGGGGATCCACCCGTTCCCATCCCGAACACGGAAGTTAAGCCCTCCAGCGCCGATGGTACTTGGGGATGACCCCTGGGAGAGTAGGTCGTTGCCAGGCGAATTGTCACCCAAACCACCTTCAGCAAGACTGCTGAAGGTGGTTTTTTTATGTTTCATGCGCATTTAAGGTATCTTTTTTTAAAAATATAAATTTAGCAATTTAAATTTTACATATTTGGAGTATCCTATTGAGAAAAATTGCCAAAAAGGTTTATGTGAAGATAAAAAATATGAATATTGAAAAAGTGTTTTTACCTTTGCCGGTACGAAGAAAACGGGGATGATTTTCAGAGAAGAGGGATCAAGGGCAAAGTGATCGTGAATCTGAAATCTTCTGCTCTCATTCCAATGCACAAGAGGGGACCGGCTTGCAACCGGAATTTGCAATGATAAATAAAATCTTTTGGTTTTTTTAGGATGATAATTTTTAGTTGAGATATTTCTTTATAAAATATATAATAAAATTGTCATTATTACCTTGTCGCCTGTATTGTCTGATTAATTTAAAATTGATTTTTTATGAATTATCGAATTATTTTTGAAAGGTGTGAGGCTATGAAGAAGATTTCCTTGACGAAAAAGATTTTGATCGGGATCTTGCTCGGTCTGATAGTTGGTGTTATTCTTAATCTTTATTTTCCATCTGCATTTGTCGTCTTGAATCAATATTTATTTGACCCGGTCAGTAATTTATTTATTAAAGCAATTAAAATGGTTGTCGTTCCTCTTGTGTTTTTCTCGCTGGTTTCGGGAGCTGCCGGCATTGCCGATCCGAAAAAACTGGGGCGCATCGGCGGGAAAACGATTATCCTGTATATTCTGACAACGGCAATCGCCATTACTTTTGCCATTATTTTGGCAAATATCATCCAGCCGGGAACCGGGGTTACGATTGACCAACCGGCGGAAGAAGTGAAAGTGGATAAGCCGCCGAGCATGATTGATACCCTGGTGAATATCGTTCCGGAAAACCCGGTGAAAGCCATGGCTGAGGCGGAAATGCTGCAAATTATCTTTTTCGCTTTGCTGTTTGGAATTGGAATCGCTTTATTGGGGGATAAGGCCAATCGCATCAGAGAAGTGATTGAACAGGGAAATGAAGTGACGTTGAAACTGGTTACCCTTGTTATGGCCACAGCCCCTTATGCGGCATTTGCCTTGATGGCCCGGGCGATCGGGGAATCCGGGATCGAGTTGATCGGTTCCATGGCGATATACATGATCACCCTGTTGCTGGCGTTGTTGTTGCATATGGGTGTGACATACAGTACACTGCTTGCCGTATTTGCGAAGATGAATCCGATTTTCTTTTTCAAACGCATGATGAGGGCGATGGAAGTTGCCTTTACGACCAGCAGCAGTGCCGCCACCCTGCCGGTGACCATGGATGTAGCGGAAAATGACTTTAAAGTCCCGAAATCGATCAGCAGTTTTGTGTTGCCGCTCGGCGCCACGATCAACATGGACGGAACGGCCATCATGCAGGGGGTTGCCGCCATTTTCATCGCCCAGTTATATGGAATTCCGTTGGGGATTGATGATCAGCTCATGATTATTTTGACCGCAACCCTTGCGTCAATTGGTACGGCCGCTGTTCCGGGAGCCGGAATGATTATGTTGACTTTGGTGTTGCAATCGGTGGGGCTGCCGGTTGAAGGGATTGCCATTGTACTCGGTGTGGACCGCTTGCTGGATATGAGCCGTACGGCAACCAACATTGCCGGGGATGCCTGTGTCGCGGTCGTTGTTGCCAAAGGTGAAGAAACAAGACAGCAACAAGAAGGTTCAGCTGCGTGATCTTCAGTGGCATCAAGGGGAAAAAAGACGGGATTCCCGTCTTTTTTTTGTTGAAAAAGGGGTTGCGTTTTTTTCGAACCTGTGTTAAATTATATCAGCGTGAGATGATTTTCTAATTTCCATAACATTTTGCGGTCGTGGTGGAATTGGCAGACACGCTATCTTGAGGGGGTAGTGGCCTTTTGGCCGTGCGAGTTCGAGTCTCGCCGACCGCACCAGTTGCGGGTGTAGTTCAGTGGTAGAACATCGGCCTTCCAAGCCGAATGCGAGGGTTCGATTCCCTTCACCCGCTCCAGAGCATCCGCTCCCTTAGCTCAGTTGGCAGAGCGCTTCCATGGTAAGGAAGAGGTCACCAGTTCGAGCCTGGTAGGGAGCTCCATGAAACGGCCCGTTGGTGAAGTGGTTTAACACACCAGCCTTTCACGCTGGCATGCAGGGGTTCGAATCCCCTACGGGTCACCAAATGCGGAGCTGTGGTGTAGAGGCCTAACATGCCTGCCTGTCACGCAGGAGATCGCGGGTTCGAATCCCGTCAGCTCCGCCATTTTTTTTGGATGGCGGCCGTGGCGAAGTGGTTAACGCACCGGATTGTGGCTCCGGCATTCGTGGGTTCGATTCCCACCGGTCGCCCCATATGCGGAAGTGGCTCAGGGGTAGAGCATCGCCTTGCCAAGGCGAGGGTCGCGGGTTCGAATCCCGTCTTCCGCTCCAAACAAACCGATAACCAAGCAAAGCTGCAAGTGATTTAAAACTTGCAGCTTTTTTCTTTGCTAAAAAGGTGTTCCCTGGAATGTTTACATATTTTTTATTCAATTACAAATTAAATCAATTTTATCCAATTTTAAGAAGGAAATTGAAAAAAGATGTGGAAAACTAATTCCCCGTAAGGGGGTACATAAAATGACAAAAAAATGGATTAAACTTGCTCAAGTTGTTTTGTCGTTGGTTTCGTTGTTGGTAATCAGCTTACATCCGGCCGTTTCATCAGCGGCAGACGATGCGGATGTACAAGCGAAGCTCAAATCGTTGGTTGAAGCAAATGTTTTAAAGCCGATTCCTTTTAAGGGAAATTGCACCTCGATTCAATTCAAAGTACAGGTGGGAAGCGTTTTTAAGTTGGTTGATCTTCCCGACACCCCGCTAAAAGTGGTGGTGCCTTATGAAATTTACTGGTATCCGGCTTCCGATCAAGCGTTGGTGAACGGGAAGAAAGTGGATCAGGGAGTACTGGATGTAAAAGAAGACAACGAAACTCTTTTTGTGAAATATGATCCCAGGTCCAATCCAAACGGCGCCAAAGGGACGTATGTTTTAAAAGTAAGATTGAACATAAACAATGAAGTCATCGGGAAGATCTTGATTGCAAAACTGGTGTTCAACCATGATTGCGGATCGGATCAACCGGGGGCGCCCGATGATCCAGGAAGCGGCCAACCGAATGACCCGAATAATCCCGATGATCCCGGAAACCAGGATGATCCGAAAAATCCCGGAAACGGTGGTGATCAGCCCGGCGATGACAATCAAAAGGGTGGTTCCAAACAGCCTCAAGGAGGAAAGTTGCCCAAGACCGCGACGTCATATGGAACCGGAATGATGTTTGGACTTGGGGGAATCCTGGCCGGGATGGTACTTCTGTCCGTTGCAATGAAAAGAAAATCCCTTTTGGGTTAATCTTTTCCGGATCCGGAGAAAAGAAGGAAGGCCTGTGACAATGCAGGCCTTTTTCTTTACGCAAATGATCTGAAAGGAGGTTTGCCATCCGTTGCCGCGATTTAAAGATGCCGATCTGCGGCGATTTGCCGAAACAGTGCTCAAAGCGGTCGGAGTTTCTCAAAAAGATGCGAAAATAATAACGGATTCATTGATACAAGCCAACTTGGAAGGAATCGACAGCCATGGCATCAGCCGTTTGCCGGTTTATGTGCGCAGGATGATGGAAGGCAGAATTTCCGTGCGCCCGTGTCTTCGGATCATTCAACACGGATCGGCGTTAAACGTGGATGGAGACAACGGGTTGGGGCAAGTGGTTTCTTACCGTTCGCTGGAAGCGGCGATTCCCGTTGCAAAAAAACTGGGCATGGCCGGTGTCTTTATTCGTCGCAGCAATCATAACGGCACAGGTTCGTTTTACTGCCAGCAAGCCATGCGGGAGAATATGGTGCTGATCGCCATGACCAATACCCCGCCGGGCATTGTGCCAACCGGAGGCAGAGAACCGCGGCTGGGGACCAATCCGGTTGCTTTCGGTTTTCCGGTGAACGACGGTCCACCGTTGATTGTTGACTTGGCCACCAGTATGGTTGCAAGAGGCAAAGTGATTTTGGCCGCCCGCGAAAAGAAACCGATTCCCAAGGGCTGGGCCGTTGATGAAAACGGAATGGATACAACGGATCCTTCGGCCGCACTCAAAGGGGCGATGCTGCCGTTGGGGGGAGCCAAGGGATATGCTCTGGCATGTGCAATTGAGATGTTTTGCGGGGTCTTAAGCGGTGCCGCCTTCGGGAAAAATGTAGTCAGCATCTATGAAGAGAAGGCTGGCTTTGCTGGTGTGGGACACCATTTCATCCTGTATCATGTGCCGCATTTCATGTCATTAAAGGAATATGACAAACGGATGAACGCCTTTTTGCGGATGTTGAAAGAAACACCTCCTTCCACAAACAGTGATGGCGTTTATTATCCGGGAGAAAGGAGATATCAAAGATATTTGCAAAGAAAAAAACAAGGAATTCCTCTTTCGGATGAAGTGGTGAAGGATTTGAATGACATGGCGAAAAGCCTTTCGGTACAAGGGGTTTACCAGGGAGAATAAAGTTCTTCTGTGTGATTTATAATAGAGAGAGAAAAAATTAATTTTTTTGTTGACAAGTGATCAAATATGGGTTAATATATTCAACGTTGTCGCGAAAAACTGCTGCATGACTTGTTCCTTGAAAACTGAAGAGTGAAGACATGACTCGTTAATTCTTGAGAGTTCACATCAAACTTTTTTGGAGAGTTTGATCCTGGCTCAGGATGAACGCTGGCGGCGTGCCTAATACATGCAAGTCGAGCGGGAGAATCATCCTTCGGGATGAGGATCCAGCGGCGAACGGGTGAGTAACACGTGGGCAACCTGCCCGCAAGACCGGGATAACTCCGGGAAACCGGGGCTAATACCGGATAGTCCTTTTCCCCGCATGGGGAAAAGGGGAAAGGCGGCTTCGGCTGTCACTTGCGGATGGGCCCGCGGCGCATTAGCTGGTTGGTGAGGTAACGGCTCACCAAGGCGACGATGCGTAGCCGACCTGAGAGGGTGATCGGCCACACTGGGACTGAGACACGGCCCAGACTCCTACGGGAGGCAGCAGTAGGGAATTTTCCGCAATGGGCGAAAGCCTGACGGAGCAACGCCGCGTGAGTGAGGACGGCCTTCGGGTTGTAAAACTCTGTTCTTGAGGAAGAATTCCTTCCAGGCGAACAGCCTGGAAGGTTGACGGTACTCAAGGAGAAAGCCCCGGCTAACTACGTGCCAGCAGCCGCGGTAATACGTAGGGGGCGAGCGTTATCCGGAATTATTGGGCGTAAAGCGCGCGCAGGCGGCTGATTAAGTCAGGTGTGAAAGGCTGCGGCTCAACCGCAGAGCGGCACCTGAAACTGGTCAGCTTGAGTGCAGGAGAGGGGAGCGGAATTCCCGGTGTAGCGGTGGAATGCGTAGAGATCGGGAGGAACACCAGTGGCGAAGGCGGCTCTCTGGCCTGTAACTGACGCTGAGGCGCGAAAGCGTGGGGAGCAAACAGGATTAGATACCCTGGTAGTCCACGCCGTAAACGATGAGTGCTAGGTGTTGGGGGGCTACGCCCCTCAGTGCCGAAGGTAACCCATTAAGCACTCCGCCTGGGGAGTACGGCCGCAAGGCTGAAACTCAAAGGAATTGACGGGGGCCCGCACAAGCGGTGGAGCATGTGGTTTAATTCGAAGCAACGCGAAGAACCTTACCAGGGCTTGACATCCCGCTGACCCCTCCAGAGATGGAGGTTTCCTTCGGGACAGCGGTGACAGGTGGTGCATGGTTGTCGTCAGCTCGTGTCGTGAGATGTTGGGTTCAGTCCCGCAACGAGCGCAACCCTTGTCGTTAGTTGCCAGCATTTCGGATGGGCACTCTAACGAGACAGCCGGTGAAAGCCGGAGGAAGGTGGGGATGACGTCAAATCATCATGCCCCTTATGTCCTGGGCTACACACGTGCTACAATGGCTGGTACAAAGGGCAGCGAACCCGCGAGGGGGAGCCAATCCCAAAAAGCCAGTCTCAGTTCGGATCGCAGGCTGCAACTCGCCTGCGTGAAGCCGGAATCGCTAGTAATCGCGGATCAGCATGCCGCGGTGAATACGTTCCCGGGCCTTGTACACACCGCCCGTCACACCACGAGAGTTTGCAACACCCGAAGTCGGTGAGGCAACCTTTTAGGAGCCAGCCGCCGAAGGTGGGGCAGATGATTGGGGTGAAGTCGTAACAAGGTATCCCTACCGGAAGGTGGGGATGGATCACCTCCTTTCTAAGGAGCTCATTTCGAGCAAAAACGTTTCAAAGAGTCATGTCTCGCACTCTTTGGTTTTGAAGGAATAATTCCTTCAAACTGTGGGGCTATAGCTCAGCTGGGAGAGCACCTGCCTTGCAAGCAGGGGGTCAGCGGTTCGAATCCGCTTAGCTCCACCAAGATAAAGAGCTGTTCACAAGCGAATGGTTCTTTTCTTTTGAAAAAAACATCTACAAAAAGGGTTGCATTTTTCTTGCGACCGTGATATATTATTCCTTGTCGCCGCAAAAGGCGGTGGACAAAAGGAAAAAGAACGCACCTTGAAAATGAGATATGGAAGAAGCAAGACGAGGTTGAAGAGGCTCGTTTGACGAGAATCTTCACACGTCGCTTGTCAAGTTGCAATCACCGGGAGAAGTAATCTCCAAGAGAGCCAGTAGGGTAAGCTACTAAGGGCACACGGTGGATGCCTTGGCGCCAGGAGCCGATGAAGGACGGGACGAACACCGATATGCCCCGGGGAGCTGTAAGTGAGCGTTGATCCGGGGATGTCCGAATGGGGGAACCCGCCAGCTTGAAGAGCTGGCACCGCCATCTGAATCCATAGGATGGACGGGGGCATACCAGGGGAACTGAAACATCTTAGTACCCTGAGGAAGAGAAAGCAAACGCGATTCCCTGAGTAGCGGCGAGCGAAACGGGAACAGCCCAAACCGGCTGGCTTTGCCAACCGGGGTTGTAGGACGTCTCACACGGAGTCACAAAGGTGACGGATAGATGAAGTGGTTCTGGAAAGACCCGCCAAAGAAGGTAACAGCCCTGTAATCGAAATCGGTCACCCTCCGAGACGGATCCTGAGTACCACGGGACACGTGAAACCCCGTGGGAAGCAGGGAGGACCACCTCCCAAGGCTAAATACTCCCTGGCGACCGATAGTGAACCAGTACCGTGAGGGAAAGGTGAAAAGCACCCCGGGAGGGGAGTGAAAGAGAACCTGAAACCGTGTGCTTACAATCAGTCGGAGTCCTTTTAAAGGGATGACGGCGTGCCTTTTGTAGAATGAACCGGCGAGTGACGGTTACGTGCGAGGTTAAGGTGAGAAGCCGGAGCCGCAGCGAAAGCGAGTCTGAATAGGGCGAATGAGTACGTGGCCGTCGACCCGAAACCGGGTGATCTACCCATGTCCAGGGTGAAGTTCCGGTAACACGGAATGGAGGCCCGAACCTGTTGGTGTTGAAAAACCATAGGATGAGGTGTGGGTAGGGGTGAAATGCCAATCGAACCCGGAGATAGCTGGTTCTCCCCGAAATAGCTTTAGGGCTAGCCTCGGAGAGGAGTCGTGGAGGTAGAGCACTGATTGGGCTAGGGGCCCCCACAGGGTTACCGAACTCAGTTAAACTCCGAATGCCACAGACTCGTCCTCCGGGAGTCAGACTACGAGTGCTAAGATCCGTGGTCGAGAGGGAAACAGCCCAGACCGCCAGCTAAGGTCCCAAAGTAACCGTTAAGTGGCAAAGGATGTGGAGTTGCCCAGACAACCAGGATGTTGGCTTAGAAGCAGCCATCATTCAAAGAGTGCGTAATAGCTCACTGGTCAAGTGACTCTGCGCCGAAAATGTAACGGGGCTAAACGGTTCACCGAAGCTGCGGATGTCCTTCGGACATGGTAGGGGAGCGTTCCAAACAGCAGCGAAGCTGCTTCGTGAGAAGCGGTGGAGCGTTTGGAAGTGAGAATGCCGGTATGAGTAGCGAAAAGAAGGGTGAGAATCCCTTCCACCGAAAGCCTAAGGTTTCCTGAGGAAGGTTCGTCCGCTCAGGGTTAGTCGGGACCTAAGCCGAGGCCGAAAGGCGTAGGCGATGGACAACAGGTTGAGATTCCTGTACCACCTTGTTCCGTTGACGACGGGGGGACGCAGGAGGGTAGAGAATCGCGCGACTGGTTGTGCGCGTCCAAGCAGTGAGGCTGAAGAGACAGGCAAATCCGTCTCTTCTTAAGGCCAGGCTGTGATGGCGAGGGAAGTTTCAGTACCGAAGTTCTTGATCTCACACTGCCAAGAAAAGCCTCTAAGGAGGAACAAGGTGCCCGTACCGCAAACCGACACAGGTAGGCGAGGAGAGAATCCTAAGGTGCTCGGGAGAACTCTCGTTAAGGAACTCGGCAAAATGACCCCGTAACTTCGGGAGAAGGGGTGCCCCGTTAGGGTCTTCGGGCCCGAGGGGGCCGCAGTGAAGAGGCCCAGGCGACTGTTTAGCAAAAACACAGGTCTCTGCAAAGCCGCAAGGCGAAGTATAGGGGCTGACGCCTGCCCGGTGCTGGAAGGTTAAGGGGAAGAGTTAGCTCACGCGAAGCTCTGAACCGAAGCCCCAGTAAACGGCGGCCGTAACTATAACGGTCCTAAGGTAGCGAAATTCCTTGTCGGGTAAGTTCCGACCCGCACGAAAGGCGTAACGATCTGGGCGCTGTCTCAACGAGAGACCCGGTGAAATTGTACTACCAGTGAAGATGCTGGTTACCCGCGACAAGACGGAAAGACCCCGTGGAGCTTTACTGCAGCCTGATATTGAATCCGGGTACGGCTTGTACAGGATAGGTGGGAGTCTGCGAAGCCGGAGCGCCAGCTTCGGTGGAGACGCCGGTGGGATACCACTCTGGCCGTATCGGGGTTCTAACTCGCCGCCGTCATCCGGCGGGAGGACCGTGTCAGGTGGGCAGTTTGACTGGGGCGGTCGCCTCCTAAAAGGTAACGGAGGCGCTCCAAGGTTCCCTCAGCGCGGTTGGAAATCGCGCCCTCAGAGTGCAAAGGCAGAAGGGAGCTTGACTGCGAGACCTACAAGTCGAGCAGGGACGAAAGTCGGACTTAGTGATCCGGTGGTTCCGTGTGGATGGGCCATCGCTCAACGGATAAAAGCTACCCCGGGGATAACAGGCTTATCTCCCCCAAGAGTCCACATCGACGGGGAGGTTTGGCACCTCGATGTCGGCTCATCGCATCCTGGGGCTGAAGTAGGTCCCAAGGGTTGGGCTGTTCGCCCATTAAAGCGGTACGCGAGCTGGGTTCAGAACGTCGTGAGACAGTTCGGTCCCTATCTGTCGCGGGCGCAGGAAATTTGAGAGGAGCTGTCCTTAGTACGAGAGGACCGGGATGGACGCACCTCTGGTGTACCAGTTGTTCCGCCAGGAGCACCGCTGGGTAGCCAAGTGCGGAAGGGATAAGCGCTGAAAGCATCTAAGCGCGAAGCCCCCCTCAAGATGAGATTTCCCATTCCCTTCGTGGAAGTAAGACCCCTTGTAGATGACAAGGTAGATCGGTCCGGGGTGTAAGCACAGCAATGTGTTCAGCTGACGGATACGAATCGGTCGAGGGCTTTCCCTACTACTTCTCACGGTTGCTTTGCTTCTTCCATCCTCATTTTCAGGGTGTGTCCATAACATCTTTGTCTGGTGACCATAGCGGAGGGGATCCACCCGTTCCCATCCCGAACACGGAAGTTAAGCCCTCCAGCGCCGATGGTACTTGGGGATGACCCCTGGGAGAGTAGGTCGTTGCCAGGCAAACAATCCCCCCTGATTTCAGACAGGGGGAATTGTTTTCAAAAATTATTGCCCTGATCTTACAGTTTTGTTCCTCGTGGCATGTCCTGTTCCTTGGTGGAATGGGTTCAATCTTCTCGCCGGTTTTAAGGTGAGAGGGCAGAGTGGGGAGTTTTCAGAAAAAAACTAAAGTAAATTTTGTCTTGACATGAAGACAGGGGCTGTGTATCATATTATTTGTCAGCACGATAAACAATACGAAATAAGTAAGTAACTTATTTTCGAATGACTTGACACGGAGAGATGTCCGAGTGGTCGAAGGAGCACGATTGGAAATCGTGTAGGCGGGCAAACCCCGCCTCGAGGGTTCGAATCCCTCTCTCTCCGCCATTTTATGAGGCTCGGTAGCTCAGTCGGTAGAGCAGAGGACTGAAAATCCTCGTGTCGGCGGTTCGATTCCGTCCCGAGCCACCACTGGCTGGTGTGGCTCAATTGGTAGAGCAACTGACTTGTAATCAGTAGGTTGGGGGTTCAAGTCCCTCCACCAGCACCATCGTAGGGGCGTAGTTTAATGGTAGAACAGAGGTCTCCAAAACCTCCAGTGTGGGTTCGATTCCTACCGCCCCTGCCATCTTCAACTTACGGTTGCAAGTTTGGCTTCAATGGTTTGAATCACTTTTTCAGCCCGCTGAATCCATTTGTCATCAATGGGTTCATCTGCTGAAGGGACGGGTTTGGAAAATTGATTCACCAAAGAACTGACAAGTCCGATATCTCCGGATGGGTCATTTTTTGTCAGAAATTCATGTTTGATGATGAAAGGTTTACCGATTTTGACGATGGCGTTGCGTGATTCCAATTCTCCTTTAACCGTGTAAAGGGGAATACGCAAATAGTAACGGTAACCTTGATCAGATTCCCAATCCAAAGGCTTGTCGAGATAGCCGTGGTCGTAATCATAGCCACCACCCAGATGGAAGTCTTCAGGTTCCAGTTGTTCTTGAAGAATTCCGTAGGGAATCTGTAAACCTTCGATTTTTGACGAAATGGTAATCACCATTGTTTCCTCCTTTCAAAGTTATTGTTTGATGATCTGATTTATTTCATTCAACATGGCGGCATAGCCAAGTGGTAAGGCAGAGGTCTGCAAAACCTTTATCCCCGGTTCGAATCCGGGTGCCGCCTCCATGACGTGCGGACGTGGCGGAATTGGCAGACGCGCAAGATTCAGGTTCTTGTGGTCACTTCAGACCGTGGGGGTTCAAGTCCCTTCGTCCGCACCAATTAAATATGTGCCCTTAGCTCAGCTGGATAGAGCGTCTGACTACGGATCAGAAGGTCGGGAGTTCGAATCTTCCAGGGCACGCCATCAAAAAAGCAGCTAATTCAATTTGAATTAGCTGCTTTTTTGATGATTCCATTTTGTTTTTGTTTTTAAAAAGAACGGCTCTTTCTTCACAGGTTGGGTCTTTATTTTGCTGTGTAGATGCTTGTCTTTCATTTCGAAAAGCAAGGCCTGCTTTTGAAACCGTTTGAAGTCTTGTTTGGGTTTTTCTTTGGTTGAAACGGTCTGCTTGTTTTGGCTCCGTCGATGGCTTTCTTGTTTTTTCACATCAGATGAATCAGATTGGTTGAGCCGCTTGGATTGTTTGTCATCTTCATCCTTGTGATGGGGGTTTAAATGAATCCATTTGAGATCGTTGTTTGTTTCTGGTTTTTTAATGATTGATTTTGTGCAGTCTTTGGACGGTTCAGGCTTGCAAGGAATCAAGTGGTCAAGGAAACCCGGTTGATTCCATTCAAACTTGGGTGGCGGAAACTTCGGTTTTTGATCGTTGGATGGTACCGGATCATCCTTTTCATAAACCGGCGTTTCTCCAACCGGATCGGCAATGGCCACAATATCCGACAAGTCATGATTTTTTGGTTCCTGTGTCGCCGGATCGTTTTTCGGAGAAGGGTTGGAAGCGGACGGTGCCGGGTCGTTTGGATTGGTGTCAGGCTGAATGGATGTGTTCGCAGTTTCCCCGTTGTTCTCCGTGGTGGCCGGTCGGTCGACATCCGCTGATGCCAGTTGCCTGGATTCGTTGACTGCATGTTCAGAGATATTTGACTTTTTCTTCGAAATCAATGGTTGTTCAAGCTTGGATGCTGTTGGATAAGTTTCTTCCATTCCGATCACATATGCGGAAAAAGTCATGATCAGGCAAGCAATGCCGGCACTGGTAAACACCAGGGCTTTTCGCTTGACTTGTAAGCCGAACTCATCGATGGAAAAATTCTCTTTGTGTTCCGGTTCACCGCGATATGTATTTTTCACGGAAATGAGTCCTCCTTTATGAAAACTCGTTTATATGCTACTCTATTTTCCAGTTTTTGAACAGCCGACCAAAGTTCTATTTTTATATAATATATAAAATGGTTTTTTTGGGTTAAATATAATTATTCAAGCAATTAAAAGGAAAACGGAGGGCGGGGAGATCCCCGTCCCCGGGCTTTTTATGGGAGAAAGGTTAAAAAGTGTGATCGATAATGCCGCCGCCCAGACATTTTTCATCGCGATACATCACGATTGATTGTCCGGGGGTTACCGCGCGTTGCGGCTTTTCAAATTCGACGTGCAGGCATCCGTCAGCTTGAGGATGGACAAGCACTTTTTGGTCTTGTTGGCGGTAACGGAATTTGGCTGTGCATTCAAACGGACGGTCCGGCAAATTTCCTTCTCCCAGCCAGTTGACGTCTGTTGCCGACAAACCGTTGGAGTAGAGCGCTTCATGGTCATGCCCTTGGACCACATACAAAATATTGTTCTCCAAATCTTTTTTGGCAACAAACCAAGGCTCGCCGGTTCCGGAACCGCCAATGCCCAATCCTTGGCGTTGACCCAATGTGTAATACATCAGGCCGTGATGCTCGCCAATTTCCCGGCCGTCCAGCGTGCAAATTTTGCCTGGTTGTGCCGGCAAATACTGACTGAGGAATTCACGGAAATTGCGTTCGCCGATAAAACAGATGCCGGTGCTGTCTTTCTTTTTGGCGGTGGCCAGTCCCGCTTTTTCAGCCAGTGCACGCACTTCTTTCTTTTGCATGTGGCCAATCGGGAAGATGGCTTGCATCAATTGTTGTTTCGGAACTGCATATAAAAAGTAAGTCTGGTCTTTATTGGAATCAGCACCGCGAACCAAATATTTGGTGCCATTTTCATCTTTGATTTGTGCATAGTGTCCGGTGGCGATCAAGTCTGCTCCCAGTTGTTTGGCTTTTTTGAGGAAATCGCCAAACTTGATTTCCCGGTTACACATGACATCCGGATTGGGGGTGCGGCCTTTTCGATATTCGTCCAGGAAATATTGGAACACTTTTTGGTAATATTCTTTCTCGAAGTTTACCGAATAATAAGGGATGCCGATTTGTGCGCACACTCTCCGCACATCTTCATAATCCTCTGTGGCGGTACAATGACCGAATTCATCGGTGTCATCCCAGTTTTTCATAAACAGGCCGATCACTTCATATCCTTGTTCTTTCAGTAACCAGGCTGTAACAGAAGAGTCCACGCCGCCGGACATGCCAACGACAACTCGAGGTTTTCTGGTCATAATGAATCCGTCCCATGCTAAAAATTGATGTATAATGCTATTTTACCCGGTGATCTCATTATAACCAATCCAAAGACATTCAACAAATTTTACAAAAGGAAATGATGTCGTGTGTTGTACAAGAAAAACAAATCATTTCAAAAGAAAAGATTAAATCCGGCTCAAGTGCTTGCCATCGGTTTTGTGGTGGCGATTTTGGCCGGGAGCTTTCTCCTTTCCTTGCCTGTTGCCACCGAAAGCGGACAGCCGCTTCCATGGATTGATGCTTTATTTACGGCAACCTCTGCCGTTTGTGTGACCGGACTGGTGGTGGTGGATACGGCTCAAACGTTCAGCACATTTGGCGAAATGGTGATCCTCCTGCTCATTCAGACCGGCGGACTGGGGATCATGACTCTCACCACTTTGTTTGCCATGATTCTGGGGAGAAAAATCGGCGTGCAGGAGCGGCTGGTCTTGCGGGAAGCATTCAATCAATTGGAATTGCAAGGGGTGGTCAGCCTTGTTTTGAAAGTGTTTCTCATCACCCTGATTGTCGAGGGAACCGGGTTTGTCGCTTTGTGTTTTTGTTTCGTCCCGGATTGGGGGATCAAAAAAGGGTTGTATTATGCGCTTTTTCATGCGGTCTCCGCTTTTAACCAGGGAGGCTTTGACTTGTTTGGAGAGACCCGGGCATTTGCCGGGTTGACAGCTTATGTGCACGATCCGTGGGTCAATCTGATTGTCGGCTTCCTGGTGATTTTGGGTGGCATCGGTTTTATCGTGATCCTGGAGCTGATCCATTATCCAAAAACCAAGCGGCTCAGTTTACATACCAAATTGGTGTTGACCATGACCGGCCTGCTCCTTGGCATCGGAATGCTGGTCATTTTATTTACGGAATGGAACAATCCCCAAACCATGCAATCTTTTTCTTTGAAGGAAAAGCTGTTGGCTTCTTTTTTTCATGCGGTCACTCCCAGGTCCGGAGGATTTCAAACTCTGGACTTAAGCCACATGTATCCGGCGACATTGTTTTTCACCATCCTGCTGATGTTTGTGGGAGCGTCTCCCAGCTCCATCGGGGGAGGAATCAAAACCACCACGCTGGCTGTGATTTTGTTGGCCGTGTGGACCATGATGAGGGGACGTCAGGATGTGGTGGCTTACCGGCGCCGGATTCCCACGAAACATGTGTATAAAGCATTGACGATTACAGTGGCTTCCTTAACACTGGTGATCATCGTCACCATGCTCTTGGCGATCACGGAACAAACCGACATCCTGTCTGCCTTGTTTGAAGCGGTTTCCGCCGTGGGAACCGTGGGGTTGTCCACCGGACTGACCCCCCATTTGAGCGAGATGGGAAAAATTATTCTCATTTTCAGCATGTATGCCGGGCGTCTTGGTCCGATCACTCTGGCGTTGGCCATTGCCCGCGACATTGATCCGCCTCCTTTCCGGTATCCGGAAGAACGCCCTTTGATCGGATAAAATCTTTCCCGAGATTGTCGAATGAAGGCAGGCTGCACCTATTGCGAAATCAAAGTGCATCAAGTAAGCTAAAATCAAATTGGGATGTTTTTCTCTCAGGTTGGATATATATAGATCAATGAAGAGGATAGGATAAGGAGGGCTTATGCGTATCAGCAAAAGTCGAGTCCTGCTGACAGGCTTCCTGTTGTTGACGGTCGGGATGTCAAGTGGTTGCGCGTCAGTGATCCAAAAAATCCAGCAAACCACAGGCAATGAAATCGAGAAAGTGGACAAATTAACGCTTCAACAACAGGAACAAGCCAAAGAAGAGAATCCGGACGAAGAGGAAAAGGATCGAAGCATTCCCAAAAGCCCGGCTCCCCACACCGAGTTGCAGGCGATATTGAATGATGACGGGCAAGGAAGATACGCCGGGAAAAATTATGAGCGGAATGAAGTCATCAACGCTTTGCAGCAAATGCCGAAAGGCTTGTCGGATGACAAAGCTTATGCTTATTTGCTGGGGTTGGTCGGCGAAAATTATAAAGAGGATATCGAAGCGTTTGATGCACTCTCCCATCAAACCTATAAAGCCAAAAGCGAAGCATGGCGCAATGTGAAAGACCGCTGGCTGCAAGCGGAAGAGGCAGCGAAGAAATCGAAGACGGATCCGGAAAACAAAAAAATGAACTATGTGGTTTTACTGGATACGAGCGGGAGCATGGGAGGAAAATTGAAAGAACAACCGAAGATGGATGCGGTGAAAAAATCACTTCAACAATTGGCCAAACGCTTTCCGCAAAATACGGTGGATTTCCAGTTGCGCATTTACGGACATGAAGGGAGTCCGGAGTTGAAGGACCGGGACCGGTCATGCAACAGCACCCAAAAAATTTATGCAGGTTCCCGGTATGACCAAAAACAGTTGGAACAAGCTTTGAGCCGGGTTCAACCGACGGGCTACAATCCCCTGGCCCTGGCATTGTTTAAATCCCAACCGGATATGAAAAAAGGGGCACCCGGTCAGGTGGAAAACCATGTCATTCTGATCACGGACGGTTATGACAACTGTGACGGCAATCCGGAAAAAATGGCACAAGCCCTGCATTTGTCCGACACCGCAGCCAATGTTCATGTGATCGGTTTGGATGTGGAAGCGAAAACCGAACAGCAATTGCGAAACATAGCCGATCAAACCGGCGGGGATTATGCCACCGTCAAAAATGAACAGGAATTGGAAAAGGTATTGTCATCCGAAACGGAACGCTTGAAAGAATCCCGGCAACCGTGGGCGATCCGTGCAATCAATTCGGTGCAAAAAGCCCATCACTATGATGAAGAACGCCTGCAACAATATTATGCCGATATGCAAACCAAAGTGGACCAGGAATCGGATCGTCTGAAAAAAGCCAACCACTTTATCAAAGATGATCAAAAAATCGACCAGCGAACCTTTCAACAAATCCGTTCCTGGATTGAACAAAGAAATGAACAGCTGCAAAACTATGTGAGACAGCGTTTTGATGAGGTGGGCAACAAACTGGATGAAGATTACCGCAAAGAAGTGTCCGGTTTGCTCAAAGATTGGAAAGAAGCCGGAGGGGATCCGGATCAGATCGAGCTGAAAACGGAGCAATTGATCAAAGAGGATTTGCAAGATCAAGTGAAACGCAATATGCAGTTAAATACGGAAGAAAAGCCGCAACCCTAAAAAGGTGAAGGTGAAGATGATGACAAAACCCGCTTTTGAGCTTCGCTATGACCAAGAGTTGGAATTGATGCGGCCGGTTTTGCACGTGGATTATGAAAGTTTGTCCCCGGAGAAGAAGCAGGAATTTGAATGGGCTTGCCAACAAGTGTGTGCCAAAATTCCGGACCGGCTCCAACAACTTGAACAAGCTTATATGGAGCTTTATGAAAAATTGAAGGATACAGAAGATGAAGAGCTCTTTTTTAAAACCAACGAGGAAATGAACGAGCTGTCCAAGAAAATCAGTGAGATCAATTTGCTTTATTTACAAATTGAAGGAACCTATTTGCACAGCAATGTTCATATGTGACGCCTCGCCGGATTGGCTTTGAAGACACCTGCAAAGGGTGTCTTTTTTTATGCATTTATATAATCTTTTCATTTGGGAAATAGATAAAACAGAGTGCATTTCCGTCGTCGGGACAATTTTGCAAGATGAAAAGAAGATTCTTCCTTTAAGTCAGCTGTTTACTTCTGTGTTAAAATAAATGATTGGATCCGGTCCGTCCCTGAAAAAGCCCGTGGTGCCTGTTGTTCCTTTTCTTCCAATACCGCCAAACCGCATTGGATATCAAGATATGTCGTGTGTTTTTTATTTCCAATGTAAAGTTTTTGTTAAGTTTTTTTAAATCAGAGATAAATAATTGGTTAAGTCTCAGGCTGAGGTATTTCAAAACTTCTTTTTTAAGAATAAGATAATTTTTGGTTAAAAAATGGTTGATTGGGAGGAAATGATTGTGCTCTTTAACCGGTCAAAGGACAAGATTTTTTACCAAACCATGGTGGATGCAACCACCAACATCATCGAGGCCGTACAGCTGTTCCGCGAAAACGTGGAAACCCTGGAAGAAAAGGAACAATATGCGGAAAGATTGAAAGAACTGGAGCATAAGGGGGACGATTACACTCATCTTGTGATCCAGGAACTCAACAAGGCGTTTGTCACTCCTCTTGATCATGAAGACATCTTGAAATTGGTTTATTATCTGGATGATGTTTTGGACGGGATTGAAGCATGCGCCGCGCGGTTTGTTTATATGCATGTCAACAAAACGACGCCTTACCTGATCCAGTATGGAGAAATCCTGGAAAAATCGGCGCGACAGTTACAGGAAGCATTTGTCGCATTGGAAAAACGGGATTTTGATACCATTCGCCGGATTTCCGTCGAAATCAATTCGTTGGAAAATGAAGGCGACAAATTGATGCGGGAAAGCATCAGTGCGTTGTTTGAAGAGTCGATTGACCCGATTGAATTAATCAAAATGAAAGAGATCTATCAAAAACTGGAAGGTGTCACGGATTCCTTTGAAGATGTGATGGACGTGATGGAAAGTGTGGTAATGAAGTATGCTTGATCCGTTTTGGTTACTGGTTGCAGTTGTGGTATTGGCATTGGTGTTTGATTTTACAAACGGATGGCATGATACCGCCAACGCGATTGCGACGGTGGTGGGGACACGCACGTTATCCCCGTGGGCAGCCATTTTCATGGCCGCGGTATTAAACCTGGCCGGGGCCTTTTTTTCCACGGCGGTTGCAAAAGCGATCGGAAAGGATATTGTGGATCCGGAAAATGTGACATTGGTTTTGTTGATATCGGCTTTATTGGCAGTGATCATGTGGAATATCATCACGGTGCTGTTGGGACTTCCCACCAGTTCATCCCATGCCTTGATCGGCAGTTTGATCGGGGCGGTGATTGCATATAAAGGTTTTGGCGTTCTTAAAGTTCATGGAATTATTATGATTCTTGTTGCCATGTTGATTTCTCCCGTATTGGGAGCACTTTTCTCGGGAAGTCTGATCAAATTGATTCGGAAACTTTTCCAAACCATGCCCCGCTCCCGGGTGAAACGAATTTTTAAACCGTTGCAGATTATTTCGTCTGCGTTTATGGCGTTCAGCCACGGGGCTTCCGATGCGCAAAAAGCGATGGGGATCGTTGCCATGGCCTTGGTGGCGTACGGTTCATACAGTGAATTGACGGTGCCAAGCTGGGTCAAAGTGGCTGCGGGTTTGGCCATGGGCTTGGGAACCGCAATGGGGGGACGAAAAATCATCCATACGATCGGTTCCCGGTTGAGCCGTTTGGAAACGCCGCAAGGTTTTGCCGCTGAGACCGGGTCGGCCATTTTGTTGACCGCGGTGGCGAAAATTGGGATTCCGGTCAGTACGACACATACCATCACGGGTTCAATCATTGGCGTCGGTGCGGCGGAACGTGTCCGCAGCGTGCGTTGGAGTGTGGCCGGAAAAATCATTTATGCCTGGGTGCTGACCCTTCCGGGTACGGCTGTGATGGGCTTTCTCTTTTACCATGTCTTGAAATTTTTAGAAGGTTGATAGGACTTGTGGCAACACAAGTCTTTTCTTTTTTATTAAAAAATATGAACAATCTGAAACAGGGGTGAAGCTTGCTTCATTTTACTCTTTTTACCCAAACGTGGTATATTAATTAGAAATAAGTCATGCATCTAATAAATTCCATAAAAAGAGACTTATTCCATTTTAAGGAGAATATTCACGTTTGGCTCATCATCTCTGACTATACATAACGGAAAGGAGAAAAGGCATGAACGTGAAACAGGAGGAGTCGGTTATGAACCAAGTGGCATGGCAGGAAGAAGTGTTGAAACGGAAAGATGAATTGTTAGCGGAATTAAAAAGCTTATTGTCCATTGAAAGTGTTTTGGATGAATCCACGGCTTCCGCCCGGGCTCCGTTTGGGGAAAAAGTGGCGGAAGCACTTCATTATATGTTGGAATTGGGCAAAAAGGACGGCTTTCAAACCAAAAATGTGGACGGTTATGCCGGGCATATTGAATACGGCGATGGGGAGGAGATTATCGGAATTTTGTCCCATGTGGATGTGGTTCCGGCGGGAGATGGATGGACGAGTCCTCCGTTTCAACCCGAAATCCGCGATGGAAAATTGTATGCCCGTGGTGCCTTGGACGACAAGGGCCCGACCATGGCGGCTTATTTTGCTTTGAAGATCATCAGGGATCTGGGGCTCAATTTGTCCAAAAGGATCCGGCTGATTGTGGGAGGGGACGAAGAGTCCCGTTGGCGCTGCATGGCTCATTATTTCGAGAAAGAAGAGATGCCGGTGATGGGATTCAGCCCGGATGCCGATTTTCCGATCATTGCGGCCGAGAAAGGATTTTTGGATATCCAGGCGGTAAAATCCGGCCAAAAACCGGCGAACAGGGATGGCGCATGGACATTGGAACGATTTGAATCCGGGGAACGCGTAAACATGGTTCCGGACGTGGCCACCGTCCGGCTGAGTGGAGACGGGGATGTCTTCGCATTGAAAGAAAAGGTTCAAGACTATCTGCTTACCCGCAGGATTCAGGGATACGCCGAAGAAAGCAACGAGGGTGTCACCATTGTGATGGAGGGGAAAGCCCATCATGGCATGGAACCGGACAAAGGAAAAAATGCGGCGTTGTTTATGGCCCGTTTCCTCGCGGAAGTTCCTTTGGATCCGGAAGGGGAAAATTATGTCCGCATGATCAATGATCTTTTTGTGGACAGTTTCTTCGGGGAGAAACTGGGCATTCAGGTGTCCGATGAATGGATGGGACCCCTTACCGTCAATGCCGGGGTTTTCCGCTTTGAAGCCGGGGAAAAACAAATGATCCGCATCAATATCCGCTATCCCAAAAACGGCGATGCCGGTCAGATTTTGCAAACGGCAGAGAAAAAATTGGCCGAATACGGTTTCCAAATTCCGGAGGCCGACCATAAGCCGGTTCATTTTGTGGAACCGGATCACCCCTTGATCCGGACGCTGACGAAAGTCTATGAAGAACAAACCGGAGAAAAAGCGTGGATTCTCGCCATTGGAGGAGGAACGTATGCTAGGGTCCTGGACACCGGCGTTGCCTTTGGGCCGTTGTTCCCGGGCAGTGCCGAAACCGCACACCAGCGTGATGAATATATCGATGTGGATGAATTGCTGAAGGCCACTGCGATTTATGCCCAAGCCATTTATGAATTGGCCAAATGATTGAAAACATCCCCTCACCCGGGTTGTCAGCCTGGGGAGGGGATGTTTTATTGCGAGTGAAAATGGAACATCTGATAAATGAATGAATCGGGGGAAACATCCGCAGGCAAGGGACGTTCAATCATCACCGGAACTTGTTTCCGAAGCAACGTGCGATGAATCGCCTTGAATTGGCTGGCATCATAAAGCGGTGAATTGTAACTGTTCAGGTTGTAGGCTGTTCCATCCTTAAAATGGATGTGATATTGAAGACGGAGTTTTTCTTTCATAAACGGAAGTTGTTCCGGCTTGTAGTCCAAAACCACGTGATTGATGTCTTGCCAGCGGTAAAAATGCATGTCTTCGATGCTGAAAAAGCGGCTGTAACCGAGACCTTGGGGAGTCACGAGCAAATAATTGTCAAAGCTTAAAATCACAAGCGGGCTGCTGACCAAATAGAAAAAAGCAAAAACAAAGAAACGCCTTTTTAATTTGGCGGGTTGGAACCGGTTTTTGAAAAAGGAAAAGATAAAACCGACAGAGATACATAAAAAGAAAAAGACAAACCCGTAGGCGACAGGGGTTCCCATTAAGTAAATCTGTTCCGGATCCCGATAATTCACTTGTTGCAAAAAGACAAACAAAATCCAAAACAAAACGGCAATCAGCAAACCGGACAATAACTTCAAGCATCCTTTGATATATTTTTGCAATGGAAACAGCCTCCAAGTATTAAGGTTTGTTTCGCAAGAAGGATCGCAAGTCTTCAAGAATTTCTTTTAAATGATCCACCAGTTGATGGATATCCGACTCGGTGGTTTCCCTGCCAAAGGTGATGCGAAGGCTTTGATAGGCTTGTTCTTCACTTTTGCCCATGGCCATCAGGACATGGGAAGGGGCATGTTTCCCTGCACTGCAAGCGGAACCGCTGGAAACAAAAATTTGTTTGCGGTTGAGTTCCAACAAAACGGCTTGTCCCTCGACCCCGTGAAAACTGAGATTCAGATTGTTGGGTAACCGGTTGCTTGGATGGCCGTTTAAATCCACTTGGCCGATTTCCTTTTGGATCCGCTTCAGGCACAGATCGCGCAACCGGGTCAACCGTTGCCGTTCTTGTTCCAATTCTTGGCTCATCAGATAAGCGGCTGCTCCGAGACCGATGATTCCGGGCGTGTTTTGGGTCGCGGGACGCAGGCCTCTTTCTTGGCCCCCGCCAAAGAGAACCGGTTCAATCCGGATTCCTTTTTTGATATACAAAGCGCCGATTCCTTTGGGACCGTAAATTTTGTGCCCGCTGACGGAAAGAAGGTCCACGCCCAGTTCCTGAACGGAAAAGGGGATTTTGCCGTAAAATTGCACCGCGTCGGTATGAAACAAAACCGGTGTGTCGCGAAGGAGCCGGCCAATTTCTTTGATCGGTTGCAGCGTTCCCACTTCATTGTTGGCGGCCATGACACTGACCAGAATGGTTTGCTCCGTCAGGGCATCTTTGACTTGTTCCACAGAAATTCGGCCGTATGGATCGACCGGCAGGTAAGTGACCTCAAACCCTTCTTTCTCCAATTGTTTGCATGCTTCCAGGACCGAAGGGTGCTCGATGGATGTCGTAATCACATGATTTCCCCGGTTCCGGTGTTTTCTGGCCGCTCCCAGGATGGCCAGGTTATTGGCTTCGGTGCCGCTTCCGGTAAAGATGATTTCCCGCGGGGATGAAGCGCCCAGCGAGTCAGCCACCTGTTTTCTTGCCAACTCGATCGCATCCCGGCTTCGTTGTCCGAAATCATGGATGCTGCCGGCATTGGCATATTCTTTTTGGAAGAAAGGAAGAAGGATTTCCATGACCTCCGGCCGTACGGGACTGGTGGCCCCATAATCCAAATAAATGGGTTTCATCGATTAAACCTCCGCATTTGTAAAGCTTTCTCCACCTATTATAGCGAAAAAAAAGAACGACAGACCTTTTTTCGTGAAGTGTTCAAAACATAAAAAGAAAAAATTTGCTATTGACATTCCTTTCGTTATTGAGAAAATGAATATGAACAAATTGTTAACGTTTTTTGAAAGGACCTTATCATGATGAGACAAGTCACTACCGATTATATTGTCGTAGGGAGCGGGATTTCCGGTTTAATGACAGCGCTTTTCTTATCCGAAACCGGAGAAGTGAAGGTTTTGACCAAAGCATGTGAAGATGAGAGCAATTCTTACCGGGCCCAAGGCGGGATTGCCGCGGCCGTCGGCGTTGCAGACTCTCCCAACCTGCATTGGCAGGACACACTGCGGGCGGGAGTGGATTTGTGTGATGAGGATACCGTGCGTTTGATGGTTAAGATGGCTCCCGACACGATCCGGTTGCTGGCAGATTGGGGAACGCCTTTTGATAAAAAGGGGAATACCTATTTGCTGGCCAAAGAAGGTGCCCACTCGGCTTCCCGGATTTTGCGGGTGCACGGGGATTCAACCGGAGCCGGGATCACTTCCACCTTACTGCGGCAAGCCAAGCGGCGAAAATCCATTCATATGCAAACGCATACAATGGTGGCCGATTTGTTGGTGGAAAACGAAACTTGCCGCGGAGTGATTGCACTGGATACCGGTCGGGAGCCGACGTGTTATCTGGCACGGAAAGGGGTGGTCTTGGCGACGGGAGGATGCGGTCAGGTCTTTAAGTATACGACCAATGACCTGGTGACCACCGGTGACGGTTTTGCAATGGCACATCGTGCCAACGTGCAATTGACAGACATGGAGTTTATTCAGTTTCATCCGACTGCACTGGCCGTCGATCAAAACCCGATGTTTCTCATTTCGGAAGCCGTGCGGGGCGAAGGCGCCGTTTTGGTGACGGAATCGGGAGACCGGTTCATGGAACGGTATCACGAATTAAAAGATCTGGCTCCCCGGGATGTGGTGTCCAGGGCCATCTACACCGAAATGCAGCAAGGGAACCAAGTGTATTTGGATGCAAGACATTTGAAAGGGAAATTTGCCCACCGGTTTCCTGCCATTTACAAGAAATGCCGCAAAGCCGGGATTGATCCGGAACGTGAATGGATTCCCGTCCGGCCGGCCGCGCACTTTATCATGGGAGGAATCAAAACCGATTCTTATGGACGGACTTCCCTCCCGCGGCTGTTTGCATGTGGGGAAGTGGCTTGCACGGGTGTCCACGGTGCCAACCGTCTGGCGAGCAATTCTTTGCTGGAAGGAACGGTTTTTGCGCAACGGGTGGCGGAAAAGCTGTCGTCTTATGAAGAGCAGTCCACAACGATGCAACTTCCTTCGCAATTTCCTCGTTTGTGCCAAGATAAACAAACGGAAGAAAAAATCAAAAAGGAAATCCGGCAGATCATGTGGGATCACGCAGGCATTGTCCGCACATCGGAAGGATTGGCTGAAGGGCTTTCCAAGCTGAAACGGTTGCAGGATTCGGGACGCGTTCTGCCGGGGATGTTTGAGTTGAGAAATATGTTAACGACTGCACAATTGGTGATGAAAGCTGCACGATGGCGCGAGGAGAGCAGAGGGGGGCATTACCGTCGTGATTTCCCGCAAACCATTCCTGAATGGGCGGAAAAACACAAAGTGATCCAAGGGGGGATTTCATCGTGAATTGGATAGCATTAAAGCAATGGATTCGTGAAGTGTTGAACGAAGACATCGGTGCCGGCGATCTCACGACGGAAGCGCTGGTGCCGGCGGATCATCAAAGTTCTTGTTTGTTTATTGCCAAGCAAGACGGGGTGATTGCCGGTTTGCCGGTGGCGGAAGCCGTGTACCGGGAGTTGGATCCCGAAATAAGGTGGGAATGGCTGGTCCGGGAAGGGGACCGGGTGAAAAAAGGAACGGCGATTGCCCGGATCACCGGACCGACCCGAGCCATCTTGACGGGGGAAAGGGTAGCGCTGAACCTTTTGCAACGGATGTCAGGCATTGCCACGATGACCCGGCAGTTGGTGGACCGGTTGGAAGGGCTTTCGTGCCAGGTGTTGGACACAAGGAAAACGACACCGGGGTTGCGGCAGTTGGAGAAGTATGCCGTCCGTGTCGGCGGCGGCACCAATCACCGGTTTGGATTAAGCCACGGCGTGATGATTAAAGACAATCACATTGCGATGGCGGGGAGTCTGGCGGCGGCGATTGAACGGGCCCGCAAACATGTCGGGCACATGGTGAAAATTGAAGTGGAAGCGGATACCTTGGAACAAGTGAAAGAAATTTTAAAGCATGATGTGGATGCGATTTTGCTGGACAATATGGATCTTGACACACTGCGGGAAGCCGTTCGTTTGATCGACGGCCGGGTATGGACCGAGGCATCCGGAGGGATCACACCGGAAACGATCCGCCCGATTGCGGAGACCGGGGTGGATGCGGTATCGCTCGGTTGGCTGACGCATTCGGTTTCCGCTCTTGATATCAGTTTGGATTTTGGGGAGGAGGCATCTCGATGATGGATACCATGTTGAATTACTTGGATCAAGATTTGCCGGAGGTTTACCGTTCCATGTCCGGGCAGGAGCTGGACGAACGGATTCAAAAGGCAAAAAAAGCACTGGGGGACGATTTGGTGATCCTCGGCCATCACTACCAGCGGGATGATGTGATTCAATATGCCGATTTCCGCGGGGATTCCTTGCAATTGGCCAAGACGGGAGCGAAGCAGAAGAACGCCAAATATATCGTGTTTTGCGGGGTGCATTTTATGGCTGAGACGGCCGATACGTTGGCGTCCCCGGGGCAAACCGTGATTTTGCCGGACCTGCGCGCCGGTTGTTCCATGGCGGATATGGCGGACATTGAAGAAGTGGAAGAAGCTTGGGAAGTTTTGCAGGAAACATTTCAAGACACGGTGATTCCGGTCACTTATGTCAATTCCACGGCTGCGATCAAGGCTTTTGTCGGAAAGCACGGCGGAACCACCTGTACGTCTTCCAATGCGAAGCAGGTGTTAGACTGGGCATTCCGCCAAAAGAAGCGCGTGTTTTTCCTCCCCGATCAACACCTGGGGCGCAACACCGCTTATGATCAATTGGGCATTCCCTTGGAAGAAATGGTGGTTTGGAATCCTGCAGACGGAAAGTTTGAGGAGCAAAAAGGGCCGTTGGATCGGGTGCGCATGATCTTATGGAAAGGATATTGTTCCGTGCATCAAAAGTTCACTCCTGAACAAGTGCACCGCATTCGCAAGCGGGATCCGGAAATGAAAGTGATCGTCCATCCGGAATGTTCTTTTGATGTGGTGCAATTGGCCGATGATTCCGGTTCGACCAGCTATATCATCAAAGTGATCGAAGAAGCGCCGGCCGGAAGCCGCTGGGCCATCGGCACCGAAGTCAATTTGGTGCAACGGCTGGCCCAGGAACATCCCGACAAGCATATTGAACTGCTAAGCACGACGATGTGTCCCTGTCTGACCATGAACCGGATTGACCGCCCCCATTTATTATGGGCGCTGGAAAGTATCCTGGAGGGAAACCCGATTCATGTCATCAAAGTGGATGAGGAAACCAAACATTGGTCCAAGGTCGCGTTGGACCGGATGTTGACTGTTTGATAAAAAAAGGAAGGAGAAACCAATGTTTCTCCTTCCTTTTTATTGGGCAACACTGTGATGTATAAATCCGGTGCGCCCGTCTTTTAATTGGATGATGTGCCAATCACCGTTGTTTCCGATTTTTTTCAGTTCCGTTCCTTGAGCCACTCGCATGATAATGGTTGCATTTTCTGAAGGGGAATTACGAATGTTGGCAAGAAAGACCGTTACTTTGATCGTTTGGGCATCGGGTGTTTTGGCTTCTGTTTTTTCGGCGACACTTTTATGGACGTATGCGGTGTAACCGCTGGATAACCGGACCCGGTACCATTCCGCATTTTCTCCGGTCAGCACAAGTTGGGTGCCTTTGTTTACTTTTTGCACAATCGGAGCGGACAAAGACGGATTGGACCGGATGTTGGTCACGGAACCGGTGACTTTGATGGAACCGGTGGCATCGGTAAAGTTATTCTGATTGGAAGAACCGGTGTTTTTCGTCACGGTAGATGAATGGATAAACCCGGTTTTGCCGCCCGGTGTTTTGATTTGATACCAATCCTTGACAAAGCCGGTCATTTCCAGAACCGTCCCTGTTTCAGCCTGTTCCGTGACAAAGGCTCCCAGTGAAGGGCCTGTCCGGATATTGGCCAGGTTGACCGTCACTTTCAATTGGCCGCTTGTCGGTTGAACGGCAAAGGAAGGATCTCCGGCCCATTTCCCCGTCGATTTTCCGCTGTGAATCCACACGGGGGTGCCTTCAGGGACGATTTTGTACAATTCATTCACATCTTCATTTTTCATCCGTACACATCCGCTCGAAGCGTGGCTTCCGATGCTTTCCGGTTGATTGGTCCCGTGAATGCCGTAAGTACGTCCATTGTCTTCATTGACACTGATTCCCATCCATTTATCTCCCAACGGGTTCTTCGGGTCTCCTCCCGGGATGTTTTTCCAGCCGGGTTTGTTGATCTTGACCACCATGGTGAATGTTCCTTCGGGAGTCAATTCTTTCGTGCGGCCGGTCGCCACCCGGTATGTTTTTTCCAAGGTACCGTCTTTATATAAATAGAGTGTGTTCGTGGATTTATTGACCTCGATTTGGTAATTGGCCGCAGCGCCTGCGGTTCCAAAGTAAAAACCGAAGACCAGAACGATGGCCAAAATGGATGAGAAAATCCATTTTATATGTTTCAACGCTTCTTTTCCCTCCTACATGTTATTGTGAAAGCAGCAGGAGTTTAACCGGAATGAAGCCCGATCGGATCATGCAATCGTTTCCCCCTCCTTGCTTGCGAATCATCAACTGAAATTAACTATACCGGAAAAATTGGGGGAGAGAGCAGGAGGAATTTTACCATTATTTGAATTTCGCGCAGAAAAAATGCCTCGTCAGAGGCATGACACATCCGTTTACCGGCGGATGCAAATTTCGTGAATGTATGCGATCGATCCATCTTTCAGGCGCAGTTTGTAAAAATGCCCTTCTTTCCCGATGGCGGTCAAGACCATTCCTTTGGGAACGCGTTGAAGAATGGTTGCCGACAAAGAAGGCTGAGACCGGATATTGGCCAAAAAGACACCGACACGGATTGAATGTTGATTTCCGCCAGTGTTCCCTTGCACCCGGATATAGTTTTGATGGACATAAGCAGTGCGTCCGTCCGCCAGTTTCACTTGCACCCAATCCTTCGTTTTTCCCGTGGCCGAAAGACGGGC
Organism: Thermoactinomyces vulgaris; assembly: GCF_005886755.1. Lineage (NCBI taxonomy): Bacteria > Bacillati > Bacillota > Bacilli > Caryophanales > Thermoactinomycetaceae > Thermoactinomyces > Thermoactinomyces vulgaris. Next base: position 732,414 of record NZ_CP039710.1, read on the forward strand.
GCCTTTGTTTAATTTTCCGATGATCGCGGCGCTGAGGGAAGGGGCGGTCCGGATATGAACGTGGTTGCCCGTAATGGTGGCGGTTTGTAAAACGGGTTGTCCGTTCTGTTTCCCTTGTGGTTTTTGATTGCTTTTGCCGCTGTGAATCCAAACCGGTGTACCTGTCGGAACCAGCTTCGATAATTCGATGACGTCCTGGTTCCGCATGCGGATGCAGCCGTTGGAAACATATTTCCCGATCGACCCGGGTTGATTGGTGCCGTGGATGCCGTAAGTTCTGCCCTGGTCCCCGTTCACGCGGAGACCCAGCCAGCGTTCGCCCAGCGGGTTTTTCGGATCTCCTCCCGGGATGCCTTTCCAGCCGGGTTTGTTGATTTTGATGACCACGGGAAACGTGCCTTCCGGGGTCAACCCCGGCTGACGCCCGGTAGCCACCGGATATACTTTTTTCAATTGATTGCCTTGATACAGATAGAGACGGTTGGTGGCTTTGTTGACTTCTATTTTGTAACCGAAGGAAGCTGCATCAGAAACCGTCGGCCAAAATGAAAAAATGAGTGTGAAGGCAATGGTCGTGATCAAAAGAGAGGACCATTTGAAAAAACGCAATCGGCATGCCTCCTCGCCAGTAAATTTGTTTTTTCTGTCTATTTAGATAATAATGGATGTTAAATGATTTGTGAAGAAGAGAGTCTCATTTCAGGATGTTGCGCAAGAGATTTCATTCAAAGTCGCAAAAAGAAGAAGATTCCTTTCTTGCGAGACAAGGAGTGCTTTATTACAATGAAGCGAAAGGCAGAATGTGATGTTTTTCTCAAAAGGGGTGTTCCGATTGTATAAAACGGTTTTATTTGATGTGGATGGTGTGTTTTTAAGTGAAGAAAGATGTTTTGACGCTTCGGCGCTGTCCGTGTGGGAATTGCTCCATTCGCCGCAATATCTGGGGCTGGATGACCAAAAACATGTGGTCCGGCCTTCCGAAGAGCAGATCCGCCGGATCCGGAAAGAGGTTTTTGTAAACGATCAAGTTTTGGACTGGATGAAACAAAAGGGGCTCAATTCCAACTGGGATATGGTTTACCTCGTCTTTTCGGGACAGCTGATGCTCTTTTTGAAGGCATTGTATGAAGAAAAACCGGAGAGGGTAAAACAATTATTGAGTGAACCGGTGACGGTGGAGGTGCTCCAAGCGATCCAAAACGAGGCAAACGGCTTTCAACTGCGGTTTTCCGGCTTTATCTCTCTGTTTGACGGGAAAGAAAACCTGGACAAACATCAATTGTTGATTTATTTCAATGAACTGGCTTATGAATGGTTTGGTTTCGCGGTGGATGCGTTTTCCCGGAATTCTTCCTTGTGGAAATTGGCTTACTCGGTTTATCAGGAATGGTATTTGGGTGATCAAAGATTTGAGGAAACAGAGGGCAAACCGGCGAGACAAAAAGGGAAAAAAGGATTTCTTGAAAATGAAATTCCCCTTGCCGAACCGGAAAAGGTCAGGCAATTGCTGACAACGTTAAAAGAAAAGGGAATCAAAGCCGGAATCGGAACCGGGCGCTCCTTTTTGGAAACGGAAGTCCCTTTCCGCTCGTTCGGCTGGTTCACCTTGCTGGATGAGAACCATATTGCCACGGCAAGTGATGTGATGGAAGCGGAAAAAGCATATCCCCATCGCGCCCCGCTCGGAAAGCCCGAGCCATTTACCTATGTCCGGGCTTACTTGGGGAGGGAGGCAGACATCAGCGATTGTCTGGACCATCCGTTGCCGTTTGAAAACGGAAAAGAGATTTTGATTGTGGGCGATTCGGTGGCCGATTTGCTTGCGGCCCGGAAAATGGGCTGTGATTTTGCCGCAACTTTGACCGGTCTCACCGGGAAAGCAGCCCGGGCGAAGTTTGAAGAGCTGGGGGCGGATTATGTTTTGGAGGACATTACGCATTTCATTCCTCTCCTTCAACGTATCGGTTGACTAAATACTTAAATTTCAAGCATAATAAATATAGATGTTGGTTTTGTTTCCAATGTCCCAAAAAGCCATTCATTTTCATTACATAGGAGGTTAAAAACCATGGCCAAATACGAATTGCCGCCACTGCCATATGCAAAAGACGCTTTGGAACCGCATATTGATGCAACCACCATGGAAATTCACCATGACCGCCATCATGCGACCTATGTCAACAATTTGAACGCTGCGCTGGAAGGGCACGATGTTGGTGCCAAAAGCGTGGAAGAATTGATTTCGGACTTGAATGCTTTGCCGGAAAGCATCCGCACCGCTGTCCGCAACAACGGAGGCGGACATGCAAACCACAGCTTGTTCTGGCAAATTTTGAGCCCGAACGGAGGAGGCGCCCCGACGGGTGAAGTGGCAGAAGCCATTAATGCCGAATTTGGAAGCTTCGATGCCTTTAAAGAAGAATTCTCCAATGCAGCCAAAGGTCGTTTTGGAAGCGGCTGGGCATGGCTGGTTGTGAAAGACGGCAAGTTGGCCGTCACCAGCACGCCGAACCAAGACAGCCCGTTGATGGAAGGGGCGACCCCGATCCTGGGCTTGGATGTTTGGGAGCACGCTTACTATCTCAAATACCAAAACAAACGTCCGGAATACATTGAAGCGTTCTGGAACGTTGTTAATTGGGAAGAAGTAAACAAACGTTACCTCGCCGCTCGCGGTTAATCCCGGTAAAAAGACACAGCAAAAACGCTGTGTCTTTTTTTGTGTCTTTTGATTCCCAATAAATCACTATTGAGTCGTAAAATCCCTTCTCCTACAATAGCGATTGTGTAGCTCTGCCCGGTCAAAAAGGGGAGGGGATTGAATGAAGACAGCGAAAAATCTGGCGGCGGCCATTGCAATTCTTGCCATGGCTGTGATTGTTTTGTATAAAACCGCCCATCAAGGACATGCAAAAATGGCAGACCGGAAAATATTGAAGAAAACATCCGCAGCAGTGGATGACAGAGAATATATCCGCTTATGGAAAGAGAGGAATCAAGAAGCGTTGAGCGAGGGGATCGCTGTTTCCCATGTGAAACAAGATGCCCGGAAAACCAAGCCGGTTCGCTTGGCCGGGAAATCCATGCAAAAGAAAGAAACGGGCAACACCGCGCAACCCGGTAAAAATGAAATAAAAGGAAAAATGGCCGGCGATGGGCCGGGGAAAAAAAGATTTGATGTCACGCCTTCGGAAAAAAGGCTGTTGGCCAAAGCGGTTTACGGAGAAGCCCGCGGAGAATCGTTCAAGGGGCAGGTGGCCGTGGCCGCGGTGATTTTAAACCGGACGGAACATGCGGCTTTCCCGGACAGCATCCGTGGAGTGATTTATCAGAAAAATGCTTTTACGGCGGTCAGTGACGGACAAATTCAACTGGAGCCGGACGCCAAGGCGGTAAGAGCGGTGGAAATGGCGATCCAAGGGGAGGATCCGACACAAGGAGCCGTTTATTATTACAATCCGGAAATCGCCACCTCCGAATGGATGGAGAAAAAAGCGTCGAACAGCAAGAAAATGCGCATTGGTGAACACGTCTTTTTTAAATAGCATCCGTGTTTTTGCTCCCTGTTTCAAAAAAGTGTAGAATATAGAGATACAGCGGCCCTGTGTCATTTTTTCCGCTTCCCTGAAGTGAGGGAGAAGCGGGAGGATGAAGACTGGTTCAACGGGACATCCTTCATCGGGCGGGAAAGCATATTCGCCATCCGGATGACGTAAAGATGGAAGTAGCCAAGCCGTTTTTGTTCAATGGGAAGAGCCGGAGGTGTCGGACGGATCGTGCCGAAGGCGAAAGGAAACGGGGGAAACGGCCCGCAGCACGGCATCCAAAGAGTTGTCCGAGTGGTTGCTGCACTTTGCGTGTTTGGTTTCATTGCGAGATTACGGATTTAAATCCGGGCAGTTTTGGGAACAGTATATAGGGGTTAACGGGTTTGCAAAGGAGGGAAGCGCCATCGAACGCATATTACTGCTGACCATGGGCTTCGGTACCGGACATAATGCTGCCGCCAAGGCACTGAAGTGTCAATTTGAAAAAATGCCTGCAGTAACAGCGGAGGTGGTTGATTTACTGGATTTGATCCCTGGCACCTTCCATCCCCTGTTGCAATCTGGATATCACGGAATGTTGAACAAGTTTCCAACCCTTTATCATTATTTATATGACTGGACTCATCACAATAAAATGTTTCGTTATGTCTCAAGCGAACTCATTGAAAAGATGGGATGGTCCATTCGGAAGAAAATGGCGCAACTCTTTGAACAAGTGCAACCGACACGAATAGTTTCCACCCATCCTTTTGCGTTGCTTTTGTGTCCGACCCAATGGGAGGAAGTTCCGGCCGTCGGAGTGATTACCGATTATGAATTGCATCCCATCTGGCTGATGCGGTTGCCGCATGCGCTTTTTGTGCCCAAGCGTTTGCTGAATCAATGCCAGTTGGAACAAATTCAGTGGACAACAGGGCTTCAAATCCATGAAACAGGCATACCGGTCAATGAAGCTTTTTATGAAGAAATACCGAAGGAAGAAGCGCGCCGACAATTGAATTTAAAAAGCGACGAACCGGTGGTGTTGATCATGGGCGGAGGCACCGGTCTCGGACCGCTGGAGCAGTTGGTGGATGAAATCCGGCTTCTCCGTTCCATGCAATTTGTTGTGTTGACCGGGAAAAACAACCAGTTGTATCACCGGCTTCAAAAGAAAGTGAATCAACCACACATCCGGATTGAACCCTTTCGTTGCGACATCCCGCTGAGGATGGCGGCTGCCGACTTGTTGGTCACCAAACCCGGCGGATTGACCATCAGCGAGGCCATTGCCAAAAAATTGCCGATGTTTTTGTTTGAAGCTTTACCGGGACAGGAAAAAGCCAATCAACAATATTTGTTGCACCATCGTGTGGCCATGATCACCAGACCGCAGACGATCCGGTTGCAATTGGAAAAGTTTTTTTCGCCGGATTATAAAAGAGATCGCATGGTCGAACGGTTTACCGGGCTGATGTCGCCGAATGCGGGAGAGCGGATTGTTCACGAGACGCTTCGAATCCAGGCAAAGATGATGCAGACTTTATAGCTAACATGGAGCAGCTACAAAGTCTGTTTCTTTTATATAAAGGGGGATCTGCTTTTGAAACTGGTCACGTATTGCGTCAAAGCCGATGAATTGAACATCCAGACGGAAGAGATTGCCGGTGCCCGCCTGGGACTGGTGTCAGGGGCATGGATCATCGATGTGGGACTTGCCCAAAGATGGCTGGAAATTGAAAAACGTTTGGTTTTTTCTCATGAAATCGCAACGGAGATGGGGCAATGTCTGGCCAGAGGGGATGCGGAATTCAACGCCCTCAGAGAGATGGAAAGGCAGCTTGCGCAGGAGGACATCGGGACTTTGCAGATCGAAGGGGAGCCCGTTGCGATCCGCCAGAAGGAAGCCAGGCTGTTTGCGCCGGTTCCTGTGCCGAACAGTTTTCGCGATTTTTATGCGTTTGAGCAGCATGTCAAGACCTGCCGCCATAAGCGGGGACTTCCCATGGTGCCGGAGTGGTATGAAATTCCTGTTTTTTATTTTTCGAATCATCGGTCAATTATCGGGCACGAGTCACGGGTCAAGAAGCCGGAATACACCAACGAGCTTGACTTTGAACTGGAAGTGGCCTGTGTCATCAAAAAGAAAGGAAAAAACATTCCGCACGAACGGGCGTTGGAATATATTGCCGGCTTTACGATTTTAAATGACTGGAGTGCAAGGGATGAGCAACGAAAAGAAATGGCGGTCGGGTTGGGGCCGGCCAAAGGGAAAGATTTCGCCACCTCGATGGGTCCTTATCTGGTGACGCCGGATGAATTGGAAGACCGCCGGTCCGGTGAGCACTGGGATTTAAAGATGCGGGCCAGAATCAACGGCAAAGAGGTTTCATCGGGAAATGTAAAATCGCTTTACTGGAGTTTTGCCCGGATGATCGAGCGGGCTTCGCGGGATTGTGAGCTTTTCCCGGGCGACTTGATCGGCTCCGGGACGGTCGGAACCGGCTGCATCCTGGAATTGGGCACTGATGTGCACCGCTATTTGGAACCGGGGGACGTGGTGGAACTGGAAGTCGAGCGGCTCGGCATCTTGAAAAACCTTATTATTTAAAAGAGCGGCCCTTGACAAAGAAGGAGTTGAACTTCATAATATACAGAAATATTTTTTGAATTGAATACAAAGCAGATTCATTCTTATCCAGAGTGGCGGAGGGACTGGCCCGATGAAGCCCGGCAACCTCGGTGATCAGCCAATCACCGGATGGTGCCAATTCCTGCAGCGGTTGAAACCGCTGAAAGATAAGAAGAACGTTCTTCGGATCTCAACCCTCTTCTTATCTTTATGGAAGGGGGTTTTTATTTTGGGAGGCAGAGGTGGAACAATGGAAAAAGTGAATGTTGCGTTGCTCGGTTTGGGAACCGTGGGAAGCGGAGTATGGAAAATGCTCAAGGAAAACCAGGATGTGATTGCCCGCAAAACCGGGAAGTGGTATCAAGTCCATGCCATTTTAGTGAAAGATCCCGGGAAAAAGCGGGATCTGGAAATCACGGATGCACGGATCACCACGGATTTTTCCCAGGTTCTGACCGAAGAGACGGATGTGTTGGTGGAAGTGATGGGGGGAGTGGAACCGGCTTATTCGTATATCAAACAGGCGATAAAAAAAGGATGCCATGTGGTGACCGCCAACAAAGAGCTGATCGCCAAACACGGCATGGAATTGGAACAGCTGGCCAAACAATGCAAAGTCCAATTGCGGTATGAAGCCAGTGTCGGGGGAGGCATTCCGGTCATCAGCACCCTCCGCCATTTTCTGAAGGCCAACCGCATCGACCGGATCCAAGGCATTTTAAACGGAACGACCAATTATATTCTGACCCAAATGCAAGAAAAAGGTTGTTCGTTTGCGGAGGTTTTAAAAAAAGCCCAGGAAAAAGGGTATGCGGAAAGCGATCCTTCCTCCGATGTGGAAGGATTGGATGCGGTCTATAAATTGACGATTTTGATGCGGCTTGCTTTTCAGGCGCAGGTATCCGTTTCGGACATTTTTTATCAAGGAATTACCGATATGCTTCCGGGAGAGCTTCAATTGGCAGAGAGATTGGGGTATTCGGTCAAATTGTTGGCACAGGCCGAAAAATTTGGCGAGAACGGCCCGGTTTCCGGTTTGGTTTTTCCGACGCTGGTGCCCAAGGAACATCCGTTGGCCTCGGTCCGGGATGTTTATAATGCCGTGACGGTCGAAGGCGATTATGTTCAGGATTTGACATTGGTCGGACAAGGTGCGGGACAGAAACCGACAGCCAGCGCAGTGGTGGAAGACTTGCTGAACACAAACGGCTTTGCGGAACAAAACCCCCTTCCGGCAAACGAGCCATGGATGCTCTCCGGGGATGATTTGTTTCCCACCCGGTTTTTGTTGCTCAAAGTATGCGGACAGATTTCCGAATCCATGCTTCCGCCGTCTTTCCCTGAAGAAGCTTCGTCCCTGGCTTTGCTTCCGGCGGAAGAACACACGTTTATCGGGTTGATTCTCCGGGGATGGACACAAGAGAAAACAGATACCCTGGTTTCCACATGGGATGGAAAAGTGGATGGCATTCGGATCCGTCCGGTGTTAAGCGGCGAAGCAACGGGCAGCAAACGTTCCCTTCCGCTTGCCCGGACGATGTGAAAGAAAGGCCGCCGGGCAAGGAGCAGGACTCCTTGTGCGGCGGCCGCTTGATTGCCGAAGGATTCAGGGCGGGATTAATATTTGCCGGAATACATCATCAAACCATGCTTGACACAATGGACATACAATTTCGCGCCTTTGACGGCCGGGAACCGGAAAGAAGGGTCTTGCTCGGGGTATAACCGGTTCAGGTAAACTTTGTCGCTTTTGACCAAGGCGGCAAAAGAAAGATAGTGTTCTTTGGTCATCGGGTGGTCCAACGTAAAGAAGTAATCCGTGTCCGTTTCTTCTGCCTTGATTTCTGTTTCGTGAAGGGCTTTCGCAGGCCGGAGCCGTTCCAGCTTTCTGCCGCAGCAGAAGACAGAGGCATTTCCGGTGCTGACCAACATATTTCCGCAGCTTGGACAAACATAAAAGCGTACTTTGTCCATATTCCCGGCGTCCGGTCGGTTGGGAATGATTTCCCCTTCCATCATTTGTGCGATATCCGCACCCAAAACGGCGGACAATTTCGGCCACAGGGACAAATCCGGACATCCGGCTCCGCATTCCCATTTTGAAACGGTTTTGCTTTGCACCCCCAACGCATCGGCAATATTTTTTTGGGTCAGGTTTTTTTCTTTGCGCAGTCTGGCAATCAACTTGCCGATTTTATCAGCATCCATATTCTTGCCTCCATCTTTTTATATTTATCTTATATTCATCGCCCGATTTTGGGTTGGTTGCAAAATTCCTGCAGTCGGCGTCCGGGATGCAGGTTGGTTGCCAATCAAAAATGGGCGCCTGTTTTGGAAAAATTGCCGGAGTGTTTTTTCTTGCTTGATCCATTGCCTCACCCCGGGTTTTATTATATCTCCCGGGGCTTCTGAAACGTCATCCACGCTCCGTGGAGTTTCGGACTCAGTCATTTTGTTTCGATCCTCCGGTTGTCTTTATTGAAGGTTTTGGGAGAATTATTTTATGATGTGGTAGAAAAGCAGATTATCAGAGCGTGTTTTTATTATGGGGTTGATCGGTTGGATTCCCGGACAGCGGAAAGCTTGGGGACGGATCCGGTTGTTTCACCGGCACCAGACGGAATGAAAAGAAGCGGGCCGGGAGAAAAAATGGCAACGGCGGCAGAAGGGACAGCCGTGAAATCCGGGGGATTTTTTAAATGGCGGAGATCCTCCGTTTACACAGGAGACAGATTTGTATAGCGGAAGAGCAAAAAGAGAAAGAAGGGGACGTTTGTGCAGAAGATTTATTGGAAACAGGGACTTCAGTCCGGTTGGAAAACTTCTTTGGAGCTGGCGAAAGTGGTTTTTCCGATTGCTTTTTTTGTGCATATCGCCAAACATACTTCACTTTTGGCGTGGTTTGCCAACCTCCTTGCTCCGTTTATGTCCTTGTTCGGATTGAACGGGGAAGCGGCCATTCCGTTGGTGCTTGGAAATGTGCTGAATCTGTATGCCGCTCTGGGAGCGATCGGAGCGTTGGATCTGACGGTGAAACAAGTGTTTATATTGGCGGTGATGTTGAGTTTTTCCCACAATATGTTCATTGAATCGGCCCTGTGCCGGAAAGTGGGGGTGGCGGTTTGGGTGCCTCTGGCGGTGCGCGGGGGGCTTGCCGCTTTATCGGGGATTTTGATCCATCTGTTCTGGCCGGGCGGAAACAGCAAAGCCTCTGTGAATTTGGCTTCTGGCGGGGAAACGGTTTATTCCGGATGGGATGAAATCATCGGATCGGCGTTTTGGACCGCCGCGACGGGGGTTCTTCAATTTGCCGCCATTTTGATTCCGTTGACGTTGTTTTTGCAGGCGCTGAAAGATTTAAAAGTGTTGGACAAGATTGCGGTTTGGATTTCTCCCTTCTTAAAGCCGTTCGGCATTGCCAAAGAAGGTTCCATCACCATGGCAAGCGGTTTGCTGGCTGGTTTGTTTCTCGGGGCCGGATTGATTATCCAGCAAGCACAGGAACACAATTTGTCAAAACGGGACATTACGCTCATCATCATTTTCCTGGCCGCTTGTCATGCCGTGATTGAAGATACCGTCATTTTTATTCCTTTGGGAATCCCGGTCCAATATTTGCTGTTGATCCGCTTTGGCGCCGCGGTCCTGTTGACTTTGGCGGTGGCCAGATTTTGGCGGCGGCCCGCTGCCCGTTATGCAACGAGCCATCACGGGTGACCGGATACTTTTTGGACGCTGTAAATGGCGGAAAAAGGGATGATCTCCTCATAGCGGCCATTGGCTATTTTCATCCGGCGCTCCTGCGGATTCAGTTTTTCGACAAATCCGCACAGTTGACAGGGGCGCCGGTTTTTCACATAGCGGACCAGGACAGGGAAATCGCCGTGCAATGCCTCCAGAAGAATTTGGTTGATTTCTTCGAGCGCGTCTTCCGCCAGTTCAGGCGGGCTCCATTCTTCTTGCTTTTTTCGCCGGGCCAACAAGGCTTCGCGATGCTCAGGCAGAAACATGCGGCTTCCTTCCCAAAGGAGATTTTTGCGGTTTAATACAGAGCTCATCGATCATGACCTCCAATCTTTTGTGCCCGGCTGAGCGCTTGCCCGGCATGCGTCAGGGAGACGGCGCGCAAGATGGCTGTCGGGCCGAAGCGTTCCTTGATTTCGTCCATCACATAGCCGAGCTCCGTTTTTTTGTTCCGGTCTTCGAAAAGGCTGAGTTGCAGGGCTTGATCGGTTTGGAACCGGCTTAAGCTGACCCCCAGCGAACGGATCGGCTGTCCTTCCCAAAAACGCAAAAACAGTTGCCAGGCCGATTGAAAAACTTCCATGGTCTGATTGGTTGCTTCCGGGAGTTTGCATTGGCGGTGAAATCCCGACGGATTTTGAAAATCTCCCCCCCGGCATCCGACGCTGACCGTTTGGCCGAGAAGATGGTGACACCGGGTCCGGCGGCAGACCTCTTCACACAGTTCCAACAGGACGACCCGGATTTCTTCGGCGGTCCGGTAATCGCGGGGCAAGGTCATCTGATGGCCGATCGCTTTTTGGTGTTCGAAGGTGTCGGGAGAAACCGGGGACAAATCATGTCCGTTGGCGGTCATCCACAATACTTGCCCGGGGATCCCCCACCGTTTTTGCAGGCGTTTCAGCGGAAAGCGGGCGAGATCCCCGATGGTGCGAATCCCCATCTTGTTCAGGTGATGCCCCATCCGTTTGCCCACCCCGAACATGTTTTGCACCGGCAGGGGCCATAAATCGGTTTTCAATTTTTTTCGATCCAGCCAATAAATGCCTTCCTTGTTTTTCTTGGCAAAATTGTCGCAGGCCATTTTGCTGAGCACCTTGTTCGGCCCGATCCCGATCCGGGCATACAGGTGAAGTTCATCCTGGATGGTCTTTTGGATCTTGCGGGCAATGGTTTCGGGAGGGCCGAACAGCTTTTCACTTCCGTGGATTGAGATAAACTGTTCATCCACGGAGTAAGGTTCGACCAAATCGCTGAAACGCTCCAGAATTTCTGTGATGCGCAGGGAAAATTCCAGATACAAACCCATGCGGGGACGGGCGACAACCAGATCCGGGCAACGTTTTTGCGCTTCTTGCAACGTGTCGGCATTTTGAATGCCATATTTTTTGGCAAGGGGACAAGCGGCCAAGATCACGCCGTGGCGCCGTTTGGGATCGCCGGAGACAACCACCGGGCGGTTGCGCCATTCGGGATGAAGTGATTTTTCGATATTTGCATAAAAGGATTGCATGTCAACGAGAAAGATCACTTTTTCCATGCTTTTACCTCCCCTCAAAACGCGAACAAACGATCGGATTTGTTCTCATTATATGCGAACATGCATTCTTTTTATACCTCAAAATATTTCCAGCGCGTGTCCCGGTTCTTTACGGCCGAATATTCAGACGCTATGATGGGAGTAAGCATGTTCCATTCATGAAACGGGGGAGAAGAAAGATGAAAGGGACGGTGATTTTTCACCATGGACACATTCGTCCGGCTACCGGCGCTTCCTCTGTGGAAGCCGTGGTGGTGCGGGACGGGCGGATTGCGGCCATCGGCGAAAATGATTCCATTCTTCTGGAGTACGGGCGTCCGGATGTGAAGAAGGTGGATCTGGAAGGCGGCTACATTTATCCGGGACTGGCCGACAGCCATGTGCATTTGTCGGGGGTCGGGCAAAAAAGGCGGTGGATGGATGTGAGTTTCTGCCGTTCCAAAGAAGAACTGTTGCAAGCCATCCGTACCCGGGCCGGGTCGTTAAAACCGCGGCAATGGATCTTGGGAATGGGATGGGATGAAAATCAAATGCAAGGCGAAATCCCGACATTGGAAGAGCTGGATGAAGCAAGCGGGGATCATCCCCTTTTTCTGATCCGCATCTGCCATCATGCCGGTCTGGTCAACCGCCTGGCTTACCAAATGGCCGGAATCCGGGAAGGGGAAAAAGATCCGGAGCAGGGAAAATGGGGACGGGATGAAAAGGGACGGTTGAACGGACGGGTTTATGAAAATGCCACCCGGTTTTTTTATGATGTCCAACCGAAACCGGATTACACGGAAAAAAAGGAAACCATCCGCCTGGCGATGCAAGAGGCGTTGGCTTGCGGGTTGACCGCCGTCCATACCGAAGATCTGCGTTATGTCGAAAGTTTGTCCGAGTTGATCCGGATATACCGGGAGCTTAGGGAAGAAGGCGTGTGGTTGCGGACTCATCAATTAATTTATCATCCTTATTTGGAAGAGCTGAAAGAAAGTTCGTGGAATGCCGGGGATGGGGACGAGTGGTTCCGGATCGGGGCGATGAAAATTTTTGCGGACGGATCGTTGGGAGGAAAGACGGCACTTCTTTCCAGACCGTACCGGGATGAACCGGATCATTACGGGCTTTTGATTCACGAACCGGGAGAATTGATCCGGTTGACGCAAACGGCAGCGGAACAACGGATGCCGGTGGCAGCTCACGCCATTGGCGATCAAGCCGCCGAATATGTGTTGAAGGCCATGCAGTCCTGTCCGGTGGTTCCCGGCAAAACAGGCCACACGCTTCGCCATCGGCTCATTCACGGACAATTTTTGCGGCCGGATCTCATTTCGAAACTGAAAACCATGCCGGTGGCTGTGGACATCCAGCCCCGGTTTGTGGCCAGCGATTTTCCCTGGGTGTTGGACCGCGTCGAAGAAGATTTGATGGCGTGTGCTTATGCCTGGAAAACATTGCTTCAATCCGGTGTTCACCTGGCAGGCGGAAGCGATGCGCCGATCGAGCCGCTTCATCCCGTGTGGGGACTTCATGCGGCGGTCACCCGGCGGTCACCGGAAGAAGATCATCCGGGCTATTTCCCCCGGCAGAAACTGAGCTTGACCGAAGCTTTAGCCTTATTTTCTAAAGGTAGTGCTTATGCAGCCGGGGAGGAAAAAGAGCGGGGACGCCTGCAGGTTGGTTATTATGCAGATATGACGGTTTATGACCGGGATTTGTTTGCCACAGATCCCGGGGAGTGGGGAAAGACGAAGACGCGAATGACCATTGTCAACGGGCAAGTGGCATACCGGCAAACCTGAACGGATGGCAAAGAAGAAGGCGGTGTCACCCATCTGCTGGTGACGCCGCCTTTTCGGCTCAGGAGGATTTCCGGTTGAAAACGTCTTTGAAGATCAGATTCAGATTTTGCGGGCGTTCGGCCAACCGGCGCATGTAATAGCCGAACCAGTCATGGCCAAAGGGCATGTAAGTGGTCATCCGGTATCCCTCTTTGGCCAAATCATATTGCATCTCTTGCCGGAATCCATAGAGCATTTGAAACTCAAACCGGTCCGTCGGGATCCCGTTTTCGGCGACGAACTTTTTCAGTTCGCCGATGATCCGGTGATCATGCGTGGCAATGGAAGTGAAAGCCGGTCCGGTCAGTCTTTTCTTGGCCAGTTTCAAAAAGTTCCGGTCAATATCCTCTTTGGATTGAAAGGCGACATCCGGACTTTCTTTATACGCTCCTTTGACGATCCGGAGGCGGACATCCCGGAGTTCATCCGTCACTTCTTCCGCGCATCGCAAATAGCTTTGGATCACGGTTCCCACATTGTTATAGTCTTTCAGCAATGTTTTTAAAACGTCGATGGTCGGTTGGAAGTGAATGTAGTCTTCCATGTCAATGTTGATGAAAATGTCGTATCGGGCGGCGATGTCCAGGATCTCTTTCATGTTTCCAATGCAAAAGTCCTGATCGATGTCCAGCCCCAACTGGGTCAATTTGACCGAGACATGGCAATCCAGATTTTCTTCATTGATTTTATTGAGCATCGCGATGATTTGGTTTTTGGCTTGGATGGATTCTTCTTTGTGAAAGACAAATTCCCCCAGGTTATCTACCGTACAGCTGATGCCTTGTTGATTCATCTTTTTGATGGTGCGTGTGACGCTTTCAATGTCCGTGCCGGCCACAAACCGTTCGGCCCCCAAGCGAAATCCCCATTTCCGGGCGCTTTGGTTTAAAAATTTATTGGTAGATAAACGGATGAAAAAATTACGCAACAATTTCTGCACAGCCCCCATCCCTTTCATCTGTTTCCGATCTGCGATCAATACGTTTCGGAAACCGTTTTTGCTTCCATGAATAATTTCAGGTGGTCAGGGCCTCCTGCTTTGGAATCGGTACCGGACATTTTGAATCCGCCGAAAGGCTGATAACCGACAATGGCCGCGGTGCATCCTCTGTTAAAGTAAAGGTTTCCGACATGGAATTCATATCTTGCCCGTTCCAGATGTTCCCGGTTATTCGAAATCACGGCTCCGGTCAAACCGTATTCCGTGTTGTTTGCGATTTCCAGCATTTCATCAAAATCACGGGCTTTGGTGAACGCAACCACCGGGCCGAAAATTTCTTCCTGCATGATGCGGGCTTTGGGATCCACATCTTTGAAGATTGTCGGGTGGACGAAATATCCTTTGGAATCATCCGTTTGTCCGCCGTAGACAAGGGTTCCTTCGGTTTTGCCGATTTCAATGTAGCTTTTGATTTTGTCAAATTGTTTTTGATTGATCACGGCACCCATGTACACATCTTCTTCCGCCGGATTTCCCACTGTCAACGCTTTGGTGCGCTGAACCGTTTTTTCGATCACTTCGTCGTAAACATCCTCATGAACCACGACCCGGGAGCAGGCGGAACATTTTTGTCCGGAGAATCCGAAGGCAGAATAGACGATGGCATCGGCAGCCAATTCCAAGTCTGCATCTTTGTCCACGATGATCGTGTCCTTGCCTCCCATTTCCGCAATCACCCGTTTCAGGTGGGTCTGACCTTCCTGCACCTTGGCAGCGCGTTCATAGATGCGGACACCGGTGGCTCTGGAACCGGTAAAGTTGATGAAGTGTGTGTCTTTATGGTCAACCAGATAGTCCCCGATTTCCGCGGGATCTCCCGGGACAAAGTTGAGCACGCCTTTGGGGAGACCGGCTTCTTCCAAAATTTCCACGACTTTGTAAGCGACGACGGGGGTGTTTTCCGACGGTTTCATCAGAACCGGGTTTCCGGCAACGATGGGGGCGACGGTCGTTCCGCATACAATGGCAAAGGCGAAGTTCCACGGCGGAATCGTGACGCCCGGTCCCATCGGCTGGTAAAACAAGGTGTTTTGTTCAATGGGACGGCTGTTTACTTTTTCCCCTTTGGCAATTTCCAGCATTTGTCTTCCGTAGTATTCCAAAAAGTCAATGCCTTCGGCCGTATCCGCATCGGCTTGATCCCAGGGTTTTCCGGCATCGTAGACGAGCCATGCGGAAATTTCATGCTTTCTGCGACGGGTGATGGCAGCGGCCTTAAAGAGCACGTTGGCGCGGGCTTCCGGGGACATTTTCCGCCAAATTTTAAAGGCTTCGTTCGCTGCTTCAAATGCCTGGTCAATGTGTTTTTTGGTTGCTTTTGAAACCTTTCCGATCACTTGATCTTTGTTGGCGGGGTTGACGGAAACCAATTTATCTTCGGTGTAAATCCGTTCGCCGTTGATGACCAGCGGATATTCTTTTCCAAGTTCACTGCGGACTTTTTGCAAAGCTTTTTCAAATGCCTCGCGATTAGCCGGATCCTTGAAATCGGTAAAAGGTTCATGTTTGTAAGGGACAACCATGAGAAAACCTCCTTTAAAAGATCAATGATTTTAAAAATGAATCAATGACTCAAGAAAAAATGCTTTGCCCTTTTTCTATGCAAGGAATGTGCCAACAAAATGAAATCGGTTTAATCATGTTGTTTTCATTTGTCTGGAAGCGATTTCATTTGCTGATAATCTTGTTAATGTGTAAAATATTATTAACAATATTGTAAACAGGGTTAACACCTGCTTACAGTCGGATTCATCCACATTGAGCCGAAAGGGGCGGGGAAAGTGACAAATCCTCATCACTTTTATTTGCAGGCGGTGTTGTCGACGGAAGATGATGCGATTACGATTGTGGATAAAAAGATGAATGTGATTTTTTGGAATGAAGCGGCGGAAGAGACTTACAACATTAAAAAAGAGGAGATCCTGGGCAAAAAAATCACGGATTTTTTTTTCCATGACGATTTAATGGTTTTGAAGGTCCTGAAAACAAAGAAAAAAGTGAAAAATAAATATCATCGCCCTCGCCATGACAAACATGTTGTCATCAATACCAGCCCCATTTTTGACGGGAACAGGGAATTGATTGGAGCGGTGTCGGTCGAACGGGACATCACCCAGTTGGTGAAATTGAATGAAAACCTGATCACGACATCCCGGGAGCTGCAGGAATTGAGGCAACGCGTTCACACGGATCAGGAGATCCTTCCCTTTTCCAAATTGATCGGAAAAAGCAAAGCCCTCCGAAAAACGATCGCAATTGCCAATAAAAGTGCCAAAGCGGACGCAACCACATTGATTCTGGGGGAAAGCGGAACCGGGAAAGAAATTTGCGCCCGGGCCATCCACGAAGCCAGCGCACGGAGAAAAGGGCCGTTTATCCCCGTGAATTGCGGGGCGATTCCACACGCTTTGTTTGAAAGTGAATTGTTCGGGTATGAAGGCGGTTCCTTCACCGGGGCACAGAAAAAAGGAAAACCCGGAAAAATTGAAATGGCCCACGGCGGCACCCTGTTTTTGGATGAAGTGGGAGAGCTTCCGTTGGAGATGCAGGTGAAGTTGCTCCGGGTGTTGCAAGAGCAAGTCCTTTACCGCATCGGGGATTCCAAGGGGAGAAAAGTGGATGTCCGGTTTATCGCCGCGACCAATCAGGATCTTAACAAGCTGATGGAAGAAAAAAAATTCCGTTCCGATTTGTATTACCGGTTAAACGTCATTCAGCTGACCATGCCTCCCTTAAGAGAGCGGGTGGAGGATATCCCCCTGTTGGCGCAATATTTTTTGGAGCAATTTGCCAGCCGGTATCAAGTGCCGGTTCCCGAAATCCAGCCGGATGCCATGCCGGTTTTGCTTCAGCATCCATGGCCGGGAAATGTGCGGGAACTGCGCAATCTGATGGAACGGGTCGTGATCCTGTCGGAAAAACCGGTGATCCAAAAAGAAGATTTGGTCAGCTTTTTTCAACATCCGGATGCCCCGTCTTTTTCGGAGCGTGGTGCGGAAAACCCCCGCAGCTTGTCCGGTGAAAAAGATCACATGGAGAAACAGTTGATTGAACAGGCATTAAAAGAGACGGCCGGCAACAAATCCCAAGCTGCCAGAAAATTAAGGATATCCCGGGTGACACTCTACAAAAAGCTGAAAAAATACCAGATCCGTCTGTAGAGCCGGCCGTCCCGGTCCCCGGTTCAAAAGATGACTTTGGTGGCCAAGGCGGTGATGATCGTAGCCATTGCCGTGCCGATGGCCCAAAGGATTGTAAAGCGCTGAAATTCCCCAAAGTCGACTTTTGACATCCCCACCAAAAGGTAAGTGGCGGGCACGAGCGGGCTTAACAAGTGAACCGGTTGCCCCAGCAATGATGCCCGGGCGATCTCGACGGCAGAATAACCGTAGGAAGCGGCGGCTTCAGCCAAAATGGGAACCACGCCGAAATAGTAAGCATCGTTGGACATGAAAAAGGTGAACGGAATGCTGGTCACCGCAATGATGAGATGAAAAGCCGGTCCCCAAGAGTCCGGAATGATGGAGATCAGGCTGGAAGCCATGGCGTCCACCATTTTGGTGCCCGAGAGGATCCCCGTGAAAATGCCGGCGGCAAAGACCAGGGAGACAACGGCAAGGGCGTTTCCGGCATGGGATGCGAGCCGTTCTTTTTGCTGTTCGGGATCGGGATAGTTGATCATGACGGCAAGGGAAAAGGCGAGCATAAACAACACCGGCAGCGGCATAATGCCTTTGATCAGGCCGATGAGCAAAAGAACGGTCAAGATGGCATTGGCCCACAGCAGTTTCGGGCGTTTCAAGGAAGTATCCCCTTCAGGGGAGGATTCTTTTTGCAGGTTTTTGATGCCCTTTTCATCCAGGGGGATCACTCCCAGCCGCTTTCTTTCCCGGCGCCCCAACCAAAATGCGGTGAAGAGGATCCAAACGGCCCCGCCGATCATGGAAGGAATCAAAGGGACGAACACATCGCCGGCATCCACGCCCAATGCGGCGGCCGCACGGGCGGTGGGTCCTCCCCATGGCACCATATTGGTCAAACTGACCGACATTACGGTGATCCCCGGCAGGATCAGCGGATTCATGTTTAAACGCCGGTACAGCGGAAGAAAGGCGGAAACGGTGATCATGTAACTGGTGGTGCCGTCCCCGTCCAGGGAAACGACCAGTGCAAGGACGGCCGTCCCCATGACGATCTTTGCCGGATCTCCTTTCACCGCCTTTAAGATTCTGGTTACGATGGGGTCAAACAAGCCGGCATCAATCATGATGCCAAAATAAAGAATTGCAAACAAAAGCATGATCCCGGTCGGTGCCAAATCTTTGATTCCCTCCAAAGCCATATGGCCCATTTCGGAAGCATGTCCGGTGAATACGGCAAAAAGGACCGGGATGATCATCAGTGCAATGAGTGTGGGCATCTTTTTCGACATGATCAGGTACATAAACAAAAAGACCATCAGGTAACCCGTGAGTGCAAGCATCATTTGCCCCTCCTGTCAAGTGGTGACCGGAAAAAGGATTCCGGCGAGATAAACCACCAGCGTGACCGTCATTGTGCTGAGCAAGGTGGTGATCAAGACGGCCTGTGCAGCCAGATCGGGATGGTTGTTGTATTCCAAAGCCAAAATGGAGCTGTTTCGTGAAGTGGGGAAGGAACTGGCGATAAACAAGGATTGTGCGACCGTGCCGTCCAACCCCAGCAGGAAGATGATGCCGAGTGCGGCACCGGGCCCGATCACCAACCGGGAAAAAGTGCTCAGGTACAAAATCGGATGGAGTTTGCCGGGCCGGATGGTGGCGATTTGTGCGCCGAGCGTGATCAAAGCGACTGCCAGAAACGCGTTGGCCATGTTCCCGACCGGCCCCCACAGGATGGAGGGAATTTCGATCTGAAAACCGGAACAGATAAGACCGAGCAGGAGCGCATACAACATGGGGAGTTTTAACAGCTCTTTGATCACGGATTGCACTCCGCTTTTGGCGCTCACCAAGTTGAAAATCCCGTAGGTGAAGGTGAGCAGGTTTTGAAAAATCATCACAAACAATTGAATGGAAACTCCCAGCGGATTGGCATGGAAAACCATCTGGCTGACTGGAATCCCATAGTTGGCCGAATTCATCAAAACCACACTGTTCTTATAGGTGGCCGCCGTTTTCCGGTCCATCTTCGTGACCCGGCTGATGATTTCGGTAAAGGAGATGGAGAAAGTGGAAAACAACAGCAAAAACAAGATGATTTGCCCGAAAATCGCCAGCGGCATGCGGCTTTGGTAGACATTGACGAACGTGTTGGCCGGCAAGAGGCAATACGTTAACAGCTTGGAAAAGGATTTTAAATGCAAGGCGAAGATTTTTTGCAAAATCACACCAACAGCCAGCAGAATCAACAGCGGCAGAATGATCTGCAAAAATATCAGTGACAAAACGGCCATCTGTTCTCCTCCTGTTCCTTCCGTTGGAGCCTCCGATCATTGCATCCGATGAACGCCCCGGGCAGCTGCGGGAATGCGCAGAATCTTGTCCGGATCTGTAGAAGACACAGAAGGCGGGCTGGATGTTTTCCGGTTTCTTTTAACACGGCTAAAAATAAAAATTAATAATTAAGTTAATTATAACAATAAAAAATGGATTGAAAAATATTTAAAATTGATAAAAAATCAATTCGATGCGCAGGGTGAATGCAGAATTTGCAAGAGTGGCACCGCTGGTTACCATCGAGACCTGCATGGATGTGCCACGCCGCCATGGCAAGACGGTGATGGTTGATTTGTTGAACACCCCGGAAGATCAAGTAAGAGAGTTATTAAAATACGATGAGGCCGTTTTTTGCCTGCATGTGAGCAAGGATGAGCAGGAAGAAGGGGTGCGGCCTGAAAGGGAAAAGTGTGCGGCGATTCCGGTTCCGTCGGTGAGATGGGCGACAGCAGGCGGGATTACGCTAAGTTTCTTGGGGAAGTTGAGAAAGTCCTTCCATCCTTCGGTGGTGATTGTCGGCACCGCCATCACCAAAGCGGAGAATCCAAAAGAGGCGGCCAGACAGTTGAAACAGGCCATTGTAAAGGGGTAATAAGCCATGTCGACAGCTCAAGCCATTTTAAAAGAAGTGGACGCGGTGATCCGGCAGGTGAAAGAAGAAGAAATCAAAGAAATCGCCGTGGCATTGCAAAAGGCCGGGCGGATCTTTGTCGTGGGGGAAGGCCGCTCCGGATTCATGGCCAAATCGTTTGCCATGCGGCTGATGCACTTGGGTGCCAAGGTGTATGTGGCAGGCGAAACGATTATGTCGTCCATTGAAGCGGGGGACTGGCTGGTTGCCGTTTCGGGATCGGGCACCACCCGTCATGTGGTTTGGACAGCGGAGAAAGCCCAATCCATCGGGTGCAGGGTGATTGCCGTGACGACCGATGATGCGTCCCCCCCTTGCACAAACGGACGTGAAGATCCTCCGTGTTCTGGCGGCAACCAAGCACCGGCGCGCCAAGGAATTGAAAACCATTCAACCTCTGGGATCGCTGTTTGACCAAAGTGTCCATATTTTGCTGGATGCCGTATGCCTGGAATATGGAAGGATGAAAGAAGTGGCTCATGATAAAGCCGTCCGACGCCACAGCAATTTGGAATAAATCAAACGAATGATGAAAAACGTAAAAAAGAAGACATCATGCCAAAAGCCGATTGATTGTTCATGATCAACCGGCTTTTTTTCGGGCCTTTTACATTTTTACAGATTTCCGATGGATAAATACTTCGTCTCCAAATACGGTTCCATTCCTTCCAAGCCGCCTTCCCGGCCGATGCCGCTTTCTTTCATTCCGCCAAACGGGGCATGAGCAGCAGACGGTGCTCCATCGTTCCAGCCGATAATGCCGAAATCCAGATGTTCGTTCAAGTAAATGCCGGTGCGATAATCATTGGTGAAGAAATAAGCCGCCAGGCCGTAAGGGGTGCTGTTGGCAATCTCCACGGCTTCTTCCAGGCTTTTGAAGGACAGGATGGGAAGAACCGGTCCGAATGTTTCTTCCTGCATGATTTTCATGTCGGGCTTGGCATGGCCGAGGATGGTCGGATCGACAAAGAAATACCCTAGTTCGCGGTCGGCTCTGTAAGTGTTTCCGCACAGCACGCGCGCACCTTTTTGGACGGCATCTTCGATCTGTTCCTTGATTTTGTCAAAGCTTTTTTCGTTGATGACCGGACCGACGTCGGTCTCTTCATCCAGGCCGTTGCCGACTTTTAATTTCCGCACGCTGTCCGCTAATTTTTGGGAGAAGGCTTCGGCGATGCTTTCGTGAACCAGCAGGCGGTTGGCGCAAATGCAGGTTTGCCCGGCGTTTCGGAATTTGGAAAGGATGGTTTGCCGGACGGCAAGCTCGAGGTCGGCATCTTCGGCCACAATGACGGGAGCATGGCCGCCCAGCTCCATGGAAATGCGCTTGACGGTGGCGGCACTGTTTTTCATCAGCAACTTTCCGACCTCGGTGGAGCCGGTAAAGGAGATTTTTTGAATCCAGGGGCTGTCGGTAAAGAGTTTGCCGATGAAAGGCCCCAACCCGTTGACGTATTGGATGACCCCTTCCGGGATGCCGGCTTCATGCGCCAATTTGACCAGTTCCATGGTGGTCAACGGCGTTTCTTCTGCCGGTTTTACAATAAACGTACAGCCGGCTGCCAGAGCGGGTGCGGCTTTTCTGGTCATCATGGCCGCGGGAAAATTCCAAGGCGTGATGGCCGCCACCAGACCGACGGGTTGACGGGTGACGACAATCCGTTTCGATCCGGTGTGGGCGGGAATGGTCCGGCCATACAGCCGTTTGGCTTCTTCGGCGTACCAATCAATATAACTGACGGCATAGTCGACCTCCGCAAGAGATTCGGTCAGCGGTTTTCCGCTTTCCAGCGTCATGATTCGTGCGATGTTTTCCTTGTTTTTTTGAATGCGATCTGACCATGCCCGGAGCAAGCGGGAGCGTTCATGGGCATTGGTTTTGGACCAGGCGGAAAAACTTTCGTGTCCTTTCCGGATGGCCCCGGTAATTTCCTCTTCGGTATGGGCTTTCACTTTTTGGATCAATTCTCCGGTGGCTGGATTTTTTACTTCAATTATCTCGGGCATCTTTTTATTTTCCTCCTTTTTTGGGGCAGGTTCGGGAGTTCTTCTTCTATGATATCAGCCGGTGCAAGCTTGTCGATTTTTAAGAGGGTTCCGCCGTTTCAGCGGGAGGTTTATTTTTTTGCGCGAAGTTTTTCCCATTCGCTCCAATACATTTTCGGAAGATCCGGGGAAATGTCATCGGGGATGGTGCAGATCAGTTCCAGATTATGGCCGTCCAGATCTTCAAAATACAGAGAAGCGTTTCTTTGAAACGGGCGCACCACGGGCTCGACCGGTTCAAAACGCCCGTCTTTTACCGGTTCGATCCCTTTTTCCTTGAGCCAGCGGATGGCTTCGGGCATATCCTGAAAGTTGATGCGAAAGGCGATGTGTTTGGCGAATACATGGTTCCCGCCGGGCTTTTGCCAGAGGCCCAGCCAGCTTTTTTCGGGTTCAATCCACATAAAAGCGACAACATCATTTCTCCAGGCCGGAGTCAGCCCCAGTTTTTGATAAAATTCGACGGAACGGTCCAGATCTTCCACTTGAAAATGAACTTCATACAAGCCTTGAATCATGGAAGATTCCCTCCTTGTGAAAAGCCGACCGGGCCCCTTTTTCCGCCCCCGCGACCGGATGCGACCGCTTGTCATGTGAATTGCCCCGGGGATTTTCTTTTTTTCATGATGTTTGTATATTCTGTAATTTCTCGGATGACTTGGTCCATTTCCCCGGACAGGCGGCGGCGTGAAAAGCGCATCACTTTCCAGCCTTGCTTTCCCAAATCATGTTTTTTCGTTTGAAATCGGAGTTGTTTTTTGGGACGGATCACCGTGTCCCCGTCGCATTCCAAAGCCAGTTTGTATTTGGGAATGGCGATTGCCACCCGATGACGGTGAATGGGATAGCGGATTTTGACGTCACGCCCGAATTTGGAATAAAGCGCGTAATACAGTTTCCGTTCCCAAGGGTTGCAAGTGTGGAGAAGTTGGAAATGAATAAACGGGAAGAAACCCAGCCGGACTTGTTCGTAAATCCAGACGGGGATGAAAAAGGGGATCCACAGCCAGTGATGACGCCATTTGCGGCGTAACTTCCGAAACTTCCAGGAAAGTTGGCAACAGCGGTCGGTTCGGTTGTTGAACAGGGGAAGCAAGCCGGTCACCTCCTATATTCAGAATACACCAAAAGAAGTGTTCTTTCCAAAAGTTATTTCTATTTTCCGAAAGAATTGACCGGTTCTTTTTTGGGGCAGGGGGGCATATGTTGGTCTCAGGGGGGATGGTATGGCGGTTATTCAGGCCCCGGAATCACATGTCAAGCTGTTGGCCAGATTGATGCGGGCGGAAGCGGAAGGGGACGGGCAAATGGGGATGTTGCTGGTTGGCAATGTGGGTGTCAACCGGGTGATTGCCAACTGTCTCGATTTTGAGGGGATCCGTAACCTGCAACAGATGGTTTTCCAATCCCCAGGCGGTTTTGAAGCCGTGCAAATGCCGTATTTTTATCAACCGGCCCGCCAGCAGGATATTCGGTTGGCCCGAAAGGCCATTCAGGGACAGCGTTTTGATCCCGCCAAACGGGCCTTGTGGTTTTTCCGGCCAACGGGGGAATGTCCGGCAACCTGGTTTAATCAGACACATTCCGGGAGATACAAAAGCCATTGTTTTTATATTCCTGAAGCTTCGGATTGTCCGGCTGTTTATCAATTTTAAGAACTGGAGGGAAACAAATGGTGTATTGGTCTTATCCATATCATGCTCCGTATCCGTTTTATTCCGATGCGCAAGTCAGTCAAAGGCAACCGGAACAAGGACAGCCCCAAAGACAGGACCGCAGATTCTCGGAAGACTTGTTGCAAAGCAATATCGGAAAACGAGTGACGGCTTATATGACTTATGAAGGGAGCGAGGAATGGAGGAACCGGGTGTTCAGCGGGGTGTTGCGCCAAGTGGGCAGGGATTATTTTATTTTGCGGGATCAGGAGACCGGAAAAGATGTCATGCTGTTAAATATCAATCTGAATTTTATTGTGTTTGATGATACACCGGCCCGGCTGACCCGATCGTAACCCCCGGCGGAAAAAATGTGAAAAACCGTGAAAAGGGAGGCGGAAAACCGCCTCCCTTTCCTGTCTCATTCTTCAAAGATATAAGCCAGGGCATCCAGGGCCTGATCGACGGTTTCGACCGTCACTTGTGCCCGCTGGCTGATTTCTTTCAACGGATGGTGCAAGCTTTCCGGACGCACCAAAATCAGGGGCTTGTTTAAGGCAATTGCCAACGATGCATCCATTGCGGTGTTCCATTGCCGGTATTTTTCGCCAAACAAGGCGATGACGATGTCGGCTTTTTCCATCCAAACCCGGGTGCGCAAATTGTTCAGTTCCGAAGCGGCTTGATCCCGGTAAACCGCATTGGGCTGTTTTCCTTTGATCTGTTCGCCGATGTCATCCGAACGGCTGTGATTTTCCTGCGGCCCTTTAAAAATGACGGGCAGGCCCCGTTCTTCAGCTTTTTGGCGCAGTTTTGCCCTCCAGTCGTCATGAATTTGACCTGCAAGATAGACGACGATTTCCATGATCCGGTTTCCCCCTTTTTTTGAATCATCTCTTCTATTGTAATCAAAGTGCGTTTTTTGAAAAAGACGAACCGGGATGCATGCCTTAAACAGGCGGTTTCGCAGGCAGTCCAAAGCCTTGATTTTTCAAGACAAAACGATTCTTCTGAAATGGTTGACAATAACGGGAGTAATTTGTTAATCTAATTTCAAGCAATTAAAACATAGTTGTTTGATAGGTATTTATGGTTTAGGAATATCCTCATAAAGAGAGGCGGAGGGACTGGCCCGATGAACCCTCGGCAACCGGCCGCGCGGCTTGGTGCCAAATCCAGAGAACAGTCACTGTTCGAATATGAGGAGAAAAAGGCAAGTGGTATGGATCCCTTTTTCCCTCATGGAAAAGGGATTTTTTTATTTTCAAGGAGAACGAAGGAGTGGAAGCGGGGATGAAAAACCATTGGCCTTGGGCGAACAATCCGGAACAGTTGAATCCGTTCGAATTGCAAAAGTTGGAGCAGGATGGTTTAGACATTATCGACGAGATTATTCATATTTATTCTAAGAAGGGATTTGAATCGATTCCCGAGGAAAAATTTGCTTTGTTCAAGTGGGCGGGAGTCTATCAACAGCGCCCGAAAAAAGACGGCTATTTTATGATCCGCATCCGTGTTCCTTCCGGGATTTTAAACAGCCGGCAGGTGCGGGTGGTGGCCGGCTTGTCGAGGGAGTACGGTCGCGGGCTGATCGATGTGACGACACGCCAAGCGATTCAATATCATTGGATTCGAGTGGAAAATCTTCCGGATATCTTCCGTCGTTTGGAAGAAGTCGGTCTTTACACCTTTGAAGCTTGTGGCGATTGCCCCCGTAACATCACCGGCAACCCGCTGGCCGGAATCGATCCGCATGAGTTGGTGGACACCCGTCCCATCGTTGCCAAACTGAATGAAAAGTTGCTGTTAAATCGGGAATTTTCCAACTTGCCCAGAAAATACAAAATTTCTGTCTCATCCAGTGTCTACAATCCGGCTCATGCCCAGATCAACGATCTTTCGTTTACACCGGCATTGAAAATGTTGGATGGCAAAGAGACGGTCGGTTTCCATGTCTGGGTGGGGGGAGGGCTTTCCAACCGGCCGCATTTGGCTCAGCAGCTGGATCTTTTCGTCCGTCCCGAACAGGTTGTCGATGTGGCGGTCGGCGTGACAAAAGTGTTCCGCGATTACGGATACCGGAAAAAGCGGCATAAAGCGCGCCTGAAGTTTTTGGTTGCGGATTGGGGGCCGGAGCATTTTTTGGAAATCTTGAAAGAGTATATCGGTGAGTATCCGTCCCGGGGTGAAGATAAAATCGCCGGTTGGAACGCCGGTTACTTCACCGGGGTTCACCCGCAAAAACAGCCGGGGCTGAACTATGTCGGTTTAAACATTCCGTTGGGGCGCACGTCGGCAGACGAGTTTGACGGTTTGGCCGATCTGGCGGACCACTATGGATCCGGCTCGGTGCGCACCGCCAACACGCAAAATGTGATTCTGACCGATGTGCCGGATGACAAAGTGGAGGATCTGTTGAAAGAGCCTCTCTTAAAAAGGCTGAGCCCGTTTCCAAAAACGTTTGAGGGGTATGCCGTTTCCTGCACGGGAATTGAATTTTGCAATCTGGCGCTGACCGAAACCAAAGGGTTTTTGAAAGAAGTGGTCAACTTTCTGGACCAGGAGATCCGGTTGGACGAACCCATCCGGATTCATATCAACGGTTGTCCCAATTCCTGCGGGCAACAACAAATTGCCGACATCGGTCTCATGGGCGGGAAGGCGAAAACGGCCCAAGGAATGGTGGAAGCTTACACCATCTCGGTCGGCGGGCATTTATACGGACAAGGAAAGTTTAACACGCAGTTAAAGGGACGGGTCACCAAAGAATATGTGGCGCCGGTGTTAAAAGAAATCATTCTTTTCTACAAACGCGAACGGAAAGAAGGGGAGAAATTCGGCGACTTTGTGAAACGTGCCGGAATCGAAGCGATTCAGAAACAGTTTGATGAGATCCGCCAGCGGGTGGTGCCTGCTGTATGAGCCGGGAATTGTATCTGTACCGCTTGGTGGCAGAGAAAGAACCGGACGGTTCTTACAACGTCATCGTTCTGGCGCCGACGGAGGAAAAAGCTTTTGAATATGCAGAAAAAGAGTTGGAACGTTACACGATCAAAACGCCTGCGGTCAAAGAGTGGGTGATTGAAGAGAAAAAAAGGGTTCGCCAAGGAACCGGATATGTATTAAACGGATCCGAAAGAAAGGAGAACGACAAATGACCCGGGAACGGTATTGGCCGACATTGAGTGGAGAAGAAAGATGGAATCCGGAACAAATCAAAATCGTGGCAGAAGAGTTGAAAGACTTCCATCCTCAGGAAATCATCCGTTGGGGAGTGGAACAACTGGGGGTTTCCCGGTTGGTGTTGGCTTGCAGTTTCGGATATGAAGACGTGGCTTTGGTGGATATGGCATTCAAAGTCGATCCGGAATTGGACATTTTTTATCTCGACACCGGCCTGCACTTTCAGGAAACCTATGAAGTCCGGGACCGGCTGTCCGAGAAATACCAAAAAGAATTCATCCGCGTTTCGCCCGAACTCACGTTGGAGGAACAAGCGGAGAAATACGGCGGCGAACTGTGGAAAAGAAATCCTGATTTATGTTGTAAGCTCCGCAAAGTTGAGCCTTTGAAAAAAGTGTTGAAAAACTACCAGGGATGGATCACCGGAATCCGGCGTGAACAAGCCCCCACCCGTGCCCATACGCAGGTGGTGGAGTGGGATCAAGGGTTTGGGTTGCTCAAGCTGAATCCCCTGGCTTTCTGGAACACCAAACAAGTCTGGACTTATATTCATGATCATCAAATTCCGTACAATTCGTTGCATGACAGGCAGTATCCGAGCATCGGTTGCCAGCCGTGCACCCGCCCGGTCCGTCCCGGGGAAGATCCGCGAGCCGGACGCTGGTCGGGGACCAACAAAATTGAATGCGGGCTTCATAACAGTCCGGTCAATTGATTCACCATTTTTCCAAAAAGCACGCTCATCTCATTCCATTCCGCTTTGGCGCCGGGGGCGCTTGAATCGCGGGATCTTTTCAATCCGCATTGACCGGGAATCCCCCCGGGGAGAGGGCTCGATGAAAATGCTTGGAGAGGAGTATACATCATGGGAGATTTGATCGCACCACACGGAGGCGTGTTGGTAAACCGCGTTTTGACAGGAGAGGAAAAACAAGTTTGGTTGAGTCGGGCGGGGCATTTTCCGAAGCTCCCCGTTTCCAACCGCACCGTGTCGGATTTGCTTTGCATTGCCACCGGGGTTTTCTCACCTTTGACCGGTTTTTTAAAAGAAAAAGACTACCGGTCAGTCTGTGAAACCATGCGATTGTCGGACGGAACGGTCTGGAGCATTCCGGTGACCTTGCCTGTTCCAATAGAGCGGGAAAAAGAGATTGCCGGGGCGGAGTATGTTTCCTTGCTCGATAAAGAACAAAAAATCATTGCAGTTGTCCAGGTGGAAGAGCTTTACCGTGTCGATTTGCGCAAAGAAGCCCGGTTGGTTTACAAGACGGAAGAGGAAGCCCATCCGGGGGTGAAAAATCTGTTCCGTCAATCGCCGTTAAACCTGGGCGGGGACATCTGGTTGCTGGAACGCCCGAAATATCCGTTTGAAGACCGGCTGTTCGATCCGGCCGAAACGCGGGAGATTTTCCAAAAGCGCGGGTGGAAAAAGGTGGTCGGGTTTCAAACGAGAAATCCGGTGCACCGTGCCCATGAGTACATCCAAAAATCGGCTTTGGAGACGGTGGACGGACTGTTTCTGCATCCGTTGGTCGGACAAACGAAAGCCGATGATATTCCGGTGGATGTCCGCATGAAAAGCTATGAAGTGATTTTAAAACATTACTATCCGGAAAACCGGGTCTTCTTGGGAGGTTATCCGGCGGCCATGCGCTATGCCGGTCCCCGTGAAGCCGTCCTTCATGCTTTGGTGCGCAAAAACTACGGCTGTACTCATTTTATCGTGGGAAGGGACCATGCCGGGGTCGGCGATTATTACGGCACCTATGATGCGCAGAAAATTTTCTCCAATTTTACTGCAGAGGAACTGGGGATCAACCCGCTCTTTTTTGAACACAGCTTTTATTGTAAAAAGTGTGCCGGCATGGCTTCGTACAAAACTTGTCCGCATGATGGAGAACATCATGTCATTCTTTCCGGAACGAAAGTGAGAAAGATGTTGTCGGAAGGAATTGCGCCGCCTCCGGAATTTTCCCGTCCCGAAGTGGTGGAAGTATTAATTGAGGGGCTCCGGAATAAAGTGGGGGTGTAAAACATGTGGGCGGGAGCTTGCCTGATGCGGCGCTCCCCTTTCATCCGTTTCAAAAATGAATGCTTGTTTAAGGGGGGCATTTATGAAAAAACTCCTGGTTCTTGGCATTGTCGGTTTTTTCGCGCAGTTGATCGACGGGTCGCTGGGAATGGCTTACGGGGCAACTTCTGCCTCTTTGCTGTTGTTTTTCGGGGTGGCTCCTGCAGTGGCTTCGGCATCGATTCATCTGGCGGAAGTGGCGACGACCGCTGTCTCCGGCGCATCCCATTTATGGTTTGGAAATGTGGACAGAAAAATCCTCTTCAAACTGGCTGTTCCGGGAGGTGTCAGTGCTTTTGCGGGAGCCGCTTTTTTAAGCGGCATACCGGGAGACCGGATCAAACCTTTTATTTCTTTGTTTTTAATGCTGATGGGGATTTATATTGTTTGTCGGTATATCACGGTTTCCTCGTGGAAAGCCAAAAAAACGAATTTATCCAATACTTATTTGATTCCGCTCGGATTGGCGGGAGGATTTTTTGATGCGGTCGGAGGCGGGGGATGGGGACCGATTACAACCCCCATGTTGTTGGCAAGAGATGCTGTCACGCCCAGAAAAGTGATTGGCACGGTGGATACAAGTGAATTTATTGTGGCTGTTTCCGCCTCCTTGGGGTTTTTGCTCTTTCTCGGTTGGGAAACTTTTCACGTTTACTGGGTGGCAGCCATCGTGATTGGCGGAGTCGTGGCAGCGCCGATCGCGGCATGGCTGGTGCGGGTGATCCCGTCCCATTTGTTGGGCGTGTTGGTCGGCGGTTTCATTGTTCTGGTCAATGTGGGACCGGTGTTGAAATTTTTGAAGGTTCCCTCCACCGGACAATGGGGGGTTTACGCAATCATTTTGGTTTTGTGGACCGGTTCTGTGCTTTGGAATATGAAAAACAAAGGGAAAAAGGAGCAAACCCTCAGTGTTTGACTCTGGCATCATTGGGGCAAATAGCGCTTGATATGCGGGCGGATCTCTTCCATGGGAATGGCGAATCCGAGACATTGGGAGGGATAAATGATCAGTGTGTTCATCCCGATCACTTTTCCCTGGATGTTGATCAAAGGTCCGCCGCTGTTTCCCGGATTGATGGCAGCATCGGTTTGAATCACGTTTTTATAATAACGCCGCCCGACTTTAAGCGGCCGGTTTTTGCCGCTGATGATCCCCAATGTGACCGTGTGTTCCAAGCCAAAAGGGTTGCCGACCGCCAACACCCATTCCCCGATGTCGGCATCCCGGGATGTTCCCAGGGACAATGCGGGTAACGGACGCGGGGATTTGATTTTGAGGACGGCCAAATCGCGTTTGTCATCGGTCCAAACCGGCATCCCGGTAAACCGTTTTTGGAAATGATCCAACTTTACGTCAATGCGTGAAGCATTTTTGATGACATGGGCATTGGTCAAAATGTAGCCTTGCGGGTGAATGATAAACCCGGAGCCAAAATGGTTTTTGGGAGGGACCGGGGAATCGTTCAGTCCGGGGACAAACAGGTGAAGCAAATTTTTGGGAAGCGGAAGATAAGTCCCCGGGCTTTTTTCTTGGGTGATGATGGAAACCACCCCTCTCCGGACTCGGCGACAGACCGGCACAAAGATGTTTGCCGGATGTTGTGCAGGTGAAGCGGACGATACACGTTGTTTTTTTAACTTTCCATCAGGCATCCATTTCACTCCCCATCCGCGAAGCCAGGTTGTATATCATATGGCTGCAGCCGGGAGAGAGGAAGGGCGGATGACTCAAGTGCCGGTCAAAAGCCGAATGTAAACCATATCGATAATTGGAGTTGACAATAAAAGCAGGGATCGCTATTGTAAAGAGGAGAAATCATTTATCGAAATGGGGTTAGCTGATGCGTCGATCTGCTTTGAAGGTGCGGGATATGACATGGATGGCCATGTTTGTTGCCATGCTTGCGGTCAGCGGGGCATTTGCGGTTCATATCGGCCCGGCTCCGATTACCTTGCAAACCCTTGTGGTGATGCTGGCGGGATCCGTGCTGGGAGCCCGGCGGGGAATGATTTCCATGGTCGTCTTTATTGCCTTGGTCGTCGCCGGAGCGCCGGTTTTAAGCGGGGGAAAAAGCGGTATCGCCGCTCTGGCCGGCCCGACGGGAGGTTACATCATCAGCTGGGTGTTTGCCGCCGGATTGACCGGTTGGATGGTGGAAAGATGGATCCGAAAGGACACACTCAATGCTTGGAAACTCGGATTGGCCCATGTCGTCGGCGGAGTGATTTTGATTCATTTGATTGGTTTTCCGTGGCTGGTTACGGTGCTTGACCTTCCGCTGAACCAAACCACATGGATTTCCTCTCTGTTGGTTTTTCTGCCGGGAGATTTGATGAAAGCGATCCTGGCCGTGCCGGTGGTGATGGCGGTGAGAAAAGCGCTTCCCCAATTAAGCAGTGTGCAACAACAAAAAAGAGCCTGACAAAGGCTCTTTTTTTATGAAGGTAACATCGTCAAATTTGTATGTTTTTCCACATGTTTTAAGAAACGGTGGTTTAACGGTACGATCAAATCCGTTGCCCCGTTGGTGAACACACCGTTCCGGTTGATGACAAACAATTTGTGGACTGAGATTTTATAGTAACGGGATGGATTTTTCAAAGTTATCAATAAATCGTGATCCGGCTGTGGATGCAGTCCTTTCATCTCACAGGGAATGATGCCGATGACATCATTTAAAAGGATGTGATAGGATAAATGTGGTTTTTGGAAAATCAGTTCTTTGGTGGTCAGTGTGCTGGCCCAATGATTCCGTTTTTGGGATATGATCAAATGCCCGATCATTCGTTTGACGGGAATAAAGTTTGTATAAGGCAAAAAGAACACCTCTTTCAGTGAGGTCATATTCAGTATAACACAAGAGAAGAAAGGATACATCCGATGCGTGGCATGACCGAGGTACGTCAGTTGTTAAAACAATTTGGAACCATCATCTATACAGGGGATCAGCTGGGGGATGTGGAGTTGATGATGGAAGAGGTCCGGGAATTAAAGTCGATGGGCCTGATCGATCCACAAACGTTTCAGAAAGCGATGGCGGTGCTTCTTCAACAATCCGCCCGAATCCCGTGCCGGCAATCCGAAAAGTAAGGCATAGCGCCACCTGTAAAAGCGGCCTATGCCTTTTGCATGGATTATGATTTCACGCTGTAAAAAGAGGGAAGCTCATTTTCATATTGAGCGATTTGGTTTTCATATTGCAGCGTGATGCCGATGTCATCCAACCCGTTCATTAAACAGAAGCGGCGATAGGGATCGATTTCAAAGCGGAAGCAAAGCCCCGCATCGTCCCGCACTTCTTGTTTTTCCAAGTCGATGGTCAAGGTGTAACCGTCTTTTTTGAAGGTGTTTTGAAAGAGCCGGTCCACCTGTTCTTCCGAAAGCGAAACGGGAAGAATTCCGTTTTTAAAACAATTGTTGTAAAAAATATCCGCAAAACCGGGTGCGATAATCACACGAAATCCGTAATCCTGAAGAGCCCAGGGGGCATGCTCGCGGGAAGAGCCGCAGCCGAAGTTTTTCCGTGCCAATAACACACTGGCTTCCTTGTATTCCGGCTGGTTGAGGACAAAATCCGGATCCGGGTTTCCGTCACCGGTGAACCGCCAATCGTGAAACAGGAATTGGCCAAATCCGGTCCGTTCGATCCGTTTTAAAAACTGTTTGGGAATGATGGCATCTGTATCCACATTGGCCCGGTCCAACGGGCAAACGATTCCCTTATGTTGTTTAAGTGGTTGCATGGACTTTTCCCTCCTCATCCCGGTATTGCCAGTTGCGCACATCGACAAAATGACCGGCGACGGCTGCTGCTGCCGCCATGGCCGGGGAGACCAGGTGGGTTCTGCCACCGCGGCCTTGCCGGCCCTCGAAGTTCCGGTTGGAAGTGGAGGCGCATCGCTCACCGGGTTTCAAAATATCCGGATTCATTCCCAAACACATGCTGCAACCCGACTCGCGCCATTCGAACCCGGCTTCCAAAAATATTTTGTCCAATCCTTCCTTTTCCGCCTGCAGTTTCACTTGTTGGGAACCGGGAACCACCATGGCCTTCACTTGCGGGGCCACTTTGTATCCTCTGACCACTTTGGCCGCCGCCCGCAAATCTTCAATGCGTGAATTGGTACAGGAGCCGATGAATACTTGATCAATCTCGATTTCCGATATCGGCGTGCCCGGTTTCAATCCCATGTACTCCAACGCCCGCCGGGCCGCTTTGGCTTCGGTTTCTGTCGGGAAAGAGGAAGGGTCCGGCACGGTTTCGGTAATATCCGTCCCCATTCCAGGGCTGGTTCCCCAGGTTACCTGCGGTGCAATGGATGAGGCGTCGATTTCGATGTATGCATCATACATCGCGCCCGGATCGCTGGCCAGCTGCCGCCATTCCCGGACCGCTTTTTCAAAATCTTCCCCTTTGGGGGCGTAAGGGCGGTCTTTCAAATATTCAAAAGTGGTTTCATCCGGCGCGATCATGCCGGCGCGGGCACCCGCTTCAATGGACATGTTGCATACCGTCATCCGTTCTTCCATGGACATCTTTTCAATGGCTTTGCCGGTATATTCAATCACATAGCCGGTGGCTCCGTCTGTGCCGATTTGGCGGATCACGGCAAGAATGGCATCTTTGGCCGTGACTCCGGGGCGAAGGTCCCCGTTAAAGTGGATGCGCATCGTTTTGGGCTTGAGTTGTTGCAAGCATTGCGTGGCCAAGACGTGTTCCACTTCACTGGTTCCAATTCCGAATGCCAAGGCGCCGAATGCCCCGTGTGTGGAAGTGTGGCTGTCCCCGCATACGATGGTTTTCCCGGGCAGGGTGAGCCCGAGCTCGGGGCCGATGACGTGGACAATTCCTTGGTTTTGGTGATGCAGATCGAAAAGGGAAATGCCAAATTCTTTGCAGTTTTTCTCCAAGGTTTCCATTTGTTTTTGGGAAATCGGGTCTTTGACCGGCAGATGGCGGTCGGTGGTGGGAACATTATGATCCATGGTGGCGACGGTCAAGTCCGGCCGCCGGACTTTGCGTCCCTGAAGCCGTAGTCCTTCAAACGCTTGCGGGGAGGTGACTTCATGCACCAAATGCAAATCGATGTACAAGATGGCGGGTTTTCCTTTTTCCTGCTCAATAACATGGCGATCCCAAACCTTCTCAAACAATGTTCGTGGTCTCAATTTGCTCACCTCAACTTTAATCTCAGCTCGTCAAAGAAACGGGGAAATAAAGAAAGGGTAATTGAAGAATATTTTAACAAAAGAAATTTATCTTTCAACAATCAATTTTTTAACAACCGGTTCGTGCGGCTGTTTCATCTATAATATCCTTGAATGAAGTTACCTGTAGAAAGCGGGGGGAGACATTGATCAACGAGATTGAAAAGATTGAAATTCCGCCGTTGGACAAAGAAATGGCCGGCAAAATGAAACAACATGTCGACCAATTGACCAAACCGGTGGGCAGCTTGGGACAATTGGAAGAAATCATGATCCGCCTGGCCGCCATTACGGGGGAAATGTTCCCGGATTTGAGCCAAAAAGCAGTGGCCGTGTTTTGCGGGGATCACGGGGTGACCGAAGAAGGGGTCAGCCCGTATCCGAAAGAAGTGACCGGCCTGATGATGGAAACCTTCGACCGTGGAAAAGCGGCGGTGAACCTTTTGGCGGAAGCGGCCGGCGCCGGGCTGGTTGTGGTGGATGTCGGGAGTGAACGGGAAAAAATACCGAAATCCGTGATATCCGCCCGGGTGCGCAATGGCACTCGCAACTTTTTAAAAGAAAAGGCGATGACCCACCAAGAGGTGTTGGAAGCGATCCAAGTGGGGAGAGAGACCGTCCGGCGGTTGAGCGAAAGGAATGTCCGCTTGTTGGCTGTGGGGGAATTGGGAATCGGCAATACCACGGCAGGATCCGCGGTGGCGGCCGGGCTCACGGGAAAACCGGTTCCGTCGTTGACGGGAAAAGGCTCCGGGGTTTCTCCGGAGGCGTATGCGCGAAAATGCGAAGTGATCCAAAGGGCGATCGATTTTCACCGGCCCGATCCGGAGAAGCCGCTGGAGGTGTTGGAAAAAGTCGGCGGGCTGGAGATTGCAGCCATGGTGGGAGCTTATGTGGGGGCGGCCGAACACCGGATTCCCGTCATCATTGATGGATTGATTTCCACGGCGGCCGCTTTGGCGGCGGTGAAATGGAAACCGGAAGTCCGCCCCTGTTTATTTGCTTCCCATCTGTCAGTGGAACCGGGACATGCCGTTTTGTTGGACGAGCTGGGTTTCAAACCGTTGATGCATGCAGAGATGCGTTTGGGGGAAGCCAGCGGGGCGGCACTTGTGATGCCGTTGTTTGAGACGGCGGTGAAGTTGGCCCGGGGTATGGCCATATTTGCCGATTTGGGACTTGCTGCCCCGCAAAATGATGAGGTCTGACCAGAAAGGGAGAGGAAACATGGCAAATTTGGAGCGGTTCGGACACGGAGGGGATTTGCTGACGGCCAGCGAGCTTTTTGCGATAGACCAAGATGAATGGATTGATTTCAGTTCCAATATTTATCCTTACGGTCCGCCGGAAATCGTCAAAGAAGTGATCCAAGAGGTGATTGAAGAAAGAGAAATGCCAGTGTTATCCAGATATCCGGATCCGGCCTGCCGCAGGTTGAAACAGGCGATCGCCCGTTTTCACCAGATTTCCGCGGACATGGTGTTGCCGGGAAACGGAGCTGCCGAGTTAATTGATCTGTTGATCCAGTCCTTCCGGCCGTCCCGTGTGGGGGTGGTGGATCCTTCTTTTGTCGAATACAGGCAATGTGCCGCGAAGCGAAACATTCCCGTGGACCATCTGGTGACCAACTGGGAGCAGCAATTTTTGCCGTCTATGGAAGAGATGGACCGGATGTTGAGACGGGTGGACTTATTATTCATCGGTTATCCCAACAACCCCACCGGGCATTTGTATGACGCCGGCCGGATGTTGGAATGGCTCCGTCGGGCCGGACGGTATCAAACCATTTTGGTTGTGGATGAAGCTTTTATGGATTTTGTGGAACCCGAGGAAGACCGGTCGCTGATTTCGTGGGTGAAGGCGCATCCCCAACTGATTGTGGTTCGTTCCATGACGAAGTTTTTTTCGCTGCCCGGTTTGCGTTTGGGTTATCTTGTGGCGGATGAAGCGGTGATTTCCCGGATTCAGGCGTTGCAGGTTCCCTGGAGCGTGAACGGACTGGCGCAGGCGATCGGCTGTGCCGTCTTGCGGGATGAAGTTTACCGGCCGCACGCCCGAAAGGTGAGCGAGTGGCTTGAAACAGAGCGGGAAACGATGATCCGGGAATTGAACCGTCTGGATGGTTTTCAGGTCTTTCCGGGGGTGGCCAATTACTTGCTGGTCCGCATGTCGGTAAACGGAAAAGCCGTTTCGGACCTGCAATTTGATTTGGCCCGAAAAGGGTTGCTGATCCGGAGTTGTTCCAATTATGAAGGGCTGGAGGATGATTGTTTCCGGATCGCGGTAAGAAAACCGGAGCAGAATCTGCTGTTCAGGCAGGCGCTTGAAGAATGGAGCCGGAAGGAAGGCGGGATATCATGGGCATCAAGTTGATCACCGGCGGCGTCCGTTCCGGCAAAAGCCGCTTTGCCGAGTCATTGTGCATGGATGCCGAATATGTCACTTATGTGGCAACCGGAGTTGCTTCGGATGAAGAGATGAAAAAGAGGATCGAACGACACCGGAAAAGGCGTCCGGACCACTGGTGCTTGGTGGAAGAGCCGCACCGGTTGGCCCGGGCCTTTCAACAAATTCCGCATCACCATCTCGTGTTGGTGGACAGCCTGACCGCGTGGGTGAGCAATCAATTGATGTTGTACAAAGAAGAAGCGTGGGAAGAACATTTGAAACAAGACACCCGGGTTTGGCTGGAACGGTTAAAACCGTATGAGGCCATCCTGGTCACCGATGAAGTCGGTTTGGGCGGTGTGGCCATGCATCCGGTGAGCCGGGCGTTTCAAGACGGTTTGGGCTGGCTCAATCAGGAGGTTGCGCAAGTGGCGGATGAAGTGTGGATGGTGATTGCGGGTATTCCGTGGAGAGTGAAACCATGAATGCTTTTTTTCATGCCCTGGCTTTTTTGACCCGCTTCCCGGTACCGATCCGGCTGGGCAAGGAGGGGTTCCGGGAAAGTCCGGTGTGGTATCCGTTGGTCGGTTTTCTGTTGGGAGGCGTTCTTTTTTTATTTGATCAATTGATTGCCGGGTGGTTTCCGGCGCCGGTCCGGGTGTTGTTGGACCTTTCGGCATGGGTGTTTTTCACCGGGGGATTGCACTTGGACGGTTGGATGGATATGGCCGATGGATTCGGATCCCACCGCGATCCGGACAAAATCCGGGAAATCATGAAGGATTCCCGGGTCGGAGCCATGGGAGCGATTGCCGCCATTTTGCTGTTGATGTTAAAAGCGGGGTCCCTGTTTGTGCTTGCCGGCCATCCGGATGCTTCCTTTGCCCGGGTGTGGATCACGGCCTGCATCTGGGGGAGGATGGCCGCGGTGATCGGCATCCGTTTCTTCCCTTATGCCGGAAAAGACGGGTTGGGACAAGGCATGCGGGAGCGGTTCACCTGGCCGCGATTTTGTTTGGCTTTGGTTTGCACGGTGTTGCCGGTGGGGGTCGGTTTGGGAAGCATGGGTTTGGTGGTGGGGCTCTTTGCGGTTTGGGTTCCGCTGTGGATCGGTTGGAAGGGAACCCGGACCCTTGGCGGTTGCACCGGGGATTTGTACGGAGCCATGATTGAAGCGTCTGAATTAACCTGGCTTCTCTTTTTTACCATTCCGGGGGTGCTTTCATGATGCGGTTGATATGGATTCGCCATGGCGAAACCAAGGGAAATCAGATGAAACGGTACATCGGGCATTTGGACGAGCCGCTGGCTGAAACGGGAAAAGAACAGGCATTCCGGTTGGCGGAAGCACTTTCGCGCGAAAAGATTGACTTTGTGGTGACCAGCGATTTGAAAAGGGCCGTCCAGACCGCCCGTCCCTTTCTTCAAAAACATCCCGGGATTCCGGTGGCCGTCATGCCGGCTTTGAGAGAGTGTTCATTTGGGATTTGGGAAGGAAAAACGTATCAGGAAGCGGAGAAGTTGGCCAAAGAGGCTTGGTGGAACTGGATCCGTGATCCGGTCCGTTTTGCTCCCCCAAAGGGGGAAAGCCTCATGGATCTGCACCACCGCATGCAATGTTTCCTTCGCGAATTGGAACAAAACCGGCCCGGGGACACCGTGGCCGTTTTTACACATGGCGGCCCCATCCGCTGGTTTGTTGCTTATCATGTGTAT
Organism: Thermoactinomyces vulgaris; assembly: GCF_005886755.1. Taxonomy (NCBI): domain Bacteria; kingdom Bacillati; phylum Bacillota; class Bacilli; order Caryophanales; family Thermoactinomycetaceae; genus Thermoactinomyces; species Thermoactinomyces vulgaris. Next base: position 771,059 of record NZ_CP039710.1, read on the forward strand.
CAGTGCCGGGACGACTTTTGGAAGCCGTCCATCGGGCACGGAGAGGGATGGGTTGCCGAAAAAAAGGAGGCTGAGTGGATCATCAGCCGTTCTTTGTTTCAGAAAGGAGACTTTTGATGGATTGGTTTCATCGAGCCAGTTGCCCGATTTCATGGACGGTTCACCCGGAAATGCTGATGATTGAGTCAAAACGGCCGTTGAAAGTTTTGACCAGTGCGGTTTACGGAAGTGACCGGTTCTCTTGCAAACGGATGATCAACCGGCATGTCGGACGCGATTATGCGGCGAAAGAGCCGGAAGAAGAGATCCGGGATTGGTTAACCCGGAAAAAGATTCCCCTTGACGAAACGGTCGTGCTGATGACAGCTGCCCGGGTGGACCGGGTTTGCCGCCGTTTTGTTGAGGAGAAAACCTTCAAGATGGCGGTGTTTGTCACAGCCGGTGTGGGAAATGCAGCCCGTGCCGGGGAATCATACCCGGTGTTTTGGAACGATCAGGAATACATGCCGCACACGATCAACACGGTGATTGTGATCGACGGACGGATGACACAGGCGGCAATGGTGAATGCCGTCATCACGGCAACCGAAGCCAAAGCGGCGGCACTGCAAGACTTGAAAGTAAAAGATGCCCGCGGAAACCCGGCCACCGGCACCACAACGGATGCGATTCTCATTGCTTCGACCCAGGATCCGGCAAGAAAGGATCTGCATGCCTATGCGGGATTGTCCAGCCCGTTGGGAAGCGCTTTGGGAAAAGCCGTCTATCAGGCGGTGAAAGAAGCCGTGCTGGCAGAAAGATACGGGGAGGAGCGCATATGACCACGGCCGCTGTTTTGATCCTGGCATTTCTTTTGGATTGTCTTTTTGCGGATCCCGCAAACCGTTATCATCCGGTGGTGGGGATGGGGAAAGCCATTGGGTGGCTGGACCGCCGCATCCGCTTTTTTGGCCGGAAAAGAGGGTGGAATGAAAAAGAAGAGGCGTGGAAGTGGCGCTGTGCCGGGATGATTTTGCCGCTGGTTGTGGTGGGTGGCGTTTGGCTTTTGACCTTTTTCGGGGTTCAAGGCATGAAGCAGCTGCATCCGGTGGCCGGCCTTTTGTTTGAAGCGGTGCTGGTTTGGCTGACGATGGCTCCGCGCAGTTTGGCTGAGTCGGGAAAAGACATTTATTCCGCTTTGGTGGAAAAAAAGATCGGTGAGGCGCGCCGTCGTTTGTCCATGGTGGTCGGAAGAGACACGGATTCGTTGGATGAAGCGGAAATTGTGAGAGGTGGTGTGGAAACCATTGCGGAAAATATTGTGGACGCGGTCATATCCCCTCTTTTTTATGCGGCATTGGGAGGAGCGCCGCTGGCCATGGCTTACCGTGCAGTCAATACCCTGGATTCCATGGTCGGATACAAAAACGAGACCTATTTGCACCTGGGCTGGGCTTCGGCGAGGATGGATGATCTGGCCAACTGGATTCCGGCCCGCGTTTTGATCCCGTTTATGTTGGCAGCCTTCGGTTTGTTGCGGCTGAGCCCGGGCCCGGCTTTTCAAGCGTGGAGGCGGGATGCCCGGCAACATCCCAGTCCCAACAGCGGCATTCCTGAGTCCCTGATGGCGGGCGGGCTTCAAATCCGGTTGGGGGGAGTCAATACTTATTTCGGCAAAAAATCGTTCCGTGCTTACATGGGAAAACCGGTTCAGGACAAAAAACCGGAACACCTGCTTAAGGCGATCCGGGTGATGTGGCTTGCTTCCGGATTGTATCTTTTGGCCCTTTCAGGGGTTTGCTGCGCGATTTTTTAAATAAAAATCAAGGGCATGTTCTTCTTGAAATCGGGTAAATACTGTAAGTGGGATATTATCGACAAGGGGCCAAGCCCATGAATCAGATCCGAAAGATTGAAGAAGCCATCGGGGAAATCATTTTCCACGCCCATCCGGAAAATGAACCGGTCACAATTGAGTATATTCCCCCCGCATTCAACCTGGTCGGTTACGGCACGGATGCAGTGGTCGTCAGCCATCCGGAATGCAAAGGCCGGGTTTTGAAGGTGTTTGCGGAGGGCCGCCTTCACAAAGTGGATCAAGAGTTTCAAGTTTACCAAAAGTTGAAGGGGTCCCCTTATTTTGCCCGTTGCTACGACATAGGGGACAATTATTTGATTTTGAGTCATGAACAAGGGATGAACTTGTATCAGTGTTTGTGCGAAGGAGTTGAAATCCCGGAGCAGGTGATCATCGATGTGGAACACGCACGTCGTGAAGCGCGGTTCAAAGGGTTGAACCCGCGTGACATTCATTTGAAAAATGTCCTTTTGCAAAAAGGGCGCGGAAAACTGTTGGATGTTTCCGAATATATGAAACCGGGGAATGACCGGCGTTGGGATGCCCTGGTAGAGGCATATTACGAATTTTATCCGTTGATTAGGGGACGCAAAGTCCCTGTTTGGCTGCTGGAAAGCGTCAAAATGATGTATAACCGCAAAACTTCCTCCGCTTTTTCCGTCCGGGAGTTTGGCCGGAAGTTTGTCAAATGGTTGGGGGATACACAATCAGAGGGGAGTGCCGACGAAAATGTTTAAAAATCCTTCGGACGAAATCCGGAAAAAACTGCTCAAAGAGGCGAAAAATATTGCAGTGGTGGGTTGTTCTGACAATCCGGCCCGGACCAGTCACATGATTGCGGAAGCTTTGCAAAAGGCAGGCTATCGGATCTTTCCGGTGAATCCCAATTTAACCGGACCGGTGTTGGGGGAAAAACCATATGCCTCCTTGACCGAAATCAAAGAACCGATCGATATTGTCAATGTTTTCCGCCGCAGCGAACATGTTTTTCCGGTGGCCAAAGAAGCCGTGGAAGCCGGAGCGAAAGCGCTATGGCTGCAAGAAGGAGTGATCCATGAAGAAGCGGCGCGCTATGCCGGAGAAAATGGTCTGATTGTGGTGATGGACCGTTGCATCAAAGTGGATCATGCCATTTTAGTGGGAACAAACCGGTAATCAGGTGCAGGATTCAAGGAGTCCCGACCCGTCCGGGGCTCTTTTGATTTTGTCAATTCTCAAAAAAATTTGTCGAAAGATATCGTATTTTGATTCTATTTGTGTCATAATATAAAAAACAAGTTGTAAAAAACGGACGGGGTGATGCTCTCATGCAAACCATGAAGCTTTCGCAGTTAGTTCTTGTTGTGTCCCCTGAACTTTACGACTTATTGACGGAAACGGAGCGGAATGCGAGTATCATGGTTCACGGGAAGCTTTCAGACATTAACAAAGACGATATGAACCGGATTATCGCCCAAACCATTCAGTATCACCATGAATCTTCGGTTTACCATTGAGATAGATGTTTCGGATCAAAAAGGGATTCATCCCGTTGTGGATGAATCCCTTTTTGACTGCGGTTTTTATTCGATCGGCTCCATCTTTTGTTCATAAGCACGGATGCGATCTTTGACTTCCACCGGAATCGGCTGGCTTTTACCGGTTTTGGGATCAATATAAACCACCGCGCCCCTTCCTGCGGCCGACAGCGTTTTGTTTTCGCCTGTCACCAATGCATATTCGAAGTCGGCACTGCTTTTTCCCAGACGGGAAATGCGGACACCGAGCGAAACTTTCTCCCCAAAATGAACTTGTTTTAAGTATTGGCATTCCAAGCTGGCGGTGACAATCACGCCTTGTGCGGAGCGTTGGGAAGCATCCAGCAGGCTCTTGGTCAAATCCAGCGCTTCCAGATAAGCGATCCTCCCGTATTCGAAATAACTGAAATAACTGACATTATTGATGTGTCCGAGTTGGTCCGTATCTGAAAAACGAACTTGGATCGGAGTAAAAAAGCGAAACTTTTCCAGCCATTGTTCCGGCGCTTGGTCCATCCAAGCAATTTTCATCTTCGGTTCCTCCTTGTCCGGAATCCAAAATAAGGAAATGAAAATAATGATGTAAAAAGGGATGAGGATAATAAAATGAGTATTTCTTCATTATAATAAAAATTTAGGCATAAATATATGAAATATTGATAGGATTATGTGAAAAATATTTAAATTAATTGCAGAAATAAAATAGTACTTATGATATACTAAACATGGAATTAATCGGATTATTTTGTTTGTTAGTGAACAAAGTGAACAGATTGCATGATGATTGTCATCTTTTCCATGAAATATTCTGCACCGGAAACGGCCAAGACTTTACCATCATAAAATGGCAGGATGGATATTTTTTTGGCATGCGTCAGGGAAGAATTCGGCATTCTTCATGAAAACCCTGGTTTTTCAGCCAATTTGGCCGGGGTTTGTTTTCTGTCATGAAGTGAATAACGATTCAGTGAGGGTTGATCATAGAACAGACTTCTTGGACTAAGGGGGAAACGAAAGTGGTTGGGCCGATGATTGATGTTGATTTTGTCTGTGAAAATGGAAAAAAGGGACGCTGGCTGGTCACGGGCAGTTACAGGAGAAACCGTTCACGGATCGAAAAAATGATTCAAGACAATCCGCGTGTGGAGGAATATTTGTTGTTGGCGGTTTTGGAAGCAAGAAAAGGTTATTGGAACCGTGCCCAAACCGCCGTGCAAAAGGCGTTGGAACTGGACGGGAATCACGCCGGGGCCAAACTTCTTTTGGCGCAAATTTTGGAAGCCAAAGGGGAACTGCGGGAAGCCGGTGTCATGTATCAGGAATGTTTTCACAGACACCGCCAATTCAGTAAAGGGGCCCGGGAGTATGCCCGTTATTTGATAACCCATACCGATTCGCTGACGCTTGCACAAAATGTTTTGTTCCACAGTCTGGAATGGAATCCGAAAGACGCGATTGCCCACACGTTGCTGGCTGAAATTTATTTGTTGCGCGGCAAAACGGGACAAGCGTTATTGCACCTCCGATTGGCGGCTCAGTATTATCAGGCGAATCCACTTTATCATCAGCGCAAAGCCAAAGTGTTCATGGAGATGAACCGTTATGAGGAAGCGGCCGAGCAATTGAAGCAGGCGCTTCGGATGGACCCCAAAAACAAAATCATCCGCTCCCAGTTTGATATGGTGAAAAAAGCGACGAAAACGCCCAAGATTTTCTTTTTTTGGAAAAAATGGGTGATCTGAAAAGCGGTTTAAAATTGAAACAGTTTGAAAACATCTCTCGACATGATATCGACAAAATTCGGGGAGCGTGTTAAAATGTTCGTGTAAGTAAGGTTGACCTTCTTGCTTACGCTACCACGCTTCTTTTAACTCCTTAATCTTGACCCTCTTTCATGTGACCAGGAATTGCCTGGTCTTTTTTCTTTTGCCATTCGTTATGATGATATTGACATAAAGAATATACCCTGAAACGAAGAGAGATGAACACCAAACCGAACGGAAGGATTGAAAAATTTATGACATATCCCCCGCTTTATCTTCAGTTTTTCCGCCATTACCACAACGAAGAGTATTGGGAAGCCCATGAAGTGTTGGAGGAGTTATGGCAAACCCAGCGGCACAATGATTTTTATCACGGGTTGATTCAAATTGCGGCCATCATGCATCAGTTGAAGAGGGGAAAAGTACGCGGAGCCAGGAAACTGGCCATCAGTGCCCTCGGTTACCTGAAGCCGTTTGTCCCGCAAAAAGACGGCGTGGATGTGGCCGAAGTCGTCCGTTGGTTAAACGAATGTTTGCAAATTTTACCGGAAGGTGTGGAAAAAATCAGCCGGGAAGAGGTGAACCGGCTGGGCATTTTGCCGTGCAAGTTGCCGGGCGAACACGATTTTAACAACAACCGCTAAAAAAGATGTCGAAAAAAGGCTTGGGGAGTTGTCCGCTGAAACGGACAACTTCTTTGTTTATATAATTATCTTTTATAAATTAAACATAAAATTACTTGTTATTGACTAAATAATTACTAGGTGGCGTCTTCATCAACGAAACCGTCAGGAAAGGAGGATGGAGGAGTGAAGGGGAGACGATGGACTGAAGAAGAGGACCGGCTCTTAAAAGAGACGGTGTTGGAGGCCATCCGTCTTGGAGGAACGCAAATCGAAGCCTTTGAAAAAGTGGGGGAAAAGCTGAACCGGACTCCCGGATCCTGCGGGTTTCGCTGGAATGCAGTCGTCAAGCAACAAGATCCCCATTCATTTCTTGAGGCAAAGAGAGCGCGGGTTGCCAAGCAATTGAGGAAAAACAAAGAAGAACGATGTTCGTCGGTTGATGCGTTGATCCCGATGCTGAAAAAGCTGGAACAAGAAGAAAAGAGTCTGAAAGAACATTTGAATCATTTGAAGGATAAACGGAAAAAGCTCGACAAGCGTTACCGGATATTAAAAGAGGAAAATCGCGGACTGCGTGAAGACCGGGAATCTTATCAATGGTATCAGAAAGAAGTAAAAAACAAGTACCGGTATTTGTTGAATCTGTTGTCGGACATGGGGGCCAATCCCTTTTTTTCCGCAACTCTTCCTGCCGAAGATCACGCAGCGGTTCAAACGGAAGCCGAACACAAAAAAGAGACGACTTCATAAAATAATATGGCCAGATTTCAATGAAAAGAGGTGCAGCGTTTGTCCAGCCGTTCAAAGGAATCGCTTGATCAACAGTTGTCCAGTTTGGAAAACCGGTTGGAACAAATTCAGGCACAAGTGAAAGATTTGCTTCGGGAAAACCATAAACTGAAGACGGACTTGAAATTTTTCGAGCTCATGTTGCTGGAAGAGTATCATTTGTTGATTCAACTGTTGAACCGGGATCAAAATAAAATTTATATTCAATCCGCCCACGGACAAACGAAAAGGGACAAAAATTCAGAATAAACAAAAAGCGCCTTGGAAGAGGCGCTTTTTGTACTTTCATGCTGTCTGGAGAGGGCGGGATTATTTCTTTGGAAGGCATTCGGGTGATCAGTATTTTCCGCCACCAAAGCATCCGCCGACAAAGACGAAGATGGTGGCAATCACCAAGAGGTAGATCAAAAGTTGTCTCCAGCCGAAACCGCCGCAGTATCCTCCGCTCATTTGAATACCTCCTTTCAAGAAAAGGATTGCGACATCAGTGAATTAGCAATATCCGCCTTTTCCAAATCCTGATCCGACAAAGACGAAGATGGTGGCAATGACCAGGAGGAAGATCAAAAGTTGTCTCCAGCCGAAACCGCCGTAGTATCCGCTCATTTGAACACCTCCTTTCAAGGAAGATTCAAAGAATCAGCGGATCAGCAATATCCGCCTTTTCCAAATCCTGATCCGACAAAGACGAAGATCGTGGCGATGACCAAGAGGAAGATCAAAAGTTGTCTCCAGCCGAAACCACCGTAATATTCGCTCATCTAAAATCCTCCTTTGTGAATGGGGTTTACTGGTGAAATGGATGTTTTTTCACCAGTGCTGATTTACTTTATGCTCGGTGTTTTTCTTTTGTAAAGGCGAATATCTTTGCCGGGGAAATTGCCGGGGTCAAAGATTCAGATTCATGACAAACACAAAGATGACCGGAATGATCAGCAAGAAAAGAAGCAGATTGAGATATGGCGAATTTTGTCTGGATTTTGACGGGGAAAAGGACATGGCGGTTCTCCTTTCGAAAAGCGGCGTATCACTGATGTTTTTTACTATGAATTTATACAAAATTCGTCCAAAAGGTGTTAGGTGAACATCACGATTTTTGAAGATTGGACGTTTGGAGTGGGTCGCTTTGATAAGCAATTTGAATCAGGGGGGCATATAGTATATGGAGTTGCCTGTAAGGAGGAATGGAAATGACCGGAAAAGGACCATCCATGAAAGATCTTGCCCACATGATCAATGCCATTATGGGAAGATCGGTGTTGTCCGAAAGAAAAATGGAGCAGATCATGGAAGGGGCCAAACGCGCCCATGAGCGGGGTGGAATGGATGCGGTTTTGCAATACCTGATGAAAGTGACCCAGGCCGATGTCGATTTCGGGGAATTGAAAAGATTCGCCAACCAGGTGCAAAAAAATCCGCAAAAAGGACTGGACATTTTACAGGGAAAGAGAAGTTTGCCCCGCACAAAAAGGTAAATCTTTGCAAACACACCCGGTGAAAACCGGGTGTGTTTGCGTCTGGTTCAAAATCCTTGCAGGGTTGTCCATACTTCCAGTTTGGTTTGGACCTTGCTGATCACTTCATTGGTGAATTCCGTTGTGGTGGCGCTTCCACCCAAATCGGCGGTTCGGACTCCTTCCCGGACCGTTTCGATCACTGATTCATAGATGGCGCGGGAAGCGGCGCTGGCTTTGGGGTCATCCATATAGGTGAGCAAAGAGGCAGCGGCCAGGATCATGGCCATGGGATTGGCTACGTTTTTGCCGAACAGAGAAGGCGCCGTGCCATGTGGTGCTTCGGCCATGACCGTTTGGGTGTTGAAGGATTCGTCAAAGCTCATCAAGATCGATTCCGAACCGGCGATGGATCCAAACAATTGGAGAACCATATCGCTCAAACAATCTCCATCACGGTTTAATGCAGGAATGACAAGGGGATCGCCGGAGTTGTTGATGAGAAGGGCATAGGTCGCGTCAATCAGTTGGGGTTCGTAACGGACTTCCGGAAAGCGCTTGCTCGCTTCGTCCATTTCTTCTTTTAACATGCCTTCATAGACAGGGCTCACGGTGTATTTCGGCCCGCCAAACACTTTGGCGTTCATTTTTTTTGCGTGGCGGAAGGCAAATTCGGCAACGGCGCGGCAGGTTTTGCGGTCAATTTGTTCCGTCCGGAAAGCGATTTCATCCAAGCCCTCACCTTCCCGCCATTCTTTGGCGCCGTAAGCGTCACCCACCGCCATGCGGATGACGGAAATCGGGGCAAAGGTTCCCGCAACGGGGCGAACTCCCGGGATTCTGCGACCGGTGCGGATGATCACTTTCCCGTCAATCTCTTTCCGCAAGATGGCATTGGGGCTTCCCACATCCCCTTTTTCTTCCGGAGTGATGGTGGCCGCTTTCAGGCCGAATCCCGTCCGTTTCATTGCTCGTGCCGCTTCATAAACGACCTCGTTGTTCGTATTTCTCCGGTTTTCAAGGCTCAAGTCAAACGTTTGAAATTCGAGACCCATTCCGATTACATTCGGATCCAAAACCCGCAATGCTTCATCCAACAGTTCTTGTCCGGTTTGGTCCCCTTTCATGACTACGATGGTTTTATGGCTCATGGATTAATCACCTCATTTAAATATTCCGTGTCTATTATACTCTTTCGAACTTTCAATAACTAGCAATAAATATTCTGACAAATTGAAAGGCAGGTGACATTCCTTTAAGTTCCGCCCGGGATTCAGTACAATGGAAGGGAGACAGGAAGAGGGAGAGATGGATTTGCGTCCGAAATATCTGAAATACATAAGTTTTTGTCTGGCGTTTTGTGTGGGAGCCGTTACGGCTTGTTCGCCCTCCTCTTCACCCGGATCCGGGGAAAAGCCGATGCCTGAGGCTTCCTCAAACTGGGTCGAGGAACAATTGAAAAACATGACCCTGGAGGAAAAGATCGGGCAAATGTTTATTGTCGGTTTCAAAGGAAAAGGCGACAGCGAACAAGCGCTCACCGTGAATGAACAAGCCAAAACATTGATTGAGGATTACCATGTGGGAGGCGTTATTTATTTTGACCGGAATGTAAAAAGTCCAAACCAGGTCGCAACGCTGAGCAATGATTTGCAAAAACTGGCACTTTCATCAGAAAGGAAAATTCCGTTGTTCATCACGGTGGATCAGGAAGGAGGAAAAGTGGCCCGGTTTAAGGAAGGGTTTACCGCTTTTCCGGGGAACATGGTTCTCGGAGCCACGCAAAATAAAGATTTGGCTTACCAAACCGGAAAACAAATGGGCAAAGAGTTGAGAGCCGTCGGTGTCAACTTGAATATGGCTCCGGTGTTGGATGTGAATAACAATCCGGAGAATCCGGTGATCGGTGTGCGTTCGTTTTCCGAAGATCCCGGGTTGACGGCTGAATTGGGAGCGGAATTGATCCGGGGATTTCATGACAGCGGCATCTACACGATTGCCAAGCATTTTCCCGGACACGGGGACACAGCGGTCGATTCCCATGTGGGACTGCCTGAAATTTCCCACTCCATGGAACGCTTGAACCAAGTGGAACTGGTTCCTTTTAAAGAAGCCATTTCGCAAGGGACGGATATGGTGATGAGCACGCATATCATCTTCCCTGCGATTGAAACGGAGCCGGGGATTCCCGCCACGCTGTCCGAAAAAGTGTTGACAGGGCTTTTGCGGAAACAATTGAATTACGACGGTGTCATCATCACCGATGACATGGAGATGGGAGCCATTGCGGAGAATTTCGGCACCCGCGAAGCCGTGGTGCGTGCCATCAAGGCCGGAGCGGACATTGTTTTGGTCTGCCATTCGCTTGAGCGGCAAACCCAATCCATCGATGCAGTGAAACAAGCCGTCGAAAAAGGGGAAATTGACGAGGCGCGGATTGATGAGTCGGTTCGTCGGATTCTCCGTTTAAAAGCAAAAGACTCTTTCTTGAAACAACCGTATGCTGATGTTGAGAAAGCCACGGAGCTTGCCAACCAGCCCGAAGCAGAAAAAGTGGCCCGGCAAACCGCCGAGCAAGGGGTGACGTTGGTGAAAGATCCGGCGCAACACATCCCGTTGAAGCCGGAAAATGCGAAAAAGCTGGCTGTGTTCACCGTGAATAAACCCCAGGCCATATCGGAGGTTTTAAAACAAAACGGATATGAAGCCGATGTGAACTATGTTGATTCCCTGAAACAACCGCAAGTTCAGTCCTTGGCGGCGAAAGCCGGGGACGCGGATGCGGCATTGGTCGTGATCAACCAAGTGAAGGAAAATCCGGCATGGATCGAATTGATTCAAACATTAAACGCCAAACGGATCCCGGTCATTGTCTGGGGAATGGATGTCCCGTACGGATTGGATCAATTGCCGGATGGCGTCACATCCATCGCTTTATATGGATCGTCCCGTCCGCTGTTGGAAGCCGGAGCCAAAATCATGACCGGCGGGGTCCAAAGCCAGGGGCGTTTGCCGGTCACCCTGTCGAAACAATATCCGTTCGGCTGGCCAGAACAAGAAAACGGCAACCAGGGAGGATAAAGGAGGTGCTGACGGAGTGATTCTTGAAATCAGTGTGGCAGTGATGGCAGTGGCAGTCGTCGTCTTGGTCGTTTTTGCCGTTCGTTTTTTGATAAAAATCACCCAAACCATTGAAACCGTGCAAACCACCTTGAATGAAGTCAAAGGTCAAGTGACGGCCACCATTGACGAAACGCATTTAACGGTCAGAGAAACCAGGGGCTTGGTGGAAGAGGTCCGCAAGAAGACGGAGAAAACCGAATCGTTATTTCATGCGCTGGATGAATGGGGAAAAACCATGGAGCAGATCTCTGTCCGGGTGGATCAGCAAATCAAAGCCCATCAATCCCGGTACGGAAATTTGATCAGTGTCATCGGAACGGGAATTGAACTGGCCAAGCGCTGGAAACAGGATCGAAAAACCGATCAAAGCAAAGGAGTGAAAATCCGTGGCGAAGTGTAAATACTTTGTTGCAGGAGCTTTTATTGGTGCCGTGGTCGGAGCGGCGGTTGCCGTGTTGACCACCCCGCGCAACGGAAAGGAAATGCGTGAGGAATTGGAAAAAAATCTGGAATTGACCAAGGAAAAAGGAAAGGAATTTTATTATTCCCTCGTAAATGAACCCGTCGATTCCGTTTACAAGGACACGGAAAAAGAAGATTTGTATGAAGGATGGATGGAACTGCCTGCCCCGAAAAAACAGGAAGAGACCAAAGAAGAGCAAAAGACCGGGGAAGTTTCTCCGTCATAAAACGATATGCATGAGCCAACAGAATCCGTTGTTGGCTCTCTTTTTTAAAAAGAAAAGAATCAAAGGAGGCCTTCACATTGGAACCTTATGTTTTGATTGAAAACCGGGGGCAATTGGAAGAGGTACTGGCCGGATATGACCGTTTATTGTTGTTTAAACACAGCACCCGGTGTCCTGTCAGTGCGCAAGCTTTTGATGAATTTCAACGGTTTTTGAAGAATACGGATGCAGACCGGCGGGTCCCGGCTGCAGTTGTACATGTGATTGAACAACGGGAGGTTTCCGATGCCGTTTCAGAAAGGTTTGGCATCCGGCATGAATCCCCGCAAGTGATGTGGATCAAAGACGGAAAAGTGTGTTGGCACACATCCCATTCAAATATTACAGCGGAAAAGATCGGCCAAGCGGTCAGTGAACCCCGGTAAATAGCGGGTTCCGCCGGGGAAACCATGTGGCAAGCCCGTCAAAAGCAGAAAAAATCATCGCTTTCGGGATCAAAAAAGCAAGAAAAGGCTTGAAACGGGCAATCGGCCGGTGGGCGGAAATTTGCCGGGGGCCTTTATCCCCCGCCATTTTTACGGAATGAGCGGTCAGGAAATGGACCGGGAACCGAATATTCCGGAAGAAACGGTGAAAACCCATTGGTTCCGGGCGCGGAAGGAAGTTGATCCGGTTTCAAATTAACGGGTGACAATTCAGGCATTTTTCGTTATAATATCAAAAATTATTTTTAGGATGAGAAGAGAGGAGACAGACGAGTGAGTGATCAACTGCAAGTGTTAAGGAAACAACTGGATGAAATCAATCTGAAATTATTGGACTTGTTAAGCGAGCGTGCCCAAATCGCCAAGCAAATTGGCGAGGTGAAGAAAAAACAAGGGATCAACAAGTTTGACCCCGAACGCGAAAAAAACATGCTGAACACCTTGGTGAAACAAAACCCCGGGCCTTTTTCGGATGACACCATCCGCTATCTGTTCAAGCAAATCTTTAAGGCATGTCTGGATTTGCAACAAGACAACCAGAAGAAAGAATTGTTGGTGAGCCGGAAAAGAAAAGGAACGGATACGGTGTTGGATTTTGGCGGGGTGACTGTCGGCGGCTCCAGACGGCAAGTGATCGCCGGACCTTGTTCCGTGGAGTCGGAGGAACAGGTTTTTGCCGTGGCCAAAGCTTTGAAAGAACAGGGCGTCAAATTGATGCGGGGAGGCGCTTTCAAACCCCGGACATCGCCTTACGACTTCCAGGGATTGGGCGAAGAAGGCTTGAAAATCTTAAGGCGCGCAGCGGATGAATACGGGTTGAAGGTGATCAGCGAAATCGTAAGTCCCGTGGACATTGAAATGGCAGAGCAATATGTGGACGTGATCCAAATCGGTGCACGCAATATGCAAAACTTTGAGCTTTTGAAAGCGGCTGGTTCGGTCAAAACCCCGGTGTTGTTGAAAAGGGGACTGTCCGCAACGATGGAGGAGTTTTTGTTTGCGGCAGAGTATATCGTTTCCCGTGGAAATGACCAGGTGATGCTGTGTGAACGGGGAATCCGGACCTATGAAAAATGGACACGAAACACATTGGATATTTCAGCTGTTCCGATTCTGAAAAATGAATCGCATTTGCCGGTGATTGTGGATGTCACTCACTCAACAGGAAGAAGGGACATTTTGGTTCCCTGTGCCAAAGCGGCTCTTGCTGCGGGGGCAGACGGTGTCATGCTGGAAGTGCACCCCAATCCGGATGTGGCGTTGTCGGATGCCAAACAGCAGATCAACATCCCTCAATTTGAATCGTTTATGGGCGAGCTTAAAAGTTCCGGATTGTTGGAAGGCCAGTTGGTTTCGGCAACATAAGCGGGACGGCGTAAAAAAAGCGGACCGGCTTCACAGTCTGTCCGCTTTTTTTCGTGCAAATTTTTGATATGATGATCATGGTGGTGAAAATGAACCTTTAAAAGACGAGGATGCTGATCAAATATGTTGGACCGGATCACATCCCTTATAATAAAGAAGAACTGTGTTACAGGGGGAGGAACGTTTGTTGGATGTGAGGGAATATTTGGTGAGAGTGGACAGGAATCAGATTGGTCTGGATGAACTGTTCCATTTGCTGGTGAAAAACTTGTCTGACTGGACGATTGTTTACCAGACGGTGGGATCGGAGAGAAATCCTTTATTGTCCAAGGGGAATCAAAACAGTGACTATATTGTAGCTTTTACGGATCCTGAATCGGCGGGAGTGATCCGGGTGGATCAGCCTCAGCATTTGCAGATTGTGAGAGAACCGGCGCTTACGTTTTTGTTGAAAGCCTACCGGTCGCAAGCGGACGGGGTGATTCTCAATCCGGGGCAGGATTCGCCTCTGTTTTTGATCAAGCCGCATGTGCAGAAGTTGATTTATGCATATGCGGTTGAACAGTTTAAAGAGATGCCGGGCCCCTGGGTGCCGACCATGGATGATCAACTGTTATTGGTGGAGTACCAAAAGGGGCAATATTCCGTGGCGGTTTATTTAAGTGAACAAGATGCGCAATATGTCACGCAAAGGTCGGGAGGACAGGCTGTACAGCATTCGTGGGAAAAAATTGAAGAGCGTTGCCGTGAATTGGGGGCGGCGGCTCCTTACTTCCATTTTGGTTTGCCGGAGCAGGGACTGTTATCGCCGGAACATGCCGCAGTGATTTTTTCCGGGCTCCGTCAGAAGTTGCCTGAACGAGACGAAACCGTTGAATCGCCCGAACGTTTGCCGGCGTCCAACCAACTGCCCGAACCACTGCCGCAGCCTCCCGAACCCGTCGGCAATCCGCCCCAAGAAACCGCTCCTTCCAATCAGGAGCCGGAGCGTGGGCAACCCCAACCCGTGAGTCCGGAGCCGGTTCCCCGGAAGCCGGTCGATCCGGATGTGGCGTTGGGCTTGAAAAAGTTGGAGAGAGCCACGATTGAAGGACAGGGAATGGGAAATGGCTGGGAAGTGTGCCGGGCGATGGCGGAGTTGCGCAGAATTTGGGTTGTGGTGGATCCGGACGGAAATATGGTGATTTTGGCCGGACAGGATCAAAGCCCGATTGTGGACTTTTTCACTTCGGCTGAACACGCCGAGCGCTTGATCAAAGAAGCCCGTGAAAAAAACCCGAATTTGCCGCCCATGGTTCCGAGATTGATTTCGACGAAAAAGCTGTACCGGGCTTTGGCTCCACGCCAGCCGATTGTCTGGATCAACCGGGGATCCCCGGAAGCATGGACAAGTATTATGGGAGACACCTTGCCATATGTGCTACAATTAATGTCACAGCTTCAGGATGGAAAGAAGCAACCTGGTAAAAACTAAAAAATGCTCGAGAAGAGATGGTTTGTGAACAAAAATTAAAAAATGGATGTGGAGTCGTATGGGTAAGAAAAAAGAGACGATCACGATTTATGACGTTGCTCATGAAGCGGGCGTTTCCATGGCGACCGTATCCCGTGTTGTCAATGGAAACCCCAATGTCAAACCGGCAACCAGAAAAAAAGTGTTGGATGTCATCCGCCGGCTCGGGTATCGGCCCAATGCGGTGGCGCGCGGGCTGGCAAGCAAAAGAACGACCACAGTCGGTGTGGTGATCCCGGATATTTCCAACGCTTTTTATGCCGAACTGACCCGGGGCATCGAAGATATTGCCACGATGTATCATTACAACATTATTTTGAGCAACTCGGATTTGCAAAAGGACAGGGAATTGCAGTTAATTGAAACATTGCTGGAAAAACAAGTCGACGGCCTGCTGTTCTTGGGCGGGGAAATCACCGAAGCACACCGGGAAATTTTTTCGGCCACACCGGTGCCCGTTGTCCTTGCGGCGAGCCGCGATGAGAAAAAAGAACTTCCCTATGTCACAATTGATCAGATTCAGGCATCCAAAGAGGCCACCCTGATCCTGGGGCATGAGGGACATAAACATGTCGGGTTTATCGGTGGCCCGCTGACGGATTCGGTCAACGGCTATCCGCGTTATCTCGGTTACAAAGAAGCCTTGAAAGAGATGGATATTGCCTTTGAGGAAGACCTGATCCGTTTGGGGGATTATCGCTACCGTTCCGGTTACAAAGCGATGAGAGAACTATTGGAAAGCCGTCCTGAAATCACCGCTGTCTTTGCGGCCAGCGATGAAATGGCTGTGGGTGCCCTTCATGCGGCATTGGACATGGGGCGTGACGTTCCGAATGATTTATCGGTCATCGGTTTTGAAAACATTCCGCTGGCTTCCCAAGTCCGCCCGCTTTTAAGCACCGTCGGGGTTCCGATGTATGACATCGGTGCGGTGGCCATGCGGTTGCTTACGAAATACATGAATGAAGAGCAAGTGGAGACAGGGCAGGTTTATTTGCCGTATCATATCCAATTGCGGGAGTCCACCCGGTTAAAAGAGTGGGAAGAAGAAAAAGAATAAGCGAGGAGAAACCGATGGAAAAAAAGATTGGAATTATCGGGGCAATGGACGAAGAAATCGCTTCTCTGCTCCGTTTGATGGAGGATGTACGGTCTCATACCCATTATCAAATCACTTATTATGAAGGCCGGCTCGAAGGCACCCCCGTGGTGCTTTGCAAATCGGGCGTCGGCAAAGTGAATGCCGCATTGTGCACGCAGGTTTTAATTGATCGTTTCCAAGTGCAGGCGATCGTGTTCACCGGCGTGGCCGGGGCTTTGGACCCCAAGTTGGAGATCGGGGATATTGTTGTTTCCACCGAATGCCAGGAGCATGATGTGGATGTTAGTGCTTTGGGATTTGCCAAAGGAATCATTCCCTATCAGGAAGTGTCGGTTTACCCGGCCGATTCCAAGTGGATCGGTTGGGCGGTCAAAGCCGGGGAAACGCTGGAAGGGGTTCAAGTCATACAAGGTAAAGTTTTGTCCGGTGACCAATTTATTTCTGATCTTGGAAAAGTCAAGGAATTGCGGGGACAGATGGAAGGAGCTTGTGTGGAAATGGAAGGGGCGGCGGTGGCCCATGTCTCCCATCTGGCCGGCATTCCATATGTGGTGATCCGTTCCATGTCCGACCGGGCGGACCATTCGGCCAATGTGAATTTCACGGAGTTTACGCAGTTGGCGGCCAAGCGCTCCAGTGAAATGGTTTGCCGCATGCTTTCCTTGCGCAACCGGAACCGCTTATGAAAAACGCCAGCCTGAAAAGGCGGGGCGTTTTTTTCATGAATCTGACAGTGTAAAAAAGGGGAGCGTGAGAGAGAATAACGATAGAGCAAAGGAGGGAAGTGAAGATGGCACGAGATGTATTGTGTGAAGTGAAAAACTGTACCTTTTGGCAACAAGGAAACTTGTGCAGTGCCGAGGAAATTTATGTTGTGAGCCACAAAGGGGAAGAAGCGGAAGACACCAAAGAAACCGACTGCAAAACATTTAAGCCGGTACACTGATGAAAGGGGAAGAAGAGTTTTTACTCTTCTTCTTTTGTGTCTAAAATTTGAATTTGATTCGAATTATGTTATAATACTGAAAAGTGAAACCTTTATTTTAAAGGGGGCATCTCTTCTTATGAGACATGATGAGACCATTGCAGTGAAAACAACAGGGAATAATCTGCAAGATTATGAAAACACTTACAAGAGCTTCCGCTGGGAAGAAGTGGAACAACAGTTCACGTGGGCCAAAACGGGAAAAGTCAACGCAGGTTATGAAGCAATTGACCGCCATGTCGATGAGGGGAAAAAAGACAAAATCGCCTTGTATTATAGTGATGCCAAGCGGGACGAGAAATATACCTTTTACGAGTTGAAGCAAAAGTCAAACCAATTTGGCAATGTCCTGAAAAAGCTGGGCATTTCCAAGGGTGATCGTGTTTTTATTTTTATGCCCCGGACCCCCGAACTTTATGTCAGTTTCTTGGGAATTATCAAAATAGGCGCAATTGCCGGCCCTTTGTTTGAAGCGTTCATGGAAGATGCGGTGAAGGACCGCTTGGAAGACAGCGAAGCGGTGGCTCTGGTGACGACGAAAAGTCTTTTGGAACGTGTACCGAGAGAAGAGTTGCCAAATTTAAAATATGTGATTTTGGTCGATGGGGAAGAAAACACCGCTGAAGGTGTGTATTCCTTTGAAAAAGAGATGTCGCAGGCATCGACGGAATTGGAAATTGAATGGGTTGATCGGGAAGATCCCATGCTGATGCATTATACTTCCGGATCCACAGGAAAGCCCAAAGGGGTTCTCCATGTGCATAATGCCATGATTCAGCATTATCAAACCGGGAAATGGGTTCTCGATCTTCAGGAAAATGACATATATTGGTGCACAGCAGATCCGGGTTGGGTGACCGGAACTTGTTACGGGATTTTTGCTCCCTGGTTGAACGGAGTGACAAATGTGATTCGCGGAGGACGGTTTTCGCCGGATGACTGGTACCAAACCCTTGAAAAATACAAAGTAACGGTTTGGTACAGCGCGCCGACCGCCTTCCGGATGTTGATGGGAGCAGGGGAAGAAGTGGCCAAACGGTATGATCTTTCTTCTGTCCGTCATATCCTGAGCGTGGGGGAACCGCTCAATCCGGAAGTGGTTCGCTGGGGCTTAAAAGTATATAACAAACGCATCCATGACAATTGGTGGATGACGGAAACCGGCGGGATCCTGATTGCAAACTTCCCGCAAATGGAGATTAAACCCGGATCGATGGGTAAACCGATCCCGGGAGTGAAAGCGGTCATTTTGGATGACGACGGAAATGAGTTGCCGCCTTATCAAATGGGGAATCTTTCCATTAAAACACCGTGGCCGTCCATGATGAGGCAGATCTGGAAAAA
The DNA here is from genome assembly GCF_005886755.1 of Thermoactinomyces vulgaris. NCBI lineage: Bacteria > Bacillati > Bacillota > Bacilli > Caryophanales > Thermoactinomycetaceae > Thermoactinomyces > Thermoactinomyces vulgaris. Next base: position 789,651 of record NZ_CP039710.1, read on the forward strand.
CCCCGAAAAATACAAAGAATATTTCAAAATTCCCGGCTGGTATACATCGGGAGACACGGCATACAAGGACGAGGAAGGTTATTTCTGGTTTCAAGGCCGTTTGGATGATGTGATCAATACCTCCGGGGAACGCGTGGGGCCGTTTGAAGTGGAAAGCAAATTGGTCGAGCATCCGGCGGTGGCGGAAGCGGGGGTCATCGGGAAACCGGATCCGGTGCGGGGACAAATCATCAAAGCTTTTATCTCGCTTCGGGATGGATATGAACCTTCCGATGAGTTAAAAGAAGAGATCCGTTTGTTTGTGAAAAAGGGTTTGGCGGCTCATGCCGCACCGCGGGAAATTGAGTTTAAAGACAAGTTGCCCAAGACCCGCAGCGGGAAAATCATGCGCCGCGTTTTAAAAGCTTGGGAACTCGGATTGCCGACCGGCGATTTGTCCACCATGGAAGATTGATATAACACTAAAAAAGACGCCACTTTCAGGTGGCGTCTTTTTCTGGTGAAAAGTAACGCAGGAACGTACTGGCTTCTTGAGGCTGCTCCGCTCCCGGTTGGGGCTGTTCCGGCTGCTGCGGTTGTTGCGGAGGTGCCGGTTGCTGTCCCGGATTTCCCGGTTGCTGACCGGGTTGTGCCGGGTTCCCCGGTTGCTCCGGCTGTTGCGGTTGTTGCGGGACCTTATGGCATTCAAAGCATTGGTCCTTGACTTGTCCGCCCGGATTTTCAAACTGGCTTCCTTGTTTGATCAGATCCGGACTTGCTTGCTGAGCCGCTTTAAAGATTTTGACCCAAGCTGTTTTGGAAAGATCTTTGTCAGCCGGGCGATTTGCGTCCGAATAACCGGACCAGACCCCGAGGGAAATTTCCGGAGTATAGCCAATGAACCACAGGTCGTAATAATTGGATGTCGTTCCGGTCTTACCGGCAATCGTGAACCCTGGGAGACTGGAGCCGATATAGCGACCGGTTCCGTCCGTCACCACTTTCTGCAACATTTTGGTTAATTCAAAGGAAACAGACGGTTTTAAAATGGTTTTTGGCTGATGATGTTTTTCAAACTCGTAAATCACATCCCCATTGGAATCGACGATTTTTTGAATCAAATGGGGTTTGTTATGTTTTCCGTTATTGGCAATCATGGCAAAGCCGGCTGTCATCTCGGCAACGGTGTACCCTGCACGCATGCCTCCCAACGCGGAAGCTTCGCCATCGTATTTGGTGGGCGGCATGTCCATCTTGCGTAAGTATTTAAAGCCTTTTTTGATTCCCAGTTCCCGGAAGATTTTCACGGCCGGGATGTTGAGCGAGTTTTGCAAGGCGACCGTGGCCGTCACCGGTCCGGAATATTTTCCGTTCGCATTGACATAGTTGTCAGAGCTTCCGGCTTTTTTGATCGGTTCGTCAATAATGATGGAGTTGGGCGAAATGATTCCTTCATTCATGGCCGGACCGTAAACCAGCAAAGGTTTGATGGTGGATCCCGGCTGGTTGGTAGCGCTCAGTGCATAGTTAATGTTGGATTTCTCAAAACTGGTGCCACCGACAAAGGCCAGAATGGCTCCGGTTTTGTTATCGATAATGGTTGCACCGATTTGTTCGCTGTGGCCGTTTTTTGAAGGAATGTGCATTTTGGAAACGGCGTCGTTCACAGCATCGTACATGTTTTTGTCAATCGTTGTGTAAATTTTGTATCCGCCTTGACGAACTTGATCGATGTAGTTTTTATCCGACTGAACTTTATTGCCTTTTTTCTGATCCAGTTCTTTTAAAACTTGCGCGGCTTCCCGTTCAACGGAAGTAATGATGTACGGGTATTCTGCGTACGCATTTGGAAAATCCGATGCATTGGCAAGATGGGCTTTAATGTCGTATTTGACGGCTTGATTGTATTCCGCTTGCGAGATTTTGCCGGTTTCAAGCATTTTCCCCAGTACATATTTCATCCGTTTTAACCCTTTTTGGAAATGCTTGTTTTGTTCTTGTTCGGTGTTTCCATAAAAGGGGTTGTAGTCGTAGGGACGTTGCACCATTCCTGCCAGATAAGCCGCTTCCGCAATGGACAATTCTTTGATGTCTTTATTAAAAAGCCCGCGTGCGGCGGAGGCAAAACCAACCATCCGGGTGCCGTGAGCACCGGGGCCGAATTCAACACTATTTAAATATTTTACAAAAATCTCATCTTTGCTGTAAAAACGTTCCAAACGCACGGCATTGATGATTTCCAAGGCTTTGCGCTCATAAGTTTTTTTGGTGTTGTCCAAAATCTCATTTTTCACCAATTGCTGGGTAAGCGTACTTCCCCCGGTTTCCACGCCGCTGTTACTGATTTGCTGCCAAATGGCGCGTAAGATCGAGCGGGGGACGATCCCGTTATGATTGTAGAAATCCCTGTCTTCGGTGGCGACCAAGGCATCCACAACATACGGGCTCACTTCATCCATGTTCTTGATCAGTTTCCGGTCCGTTTGTGCGATCATGCGACCGATCTGCTCTTCTGAACGGAAATAAGCGTAACTGGTTTGCGACCAGCCGGTCAATTCCTTTTCGTAAGCCTCTTTGGTCCGGATCGTTTCATTTTTGGCAAAAGCAGAAACAACGCCTGCTCCGGCCCCGAAGATTCCTACAGAGAGAATCAGGATGACTGATAAACAGCCGAGTAAAATACGCTTGATCTTGTTGTTCATATTTCTTCTTTCCCCACTTTTTGTTCGCTCTCGTCGGGATGGTTAGATGGTTTCATGATGATGCATCAATCCCCTCCCTCCATGTTGACGAGACCTATTATAACATAGGGCATTATCTTGCTAGTCATATATAATTTTTGACAATATTTTCATGGATTTTTGACCGGGAAAAATCCCCTGATCTTTTTGCCAGATCAGGGGATTTTTCAAACAGATGTTCAGTTTTCATCCCGTTGTCCCGGAGGGCGCCCGGGATGATCGGGCTGATTTCCGTGCTGATGATCCGGTTCCTCCCCGGGATCATCGGGAGGATTGGGGTCGTCTCCGCCACCGCCATCCGAAGGTTTGTCATCCGGCGGACGGACAATATCGGGCGGCTTCGTGCCATCATCCGGATTTCCTTGTGAAGGATCATCCGCAGGATTGCCATTGGGGTCTTTTTGTTTGTTTTCTTTCTCTTTGTCTTCCTGATGTTTGTTTATCCGGTCGCATTCCAGGCACGGAACGCCGTGGAAAAGACCGCCGGGGTTTTCAAAGCGCGCATTTTTGTCAAAGTATTGAGGCGCTGCTTGCTGAGCGGCTTTAAAAATATTGACCCAGGCTTGTTTGGAGAATTTGTCATTGTGGCTCATCGGGAAGTTGTAATCGTATCCGCTCCAAACCCCAAGGGTGATTTGCGGTGTGTAACCGATAAACCAAAGGTCCCGGTCTTCGGAAGTGGTTCCGGTTTTTCCGGCAATGTCAAAACCGTTAATGCGGCTTCCGATATATACACCGGTTCCTCCTTTGACGACCTCGCGAAGCATGTCCGTCACCTGATAGGCGGTTTGCGGAGAGAAGACCGTTTCCGGTTTGTTTTCGTGTTCATAGATGACTTCCCCGTCGGCATTGGTGATTTTTTCCACTATGTAGGGGTCATTGTATTTCCCTTGGTTTCCAAACGTTGCAAAAGCCGCCGTCATTCTGGCAACGGAGTAACCTTTGGTTTGCCCCCCGATGGCTGCTGATTCCCCGTCATTTGGATGCGGCGGGATTTTCAGCTTGCGCAGATACTCGAAGCCGGTGTCATGGCCCAAGTGGTTGAACACTTTGATGGCCGGAATGTTGTAGGACCATTTTAAAGCTTCCCGGATGGTAACCGGTCCGTGATATTTCTGGTTCGCATTTTGGTAATAGCCGGAACCGTCTCCCCGGGCCAGTTTTTCATCCAATACTTTGGTGTCGGGGGAAACCACTTTTTGTTCAATGGCCGGTCCGTAAACGATCAACGGCTTGATGGAGGAGCCGGGTTGGTTTAAAGCGTCAAAAGCATGGTCTTTTTGATTGCCCTCGCGGTTAGACGAGGAGACAAAGGAAAGAACGGCTCCCGTGCGGTTGTCCATGAGCACTGCACCCAATTGTTCATGGTCTTCAAACTCACCGTATTTGCGCGTGTGGAAGGTGAGATGTTTGGTGGCTTCCTTGTTGACGGCATCATACATGTTTTTGTCGATCGTGCTGTACACATGGTATCCCTGTGTCTGGATCCGCTCAATGTATTTTTGCAAGGTGGCGCGGTATTTGCCTTCCTGGCTCAGTTTTTCGATATCCAGACCGTCTTTTTTCATCAGGATTTCGGCCGCTTCTTTTTCAAGCGCATACATGATAAACGGATAATTGGCATACCCGTTGGCGTCCGGACTGGGCTTGGCCAGGGAACCCTTGATGTCAAACTTCAACGCTTCCTGATATTGTTCTTCCGTGATCTTTTTGTTCTCCAACATTTCCGACAGTACCAGTCGCATCCGGTCCAAACCGCGACGGAGATTATCCGGATCACCAAATGGATTGTATGCATTCGGGCGTTGAACCATCCCGGCAAGATAGGCGGCCTGGGCGAGATTCAGGTCTTTGACATCCACGCCGAAAATGCCGTTGGCTGCGGCCTGTACACCGTACAAGTTTTGATTGTTGGCGCCTTTGCCGAAATAGACGCTGTTCATGTAATAAACGAGAATCTGGTCTTTCTCCAACAAGGAGTCAAGCCGGATGGACAAAACGATTTCTTTGGATTTGCGCGCCAGGTCTTTTTCGAAATTCTCCAGGATGACCCGTCGCACCAATTGCTGGGTGATCGTGCTTCCGCCGGTTGTCACGTCCGCATGGGTGATCTGTTGGTAAGCCGCCCGCAAGATCGAGCGGGGGACAATCCCGTGATGTTTGTAAAAATCGCGGTCTTCGACGGAAATAAAAGCATCGATCAAGTAAGGGCTGACATCGTTTACTGACTTGATGAGTTTCCGGACATCCCCTTCATTCCGGAAGGCCCCGATGCGAATGGGATTTCCGCTGTCATCTTTGTTGGCAAAATAGGCATAACTGTTTTCAAACAAGCTGTTTAATGCTTTTTCAAAATCTTCTTTATCTCTCACCGGTTCATCTTTCACCATGGCGGATACAATGCCCGCACCAGTGCCGACCGCAAAAAAAGCGGCGATCAGCACGAAAGCAACAAGTCCGTAAAGGCCAGGTTTCACCGCATTGATCACCGGTTGATGCTTTCGTTTTTTTGTAAATCGGGCTGATCTACTTTTCATTCACTTGATACCCTCCTCATTCTAGGGTAATATTATAGCATAATCTGGTTATTATAACGTGTAAAAAGCTGTGAACAAGCGAGTAGTCGCCAGACCATTCCTTCCAGAGAGCCGGTGGTTGCTGCGAACCGGCAGGAACCTGGCGGTGAATTACACTTGGGAGCTTGCGTGTCATGCGCACGGACGACAGGGTCCGTTATCGAAATGAGTGGGAAACGTCCGGTTTCCAATGAGGGTGGTACCGCGGAATCAATCTCCGTCCCTTTTGATGAGGGATGGAGTTTTTTTATGACCTACTTTTATTTTACTTAAGGAGGGAACAGGTATGTCAGTAAAAAAAGAATGGTCCGCCGAAACCATGGAAAAAACTGAACAACAACTGAGAGTGATCCGGCGTGGAGCAGCCGAAATTTTGCCATTGGAAGATTTGCGGGAGAAATTGGCCCGCTCAATCGAAGAAAACCGCCCGCTGAAAATCAAACTGGGTTTGGACCCGACCGCCCCGGATCTGCATATCGGCCATACGGTCGTCTTTCATAAACTGCGCGAATTTCAGGAGTTGGGACATCAGGTTCAGCTGGTGATCGGGGATTTTACCGCACAAATCGGGGACCCGACCGGAAAATCGCAAACCCGGAAACAGTTGTCCGAAGAAGAAGTGAAAGAAAATGCGAAAACTTATACGGACCAATTGTTTAAAGTGTTGGACCGGGAAAAAACCGAAGTTTATTTCAACAGTCACTGGTTAAGCCCGCTGACTTTTGCCGATGTGACCCATCTCGCTTCGAAATGCACCGTGGCCCGCATGTTGGAACGGGATGATTTTTCCAAACGTTACGAAAGGGGCCAGGCCATCAGCATTCATGAGTTTTTCTATCCCCTGATGCAAGGGTACGATTCGGTGGTGCTCAAAAGTGACATTGAGATCGGGGGGACGGACCAGACATTTAACTTATTGATGGGGCGCCAGTTGCAAAAAGAATACGGTCTGGAAGAACAAGTGATTTTGACGATGCCGATCCTTGAAGGGATGGACGGCGTGAAGAAAATGAGCAAAAGCTTGGGCAACTACATCGGCGTCGATGAAGAGCCGAATAACATGTATGGAAAAACCATGTCCATTCCGGACGAGTTGATGCTCAAGTATTTTGAGTTGGTGACCGATCTGACGGTAGATGAGCTGGATGGGTTAAAACAAGCACTGGAGCAAGAAAAATTGCATCCCCGGGACGCGAAAATGCGGCTGGCGCATACCCTGGTGCGGATGTATCACGGAAAAGAAGCGGCGGATGAAGCCCAAAGGCATTTTCAGACCGTCTTCCAAAAGGGATCGTTGCCGGACGAGATTCCGGAAGTGATATTGGCCGAAGAAGATTTGGAACAAGGAAAGATTTGGGTGGTTGCCCTCTTGTCCAAGCTGGGTCTGGTGGCTAGCAACGGGGAAGGTCGCCGGATGATTCAACAGGGCGGTGTCCGGATCAACCAGGAAAAAGTCACTGACATCCAAGCGCAAATTCAAGTGGAAGACGGCATGGTCGTCCAAGTCGGAAAGCGGAAATTTGCAAAGGTGAAACGAAATTGAACCGACAGAGCAGGGGATGGCCTGCTCTGCCGGTTTTTTTAATATTCCACGATGAATGGATGTCTTTTTTCATGGAGGCAGTACATGATCTGTTGTTTGACAATGCGTTGGCTGATCATTCTCATGGCCGTGTCGACAGGGAAATAAGCGGCATCATCGACTTCTTCTCCGACCGCAATCCGTCCGCTGATGGGTTTGCCGATAAATAACAGTTCGCATTTATGTGAACGTAAGTCCTGGAAAACTCCGCAGTATTTGATCAATTTGATGTTCATCCCCGCTTTTTGCTTCACTTCGCGAATGGCGGCCAAGCGAATGGATTCTTTTTCTCTCACCCGTCCGCCGGGAATCTCCCAACCGCGTTTCGGGTGTTTGACAAGCAAAAGCTGTGAGTGGTAGTTAAAAACCAAAACACGGGAATACAATGAAAATTTCGGAGGTGCCATCATAACTCACCTCACCTTTTTGAAAATGAGGTCCAGGTGGTGAAAAGATTAGCAAAAAACAGAGGGGAAATAATCAGAGGATGATTGGTTCCTTTATATATATTTTAACAAAAATTAGCAAAGATTAACATATATATTGGTATAAAGTAATACGAAAATATGATTAAAATCGGTATATTTTATGCTTGAATTTTGCAACGGTTCAGGGCTTCCGCGGGGATGGTTGCGAGGAAGTCTGTGGGCACCCGGAAAAAATGAAAAGCCCGGAATGCTTGAAAAGAAAAGGGGCCGGGAAGTCGTGCAGAAGCAAACGGGAGCGGGAAGGCAGATCAAAAATTTTGGATGATTCTTAATATTTGTCCATAATTTCAGAGAATTCAAACCGGGGAACCGGGGGAACACCCGGTTAAAAGATAAAGGAATGGATTCACGATTTCAAACCGCCGGCGAAATGATGTTCCAAAAACGTCAAGGGATCCATCTGCCCTGAAACCGGCATCTTCCTCCCACTTTTATTATACAACGGCGGAAAAAAGAATATCAGACTGTTTTTTCGGGGGGAAATGGTGCATCATGTTCCAGTGAGATCGTGTCCGGGAGGTTGGATGGTGCCCGCGGGCCATCCGCCTCCAGTGACGCAGTCAGGAGGAGGAATGAGATGAATCCGTATGTCCTTGAGTTTCAGGAAATCCAACCAACGCATCTCAGGCTTGTCGGGGGAAAAGGATATCATTTGGGAGAGCTCTCAAAGATTCAAGGCATCCACGTGCCGGAAGGATTTTGTGTGACCACAGCCGCTTTTGAAAAGGCCTTGGCATCAAATGAAACCTTTCATATGCTGTTGGACCGGATCACCCGGCTGAAAGATGAGGATCTTGAACAAACGGGTGAAATCAGTGGGAAGATCCGGAAAGTGATCATGCAGTCCACCCTTCCCCAAGAGATGGTGAACGAGGTGGACCGCCTGCTTGAAAAGTTTGGAAGGGAAGAAGCATATGCTGTTCGTTCCAGCGCAACGGCCGAGGATTCGCCTGACCATTCTTTTGCGGGACAGCTGGTTTCCTGGCTCCATGTCAAGGGGACCCGGGAAATTTTCCGGTCGGTGAAACAATGCTGGGCTTCTCTGTTTACGGATCGGGCTGTGATTTACCGCATGAAAAACGGGAGGGATCATCGGGAGGTTTTGCCGGCTGTTGTGATTCAAAGGATGGTTTTTCCTGATGCTTCCGGTGTCATGTTCACCGCCGATCCCGTCACTTCCAACCGCAAGGTGCTGGCGGTGGATGCGTGCTTCGGATTGGGGGAGGCCTTGGTCTCCGGCGAAATTTCCGGCGACAGCTACAAAGTGCGGGAAGGAAAAATCACGGAGAAACGGATTGCCTGCAAAAAGTCGGCGGTTTATGCACGGAAAGAGGGCGGGACGGAGAAAAAGGGGATCCCGCCGGAGAAGCAAAACCGTCCCGTCCTTTCAGAAAAGCAAGTGTTGAAGTTGGAGCAAACCGGCAGGATGCTGGAAGCGCATTTCGGATGTCCCCAAGACATCGAATGGTGTCTGGCCGACGGCACCGTTTATATTGTTCAGAGCCGCCCCGTCACCACTTTGTTTCCTGTTCCAAAGCAGGGGGAAGCCCGGGGAAAACGCGTTTACGTGTCGGTCGGGCATCAACAAATGATGACGGATGCCATGAAACCGTTGGGATTGTCTTTTTTCCTGTTAACGACGCCCGCGCCCATGCGGACCGCAGGGGGAAGGTTGTTTGTCGATGTCACGCCGATGCTGGCTTCGCCTGAAAGCCGAAACCATTTGATCCAATCCCTCGGACAAAACGATCCGCTGATCAAAGACGCGCTGATGACCATTGTCAAACGGGAGAATTTTTTTGAGGATTTTACCCGATCTTGTCCGGATAGCAAAGGACGCAATCCCGGACCGGGACGCCAAGCGCTGCCGTCTCCGCCTGATCCGGCCTCCATTCCAAGCGATCCGTCTGTCGTTTTGGAACGAATGAGAAAAGCTCAGGCATCCGTCGAACAGTGTAAACAAGAGATCCGACAGAAAGCCGGACCGGCGTTGTTTGATTACATCCGGCATGATCTGAAACGACTGAGGAAGGAGTTATCTTCCCATATCGATTTGATTCAGGCGGCGATGGACGCTGCGATGTGGATCAATGAAAAGATGGAACAGTGGCTGGGGGAAAAACACGCAGCCGACCAATTGACGCAATCAGTGCCGAACAACATCACGTCGGAAATGGGAATGGAGCTTTTGGAGGTGGCCGATGCGATCCGCCCTTATCCGCAAGTTGTGGATTATTTGCAACAAGTGAAAAAGGATTCTTTTTTGGATGACATGATCCGGTTGGAGGGCGGCAAAGAAGCCCGTGCCAAAATCGATGCTTTTCTTGAAAAGCATGGAATGCGTTGTCCCGGGGAAATTGATATCACCCGGACCCGTTGGAGCGAAAAGCCCGTCACATTGGTTCCCGTCATTTTGCACCACGTCAAAAACTTTGGGCCGGGTGCCGGCAGACGCAAGTTCGAGCAAGGAAAGCAAAAAGCATTGAAAAAAGAAAAGGAATTATTGGAACGGTTGAAAGAACTGCCGGATGGCGGGCAAAAAGCAAGGGAAACCAAGCGGATGATCCAGCGGCTGAGAAACCTCGCCGGCTTCAGGGAATATCCCAAGTACTGTATCATTCAACGTTACTTTATCTATAAGCAGTCCTTGCTGAAAGAAGCGGAAAAGCTTGTGCAAAAGGGGATTTTGCGGGATAAAGAAGAGGTTTTTTACCTCACTTTTGATGAATTTTGCGAAGCGGTGCGCACCGGCAGGCTGGATAAACGCATCATCCGCCGGCGAAAGAGAGAATACCAATTCTATGAAAAACTGTTCCCTCCGCGTGTGATCACATCCGATGGCGAAATCATCCAAGGCCGGTACCGACGGGAAAACCTCCCGGACAACGCAATTTTGGGGCTGCCGGTTTCTTCCGGCATTGTCGAGGGACGGGCCCGTGTTCTTTTAAACATGGAGGACGCGGTTCCGGAAGACGGGGGTATTTTGGTGACAAGATTTACCGACCCCGGTTGGACTCCCTTTTTTGTCTCGGTGAAAGGATTGGTTACCGAAGTGGGAGGGTTGATGACCCATGGCGCTGTCATTGCCCGGGAATACGGCTTGCCGGCTGTGGTCGGGGTGGAGAATGCGACCAAGCGGATCAAGGACGGACAAAGGATCCGGGTGAATGGCACGGAGGGTTATATCGAAATTTTGGAGTGAGCCGAAAAAACCAAAAAACCCTGAAAGCCTGGATCCAGGCTTTCAGGGTTTTTTTTCGTCGCATATGCCGTTTTGCCGGATTAACGGGAGTAGAACTCGACGATCATGGTCTCGTTAATCTCAGACGGCAATTCCGAGCGCTCCGGAAGACGGGTGTAGGTACCTTCCATTTTGTTTTCATCAAAGGTGAGATATTCCGGAAGGTATTGGCGTTCTTCCAAAGCTTCTTTGATGATTTGCAGGTTGCGGCTTTTTTCGCGTACGCCGATGACATCGCCCGGTTTTACTTGGTAAGACGGACGGTCCACTTTTTTCCCGTTGACCAGGATGTGGCCGTGTACCACCAATTGGCGTGCTTGTGCACGGGTACGGGCAAGTCCGAGACGATACACGAGGTTGTCCAAACGGGATTCCAACAGCTTCATGAAGTTTTCCCCGTGGACCCCTTTCATTTTCCCTGCGCGTTTGAACAGATTACGGAATTGCTTTTCATTAACGCCGTACATCAGACGGAGTTTTTGTTTTTCCTGCAATTGCATTCCGTATTCGGAAAGCTTTCTGCGTTGGTTCGGGCCGTGTTGTCCGGGAGCGTACGGGCGTTTTGCCAACTCTTTTCCGGTTCCGGAAAGAGAAATTCCCAGACGACGGCTTAATTTCCAAGTAGGTCCTGTGTAACGTGCCATACTTTTTGGCTCCTTTCATCATTTGCTGGTTTTTCGCAAATGACAGGGTGCTGATTCGCGAATTACCCGCACTTTCCGGATAGCGGCGAAAAGCCGGATACCCACCGGTTCCCGGTGAGGCGAATCAGTGAGGGTGATCCCTTCACCTATCGTTTGCTTGCTATCCTCAAAACCCTTTTTCAGGAACTTTGAGCCATACAAGGAATTATTATAGCCGGTTCCATGCAAAAGTCAATAACAGAAGGGAAAATGGAGGAATGGGACGATCAGACGGGCTTGACACGAATGTAGTGGATCGGCAGGCCGCGGGCGACAAATTTTTCTTCGTATTCAGTGGTGATGTTGTCCGCCTGAAAGGGGCTGTTGTGCAGATCCCGCGTCATTTCGACCGTTTCCCAGCCGTATTCGGCAAATTCCTCCAATGAAAAGTCAAACAGGCTGACACTGTCGGTTTTTAAAATCAAGTCACCGCCGGGAGCCAACACTTTCCGGTAACGTTCCAAAAAGTGATGATGAGTCAAGCGCCTTTTGGTATGCCGCTTTTTCGGCCATGGATCGCTGAAGTGAAGGTACAGGCGGTTGATTTCCCCGTTGCCGAAGACCTCATTTAACCATTCCACATCCATCCAGATGTAATGAAGGTTTTGGTTTTCGGTTTCTTCTCCTTTTCGGACGGCTTTTAACAAAGGCTCCTGAATTTTTTCGACGCCGATCCAGTTTATATCGGGATATTGGGTGGAAGCTTTGGCTAAAAATTGGCCCTTTCCGGTCCCGAGTTCCACGTAAAGGGGGTTGTCGGGATGGGGAAAGCGCGTACGCCACTTGCCTTGCCACTCATTTTTGTTTTCTTCCGTGACCCGGAAAACCATCGGGTGATTGGAAAGAATTTTCGGTGCTTCTGGGTTTCTTCTCAGTCGCATGGTTCTCTCTGATCCTCCATTTAAAATTCCTTTCTATTATAACGATTGACAAGCGGGAAAACAAAGGGTTTCCCTTTTGATGCCCGGTTTTTCCCGGGTGGGTGTATACATAAACGAAGCGGTTTGGATTGGAATAGATAGAAAATAGATCTTCAATGAAGGGAGAAGGATGGATGTATCATTATCCGTATGGATGGATGGGAAATGAAGGATATATTGAGCAGAGAAGGCCTGAACCCCCGGGAAGGCCGGGGAGCCCCGGTCAGCAGCAACCCCCGCAACAACGTCCCTTCGTCGCTCCTCAAACGTTGCGCCAATATGTCGGTCAGGTGATCCGTGTGGTGGTTCGTGATGTATTCCGTTATCCCACCTACGTTTATGTCGCCGATGTGAACCGTTGGGGAGATGCCACCTTGGTTGCTTGTGTTCAAGGGGTCCCCCGGCCGATTGTTGTTTCCTCCAGACAAGTCAGCATCGTGTAACAGGAAAGATCCGTTTTTCCGGGCTTGTGAAGGTGTCGTCCTTCCGGCCCGGATTTTGTTGATATAAATAAAAACATTTAATATGCTAAGATTAAAGCCGGTACCGTGCAAGTTGGGGCGACACTTGGTTGGCATGGATCCGGAGGTCTGTCCGTTTGATTTTGCTATACAATGGGAACAAGGATGGATGATTTTTCGGACTGGTTCGGGGTGTTGATGTGTCAAAAAGATATTTTCTGCTCTTGATGGTTTTCATGGCTTTTGCCTGTGTGGCTTGCCAGGGGTTTCTCTTCGGCATTCAACAAGACCCCACGGATCACTGGGGTTTTTATGAAAAATTGTATCAAGAGGTTCCAAAAATCAAAGATTTGCTTTTGGATGCGGGTGTGCAAACTTACTTGCAAAATCAACCCTATATTTACGGCGGAAGTGATGATGGCCGGTATTTGTCCGTTTTAACTTACATAAAGGAAAAACAAGTGTTTCGGATGGATTTTTACCAATTGGACAGCGGCCGGTGTGTCCAAACCCTTTATTTGCCGGAAAAAAGCAAGCTGGAAACCAAAATGCATTCCAAAGACGGCGATGAGATGGTGGAATATCTGGAAATTGTACAAGAAACGATCGACAAAGGATACCGGATCAACAAGCCGGTGAAACCAGTTTTGTTAGTGACCGGCAACCGGTATATCCTGCAGAAAGAAGCCGGATGGTATGCACGGGCGTATAAGCAGGAAGGCGATTTGTATTTGACGGTTGAAAATGAAAAGGACCAGCGTTGGACGGTTTTCCGGAAAGATTTAAAAGGAATCAAAGAAAATGAAATTTATCCTTATTTGGTGCCTTTGGATGAGAATCATTCCGACTGGGCTTTTGCGGTTGTGCTGAAAGGGGACCGGGCGGAAGAAAACATGATCCGCCGTTTTGATGCCGGCACTTTCCGGCCCTGAACCCCGCACAACCCGCGGATTTGGCACCGACTGGACGGGAGGAAGAGGGATGGAGACCAAAATTCTTTTGATTCGTCATGGGGAAACCTTGTGGAACCGGGAATTTCGCAAGCAAGGGCAACGGGATGTCCCGTTGAGTGATTTGGGCAGGGAGCAGGCTGCCAAGCTGGCCGGCTATCTGAAGGATGAAACGTTCAGTGCCATTTATGCCAGCGACCTGTCCCGCGCCAAAGAGACGGCACAACTGGTGGCCAAACCGCACCGGTTGCCGGTCACGGTCTTTCCGGAATTCAGGGAAAGAAATTTTGGTGAGTGGGAAGGGTTGATGGATGAGGAAGTGAAACGGAAATATCCCGACTGGAAAGAAGTGACTTTAAACGGGGGAAAATACGGTGTGGAAACCGTGAAAGCCATGCAAAAACGATTTTCTGAAAAATGCGAGGAATTGGCCAGGGAACATTTTGGAGGGCAAATTGCGATTGTGGCCCATGGTTTGTGCATCCATATGTTTTTGCATGCGGTGACTGGCGGGGAGTACGGCCCGCAAAGAGAAAAATTGAAAAATACCAGCATGACCCGGCTGATTTATCACCAAAACGGCCGGTGGACGGTGGAAAGTTATAATGAAGTGCCGCATCTTCAATGAGATTATCCGCTAATGGAGGTTGTCCGGCTGTGGAAGCAGAATGCAACGATTTTCAAGAGCTCAGAAAGGAGCTTTTCCGGTTGCGGGAAAGGCAGCAGCTGATTGAAGCGGCTTTTGAGAGCGCCTATGAGGGGATTGTTCTTGTGGATCCCGACGGGAAAATTGTCATGCTGAACGACACGTATGCCAGATTTTTGCAGGTGGATGCCCGGGAAGTTATCGGGCGGCATGTGACCGAAGTGATTGAAAACATACGGATGCACATTGTCGTCCGCACCGGCCGGCCGGAGCTGGCGCAAGTCCAACGGATCCGCGGCGGAGACATGTTGGTTCATCGCATTCCCATCCGTAAAAACAACCGGGTGGTTTCCGCAGTTGGCAAAGTTTTGTTTCAAGATGTGAACAAACTGCACGCCTTGTCCCGCCGGGTCATGCAGTTGAGCAAAGAATTGGACTATTACAGGGGAGAATATTTTAAAAAATTGGGAATCCGATACCGTTTTGATGATATTGCGGGAAAAAGCGAAGCCATGCTCCGGGTAAGGAAATGGCGCGGAAAGTGGCTTGGAGTGATTCCACGGTTTTCATCGGGGGCGAAAGCGGAACCGGAAAAGAAATGTTTGCCCATGCCATCCATTTTGAAAGCCCGAGACGGGGAAAGCCGTTTATTAAAGTCAATTGTGCCGCCATTCCGGAAAGCCTGGTGGAATCGATTTTGTTCGGGTATGAAGAGGGGGCGTTACCGGAGCTTCCCCGGGAGGCAGAAAGGGAAAGTTTCTCCTCGCGGAGGGTGGCATGATTTTTTTGGATGAGATCGGGGAACTTCCTCTCACCATGCAGGCAAAACTGTTGCGCGTGTTGCAGGAAAAAGAAGTGGAGCCGGTGGGATCGGCTCATCCGGTTCCGGTCAATGTCCGGGTGTTGGCAGCCAGCAACCGGGATTTGGAAGAGATGGTCAGGGAAAAGCGGTTCCGGTTGGATTTATTTTACAGGCTTCATGTGATTTCCTTACAGATTCCCCCGTTGCGCAAGCGGAAAGAAGACATCCCGGACCTGGCACAGATCCTGCTCAGGGAATTATCGGCGGATCTGGGGATTTACGCAAGCCGGATCACGCCGGGAGCCATGGGATGCCTGTTGAATTATGACTGGCCCGGAAACGTCCGGGAATTGCGAAATGTCTTGGAGCGGTCGATGCATCTGATGGATGGGGACACATTGGATGTGAAACACTTGCCGTATCACCTGCAGAAAAAACAAGGATGCCATGACGGGAAATTTTCCTTGAAGTCCGCCGTGGCCCGGGCGGAAAAAGAAGCGATCCGGCAAGCATTGAAAGCTGCGAACGGAAACCGGAATTTGGCCATTGGCGATCATGAATACAGCCTCGGAAGTGGGGTTTGGAAATGTGATTGCCGGCTTGCCGGGGTTTCAGTCGATTACCCGTGCCCTGTTGTCGATGGACGTGAATCCCCTTTTTTCCGAGGCATTGTCCATCAACATTCTGGCCGGCATCACCGGGTCCGCATCCGGCGGTATGAGCATTGCCCTCGACATCATGGGGCAAAAGTATCTGGAGCTGGCCGCAAGCATCGGGACGGATCCCGAAGTGTTGCACCGGATCGCTTCCATGTCGGCCGGCGGCATGGACACATTGCCCCATAACGGGGCGGTCATCATCCTTCTGGCGATCTGCGGATTGACGCATCGGGAAGCGTATCCGGACATTTTTGCGATCACGGTGATCAAGACGTTGGTTGTTCCGCTTATGACTTGTTGACCATCGCGACGGGAATTTATTAAAAATTTTTTCAAGAGGAGGATACCGGATGGCGGAAAGAACGGTGATTGTGACAGGCGCTGCCGGAACGATCGGGCGGGCCATTGCCCGGGCGTTTGCCGGAGAAGGAGACTTTGTGGCGGTCTGGGATGTAAAGAAAGAAGCGGCTGAATCGGTGGCGGAAGACATCCAAAATGAAACGGCCGGATCGGCCAAAGGCTATGCGGTGGATGTGACCAGCGAAGAGCAAATCATGCAAAACACCAAGTTGCTTGTGGATGAACGGGGCAGCATCGATGTGATTGTCAATAATGCCGGATTGCAACATATTGATCCGGTGGAGCATTTCCCGCTCGAAAAGTGGAATCATTTGTTGGATGTGATGTTGACCGGTCCGTTTTTGTTGATCAAACATGTGTTGCCGGTGATGAAAAAACAGAAGTACGGGCGGATCATCAATATTTCGTCCGTGCACGGAAAGACCGCTTCCCCCTTTAAAGCGGCCTATATTTCAGCCAAACACGGATTGGTGGGGCTGACCAAAACGGTTGCTTTGGAAACCGCCGATTACGGCATTACCGCCAATGCGATCATGCCCGGCGCCGTGGATACCCCGCTGGTGCAAAATCAACTGGAGAAATTGGCCTCGGAAGAAGGGATCACAAAACAGGAGGCTTTGATGAAACATTTGTTGAACAAACAAGCCGTCAAACGGTTTATCCGCCCGGAAGAAGTGGCTGCTTGTGCGGTTTATCTTGCTTCGGATCCGGCCGGGGCGGTGACCGGAGAGACCATTTCCGTATCGGGCGGATGGTGACAAAATTTCCCCGTCTTAAAAAGGCGGGGATTCTTGCGTCCTGCGGGTGGTTTCGTTAAGATAATAGAAGAAAAATCAAGATATGAACCGAGGAGCAACGATGACGTTAGAAACTTTATACCAAGAACTGCAGGATTTAAATCCCGGTGAAATTGAAACCATACATAAACTGGTTCAAGCTTTGAAACGCACAAGGGTCAGCCCGCTGGCATATATTGAGGAAGTCATGAACTTTCAAGCGACGGGCTACGATGAACAGAAAAATGCGTACATTCACCGCATGTGCATCACAGATGAATTGAAAAACCGCTACAAAATCTTGCATGGCGGCATCACCGCCACTTTTATCGACACGGCCATGGGATCCACCATTTTTCAAATGGAAGGGAAAGATGCCCGGGTCGTGACCCTGGACTTGAATGTTCATTTTTTGGCACCAGGCCAGGAAGGCTGGCTGACTTCCGAAACGCAAGTGATCAAAAAGGGAAAAACGACCATTATTTTGGAAACCAAAGTGTTCGATGAGCGGGAAAAGATGATTGCCACAGCTTCCTCAACCTTTTTCCGTTTGAAGTAGGCGGGGATTTTTATGACAAAACCTTACAAAATCGTGGCAAAAGCGATTATTTTTCATGAAGGCCATGTGTTAATTTTGCGCAAGTCGCTGGAAGAACGCCTGGCCAAAGACACTCACGGTTGGGACTTTCCGGGAGGCGGTTTGGAACCGTGCGAACCGATCATGGATGCGTTGGCCCGGGAAGTGAAGGAAGAAACCGGTTTGGAAGTGAAAGTGGTGGCACCGGCATATATATACGATGAGATCCAGGAAGAAAAGCATTTGATCATTGTTAAATTTGCCTGTGACCAACCCACGGGAGATCTGACTTTAAGTGCAGAGCATGACCTTTACCGTTGGGTTTATCTGGACGAACTGGACGAGGGAGAATATCCGGGATGGATGAAAGAAGAGATCCGCCGGGCTTATCGGATTTACACCGATTTTCGCGGTCTTTGAATCTTGGAACAAGAACAGAGAAGTCCTCTGGTTGTGAAACCGGGGGATTTTTTTGGGATGGGAGGAAACGGACATGCTTCGTGTCAATCTTCGTTTGGCCATGTTTTTTGTGTTCTGTGGCGTTTGTGGCGTGTTGTTGGCAGGATGCGCGGATCAGCCGGAAATGGGAACGGGCACGGTGGTTGGAAACGAAAAGAAAGTGATGATGCTGGAAGAAACCCATCTGCTCGAACTCCGGGAAGATGAACAAAAGATTTATGATCAGTATAAGAGCAAACCGGTGGAAGATTTGAAACAGATCGATCCCATTGTTGCGGCCAAGCTGTATCTCCACGCCGTTTTGAACCATGATGAAGAGATGGAGGAATTGTTGTCTGTCAATAAAAAGCCCGGGGACCACCAGAAACTGATCCAAAAGGTGAACAGTATGAAACGGGTGTTGACCGGAGTGACAAAAGTGAAGTTTGTCCAACTCGATGACCATACGGGTTACGTCGAGTATCCGCTGATGGGCGAAGATGCCAGCCGGTTTCAAATGGTGAAAAATGAACAGGGAATATGGAAAGTGGATACAAGCAGTTTGATTGAATCCTCTTGATTTGTTCCCGGAATCTTGCAGCCACCCTGCGTTACGGGTGGTTTTTTTATTGATCTTTATGAAATCTAACATTATAAATATAAAGTTTTATGGTTTAAAAATGCAATAGAACGGGAAATACATAACGCATATCGGGAATAAGGTTTGGATTTTTTATCTGTTGTATTGAAAAAAGGAGGTTTTTGTGATCCGTTTCCGTTGGTTTTCTTTTTTGGGCATGGTTTTTTGTTTTCTGTTTTTCACTGCTTGTGTGCCGGACCGCCCCGAAGGCCGGTTTACTTTGGAAGAAGGAACGTTTACCTTTGCGATGAGCGGTCTGTATAAACCGTTCAACTATCATGACACCCGACAGGGAGGAGAATTGACCGGATTTGATGTGGAGATCGGGAAGGCATTGGCCAAAGAAATGGGATTGAAACCCAATCCGGTTGCCACGCCTTGGGAAACCATCATTGCCGGTTTGCAAATGAGAAAATATGATGCCATCATCGGCAGCATGGGGATTACCGAGAAGCGAAAACAAGCTGTTGATTTTACGATCCCTTATTACCGTTCGGGTGCGCAAATATTTGTGTCCGCTGAGAACACGTCCATTCGTTCGGCGGATGATTTGAAAGGAAAAATCATCGGGGTGATGAAGGCGTCCACTTTTAAAGAGGTGGCATCCGGCTACAGTTCCGATCTCGTGGAATACACCAGCGACATCACCGCTTTGCAGGATTTGCCGACCGGGCGTCTGGATGCCGTCATTACCGATCAGGCCGTCGGGTTGTATGCGATGAACCGGATGAATTTCCCGATCAAAGATGTCGGTGAGCCGCTGACACAAGACGAGATGGCCATTGCCGTGCATAAAGGGGATAAAGAATTGCAGCAAAAGTTAAATCAGGCTCTTGAAAAGATCATCCGGGACGGGACGTATGACCGGATCAGTCACAAGTATTTTAATCGGAATCTTCTGGAAAATGAATGAAATAGATGTGAAGGGGTGACTTTCAACAGAAACATGGAGATCATGGAAATTTTCCAAGTGACGTTTGCTGGCTTTACCAAAGCCGCTTGGCAAACCGTTCAGTTAACGTTTTGGTCCTTGCTTTTGGGAACGGCGATTGGCTTGGTGTTTGCATTTTTCAAAATTTCCCGCAATGCCGTTTTAAATGGAATTGCAACGGTTTATATCACGGTGATTCGCGGGACGCCGCTGATTGTGCAGATTTTTGCCATTTACTTCGGCTTGGCGCAACTCGTGGTGTTGGATTCGTTCACGGCCGGGGTGTATGCGCTGGCCATCCATGCCGGAGCCTATATTGCGGAAATTTTCCGCGGCGCGATTCAATCCATCGACAAAGGACAGATGGAAGCGTCCCGTTCCCTTGGCATGACTTATCCGATGGCCATGCGCCGGATTATTTTGCCGCAGGCTTTTCGCCGTTCCATTCCTTCCTTGGGGAACCAGTTTATCATCGGGTTGAAAGATTCTTCCCTGGTGGCTTATATCGGCGGAACCGAGTTGTGGGCCACGGCTTTGGGAGCGGCGGCGGATAATTTTAAGCAGTTTGAGACTTATTTGATTAACGGGTTTTATTATTTGGCATTGGTTTTGATTTTTACATTTCTGCTGCAGTGGGTGGAGAAGCATTTGGATGTGGAACAAAGGAGTGTCCGTGCTTGATTCAGGTGAAAAAGTTGAACAAGTCGTTCGGAGGAGTGCAGGTGTTGAAGGATGTCAATTTTAAAGTGGAAGAAAGCGAGGTGGTTGTTTTCATCGGGGCCAGTGGTTCGGGAAAGAGCACATTGCTCCGTTGCCTGAATTTTTTGGAGAAACCGGACGGAGGCGAAATTTGGTTCAAGGGAAAAAAAGTGGAGCCGAAAAAAAAGAATCTGAACCGGATTCGCCAGGAAGTCGGCATGGTTTTTCAGCATTTTCACCTTTTCCCGCATCGGACAGTTCTTCAAAATCTGATGGAGGCCCCGGTTCATGTGAAAAAAGTTCCCAAAGAAGAGGCCGAGCGTTTGGGACTGAAAATGTTGGACAAAGTCGGGTTGCGCGAAAAAGCCCATGTCTATCCTTACGCTTTATCCGGCGGACAAAAACAGCGGGTGGCGATTGCGCGGGCCTTGGCGATGCAGCCGAAAGTCATGCTGTTTGACGAACCGACTTCCGCCCTGGATCCCGAATTGGTGGGGGAAGTGTTGACCGTGATGAAAGAACTGGCTCAAGACGGGATGACGATGGTGATTGTCACCCATGAAATGGGATTTGCCCGTGAAGTGGCCGATCAGGTGATGTTCTTGGATCAAGGGGTGATTGTGGAATCGGGACCGCCGGAACAAATTTTTGAATCCCCGAAAGAAGAAAGGACCCGGCAGTTTTTAAGCCAGGTTTACAATTGAACGGGAAAGGTTTGAAAACCCCGGGTTGGAGACAACACCGGGGTTTTTCAGTTTGCAAGGAGCGGACTCCAGTCCGTTTTTTGGATTATGATTTCGGCGTACTTTTCCAGCTGGGCCAGATCTTCCTCATCAAAACGGGCTTCCTTCGGGCTGTCAATATCCAAGACGCCGATGATTTTTCCGTTTACCGACAAAGGGATGACGATTTCGGAACGGCTGTCGGCGTCACAAGCGATATGTCCGGCAAACTCCAGGACGTTTTTCACCAGTTGCGGCCGCTCCTCTTTGACAGCGGTTCCGCATACGCCTTTTCCGACGGGGATCCGGACACAAGCCGGTTTGCCCATGAAAGGACCCAAGACCAATTCGCCGTCTTTCATCAGGTAAAAGCCGGCCCAGTTAATGTCAGACAAGGAATGAAATAAATGTGAGGCGGCATTGGATAAATTCGGAAGCCAGAAGGTTTCTCCTTCCAACAGGGCGGACAGTTGTTGTTGCATGGATTCATAACGCGTGGTTTTGTCTCCTTTCACTTCTTCAAAAGCAAACATTGAATGCCCTCCATTTCTCCGGTCGTGATCGGTGAGACCGGGTGATTTCATGTTTTCGCAGGTATGGTTCCCATTGTACACCGGACCGGCGGGGATGAAAAGATTGTACGCTTTGGGCAAAGAAGTGTTAGAATATAAAAATGACAAGAAACAGATGCAACACAATCGACATTGAACCATAAAGGGGATGAAGAAATGCGTGATTCACGTGTTTTGAAATTGGCCGAAATTTTGGTGAACCATTCTTGCAAAGTCCAACCGGGGGAAAAAGTCCTGATTGATGTATTCGGCAATGAACGGGAACTGGCCCGTGCATTGATTGAGGAGGTTTATAAAGCGGGCGGGCATCCGTACGTGCAGCTCAACGACCAGATGATCACCCGTGCGCTTTTAATGGGAACTTCTGAAGAACATATGGAAACGTTAACATACCATGCGCTCGAACAGATGAAATCCATGGATTGTTACATCGGGATCCGGGGCAATGACAATGTGAGTGAGCTGAGTGATGTTCCCGAAGAAAAAATGAGATTGTACATGAGCCTGTTTAATCACCGGGTACATAGCGAGCAACGGGTGAAACACACGAAATGGGTGGTTCTCCGTTATCCCAACGCGTCCATGGCACAGCTGGCCAACATGAGTACGGAGGCTTTTGAGGATTACTATTTCCGTGTATGCAATGTGGATTATGAACAAATGTCCAAAGCCATGGATCCGCTGGTGAAACGAATGGAGCAAACGGACGAAGTGCGGATTGTGGGCCCGGGAACGGACCTCACCTTCTCCATCAAAGGAATTCCGGTGGTCAAATGTGCAGGGGAAATGAATATTCCCGACGGGGAAGTGTTCACCGCTCCGGTCCGCGATTCGATCAATGGCGTGATTACGTTCAACACCCCGTCGGTATATCAGGGAGTCACCTTTGAAAACATTTCCTTTGAGCTCAAAGACGGTAAAATTGTGAAAGCGACCGCCAATGACACCGAGCGGTTAAACCAAATTTTGGACACCGATGAAGGAGCCCGCTATGCCGGGGAATGGAGTTTGGGTTTGAATCCGCATATCCATCATCCGATGAAGGACACCTTGTTTGACGAAAAAATCAACGGAAGTTTCCATTTTACTCCGGGACGGGCTTACGATGAAGCGGATAACGGCAACCGCTCGGCCATTCACTGGGATCTTGTTTTGATTCAACGGCCGGAATACGGCGGCGGAGAAATTTATTTTGACGGCGAACTGATTCGCAAAGACGGGCTCTTTGTAGTGGACGATTTGACTCCGCTCAATCCGGAAAATCTAAAATAAACAAAATGGATCAAAGAGAGGGGCAAAAAAATGTTCTTTTGGAAGAAAAAAAAGAAAAGCATTGAAGTTTATTCCCCGATGAACGGACGGTTTGTATCATTGGATGAAGTGCCGGACCAAGTTTTTTCCCAAGGAATGATGGGAGAAGGATTTGCGGTGGATCCGGTTGGCGGGGAAGTGGTTTCCCCGGTCGATGGCAAAGTAATTCATGTTTTCCCGACAAAGCATGCCATCGGTTTAAAAACAGCGGATGGCCTGGAAATTCTGGTCCACATCGGCATTGACACAGTGGAGTTGAACGGTGAAGGATTTGAAACCTTTGTCAGCGAAGGCGATTCGGTCAAAGTTGGGCAAAAATTGTTAAAGGTGGATGTGGATTTCTTGAAGGGGAAAGGAAAATCGCCGGTTTCGCCGGTGGTTTTTCCTCAGTCAGCCGAATGGAAGATTGAATTTAAAGAGCAAGAAGATTTAAAAGCAGGAGAAACCCATGTTGCAAGCGTAGAAAAAAAATAAAGAGAATCAGCGGCCAAGAGGAAGAGGCTTCCTTCTCATTTAGTCAGATGGAAGGGGAAGCCTCTTTTTTCTAAAAGCTCAAGGGGGAATGAATCATGAATTTTCCGGAAGAACAAGTTTTAACCACCCTGGTGGAATTGATGCAAATTCAAAGTCCTTCCGGCCATACCGACCATGCGATTGAATATGTCACCCGCCGGTTGACCAAGGCGGGAATGCAGCCGGTGTTCACCAACAAAGGAGGGGTGCTTGTCACCATCAAGGGAGAAAACGACACCCAACACCGGTTTGTGACAGCCCATGTGGACACGTTGGGTGCCATGGTGAAAGAGATCAAGGAAGACGGGCGCTTAAAATTGAGCAAAATCGGCGGGTTTGGTTGGTTTTCCGTGGACGGGGCCTATTGCTTTGTGGAGACGAGAAAAGGAAAGGTGTTTACCGGAACCATCCTCGCTTCCCATACGTCGGTTCATGTTTATCATGATGCCGAAAAACAAGAACGCTCCGATGAGAACATGGAAGTCCGGCTGGATGTGCGGGCCGGCTCCCGGGAAGAGATTGAGGCGCTTGGCATCCGGGTGGGGGACTTTGTTTCATTTGACCCGTCCGTTGTCCAAACGGATACCGGTTTTGTCAAAGCCCGCCATCTGGATGACAAAGCCAGTGTGGCCGTCATGCTGGAGCTTTTAAAACATTTGAAAGAATCCGGGGCGAAACTGCCTTATACCACCCATTTTTATTTCAGCAACTTCGAAGAAGTGGGCTTTGGGGCGAATGCCGGGATCCCGGTCCCTGTTTGCGAATACGTGTCGGTTGACATGGGGGCGACCGGGGAAGGGCAGGCATCGGATGAATTTAGCGTGTCCATTTGTGCCAAAGACGGTTCGGGCCCTTATCATTACGGGTTGACCAATCATTTGATCCGGCTGGCCGAGGAGCATCACATTGCTTATCAAGTGGACATTTATCCGCATTATGCTTCTGATGCCAGTGCCGCCGTCCGGGCAGGGTATGATGTGAAGCATGCCTTGATCGGCCCGGGGGTGGATGCTTCTCATGCTTATGAACGGACGCATCGGGATGCTTTGGAAAACACATATCTGCTTTTGTATCATTATTTGCTTTCAAACATGGCGTGAACCGGGTTTGTGAGCCGTGGGCCGTGCGGTTTTCTCAGGACAGCTTGTTTTTGAAACGGGATCATATTTGCAAGTAAAGGAGAGAGAAAAGGTGGATCTCAGGAAGGAACTGGACAGGATTCTCCGGGACGGCAACGATGAGGAAAGGGAAATTTTATCTTTGGCTGTACAGGCCATCCGGCAAAAAAGGGATCGTGACAGTGCCTATTTGTCCGGTTTTATGGGGTTGAAGGGTGAATTCATCGGTGAGGATGAGTATCAGTTTTCCGTTCCGATCACTCCGTTCATGTTGAATAAAGCCGGCATTGTCCATGGAGGCATCACGGCTACACTGGCCGATTCAACGATGGGATCATTGATCAACCGGCGGCTGTCGGACAAATACCAGGGAGCCGTGACGGCCGAAATGAAAATCAATTATTTGTCGCCGGGAACGGGCGAACGGATCATTTCCAGAGCCAAATTGCTGAAGATGGGAAGCCATTTGGCAACCGCCACTTGTGAGATCAAGAATGAGAAAAATCAATTGATCGCGCATGCATCGGGAACCTTTTTCATGATTCGAAAATAAGAAGAAACTTTTTGGCGGTACGGAAGAGGGATGGACGACGGCGGATGTTTAAAAGAGCCATACCGCCATTTCCGGTGATGTGATAAAACAGAAGAACGAGGGGGCCGAAAAAAGGCCTCCTCGTTCGTTTTCCTGAGGGAATTGAGCGGGCGGGTCATTCCACCACTTCGAGATGCGTCAGATAATCGACCGGCTGATCCTTGTTGCTGCCGTCTGCCAAATACAGAAGCGCCGGACCTCCTTCCCGGATTGGTTTGTTGTCTTTGGCAAAGCACAAATAAGCTTTTTTCGCTTCTTCCATGGAAATGACAACATCTTCGCCCTGACGGCGGCGACAAATCAACTTGGTGGCTTTTTCGGAAGGCTCGGCATTGGCCAGAAACGGGGCCAATTCGACAGCCAGCCCGCTCACTCCGTCCAGACGCTCCTCAAGAGGGAAACGGCGCTCATCAAAAATCCAAATGGTTGGATCCAGATGAATGGTATATTTTACATCTCCGGTTACTTGAATGACGGAATTCATCATGATCACCCAAACGAATTGAATTTTATAACGTTTTCATTATATCGAAGATGGAGCGGAGAATAAAATAACAAATGCTGAATCGGACATGATAATTCATAAAAGAACTTCGGAAAGAAGGAAGCCGATATGCAAAAATTACTGGAGCGTTTGATTGAAAAACATCTGCCCACAACCCGGTATGGCAAGTGTGCCGAATATATTCCCGTATTGGCCGGGCAGGATCCGTCCCAGCTGGGGATCACCGTTGTCACAAAGGACCAAAAAGTGTATCAGGCCGGACGGTTTCCGAAACGCTTCACGCTGCAAAGCATCTCCAAGGTGATTGCATTGATGCTCGCGGTAATGGATAACGGGGACCGCAAAGTTTTTTCCAAAGTGGGAATGGAGCCCACCGGCGATCCTTTTAATTCCATATATAACATGGAAATGATGAAGTTGAAAAAGCCGTTAAATCCGATGATCAATGCCGGGGCGTTGGTGGTGACCTCCCTGATCAAAGGGAGAACGGCACGGGAAAAGACGGGGCGGATCATCCGGCTGATCGAGGAAATGACAGGAAGCAAAGGAATTGAAGTGGATGAAGAAGTTTTTCGTTCCGAATATGAATCGGCGCACAGGAACCGGGCACTGGCCCACTTGTTGAAAGAACTCAACCTGATCGACCGGGTGGAGGAAACATTGGAAGCCTATTTGCTTCAATGCTCGATTCAGGTTACCTGTGAAGACCTGGCCAAAATCGGATTATGCCTGGCCCGGTACGGACAAACCTTTGACAACCGGATGGTGGTTCCGGTCTATGTTTCCCGGATGGCGAAAACCTTTATGGTGACATGCGGCATGTACAATGAGTCCGGGGAATTTGCCATCAAAGTGGGAATACCGGCAAAAAGCGGGGTCTCGGGAGGCATTATGGCTTCCGTGCCGATGGAAATGGGAATCGGAGTGTTCGGTCCGGCCCTGAACGAAAAGGGAAACAGCATCGGGGGGGTTGCGTTATTGGAAGATCTTTCGAGGGAATTGGATTTAAGTATTTTCTAATAACGGGATTCGGTATTTTACAAACGGAGGGGGTCATGATACACTAACTTTAACGCAGGGAATACGGGCCGTTTTAAGCAAACCAATTGCAATGACGGCGGTCGATGGAGGGGTTTGCTTTGACCATACCAACACAGACCGATTTGAGTTACAAGGCTCTGCAATTACTCAGAGAAGATGCAGATAAAATCGCTCAACTTATTTCCGTACAGCTTGACAATCTCACCTTGCCAAAATGTCCTTTATATGAGGAAGTTCTAGATACACAAATGTTTGGTTTATCAAGGGAAATTGATTTTGCCGTCCGGGCAGGATTAATCGAAAAAGAGCAAGGGCAACAAATCATTCATGATCTGGAACGGAAATTAGCTGATTTTTATTCGAAAGTTTTGCCTAAGTCTAATGATAATATGTCATAGATGAATAGACTCCTTTGAAAAAGAGGAGTCTTTTTTCTTTTTGGATTCAGGCGACAAAAAAGACCGCGCCCAAGATGAAATAGACAATCAGCAGCAAAACCCCTTCATACCAGTTGGTCGCCCCGTCCCGGGAAATGGATGCGGTGATCAATGCAGAGACGGCAATGGCCGCAATTTCATGATGGGTGAAGAGGATGTCCATGGGATTTTGAAACAACCGGCTCACAAAGATTAAGACGGGGGCCACAAAGAGACTGATTTGCAGGCTGCTTCCGATGGCAATTTCCACGGCCGCCCCCATCCGGTTTTTCATGGCCAGAAAGATGGCTGCGCTGTGTTCGGCTGCATTTCCGATGATCGCAATCAGAAAAGCGCCGACAAATAATTGGGACCATCCGAGGGTGTGAGCGACGGCTTCGACGCTGTGCACAAGCCATTCACTTTGAATTGCCACAAAAACCGTGGAAATGAAAAGAAGGAGGAGGGAAATTTTCCCGGACCAAACCGGTTCCTCTTTTTCTTCCCGGTCCGGCAGACCATCCACGGCGTCCCCCAATTCATCTTTGTGCGTGACAAGAGAGAAATAAAGCCACAAAAAATAGCCGGCAATCAGGAGAAAAGCAATGACCATGCTGATAATCCCGACCTCCCGCTCCCCGAGAGATTGGATAAAGGCGGCCGGGATAAACAGGGCGATCACGGAAAGCATCATCAGGGATGCATTATGGCCGGCAAGTTCGGAATTAAAGCGCTGGGTTTTATGTTTCATCCCTCCGAAAAGGACACTCAGTCCCAGCACCAACAGCAAGTTTCCGATCACCGAACCGGTGATGCTTGCTTTGACCATGTCGAAGTATCCTTCTTTCACCAGAAAAATAGCGATGATCAATTCAGCCGCATTGCCGAAGGTGGCATTTAACAGTCCCCCCAACCGTTCCCCGGCATAATGGGCCACATTTTCCGTTGCTTTTCCCAACAACGCAGCCCACAGCAAAAGAGAGAAGGAAGCTGCAACAAATTGGATGAATTGGTTGCCCCAAAAGTAATGAGCCCCTGCGCTGAGCAAGGTGGAAAGAATCAATAAAGGATAAAACCATTTGTTATTCAATCCTGCGCACCCCTCATTCCATAAGATGTGAGTTTATGTTGAACAAAAAACGATTTTGTCATACGGAAACGCAAAAAAATGTCAAATCCTATCAAAGTATCTGTAAGACGATTTCGAAAGTTTATAGCAGGAAATCTCTGTAAAAAATCGAAATAATTGAACATACTCCATTTTATGAAGGGAGGGACGTTCGATGACTCCCGTGTCCAAGGACATAGCGATATTTATTGATCTGGAAAATGTGTATTACGGACTCAAAAAGTATCATATGGACCCGGATCACCCGGATGAGACTCATAATTTATTTTTGCGTCTGCAAGAACATTACGGACGGGATGCCATCCGCCTCATGGAAGCATATGCGGATTTTGAGCAATTGGATTTGTCCATGATGAGCCTGCAAAAAAAACGGGTTCACATCCATCAGGTGTACGGGAACGGGCGAAACGGCCGGGAACGGAAAAATGCGGCGGACATTCAGTTGTGTTTGGATGCCATGGAAGTGTTATATGAAATTCCCGAAATCAACACGTTTGTAATCGTCAGTGCGGATCAGGACATGATCCCGCTTTTGGACCGCTTGTGGTCGAGAGGAAAGCAGGTTGAACTTTTTTGCCTTTGTGATGAAAGTTTATCCCGAACCGCTCAGTTGCATGAGTTTTGTGACCAAACCCACAATCTCTTTGAATTTTTGAATATTAACGAATTTCAGAATCTGACGCGGCTGGATCGCCTGATTCATAATGCGGTGGTGCAAATTTATGAATGGTATCATGATCCCAACAATATTGGAAAGAGTTATGGAAGCACGTGGATCAAAAATGATTTTATGCGTAAATTCCACTTGGACGAAATGGAAGCGAACCAATTGTTTACGAAGCTTTTAAAAGGGAAATTTATTGTTCCTGTAGAAATTGAGATGGAAGATAAAACATATTATGGTTATAAGGTGAATCTCAACCATTCTCAGGTGCAAACCATGGTGAAAATCGCCGGGTATAAGGTAAGTTGACCGGATTTCCGCCGGACGGTTGTGCTAAACTATAACCGGGGGCCATTCTGACGACAAGGGGGGATGATGCGTGGCTGAAGAAACCAATCAAGGGTCGATCCGGATTGCCGACGACGTGGTTGCCGTGATTGCTGGACTGGCGGCAGGCAAAACCCATGGAATTGCCAGCATGTCAGGCGGGATGGCTGAAGGGTTCGCCAAACGGGTGAGCGGGAAGAACATCACCAAAGGCGTGCAAGTCGAAGTGGGCAATTTGGAAGCGGCCATTGATTTAAGAGTCATCGTGGACTATGGCCAACCCATTCACAAAGTATGCCGGGAACTCCAACAAAATGTGAAAGAAGCCGTGGAAACGATGACGGGCTTACATGTGGTTGAAGTCAATGTCAAAGTGGACGGCGTCCATATAAAGGAAACGGCTGTCCAAGCCGGTAACGGGGAGTTGCGTTGAAAAAGAGGGTGAAGCCAAAGCACCCTCTTCTTTTGTCCAAATCTTTATTTTTTCTCTTCCAGCAAAGCTTTTTCCAAATCATTCAGCAGTTGTTGGACTTCTTCTTTTAATTCTTCCGGGACTTCGGCAGTGTCATCCAGGCCGTGCGGGAAGAAGTGACGGGAAAATACGGGAGTGCCCAGCTCCAGCAATGCTTTCGGGTGTTCCAAACGTTTATCGTTCACGACATCTCCGCTCAGACGCAGGTAGTAACTCACGCCATTGGCTGACAATTTGTAATCGTACGTGACCCGTTCATAATCCCAGGACCAGCGGACAAATCCCAATTTTTTCATTAATTTTTCCATTTCGCCGAATTCTTTTTTGATCCCTTTGGTTTTACTGTCATAAAAAATCATTCATGTGCGCCTCCTTTGTATTGGCACCGTATTCAATCCTTTTTTATCATAGTACGAACGCTTTGACAAAGCAACCGGACAAAGGGGCATAAAGGAGGAGCGAAAAA
The DNA here is from genome assembly GCF_005886755.1 of Thermoactinomyces vulgaris. NCBI lineage: Bacteria > Bacillati > Bacillota > Bacilli > Caryophanales > Thermoactinomycetaceae > Thermoactinomyces > Thermoactinomyces vulgaris. The sequence goes on from NZ_CP039710.1 coordinate 819,648, forward strand.
GGGAAGAGAGGAGTGCCGAGAGGACAGATGAAAGAACGATTGGACCGTCTTTTTCCCCTCATGAAAAAGTGGCGCCGGCATTTTCATCAATATCCTGAACGTTCTTTTCAAGAGCGGGAAACATCCGAAAAGGTGGCTGGCTATCTGAAAAGTTTAAATCTGGAGGTCAAAACGGGAGTCGGCGGGTACGGCGTGACCGGTTTCCTCAAAGGAAAAGGAGAAGGGCCCACGGTCGCATTGCGCGCGGATATGGATGCTTTGCCGATTCAGGATGAGAAAACGTGCGAATACCGCTCGACCGTTCCGGGAGTGATGCATGCTTGCGGGCATGACGGGCACATGGCCATGTTGATGGGAGCAGCCGCTTTGTTGTCAGAGTTGCGTGAAGAGTTGCGCGGAAATGTTTTGTTTCTTTTTCAACCGGCTGAAGAGTTGGTTCCCGGAGGAGCCAAAGCCATGATTGAAGCCGGGGTGTTGGAAGGAGTGGATGTGATTTACGGGGCCCATTTGTGGACGCCTCTTCCCCTCGGCACGGTCGGGTCCCGCCCGGGAGTGTTGATGGCGGCGGCGGATGCGTTCCGGATTGAGATCAAAGGGCGGGGCGGCCATGCCGGATTGCCGCATGAAGCCGTTGATGCGGTGCAAATTGCCGCTCACTTGGTGGTTCATTTGCAATCCATTATCAGCAGGCAAGTCAATCCCTTGGAACCGGCAGTGATTTCAGTGGGAATGATCCAGGCGGGGCAAACTTTCAATGTGATTGCGGAACATTGCCGGTTGGAGGGCACCGTGCGCACATTCAATGAAGAAGTCCGCCGGTTGATTGTGCGCCGGATGAAAGAAGTCACTGAGTCCACTTGCCGCATGTATGGGGCCGATTGCGAATTTTACTATGAGTGGGGGTATCCCGCCGTTTCCAACGAGTCCCGGCCCGCACGGGAATTAATGGACGAAGCGCGAAAGATTGACGGAGTTTCCTGCGTGAAGGAAATGGAACCTTTAATGGCTGGTGAAGATTTCAGTTATTACCTTAAGGAACGTCCCGGCGCCTTTTGCTTTATCGGGGCGGGAAATGATCAGGATTTTCGGTATCCGCACCATCATCCGATGTTTGATTTTGATGAAAGGGCCATGAAAATCGGGGCCGAATTATTGACCCGGACGGCCTTGAAGGAAATGGGGCTGGAATTGGAGGAAATAGGGAAAATTCCCGGGCAGTGTCAGGAATGAGTTGTCCCTCCCTGGCAAAGGATATAACCCAAGGGGGGATTCTGATGCATACTTTACGCGAAGTCATGTCGACCAACGTTGAAGCTGTGTCGCCGCAGGACAATGTGTATGAAGTGGCAAACAAAATGCGCGGTTCCAATGTCGGGATGATACCGGTTGTGGAAAACGGAGAGTTAAAAGGCGTGATTACAGACCGGGACCTTGTAACACGGGGAATTGCAGACAAGAAGCCGAATTCCAGTTCCGTCAGCGACATTATGTCCACCAATCTTGTTTATGGTACACCGGATATGACGGTGGATGAAGCCGCTGAATTGATGGCAAGAGCGCAAGTGAGACGTTTGCCTGTGGTGGAAAACAATCGTGTGGTCGGAGTTGTTTCGATCGGGGATCTGGCGGTTCAGCCGGAGTTCCAGGATGAGGCCAGCCAGGCTTTGAACGAAATCTCCGAAACGCACAATCCAAATGCATCCAATGACCTCCAGTGAGTTTGTGCCATGTTGCCGGTGAAACGCCGGCGGCATGGTTTTTTGCATGCTTTTTACATGGGAATCCGGGTGCATAAAGTGGGCGAAAAGGCCGCAATCTAAAAGAAGATACTGGTTGAAAAAGGAGCGAAGAAAACGTGAGCGAAAAGATTTCGTCAGCCAATGTGGATAAAAAATCCCAAAAAGCGTATCAAAAACTGGCAAAAAAACATCAACCGCGGCCCAATGTGCTGAAAAACTGTGTGAAAGCATTTGTGGTCGGAGGAGCCATTTGCATGCTGGGCCAAGGGCTGTCGCAAATGTATGTCAAGTGGTTTGGGTTTCCGCCGGAGAAAGCCGGAAATCCAACAGTGGCCACATTGGTTTTTATTTCCTGTTTGTTGACGGGGTTGGGAGTATATGACCGGATCGGTCAATGGGCAGGAGCGGGAACGGCCGTACCGGTGACCGGCTTTGCCAATTCCATTGCTTCAGCCGCCTTGGAGCACCGTTCCGAAGGGTTTGTGCTGGGAGTCGGCGGAAACATGTTCAAACTGGCCGGTTCGGTGATTGTCTTTGGAACCGTTGCGGCGTTTTTCATCGGCATCATTCACTACTTTTTCTTTCATTGGATCAAATGATCGGGGGAGATGGAATTGAAACAAAGTAAATTAATCGGACAGAGTACATGGAGCTTTTCCGAAGACCTGTGTGTGCTTTCCAGTGCAGCTACGGCAGGCCCCATGGAAGGCGAAGGGCTGTTGAAGGATCGTTATGACAAGGTGTATTCCGATTTATACATGGGAGAAGAGACATGGGAAAAAGCCGAGCGCAAAATGTTGGAAGACGCAGTGCAAATCGCCATTGAAAAAGCAAACCTGACCCCGGAGCAAATCAATTTCTATGTGGCAGGCGATTTGTTAAACCAAAACATTTCTGCTTCCTTTTCCGCCAAAACAAACCAAATTCCCCTGCTGGGAGTGTACGGCGCCTGTTCCACTTCCATGCTTTCGTTGTCATTGGCTGCTGCTTTGGTGGACGGGGGATATGCCGATTATGCCGTGGCCGGTGTCAGCAGCCATAACTGCACGGCCGAAAGGCAATACCGTTATCCGACGGAATACGGAGGCCAAAAACCGGATACGGCTCAATGGACGGTCACCGGCGCCGGAGCTTGTGTTGTCGGGAAAGGAAAGGGAACAATCGGGATTCGCTATGCGACCATTGGCAAGGTGACGGATTTGGGTGTGAAAAATCCGTTTGACATGGGATCAGCCATGGCCCCGGCCGCGGCCAAAACGATTCAAACCCATTTTAAAGACACAGGCCGGACGGCGGATGATTATGATTTGATCGTCACCGGGGATCTGGCCAGTGTGGGATTACCCATAGCCAGGGAACTGTTGGAGAATGACGGTTACAACATGGGAGCCAAATTCAAAGACTGCGGTTTGATGATTTATACCCAGGATCAGCAAACCTTTGCCGGGGGAAGCGGGTGTGCCAGCAGTGCGGTGGTGACTTACGGTCATTTATTGAAGGCGATGGAAGAAGGAGTGTATGACCGGATCCTGGTGGTGGCGACCGGAGCCTTGCTCAGTCCGGTTTCTTATCAGCAAGGCGAAGCGATTCCTTGCATTGCCCATGCCGTTTCATTTGAAAGGCGAAATGAGAAGGGAGGGTCTTGATGCATAATGAACCACCAGCCGCCGTTTCTTATTTGGCCATCGGGGATTCGTTGACGGAAGGAATCGGGGCAAACAGTCCCCAACAACATTTCGTGGCCCAGCTTTTCCGTTATTTAAGGCATTCCGATCACTGCCACTTCCGTAATTGGGGGATTTCGGGAATGACTTCCACCGAGTTGTTGCAGCTGGTGCAACATTCGGCTTTCCAACGACTCCTCCCGCGTTTGACCCACTTGACTGTGACCACGGGGGGATGCGATTTTATCGAGCTGTTTGAAAAAGGAAAGCTGACCGTCGGGGAAATCCTGAAATCTTCCCGCATGGTGCAAAGAAATGTCCGGCAAATCCTTTCATTGATCCGGCGGCAAAATCCTCGGTTGACCGTTTATCTGTTGGGATTTTACATTCCGTTGCCGGCATATGAGATGGGGATCGAGCAGGCGCAGCTCTTTGTCCAGATGTTGAACCGGGCGTATTCGGGTTTGTGCAAGCGGTTCCGAGTGAATATGGTGGATCCGTATCCATCGTTTTTAAACCGCAAAGAGTATTTTGCCGATGAAGTGCATCCCAACCAAACGGGTTATGATGAGTTGGCCCGGTTATTCATCCAGTCGGCCAAGCAAAGTCCTCTTCAGAATCCTGGGGAAATGAGCAAAACCATCTCTTAAAAAGGGGTGGTTTTTTATTTATCATAATGATATCATTTAGATAACAAATCAATTTCGAGGTGAAGGTATGAATCAATCACGGGAAGTTGTTACCTGGAAAGTGAATGGATTTTTGATGCTTTTGGTTCACTTGGTATTACTGGTTGCCGGAGCAGTGTTGGTTTTGGCAGGCCATTTGCTTGGTGTCATTTTGTTGATTCTGTTTTTCGTCACTTTGCCGGGGTACACCCTCATTCAGCCGAACGAAGCGCGTGTCTTGCTGTTTTTTGGGAAATATGTGGGCAGTGTCCGGGAAGACGGGTTTTTCTGGCTCAATCCGTTTGCTGCCAAAAAAAAGATCTCTTTACGCGTCCGGAATTTCCAAAGCGATAAGTTAAAAGTGAATGATGCCGACGGAAATCCGATTTTGATCGGAGCGGTGATTGTCTGGCGGGTCGTCGATTCAGCCAAAGCATTGTTGGATGTGGAAGATTTCGATTCTTTTGTTGCGGTGCAAAGTGAAACGGCCATCCGGGCCATTGCCAGCCGTTATCCGTATGACCGCCAAGACGATGCGGAAATCTCTCTGCGTACGGCCACCGACGATGTGACAGAGAATTTGCGGGAGGAATTGGGGAAACGTTTGGCGATTGCCGGGGTGGAAGTATTGGAAGCGCGGATCAGCCATTTGGCATATGCCCCGGAAATCGCCCAGTCCATGTTGCGCCGCCAGCAAGCGCAGGCAGTCATTGCTGCACGCAAGCAAATTGTTGAAGGGGCCATGAGTATGGTTGAAATGACGCTGTCCCATTTGGAAAAACAGGGTGTGGTTCAACTGGATGAAGAAAGAAAAGCGGCCATGGCCAATAATCTGATGGTGGCGCTGGTTTCGGAGAGTGAATCCCAGCCTGTGATCAATACAGGCACCCTGTACTCATGAGCAAAGAAAAAAAGCGTTTCCTTCTCCGGCTCGACCATGCACTTTATTCGGCTTTGGAAAAATGGGCAGCGGATGAGTTTCGCAGTGTGAATGCACAGATCGAGTTTATTTTAAAACAAGCCGCGAAAAAAGCAGGCCGGTTTCCTCCGGAACCAAAGACCGGGAAGAAGGAAAATAAACTATAACGCTATGAATCTCGTCTATACCAAATCACCCCTCGATTCATAACTAGAATCAAAGGGGTGATTTTTTATGAGTGCCAACTATCACTTGTTGCTACGCTCTCCTGCCCATTTGAAAAAAATCAAAGCCGCGGGAGGAAACATCCTGTTTGTTGGAAAATACACGCCGGCGGTGATTGTGTCATTCAAACATCCCGACCAGGCCCGGAAAATTGCCAATAGTCCGGAATTGATCGGCATTGCCAAAGATCAGTTGTTAACCCTCCCGTATTATAAGGTCAACAAGGTGATCAAAGCATCGGCCGTGCCTTATCCCGAACACAAGATGATGAATCAACAGGTGTTGACGTGGAATATCGCCCGCGTGATCGGAAAACGCCGTTTAAACAGCGGATCGGGCGTCCGGGTCGGTGTCATTGACACGGGGATTGATTTTCATCATCCCGATCTGGCTTCCAATGTGAAAGGAGGAGTCAACATTCTGTCTCCTTCTCTGCCGCCGATGGATGAAAACGGTCACGGAACACACATTGCCGGCATCATCGGTGCATTGAACAATCATTACGGTGTGGTGGGAGTGGCTCCGAAGGTTTCGCTTTATGCCATCAAAGTACTCAATGCATCGGGAAAAGGGACGATTTCCAATTTGATTCGCGGTGTGGAATGGGCGATTGCCAACCGCATGCATATTTTAAACATCAGTATCAGCGGGGGAAAGTTGACCACGCCTCTGTTGGATTATGTTCTTCAAGCGGCGGTCAAACGCGGGATTCTGGTGGTGGCTGCAGCCGGAAACACCGGAACGCCGGCGGGGACGGGCGACACCGTTTCGGTTCCGGCGCGGTTGGCCCCGGTGATTTCGGTGGCGGCATTGAACCGGAATAACGGGCGCGAACCTTACTCCGCGACGGGAAAGGTGGATTTGGCCGCACCGGGATCGCAAATATTGAGTACCTACTCGTTACGCCGGTTTGCGATCTTAAGCGGGACATCCATGGCCGCCGCCCATGTCAGCGGGGTTTTGGCCATTTACCGGGCGGCTTATCCGCGGATGGATGCGAACGAGCTCAAAAAAATGGTTTTTCAGCGAGCCATTGATTTGCCGCCGGCAGGTCCGGATCCCTGGACCGGAAGAGGATTGGTCCGCGCATTGTGAGATCACATGAGGTATTGCAGAAAAAGGGTGGCGAACCCGAAGTAAATCATCAGGGAAAAGACATCGTTTAAGGTGGTGATCAAAGGGCCGGAAGCGGTTGTCGGGTCTATGCCGAATTTCTCCAAAATCAGGGGGACGAAGGTGCCGACCATGGTTCCCAAGATCAGGGTGAAGAAAAGGGAAAGCCCGACGACCAACCCCAGCTGAAAACTTTTCCAAATTCCGATCGCCAAGGTGATAAAAACACTGCATATCAAGCCGATGATCACACCGGCAATCCCTTCCTGACGGATGAATTTCCGGAAGTGATCCGGGGCGGGTTGATCCTTGGACAGGGCCCGGATGGTCAAAGCCAGCGATTGCGTCGCTGCATTTCCGGTCATCCCGGCGACCATCGGCATAAAGAGCGTCAAAACGGGAAGGACTTCAATGGTGCTTTCAAACAAGCCGATTAGATTGGCGGTGAGGATGCCGATTCCGAGTAAGATGATCAGCCAGGGAATCCGCTTGCGGGCGGAATCAAAGGGATCTACAAAGTCCGTCGGTTGGACGGCTGACAGTTGTTCCAAATCTTCCCGGGCTTCTTCGATCAGGACGTCGATAATATCATCCACGGTGACAATGCCCACCAGTTTTTTGTTTTGATCCACCACGGGCAGGGCCAGAAAATCATATCGGCTCAGGATCCGCGCCACTTCTTCCTGATCCATGTCAACTGGAACTGAAATGACCCGTTCATTCATGATCCGGTCGATTTTTTCGTGGGGTTCACGGATCAAAAGGTCCCGCAAGGAAAGAACGCCGATCAGCCGGTGGCGGACATCGGTCACATACAAATAATAAATCGTTTCGGCAGCAGGGGCGATTTCCCGCAAAAAACGCAATGTTTCTTCCACTGTATAGTGGGAGAAGATTTGGACGTATGCATTGGTCATCAATCCTCCGGCCGTGTCTTCCGGATAATGCAGCAATGCCCGAACCTGATCGGCTTCCACTGTTTTCATCTCTTTTAAAAGCAAAGTGGATTGGGACAATTCCAGTTCGCTGAGCAGATCGGCGGCATCGTCGTTGGGCATGTGGTCGAGTACTTGCGCAGCTTTTTTTTGACCCAATGCGGCAAGGACTTCCTTTTGTTCCTGAAGGTCCAATTCTTCCATGAGAAGGGCGATTTCTTCCGGCTGCAACAGGGTGAGCAGGCGCCTTTGATAAATATTGCTCAATTGGAAAAACAGGCGGGCCAGATCATACGAATGCAATTTTTGGATCATGGCCCGAAAACCCGTTTGATCCAGGTTTTGCAAGTAAGTCAACAGTTGCTTTAAATCTTTTTGTCCGATTGGTTGATGATCCATGATGGATTTCCCCTTGTCATAAGCCAAGCTTGTGTTTACATAAATTGAAACTGACGTGACAAAAAAGGAGGAAGTTCAATATGTACCCTATGTTTTACCCTCCGTTCAGACATGGTTATGGCAGTCCCTATTACCCGTTCCCGGTTTATCCCCCGGGCACCGGTTGCGGCTGCGGAGGAGGCCGTTACGGCGGATATATGCCGGGTTACTCATACCCCTCCAACCCTCCGTATGGAGGAGCTTATGGTCCGCCTCCTCAATCCGGGATGTCATATCCTATGTTTCCACCAGATGACCAAGGATATCAGTGGCAATGGCAAAGGCCGCGCCGGAACAACCCCCGGGCCTGGGAATCGCCCGAATCCCCGGAATCCCCTTGGTTCCGGGCTTATCAGAATCAGGAAAAAAACGAGAAGGAAGAAAAGTGACCCGACCGGGTTTTCCCTTTGTTTTATGCAAAGGGAATTTTTTTTGGAAAAAACAAGATCATTGAAAACCAAACGATACGGACACACTACGGACAGAAGGAGGGAATGGAAATCATGAGAATGCCGGATGTGATTCGCGAACCGGAAATTGCTCAGCCCCGACAACCGGAAATCATGACGCCCCGGGATCCGGAACCCGAAAGAAGAGAAGAACCGCACGCTCCCGACCGGAGTCCGGAACGGGTCAAAGAACCGAAACAATAAGAAAAAACGGAGCTTGTCAAAATGATTTGACAGGCTCCGTTTGATTTAAAGCCAATGAACTTCGGCGTGTTCCACATGATTTTTGGGTTCTGTGACAATAATAACGGCAGGATAAGTGATCACCTGCGCTTGGAAAGAATCCTTGGACGGTTCGTGTTTTTGCGCATGAACCACCAGTTTGTTGCCCTTTTGCTCCACTTTTTTCACGTCAATTTTATAGCCCGCCGTCGGCTTTTCTCCCAAACCTAAAATGACATATTTTTTGGAGTCGGCTGAAAGCAGACGGATGGATTCCCCGGGGGATTGCAGCGATTCTTGAGCTTGGTTTTGAAGTTGAGACGGCACCTGTTCCAAAGAGACGACTTGAAAAGGGATTTCTTCCATGACCGTTCCTCCCGTGTCAGATTCTTGACCGAAGGTTGAGCAACCGGCCAGCAAACAAAAAATAAAAACGGAGACAATGGATTTGAAAGTGTGCATTGGTTTTTCACCCCACAATTGCTTTTATGGGATAGACGTTTTTTTATGACCGGGAGTTTCAACATTCTTTCAACCGGTCACCAATTCGGGGACAGGAGGTGAAAAGGGTTGGCTTTCAAACCATTGATCGTCAGGGACAATGGGATCATTCTCGCAGAAAAACGGGCTCCGGGAATTCAGGATGTGATTCAAAAACTGGATCAGTTTGCCCGGTGTGTCAAAGAAACGGATGTTTTGTACACGTACCGTTGGGATGAATGCTCCCTGTGGCAAGCCGCCGCCGACGGATCCGATCCGGACAGCCTCGTGATGTGGCTTCGACAACATGCCAAATTTCCGCTTTCTTCCGGACTGGTGCAAAAAATAAAAACGGAAATGAAACGTTTTGGTTTGATCCGGTTTGAGAAAGACAGCAAAGAGACGTTTCTTTTGATGTGCCCGGAAGAAAAGATCATTCGACGCATCAAACAATTGTCGGAGATTATGAAATGTATTCTTCAAAAGAACAAAAATACCCTTGTGATTCCGATGGAATATCGGGGATTGCTGAAAAAGAAATGTGTTGATTGGGGTTATCCGCCTTTGGATGCCATCGGCTCTTCCGAAGGAGCACAGCTTTCCCTGCGCTTGAAAACCCACCCTTCTTTTCCCGGATTGCGTCAATACCAACAACAAGCGGTGGATGCTTTTTGCCATCCGGAGCAAAGCTGGCGGACAAGCGGGGTGATCCTGTTGCCGTGCGGCTCGGGAAAAACCGTGGTGGGCCTTGGCATTATGGAAAAGATTCAAAAAGAGACGCTGATTCTGACCCCGAATGTCACCTCCTGCCGACAATGGATCCGCGAATTGAAAGAGAAAACCGACTTGCCGGAAGAATGGATCGGAGAGTATACATCTTTAACGAAAAACATCGCCCCGGTCACGGTCACCACGTACCAAATGTTGACCAAAAGAGACGGAAAAACGGGTGCATTTTTGCATATGCACCTTTTTTCGAAAAGAGATTGGGGACTGATCATTTATGATGAAGTGCATTTGTTGCCGGCACCGGTTTTTCGGGTCACCGCCGGCTTGCAAGCCAAAAGGAGGCTCGGGTTGACAGCGGCATTGATCCGGGAAGACGGTCGGGAAAAGGATGTATTTTCGCTCATCGGGCCGGTGATTTATGCTTCCCGGTGGAAAGAGATGGAGGAAGGGGGATGGATCTCGGAAGCGGTTTGCCATGAGGTGCGTGTTCCGCTTTCCGACTCACTGAAAGAGGTTTACCAAACCGCCGAAAAACGCCACCGGTACCGGCTGGCCGCGGAAAATCCGCTGAAACAGGAGGTTTTGCAAGAGATCTTAAAAAAACATCAGGGCGAGCAAATTTTGGTGATCGGCCAGTATGTGGATCAACTGAAAGCTTTGGCGGAGCGTTTTGACGCCCCGCTCATCACCGGTTCCACCCCGCAACCGGAACGGGAAGAGTGGTACAGGAAGTTTCGGAAAAAGGAAATCTCTGTTTTATTTGTTTCCAAGGTGGCGAATATGGCGATCGACCTGCCGGATGCGAAAGTGGCCGTTCAAGTGTCCGGAACGTTTGGTTCCCGCCAGGAAGAGGCCCAACGTTTGGGGCGGATTTTACGACCGAAAGCAAACGGACAAAAAGCTTATTTTTATCAGCTGGTCACCCAGGACACCGTGGATCAGGAATATGCATGGCAACGCCAAACCTTTTTGCGGGAAAAAGGGTATCACTATTTCGTCGTAAAGTGGGGGGGAACATAATGATGCGGGTGAGAGAGCTCCGGTATTGTTTGACTTCCTTATCCGACGCGGAACGAAAACAGATTGCAAACGCGCTGGATCTTCAAGAAGAGTCATTGGCTGCGATGGAACAGAAACTGACCGATCCCGCTTATTATCAGGATTGCCTGCAAAAGATGGACCGAAAAACGTACCGGTGGTTTTGGTCGGTCTTTTTGAAGAAGGGAAAAATAAAAAAACAAGCCCTGCATCAGGAAAAAAACCTGCCACTTTCCAAAGTGGAATATCAGCATCTGCTGGATGCGGCTTGCGGGCGGGGATGGATTTATTGCCTGCGGAACCGGCATATGGAGCGGATGTATTATGTGCCTTGGGAGATCCGGGTGGCCTGGGCCCGGTCCATTTCTGTCGCTCAGTCTCTTCGCCCATTGGATGAAGAACGCGTCATTCCTGTCCAATCCAATCCTTTGAAAGCAAGCCAGGCCTTTTTTCACTTTTTGACATCGTTAAGCCATGAACCTTGGCTGTTGAATCGGACCGGCCATCTCTCCAAAAAAGATCTGAAAAAAATGGATGTCGAGTTGGATTTGGACGACGTTCATGCATCCTGGCCCGGCTGGTCCGGTTTTCTGCTGGAAACCGCCCGTTTGCTCGGATTGGTCACAGAGACCAAAAAACATGTTGCCGTTCATCAAACAAGGTGGAAAAGCTGGCTTTCCACCCCTTGGCCAAAAAGTGTCGGCCAATTGTATGATGCCGTTCGCCATGTCCTTTTGAAAGATCACCCGGAGCTGGACGGATTCTGCTTGATTTTGGAACAATTGCCGGCCGGAACGTGGTGGGGATTGGAACAATTCTGGCGCCGTCTTAAAACGGAGGTGCCGCTGAAGATGCCGTTTCAATTCATCAAACGGTTGCAAGAGGGGTTTATCACCCCGATGGCTTGCATGGGCTGGTTGGAGTCGGGCAGGACGGAAAAAGGAGAAACTTGTTTCCGATGGATGTCTTATCCCCCCAGGGAGTGGGTGGATCCAGGCGAAATGCCGGTCTATGTCGATCCAGCACCGGAAGTTTATGTCCCGTTTCATTTTCCGTGGGAAAAGCGTCATGAACTTTCCTTGTGGGCGGATTTTATGGGCGGGGATTACATGCTTGTGTACGAGATCAACGAAAGGTCATTGGTCAGAGGGCTCCAATACGGACGGACGGTGGACAAGATTCTGGAAAAACTGGAAGCATGGGCGGGGGAAGTTCCGTCTTCTGTTACGGAAAGGCTCCTTGATCTCAAAAAAAGAATCGGTGCCGTCACCCTGTCAACATGGACGTGCCTGAAAATCGAAAACGATGACGGGGCAAAAGATTGGCCGGTGCGGTTGGAAGAGGCCGGCTGGGAAGTCAAAAAACTGAACGGGTCCGAGTATTTTATCAAAGAAACACCAGGGAAAGTCAGGGCCTGGCTGAAACAGCAGAACCGGGAAGCCATCATGGAAAAAAAGGAATGGTCTGGTAAAGCCGAAAACCTGGAAACCGATTTTGAGGGCATCCGGGATTGCCGGGTCGAAGTTCCGAAACCGGAGCCTGTTCCTTTGCCCAAGGCTTGGTTTTCCGGGCTCAGACCATATGGAATCAACATGGCCAGGGAAATGGTCCGGCAAAGCATTTCTCACGGATTGCCGCTTTTCATGGAGCATCAGGGGCGAAAAATGGAAGTGTACCCGGAACATTTGCGTTATGAAAATGGCAAATGGATGATGGAGGCGCTGGTTGGAACCGAGCGAAAAAACATTCATTTGGGTGAAGTGGAAGCTTTCCAGATGTTGCCCTCTCCTTCTGTATCGCGGGAAAATCCATTACAATAAAAAGGAGGAGGGGTGTTCATGGAAACACTGGACATGGCGACCATACTGCTTGAAGCATATCATTTGGCGGATAAAATCAACGAATCGCCGGAAGTCGAAGAGTACCTGCGGACCAAACGACGGCTGAGTGAAGATCAGGAAGCGCAAAAATTGATCCGGGAATTCCACAAAGTGAAGGATCAGTTTGAAGAAGCCCAGCGGTTTGGCATCTTTCATCCCAATTATCACGAGGCCAAGGAAAAGGCGGTGAAGTGGCAGGAGAAATTACGGAAACACCCGGCCATCCATTCGTATTTGTTGGCCGAGGAACAACTGGACCGGCTGTTGCATGAAGTCTCCAGGACCATCGCCCATGCCGTGTCCGAATCCGTGAAGGTGCCGGGCAATGATCCGGTTTTCCCGATCGGGGCCAAAGGTCGCGGCGGATGTGCAAGCCACTCTTCCTCTTGATTTTATCCCTTGTTGAAATAGAACGAGCCGGCAGAGAAAGCGCCTTTGGGTTTTTCTCTGCCTTGTTTATATTTGGTGTATTTCGCGCATTGAATAATTGTTAACAGAGTGTTAACATGATATTAGGCTGTTTTTTTATCCAAACAATGGCGCCCTCCGGACACGTTCCGAAGAAAAGGAGTTACCAAGCATGAATATTGCGGAAAGATTAGGTTTGGCTGTTTGGGTCAATGATCTGAAGTCAGCCCGTTCGTTGGGTCGCATGGGAAACATTCATTACATTTCCAAACGATTAAAGTACGTTTACCTTTACATTGATGAAAAATCTGCGGATCAGGTCATCCACCGCATTGAGCAATTACCGTTTGTAAAACGCGTTGAAAGATCGCAAAGAAGGAACATTTGCCTTGACTTTCATAAATCATGATGTCCATACTTTCATTTCTGTCACATCCAGTGACAGTTTTTTTGTTGTCTGTTATTTCGTATTTCGAAATTTACCATGTCGGAAGGAGTAAGAGAAGATGCCGGTCTGGAAGCGAAACATGTATATTTTGATGGTGTCGCAGTTTTTGGTTTTAGGATCGATGACCATGATCATGCCATTTCTTCCGCTTTATTTGAAAGAACTGGGCATGACGGATCCCAAGCAAGTCCAATTATGGGCTGGCTTGATTTTTGGGATCAACTTTTTGTCCCAGATTATTGTCCAGCCGATCTGGGGGAATCTGGCTGACCGGTACGGCAGAAAAATGATGATCTTGCGTTCCGGGTTTGGCATGTCGGTTGCCATCTTTCTCATGAGTCTGGCCACATCCCATTGGCAGCTTTTTTTCCTTCGCCTCTTAAACGGGATGGTTTCCGGGTTTATTCCGGCCTCGATTTCATTGATGGCGACCAACTCCCCGAAAGAAAAAAGCGGTTATGTGTTGGGGATGTTGCAAGCCGGGGCAACCGCAGGATCCATCATCGGTCCCTTTATGGGCGGGGTTTTGGCCGAGTTGGTCGGATACCGGAATAACTTCATTCTCACGTCTGCCATGTTGCTGACTGCGTCGTTGGTGGTTTTGTTTGCGGTCAAGGAAGAGAAAAAACCGGATCCTTCCGTCCAGCCGAAACAATCGGTTTTGAAGGACGGTCTTTTTGTGCTGAATCAGCGCACGTTGCTGCTTCTTTTCGGAGTCGGTTTGTTGTTGCAATTTGCCAATGTCGGCCCGACACCGCTGATGTCTTTGTTTGTGGATGAATTGGGAGCGCACGGGCACGTCGCCTTTTTTGCCGGATTGGTGACGGCGATGACAGGCGTTTCCAACATGCTGTCTTCCCCGATATTGGGCAGAACCGCCGACCGTTACGGGTCAGACCGTGTTCTTTTTATGGCTTTGATTGCTTCCGGACTGCTGTTTATCCCGCATATGGCGGTCACCAACATTTGGCAGCTGTTGATTCTCCGTTTCTTGTTGGGGCTTTGCGTCGGAGGATTGTTGCCTTCGCTGAACACATTGATCCGCCGTTTTTCGCCCCCGGGAAAAGAAAGCACCGCATACGGTTTTTACACCAGTGCCAACAGCATCGGCAATTTGCTCGGTCCCATCTGCTACGGCGCCATGTCAGGATGGTTTGGTATCCGTGGCGTTTTTCCGGTGACCGGCCTCATTTTGATCCTGAATGCTTTTTGGTTTAATGCGGTGATGCGCAAGAAAGTCCGGGATCCCCATTCCCGCAAGGCGGCCAAATCGGCCTGACAAAAAAACGAATTTGGAGGTTTTGGCTTGTTTCTTTCCGCCTCTCTTCCATACAATAGATAAAGCAATGATGATTTTTTGTGAGGAGAGATTCTGTTGAACTTTTTTCAGGATTTGAAGGAAAAACTGGAGAAAAGTGTGGAGACGGCCGGCCAAAAATCTCAAAAAATGTTGGAGATGAGTCGCTTAACACTTCGGATAAAAGGGAAAAAAGAAGATATCGAACACGAGGTCAGCAAACTGGGATGGCAAGTCTATCGCCACTGGGAGGAACATGGGAATCTCGAATTGACGGACAGCATTGTCCTTTCTTTGGAATCGATCCGGGATCAGCAAAAACGGCTCGAAGCGTTGACCAAAGAGCTGGAAGAGTTAAAGAAAAAGGAGATTGTTTCCCGCAAGGAAGCCGAACGGGTTCCTTTGGATTTGGCATCGGACGAGGCGGAGGGGGGGAAACCGGAAGCATTGGTGTCTTCCGTAATTTACATCTGCCCTTTTTGTGCCCGCCAAATCGCTCCCGATGACCAAAGCTGCCCCCATTGCCAAAAACGCTTCTATTGAGGAGAGGAGCATCCATGAAGCAAAAAAATAAAATCATCGCCATGCTTCAGGTGTTAAAAAAAGAAGCAATGACAAAAGAGGGAGAAAAAAAGATCATAGACCAGTTCAACCGCAAAGTGGAAAGTGTCGGCGGAATTCAGGCATTGATTCACAAGTTGAAGGTCATGTACCATTATTTCCGCGATCCCGGCGTCAGCATGAAGAAAAAAGGGTTGGTGGGAGCGGCCCTTCTTTATTTCATCCTGCCGACCGATGTGATCTTTGACTGGTTGCCGATGGTGGGATATATCGATGACATGGCGGCCGTCTTGTTTGTTTGGCGTTTTTTATCAAAGGAACTCGAACGGTTTGAACAGGGAAAAGAACTGAATTAGCCAACTGATTCCAAAAGTAGGAAATCGGCAGAGACATTTTTTGCCAAGAAGCTGATTTCTTACTTTTTTTATTCTTACAGTTTTGCTACAATAAATGGAGAATATTGTAGATCCGGTGGCATTGACAGACTTTCTTCGACAAAAAAAGGATCGGATTGGTTCGATAATTTTAATGGATAGAAAAGGATAAGTGGGGAGAAAAGTTGAAGCGGAGTACATATGAGGGCGAGAAAGGGGAATCGATGATGAACCACAGGTCTGTGGCGATTACAGTGACAAGCGGCAAAGGAGGCGTCGGCAAGTCGACGACCGTTGCTTCACTGGGATTGGGTTTGGCTCAGTTGGGTTATAAAGTTTGCCTGGTGGATACCGATATCGGATTGCGCAAGCTGGACTTGATGCTGGGTTTGGAAAACCGGATCGTCTATGATCTGGTCGATGTGATCGAAGGGGTAAGCAAATTGCGCCAGTCCCTGGTTCGCCATAAAGAGTACAATCAGCTCGCGTTGTTGCCCGCGGCGCAAACCAGGTACAAGGAAGAGGTTTCACCTGAACAGGTTCAAGCGCTTGTGAATGAGTTGCGGAACGAATTTGACTATATTTTGATCGACTCACCGGCAGGGATCGAAGGAGGATTCCGCAACGCGATCGCTTCCGCGGACCGGGCCATTCTTGTTGTCAATCCGGAGATTCCATCTGTCAGGGATTCGGACCGGGTCATTGGTTTGTTGGAGTCGGCGAACATCCGGCAAATCGACTTGATCGTGAACCGGGTGCAACCCGGAATGGTCAGAGACGGGGACATGTTGAGCGTGGAACGGGTACAAAGCCATCTCGCCATCAATCTTTTGGGCATTGTTCCGGAGGACAAACGCATCATCCGTTCTTCCAACACCGGGGAGCCGGTTATTTTGGATCACAAATCGTTGGCCGGGAAAGCGTTTGCCAACATTGCCCGCCGGTTGATCGGAGAAGAAGTGCCGTTTTTGGAATTGGAGTCTTCCACGATTATCACCAGGATCAAGAGGTTGTTTCATATCGCTTAATGAAATTTGAGGTGACAAGGATGGCTTTTTTGAACATGTTTAATCGGGATAAGGATGAACCAACGGCCATGACGGCAGATGATCGGTTGTCATTGGTGCTCAGCTATCAACGATCGGACATCAACGAACAAAAGCTCAAAGAGTTTCGCGCACGGCTGATCGAGTTATGCGATGATTTTGGTTACGATGTGGTCGGACAAGTGGTGGTGGTTCCGCAATCCAAAGAACGAACGACCATCATCAATGCAAGCATTCCGGTGAAATTGAAAGGCCAGGTATAAGTAAAAGCACGGACCGGTGCGGGTTCGTGCTTTTTCTTTTTACAAGAACTTGTGATTGATCAGGTGTTTTTCCAAAAACTCGATAATATGGCTGGGAAAAGCCTTGTCTTCCGTCAAGGTGAACATGGCCACCGAAACCCGGGTGGTCCCGTATGTACGCATGAGAGAGAGTAATTTGGATTTCGCTTCATTGTTGGGGCGCCCGTATTTTTTCTCAAAAGCTTTTAAGACCAGCTCTTCTTCTGGTGTCAGAGATGATGCATGATCCGTCCTGTCATCGGAAGGAGTGATTAAAGATTGTTGATATGTATGCATTTGATGAAAAGCAGATGTCAATTGTTGATTGGTTCCGGAAAGATCCTTGGATGGGACGGGAAAGGACTGGTTCACCTGTTGCAGTGACGGATGAAACGGCCAATCATGCAATTGCCGGCGGCGCCGGGGTCTTTGCACGGGAAGGTGTTTGAATTTTTCGGGATGTTTTCGCCTTAAGGTATAAATCCGTTGGTAGATGGCTCCCTGGGTACGGGAAAGTTTCTTTTCCAGTTCGCTGATCGCGGCAGAGAGGGACTTTCCTTCTTCCAAATATTCATTGACGGTTTCAATGACCAATTCTTCTTCTTCTTTTTCCCAGCTGTTCAGGCGGTTCCCGCCGTCCGGCGAATTTTCTAAAGAGTGAAAACGATCTGGATATTCCGACCTCAGCTTTCTTACGTGGGACATCACTCCGGAATATCCGCGTTTTAATTGTTCAGACAGTTCTTTTAGAATTTCCCGTTCTTTTTTACCTTCTTTTAAACCTTTATTCATTGTTTTTATAATCAACTCGTTTTCTTCTTCGGTATATTTCCCTTTTTTTGTTTCAAAAAACATTCGGTGCAAACTCCTTCCGAAGATAATTTTCCTTAAAATCTTTACTTATAAATATAACAGAAAAGCCGTAATCTTTTCCACTGCCCATTTTATAAGCAAGGGTAATTATTAATGTTTAACAAGGAACCGGGCTTGTTTTTTCGTTCACAGACCAGAAAATTTAAGGAAATCCATCTGAAATTATATAATAAAATCATTTTCTTGGCGACGGAGGTATGAAAACTGGGAATTTTGCCCATAACCCTTATTAAGAGAGAAAAAGAATAGGTTGATATGAACGATGAAAGGGGCGGAGTAATGACACTGTTGTCGATTCAAGAAATCAGTTCTCTTTTATTTTCACGTCATAGAATCAAAACCCAACGAGATTTAAGCGACCAGGAACTCCCCCATCGCCATTGGAATGAAACCGAACGTGCCGCATTGGTGATTTTTTGGGGGTTATTGATTTACCCGAAGCTGGATCCGGATTTAAGAGAAGAAAATGAGTCAGACGCGGTACATATCAAACGGTTTATCAATATATTTGAAAACTATTTGGGAAGTGCCGGACGGTGCCGTGAAGTGTTGGAAAAACTGAAGGAACATGATTATATCCGCTTTCGCGATGAAGAATGGGTGGTTCCCGGAACCGGATTGTTTTCCGCTGTCGATGCGGCCAAAATGTACCGGTATTTTCGTTCATCGGTTTTGTCCCGCAAGATCTTCCAACTTCTTTATCCGGATCAACATGTTTGAACAGACAATTCCAAAAAATGACCCCAGTAATTACTTTTCAAAGTAATAGCTGGGGTCATTCTTGTTTTAAAGATTCAAGAAACAAACGCAAGGTTTTTCGCTGATCGGGTGATAATTCCAAAGCAACACGAATAAGATGTTGAATGTCGTCGGGCAGATGGTGGATAAACGGTTGTTCTTGCCCGAGTTGATTAATGAGTTGCTCGATTAAATTGCGCGATTCGTTAATGTGCTTGTAGGTTTCGATCAACAGCTTCTCTGTTGGCTGGCTCATTGCAATCCATCCTACTCTTTGACGGAATGAAGGATCTCATCAATTTCTTTTTTGATATAGATCAATTCTTCATGGCTCAATTTATGCAGGTCACGAATCATCATCTCGAGCTTCATGGAGCGGAATTCTTCCAGAAAAGACGGCATATATTGTGGTTGCATGGACATACCCGTTTACTCCCTTCGGTTTATCAATCTGTGATGGGTCAGGTTTTCATTCTATCAAAAATTCGACGCAGGTCAACATCGGTTTTTGACCTTGTCCTCTGTTTTTTGTCAGCTTTTTGCCGGGATGTTTCCTTTTTTTCTTTCAATCAGACAAACCCTTTGGTAATTTAGACAAAATTTTGGGTTTAATATATTGAATAACGGGTAATAATTTGTTGACTCTCGTCAAACCAAATGAAAAGAATTGAGGTGCTTCGCATGATCGAACAGTTAAAAGCACTGGAAGAGCGTCTCTATTCCGTTCAACAAGAATACTTGCTGGCAAAAGAAAGACATGAATTTTTGGCACAATATGATCTTTACGAAGAGTGGAAACAATTGAAAAAACAACAGAGCGAACTGAAGTCACAGTTAGGGCTCAATTAAATGATAAATGGCAGAAAACAGCCGGCGAATCCAGCCGGCTGTTTTCCATATTTTTTAAGCATCCAATCAATTGACAAACAAAGGATTGCGTATTATGATGTCAAAAGATCATTCATGACATCGAAATCCAACACCCGATCTTCTTATCCAGAGAGGTGGAGGGACTGGCCCGATGAAACCTCGGCAACGGGCTCTTCGGAGTACTGTGCCAATTCCAGCAAGCGTTTTGAAGCTTGGAAGATAAGAAGAGGTTTTCAATAACATGGAGACAGAAGACCTCTTCGTATGCATCGAAGAGGTCTTTTCTTTTAATAAAGGGGAGAGACGATTGGAAAACAGAGAAAATCCATGGGCTTTATTGCCTTTTGCCGTGTTTTTGATCCTGTTTATTGGTGTGGGGGCTTATACCGGTGATTTCACCAAAATGCCGGCCATCATTGCCGTGATGATTGCATCGGTGTTGGCCTTGTGCATGCACCGCAAAGAGTCGTTGGCATCGAAATTGCAACACTATTTTCGTGGAGCCGGCCATCCGGATATCATCATGATGATCTTGATCTTTTTGTTGTCCGGTGCCTTTTCGGCAGTGGCCAAAGGCATGGGCGCCGTGGATTCCACGGTCAACATGGCCCTGAACCTTTTGCCGGCCAATTGGTTGATGGTCGGACTGTTCGTGATCGCCTGCTTCATTTCGTTGGCGATGGGAACATCGATGGGAACGATCGTGGCACTCGCGCCGATCGGGGTCGGAATCAGCCAACAGGCGGACATTGCACCGGCCTTGTCGATGGCGGTGGTGATCGGGGGAGCCATGTTCGGGGATAACTTGTCCTTTATCTCCGACACCACGATTGCAGCGGTCAGTACCCAAAAGATCCGGATGAAAGACAAATTTAAAGCCAACTTTTTGATTGTGTTGCCCGCCGCCATCTTGACCGCAGCGATTCTCTTCTTTTTCACGGGGGGCGGACAAGGCAGTGTGGCCGGCGGTCAAGACTTCTCCATTCTCCAGACATTGCCTTATATCGTCGTGTTGATTACGGCCTTGCTCGGGGTTCATGTATTGATCGTTTTGATCTTGGGCATTGTTTTTGCTGGAGCCATCGGACTGTTTGAGGGAAGCTACACATGGCTTTCCTTGGTGAAACATGCCGAAGAAGGGGTCACCGGCATGCAATCCTTGTCGATCCTGGTGCTGTTGATCGGCGGGATGGTGGAATTGATCCGGCATTACGGGGGCATTCAGTTTTTGTTAAACTTGTTGACGAGCAAAGTGCGGACGAAAACAGGGGCGCAGTTCGGCATTGCCGGTCTGGTGAGTTTGACCAACCTGTGCGTGGCCAACAACACCATCTCCATCATCATGACCGGACCGCTCGCCAAAGAGATTTCGGACCAATACGGAATTGACGGACGGAAATCGGCCAGCTTGTTGGACATCTTTTCCTGCAGTGTACAGGGACTGATCCCGTACGGGCCGCAAATGTTGCTTGCTGCAGGGATTGCTTCCATCTCGCCGGTCAGCATCCTGGCTTATTCCTATTATCCGGCTTTGATCGCCGTTTGCGCCGTATTGTCCATCCTGTTCCGCTTTCCGCGCTTAAAAGCCGTGCCGGTCAGCCATCAGGAAGCAAAAGCAAGTTGAAATCAGAGAATGAAACCAGGGGAAAACGCCCCTGGTTTTTTATTTTTTGCTCCATATTATATATGAAACTGACCAGCCGGCTGGCTGTCGGTTTGGGCAACCCGCATCCGACAGAAAATGGATTCACCTTTTATCACATATATCATCAATGTCCTTTAGGGTGATTACTACCGAAAGGGTGTTGATCCGATCGATTCTTATTCCTAATGAAAACCGGCGCATACAGGGTTTGCGGCTCGGGCTCGGGCCAAAACTTCCAATGGTTATGGCCGGTTTGTTGAAAATCCCGTTTACGATCAGGACAGGGGTTCCAACATGCCAAAGCCTTGATTGGTATAACTCCCGATTCCCGCTTCCATTGCCACTTCCTGAATACGGGGGGATGCATGGATTTGCAGAGGCATTTGGTATCCTTTGGTCTTTTTTCCTTTGATGTCGATCAAAGTGGCAGCTTGTTCAAGGCGAAAGTGTCCGGGATTCAGCAAACGGATGCGAATGGGAGCCGGGTTGGAGTCATCCACTCCCCATTTCAATTTGGCCCAACGATGGAGGGATGTTCGAATTTGGTCATAAAAATTGCTTTCCAGCGGATGGCAAAACACCAACTTCCCTTCTTTGCGGACAGGAAATACCACTGGCCCCAAACAACGATAATTCATGACAGATTCGAAACGGGGCCGTTCCTCAAAATGAATCGAGTGCAAAGGAAAACGGTGTGAAAACAGTTGTAAATGGTTGAGTGCTTGGATGCCTTGGCAGAGTGCTTGCAACAAGGGAGGATGAATCGAATCCACTTTCCATGTCGCTTTTCCCTGTACCCGCATTTGTCCGGGGGATTTCCGGCAATGGTCAAAAGCGAGGGGGGAAAAAACGAACGGCTTGTATTTTCGTCCTTCATAGGGGATGCCTTCCTGATGCAACCACTCAGCCAGATCCGGATCCGCCATCCTGACGGCGTGGTAAAAGTAACTCATCAGGGCATATGGATAATGGTAAGGAAGTGATGTTTCCGCCGGGATCTCAAACACAAATCGAATTCGCATCAAATCGCTCCTTTAATAGTCTTCTTTCACTCTAGCAAAGGAGGAACAGGGCGAACAAGACAAGATGAAGTTGGGTCATAACCATCCGAAACCGGAGCCGGATGAAACGCTGCAAAAAGTGGTTAATCGGCTGAAAGAAAAGGATGATTGAAGTGAATATTCTAAAATGAAAGAAAAAACTAATTGACTGAAAAGAGACTGAAAGTTTATACTTAATTTTAGAGCAACGTTTTTATAACGTTATATTAAATTATGTTATATGGAGAATAACCCAAAACATTAAGGGGAGTGAAAATTCAAAATGGTAAAATTAATTGCGATTTACCGTCAGCCGGAAGACAAGGAGAAATTTGACGAGCATTATTACAATGTCCATGCTCCGTTGGCTGAAAAGATGCCGGGGCTTATCAAACTGGAAGTGAATAAAATTTACGGTTCTCCGGCCGGGAAGAGTGACCTGTATTTGATGGCCGAAATGTATTTTGAAACCAAAGAGGCGTTGAATGCGGCACTGGCATCCCCGGAAGGAAAAGCGGCTGGCAAAGATTTGATGACGTTTGCCGGCAAACTGGTGCAAATGCATTTTGCCGAGGTGGTGTAACAGGCGGCATGATGTCAACCGTGTGTGCATGCGGTTGGCGTCCCTCCAACATGAATTCATAGTATTCAGATCGGTTCGTGTATCGTTGTTTGAAAGCGCTACCGAAATGATGCGGACAGGTGGTTTGAGATGAAAAATGTAAGTGAGCATTCCACAAACGAAACGGTGATCAATCGTTTTAACCATGCCCTTGGCATTGAGATCGAGCAGTTGGATGAAGAAGGATGCACGGCATCTTTAAAAATCCGCCCGGAATTTTACAACAGCATGGAGGGCGTGGTGCATGGCGGCGTGACGGCCACGTTGGCTGATGTCGCTATGGGGCACGGGGCGGCTCCGCCTGTCAACGGTTTGCAACAATGCGTCACGGTGGAAAGCAAAATCAATTACCTTGCACCGGCAAGAGGCGACCGTTTGATTGCCGAGGCCAAGGTGATCAAAAGGGGATTGAAGATCATCGTGATGGAAGCCCGGGTCAGGACCGGTGACAGAAAGCTGGTGGCGGTCGCGGTTGGCACGTATGCCCGCATCCAGCCCAAACATGAATGAAAATTTTCACTCAAGGAGCCATGCATGATGGGAAAAGAAACGGTATTGCTGGAGAAAGAAGGCTATTTGGGGATCATCCGGCTGAACCGCCCGGACCGGATGAATGCCTTGGATTACTCCACCTTGGTTCGGCTCGGGGAAGTGATTGGCGAACTGGAACAGGATCTCAAAGAAACCCGGGCCGTCATCGTGACCGGAGAAGGAAAAGCGTTTTGCGCCGGAGCGGATTTGAAAAAGCGGAGAACCCTGAATGAACAGCAAGTCCGCCGCAATGTGAAAAAAATCCGGGAGGTGTTTTCGGCACTGGAGAGGCTTCCGCAACCCACCATTGCCGCCATCAACGGACATGCTTTTGGCGGAGGGTTTGAGTTGGCACTGGCATGTGATTTCCGGTTTGCCGTACAGGAAGCCAGGATGGGACTGACCGAGGTCAGTCTGGGGATCATTCCGGGAGCCGGCGGAACACAGCGGCTGACGCGGTTGACCGGCCTGGCCAGGGCCAAGGAACTGATCTTGACCGCCCGGAAAATCACGGCAAACGATGCGGAGGAATATGGCATATTAAACGGGGTTGCCGAAAACCGCGATCATCTGTTTAAGCTGTGCCGTTCCTTGGCCGGTGAGATGCTTTCCAACGCCCCGCTGGCGGTGTATCAGGCGAAATATGCCATCGACCGGGGAGTCGGGTTGGATCTGCAAAGCGGATTGGATCTGGAGTCCAAAGCGTATGAGGTGTTGATCCCCACCAAAGACCGGGTGGAAGCGTTGGAAGCATTTCGTGAAAAAAGGAAGCCGGTGTTTCGGGGAGAGTAACCGTCGGCCTGGCCGAAAGGGAGGGACATTCTGGTGATATTCAATCAAGCGATGGAAACCGCATCACGGGAGGACATGCAAAAACTTCAGCTGGCTCGTCTGAAAGAAACGGTAAAGCGTTGCTATGATAACGTTCCTTTCCACCGGGAAAATTTCGACCGTGCCGGGGTGAAACCGGAAGACATCCGGTGCTTGGAAGACATCCGGCGTTTGCCGTTCATGAAAAAGACAGACTTGCGCGAAAACTATCCGTTTAAACTTTTTGCGGTGGATCTCAGCAAAGTGATTCGCATTCACGGCTCTTCCGGAACCAAAGGAAAGCCGACGGTGGTCGGTTATACGAGAAAGGATATCGAAAATTGGGCAGAGATTGTCGCCAGGGCGATTTGCTGTGCCGGCGGCCGTCCGGGTGATATTTTTCATAATGCATATGGATATGGTTTATTCACCGGTGGCCTCGGATTGCACTATGGAATGGAATACCTCGGTATGACGGCCGTTCCGGTTTCGGGAGGGAACACGCCCCGTCAGGTTACGCTGATTGAAGATTTCAAACCCCGCGGCATTTCCGGAACGCCTTCTTATATCCTGAACCTCGTGGAAGAAATGGAAAGGCGGGGAATGGATCCCCGGGAAACCAGCCTGGAATACGGCATTTTTGGGGCGGAGCCATGGTCAGAGGAAATGCGCCGGCAGTTGGAAGAAAAGCTCTGCATCAAAGCAGTGGACATTTACGGATTGAGCGAAGTGATGGGGCCGGGTGTGGCGATTGAATGCCACGAAGCGCAGGACGGACTCCACATTGCGGAAGACCATTTTCTGGCGGAGGTGATTGACCCTGAAACCGGGGAAGTGCTTCCCGATGGTGCTGAAGGAGAGTTGGTCTTCACTTCGTTGACCAAAGAAGCGTTTCCGGTGATCCGCTACCGGACGGGCGACATTGCATCCCTTCATCCGGAAAAATGCAAATGCGGACGCACAACCCTCCGGATGTCGCGGATCAAAGGGCGCGTGGATGACATGCTGATCATCCGCGGTGTCAATGTTTTTCCGACCGAGATCGAATCGGTGCTTTTGAGTTTTCCGCAACTGGCACCCCATTATCAGGCGGTGGTGGAACGGGAAGGGGCGTTGGACCGGATTGAAGTGCACTGCGAAGTCACCCCGGAATTTATGGAGCAGGGCGGGGATATAGAAAACAGTCCGGAAATGGAAAAGCTGTCCAAAGAGATCGGGCATGCCATGAAAAGCACGCTGGGGGTTTCCATCTTGTTGAAGGTTTGCAAACCGCACACCATCCCGCGCAGTGAGGGGAAAGCGATCCGGGTGGTGGACAACCGGAACAATGCAACTGCAGGCTGAAGCATCGGCGGAAGAGGAATGGAAGGGAAACCAAAACCGGACAAGGAGGGGAGTTTGTGACCGGATATCAGATTGGCGTCGTCGGGGCAGGCACGATGGGATCGGGGATTGCCCTGGTTTGCGCCAAAAAAGGGCACCGGGTCTTATTGCTGGATGTGGATCCGGCGATGCTGGAAAAAGCCAAAGCTTATTTTCAATCGGTTTTATCGAGAGACGTCAAGAAAGGACGAATCAGCGAAGAGGGAAAAGCGTCGGTTTTCCGGTCCGTCCAATTTGTACAAGACCTGAAGAAGTTGGCGGACTCGGACATTGTGATCGAAGCGGTCTCGGAACGGATGGACCTGAAAAAATCAATTTTCCGGTCGTTAAGTGAAATTTGCCGGCCCGATGCCTTGCTTTTGACAAATACTTCTTCGCTTTCCATTACCGAAATTGCCGGCGGCCTGAGGAACCCGGAGCGGATTCTGGGGATGCACTTTTTCAATCCGGCTCCTGTCATGCCGCTGGTGGAAGTGGTCCGGGGGAAGAAATCGGGCGAAAAGCAGGCAAAGTTTGTTTATGAATTTGCGCAAAATCTGGGAAAAGTGCCGGTGTATGCCAATGATACGCCGGGATTCATCGTCAATCGCGTGGCCCGGCCTTACTACAATGAAGCGCTCCGCATCTTGGAAGACCGGGTGGCCGGCGTCGAGCAAATCGACCGCATTCTCACCGAAGCCGGCGGATTTAAAATGGGGCCGTTTGAACTCCAGGATCTGATCGGCATCGATGTGAATTTTGCGGTGACCGAGTCGGTTTACTCCGGTTTTTTCCATGAACGCCGGTTTCAGCCGAGCCGCATTCAACAAAAGATGGTTCAGGCGGGAACCATCGGCCGGAAGTCAGGTGAGGGATATTATGACTACGACAAGTAACACCGTTTTGCTGACGGGCGAGAGTGTGCTGCTTCCTGAATTGAAGGAACTTTTTACGGACAAGAATTATGAAGTGGTGACAGAAAAAACCGTTGAAAACGATGCACAGAAGATTGGGCTCGCCGTTGAAGTTTCCAATCTCGACTTGGAATTGAAAAAAGCCGTGATCCAAAAGCTGGACCGGGAGCTTCCGCCGGATGTTCCCATTCTCACGACTTCATTGGGAGTGTCGGCCACCGAAGTGGCGTCGTGGACCCGGAATCCGGAAAGAGTTTGCGGTTTTGGCACCTTCCGTCCGTTGTCGGAACGGAAATTGCTGGAGCTGGCTCCCGGTCTCAGGACATCTATGGAAACGTTGAAACGGGCGGAGGCGTTTTTTCAGTCGCTGGGCAAAAATACCGCTGTGGTGCAAGATGAGACCGGACTGGTCTTTCCGAGGGTTTTGTCACTCATCATCAATGAAGCCGTTTTTGCCGTGATGGAGGGGACCGCAACCCCCAAAGACATCGATATTGCCATGAAAAAAGGGACGAATTATCCATACGGACCGCTGGAATGGGCTGACCAAATTGGCTTGGACGAGGTTTACGCGGTGATTCGCGGACTGCATCGGGATTTGGCGGAAGAACGGTACCGGCCGGCTCCCTTGCTCCGGAAAATGGTGCTGGCCGGGATGCTTGGCGTCCGAAGCGGCGAGGGATTTTATACTTATTCCGGGGAAGCGGCCCGGCCATCGACAAGGGGGGACGAACGATGAGAATTCCGGTGATCGTGGATGCCGTACGGACAGCCATCGGAAGATACGGCGGCGCATTGAAAGAGGTCCGTCCCGATGACTTGGGAGCCGTGGTGATCCGCTATCTGATGGAACGAAACGACATCCCTTTGGAACGGATTGACGACGTGATCTTGGGGTGTGCCAATCAAGCCGGTGAAGACAACCGGAATGTGGCGAGAATGTCTTTGTTGCTGGCGGGCCTTCCGGTGACGGTGCCGGGAGTGACGGTAAACCGTTTGTGCGGCTCGGGACTGGAAGCGGTGAATCAGTGTGCCAATGCCATTGAAGCGGGGCGCGGAGAAGTTTATGTTGCCGGCGGAACGGAAAGCATGACAAGGGCTCCGTATGTGATGCCAAAACCCGAAAAGGGTTTTGCGCGCGGAGAGCAAAAACTGTATGACACCACGCTCGGTTGGCGGTTTGTGAATGAAAAGCTTGCCGAAATGTATTATCCGTACAGCATGGGGGAAACCGCGGAAAATGTGGCGGAACAATACGGCATCAGCCGGGAAGAACAGGACCGCTTTGCGTTGGAAAGCCAGCGAAAATACGCCAAAGCCCGGGAGGAAGGCAAGTTCAAAAGCGAGATTGTCCCGGTGGAAATCCCCGGGCATAAAGGGCAGGTCACCCTTTTTGCCGAGGATGAGCATCCCCGTCCGGATACGACCCTTGAACAGTTGTCCCGGTTGAAACCGGTTTTCCGCCAAGGCGGGACGGTCACGGCCGGCAATTCTTCCGGCATCAATGACGGGGCCGCCGCCTTGTTGCTGATGGAAATGGAAACGGCCGTGAAGCTCGGCTTGAAGCCAAGGGCCCGTGTGGTGGCTTCGGCTGTGGCCGGTGTGGATCCGTCCGTCATGGGAACCGGGCCGGTCCCGGCCACGAAAAAAGCGTTGAAACAGGCCGGTCTCACCATCGATGAGATCGATTTGATCGAATTGAATGAAGCGTTTGCCGCCCAATCCCTGGCCTGCATCCGCGAGTTGGGGATGAATCCCGCCCGGGTGAATGTCAACGGGGGAGCCATTGCCATCGGCCATCCCTTGGGATGCAGCGGGGCACGCATTCTGACCACCTTGCTGTATGAAATGGAGCGGAGGGGTGTGCGCTACGGGTTGGCGACGATGTGCATCGGGGTCGGACAGGGCATTGCCACGATAATAGAAAGGTTATAACCAAGAGCCCGATAACAGTCACAGAAGAAAGTTGACAAACTCCGTTCAACATTTGAAATATTTTTTTGTTATAATAGGCGAATAGGTTTGAGATGGAGAAAAACAGGCAACGGTTGAATGGAGTTGAAAGAGATTGAAGCCTCAATCGATGATTTTTACGATATATGGCGAATATGTCCGCCATTTTGGCGGGGAAATCTGGGTGGGCAGTTTGACCCGGTTATTGGGGCAATTCGGCATGTCCGAACAAGCCGTGCGCGTCGCCATATCCCGCATTGCCAGCCAGGGATGGCTGAAAGCGCGCAAAGTCGGCAACCGCTCCTACTACTCTTTGACGCCCCGCGGAAAAAAGCGGATGAATGAAGCCAGTGCCCGGATTTATAAGCAATCCCCGGGCCGGTGGGACGGAAAATGGTGCATCATTCATTACAACATTCCGGAAAAGCAGAGGGCCAAACGGGATCAATTGCGAAAAGAATTGTCTTGGATGGGCTTTGGCATGCTGGCCAACAGCGTGTGGATCAGCCCGAATGACTTGGCCGACCGGGTCAAAGAAATTGCCGAATCTTATGATGCCAGCGAATATATTGAAGTCTTCCGGTCCGAACATCTCGGCGTCAGCACGGATAAGCAGTTGGTGGAAAAATGCTGGAATCTGGATGAAATCAACAAGGCCTACGAAGAATTCATCAGCCACTATCAACCGCAATATGAAAGATTGAAAGAACAAGTGAAAAACCAGGAAGACATATCGGATGCAAAATGCTTTGTGGAGAAAACCAAACTGGTGCACGAATATCGCAAATTTTTGTTTATTGATCCGAGCCTGCCGGAAGAGTTGTTGCCCGATTTTTGGACGGGACGGGAGGCGGACCGGATATTCCGCCATTATTATGAGCTGTTGCATCCCGGTGCGGTCCGGTTTTTCCTGAGTGTTTTCAAAAGTGCTCCGGAGTAGAATCCAAGAGTGGACGCTAAACAAAGAGGGGGAGATTCTCCCTTCTTTTTTTGTGTTAATTTATTCTGACAATAAATATATTAATGAATTTTGTGCATTGAAAAACATGTTACAATATGTTAATATATCGTTAAACAAACGTTATATAAAAAGGTTGTGATGTGGATGCATATCTATGACCGGAGACTGTTGGAAGATCAGGAACATGGCAACGGGCATCCCGATGACGAAAAACGGCAAGAATTTCTTGCCCGGATTGAGCGCGGCGAAAAAATTGAAGCGGATGACTGGATGCCGGATGATTACCGCCGGCAGTTGATTAAATTGATCGCGATGCACGGGATCAGCGAAGTCATGGGGGCGTTGCCGGAGAAAGAATGGGTTCCCAAAGCACCAACGTTACGGCGCAAGCTGGCGATCATGGCCAAAGTTCAGGATGAGATGGGGCACGGACAATTGTTGCTGAGGGTGGCGGAAGATTTGCTGGCCCCGATTGGAAAAACCCGGGAAGACCTGATGAACGACTTATTTGTCGGAAAATTAAAATTTCATAATGTATTCCACATGGAGGCACCGACCTGGGCTGATGCCGGCGTGATCGGATGGTTGGTGGACGGGGCGGCGATCATCACGCAAACGATGTCGCTTAGCACCTCGTATGCGCCTTATGCCCGGGCGCTGCAACGGATTTGTGCCGAAGAAAAATTTCACATGCAACACGGCGAAAGCATCGTGTTGAGCCTGGCGGAAGGAACCCCCCGACAGCGCCGGATGTTGCAGGAAGCGGTCAACCGCTGGTGGCCGGCACTGCTCATGTTCTTCGGGCCGCCGGAAGACGGGGGGATTTCCAGCAACCAACGCCTGAACCTCCGGTATAAAATCCGTTCCAAAACCAATGAAGAGTTGAGGCAGGAGTTTTTCCACAAGTATGTTCCGCGGATTTTCCATCTCGGGTTGACCTTGCCGGATGAAACCATTCATTACGACGAAAAAGAAGGACGTTGGCATTACCGGCAACCGGACTGGAATGAATTCAAACAGATCATCAAAGGAAACGGGCCCCGATCCAAAGAGCGGCTGAGATTGAGAAAAGTTTCTTATGAAGAAGGAAAATGGGTGCGTGATGCCCTGCTCGCCAAGCAACGAAACGCGGTTCGGGGGGGAAGCGTATGACAATCGGGGACAAGGAAAAGAAAGACTTTTTCGTGTTTGAAGTTTTCAGCCAAAAAAGCCCGAATGCCCATTTTGTCCACCAGTTCAGCTTGCTGGCCCCGAATCACGAGGTGGCCATGTCCATGGCGCGTGAAAACTTCCTCCGGCGTGAACCGTGCGTCAATTTGTGGGTGGTCAAACGGGACGATATCTGGGTTTTGCCTCCGGAACAGCGCCGGTACTTGGAAAAGCTGGACAACAAGAGTTACCGGGAAACGAAAGGGTACGGCGATTTGCAATCGAAATGGCGCCGGCACAAAGAGCGGTACGAGAAGAAAAATGCTTCGGGAAAGTAAAAGGAGGGTCAGCATGTGAGCAATTTCCGTGTCGAATCGGCAGAGCAAGCCAAGCAGAATCCGGAATATTTATCGGCTTTGAAGGACTTGCTGCTTCAAATCGCCGATGATGATTTCATTAT
Source organism: Thermoactinomyces vulgaris (assembly GCF_005886755.1). Taxonomy (NCBI): domain Bacteria; kingdom Bacillati; phylum Bacillota; class Bacilli; order Caryophanales; family Thermoactinomycetaceae; genus Thermoactinomyces; species Thermoactinomyces vulgaris. The sequence goes on from NZ_CP039710.1 coordinate 850,490, forward strand.
GGCTTTCCGGGGATCGGAATGGCTGGGACTTGCCCCCCATATTGAAGAAGATGTCGCTTTTTCCTCCATTTCACAAGACATGATGGGACATGCCGTGCTCTTTTATGAAATGTTGGAAGCATTGGGGGCCGGAAGAGCCGATGATCTGGCACAACTCCGCAAGCCGGAAGACTTCCGTAATGCCGTCCTGGTGGAGCGGGTGAACGGCCCCGGCCTTTATCTGGAAGAACCCCGCTATGATTGGGCTTATGCCATTGTGCGTTCGTATTTTTACAGTGTGTTCAAGCAAATCCGGTTTGAATCTTTGTCCCATGCTTCCTACCTTCCGCTGAAGCAGTCGGCGCGTAAAATCCTGACGGAACACCATTACCATCTGTTTCACTGGCGGGTGTGGATGAAACAATTGGCCGACAGTACGGAGGAAGCCCGGTCCCGTCTGAAGGAGGCGACGGAAAGGGCGTGGGAGGATGCAGGCGGATTGTTTCAGTTGGGGCCTGAAGCTTCCGCCATGGTCCGATACGGATTGATTGAAGGAGAAGAGCCGTTGACGAAGCGGTGGTTGGAGCAAGTGAACAAAGATTTTGAGGACTATGGCTTGCCTCCGGCCGGCGGGCTGAAAGCGCCCGGATGGAACGGACGGGCCGGGGAGCACACACCGGATCTCGCCGCGGCACTAAATACTTTGTCAGAAGTTTACCGGCTGGATCCCACAGCCCGTTGGTAAAGGAGAGGATCTGGGTGGCAGGGAAGGAAGAGATTTTTTTGGAACTGCTGCAAGAAGTGAAGGATCCGGAAATCCCGACGGTCAGCATGGTGGAAATGGGCATGATCCATCAGGTTCGTGTCGAGGATGATGTGGTGTCCGTGGATGTTTTGCCCACTTTTGCCGGTTGCCCCGCTTTGGACATCATGAAAAAAGCGATTGAAAAGAAACTGGGCGCGGTGGAAGGGGTCCGGGAGGTCCGGGTGAAATTTTTGCTCGAACCGGCGTGGTCCTCCGACCGCATCAGTGATGAGGGAAGGGAAAAGCTGAAAAAAATGGGCATCATGCCGCCGCCACGCAAGGATGAGCAAAAGGAAACCTGGGAAGTGAAATGTCCGTATTGCGGTTCTTCATACACCGCTCTGGAGAACTTGTTCGGGCCGGCCGCATGCCGGAGCATTTTATATTGCAAAAACTGCAAAAATCCGTTTGAAGCGTTGAAAATGATTTAAATCCAAATGGAGAAAGGGTGGCCAATCCATGAGTGAGATCAAAAAAATGTATATCCGGGGAGAATGGGTGGAAGCAGAAAGCGGAGAAACACTGGAAGTATTCAATCCGGCCACGGGAGAATGTGTGGGAGTGGTCAGTTACGGGGATGAACGGGATGCGAAAAAAGCCATTGATGCGGCGCATGAAGCGTTCAGAGACTGGTCCCGGTTGCCCGGACGCCAAAGATCCAAATATCTCACCAAATTGTACGAGCTGGTGATGAAACACCGCAATGAGCTCGCCGAACTGATGTCGGCGGAGATGGGAAAGCCTTTCGGGGAAGCCAAATTTGAAGCCGTGGGCAGTGCGGACAATTTCTTGTGGTATGCCGAGGAAGCCAAGCGGATTTACGGGGAAACCATCCCGTCCTATGACGGCAGTAAACGGTTGATGGCCATCAAACAGCCGGTGGGTGTCGTGGCCGCCATCACTCCCTGGAACTTCCCGGTCAACATGGTGGCGAGAAAAATTGCCCCGGCACTTGCCGCCGGGTGTACCGTCGTTTTAAAACCCGCGATGGAAAGCCCGTTGAGCGCGGTCCGGCTGTTTGAGCTGATGGAAGAAGCCGGGTTCCCCAAAGGCGTGGTCAATCTGGTGCTGGCCAAGGCGGAAAAGTTTGGCGACGAAGTGTTGCAAAACCGGAAAGTGGCGAAGATCACCTTCACCGGTTCGACCGCCGTCGGCAAGCATTTGATGGAAGGTGCGGCCAAGCAGGTGAAACGGATCAGCATGGAGCTTGGCGGACACGCTCCCTTCATTGTGTTTGAAGACGCCGATCTCGATGCGGCGGTTGCCGGTTTCTTTGAAAGCAAATTCCGCAACTCCGGGCAAATGTGCATTAGCACCAACCGTTTGTATGTCCATGAGTCCGTGGTTGATGCGTTTACGGAAAAACTGGTCGCACGGTTGAAAAAAACCAAGGTGGGTGACGGGCGCCAAAAAGGCGTGGAGATCGGGCCGCTGGTGGATGAAGAAGCATTAAACGGGGTGATGGAACACATCCGTGATGCCAAAGAAAAAGGAGGCCGCGTGATCTTTGGCGGAAACAGGCTGACAGAAGGGGAATACAGCAAAGGATTTTTCCTGGAACCGACTGTCATCACCCATGTCACCCCGGATATGAAAATTACTTATGAAGAAACATTTGGTCCCGTCGTGCCGATTATTCCCTTTAAAGAGGAAGAGGCCGTGTTGGAGATGGCAAACGACACCCGCTACGGATTGGCCGCCTACTGCTATACAAAGGACAACAGCCGCTGCTTCCGGGTGGCGGAGGCCTTGGAATATGGCATCATCGGCGTCAATGACGGCACCCCGACCCAGACCCAGGCACCTTTCGGCGGGTTGAAGGAAAGCGGCTTGGGCCGTGAAGGAGGTCGCTATGCGATGGAAAGCTTCCTGGAAACCAAGTTTATTTCCATGTCCATTTAGCCATTACTTCGAATTCTTTCCTTGCTTTTATTTTTAAACACTGAATTTGGATGGTGTCTGCAGAAGAGCTGAACCCTTGCGGATTCAGCTCTTTTCATTAGTTGTCCCGGTTATGGGCTTAATGCTCGCCGGCCAGTTGCGACAAACATTGATCAACTTGGGTCATGATTCTTTGCATCAGTTCTTCGACCTGTTCAAAACGGCTGAGGGCAGCGGCTTGGCCGGCCCACAAAGCCATGTAGTCCTTGTTTCCTTTTTTGGAGGCTGCTTGGCGCAGGTGCTTGGTCAAGGCGTTTTGGACCGGGTATGGGGGAAGGGGATGGGGATAGTTCTCCATTTCCCGGATAAATTCGTTTTGGATGGCCCGTGCCGGCTTTCCGGAAAAGACGGTTGTCATGACGGTGCTTTCATCGGTGCTTTGCAGGACGGCTTCTTTGTGTTTGTCATGGGCGCTGCTTTCCAAGGTGGGTAAAAAGGCCGAGCCCATTTGAACCCCGTCCGCCCCCAGAGCCAGGCTGGCCAGAACCCCGCGACCGTCCATGACCCCGCCGGCGGCAACGACCGGAATCCGGACATGATCCACCACTTGAGGGATCAGGGCCATCGTTCCGACATATGGAAATTCGGCGGAGAGAAAGGTTCCCCGGTGGCCTCCCGCTTCACTTCCTTGGGCTACGACGGCATCCATCCCGCTCTTTTCCACTTCGACAGCTTCCCGCACCGAAGTGGCTGTCCCGATGACCACCGTGTGACGGGCATGCAGTTCCTGGATGACGGCGGGGGACGGAATTCCAAAAGTGAAGCATGCGACAGGGACCTTTTCTTCCAGAATGACGTGAATTTGTTCTTCAAAGGAAATGGCGGCATGGCTTGTGGTTTCTTGGCCGGAGGCACCGGCGGCTTCTTCAAACCGCTTGAGATGATTTTTCATCAGGCGTTCTTGTTCCGCATTGGTTTCATAAGGCGCGGGAACCATCAAGTTGACGGCAAACGGACGGTCGGTTTGCTTCCGGATTTCCCGGATGGCTTGGCGGATGTCTTCGGGAGACATATAGCCCGCTCCCAGTGATCCCAGACCGCCGGCATTGGATACCGCCGCAACGAGCCGGGGACTTGTGATCCCGCCGGCCATTCCTGCCTGGATAATGGGGCGGGAGATTTGCAATAATTCGGTTAACCGGGTTTGATACCAAGGCATGTGAATCCCTCCCTGATCATGTTGTAAAATCCATCCGGGATCGTTTCTTTTGCACGGAATGCGATTTGAAGGTGGATTTTCAACAACCTAAATAAAACCTTAACTTTATTCTATGAAATTTACGGAATGATTTGAATTGTCGTGTCAGACGATCTCTTGATAAATGCATTCGATTTATACAGTTCCTGTCCAAAATTCTCACAGGAACGCCTCTTTATAAGGAAGAATGATCATGCAAAAAAGAAGATAAATTTTTAAGCTGGTGAAGATGATTTGATTCATTTTAGAGAGGGAATCGGATGAACATTGAAAAAGAAAGCAGTAAACCTCTTGACAAAAAAATTAATTTATGCTATAATTTAAAATTAATTCTATATTATATATAATGGGATTCCCGGACGTGGGGGATCCCATTTTTTTTAAAGGGGTGTATGGACGTGAAAAAAGGGGAATCCAGTTTAACCGCGCTGATTTCCGCATTTGGCAGGGCTTATCACAGCCAATTTGATACACCAAAGATTTTCGATGATTTTCTCGCCAAACAATTGATGACACAAGAAGAATATGATGCCATTAAAACCCATATGGTTCAAGGAATTTCGTTTTTCAACCCGGAAATGGCCGAGCAACATCGGGACAATCCGGATGAAATATTGAAATGGATCACCCAAGTTCAGTTATCGCCAACGCCTTTGGCACGGGCGGCCTATTGCGAAGCGGTATTGCAAAAGGAAATCGAATCAGGGGTCAGGCAATATGTCATTCTCGGTGCAGGCATGGACACGTTTGCCCAGCGGTATCCGGAACTGAAAAACAGATTGGAAATCTTCGAATTGGATCACCCTTTCACCCAAACGTTTAAATTGCAAAGATTGCAGGAGGCGGGTTTGGAAATACCGGATCATCTTCATTTCATTGCTTGTGATTTTACAAAGCCGTTTTCTTACGAAAAACTGTATGAAAAAGGCTTTGGCGATCAAAAAACCTTTTTCAGTTTGCTGGGCGTTTCTTATTATTTAAGCAAAGAGGAGTTGGCCGATTTGCTCCGGCATTTGTTTGCGAACGTTCCGGCGGGAAGTTCCATTGTTTTCGATTTTGCCGATGAACGACTTTTTGAAGAAAAAGGGTTCTGCAACCGGGTGGAGAACATGGTGAAAATGGCCGCGGCTGCCGGAGAGCCGATGAAATCTTGCTTTTCATTGCCGGAAATGGAGAACATGTTGGAGAAACCGGGCTTGCGGATCGTTGAACATTTATCGCCGGTCGATATTCAGGAGCGGTATTTTCGCAATCGGAATGATCATTTGTCTGCCTGCGAAACGATCCATTTTCTTCATGCCGTAAAAAGGGAAGAACTTTGATAAGATTCTTTCTTTCAAAGAGAGGATGAAGGATGATTCTGGAAACAGAAAGATTGTACTTGAGGGAATTGAAACAGGAGGATCTGGACCGTCTTCATGCCATCTTCTCCGATGAAGAGACCATGCGGTTTTACCCGGCGCCTTTCACCCGGGAACAAACCGGCCAATGGATCAAAAAAAATCAGGAACGATACCGGAAAGACGGGTTCGGACTGTGGGGGGTGTGTTTGAAAGAAACAGATGAACTCATTGGTGATTGCGGATTGGTTCGCCAGACGGTGGACGGCCGCACGGAAATTGAAATCGGGTATCATATCCATAAAAAGTATTGGTCCAGGGGATTTGCCACGGAAGCGGCCAAAGCATGCAAAGCATATGGCTTTCATCAATTGCATTTCAATAAATTGATCTGTCTCATCGATCCGAAAAATATTCCTTCCATCCGGGTGGCGGAAAAAATCGGTTTTACAAAAGAAAAAGAGGTTTTTATATTTGGCAAAAACCATGCGGTTTATTCGGGGTATAAAAAATAAGCTTATCGGGGATCCATCGGGTCTTGTATAAATCATCATCAGAAGCACTTGCCCTGTGTATTTGCAGGCAAGTGCTTCATTGGCAAGTAAAGATTGTTTTTTAATTTTTCCGGATCATGCTGAGGGTTTTTTATCATTCATCCAACTCTCCTCCGGGAAGAGCCGTAATCACGTGATCTTATGATTGATTAAACCAAGTGGTTCATGAGCCATTCTTTGGCTTTATCGCCTTCAAGCATTATTGGATTTTCAGGTGTACCGATATTAATGCTTTTTATATATGCATTATCAATACCTCTGATGTCTGTTAATTTTGCCCCTTTAATCAAAACATCTTCAAAAACGGAGACACTTACATCCACATGTTTCAAAGTAGCCTCACGAAAGTCAGCCTCCACAAAAAGACTGTTCACTAACTTGGCATGTGTCAGGTCTGTTTTGTAAAAGATGGTTTCAAAGCACTCACATTTAACAAACCTTGCATTTTTGGCATTAGCATGAGAGAAATTCACATAAGATAAATTTGCTTTCGTAAAATCAGCATGGGCCAAATTGGTATATTGAAATGTGGAGGAACACAGATGTGATGCAAACCAATCTTTACTTTTTAAGTTCATTCCATCAAATACACAATCTGTTAAAAAAGATTGATCCAAGGGATATTCCATTAAATTCATTTCACGAAAATCGATTGCGTCCAATTTTAATTTTTCGCCTTTTTTGCCAATCGTTTTAATCCATATTTTATGGGCTTCCAGACAATTCAATATTTTTTCTTGCATTTTGAAAACCTCTTTCTATGGATACCATATGATTCGGTCCTCAACCCCATTCTTTTTAATTGCATCTTCTAGCTCTTTGACATGTTGAGGAATTAAATCTCTTTTATCAATAATTACATTATGACCTCTACGAAACTCCGCATTAATCTTTTTCATTGCTTTTTCAACAGTAAAAGCGCCCTTTCTTGGAGAAGTGTGACCATTTGGATAGGAAACAAAACTTTTTATGTCCCATTTTATACCTGTGGTGGTATCAATAAATTCTGCGCCCCCGTCAGCCTGTGGATCACGAATGATTTTTCCTAGCTTTCCTTGACTTTCAAGCGCTAAACCTATTTCTCTTTCTTTAATCCCCTGTTCTGTAATTTGTCCGCCATGAGAAGGGTCTCTTGCTAAATCGTCATATTCCTCTTGGGTTCTTTTGACAGGATGATTTTTCTGATTTTTTCCACCCCCGTTTGTGCCTTCAATCCGATTCACCTCAGGTCTCCGGGGAATTTCCGGGGGTCCGCCGGCAGGCTGCAGTTTGGGACCGAATCCGAATCGTTCAGCCAGATCATCAATATAGACACCAAATTTCTTTAATAATTTCTTTCCGCCATTAAATATTCCTTTCAGGATCACCCCTGCTTTTTTGCCGGGGCCGGAAGCAATGCCGATGGCTGAGATCACTTTATCGACCGGGCTCAGTTTGTCCCCGGAGATGGAATCTTTTCCGGTAAAGAGGTCCTTCAAATTTTTGATGTTGGAGATGACCGGAATACAGTCGACAACGCTGCTTAACGCCCGGTCTGCCTCTTTTTTCCTTTCGCCTTGCAATGGATCGCCTGTGTATAGATCATATCCCAACAAACTTTCGACTGATTTTTTGAAGAAGCCGTCCAAAAATTCGTCATTTGCCTGCTTGCTTAATTTCTCCAAGTCTTTTTTATCCTTGGCGGCACCGATCCAGATAAGAAAATCGCCCAGCCAGGTGTTTTCGTCTTTTTTCTGTTGCGCACCTTGATTCGGTTTGACTTTGGTAAAGTCCTCATTCACTTCGGGAACCTCAAAACCTCCCGATGGATCGGCATAGCATGTTCCCGCCGACATGAAAAGAACAGCGAAACAAACAACAAGCCTGAACAAGGTCATGCAGAATCTTTTGATCATGATGATCACCCTGTTTAAAAAATCATAAGAATTATGGCAATCAAAAGGTTAACCAATACAACCAACAGCAGGGAAATGAGCATGGCGAAAAATCCCCTGAGTTTGGAAAAAGAGTGGATTTCTCCCAATGCAACGGCCATAAAGACGGCCCACCAAATTAAGATGGCCAGATCAAGCAGATGGAGGAAAATAAATAAGATTGATAAAAATGTACTGTTTTCCACGGTGGGTTGAACGGTTTGAAAAATTTCGTTTCCCAGGATCAGGATTTCCAAAAATCGGATGATCAGCGAAGCGGCAAAAAAGATCCCTGACCATGCGACGACGGGTTTGATTTCTTTGGTTGATCCTGTGCCTCCCAACCATTGTCCGGTAATGGAAAACAAATAGGTGGAAATCCAGACAAACAGGTAACCGGTCACCGGACTAAAGATGATTGCAATCAGCAAGATGGCGGACAAGCTCAAGGTATCCCCTGTGGAGTTGAAATAAGAATTGTCCAGATTCATGGAAAGGCCGGTCAGCAATATCAGCATAACGGGTATTTTCTTGTTGTTTAAAATCCGCTGGACCGTGTCCCCGGGGTTTAACCATATGGACAACCATGGAATGTTGAATTTGTTTTTCAATGGAGACAACCTCCCGTAAAAATGTAATGTTCCGTACGGATCTCATGGATCAATCACCAAACCGGCGCAAGGTGACAGTCCTATTGGCTGGATTTAACGATGTGAAACAAGAAGTTGTTTTTATTATAGAATATATAAAATATTTTAAAAACAATGAACTCAAAAGATTTGTAGATTATTTCCATCGGGGCTGAGGCTGTCCCTTGCGCCAAAACACAAAAACCGCCCCTTGAAATGGTGGCGGCTTTTTTATCTGAGACGGGATGACGTCGCTCGTTTAAAAATACTTCTTCTGCCCCTGATACTCTTTCAGGATTTCCACCGCTTCACGGAAACGCTGTGCATGCACCACTTCCCGTTCACGCAAGAATTTCAACGCATCATTGATGTCCGGGTCATCGGACATGTCAATCAGCCATTGGTATGTGGCCCGTGCCTTTTCTTCGGCGGCGATGTCTTCATACAGATCGGCAATGGGATCTCCTTTGGCCTGGATATAGGTGGCCGTAAATGGAACACCGGCGGCATTATGGTAAAACAGGGCTTTGTCATGATCTGCAAAATGGGCGCCCAGTCCCGCTTCTTTCAGCTGTTCCGGCGTTGCATCTTTGGTCAATTTGTACACCATGGTGGCGATCATTTCCAAGTGGGCAAATTCTTCCGTGCCGATATCCGTCAAAAGGGCTTTGACCTTGTCCGGCAACGTGTAGCGCTGGTTTAAGTAGCGCAGGGCTGCGGCCAGTTCCCCGTCAGCGCCCCCGTATTGTTCAATCAGAAATTTGGCCAGTCTCGGGTTGCATTGGCTGACCCGGACCGGGTATTGCAATTTTTTTTCATAAATCCACACCGAATCTTTCCCCCTTTATATTTCCCAAGGCCAGGGACCTTCATTCCATCCGTCGGGATACTGGTTAAAACTGTGTCCGAAATGCATCAGGGGACCGAACTGTTTTTCATATCGGCGGCGGAGTTTGTCGCGTTCTTTGGCGTACCAGTTGTATTGGTCAATGGCGGACAGATCATCCGGATGGGTATCCAAATAAAGGTTCAATTCAGTCAACACAAAATCCACTTCCTGTAACTGCTTGAGCATTTGGAAGCGTTTGGCGTGATCCGGATACGTATCCATTATCTTTCCTCCCTTGGCGTTTTTTTCGGAGGATAAGGGCTGTATAAAATAGGCCACAGTGTTCCGCGGCGCAGGGCTTTGTGCGGCGGATATTGGGGGAGGCCGGGCGGTTGAAAACCAAGGAATTGGTTGGGTGCAACGACGTAAGTTTTGACTCTTTGTGGAGGGCAGGGATCCAAAGGGCTGATGTACGGATACCAAATCCGCTGTTGATAACGGAACGGGTCGGGCGTATTGCGGTCGCGGCAGTCTTTCACTCCAATCACCCTTCCTGTGAAAAATAAAATGGGAGGCATAATAACGATATGTATAAAAAAAGCATTTTAGAATGAAAAACATATTTTCCGGTTACAAAAAAACGGTGATGATGCAGAAAACTACTGATGGCGGAAAACGGCTCGAATACCAAATTTTCCTATGCATTGGCTGATTTGATCCGACACAAGCTATAGACAACAAAGCCAAGGAGGTGAAAAACACATGGCACAACAAGATCGCACTCGCAGTTCTAATCAATTGCTGGTGGCTGGTGCTGCTCAAGCAATCGATCAAATGAAATATGAGATTGCTCAAGAGTTTGGCGTTCAATTGGGAGCTGACACCACTTCCCGCGCAAACGGTTCTGTCGGGGGAGAAATCACGAAACGTCTGGTTTCCATGGCTCAACAACAGCTTGGAGGAAGCAACTTCTAATTCAGGACAATGAAATAGCATGGTCATTGGGTGGCGGCTGTGGAAGCCGCCACTTTCAATGGAAAGAAATACATCCATCCGGGATGTTCCATTATTCATAATTTGTTTTATTCAAATTCTTTACTTTTTGGCGAAAAGAGTTTATTTTATAAACAATAGTTGCAATTATGAGAGATTGGGAGGGGATTTGGATGGCGAAACTTTACAATTTGACACAAGATATTGACCGCCATGCCCAAAGCGGCAAGGAAGCGATCCGCTGGGTCAACGCAGAGGGGAAAAGACGTTCGTTTTCTTATTCTGAATTAAAAGAGAGATCAGATCGTTTGGCCAAAGGGATGGTGGAGCTCGGACTGGACAAGGGAGACCGGGTCATGATTTTATTGCCGCGAATCCCTGAGGCTTACCTTTCATACATAGCGTGCTTAAAAGCCGGATTGGTGGTGATTCCGGGATCGGAAATGTTAAGGGCCAGCGACATTGCCTACCGGCTTCGCCATTCCGGTGCGAAAGCGGTGATTGCCCATGCTTCGCTTGCGGAACGGGTGGAAGAGGCGGAAAAACAATCTCAATCGTTGCACAGCCGGCTGATTCACGGAGAGGAACGGGATGGCTGGAAACCTCTTTTATCCTTAAATGGAAGCGCTTTAACGGAACTCCCGGAAACCACCGAAGAGGATATGGCCTTTTTGTCTTACACATCGGGAACCACCGGCAATCCCAAAGGTGTGATCCATCACCACAGTTGGGCGATTGCCCATCAAAAGACGGCGACCGAAGCTTGGCTGGACATACAGCCGGATGATGTGGTCTGGGCCACTGCCAGCCCGGGATGGGCCAAATGGATCTGGAGCCCGTTTGTATCCACTTTGGGAGCCGGGGCGACGGCGTTTGTATATCACGGGACTTTTGATGCCAAAACGTATCTGGAGCTCCTGCAGGATGAAAAAATCAATGTGCTTTGCTGTACCCCCACTGAGTATCGCATGATGGCGAAACTGGACAACTTAAAGGATTATCAGTTGTACTTGAGAAGCGCAGTCAGCGCCGGGGAACCCCTAAACCGGGAAGTGATTCAGGTCTTCCAAACCCATTTCGGGATCCGGGTGCGGGACGGTTACGGCCAGACCGAAAATACATTGTTGGTGGCCACCATGAAAGATATGGAAACCAAACAAGGTTCCATGGGCAAACCGACTCCCGGCAACAAGGTGGCCATTATCAACGACGAAGGAAAAGAAGTCCCGGCGGGGGAAGTGGGGCATATTGCGGTTCATCGTTCCTCACCGGCTTTATTTAAAGGATATTATCAGGATCCGGAAAGAACCCGGCAAGCGTTTATTGGAGATTGGTACCTGACCGGAGACCGTGCAAGAAAAGATGAAGACGGATATTTATGGTTTGAAGGCCGGGCGGATGATATTATTATCAGCTCTGGATACACCATCGGCCCCTTTGAGGTGGAGGACGCTTTGGTCAAGCACCCTGCCGTGAAAGAGTGTGCGGTGGTGGCCAGTCCGCATGAAGTGAGGGGGTCGATTGTCAAAGCGTTTGTGGTTTTGAAAGAAGGATTTTCCCCATCCGAAGAGCTGATCCAAAAGTTGCAAGATCATGTCAAAAAGATAACGGCTCCTTACAAATATCCGCGGGAAATCGAGTTTGTCGGCCACTTGCCCAAAACAGCCAGCGGAAAAATCCGCCGGGTCGAACTTCGGAATTTGGAAAAGCAAAGAAAACAGGCATCGTCTTGAAAGGATCAAAGCGCTTTCGGTATAATGAATGGGACTTGAAGGGAAAAGGAGTCCATGAAATGAAGGTATTTGCGCATGGTTGCAATATCAACTTCCAGGAATCCGTCCGGGAAATGGTGATTTCCGATTGGAAGCGGCTTTTGGATAAAATGCTCGATCAGCAGGAAAAAACGCTTTTTGGGAAAATCGATCTTGAAGCAAAAGAAGTCAGGGTTTACGGCCGCTTGGAAAGCTTTGATTATGATGAGGAAGGGAACCGGTGCACGTTTTCTTTCCAATGGATGGATGAACCGAAGCAAGAGGAAGAGAACCAGAAGCTGGAAGATGTGTATTTGAGCCACGAAGCCAGCTTTGATATTGTGGATGAACAAGCCGGTCCCGTTCATTACCGGGTTTTATATATCACGTTTATGGATGAAGAGACGGGAGATGAAACCACTTATTTCTTTGCGGATGAAGATGGCGTCTTGGAACCGTTGGCTTGTGTGGCGGAATTTTGGCAGCAGGTATGGGAGTTGGGACGGGACATCGATTTTGAAATGTTTGGATGTTCGGTTTATGACATCAATCGCAAACCATGCGGTTGTGAATGAAATCACGGGATAAGGGCAGAAGTCTTTGGACTTCTGCCCTTTTTTCGTTTTTTAGGTATATAACGTGTGACTTTGAACGGCTGTTTCATACAACTAAATCAACCGGAAAAAGCCATCGTTCACCATTTTCGCTTGTTTTTGAAGACCTCTTTAAACACGTTGCTGATGGCCGGAGTGTTCATGAGCTGAACCAGAAATTCATCCGAGCCGCTGCTTTCAGCGGATTGTTTGGAAACGGTTTTTTCTTTTTGGGGTTTGGTTTGGACTTGGTTCAACTTTGCGAGGGCAGAGATGAGTTCTTTTAAAACTTCTTTATCCGTCACCGCCAAGTTGACCGATTGCATAGCTTTCACGATGTCATCGAATTGTTTGATCCGTTTGGACAACAAGCCGGACCAGTTTTGGATTTCTTTCCAATAATCAAGAGAATCTTCCGGCTTTTTTTCCATCGTCGTACGCACCGCCTTTCAGGAGAAGGATTCGATGGAAATATATTCACAAGATTGTGAATCAGTGAAACCGGGGAGTGAAAATCATGGAATACACCAATGGTCTGCTCCCTTCTTCGGCAGAGAAGTGGAATGCGCGGCCGCCGCAAGGCATCCGGAAAATTTTTTACCTCCGCAGCGGCCATTCTTTGGACCGTTGTTTGAAGGAAATGAGATATTCAGGGGTCCGGCCGATTCGTTACTTATCCCATTTGGGGATGATCATCGGGGAATACACCCGGCCTTCCCGCTCGCATAAACTGGAAGGAATCGAGTACTGGGAAAGCGACATCCGGATAACGATCACCGAACCTTATGTCGGAACATTGAACACTCCTGTCAAGCAGGAAAATTTGCCTTGGGGAATTGAAAGAATCAAGGCGCACAAGGCTTGGAAATGGAGTAAAGGAAGAGGGATACGGGTCGCTGTGATCGACACGGGCATTGCGGATGATCATCCGGCGATCCGTGACAATTACCGGGGTGGTATCAATATTCTCTCTCCTTACCATACCCCGAGGGATTATAACGGCCACGGCACGCATGTCGCAGGGATTATTGCCGGACGGACGGCAGAGGCCGGGATTGTGGGGGTTGCCCCGGAGACGCATATTTACGGGGTGAAGGCGTTTAACCGCAAAGGAAGTGCCAACCTTTCCGACTTATTGAGTGCGATCAACTGGTGCATCGAAAATAAAATGCATGTCATCAACATGAGCTTTGGCATGGACAAAGTCAGCGAATCCCTTCGCCATGCCATCCAGATTGCTCACCGGAAAGGGATTTTGATGGTTGCGGCGGCAGGGAATCAAGGAATGTCTTCCCGGATTGATTTTCCGGCCCGCTATCCGGAAACCATCGCGGTGACATCGATTTCGAAAAACGGGGAATTGTCGGTGTTTAGCAATATCAGCAAAGGAGTGGACATTGCCGCCCCGGGGGACCGGATCCTGTCTGCCTGGCTGAATCATTCCAAACGGGAGATGAGCGGGACTTCCATGGCGGTTCCCCATGTGACCGGAACCATTTCGCTCTTGTTGCATCTCAATCCGTATCTCAATCCGGAGCAAGTCCGTTACATTCTCACACAATCGGCGGAAAAGCACGATCACCTCAAGGAGATCGGCGCGTTGAATGCCTACGAGGTACTGCGGTTTTATCACAAGATCTACCGATATTAGGCCGGGTTTCCATTCAAAGAAAGGTTGGAAAAGAAAGATCGATTCCGGTGATTTTATGTTAAACTTATTATCGTGGTCAAAAGCGACAGCACCATATTGTGAAAAAGGATTGATCAAGGCGATGAAGAAGTCAAAGCAAAAAACAGGGGGCGCAGGGCTGGTTACCCAGCGTTTGCACATCCTGTGGTTCATTGTTGTTCTGCTCTTTGTCGCTGTGATATTGCGATTGGGTTGGATCCAGCTGGGCTCGGGAGAAAAATATCAACTGTTGGCCGAACAAAACAACTTCAAAAAAATCCCGATCGTTGCCTCAAGGGGGCAAATTTTTGACCGGAACGGTACGGAGCTTGTCGGGAATCAATCGCTGTTTGCCGCAATGTATATTGAACCGGATATCAGCAAAGAACAAAAATTGCAGACGGCAAAGAATCTGGCAAACACATTGGGGATGACCGTGAGCGAAGTCCTTGAAGCCATGGATGTCGGATTGGATGAAAAAGGAAACACCGTGATGCGCAAACAGCCCCCCTATTACCCGAAGAGCATCAAAGACCAATTGAGTGAGAAGGAAATTGTCAAAATCTCTGAAAACCCTGATCTTTTTCCCGGCGTGAATATTTTTTCCCAGCCGCTTCGCAAATACCGGACGGATACATTTGCCGTTCAAACCATCGGCTATGTCCGTCCGTTTGCCGGAGCAAAATCCTCGCTTTCCAGGTATAAAGATGCGGCGGAAAAAAAGGACCAAGGCGGTTACCTGGACTGGGAGCAAGTCGGAATTGACGGATTGGAATACACCTATCAGGATGAGCTCCGGGGAAAAAACGGTTATCGGCTGGTCCGGGTGAACTCCAGGGGAAAACTGGTTGAGGTGTTGAAAGAAGTTTATCCGAAATCGGGAAATCACTTGTATTTGACCCTGGATGAAAAAATGCAGCTGGATGCCGAAACATTTATCGAGCAACATTTGCGCCACTTGCGCACCACTTCCGGAAAAGACCGGGCACCGTATGCCAAAAATGCCTATGCCGTCGCCATGGAAGTCAAAACCGGAAAAATCCGGGCGATGGTCAGTTATCCGGACTATGATCCGGGGATTTGGAATCAAAAAGTGTCCCAAAAAGATTATCAAAATCTGAGTTATGTGATGAGAAACGGAACCATCACCGAAGCTCCTTATGATGCAAGGGGTGCGGCGAACCCGGAAAAAGAGATGCAAAAACATCCGCTGTCCGTTTTGCCGCCCGGATCCACTTTTAAGCCGCTCATGGTTTGGATGGGGTTGGAGAAAGGATTGATTTCGCCGAACACACACTGGGCCGATCCGGGAAAATATTATTATGCGAAAGCCACTCCCCCGGTGCGGAATTCCGGCGGGCACAATTACGGGATGTTAACTCCGGAAAAAGCGTTGCAAAAGTCTTCCAACACGTTTATGGCCTGGCTCGGTACCCGTTGGTATTGGAAAGAGAAGACGGAGGCGGTCCGCGAATTCCGTGAACTCACGCACCGCTTTGGTTTGGGGGTGAAAACGGGGGTTCCTTTAAAAGGAGAACAGGACGGATCGGAAGATTATCTTGTCACCGCCGAGAAATTCTCAGGTTTGGGCGCAATGGCTCTTTCTTCTTTTGGCCAAGCCCAACGGTACACCACGATGCAGTTGACCCAATATGCGGCGACGCTGGCGAACAAGGGGAAACGAATGAAGCCGCAACTGGTGGAAAAAGTGGTCAATCCCCATACGCGTGAAACCAAAGAGACCAAACCGGAAGTGTTAAACCAAACGGACATCAAGCCGGAACATTGGCAAACCGTTGTCAACGGCATGGTGAAAGTGACCAAGTCCGGCGGAACCGCCAGCGGACTGTTTGGCCATTTGCCCTTTGACGTTGCGGCAAAAACGGGTACGTCTGAACAAGACATTCCCGGCAGAGGCCGTGTGGAAAATTCCGTGTTTATTGCCTTTGCCCCGGCCGACGATCCGGAAATTGCGGTGGCTGTCGTTGTACCGGAAGGCGGATATGGTGCAGTGGCTGCCGGCCCGATTGCGGAGCGGTTGATCACTTCCTATTATGAGCAGTTTATGGCAAAGTGATCTGAAGCCGGCGGCGAGCCTGGCGGATAATTCCGTTTTCCGGTTCGTTTTGGGTAAAAGGATGGGTCGACCCTGAAACGGGTGATGTCAAGAAGAAAGAAAATCCCATCTACATCGCCGGTAGATGGGATTTCATCTTCTGATGAGGCCAATTATTGTTGTTGTTGGCCTTTTTTGGCTTGAGATTGCTGATTTTGTTGACGAACTTGTTGTGCATTGGTTTCGGAAGCAAACTCAGTTCCGAATTTACCAGCTTGTTGCCCTTGGCGTTGAGCTTGGCGAGCTTGTTGTTGCTGTTGTTGTTGTTGTTGTTGAGCTGCACCAGCTTGAGAAGCAAACTCGGTACCATATTTACCGGTTTGACGTTGAGCGGATTGCTGATTTTGCTGACGAACTTGTTGTGCATTGGTTTTGGATTCTTGCGGTCCAAAGTTTTTGTTGTTCATCATTCGTTCACCTCCCGTTAACTATGGTGTCCCCTTATGGAGCAATTATGTTTACCGTTTTTTTCCTGTTCGTTTGAAATTGAATGAACCCATAGGAGGCGCACATGAAACAGAGATATTTACAATGGGTTTTGAAATATCTTCCGAAAAGAACCATATCCCGGTGGATGGGGAAGCTTGCCCGGCAGCCGTGGAGCCGCAGGTTGATTCCCATCTACATCCGGTATTTTCGAGTCGATCTCACACCTGTAAAAAAGCCTGTTCACGAATTTGAAAATCTGCTTGCCTTTTTTATCCGGGAATTGCGGCCGGATATGCGGCCGGTTGCCCGAGAAGATCATTTGATCATCAGTCCCGTGGATGGTACGATTTCGCAGGTTGGTGAGATAACAGAAGGAAAGTTGTTTCAGGCCAAAGGAATCACTTATTCTTTGGAAGAGTTGCTGGGACATCAGAAAAAATATGTCGAGTCTTTTTTTGGCGGTCGTTTTATGACCATTTATCTGAGTCCGAGCGATTACCATCGCTTTCATATGCCGTTGGACGGCAAAATTCACGCTTGTACTCATTTGCCCGGCGAATTGTATCCGGTGAATCCGATGGTGGTAAATTGTATGAAAGGCATTTTTGTTATAAATGAGCGTTTGATTTCTTACATTGATTCCATGGATTGCGGAAAAGTGGCGATGGTCAAAGTTGGCGCAACCAACGTGGGGAGCATCAAAGTTTCCTACGACCGGAATATTGCCACCAACCAGAAGGCGAAAAAGGAATCTTTCCAAACGTACGATCCGGCTTTTTCCTTTAAAAAAGGCGAGGAATTGGGTTGGTTTGAATTCGGATCCACCGTCATCCTGTTGTTTGAACCCAATCAGATCGACTGGATGAATCATTGTGTCCCGGGTGCAAAAGTCCAAATGGGACAAGCCGTGGCACGGATTATAAAAAACGGAGGGGAGGCCATTGAACCATAGACGCGTCATCATCCCCTTGCATCAGTTTCCGCGTATGTTTCCAGTGGTGACCAGCATTTTAATCATTCAAGCCATCGTGTTTTTCTTTTTTTTGATATCGGGCCATCAGCATCACCCGATGCAATGGGTTCAGTTTGGAGCCATTGTGCAATGGCGTGTGGAAGAAGGGGAATTTTGGCGATTGCTTTTTTCTTTGTTTTTGCATGTGAACCTTTTCCAATGGCTGATGGTGTCTTTTACCATTTATTTGTTGGCTCCGCAGTTGGAATGGCTGTTTGGAAGAAGTGTTTTTTTGCTTCTCTTTTTGGTGACCGGCATGATCGGCAACTGGGGAATTTGCTGGATGGATTTCCAAGGGATTTATACAGGTGCGACGGAAGCTGTTTTTGGCTTGATGGGGGTTTACTTATATCTGCTTTTGCGTGGCATCATTCATCCCTTATTCGGAAGAGCCATGATCTTGTTGATTGTTTTGAGCCTGGCTTTGGGCCATGCATTTTTGTTTGCGCATATTTTGGCTTTGCTTGCGGGATTTGTCATGGCCATGGTGATTATTCAAATCAAACAATTCACAGCACGAAACAAGAGTGGTTTTTAAGGATTTCGGGACAGGCGGAAAAAGTCTGTCCTTTTTTGTTTTGTGGTAAAAAATCCGGGCTTGGATAAGCTAATACCGGTGATGGGTGATGCAAATCTTAAACATGGACCGGATGGACCGGGAAGCATGGCTTCTTTTGTTGACCAGCACCCTTTTTTTTATGGCCACTTCTCTGTCCAGCACTTTTGTGAATGTATACCTCTTTAAAATGGAAGAAGATTGGGTTTTCATCAGCATGTTTAATCTCATCCAGTACTTGACGACTGCGGTCACTTTTGCGCTGGGAGGCTGGCTGATCAAAAAACGGGACCGGGTGATGGCGATCCGGTTGGGGGTTGCGGTTCTGTCCTTTTTTTATCTCAGTGTATGGTGGTTGGGCGCCCGGTCGGTTGACTGGTTCGCCGCGCTCGGTGTCATCTTGGGGATGGGTTCCGGTTTTTATTGGCTGGCTTTCCATGTAATGTATTTCGAGATCACGGAAAAGGAGAACCGGGATATTTTTAACGGCCTTCACGGTTTCTGCACATCCGTGGGAGGAATCGTGGCCCCTTTTGTATCCGGGTTCCTGATCAGTCAGATGGGGGAGCTGAAGGGATACCGGCTGATTTTTGGCATTTCGTTGATCATCTTTTTATGCGCCGTTTTGGCCAGCTTTTTTTTCCGTTCCCGAAAAGCCCGGGGAAACTATCAATTGCACTCGGTTTTAGCTTTGGCACGGGATCGGGATACGGATTGGTTTTGGGTGAATTTGGCCATGATCGGCCAGGGGTTTCGCGAAGGGGTTTTTGCTTTTTTGCTTGGTTTGCTCTTTTTTGTCATTGTGAAGAGTGAATTGGCGCTGGGAAGTTTCTACACGGTTTCCTCCGCGATGTCCTGTCTTTCCTTCTTTATTGTCAGTCGCTATCTGAGGCCGGATTTGCGAAACCGTTACATGCTGGTCGGCGCCTGGATGATGGGATTGGCTGCGGTGCCGTTTGTTTTTCAAACCAATGAATGGACGATCTGGATCCTGGGGGTGATCGTTTCCCTGTTTTATCCTTTATACCTGTCCCCGATGACTTCCGTTGTCTTTGATGTGATCGGTCAATCCAGGGAAACCGCCAAGTACCGGGTGGAATATGTGGTTTCCAGGGAAATGGCATTAAATTTGGGACGCATGGCCGGTGTTTTGTTGTTTGTGGGATGGGTTCAATATTCGACGTCCCTTTCGTCGATCCGGTGGTTTGTTTTGGTCATCAGCTTTGTCCCGATTTTTGCATGGTGGGCGATGCGAAAGATTCCGGTACCAAAGCGCGTGGAAAACCACGCCCGGAGGATGTGAAAGGCAGGACATCCTCAATGGATTTAACATTTCTGAATATATCAATTATTTTTGATTTGATACAATAAAAGAAAGCAAGGGAGGGGGGACCGGATTGATCCTTTACTTTGCTTACGGTTCGTGCATGGATGAATTGAGTTTCAAGCGGACAGTGGGCGAAAACGGGTATAAACTCATGGGCAGAGCCGTTTTGCCGGATTTTCGGTTGGCTTTTACCTTGTACAGCCCGAACCGGAAAGGAGGGGTTGCGGATATTCTTTGGTCTCCGGGTGAAACAGTGGAAGGGATCCTGTATCAGTTGAACCCGAAGGCACTGCCGGATCTGGATGAACGGGAAGGGGTGAGCCGCGGGCGATACAAGCGGATCCAAGTGAATGTCTGCCATCAGGGGAAAAAGAAGATGGCGATGACTTACACGGTGGTGAAGAAAGAAAGCAAAGAGGTTTGCCCGCATCCGTCATACTTGAAAGAAATCATGCGGGGAGCCGGAAGGTTGAGTCGGGAATATCAGGAGCAATTGCGAAAGGCATGCAAGGAACGGTTTGGCATTTTCGTGTAACCGGAAAAAAGGGAGGGGAAACGGATGGATTTGTCCGGATTGGTCCGGAGGCAAAAAGCTTTTTTTTACAGTGGGAAAACCAGGGAGCTTTCGTTTCGGTTGAACAACTTGCAAAAACTGCTGGATGCGGTGAAAAGGTATGAACCGGATATCCTGACGGCATTGAAAAGAGATTTAAACAAGTCGGAGTATGAAGCCTATGTGATGGAAATTATGGTGATCAAAGAAGAAATCAAATGGATGAAAAAGAATTTGCGCAAGTGGGCAAAGCGGCGCAGGGTCAAAACTCCGCTGGTTTTATTCGGCGCCCGGAGTTATGTTTATCCGGAACCTTATGGCGTCAATTTGATTATTGGTCCGTGGAATTATCCGGTTCAATTGATTTTGTGCCCGTTGACGGGTGCCGTTGCGGCCGGGAATTGTGCCGTGATCAAACCGTCGGAATATACCCCGCATACCTCCAAAGTATTAAAGCAAATGATTGAAGGAATATTTGATCCGGAATATGTGGCTGTGGTCGAAGGGGAGGCGGAAACAGCCCAAGCATTGATCCGGGAGCCTTTTGACCATATTTTCTTCACGGGGAGTGTGGCCGTCGGCCGATCCGTCATGGAGAGTGCAGCCAAATCATTGACCCCGGTGACCTTGGAGCTGGGCGGCAAAAGCCCGGTGATTGTCAGTCCAGACTGTAATCTGGAGTTGACTGCCCGCCGGATTGTCTGGGGCAAGTTTACCAATGCCGGGCAAACTTGTGTGGCGCCGGACTATGTGTATGTTCCGGAAGAGATCAAAGAGGCCCTTTTGAATCGGATGAAAGAGGAGATCAAGCGTTTTTACGGGGAGAATCCGCTGGAAAATCCGGATTATACACGGATTGTGTCCGAAAAGCATTTCCATCGGTTGCAGTCCTTTCTGGCACCGGACCGTATTGTCGTTGGCGGCAAAAGCGATCCAAAGTCGCTTAAGATTGAACCGACCATCCTGGATCCCGTTTCTTGGGAAGATCCCGTCATGCAGGAAGAAATTTTCGGCCCGGTCTTGCCGGTGTTGACCTATTGCAAGCTGGATGAAGTGATCCAAACCATCCGGCAGAAACCGAAACCGCTTGCACTCTATGTGTTTGCAGAAAACAAAAACGTGCAGGAAAAAGTGATTGCTTCCTTGCCTTTCGGCGGGGGATGCGTCAATGACACGCTGATGCATGTCGGAACCCCGCATCTGCCCTTCGGGGGAGTGGGCCCCAGCGGGATCGGAAGGTATCACGGTAAATACAGTTTTGATTGTTTCTCCCACCAGAAGGGAATGATAAAACAAACCACGCGGTTTGATATGGCTTTGCGTTATCCTTATGTGAGAAGCGGTTTGAAATGGATCCGGAGATTGACAAGATAAAAACCGCGGAAGCGGGGAAGAGGGTTCCCTGCTTCTGCGGTTTTTTTGTCGGTCGCCTACGTTTACAAATCAATCCGCCGGCCTTCCCGGTGGCTTTGGATGACGGCTTCAATGATGCGGATGGTTTCACGGGCTTCTTCGGCGGTTACGGGCGGCCGGGAGCCGGTGCGGATGGCTTCGGCCAGCTTTTGATAATACATTTCATAGCAGCCGGCAAGAGAAGGAATGGTCGCCGAAATTTCCAATCCGTCCTTTTCGTAAACCGCTTTTAAATAGTGTTCCGGACATTCTTTGCCCCATTCGGGGGCATGGGGGGTCAGGCCGTTTTTCAATTGCTCTTCTTGCGGATCCATCCCGTATTTAATCAAAGTTCCCTGCCTTCCGTGTATTTCGTAACGGGGACCCGGCGATTTCACCAGACAGCCGGCTTCCAGCCGGACCCTCAAACCGGATTCATAGCCGAGAACCAGGTGAAAGGCGTCCGTGGTTTGCGCCTGCGGGCGTTGTTTGAACAACTCCGCGGACACGAATTGAGGCAACCCGAATAAGACCAATGCCTGATCGACCAAATGGGAACCCAAGTCATAGAGCAATCCGGAGCCGGGAAGATCCCATTCGCGCCACCGGTCTTTGACTTGCGGGCGGAACCGGTGAAAATGGGCATGATAAGTGTGAACCGTTCCGATCAATTCTTGACTCAGGCATTTTTGGACGGTCAAAAAATCGCTGTCAAAACGACGGTTTTGGTAGACGCTTAAGATGCGGTTTTGCTTTCGGGCGAGTTGAATCAGTTCATCGGCTTCTTCGATGCGAATGACAAAAGGTTTTTCCACCACCACATGTTTGCCGGCCGCCAGCGCTTCTTTGGCATAGGGATAATGGGTTTCATTGGGGGATGTGATGATGACCAGTTCCAATTCGGGATCGTTGAGCATCTCCTCCAATGTTCCGGTAATTTCTGCTTCCGGGAGCGATTGTTTGACCACTTCGGGTTTGGAAGAAAGGACTTTGGTCAATTTCAGGGCCGGTACGGCCTGAATGACCGGCGCATGAAAAGTGGACCCGGAAAAACCAAAGC
This sequence comes from Thermoactinomyces vulgaris, assembly GCF_005886755.1. Classification (NCBI taxonomy): domain Bacteria; kingdom Bacillati; phylum Bacillota; class Bacilli; order Caryophanales; family Thermoactinomycetaceae; genus Thermoactinomyces; species Thermoactinomyces vulgaris. The sequence goes on from NZ_CP039710.1 coordinate 873,129, forward strand.
CGATCAGTCCCGTCTGAATGGGTTTCATATGAAAACACTTCCTTTGCTGCTTAAGAATCATAGTGTGTGGCCCGACGATAGCCTCGAAAACGGGTTTCCAGCTCCGTACCCAGCCGGAACAAAGCATCTTCCTGTCCAGGGATGGTCACCAGCTGATAAGCAACTGGCAGGTGTTCTTCACTTTCCCCGATGGGAATGGTGAGGGAACACAGTCCGTATGTGTTGGCATACGTGATAAACTGCAGGTATTTAAAAATCGTTTTCCGGATGGAAAAGAGTTCGCGGTAAAGTTCACCATGCTTCAGGGCCGGGCTGTGATAAACAGGCAAAACCAAGATGCGTTGTTTTAGAAAATCATACACTTCCATTTTCGTTTTTTTCCACCGGATGAGCAAGTCTTTCCATTCCCGGGGGGAGGGTTTGAGAAATTCAGCGGCCAAAAGAGCCCAGGTCAAATAGTGGTGATAACGGGGCTTGAGGCCGGTTTTGGATTTGAGCCAATCCCAAAACACTTGTCCGATATGGTCAAACTCGGTCTGCTGGAGAAAGGATCGGGCGCCGTCAAAAGTCATGATCCAAAACCACGTTTGTGTCGAGTCCGAAAAGTGAGGCGGGAGGGTCCGGTCGATGGGGAAATCTTGTTTTAAAAAGGAATGGATTTGGTCATACAGTTGCCTGGTTGTAGTGTTGACAGGAGTGAAAAAACAAAGATCAGGCACCGACAGGGTGTACTCGGAGAGATTTTGGCTTGGAGACGGTTTTCCGGCGATAATTTCATGGATCAATTGGGCATCGGCGACGGATTTGGAAAGGGCGCCGATTCCCAGCATATTTTGCTGCAAGGGATGAGCCAGCTTTGGAAACAATCCTTCATCCGGCACTTGATTCATACCGGACTTGAAACCGATCACTCCATTGAAATGGGCCGGAAACCGGATGGATCCCCCGATGTCGGCTCCGATGCCGACCGCAGCTCCGCCCGCGGCAATCAGTGCACCTTCCCCTCCGCTGGATCCCCCGCATGACCTGGACAAATTCCACGGGTTATTGGTGCGGCCATAAAGAAGATTATCGGTTTCTTGGCAGAAGCAGAGTGAAGGTGTGTTGGTTTTGGTAAGGATAATGGCTCCTTCTTTTTTCAAACGCCGGACAACTTCGGCATCGCACGGCCGGGGAGCGGAAGCATGGCGGGGAAGGCCTCCTGAGGTGACCGTTCCTTTGACGAAAAAAGATTCTTTCATGCTGACCGGGACACCGGCCAACCGCCCTTTCAAACCTTGACTCTTGATTTCCCGGGCTTCTTTCAACGCGTCATCCCACCGGGTTTCAACAACGGCATTCAAATGCGGATTGATTTTTTGAATGTGGTGATAATAAGTTCGCAAAACCTCTTCCACATCCCAGGTTCCCTTTTTTAATTCCCTGGACAAGATCGTTGCATCCATGTTCAGGATTTCTTTCATTGAATTCCCCCTGTATAGAGTCAGAGTATTCTGTTATTATTATATCATTGTTGCTCACAGGGAGGGTGTGGGCGAATGGAAGAAAACGGAAAATATTTCGGGGATTCTTGGAAAGATTAGCAGGGAAAAAAGGTTTATTGGTCGAATATTATAGAGATTGAAAATGCAGTTATGGTACCTTTGCATGATGAACAGGAGGAAGATCATTGGGTCACCGTGTTTTTGTTACAAGTTTGATCAACCAACATTATTTATCCAAATTAAAAGAGCATATGGAAGTGGAACTGAATCCGATGAACCGGCAATTGACACAGTCGGAAATCATGCAATTCGCCAAGGATAAAGATGCCCTTTTATGTACGGTGTCCGATGAAATTAATTCAGAGGTGATGGATGCTTGCCCCCGGTTAAAAATCATCAGCAACTATGGGGTTGGATACAACAATATTGATTTGGAAGCTGCGACATCGTCCGGGGTCATCGTGACGAACACGCCGGGTGTGTTGACCGATGCAACCGCGGATTTGACGTGGGCACTGTTGCTTGATGTGGCCCGCCGTGTGTCGGAAGGAGACCGGTTGGTCCGGTTCGGGGAATGGAAGGGATGGGAACCCGGGTTTTTGCTGGGGACGGAGGTGACCGGAAAAACCCTGGGAATCATCGGTATGGGGCGAATCGGCCAAGCCGTGGCATATCGGGCGCGGGCTTTTCATATGAATGTGATCTATCACTCACGCACACGCTTGTCTTCTGAAGAAGAGCAGAAGCTGGGGGTCCGGTGGAGTTCATTTTTTGATCTGCTGGAAGAAGCCGATTTCGTTTCGCTGCACGCCCCTTACACTCCGGAGACGCACCGCTTGATCGGGCGACAGGCGCTGAAAAAAATGAAAAAAAGTGCGTATCTCATTAATACCGCACGAGGTTCTCTGGTGGATGAACGGGCATTGGCCGAAGCGTTGCGGAATCAAGAAATTGCCGGAGCGGCGCTGGATGTTTACGAAAGGGAACCGGAAGTTCCGGCAGAGCTCAAAGAAATGGAAAACGTTGTGCTGGCTCCCCATATGGGAAGTGCCACCGTCGAAACGAGAGAAGCGATGGCCCGCTTGGCCGTGGAAAACTTGATCTGCTTCTTTAAAGGGAAGCGTCCGCCGCATGTTGTCAACACCCGGGTCTGGGAAGAGCTTTACGGGTAATTTTGACAAGGTGGTGGCTAAAAGAAAAAAGTTTGGTTCTTTACTTGGAGGAAGAAATAAAATGTGTTAATATATTCCTCAGTTTAATTTCGTGGTTTGATTCTTGGCTTCGGCCAATCAAGTTCAGCGTTGAATCGCAAGGTGAAATCGCTTACAACCACCGTTTGACGGGATTGAAACTTCATAAAATGCTTGTGAATAAGAGAATGGGATCAGAAGACTGGCGGTGGATCGCCGGGGAACACAAGCGATGAGAAGAGCTTGTGTTGTATTAAAGGAGGATGAGTTAGCATGTCGCAAAATAAAGAAGTTTATTTGACAGAAGAAGGGCTCGAAAAGGTAAAAGAAGAGCTGGAATATTTAAGAACGGAAAAGCGCCAACAAGTCGCCCAACGGTTAAAAGAAGCCATTGCCCAAGGGGACCTGAGCGAAAACTCCGAATATGACGCAGCCAAAGAAGAACAAGCTTTTGTGGAGTCCCGTATCATTACGCTTGAAAACATGATCCGCAACGCAAAAATCATTGATGCGGCCAATCAGGATAAAAACGTGGTGAACGTGGGAAGCAAAGTGACGATTGAAGAACAGCCGGACGGGGATCGCGAGACCTATACGATTGTGGGAAGCGCCGAATCCGACCCTGCTTCTTTCAAAATTTCCAATGAATCCCCGATCGGGAAAGAGTTGATCGGCAAAAAAGTGGGCGAAATCGTCAATGTTTCCACTCCGTCCGGAACCATTCAGTTTAAAATCATTGAAATTGAATAAGAGGATTCTTAACATAAATAACAGGGAAGCGGCCGGTGCCGCTTCCCTGTTATTTATTAATGATATGTGGCTTTACACTGCGCAGAAATGCCTCGATTTTGGCGATATCACCCAGACCCACATTGTATTTCCTCAGCGAACTGTTTAAATGTTTGATGGCGATTTCATATTCTTCCGAGGTGATGTTCAAACCGGTATGGGCTTCTCTCAGGGTTGCTTTGTCGTAGAGCGGGGTCCCGCTTATGGCATAGCTCATGAAGTTGGTGATTTGTTTCTGCCGCAATTGTTCGATGTTGACACCGATAAAATGATGGTTGACCCGGTCATCCTGCATCATCCGGTTGAAAAATTCCGCAATCACTGCTGCAATGGCCTGTTCTCCGCCCAGGCGTTCATAGAGAGTGCTTTTGGTACTTCTTAACATAAAACATCCTCCGTTCGTAGGGGAGAAAAGTAAAAATTAACAAAAAATTTCATCGAATATATTTCCAGTGAAGCAATCCGTGCGATTAAACAAGATACATATAGGAAAAAATGGAATATATTTGCCGATTGGTTTCATAAGAAAAGTTTATTCGATTTTGAATGGGAGTGCAAATAAAAATAAAAATATAAAAAAGCCCCATGAAAATGCATGGGGCTTTCTGAGCGGACCCGGTTACTTGGTGCGTTCGACATCCTCTGGTCCGGATTGGCTGTACATTTCCTGGATGGCACTCATGACTTTCCGGGTGGATTCATCCTCAAAAAACTCGGATGCAAATTCGGTTTGTTCCTGATCGCGCCGGGCTTTTGGTTTTTTCATTTTGTCTTGTTTCATTGGTTCTTCTTTCATTTGCTCACCTCCATATGGTAACAGATAATCTTAACCTGTCATTTTCAACGGATTTTATTCGGGAACCTGATTTCAACTGATGGAATTGCAGGAAACAGGAGATTGCATTATTATTGTTAAAAGATTATGTTTGAATTTTTTTATTAAGGAGAGAGGACGCGCGTGGAATCATTTCAGGAAGGATTCACATCATTTATCACGGGATTTTCGATCATATTGTTGATCGCAGTAGTGATTTGGATGATTGGGCTCGTTGTTTTGTTGTTTCGTGAGTTATTTTCACCGACCCGGTTGGATCTGCGTGATTATCTGTATAAAGTGTTGCGTATGCTGATTGTGAGCGTGGAGTGCACCATCTATGGCACTGTGGTCATCGCGCCCATCATGATGTATGTGACAGAAGAATATTTGCGGTACGGGATGATTACGGTCGCCGCTGTCATTTTGACCGTCATCAGTTTATATATCCGCAGCCAGACCGGAGGATGGGGCCGGTCCGGGATGTTCCGGATCCGCCGGCATAAATAAACCGATTGGGATCACCGATCGGTTTATTTCCTATATCTGCATTTCCCTTTACTTTCAAAGACCATTGAGTGATAATAGAAGGAAAACTTATTTTTTGTACGGATGTGAGAGGAATGCCGATCGATGCATTAGTCGACATTGCAGAATCGTATTTATCGAAAGAAGATGTGATGTGCCTGAAGGCGGCTTATGAATTTGCCGCCAAAGCGCATGAGGGACAAACCCGGAAATCCGGAGAGCCTTATATTCATCATCCGGTGGAAGTGGCCATCATTTTGGCGGAACTGAAGATGGATTTAACGACACTGATCGCCGCCCTGCTGCATGATGTGGTGGAAGACACCAGTGTCACCTTGGAAGAAGTGGAAGAAAAATTCGGGCCTGCTGTCGGGAAACTGGTGGATGGTCTGACCAAGTTGCGCAAACGCATGAAATTCAAGTCGAATCAGGAGCATCAAGCTGAAAACCACCGGAAAATGTTTGTGGCCATGGCCAAAGACATTCGCGTGATTTTGATCAAGTTGGCAGACCGTCTCCATAACATGAGAACGTTAAAATACATGCCCGAAAAGAAACAAAGGGAAAAGTCCAGGGAAACGCTGGAAATTTACGCCCCGCTTGCTCACCGGCTCGGGATTTCCAAGATCAAATGGGAATTGGAGGACACCGCTCTCCGTTATTTGAACCCGCAACAATATTACCGGATCGTGCATCTGATGAAGAAAAAAAGGGCGGAACGCGAACAATATCTGGATGAAATCATTTCGACGTTGTCCGAACGCCTGGAAGGTTCGGATGTCCCGGTGCTGGATATTTCCGGGCGCCCGAAGCATATATACAGCATTTATCGCAAGATGGTGACGCAAAACAAAGAATTCAATGAGATATATGATTTGATGGCGGTGCGGGTCATCGTCAACACGGTTCGGGATTGTTACACGGTGTTGGGAATCATTCATACGATTTGGAAGCCGATGCCCGGCCGTTTCAAAGATTACATTGCCATGCCGAAAGCCAATATGTATCAATCGTTGCACACGACGGTGATTGGTCCCAAAGGGGAGCCGATCGAGGTGCAAATCCGCACCATGAAAATGCATCGGACGGCTGAATACGGGATTGCGGCCCATTGGGCTTATAAAGAGGGAAGCACCATTGAGAACAGCAAGTTTGAAGAAAAGCTCAAATGGTTCCGTGAAATGATGGAGCTTCAGCAAGAAACGAAAGATGCGCTGGAGTTTGTGGAAAGCCTGAAGGTGGATTGGTTTTCGGATTCGGTCTTTGTGTTTACCCCCAAAGGGGATGTGATTGAGTTGCCGCAAGGCTCGGTTCCGCTCGATTTTGCCTACCGGATTCATACGGATATCGGCAATATGTGCATCGGGGCAAAGGTGAACGGAAAGATTGTCCCCTTGGATTATCAGCTTCACACGGGAGACATTGTCGAGATCCTTACTTCCAAGCACAGTTACGGCCCCAGCCAGGATTGGCTCAAAATCGTCAAATCCTCCAATGCACGCAATAAAATCCGCAGCTGGTTCAAAAAGCAAAGACGGGAAGAGAGCATTGCCAAAGGCCGCGAGATGGTGGAAGCGCTGCTGAAAAAACATGATTTTAAAGTGAGCGAAGTATTAACCAATGAACGCATTCAAGAAGTGACCCGGAAATTTAATTTTCAGGATCCGGATGACTTGTTTGCGGCCGTCGGATACGGGGGGATCACCACCGCACAGGTTGTGAACCGGTTAACAGACGGTCTCAAAGAGGAAGAACAACCGGTTATTCTGCCGGACGTGAAAACGATGCGTCACCGAAACCATAAGGCGGATCAGGGAGTCCGGGTCAAGGGTGTCGACAATCTGCTTATTCGCTTGTCCCGATGTTGCAATCCCGTTCCCGGGGACGATATTGCCGGATATGTGACACAAGGGCGCGGGGTCACGGTCCACCGGGCCGATTGCCCCAACCTGAATAATGTCCCGAAAGAGCGTAGAATCGAAGTGGAATGGGACAGCCAAACTTCCCAACATTATCAGGTCGACATCGAGGTCTCCGGATTTGACCGGCAAGGATTGTTGAATGAAGTGCTCCAGGTCATCAGCGACACCCAGACCAGTTTGTCGGCCGTCAGTGCCAAGGGGGACCGGCGCGGCATCGCTTCCATCCACATCCGGGTGGGAATCCAAAACATCAATCACTTGAAATCCGTGGTGGAACGGGTCAAAGGAGTTCGCGACATTTACAGCGTTCGTCGGATTATTCAATGAAAGCAAAGGACGGTGTCAGGCATGAAGGTGGTTTTGCAGCGGGTGAAAAATGCCAGTGTGACCGTGGATGGAGAGGTGACGGGAGCCATTGATCACGGGCTCCTGCTCCTTGTCGGCTTTAAAGAAGGGGATACGGAAGAGGATTTGCGCTATTTGGCCGACAAGGCGGTCCATCTCCGGATTTTTGAGGACGAGAGCGGGAAAATGAATCACTCATTGCTGGATGTGAAGGGTGCTATCCTTTCGGTATCCCAGTTTACATTGTACGGGGACTGCCGGAAGGGCCGGCGCCCCAATTTCATGCGCTCGGCCAAACCGGAAGTGGCAGAACCGTTGTACCGGCGCTTTAATGAAATTTTGAGAAGTTACGGGGTGCCGGTCGAAACCGGCGTTTTTGGCGCGATGATGGAAGTTTCTTTCACCAACGACGGGCCGGTCACTTTTATTTTGGAGAGCAAAGAAGCATCCTAAAAGAGACAGATATGTTATAATACCCGCTGAGTAATCAGTCAGATGAAAAAGGAGGATACATAGTGTCCAACGTGGATCAATTAGCTGTTAACACCATTCGTATGTTGTCGATTGATCAAATTGAAGAAGCAAATTCAGGACATCCGGGATTGCCGATGGGAGCAGCCCCGATGGCCTACGAACTTTGGGCAAAATATATGAAACACAATCCGAAAAATCCGAAATGGTTCAACCGCGACCGGTTTGTGTTGTCTGCCGGTCATGGCAGTGCCTTGCTGTACAGTCTCCTGCATTTGTTCGGATATCCGCTTTCCATCGATGATCTGAAAAATTTCCGCCAGTGGGGAAGTTTAACGCCGGGACATCCGGAAGCCAATTACACCCCCGGGGTGGAAGCGACCACAGGCCCGCTCGGACAAGGGATTTCCACGGCGGTCGGGATGGCGATGGCGGAAGCGCATTTGGCCGCACGTTTCAACCGTGACGGTTTGAATGTCGTGGACCATTACACCTATGTATTATGCAGCGACGGCGATCTGATGGAAGGGGTTTCGGCGGAAGCTGCATCGCTGGCGGGACATTTGCGTTTGGGCAAATTGATCGCCCTGTATGACTCCAACGATATTTCCCTGGATGGAGAATTGGCCCACGCCTTTACCGAAAGTGTGAAAAAACGCTATGAATCTTACGGCTGGCATTATCTCCTGGTGGAAGACGGAAATGATCTGGATGCCATCGGCAAAGCGATTGAAGAAGCGCAAAAAGTGACCGACCGCCCGACTTTGATTGAAGTGCGCACGATCATCGGGTATGGAAGCCCCAACCGGGCCGGCACTTCCGAAGTCCATGGAAAACCACTCGGCAAAGACGAAGTGGAGGCGGTGAAAAAAGAATACGGCTGGCCTTATGAAGAACCTTTTACGGTTCCGGCGGAAGTGCGGAAATACTTTGATGATCTCGCTTCCAAACTTGGTGAATCGGAAGCGGCATGGCAAGACTTGTTGAAACAGTATGAAGCCAAACACCCGGAACTGGCACGGGAGTTCCACCGGGTGATGAGAGGGGAACTGCCGGCAGATTGGGAACAACAATTGCCGAAGTTTACCACAGAGGACAAGCCGCTCGCCACCCGGGCCGCCTCCGGTCAAGCGTTGCAGGCCCTGGCCAAAGCGGTTCCGGAATTGATCGGCGGATCAGCGGATCTGGCTTCGTCCAACAATACCATGATGAAAGAAGAGGGCGTGTTCCATGCCGAAGATTACTCGGGAAGAAACATTTGGTTCGGTGTGCGCGAACATGCCATGGGTGCGGCTTTAAACGGAATGCTGCTCCACGGCGGGGTTCGGGCGTATGGCGGAACCTTCCTGGTCTTCTCCGATTATTTGCGGCCGTCCATCCGTCTTGCCGCTTTGTCCAAACTGCCTGTTGTTTATGTCTTTACGCATGACAGCATTGCAGTCGGGGAAGACGGACCGACACATGAACCGGTGGAACATGTTCCGTCTTTGCGTCTGATTCCGGGACTCAAGGTGATCCGTCCGGCGGATGCGAATGAAACGGTTGCCGCTTGGGCATATGCATTGAGCCAAAAAGAACATCCTGTTGCGCTTGTTTTGACGCGGCAAGGATTGCCGGTTCTGGAAGGAACAGTGGACAAAGACCGCACGGTGATTGAACGAGGGGCTTATGTCTTGTCCGAAGCCCAAGGCGGGAAACCGGAAGGCATCATCCTGGCCACCGGTTCTGAAGTGAGCCTGGCGGTTGAGGCACAACAAAAACTGGCTGAAAAAGGAATCCATGTCCGTGTTGTCAGCATGCCTTGCCGTGAATTGTTTGACGCACAGCCCGAGGATTACCGCGAATCGGTGTTGCCTTCCAACATCAAGGCACGCCTTGCGGTGGAAGCCGCTCATCCGATGGGATGGGATCATTATGTCGGCGACAACGGCGCAGTGATCGGCATCGATCGCTTCGGTGCATCGGCGCCTGGATCCCGGGTGATGAAAGAGTATGGTTTCCATGTGGATAATGTGGTCTCGCATATGGAAAATCTGTTGCGGGGCTGAACAAAAAATCCCTGTCACTGTCCTCAGTGGCAGGGATTTTTTTGGAACGTGTCCTTATTCGATGGCCATTTTGGCGGTGGCAACGGCAACCAGGATCCATCCGACAATGAAACAGACACCGCCAATCGGTGTAATCATGCCGAATTTGCTTACATTGGTCAAGACCAGCGTATACAAACTTCCGGAAAAGATGACGATGCCGGCAAACAAGAGCCAGCCGCCGATGTTCATTAATGACGAAGCTTGGCCTGCTTTGCTCATCAACAGGCCGACGGCAATCAATGCAAGGGCATGAATGATGTGATAATGAGCGCCTGTTTCCCAAGTTTGAAGCATTTTATCCGTTACCCTTGGAGCCAGTCCGTGAGCGCCAAAAGCCCCGATGGCCACCGCAAGAGCCATGTTGATGCTTCCCAGGATGACGAACACTTTCATGATGATCCCTCCTGTCCATCATTACCATACCATGATTCACGATTTCATCACACAGTGCAAAAGAAAAAAGATGGATCTTTTTCTTGACAAAAGCAATCTCCCTCATTAAAATCTTAAGATAAATCAACTTGAAATGGATATTTGCACGATGATGGGAAAAGTAACTGTCTGGCGAGCAACCAGAGAGGGGAATCCTGAGGCTGGAAGATTCCCTTTGTGACGGGGCAGTGAAAGACACCCGGAGTATCTAACCGAACGCCAATGTTGGCCAGTAGACTTAGACGTATCTCGGCGATAACGAGTATGAAAGCGGGAAACTCAAAGTTTCCAACTAGGGTGGCACCACGGGAATCGTTAAACCAATCTCTCGTCCCTGACAATAAGTCAGTGGCGGGAGATTTTTTAATTTGTAAATACGGAAAACGGGTGTTTAGGAGGGAATGCGTTCATGAAATATCAAGCATCGCCGAAATATTTTGTTCCGCGCGGAACGGACGATCTTCTGCCGGGTGAAGTGGAGAAATGGCAATGGATGGAAGAAACGGCGCGCAAGATTTGCCGCCTTTACGGTTTTCGGGAAATCCGCACTCCTTTGTTTGAACACACGGAGATTTATCAACGCGGGGTGGGGGAAGCGACCGATATCGTTGAAAAAGAAATGTACAGTTTTTATGACCGCGGCGAACGGGCGTTAACGCTTCGTCCGGAAGGAACGGCCGGAGTGGTCCGGTCTTTTGTGGAGAAGAAAGTGTTTGCCGATCCGCAACCGACGAAATGGTATTATATCGGGCCGATGTTCCGGTATGAAAATCCCCAGGCCGGAAGGAGACGCCAGTTTCACCAGTTCGGGGTGGAAGTGTTTGGAAGCGCGGATCCGGCGTTGGACGCGGAAGTGATTGCGCTCGGGATGCATTTTTATCAAGCGTTGGGACTGAAAGATGTCCGGGTTGAAATCAACAGCGTGGGTGATCAGGAAACGCGGGAACGGTACCGGAGGCGCCTGATCGATTATTTTGAGCCGGTAAAGGAATCGTTATCAAAAGAAGCCAGGGAACGCTTGTATAAAAACCCTCTGCGTATTTTGGACAGCAAAGATCCGAAAACCAAAGAGATTGCGATGGAGGCGCCGTCGATTTTGGACGATCTGAGTGAGCCGGCCCGGCAGCATTTTGAGCAAGTCAAGTCGTATTTGGATGTTTTAAAAATCCCGTATGTGATCAATGACCGTCTGGTGCGTGGCCTGGACTATTACACACACACCGCATTTGAGTTTATGGTGGATGTGCCGGGGGCGCAAGCGGGAACCATCGGCGGAGGCGGCCGGTATAACGGGCTGGTTGAAGAATTCGGCGGGCCGGAAATGCCCGGTTTTGGTTTTGGCATCGGGCTGGAGCGGGTGCTTCTTGCTTTGGAGGAGCAAAAGGTGGAAATACCCGTCGAAGACGGCATCGATTGTTATTTGATCACCATTGGGGAAAAAGCAAAAACAGCCGGTGCGAAATGGCTGAAAGCATTGAGGGAAGCCGGAATCGCCGCTGATCAGGACTATTTGGGCCGGAAAATGAAGGCGCAATTCAAAGCAGCGGACCGGAGCAATGCCCGCTTTGCCGTCATCTTGGGCGAAGACGAAATGGAGCAAGGCAGAATCAACGTCAAACACCTGGACTCCGGAGAACAGGAAACGATTGAGCTTGAACAATTGATTCCATATATCAAAGCAAACATCAGGAGGAGATAAGCGTGGAACAGGTTTACCGTACTCATTATGTTTCCGAATGCACCAAAGAACTGACCGGAAAAATGATTGTGTTAAATGGATGGGTTCAAAAGCGCCGGGACTTGGGCGGTCTCATTTTTATCGACTTGCGCGATCGCACCGGGCTGGTGCAGGTTGTGTTTAATCCGGAGATTTCGGCGGAAGCGGCGGTGGTTGCCGACCAAATCCGAAGCGAGTATGTTTTGGCGGTGCGCGGGGAAGTGGTCAAACGCGACCCGGAAAATGTCAATCCCAACATGGAAACCGGTGAAATCGAGGTACTCGCAAAAGAGGTGCACGTGTTTAATGCTGCCAAAACCCCGCCTTTCATGATTGCCGATGATGAAGAAGTGGATGAATCCATCCGCTTAAAATACCGTTATCTGGATCTCCGCCGCCCGGGCATGCAAACCACCATGCAAATTCGCCATAAAGCGATGCAAGTGGTTCGCCGCTTTTTGGACCGGCACCACTTTATGGAATTGGAGACCCCGATGCTCACACGTAGCACACCGGAGGGGGCACGCGATTATTTGGTGCCGAGCCGTTTGCACGAAGGGGAATTTTATGCCCTTCCCCAATCGCCTCAATTGTTTAAACAGTTGTTCATGGTGGCGGGCATGGACCGGTATTTCCAATTTGCCCGTTGTTTCCGGGATGAGGATCTGCGTGCAGACCGGCAACCGGAATTTACCCAAATCGACATTGAAGCTTCCTTCTTGCCGGCCGAAGAACTGCAGTCGATGATGGAGCAAATGATGGCCGAATTGTTCCAAGAGACCATCGGGGTCAAGGTGGAAACCCCTTTCCCGCGCCTCACTTATCAGGAAGCCATGGAACGCTACGGATCGGATAAACCGGATTTGCGTTTTGGCATGGAGCTGAACGATCTGTCGGAAGCCTTGAAAAACACTTCTTTCCAAGTCTTTGCCAAAACCATCCAAAACGGCGGGCAAGTCAAAGCGATTTGTGCCAAAGGGTGTGCCGGCTGGAGCCGGAAAGAAATCGACGGTTGGAGCACCAAGGCTCAGGAACTGGGGGCAAAAGGATTGGCATGGTTGGCCTTTAAAGAGTCCGGCGTGAAAGGATCGGTGGTCAAGTTTTTAACGGAGGAAGAGATTGCCCGGATTCAGGAAATCACCGGTGCCGGGACGGGAGATTTGTTGTTCTTTGTCGCAGACCGGCCCTCCGTGGTGGCTCATGTGCTGGGGCAATTGCGGTTGCTGCTGGGACAGGAGCTGGGCTTGATCGACCCGGATGTATACCGGTTCGCCTGGATTGTCGATTTCCCTCTGCTTGAGTATTCGGAAGAAGACGGACGCTATTATGCGATGCATCATCCGTTTACGATGCCAGTGGAAGAAGACATCGATCTGTTGGAAACCGAACCGGGCAAAGTGCGGGCCAAAGCCTATGACATGGTTTTAAACGGTTATGAAATCGGCGGGGGAAGCCAACGGATTTATCAACGTGAAATTCAGGAAAAAATGTTTAAAGCGTTGGGCATCACCGAAGAAGAAAGCAAAGAAAAATTCGGCTTTTTGCTGAGAGCTTTCGAGTACGGGGCTCCGCCGCACGGAGGAATTGCTTTCGGGTTTGACCGGATTGTCATGTTGCTGGCCAAACGGAGCAATCTCAGGGAATGCATCGCCTTCCCGAAAACCGCGCAAGCCAGTTGCTTGTTGACCGAAGCGCCATCTCCGGTTGAAGAAAGCCAGTTGGATGAACTGCACATCCAAATCAAACCAAAGAAGAAGGCAGAAGACGTTCTGGCTTGATGCATCTATAAATTTTTGGTAATATAGAAGCAACCAAACGAGTCCTGCGATGTACGTGTCCGCCGGGATGTTTTGAGCCAACACCCACGAAAAGGGAGTCTGCGTCATCCATGCTAGGGGAAGCCACGCAATGTGAGTGGACCTTCGAACATGGATGCAGGACACCCACCTGCGAGAGAGCAGGTTCAAAACAAACGGAGCACGGCATAACGGGACTCTTTTTTATTATGTGTGGATGGCAGAGGAAGGCGAAAAACATGATTATTGGTGTGGATATCGATAATACCATCAAAGATACTCACCGTGCCGCTGTGGAAATTTACAACCGGAAATTGAATCAACAAGTCAAAGTGGAAGATGTGCAAGACTTCTATTTGGATAAAGCGTATGGCTTGACACCGAAAGAAGGGCAAAAACTGTGGCGTTCTCTGGAAGAAGAAATTTACCAACTGGGTGTTCCGTTAAATCATGCTGTGGAAGTATTAAATGATTTGGCTGACCAAGGACACCAGATTTATTTTATCACCGCACGACCCGGTTTGAAAAATATTGAAAGCGTTACCAGGAAGTGGCTGAAAGAACATGGCTTTCCCTATAACGGAAAAAATCTGATCATGAATTCGCAAGATAAAGGAAAAGTTGCCAAGGAATTGGGAGTGGAGCTGTTTTTCGAAGATGCTCCCGATCATTTGGAAAAACTGGTGAAAAGCCAGGTGCCCACGGTGATCGTCGATGCCGTCTACAATCGCGACTTTCCGGTGCCTTTAAAACGGATCACCAACTGGCGGCAAGTGTATTCATTGGTGGAAGAAATGGAACGTTCCAAACAAAAAAAGGACACTGATGAACCGTAAAGCGCCCCACCGATGCTTTGCGGCTTTTGTTTTGCAAAAAATGCAAACCGCCCCTTTGAAAGGAGCGGTTTTCCCGTTTATTGCACCGGTGCCTGGGGGGAAGAGGACATCGTGGCATTGGACGGTTGGTAAGATTGGATCATTTGTTGCATGACATTGGCCGGGAGCTGAGGCACCTGATAGTACCCTTTTTTGTTTTGATACAGGAAGATTTCGTACGCCATTTCCAGGCAGTTGGCCACGCTGTCTTGAACGACGCGGCGTACCACGGGATTGGTGATTTCGCAGGCAGCTCTTGCTTTCTCGGTGGCAGAGGTTTTCATCAGCCCCATCATTTGTTGGGAAATGTTCTCGTTGTTCCATTCATTGGCGGATTGGATCGGCTTCTTGGGCGTACCGGCTTCCAAGCCGTAAATCACATTGTTTCCTTGCTTCATTTCATACTTTCCGGTGGGTTGTTGAGGCGGGGTACCGGTGGAGAAACATTCAAGCAATGTATTATATTCTTGTGTCATGAAGTCATGTTGCCGCCGGATGATATCGCGAAGCTCTTGGCAAGTGCATTGCTGTTCCATCATGGTATATTGGTTCAATGTGTTGATGCCAAAAGATAAAAGTTCATGCACATCCATTATTTCATGAGCACCATGGTTCAGTGAAGGGGGAACCGAGGGGTTCATGGTTTGATTTTCCTGTTGATGTTGAAATTGATTCATAATTTCTTCCTCCTTTCTGAGTCAACATTAGGTAATATGACCAAATAGATAAATGATACTCTTGTTTTTTTTAGTAAATAGTTGGTAAAGTAAAGGGTTCATTTAAACGATGTCGAAGATTCCATATTTATGATCTAAATTCTCTACATAAGGAGGATTTTTCATTGAAAATCAAAGTGATTACACGGAAGGTGTCGGGATCGACCTTGCCGCCGCTTCCTTCCTCCAGAAAGAAACAACGCATCCCCAACAAGCTGGTGTGGACGTGTGTGATTTTGCTGGCTGTGGGACTGGGTGCCGGACGTTTGATGGATAATGAAGATCAAAGAGAGGCTGTCCACGGGTTGTCTGCGGAAAGGGTCGTGGTGCGGCATGTTCCTGAGATTCCCGAGATCACCCGGACGTTCCATGCACCGGAGCCCGCGGCTCAAGCGTCGGAAGAAGACACCGATACCCAAACATTCGAAGCCGACATTCATGAGGAAAGAACCAGAGAAGTGGAAAAAACCCCCGAACCGGTTCAGGTGCCAAAGGTGAACCCGGTCGACAAAGATGAACCGGAAACCACGAGTCCGGACCCCAAAGAAGAGGAAAGACCCGTTGAACCTTGGCAAGCCGACCGGGTTTATCAACCGGGAGATTATGTCCGGTATGAAGACAGGGTTTATGTGGCGGAAAGAGAGAATCAGGGGATTCAACCGGGGGCCGGGTTAAACGGCGATGAGGAAAACCCTTGGAAACAGGTGGAACGGTAGATATCCCTTCCATGAAGGGATCACTTTTGTAAGAATTTCATCTTGACAGAAATTCAATCTTTTTGTATGAATTAGATGACTTGGAATCTTTACATAACAATCAATAATATCTGGAAAAAAAGGAGCCGGGGAATGAAGATCAAACATTTTGGGATCATGATGCTCGTGATCGCGGTGATTTATGCTTTGGTTGAGATTTTGACCTATGACGGGGGATTTAACTTTTTTGTGCCCTTTGCTTTGGCACTGGCCGGGATCGCTGCTCTGAAACGAAAAGACCGGGAAGAAAAAATATTTAAAAAGAAAGAAAGCTGACGGGGAAAGATTGAATCAGGTACGAGCCGTACCTGATTTTATTTTTGGGATTCCCCGGGCGTTTCCTTCATCCAGTTCATAAACAGTTGCAATTTTTTCTCATAACCGTGTGTTGTGGGATGGTAAAAGGTTTTCCCGCGATGTTCCGCCGGTAAATAATCTTGCCGCACATAACCGCGGGGATAGTCGTGCGGATACAAATATCCTTTTCCTCTGCCTTGTTCTTTGGCGCCGTGGAAGTGCGCATCGCGCAAATGCGGGGGAACGGATCCGTCTTTTTCGTTCTCGACAGCTTGCATGGCTTCTTGAATTCCCCTCACCACGGCATTGCTTTTCGGGGCGGTGGCGATGTAAATCACCGCTTGTGCCATGGGGATTTGTGCTTCAGGCAGGCCCACCAGGTCCACCGAGTGTGCAGCGGCTGAGGCGATCAACAGTGCGCGCGGATCGGCCATTCCGACATCTTCGGCCGCATGGATCAAAATCCGGCGGGCGATGAAACGGGGATCTTCCCCGGCCTTTAACATTTTCGCCAGGTAATAAAGCGCGGCATCCGGATCCGAACCGCGCATGCTTTTGATAAAGGCGGAAATGGTATCATAATGGTTGTCGCCGCTTTTATCGTAACGCACCACTTTTTTCTGAATGGATTCTTCGGCAATGTCCAACGTGATGTGGCGGACCCCGTCTTGGTCAGGGGGAGTGGTCATGACAGCGAGTTCCAACGCGTTTAAAGCGTTGCGGCTGTCTCCGCCGGCCACGCGGACGAAATGCTGAAGCGCTTCTTCATCCAAGCGGATGTTTTCCTTGCCGTATCCCCGATCCGGGTCCTGTAAAGCTTGGAGCAGAATTTGCCGGATTTCGGAATCCTTCAGCGGTTCCAACATAAACATGCGGGAACGGGAAAGCAGCGCGGCATTCACTTCAAAAGACGGGTTTTCGGTCGTTGCGCCGATCAGGATGATGGTTCCGTTCTCCACGTGCGGGAGCAGGGCATCCTGCTGTGAGCGGTTGAAGCGGTGGATTTCGTCAATGAAGAGGACGGAACGCCGGCCGTGCATGGTTAACCGTTCTTTGGCTTCCGAGATGACTTGGCGTAAATCTTTGACGCCGGCGGTCACTGCATTCAGTTGTTCAAAGTAAGCTTGCGTGTGGTTGGCGATCACATGCGCCAGGGTCGTTTTTCCCGTGCCGGGCGGTCCGTATAGAATAATGGAAGACAGGCGATCGGCTTCGATCATCCTCCGGAGCAGTTTTCCCGGTCCGATGATATGTTGTTGTCCGATCACTTCATCGATGTGGCGGGGACGCATCCGGGCTGCCAGTGGTTCGCTTTCCTTTTTGGTTTGTTGGTATCCATATTCAAACAAGTCCATATGGTTCCGCCTTTCCTGATCAATCATCTACGTTTTATTTTTATGATAAATTCAGGAAAAGTAAAGGGAAACAGAACGTTTTCCAAGCGGAATGTAACAAAAAGTACAGGAAAAAAGATTGCTAAAAGAGAATGAAGCTATGATACACTGACAATGAACTGTCGATCCATTCTTGCGATTGGCACACGGGCATCGGAAATTTTTGTATCCGGTTAAAAGAAAAAACGTCGGGAAGCCGGAAACGGCATATGAAAACCATAAAATGTTTGATTAAGTAAGTTAAAGGAGTGGCAATCTTGAAAATTTCAACCAAGGGTCGATATGGTTTAACCATTATGATGGATCTGGCCAAACGGTTTGGACAAGGGCCGGTTCCTTTAAAAAGCGTGGCTGAACGCCACGGGTTATCGGAGCATTATTTGGAACAGCTGATCGCCCCGCTGCGCAATGCCGGTCTGGTGCGGAGTGTACGCGGAGCTTACGGCGGATATAAACTGGCAAAAGATCCCGAAGAGATCACCGCCGGAGACATCATCCGGGTTTTGGAAGGCCCCATTAACCTGGTGGAATACACCGAAGAAGATGATCCTGCCAGGCGGAACTTGTGGAAACGCGTCCGGGATGCCATTGTCAAAGAATTGGACAGCACCACGCTGGCCTCATTGATCAATGATTCCGATGACGGAAATCATGACGGTTATATGTTTTATATCTGAAGAAACTTTTAAAAAGAAGCGAAAAGGCGTATCTTTTTATTATAGATTTTTAAAGAGTTCAGCAGGTAAGGTGAAAATCAATGCCAATTTATTTAGACCATGCAGCGACAACACCGATCCATCCAAAAGTGAAAGAAGCCATGTTGCCTTTTTTGGATCATGCGTTTGGGAACCCCTCCAGTATCCACCAATACGGCAGGGAAGTGAGAAGCGCGCTGGATCGGGCACGTGATCAAATCGCACAAAGCTTGAATGCCGACAGCAGCCGGATTGTCTTTACCAGCGGCGGAACTGAAGCAGATAACCTGGCCTTGTTCGGGGTCATGGAGGCAGAACGCAAAAAAGGCAGAAATCATTTGATCACATCTCAAATTGAACACCATGCGGTTTTGGATACATGCCATTATTTGGAACGGAACGGGTTTGAAGTCACTTATCTTCCGGTGGATTCCAAAGGGCTTGTGGATTTGGAAGCTTTGAAAGAGGCGACCCGGCCGGATACGGCTCTTGTTTCCATCATGTATGGAAACAATGAAGTGGGCACCCTTCAGCCTGTCCGGGAAATCGGCGAATGGGCCCGGGAACGGGGGATTTTTTTTCATACCGATGCAGTGCAGGCATTCGGGGTGGAAGAAATCGATGTAAAAACATTACCCGTGGATTTGGTTACCATCTCCAGCCATAAGATCAACGGTCCCAAAGGGGCGGGTGCCCTTTATTTCGCACCGGAGGTTCCGCTGATTCCCCGCTTTTTTGGCGGTGCCCAGGAAAGAAGGCGCCGTGCCGGAACGGAAAACGTTTTGGGAATCGTCGGATTTGGAAAAGCAGCTGAAATCGCCGGCCAAAAACGCCGGGAGCACAGGGCAAAAATGGAAGGGTTGCGGAAACTCTTTTTGAAAGAGCTGCAAAAACGCGGAACCCGTCACGTGATTAACGGCGATCCCGACCGGAGCCTTCCCCACATTGTCAATGTTAGTTTTCCCGGTACGGATTCCGAAACGTTACTGATGAATTTCGATTTGGAAGGAATTGCGTGTGCGAGCGGTTCGGCATGTACATCCGGAACGCTGGAAGTGTCGCATGTCTTGAAAGCGATGAATTTGCCGGATGAAGTGACAAAATCGGCCATTCGCTTCAGTTTCGGCTGGGAAAATACCGAAGAAGAAGTGAGACAGGCGGCGCAAATCACAGCGTCGGTTGTGGAGAGATTGACTTCGGTGTAAAAACCGGCAAAAGCAGGAATGGACAAGGGTGGAGATCGAAACAAATGGAAAAAGAAAGGGAGGGAGACCATTGAATTTGCATGCCCTTGATCAAATGGAAGATTGGGAAAAGGAATTGGACAACATTGACTGGAAAACCATGCTTGCCGACATTGACCGTGCATTGATGGATAATTTGGCCGCCGAGTTGGGTTTTCCTTCCTACCAACGTTTGGAACAAGCTTCGGAGCGGGTGGTGGAAGACTTTTACGTCGCCCACCTTTCCGACGGCCGGTGGGTGTGGTGGAATCCGACCACGTATGCCAAAGAAGATCCGTTGTATTTTGAGAATAAACAACAAATTATGGAGTTTATTGCCAAAGTATTAAAGTTGGAAAAAAAACATTTAAGACGCTTGGAACAGGGGCTGGATCAAGTAGTGCAAACCAAGCGCTGCCGTTGTTGCGAACACGAATACAATCCGTTTGACCCGTCCCGCATCGATTGGGATGCGGAGCAGGAGCAAGCGGAATTTTGCTCCCCCGAATGTGCGATGGAATATGTGATGGATGAAATGAAAGAAGATTTTACGGGATAATTCTTAAAAGCGACCTCAGATGTTTGTTTGAGGTCCTTTTCTTTAAGGCATGAATCAGGGTGAGTGTCATGAATACACAGTTGGATCTGTTTCAAGAAAGCTATGTCAAAGGCGTTTTCAAACAGGAAATTTTTTATAACGAGGAAACCGGATATGGCGTGTTTATATTGAAGGTGACGGATGCTTCCGAGGAAGTGGAGGAAGAGGAGATCACCGTGGTCGGCAATATGTTGCGCCCGTATCAGGAAGAAGTTTATTGTTGCTACGGAGAGTGGAGAAACCATCCCAAGTTTGGCCGGCAATGGTATGCCCATCGCGTGCAAAAAGAGATTCCGCGCTCCAGAGACGCCATCATCCGTTATCTTTCCAGCGGGCTGTTCTCCGGCGTGGGGCAAAAGACGGCAGAAAAAATCGTTGATTTTTTGGGGACGGAGGCGCTCGACAAAATTGCAAACGATCCCCGTTGTTTGGAGGAAATCAAAGGGATTTCGGCCGCAAAAGCCCGGAAAATCGCTGAGCAACTTCATGACCATCAGGGACTGGAGCAAGCGTTGGTTTATTTGTATCAATTCGGAATCGGCCCGGCCTTGGCCTTGCGGATCGTTCAAACATATAAACATGAGACCATCTCCATTCTGAAAGAAAACCCCTACCGGATGATTGAAGAAATTGACGGAATCGGGTTTCGGCGGGCCGATGAAATTGCCAAAGCACAAGGGCTCAGCGAAGATGCGCCGGAGCGTTTTCAAGCCGCGTTGCTGTATGTGATCAAGGAAGCCTCTCTGTCCCGGGGACATGTTTACGCCACTTGGGAACAGTTGAACGAAGCGGTCAATGATCTGTTGGGGGAAGAGGCGGTCCGATGGTTTCCGGAAGAGAAACGGACGCTTTATATTGAGCATCTGTTGGATGATGACCGGTTGATATTAGAAGACGGCCGCTATTATCTGCCTTCGTTGTATTACGCGGAATACGGGCTTGCCATGCGGGTCAAGCAATTGCTGGAGGAGCCGTTTGAGCCGGATTACTCGGTGGCGGACATTTACGGAAAAATCGGGGAGATTGAAGAAGAGTTGTCAGTCAGTTATGCCGAAAAGCAGAGAGATGCCTTGATCACGGCGATGTTGTCTTCCTTGATGATCTTGACCGGTGGGCCGGGAACGGGGAAGACCACCGTGATCCAAG
This sequence comes from Thermoactinomyces vulgaris, assembly GCF_005886755.1. Taxonomy (NCBI): domain Bacteria; kingdom Bacillati; phylum Bacillota; class Bacilli; order Caryophanales; family Thermoactinomycetaceae; genus Thermoactinomyces; species Thermoactinomyces vulgaris. The sequence goes on from NZ_CP039710.1 coordinate 894,406, forward strand.
GGATTTGTCAGCTGTTTTCCCGCCTGAATGAAATTTCCATCAATCCCGAGGATTACAAAGGAACGGAGAAGCCGTTTCCCATCCGGCTGGTTGCGCCCACCGGGCGGGCCGCCAAGCGGATGTCTGAAACCACGGGGCTTCCGGCAATGACGATTCACCGGTTGTTGGGATGGAAAGGAGAATTTTTTGAGCATCATGCCGATCATCCGATTGAAGGAAGTTTGTTAATTGTGGACGAGGTTTCGATGCTCGACATCTGGCTGGCCAATTCACTTTTCCGGGCGATTCCAAAGGGGATGCAGGTGATTTTGGTCGGGGATCAAGACCAGCTTCCTTCCGTGGGACCCGGCCAGGTTTTGCATCATCTCTTGCAGGTGAAAGAAATTCCCCGTGCCGAGTTGACGGAAATTTTCCGGCAACAGGAAGGCTCTTCGATCATTGAGCTGGCGCATGCCGTGAAAAACGGTGAGGTTCCGGATGATTTGTTGTTGCCCCGGCCCGACCGCCGTTTTTTTTCGTGCAAAAAAGAACAAGCGCTGTCCGTCATAGTGCAAACCGTCGTCAATGCCGTCAAAAAAGGGTACACGTTGTTTGACATCCAGGTTCTGGCCCCGATTTACAAAGGCCCCGTCGGGGTGAACCGCATCAACGAAGAGATTCAAGCCGTTTTAAATCCCCCGGGCCCGCAAAAAAAAGAAATTGCTTGGGGAGACACGGTGTTTCGGTTGGGAGACAAAGTGTTGCAGCTTGTCAATCACACGGAACATCCGGTTTATAACGGGGATATGGGCATCATCACCTCCATTGACGAAACGGCTTCCGGGGATCAGCCGGTGTTGTGGGTGCGGTACGACCGGTTGGAAGTTCCTTATAAAAAGACGCAATTGGGCCAAATTTCCCTGGCATATGCCTGTTCCGTCCATAAGGCGCAAGGATCCGAATTTCCGATTGTGGTGTTTCCGGTATTATTTGCTTTTCGCCGGATGCTGGAGCGGAATCTGATTTATACGGGGATTACCCGGAGCAAATCGTATCTGATCATGTGCGGGGAAAAGGAAGCCTTGGTCGAGGGATTGAAAAACCAACGGGGTGAGGAACGAAACAGCCGGCTTCAAGATTTGATTGAGGAAGACTGGTAACAAGTCCCCCGCATTTCCGACGGTGATCCGCCAATACTAAGGGTAGCGGGGGAGGCTGATATCCTTGCGCAAATCCCAGGAAGTGATCGGGCTTTCCATCATCCATCTTGAAACAGGCAAGAAGTTGGGAACCGTCTGTGATCTTCTGTTTGATGAAGAGCAACAGTTCAGGGGTATTTTGATGGAAGACGGCGGTTTGTTTAAAAGGCGAAAGTTTATTTCGACGGACCATATCGTTTCCATCGGAAATGATGCCGTCGTAGTGGACAACGAGCATCCATTTTCCGCCAACCCGAAAAACAAGAATTGGATGAGCATTTGTTCGGGAGACAAGAAATTAAAAGGACGCACCATTTTAACCAGCAGCGGATATGAAATGGGTTTGGTGGAAAATGTCTATTTTCTGGAAGAAATGGGGACGCTGATAGGGTACGAACTCTCTGACGGCATCTTAAATGACATTCGGGACGGCAGAAAGTGGTTGAAAACGAAAAAACCGCTGATTTGGGGAGAAGATGTGTTGATTGCCCCCGCCGACCAAATTGAAGTCAAAGATGCCAATTCTTGAAGGAAGGAAATCAGTATGCTTCGTTGTCCGAATTGCAATTCTCACGACCTGGGAAAAGTGGGAACCAATCAGCTGTATTGCTGGCACTGCTTTGTGGAAATCACCACAGAAGAAGATCAAATTACCTCGGTGTATCAAGTGGAAGAAGACGGAACCCTGACTTCCCTCAATGACCTGTTTTTGGAGGAAAGCTCTCACCTTTCGTATTTGGACTGACCTCACCCACAAGGAGGGAGCTTCGTCATGCGCCGGACACTTTACACCCTTATCGCAGGCGGATTGATTTTATTCGGCTTCAGACGGATGATGCACATGCGGCAAAAAAGCAAGATGCAGTACTATTTGCAGTCCATGATGCGTGCCATGCAAAAAAACAAATGGTTGCGCAAAATCATGATGGAAGGGCTCATGAAAGGGCTTCGTCGCTTCCAAATCGCAAGATAACCAAACCCCGCGAAAATCCCCGGGCCCAAAATAAGCCCGGGGATTTTTTGCTTCTCATAAAATGAGACAGGTTTTCGTATCTTATAAGTAAGATTGGTTTTTCGGGAGGTGCCGTCCGTGGAGCAATGGAAAATGCCGCAATATTTGCATCGGGCTCTTTTTGTCCTTGTTCTGCTCGGCATCTTGTATTTTCTTATGCAACTCGGACCGTGGATATCGGGCATTTTTCGTTTTTTAAAGGCGGTTTTCGGCCCTTTTTTAATTGCCATGATCATTTCCTATTTATTAAATCCGGTGGTCAATTTGTTGAGCCAGAAGTTTCTGCCGCGCAGTCTGGCGGTGTTGCTCATATACAGTTTGTTTATCCTGTCTCTGGTGATTTTGGCGATGAACACCATTCCGCTTTTGCAACATCAATTCAAAGAGTTGGCTGAGCATCTTCCGGAATGGAATGAGCGGATCCAGCTCATGATCAAAGAATACAATGATCACAGCAAAGAGTTGTTGCCTTTTGGGGTCAAAGAAGGCATCGAGCAAGCATTGTCAAAATTGGAGCATAAGATGACCGGTTATGTGGGAAACATGATGAGCGGGATCGGCAGCACCATCAACCAGTTGTTTCTCGTTTTGATCATTCCTTTTTTGGCTTTTTACATGTTAAAGGACATTCAATCCATTGAACGGACATTGCTTACTTTGTTGCCCAAAAAACAGCGCAAGCCGATTCTCCGTTTGTTGAGGGATGTGGACGATGCACTGGGCAATTACATTCGCGGGCAGTTTCTGGTTTGCGTGGTTGTCGGGGTGCTGGCATATATCGGTTATCTCATTGTGGGGTTGCCCTATGCACTCTTGATGGCGGCTTTGGTTGCCGTCTTTAATGTCATTCCGTATCTGGGCCCCATATTTGGCCTCATTCCGTCATTGTTTGTGGCACTGACCGTTTCTCCCAAAACGGCCGTCGGCGTTGTGATCGTCAATCTCTTTGTCCAGATGCTGGAAGGGAATGTGATTTCGCCACAGATTGTCGGGCGAAGCCTGCATATGCATCCGTTGTTTATTATCTTGGCCTTATTGGTCGGTGGGGAAATCGGGGGGGTTTTGGGATTGCTTTTGGCTGTTCCCGTTTTTGCGATGGGAAAAGTGACGGTGGAGCATATTTTGCAACATTTTATTGAACGAAGGGTTTGAAACCCGGCAAAACAGATTGTATAATAAAAAAACCAAAGAGCATCTGGAATATGTGAAACATGATGAAGGAACCGAGTGGATTGAATCCCCGCCAGAGAGAAAAGCCCGTGGGCTGAGAGGCTTTTCCGGAACCGATCGATCCACGGCCAGTTCCGGAATGCAGCTAATCCCTGCCGGCAGAATCTGCCGTTATCCTTTAATGAGGTGACCGTGTTACATACCCGGCTTCGAAAGGACCGGGATTTGACGGTAATAAGGGTGGTACCGCGAGAACAGCCTTCTCGTCCCTGATCGAGGACGGGGAGGTTTTTTATTGGAAAAAGGAGGTAAGGGTTGATGAAAGCAAGTGAAATTCGCCGGAAATATCTTGAATTCTTTGCGGAAAAAGGGCACAAAATCGAACCCAGTGCATCGCTTGTCCCTGTGGATGATCCTTCTCTGTTGTGGATCAACAGCGGGGTGGCCACATTGAAAAAGTATTTTGACGGCCGGGTGAAACCGGAAAATCCACGGATCGTCAATTCGCAAAAAGCGATCCGTACCAATGATATTGAAAATGTCGGATACACGGCCCGCCATCATACGTTTTTTGAGATGTTGGGAAACTTTTCGGTCGGGGATTACTTTAAAGAAGAAGCGATCGAGTGGGCTTGGGAATTCCTGACCGATCCCAAATGGATGGGGCTGGATCCGGAAAAATTGTCCGTAACCATTCACCCGGAAGATGAGGAAGCTTACCGGCTGTGGAAAGAGAAAATCGGCTTGCCCGATGAGCGGATCATCCGCCTGGAAGAAAATTTCTGGGATATCGGCGAGGGACCGAGCGGCCCCAATACCGAAATTTTCTATGACCGCGGGGCCCATCTTTGTGATCCCTCGGATCCGGAGTGTTACCCCGGCGGTGAAAACGAACGGTATCTGGAAATCTGGAACCTCGTGTTTTCCCAATACAACCACAATCCGGACGGGACTTACACGCCCCTGCCGAAAAAGAACATTGATACCGGCATGGGGTTGGAACGGATGGCTTCGGTGATGCAGGATGTTCCGACCAACTATGACACGGATTTGTTCCAGCCGATCATCCATGCAACCTGTGAGAAAGCGGGAGTGGCCTACGGGGAAAAAGAGGAAACCGATGTCGCGTTGAAAGTGATTGCTGATCATGTGCGGACCATTGTTTTTGCCGTGGGGGATGGAGCGCTTCCTTCCAATGAGGGCCGCGGCTATGTTTTGCGCCGCTTGTTGCGCCGGGCCGTTCGTTACGGACGGAAGCTGGGGATCAAACGGCCGTTCCTTTATGAATTGACCCCGATCGTGGCGGAGATCATGAAAGATTACTATCCGGAGCCGGTGCAAAAACAAGATTTCATCCAACGGGTCATCCGGAGTGAAGAAGAAAAATTCCTGGAAACATTGACCGAAGGCTTGCATATTCTTGAAAAGGTCTTGGATAAAGCAAAAACCGAAGGAAAACAAGAAATCTCCGGAAAAGAAGCATTCAAATTGTATGACACCTATGGTTTTCCTTTTGATTTAACCGAAGAAATTGCCCGCGAGCAAGGGGTTTCCGTCGACCGTCAGGGATTCGAAGAAGAAATGAAAAAACAACGGGAACGGGCCCGTTCCGCGAGGGAAGATGCGGACAGCATGCAGGTGCAAGGCGGTGTTCTCTCTGAATTGCAAGTGGACACGGAGTTTGTCGGTTATGAAAAAACCGAATGCCAGACCACCGTTTCCGTGTTGATTCATGAAGAGGAACGGGTTCGGGAATTGACGGAAGGACAAAAAGGGTTTTTGATCCTGAAAGAAACCCCGTTTTATGCGGAAAGCGGCGGGCAGGTCGCCGACCGGGGCGTCATTTTGTCCGGCCAGGCGGAACTGACCGTGCTGGATGTGCAAAAAGGACCGCGTGGTGAGCATGTCCACAACATTCAGGTTGAAAAAGGGACGATCCGCGAAGGAGAAACGGTCAAAGTCGCCATCCATCGCGATTTGCGCCAGGACACGGTGAAAAACCATACGGCCACTCACTTGTTGCACCAAGCCTTAAAAGATGTCTTGGGCGAACATGTGAACCAAGCCGGTTCTTTGGTTGCGCCGGATCGCCTCCGCTTTGATTTCACACACATCGGCGCGATGTCCGAAGAGGAAATCAAAGAAGTGGAACGGCGTGTAAACGAACAGATTTGGGCTAATAATAAGGTGGAAGTCATGATCAAGCCGCTGGACGAGGCCAAAGCGATGGGAGCCATGGCTTTGTTTGGCGAAAAATATGGCAGCATCGTGCGGGTCGTGAAAATTGACGACTACAGCTTGGAGCTTTGCGGCGGAACCCATGTGAAATTCACCGGTGAGATTGGTCTTTTCAAAATTACCGGGGAAAGCGGAATCGGTTCCGGAACCCGCCGGATCGAAGCAGTGACCGGGCGCCATGCTTATGCGTTCGTTGAAGAGCAGATCGGATGGCTCAACCAGGCTGCCCGGCAGTTGAAAAGCAAAGCGCAAGATGTTCCGGAACGGATTGAACAATTGCAAAACCGCCAGAAAGAGTTGGAAAGGGAAAACGAATCCCTCACGGCCAAGTTAAACCAGGCTCAGGTTGCCAAATTGCTGAATCAGGTGCAGGAAGTGTCCGGAGTCCCGGTGCTCGCCACACAAGTGCAAGCCGGCGGCATGGAACCGTTGCGCTCGTTAATGGACGATTTGCGTAAGCACCTCGAAGAAGGAGTCATCGTGCTGGGCGCGGCTTCAAACGGAAAAGTGTCCATTGTGGCTTCGGTCTCCCCCAAATACGTAAAGGAAGGGTTGCACGCCGGAAAATTGGTGAAAGAAGTGGCTGTCCAATGCGGTGGCGGCGGTGGCGGCCGTCCGGATATGGCGCAAGCCGGAGGCAAGAAACCGGAACAATTGCCGGCTGCTTTGGCCGGAGTCAGTGAGTGGATCCGCCGGCAAATGTCCTGTTAAAAACAAAGGATAATCCATTGCAAAAGGCGAAGGATTAAAGTGCGGATCTTCATAAGAGAGGGGTGTGAGATCATCCATGGATGAAACGATGAAGTTTAATTTCCGAGGTGGAAATGAGATCGACCCTAAAGATTTGTTGTTCCACGTTTATGAGGCCTTGAAGGAAAAAGGTTACAATCCGATCAGCCAAATTGTGGGCTACCTTATTTCAGGAGATCCGGCTTATATTCCGCGCCATAAAAATGCCCGTGCCATGATCCGGAAAATGGAACGGGATGAAATTATCGAAGAACTCGTCAAGCACTACTTGGGTGTGGAAAGGCAGAATCAATAAGAAAGGTATTGGAAAATGGATTTGGATGAACTCTCTTCAAAGCATATAGATGATTTCCCCCGGATTCTGGGACTGGATGCAGGAGACCGGAGAATTGGCGTGGCGGTCAGCGATGCATTAGGGCTGACCGCTCAGGGCGTCAAAGTCATTGACCGCAAAAACAGTAACTGGTTGAAAGAATTGGACCAACTTGTGGAACAATATCAAATAAAAGAGCTGGTTGTCGGCTTCCCCCGCAACATGAACGGGACCATCGGTCCCCGCGGGGAGTTGAGCCGGCAACTGGCCGAAGAATTAAAAAAGCGATATGGATATCCTGTGCACTTGTGGGATGAACGCTTGTCAACAGCAGCGGCAGAGCGCACCTTGATTGATGCCGATCTTTCCCGCCGCAAACGGAAAAAGGTGGTTGACCAACTGGCTGCGACATGGATTTTGCAAGGATATCTGGATGCAAAGAGGAGGCAATTTTAATGGCACATAATCATGAACCGGAATACTTGATCATTCCGACGGAAAACGGGAAAGAGGAAAAGTTTGAGATCTTATATACGTTTGATCATGATGAAACAGGCAAAAGCTATATGTTTGTCACGCCGGTCGACGGGGAACAAGGCGGGGAACCGGACGAACAGGAGCCTTACCAAGAAGTGATGGCTTTTCGCTATACCGAAGAGGATGGCAATTTGAATCTGGAAATGATTGAAGAAGAGAATGAAGAAGAATGGGATATGGTGGAAGAAGTGTTTAACACACTGGTGAGTGAATTGGAAGAGGAAAGTGAGGAAAATGAACAATAACAACCTTTCGGTTCACGGAGCAAGAGAAGTGAATATCTTGCGTCAGCAATATCCGGATCACATGGTTTCCAATGTCGAACCGGCCGGCACTCCTTACCGGATTGTCCATGAAGTTGAAGTGAACGGACAACACTATGCTTTGTTGCAAAAAGACGGCGATCATCCGGATGATCTGCACTTGTTTCATGTCAATCAAGGGCGCATCGAAGAAATTGAGGATGAGCAAGAGTGGGAAAATATTGCCGATGCCGTTGACGAAATGTTATATTTTCATGACTTTCAGTAAAAACGGGGGGAACCCCGTTTTCTTTTTGATAAACTGTGCTAACATAGAGAAGGGTTTCTTGTAATAAAGAAGAGATTTAATCAGAAAAAGGAGTCCACGTCTCATGAAATGGTTTTGGCGCATCTTCTTTACCATTGCGCTGCTGGCCGGTTGGGGGATTCTGGGTTACTTCTTTATGGATTTCACTTTGGGCTCATCGGAACGAACCGAACCAGTGGCGGTGGAAATCCCTAAAAATACATCATTGAAGCAAGTCGGCAAGATTTTGGAGGAAAAGCAAATCATTCGCCGGTCCTATTGTTTCGGTCTTTATGTTTTTCTCAAGCAAAAGACCAACCTGCAAGCCGGGAATTACCTGATTGAGCCTGATGAAGACATCGATCGAATATTAGAAAAATTTTCTAAAGGCGAAGAAAACGTTGTTACGGTGACCATTCCCGAAGGATGGGATGCCATGAAAATCGCCAATCGCCTTGAAAAGGAAAAAGAGGATTTTGACAAAGAAAAGTTTCTAGATTTATTGAATAGTAAAAAACCAAAATATAATTTTGAGGTGAACATTCCCCAAAATCCCGACCGACCGTTTAAATTGGAAGGATATTTGTTCCCCAGCACCTATGACTTTCCAAAAACGGCTTCGGAAGAGGAAATCATCAACATCATGCTGGGCCAGTTTGCACAGCGTGTCGAAAAACTGAAAATTCGTGACCGGCTCAATCAAAATGAACCGGAAAAAGGCATGACGTTGGATAAGCTGGTGACAATTGCGTCGCTGGTGGAAAGGGAAGGAAAGGCAAAGCAGGAATATCCGCGCATTTCCGGTGTGATTTATAACCGGCTGCACAGCACCGATAATCAGAAACTGGGAATCGACGCCACTTTTTTGTATGTGACGCAGTTGAAGGAGAAATGGAAGGATATTCCTTTTCATCAGTTGAAATACAAACAGCACCCGTATAATACATATCAAGTCAAAGGTTTGCCGCCGGGGCCGATCGCCAATCCGGGGGAAGAAGCGTTGCGCGCCGCTTTGGAACCGGAACAGCATTCTTACCAGTATTATGTCACCAAGGGAGATGGCAGCGGCGAACATTACTTTGCCGAGACGTATGAGCAGCATAATCAGTACATCAAAATGAGTAATGCCAATCAAGCACAAAGAGAACAGAAAAATTAACAGGAGAAAGCTCTTGCAAAAATGCAAGAGCTTTTTTGGGCAAAAAAAAAGGGATTTTCTGAAAAAATGCTGAACAGAAAGAACATCGCGCTGAATAAATAATGGTTTATTTTCTTTTTTGGTATGAAAGACTGCTTTGATATAAGAAGTATACCCCGCTTTCATCCTGTCGAAGCTGATGAAAGAAGTGGGGTGTCATCATGAAACGAAATTGGCGAAGCATCACAGTCAGCTTGTTGATTTTGTCCATGTTTGCAGTGATTTTGGTTCGGTTGTACATGATTCAGATCGCCTCGGCGCGGTCTTTTGAAATTGTGAATAAACAAGTTGATTTGGTCACCATGGCACAAACGCGGCAAAACAAAGAAATTGTGATTCAAAGCGGTCGCGGGGACATTTTGGATCGCCATCAAGAAACGCTGGTTGGAGGGAACGATTGGCATTTGCTGATCTTTCCGCAAAGTGAAGAGCAGCTCAAGCTGCGCGAGGAGCAATTCAAACAGATTGCCGAATGGATCCATTATCCGTATGAGGCATTCCGACGCCAGTTGTTGCATCTGAAGTCTCCCGCGATCTTGTCAGGCATTCGCGGGGAAGAAATCACCCTGTCCCCCTTGGAGCGGGAGAGGATCGAAGCGATGAACATCCCGGGGGTGATGGTGGTTCAATCGGACCAGCGCATGACATTAAACCAAGTGGCGGAACAAGTGATCGGACAGATTGCCCGCAGTCCGCTCCTTTTGAAAAACCGGTATCAGGAGCAAGCCCAAAACGGAAATTGGCATCCCGAATCATTCATTGGAATCTCCGGGCTTGAACAAGCTTTTGAACCATTTTTGCACGGAGAAGAAGAGCATCTTTTAATTTATACCAAGGCACGGACGGGAAAACCGTTAAACGGGGTGCAGATGAAACGAAAAGATATTCAACGCGGATCCGGAGACCGGCCCAAGACCCTTGTCACCACATTGGACAAAGAGATTCAGCAAATGGCGGAAAACCTGTTGCAAGAAGAAAGTGTGGATGACGGTGCAGTGGTGATTCAGGAGATCTCTTCCGGGGATATCCTGGCGATGGCCAGCCGGCCGAAAGGAAATTCGGAAAAGGAAGGGGAAAATCATTGGGAAAACCGGGCGGTGATGGAGGCAACACCCGGCTCGATCTTTAAGACTGTGGTTGCGGTGGCGGCTTTGGATCAGGGATTGGTCCGCCCGGACACCACTTTCCATTGCAAAGGAAAATTGGATCAATATCATTTGCGGGACAATGATCCCGAAGGGCACGGAAAAATTACGTTTGCCGAAGCTTATGCCAAGTCCTGCAATATTGTTTTTGGCACCGTGGCCAAAACACTCGGTCCTGAAAAACTGGAAGAGTATGCGAAGCGGTTGGGGCTCGGGCAAAAAGTGATCTGGAACGGCAAAGTGTTTCACGACCCGTCGTTTGCGCAGTTGGCTGAAGAGCAAACGGGACTGATTTTTGCAGATTCCACGAATAAAAAAGATGAAGGGGTTTTGGTGCAAACCGGGATCGGACAGCGCGATGTCCGGATGACCCCGGTTCAGGCAACCAATATGATCACTTCGGTCTTCCATCAGGGAAAAACCATGGAACCGCGTCTGGTGAAGGAAATCAAAGATGCTGAAGGGCGCATGTTATTTCGCTTTCGGGAGCAGACAATCGAAGGGGCCAAACCGCTCAAGCCGGAAACCGCCGCATCCGTCAAAGCGCTGATGCGTCAAGTCGTCACAGATGGCACGGCTTCATCGCTTAAAAATGCAACCTGGTCCCTGGCGGGGAAGACGGGAACGGCTCAGATCGGGGTGGACAAAGACCGGTACAACAAATGGATGATCGGTTTCGGCCCCGTGGAAACGCCGCGTTATTCGGTGGCCGTGTTGTTGCGTTCGGTGGATGATGCCGGTGATCAAAGAGCGATAAAAATCTTTGAAAAAGTGATGAACAATTTGGCTGATTTGGAAAAAAAGCGGGCAAAAGAGTGAAGGAATCCATAAAAATGCGGAAAAAAGAATAATTATTTCCGCGGGCGATGTGAAAGTTATTGGTTTCACAAGATGTTCTTCTGGTTGTTTTGTGATTCCTATCCGATTATGATATTAGTAGTATTGTAGGTTTTAAATAAAGGAGTAGAAATCATGAAAATCACCGTTAATTTATCAAAGGCCGAACTTGATTTAATTGAAGAAGCTCTTTTGCAATATCAAAATCTTTTGCTCAAATCAAAAGATCAAGATGAAATGGTCAATGACGAGTTAAAATTGGTGCGCCGCGTTTTGGAAGAGTTTGGGATGGAAGATTTGGAGGAGAATTCTCAGGATCAACCACAGTCCCAGCAAAAGGCATTGCCGATGCCTCCGGGCGGAAACCAATATCAGCCGCCGCAGGGCCAGTACGCTTCTCCCAATCAATACCATGGTCCCAATACCTTTGTAGCTCCCAATCAATATCCATTTTCTCGTTAAATGGATTCAGTAAATCAGCGCCTCTGATTTTCATACTCTTCAGATGGCGCTTTTATATTGGATGCCGGATCATGTTATGATGTACATGAACAAAGATGATTGGTGCATATGCCAAAGGGAGAAAGATGATGAAGGAACAAGAAGTGAAAAATATTTTAAAAAACTTGAAAGTCGGGGAATCGACTTATTTTTCGACGTCGAAGGATGAACATAAGATTGAAGTGGAAAGAGTGTTCAAAGGTTTGGACGAAGGTTGGATGGTGATTTATCAGGGAGAGCGCAAGGTTTTTAGTGATTTGGATGAAGCGGCCCGCTTTTTGTCCCAACATTGGGAAGTGAATATCAAAAAGCGTATGCAAAACCAATATCAGGAAATGAATGATTTGATTGATTTGGGAGAATACTGATCTTGAGAGGATTGGGGAAACAGATTCCTCAATCCTTTTTTTTATTCTCTTTGAAAAAACACGGTTTAAAAATCGAAAAACCGGGGAATATATCTTAATTATGAAACCGGAGCATTTTTACCAGTCTGTAAATAGGAAGGATTGAAGCATGAAAAAATTTACCAACGTCTTCATTATTTCAGTGATTATTTCCTTTGTCTTTATTTTGTGGGGGGGTGTCGCCCCAAAACATATTCTGACGGTCATGAACGATATCCAGACTTTTTTGCAGGATAAGTTTGGTTGGTTCTATTTGTTTTCCACCACGGCCTTTTTGATCTTTTCTTTATTCCTCATTTTCAGCCGCTATGGAAATATTCGACTCGGAAAGGATACCGATCGTCCCGAATTTGGCACCATTTCATGGTTTGCCATGTTATTCAGTGCCGGAATGGGGATCGGACTGGTCTTTTGGGGAACAGCTGAGCCGTTGTCCCATCTTTATCAGCCGATCTTTGCCCAACCAGGTTCCGGTACCGCCGCCAATGATGCGATGCGTTATTCCTTCTTCCACTGGGGATTGCATCCATGGGGAATTTATGCCCTTTTGGGATTGGCGCTTGCTTATGCAAACTTTCGAAAAGATGCTCCGGGATTGATCAGCCACACCTTTTATCCACTGTTGAAAGAGAAAGTGAAGGGACCGGTCGGGAAAACAATTGATATTATTTCCGTTTATGCCACGGTGTTCGGCGTGGCCACTTCCTTGGGATTGGGGGCCATTCAGATCGGCGGAGGGCTTTCTTTTGTGACGCCGCTGGAAAATAACATCCTCACCCAATTCATCGCCATTGTGATTGTGACCGGCTTGTTTATTCTTTCGGCCACCACCGGGCTGAATAAAGGGATCAAGTACTTGAGCAATATCAATATTCTGATTGCGGTATTGTTGATGTTTTTTGTTTTGTTCACGGGACCGACCAAGTTTATCATGAATTTGTTAACATCAACGTTGGGGGCGTATATTCAGGAGTTGCCCCGGATGAGTTTCTATTTGGGGCCGTTTAATCCGCAGGCTAATGAATGGATTCAAAGTTGGACGATCTTTTACTGGGCATGGTGGATTGCTTGGGCTCCGTTTGTCGGAACGTTTATTGCCCGCATTTCAAAAGGGCGCACGGTGCGGGAATTTGTGATCGGCGTCCTCTTGGTGCCCACCTTTTTCGGGGCATTTTGGTTCAGCGTTTTCGGAGGAACCGGACTTCACATGGAGATGTCGGATGGTATTCCGCTTTTTGAACAGATGAGCGAGCAGGGAACCGAAGTGGCTCTGTTCTCGATGCTTTCCCATTTGCCGTTGAGCGGGATTATGATTGTGCTTGCCGTGATTTTGATCAGCACGTTTTTCATTACTTCCGCCGACTCGGCAACGTTTGTGCTGGGAATGCAGACGACGGACGGGAGTTTAAACCCTTCCAATACCGTCAAATGGATTTGGGGACTCATTATTTCCGCTTCGGCTTTGATCTTGCTTTACTCCGGCGGATTGGAAGGATTGCAGATGGCATCGATTATTGCTGCTTTTCCATTTGCCTTTATCCTGATCGGTGTGGCGGTTTCCTTGTTGAAGGCGTTCCGCCAGGAAGTGCCCAAAAGAAGAAGAGCGGGAACCCCGAAAGAGCCGGGATCGGCCAAAGCGAAGTAAGCATCTCGACTTGACTTGAAAACCACTTCTGAATGTCATTTCAGAAGTGGTTTTTTTAAACGGGGAAGGTGTTGGTGGCAAGCGGAAATATGTTAGTATGGAAAAGAAATAAAACCATTTAAAAGTATATTATTAAAAAACGGAATCTTTTTTTAATTCAATCCAATTAAAGGCGGTTGGTACGGTGCAGAAAAAAGTTTGGTTATCTTTGATGGGGGCCGCATTTTTAATGGCCACTTCTGCCGTCGGACCCGGGTTTTTGACACAAACTTCCGTATTCACGGCCCAATTTGGAGCCAGTTTCGGGTTTGTGATCTTGGCTTCCGTTTTGCTCGACATTGGAGCCCAATTAAATATTTGGCGGGTTATTGTTGTATCGAAGATGCGGGCGCAGGATATTGCCCATGCGGTCCGGCCGGGGCTCGGCCACGTTTTGTCGTTTTTGGTGGTGTCAGGAGGATTGGCTTTTAACATTGGCAATGTGGCCGGTGCCGGATTGGGGTTTGAAGTGTTGTTTGGTGTGGATGCGGTATGGGGAGCGGTCATCAGCGGGTTGATTGCCGTGATGGTTTTTTTGTCCAAAGAAGCCGGGAAAGTGATGGACCGGTTTGCCGTGTTGTTGGGATTTGTGATGATTGGGCTGACGCTCTGGGTGGCAGTGGGATCGCATCCTCCCCTGGGTGAAGCTGCGGTGCGCTCGCTGGTTCCCGATGTGCCCGTTGACGGGTGGAATGCATTTTTTATGGCCATTGTGACCGTGGTCGGCGGATCAGTTGGCGGATACATTACCTTTGCAGGAGGGCACCGCCTTTTAGATGCCGGATTGAAAGGAACGGAAGCGTTGCCGGAAACCAACCGAAGTTCGGTTTCCGGAATCATCATCACATCGGTCATGCGTTTGGTCTTGTTTTTGGCGACATTGGGCGTGGTTTCTGCGGGGGGAACATTAAGCGAAAGCAATCCGGCGGCTTCGGTGTTTCAGCTGGCCACGGGAGAGACAGGCTATCAATTGTTCGGTTTGGTCATGTGGGCGGCCGCCATTACGTCGGTGGTGGGAGCGGCATATACTTCCGTCTCCTTTATTCGTACTTGGCATGAAAAGATCGACCGTCATCACCGGTGGTGGACCGTTTGCTTCATCTTGTTGTCCACAGCGGTTTTTGTGGTGGTGGGAAAACCGGTGAAAATGTTGATTTTGGTGGGGACGTTAAATGGTTTTATTCTGCCACTTTCACTGGCCATCATCCTGTTTGCCGCCCGCCGGAAGGAGATTGTCGGTGAATACAGGCATCCGCTTTGGCTGACGGTCTTTGGCATCCTGGTCGCTGTGATCATGGCAACCATGGGATTGGTGGTCAGTGTGGAAGAGTTGCCGAAGTTGTGGTCATAAAGCAAAAAATCCCCTGTAAAGGGGATTTTTTATTCAAACACGATGGTTTTGTGATTGTGAACGATAATCTGGTCATTGATGTGCCATTGGACGGCTCTGGCCAAAACGATCCGCTCCAGATCGCGTCCGATTCGTTTTAAATCGGCGACTTGATGCCGGTGATTGACACGGCTCACATCTTGTTCGATAATGGGACCTTCATCCAAATCTTCCGTGACATAGTGTGCTGTGGCCCCGATGAGCTTCACCCCGCGGTTGAACGCTTGGTGATACGGTTTCCCCCCGATAAAGGCCGGCAAAAACGAGTGGTGGATGTTAATGATTTGATTCGGATAACGGTCGATGATTTTACCAGGGATAATTTGCATATAACGAGCAAGGATAAGAGTATCCACTTGGTGTTTTTGAAGCAGTTCCAGATGGATGTCTGCGGCTTCTTCACGGTTTTCTTTGGTCACCGGGACATGATAATAAGGAATGTTGTGGGGTGTAACCAGATATTTCATGTCCGGGTGATTGGAAACCACCATGACAATATCGGCATTCAATTCTTTGATACTCCAACGCCACAACAGTTCCCGCAGACAATGGTCTTCCTTTGAAACGAAGACCGCCAGTTTTTTTCTTTCGGACGGATGCGTGATTTTCCAATCCATCTGAAACGGCTCTGCAATCAATGAAAATTGTTTCCGAAGTTCATCAATCCGTCCGGTCAGGTTGTCCATCAGAAACTGGACCCGCATAAAAAAGTGTCCGCTTTCCGGATTGGTTGAAAATTGATCGGAGTGCAAGATGTTGGCTCCGTTTTCATAAAGAAATTGTGTGATTGCAGCAATGATTCCTTGCTTTTCAGGGCAGGAAACGATCAGAGCCCCTTGGTTCATATTGACAGCAGTTTTGTTCGACGTTTGATTCATCCTTTTTCTCTCCTTTGGTGCTCCGTACTCACTCTTTACCTACTATAGTACGTTTGTGAAAGCAATTTCAATCTCCATGCAAGGGTTGATGCCGGTTCACCGTCGCTGGCCGGTGTACCAAGCGGGGAGAAGGCATGTTGGTAAAAAAAGGAGGCCTTGTCGGGCGGAAACAAAATAAAATTATATCGCCCGGCACTTGTCACGGATCTCAAAGACCATTATGATGAGCAAGAAAGTGCTTTGCAACTTCTCATGTTCCGGCAGGGTCTACAGGTAGAAAATTGAAACCCGTAATGGATGGGGGGACAAGATATGGAAGTGGATCATTCATTGATTTCAGTCATGATTGTGGTCATCGTGGCATTTTTGGTTCCGATCTTATTGCACCGTTTAAAATGGAATGCGATTCCGGCCGTTGTCGCAGAAATCATGGTTGGCTTGATCTTGGGAAAAAGCGGCTTGGGATGGGTGGTTGAGGACACCTGGCTGGAAATGTTGTCCACGCTTGGAATTATTTTTTTGATGTTTTTAAGCGGACTGGAAATCGACTTTAATATGATTTTAAACACGGGTAAGACAAGCGGAAAGAAAGAGAATCGGGAAAATCCGCTCATGATCGGTCTGATCAGTTTTATAAGCATTCTTCTCTTGTCTTTTGTGATCAGTTGGATCTTATATGTTGCGGGGTTTATCAAAGATCCTTACTTTATCACTTTGATCATTTCCACGATCTCATTGAGTGTCACTTTGCCGGTGGTGAAAGATAAAGGGATCAATAAAAAACCGCTGGGACAATCAATCTTGGTGACGGCAGTTTTTGCGGACTTTATCACCATGATTTTGTTGGCGGTTTATGCGGCGCTGAAGTCGGAAAAAGGATTTTTCAGCGTGCTGCTGTTATTGTTATTTTTTGTGATTTTCTTTGCGGTGTACCGCATTATCCAAGCATTAAAGCCCATTCGGCTGACCGAATCCATTTCCAAAGAGACAATTTCCATCGGAACACGCGGCGTCTTTGCTTTGATCCTGTTTTTTGTCGCGTTATCGGAAACAGTCGGGGCGGAAAATATTTTGGGAGCCTTTTTGGCAGGCGTCATTGTGTCGTTGTTGGGGCCGCGTGAAGAGTTTGTCAGTCAATTGAATGCATTTGGTTTTGGCTTTTTAATCCCGATATTCTTTGTGATGGTGGGTGCCAAGCTGGACCTGGTCTCGTTGATGCAGGATGCCCGTGCTTTGATCATGTTTCCGCTCATTTTGCTTGCCTTTATCTTATCCAAAGGACTTTTGGTTTTGATTTTCCGCAAGTGGTTTTCTTGGCGCGAGTCAATCAGTTCGGGGATTTTGTTGACATCCACCATCAGTTTGGTCATTGCCGCCGCGGCGGTCGGGATGGATCTCGGAATCATCAATAACACGATGAACACGGCGTTGATTTTGGCCGCGTCCATCACCGTGATCATTCCGCCGATTATATTCCAGCAATTGTTGCCGGATGCCGTCGATGAGGTGGAACGCCCGTCCGTTTCGCTGGTGGGGATCAATGCCGCGACATTGACCCTGGCGCAGGATTTGCACCGGGACGGGTATGAAGTCAAAGTTTACGGAGCGGATAAATCGAATCTGGAAGAAAAACAGCGTCCGTTTCCGATCATTCAATTGCCGGTGGTCGAAGAGGAATACCTGCAAAAGGAAAACGGATTTTCATGCGATATCATGGTTTTGTTCACGCCGCATGATGAAAGGAACGTGGAGTTGGCCAAAGCGGCGAAGAAACAAGGCGTTGAACGGATCATTGCCCGGGTGGAAAGCAAAGAGTTGCAACAGTCGTTAAACAATCTGGGAATCCAGCTCATCTCCACCTTCTTTGCCAATCAAACGTTGACCAAGATTTTGATTGAACATCCGACCCTGTTTAAACTGGTGAACCATGATAACGGAAATTTGATGGAAGTGAAATTGTTGAACCACCGTTACCATTTGGCACGGGTCCGGGACCTGACTTTTTGGGGGGATACGTTGATCATCCGCATCCTGCGGGGAAATGAAGCCATCCTTCCTCACGGGGACACCGTGCTGGAAGTCGGGGATCGCCTCATTATCAGCGGTAGCCCCGATCACATTCACCGGTTGCGGGAAATGCTCCAATAAAAAAAGAGCGGGTATGTTCCCGCTCTTTTTTTTTTTATTGATGATCCCGGAGATAGGTGTCTTCAGGGACTTCTTTTATAAACGGACTCATTTTGCCGAGGCAGTAAAGGTGCAAAGCATGCATGGCGCGGGTGCAGGCGGTGTACAATAATTTCCGCTCGTTTTCCCGGTGATATTGATCCCCGGAAGCGTCATAAAGAATCACGGCATCAAATTCAATGCCTTTGGCGAGATAAACCGGAATGACCAGGATGCCCGGGTGAAATTCGACGGATTCTTTCGTGATCAGTTGAACCGGTTCGGCAGTTGCTTTGTTCAATGCATCAAAAACCTTTTGGCTTTCCGCGGCTGTTTTGCATATGACGGCAATCGTTTCATGCCCGTCTTTTAGCAATGTTTCGATGCGGTGGAGAATCCGGTTGTGAAGTTCCTTTCGGTTTTGCACTTCGGTCACGGTCGGCTTGCTCCCCGGACGTTCAAAGGGCTCGATGGCTTCTTTGTTTTCCGCCAGGTGACGGGTGAATTCGATGATCGGATAGGTGGACCGGTAACTTCGTTTCAATTCAACCAATTCGGTTTGCTCTTTTCCATACAGAGAGGATAACTCAGCCATATTGTGATGAACCGGGGTATGAGAAAAGACGGCCTGGTTGAAATCGCCGAGGATTGTCATCTTGCTGCGCGGAAACAAACGCTTTAAAAAGAAAAACTGAAAAGGCGAGTAATCCTGCGCTTCATCGATAAAAATATGGCGGATGGACCGGTTGGTTTCCAATCCTTCAAGCCGGGTTTTCAAATAGAGCAAAGGAGTGGCGTCTTCGTAAAAAAGCTCCTTTTGCTCCAGT
Source organism: Thermoactinomyces vulgaris (assembly GCF_005886755.1). Lineage (NCBI taxonomy): Bacteria > Bacillati > Bacillota > Bacilli > Caryophanales > Thermoactinomycetaceae > Thermoactinomyces > Thermoactinomyces vulgaris. Next base: position 913,186 of record NZ_CP039710.1, read on the forward strand.
TTGGCAACCGTTTGCCGGCAGATGTCCGGCCAGGTTTCCGGCAGATCCGTGAGCCCGAGGGCATCTTTGGCCAGGGTTGGATCGGCAAACAGTTGCCGGTAGATGGCCGGAATGTCCAGAAATCCGAGTTTTTTGACCATGCGGACAGCCGGTTTGATGTGTTTTTGGACCACTTTTTTGGCCAGCCAGTGCCGTTCCCTTTGTAGATCGTCAAAGGTATCGGAAGTGAAATGTTTGTCTTTTTGCAGCGCTTGGTCAGCGCGGATGTAATTGGCCGGATTCAACCACTGGATTTCTTCATCCACCCAGTCTTTTTTGACTTCTTCCCGGGCCCGCTTTTTCAGTTCTGCCATCAGCCGGTCTTTGACCAGGGAGATCCGGTGGGTGAGCGGAAGGGACGAATCCAGGGAAGCAAAATGGGCTTTGATTTCCCCGGCCGGAATGATCGTGCCGCCACGGAACGGAATGTCCCGGAAGACTAACGCGCCATGTTGCCCGAGATAAGACAGGTAAAGGTCCAGCAACCGGATGTATGCCCGGGAGGCTTTGTAGCGGATGCCGTCAATCCTTGCCTCATACCCGTCTTCCTGATGGTTTGTCAAGGTATATTCAATTTGTGAAAACGGATCTTCCACTTTCAATAGATTTTTCAATTGATGTTCCAACAGCTCCTGAAAAGTGGTTTGTTGCATGTTTTCCTCCCCCAGTTCGGGAAGAACCGTGGAGACATACCGGTTAAACATCGGATTGGGGGAAAACAAAAGGATATTTTCGGCTTTCAATGAATTCCGGTACCGGTAAAGGAGATAGGCGACCCGTTGCAACGCGGCCGAAGTTTTTCCGCTCCCGGCCGCCCCTTGAACGATGACCAGCCGGCTTTTTTCATTACGGATGATGCGGTTTTGTTCTTGTTGAATGGTGACCACGATGCTTTTCATTTGGGAGTCGGATCTTTTTCCGAGCACTTCCTGCAACAGTTGATCGCCAATGGTGATCCCGGTGTCAAACAAGCTTTCAATGATTCCGTTTTTTATCAGGAATTGGCGCTTCAGACCGATGAATCCTTCGACCGTTCCGCCCGGCGTTTCATACCGTGCAGGCCCCGGCGGGTAATCATAATACAGGCTGCAGACGGGGGCGCGCCAGTCATAAATGAGAAACTCATTCGTTTGCTCATCGACCAGCGAGGCGATTCCCAGATAAATCGATTCTTTTTCTTCCCCGTGTTCGGTAAAATCAATCCGTCCGAAGTAGGGGGAGGATTTCATTTTCTTTAAGAGTTGCACTTGTTTTTGCGAGGTTCGGTGGCGGCGCTCTCTTTCCGCCAAAACTTCGGCTTGTTGCTTGATGCTGACCACGGTTTCGGTTGTTTCGATCTCGTCGGCAAAATTGATCCGCACATCTTCCCAAAAGTTTTTGCGTATATCCACAATGTCTGATTTGACTTGGTTTGCTTGCTGTTCGAGCGAAGAAAGGCGTCTGTCGATTTCATCGATCACCCGGTCGACACGTTCTTGCTCTTCCTGCCAGATCCGTTTGGAATTTTCCATGCTTCCGCTCCTTTCAAAAAAAGATTGACAAGGGGGTGGATTATGTTTTATAATTATTATGGAGTAATTATGTTCTTTCGAATATAATGTGCATGAAGGTAACATTCATTTTACCGGGTTCTTTTTTGGATTGCAAATGGAAAATATTGGTGATAACGGCCGGCTGATGGCAAAAAGCCGGCCTTTTGGCATGTTTTTTTAATTTGAACAGAGAAAAAAGATTTATCTTGTGAATTAAACATTTTTGTGACATAATGATGTAAACGGTTACACATCAAAAAAGAAAAATGGTGGGAGTAATGGCGACGATCAAAGATGTGGCGAAAGAAGCGGGGGTGTCGGTGGCGACCGTTTCCCGGGTGATCAACCGGAACGGGTATGTTCAGGAGGAGACCAGAAAATTGGTGGAAGCCGCCATTTCGAAATTGAATTATTTGCCGAATGAAGTGGCCCGTTCTTTATATTTCCAAAAGTCGAAGCTGATCGGGTTGATCATTCCGGATATCACCAACCCCTTTTTTCCGGAAATTGCCCGGGGAGTCGAAGATGTTCTGCAACAAAACGGATACCGCTTGATTATCGGAAACAGTGATGAGGATGCAGAAAAGGAAGTCCGTTACATTGAAACGTTCACCCAACATAATGTGCTTGGCGTGATCAGCACCAGCAGTGAAGAAGTATCGCAATGGGAAAAATTAAATATTCCCGTTGTCTTGCTGGACCGGATTCATCATGACTTTCCGTTTGTATGTTCCGATCAAAAGGAAGGAGGGCGGCTGGCTGCGCAAATCCTGCTGGACCGGGGCAGCCGCAATATCACGTTGCTTCGGGGCCCGAAACATGTGCGGACCGCGTATGAAAGATTTTTTGCGGCGCTGGAAGTTCTCGGGAAATCCCAAGTGCAGTTTCAGGTGTTAAACACTTCTTTTTCTTTTGACGGGGCTTTGGAAACCGCCGGGAAACTGTTTGAATTGTATCCGGACACGGACGGGGTGATCGCCGTCAATGACATTGTGGCCTCGGCCGTGTTGCGGGAGGCGTTGCGACGGGGCAGGAAGATCCCGGAGGAGATGCAAATCATCGGTTTTGACGACATTCCGATGAGCAAATTTCTGTTTCCCGCTTTATCCACCATTCAACAGCCCGCCTATGAAATGGGAAAGGAAGCGGCCAAACTGTTGTTGGAGAGAATCCGTCAAGCGGATATCAAGAAAAAGCAAATCATATTGCCTGTATCTTTTGTGGAAAGAGAGACAACCAGAAAGGCAGGGGATGGAACGTGGCAAAAATAGCAGTGATCGGCAGTTCGTCCATTGACTTGGTGGTGAGTGCGGACAAGCGTCCGCAAGCCGGCGAAACGGTATTGGGAAATTCGTTTGAAACCGTTCCCGGCGGAAAGGGAGCCAACCAGGCGGTGGCCGCGGCACGGCTCGGAGCCGATGTGACCATGATCGGGCGGGTCGGGGACGACGACTTCGGCGAGATCATCTTGGAGAATTTGAAAACCAACGGGGTCAATACGAAATATATGGAACCGGTTACACATACCCGGTCGGGAACCGCACATATCACCTTGGCGGAAGGGGATAACAGCATTGTTGTCGTCAAAGGCGCGAATGACCATACCACACCGGAATATGTGAAAAAAGCCGAATCTGTGATTCGTGAAGCGGATGTCGTGCTGGTTCAGTTGGAAATTCCGATGGAGACGGTGGAATTTGCGGCTGAGCTTTGCGACAAGCTGGGGGTTCCGCTTTTGCTCAATCCCGCACCGGCACGGCCCGTCAGCCGGGAATTGATCGCGAAGGCTTCATTCATCACTCCCAATGAACATGAATTCAAGCTTTTGTTTGACGGGGAAGACCGTTCCGAAGTGCTAAAAAGATATCCGAACAAATTGATCATCACGGAAGGGAAAGAAGGGGCACGCTTTTTTGACGGGGAGAAAGAATGGCTGGTTCCGGGAATCAGCGTGCCGGTGGTGGATACAACCGGTGCCGGGGATACCTTTAATGCCGCATTTGCGGTTCAAATTGCCGGGGGAAAATCCGTTTATGAAGCCCTTGAATTCGCCAACCATGCCGCCGCATTGTCTGTGACGAAATTTGGTGCACAGGGTGGGATGCCAACGGCAGAAGAAGTGAAAAGGAGTCGGGAAGGATGAAGAAAACCGGAATCATCAACAGCGCCATTTCCAAGGTTCTGTCCGATTTGGGGCATACGGACCGGATTGTGATTGCCGATGCGGGACTGCCGGTGCCCGCCGGCGTTCCCAAAATCGATCTGGCCGTCACGGTGGGAAATCCGTCGTTTGAAGCCGTCGTGAAAGCGGTTCACGGGGACATGGTGGTGGAGAAAGTGTTCGCCGCAGAAGAAATCGTGGCCGAAAATGCCAAGCAACATGCGTTTTTGACCAGCGAATTTCCGGATCAAATCAGTTATGTCCCGCATGAAGAATTCAAGCAGATGACAAGGCAGGCCAAAGCCGTCATCCGGACAGGGGAAGCCACGCCTTATTCCAATTGCATTTTGCAGGCAGGGGTCTTTTTCTGACAAGGGGGGATGCATGATGCAAATTGAAATGCTAGATATTTATAAATCCTTTGGCGCGAACAAAGTCCTGGAAGGAGTCCGTTTCACTCTCCTTCCGGGAGAAGTGCATGCCTTGATGGGGGAAAACGGTGCCGGCAAATCGACCCTGATGAATATTTTAACGGGACTTCACAAGCAAGATAGGGGCCGCATTCTGATCAACGGCGAGGAAAAACAGTTCCAAAATCCCAAAGAAGCCGAAGATGACGGGATTGCTTTTATTCATCAGGAATTAAATATCTGGCCGGACATGACCGTTTTGGAAAATTTGTTCATCGGCAGGGAAATCACCAACAAGCTGGGGATTTTGAAAACGGAAGAAATGAAAGCGCTGGCAAAAAAGGTGTTTGACCGTTTGGGAATCTCGCTTCCTTTTCACCAAGAGGCCGGAAAGTGTTCGGTCGGGGAGCAACAAATGATTGAAATCGCCAAAGCTTTGCTGACGGATGCCGAGGTCATCATCATGGATGAGCCGACATCGGCATTGACGGACCGGGAAATCGAGTCCTTGTTTCAGGTGATGCGGTCGTTGAAAGATGACGGAGTTTCCATTGTTTATATCTCTCACCGGATGGAAGAGATTTTCACCATCTGCGACCGGATCACGGTGATGAGGGACGGGAAAACGGTCGATACCAAGCCGGTTCAAGAGACTGACTCGCAGGAAGTCGTGAGAAAAATGGTGGGCCGGGAATTGGATGAATGGTTTCCGGAAAGAAAGGCCCAACCGGGGAAAGTCGTTCTGGAAGTGCGCCATCTCACGCGATCGGACGTGTTCGGGGACATCAGCTTTTCGGTGCGTTCCGGCGAAATCCTGGGGATTGCCGGTTTGATGGGATCGGGAAGGACGGAGATCATGAGAGCGATTTTCGGGATTGACGCGTATGATGAAGGCGAAATTTTGATCGACGGCCAAAAGGTCCGCATCAAGCATCCCGGTGACGCCGTTTCCCATGGCATCGGTTTTATTACGGAAAACCGCAAGGATGAGGGGTTGCTGTTGGACTTTTCGATCAAGGAAAACATGAGCTTGGCCAATCTGAAAAGCTTTGCGCCCCACGGATGGATGAAAACCAAAGATGAAGAGACGTTTGTCCAAATGATGGTGGAGCGATTGAAAGTGAAAACCACGTCGTTGGATGAACTTGCCGGAAACCTGTCCGGGGGAAATCAGCAGAAAGTGGTTCTTGCCAAATGGATCGGGACGGCTCCGAAAGTTCTCATCTTGGATGAACCGACACGCGGAATCGATGTCGGGGCGAAAAAAGAGATTTACCATCTCATGAATGAACTGACGGAAAGAGGAATGGCCATCGTGATGATCTCTTCCGAGTTGCCGGAGGTTTTGGGAATGAGCGACCGGATTCTGGTCATCCACGAGGGCAGACTGGCCGGGGAATTGAAACGGGAAGAAGCCACACAGGAAAAAATCATGGTTTTGGCAACAGGGGGGGATCAACATGGAACAGATCAGTAAAAAAAGTGCCGGCCTCATACAAAAATTGGGACCTTTTTTGGCGTTTGTTTTGTTGTTTGCGGTGGTGGCCGTTTTAAACCCGTCATTTATCGAACCGCTGAACTTATTGAATTTGCTCAGACAAATTTCGATTAATGCACTCATTGCTTTTGGTATGACGTTTGTCATTTTAACCGGCGGCATTGATTTATCGGTCGGTTCCATCCTGGCTTTGTCCAGTGCGTTGATGGCGGGCATGATCGTATCCGGCGTGGATCCGATCCTGTCCATATGCATCACTGCGCTTCTCGGGGCCTTGATGGGGGCGGTCAACGGGCTTTTGATCACCAAAGGAAAAGTGGCGCCTTTTATTGCCACGCTGGCCACCATGACCATTTACCGGGGATTGACGCTGGTTTATACCGACGGAAATCCGATCACCGGTCTGGGGGATCATTACAGTTTTCAATTGTTCGGCCGCGGATATTTCTTCGGTATTCCGGTTCCGGCCGTCACCATGCTGATCACGTTTTTCATTCTGTGGTTTATCCTTCACAAAACGTCATTCGGAAGAAAAACATATGCCATCGGCGGGAATGAAACGGCGGCGTTTGTTTCCGGCATTAAAGTAGACCAGGTGAAATGCTTGATTTACAGCTTGGCCGGAATGATGGCGGCGATATCCGGAGCCATCCTGACTTCCCGCTTGAATTCCGCCCAACCGACGGCCGGTACGGCTTACGAGATGGATGCCATTGCCGCGGTGGTTTTGGGCGGAACCAGTCTGGCCGGCGGGAAAGGAAGAATTTTCGGGACGTTGGTGGGTGCCCTCATTATCGGGACTTTGAACAACGGCCTCAATTTGCTCGGGGTTTCTTCCTTCTACCAACAGGTGGTCAAAGGAATTGTCATCCTGATCGCCGTTTTGATTGACCGGAAAAAATCATGAGGAGGGTGTCGGTGATGAAGAAGCTGGTTCATCTTCTGTTGATGTGTTCTCTCATTTTCATTTTATCGGCTTGTTCCTTGGAACCGCCGGAATGGGCCAAACCTGCCAAAAAGAAAGATCTGGCCGACGTGAAAATCGGCTTGAGCGTTTCCACGTTGGACAACCCGTTTTTTGTTTCGCTGAAAGAGGGGGTCTTAAAGGAAGCGAAAAGCAAAAACATGGAAGTGATCACCGTTGATGCGCAAGATGACACTGCCAAACAAATCAATGACATTGAGGATTTAATCCAACAAGGCGTGGATATTCTCTTGATCAACCCGACGGATTCTTCCGCTGTATCGACGGCGGTGCAAAATGCCAACCACATTGGCATTCCGGTCATCACGCTGGACCGGACGGCTGATCAGGGAGAGGTGGCTTCCTTTATCGCTTCTGACAATATCGAAGGAGGAAAAATGGCGGCGGAATTTATCATTGGTCAATTGGGCAAAGATGCCAAAGTTGTCGAATTGCAAGGAACACCGGGGGCTTCGGCAGCGCGTGAACGGGGACAAGGATTCCGTTCCGTCGCAGACCGGGATTTGAATGTAATCGCCCGGCAAACGGCCAATTTCGACCGGACCCAGGGGTTGAATGTCATGGAAAACCTGCTGCAGGGCCATAAAGAGATTGATGCCGTGTTCGCCCAAAACGACGAAATGGCGCTGGGAGCCATTGAAGCCATCAACAGTTCGGGAAGAGACATTTTGGTGGTTGGTTTTGACGGAAATGATGATGCCATCAAAGCCGTCCAAGATGGAAGGCTCGGCGCCACCATTGCCCAACAGCCTGAATTGATCGGAAAAGAAGCGGTGGTGGCGGCTTCAAAAATATTGAAAGGGGAAAAGGTGGACAAGAAAATTTCCGTTCCTTTGAAATTGGTCCAATAGAAACGTTGGAAAAGCCGCCTCGCCGGATGCGTCCGGAAAGCGGTGAACCGATTGAACCGCCTCGTGGGAGGCGGTTCTTTTTTGTCCGGGACAAAGCGGAAATGTTCTTCATTTTCTCTTTACTTCCGGCGGAGGGTATGCTATATTAAACTTGATTAATCAAATCGGAATTGTGAGTGTATATCAGGGTTTCCATTGCCGATCCAGTCAACTGAAGGCACCTTTGCTTGCGAGGGTACACGCAGGCGGGGTGCCCTTTTTTATTCCATGCCACAGAGAGGAGATGCTTTATGCCCAATGTGTTGATTCTCTCCGGAAGTCCGTCGCGCACGTCAAGGCTGAACGGGATGGTTGATTATGCCCAAACCCATTTGCAGGAAAAAGGACTGAAAGTCGGGGTGATCCGCGTTTCGGATCTGCCGGCGGAGGCACTCATTACGGCTGATTTCGAACATCCCGCCATTCAAGAGGCCAACCGCCGGGTGGAAAACGCGGATGCCGTCATCATTGCGAGTCCGGTTTATAAAGCTTCCTATACCGGTATTCTCAAGACCTATCTTGATTTGTTGCCGCAAAAAGGGCTTGCTGAAAAAGTCATTCTTCCCGTTTTTATCGGCGGAACCATCAATCATTTATTGGCCATCGATTATGCTCTGAAACCGGTGTTGTCCGTATTGGGAGCGCGGCACATTTTGGCCGGCGTTTACGTCATCGATTCCCAAGTGCAACGGGACAGCCAGGGGCAATTGGTGTTGGACGGGGAAGTGAAACGGCGGTTTAATGATGCTCTCCGGGAATTGATCGAAGAGGTTTTGTGGCATTCAGGCAAAAACAAGAAAAACCGCCTTTTGTCCGGAGTGAACAGGGGGGTCGCGGGAAATTGAAAATACAATCTGCCAAAATCCCCCCGGCGCCGGCCAGGACGCATCTCGTGCATCAACCGGATTACCGGTTTGCCGCCTGGTGCCGCCGGCAATACGGCATCAACCGGGGGATTTACAACACGATTGATGATGCGCTGTACCGGTTTGGTTTGAAAGACATCGTGACCCGCCGCAACACCATCGTCTCGTTTTTGGACGAGGTTTATCAGTCCGGAAAATGCCGGGAGAAGGACCGGGTCAAATTCGGAAAAGGCATGCTGATGGCCACACTCCATCAATATCTTCGCGATTCGTTTCCAATTTGTTGAAATGAGGTGAAGAAGCGATGGCATTAAAGTTTGCTTATTGGGTTCCCAATGTAAGCGGCGGATTGGTGATTTCAGACATCCCGCAAAAAACGGATTGGTCTTTTGAAGCCAATTTGCGGTATGCCCGGATTGCCGAACAGGCCGGATTTGATTACGCCTTGTTGCAAACCCGTTTTGTGGGCAGTTATGGTGCGGAGAATCAATTGGAAGCGATCACGTTGGCGGCGGCATTGGCGGCCGTCACCCAAAAGATTCGTCTCATTCCGGCCATTCTGCCGGGCTTGTGGCACCCGGGCGTGGTGGCGAAAATGATCGCCACCTTGGATCAGATCAGCAACGGGCGGGCCGCGGTGAACATTGTAAGCGGTTGGTTTAAAGATGAATTCCACAAATACGGGCAACCCTGGCTGGACCATGATGAGCGGTATCGCCGGTCCGAAGAGTTCATCAGGGTGCTCCGAAGCATGTGGACGCAGGAAGAAACCACCTTCACGGGAGCTTTTTACCGCATCTGGCAAGCGCCGCTCAAACCCAAGCCCGCCACTTTGCCGCCCGTTTTTCAAGGGGGGAATTCCAAAGCGGCCAAGCAAATGGCGGCGCGGGTTTCCGATTGGTATTTCATGAACGGGAACACCTTGGAGGGGATCCGGAAACAGATTGATGAAGTGAAGGAATTAGCCGCCTTGGAAGGGAGGAAGGTTCAATTTGGCGTGAACGGGTTTGTCATCGTCCGGGACACCGAAGAAGAAGCAAAGCAAGTGCTGCGTGAGATCGTGACCCATGCCGATCCGAAGGTGGTGGAAGGGTTCCGGGATCAGGTCCGTTTCGCCGGCAAAGCGTCTCCGGAAAGAGAAGGGATGTGGGCCAATTCCGGTTTTGAGGATCTGGTTCAGTATAATGAAGGGTTTAAGACGGGATTGATCGGAACGCCCGAGCAGGTGGCCGACCGGATCATTGCGTTGAAAAAAGCCGGGGTGGACCTGATCTTGACCGGGTTTCTGCATTATGAGGAAGATTTGGCGTTATTCGGCGAAAAAGTGATTCCGCTGGTGCGCGAAAAAGAACGGCTTTTGGAACAACCGGTGACAGACTGACCACCAAAAGGGGGAGAATGAAACATGAGCAAGGCGGCCGATGAAAAAAGATACCGGGACGAAGTGCGGGAGATCGTGGAAACCGTGGTGAGACCGCGGGCGGAACAAATTGACCGGGAAGGTGTGTTTCCAAGGGAGAATTTGCAAGCGTTGGCCAAACACGGGTGGAACGGAGTGCTCATCCCTGAAAAATGGGGTGGATTGGGCCTGAACCATGTGGCCTTTTCCATCGCCGCCGCGGAAATTGCCAAAGGGTGCGCTTCCACCGCCTTGGTTTACGTGATGCATGTGGGCGCTGCACAAACGATTCATCTGTATGGAAATGACGATCAAAAGCGCCGCTGGCTCGAACCGGTTCAACACGGATTGATCGGAACTTATTCCACGAGCGAAAAAGCCACCGGCGGTCATTGGTGGTTTAACTTGAGCGAGGCCGGACGGGACGGCGACGAATATATTTTGAATGCGGAAAAATCGTTTACGACCAGTGCCGGACAAGCCGATTTTTATGTTTTTCAAACCAGGTCCCCCGGCGCCCGCAAACCGACGGACATCAGTTTTTTCATCATCGACGGGAAAAAGCCGGGGATCCGACCGGGGCATTGGGACGCATTGGGAGTCAGGGGAAACCACAGCGGTCCCATTCGGTATGAAAACGTAAGAGTGCATGCCCGGGACCGCTTGGGGGAAGAAGGCCAAGGAAAAGAAATCGTTGAAAACGGTGTGTCTCCTGTCTACCTGATCGGTTTGGGATCGGCCTGGGTCGGGGTGGCGGAAGCAGCACTCGAAGAAGCCGTTCAGTATGCCAAAGGGACCATCCATCGGGATTTTAATAAGCGGTTGGCCGATTATCAGGTGATCCGGCAGGAATTGGCGAAAGTGAAAATCTTGCTTGAAAGCCTCAAACATTGGCAAAATTATTTGGCCTGTGAGCTGGATGCCCTTCAGGCGGAAGGACGGCCGCAAGCAGAGCTTTTGATCCCGCTGGTGGAGTTTAAAGTCCATGCGGCGGAAGTTGCAAGCAGAGCCACACAAGCGGCGATGAATGTGAGCGGAGGTTACGGGTATAAAAAAGGGGTAATTGAGCGGTTGTTCCGGGACGCCCGCGCTGGCATTGTCATGGGCCCGTCCAATCATATTGCCCGCGAATGGATCGGAAAATCCCTGCTTGGTTTGCCCTTGGAGTTGTGGTATGAAGGAGGAGAATAAAGCCGTGAAACGGTCAGACCATGAAGGTACTTTTTTCGCGACAGCCATTGGGGGAAGCAAATATTATCACGGGGCGAAAAATTGATGCCGACAGCCGGATCTGGCTGTTCAAATCGGCTTGGGACTTGATCGGCAGTCCGTTGGGTTCAAGACAAGAGCTTTATGAACGTTTCCACCGGGGATCCCGTGCGGATGTATGACCGGCGATACTTGGAATAAAATAAAAACGCTTGATCGATCCGGTGTGGCAATTGGCAGCAATCAAAAGGAGTGGCGGGCCGTAAGTCCGGTCAAATCAGGCGGTTTGAAAAAAACAGGGGATTTTTGTCTCCTGTTTTTTTCGGTTTTTTCCTCTTCCTGCTTAACCAAGCCCATGCTGCATATATATAAAAGGGATGGATTGAAAAATAAAATTCACCCCCGGCCCCGGTCGGGCATATGGTGAAGATGAATGGGCTTTTGACCAGTGGGATGGAGGTGTCGCAGATTGCCCGGTATGTTGACGGCGATGGCTTTTATGGTGAAAGAGCTCATTGCGTTTGTCTCGTACATTAAAAACAATGCCTTTCCCCATCCGCTTTCATCGGAAGAAGAGGAAAAAGCATTAAAAGCGATGGCCCGGGGAGACACCAAAGCGCGCAATAAGCTGATTGAGCATAACCTGCGTCTGGTTGCACATATTGTGAAAAAGTTTGAAAATACGGGAGAAGACAATGAAGATTTGATCTCGATCGGCACGATCGGTTTGATTAAAGCGATTGAATCGTACCAGATGGGAAAAGGGACAAAATTGGCGACGTATGCGGCACGGTGTGTGGAAAATGAAATCCTGATGTATTTGCGTTCATTAAAAAAATCCCGGAAAGATGTTTCCCTGCATGACCCCATAGGCACAGACAAAGAAGGAAATGAAATCACCTTGATCGACATTCTCGGAACGAGAGCGGATGACGTGGTCAAACAAGTGGAGATGCAGATTGAGCGGCGCAATATTTATCAGCACATCCATATATTGGATGACCGGGAACAAGAGGTGATCCGGGCGCGATTCGGGCTCGGGGGAGAAAGAGAGAAGACGCAGCGGGAAATTGCAAAGGAGCTGGGGATTTCCCGTTCTTATGTTTCCCGGATTGAAAAAAGGGCGTTGATCAAGCTGTTTCATGAGTTTTACCGCAATGACCGGAAGGTGGAATCAAGATAAAAAGATGGAAGAAAAAGCAGATCTTGCCCGTTGTGGTTTCGGGAAAGATCTGCCGGCAGTTCAAGCCCTTAATTTTTCGGTGGATTGGAGAGTCCGTGAATCAAATAGTTTCCCCATTCACGCATCGCGATGACTTCTCCGGATTCGGCCGCTTTTTGCAGCCAGATTTCTCCTTCTTCGATATTTTGCTCCAGTCCTTGTCCATTCAACAAACGGTAACCCAAAACCCTCATAGCCACGGATTCCCCGGCTTCTGCGGCTCTTCTCAGCCACATTTCCCCTTCCTCGGGGTTTTTCTCCAATCCGTCTCCTTCAAGCAAACGGTAACCCAAGATTCTCATGGCCACCGGATAATTGGCTTCCGCTGACTTTCTGAGCCACATTTCTCCTTCTTCGGCATCTTTGGCCAGCCCTTCACCGACCAACAAACGGTAACCCAATTCCATCATGGCCCACCGGTCGCCGGCATCCGCTGCTTTTCTCAGCCATCTTTCGCCTTCTTCCAAATCTTGTGCCACTTTTGTGCCGGTCAACATAAGATAAGCCAACTCGGTCATCGACCAAATGTCTCCGGAGTGAGCCGCCCGGCGCAACCATTTGATGCCTTCGTCGACGCCGAACTGCTCTCTTTTTTTGCTCAGGTCAATCACTTGCGCGTTTTTTTCGTTGGGTTGTTGATTGTTTTCATGTTCACTCATCGTTTCTCACTCCCCCTGTGATGGATCAAGGATCCGTTTTGAAAAAAGATTTTGCTTTGCCTATGTATTTACAGTGAGTCCCTTGGCTGTTGTGTTTTTGTCCGGGAAAGCAAAATCATAAGAAAAGTATAAACTGAAAAAATGAAATTGAGGAGAGGGCGATTAAAACAGGGGATATTAAAAAGAGTTTTGTGTTTCTTCTATGGACGGCCGGGCCGAAAGAATAAAACCAAAAGAGTGAGGGTTCTGCTATTACATTATCTTTGCATTCACTTGGTAAAAGATTACCAAAAGATTACCAAGTTATATGAGACACCTGTGATGGGATTTGACTGGAGTCTTGCAAGTTGGATTCATGGAGGAATTTTTGAAAGAAGAATGAAAAAAGATTGAGGAAGATTCTCAATCTTTAAAACAATTTAATTCATGTTTTAAAAAAATATTAGTGACAAAACAATCAAAAACAAAATCAAAATGACAGGTATCACAATGATCGAAGCAAATCCTTTCCATGAACCAATGCCGTGAATTTCTCCAATGATTTTTGAGTAAACCATGAAATAATAAATGGTCATTATTAATCCGATCAATACAGCAATAAAAAACAACAGTATCAAGAAAAATGAGGAATCAATATCCGGTGTCTCTGTTGTAAAGTTTTCTTCTCTGAAAATGAGGAGCATGGGAATGAACAAAGCAAGTTTTGTTGAATACGGAACAGTTGCCCAAGCGGTTGCTTTATATGTTTCTTTAAAAGTTGCCGTTCCTTTAAACAAGCGAGTGCCTGCATAAGTCAAAAGACTGTATAAAAACCAGGAGATAATACCGATGATTGGTCCCAAAATTACTGATAAGACCAAAATGGTCGGGACGGCCATCGTATCGCCTGCATTCCGGTTCATTGCTTGTTCCAAAAACAAGGTGATTCCATATAATATAGCCAAAATAAAAAATATTCCACTTGAGCAATTGGCGATGGCTTGGCGAATGACTGACTTAGGCTGCTTGATCATTGGAATCCAAAATTCCTTTAATGTAACCAACATTTTTATCACCTTTCTATTGGATTACGACACCGATGATGTCGTCTTTTTTGATTGCTCCGTAATATCGGCTGTCTTGGCTTGCGGAACGGACATCGCCGAGAACAAAATACTGGCCGGTCGGGACATGTACCGGTTTGAAATGGTCACTTTTGTTTTTATGTAAGAGATAAGGTTCTTCGAATTTTTCGCCGTTGATATAAAGTTGGCCTTCCTTGATTTCCACCATTTCGTTTCCAAAAGCAACCACTCGTTTCGTATGTATCTGATTCAGACCAGGGGCTTTGAAGACGATGATATCTCCTCTTTGTATGTAGTCAGGGTTTTTTTTAACAATATAAACTTCTCCTTCGGCCATGGCGGGCTCCATACTCTTTCCTGTCCCTTGATAAAATCCAAAAAAGGTGTTCCAAATGATAAAAATAATGAGAAGAAGTACGGCGAGAATGACTATAATCCCTTTACGGGTTTTTAACCAAGCCACATAATTTCCTCCTTTCAGACTGTGGCTTCAACAATAATTATATTTTCTATTCAGATTATAACGAATACTTTGCCTTTAATCCATAAAAAAGACCAGTGAAACACTGGTCTTTACATACTGTCAATATTTTCAGCCGGGTGATATAAAGCGTTAATAAACTCTGTAAAGGAAGAGCCGAATATCTGAACACGATTGTTTAATTTATTTTTATCAAAAATAGCTTCCAATGCATCGTTTTTATCTTTCCAAAGAATCAAGGGATTCAGGTTTCCGGGACGGTAGTAAAAACAGTAATGGTTTAATGACCCGTCAAAGGCGAATGGCACGAGAAGCCCGAATTCTTTAAACTCTTCTTCCCCAAAATAGAGGGCTTCAAATTCTTCAATAATGGAATCTGGTGGGTAAAACGCATCAAAATGATAATGTTTCCCATCGACGAGGAGATACGTATTACCATCTTCCGGGGCAGCATATTGTTGCACCCAATGAATATAGTCTTTGGGAAGTTTCACACCAATTTCTTCCTCAATTTCGGCAAATTGCTCGTCGGGGATTTTTTCTTCTTGCTCAGCCCAAGAAATCAATATTTAAATCTCCTTTCTTTAATAAGCAGGCCGATAAAAAATCGATAAATTATTTTTTTCATACTAAATACAACGATGCTACCTCCTTTTTGATATTGAATAATAATGAAATGCTTCATCTATTAAATAAACTCAACTTTCAAATAATAAATAGGATGAAAATTATTTTGAAATGATTGGAGAGAGTTGAATGAAATATAAGGATTTGTTCATTTTGAGAGGTGAGGAGTTATATTGATTAAAAAAATTCTTGAGAAGAACAAAGTCTGTGGCATATCAGATGAGGTTTTAGATAGGCTGACTTGCAAGCCGCAAAAGCCCCGCACTGAAAATCTCTTTTTTATCCAGGTTTGGGGCTTATCGCAGATTGCCTTGCGTCTTGCAAATTTATGGATCCGGATGGTTTCCCGCCATTCGGATCCAATGAACGATTGGCTAGGATGGCACCATGGGATTGGTTTTTGAAAAAATGTTGATCTCTTCCTCAACGGATGCCAGATTCAATTCGTTACTGATCAATTGTGTCAAATGAAAACTGAGTTGATTCAGCCGTTTGAAATATTCCAGATCTGACTGCAGTTTGTATCCGTCCGATTCGGTTAAATGTCCGATGAAATGCAGGATGGAAAGAGCGATCCGGTTTTGTTTCCGGCCAAGGTCCGATTTGAATCGTTTTTGGATCCATTTCTCCGGCAGCTCCTTGATGAGATGGCCAAATGTCAATGGATCCTGCCCGATGTTCTTGATATAATCCGGAGACCAGGATGGATGCGCTTTATGTATTTTTTTGACCGTACGGGGATGGGCCGTAAACTGAACAGCCTGATGATAAACCGCATGGGCTGAATACAAGTGATGGTCATCCTCCGGGGCAAGATTGGCTGCGATGAGATAGTAATAAATCAGGTCACTCATGTCTTTACTGAGAAACAATTTGTTTTGGTCATGGAATTGCTTTAACCATTTGTGCAGTTCATCATATTTTTGGAAACTTTTCTTTTCGTTAAATTTTTCTTCGCTGTAATTGGGAGTGGAGAGAAGATCAAAATAGTATTTTTGGTACTTTTTTATTTTCATGATGAGTTCCTGATACAATCTCATCCGCTTTTCCAAGATTTGATCTTGGACTGAGGACCGTTGCGGCCCGGCGGAAACCGAATCGGCCTTTTGGTTTCCGTGATGCATCCGGACAAGCATGGCCACCAAAGCAAACAGGGTGATGCAAATGTTTAAAAGAGAAACAACAATGGCGGCCTCAGCTTTTGGAATGTGATCTTTGATTAACCATAAGTTGGTTCCCAAAAGAAATCCTGCAACGATGCTGAACAGAAACAACAAAATCGATGTGAATACATACTTTTTCAACGAAAACCTCTCCTTTTATCGCAAAGGGGACCCCCTTCCACCATGATTTCGTGTCACACGGTCATCAAAGGCATGAAACTTGGCATTATACCACTCGCATTTAATTTTTAATCAACAAACCGCCCTTGCGGATTGCTGAGATAGACCTTTTTCTCGAAGGAATTTTTGGATGATAAAAAATTAGTCCCCTCTGTATGAAAAATTCTGTTTCTATAGAATTATATAAAGCATGAATAAAATCTGTAAAGATTAAATAGGGAAAATACCAATAAAAAAGGCCTGAGCTTTTCCTCAGGCCTGAATGATACGAGTCTCTTATTTACGCAGCCTTAAGCGGGTAAGGAGAGAAGGGATATCATTGGCTAAAAACGCAAATGATTTTCGCTCGAAGTCTTCCAACCGGACGGTTCCGTGTTGGTTGTCCACCTCCACGATCCGGCCGTTTCCTTCCATTCCCAACGGGATGTGTTGCAATCGGGGGTGATTTTCTTTGTAACCTTTTACCATATACGCAAAACTGTCCAATTCGATCCGGGGCAACACCGGCTCCAGTGGATGCAGTCATTTTCAATAAATCCGTCGAGTTCGGCAAACCAGTAGCTGTTAAAATATGCTTTGATGGAAGGATGAAAAACAGCCCCGAGTTGATTTTCCAGTTCCGTGGTTGAGATATCATCCTTCATACAACACTTCGACCTCCAACCACGATTGGTTTTGCAGAGTGAAAAAATTATTTGTTCGTATTAATTTTTGAATTTATAATGATAATAATAACTTTAATGAGGGGGGATTATTATGAGTGAGCAAAACAACTCACAATTTCACTTTGACCGTATTACTGGACAAATTAATATTGGACAAGGAAAATCGAAAAATATTAACATGTATAATGCTGTTAGTACGGAACAAATCAATAATGTAAAACAGTTGGTTGAACGACTATTAAGCGAGATTAATGATATAAAGGAATTAAATGATGCGGACAAAGAACAAATTAAATCTTTAGTTAAAATAGTGGAATCCCAAATGGAAACGGGGAAAGTAGATCAGGGGATTGTTGCAATTCTTAATGAGAAGTTGCAAAATATTTCTAATTTATTTGAGGCAGGTTCATTTCTAAACAGTACAATTGATACCTTCATGAACTTATTAAAGTAGTAAGAGAAAGGAGAATTTATGAGTGAATAACGATAGTAAAAGTATTTTTAATATATCAAGTTTTGAGGGACAGCTAAATATTACTCAAGATGATGCGCAAACTTACGGGATTATGGGATATGAAGAAAGAAAAGGAATAAAATGTAAAGGGGTTACAAATCAAATTTTCCAAGGCAGAAGATTATTTTCAGATCATCGGGATTTGTTTTTACAGAAAATACAAGAAAGTATGGTTATAGGGGAATTAAAATTCGATTTGGATAAAAAAATTGATAAACTCTTACTGATTTGTGATCGGTTGGTGGCCGGTTATGGTGAGGATCCTTATTTTCATAAAATAAAACATATTCCAATGTTGTTAGAGCAAAAGGGATCTGATTTGATGTCCTGTTATCAGTGGAGCGATATCATCTTGGAATGGTTGAGGTTAATTTTCTTTGTTATCAATTCCAAAACATCAATTAATAAATCGAAAGTGAAAAAAATGTCTTTTAGTGAATTGTTGGTTAATTTGAAGTTAGAAAGACAATATTGCTTTCAATCATTTCTTCGATCAAAACATATGCATAACATTTCAAATCTAGTTCCTAATGATTGGGAACGAATAGGACTTGTTTCATTATTAACACCTGTATACATCTATAAGAAGAAGCTTACCCAGTACTTACGAGGCTGTATCTTGAATTCTATTGAAAATTCAAATTTAACCCCATTACTTGGATCGATTAGAGATGAGCGAAACCGGCATATAAAACAATTTGCAGCTCGTGAAGAAATTATTGGTAAATTATTTGAGATTATGACAAGCGATAAGACAGGATTTAGTCGTTATTTTATGTTAGTTGGCGATGAGGGGACAGGTAAGACAGCATTGTGTAGCAAATTATCAGAACAATTTGCTTCTATGTATACTAGTTTTGGGCCCAGGGAAATTGAGGTGAAGAAATATGCTCCATGGATACCTGGAGTTATCATGCATTACGGAAAACAATCCAATCAGCCTTATGAAATTGTTCTCTCTCTAATCGAACAAGCTAATACATTATTGCTACATCCTATACAGACTAAAGAAATCAAGGAAGTTGGAGAAATGAAAGAAATCGAGCACAAGCTGATTGAAGAGAAGATTGGACTACAAGATAAAGGATTTGATTTTGAAAAATTAATGACTATCCGACGAAATAATTTGGTTCAAAGCAATGAGAAGTTAAGTCGTTATTTATACCAAGCTTTAGATCAATTGTCTAAAGAACTTGGTCATGTTGTAGTTTTGATAGATGCATTAGATGAAATTAGTCAGGATGGTGAGACGCTTTCGTTTTTACCTAAGTCATTGCCTGATGGGGTAGTTTTATTAATGACTACACGTCCGGGGCAAGTAGAGAAATGGGTATGTTTAAATCGTCCTGTAGAAACATTCACGCTTAATCACTTGACTCGGGAAGAGATACCTTTATTAACTGGTATACCTGATGAGGGAAGTGAAGAACGGTCATTTAATGATAAAGTAATGGAAGCGAGTGATGGATGGCCTTTATTGGTGTCTGCGATTTCTAAAGAAGTGAGAAGATGTAACTTTCAAATAGATAAGGTTGAAATTTATGAAAGTAGAAGTGTTTTTTTAGATCGGATGGCAGAAAATTGGCAATCCTATTCGATTTCAGCTAAAGATAATGAGATCTTAGAAGAACTTTTACCTTTATTGGCTTTGTTTGAACCAGTTGCACCACTTCATTTTAGTGATATCCAGAGCTACTTGCACTATCATGGTTTTTATTTAAATAAACCGCGCTTGATTAGAGTATTAAAATTAGTGGAAGAGCAGATTGAGGGTTTAAAGTCAAAAACTTGGGTTAAATTGAGGTTCAAAGTTTTTGCAGAGTATGTACGAGAGGAATACTATAGCCCAATTGATATGGAAGAAGTATTTATTAATATATTAGATTGGATAGCTTCACTAAAAAATGTTACAGAAAAGAAAATGGAATTAATAGAAAAATTTTTCATCTTTTATACTGACAAAAAAAATTGCGAACAGTTGGGTGTCGAAATAGATTTATTACAACAGTTAAAGGAAAGAGGTTGCTCACAATTATTATTTAATTTATCTGATTGTCTTATTGGAGAAAGCAAAACAGTAGGCAAAAAATGTTTACTATTTGCGATTGATTTAGAAAATGTGGATGCAATGAGGAAGTTAGCGTGGCATGTAATTAATGATGAAGATTTTGGTATTGATAAAACATATGGTGAAAATCTATTGCGTCAGGCGATTGATTTGGGTTGCATTAAATCTATGTATCTATTAGGAGTGTGCTTGATTGATGGAAATCTTGGAAGAATTGATGTCTTGGAAGGGGAACAATGGTTAAGAAAAGCAGCTGAAAATGGTGAGGTTCAAGCGATGTTATCATTAGGGATAAGATTTTTAACAGGGAATGGATTTAAACAAAACTCTAAAGAAGGTGAGATGTGGTTAATTAAAGCGACACAAACAGGAGATTTACAGGCGAAACGAATCTATGGAGGAATTTTGTTTGAAGGGGAGTATTTGAATGATAGAGAAAGAGGAAAAAAATTGTTAAGAGAGGCGGCAAAAGAAGGTGATCAAAGAGCGATGTTAAGATTGGGAGTTAATCTCGTCGATAATTATATTGATAAGGATGAATTGGAAGAGGGAGAAATGTGGTTGAGAAGAGCCGCTCAGCAAGGAATAGGAAATGCAATTTTGGCTTTAGCTGGTAAGTTATACGAAGGAGTAAATTTAAAAACTCAATGGAAAGAACTCGAAGTTTGGTTGAATAAAATAAAAAGAATACCAAATATAAAAGAAATTTTAATGGGGGTTGGGGCCGTTTACTATAAAGCTAATAATTATCTATTGGCATCAAAATATTTTTTGGAATGTGCTGAAAGCCAAAATTATGGTTTAGCATATAACCTTCTGGCATATATGAAACGTAGAGAAGAAATTCCTCAGGAAAATGATAAATACTCATTTGATGAATTGATTAGGTTTTCTTTAGAAAGTGAAGAAGAAAAAGAAGAAGCGTTATTATATGCCACCATAAATAATATTCTTAATCAAGTTGCATCTAACACTGATAAAGAATCTTGGTATCAATGTGATCAAACTATTGCGGAGAAAGGAAATAAACTTTCAATAGTAACTGAATGGTGGTATAACTTGGTTGACGAAGCTGATCCAGAACGTGATCTGGTTATTGGATGGTTGGTTCGTCATAAAATTATCGATGACCCCGATGGAATGTCCATTAAAGAGCGGATGAAGAGAGCACGGGAGGGCGGTTGGAAAGTTCCAGAGTGGATGGATGATATGAGAAAATAATGGAGTAATTAAAGGGGTATCTTGATGAAGCTATGTATTGAAGAGGGAAGCAAAATATGTTTAATGTAGATTTTATTAATTGTAGATGAACTCTCCCTCAGCTAAAATATTTTCAATTTCACATGAGGTTACATACTCTTATTGTATAACTAAAGTTCAATTTGCTAATTATAATGAAATTTGTTGATTCTGAGTCTCTTGATTTGTCAAAAAGGTGACCCCAAATTGCCCGAGGGAATGTTTCATAGAGAAAAAAAGCCAGGCAGTAAGCCCGGCTATTTTGGGTTATACGGGGGTGGTGGCCATTTCGCCCTCAAGGTTTTCGGTTTGGCTGTCAATCCATGCTTTCAATTGATTGAACAGTTTTCCATATGGTTTGAGAAGATCCGGTTCGAGATGGATTGCTTGTTTTGCGAAGGGTTGCGTCAACCGTTTTTCGGTTCCTTCGGTTTCGTAAGGCTGAAGGAAGGCTTGAACATGAACGGAACGGGCATTATCCTGGTCCCGCGAGATGTTCAGGCAAAAATGAAAGCCACGGGTATGGGATGAAAAGAGATATGAGTGCTCAGCATGATTTGCGACCTTTTGCCAAGAGCGGGCGAGTTCATCATGTTGACGCAACGAACCCAGCGAGCTTTTCACAGATTCCATTTCCGATTGGATTTTTTTCATCTCCGCCTTCAGCGTTTCCATCTCCCGATGGATCTTTTTTTGTTCATCGGCCAGCTTCTGGATTTTGGATCGGGTTTCGTAAATTTGGCGCGTCAAGTATTGGAGTTCCGTTTGGACGGCGATGAGTTCCTGTTGCTTTTGTTTCAGTTTGCCGGAGGAAAACAGGCGTTTGAAAAATCCGCTGAGTTGCCGGATTTCTTTTTTCAGCTGGTTTTCAACCGCTTCTTTGGCGCTTTTTTCTTGTGTATATTTCTCTTTCTGTTCCTCATATTCAGATTGTTGTTGCAATAAATCAGTATGTTGATGATGTAAATCTTTGGTTTGCCGCTCAAGTCGGGCATATTCTTCTTCCAGTTGCGCCCGTTGTTCTTCGTGTTGCTGAATCAGTCCGGTTTGAAAACGGAAAGGAAATTCTTTTGGTGCCAGCGGTTGGGCTTGGTAACGGGCCAAAACCTGATGGATGGTGTCGTGCAAGCGTTGATCTTTGACCTTTGGTGGATCAAACGCGGGAAAAGGTTTTTCATCCAGATCCAAAAAAGCCAGTTGTTTCTCTATGGAGATCAGTTCCATCCCGGGAGGCTGATCTTCTGTTTGTGTCACCTTGCCGTAGATCGCGATTTTTCTTCCCAAAAGCGGGGAGAGGAAATCCCGGTCATAAAGGTGTCCCGGGGAAACCGTGATTTTCAATTTCTCATCAGGTCCCAAGGTCAGTTCCACGCCGTGGTACCGGTTCAAAGAGAGATTTTGCACCACACCGGTGATGATGGCATAGGAGCCGGCTGCTTGGTGTGCTGATTCATGAGAGTACAACATTTGCCCCAAATCGGTGGTTTTTCCGTCCACCTGCACCCGTTGGTGAACCCAATCTTCCTGCATTCCGTCAAACAGCTCTTGAAACAGAAAAGATTGTTCCGGGCGTTTCTTGCCGGAAGCCGGTTTGGATTCTTGGGAACGGGTTGGTGCGGCCAAACGCAGGCTTTTTTCCAAGTCCGGCAGACAGAGGACTTGATCATGGAGAACGGTTAATCCGTGCCTTTGGGCCACTTCGCGAATATAGCCGGCGTCCCGGAAAACGCATCCGGGGATGTGTTTTTGATTGGGGCGAAGCCGGAAATGATGTTCTTTGCTTTTTTTAAAGTGATAATGGCTCACTTTGGGAAGCTCAGAACGCGAAGGCGGCGTTTCATGCTCTTGGACGTAGCGCTTCCAGCAACCGAAACAGTAAAAGTCGCCCTTCATTTTGGCAAAGCGGGAAGGGTCCCGTTCCCGGAGCGCGGCGATTTCCTTTGTGTGTTTCCGTTGCCATGTCTCATTCTCCCATAACATCGCATTTCTCATACTGGTTACAGAGGGCATATCAAAGATCACCTCATATGTATAAATATTCTTCCCTCTATTACCATATCAAAGAATTACCGTTCCTTTAACCAAGGAGACCCGTTCCAGTTCTCATGATTGGTCCATCCGGTCAAATTTTCGCCCTTTTTGGCATTTATCCATCCCCGCGGGTTTAAATCCGACCGGGTGAAATAATTCTGTTTGGGCAGTGGTTTTGCTTTGACATTCCAACCAAAATTCTTTTTCATCAGCGTCATCTCCTTTTATATTTAAAAGAGAATGTTGTTTTATTGGAAATAATATTCGTTCCGTCATGTTCTTTTCCTGCTTGCAGCAGAGGGGAACCGGTTGTTGTGAACTTCCCGGGGGAGCATTAGACAAAAAATAAGAGACCATCCTTGAGATCGTCTCGCGATAATTTCATTTGTTAAATTGGCTTGAGAGAAAAAGAACAGGCTTTCTTGCCGTTTATGACAAAAAGGTATGGATTAATTCAATGCAATCATTAACCACGTTTTCGGGTGCCCGGCCTTTGATCGTAAATTGCCGTGCCTGCCAATCTAGGCTTTTGACTTGGTCCGCCAGAATGACGCCTTGAATGGGCAGACCGTCGGGCAATTTCACTTCAAATGGGTAGCCTTTTTCTTTGCGGGTGATGGGGCAGACCACAGCGAATTTGGTCACTGCGTTGAATGATTGGGGGGATAAGACAATGGCGGGGCGTCTTCCGGCCTGTTCATGCCCGGCTTGCGGATGGAAGCTGACATAAACAAGATCCCCGCGATCCGGTACGGCCATTAAATCAGCTCATTCCCTTCGGTTCCAAGCTGAATTTCCTCGTGGCGGTTTTCCGGTGTGACTTTGGCCAGAAGTTCATCCAATGTGGGCTTTTTCTTCTTTGGAACCAATTTGATCTCTTGGTTTTCCACTTTCATTTCCAATTCGGAGCCTTGCTTGATGGACAACATCTCGGCAATATGGCTGGGGATCCGAATGGCCAGGCTGTTTCCCCATTTACGGACTTGTGTCGTCATCTTCATGATTCCTCCTTGATTTTCCTCCTCTTTCATTTTATCACCTCCGGGATGCCTTGTATACACATTGTATCTACAATGCGGTTGGATTATGCATTTATCTTTCAGAATGGCAAACGGGAAAACCGGCTTTAAAATCCATCCAAAATATCCGGGGCAAAAAGGAGGAAATGGGAGGGACGAAATCAAAAAGGGAGGAAGAATTCAGCTGAGGTTTGATCAGCGGGGGAGAGAAAAATGACGGTGTTTATTATTCTTGTCCTGATGTTGTTTGCCACTTGGTTTGTTTTCTACCTGCGGGGAAAACGTTTTGCGTTGAGAGACCGTTTGCAAAAAGCAGATGCCATTGTCGTGCTTGCCGGCACCCGGGGAAACATCCGGTTTTTGGACGGCAAAATTGCGACGGCCGTGCGGTTATATCGTGAAGGATGGGCTCCCCGGATCATTTGCAGCGGAAAGTTCAGTGCCAAGGTGAATGGAACGGGGAAACCCCGGTTGATCTCTCTGGAAACATTGCGGGAGGCTGCACGGTGCGGACGGATTGAAGAAAAAGACGTTAAAAGAGCCGCCGCCACTTGGGATACCCGTCTCGGAGCCGGATATATGCGACGAAAAGCTTTGTCCATGGGGGTTCCTTCCCGTGCGGTTCTCGTCGAAGATGAGTCCCTCCATACGCGTGAAAATGCGGAGTATGTGCTGGATCTGCTTAAAGAGCATGGTTTATCCCATATCATTCTGGTGACGTCGCCCTTTCATCAATTGCGCGCTTATTTGACGTTTGCCAAAGCCTTTCAACCGCACGGGATAAAAATCACCAATTATTATGCGGATACAGGGGAATGGCGGCCTTTCACCTGGTTCCTGTCAAAAGAACATCGAAAACTGGTGAGGGGAGAAGTGCAAAGAATCAAATTGTATAAAGAAAAAGGAGATCTAATGTAAAGACGGCTTTGTTCGCACACCAAAGAAAATGAGAATCAAGCCGATTAATCCTGTAGCATAAGGATAAAGGATTGGAAAAATGAAAGATGGCCATGCAAATAACAAATCGGTATACCGGCCGACCGGATACCCTGCATATTGAACCAGAAAAGTTTGAAGATCGGTCCTCCCACCTTTATATCCGAACTCTTCTTTTGTACAGGTACCGTCTTCACGAACCTTCCATAAACGAAACGTTAACATTTCCTTCATCCCGTCACGGTAATATTTGTAATGCAATTCATTTTCATTCCTTATTTCATAGTCAGAGATCTCTGCCAAAATGAAGACATGACTTTCCTTTGTTTTGGAATCGGTGACGGCGAAGACAGAAACGTCGTCAGCTGAGGGGGGGAGGAATTCGGGAGGTTCATTTTCATGATTGGTGACGCTCTCCAGCATTCGATTTTTAAATGTATCTAACCGTTTTCCATTCAAGTAAACCTCGACATCGCCTGTGAACACGGATTTTTTGATCTCTTTTTGCGGCTTGATTTTCAATTCCACTTGGTTTCTGCCATATTTAAAATGAGGCGTGCCGGGGTGCCAGGGATCGTCAAAAGGATTAAGGGTCAGTTGTAAATGATAATCAGCGACGATTTTGTAGCGTTGGTTCATTTTTGAATTCCAAGTTTTTTCCATCGTCATTAAGGTGATTAAGGGGAAGGAAAAAAGAGAAAGGACCAAACAACCGGTTCAGCTCTATTATTATATTTTAAATATAAATAATTTTTCGAATTAATAGAATGAAAATAACACCAGCGGTTGTTTCGCTTTCCCGATATTTCATTTTGTTAATGAATGATCATTCTTATGCGTTTTCTTCCGGAAAAGGATTATGGGGGATGTATGATTTCAAATCAGGATATTCACTTGAATTCCGGGGTGGAAAAAGGGATTTATTCTTTGGGTGATTATGTGATTTTTTTCACAAAAAAGCCATACTCGCCCGCAAAAATTGGCAGCGCTTCATGCCATAATAAAGGTGAGAAGGATTAAAGCCAACGTGATTGGCAAATTGGCGGGAAAGGTGGAGAGAAGCAAATGGATTTGCTCACTTTGTCACGAATTCAATTTGCCGTGACGACGATTTATCACTTTATCTTTGTGCCTTTGTCCATTGGCTTGGTGTTTTTGATTGCTGTGATGGAGACGATGTACGTTGTCAAAGGCAAAGAAGAGTACAAAAACATGGCAAAGTTTTGGGGAAAGCTGTTTTTGATCAACTTTGCCGTCGGTGTGGTGACCGGGATCATCCAAGAGTTTCAGTTTGGGATGAACTGGTCGGATTACTCCCGGTTTGTCGGGGATGTGTTTGGTGCGCCACTTGCCATTGAAGCGTTGTTGGCTTTCTTTATGGAGTCGACGTTTATCGGGCTTTGGATTTTTGGTTGGGACCGGTTGTCCAAAAAATTGCATTTGGCTTGCATCTGGCTGGTGTTTATCGGGACGACACTGTCGGCGTTTTGGATTTTGGCGGCCAATTCGTTCATGCAACATCCGGTCGGATTTACCATCAATCAAGGCCGCGCGGAAATGAACGATTTTCTCGCCCTCATTACAAACGGGCAATTGTGGGTGGAGTTCCCGCACACGGTGCTCGGGGCGTTGGCGACCGGGGCGTTTTTGGTGACCGGGGTCAGTGCTTACAAGCTGCTTAAAAAACAAGATGTCCCATTCTTTAAAAAATCTTTCCACATCGGAATTGTCGTTGCACTCATCTCATCTTTCCTGGTGGCAATATTCGGACATCAGCAAGCGCAGTACCTGATGCATACCCAGCCCATGAAAATGGCGGCCAGTGAAGGGTTATGGGAGACCAGTGAGGATCCTGCGCCGTGGACGGTTTTTGCCGTCATCAATCCGGAAACGATGGAGAATAAATATGAAATTAAAATTCCGTACATGCTCAGCTATTTGACCTACAGCAAGTTTTCCGGATCGGTGGAGGGCATGAAGGAACTGCAACAAAAATATGAGCAGACATATGGAGCGGGAGATTATATTCCGCCGGTAAGAACCACGTTCTGGAGCTTCCGGATCATGGTTGGGGCCGGCGTGGCGATGATCCTGTTGGGAATGTACGGAACTTACCAGGCCTTGCGCAAAAAACTGCCGGATGTGAAACCGTGGTTTTACCGCATCATGGTCTTCGCCATTTCTCTTCCGCATATCGCCAATGCTTCGGGATGGATCATGACCGAGATCGGCCGCCA
The DNA here is from genome assembly GCF_005886755.1 of Thermoactinomyces vulgaris. Lineage (NCBI taxonomy): Bacteria > Bacillati > Bacillota > Bacilli > Caryophanales > Thermoactinomycetaceae > Thermoactinomyces > Thermoactinomyces vulgaris. The sequence goes on from NZ_CP039710.1 coordinate 940,280, forward strand.
GCCGTGGACGGTTTTCGGGCACATGACTACCGCAGACAGTGTTTCGCCGGGTGTGACGGCAGGGGAAGTGCTGTTTTCGCTCATCGCTTTCACGGCGATTTACACGATCCTGGCGATTGTGATGGCTTACTTGTTTGTCCGGGTCATTAAAAAAGGGCCGCATGTAGCCGTTGAAGAGGAAGCCCAGTCGGAAGACCCGTTTGAAATGGGGGGACAACGCCATGCTGTATCTCAATGAATTGTGGTTTGTGTTGGTGGCCGTGCTCTTTGTCGGGTTCTTCTTTTTGGAGGGATTTGACTTTGGGATCGGGATGTCGACGAAGTTTCTGGCCAGAACGGACGGGGAGCGGAGGGTTTTGATCAATGCCATCGGCCCGTTCTGGGATGCGAATGAGGTGTGGCTCCTGACTGCCGGCGGTGCGATGTTTGCCGCATTTCCGCACTGGTATGCCACGCTGTTCAGCGGATATTATTTGCCGCTGGTGATCGTCCTGCTGGCTTTGATCGGCCGGGGCGTTTCCTTTGAATTCCGCGGGAAAGTGAACAGCGAAAAGTGGAAAAAAACCTGGGATGAAGTGATTTTTTGGGGAAGTTTGTTGCCTCCGTTTTTGTTCGGGGTTTTGTTTGCTGGTTTGATCCAAGGGTTGCCCGTGGATCATCAGATGGAACTGAATGCCGGGCTGTTTGACATGGTTAACTTGTACACCGTGACCGGCGGCGTGACGGTTACCGTTTTATGCCTTGTGCACGGTCTCCTGTTCGCCACGCTGAAGACGACGGGGGATTTGCGGGACCGGGCGCGGAAACTGGCCAAACGCCTGTTGGTTCCGCTGGCCATGTTGCTGGTGGCGTTTGGGGGCATGACCTGCTTAAAAACCGATTTGTTTAACGTGCGCGGGGACATTCTGACCGTGACGTTCCTGTTAGGGACGGCGGCTTTCCTGGTGGCCGGAGCGATGATTTCAAAGAAAAAAGACGGCTGGGCTTTCGGCATGATGGGCACGGTGATCACCCTCGCGATTGCCTCGGTCTTTACGGGCATGTTCCCCCGCGTGATGATCAGTTCCATTGACAGTGCCTATAACCTGACGGTTTATAATGCGGCTTCCGGACCGTATTCGCTGAAAGTGATGACGATCGTGGCTTTGACGCTGTTGCCTTTTGTGTTGGGATACCAAATTTGGAACTACTACATTTTCCGCAAAAGATTGTCTGAAAAGGAGCACTTGGAATATTGATGAACCGCAATTGGTTGAAGCTTCAAGGGGTGAAGGGCTTCCTCTTGAAGCTTTTCATCATGACAGTCATTCAAAGTGTCGCGATCATCATGGCGGCGAAGTGGCTCTCCGGTGTGGTTTCGGCTTTGTTTGCCGGGGAGCCGCCGGCTGAGCAAGCTGTTTTAATGGGACTGTTTTTGGTGTTTTTCCTTCTGCGCCACGGGATGCAGTTTCTGATGGATCAATCGGCCTCCCGTTTTGCGGAGCGGACGGGAGCCGGGGTGAGAAAACAACTCCTGAAAAAGCTGGTGCAAAACGGGCCGCGCTTTGCCAAACGGGAAGGGACGGGTAACTTGGTGACGCTGGTGTTGGAAGGTGTCACGCAATTTCGCACGTATTTGGAACTGTTTTTCCCCCGCATGATTTCCGTCGCCGTGACACCGGCCCTCCTGTTGGTTTATGTGTATACGCTGGATGTGACCTCCGGTCTGATTTTAACGGTGACCCTGCCCGTTTTAATCGTGTTTTTGATTCTTGTCGGTATGGCGGCGCAAAAGCATACGGAAAAACAGATGGCCTCGTTTCGGGTTTTATCCAATCATTTTGTCGATTCGCTGCGCGGACTGGAAACGTTGAAATTCCTCGGGCGGAGCCGGGCACACGGCCACACGATGGAAAGGGTGAGCAACCGGTACCGGGAAGCGACCATGCGCACCTTGCGCGTTGCTTTTTTGTCCTCGTTTGCGTTGGAGTTTTTCACCATGCTTTCCGTGGCCTCGGTGGCGGTGCATCTGGGACTTGAACTGATCAAAGGACACATGTCGCTGGCGACGGCACTGGCCATTCTGATGTTGGCGCCGGAGTATTTCTTGCCGGTCCGGATGGTGGGAGCGGATTACCACGCCACATTGGACGGAAAAGAAGCAGGGGAAGCGATTTTCGGGATCATCGGACAAAAAGAAGAACCCGTCACTGCCAAGCTTCCCGCTTCGTTTGTCTGGGACAAAGACAGCTTCTTGTCGCTCACTTCGCTTGTGGTTCGCCATGAAGAAAAAGGATCGGCTTCTTTGGAAAAGGTGTCGTTTGAGATCCGAGGATTTCAAAAGGTGGGGATCGTCGGGGAGAGCGGAGCCGGCAAATCGACATTGATCGATGTGCTGGCCGGCTTTAAGCGGCCGGAGTCCGGTTCGGTTTGCATCAACGGAATAAAGCTCTCGTCTTTGATGGAAGAAAGATGGCGCGGGCAAACGACGTACATCCCGCAACATCCGTATTTGTTCAGTGCCTCTTTGGAAGACAACATCCGGTTTTACAAGCCGGACGCCACCCGGGAAGAAGTGGAAAAAGCGGCAGCGTCCGCCGGCCTCACGAAACTGATTCAAACATTGCCCGGCGGATTGGATCAAATCGTCGGAAACGGCGGCAGATCGTTAAGCGGCGGCCAGGAACAGCGGGTGGCATTGGCCCGGGCTTTTTTAAACGACCGCCCCGTTGTGCTGTTGGATGAACCGACGGCACATTTGGACGTGGAGACCGAGTATGAACTGAAAGAAACGATGCTTCGTTTGTTTGAAAACAAACTCGTCTTCCTGGCCACGCACCGGCTGCACTGGATGCCGCACATGGATGTGGTGTTGGTGCTGGACAAGGGGAAAGTGGTTGAAACCGGAACCCATGAGGAGCTGCTGGCGCAAAAAAGCTTGTATTATCAGTTGTTTCAAGCGCAAAGGGAAGGGTTGGCATGAAAAAGGAACAATGGATTTTCGCTTATCTCCGGTCTCACCGTCTGCGGTTTTTGCTGGTCATTGGATTGGGGATTTTGACGGCCGGTTGTGCGGCGGCCCTGATGTTTACTTCCGGTTTTTTGATTTCCAAATCGGCGCTTCGTCCGGAAAACATTCTCATGGTTTATGTGCCGATCGTTCTGGTTCGGACGTTTGGGATCGGGCGTGCGGTGCTCCATTATGCGGAGCGGTTGATCAGCCATGATATGGTGTTGCGCATTCTGGCCAAGATGCGTGTCCGTCTGTACTGGATCTTGGAACCGCAGGCACTTTTCCTTCACTCCCGTTACCGGACAGGGGATATGTTGGGGACGCTTGCCGATGACATCGAACAATTGCAGGATGTGTATGTGAGGACGATTTTCCCGGCGGTGACCGCGCTGGTGATTTACGGGTTGGCCGTTGCGGCTTTGGGAACGTTTGACCTTTCGTTTGCCCTTTGGATGGCTTTGTATCTGTTTTTCCTGGTGGTTCTTTTGCCGCTTGTCTCGCTTTGGGTGACACAGGTGAGGCAGCGCCGCATGAGGAAAAACCGGAACCGTTTGTACCGGGAGTGGACGGATGCGGTCATGGGGCTTTCGGATTGGGTGATCAGCGGGCGGTCGGCAGAATTGATTGCGTCGCATGAGGCGGATGAAGACCGGTTGGCTGTTGAGGAGAGAAGGTTAAAGCGCTGGAAGCAGTGGAGAACGCTGGTCGGACAAATCATGCTCGGAGTCCTGGTGATCTTCATGGTTTCCTGGGCCGGTGGCCACGCACAAAACGGCCAACTTGCCGCCCCCATGATTGCCGCGTTTACGTTGATTGTCTTTCCGTTGACGGATGTGTTTCTTCCGGTGTCCGAAGCCGTGGAAAAAATTCCGCAATACCGCCATTCGCTGAACAGGATACATCGTTTCGGCAGATCGGGTTTCGTTCCGCCATCCGAACCGGAAGTTGCGGAAGAAGAGTTGCAAAAGGCGAAACAAAAAGCGGATATCCGGTTGAAAAAGGTGTCCCATCGGTATGAAGGTGCTGATGAATGGAGCATGGACAACATTTCCCTGGATATTCCCCACGGGAAGAAAGTGGCATTGATCGGACGGAGCGGAGCCGGAAAGTCGACCCTCATCAAACTGATCCGGGGCATGTTGGCTCCCGAACGCGGACAGGTGACCATCAACGGGGTGGATGCCGTCCGGTTCGGCGGGGAAATTTCAAAAGTGATTTCCGTGTTAAACCAGCGGCCGCATTTGTTTGACACCACCGTAGCCAATAATATCCGGCTGGGCAAACCGGATGCGACCGATGAAGAAGTCCGCCGGGTGGCCCGGCAAGTCCGACTGGATGCACTGATCGAATCCCTGCCCCTGGGGTATGACACCCCGATGATGGAAACGGGAGAGCGATTTTCTGGCGGGGAACGGCAACGGATTGCATTGGCCCGGATATTGCTGCAAAACACGCCCGTGATGGTTTTGGATGAGCCGACGGTGGGACTGGATCCCCGGACGGAACGGGATTTGCTTGCGACGATTTTTCAGGTTGCCGCCGGAAAAACCCTGATCTGGATTACACACCATTTGACGGGAGTGGAAAAAATGGATGAGGTGGTCTTTATTGAAAACGGAAGGATTGAAATGATCGGTCCGCATGAAGAACTGCTTGCCTGTTTGCCACGTTACCGCCGTTTATATCACTTGGATCGTCCGGTGATGCCGGAAGAAGCCAGTGGATCCGGACGATGAAGAAAGCCTCCTTTGTCCCGGGTTTAAGCCCGGAGCAAAGGAGGCTGTTTTCTTACCAACCATATGGGAATTTCATCAACACAAGGATCAGATACATGCAAATCGAGGTCAGGATGGCATGAAAGCGCACTTTTTTCAGCCAGCCGGTCCGGTCCTCTTCAAAGGACGGGGGAGCTTTCCGGCAATAATATCCGAACATCCCGCCAAATGCGCCCACACCGGTAAATACAACCGCCACAAGGATGATCCACAATACCGGATAATTTCCTTGAAGATACATGATGAGGCCCGTGACGAATTGAGCGACCAAAATCCATTGGACGGTGAAGTTCATCCAGTAATAAACTTGCAGAACCTCCCGGTTTTGTAACCACGTTTTGCGCAAGAAGAAGGGCAATAACAAATAGAAGCCCATGCCGACGGCTCCCAAGAGATGAAGAAACAGCATGATCCGGTTCAAGAATGCTTCTCCTTTCTTTGAGTGATGGTGAACATTTTATTCTATCATGGAAAGGCCGATGGGTTTGTGAGATTTATCGCAAGACCAAAAAGATTTTGATGCAGCCGATCAACCGTCCGGTCGGGCGCGGCGGTCCGCACAACATGATGCTTTGGCTCCAAATCAGTTTCCTGTCTTTTTATATCAACTTATAATATACTAATAAATAAAACTTTTGTTGAATCAGCTTGAAAGGATTGGACAAGCAGATGATCAATCAGCAGGGGCATGAAGCATGGCGGGGGATTAAACAGGGTTTTGCGGAGGGAGTCTTAAAGTCCGTTCCCATCGTCATCGGTTATCTCCCGGTGGCGGTTGCTTTCGGCCTGATTTCCACCCAATCCGGTCTTTCTCTTTATCACACGGTGCTGATGAGTGTCATGGTTTATGCCGGAGCCAGCCAATTCATGGCCGTGTCGATGTTGGCAGGCGGAGTGGGGGCAATGGAGATTATCTTGGCGACCTTTATTTTAAATTTCAGGCATTTTATCATGAGTTTATCTCTGATGAACGGAATAAAATCCGTCCCGAATCAATGGAAGTGGGTTTTGTCTTCGTGGATCACGGATGAAACGTTCAGTGTGGCTTCTTTTCATAAAGAAAAAGCCGGTCCCGGGTTTTTGGCGGGTTTGATGCTCACCGCTTACGGATCGTGGATTTTTGGCACCTTGTCGGGCGCGCTCCTCGGGGATTTTATTCCGCCGGTCATCGGGGAAAGCATGTCCATTGCTTTGTATGCCATGTTCATCGGGCTGTTGGTGCCATCCGTGCGGAAGAACTGGAGAATCGGGTTGATCAGCGTTCTTTCCATGCTTCTTTGTTACCTTTTCAGCCAATTTACAAGCAGCGGCTGGTCGATTGTGCTGGCAACCGTATTGGGAAGCCTGGCAGGTTTGGTTCTGAAACGGAGGGAGACTGATGAATGAATTCTTGATCATCCTCGGCATGGCAGTGGTGACTTTGATCCCGAGATGGTTGCCGGTCCTCATTATCGGGCGCTTCACTTTTCCCAAACGGGTGAATGACTGGTTGGGCTTCATTCCTTATGCTGCACTGGGCGCTTTGATTTTTCCCGGGATCTTAAGCGTGGATGCCGAAAATCCTTCCACCGGACTGATCGGCGGTCTGGTCGCCGCCCTGTTGGCGGTTTTTCGCGCCCCGGTTCTGTTGGTGATTGCCGGTTCGATTTTAACGGTCATGATTTTAAAAGGCGGATAAAAAGGGAGGGAACCTGGTTCCCTCCCTTTTTTCCGGTCAGTCCATCATCCGCACCAGGATGCGGTTGATGGAAATCAACAAGAGGCCGAAGAAGATGGCCAGTCCTCCAATGATGGCGAAAATCTCCATGAAGCCGAACGATGTGGTCAGTGCAGCGATTTGGCCGCCCAAGATATTGGCCACCCCGGTGCTGGCCAACCAGACTCCCATGAGAAGCGAAGCCAGTTTGACCGGCGCAATGCGGCTGACCAAGGAAAGCCCGATCGGAGACAAGAAAAGTTCTCCCAAGGTATGGAACAAATAAGTGAACACAATAAACAGCAGGTTGGCTTTGACCGTGATATGTTCCGCATCACTGCCGGTTTGAAGCACGGCAGCCATCAGAATCAAAAAGCCTGTGCCCAAAAGAACCATTCCCAGCCCCATTTTGATGGGAACGGGCAAATCTCCCCGCTTGGAGTTGGCCAGTTTGGTCCACAGCATGGAAACCAAGGGTGCCAGCAGAATGATAAACAACGGGTTGACCGATTGGAACCAGGAAATGGGGATTTCCCATCCGAAGAGGGTCCGGTCGATAAAGTCCCGGGTGTAAAGCGTCATGGAGCTTCCTGCTTGTTCAAAACCGGCCCAGAAAAAGACGACAAAACAAGTGATGAGGATGATGGCCAGCGTCCGTTGTTTTTCCTTTTTGGTCAACGGCTCGTTGGCTTTGGGATTGGCGGCCGTTTTCTTGCCGGCCGGTTTCATCCCGATGTCCCCCAAATAGCGTTTTCCCAACAGGTTAAAAGCCAGTTGTCCCGCGATCATTCCGATGGCAGCGGCAAGAAAAGCGTATTTAAAGCCGTATTGCACCACTCCGTTGACGGTGGTTTTAAAGAAATCTTCGGCCAAAAAACCGCAAATGAGCGGGGCAAACAAGGCGCCCAGGTTGATGCCCATGTAAAAAATCGTAAACGCTGCATCGCGCCGTTTGTCTTGTTCGCTGTAAAGTTCGCCCAAGAGGGTGGAGATATTGGGTTTAAAGAAACCGTTCCCCAGGATGATCAGCGCCAGTCCGATATATAACGCCGCCTGACTCTGGTTAATGAACAGCACCAGGTTTCCGAGCGCCATGGTGACACCCCCGATGGTGATGGCCAGGCGTTTTCCGATGAAATGGTCGGTCAGCCAGCCGCCGGCAAGCGGTGTGAAATAACAAGCGCCGGTGTAAAAGCCGTAAATCATCGATGCGGTCGCAGGATCAAATCCCAAACCGCCGCTGGCCAGACTGGCGGTTAAATACAAGATCAACAAACTCCGCAATCCATAGTAACTGAATCGTTCCCACATCTCCGTGAAAAAAAGCAGTTTGAGTCCGGGAGGATGTTTTTTCGTGGATGCCGATTCCGCTATGTTTTCTTCGATTTCCACTGCTGCTTCCATGTGATGATCCCTCCTTGAATGTTGCCTGATTGCCTGGCTGGTTGATTGATTAAGTGAAATACTTTGGAAAAAAATAAAAATCCAGCAGAAAAAAAGGCTTGCCGTTAAAATTTTGGAACAATTATAGAAAAAACATCGAATATTATCTTTGAAAATTTTAAAGGAAATATTTCTGTTCGTCAAAGGTTAATGATTGGGAAAAAGATTGCCAAGCGAGGAAGAGATCTTGGATGAATATTTAAAACTTATGGACAAATTTTTCTGACTATTAATTGTTGCGGGCAAATATGTTATGCTGGAGATGAAGATGAAATGATCCCTTTTAGGGATCATTTTTTTGTTTATCAGTGCATTGGCTGTGTCTTAAGGATTGGGGAAATGTTTTGCAGCAAGAGGAGGATCGGGATGAAAAAAAGAATTGAAGAAGCGGATTACATGAAAGGCGTCGCCATTTTGGCCGTGATTTTGATTCATGTAACCGCTTTTAGCATGCGTTCATTTCATCAATTGACAGACGGGGGCGTGTTTTTTGCGATCAATCAGTTGGGCAGGTTTTGTGTTCCGGTTTTCTTTATGATCTCCGGCTTGTTTTTGTTCTACCGGTACTATGACAATGAACCGTTTCCGGTCAAAAGCTTCTTTAAAAAGCGCACCATGTATATCCTGATTCCCTATCTGATCTGGTCGGTCATCTATCTGATTTACGGAAAAATGGTTCATCCGGAAACCGTTCCCGGGCCGGGAATCAAAAGCATTGAGGCGATTTTTACGGGAGGCGCCTATTATCACTTGTATTTCTTGGTGGTCATGGTTCAATTTTATGTGTTGCTTCCCGTTTTGATCTGGGCATTCCGCAAGTTTGGAGGCATCACGGTGGTTGCCTTCTCACTGCTCGTGAATGTGATCGCCGGAAGCATGACTTGGTGGGAAGTGGTGGACAAGTTGCCGTGGCTTGCGTCCTATAACCAAAATGCCATGTATTACTTTCCGGTTTGGTTATTCTACTTTTGTCTGGGCGGTTGGATCGGCCAACATGCCGACCAAGTATACCAATATGTCAAAAAAATCCCTTTTTCGGCGACGGTCCTCTTTTATCTGGCCTCGGCCGTTGCGATGATGATCGAGGGATTCGTCCGCAAACACACCGGCTTCTTTAATTATTCGGTTTTTGCTTATTCGATTTGCACGCTGATGCTGCTGTATCAGATGTTTTGCAAATGGAAGTTTTCCTGGATGTATACGTTGGGGAAATATTCGTTTGGCCTGTATTTGATTCATCCGATGTTGTTAAACTTATGGAGCCAAGTCAGTTCCAAGCTGTTCCCCGCTGCCTCCTGGACGGAGTTTTTCATCATGTTGTTCGTCGTGACGCTTTTTTCCTTGGGATTGGCCAAGCTGATGAAGCGTCTTCCCTACCATTATCTGATCACGGGAAAATAATACGGGAAATGAAAAGGGAATCCTGAACGGACTCCCTTTGCCGGAGCGAAACGACGGGACGGATGTTTTGAATCAGGCGGTGCCGGTAACACATCGCCTTGAACCGGTTATTTGCGAGGGGTGGAAGGGATGCTGGGCAATGCTTGATTCCACTGTTCGATCACTTGATTCGCCAAATCTTCCAAAATTTTCGCTTCATCAAAATAAAGGGAAGGGCAGCTGTTGTCCGGGTTTCGCTTCAATTCCACCTTTCGCAAAGTCTTATGTTTCTTTAAAGCGTGCAACAAAATCTGTTTGGCGTTGTTATCCAACTTCAAAACAATTTTACGCTTCACCTTGATCTTCCTCCGATCTTCTGAATACGAACCCGTTGATCCGTCGGGGGCGGTTGGTGAACGATGATTCACAGGTATCTAGTACAAGTATAAGAAATAGAAGCCGTTTGATGCAATGAATTATGGGAATTAGATAAAAATATTTGCTAATCTTAATTTTTTATCTTCTTATTTGTATATTTCGGTTTTGAGGCCGAATGAAAAAGCGGAATCTCCCAACCGCGGAGATCCCGCTTTTTATGTGTTTTACGGTTCAATCAGCCTGGAAAGTTGTTGATCCAACACGGCTGGGGTGAGTTCGCCGATTTGGTGGTGGATGATGCGCCCGTTTTTGTCGATGAAAAACGTTTGGGGCAAGGCCGACACGCGATAAAGATCGGAAACCCGGCCATCCGTGTCCAGACCCGCCGGGAAGGTGTAGCCATGCTGTTTTATGTATTGTTGTGCCGCCTCTTTCCGGTCCAGATGCGTGGTGTGAACCATGATGATTTGGACTTGATCCTGTTTGGATTGGTAAACCTTCTCCAACAGCGGCATCTCCCGTTTGCAGTTTTCGCACCAAGTCGCCCAAAAATTAATGATCGCGGGTTTACCGGAGTCCGCGGAAAACCGGACCGTCTCTTGAAAAATGCCGGGCAGCTCAAATCCCGGCGCTTGGGACTGTTTGGGAAGCGCATGGGACGCAATATATTCTTCGGCGGTCATGTTTTGCGGGTTTTGGGATTTGGAGGGGGAACTCCTGAAAGACCAGATCGCATAAACGGTCAGGACGGCCAGGATGAGCAGAAGGGAGATCTGAAGCAGCGGCTTTTTCTTGTCCATCCTCGTGTCAGCTCCTTCCGTCAATTTATCCCTATTGTAGCGGTCGGCACGGAAAAAGGAAAGGAGAACGAAGATGGGAAGTTTTTATAAAAATATAAACAACAACCGGCGGAATCGGGCCGAAAAACAAAAAATTTTATGAGTAACCATCATTTTCCTGGCATTTTCAAGAAAAGATTTACGGAAATGTCATATTTCATGTGATCAATTGCACATTTTTTTCTATACAATGTCTCTAGTAAAAACCGTAAGCAATTATTGTGAGAGTTTACTATTTTTATCCATTGTTTGTAAAAATATTCTTTCTATTGTATTCAGGCGATGATGTTTATTTACGCAAGGAAGGATGGGGTATCAGCAATGAATAAAAAGCGCCTGCTGCGATGGATGCCGCTGACGGGATTGTTCCTGTTTCTGTTGACGGGCTGTTCGATGAAAACAGGCATTTTGAATCCGCAAGGTCCCGTGGCACAAAAACAGTATGACTTGATCTTGTGGTCTGTGATTTTGATGATGATTATTTTCGTCGCGGTTTCCGTCTTGTTTGTTTACATGATTGTGAAATACAGAGCAAAGCCGGAAAACGAAGGTTACGAGCCGCCGGATATTGAGGGAAGCCGCAAGCTTGAAGTGGTATGGACCTTGATCCCGGTGGTGATTGTCGCCTTGTTGGCCGTCCCCACGGTGAAGGCCACGTTTGACTTGGAAACATCCCCGAGTCCTCACAAGGAACCGATGGTGATCGAGGTGACATCGGCTGACTGGAAATGGATTTTCAAATATCCGGAACAAGGGATTGCCACTGTCAACCACTTGAAGATTCCGGCCGGGGTGCCGGTCAAATTCGAATTGAATGCGGTCGGGCCCATGAACTCTTTCTGGATCCCTGAATTGGGCGGACAAGAGTACACGATGCCGGATATGGAGATGGTTTTGTGGCTGGAGGCGGACCGGCCGGGCGTGTATCAGGGCAGAAGCGCCAATTTTTCCGGTGAAGGATTTACGCATATGACCTTTGATGTGGAATCCGTTCAGGCTCCGGACTTTGATCAATGGGTGCAAAGCGTGAAAAAATCTGCACCGGCCATGACGGAGACGGAGTATCAGCAGTTGCTCGAACCGGGACTGGTGGAGGAGAAAACTTACTCTTCTTTCCCGGAAGAAAAAGAAAAAACAAATGCCCATGGATCGGATCATCAGGGCTCCGCAGGCACTGATCATCACGGTAGCCATGGAAGCCACCATTAGAGCAAAGGAGGGCTAACGAAGTGGATCTGTTCAAGTTTAAGATACCGGACCCGTTTTTGATTACCAATGAACCGATGATTGTCATTGCGGAGATATCCATTGTTCTTGTCACATTGGGAATTCTGTTTGTGCTGACCTACTTTAAAAAGTGGCGTTGGCTGTGGGAAGAATGGTTAACCACGGTGGATCATAAAAGAATCGGGATTATGTATTTGATTTGTGCGTTGTTGATGTTTTTCCGGGGCGGGGTGGACGCACTGTTGATGCGGACCCAATTGGCCCTGCCCGATATGAATTTTCTCAATGCCCAGCATTATAACGAGATTTTTACGACGCACGGAACCATCATGATCATCTTTATGGCCATGCCGTTTCTGATCGGTTTGATGAATATCATCGTTCCGCTTCAGATCGGTGCGCGGGACGTTGCGTTCCCCGTGTTGAATGCGGTCAGCTTCTGGCTGTTTTTTGCCGGAGCCATGCTCTTCAACCTGTCCTTTGTCATCGGGGGGTCTCCGGATGCCGGATGGACCAACTACACTCCGCTGGCAGGCAATGATTTAAGCGCAGGCCCCGGAATCAACTACTATCTGTGGGGACTTCAAATATCCGGGATCGGCACCTTGATGACCGGGATCAACTTTATCGTCACGATCATCAAGATGCGTGCACCGGGAATGAAACTGATGAAAATGCCGATGTTTACTTGGTCGACGATGATTGCATCTGTCATCATTGTCTTTGCGTTTCCCGTTTTAACCGTTGCTTTGGCGATGCTCAGCATGGACAGGCTGTTCGGCACCCATTTCTTCACCATTGACGGCGGCGGTATGCCGATGATGTGGGCCAACCTGTTCTGGATTTGGGGACATCCCGAAGTGTATCTGGTGATTTTGCCCGCATTCGGGATTTTCTCGGATGTGATTACGACTTTTGCCAGAAAACGGCTCTTCGGATATGGCGCCATGGTTTGGTCGATGATTTTGATCACGGGATTGAGTTTTCTCGTGTGGGTTCACCACTTTTTCACCATGGGTTCCGGACCTTGGATCAACTCGGTCTTTTCCGTCACCACCATGCTGATTGCCATTCCGACCGGTGTGAAAATCTTTAACTGGCTGTTTACCATGCACAAAGGACGGATTGAATTCACCACGCCGATGATGTGGGCAACCGGATTTATTCCCACCTTCCTGATCGCCGGGATCACCGGTGTGATGCTGGCGGCAGCAGCGGCGGATTACCAATTCCACAACACGTACTTTTTGATCAGCCACTTCCACTATGCATTAATCGGCGGAACGGTCTTCGGATGTATGGCGGGACTCACTTACTGGTGGCCGAAGATGTTCGGGCATATGCTGGACGAGCGGCTGGGGAAATGGTCGTTTTGGACCTTCTTCATCGGGTTTCATCTTTGCTTTTTCCCGCAATATATCCTGGGCTTCCAGGCGATGCCGCGGCGCATTTACACGTATCCGGCCGAAGCGGGTTGGACGGCGGGCAACTTTATCAGCACCGTGGGCGCTTTCGTGATGGGAATCGGTTTTCTCATCCTGGCTTACAACATCTATTACAGTGCGCGTTACGGCGAGCGGGATACGACCGGGGATCCGTGGAACGGACGCACGTTGGAATGGTCCATTCCGTCACCGGCTCCGCATTACAACTTTGCCCGCATTCCTGTGGTGAAGAAGCAGGATGACTTCTGGTACCGGAAAAAAGAAAACCGCAAAGACAGCGACGAGCCGCTTCAACCGATTCATATGCCGAATAACACCGGAATGCCGGTCATCTTTGCGGCGTTCATGTTTGTTGCCGGATTCGGGTTTGTTTTTGAATGGTATCTCTTGGTGGTCATCGGCTTGTTGGGAATCTTCGGATCGATGCTGTGGCGCACGTTCAACGATTATGACGCCGATCATTATATCCAGGTGGAAGAAATTGAAAAAGATTTAAGGGCCGGTTGATCAAAGGAAGAAGGAGGGAATGAAGATGCCTTTGGAATATTCAACGAAGGAAGGCCGGATGAAAATTTTCGGCTTCTGGATCTTCCTGGGGGCGGAAGTTGTTTTGTTTGCCACGTTGTTTGCCGCGTATTTGGTTTATCATCATCAGACGGCGGGCGGCCCGTCCTCGCGGGAGCTTTTTGAAGTCAAAGAATTTATGATGGAAACGCTCCTTCTTTTGACCAGCAGCTTTACGTGCGGGCTTGCCATGTTGGAAATGAGAAAGGATCGGCAGAAGGGATTTATGGCATGGATGGGTGTCACGCTTTTGCTGGGTCTCGGCTTTCTCTACATGGAGATTCATGAGTTTATCGCGTATGTGAATGAAGGGGCAACCATCGGAACCAGTGCATTTTTGTCTGCCTTTTTCACCTTGCTCGGGACGCACGGTTTGCATGTATCCTTGGGGATTGTATGGGTGTTGGCGGTCATGCTGCAGATTTCCCGCCGCGGTTTTACGCCCATGACGGCGAGAAAAGCGTTTATCACCGGTCTTTACTGGCATTTCCTTGATGTTGTGTGGATCTTTATCTTTACGGCGGTTTATTTGATGGGAGTGATGTGACAATGAAACAACATGATCTTTCGCCCAAACAGCATATTATCGGTTTCCTGTTGTCACTCCTTTTGACCTTTGCCGCACTCGGTGTGACGCTCAAAGCGCCGTTTTCCGAGTCTGTCAAAATCACGGTGATTTTTGCTCTGGCCTTCGTGCAATTCATCATTCAGCTCATTTTCTTCATGCACCTCACCGAAGGAAGAGTGAAATTCTTTCAGGTTATCAACATGTGGTTTGCCGTTTTCATTGCGGTGGTTGTGGTGGCAGGTTCCGTTTGGATCATGCTTTATAATACAATGCATTTGTAAAAATGAGGGATGACTCACCGGCTGGTGGGTCTTTTTTTCGCTTTAAACGTTCATATGATCGTTTGCATGATCATTTTGCATTGACTAAAATGAGAAGGCATCGAAAAAAAGATGGAGGGATATTATGGCAAACCCCAAAAAGCTTTCAGACACAGTCAAACTGGCAAACGGTGTGGAAATGCCCCGGTTGGGACTGGGGGTTTGGAAAGCCAAAGACGGTGAAGAAGTGCAAAACGCAGTCAAAGCGGCAATTCAAACCGGATATCGGTTGATTGACACGGCAGCGGTTTACAAAAATGAGGAAGGTGTCGGAAAAGCCATCAAAGAATCCGGGGTATCAAGAGAAGACCTGTTCATCACCACCAAAGTTTGGAATGATGACCAAGGTTATGAGTCGACGCTTCAAGCTTTTGAAGAAAGCCGCAAGAAACTGGGGTTGGAATATATTGATCTTTATTTGATCCATTGGCCGGTGAAAGGGAAATATAAAGAAACCTGGAAAGCCTTGGAGAAACTTTACGAAGACGGATTGGTCAAAGCGATCGGGGTCAGCAATTTCCAAGTTCACCACTTGAAAGATTTACTGTCGGATGCCAAAGTCAAACCCATGGTGAACCAAGTGGAGTTTCATCCCTATTTGACCCAGAAAGAACTGCTTTCCTATTGCAATGAGGAAAACATTCAATTGGAAGCATGGAGTCCTCTGATGCAAGGCGAAGTGGTCCGGGTGGATGTGATCAAGGAGTTGGCGGAAAAATACGGAAAAACCCCGGCCCAAATCGTATTGCGCTGGGATTTGCAGCACGGGGTCGTGACCATTCCCAAATCAGTCAAAGAGCATCGGATCCAAGAAAACGCAGATGTGTTTGACTTTGAGTTGAGCCGGGAAGATATGGACAAGTTGGATGCACTGAACAAGAATCACCGGTATGGTCCGGATCCGGACAACTTTGATTTTTAATCCGGCCGCCGCGGGAGGGGAAAAACGTTTGGCCAACAGGCGGATCAAAAAACGGATCCGCCTGTTTCTTTTTTTATGTTTACGGAGGAATCAAAAGTGTATTGGGATGCGCATATTCATTTGGAGAAATACGAGGATTCGGAAATAGAGCGGTTTTTATCCGACGCACGGTTGGAAGGGGTGATCGCGGTGTCGATGGATCTTCCGTCCAGCCGGCGCACGTTGCAACTGAAGAAAAGATTTCCGGGCAAGGTTTTTGCCGCTTGCGGTTTTCATCCGGAACAGCCGCCTTGTTTTGACCGTGACAAGTGGTTTTCATTTCTGAATGCCCACCGGGAGGAGATCGATGCCATCGGTGAAGCGGGGCTTCCCTATTATCTGGAGCGTGAGCGGAAAAAAGAAGGAAAGCCATTTGACAAGCCGGCATATCTCCACATCTTGCAAACCCTGTTGAAATGGGCGGATGAGTGGGACAAGCCGGTGATTTTGCACGGGGTGCATGAAGACGTGCCGCTGATTTGCGACTTGCTGGAGGAAACTTCCATCCGCCGTGTTCATTTTCATTGGCTGAAAACCGATCCGGAGACGTTAAAACGGATGGAGAAGTCCGGATATTATGTTTCTTTTACGCCAGACCTCCTTTACAATGAAAAAACGCGTCAAGTGGCCCGGAGTTATCCGCTGGAGCGGATCATGGCCGAAACCGACGGTCCCTGGCCTTTTGAACATCCATTTGCAGGCAAGCGAACCGAACCCCCGATGGTTTGGGCGGTTTTGAAAGAGCTGGCCCGGTTGAAAGGATTGCCGTTTGAAAAAGTTGCCGGGCAAGTGCGGGAAAACACCCGGCGCTTTTTGCGGATTTCATGAAAAGAGTCCCTTTTTTTGAAAAAGAGACTCGCGGAGCAGCGGATATTATTTATTCATAGAGTTCCGGCCGGCGGTCCGTGAAGACCGGAATGGTGGAACGGACTTTTTGCACCAAGGACAAATCCAGATCAGCAAAAAGAATTTCTTCGTCTTCTCCGGCTTCTGCAATCACTTCTCCCCACGGATCCACCACCATGGAATGGCCGGCGAATGTATTGTTCGGATCTTTTCCCGTCCGGTTGCAAGCGACGACATAACATTGGTTTTCAATCGCGCGGCTGATTAAAAGGTGACGCCAGTGAGAAAGCCGCGGCCCGGGCCATTCGGCCGGCACAAACAACACATGGGCGCCGCGGAGCACCATTTTCCGGATCCATTCCGGAAAGCGGATATCATAGCAAATGGCTGCCGCACACAACAGGTCGCCCCATGGGAAGACCCCTTCCTGATCGCCGGCTTTCAGATATTTTTCTTCTTCCATCAGACGGAATAAATGCACTTTCTTGTATTCCCCCGTCTGCTTGCCGGCAGGATCGAAGGCATACAATGTATTATACGTACCGGTTTCCTCCCGGTTGGAAACGGAGCCGCCGATGATGGCCACTTGATGTTTTCGGGCGAGATCCCGCAAGAAGGCTTTGTTGGTTTGACCGTGGTCATCCGCGATTTCATCCAGCCTTGTCAAATCGTATCCGGTGTCCCAAAGTTCCGGAAGCATGATCAAATCCGGTTGTTGTTCCATCGCCTGCGCGACTTTTTCCTCCACTTTTTTCCGGTTGGCTTCCGGCCGTCCGTAGGCAATGTCCATTTGAATCAAGGCAACGGTTTTTTGCATGGTTTTCCTCCAGATCCTTTGACAGATTTTCTTTTAACATATAACATAATTCAATATATTT
Source organism: Thermoactinomyces vulgaris (assembly GCF_005886755.1). NCBI lineage: Bacteria > Bacillati > Bacillota > Bacilli > Caryophanales > Thermoactinomycetaceae > Thermoactinomyces > Thermoactinomyces vulgaris. Next base: position 957,592 of record NZ_CP039710.1, read on the forward strand.
TCAAGAATATTTGGATAGACGGGATGTGGTCAGGATGGAGAGATTTGAACAAGCTGATGCCTTAAAACGATTGCCGGAGCAATTTTTTGCCAAACTGGTCCGAAAAGTGGGGAGGGCGGTTGAAGCGGGTCATGATGTGATCAATCTGGGACAGGGAAGCCCGGATCAACCCACACCTCCCCATATTGTCAAGGAACTGCAAGAAGCGGCTTCAAATCCCAAGTACCATAAATACCCGCCGTTTCACGGCTTTTCTTTTTTAAAAGAAGCCGTCAGCCAATTTTATGATCGCGAGTACGGGGTACGGCTGGATCCGGAGAAAGAAGTGGCGGTGTTGTTCGGGGGAAAAACCGGATTGGTTGAAATTTCGCAGTGTTATTTAAATCCGGGGGATGTGGCATTGGTTCCCGATCCGGGGTATCCGGATTATTGGTCGGGAATTGCCTTGGCCGGCGGCCGGATGTACATGATGCCCCTTTTGAAAGAAAACGGGTTTTTGCCGGATTACGGGCAAATCGACCGCGAAAGTGCGGACCGGGCAAAATTGATGTTTCTCAATTATCCCAATAATCCGACGGGTGCTTTGGCCCATGCGGCGTTTTTTGAAGAGACCGTGCGTTTTGCCAAACGGCATCATGTTTTGGTGGTTCATGATTTTGCTTATTCCGCCATCGGTTTTGACGGGCAGAAACCCCGCAGTTTTTTGCAAACGCCGGGGGCCAAAGACGTTGGCGTTGAAATTTACACCATGAGCAAAACTTACAACATGGCCGGCTGGAGAATCGCTTTTGCTGTCGGGCATGAAGAAGTGATCCGGTCCATCAACCTGATCCAGGATCACTTTTATTGCAGCTTGTTTGGCGGCATTCAACAAGCAGCGGCCAAAGCGCTTTTGGGGCCGCAAGACTGTGTGCGTGAATTGGTCGGGATGTATGAAAGAAGGCGGGATCTCTTTATCCGTCATTTGAGGGAAATCGGCTGGAAGGTGGAAGCACCGCAAGGCTCCTTCTTTTGCTGGTTTCCGGTCCCCGAAGGATATGATTCGGAGACGTTTTCCGATCTGTTAATCGAAAAAGCGCACGTGGTCGTCGCTCCGGGCGTGGGCTTTGGACAGCAGGGAGACCGGTATGTCCGGGTCGGATTGTTGACCTCGGAAGAACGTCTGCAAGAGGCGGCTCACCGGATCGGCCGGTTGGGGATTTTTTAAAAAGGGCCAATGGAAAAAGGGCGTTTTCCCCGGGAAGCCCCTTTTTATTCTGCGGGGATTAAGCCCTTTTTTGCGTTTTCCAATCCCAACCGGCTTCGGTGTGAAATACCGGCGGGCAATGTGATGAATCAAAGTGTTTCAAACAACGTTCGCAAAGCAAAATGTTTTTTCCCTCCAAAACAAAACGCGCTTCATATTTGGCTTCCTCTTTCCCGCAATGTTCACACAAGTATCCGTTATGATTCATGGCAGGTGTCCTCCTTCACAGCAAGATAAATCATAATATTTTATAAATACTATATATTCCCTTATTTTTTCAATCGAAACCATTAATTTTTTGACAAATGACGGGCTTGACCGGTTAATTTGTTGGAAAAGGTTCGGTTGTGGTATGATTTGATTAAAAAAGAGGGAGAAAAAATGATCCAACAACAACGACTCGACCGGTTGACGGACTGGCTGAAAGCCGGAGGAATCGATGCGGCTTTTGTCCATTCGCCGGAGAATGTATATTATTTCACCAACTTTATGTGCCACCCCCATGAACGATTGTTGGGGTTATTTGTGTTTCCAGAAGCGGAATCTTTTTTGGTTTGTCCGAAAATGGAAGAACAAGCCGCGAGGGAAGCCGGTTGGACCGGTCACGTGATCGGCTATGATGATGCGGAGGACCCGTGGGCATTGATCCGTGAGGAGTGGAGCCGCCGTTCTTTCAAAAACCGTCTAAATATCGCGATCGAAGAACATGTGGTTTCCTACGCAAGGTCCCAAGAACTTCAAACCCTGGCGGAAGAAGTCCGGTTTTGCTCCTTGGACGAAACGCTGAACCAATTGCGTTTGGTCAAAGATGAGCGGGAACGGCAGATTTTGAAGGAAGCGGCCCGCTTGGCGGATGAAGCGGTGCAAGTCGGGATTGAGCATTTAAAAGAGGGTTGTACGGAGATGGACATCGTGGCACAAATTGAACTTGCCATGAAGAAAAAAGGCGTCGCCGCCATGTCCTTTCCCACCATGGTGTTATTTGGCGAGAAAACCGCATTGCCGCACGGAAATCCGGGGCTGAACCGCCTGAAAATAGGGGATTTGGTATTGTTTGACCTGGGGGTCGTCTGGAACGGATATTGTTCGGACATCACCCGGACGGTGGCGTTTGGATCGGCCGGTTCCAAACAACGGGAAATTTATTTGCTTGTCCAGGAAGCGCAACAAGCCGCCATCGATGCGGCACGGCCCGGTGTGCGCATGGGTGATCTGGATCAAATCGCCAGGAAAAAGATTTCCGATGCCGGCTATGGGGCTTATTTCACGCACCGGTTGGGGCACGGGCTCGGAATCAGTGTTCATGAATATCCTTCCCTTCACGGGAAAAATGACCATCCTCTGAAAGAAGGAATGGTGTTTACCGTTGAACCGGGGGTTTATGTTCCCGGAGTCGGCGGGGTCCGGATTGAAGACGATGTTTATATTGCCAAAGACGGCGCGGAACTGTTGACTTCCTTCCCCAAAGACCTGATCTTTGTGTGAGACTTTCAAGGGTTGTTCACTGGTATTGGTTCCGATTCTTGTTAAAATGGATTTATTAACAAACGAAGGTGGAAGCTGAAAGTAACGAACCATTGATGCAGATGATTTCATATAAAAAAGACAGGTGATGAAAAATGGCACGACATCATTTTCATTTGAAGGCAAGCTGGGATGGAGGCAGAAACGGGCAAGGCACGATTGAAGCGGGAAACTTGAAACAGACGATTTCCATTCCAAAAGAGATGGACGGCCCCGGTGTCGGAACCAATCCGGATGAAATGTTGATCGGTGCGGCCGCCACGTGTTATCTCATCACGTTGGCGGCGATGATTGAAAGAGGAAACATGCCGGTTCGTGAATTGTCGCTGGAAACCGAAGGCATTGTCCATGTGGATAAAAAATTCACCTTTGAAGCGATCATTCATCGCCCGAAATTGATTTTGGAAGAAGGAACGACGGACGAAGAGCTGAAAAAAATCGAGCGGGCGGTGGAGTTGGCCGAGAAGAATTGCATGATTTCCAATGCGCTTCGGGGGAATGTACGGTTGGAAGTGGAAGCGGAGGTCGTCAAGCATTAGATAAGCCGGTTTCATTCATGTTTATTTCTTCTATTTGTAGTATGTTATAATGAAATCGAATTGTTGATAAGGTTCGGTTTTTTATTTCGAGAAAAAATCAGAGCGGCTGGCTTTGAAACATATAGTCAATGAGGAGTGGAGATATGCTGCAAACGGCATTGGACTTTCTGGAGAAATGTGGCGTATGGGGGCTTTTTGCAGCAACGGCGATTGAAGCTTCATCACTTCCGTTTCCCGGGGCGACTTTTGTTTTGATTTACGGGTATTTGATGGATGTGAGTACGTGGCAATTAGTGGCGATCAGTGCGCTGAACAGTCTGGTTTACGTCGTGTTCAGTTTGATTCCTTATTATATCGGGAAATATTTGGGAAATTTAACCCAGAAGAAATTTGATGAGAAAAAAGTGAAAAAAGCCCAGGAATGGTTCCAAAAGTACGGAGAGTGGAGCATCACCCTGTCACGTCCCACCGGATTTGGGAATTATATCTCTTATATATCCGGCATCAGCGATATTTCCATCTGGCGGTTCGGGCTTTTGAGTTATCTGGGTGTGTTCCCGTGGAATACGCTTTTGTTGTTTATCGGAAATTACGGGAGTTTGGAAACGGTTGAACATTTTCTTGCCATGACCCGAAAAGTCGGAGTGATGATCACCATTATCCTGGTGTTCGCTGCAGCCTTTATTTTGTGGTATTACTTAAAAAAAAACAAAGAACAGAAACAACACATCTGAAAAAGAATGCAGAAAATGAATGACGGATTCGGCGGTGACGATGACGGATGCACCCTGTCAGATGGAAAAAATTGAAAGGATTTGAGAATAAAAAGGAGCGGGAATATCCCGCTCCTTTTTCCTCAGGGCATCGATTGGGAACGGACCGGAATGGTTCGTGCCTCGAACTTTTTCAGCGGATAAGAGACAAAGGTGGCAACGGTGCTGGCGACTGCGGCGATGATATAAACCCATTGCACGGAAAAGTGGTCGGCAACCCAGCCCATCAAAAAGCAGGAAGTGCCGTATGCAACACAACATAACGCATATTGCGCCGAAAATACTTTCGGCATGGTGTCCAGCGTGGTGTGGAGTTGATACAGTGTCTTTTTGGCCACGCCTTTTGCCTGATAGGGAAAACCGAGCAAAAAGATGGTGATGAGCGAAATGACAGGGAACGTGACGAAACCGAAAATGAGTTTGAACAAGATGGAAGCAAAACCTGAAAATATTAATATTTTGTATAATCTTTTTTCAATGGAGTGGCTGTAACGAATCACCAACATTCCGCCGATCATCGTGCCCAAAAAGTAACTGCTGTTGATAAACCCCCACCAGGTATGCTGCTCGTGCAACACTTTGTCGACAAAAGTCAGGGTGATGGCGCCGATCCATACCGATGAAGCGGTGTAATCGAGAAAATCGATCGCTGCAAGCCTTTTCAGAACCGGATGATTGAATAACAGCAGCCAACCCTCTTTCATCGCTTTCCGGTGAGATGTTTTTTCAGGCGAAACCCTTTCTTTGTGATGGGGATCATGAATGAAAAACAAAGAAAGGGTGGAAATGAGAAAACAAACGGCAGTCAGCCAAAGCACCTGATGGGCCCCAAGCAATTCAACCAACAACCCTCCGGCTCCCCAGCCGACCAGCAAGACGGTTTGGTCCGAAGTGGATAAAAGGCCGTTGGCTTTCACCAGTTGCTCTTTGGTGACCAGACGCGGAACCAGTGAATTTCTTGCCGGGTTGGTCCATCCGTCAAAAAAAGCAAGGAGAATGATAAACAGCCAAATGACGAGCGTCAATGACGCGGAGTCCTTCCACCAATCGATGCTCAAGATCAAAAGTCCCAACAAAAGGGTCTGGCTCCCTTGGGAAGTGATGAGCAAAGGGAGCAGCCGGTAACGTTCCAGTAACAGAGGCGAGATGATGCCGCTGATAAACTTGGCGATGATGCGAATGACCGGGATGAAAGCTGATATCGCGGCAGATCCCGTCTTTCCGTAAATCAGGGTGACAATGGCCAGCATGTAAAATGAATCCGCCAAATTAGCCAAAGATTGTCCCAACCAAAAAAATTTGAATGAGTATGAATAATTCATCGCCTGAACCTCATGGAATATATTTTTTGTAAAAAGATTTGCTATACAAATAAAATTATAACATTAGCAAGGGCGGTGTACCAGCGATTTATCCGATGATTTGGTTGAATGTGCTTGGGACTCGAAGTAAAATCGAAATGGAAAATCGCAAAAAAATTAGGAGGATCGGTATGCGTTCCAGATATGTGATTGAACGGGTCGGTGAACTTTTGGAGGATAAAGGGTATAATGTGATAGATCAAGATGCGGATGAAGTGATTGCATGGTTTCAATATTTATCCGATGCCGATTTGTTCCTAGCCGTTTTGGAGGAACAAGAGAAAATCGGGAAAGAGCAAGAAGCGAATTTGGACCGGTGAGGAGTTTTTGAAAACAGTTTTATGCCTGTGATATATTATTTGCCGATAAGCTTTGAATGGACGGTGTAGCCTTTGTTGAAACAAATGATACCTGATTTGTATGTTCAATCGATCTATGAGATTGATTTTGCCGCACTGAAAAAGCGCAATATCAAGGCAGTCATTGTGGATTTGGATAACACCTTGGTGGAATCGACACGCCCCGATGCCACCCCGGAGTTGGTGGAGTGGCTGAAAGAAGTGCAACAAATGGGATTAAAAGTGATGATCGTATCCAATAATACCAAAACCCGGGTTTCCCAATTTGCTGATCCGCTTGGAATCCCTTATATTCATGCGGCCAAAAAACCGTTTTCTGCTGCGTTTCGCCGCGCGCTCAAAGAGTTGGGGGTTTCCAAACAGGAAACGGTTGTGATCGGGGATCAGTTGTTGACGGATGTGCTGGGCGGAAACCGGATGGGCTTTTTCACCATCTTGGTGGTGCCGGTTTCCGAAGTCGACGGGTTTTTCACGCGAATAAACCGGAGGGTCGAACGGTTTGTCTTTCATTTGTTGGAAAAGAAGGGGTTGATTCCCTGGGATATTCATAAAAGTTGAAAAGAAACGGACAAGAAAGGAGTCAGATGATTGGATTCAGAAACGAAACATTGTGAAGGATGCGGAATTGCCCTGCAAACCGAAGATCCGGATCAAGCGGGATATATCCCTGAACAAGCGTTGACGCGGGAAGTGGTTTTGTGCAAACGTTGTTTCCGGATTCGCCATTACGGGGAAATGGCCAAAGTGGAACAAGATCCGGATGCGTATCTTCATCGCCTGGACGAAATTGCCCGCAGTGAGGGCTTTGTGGTATGGGTGGTGGATCTGTTTGATTTCGCCGGAAGTTGGATTCCGGGATTGGCTCGCCGGATCGGAAATCTTCCGGTTTTGATTGCGGCCAATAAAGTGGATTTATTCCCGCCCAGCGTGAAACGGGAACGGCTTAGGGGATGGATTTTTCAGTCGGCAAAAAAGTTGGGGATTCGTCCGGTGGATGTGGTGTTGATCAGTGCAGAAGTTGGGATTGGCATCCGGCAGGTGATGGAAGCGATTGAATTTTACAGAGATCACCGGGATGTCTACATGATCGGAACGACCAACGTGGGAAAATCGACCCTGATCAATCAAATTCTGAAAAAAGCCAAGCTCACGGAAAAAGAGATCATCACCACTTCTCCTTACCCGGGAACGACTTTGGACGCCATCCGGATCCCGTTGGAAGACAGGAAATTTTTGGTCGACACACCGGGGATTGTCCGGGAGGACCGGGTGAGCGAATGGGTGGAGCCCGGGGAATTGAAATCGGTGATTCCCCACAAAACGATCAAGCCGCGGGTGTATCAGTTGAATGATCAACAAACGTTGTTTTTCGGAGGATTGGTCCGCTTTGACTTTGTCCGGGGAAACAGACAGTCGTTTGTTTGTTATTTATCCAATCAGTTATACATTCACCGGACGAAATTGGAAAAAGCGGATGAAGTGTGGGACAAACACCGCGGAAAATTGTTGTCCCCGCCCAAACGTCCGGACAATTTGCCGCCTTTGAAAAAGCACGTGATCCATTTAAAAGGGGAGAAGAAGACGGACATTGTCATTCCCGGCTTGGGATGGGTGGCGTGTGGTAAGAATGCGGTGTGGGTTGAAGTTTATGCTCCGGAGGGGACCGGAGTGAGCACCCGTCCGTCCATTATATAAATAAAGAAAAAAGAGGGGGGAGCCCAAGTGGACAGTCAAACAGGACTTCTGGCGCTGATCGGGGATCCGGTCGGCCACTCCAAGTCACCGGAGATGATGAACCGGGCGTTAGAGAGCCATGGATTGCCTTATGTATACCTGGCTTTTCAAGTGGCACCGGAACGGTTGAAGGAAGCGGTGGATGGATTTCGGGCCCTCGGGGTGAAAGGATGGAATGTGACCATCCCTCACAAAGTGGCGATCATGAAACATTTGGACGCGATCGATGAATCGGCCCGGGCGATCGGCGCGGTCAACACCGTCGTGTGTGAAGAAGGAAAATGGGTGGGATATAATACCGACGGGCCCGGTTATTTAAGGTCGCTGAAAGAAGAGTGGGATCTTCCCTTTTCCGGGCTGAAAGCCGTGATATTGGGAGCCGGCGGGGCCGCCCGGGCGGTCGGGTATGCTTTGGCAACCGCAGGTGTTCCTGAAATTTCCATCGCAAACCGGACGGTGGAAAAAGCAGAAGCCCTGGCAAACCACTTGTCTTCGTTTACCCAAACCCGGGCTGTTTCTTTAAAAGAAGGAAAAGATGTGATTGAAAAAGCCGATTTGGTGATCAATACCACATCGGTGGGCATGCACCCCGACCGGGATGCAACACCGGTACCGGCAGAATGGTTCCACGAAGGCCAATATGTGAGCGATTTGATTTATCATCCGCGGGAGACCGCGCTGTTAAAAGGGGCCAAACAACAGGGAGCCAAGGTGCATGAAGGATTGGGCATGCTGGTTTATCAGGCGGCGATCGCCTTTGAAAAATGGACGGGCGTCCCCGCACCCGTTTCCTTGATGAAGCAAGCATTGGCCAATTCCTTAAAAGATGATTAAAGGATGAATGATGGTATGAAGGTAGGGATTTTTGGAGGCACTTTTGATCCCATCCATTTCGGGCACTTGTTGCTCGCCGAACAAGCACGGGAAGCAGCATCCCTCCATGAGATTTGGTTTATCCCTGCGGGCGAGCCCCCGCACAAGCAAGGAAAACCGGTCACCCCGGCCATGGAGCGAAAAAAAATGGTGGAGCTGGCAATCGAGGGGCATCCGCAATTTAAAGTCAATCCGATCGAGTTGATGCGCTCCGGCCCCTCCTATACGGTGGACACGATCATGGAGCTGAAAAAACAAAATCCTCATGTTGAGTTTTTTCTGCTAGTGGGGGCGGACATGGTGAAAAATTTACCAAAATGGTATAAAATAAAGGAAATCATACAAAATGTTCAAGTGATCGGTCTTGGACGCCCCGGGTTTGATCACGATGCGTTGCCGGAATATATTGAAGAACGTTTGATGTGGATTCCGGACGCCGTGGAAACCAATATTTCCTCAAGCATCATACGCGAGCGCCTCATGCTGAACCGGTCGGTTCGTTATCTTGTCCCCGATTCCGTATACAAATATATAAAGGAGCAAGGGTTGTATGGATCTTGAGTATTTAAAGCAAGCTACAAAGAAAGAGTTGCCTCAAAAAAGATGGGAGCATACCCTTCGTGTTGCAGAAACGGCCGTTCAACTGGCCAGGCGGGAGGGAGTGGATCCGCACAAAACGGAAGTGGCTGCCATTTTGCATGATTTTTGCAAGTTTTGGCCCGGGGAAGTACTGACCGAGTGGATTTTACAAGAAAACGAGCGGCAGGACTTGCTCCTGTACAACAAAGAATTGTGGCATGGCCCCGTTGGCGCGGCCGTGGCCCGGAAACGGTTCGGGATTGAGGATGAGACGGTCTTGAATGCGATCCGGTACCATACCTCCGGCCGCCCTGACATGTCGAAAATGGAAAAGATCATTTTTCTGGCCGATTATATTGAGCCGGGCCGACAATTTCCCGGGGTGGAGGAAGTCCGGAGGATTGCGGAAAAAAGCCTGAATCTGGCCGTGCTTCAATCATTGGACAACACCATTGTCTTTTTGATCGAAAAAGGCCGGAAGGTTTATCCGCTTACACTCGATGCACGCAATCACATGCTGGATCAGATTGCCCAAAAGGATTCAAGGGAGGAATCTGTTTGAAAGTCGTGGAAATCGCTCAGTTAGCAGCCACCGCTGCCGAGGAGAAAAAAGCACAAGATGTCACGGTTCTGGATATTCGCGGATTATCCGTCTTTGCGGATTATTTTGTGATCTGTCACGGAAATTCGCAAACACAAGTTCAAGCAATCGCCACCGCAATCAAAGAAAAATTATTGGAAAACAACGTGGAACTCAAAGGGATGGAAGGTTATCAGGATGCCCGTTGGGTTCTGATGGATCTCGGTGATGTGGTTGTCCATGTTTTCCACAAAGATGATCGTGAATTTTACGGCTTGGAGCGCTTGTGGGGCGACGCCAGGCAGGTCCATGTCCAATAGGTCGGGTTTGTATGAAAAACAGGCGGTCCGTCCGCGTTGAAATTGGAGAAAAATGTTGACACGGATCTGTTTGTTTTCATATAATCTTAAAAAACAACTTTTGAATGCGACAGCGATGATGAGGAGTAGTAATTTGCCCTCTCCCGGCTCAGAGAATTGACGGATGGTGCGAGTCAATCCGGGAAGCAAATGAACTCGCCTCATTGCTCCAAAGAGGAACGCGGTCACGTCAGTACTTTTTGGCGGTTCATCCCCGTTACCGGATCCATGAGGGAGTGTTTTTTGAAACACTAATTAGGGTGGTACCGCGGGAATTTGGAAACAACCTCTCGTCCCTAGCCGAAGATGCTGGGGGTGGGAGGTTTTTTAATTGATCGCATGAAATCAGATTGATGGAGGTTTACAGGCATGAAGGAGTACTCTCCAAGGGAAATTGAAGCCAAATGGCAAGAACATTGGAGAAAAACAGAGCTTTATCAAACGGGTGAGGATACAAACAAACCGAAATATTATGTGCTGGAACAGTTCCCTTATCCTTCCGGGGAAGGGTTGCACATGGGACACACACGGGTCTATTCGATTGGCGATGTGGTGGCACGGTTCAGGCGGATGAACGGTTATAACGTGTTGCACCCAATGGGGGCGGATGCCTTCGGATTGCCGGCTGAAAACGCAGCGATCCAGCGTGGCGTGAATCCGCGGGAATGGACACTGAACAACATGGAACGCATTCGCCGCGAACAATCGCTTTTGGGTGCTTCTTACGATTGGGACCGTTATGTGGGAACTTGTCTCCCGGATTATTACAAGTTCAACCAATGGTTGTTTTTGCTTTTCTATGAGCGTGGACTGGCTTACCGGAAAAAAGCGATGGTCAACTGGTGCCCGTCCTGCGGTACGGTTTTGGCCAATGAACAAGTGGAAGAAGGAAAATGCTGGCGCTGTGATTCGGAAGTGATCAAAAAAGAGCTGGAACAATGGTTTTTCAAGATTACCGATTATGCAGACCGTTTGCTGGAGGGACTGGACCGTTTGCCGAAATGGCCGGAACGGGTCAAAGCCATGCAACGCAACTGGATAGGCCGCAGCGAAGGGGCGCACGTCACGTTTACGGTGCCGGAGCTGTCCGATGAAAAAATCACGGTCTTCACCACCCGTCCGGATACGTTGTACGGTGTCAGTTACTTGGTGTTGGCTCCGGAGCATCCGCTGGTTCCCCGGCTGATCAAAGGAAAAGAAAACGAAGCCGGGATTCTTGAGTTTATCAACCAAACCCAAAAACAATCCGAAATTGAACGGACCAGCAACGATGCCGAAAAAGTGGGCCATCCGACAGGAGCGTATGCCCAACATCCATTGACGGGAGAGGCCATCCCGATCTGGGTGGGCAACTATGTGTTGATGGATTACGGAACGGGCGCTGTCATGGGGGTACCGGCTCATGACGAGCGGGATTTCGCGTTTGCGTCCAAATACCAATTGCCGGTGAAACCGGTCATCCGTCCGGAAAATGAGAGACTCAGCGAACCGTTGCGTGAAGCATACACCGGAGACGGCGTGTTGGTTTCTTCGGGCCAATTTGACGGCATGAAAAACCGGGAAGCCATCCATGCGATTGCGAAGTTCCTGGAAGAACGGGGACAAGGGAAATGGACGGTGAATTACCGGTTGCGGGATTGGTTGATTTCGCGGCAACGCTACTGGGGAACGCCAATCCCGGTGGTTTACTGCGATGATTGCCATATCGTGCCGGTTCCCAAGGATCAATTACCGGTTCTGCTGCCGGAAGATGTTGTTTTTGACGGGAAAAACAATCCGCTTGCCACTTCGGAAAGTTTTGTGCACACCACTTGCCCGAAGTGCGGAAAACCGGCCCGCCGCGAGACGGACACGATGGACACCTTTGTGGACTCTTCGTGGTATTTCTTGCGGTATACTGATCCGCATAATGAAGAAATCCCGTTTGCAAAAGAGAAAGCAGACCGCTTTATGCCGGTTGACGAATATATCGGCGGCATCGAGCATGCGGTGTTGCACCTGCTTTATTCCCGGTTCTTTACCAAAGTGTTTTATGATGCCGGCATGGTTTCGTTCGATGAGCCGTTTGAAAGCTTGTTGACACAGGGAATGGTGTTGAAAGACGGGTTTAAAATGTCCAAATCCAAAGGAAATGTGGTCAGTCCTTTGGAAATTGTGGAGAAATACGGTGCGGATACCGCCCGCCTCTTCATCCTGTTTGCGGCGCCCCCTGACCGCGATCTGGATTGGAGTGAATCCGGTGTGGAAGGGGTTCACCGTTTCTTGAACCGGGTATGGCGTCTGGTCGTACAGAACGAAGAGCTGTTCAAGCAACCGGTCCCGTCTGGTGCGAAAGCGGATGGCAAAACCAAAGAGTTGCGCCGTCTCTTGCATCAAACCATCAAAAAAGTGACCATTGAGATCGGGGAAAGAAACCACTTCAATACCGCGGTGAGCGCGATTATGGAGCTGGTCAACGGATTGTACCAACATGCGGGCGAAACGGATCCCGCCTTGTACAAAGAAGCGTTGGAGACGCTCGTGGTCTTGCTCGCTCCGTTTGTGCCCCATATATCGGAAGAATTGTGGTCCGTGATGGGGAAAGAAGGAAGTGTCCACCAGACAGCGTGGCCGTCTTATGATGAATCGGCGCTGGTCTTGGATGAAGTGGAATTGGCTGTTCAGATCAACGGGAAAGTGCGGGATAAAATCGTGGTGCCAACCCAGGCTTCCCGGGAAGAGATTGAAAAACAAGCGCTCGACAATGAACGGATTAAACATTGGACGGAAGGAAAAACGGTGCGTAAAGTGATCGTTGTGCCCGGAAAATTGGTGAATATTGTGGTGAAATAGATGACCACAGAAAAAACGGTTCGCCCATTTTGGCGGACCGTTTTTTATTTGCTTTGGAAGAAGGTTTTTTTGTGGAATCATGGAATAATTTGTAAAAGCATGTCCTTTGGCGAAAACGGAAAGGGGAAGGCCGATGGTGCAATGGGAGTGGGATTTTACTTCCCGGGAAAAGAAATGGATGATCTTGTCGGGCGGTTTGGCATTGGCGTTGATCGTTTGCCTTGTTTTTATCTGGCAACAGGATGAAAACCCAAATGAATCAGCGTCTCCGCTAACTCCTTATCAGCCTGTGGAAGCGGACGCACCCGATTCGCCGGACACGGCTGAAGAAAAAAATCCATGGGTGATGATCGATGTGAAAGGAGCCGTCAAAAAACCGGGGATTTACCGTCTGGATCCGGAGTCCAGAGTGCATGACGCCATATTGAAAGCAGGCGGTGCCCGGTCCGATGCTGATTTGGACCAAGTCAATCTGGCCGAACGCCTGACAGACGGAAAAGTGGTTTACATTCCCAAAAAAGGAGAAACGCAGCAAGGGATGGCATGGATGAATCCGTCCGCAGACGGAACGGGCGGAAAAATTAACATCAATTCGGCGACGGCTGAAGAACTGCAACAATTAAACGGTGTGGGAGCCAAAAAAGCGCAAGCGATTGTGAGCTATCGTGAGGAAAACGGGCCCTTTCAAAGCATTGAAGAGATCTCCAACGTCCCCGGAATCGGAGAAAAAACACTGGAGCAGTTTCGTGAGCAAATCACTTTGTAGCTCCTTGACTTTTTATTTTGTGAATCGGTATAATGTTCATATCACTTACGGCAACAACTTCATATGGATCAGGAACGATTCTCTTATCCAGAGTGGCGGAGGGACTGGCCCGATGAAGCCCGGCAACCTCGGTGCAGATCAGTGTACCGGATGGTGCCAATTCCTGCAGAAACCCCGGTTTCTGAAAGATAAGAGAAGAAGCTTGAATTTGCGTGCGATTGTGTTCAGCATAAAAGCCTCTTCTCTTATGGGAAGAGGCTTTTTTCATGATTGTCAACATCAAGGGAGGGGCAGCCATGAGATTGGAAACCAGGTTGGCGCAGATCGGCAATAAAAAAGAAAGGACCACCGGCGCTGTCAGTTTTCCGGTCTATTTTTCAACCGCCTATGAGCATATCTCCGGAAAAAGTACAGGCTATGATTATTCGAGAACCGCCAATCCCACCCGTGAGGTGGTGGAAGCCAGCATCGCCGAATTGGAAGAAGGAGATGAAGGATATGCCTGTAGTTCCGGCATGGCTGCGATTCACACCGTGATGGGATTGTTTGAAAAAGGCGACCATTTCATAGTGTCGCTGGATTTATACGGCGGAACGTACCGGTTGTTTGAACAAGTTTTGTCACAATACGGGTTGACGTTTTCTTATGTGGATTTACGCAATCCGGAAGAAATCGCGGAAGCGCTCCAGCCGAACACCAAAGGCCTTTTTATCGAATCCCCCACCAATCCGCTCATGCAGGTGGTCGATATCCGGTCGTTGTGCCGATGGGCCCGGCAAAAAAATTTGTGTGTCATTGTGGACAATACGTTTATGACTCCCTTTTTCCAAAAGCCGCTGACGTTAGGAGCCGACATTGTGATTCACAGTGCCACGAAATACTTGGGCGGGCATAATGATGTGCTGGCCGGATTGATTGTGGCCAAAGGAGAAGAATGGACCGAACGCCTGCGGTTTGTCCACAATTCCATCGGGGCGGTGTTGGGCCCTTTGGATGCCTGGTTGTTGATGCGGGGAATGAAAACATTGGCGCTCCGGATGCAAAAACACCAGGAAAATGCACACAAGCTGGCCAAATTTTTGGCCGCACATCCCCAAGTGGAACAGGTTTTTCATCCGGCCTTCGATCCGGCCGGGCGAAAAATCCTGGATGAACAGGCGGAGGGATACGGAGGCATGATTTCATTCCATGTGAAAGATCCGGATCAAATCCCCTTTATCCTTAATCATTTGAAGATTATTACTTTTGCGGAGAGTTTGGGCGGAGTGGAAAGCCTGATGACTTATCCGGTCACCCAAACGCATGCCGATATTCCCGAAGAGGTGCGGAAAAAGGCAGGCGTGACCGACCGGTTGCTTCGTTTGTCGGTGGGGATCGAACATGCTGACGATTTGATGGATGATTTGGTTCAAGCTTTCCGACAAGCCGCTTCAAAGACGAAATAAAGAGAGGAGATAGATGATGAACTTTGAAACGCAACTGCTTCATAACGGAAATGAAGTCGATCCTGTAACCGGGGCAGTGGGGATTCCTCTTTATCAGTCATCCACCTTTCATCAAAATGTGGACCGGCCCGGGGAATTTGATTACACCCGTTCGGGAAATCCCACAAGAAAAGCGCTGGAGGACACCATTGCCAACTTGGAAGGCGGTGAACGGGGATTTGCCTTTTCCTCCGGGATGGCTGCCATCTCCACGGTGCTGTTGCTCTTCTCGCGCGGGGATCATCTGATTGTTTCCCGGGATGTTTACGGGGGAACGTTTCGTGTCCTGACACAAGTTTTCCGGCGGCTGGGCATTGAAACGACGTTTGTCGATACCACCCGGACCGGGGAAGTCGAACAAGCCATCCGGCCCCAAACCAAAGCGATCTATGTGGAAACCCCGTCCAATCCCCTGCTTAAGGTGAGCGATTTAAAAGAAATTATCTGGTTGGCAAAAAAACACCGATGTTTGACCATTGTGGACAACACCTTTTTAACGCCTTATTACCAACAGCCGCTGAAGTTGGGAGCCGATATCGTCATTCACAGTGCGACGAAATTTATCAGCGGACACAGTGATGTGCTGGCCGGGTTGGTGGTGGCCAAAGACAAAGAGATGGCGGAACGGCTGGAACTGTTGCAAAATGCGTTTGGTGCCGTATTGGGCGTCCATGATTCCTGGTTGGTGTTAAGGGGTCTGAAGACATTGAAAGTGCGGTTGGAACAATCCACGCAAAGCGCGGAAAAAATCGCGTTGTGGCTGAATCAGCATCCATTGGTGGAAAAAGTTTATTATCCCGGCCTCCCGTCAAATGAATGGCATGATTTGCAATGCCGGCAGGCGACTGGGCACGGAGCGGTTCTCTCTTTTGATGTGGGCAGCAAAGAAAAAGCCCGGCAAGTGTTGAAACGGGTCCAACTGCCGGTCGTTGCCGTCAGCCTCGGAGCGGTTGAAAGCATCTTGTCCTATCCCGCGGTGATGTCGCATGCTTCCATGCCGCCGGAAGCAAGGCAAAAGCGCGGCATCACCGACGGTTTGTTGCGGCTTTCGGTCGGATTGGAAAATGCGGAGGACCTGATTGGCGATTTGGCCGCTGCCCTTCAAGAAGAAACGGTTGTTTCTTTTTCTGGAAAATAATACGTCTTTTTCGGGAGACGTTTTTCTTTCAGCCGTCATCATGTAAAATGAGAAAGGAAAATTGATGTTAGAAGGGGTACGTAAAACGATGGCGATCAAATCAGACAAATGGATTCGGAAAATGGCAGAGCAATACAAAATGATTGAACCATTTATTGACCGGAATGTCGGGAAAGGAGAAGCGGTCAGTTACGGATTGAGCAGTTACGGATATGACCTCCGGGTCGCTGATGAGTATAAGATCTTTCACAATGCCTTAAACCCGGTGATTGATCCCAAAGCAATCGATTCGGATTCTTTTCTGGATTATAAAGGGGATGTGTGCATTATTCCGCCCAATTCATTTGCTTTGGCCCGGTCCGTGGAATATTTCCGCATTCCGGAGAACGTGCTGGCGATTTGTGTGGGTAAATCGACCTATGCCCGTTGCGGGATCATCACCAATGTGACCCCGCTTGAACCGGGATGGGAAGGATATGTGACCTTGGAGATTTCCAACACCACGCCTCTGCCGGCCAAAATTTACTCCAATGAAGGGCTTTGCCAGATTCTTTTCTTGGAAAGTGATGAGGACTGCGAAGTTTCCTACCGGACGAAAAAAGGAAAATATCAGTTCCAATCCGGTATTACATTGCCGAAAGTATAGCCATGCATAGAAAACGTGCGGGAAATCCGCGCGTTTTTTGCTGAAGGAGGCTGAAGGTTCAACATGAGCCGGAGAACTTACATCATGGTAGATCATGTTCATTGCCACGACGACATGCCCGTGAGAATCTGTTCCGAACTGGACGAAAACCGGTACGAACTGCGAAAAGTGGAAGTGTTCCGGGACGGAAGCATTGGATATGCTTATGATGATATCGAGGCAGGTCCGACCGGATTGGGAAAGTTGCCGGTTCCGCCGCTGGAGGAGATCGCGCAAGACCCGTATGAAATCTTTTTTCCGAAGGAAATCACCCAAGAAGAGTTTGAACAAATTTGGAAGGAGATAGTGGAGGGCGCACGGTGAATCCGTGCGTTTTTTGGAGTGAAGATAGGCGGCCAAAAGGAAATCGTCGGAAAATGTCGAAAGGAATGGAAACGGAAGAAAGGAAGATGGGCATTGCAGCGTCCTTTTGTGGTTGCAGGAATTGCCTGGGGAGCCGGGATTTTGTTGGCGGACCGGATGGGGAACCATGCGGCTTTGTTCCTCGGACTGGCCGTTTCTTTCTTGCTTTCGGGCGTCTGCTATGATTACCTCTTTCGCAAGGGACGGCCGGTTTGGATTTTTTTGTCGGCGCTGTTTTTGGCCGCTGCGCATTTTTCCTGGGTGGACGGGCAGAATCGGAGCCAAATCCCGTCAACGGTGGAAGGGGAAGAAATGACCGTCGCCGGAACCATCATTTCTTCGCCCGTCGTGGACGGGGATGTGCTCCGCTTTGACCTGAAACTGGACCGCTTGCAACAAAAGGATCGTGTGATCAACGGAAACCGGGAAAAAATCCGGGTTTTCCTTTCACTCCAATCAAAAGAAGAAGCGGAAAAGGCTGGACAATTGCGTCGTTATTCCCGGATTCGGCTTCCGATCCGGATGGAAAAACCATCTCAACGTTCCAACCCGGGGGGAATGGACTACCGGGCTTATTTATTTCGGCAAAAAATTCATTGGACGGGAAAAGGAAAGGGTTTGCATTCTTTGGTGATGTTAAAAGAAGCCCCGCCACATCCGGTGGGATGGGTGGATGCATGGCGGAAGAAGTTGGCCGGACAATTGGAAAAACTGTATGACGAGCCGGTGTCCGGTTATTTGCGCGGCTTGCTGCTGGGGGAGCGCTTGGAAGTGGATCCGGACTGGGAACGGCAATACACCCGGTTGGGCTTGGTTCATTTGTTGTCGATTTCCGGATTGCATGTTACGGTTCTGACCGGGATCGTATATTATATTTTAAAATGGATCGGCCTGACCAGAGAAAAGGCGGCATGGGTTGTCCTCGGATTGCTGCCGGTCTATGCGGTTCTCACCGGTCTCGGAGCCCCGGTGGCCCGTGCGGCGGTCATGGCGGGGTTGACGATGGTTGCCTTGATTTTCCGCAAGCCGGGGGACAGTTTGTCCTTTTGGGGGATTGCTCTTTTGCTTCTGTTGGTGTGGGATCCCTATCAATTGTTTGAAGCCGGATTTCAGCTCAGTTTTTTGTTGACGGCCGGATTGATTGTCTGGACGGAACCGGTGTCCGGACAGCTCACATGGCTCCCCTCACCGCTTCGTTATCCGGTCGCAGGGAATCTGGTCGCGGAATGGCTGTCTTTTCCATTGGTGATTGATCACTTTCATGAATACTCTTTCATGTCTTTGCCCGCTAATCTGCTGTTTGCTCCCATCGTCAGTTTTGTCGTGCTTCCGGTCTCTTTGCTCCTTTTGGGGCTGAGCTGGATCTGGGAGTCCGGGAGCATGGGGGTGGCCAATGTGATGGAAACGGGGATCCGGATGATGCAGGGAGGGATGGAGTGGCTGAGTACATGGAAGGCATTTTGTCCGGCTTTTCCATCTCCTCCAGAGTGGTGGATCCTCCTTTACTATCTCTCTTCGGCGATGGCGCTTTGGTCATGGCTTCGGCGCGGAAAACCGGTTTTTCTTGCGGCAAGCGTGGCGGCACTCAGCCTGCTGTTGTGGGCGGAGCCGGGAAAAGAAGACGTTTTGGCACGCCTTGCTTTTCTGGATGTGGGCCAAGGGGATGCCACGGTCATTGAGACGGCAAACGGTCAAACCGTTTTGGTGGATGGAGGCGGCCATGTACGTTACGATAATCATGAAGCATGGCGAAGGCGAAAGCATCCGTTTCGGGTTGGCGAGGATGTGATTGTGCCTTACTTAAAATCACAAGGAATCCAAAAAATCGATTGGTTGATCCTGACACACGGCGACCAGGATCATATCAATGGATTATTGGATGTGATCCGGCGGTTTCCGGTGCAAAAAGTGGTGCGTAATGCCCGTTTGCCTGCAAATGAGGAGGAACGGCAACTCATGACGGAGCTCCACAGACAAAAAGTTCCGGTCTATGTGTCCCCTGTGGGCCGCACGTTGGAAATTGAAAGGGGAACGGGGTTTGCGTTTTTGCACCCGGATCCGGTCCGGCATGGAGGCAAAGGGGAAGCAACAAACGAAGATTCGGTGGTCTGTTTGTTTTCCGTTCACGGCATCAACGTTTTGTTTCCCGGAGACATCGGCACGGAGACAGAAAAAAGGTTGCTTCAACGCTGGCGTTGGCCGGCAGTGGATATTTTAAAAGTCGCCCATCACGGCAGTGGCTCTTCCACCCATGAAACCTGGCTGGACGTGCTCAAGCCCAAGCATGCGGTGATTTCGGCCGGACGTTACAACACCTATGGACATCCTGCCCCGGAAGTGATTTCGCGGTTGGAGAAAAGAGGCATTTCCATTTGGCGGACCGATCAACAAGGAGCTGTGATCTTTGAGATCGGGAAGAAGGGAATGACCGTCAGTTCCGTCAGGGATGCAACCCGGAAGATGTTCCATTTAAAATGAATCCGTTTTTTCTTTATACTACTTTTGTATACATAAATCTCCTGTTTGCAACTAACATGTGGGAAAATAGGTCAATAAATATGGGGGGTTATTTTTTTGCTTGACTCGGAATTGATTCAGCGGGCACAGGCAGGGGAGCGAAAAGCACTGGTTGAGATTTTGCGACAGTTGGAAACGCCGCTCTATCGCACTGCTTACTACATCATGGGGAATGAACAGGATGCGCTGGATGCAACCCAGGAAGCATTGCTGAAAGTGTATCGGTATTTGCCTTCGTATAAAGGGGATGCCATGATTTACACGTGGGCGCAACGCATTGTCACTAATGTGTGTATGGATATGTTTCGCAAACGGAAGAAGGTGGTGTTCATGGAGGAGGATTTTGTTCAGGAAGATTACCATGCAGGCAAAGAGATAGAAAAGGGCGCCATCATCTCCGATTTAAAGCAAGCGATCCGGCGTCTTCCGATGCCCCAGCAAACAGCGATTATTCTACGGTATGTCCAGGACTATAATTACAAGGAAATTTCAGAAGCCATGAATTTGCCGTTAAATACGGTGAAATCTCATTTGTTCCGGGGACGGAAACAATTGCAAAAGTGGTTGTCCGAATATCAGGAAGGAGGGGATTACCTGTGGCGGATGAAAAAATAAACGAATGGGTGCAACGTGATCTGGATGATGATTTGTCAGAAGCGGAAAAAAAGATGCTAAACAAACATCTGGCAGAATCAGTGAAAGATCGCGAGAACGCTGAGAAGCTGATGGAGGTTTCGCGTCAGCTGTCCCTTCTTCCCAAAGTGGATCCACCCCGCGATATTGTGGGCGATGTCTTGGCTCAAATCGATCAAGAGGAGGCTTCCCGTCTGAAGAGAGAAGCTTCCGTCCGGCGCCGGTTTGGATGGCCGCTGGCGGCAAAGGCATTGGCGGCAGTGGTGGTGATCGGTTTCATTGGCTTTTATGCGTGGATGAATTTTCAACCGGCGGAGAAAGAAAACGGAACCTTCATGGGAGATTCCACCCCGAAGGAAGAAGTGAATGTCCTGATGGAGAAAACGGATGGTCCGGCACCGGACGGGGAATCCGGTGCACAAGTTTGGTCGCCGGATGAAACCTATCAGGCGGAATGGAGACAAGGAACGCTGGTTGTCACCAAAGCGGACGGGACCATTCAATTTGAGCGTTCTTTTGCGGGAACGGGTGCGCGTTTGCAAAAAATCGAGTGGTTGACCGATCAAACCCTGAAAATGACCATTCAGGAAGACCAAAAAGCTCCTCAATCGATCACCATTGATGTGGAGAAAAAGGAAGAAGTTCATCATTAGGGCAAGAGGTGGAACAAGTGGATCATTCCCGTTTGGAAGAATTGAAAAGAAAAGGGCCGCATCCGGTATATTTGCTTTACGGAACCGAGTCTTTTTTGATCGAGGAAACGGTTCGGTGGATGAAAACCAATTGGATGCCTGCCGATGATCCGTTTGGCAACATGATCGCTTTTGATCTGGAGGAAACGCCGGTTCAAATGGTGGTCCAAGAGGCGGAAACACTCCCTTTTTTTGGTGACCGGCGGTTTATTGTCGGGCATCATGCCCATTTCCTCACAAGCGAAAAAAAGGCTGCGGGGATTCAGCATGATGCGGATGCCTTGCTGAAGTACCTGGAAGATCCTCTTCCATCCAGCATTCTTGTGCTGACGGTTTATTCCGAGCAACTGGACAAGCGAAAAAAAGTGGTAAAGGCCTTGCAGAAAAAAGCCTTTACCCTTTCGTTTCCCCCTCTGAAAGGGAAGGAATTGACGGATTGGGTAAAAGGGCGGTTTGCAGCACATCAAGTTGCCATCGATCCTTCCGCATTGAAAGAGTTGGTTCTTTTGGTCGGAGAGAACTTGCAATTGTTGAATCAAGAATGTATGAAGCTGGTCACTTACGCGGGAAGGGGAGGAACGGTGACGCGGCAAACGGTGTCAGAGCTTGTCCCGCGGACACTGGAGCATAATATATTTAAACTGACGGAAAAGATGGCCGAGCGGAAAATTGATCAGGCGCTCATGGTTTGGCAGGATTTGTTGTTTCAAAAAGAAGAGCCGATCCGGATTCTTGCCTTGATGATCCGGCAAATCCGGTTGATGTTGCAAGTCAAAGCCCTGGCAAAGAAAGGGATGCCCGAAAAAGAGATGGCGGGTTTCTTGAAAGTCCACCCTTATCCGGTGAAACTGGCCTTGAAAAACGGTGCCAAATTTACAGAGGACCAACTGCGGCAATTTTTGATTTCCGCCATCGCCACCGACCAGGATATCAAATCCGGAAAAGCGGATAAGGAACTGGCGGTTGAACGGTTACTGTTCGCCATTCATCATTCCTTTGCTTGAAGAAGATGTGCCGATCCTGTTTCCTTCATCAACACAGCAATGCTAAGATACTAAAGAGAAGGGAAGCTGTGGAAGGAGTTGATCAAAATGGATCCGGCAAAACGGAATGAACTGCGTAAAAAGCAGCGGATTTATACCAATGTGCTCATTCTCGTCTATCTGGGGATTCTTGCTTTGCTGTCTCTGGCACAACTGTCATCGCTTGTGATCTACACGCTTTTGGGCATTTTGTGTTTTCTTGTTGCACTCAGCAGCTTTTGGCTGAAAACCTTTCACCCGACCTTGCTGCTTTTTCCGGGGATGAAAGAATTGATCCGGTACGAGAAAGAAAAGCTGGGTGAAACTTGGAAGAAATATCATCTGTCATCGGTGATTTTGGCCGTTGTGTTGGGGATCTTTTTCTTGGGGCAGGCTTGGTTTCGCCAGGATTTGTACTTTTTGGAAGGGATCCCGGTTTGGTATATCGCGGTTTTCATCGTGGGAGTGTTTCTGATCGGGAATTTGAGTTTGATTGCCCATGCCCGCCGCTTTGACCGGTTGTCGGCGGAACAAATCCGTGTACATGCGTCAGAGCGGAGTTTGTTTACCGTTATTTTTGCTTGTGTTGTATTAGGCATGACGTTGTTGGGATCCGTTTTTATCCTGCTCATTTCTTGAACCGGGTGAAAAAGGCCGGCAATGAAGGCGCCGGCCTTTTTGTTTATGATGCGGTGGTTTTATTCATGATCCGGTTGGTGACTTCATAGGCCGAGGAGAAGGAAAGTTCGGAGAGTTGGCCTTCACCCTGGCACCAGTCTCCGGCGAAATACACATTATCCAAACTGTACAGTTTCACCGGCAGCAGTTTTTGGTCATGAATACATTTAATTTCCTGAACAACCGCTTTTTTCGAAATTCGTTTGGCGACGAGTTGATCCCGCCAGCCGGGGAAGTGTTTATCGTAAACGGATTCAATGTCCGCCACTTTCTCGTTGGCCTTGTTGGCAGCCGCTTCTTCATCATTGAGATAAGCGATGGCTTGCATCAACTGACCGCCTTCCGGGATGCAGGTCGTATCATAGTAGGAAATGTCTGTGATAAACACTTTCTTTTCTTTTTGATATACATAGGTATACGGGCTGGGGATCCGTTCTTTCAATCCCACATCATAGACGACCACTTGGGTGGGCGAGTAGTTGCGATAAATTTCGAATGTCGATTCATACGGGGTGTCGGCAAAAAGCTGGTGTAACTCTTTCGGCGGAATGCACAAAATGAACTCATCGGCTGTGTAAGTGGTTTCTTTCCCGATGATTTTGGAAATTCGGTTGCCGTCCAGTTCGATGCCGCTGACTTTTTCTTTGGTGATGATTTTTCCCCCGTGATCTTCAATGATTTTGGAGAAGGATTCCACAATCGCCTGCCAGCCTCCCCCGATGTAACTGACGGCACGTTGTGTGGAGAATAAGCGTTTGTAATATTGGAAAAACAGCGGGGAAGGAATTTTTTCAGGCTCATTGGTAAAGAAGTTGGATGATGCAATGGTCAACAGCAAATCCCTGACTTTTGGGGGCTCTTTCTCCAAATATTGCCCGATGGGAATGCCTTCTTCCCCTTTTTCGATGGAAGCCATGGTTTTGAACACTTCATAGGCGAAACGCCATTTGTTTTGGGAATCCAAAATTTTTGTGCGGTAAAGCCCTTCCAATGTGGCAGGCATTAAGGTTGTATAAGACCCCAGATCGTAATAAGCTTTGGATGGGGAAAAATTTTTCCAGTCCACTTCCAATCCGATTTCGCTTTCATAACGCCGCAAAACGGATTTGTCCCGGGCATAAATGGCATGGGCGCCAAAGTTAAAGTTAAACCCCTTCAAAGGGATGGTGATGGCGCGTCCGCCCAGTTTCGGTGCTTTTTCCAGCAAAGTCACATCATATCCATTGTAAGCGAGTCGGGCTGCTGCGCTTAAACCGGCCAAACCTCCACCCGCTACAATCACTTTTTTAGACACAAGACACACTCCCTTGAGATCGTTTGCAATTTTTATAAAGAAATATCGATCTACTTGTAATATTGTAGCAAGTTTAATCACAAGAGGATAGTTTTTTTAGATATTCGAAAATTTCAATCGAATGAAACAAAAAAATCTCCCGCGATCAGGGAGATTTTTGGGGCATGGGTTTTCGGGACGCATCTTTTTCTGTGGACAAAAGTTTTTTATATTGGATATACATGGCGATCCGCCAGGGCAGCAGCATGCCGAAAGCCAGAATAAAAAACAAACTGGCCGTTTGGTAATAGCTGATGAAATGTTCGATGTATGTGTGCAGTGACATGCGGATGACAAACAAGATCAACAGAATGTAAATGAACGCCCGGGAACGTTTCAGGTAAACTTGTCCGTCGATGATTTCATATTTGGACGTTTGAATCAAAGGAATGGACAAAAAAAGAGCCCCGACCAAGAAAGATGCGATGGCCCAAGACCAAGGGATATGCACAGGCGGGTACAGGAACATTAAAAAACCTGTGCTCATTCCAAGCGGTGGAATGAGTATTTTTTTGGCGTTGGTCGGTTTGTCAGCCGCTTTGATTCGAACGAAAATCACGGTCAGTGCCATGATGAAGGCAAAAATGGGTGCAATGACTTTGACATTCACGGGGATAGAATGCATCATGCCCGTCCCTCCTTGTATGATAAAAAAACTAGCACAATTTAAGAAGCTTGTAAATAATATATACTTGACTTTTCCGGATCGTTCTAGGAAAATATTCTTCAATCGTCAGGTACAAATGGATAAGGACAGAAAGTGTTGAAAAAGAGGAGTAGCACAGGGGAACTGTTCAGAGAGTTGGCGGGTGGTGCAAGCCAATCAGGGACCTGTGTGAATGGACTTTGGAGCTTTTTTTCCGAACGGGGCATGAGTCCTCAGTAGGGAAAAACGGGAAGACCGTTATCTGTTGAGTGCACCTTGATTTCTCAGGTGAACGAGGGTGGTATCGCGGGCAAAAACCCGTCCCTTTTGGGGGGCGGGTTTTTTATATGAATATTTTTTGCATGGCAAAGGAGTGATTTTGGATGACGCGAGTATTGTCCGGAGTGCAACCGACGGGGATGTTGCATTTGGGAAATTATCTCGGGGCCATCAGGCAGTTTGTCGAGTTGCAAAATGAAGCGGAATGCTACTTCTGCGTTGTGAATCTGCATGCGCTCACCATTCCGAAAGATCCCAAGGAGGTTTTGGAAAGAACCAAAGATGTCGCCGCTTTGTATCTGGCGGTCGGGCTGGATCCCGAAAAAGTGACCTTGTTTGCCCAGTCACAGGTGAAAGCCCATGCGGAAGCAAACTGGCTGCTTCAATGTGTCGCCCGTGTCGGGGAATTGGACCGGATGATTCAGTTTAAAGAAAAAGGAAAAGGATCGGAATCGGCACTGGTCGGATTATACACGTATCCGGTGCTGATGGCGGCAGATATTCTGCTGTACCAGGCGGACAAGGTGCCGGTCGGGGAAGACCAAAAGCAGCATTTGGAACTGACCAGGGATTTGGCACAACGATTCAACCGGGATTATGCGGAAGTGTTCACCATTCCCGAACCGCTGATCGGAAAAGTGGGGGCCCGCATCATGGGGCTGGATCAACCAAAGAAAAAAATGAGCAAAAGTGCGGAAAGCGCAATGAATTACATTGCGATGTTGGATGATCCGAAAACCATTGAGAAAAAATTGAAACGCGCGGTGACCGATTCGGACAACCAAGTCCGTTTTGACGTGGAGAACAAGCCGGGGATCAGCAATTTGCTGTCGATTTACAGCCTGCTCTCCGGAAAGTCCATCCCGGAATTGGAGAAACAATACGAAGGGGTGGGCTATGGTAAATTTAAAAAGGATTTGGTCGAGGTGACGGTCGATCATCTCACGCCAATCCAAGAGCGGTACCGGGAAATCCGGCATACCGATTATGTGGACAAAGTATTGGATGAAGGAAAAGAAAAAGCCCGGCTCGTGGCCGAGGACACTCTGCGCAAAATGAAAGATGCGATGGGAATCTTGTGAGGCAAAAAAAGATGCCCCGGAATCTCCGGCGGCATCTTTTTTGTATAAAAAAGCGACCCGGTCAAAGGGGTCGTTTTATGGAACCGTGCATCAGGCCAAAGCGTTCAACTTTTTGGCAAGACGGGATTTTTTGCGGGCAGCTGCGTTTTTATGGATTAAACCCTTGGTTACAGCTTTGTCCAAGCTGCGGGTTGCTTGACCGAAAAGAACTTGTGCTTGTTCTTTGTCCTGATTTTCCACAGCGGTCAAAAACTTTTTCACAGCCGTACGCATTGCCGATTTTTGGGAAGCATTGCGTTTGCGGCGCTCTTCGTTGGTTTTCGCACGTTTAATTGCCGATTTGATGTTTGCCAATGAATTCACCTCCCGTACAAGGATTCCGCATCCCTAAAATGCAACATGCAATATTCTAGCATGGGAAGGGGCAAAAAGCAACAATCCCCCAAGAATAAATCCAATGACATCAAGCAAACTAAAAACAGGAGGAAGTGAATGGAAGGAGAAAAGAAACATGAATCAGGATCCATCGCAAGGTCATCAGGTTGATTTGAGCCGGTATAACATCCGGACCGATTTGGCGCGTGAATCGCATGAATTGGCAACCAAAAGAAACAGGAGCGGGAACGGTTCCATTCCGGGAGTGCGGATCGAGGAAAAGACGGAGGACGGGATCACAACCAGCTGGATTTGGATTGAAAATGACCGGGGCGCGGAAGAGATGGGAAAAGTGCCAGGCACTTATTTAACCATTGAAGCTCCGGAACTGAGATCGAGAGATTCCGTCTTCAGCCAGAAAGTGGCGGGCCATTTTGCAGAACAGTTTGCCCGGTTTTTAGATGAAGCCGGAATTGGGAAAGATGATTCCTGCCTGATTGTCGGGTTGGGTAACTGGAATGTCACGGCCGATGCATTGGGGCCCCTGGTGGTGAAGCACACCATGATTACTAGGCATTTGTTTGAGCTGGAACCGGAATCCGTTGAGGAAGGATACCGGTCGGTCAGTGCGTTGTCCCCGGGCGTGTTGGGGTTGACCGGACTGGAGACGAGCGATATTGTACGGGGAGTGGTTGACAAAGCCAAACCGGATTTTGTCATTGCTTTTGATTCGTTGGCTTCCCGGGCTTTGACCCGTGTGAATACGACCATTCAGGTGGCGGATACCGGCATCAATCCGGGATCCGGGGTGGGAAACAACCGGAAAGCGTTAACCCGGGAAACGTTGGGGGTTCCCGTGATTGCCATCGGTGTTCCCACCGTGGTGGATGCGGTGACCATTGCCTATGACACGATTGATTTTGTCATCTCCCATCTGGGAAGAGAAATTCATGGCGAAAGAAACAACCCGCTGGATCCTTACAACCGCCCGACAGTGAAGGATTTGAAAAATTATCAGCTTCCTTCCGGCACCGCGCGGGAAGTGTTGGGAATGTTCGGTCGTCTGAATGAACAGGAAAAACGCCAGCTCATTCATGAAGTTCTTTCCCCGCTGGGACAGAACCTGATCGTGACCCCAAAAGAAGTGGACTCCTTTATTGCCAATGTGGCCAAAATGATCGCCAACGGTGTCAATTGTGCCTTGCATGATGCGGTGACGATGGATAATGTGGCTTCGCACGTCAATTGAAGACGGCGTACGGGATCAAAAACGGAAGCTTGTGAGCGGAACAGGCTTCCGTTTTTATGTCCGCCTGTTTGTTGAAGGGGCGGGGTTTTGTTCCGGATTTCTATCAACCCTTCTCCTGTATTTTTTAAGTCTCATAGGTTCTACTTTTGCCGGTTTTTTCATAGCTTAGGGATGAGAGACAAGCTGGCAAAGGGTGAACCGGATGAATCATCGGTATCGAAGGTTTATGACGTTAAACTTGGCACGTCCGCGGACCAGAAGAATCTTGGTTTTTTTATTTTTGGCCATCGCGGTGTTGTTTTCATTTGCGGGAGCCTGGGTCATGGTTCAGGCTGAAAACAGCATGCAGGGTTCGGATTTTAGCCGGGTGACTTCCCGCATTTCGGCCAAAACCCTGGCCATGGTGATGGGGGAGAACATCCCGTATTTTCAGGAAGAAATCGGTTCGGCCGGATTGGACGGGATTGTGTCCCGGATGACTTTTGAACTTTTAACCAGCATGAATTTACAAGATCCCCGTACCTTTCTGGGCCGGGAATTGCCGATGTACGCACTTTTTGACAGCGAAATTGACGTGGCGAGCGCCGATGTCGATTACACATCGATTCCCATTGAATCGGCTCCTCCTCCCGAATTGGAAAAAGAGATCATCAAAGCGATGGAAAAGCCGGATCAGGACCGCGCCAGCACAACCCAAAGCGGGATCAAACAGAAAAAAGTATTGATTTACTCGACGCATTTTTGGGAGTCTTATCTTCCGGAGTTGGGAGAAAAAAATCCGCAGAAAGCATCGCATATCGAAAAAAACATCACCCTCGTTTCTCAACATCTGGCCCAAGTGCTCGAGAAGATGGGCATCGGGGCGGTCACGGCGGAACGGAAATACACTTGGGATTCGGGAGCGTACAAGCAATCGAGGAAAATGGTGCAATCCGTGATGGGGCAGCATGAAGGGATCACTTATCTGATCGATTTGCACAGGGATGCGCAACGAAGGGACAAAACCACCAAAACTTACAACGGGAAAAGCTATGCCCGGTTAGCTTTTGTCGTGGGAAAATCGAGCAAGCATTTTGAGCAAAATCTGAAGCTGGCCCGTGAGTTGCACAAAGAAATCAACAAACAATATCCCGGATTGTCACGGGCGGTGATTATTAAAGAACGGACAAATGGGAACAACGGTGAATATAACCAGTCTTTATCCCCCAATAGCATGCTTGTGGAAGTGGGAGGGGTGGATAACACCTTCGAAGAAGCATACCGGTCGGTCGAAGTGTTGGCGGAAGTGCTGGCGCAACGGATTCATGATGCCACGCCGGTGATGCGGCAAGAAGGATCTTAAAACAGTTTTGAGGTGGAGAAACATGCGGGTTTGGGTGCAGATAATCGGGCTTTTGGCCATGTTGGTTTTCGGTATTTTTATCGGGATGGATGTTGCGGAACGGAATATGCAAAAAATGCAAGGGATCGAAGGGGCGCCACGGGCCATTCAAATTACTCCACAGGAAGGGAAAATCGAAATCTCCGTCTTCGGACAAACCATCGGATCCGAAGAAGCGTCGGCGAAAGCCGGTTTAAAGAATCCGGAAAAAAGCGCTGGTCAGGAAATGAGGGAAGGAACCAATTATCTGGCTGAAACCGGAAATCAGGTCGGCACGATGATCCGTGAACTGTTGCGCGAGTTGGCCGACCGGTTGTTTGCCTGGACAAGATCATAGTTTTTTCCATCTCAAATCCGGCGGATGCATGGGGGTCGCGGTCCCATGCTTTTTTTATGTCGTTGAAACCTCCTGTGTCTGCTGATATAATTTAGGAATGCAGTCTTGCATTTTGCAGGAGGGAAAAGAACGGGAATGGAAAACAAGAATCATCAGAAACAAATACGTAATTTTTCTATCATCGCCCATATTGACCATGGAAAATCGACGTTGGCAGATCGGATTTTGGAGAAAACGGGTGCTTTGTCCGAAAGGGAAATGCAAGATCAATTCCTGGATCAGATGGATTTGGAAAGAGAACGGGGAATTACCATCAAGTTGCAGACCGTGCGTATCCCCTACAAAGCCAAGGATGGGAAAGAGTATGTGTTAAACCTGATTGATACGCCGGGACATGTTGACTTTTCCTATGAAGTTTCCCGTTCTTTGCAAGCATGTGAAGGAGCGTTGTTGGTGGTGGATGCTTCCCAGGGGGTGGAAGCGCAGACGCTGGCCAACGTTTATTTGGCTTTGGAAAACGATCTTGAAATCATTCCCGTTATCAATAAAATCGATCTACCCAGCGCGGACCCGGAGCGCGTGAAGCAGGAAATTGAAGACGTGATTGGTTTGGATGCCAGTGATGCAGTCTTGGCATCGGCGAAAGCCGGCATCGGGATTGAAGAGATTCTGGAGCAGATTGTGGAAAAGGTTCCCCCGCCGGAAGCGGATGAATCCAGTCCGCTTAGGGCGCTCATTTTTGATTCGGTTTATGATTCCTATAAAGGCGTCATTATTTATACCCGTGTTTTTGAGGGGACGATCAAAAAGGGCATGGGCATCCGGATGATGGCATCGGGAAAAACCTTTGAAGTGACCGAAGTCGGCGTTTTCACACCGCGCCCCGTGATCACCAATGAGTTGAAGGCCGGTGAAGTGGGATTTGTCTGTGCCAACATCAAAAACGTGCGCGACACCCGGGTGGGGGACACGATCACCGACCGGGACCGTCCGGCTGCAGAGCCGTTGGCCGGTTACCGGCGCATCAATCCGATGGTCTTTTGCGGGTTGTATCCGGTGGATTCGTCCGACTACGACAATTTGCGGGAAGCCCTTGAAAAGCTGGAATTGAATGATGCTTCCTTGTCTTTTGAGCCTGAGACCTCACAAGCGCTCGGATTCGGTTTCCGTTGCGGTTTTCTGGGGCTTTTGCACATGGAAATTGTCCAGGAACGGATTGAACGGGAATTTGGAATTGAATTGATCACCACCGCTCCCAGTGTGGTATACCGGATTCACAAAACCGATGGCACGATGTTGGAAATCGAAAATCCGACCTTGATGCCGCCGGTGCAGGAGATTGACCGGGTGGAAGAGCCGTATGTGAAAGCCAGCATCATGGTTCCCAATGACTATGTCGGTGCGGTGATGGAAATATGTCAAAATAAAAGAGGACAATACGTCAATATGGATTACCTGGATCAAAACCGGGTCAACCTGGTTTATGAGTTGCCTTTGGCCGAGATTGTATACGACTTTTTCGACCAATTGAAATCCAACACCAAAGGGTATGCCTCCTTTGATTATGAATTGATCGGTTACAAGGAAGCGAATCTGGTGAAACTGGACATTCTCCTCAATGGAGAGATTGTGGATGCCTTGTCGTTTATCGTCCACCGGGATCGTGCCTATCAGCGCGGCCGGGCGTTGGTGGAAAAGCTGAAAAGCCTGATTCCGCGGCAAATGTTTGAAGTGCCCGTACAGGCGGCCATCGGCAACAAGGTGATCGCAAGGGAAACCATCCGTGCCGTACGGAAAAATGTTTTGGCCAAATGCTACGGCGGCGACGTCAGCCGCAAAAGAAAGCTGCTTGAAAAGCAAAAAGAAGGAAAGAAAAGAATGAAGTCTGTGGGAAGCGTGGACGTTCCCCAGGAAGCATTCATGGCCGTGCTGAAGATTGACGAACAGAAATAAAGAGGAAAAGCCGCAGGCGGGTGCAACGCTTGCGGCTTTTATCAAGGAGGTGGGGGTTTTGCCGCCCAAATCGGTTTATGTTCATATTCCTTTTTGTACAAATAAATGTTATTACTGTGACTTTACGGCTTATGTCGTGGGCGGACAGCCGGTGGATGATTATTTGGATGCGCTGAAGCGGGAAATGGAGATGGTGACGGAAGCAGCCAAGCCGCAAGAAATTGAAACCATTTTTATCGGAGGCGGCACCCCGACCGTGTTGACTCCAAAGCAAATGGAAAAACTCCTTCGGGATTTGCGTCTTCATTTTCCGGATTGGTCCGACCAGCTTGAATTCACCGTTGAAGCCAATCCCGGCACCACCAGTCCCGAACTGCTTTCCGTCATGCGCGAAGGCGGCGTGAACCGGATCAGTTTTGGGGCGCAAACCTTCCGGCCGGATCTGTTAAAGCGAATCGGGCGCATTCACAGCGCCGGGGAAATCCGGGAAAGTGTCGACGCCGCCCGCATGGCCGGTTTTGACAACATCTCACTGGATCTGATGTTCGGCCTCCCGACGCAAACCGTCGACGATCTGAAACATACATTAAATGAAGCCATGTCACTCGATCCGGGTCATTTTTCCTGTTACAGTCTGAAAATTGAAGAGGGTACGGTGTTTTATCACTTGCACCAACGGAAGGAATTGCCGCTTCCGACGGAGGACGAAGAGTTTGAGATGTACCAATGCATCCGTTCGTTTATGCGGGAAAAGGGGTATATCCAATATGAAGTGAGCAATTTTGCCAAACCCGGAAGGGAGAGCAGGCACAATACCACGTATTGGCTGAATGAGGAATACTATGGTTTGGGAACCGGGGCGCACGGCTATGTCGGTTCCACCCGCTACGCGAACGTGACGGGGGTTCGGGCCTATATCGATCAAATCCGGCAGGGGCATTTGCCGGTGAAAGAATCGTATCAGGTCAGTCCGGAAGAAGATATGGAAAACTTCATGATCCTGGGGCTTCGCCTGTTAAAAGGGGTGAAACGATCCCGTTTTGACCGCCGGTACGGTTGCCGGCCGGAAGAAGTGTTTGATACGGTTTTGAGGAATTTGCAAAGTCAAAAATTCATCAAAATGGAGGGAGACTGGATCTCCTTGACGGAAAAAGGGCTTTTGTTTGGAAATGAGGTGTTCGCCTCATTTCTCAACGGCGTGGAATTATAGAGGCATCCGTTGACATCATTTCAGCCGTTTGGTAATTTAAAAATAGTATTTTTAGCACTCGTCCTTCAGGAGTGCTAACAAGGAGGGAAGGCAGATGTTAAGCGAGCGGCAGAAGATGATCCTTTGGGCAGTCATTGATGATTACATCTTATCGGCTGAACCGGTTGGTTCACGCACGGTTTCCAAAAAGGAAGGAATTCATTTTAGTGCCGCAACGGTTCGCAACGTCATGGCTGATCTGGAAGAGATGGGATTTTTGGAACAACCGCACACATCTGCCGGAAGAGTACCTTCACAAAAAGGGTATCGTTTTTATGTCGATCATTTGTTGAAGCCGTATATGTGGTCAAAGAAGGATTTAATGGCTTTGCATGATTATTACGTCACACGGATGGATCATGTCGAGCAAGCAATCAAACATACCAACTCGATTTTGTCACAACTGACCAATTATATGACCTTTATCTTGGGGCCGAAAATTTCGGAAAGCAGATTGAAACACCTGCAAATCGTTCCGCTGAATGACCGGACCGCAGTTTCCATATTGGTTACGGATACGGGCCATGTCTATCAACAGCACATCACCGTTCCTGAAGGGGTATCATTGTCGGAGATTGAGCGGTTGACGAATTTCCTCCGTTTCCGTTTGACCGGTTCTCCCATTTCCAAATTAAAGCGGATTGTCGTCAAAGAGCTGGCTGACGAATTGCAGAGACATGTGGACCATTTTGAAAAACTGACAGACTTGCTGGACCAAATTCTGCTGGCCCGGCCGGACGAACGCTTGTATACCAGCGGGACGACGAAGATTTTGGAACAACCTGAATTCCGCGATGTGGATAAAATGAAATCCCTGCTCGACTTCCTTGAAAATGACGATGAGATCATATCCCTTCTCCAAACTTCTTCCGAAGGGGTGCAGGTCCGCATTGGGTATGAAAACCATTTGGAAGCAGTGAGGGATTGTAGTATCATTTCCGCATCGTATATGATTAATGGGGAACCTGTTGGCACAATCGGCGTGTTGGGCCCGACCCGGATGGATTACGGGCGGGTGATCGGAATCATTCAGTTGTTGGCAAAAGATTTCTCAAGGCGTTTGGATTCGTTTTTTTGAAAATGGAGATTAATGGATTATCATGGTTTTGAGAGGGAGGGGGATCTGAATCCCCCGTCCCTGTGTATAGAAAGGGGGGAATACCCGTTGCCCGAAAACGAGTCTTTTGTCCGTAATCCGGATGCGCGGATTTCGGCGTTGGAGAGTAATGCCAAAGCCGTAAAAGAGGTGGCTTCAGCCGTATCTTCCACCCTGGGGCCCAAGGGGCTGGATACGATGCTGGTCAACTCCAAAAACGAAGTGGTGGTCACCAATGACGGCGTTACCATCCTCGAATTGATGAAGACGGAGCATCCGGCTGCGAAAATGATTGTCAACGTTGCCAAAGCACAGCAGGAGGAAATGGGGGATGGAACGACCACCGCCACGTTGCTGGCCTCCGCGCTGGTGGATGAAGGGGTTAAACAAGTGGCGCACGGGGTTCCTGTAACCAAAGTCATTGACGGGATACAAAAGGGAATCCGGTTTGCATTGCACAAAATGCAGGAAAAAGCACGTCCCATTTACGAATTAGATGATGAATGGCTGCAGCGGATTGCCTTCACCGCCTGCCGCGAGGATGAAGACATCACAATGGCGGTGACGGAAGCCGCGTATATATTGGGACGGGAAAAGTTGTTGGATAAAGGATTTAAGTTTTCATCCTGTGTAATGGCCCATCCCCGTAGCGAGACACGGGTGGTTCCGGGGGTCCTTCTCAAGCAGCCTCATATGGACAGTGAGGTGCAGCGGAAAAAAGGAGAGACGCTTGTGCTCGTTTTGGCGGATTCTCTGGAGCCGGATCAAGATCCGAAAGATTTCGCGTCGGATGATGAGAACAACAAACAAGAAAGATTAAAAGAAGAGTTTTATGTGATGTTGGAACACATCATCCATTTAAATGTGGGGCTGATTGTGGCAGGAGGTTCTGTTGATCCGTATGCAGAGAGTGTTTTTGCGGATGCAGGGATTGTCGTGGTGGAAAACGTGGCAGAGGATGATCTGAGAAAAGTCGCGGAACACACCCGCGCGAGGATTGTGAAGCGGAGTGCTTTGCGCCGCAGCTTGCCGGACGGCATGAAGCCGTTTTTGGGTGTGTGCAAAGAGGTTGCCGGCGACAACGAGCTTCAATGTGTGAGCGTGACCGGCGGTCAAGGAAAGCCGTATGCCACCATTGTTGTCGGAGCGACCACGGAAGATGTGATTAAAGAGCAGGAACGCATTGCCAAAGATGCGGCATCGGCGGTGCAGGCTGCCATCCGGGGCGGTTTTGTGCCGGGAGGAGGCGCCGTTGAGTTGTTTATTGCCCGCCATGTGGAACATTACCGGGAAACCATCCAGGGAACGGAACGGTTTGGCGTGTCTGCCGTGGCGGAAGCTCTCCAAAAGCCGATGAAACAAGTTGTGGCCAATGCAGGCTTTAATCCGTTGGAAAAGATCGAGTCCGTCAAGGTTTTTCAAGCCAAACGTCAATCCGACTCCTTGGGGGTGGATTGCGATCGTGGCACAATTGTCGATATGATTGAAATGGGTGTGGTCGATCCGTTGTTGGTGAAAGCACATGCACTGAAAACAGCCGGTGAGGTTGCGATCGCCATCTTGCGAATTCATGCCATTGTGAAAATGAAGGAAAACCCCGTTTCAAAAACTTAGGAGGATTTTTAAGATGAATCAAGAAAAAGATGAGCTCCAGCATCAACCGGAAGAAGCCCGTTTAGAGCAGGAGCAAAATCGGGAAGAAAAAGAATTACATATCCAAAAGGAACCACCGAAGGAAGAGGCAGTTTCCGAAGAAGAAAAAGACGGCGGGAAAGTGCTTGAAAAGTTGGAGGCAGAGTTGGAAGAAGCGAGACAATCTGCAGATCATTGGAAAAAACAAGCAGAAGAAAACAAAGAATTGTATTTGCGGGCGTTGGCCGATTACGAGAACTACCGCCGGCGTGCCCGCAAGGAAAAAGAGGAAGCGTTGAAATACAGTGTGGTTCCTTTTTTGGAAAATCTGTTGCCGGTCCTTGACAATTTCGAGAGGGCGCTTGATGCCGCTGACGCCAATCAGGATGTCCAGGCGCTTCAAGAAGGCATAGAAATGGTGTACCGGCAATTTTTAAATGTGTTGTCCCAAGCGGGACTCACTTTGATTGAAACTGAAGGGAAACCATTCAATCCTCATGAACACAATGCGGTGATGCAGGTTGAAGCGGATGATGTGGAATCCGGAATGGTGGTTGAGGAATTGCAACCGGGGTACCGGTATTTGGATCGCGTCATTCGTCCTTCAATCGTGAAAGTCAGTAAATAGATAACATCTATCTTCATATTTGTCACTGAAGTGGGAGGTAGCAGTTTATGGGTAAAGTGATTGGAATTGATTTGGGTACAACCAACTCATGTGTCGCGTTTATGGATGGTAAAGAAGCGGTGGTCATTGCCAATGCGGAGGGAGGGCGCACCACTCCTTCGGTTGTCGGCTTTTCGAAAACCGGGGAACGTTTGATCGGGGAAGCTGCAAAACGGCAAGCAATCACCAACCCGGACAAAACCATTGTTTCGATCAAACGTCACATGGGAACGGACTATAAAGTGGACATTGACGGAAAAAAATATACTCCGCAAGAAATCTCGGCGATGATCCTGCAAAAGCTGAAACAAGACGCTGAAAGCTACCTGGGGGAAGAAGTCACGCAAGCGGTCATTACCGTGCCGGCTTATTTTAATGACAGTCAACGTCAAGCCACCAAAGATGCGGGAAAAATTGCCGGGCTTGAAGTGCTTCGGATCATTAACGAGCCGACGGCCGCCGCGCTTGCTTATGGTTTGGACAACACCGATGATCAAAAAGTTTTGGTGTTTGACCTCGGTGGAGGAACCTTTGACGTTTCCATCTTGGAGTTAGGCGATGGGGTTTTTGAAGTTTTGGCCACCAGCGGAGACAACCAATTGGGTGGGGACGACTTCGACCAAGTGATCATGGATTATCTGATCGAAGAGTTCCAAAAAGAAAACGGAATTGATTTGCGGAAAGATCCCAATCACACCCAAGTGATGCAACGTCTGAAAAATGAAGCGGAAAAAGCGAAAAAAGACTTGTCCGGTGTGTTGACCACGACGATTTCCCTGCCGTTTTTGACCGCTGATGAAACCGGACCGAAACACTTGGAAGTCACCTTGACCAGAGCGAAATTTGAAGAGCTGAGCGCGGATTTGATTGAAAGAACGATGGTTCCGACTCGCCAAGCTTTGAATGATGCCGGATTGAAACCGGAAGACATTGACCGGGTTCTCCTGGTAGGGGGATCGACACGGATTCCGGCCGTTCAGGAAGCCATTAAAAAATTGATCGGAAAAGAACCCAGCAAAGGGGTCAATCCGGATGAAGTGGTGGCCATGGGTGCGGCCATTCAAGGCGGTGTCTTGTCCGGCGATGTGAAAGACGTTGTTCTTCTGGATGTCACCCCGCTTTCCCTTGGAATCGAAACCCTCGGTGGCGTCTTCACCAAATTGATTGAACGGAATACGACCATCCCGACGGAGAAATCTCAAATCTTCTCCACTGCCGCCGACAACCAAACCACGGTGGATATTCACGTTCTGCAAGGGGAACGGGAAATGGCAGCGGACAACAAAACATTGGGACGTTTCCAATTGACCGACATTCCGCCGGCACCTCGCGGCATCCCGCAAATCGAAGTCACCTTCAAAATTGATGCAAACGGGATTGTCAATGTATCGGCGAAAGATAAAGCAACCGGAAAAAGTCAAGCCATCACCATTCAATCTTCCAGCGGTTTGTCCGACGAAGAGATTGAACGGATGGTGAAAGATGCCGAATTGCATGCGGAAGAGGATAAAAAACGAAAAGAAAAAGTGGAGCTTCGTAACAAAGCCGACCAGCTGATTTTCACCACGGACAAAACCTTGAAAGATCTTGGCGACAAAGTGGACGCCGGAGATAAAGACAAGGCGGAAAAAGCCAAAGATGAGTTGAAAAAAGCCTTGGAAAAAGATGACGACGAAGCCATCAAAAAAGGCATTGAAGAACTGGAACAAGCCGTACAACAACTTTCCATCAAACTGTACGAACGAATGCAACAACAAAGTGCCCAACAAAGCCAAGGGGGCAGTGACAACTCCGGTCAGAAGAAAGATGACAATGTCGTGGAAGCCGAATACGAAGAAGTGAAAGAGGATGAGAAGTAAGGAGGAGCAGGAAGAGTTCTCCTCGACTGGAAAGTCAGCGTCGGGGCTCTGCCTTGAGTTGACTTTCCCTTTTTTTGTGAAAGGTCAAAACCAAATCGTTTCATCAATGAAGGGGAGGTGACCCGGTGAGCAAGCGCGATTATTATGAGGTGCTTGGCGTGAGTCGTGATGCCTCGGAAAGCGAGATACGGAAAGCCTATCGGAAATTGGCGCGTAAATACCACCCGGATGTAAACAAAGAAAAAGATGCGGAACAGAAATTTAAAGAGATTAAAGAAGCTTATGAAGTCTTGAGCGATCCGCAGAAAAAGGCACAATATGACCGCTTTGGACATGCCGATCCCAACCAGGGGTTCGGGGGGGCTGGCGGTTTTGAAGCCGATTTTGGTTTTGGAGACATTTTTGACATGTTTTTCGGCGGCGGCCGCCGCAGCACCAATCCGCATGCTCCCCGCAAAGGGGCTGATTTGGAATACCGTTTGACAGTGGAGTTTAAAGATGCGGTTTTTGGGAAAAATGTGGAAGTGGCGATTCCGCGAACCGAAACGTGTGAAAAATGTCATGGTTCCGGGGCCAAACCCGGAACCCAACCGGAAACCTGTTCCACCTGTCAAGGAACCGGTCAATCCGAAGTGGTGCAAAATACGCCTTTCGGCCGCATTGTGAACCGGCGGATTTGTCAGGTATGTAACGGATCGGGTAAAATCATCCGTGAAAAATGCAGCGGATGTTCCGGAACCGGCCAAGTGAAACGGAAAAAGAAAATCAACGTCAAAATTCCTGCCGGGATTCATGAAGGTGCCCAACTGCGCGTGAGCGGGGAGGGAGAACCCGGCCAAAACGGCGGACCGGCAGGGGACTTATACATTACCGTTTATATCAAACCGCATGAATTCTTCAAAAGAGAAGGTGACGATTTGGTCTGTGAACTGCCGATCACCTTTGGACAGGCTGCATTGGGAGATGAAGTGATCGTCCCCACCTTAAACGGCCGTGCCAAACTGAAAGTTCCTGCCGGCACACAGACCGGAACCGAGTTTCGCCTTCGCGGAAAAGGTGTTCCCCGTTTACGCGGATACGGGGAAGGGGATTTGCGCGTGAAAGTCCGTGTGGTCACACCAACCAAATTGACGGAGGAACAAAAAGAAGCCTTGCGCCATTTCAGCCATTTATGCGGCGAATATATCAAACAAGAACAAAGCACGAACTTTTTCGATAAGATGAAACAGGCATTTCGAGGCGAGTAAAGAGGGAAACGGGCAATTTCGCCCGTTTTTTCTTTGAGGTGAAGGGAGCAATGAGCGGATGGATTGGCTGGAAGTGAGTGTCCGTACAAGCCACGAGTCGGCAGAAGCCATCAGTGAATTCTTACAGGAGATGGGGGCCGACGGGGTTGCCATAGAAGATTCGAACGTCTTGCATCAGGATTTTGAAAAGCGTTATGGGGAAATCATCGAATTGACCCCGGAGGATTATCCGGAAGAGGGCGTGGTCATCAAAGCTTATTTGTCTGATTTGCAATCGGTCGATCCGGAAATCCTGAAAAAAAGAATCAAGGAGAAATTGGAATCGCTGAAGCAATACGGATTGTCCCCCGGGCAAGGGTTGGTGGGGATCCGAAGCATGAGTGAACAGTCTTGGGAAAATGAATGGAAAACATACTACAAGCCGGTCCGGGTGACGGATACGATCACCATCAAGCCGGTGTGGGAGGATTATCAGCCGGAAAGCCCGGATGAAAAAATCGTCCGGCTGGATCCCGGAATGGCCTTTGGAACCGGGACGCATCCGACAACCAAACTGTGTATCCAGTGTTTGGAAAAATATTTGCCGCGCGATGCCAAGGTGATAGATGTGGGATGCGGAAGCGGCATTTTAAGCATTGTATCCGCCATGCTCGGTGCGAAAAACGTTTTGGCGTTGGATTATGATCCCCTGGCCGTGGAAAAGGCAAAAGAAAACATTGGTCTCAATCCAATCGAAAGCGGGATCCGGGTGGAAAAAGGCGATTTGTTAAAAGGGGTGTCCCAAACGGCGGATGTTGTCGTCGGCAATCTGTTGGCCGAATTGATTCTGCCGATGGTTCCGGATTTGCCGCGTGTCTTGGTGCCCGGCGGCATTTTTATCGGCTCGGGGATTATTGAAGAAAAAGCCGATGCAGTGGAACAGTCTCTGGTTTCGTGCGGGCTTCAAGTGCTGGAAAAGATTCATATGGATGGCTGGGTAGCCATTGTGGCAAAAAAATGGTAAAATGGCAGGAGTGTCAAATGCAAAGATATTTTGTATCCGAAGACGCATTTCAAGGTGAATTCGTTTGGTTAACAGGGGAAGAAGTGCACCACATTCGCAACGTGATGCGGTTTCAGCCCAATGATCAAATCATTGTCTGTAAAGAAGATGGAATGGATTATCTGTGCTCCATTTCGGAAATCAACCGCAACGAAATCCTTTGCGAAGTGGTGGAAAAACGGCCTTCGAAAGGAGAGCCGAAAACTAGGATTACTGTTGCCCCTTCTTTGGTGAGAAGCAATAAACTCGAATGGATCATACAAAAGGGGACCGAAATCGGTGCTGTTTCCTTTCAGCCCTTTTGTTCTGAACGTTCATTGATCCATATAGATGATAAAAAGGAAAGAAAGAAGCGGGAGCGTTGGCAACGGATTGCAAAGGAAGCGGCCGAACAGTCGCATCGCGGCAAAGTGCCGGCTGTCTTGCCTGCTTTGTCATGGAAAGAATTTCTCGCTGAGATGGAAAGGTTTCCGCTTGTTCTCATCGCGTATGAAAAAGGGGGAGTCCCCATCCGTCAAGCGATGGCCGGCTCGCAAGCGGATGAAATCATGCTTGTGACCGGACCGGAAGGCGGGTTTACTGAAGCCGAAATCGATGAGGCCAAAGCAAGGGGAGCCGTGCCGGTCACATTGGGAAACCGGATTCTCAGAGCCGAGACAGCACCGCTGGTTGCTCTTTCTTGCATATTGTTTGCAAGACATGAATTGGGAGGTGAAACACAGTGAAAACGGTGGCTTTTCATACGTTGGGTTGTAAAGTGAATGCCTATGAAACCGAAGCCATCTGGCAAATGTTTAAAAAAGCGGATTACAAACGGGTGGAATTTGAAGAGGAAGCCGATGTTTATGTGATCAACACTTGTACGGTCACCAATACGGGAGACCGGAAAAGCCGGCAAATGATCCGCCGGGCGATCCGGCGCAATCCTGACGCGGTCATCGCGGTGACCGGTTGCTATGCCCAAACCTCCCCTGCCGAAGTGGCTGCGATTCCCGGGGTGGATGTCGTGGTCGGGACACAAGGGCGCGAAAAGCTGATCGATTATGTGGAACAATACATGCGGGAACGTGAACCGATCAACGCTGTGGGGAACATCATGAAGCAACGCAAGTTTGAAGAATTGGATGTGCCCACGTTTTCGGACCAAACCCGGGCATATCTCAAAATCCAGGAAGGATGCAACAACTTTTGCACGTTCTGCATTATTCCCTGGGCGAAAGGGTTGTCCCGCAGCCGTCAGCCTGAAAATGTCCTGAAACAAGCGCGCCAGTTGGTGGATGCCGGTTATAAAGAGATTGTCCTGACCGGTATTCACACAGGTGGTTACGGGGATGACTTTGAAGATTACAAGCTGGCTGACTTGTTGTGGGATTTGGATAAAATTGAAGGGTTGAAAAGAATCCGGATCAGTTCCATTGAAGCCAGCCAGATCGATGACCGGGTGATCGAGGTGTTGAACGCATCCGAAAAAATGTGCCGCCACCTGCATATTCCGTTGCAGGCGGGAGATGACGCCGTGTTAAAACGGATGCGCCGCAAATATACGACAGAAGAATACAGGGAAAAAATCATGAAGTTGCATGAAGCCATGCCGGATGTGGCGATCACCACCGACGTGATTGTCGGCTTCCCGGGAGAAACGGAAGAACAATTTGAGCGCGGATACCGTTTTATTGAAGACTTGAAAATGTATCAGCTGCATGTCTTCCCATACTCCAAAAGAACCGGAACCCCCGCCGCCCGCATGCCGGACCAAGTGCCGGAAGAAGTGAAACACGAACGGGTCCGCAAGCTTATTGAACTGTCCAAACGGTTGACGGTGGAGTATGCCCGGCGTTTTGTGGGCGAAGTGGTGGAAGTGATTCCGGAACAACCGTTTAAAGAGGACCCGGACAGCGGGCTTTATATGGGTTATTCGGATAACTACCTGCAAGTGGTTTTCCCGGCTGATCCCGAATGGGTTGGAAAAGTTTGCCGGGTGAAAATTGATCGTGTTGATCCGGAGTATTGTTACGGCACTTTCGTGCGTGTGGTGGATGAAGTGCCCCGTCCGGCCAGGGTTGGTTGAGGTCGGGATGGAAAAAGGTTGTTAACCGGTCGGGGTTGACAACCTTTTTTCTTACCTTTTTTTAAAGGAGGAAGGAAGTTGAAAGAGATTTCTGCAGGCGGTGTTGTGTTTCGGGAAAAGCACGGAAGATACGAGATTTTGATGATTAAAGACCGTTTTGAACATTGGACGTTGCCGAAAGGAAAACAAGAGCCGGGCGAAACCGTTGAGGAAACAGCCTTGAGGGAAATCGAAGAGGAAACGGGGATCAAAGGGGAAATTCTGCGTCCCCTGGTGACCGTGCAGTATACATATGAACATCTGCAGCACGGGGAAACGGACAAGGTTGTGCACTATTTTTTGGTGAAAGCGATGGACGGAACAGAATCCCCTCAGTTGGAAGAGATAGATGATGTCACATGGCTCACGGTGAAAGAAGCGTTGTCAAGACAAGCGCTTCACGGCTATTCGAATAATCAGGAGGTCATGGATCAGGCAGTTGATTTCCTGACCAATGAGTGCGGTTAAAAGCTTGCTTTTTCGGGAACCAGACGGGTGATAAAGCGGGCGAATTGGTCGCAAAACGGAAGCACCGCGATGGAACAAATGAGATTGAACAAGGTCTGAATGTGGGCGATTTGCGTTGCCGGATCTCCGGACAAATACGGAGCCAGCCGGGCGATGACCGGTATGAACGGGGTGAACAAGATGGCGCCTGCCACATTTAAGATCAGATGGGAAAGGGCGACTTGTTTGGCGGCAGGGATGGTGCGGATGGACGCCATGAGTGCTGTGACGCAGGTGCCGATGTTGCTTCCGAACACAACGGCAATAGCAAAAGGAAGCGGAATCACCTGGGCGGCATAAAATCCCATGGCCATGGCGATGCAGGCGCTGCTGCTGTGAATCAGCGCCGTAACCAGGATGCCTGCGGCAAGACCCGAAACAATGGGGTTTCCGCCGTGATGGATGAGCCAGGAAACCCATCCTTGTTCCTTCAGGGATTCCGTGATGCTTTGCATCCATTCGATTCCCCAAAAGATGGCTCCAAATCCGAGACAGACCGAGCCGGTGTTTTTGAGGAACGGATTGGAAAGCAAAGTGAGGCCGCCGCCGATGACCAACAGCGGAATGGCAAAATCTTCGATTTTCAAGGCCAGGATTTGGGTGGTGATGGTGGTTCCCACATTGCTTCCCAGGATGATTCCCAACGATTGGGAAAAAGTGAGCATACCGGCATTGACGAAACCGATGGTCAACACCGTCACGGCACTGCTGGACTGCAAAAAAGCGGTGGTGACCGTTCCGGTCCAAAAACTGCGCACCGGTGTTTTCGTGAATCGCAGCAACACGGACTGCAAGCGGTCACGGGCCAGGTTTTCCAAGCCTGTCCGCATCTTGGA
Organism: Thermoactinomyces vulgaris; assembly: GCF_005886755.1. NCBI lineage: Bacteria > Bacillati > Bacillota > Bacilli > Caryophanales > Thermoactinomycetaceae > Thermoactinomyces > Thermoactinomyces vulgaris. Next base: position 1,001,206 of record NZ_CP039710.1, read on the forward strand.
AAGTCCCCATAAAAAAATAAAAAGACCAAACCCGAACGGAACCAACAATTGAATCGGCATCGGCTTGTTTCCCTCCTTGATTTGATTTATATGTGGACATGCGGAGGGAATGACCGATAAAATAAATAAAAGCCCTGCAACAGGGCTGGCGCATTATGCTTTTCTTTCTTCCGGTGCTGTTTCAACGGACAGGTCGCCCGGCTTTTCCCGGGGATGTTTCGGGATGAACGGGGGAGCGTCAAACCCGGTGAAGTCTGGGCGGTACAATTCCGGAAAGCCGGGCAAAGCACGTGCATGTTCTGAGCGGGTTTGGACCGGTGCCAGTTCCGGTGTCCCGAAAATGGCCCAAGTGCCCGTATGGGGATCTTCCGCCATGCGCGGCGGTTTGATGGACGGCCCGTCTTCCATTTGTTCCGGCAGCGAAGCGGAATTGTTTTCCTTTTTTGACTCCGCAAAGAATTGGCTCAGTTCTTCCCGGACGATTTTCCGGATCAGTTTCCGCAGTTGCGATGCCGATGGATGATTGCGTTGTGTCATGGTTTTCACCCCTTTTTTCCTTTCAGGCTGATATAGTGTATGTCAAACGGGAAAAATGGGTGAATACATAGATTGCCCTGAAAAAGTAGGGAGGGAACTTGTATGGCGGATTGCATTTTTTGCCAAATCGTGGAAGGGAAAATGCCTTCCAAAAAAGTGTACGAAGATGAATATGTTTACGCTTTTCATGACATTTCCCCGGCTGCTCCGACGCACATTTTGGTCATTCCGAAAAAACATATTCCGACGATCATGGACTTGAAGGAAGAAGACCAGATGCTGGCAGGGAAAGTGATGGCGGCAATTCAAAAAATTGCAAAAGAGTATCATTTGGATGAAAGAGGATTTCGGATTGTAAACAATGTCGGAAAAGAAGGCGGACAAACCGTCTATCACATTCATTTCCATTTGTTGGGTGGACGGACCCTGACCTGGCCTCCGGGTTGATTTTGACAGGAACCATTCTTATAAGATATAATATAAAATGATTATTTGTGTCTCCAACGGTGGTTCTCAGACGACTGTCTTGGAACCTTATTTTGGGCATCGTTGGCTGATTTTTTGAGCAGGTGTTGTTGTGCTGACCCTCCTCTGGGGGAAGGCCGCTCTCTTGTTTTTTTGCTTGAAATGTGTGGGTCTTTTTCCTTTGTTAGGCTGCCGGCCCAAAGCGGTCTAGCTGACCCGTGGAGGGAGGGAATAGCATGGTTGAAACTCGCGTTCGCAAAAACGAATCACTCGATGCCGCTTTGCGTCGTTTCAAGCGTTCTTGCGCCAAAGACGGGATTTTGGCCGAATACAGAAGACGCGAGCGCTATGAAAAGCCGAGTGTAAAACGCAAAAAGAAGTCGGAAGCGGCACGTAGAAAGCGCCGTTAGTGAGGTGGCATTTTTTGAGTTTGACGAATCAGTTGGATCAAGAGATGAAAATGGCACTGAAAAATAAGGATAAACAAAAATTATCCACCATTCGCATGTTGAAATCAGCGATAAAAAAAGAAGAAATCGATAAAAAGCGTCCGTTAAACGACGATGAAATCATCAGTGTCATCATGCGTGAAGTAAAACAACGCAAAGATTCATTGGCTGAATACAAAGCTGCCGGACGCGATGATTTGGCAGAGAAAGAGCAAGCTGAAATTGACATCCTCTCTGCTTATTTGCCGGAACAAATGTCCGAAGAGGAATTGAAAGCCCTTGTGCAACAAGTCATTGATGAAGTGGGGGCCGGTTCCAAAGCGGACATGGGCAAAGTGATGAGTGCGATCATGCCCAAAGTGAAGGGACGGGCAGAGGGAAGATTGGTCAATCGAATGGTTCAAGAAGCACTTCAGTAATGATTGCAGCGTGTTTATCCAAACACGCTGTTTTTTGTACCGGGAGGGGAGGGCGAACCGGGATGGAACTATCGGAATTTTTGATGAATCCCGCGGTGATGATGGTTATCCTTACCATCGGGCTCGTGGGTTTGCTGGTGGAGTTGTTTTCCCCGGGAGTCGGGCTTGGAGCGTTCATCGGTTTGGCCAGTTTTGCCGTTTTTTTCGGGACTTATATTCATGCCGGAACGGCCGGTGCAACCGAACCGTTGCTTTTTATCGCCGGAATCATTCTGATCTTGTTGGAAATTTTTTTGCCGACACTGGGGATTGTTGGAACAATTGGTTTGATTTTGGTGGCGGTTTCCATTTTCAATGCCGTTCCCATATTGAGCGAGGCCATTTGGATCGTGGCCGGAGCGGTCCTGCTCACGGCGGTGATCGTGTGGATCTTGATCCGTTTTTTGGGATGGGAAGTGAAATGGAACCGAGTGGTGCTCCGATCGTCTCAATCCAATGAGGAAGGGTATACGTCTTCAAAAGACCGGAACGAATTGCTCGGGCAAGTCGGAATCACTTTGACTCCGTTGCGCCCGTCCGGTTTTGCCAAGTTTGGCGATCGGAAGGAAGATGTTGTCAGTGAAGGAGAAATTATATCAAGAGGAGAAGAGGTAAAGGTTATTCATGTTGAAGGAATGCGTGTGGTTGTGAAGCGTGTGAAGGATTTGGATTCTGACCATTAACAACAAAAAGGAGAAATGGGTATGGATTTTGGTTCGTTGTTTTCGGTTATCTTGATTATCATCGCGATTTCCCTGTTTTTTTCCTTTGTTCCGGTCATGCTGTGGATCACGGCCATGGCCTCGGGGGTTTACATCGGTTTGACCACCCTGATCGGTATGCGGTTGCGCCGGATTACTCCTGCCCGCATTGTCAATCCGTTGATCAAGGCGCGTAAAGCCGGATTGAATGTGGATATTTCCCAATTGGAAACGCATTATTTGGCAGGCGGAAACGTGGATCGTGTGGTGGATGCTTTGATTGCGGCACAACGTGCCAATATCGACCTGGTGTTTGAACGGGCGGCAGCCATTGATTTGGCTGGACGGGACGTGCTGGAAGCCGTGCAGATGAGCGTCAACCCCAAAGTGATTGAAACCCCGGAAGTTTCTGCAGTTTGTAAAGACGGAATCGAAGTCAAGGTGATTGCGCGGGTGACGGTGCGTGCCAACATCGACCGTTTGGTCGGAGGCGCCGGTGAAGAAACCATCATTGCCCGCGTGGGGGAAGGGATTGTCACCACCAACGGATCGGCGGAAAACCACAAAGAAGTCTTGGAAAATCCCGACATGATCTCCAACACTGTTTTAAGCAAAGGTTTGGATGCGGGGACAGCGTTTGAAATCTTGTCCATTGACATTGCGGATGTCGATATCGGAAAAAACATCGGCGCTTCTTTGCAAATTGACCAAGCCGAAGCGGACAAGAAGATTGCCCAGGCGAGAGCCGAAGAACGGCGGGCCATGGCGGTGGCCGCGGAACAGGAAATGAAAGCACGCGTTCAAGAGATGAAAGCCAAAGTGATCGAGGCGGAGTCCCAGGTTCCATTGGCTTTGGCCGAAGCGTTGCGTTCCGGAAAAATGGGCTTTATGGATTATTACATGTTGCAAAATATTGAAGCCGACACCAAAATGCGCCGTTCCCTGCGCGGAGATGACCTCAAGGAGAATGGTGGAGATAAAGAATGATTTTTGAAGAAGTGAAGGAGAAGGTGGAAGGGAATCAGAGAGAGGAGACAAAAAATGATCCGGAGGCATCGCTTTGGCTGACCCGTTCCGAGCTTCGCCGGGGATTTTTGATGAGTGAAATTTTGGGAGCGCCCCGGGCCTTGAAACCATTTTCCTGGGTCCGGTATCGCCGCTTTTAATGCATATCAAACAAAAAGTCCGTTCCTTGCGGGGGAACGGACTTTTCTTTTTTATCCCAACCAAGGAAATAAATCTCTGTCATGGATTCAATCCGTACACTCATACTAAAAAAACAAAGGAGGTGAAGAAGGTGGCCAACCGTTCCAACCGATTGCTCGTTCCCGGTGCCCGGCAGGTCTTAAACCAGTTCAAAGAAGAAATTGCTTCGGAATTCGGAGTGAAGTTGGGTTCTGACACGGCGGCCCGTGCCAATGGTTCCGTCGGCGGTGAGATCACGAAACGGCTCATTTCGCAAGCGCAAAAACAATTGAATGAATAAACGGGTTGACAAGCATGGGTGATTCACGGTTCCCATGCTTTTTTGGTTGGAAGGAACGAAACATAACGGAGTACATCGAAGCATAAGGATGGTACAAAAGAAGGGGCGGGTGGAGAGGAAGGCTGAAAACCATGCGCAAATGGGCTTCGGATTGGTTGGATTTACCGGTTCATGTGGCAAGTGATGCTCCGCGGATTGAGATCATCGGCTCAATGACCATGCAAGTGGAAAATTATCAGGAGATTGAGAAATTTAACGCCGATGAATTGTTGCTAAAGACAAAAACCGGAATTTTGAAGATCGAAGGAAAGCAATTAAAAATCAAAGCCATTCAGCCTGAAGTGGTATGGGTTGAAGGAAAAATTCAGGGCTTTCAATTTCAGGAATAAGAGGAGGACCCGGCGTGTCATCCAACATCTTACCATCCAATTTCAAAGGAAAAATCGAATGTATTTGCGAAGGGGAGCATTTGACTTCTTTGCTAAACCAAGCGGTTCAGCAGGGGATGGAACTGGAAAATATCGAATGGCTGGACGGGCATCGCATCCGGTTAAAAGTGCCACTGTCGGAGTTTCTCTCTTTCTACCGGATTGCGCGTAAATCACGCAACCGGGTGAGGATTGTGAAAAAAGAAGGACTTCCTTTTTTATTAAAGCGCTTGAAAAGGAGGAAGTTCTTCGTTGCGGGCTCTGTTTTGTTTTTTGTCTTGATTCTTTTGTTCACCTCGCTGGTGTGGAATGTGAAAGTGGAAGGGACGGAGAAGATTCCCGTGCAACACGTACAAGCTTTATTAAAAAAAGAAGGCGTGTATCCAGGCCAATGGAAGATGCGTTTGCCGGACCGGGAAGAAGTCCAATACCGTTTGCTGTCCCAACTGCCGCAGGCTTCCTGGGTCGGCGTCCGCGTTGAAGGGACACGGGTGGTGGTGACCGTGGTGGAAAAAAGGGAGAAGGATCCGTCCGGGGAACAAAACGGCGATGCCGGACCCGTGCATTTGGTTGCCACCAAAAACGCATTGATTTACGATCTGAAAGTGGAACGGGGCAATCCGATGGTCGAGGTGAATGATGTCGTCAAAGAAGGCCAAATTTTGGTATCGGGAATTTACGGGGACTTAAATGATTCAAAATCGAAAAAAATAGTGGGTGCAAAGGGAAAAGTATGGGGAGAGGTTTGGTATGAGTCCAGTGTCGAGATTCCGCTCGAACGAAAAAGAAAAGTGTATACGGGACGACGCGAAAAACATGTTTATCCTTATCTGTTTTCCCATGTGATGAAAAATCCTTTTCACAGAAAACCGCCGTATAAATCAACCGAGGTAATGGATCATTTTCACTTTCTGAAGTTGGGCCGGTGGGAACTTCCTGTTGGCTGGGTGGAACGGGAAGAGTTGGAAATGGAGTGGATGAAAGAACGGTTGTCGGTTGATGAAGCCGTTCAGGAAGGACTGGTTCACGCCAAGGAGGATTTACTTAAAAAAACCGGATCGGACGGGCGGATTTTGGGGCAAAAAGTTTTGCAGAAGCGCCAAGAGAATGGTAAAGTTTATTTGAAAGTACACTTTGATGTGATTGAAAATATCGCTAAAATCCAACCGATTCTGCAAGGAGAATGAGCCATTGCAAAATCCACGTGAAGAGAACAAAACCGTAAAAATTCATTTGCGCAACGGGGCGGAAGCCCTGAGCCTTTTTGGCCCCCATGATGCTTATTTGAAACAAATTGAAAGAAACACCAATGCCCAAATCATTTCGCGCGGGGGAGAGGTGCTGATCCAAGGTCGGCCCGGGGATGTTGAAATATTGGAGGAATTGTTCCGGGTACTGATCACCCTCATTCGCCGCGGGATGCAAGTGACCGAAAGGGATGTGGTGTATGCTCACCGCCTGGCGGAACAGGGGATGGCCGATGAATTGCTGGAATTGTACCAGGAAGAAATCGGTGTGACCCAAAAAGGGAAAGCCATCCGGGTCAAAACGTTGGGACAGCGCCATTACGTGACGGCCATTCAAAAATCGGACATTGTTTTTGGTGTGGGTCCGGCCGGAACCGGTAAAACGTTCTTGGCGGTGGTGATGGCCGTGTCGGCACTGAAAGCCCATCGGGTGAAACGGATTGTTTTAACCCGCCCGGCTGTCGAAGCTGGAGAAAATCTGGGCTTTTTGCCCGGGGATCTGCAGGAGAAAGTGGATCCTTATTTGCGTCCGCTTTATGACAGCTTATATACGATGCTGGGCACCGAGCAAATGAATAAAATGATGGAACGGGGGTTGATTGAAGTTGCCCCGTTGGCTTACATGAGGGGCCGGACCTTGGAGGATTCGTTTGTGATTTTGGATGAAGCGCAAAACACGACCCCTGAACAGATGAAAATGTTTTTGACCCGTCTAGGTTTTGGTTCCAAAATGGTGGTCACGGGAGATGTGACGCAGATTGATTTGCCGAGAGGCAAAAAGTCCGGTTTGAAAGAAGCCGAACGGATTTTGAAATCGATTCCGGAAATCAGCTTTGTTTATTTGGGACAAGCCGATGTTGTCCGCAATACCTTGGTACAGAAAATCATTGATGCTTATGAAGCCGATTCAAAAGAAGAGGAGAACAGATAAGGAGCCGGTTTCGATGAAAGAGAGCAAAGAACCGACCTCTGGTGTGAGCCATTGGTTTCTTTTAAAGGATTGGAAAACAAGCTGGCGTGTTAAGATTCTGATGTACGCGATCTTCGGGATCGCGTTCTATTTATTGCTGATCCATCATGTGTTGCCCGACCAATATGATATCACCCTCGGGGAGCCCAGTCCGGCTACGGTGGTGTCCCCCGTTACCAAAGTGGATGAATATGCGACCAATCAGGCAAGGAAAAAAGCGGCTGCATCCGTGGAGCCGGTGTACATCAAAGATGATCATTTAACCATGCAGCAAATCGGAAAGATTGATTCCATTTTTGTGATGGCCAAAGAAATTTTGGAGAAGCCGATCGATGCGGATGAAAAGCGGGAGAAATTAAAAAATGATTTTGAAGCCACTTTTTCCTTGGGGTTTTCAGACGGGTTTTACCAAAAACTGTTGAATGTTTCGCTGAACCGCCTGCAAGTGATTCGTTTGACCGCCCGCCAAATTGTGTCTGAAATCTTACAAGAAGGGGTTCGGGAAGACGAACTGAAAAAAATGCAGGAAAAAGTGGATCAGACCTTATATCTCAGCGTTAACACCCTGAACAATGAAGAGCAGGCCCTGGTGAGTGAACTGGCGAAAAAAAGCCTGGTTGTCAATGAATTTTATGACAAGAATCAGACCGAACAGCAAAAACAGGCTGTACAGGAGGCGGTCAAGCCGATTCCCATCAACAAAGGGCAAATCATCGTCGCTTACGGAGAAGTGGTGACGGATGACCAGTATCGAAAATTGCAAGAATTGGGCCTGCTGAAAAAAGATACCCAATTGCAGACACATCTGGGAATCCTTTTGTTTGTCTTTACCATCATGGGTCTTTTATATTATTACATTTACCGCTTTGATCAGGAAAATCACCATAATAACCGGAACTTGTTGTTGCTGTTTTGCATCTTGCTGCTCACGCTGATCGGGATGAAAGTGGTGTCTTACGGCCAAAATCTCGAATGGAGCAAAATCGGATATCTGGTTCCGGTCGGATTGGGATCCATGCTGATCACTTTATTGCTCAACATACGCTTGTCTTTGATCTGCACGGTCTTTTTGTCGATCTTCTGCAGTGTGTTGTTTAACGGGGATAATCATTTGCTGTTTGATTACCGGTACGGTCTGGTTTCACTGGTGAGCGGGATGACGGCGGCGTTTGCGTTGGGCGATGTGCGAAAAAGAAGCGCCATTTTGAAGGCGGGGCTTATTTCTTCGCTGGCTTCCGTGATTCCGGTGATGGCCATCTGGTTTATGATGCCGGTGGAGGGAACCTTGAATGAATTGTTGCAGTCGATCGGTTTTGCCATGTTGGGCGGGATCTTTTCGGCTGTTTTGACCATGGGTTTTCTCCCCTATTTGGAAACGCTTTTTGGCATTTTGTCCCCGATGCGTCTCATTGAACTCGGAAATCCGAACCATCCGTTGTTGCGAAAGTTGCTGATTCAAAGTCCGGGGACTTACCACCATTCGGTGATGGTCGGAAACTTGTCGGAAGCGGCGGCCGAAGCGATCGGCGCCAACGGATTGCTGGCGAGGGTGGGGGCTTATTATCATGATGTGGGCAAAACCAAACGTCCGCAATTTTTTATCGAAAATCAATTGTCCAAGGAAAATCCCCATGACAAAATATCGCCCAATTTAAGCAAAAGCATTATCATTTCCCATGCCAAAGACGGGGTGGAGTTGTTAAAGTCCCACAATATCCCCAAACCGATTCAGGATATCGCCGCCCAACATCACGGAACCACCTTGATCAAATATTTTTATTTTAAAGCCAAAGAACAAATGGAGAATGTGCGTGAAGAAGATTACCGTTACCCCGGGCCCAAAGCACAATTTAAAGAGGCCGCGATTGTCGGAATCTGTGATTGTGTGGAAGCAGCTGTCCGGTCGCTGTCCAGACCGACTCCGTCCCGCATCGAAAACATGGTCAAAAAGATCATTCGGGAGCGGTTGGAGGACGGACAGTTCAATGAATGTGACCTGACCCTGAGGGAGCTTGATTTGATTGAAAAATCGGTTTGCGAAACCTTGCAGGGAATCTTTCATTCGCGCATCGAATATCCGGATGAAACAGGAAATGCCAAAGGAGTCAAGAAAGAATGAGTTTAGTCATCGATTTGCAAGTGGAAACTCCCTTAAACGAAGCCGAACAAGAGTCACTTTCGGTGATATTAAAAGCGCTCCGGGCCGCCGCCCGGGCTGAAAACCTGCCTCCGGCGGATGTGGCGGTCACGGTGGTGGACAATGAACAGATTCATGCGTTGAACAAGGAGTATCGCCAGGTGGACCGTCCCACCGATGTCTTGTCGTTTCCCCTGTGGGAACCGGGGGAGGAATGGGTGATCTCGGAAGAAGAAGAAACCGTGCCGCTCGGGGATATTGTGATTTCTTACCCCAAAGCGAAGGAGCAGGCGGAAGAATACGGCCATTCCCTCGAACGGGAACTGGGCTTTCTGGCCGTACACGGTTTTTTGCATTTGTTGGGATATGATCATGAAACGGCGGAAGAAGAAAAGGAAATGTTCCAAAGACAGGAGGAGATCTTACAGCAAGCAGGTTTGCACCGGTAAAAGGGAGGATGTCTTTCATGAAAGTGACCAAACTGTTACGCAGTTTTGTCTACGCTTTGGAAGGATTAAAATACACGATTGTGACGCAACGGAACATGCGGTTTCATTTTTTGGTGGCATTGGGGGTTCTTTTGCTGAGCCTCACGCTCCCGATGAACAAAGTGGAAGTTCTGGTCTTGTTTGTCGCAATCGTCCTCGTCCTGTTTGCTGAATTGATTAATACGGCCATTGAAGCCGTCGTCGATATGGTCACCGGTGAGTATCATCCGCTTGCCAAAGTGGCCAAAGATGTCGCAGCCGGTGCGGTGCTTCTTACCGCCGGATTTGCCGTGATCATCGGAATCAGTGTTTTTTATCCGCATCTGGATGCTTTGTTTACCCTGGCCATCAACCAAAAGACGATTCCGGCCAATATCAGTCTTGCAGTCATCATTGTGTTTGACTTTTTCCTCACGCTTTTCATAAAGGGCTGGTTGCAACGTGTGGATCGTGGAAGTTGGGAGCCCAGTATGGTTGCATCCATTGCCGGTTGTGTTTCGGTATTACTGATCGGTGTCATCGGTCATTTTTTGATCACCTTATTGGTCCTTGTGCTTTTTGCCATGTTGATCGGCACCCGCCTCCGCTTCCGTTCTTCGCGGAAACCGGTGTTTTTTGGCGTCTGCCTGGGGATTTTGGTGGCCCTGATTGGCGCGCAGTTCTTGTAAGAACCGGCCGTTTCCGGTGAAAATAGATAAAGAAAAAGACCATTGCTTGGCAACCATTCTTTACAAGAAGGGCCAAGCAATTTTTGAAAGGGGATATTGACTTGGGAAGTGAATTTCGTTCAGGATTTGTAGCCTTGATCGGGCGACCGAATGTGGGAAAATCGACTTTGATGAATCATGTGATCGGGCAAAAGATCGCCATTATGTCCGACAAACCGCAAACCACCCGCAACAAGATCCGGGGGGTTTACACCGAAGAAAACGGACAAATTGTTTTCCTGGATACACCGGGGATTCACAAGCCGCAATCCAAATTGGGGGAAATGCTGGTCAGGGCATCGCACAATGCCTTGGAAGAAGTGGATTTGATCCTGTTTCTGGTGGATGCGGTCGCAGGAAAAGGTCCCGGGGATGAATTTATCATGAACCATTTAAAGGATGTCAAAACACCTGTTTTTTTGGTTGTCAATAAAATCGACCAGGTGCATCCGGATGATCTGTTGCCGCTCATTGACAAATACCGCAAAGATTTTTCGTTTGCGGAAGTGGTGCCGATTTCGGCGCTGAACGGAAATAATACGGGAACGCTGATCCAACAGGTTTTTCAGTATTTGCCGCAAGGGCCGAAATATTATCCGTCCGACCAGGTGACCGATCATCCCGAACGGTTTATCGTCAGTGAATTAATCCGGGAAAAAGTCCTCGAACTGACCCGGGAAGAGATTCCGCATTCGGTGGCGGTCGTTGTCGAGGAAATGAAGCGGAGACCCGGGAAGGACATCGTGGATGTGTTGGCAACGATATATGCTGAGCGGCCTTCACAAAAAGGCATCCTGATCGGAAAAAAAGGAGCCTTGCTGAAAGAAGTCGGCACGCGTGCCCGGGTTGAAATCGAGCGTTTGCTGGGTGTGAAGATTTTCCTTGATTTGTGGGTCAAAGTGAAAAAAGACTGGACCAATGAAGATATCATGTTGCGTCAACTGGGTTACACGGAAGAAGAGATCTGAAAAAATGACAAATTTTCCTTCTTATACTCTCCCGCTCAAAAGGTCATCCTAAAGTTGTAAAATACGGAAAGGGTGATACTGGTTGCGCAATTTCTTATGGAGTTGCTTTGAAGTGACTGGCAGTATCGATGCATATCTCTTGCTCAAAAGCCTCGAAAACATAAAAGAGAATGAAGAAAAAGCGCAAAAAGAGCGGGATGAGAAGGAAAGCGGCTGACACGGGAAAGGGCGGTTAACTGGTGTTAAACAAATATGAGGGGATTGTCCTGAAAGCTCGCGATTACGGAGAGAGCCATCAAATTCTAACCGTTTATACGAAAAACCAGGGGAAAGTTTCTTTTATGGCCAGAGGCTCCAAGAAAACGAAAAGCCGTTTTGGAGCCGTGACCGAGCCGTTTACCCGGGCTCATTTTGTCAGTTTTGGAAACGGGAACATCGCGACGTTGTCGCAAGCTGATCTCATTTCTTCTCATCATTTATTGCGTTCTGATCTCTTGTTGACGTCATATGGCGCCTACTGGCTGGAGTTGATCGACAAAACGACGGAAGAAAAAGAAGCGGATCCTTCTATGTACGATTTGTTGACCAGCTTGTTGGAGCATTTGGAACAAAAAAAGGACCCTGACATCTTAACCTTTATTTTGGAACTCAGAGTGTTGAGGACGGCGGGATACACTCCGGAGACGGACCGGTGTGTTTCTTGTTGTTCCGGACGGCGTCCTGTCCGTTTCAGTATCCGTCAGGGCGGTTGGTTATGCGAAAGTTGTCAGGATCAGGATCGAGACGGGATTTTGGTATCGGAGGCAAGCATCCGGATTTTGCGGATCCTGCAACAAGTCGATCCGCACCGGCTCGGTAAAATCGATGTGAAACCGGAGACCAAAGAGCAGTTGGAAAAAATGATCCGGGGATTTGTTGAAGAGTATTTGCCGGTTCGGCTGAAATCCTTGCAACTGCTGGAGCAGTTCAAAAAAATCTGGACGTGAGACTTCCGGATTTTTTCATGGATATTGACATTTGAAAGGATTTTTGCTATACCATTATTAAAATTTGAAGATCGGCGCGATGAGAGAAAAGGAGTAGCCAAATCTGTCTGTGTGAACAGCGAGCCGGGGATGGTGGGAGCCCGGTCCGGGCAATTGGTGAAGGCAGTTCTTAAGCGCTGTATGATAAAAAGCGGGCCTGGACCAAGTCCGGGTCAAATAGGGTGGAACCGCGGGAAAACCTCTCGTCCCTATGAGAAAACCATGGGTTTTGTCAGGGATGAGAGGTTTTTTAGGTGGAAATTTGACGGAGGTGGAAAGCTGTGAACATGCAGGAGATGATCAAACGATTGCAAGATTATTGGGCTTCGCATGGTTGTATCCTCGCCCAGCCCTACGATACGGAAAAAGGGGCCGGAACCTTAAATCCAATGACTTTTTTAAGGGCGTTGGGTCCGGAACCGTGGAACGTGGCGTATGTGGAACCTTCCCGGCGTCCGGCGGATGGCCGTTACGGGGAAAATCCCAACCGCCTTTACCAGCACCATCAATTTCAAGTGCTGTTAAAGCCGGCACCGGACAACATTCAGGAAATCTATTTAAAAAGCTTGGAAGCGTTGGAGATTGACCCGTCCAAGCATGATATCCGGTTTGTGGAAGACAACTGGGAAAACCCGACATTCGGCGCGGCCGGACTGGGATGGGAAGTATGGCTGGACGGGATGGAAGTGACCCAATTTACATATTTCCAACAAGTGGGCAGTCTGGATGTGGATCCGGTTTCCGTGGAATTGACTTACGGATTGGAACGCTTGGCCTCTTACATTCAGGAAAAGGAAAATGTCTTTGACCTTGAATGGGTGGATGGCGTAAAGTATGGCGATGTGTTTGGCCAGCCGGAATATGAGCATTCCAAATATACCTTTGAAGTCTCCAATAAAGAGTGGCTCTTCCGCCAGTTTGACGACTTTGAGAAAGAAGCGATGAGGGCTTTGGAGGACCAATTGGTTTTCCCGGCATATGACTATGCGCTGAAATGCTCGCATGTCTTCAATCTGCTGGAAGCCCGGGGAGCGATCAGTGTGACGGAGCGGACCGGTTATATCGGACGGGTGCGAAACCTGGCCCGGAAAATCGCCAAAGCTTTCGTCGAGCAAAGGGAGAAATTGGGTTATCCCTTATTAAAACAAGAAGGGGGAAGAAGCAAATGAGCAAGGATTTGTTGCTGGAAATCGGTTGCGAGGAAATTCCGGCCCGGTTTGTGGATGATGCGGCGGCCCAGCTGAAAGACAAGTTGACCGGTTGGCTGGAAGAAAACCGGGTTCAATACAGCCATTGCAAAACCTATGCAACCCCGCGCCGGTTGGCCGTTTGTGTCACAGGCGTTTTGGAACGGCAAGAAGACGTGTATAAAGAAGTGAGAGGGCCTGCGGAAAAAATCGCCAAGCTGGAGGATGGCACCTGGAGCAAAGCGGCTCAGGGATTTGCCAAAAAACAAGGGGTGGATCCCGAACAACTTGTTCTCAAAGAGGTGAAAGGGGAAAACTACGTTTTTGCCAAAATTCACCAACCCGGAAAACGGACGGCGGAGTTGTTGCCGGAAGGGATTCCGTCTTTGCTGAACCAATTCCATTTTCCAAAGACCATGCGCTGGAATTCGCGGGTCAGGTTTATCCGTCCGGTGCGCTGGCTGGTTTGTCTGTTGGGAGACGAAATCATTCCCGTCCGGTGGGCGGGGCTGACGGCAGGCAATCAAACCAGGGGGCATCGCTTTTTGGGAAGCGAAGCGGTGATTCCGGAAGCCGGTGCTTATGAAGAGGTGATGAATCAGCAATATGTTTTGGCCGACGTGGAGACGAGAAGAAATGCCATTTTGAACCAGCTGAGAAGGTTGGAGGAAGAAAAGGGTTGGGTGATTCCGACAGAGGAAGGCTTGTTGAAGGAGATTACCCATCTGGTGGAATACCCGACGGTGTTGTACGGGCAATACGATGAAGAGTTTCTGATTCTGCCGCGTGAAGTGTTGGTCACCACCATGCGGGAACATCAACGTTATTTTCCGGTGGAAGATCAAAACGGCCGGTTATTGCCTTATTTTGTGACGGTCCGCAACGGAGATGACCAATATTTGGAAACGGTGGCCAAAGGAAATGAGAAGGTGCTCCGTGCCCGCTTGTCTGATGCCCGCTTCTTCTATGAAGAAGATTTAAAGCTTGCGTTGGATGATGCCGTACAAAAATTGGATCAGATTGTGTATCAAGATGAATTGGGAAGCCTGGGAGATCGGGTGCGCCGGCTCGTAGCACTTGCCGCACAACTGGCTGACGGGATCGGCCTTTCGGAAAAAGAGCGGTCTCAATTAAAACGGGCGGCGCACATTTGCAAGTTTGACGCCGTGACCCAGATGGTCGGGGAATTTCCCGAACTGGAAGGAATCATGGGGCGCACTTATGCACTGAATGCCGGAGAGGAAACGGAAGTGGCCGAAACCGTGTATGAGCACCATTTGCCCCGTTTTTCCGGAGATGCCCTCCCAAGCCGGAGAATTGCCGGATTGCTCTCGCTTGCTGATAAAATCGATGCAATTGTGTCCAGCTTTGGAATCGGGATTCAGCCGACCGGATCACAAGACCCCTACGGCTTGCGCAGAAAAGCGCAGGGGATCATCCAGATTTTGTTGGCCGGGGATTACCACAAGCTTTCTTTAAAGCAATTGTGGCAACTTTCCTTGGCGCAACTGGACGATGCCGGATTGCTTCAAAAGCATCCCGGCGAACTGGAAAAAGAACTGCATGAATTCTTTGCGCTCCGCCTGCGTACGGTATTGCAGGAGCAGCAAATCCGGTATGATGTGATGGATGCGGTATTGGCCTCCGATCTTTCCCATCCCGTGCAAGTCGTTGAAAAAGCCCGGGTATTGATGGGGCAAGTCGGACGGGAAGCGTTTAAAGAAGAAGTTGAAGGGTTTACGCGTGTTGCGCGATTGGCGAAAAATGCCGAAGATTCCACGCCGGATCCGTCCCTTTTCCGGGAGGATGCTGAAAAGGCGCTTTACCGCCGGTTGGAAGAAGTGAAAGCCGGTTATGAGGAAGCGGAAAAGCAACAAGATTTCCTTGGCATGTATCAAGCCCTGGCGCAAATGGCACCCGATATTCATCACTTCTTTGACCGGGTGATGGTGATGGTGGAAGAAGAGGAAATCAAAAGTAACCGCCTTGCATTGCTTAGTGACGTCACCCGATTGATTCACCGGTTTGCTGATTTTAACCAGATCGTTTTCGCTTAAAAAAGAAACAGCTTCAAAGCTGTTTCTTTTTTTGCTCAGCTTTTTTTCAATTGATGGAGGGTTTGGATCATTTCCTCCAAATGTTCCCCCGGGAGAATGACGGGGGTTTGCTCCCGGATCAGCTCGGCAAATTGAATCAATTCCCCGTAAGCAGACGGAGGGAACGGGATGTGGTGAGTGGTTTTGGTGTCCCCCCAGCTGTGGGCATAAGAAAGGCGGACCAATCCCACATGTTTTTGAATCTGTTGATAAAAATCCACCCAGTTGTTGGTTCTGTGGGTGATTTCTTGTTCGGTTGCCCCAGCAAACAAACTCCGGGATCGGTGCATGTAGGTGAGCACATTGGACGTGATGCAGGCGTTGGCAGTGTCAAAACAAAGGCGCACACCCGTGTTTTCGGCGATTTCCAGTAAATGTCGGGGGGTTCGCAGAGCCGGATACAAATCGGCGCGTCCCGGTTCAAAGTAGTGTTCTCCCCCCATCGGGGCATTTTCCAAATACAGTTCAAACCCAAGGGGCCGGCAAAGTTTTTGAATCTCTTCCAGTTGGGATGCGATGGTTTTCACATATTGATCTTTAAAGTCCTGCAATGCGGAAAAGTCCGTGGGATGACGGTCCAGGTATTCAAATATAATGCCGAGCGGAACTTTCCGACCGCTGCAGATGAGGCGGCGGCCTTTTTCATCGGTGGATTGATGCAAAAGATGAAGCCATTTTTCCCAGTCTTCAGGGTTGAATGCCCCGGTTCCAAGCCCCGCGGAAGGCGGCATCCGAAAAGCGACGGGCCGGAGCCGGCCGGTGTTGATCATGTCCCGGAATTGGCCGGGATCAAAGGGCTTTTCAGGAAGTTGAACTTCAATATACTGCACATCATGGGCTTTGGCATGATGAAAACAAGAATAATCACACGAACAACTGACTGCAATCGGATGGTTGAATAACATGGTGTGTCCTCCATCATCGGGATTCAAATCTACCCTTATGTTAACTCAAAAAGCGATAAAAATTACACTGGTAAGAAGGATGAAAAATGTTATATACTAAACATGGATTTTTGATCAAAAGTATGTCACAATTAATAAAAGCAAGGCTTTCGTGGGAGGTGTGAAAAAATCGAGCTCACAAAGCGTCAAGAGAAAATCCTGGAGATTGTCAAGGAAGAGGGTCCGATTACAGGAGAACATATTGCCGACAAACTTCACTTAACCAGAGCCACGTTGCGGCCTGATCTGGCAATCTTGACCATGGCCGGTTTTCTTGAAGCCAGACCGCGTGTCGGCTATTTTTACTCGGGAAAGACCGCGAACCAACTGATGGGGGAACATATCCGTCATTTGCTGGTGAAAGATTACAAATCCCGCCCGGTGGTCGTACAGGAACACACATCGGTTTATGACGGGATTTGCACCATGTTTTTGGAAGATGTCGGTTCGCTCTACGTGATAAAAAAAGAAGGCAATCTGGTCGGTGTTGTGTCACGGAAAGACTTATTGCAGGCGGCGATGGGAAAACAAGAATTGCAATCGATGCCCATCGGGGTCGTGATGACCCGGATGCCGAACATCATCACTTGCAAGCCGGAAGATACCCTTTACTATGCGGCGAAACAGATGATGCGCCATGAAGTGGATTCTTTGCCGGTGGTTCGCCCGGTCGACGGGGATGAACAGCAACTCGAAGTGATCGGCCGGATCAGCAAAACGACGCTGGTCAAAGTATTTGTCGAGCTTGGACAACCTTGAAGAAATTAAGGGAGGGAGTATGACCTTATATGTCAGAAAAGCAACGAGTCGTATATGTCGTTTCCGATTCCGTGGGAGAGACAGCAGAACTGGTGGTCAAAGCTGCTTCCAGCCAGTTTAACGGGGGAGAAATCGAAATCCGCCGCATCCCTTATGTGAACGATGCGGATACCGTCATTGAGACGGTACAAGCCGCCAAAGAGGAAAAAGCGCTGATCGCTTTTACTTTGGTGGTTCCGGAATTGCAAGAGCTCCTGATCACAGAGGCCGGACGCAAGCAAGTCCCTTATGTGGATATCATGGGGCCGATGATTCAAGGCATGTCTGAGCTGTTTCAGCATGAACCCAAATACAAGCCGGGGCTGATCCACCAGTTGGATGAAGATTATTTCCGCAAAGTGGAAGCGATCGAATTTGCCGTGAAATATGATGACGGCAAAGATCCGCGGGGCCTTTTGAAAGCCGATGTCATATTGGTGGGGGTTTCCCGGACTTCGAAAACACCGCTGTCCATGTATTTGGCCCACAAGCGCTTTAAAGTGGCCAACGTCCCGCTTGTTCCGGAAGTGGAACCGCCGGAAGAGTTGCTGCAAGTTCCCTCACATCGCATTATCGGCCTGACCATTGATCCGGAACAATTAAATCACATCCGGACGGAAAGGCTGAAAGCATTGGGGCTGGCTTCCGGTGCCAACTATGCGAGCATGGAGCGGATCCTGGAAGAGCTGGATTATGCAGAACGGGTGATTCGCCGCCTGGGATGCCCGGTGATCAACGTATCCAACAAAGCCGTGGAAGAAACAGCAAATCTCATACTGGATATCATTCAAAAAGGGGGACAATAGCAGTGGGTTTGAAACAGGTTTACCGTTTTCATGAAGGAAACAGGGACATGAAAGATTTGTTGGGAGGCAAAGGGGCGAATCTGGCAGACATGACCCGTGTCGGTCTGCCCGTTCCGCCGGGATTTACCATCACCACCGAAGCGTGCAATGACTTTCTGAAAAGCGGGGAAGGGTTAAAAGAAGAATTATTGGAGCAGGTGAAAGAAGCGATATCCGGTCTGGAAAAAGAAACCGGAAAAAAACTGGGCCATCCCAAGCGCCCGTTGCTGGTCTCGGTCCGTTCAGGCGCCAAATTTTCCATGCCGGGCATGATGGATACGATTTTGAATCTGGGGCTCAATGACCAAACGGCGGCCGGCCTGGCCGGGCAAACCGGCAATCCCCGCTTTGCCTATGATTGTTACCGACGGTTTATCCAAATGTTCGGGGATGTCGTGTTGGGCGTGGATCATTACAAATTCGAACAAGTCATCCAAAAGGTGAAAGAGAAAAAAGGCGTTGAACTGGATACCGAACTGGATGCAGAGGATTGGCAGGAAGTGATTCGCGCGTTTAAAGAACTGATTTGGAAGGAAACCAAAAACCCTTTCCCCCAGGAGCCGATGGAGCAATTGAAACAAGCCATTGTAGCCGTGTTCTCTTCATGGAATAACAACCGGGCCAAAATTTACCGGAAAATGAACGGAATTCCGGATGATTTGGGAACGGCCGTCAATGTGCAAACCATGGTTTTCGGGAACATGGGGAATGAATCAGGGACGGGGGTTTGCTTCACACGAAACCCTTCCAGCGGGGAGAAAGAGTTATACGGGGAGTTTTTGTTTAACGCGCAAGGGGAAGATGTGGTGGCCGGCATTCGCACTCCCAAACCGATCGCCGATCTGGAAAAAGAGATGCCGGATGTTTATGAGGAGTTGGTCCGCATCTGCAACCAATTGGAAAGCGCTTACCGGGATATGCAGGATATTGAATTTACCATTGAAAATAAAAAATTATACATTCTGCAAACGAGAGTTGGCAAAAGAACTTCGCAAGCTGCGGTGAAGATTGCCGTTCAGATGGCCGGGGAAGGAATCATCTCGCGCGAAGAGGCCCTGATCCGGGTCGAACCGGAGCAATTGGAACAGATGTTACACCGCCGGATCGACCATAACGCCAAGCTGACCGCATGGGCCAAAGGATTGCCCGCATCGCCTGGAGCGGCTTCCGGACAAATTGTTTTTGACGCGGACACGGCGGAAGCCTGGGCCAAAGAGGGCAAACGGGTGTTGTTGGTCCGGCCGGAAACGACGCCGGAAGATATTCACGGTGTTTTGGCGGCACAAGGGATTTTGACAAGCCGCGGCGGAATGACAAGCCATGCTGCCGTGGTCGCCAGGGGAATGGGAAAAGCATGCGTATGCGGATGTGAACAGTTGAAAATCGATTTGCGCCAAAAAACGGTGACCGTAGAGGATGTGACCCTCCGGGAAGGGGACGTTTTGTCCATCGACGGGGGAACCGGACAAGTGTTTATCGGCGAAGTTCCGATGAAGGATCCCGAATTGACTCCCGAGTTCCGGGAATTGCTGAAATGGGCGGATGAAATCAGAAGGTTGAAAGTGCGCACCAATGCTGACAATCCGGAAGATGCGGAAAAAGCACGGGAACTGGGGGCGGAAGGAATCGGATTATGCCGCACGGAGCACATGTTTATGGATCCCAAGCGGATTCCGATCGTGCAACGGATGATTCTGGCCGATGACCAGGAAGAAAGACAACAGGCGCTCGATGAGCTTTTGCCCATGCAAAAAGAAGACTTCAAAGGAATTTTCCGGGCGATGGACGGATTGCCGGTCAACATCCGGCTGTTGGATCCACCGCTGCATGAATTCCTGCCGAATATGGAAGACTTGCTGGTGGAAATCACCAAAATGCAAGTGGCGGGGCAAGAAGGCACCGGGGAGTACCGCCAAAAAGAACATTTGCTTAAAAAAGTGCGTTCCCTCCATGAGTTTAACCCGATGCTGGGGCACCGGGGATGCCGTCTGGGGATCATTCACCCCGAAATTTACCGAATGCAGGCAGAAGCGATCTTCCAAGCGGCAGTGGAATGCATCAAAGAAGGCATCCGGGTGGAGCCGGAGATCATGATCCCGCTGGTGGGGCATGTGGAGGAATTGAAACGGATGCGTGCCTTGGTGGAACAAGTGGCGGCTGAAGTCATGGCGGCTGAAAATGTAAGCGTTTCATATCAGGTGGGAACCATGATCGAGATTCCGAGAGCAGCCTTGACGGCAGACCAAATTGCAGAAGAAGCCGATTTCTTCTCTTTCGGAACCAATGATTTGACCCAGACGACGTTCGGCTACAGCCGGGATGATGCGGAAGGCAAATTTTTGCATACCTATGTGGATCAGAAAATCCTGCCGGATAACCCGTTCATCCGCCTTGACCGCGAAGGTGTCGGGGAGCTGGTTCGCATCGGGACGGAAAAAGGAAGAAACACAAAGCCAGCCTTAAAGACCGGCATTTGCGGGGAGCACGGCGGAGAAAAAGAATCCATCCGATTTTGCCATGAAGTCGGGATGAATTATGTCAGCTGCTCTGTCTTCCGGGTTCCGTTGGCAAGGCTTGCCGCCGCACAAGCCGTCATTTTGGAGAAATAAGCTTGCAAGAATATGAAAGTAGTACTAGAATAAATTTATTTAAAAAAATACCCACGCGTTGGGTATTTTTTCTTTAAAAAGATTTCTTTACAAAATTAAAATAAAATGCAATGATATGATGATGAATTCATTCCCCTGGTTTTTTATCCTCCTGATTTTTAAAAGAAGGCACCTAGAAGGAGAAGCGATTTTTAATGTAGAATAAGGGGATAGGGAAAGGTCAAAGCACTTTTTGCAGATATTGCCATTTTATAAAAAAAGGATTGAAGGAGGAGTTTGCCGAATGTTGGCGAATAGTTAACATTCGTGCAGGGGAATCAATCCATCCATACCTTTTATTAGGAATTCTTTAGAAAGCAGTGATGGATATGAAAGGAAGGATTCCTGATGAAGTCATTGACCAAGTCAGAAAAGAGTATGATATTGTCGATGTGATTGAACAGACCGTTTCCCTGAAAAAAAGCGGTAAGAATTATTTTGGATTGTGCCCTTTTCATTCAGAGAAAACTCCTTCCTTTTCGGTCGCGCCTGATAAACAGATTTTTTATTGTTTCGGTTGCGGGAAAGGCGGAGATGTGATCAAATTTGTCATGGAGCTGGAGCAGTACACGTTTGTCGAAGCCGTGACGCATTTAGCTGAACAAGCCGGCATTCCCGTTCCCAAGCCGGTTGCGGAAGATCTTTCCGATGAAGAGGAACAAATGCGCCGGCAAATGAGAAAAGCTCTCGATCTGACTGCAAAGTTGTATCATTATGTGCTCCTTTCCACAAAGTACGGCCGTGTTGCAAGACAATATCTCAAGCAACGGGAAATCCTGCCGGAGGCCGTCAAAGAGTTTCAACTTGGCTATGCACCTTCATCTTTTCAATTTCTACTGTCATTCCTTAAAAAAAGAGGGTTTTCCGAAGAGATCCTCGAAAAAGTTGGATTAATCACATCGCGTGAACAAGGATACACTAAAAAATATTATGACCGTTTTCGACATCGCCTGATGTTTCCGATTCATGACGCCCAGGGAAAAGTGATCGGCTTTGGCGGACGGGCATTGGGAGACGGACAACCGAAGTATTTGAACAGTCCTGATACAATATTATTTCATAAACGGAATCATTTATATAATCTTCATCGTGCACGTTCTCACATACGTAAACATTCCAAAGCCGTTCTGTTTGAAGGATACATGGATGTGATCTCTGCCTGGCAGGCAGGGGTTCCCAATGGTGTTGCGACGTTGGGAACGGCTCTGAGCGAAACCCAAGCACGAATCCTGAAGAGAAATTCAGACCATGTCATTTTGAGTTACGATTCCGATGAAGCCGGGCAGAATGCGGCTTTCAGAGGAATTGAATTGTTAAAAAATGAAGGATGCACGGTCAAAGTCGCGCAAATGCCCTTGGGATTGGATCCGGACGATTACATCCGGCGGTTCGGAAAGACGGCGTTTAAAGAAGAAATTTTGGCGGCGGCCATGCCATTAACGGCATTTAAATTGGAAATCCTAAAGAAAAAATATGATTTGCAGGATGAAGACGAACGCATGAAATATCTGGCCGAAGCGGTCGGTGTCATTGCCAGGTTGCCTCAAGCCATTGAACAAGATCACTATCTTCGCCGGTTGGCCGGAGAGTTTCATCTTTCATTGGATGCCCTGAAAGATGAACTGCGGAAAGCAAAGCGGATAAAGCAGAAAAGCAAAAGGGATAAAGATGGCTCCAAGTGGAATAATGGGTATCAAGAGATTGGCAAACATTTGATCGGAGGTGCTCAACCCCGGTCGATTGCCGAGAAATCGGAGATGTATCTGATTGCCCATATGATGAGAAGCAGATCAGTGACGGAATGGGTGAAAACCCATTTGGGAGCTGATTTCAATACAGAAATTTATGCCGTGTTGGCAGCTTATCTTTATTCTTACTATGACCGGGACAGCCCGGAAGATCCCGGAGCCTTTATCCGTACATTGACCGACCCCGATCTGGAATCAGTGGCCGCAAAACTTGCTTTCATGGAGTTGCCCGATGAGATTTCGGAAAAGGAATTGAGGGATTGTGTTCACCATATACGAGATGTTCCTCTCCTGAAACAGATTGAAGAAAAGGAGAGACAGATTGAACAACTATCGCGTGCTGATGAACCCGTCAAAGCCGCAAAGTTGTTAAAGGAAGTTACGCAGTTGCGTAATCAGTTGCATATGCGGATTTAGGAAACGAGTTCATCAGAAAGGAGGAGGAAAGGAACTTGGCGAACAAACAAAATGAAATGGAACTAACTTTGGATCAAGCCAAAGAACAATTGGTGGAAAAAGGCAAAAAGCAAGGTGTTTTATCTTATAAAATGATCATGGAAAAAATGTCTCCTTTCGACCAAAGTTCCCAACAAATGGACGAGTTTTTTGAACACTTGCATGATCAGGGAATCGAAGTGGTCAATGAAGAAGACGATTCGGATTTTGATGAAACCGAGGTCGATGACGAGGAGTTTGTGGATGATGATTTAAATGTTCCGCCGGGAGTTAAAATCAATGACCCTGTCCGGATGTATCTCAAAGAGATTGGCCGTGTTCCTTTGCTGACTGCGGAAGAAGAAGTCGAATTGGCTAAACGGATTGAACAGGGGGATGAAGAAGCCAAGCAGCGGCTGGCTGAAGCCAACTTGCGCCTGGTGGTCAGTATCGCCAAGCGGTATGTCGGACGGGGAATGTTGTTCTTGGATTTGATTCAGGAAGGAAATATGGGGCTGATTAAAGCCGTTGAAAAGTTTGATTTCCGTAAAGGATTTAAATTCAGCACGTACGCAACCTGGTGGATCCGGCAAGCCATCACCCGCGCCATTGCCGATCAGGCCCGCACCATTCGAATCCCGGTTCATATGGTGGAAACCATTAATAAATTGATTCGCGTGTCCCGTCAATTGTTGCAAGAACTCGGCCGGGAGCCGACACCGGAAGAAATTGCCGAAGAAATGGGTTTAAGCCCTGAAAAGGTACGGGAAATCATGAAAATTGCCCAAGAACCCGTTTCGTTGGAAACGCCGATCGGAGAAGAAGATGACTCCCATTTGGGCGATTTCATTCCGGATGATGATGCACAAGCACCAGCGGATGCCGCGGCTTATGAATTGTTGAAAGAACAGTTGAAAGATGTGTTGGATACCTTGTCGGAACGGGAAGAAAATGTTTTGCGTTTACGTTTTGGATTGGATGATGGACGCACCCGCACTTTGGAAGAAGTCGGGAAAGTCTTTGGCGTGACACGGGAACGGATTCGTCAGATTGAAGCCAAAGCACTTCGCAAATTGCGTCATCCAAGCCGCAGCAAACGTTTAAAAGATTTCCTCGAATAAAATTTGGCGGTTTGACGCACCCAACCGGGTGCGTTTCTTTTTTGTTGATTCAATTTTATCCCTTTTCAACCCTCATTGCAAATAAGTTTCGGACAATTTTGGGCCCGTTTGGGGCGAATAACCGAAAATTATTGAATAAATAGAATAAAAAAATTTATAATAAAAATGAAAACGCTGTCATTCGGACCGAAGGAGTGGGGAAACATGAACTACGAATTGACATCCGAGCAACAAATGATCCGATCTTTGATGCGTGATTTTGCCGAAGGAGAGGTGGCTCCGGGAGCGGATGAAAGGGATCGAAGCAAGCAATTTCCCAAGGATATTTTTCAGAAAATGTCCAATCTTAAATTAATGGGGTTGCCCTTTCCGGAAGAATACGGAGGAGCGGGTGCAGATACGATCAGCTTTGCCATTGCCGTGGAGGAATTGAGCCGGGTTTGTGCTTCCACCGGAATCACTTATTCTGCTCACATCTCATTGGGGTGTGCTCCACTCTATCTCTTTGGAACCAAAGAACAAAAAGAAAAATATCTGGTTCCGTTGTGTGAAGGAAAGACCTTGGGGGCTTTTGGGCTCACCGAACCCAATGCCGGTTCCGATGCCGGAGGAACCAAAACCCGCGCTGTCAAAAAAGGGGACGAGTGGGTCATAAATGGCAGCAAATGTTTCATCACTAATGCCAGTTATGCAAAGTATTTGGCTTTGACCGCCGTGACCGGCCAATCCGGAGACCGCAAAGAAATCACCGCGTTTATCGTTCCGACGGATGCGCCCGGGTTCCAAGTGCTGGATCATTATGTGAAGCTGGGGTTAAACAGTTCCAATACCACCGAATTGGTGTTGGAAGATGTGCACGTTCCGGAAGAAAATATTTTGGGGGAAAGGGGAAAAGGGTTTAAACAGTTTTTGATCACCCTGGACGGGGGCCGGATCGGGATCGGGGCCATGGCGGTCGGAATAGCGCAGGGAGCCTATGAATTGGCTTTGAAGTATGCGAAAGAACGGAAACAATTTGGCCAATCTCTGTCCAAGTTTCAGGCGATTCAGCATAAATTGGCGGATATGCACATGAAAATTGAATTGGCCCGGACTTATGTATATAAAGCTGCCTGGTTGAAGGATCAGGGAAAACGGTTTACCAAGGAAGCTTCCATCTGTAAATTGTTTGCTTCGGAAGTGGCCATGGAAGTTGCCAATCAAGCGGTGCAAATTCATGGCGGCTGGGGATATATGCACGATTATAAAGTGGAGCGGTATTTCCGTGATGCCAAATTGACCGAGATCGGGGAAGGAACCTCGGAGATTCAGCGCAATATCATTGCACGTGAAATCGGCTGTTGAAAAGGGAGGTCATATCTTGGCGGAACTGGTTCATTACACGCTGGGGGATTTGTTGGACGAACAAGTGAAGCTCCATGGAAAAAAAGAAGCGGTGATTTATCCGGAGAAAGGCATTCGCTGGACTTATGAGGACTTTCAAAAAAAGGTGATCGAAGCTGCCAAAGGATTGATTAAGCTGGGGTTGGACAAAGGGCATCACCTGGCCATCTGGGCTCTGAACCAACCGGAATGGTTGATTTCCCAATTTGCCACCGGCATGACCGGGGTGGTTTTGATTACGGTCAACACCAATTACCGCGTGCGCGAACTGGAATATTTGCTGAAGCAATCGGATACGGAGACACTGATTTTGGAGAGGGAAGTAAAAGGCGTTTCCTATGTCGATATGCTTTATGAAATATGCCCGGAGTTAAAAGAATGTCCGCCCGGCCGGTTAAAATCCAAGAGATTGCCCAAATTGAAAAATGTCATACTGCTCGATGATGAACCGGCCCCCGGGATGTTTTGCTGGAAGGACCTGATTGAAATGGGGAGGGAGGTCCGGGAGGAGGAAGTCAAAGCCCGTCAGGCATCTTTGCATCCGGATGATG
This sequence comes from Thermoactinomyces vulgaris, assembly GCF_005886755.1. Taxonomy (NCBI): domain Bacteria; kingdom Bacillati; phylum Bacillota; class Bacilli; order Caryophanales; family Thermoactinomycetaceae; genus Thermoactinomyces; species Thermoactinomyces vulgaris. The sequence continues at coordinate 1,027,028 of NZ_CP039710.1, forward strand.
TGATCAACATGCAGTACACGTCCGGCACCACCGGATTTCCAAAAGGCGTGATGCTTTCTCACCACAATATCATCAACAACGGGCGAAATATCGCAGAGTGCATGAAATTGACGGAGAAAGACCGCCTCTGTATACCGGTGCCTTTTTTTCATTGCTTCGGGTGCGTCCTGGGCACCCTAGCCGGCATCAGTGTCGGGGCGGCCCTGGTTCCCTTGATCACCTTTGACGCCGGAAAAGTGCTGGAGATTGTGGAAAAGGAAAAGTGTACAGGCCTGCACGGGGTGCCCACCATGTTTATTACCGAATTGAATCATCCGTCCTTCCGAAAGAAAAAGTACCCCCATTTGCGAACGGGGATTATGGCCGGTTCCAATTGCCCGATTGAAGTGATGCGCAAAGTGACCGAAGACATGGGGGTCCGCGAAATCACCATTGCTTACGGCCAAACGGAGTCTTCACCGGTCATCACCCAGACCCGGACGGATGACCCTTTGGACGTGCGTGTGGCCACCGTGGGAAGGCCCTTGCCGCATGTGGAAGTGAAAATCATTGACCCCGAAAGCAACAAGCCGTTGCCTCCAGGAAAGCAAGGGGAGCTTTGCACCCGGGGTTACCATGTGATGAAAGGCTATTACAAAATGCCTGAGGCGACCCGGGAAGTGATTGATGAAGAAGGATGGCTTCACACCGGTGATTTGGCAGTGGAAAATGAAGATGGAACCTACCGGATTACCGGACGTTTGAAAGATATGATCATTCGCGGGGGCGAAAATATTTATCCGCGGGAGATCGAGGAATTTCTCTATACGCATCCCAAAGTTTTGGACATTCAAATTGTGGGAGTGCCGGACGAAAAGTATGGTGAAGTTTCGGTGGCTTTCATCCGGAAGAAAGAGGGGGTCGATTGTACGGAAGAGGAAATCATTGAGTTTTGCAAAGGGAACATTGCCCGGTACAAAATCCCTTCCCAAGTCATTTTTGTGGACAAATATCCGATGACCGCCAGCGGAAAAATCCAAAAGTACAAGTTGCGGGAAGCCTTTATCCGAAAGGACTTGTCCGCCTATCAACAAGCGGGCGGCAAAGCTTGACCCTTGTCTTTTTTCCGGCTTCCCGGTACATTTAGAATGAATATCATCGGTCTGTATGGATTACAGCAAGAAATGGAGAGTCAAAAATGGAGCGAATCCCTCCGATCTTGATGGATTTTCCGCATTCTTTCGAAACCGAACGTTTATGGATTCGTTTGCCTTTGCCGGGAGACGGGGAAAAAGTGTATGAAGCCATGGTGGAAACCGAGGAGCTTTTGCGCCAATGGATGCCATGGGCGCAAACTCCCCCTTCCAAAGAACAAGCCGAAATCAATGTCAGGCAGGCACACAGCAAGTTCTTGGAGCGAACCGACTTGCGTTTCCATTTGTTTCACAAAGAGACCAAGGATTTTGTCGGGAGCAGCGGACTGCACCGGATTGACTGGAGCGTACCGAAATTTGAAATCGGTTATTGGTGCCGCAAGTCTTACATTAGACAGGGGTACATCACTGAAGCGGTCCGGGGGTTGTCCGTATTTGCTTTTGAAATTTTAAAAGCCAACCGGGTGGAGATCCGCTGTGACCAACGAAATGTACGCAGCCGGAAAGTGGCTGAACGTTTGGGGTACCGGTTGGAAGGGATCCTGCGGAATTTCCATGTGTCCCCGGATCGCCAATTGGAAAATACGTGTGTATATGCAATGATTGCTGAAGACTTCCACAGTCTTTCATTACGGAAAAGCGGCGGTGCATCAATGTAGATGCTTGCGCTGTTTTTTTTTGCATATTAATCTATAAATGACAGATTATTTTATAAAGGAGGAATATTCTTACATGAGCGATTTTTTCCCAATCCATGATGTAGACTATTTAGAGTATTACACAGGAAATGCGAGGCAAGCTGCATCTTATTTTTGCCAGACGTTTGGATTTCGTCCGGTTGCTTACAGCGGATTGGAAACCGGAAACCGCGAAACCGTTTCGTATCTGGTGGAACAAGGGAATGTGCGCTTTTTGATTACCGGGGCTTATTCTCCGGAGCATGAGATTTCCTCCTTTGTCAGGCAACACGGTGACGGAGTCAAAGATATTGCCCTTTTGGTGGACGATGTGGAAAGCGCTTTCAAAGAAGCGGTTTCCCGCGGAGGCATTGCCATCAAAGAACCGTATGAATTGAGGGATGAACAAGGGGTTTTGAAAAAAGCTGTCATCGGCACCTATGGGGACACCGTCCATACGCTTGTGGAGCGGAAAAATTACAAAGGGTTGTTTGCGCCGGGCTTTATCCCGTGTGAAATGAACCTCCCCGTGCGGAATGCCGGCATCACCGGTGTGGACCATGTGGTGGGCAATGTGGAAAAAATGGAGACATGGGTGGCTTATTATGAGAAAGTCATGGGCTTTAAGCAGTTGATTCATTTTGATGACGAGGATATCAGCACGGAGTATTCGGCGTTGATGTCCAAAGTGATGCAAAACGGATCGGGAAGAATCAAGTTCCCCATCAACGAACCGGCGGAAGGAAAGAAAAAATCACAAATCCAGGAGTTTTTGGAGTTTTATCACGGTGCGGGCGTTCAACATGTGGCGCTCCTTACCGATGACATTGTGAAAACCGTGGAAACGATGCAGAAAAACGGCGTGGAGTTTTTGGACACCCCGGATACGTATTATGAAGATTTGTTTGAACGCGTCGGCGACATTGATGAAAAGCTGGATGATTTGAAACGGCTCCGGATTTTGGTGGACCGGGATGATGAAGGATATCTGTTGCAGATCTTCACCAAACCGATTGTGGACCGTCCGACCTTGTTCTTTGAAATCATCCAGCGCAAAGGCGCCAGGGGATTTGGTGAAGGAAACTTTAAAGCTTTGTTTGAGGCGATTGAGCGGGAGCAGGCCCGGCGAGGCAACTTATAAAGAGAAAATCATGAGACCCTGAGATGACAAGACGGCTTTTCTCTGTCATAAATCCTCAATATTAAGGTCATCCTATGGAAGAATCCAATTGACCAAATTGAGGTGACACAGATGAAAGGCCGTGTTTTTTCGCTCGTTCTCTCTTTGATTTTCGCCTCTTCGGTTTTGACCGGAATGGCGCCCCGTGTCAATACAAGGGAAGGGGTCGCTTATGCGGACCGCCCTTTTTATCAGATGGATACAACCTTTTATCCGGAAAAGGATGAGTTGACGGGACATATGGTGGTCACTTTGCCGGAAAAAAGAAACGAACCGCAAAATGAAGTATATTTCAGGCTCTATCCCAATGCATTTCAAAATTGGAAGCACAAAGCCTCCAAACCGGAAAAACCGGGTTACATCCGCGTTTTTCATGTGAAAGTGGATGGCAAAAGCGTGCAGCCCGATATCAAGGAAACGGTGATGAAAGTGCAGTTGCCCCGTTCCCTTCAAGACGGACAATCCGCCCGCATTGAGATGGATTTTTTATTGCATTTGCCCCGTGGAGGGATGCGGCTGAACACTTTCAAAAACACGGCCTTTTTGGCTCAGTGGTACCCGATGCTGGCCGTCAGGGATCAACACGGATGGCATACCGAACCGTACACCACGACCGGCGATCCCTTTTACTCGGTGATGTCTGATTTTGAAGTCACTTTCCGTCTCCCCGAAGGTTACCGGGTGATTTCCACGGGAAATGACAAAAATCAACCGGTACGCTCCAAAATCACCATCAAACAGGATCAAGTCCGCGACTTTGCAGCGGTTTTGACCAAAGATTACCGGTCGGTAAGCGGAAAGTACAAAGATATTCAAGTCAACCTTTGGTATATGAACGGGATGGAGGATGTGGCCAAACCCTTGTTGGAAGCAGCGGTATCCGGAATGAAATTTTACAGTGAAAAATTCGGACCCTATCCTTATGAAGAAGTCGATGTCGTGTTGGGGGAAACCGGTGAAGGAATCGCCGGGATGGAATATCCGGGCCTGGTGACCTCCATTCCAAAAATCGGGACCAAAAAAGGGATCCAACCGGCCGTCAATGTGGTGGTGCACGAGCTGGCGCACCAGTGGTGGTACGGGGTGGTCGGCAACAACCAAGCCAAAGAACCCTGGCTGGATGAAGGGTTGACCACCTTCTCCGAGTTTTTGTATATGGAAGAGCAGATGAAAGAAGATGAACGGGAGCTTTTGAAGAAAGCATCGGAAAAAGCCGATGAAATTCATCAAACGGTGGGGATCAGTTCGGCTCAACCGTTGTATGATTACCCGGAACCGGTGTACGGTCTGATGGTGTACATTCGTCCGGCAGCCATGTTGTATGAACTGATGGACGAAATCGGAAGAGAGAAAGTCCTGGAGATCTTAAAAACCTATTATCACCGTTATCAATACAAAGTCGCCACCACCCGGGATTTTATCCGGACCGCAGGTGAAGTGGCCGGCAAAGATTTGACTCCTTTTTTCCAAAAATGGTTGTACTTCAAGGAAGCTTAAATTCGAGGGGGAAGGAACCGAAAACAACCAAGCGAAGGAAGTGATGACCCGTCACTTCCTTCTTTGCTGTCCGGAGACGGCTCAACCAAACCGGTTGCTTTTTTGTTTAAAGGGTTCGTGCTATTATTCTAAGAGGCGTAAAGGTCTAAGTTTCAAGGGGGAGGGAAGAGGTTGTCGGATGATCCAATTGTCCTGTCGGCGCGCCTTCAGAAATTGACGGAATGGATCCCTTCCGGGGCGCGGGTGGCAGACATCGGCGGAGATCATGCCTATTTGCTGATTCATCAGGCCAAGGCCGGTTGTTTGTCACATGGAATTGTGGGAGAGTTAAACAAGGGGCCGTTTGAAAATGCCCGCCGCACCATCCGCATGGCAAAGGTGGAAAAGATGGTGGAAGTCCGCCTCGGAGACGGATTGTCAGTGTTAAAGCCGGATGAAGTCGATGTGGTTGTGATCGCCGGAATGGGCGGGGCTTTGATTGCTCAGATTTTAAACGAGGGCAAAGAAAAACTGCACGGTGTGAAAAGGTTGATTTTGCAACCCAACATCGGCGGCCACAATGTCCGCAGGTGGTTGAAAGAAAACGGATTTTGCCTGGTGGATGAATCATTGGTGGAAGATGCCGGCATCTTGTATGAGGCGATGGCGGCCGAACCCGGTGAGGAGAGGATTTATCACGAAATGGGCGGGGAGTTTTCGGAATCCACCTTAATGGAAGTGGGGCCGCTGCTTTTTAAGAAAAGGCATCCGCTTTTGAAAAGAAAAGTGATGCAGGAATGGGAATCGAAACAAAAGGTGTTTCGTTCATTGAAAAACGCGAAATCGGCGCCAGCTGTCACCAAAAGAGAACAACTGGCGGAACAATTAAAAGAATGGGAGAAGGTGAAAACATGTCTGTTCGCGGAGTCGACCTGATCAAAGCGATGGAATCGTATGCCCCTTCCGCTTTGGCTGTCGAAAAAGACCGGATTGGTTTACAGGTGGGGGATCCGCAAGGGGAAGTCCGGAAAGTGCTGGTCACCCTGGATGTGAATGAAGAAGTGGTGGATGAAGCGATTCGCATCGGGGCCAATTGGATCGTGGCTCATCATGCGGTGATTTTTCATCCGTTGAAAGAAATCCGGACCGATGAGCCGGCAGGCAGAATGTTTGCCAAGTTGCTGGCACACGGCATCCATGTTTACATCGCGCACACTAATTTGGATGCGGCTGAGGGTGGAGTGAATGATGCCTTGGCCGACCGTCTCGGGCTCACCGGCACCAAGGTTCTGATCGGCTATAAACAGGATGCATTGAAAAAACTGGTCGTCACCGTGCCGGTGGCTCATCATGAAGCGGTGCTGAATGCCATCAGCAGGGCCGGGGCCGGATGGATCGGGAACTATAGCCACTGCACGTTTAATGTGGAAGGAACCGGAACCTTTTTGCCGCGCGACGGGGCCAATCCGTTTATCGGCCAAACGGGGGAACTGGAAAAGGTGAAAGAGATCCGTTTGGAGACCATCATGCCGGCATCGATCGAAAAACGGGTGCTTGAAGCCATGTTCAAAGCCCATCCATATGAGGAAGTGGCTTATGACATTTATCCGTTGGATTTGAAAGGCGAGCCGCTCGGGTTCGGACGAATCGGATCCTTGCCGGAAACGATGAAATTGGATGAATTTGCCCGTTTCGTCAAAGACGCTTTTGAATGTGACGGGGTTCGTGTGGTGGGGGACCCGGAAAAAGAAATCCGGAAAGTGGCGATTTTGGGAGGATCTGGCGGCCGTTACCTTCGCGATGTCAAACGGCAGGGGGCCGATGTTTACATCACGGGGGATGTGGATTATCATACGGCGCAAGAAGCCATGGATTTGGGAATTTCACTGGTGGATCCGGGACACCATGTTGAGCATTGGGTGGTTCCGTATGTTTGCAAGGAGCTGGAAAAACGGTTGAACCGCCAGGTTCCGGTCGAACCGTCGAAAGTGAACACCAACCCCTTTCGGTTTTGTGTTTGAGCAAGTGGAAAGAGGTTCCTGTTGATATGACCCTGCTCCATTGTTATAATTAAATTTACTGTACAAAGGAAAGTAAACAAGGCAATCGCCGGTGGTGTACCGCAAGGTCCCACGGGAGGAAAGTCCGGGCTCCACAGGGCAGGGTGCCGGCTAACGGCCGGTGGGGGCGACCCTAAGGCTAGTGCCACAGAAATGCAGACCGCCGATGGGGACGAATTTCGTCTCACAGGCAAGGGTGCAACGGTGCGGTAAGAGCGCACCAGCAGCATGGAGACATGCTGGCTAGGTAAACCCCACCCGGAGCAAGACCTGATAGGAGATCAGCATCTTTGGATGCAGCTGTGGCCCGCAGTGATCTCGGGTAGGTCGCTGAAGTTGTGTAGCAATACACAATGTAGATAGATGATTGCCACTCCAATGGGTGGGAGACGTTCAAGCCGTTGCTTGGACCACCCGGAGAACAGAACCCGGCTTATTGTTTGCTTTCCGACAAATCGCTTGAGAAAAGACGCGAACGCGTCTTTTTTTATTTTTACGGACTTTTGCGGACTTTGAATAGGAATGAAAGGGAAGGCCATGCTAAACATAGAATCTTTCAAAATGAGGTTGGTTCAGATGAACGGGGACTTTACATCTTACGAGGCTTATTTGGAGCGTTATCAGACTTTTTACGATGAAGAATTGGATGACCGCCCTCCCGTGTTGGATCGTGAGCAATTCACCCGCTTGTTTCAGTTGCTGAAAGAAAGTTACCAAACCTATGAGGAAATGCTGCGCATGGGAAAACAGGAGCAGGCGGGGCAGTATTACCGCAGTGTGATTAACGGTTTGGAAAATCAATTGGCCATCAGTGATGCTTCTGACAATTTCCGTATACAACTTCTTCATTCAATGTAACCGGCCGGGAAAAACGATGGCTTGTTTTCAAGCCATTGTTTCTCGGGTGATATTTATCGGAAAATTCACGCGAAGAGAGAGGGTTTTGGCGGGCAATTGCCGGTGTTGTGAATTTTTGCCGCGGAACAGGCCGGACCGGGGTATAAATCGCAAAACGTTGCAAAACTTAACAAAAGATGAACATGAAGGAGGATATCTATGCAGCTGTTGAAGGAACTTACCGAAGCCAACGGGGTATCCGGGTTTGAAAAAGAAGTCCGCGAAGTCATGAAAAGGGAACTGAGCAAAGAAAATGTGGAAATTCAAACCGACGGGCTCGGAGGCATTTTCGGGATTAAAAAAGGGACAAGTGACCGGCCGCGTATTTTATTGGCCGGACACCTGGATGAAGTCGGCTTTATGGTGACCGAAATCACCAAAAGCGGTTATTTGCGTTTTACTCCGCTCGGGGGATGGTGGAGTCAGGTTCTGTTGTCACAGCGTGTTTTGATCATTACGGAACAAAGAACCTTTACGGGGGTCATCGGTTCCCGGCCGCCGCATGTGTTGACACCCGAAGAAAAAGGAAAATTGATTCCGATTCGCGAAATGTTTATTGATATCGGTGCCCACAGCGATGAGCAGGTGAAAGAATGGGGGATCCGCGTCGGAGATCCGATTGTGCCGGTGTGTCCGTTTGAAATTTTGCCGGATCGCGACACCATTCTGGCTAAAGCGCTGGACAACCGTGCCGGTTGTTATCTGGCTTTGGAAGTGTTAAAACAATTAAGTATGGCGGATCATCCCAATACGGTGATTGCCGGGGCCACGGTGCAGGAAGAAGTGGGCCTCAGGGGAGCGACAACCGCCCCGCGCCTGCTGAAGCCGGACGTTGCGATTGCTCTGGATGTGGGGGTTGCGGAAGATTCCCCGGGCAGTGAAGGACAAAACAAAGCCAAGCTGGGCAAAGGCCCGTTAATCACATTTTTGGATGCGACGATGATTCCCAATCTGTCCTTGCGCAATTATGTGGTGAAAGTGGCCGAAAAACATGGAATCCCTTTCCAAATCGACACGATGACCGGGGGTGGAACCGATGCCGGACAGTTCCATCTCTACGGCAAAGGCGTTCCGTCGATCGTCATTGGTGTGGCGGCACGGTACATCCACAGCCATGTTTCCATGATCAGCAAGAGTGACTTGGATCATGCCGTCCGCTTGCTGGTGGAAGTGGTCAAAGGGTTAAATCAGGACCAATACAATGAATTCATTCAATATGTCTGACTTGTACCCATCATGGGACGGTGACTCCATACCGTCCTCCTTTTATGCTATGATGGAGAAAGATCAAAAGGAATGGGGGAAATACAGCACGGTAAAACGAAAGGATTCAGGCGGGATGGATGAAGTTCAGGGAGCTTGCCGGCCAGGATGAACCGGCGGACAAAAAGCAGTATTTTTCAGCATCGGAATTCGTAAGATATTTTTAGAATGAGACGTGTCCAAAAACGGGGTTGAGTTATGGAACAAGCATTGTATATCTTGCAGGAATACGGGTATATAGGAATCTTTCTGTTTCTGGTGTTGGGGCTGATCGGACTTCCGTTGCCCGATGAGATTATGTTAACTTTTCTTGGTTATTTGACAACCATCGGACAATTGAATTTTTACCTCACCATCCTTTGTGCGTTTCTCGGATCGGCGGGTGGAATCACCATCAGTTATTTGCTCGGCATTTGGTTGGGATACCCGTTTTTGAAAAAATACGGGCCCAAGCTTTTCATTACCCGCCGGCGATTGCGAATCACGCAGTTGCTGTTCCGTAAATACGGAAATTGGCTGTTGTTTGGCGGGTATTTCATTCCCGGCGTCCGCCATGTCTCGGCCTATCTGGCGGGGATAACCCGGATTTCTTATTGGCGTTTTGCCATACATGCCTATGCAGGCGCCGTTTGCTGGTGCACTGCTTTTATCGGTTTGGGGCATCTTCTGGGAGCCAATTGGGAATGGGGGTTTTTTCTGTTGCACAAGTATGGGACCCGGATTTTATTCATTCTGTTGCCGGTTGCTCTGGTTTTTGGCGGATGGTATTTTTGGAGTCAAAATAAATCGTTAAACACAAAATAGAAAGTGGCGAACGGTACCATCATCCCCAAAAAAGTTGGTGGTGGCTTTTCTTTATGGAATCCGGTGATTGCTTGTCAAAGGTGGAGAGATAAAGATATAGTGGAAGAGGTTAAGGAGGGATGGGGATGACGATACAAATTTTGTCGCTCATGGATGATAAACATCTGATCCAAATCTTATCCACACAGCAAGCGGCGTACCAGGTGGAAGCAGAGCGAATCCGTTCCTACAATATTCCCACACTGAAAGAAACCATTCAATCCATGCGAAAATCGAAAGAAACGTTTATCGGTATATATAAAAAAGATCAATTGGCCGGTTTTTTATCGTACATAAAAGAGAAAGACCGGATGACGATCTGCCGTCTGGCGGTTCATCCGGACTATTTTCGGCAGGGGATTGCCTCCCGGTTGTTGACGGAGGTTTTAAACCAACCCGGGATCAAAAGCTGGGTCGTGACCACGGGAAAAGAAAATGAGCCGGCCATTCGATGTTATGAAAAGCACGGATTTCAGAAGCAGGAAGAAATCATGACAAGAGAAGGGATTCCCATCGTGCGAATGTTTAAAAAAGTTGACGGGTAGATCATTCTATGTTTAGAATAAAGAAGATAACATCATATTGAAATTATCCACTAGGGGTGCACGGACGTGCTGAGAGGAACATGGTTCCAACCCTTTGAACTTGAACTGGGTCATGCCAGCGAAAGGAAGTGGGGAAGGTTCGTTATGACTTGATGATGCATAAAAACCGGTATCCCCATGGATGCCGGTTTTTTTGATGGGGGATTCGTGTATGGAATTGCATGTGATATCCAGCCCTTGTCAAACACTCAGTGGTTTGATCGAACAATGGACCCGTTTGGCTCCTTATGCCGATGCTTTTCATCTGCGCTACAAAGAAAAAAGCGAAGGGGAAATCTTGGAGATGGCCCGTCTGCTTTTGCAAGAAACCCCGATTGAGGCGAAATCGTTGATCATTAACCGGCATGCCGCTGTGGCGGAAGAATTGGGGGCAGGGGGCCTGCATCTGACCGAACATCAAGTGATTTCCCGGGAAATGTTGCAACGGTTGCAACGAAAAATGCGGGTGGGACGTTCCGTTCACTCTGTCCGCCGCGCGGTTGAAGCAAATCAGGAAGGCATGGATTATCTGATGGCAGGGCACATTTTTCCTTCCGCTTCCAAACCGGGATTGCCTCCCTTCGGGGTGGAATCGTTGCGGCGATTGGTACAAGCCTGTTCGCTGCCTGTCATTGCCATCGGCGGGATCGGACCGGCCAATGTGAATCAAATCCGACAAACGGGTGCTGAAGGAGTGGCTGTGATTTCAGCCGTCGCACATCATCCTTCCCCTGAAGAAGCGGCAAAGGAAATGAAAAGAAGGTGGGTTGATGAAGCACAGTGATGTTTTAATTATTGGCGGAGGGATCATCGGCAGTTCCATTGCTTATCACTTGGCCAAAGCAAAAGTAAAAGTCGTTATCCTTGAACAAGACCGGGCAGGCGCTCATGCCTCAAGGGCGGCCGCGGGAATGTTGGGGGCCCAGGTGGAGATGCATCATCCGGGGCCGCTGGCCGATGCTTGTTTAAAAAGCAGGTCCATGTTTCCTGAACTGGCGGAAGCATTGCGGGAGCAGACCGGGCTGGATATTGAATTGAACCGTTCCGGGTTGATCAAACCCGCCCGGTCGGAAGAGGAAGCGGCCGGTTTAAAAGAACGGATGAAATGGCAAAAAGCCATATGGCTGGATCGCAAGGAATGCCTGGAGAAGGAAAGAGGGCTGGGCGAAGAAGTGATCGGCGGCTTGTTTTTTTCTGAGGAATTTCAAGTTTCTGCCCCCCGGTTGACCCAAGCTTTGATCCGGGCTGCGCAACAGCAGGGAGCGAAATTGATCGAAGATTGCAAAGTCATTGATTTTTGCGTTGAAAACGGACGGATCCGGAAAGTGGTCACCCCGCATGAAGAATGGGCGGCGGACACGGTGGTGCTCGCTGCCGGTGCTTGGACGGGGATTGCTTCGCGGCGGTTGGGATTGAACCTGCCGGTCTATCCGGTCAAAGGCGAGTCCTTTGCCCTGAAAACCACCCGTCCTTCCCTGAAACACACGATATTCGGCAATGATGTGTACATCGTGCCAAAAGCAAACGGTGAATGGATCATTGGCGCCACCGAAAAAGAACATCAGTGGGATCCCGGCGTGACAGCCGAAGCGGTTTACCGGCTTATCGCCGATGCCTCCCGTTACTTGCCTGGTGTCAAAGAATTAAACATCAGCCGGATGTGGGCAAGCGTCCGTCCCGGAACGCCGGATAAGCTTCCTGTGATCGGCCGGCTGGAAAACATCGATCATTGCATTGTGGCCACCGGTCATTTTCGAAATGGCATTTTACTCAGCCCTTGGACCGGTCAAGTCGTGGCCCGTCTCATTTTGGGAGAAACAGAAGAAGAATGTCTCCCGTTCAGTCCCCGGAGGTTTACCGGATGAAAAGGAGGGTGTTCCGTGCAAATTCAGTTGAACGGGGAGATGCAAACGGTCCCCCCTCATCTGAAAACGGTGGATGATCTCATCAAACACTTCAAACTAAACAACAAAATTCTTGTGGTGGAACACAACCGCCATGTATTGACAAGGGAAATGCATCCCACGACCCGGTTGTCGGATGGCGATTGCATTGAAATTGTTCATTTTGTCGGAGGGGGATAAGCCGGTGTTGAAAATCGGAAAACATACTTTTCAATCGCGTTTGTTTCTCGGCACAGGGAAATTTTCCAGTTTGGATGTACAAAAAAAAGCGGTGGATGTTTCCGGAACCGAGGTGTTGACTTTTGCGGTCCGCAGAATGAATCTCTTTGATCCGGAGCAACCCAACTTTTTGGAAATGCTTGATTTGAAAAAATACAAACTGCTGCCAAATACAGCAGGGGCCACAACTGCGGAAGAAGCCGTACGGATCGCCCGTTTGGCCCGGGCCTCCAACTTGTGTGATATGATTAAAGTGGAAGTGATCGGCGATTCCAAAACCTTGTTGCCTGATCCCGTTGAAACGTTAAAAGCCACCCGGATGTTGGTGGAAGAAGGATTTACCGTTCTTTCTTACACTTTGGATGATCCGGTTTTGGCCCGCAAATTGTGGGAAGCCGGGGCCCATGCGATCATGCCCGGGGGGTCGCCGATTGGTTCGGGGCAAGGGTTATTGAATCCCCTTTATCTGAAGTGGATCATTGAGAATTCGCCGGTGCCGGTGATTATCGATGCCGGAATCGGTTCGCCGAAAGATGTTGCGGAATCCATGGAATTGGGAGCGGACGGGGTGTTGCTCAACACGGCCGTATCTCAGGCGAAAGATCCGGTCAAGATGGCAGAAGCCATGAAATATGCCATTATTGCGGGAAGAATGGGGTATGAGGCCGGAAGGATCCCAAAACGGGAATATGCCAGTGCCAGCAGTCCTTCCGAGGGATTGCCGGCCAATTAAATAACTCTTTCAACGAAAAATCCCCTGGCCGGATGAATCCGGCCAGGGGGATTTCTTCTAACTATGTACCTGATGAATGGTGGGTGAGGAAAATTTCACTTTGCTTTTTACATTCCGGTAGCGGGAGATGTTCAGCAAAATGCCCAACGACACCAACTTAAACACCAGTGCCGTTCCCCCGTAACTGATCAGCGGAAGCGGAACTCCGGTCACCGGAAGCAATGCCGTGACCACGCCCAAATTGAAAATCGTTTCGATTGCAATCAAAGTGACGATCCCTGTTGCCATCAAGGTTCCAAACTGATCCGGTGCCTGGAGGGCAACCAAGATGCCGCGTACAATGAGCAAGGCAAACAAAGCGATAATGATGAACCCTCCGATAAACCCGAGTTCTTCGGCAATGATCGAGAAGATGAAATCGGTATGGGATTCCGGAAGGTAAGCCAGTTTTTGAATGCTTCTTCCAAGTCCCACTCCCGTCAAGCCGCCGGGGCCGATGGCCATCAGTGATTGCATGATTTGATACCCGTTTCCGGTCGGATCACTTAACGGATTAAGCATCGATTGAATCCGGTCGACGCGGTAGTCTCCCAACAACATGACGCCAATGAGAACGGGAAGGCCGGATAATGCCAACAAAAAAAGATGTTTCAGCCGGGCGCCGGCGCAAAAAATGATGGTGAAACATATTCCCATGATAATCACCGTTGCGCTAAAATGAGGCTGTAACATTAAGAGTCCCAAGATCAGAAACAGGACGATCAGGGGAGGGAGCAAACCACGCCGAAATTGATGCAAGACCGGTTGCTTTTTGACCATGATGGAGGACATGTAAATGATCATCCCCAGCTTGACAAATTCCGAGGGTTGAAAAGAGATGGCCCCGTAACCCAGCCAACGTTGCGCTCCGTTTCTGACCAGACCGATCATCGGGACGAGGATTAAAAAAATGAGCGAAAGGAGCAAGATCGGGCCGACCCATTTGCGGTAGGTGTGATAGGGGATATTGGAAACCGTAAAAAATAAAATCAAGCCAATCAGGGCATAGATGGATTGCTTTTTGAAAAAGTAATAGGAATCATGGATGCCCGGATCGATATATCCATTGAAATAACTGGCGCTAAAAACCATGACAAGTCCAATTCCCAACAGCAAAAAGGTGAGAAAAATCAACCAAAAGTCTGGTTTGCCACGCTTCATAGTAAAAAATCTCCTTCTGCAAAAGGTTTTGATGTTTCATGCATTATGATAGGATGAAATCCGAGCAGAGAAAAGGAGAATGGAAATCGTGATGAACAAGAAGCACCAAATACAACAAATTGATTTTGCCACCGTGTTGATCTTCATCCTGCTTGCGGCTATTAGCATTGTTGCCATATCGAGTGCGACTTACACCGGAAACCAGGATTTTTACGAAAAACAGATCATGTGGTACATAGTCGGGTTTCTCTGTATGTTCGGTGTTCTCCTGTTTGACTATAAAATTTTGTTACAAGGGAAACTCTTGTATATTTTATACGGGATCGGCATTTTCTTAAATCTGCTCGTCATGATCCCGGGCATCGGCCAGGAAGTGAACGGTGCGCAATTGTGGATCCGGATTGGCGGTTTTTCCCTGCAGCCGTCGGAGTTGATGAAAATCTTTGTTATCTTGATATTAGCAAAAATGATGTCCCGGAAAAAAGGGGAGATGTGGGAGGATTTTCATACGCTCGGAAAGAGTTTGCTGGCTGCGGGCGTCCCGTTTCTGATCATTTTGATGCAACCCGACTTGGGTACGGCACTGATCTTGTTGGCCATCACCGCAAGCATTTTACTGGTGGGCGGCTTGCACTGGAAATGGTTGGTTGGCGGCCTGACGGTGATTGCAATCATCGTCGGCTCGGTCGTTTTTCTTTACCTGACGGATTCTCCTTTGCTCCACCTCTTGTTGGCGGATCACCAAATTGAACGGATTCAAATCTTTTTGGATCCGGCATCCGACCCGACGGGAGCGGGATATCAGGCAACCCAGGCCAAAATCGCCATTGGTTCGGGAATGCTTTTGGGAAAAGGCTATCAGCAGGGAACGCAAGCTCAGGGCAACTGGATTCCGGAGCCCCACAATGATTTCATCTTTGCGGTGATTGCCGAAGAGTTCGGCTTTTTGGGTGCCGGTTTCCTGCTTGCATGTTACTTGATGTTGCTGTACCGCTTGATTCGCATTGCATTAAAATCAGCCAATTTGTTCGGAACCTGCATCGTCAGCGGAATCGTTGGTATGTTTGCTTTCCAAATATACCAGAATATTGGAATGGCGATCGGTTTGATGCCGATTACCGGTATTCCGCTTCCGTTCATCAGTTACGGAGGCACTTCCATTGTCACGCAAATGATGGCGATCGGTTTGGCATTGAATGTAGGAATGCGTTCCAAGGCGGAACAATTGCAATTTACCATTCATTAAAGGGAGGCGAATCCATGAAAATCACTTCTTTGTCACTGGATATCCGGGAAAAGGATTTTGAAGAGTATGAGGAGACTTTGATCCAAAGAGGATGGAAAAAGGTGAAAGGCCAGCACATTTATCAAAAAACATTCGGCGAGACGGAAGTGGAAATCCGGGAACATATTGCCGCATTCAGTGCCGAAGTCACGTTGAAATTGACGGCGCGAAACGAGCAGGGAATCAAACTGGACCGGATCATCCAATTGCTGCAAGAGTTGGACAAAGCTGATCACACCCCGGATCAAGAGTAAAAAAGCCGCCCTTTTCGAGGCGGTTTTTTTGTACTTTTTTTGCTTTTTGTCCCATAGAATCATAAGGGGTTCAGGAAGAGGCGGATTTTTTCTCCGGCTTTGGCAAAAACACCTTTAAAAGCGGCGGAGTCAAAACGGTGGTGATCAAGATTACTGCGACCATGACCGGAAACAGGGAGGCCGGGAACAGCTTGTTGTTTAAACCGATGCTTGCAATGATCAGCCCGACTTCTCCCCGGGCCACCATGCCGGCACCGACGGCGAAAGAATCCTTTGCCGGGAAACCGCCCAATTTCGCCCCGATGGCACCGCCAGCCAATTTGGTCAATACCGCGATGACGGTAAACACAATGATCTGAATCAAAATGGTGGCATTGACGGACTCAATTTCGGTCATTAAGCCGATACTGACGAAGAAGACCGGCACAAAAAAGGAAAAAGAAATCGTCTCCAGTTTCGGGAACAGTTCGTCCTGAAATTTGCTCGTGCTGAGTATGAGTCCGGCAAAGTATGCACCGACAATCCCGGCCAGCCCGAACATTTCGGCAAGAAAAGCATAAACGAGCGCCACGATGATGCCGATGGTCAGGATGACTTCTGTCGTCATCATTTGGTTGGCCCATTGAAATATTTTCGGAAGCGGCTTGCGGCTCAACCAGATGAATAAAAAGAAGACGATGATTTTCACAATCAATACCGGAAGCGACGGGCTGTCGTCCCCGTTTTTTCCCACAAAGCCAATGACAATGGATAACGTGATGATTCCGAGAATGTCATCCAGGACGGCCGCACCCAAAATGGTGTTGCCCGCTTTCGATTTTAAACAGCCCAATTCGCGCAACGTCTGAACCGAAATGCTGACGCTTGTCGCCACCAATGCGGTTCCGATAAAGATGGACGTGGCAAACCGGTAATCAAACCAGAGACCGCTGGCCAGTCCGCCGAGAAACGGAAAAATCACCCCGATGACCGCCACCATGGTGGAGGCAAAAGCGGCTTTTCGGAATTCCTTTAAATTTGTTTCCAGCCCGGCCAAAAACATCAACAAAATGACACCGATTTCGGCCGCTTCTTCAATAAACGCATTCATATGGATCCAGTCGAGCACCATCGGCCCTAAAAGGATGCCGGCCAAAAGTTCCCCCAGCACGGAGGGTTGCCCCCATTTTTTGCTCAGATGCCCCATGATTTTTACTGCCAGCAGGATGATTCCCAGCTCATACAAGAAGCCGAATTGTTCCAGTTTGCCGAAGTCGAAGAATTGATCTGCTAACATGGTAACCCTCCCTGTTGTTAGGATGGATTTTTTTGTTTATAAAAATACATAGGTGCCCGCTTTTTATCGCTTAGTTTTCATTTTGGTTTTTGTTAGAATAAGAGTGGGTATAGTTATTATGTGTATACAGGCTTGAGTTGAGGAGTGAAGGGTCATTGTTTGGATTATTTCTGTTGCTGTCTTTAGCCGGTTTGGTCTTGACCTTATGGGCACAGGCCAAAGTGAGGGGAAATTATTCTAAATGGTCAAAGGTGCCTGCACGATCCGGATTGACCGGTGCAGAAGTGGCGCGGCGCATTTTGGACCAAAACGGATTGTACAATGTGGCGGTTGAACCGGTACGCGGGATGTTGACGGATCATTATGATCCGGTATCCAGAGTGGTCCGGTTGTCGGAAGGAGTATACAGCTCCAGTTCCATTGCTGCCATTTCGGTGGCCGCGCATGAGTGCGGGCATGCCATTCAACATAAAGAAGCTTATGGCGCGCTTGTCCTGCGCCATCGGATGGTTCCTGTCTTAAACATCACTTCGGGATTGGCTCCTTTCTTGTTGATGGCCGGTATTTTCTTTAAAATGACGGGCATGCTTTTGCTCGGATTGATTTTCTTTTCCGTGGCTGTTTTGTTTCACCTGGTGACATTGCCGGTTGAGTTTAATGCCAGTTCCCGGGCCAAGACGATCATGGTCAGGGAAGGATTTATTAACGGAGCCTCGGAAGAAAGAGGCGTCCGCAAAGTCTTGGGAGCGGCGGCGCTCACCTATGTGGCCGGTGCGGTTGTCGCCTTGGTGGAACTGTTGCAATATGTTGCTTTATTTTTCCTGCAACAGGACGATTAAAGAAAAAACCCTCTTCGGAGGGTTTTTTTTGTGAACGGTTGATCATCTTTTCCTGTTTTTCCCTCTTTTGCCGTCTTTATGACAGAAACCGGGTACATAGTTTGAGGGCCGGATAACAATAATAATGGCAAATCAAAAGCAAAAGGGGGGAAAACAAATGAACCGAATGGCCTTGTGGATGCGTAGCTTCATGAGTTTATGCCTGGTTTTTGTATTGAGTGCGTGTGCCACTTCCCAAGAGCAAGGAGTGGACCGGGACACGCTGAGGGATGACGTGACAAGAATTGCCAACCGAAACAACATGAACGAACGTGCACAAAACTTTACCCGGATGAATGATACGGATGACAACAACTTGGCTCGTGGTGTCCGGGTTTCGGATGAAGTGGCCGGCGAAGTGGCCGGTTTGCCGGAAGTAAAAAGTGCCGCAGCTATAGTGATGGGCAAAACGGCTTATGTGGCGGTGGTTCTGGATAAAAAACGCGGAGACGGAAAGGTGACGGACCGATTAAAAGAAAAGATCACCAAACACGCCAGAGCCGTGGATCCCACTTTGCGGGATGTGTATGTTTCCGCCAACCCGGATTTCGTCAAACAAATGAATAATTATGCCAATGACTTGCGGAACGGACGTCCGGTCAGCGGATTGATCAAAAATTTAAATGATATCATTAAGAGAACATTCCCGGAAGCCAAATAAGCCTTTTTACGGATATAGACCTCTTTTGAGGTCTGTTTTTTTTATATATAATTAGGACAAAGAAGGAAATTGAAGCAGGGAGTGTCGGTTTGTGAAAAGGTTAACGCCCATGGAGATTTTCAATAAAGATTTCAAGCAATCGTTGCGGGGTTATGACATCGAAGAAGTGAACAAATTTTTGGATCAGGTGATTGCAAGTTATGAAGATGTATTGCAGGAAAATGAATATTTGAAGGAAGAAATCAAGAAGTTGAAAAGCGGTGGAAAAAAGGTGTCCCAGGCAACGGGCCGCAATGCCGCCGTTAAAAACGATGACGTGATCAGTGACATCCTCGCCCGGTTGGATCGTTTGGAGAAAATCGTCCTTCGCTAATACATAAAAACAAGTATGAAAAATGGCTGGCATCCGTATCAGATCAAAATCAATCGGTTTCCTTCGCTTTCGTCATGGATATATATTTTTATTAAAAATAATAATCAAACCTTCTTCTAAGGAGGTTTTTTGAATATTTTGCTGAATTAAAAAATAGTTTGATGAAAAAAGGGGGGCATCGATTGAGAAAAATATTGACGATGGGGATGGCAGCCATTTTTCTTTTGGCTGTGATGCTAAGCGGTTGCAGTTCAAAAGCGGATCAAGGCGACCAAACGTTGAATTTGAATATCACCGGCGAACCGACTTCCTTGGATCCGGCGCAAGCTTTTGATGAAGATTCCCTGGATATCACCCATAATCTGTTTGTCGGGCTGATGCGCCTGGACGAAAATCATCAACCGCAGCCTGCCATTGCGGAGAAAGTGGAGACCAGTGAAGACGGACGGGTCTATACCTTTACGTTGAGGCAAACCAAATGGTCCGACGGAAGTCCGCTGACCGCCCATGACTTTGAGTTTGCTTGGAAACGGGTGTTGAACCCGGAAACGGCTTCAAAAGCGGCTTTTCTGCTTTATTTTATTAAAGGAGCGGAAGCGTACAATCAAGGAAAAGCCGGTGTGGAAGGAGTCGGAGTTCAAGCGTTGGACGATGACACGTTGCGGGTGGAGCTGGAAAAGCCGACGCCTTCTTTCCTCGAACTCACTGCCTATCCGGTTTATGCCCCGGTGAGCAGGCAGGCATATGAAAAAAATCCCGACATGTTCGAAAATACCCAAAACTATGTGAGCAACGGCGCTTACCGGTTGGCTGAATGGAAGCACAACAATTATGTGAAAATAACCAAAAACGAAAATTTTTACAAAGCCAATGAAGTCAAACTGGATGGAATTCATTTTTCGGTGATTACGGATAACCAGACCGTTTATCAAATGTTTCAAACCAAAAAATTGCATGTGGCGTCCAAAAGTTCCATCCCCGGGGAGATGTTAACCCGGCTGATCGGGGAAGAGAAAGTGAAAACCATGGAAGGAAGCGGGCTTTCCTTTTTTCGGTTTAACGTGAAAGAGAAACCGTTTACCAACAAGAAGATCCGTCAAGCGTTTGCGCTGGCGGTGGACCGCAAATTGATCACGGAACAGATTGTGGGAAGCGGGGAAGAGCCGGCATACGCTTATGTCGCTCCTTCCGTGCCGGACAATTTCCGCAAGGAAGGGGGAAATCTGATTTCGGACGGCCAGTATGAAAAGGCACGGCAACTCTTGGCTGAAGGGATGAAAGAAGAAGGATGGGACCGGTTGCCGACGGTGACGCTTATGTACAGTAATGCCACTGACAAAAACAAAAAAGTGGTGGAAGCCGTACAGGAAATGTACCGCAAACATCTGGGCGTGGAAATTCAATTGCAAGCCAAGGAGAAAAAGGTCTATTATGCCGATCAGGAAAACACCCGGTTTGTGATGAGCACCTCCAGTTTCTTGGCAGATTACAACGATGCTTATAATTACTTGGAAAGTTTCCAAACAGGTCATCCGATGAACCGAACCAATTGGAGCAATGAAAAATATGATGCGCTTCTCAAGCAGGCTTCCGAAACGGCTGATCCTGAATCAAGAAAGAAACTGCTGCATGAAGCGGAGGCGATCTTGTTTGAGGAAATGCCGGTATTCCCGCTTTACTATTACAACACGGCATATATGGAACAGCCGGGAGTCAAAGGAATCATCCGCCATCCGGTCGGCCCGAAAGATTATACGCATGCCGAAGTGAATTAAACCCTCTTGGCATCCGGAAGTCCCAAGTGGATTTTTTTTACAAAGTAATTTTGCTTGAAACACACATACTAAGGACAGATCCGGACCGTTTGGAGGGTAATGATGGAGAATCGAGACAATCAATTTCAAAAGCAAGAAGAACGTCAGGAAGAACGTATGGAAAATCGCACCTATCAGGAAAACAATCACAATCCTCAGCTGGATGAAGAGGTGGCACAGGAGGTTGCTCCCAATCCGGCTCTGGCGAAGGACAGAAGGGAGAACAATAAAAGAAAGGAAGAGGCGGGAGGATTCGGCATTGGTTTAACCGCCTTGATTCTGTCCGTTCTTTCATTTTTTGTCTGGCCGTTTGTTTTATCCATTGCCGGGATTATTGTAGGGATTTTTGCCGTTCGGAGAAGAAGTGCTTTAGGATGGTGGGCGATTGCAGTCGGGATCGTTGCCCTGATCGTCGCACTCTTTTTATTTCCGTTCCGACTACTTTTTTAATCACGTCCGGATCAGGTGAACAAGCCTTTCTGAAAAAGAAAGGCTTGTTCTTATGATAGGAATATGTTATAATTTAAAGTGAAATTAGCGGATGTAGTTCAATGGTAGAACACTAGCTTCCCAAGCTAGGAACGCGGGTTCGATTCCCGTCATCCGCTCCAGTTTATTTTCTGAACGGACTGGAAGCGCTTTTAGGAAATGCACAAAAAAGAGGGAATTATCCTGGAACCCCCTCCGAAATAAAAGCAGAGGCATTACTGTTTTCAGTAGTGCCTTTTTTATTTGATTTCAGAAAAAGTAGCCAAGGGTGCGCCCGATCGAATAAAATAATAAAAATAGCGAAGAAGGAGGGGCTTGCATGCAGGAAATACAATATATCCGTGAGCAATTTACGCGTGAAGAAGATGAAGTGCTCAAGTCGATCAGCGCCGGGTTAGAAAAACAAGGGTTCCCGCAAATATCCGTGCCGCCGGAAGTCGGAAAAATGTTACATATGCTTGTTAAGATTTCCAATGCATCCTGTATTTTGGAAATCGGTGCATTGGGGGGCTACAGCACGATCTGGATGGCCAGGGCGTTGCCGGAGCATGGGAAAATTATTTCGTTGGAGTTAAAGGAGGAGCATGCACAATTTGCCCGCGAGAATATTGCCAAGGCGGGGCTCAGTGAACAGGTTGAATTGATCGTCGGCGATGCTTTGGAAAGTTTAAATCAATTGGAGAAAGAACAAAAACGGTTTGATTTCTTTTTTATTGATGCGGACAAGCTGAATTACCCGAACTATCTGGAGAAAGCCATCCGTCTGTCAAATCCGGGGGCCGTGATCACTGCGGACAATTTATTTCTTCGCGGCCGGGTGTTTGATGAGAAAAATCAGGCGCCTTCTCCGGTGACCATGCGCCGGTTTCACCAGCAGATCGCCTCGGATGACCGCTTGGAGTCCCTGATTCTTCCACTGGGTGATGGTTTGGGCGTTTGCCGGGTAAAGGGGTCCCGTTAAAGTTAAAAAAGGAACCCGAATTTTCCGGATTCCACGGTTTCTGTCTGATTCTAATTTTTCTGTGCCGAGCCGGACTTCACAAGAAAACGAGCCATCCATTCATCTGATTTTCGGGCGATGTTCGGATATCGTTTCCGAAGTTTGAGTACGATTCGTGCTGCCCAAGGAGTGGTTTTGGAAAGCAATGCCAATCCGATAAATGTGAACAAAAATCCTTGGAGAAATGGTGCGAAAAAACCAATGATTCCCAATATTAAAAAGGTCCAACCGAGAATGTTTGTCCAAAGTGTTTTCATGTGATGTTCAAACCCCTTCAGCCCGTTAATATATTTTTAGTATATCCCAGACCTCCGGGAATCAAAATGAAGTTTTTTTGGCAAATGTAACATAAATATGACCGTGACGAAGGGGGCAAAATGATGAGTTGTTTGGAAGAAATTTTGTCATATAATGAGAGGTTTGTAAAAAATAAACAATATGAAAGTTACACCACGGACAAATATCCCAATAAACGGTTATTGATTGTTACTTGCATGGATACCCGGTTGACGGAGTTGTTGCCCAAAGCCCTGAATTTGAGAAACGGGGATGCCAAAATTCTCAAGACGGCCGGTGCATTCATATCGGAACCGTATGGAAGCCTGATGCGAAGCCTTTTGGTGGGCGTAACGCTTTTAAAAGTGGAAGAAGTGATGGTGATTGGTCATCATGACTGCGGGCTGGTCGGTTTGACGGGCGAGCGGGTGCTTGAAAAATTAAAAGAGAGAGGAATCACCGAAGAGAAAGCGGATGAAATAGAAAAACAAGGAGTGGATGCCGCGAAATGGTTGTCCGGCATTCAAAGTGTGGAAGAAGGCGTGATGGAAAGTGTCCGTTTGATCCGAAACCATCCTTTTTTTCCCCGGGATGTGTTGATCCATGGCTTAACCATCGATCCCGAAACGGGAAAATTGGAAGTGGTTGATGACGGTCGGAAAAAATAATCTTCTTCTTTTCAGCAAAAACTGATAAAATATGTGGTAATTAAAAGGAGGCACTGCTTATGGCACTGGCTACTTTTGGAGCTGGATGTTTTTGGGGGGTTGAAGAGGTGTTCCGCCAAATTCCCGGTGTGAAAAACACCACTGTGGGTTACATGGGTGGAACCACGGAAAACCCGACGTATGAAGAAGTTTGCACGGATCAAACCGGCCATGCCGAAGTGGTTCAGGTCGAGTATGATCCGGAACAAGTCACCTATGAAGATTTGCTGGATGTATTCTGGAATAATCACAATCCGACGACACTGAACCGTCAGGGCCCTGATGTGGGAACCCAGTACCGTTCGGTCATTTTTTACCATACAGATGAACAAAAGCAGGCTGCGGAAGCGTCGAAAAAACAATTGGATCAATCCGGCAAATGGAAAGATCCGATTGTGACACAGATTGAACCAGCCGGCACTTTTTGGCGTGCGGAAGAATATCATCAACGTTACTTGCAAAAACGCGGCTTAAATGCCTGCCATTTATAATCAGAGAGAAAAGGCGCTGACATCGGGCGCCTTTTTCTGTAAGGAAGTGAAGCGTGTGAAAGAAATGGTTGTCAAAGGCAAAGTCGTGGATGGTATGACCCGTTGTATCCATTACCATTCGGAGTTGGATATCATAGCGGTTAAGTTTGCCTGTTGCGGGCAATACTATCCATGCTATTTTTGTCATCAGGAAGCGGAGAATCATCCGGTCATTCGCTGGTCGGTCCGCCATCTGCATGAAAAAGCGGTCTTCTGCGGTGTGTGCCGGCATGAAATGACCCTGAAGGAGTATTTGCAGGGGACGGGAGCTTGTCCCTCTTGCCGCGCCAAGTTTAATCCGGGTTGCCGGAAACACTGGCAATATTATTTCGACAGGTCTTTGCTATCTTGTATCCGAACAGAAGTTTGAACAAAACAGGCGGATCTCCCGGCACCTGAATGGATGGCAGGTGTTTTGTTTTGTGTTAGAATGATGGAGTTATGAAAACAGGCATTCTTGTACAGCAGAAAGGAGGGGGGATCGGTGGTTTATTTGGATAACAGTGCAACGACCCAAACCGATCCGGCTGTGATTAAGGTCATGGGGGATGTCATGCGCGAAGTGTACGGAAATCCCTCTTCATTGCACGGTATCGGAGTGAAAGCCGAGCGGTTGCTGCAGCAGGCGCGCAAAGTGATTGCCGATCAACTCGGCGGATCGCCGCAGGAAATCATTTTTACTTCGGGAGGAACCGAAGCCAATAACATGGTGATTCGCGGAATTGCCGAATCTTACCGCAACCGGGGAAACCACATCATCACGAGCCAGGTTGAACATCCGTCTGTGTATGATGTTTTTCAGTACCTGAAACAAAAAGGGTGGAAAGTCACTTTTCTGCCTGTGAATGAAAAGGGGCAAGTGAGGACCGAAGACGTCAAAGCCGCTTTGACCGATGAAACGGTTCTGGTTTCCATCATGCATGTCAATAATGAGACGGGAAGCATTCAACCAGTCGGGGAAATCGGGGAATTATTAAAATCTTATCCCAAAGTGATGTTTCATGTGGATGCGGTCCAATCTTTCGGGAAGATCCCGCTGAAACCGGCCGATGCCCATATCGACTTTTTAACCATGTCCGGCCACAAGATTCACGGACCGAAAGGCATTGGTTGTTTATATAAACGGAAAAACCTGACCCTTCCGCCGCTTTTGATCGGCGGGGGACAAGAACAGGGATTTCGCTCGGGAACCGAAAATGTCCCGGCTGTTGCCGGCCTGGCCAAAGCGGTGGTGATGGCTGGCCAATCGGAGAAAGATTTTATCCAAAAATGCCAACGATGGAAAGAAATGCTCTTGGAGCGGGTGAAAGAGTTAAACGGTGTGAAAGTGAACGGAGATACGTCTTCCCGCGGTGGAGCCCCGTATATTTTAAACTTGTCTTTCCCTGGACTGAAGTCCGAGGTGGTGGTTCATGCCTTGGAAAAAGAAAAGGTTTATGTCTCCAGCAAATCAGCCTGCTCCTCGAAAAAAGAAGAGCCTTCCAGAGTGTTGAAAGCGATGGGGTTGACCGATCTGGAAGCGATCGGTTCCATCCGGATCAGCATGGGGAGGATGAACACGGACGAAGATATCCGCCGATGCGGCGATGCACTGGTGCGTGTCATCCCGGAATTACAACAAGTCATGAAGGTGCATAAAGGATGAAAAAGAACTGTATATTGTTGCGATATGGAGAGCTTGCATTAAAAGGCAAAAATAAAAAAGAATTTGAGAATCAGTTGGTGAACAACATCCGCCAAAAAGTGAAACGGTTTCCGGGCACGGTGGTGACCAAAAGTCCGGGCCGGATTTATATTGACCTGAGTGAAGAACACTTCGAGCCGGTCATTCAGGCTTGTTCGGAAATTTTCGGTCTGGTGGGGATCAGTCCCGCCATCCGGGTGGAGAAGGATTGGGAAAAAATCAAAGAGGCGGCATTGGCGCTGTTGAGTGAACAAAAGGAACGGGTGCACACGTTTAAGATCAATGCGAAACGGGCCGATAAGCAATTTCCCATCCCCTCCCAGGAGATGAATCACCGGTTGGGCGGATTTTTGCTGGCCAAGCTGCCGCATTTGAAAGTCGACGTCCACGATCCGGATCTGACATTGTTTGTGGAAGTGCGGAAAGAACATGCTTATGTATATGGCGAGGATCTCCCTGGCTTGGGCGGTTTGCCGGTTGGAGTCAGCGGAAGGGTTTTGTTGATGCTCTCCGGAGGGATCGACAGCCCGGTCGCCGGATATCTGGCGCTGAAACGGGGCGTGGAGCTGCAGGCAATTCATTTTCACAGTTATCCGTATACCAGCGAACGGGCCAAACAAAAAGTGATCGACCTGGCCAAAATCTTAACCCGTTACGGGGGACACATCCGGTTGCATGTGGTTCCGTTCACCGAGATCCAAACGGAGATCAACAAGCATTGTTATGAATCGTACAGCATCACCATTATGCGCCGCTTTATGTTCCGCATCGCGGAGCAAATCGCCAAAAAACACAAAGCGTTGGCGCTGGTGACCGGAGAAAGTCTCGGCCAGGTGGCCAGCCAGACACTGGAAAGCATGCAAACGATTAATGCCGTAACGACAATGCCCGTACTAAGGCCGCTGGTGGGGATGGATAAACAGGAAATTATGTCCATCTCCAAGCGTATAGATACTTATGAAACTTCCATTTTGCCGTATGAAGATTGTTGTACGGTTTTTCTCCCGAAAGCACCGAAAACCAAGCCTCATCTGGACGTGGCCGAAAGGCAGGAGCGTTTGCTGGATGTGGAACGGTTGATCCAAGAAGCCGTGGAAAACACGGAAATCATCGACTTGCGCCCGGAAGATGAAGAAGAATTTTCCTACTTTTAAGGTTGCGTTTGGCATGCGGTTTCCGTTCCGCATGCCAAACGGTCAAAACAAACATGACCGAAACGGGGGTCCGATGTATGATTCCATTTCAAGAGGAAGTATACCGATTGACAAAAAAATTGGTTGAACACCCCAGTATTGTCGGAACTTTCGGTGAACGGGACATGGCTTATCTGATTTATGAAATATTGCAAGAGACCCCTTATTTTCAAGAACATCCGGAGTATTTGCAGATGACGCCGACCCGGCAGGATGACCTGGAAAGATATAATGTGCTCGCTTTGCTGAAAGGCGGCAAAGAGAATGAAAGCGAAACCGTGATATTGATGGGGCACATGGATACGGTGGGAGTGGAAGATTACGGGAAGTGGATGAATCTTGCTTTTTCGCCGGAACAATTATTGGAAGAGTGGAAAAAGAGCAAACTGCCGGAAGAAGTGAAAAAAGATCTTGACACCGAAGATTACATCGGCGGACGCGGGGTGCTGGACATGAAAAGCGGGATTGCCATTCATTTGGCGATTGTCCGGTACTTTGCCCGGAACCGGCATTTATTGAATGGGAATTTGCTGTTTGTGGCCGCTTGTGATGAAGAACGGAATTCGCGCGGGATCCTGTCTGCCCTTTCCGATATCTTGAAATGGGGAAGGGAAGAAAATCTTACTTATATTGCGGCAATCAATTCGGATTACACATCGCCCCGATTTCCGGGGGATCGCGACCGCTATATTTATCTGGGGACGGTCGGTAAATTGTTGCCGGCTTTTTATATCGTGGGCAAGGAGACCCATGTGGGGCAGGCATTTGAAGGATTTGATCCCAACTTGATTGCGTCGGAGTTAACGGCGCGAATCGATTACCAAACCGATTTGTGCGATGAAATGTTTGGCGAAATTACTTTGCCCCCGGTTTCATTGAAACAAACGGACCTAAAAAAACAATATGATGTGCAAACGCCCAAAACCGCACTGGTCTACTATAATTTTTTCGTTCACAGTTGGTCGCCGAGGGATGTGCTGGAAAAGTTGAAGCAGGTGGCTATTGACGCCTTTGAATCAGCCGTCATGAAGTTTCGGGGCCGGTCGCGCCGGTATCATGAATTGAGACGCCGTCCGTACCGGGACATTGACTGGAAGCCGCGTGTTTATACATATGAGGAGTTTTACCGGAAATGCCGGGAAAAACACGGACAGGAATTCGAACAGGAAGTCTTGCGATTGACCCGTAACATGCTGAATCAGGAAAACATGGATGTCCGCGAGCATTCGCTGCGGATGGTGGAGGAGTTGTGGAAATGGGGCGGCGACGATGAACCGGCGGTGATTCTTTTTTATGCGGCTCCTTATATTCCCCGTGTGGTTTTAAATGAAAAAGATCCGCGTGATCTCCGCCTGATCCGGGCCGTAGAAAAATCGGTCAAAGAGATTGAGCCTTTGCAGGAGAAAAAGATCAAAGTGCGCAAATTTTTTCCGTACATTTCGGATATGAGCTTTGTGGCAATGAGCGATGATGAACGGGAAATTCAAACGTTTGAAAAAAACATGCCGGTGTGGGGGGCAAAATACCATATGGACATGGAGGCCATCCGGCAGCTGGATGTCCCGGTGATCAACATCGGCCCTTACGGAAAAGACGCTCACAAAAAATGGGAACGGTTGGAAATTTCCTATTCGATGCAATGGGTCCCCAACTTGACCGTGCGTGTGATACGGTATCTTTTCAATTCTGTGGATGCTTTTTGACAACGTCTCATCGGATGAAAATTTGTGTTATCGTATAAAGGAGCAGATACCGAAAAGGAGAGTCGACATGGATACGAGTTGGATGGAGCCTGCCTTATGGCTTGCTTTTTTTAATATTATCATCATCGATTTGATTTTGAGCGGGGATAACGCGGTTGTGATCGGGATGGCTGCACGCAAACTGCCGCCGGCACAAAGGAAAAAAGCGATCGTGTTCGGTGCGGGTATCGCCGTGTTGTTACGGTCCACCCTGACGGTCGTGGCCGCATATTTGTTGAACATTCCTCTGTTGATGACCGTGGGCGGAATCTTGTTGATTGGCATTGCGGTGAAATTATTGGTTGAGGAAGATGACGGAGTGGATGTCCATGCCGGGGACACTTTGAAAAGTGCCATTAAAACCATCATCATCGCTGATGTGGTGATGAGTCTGGATAATGTATTGGCAGTTGCCGGCGCTTCCCACGGGAATGTTTTTCTCGTATTGATGGGACTGGCATTGAGCATTCCGATCATCATGTGGGGAAGCAATATCATTGCCGGATTGCTGAACCGGTTTCCCTGGCTGCTCTATGTCGGAGCCGCCGTACTCGGGTACACGGGCGGACAATTGATCGTGGAAGACCCGTTCGTTCATCAATTGCTGGCCGGGCTGGATGTCTTGAACATGATCATCCCGGTGGCGCTGGCAGCGATTGTCGTTATCAGCGGCTATGCGTGGAAACATAGAACCAAAACAGTGTAAATCAAAAGCCGGCTTGTCCGTTGTTGCGGATGAGCCGGCTTTTTCCGGTTAAAAGGAGCCAATCTTTTTTGGCTGGGGAAGCAGGATTCGAACCTGCGCATCACGGAGTCAAAGTCCGTTGCCTTACCACTTGGCTATTCCCCATTGCTTTCATTCTTAGAATGGATCCATCCGGACCGTTTTATACATCGCACAAGGCATAAAAGAGAAAAAAATCGAAAACAAATAAAATCAAAAAAATGACAAAATTCAGGAGGATATTCCCTTTTAAAGGGGAAATTGTAAAAATATGTCGTTTGCATGGGGAAAGGGGTATTCAGCGTGGACATAGCTTCTTACATCAATCAATTGTTGCATCAGGCCGTGCAGCTCCGGGCAAGTGATGTCCATATTGAACCGCAACAGGATGCATTGCGCATCCGCATGCGGGTGGACGGACAATTGACGGAGACCGGAAGGGTGGATCTCTTCCATGCGACAGCGATTGTCTCAAGGATCAAAGTGATGAGCCGGTTGGATATCGGGGAAAAACGCCTTCCGCAGGACGGGGTTTTTGTTTTTGAGCGGAACAAACAACCGCTTGAGATCAGGGTATCCACCCTGCCGACGATTTACGGGGAGAAAGTGGTGATGCGGCTTCTTCGCCTTCGCGAGAATCCTTTCACCATGGAAGAGTTGGGGATGGAGAGCGACCAGCAACAAAAAGTGAGGCATCTGTTAAGCAAGAACAGCGGCCTCATGGTTGTCACCGGCCCCACTGGCTCAGGCAAAACCACGACGCTTTACACCTTGTTGCAGACATTGAATCAAAACCGGACCAACATTGTTTCTTTGGAAGATCCGGTTGAATTGCAACTGGACGGGATCAATCAAGTGCAGATCCATCCCAAATCCGGCCTCACTTATGCCTGCGCATTGCGGGCGGTGATGAGGCAAGATCCGGATGTGATCATGATCGGGGAAATCCGGGATGAGGAAGTGGCAAAGATTGCCGTGAGTGCCGCATTGACCGGCCATCTGGTTTTGACGACGTTACACACGCCCGATGCGGCGGGAGCCGTGATACGTTTGCTTGATTTGAAAGTGGAACCGTACCGCCTGGCCGCATCGCTCATTGGGGTGATTGCGCAAAGGCTCGTGCGGCGGATCTGCACCGGCTGTGGCGGTGAGGGGTGCCATCATTGCCGGCAAACCGGGTACCAGGGAAGAACGGGAATCTTTGAAGTGCTGGAGATGAGTGATGATCTGGCCGGGCAGATTGCCCGTCAAAATACATGGATGAAAATTCGCAAGACGATGAAAGATTCGGGGATGAAAACGCTGGAAGACAGGATGAAGGAGTATGTCCGTCAAGGCGAAACGACACTGGAAGAACGGGTGAGGAAGGTCGATGGGGATGTTGTGGATAAGGAAACGGTGGAATGCGGAGCAGTACATGGTGTTTAGCCAACAAATGGGACATCTGTTGGAAAGCGGAATACCATTATTGGCCTGTTTGGAATTGCTGGCGGCACAACGTTTGATCGACGAACCGGTTTATCAACGGCTGAACGGGTTGCTGCAAAAAGGGCAATCGTTGTCCGCTGCTTTGAAAAAACTCAATTTTCCGCCGATTTACATCGCCTTTGTGCGGGCGGCGGAAGAACACGGGGATTACGTATCGGGGTTTAAGCGCTGTGCTTCTTACTATGCAACTAAAGCCAATTGGCAGCGGGAAGTCAAAAAAGCATGCACTTATCCGGCGATCGTTTTTCTCCTTGCCGTTTGCGCTTTTGTCTTTATGTTTGCAGTGGTGATGCCGAGGTTTTCCCATCTGTATGCATCCATGAATATTTCCATGCCGCTGGTTACACGCCGTTTGTTTCGGGTTTATGATGCGATGCCGCAGCTTTTGGCAGGGGGGATGCTTCTCATCCTTCTGGTGGTGGCCGTGGGTTTCATCCTTCGGTTGAGCCCTTTTCCGGTCCGGGTTTGGTGGGGAGCCTGCTGGATCCGTTTGCCGTTGGTCCGGCAGATTTGCCGGTACCGGCACACTCATTTTTTGACCATTCAGCTGTCTTCTCTTTTAAAAGCCGGGGTTTCGTTGGTGGATGCCCTGCAGTTGATCCAAAAACACACACCATGGCCGGTGCTCGTTCACTACCTGAACCGGGTGAACAAAGAACTGTTGACGGGGAAATCTTTTGCTGGTGCCTTGAGCCAAAAGGGCAAATATTTCTTTTTGCCTTCTTTGCCCCGGTTGGTTGCCATTGCCGAAGAATCGGGGAAATTGGTGGAAACCTTGACCAATCTGGCGGACGGGACCGAAATGATGATCCGTTACAAGTTGGAACGGGTGGCCAAAAGCATTGAGCCTGTTTGTATTTTTGTGATCGGCCTTATGATTGCAGTCTCGGTGGTTGCTTTGTTTTTGCCGGTTGTAAAACTGGTGCAGGCGATCTGAAAAAACGAAAGGGGGAGGAACATGAATGTTCGTCGTTCGCATGGAGAAAACGGGTTTACTCTGATTGAAATGTTGGTTGTCCTGTTTATTATCGGTTTGATTTTGGCAATTGCCATTCCCAATTTGAAAGCGGCGGGATTAAAAGCACAGGAGAAAGCGGATCTGGCCAACCGGCAAATGATTGCGGCCCAAGCGGATCAGTATTTTTTGGAGTACGGGGAATATCCGACGGTTGAAGAATTGGTGAAAAGGGGTTATTTGCGTTCCATCCCTCCATGTCCGTCCGGAAACGGGAAATATGTGATCCATCCGGAACCAAATCTTCCTTTTGAACGGAGAGTCACTTGTCATGCCAAATGACGGAAAGTCGGGCGGCCAAGCGGGATGGACGCTGATCGAAGTTATTTTTGCTTTGTTTTTGTTTGGATTGTTGGCCGCTTTGTGTGTTCCCGCCGTCATGTCGCTGGGGGAGCGGGTGGAAAGAAAGCTGTTGATCGAGGAGCTTGCGACCCAACTGCAACTGGCGCAAATGGAAGCTGTCACGAGACAAGCGGAAGTGACAGTGCAGTGGGAAGCAAAGGAAGTGAAAGTGATCGAGGATGGGACGATATTAAGGAAAATGGATATCCCTCCGCCATACCGGTTGGACAGCAACTATCCGGGGCAACGGCTCACTTTCCGGGAAACGGGACAGGTGCGCGGTGGCACGGTCACTTTTTATGTAAAAGACAAGCCCGTCGGCCGCATTGTGATTCAAGTGGCTTCAGGACTGCCGATGATCGAGGTGTTCGTCAATGCCGTCTGACCGTTTCAACAGCTCAAGCGGATATTCGCTGGCCGAACTGGTCAGTGCCGGCTTTGTCCTGGGGGTGTTTGTGTTTTTTGCTTTGCCTGTGATGAAAGAAATGCGGATGCACTATGCTTCACAAATGTTGCAGATGGAGATATCAGAGGCCATGCAAAGCAAAATGGAAGAGCTTCAACATGCCGATCCAGGGCAATGCAAGGGGCAAGAAAAAGTAAAAAGCCGCAAGATCCCGCAAAAAGAAATCCTTATGCGCTGGGATTGCAAAAAGGTGCAAC
Organism: Thermoactinomyces vulgaris; assembly: GCF_005886755.1. Lineage (NCBI taxonomy): Bacteria > Bacillati > Bacillota > Bacilli > Caryophanales > Thermoactinomycetaceae > Thermoactinomyces > Thermoactinomyces vulgaris. Next base: position 1,059,591 of record NZ_CP039710.1, read on the forward strand.
CTTTCTTATATCAATTGGAGTTGAAGGCTGAATGGGAAGGATTCGATGGAAAAACCGAAAACCGGCGATGGTTCACCCACCGGTTTTACCCGTGAAAAAAGAAGCCGGATTTACATATATTGAATTTTGTATTGTTTTGTCCGCTTTGATCGTTTTTCTGCCGGCCTTGTTTTTTGTGTCCTCAACCACCGAGAAAGAAATCAAAGAAATGATTCATCACTCCCGGTTGGAGATGGATTACCTGTCTTTTCTGGTATGGCTGGAAAAAGACGTCCAAAAAGGAGTTCATTTTCGGGAAACGGATGGCGTGTTATACATTGAGCAGGATCAACAAGTGATGATTCGCTACATGCTGAAAGACCGGCGCTTGATCCGAAGCGTCAAAAAGCCGGAAGACAAGGGTTTCAGGGGCACGACCATTGTTCTGAACCATGTTTATTATGCGCATTTTTTACCGGATGGAAACGGGGTGAAGTCGGATGTCGGATTGCAAAACTGGTATGCCCATCAGGAATTTCAAACGTACTTTTCAAAACGGTCACAGGAGGCAGACCCATCCCGGTGAGTGCGGCATGGCTCTGCCGGTCACCCTCATGGTCGTGACGTTTTTATTCACGCTGATCATGCTGTCGGTTTCGCAAATGGTTCAGGTGAGAAAGATGCAAACGCTGTATCAGGAAAGAGTGAAAAGCCGGTATGTGGCTGAAAGCGGGATCGCCGTCGTCCAGCAACAATTGCGGTTGAACGGGCAAAACCGGGCAGACGCGCCGGATGAAACCATGATTCAGGTGGAGGACCGGTATGTCTTGGTAAAAGTGGAAGTCAAGCCGTCCCGTGTCCATGTACAAGCCACCACGTGGGGGGAACAGGGAGTGGTGCAAACCGTGGAGGCCTTTCTCCATCCGGACACCTATGCTGTTTCGCGGTGGATCCGGTAAACCGGTATTTCCTGGTTTAAAGTTTTTTGTGCCGGGTCATGCTAAAGGCTGAGGTGATTCAATGTCATTCAGGGATTGGTTTACCTATTTGTTGGAAAGATTCATCTGGTATCTCGAAACCCCCCGGACCGAACGGAAGAAATTGAAACAATCGCGAAAAGAGCCTTGGAGTGTCCGCTGGTTTGGATTGATCCCTTTCTCGATGAAAATGACCATTGACAAACAACGAAGCAGATTGCGAGGGAAGCAAAGTGGAAAATAATTACCGGTTGATGAATTTGAAACAGGAGCCGAAGTTGTTGGAGCAAATTCAAAAATGGGAACGGGAACTTCATGAAAAGACCGGAAGCCATGTGGCCCTGATTGCTTACGAAGAAAAGCAAACGGAACAACTTCACAAAAAGGAGCGGGAGTGAAGCTCCTTTTCTTTTTGTTCTGTGTTATACTTTATAATTGAGTTTCGACCTTATTAATCGATTATAGATTTACCTACATTTAAAAGGAGCGAATCCTTGATGGTACATCGTACAAAAACCCGACCGGTAAAAGTGGGAAATATCCAAATCGGGGGAAACGACCAAGTTGTGATACAAAGCATGACCACAACCAAAACCCATGACGTCAAAGCAACCGTTGAGCAGATTCAGAAGCTGGAAGAAGCCGGATGCCAGATTGTGCGCGTGGCTTGTCCCGATCAGCGTGCGGCAGAGGCCATTCCGTTGATTAAAAAAGAAGTGAATGTCCCCCTGGTTGCGGATATTCATTTTGATTATAAGTTGGCATTAAAAGCGATTGAAGGCGGGATTGACAAAATCCGTATCAATCCGGGAAACATCGGCCGCCGCGAAAAAGTGGAAGCGGTCGTCAAAGCCGCCAAGGAACGAGGGATTCCCATTCGGATTGGTGTGAATGCCGGATCTTTGGAAAAACGCATCTTGGAGAAATACGGCTACCCGACGGCAGAAGGCATGATTGAGAGCGCATTGTACCATATCGGCATTTTGGAAGAGTTGGATTTTCATGATATTATCGTTTCGTTAAAAGCCTCGGATGTCCGGTTGGCGATTGATGCATATAAATTGGCGGCCGAAACATTTGATTATCCTTTGCATTTGGGAATCACTGAATCGGGAACGTTGTTTTCCGGAACGGTGAAAAGTTCGGCCGGTTTGGGTGCACTCTTGGCAATGGGAATCGGAAACACTATTCGGATCAGCCTGAGTGCCGATCCGGTGGAGGAAGTGAAAGTGGCCCGCGAATTGCTGAAATCGTTCGGATTGGCAGCCAATGCCGCCACTTTGATTTCTTGTCCCACCTGCGGCCGGATCGAGATCGATTTGATCTCCATTGCCAACGAGATTGAAGAGTACATTGCAAATATCCAAGCGCCCATCAAAGTGTCTGTGTTGGGATGTGCCGTAAACGGTCCGGGTGAAGCTAAAGAAGCGGATATCGGAATTGCCGGGGCCCGTGGAGAAGGATTGCTGTTCCGTCACGGCAAGATTATCCGCAAAATTCCCGAAGAGAAAATGGTTGAAGAACTTAAAAAAGAAATCGACAAGCTCGCGGAAGAGTATTATAAAAAACAAGAAGCAGAGAAACAAAACGTTCTCAATGCTTAAAGAACAGCCATCCTTAAAAAAGGATGGCTTTTTCATTGCACGGAAAACGGGTTTCCGGCATTTTTCCAATTCCATGTATAAATCCCGCTTTTTTTTGTGATACTATTGCTGATCCCAAGTTAAAGGAGGGACCTCATGAGAAAATTAGCTTTGATCTTGGTGATTATTGGCGCATTAAACTGGTTGTTGGTAGGACTTTTTCAATGGGATTTGGTATCGGCCATTTTCGGAGGCGAAGCTTTCAGGGAATCCTCCTTTCTCAGCCGCATCATTTATGCCCTGGTCGGGATTGCGGGGATTTATGCGATTCGCTTCCTCTTTGACGACCGTACAAAAGCCGAATCCCAATAACATGAGTGAAACTCCGGGCAAATCCGTCTGGAGTTTTTTCGGGGATAAAAAATTTGATTCTTTCGTAAAATCAGGAAATAAGTTAAGATCAAAAAAGAAAGGGGGAGGCAAAAATGAAACCGCTCATCGGACTGACGATGTCTTTGGAAAACGAGATCAAACAATATCTTTCCAAAGCTTACAGTGATGCGGTGTTTGAAGCCGGAGGGATCGCCCTGGTCATTCCCTATACCGTGGAAGATCACGTGATTCAACAACTGAGCTTAAAATTGGATGGATTGATTTTGACCGGGGGAGGGGATATCGATCCGACCTTGTTTGATGAAGAGCCGCATCCCGGATTGGGTGAAATCGTTCCGGACCGCGATGAGATGGAGATCGCGTTAATTGAACAGTTCATGGAGCAAAACAAGCCCATCCTGGGGATTTGTCGCGGTTGCCAGATCTTAAACATTGCGCTCGGAGGAGACATGTACCAGGACCTTGCCGCCCAAAAGCAAACCCTTTTGCAGCATGCACAGCGGGCGCCAAGGGATCATGCTTCCCACACCATTACCATTGTGGAAGATACCTTGCTCCAATCGATTTATCAAAAAGGGCTGGCCAAGGTGAACAGCTTTCACCATCAAGCGGTCCGCAATGTCGTGGAACCTTTTCGTGTTTCGGCCGTGTCTAAAGACGGGGTCATTGAAGCGTTCGAAAGCAAAGAACACCCTTTTATGATGGGAGTGCAATGGCATCCGGAGGACATGGTGAAAAGGGATGCCGATGCACACCGTCTCTTTTGTGCTTTTGTGGAGGCTTGCATCAGAAGAAAAAGGGGGGAAACCTGAATTCGACAACCTCCGGTTCCTGTGTTAATATGCGGAGTATGGTGATGATTTTATTGATTCTTGCTTGGATGATTTTAAACGGATTTGGTTTTTTGCTGATGGGATGGGATAAAGCCCAAGCCATGAAACGGAAATGGAGGGTCAGAGAAAGCGCCTTTTTTTTGCTGTCTTTTTTTGGAGGGGCCACCGGGGTTTGGATGGGGATGAAAGCTTTTCGCCATAAGACCCTGCACCGGTCTTTTCGCATCGGGGTTCCTGTGCTCTTTGCATGGAACTTGTTTTTTCTTTATGTTTTGTGGGAAATCATCTAGCCGTTTTTTCATACCCGCCTCCTTTTTGATGCAAACTATGGATCAAAAAGGGGGTTTCATTTATGAAGCGAACTAAACCGATTTTTCTCTTTATTCTTTTTTTGTCAAGCTTGTTTTTCTTTCCGGAAGCGGCATGGTCTTTTCAGGAAAAAAAGGATCCGGAAGTCCGGTTGATGGTGAGGTTTGGCGAAAACGAGTGGAGTTTGGATTTGCGTGAAATCGGTTTTGACGGGATCGACCCGACCACTTTGAATCAGGATGCGCTCATGAATCAAATCCGTGAGACTATCGAAAAAGAGGTGAATCGCAAGCCTCAACCGGCATACTACAAGGATCGCAAGGTGGTTCCTCATCAACTTGGAGTCAAGGTGGACCGCCAAAAAATCAAATTATGGTTTGACGAAATTCATGATTACATCAATCGCCCGGTTGATTTGCCCGTTCAGTGGTCCATGCCGGAACTTACCACGAAGGAACTATTGCAATTAAAAGAAAAAGTATTGGGCAGTTATACCACATTTTTTAATTACAGAAATGTAAACCGCTCGCATAATATCTATTTATCCGCCAAAGCCATCGACCATCATGTGCTGATGCCCGGGGAAACCTTTTCCTTTAACAAAGTTGTCGGAATTCGTTCCAGAGCGCGGGGATACCGGATGGCGAAGATCATCGTAAAAGGGGAATACAGCGAAGGGGTGGGCGGCGGCATTTGCCAAACTTCATCCACTCTGTTTAATGCCGTTGATATGGCGGGGCTTGAAATTGTTGAACGAAACAGCCACAGCCGCCGGGTGGCTTACGTGCCCAAAAACCGGGATGCCACCGTATCCTGGGGAGGGCCAGATTTCAAGTTTAAAAATACGCTTTCCAAACCGATTTTGATTGCAGCCGGCGTCAGGAAAGGAATGTTGACGATTCATATTTATGCTCCGAGCGATGCCCGTCATTTTCCGCGTGAAGTTCCCGAGCCTCCGAGTGAAAAAGAATCCATTCGGGAGGAAGTGAAAGAAAAAAAGGCGAATCTTGGATAAGCCGGCGACATATCTTTAATAAAAATGGGTGATTATTTGACAAAAGTTGGTGACTCGTAGATCATTCCGGGAACATTTGCTATAATCAAGTCATTGTTTCAGGCTCACCGAAGGAGGTATTGGATGAACAAGACCCTTCTCAGCAGCCTTGCGATGATTTTTCTCCTGCTGGCAGGATGTTCCGGGTCTTCCCAACAAGTGGAAGTCACGTTCAGTGACCAATCCAAAATGATCAAGCTTGAATCAAGTGATCATACTTTGGCAGAGGCGTTGGAGGGGGCTGGTTTGAATGTGGCGGAGTTGAAACGGAAATATTCGCCGAGCATTCAGTGGAACCAACCTCTTAAAGGACATAACCAAGTTCAATTGATCTGCAAATGTGAAGTCTCGCTTCAAGTCGGCGGAAAGGACATGGGAACGTTCGAGACTTCGAAGACGACCGTTGGTGATGTCTTGGAAGAAAAAAACATTCAAATTTCCGAGTGGGATGAAGTCAATCAGCCTCTGAATCAGAAAATCAAAGACGGCGTGAAAATCGTCGTGGATCGTTATGAACAGCGGATTCAGAAAAAAATAGAACTGGTGCCTTATAAAACCAAGGAAGTTGAAGATAAAGAATTGGCCAAAGGCGAAAAAGAAGTGGAGCAAGAAGGGAAAAAAGGGAAGAAAATCTACGAAGTCGCCATGATGTATAAAAACGGGGAGCCCATGGAGGAAAACGGGAAACAAGTGGTGAAGCAAAGATTGGTGGATACGGTTCAGCCTGTCGAAGAAATTGTAAAAATTGGCACGAATGAAGAATTGGCTGAAAAAGAAGACACCCAATTGGCGTCTGCCGGCACATTGACCGTTCAGGCCACTGGTTACACCCATACAGGCAGCAGAACCGCAACAGGTACATACCCGCGTCGTGGAACCATTGCCGTGGATCCGGATGTGATTCCTTTGGGAACAAAACTGTATGTTCCGGGTTACGGTTATGGAGTGGCGGAAGATACCGGAGGAGCAGTGCAAGGCCATATCATCGATTTGTTTTTTGAAACAAGAAGTGAAGCGATCCAATGGGGAAGAAGAACGGTAACGATCAAGATTTTAAAATAAAATAGAAAAAAGTGGACCTGCAATCAAAAGAATTGCAGGTTTTTTTTGTTGAATAGGGAATTATTTTTATAGCAGGGAGTTCTTCTTGGGTGAAGAGACATCGTTTCCTTCGCAATGATCTCCAAACGGCCCCGGCTACACCATCCTTCCATGAAGCATTCAAACCATCCGATCATGCCGTCACATTTTGGTTTAAATTTCCTCAGATAGAGGAATATTGTTAGTGAGAATAAAGTGATGTATGGGGGAAATGCAAGCAGATATTTGGTATATTTTGTGATATTTTCTTTGTTTTCGGTAGCTGATTGAGCTATACTTGAAAACAAGGAATCTTTCATCCGAGGTGTGACGATGGTAGGTCGGAATGAATCCTGCCCGTGCGGCAGTGGAAAAAAGTACAAAAAATGTTGTGAAAGGGTAGTGACTCTGTCTGTAGCTGAAAAAGCAAGAGAAGATCGGGAAAGTCAACTGAAGAATGATTTGCTGCATGAGTTTAATCAATGGTTCCATCGACACATGCCACCAGAAATGCAATTGGATTGGGTCGACCGTTTTAAGCAGTTGCTGAACATTCCGCCTGAAAAGCCGATTCCGCACGACATGTCCGCTTTCTTCCGATTTTGGCTGTTGTTTGATGCACCCAGCCTGAATCATAAACGTCCCGTAGAGATCTGGGCCTCCACACTTTTGAAAAAAAATCCCTACCAAAAACGACTTGCAAAAAGCTTTTGCCAATCCCGCTTTACTTGTTACGAGTTGTTGGATTTTGATGAACAAAAAGCGGTCTATCGGATGCTGACGGGCGGCGGGGAGATGACGGTGAAGCATCCGGCAGGAGAATATCCGCCGGCACCTTTGATTTTCGGGCGGTTTGTCCGAATCGGCAATCATTATGAACTGATTGGCCCTTATACATCCTTCTTGCATGAGATGAGAGGGGAGATACTTTTGCAACTAGAGAAATACAACCACTTGGAAGAAGAAAATAAGTATACGACTTGGGAGAACGGTTGGAGAGTTTTTGGTTGGTCCATTCAACGTGCAGAAGAAATGGAAAATTCAAAATCTGTTCAAACAGGGCCAAAAGTTTCAGAAGAAAAAACCTCCGGATGGCCTGTCTTGGAGGAGAAAAATGAAACGTTGCCTTTGTATGTCATGCAGCAATTTGAACAATTTTTCATTCAATATGTTTCTTCTTTCCAAAAAGGGACGCAAGCTTTGTACAGCCAATCGATCGATAAATTGTACCAATACCTGTCCTCCCGGTTCGGAAACCGGTTTCGCTGGGAGCATTTGGATGAAGAGGCGTTTATTCATTTTCTCAGTAAATGGTATTTGGATCAGGGAAAATGCACACCTCAGGGTTCCCGCGTTTTCCTCAACACACTGAAGTATTTTTTCCGCTGGTTGGAAAGCGAAAAGATGGCTCACGTTTATCCGGTGTTCCGGAAAGTTTACATTTATTTGATCCGTACCTTGCCGGTTGCGGTTGAAGTGCGTAAATGGCTTTTGGATCATGGCATTTGTCAGGCTGAAAAGAATCCGGAAACGGTTGAAGAGAAACAGGAAATGTCGATGTTTACTTTTTCTTCTTCCGGACCGGTGGTCTATCTGGAAGGGAAATGGAAACCTGTCCATCTGTCGGCGGTTCCCTCGTTTACAACAGAACAGCGTTTTTGGATCCGGGGAAAGCTTGCAAAAAATGAAACGGGTTGTTATTTTACGCAGATCGACGGGGTCTATCCGGTGGTGGTTTTTGACAATCCGGCACAACTAATAAGTCAGAAATGATAAAAAGAAGCCATAGCAAGGGGTGGCTTCTTTTTTGTATGCAAAAGAACAAAAAAGAAAATAATAAGCATATCACTCAACCAAAAGGGGGATCTTCGAATGTTCCGCTTTCTCAACCAATTATTTGGACGGGAAAAAGATCAAAAACAACAACGCAACAATCAACAAGGGCAAAATAAAAAACAGGTCGAAGAACTGATGAATGAAGTGGGTCGTGAGTTGGGTGTGAATGAAAATACGCGTTCAACCAATCAGGACCCGAAGCAATTGGCGGAACGGATGAAAGAGGAGATCAAAAAACGGAAGTAAAAGGTGTTGAGTGAGGAGAGTACCCGGTCTGAAGCGGGTACTCTTTTTTTGTACTACAAAATTCAACGGGCCTGGATTCCTTTGTCCGGATGAAAATCCTGCCCGCAGGAGGGATTGAAATGCGTTGTTTGCCCCTGGACATGCCTCCATCGAGTTTGATTTCATGCCGGACTTCGTGTTTGATGTTACAGAGGGAGTGAATCCGGATGCATTCCAATTCCAACCATGAAATGATTCACTTTACGAATTGGCGGGAGCAATGGCAGCGGCAAAAAGAAAAAGAGTTTCAAACCATGCTTCAAGAAGTGGAGCAATGGGCCCGGCGGTTGATTTCCATCCGGGAAAAGATGCGGGCTCTTTATTGGTTTCAGCGATGTACCGGTTACCAACGCACCAAAGAATCAACAGCGGACATTCTCCCCGAACAAATATTTCAGCAGTGGTTTTTGTATGACTATTTTAATGTCAAACAGGAAAGGATGGTGGAATTCGTACTGAAAGAAGCCAAGCTTCATGATTATTGGGAATATGCTTCCAAGTTGATTGCGTCTTATTATTCGTTATATGAGATGCAACAAGAAGGCCAAACGGTGAAGCTTCGCTCTTTGCTGGAAGATGCGACCGAATGCCGTGTTGAGTGGTCCGGGACGGATGGACCGGGGACAGGGTGCACATACTATGCCTTGTTGAGGCCGGTCAAGGTGGGAGTCAGGTTTTATCCATTAAAGCCGGTTGTTTTTTTGACGAAAGAGCAGGCACAAAAGATGCAGGCATGGTCTTTTGAAAAGCGGAAGAACCGGACGGTTCCGGTGCGGATCTGGATGAAAGGCGAAGGGATGGGGCTGTTTCGGTTTGTTTTTTGAATCAATGAATGGAGGGGTTTTGCATGGGGAAAGTGGATTTACATGTGCATACAACGGCTTCGGATGGCTTGTTTTCTCCCGCCGGTGTGGTGCAGCTGGCGGAGGAAGCCGGGTTGAAAGGGATCGCCATCACCGACCATGATACCGTCGAGGGAATCGAAGAAGCCCGGGCAGAAGGAAAAAAACGGGGAATTGAAGTGGTGCCCGGTGTGGAAATCAGTACAATGTGGCAGGGGAAAGAAATTCACATGCTGGGATACCATATTGATATGTATGACAACCGTCTCCTCAAAATATTAAAGAAACAGCAAGAAGCCCGGCATCAACGCAATTTGAAAATCATCGACCGTTTAAACGAATTGGGGATTCCGGTTACTTATGAGGAGGTCATCGCCAAAAAGAAAAGAAATGCCCGAAAAAATCCGGGGAGGCCGCATATTGCCGAAGTATTGATCGATAAAGGCGTCGTAAAAACGATGGACGAAGCGTTTGATCAGTATTTGGGGAAAGATGGGAAAGCTTATGCGGTGGTTGAGCGGATTTCTCCGTTTGAAGCGATTGAATGCATTCATCAAAGCGGAGGAGCAGCCGTCATTGCTCATCCCGGTCTTTATGAGCAAGACGACTTGATCCCGCTCTTGGTGGAGAAAGGATTGGATGGCATAGAGATGAACCATCCTGATCATCCGGCCGATCAAAAAAGACATTATGAGGAGTTGGCGGATCAACTGGGAGTGCTGAAAACAGCGGGCTCGGACTTTCACGGGGAGCGAAACGGTTCCATGTATCACGCGCCGCTGGGCACATGCACAACAGACATCTCCGTCATAAAGGACTTGAAAAAACATCGCCTTTATCTTTAGAAAATTTTTTCCATCCGCATGTGTAAGATCCCGGCATCTTCAAACGGGGTGCCAAAAGCGACATAACCCAACTTCTCGTAAAAGGGCAACGCGGAGACTTGCGCATACAGCAAGACTTTTTTGGCCCCTTTTTGCCGGGCGAAGGTTTCCAATGCCTCCATCAATTTCGTGCCGGCACCGGTTTTTCGGTACTCTTTTAAAACGGCCACTCTTTCCGCTTTGCCCGTATCATGGTCAATAAAACGGAGGCGGCAGGTTCCGACGGGAATGTCTTCCAGCCAGGCAAGGAAATGGACGGATTTTTCTTCCCATTCGTCCATTTCCAAGTCTTTTGGCACTTGTTGTTCCTCGATGAACACCTTGGTCCGGATCGAATAGACAAGCTCCATTTCTTTGGAGCCGGTCGCTTGTTTTACGGTGGTGTCTGCCAATTGCATACCTTCCTTTCTCAGTCCTTGGCCAGCAGGAAAGATTGATGAATGCTCCAAGAACCGTTTTCCAATTGGTACATCAAATGAAAACGGTCAATTTTTGATTCCATTTGCACATTTTTCATTCGCAAGCTTCCGTAAACATCATGCAACTCATCTTCCGCCATTTTTTGCCCGATCGTGAGATGAGGGATGTATTTGTAGGGAGCTTCGACGCTTTCAAACACCTCGCTGATTTTATTGTGCAATTTGACCAAAGGCTCTCCATTTTCAATGGCATAATAGATGGTGTTGCTGGTGGGATGAAAGTGGCTGATTTTATGGAATTTAATTTGAAACGCTTTGACTTCTTTGGCGATTCTCTCCAGATCTTGAACCGCTTTCTCGAGTTTGTCGTCAGAAAGTTCGAATTTCTCTTTTAAAGTGATATGCGGGGGAATTAAGGAATAATGCGGATCATAGCGTTTTCGTAAAGCGTTTACTTTGTCTTGGACATGTTTCTGTGGAAAGGCAACAATGCCGTAGTACATCTGAATCCCTCCTCAAAATAGTGACTCCTTTTATTATAACTTTTATTTAAGCAGAACGCATCTGTCTGCAAAGAATAAGACAGGCCGCAAAGATCCGGCCTGCCTGCTCAGAGGAGGGAATGTAGAGGTGTTGCAATGGTTGTTTTATTTTATGCGTTTCACATTGAACGGTTATGAAACCAGGCAAAAATATGCGTTTATCCAGGCATGAAAAGGAAGCGCCGCGGAAAAAATAGACATACAAGGAGGGTGTGAAAAATGACAAAGTGGATTTATTGGGCCAAATTGTTTGACAGTTCGTTTCAAGCGCGCTGCCTGGCAACACGCATGCAGGAAGATTGGTGGCTGTATGGTTACGACAGCCCGGAGGAAGTGGAAGTATTCCGCTCCAAAAAAGGGAAATACGGGGTGCGGTACATTTGGAGAAAAAAATTTTAAAAAACCCCTTGCATGTTCCAGAGAATTATTGTATATTAAAACATGTCGCTGATGACAAAGCGGAAAACGACGCGGGGTGGAGCAGTCAGGTAGCTCGTCGGGCTCATAACCCGAAGGTCGCAGGTTCAAATCCTGTCCCCGCAACCAAATGTGGAGCTGTGGTGTAGAGGCCTAACATGCCTGCCTGTCACGCAGGAGATCGCGGGTTCGAATCCCGTCAGCTCCGCCATCTTTAATGGGCCTATAGCTCAGTTGGTAGAGCAGTCGGCTCATAACCGATCGGTCACAGGTTCGAGTCCTGTTGGGCCCACCATATCACTTCCTTTTCTATTCACAAACTATTCAAAACTTGGGCAGTTAGCTCAGGGGGAGAGCGCTTCCTTGACACGGAAGAGGTCGTTGGTTCGATTCCAATACTGCCCACCAAATCGAACCCCTTCACAAAAGAAGGGGTTTTTGCTTGATAAACGGATACGCTGTGTCAGATCCGTTTCAAAATTGACGCCGGCCGGAGCCCGCTTCTTTTCATGGGGGGATTTCCATGAGGGGAGCGGGCTTTTTGTGTCTTCATCCAATCCCGGTTGTCCGGTCCGGACAAAAACTTTTGATTTCAATACGAATGAATTATCCGGAGACCAAGGTAAGGAGGGATTGGATGAAGCGATGGATCTTATGGGGGGCAACGCTTTTGTTCGCAGGGGGTGTGTTGACGGGTTGCTCCACGCAAGGACAAAAAGCGGAGCCGAAAGCGAAAAATCTCGCGGCGGTCAGTGAGGAAAAAACGGATGCCGAGGAGAAACAAGAACCGACCAAAGAGGAAAAAGTGTTTCAAACCGGTGAAACCGCGGCTGTTGACGGGCTGGAGATCACCGTCCAAAGCGCCGTTTTAAAAGACGGAAACAAATATATTCCGCCGGAGAAGGGAAAAGTGTTGGCGGTTCAATTTCAGTTGGCCAACCAGAAGGATGAACCGGTGAGTGTGGGGGTAGAAGCGTTTAATTTATATGATGAGGACGGGAACGCATTGCAAAGTTATTTTTCCTATGATGACGGGTTTATGAAGGCCGATTTGCAAAAAGGGGAGACGAAAAAAGGCGTCCTCTATTTTGATGTTCCCCAAAAAGAAAAATATGTGCTCCTTTATAAGCCTAATCTTACGGATGAAAAAGAAATCAAATTTGAAGTGGCATTGCAACACTCCTGATGACAGCTGATGATCCGGGCAGGGAGAAATGGAAGCACCGTTTGCCCGGTTTTTTTGATCCACTGTGAAAGCGGATTTATCAGCGCAAAGGAAAATGGTTTAATAGGAGTAAGTGGTCATACAGCCTGTCCGGATCAAAATGGAACGCCTGTTGTTTTGTTGCATGGGGGAGGCATCGATTCCGCCCGCCTGTCCTGGGGAGTACTGGCGCCGTTGTCAAAAAATTTCAGGTGTATGCGCCGGATCTTCCCTTGGCGATCTTTGAAAAATGCAAGCATTGGCCGCAAAGAGAACAGCCGGACAAATTCGTGCGGACTGTTACATCGTTTCTCAATCAAAAGGAATAACATTTACAATCGGGTGATTCAATGAAGTATCATTATGAAATCGAAAAGAAAGATTATCGTGATTTTGCAAGCGGACGGGTGTTGTACAATGTCCCCGGTTCCGCGCCGTTTCCCGTCCGGTTGGCAAGCGAAATTTTTTACCGGGCGCAATCGTTTTTAAATGAAGAAAAAAACGGGTTCAAGCTCTATGATCCGTGTTGTGGTTCGGGTTATCTGTTGACCGTGTTGGGTTTTTTGCATGCTTCCAAGATCCGTGAAATTGCGGCTTCGGATGATGATGAAAAAATGGTGGCGTTTGCGCGGAAAAATCTGTCCTTGCTTTCTTTTGCAGGGCTTCGTCGCAGAGAAGAAGAAATCCGGAAATACGTTAAGGAGTATGGAAAACCTTCGCATATAGAAGCGTTGGACAGTGTGCAGGTGTTAAAAGCTTATTTGAAGAAGGAACCCATCCAAATCACTTGTTTTCAAAGGGACATCACGAAGCCGGATGAAAACCCGGTCCAACGGGTCCAGGTCATCATCACCGATCTCCCATACGGGAATCTGGTTTCCTGGCGTGGAAATGATGAAAATCCGGTCCAATCCCTGTTTGAAAATCTGTGGAAAGCGATGGACTTAAACAACTCCGTCGCCGTCATTATTACCGGTCAGAAGATAAAACCGGAGCATGAGGGATTCAACCGGGTTCATCATTTTAAAGTCGGCAAACGGCATGTTTCATTTTTTAAACCGGTATCCTCATGAATTTTTTCAGCCGCTGATCAAAAAAAGCTGTCTGTGATTTCACAGACAGCTTTCGACTTCATTATTGAGAGACAGATTTTGCGGCATTGACACGGCCGTGTGCCCAATATTGGCCGGTTCCGGAGATTTGGTCAGCCGTTCCTTCGATGGCTTGACGGATTTCACTGGCACTTTTGCCTTGGGAGGCGAGCAATGCTGCCTGACCGGCAACCAGCGGTGTGGCCATGGAAGTTCCGGAAGCCGTTTGGTATCCCCCGCCGGGAACCGTGGATAAAATGTTTACCCCCGGAGCGGCTACATCAACCCAGCTTCCATAGTTCGAGAAGGAAGCGATTTTATCGTTGGAGTCGGTTGCGGCAACTGCGATGGCTTTTTCATAATAAGCCGGATAGCTGGGAGCGCTGGTGGATTCGTTCCCGGCTGCCGCCACCACAACAGCTCCTTTGCTTGCGGCATAATTCACGGCATTTTCCAATGTTGAAGCGCCTTGGGGAGATCCCAAGCTCAAGCTGATCACGTCAGCACCTTGGTCAGTGGCATGGGTGATTCCTTGTGCAACGGAATCCAGGGTGCCGGATCCGTTCGCATCCAAAACACGTTCTGCCAGAATTTTCACTTTCGGAGCCATACCGGCAATCCCGACGCCGTTGTTGGTCAAAGCAGCCGCGATTCCGGCACAGTGCGTTCCGTGCATATTTTCATCCATGGGGTCGTCATCGTTGTCAACGAAGTCTTTTCCTTTGATCACTTTTCCTTGCAGGTCGGGATGGTTGTAGTCAACCCCGGTGTCCACGATGGCCACCGTCACATTGGAAGAACCTTGGGTCACATCCCAGGCTTCTTCAGCACCGACGAGTTGAGGAGCATATTGCTCGCTGTATCTGGGATCATTCGGAGTGAAAAAGGCATGCACTTCATGGTTGGGTTCCACATATTCCACATTGGGGTTGGATTGGTATTGTTTCAGTACGTCTTCCATGTTTTGACCTTCGTTTACTTTCACCACTTGATAACCCAGTTGTTTATTGGTGGAAGTGATGGAGGCTTTTGCTTTGGCATGCAAGGCGGAAACGTCAGAAGATGTTGCGTTTTGTTTGAATTTTACGATAATTTCCTGAGGCTGTTTTTGAACCGTCTCCGCGTTGGCGTTGGATACGGTCGGAATGGACATAAACGTTCCCAATGCAAAGATGGCCGCCAGAGACAATACACGTTTCAGCAATGGGCTCATCCTTTCTATACTATACTAAAATATTTTCAGTTAGGATTCTATTTTCAATTTGTTACAAAAGTTTAACGAATTTTATTCATTATTGTAAAAATGAATTTATATTAAAAAATAATAAAAATAACCTTTCGGAAAATAGAGCGTTGCCGGAGTTCCCGTCGAAAAATGCGGAAGTGTTTTCTTGTCCGCTTGACCGAAAGACGGAAGGAATCTTCTTTTCATCGTATGAAGGCGGCGAAAGATGAGTTCCGGATTCCATCCGTGCTATAATGGGCGTGACGAATTGATGATGGGTGAAAATATGGACCAAACAAAACTCAAGATGTTGATACAAGCAGCCAAAATGTATTACCAGGAGGATTACAACCAGCAGGAAATCGCCAACCAGTTGGGGGTTTCGCGTCCGACTGTGTCGCGCCTTTTGCAACAGGCCAAAGAAGAAGGAATTGTGCGGATTGAAATCGTGGATCCTTCTCTTCGTTTGGATCAACTTGCAGCTGCTTTAAAAGAAAGATACCGGATGAAAAAAGTGTTGATTGTACCGGTTCACAACTATGACGAAAAAACGGTGAAAAAAATGCTTGGCAGGCAGGCGGCCTTGTACTTGGACCAAATCGTTGCAGACGGGGATTTGATCGGTGTTGCCTGGGGGACAACCTTGTATCAGGTTGCGCTTCATTTGAAGCACAAGCCGGTCAATCATGTGCATGTGGTGCAATTAAAAGGAGGCGTCAGTTATTCGGCGGAGCATACTTATGCCTCGGAAATCATGCAAAGGTTCGGGCAAGCTTACGGAACGATTCCGCATTATCTCCCGCTTCCCGCCATTGTCGACAAGGCGGTGGTGAAAGAAGCAATCGAAGCCGACAAGCACATTCAAAAACTGCTGAAAATGGGGAGACAGGCCAATATTGCGGTTTATACCGTCGGGGAAGCGTTGTCCGATTCCCTGTTGTTCCGGTTGGGTTATCTGAACAAGGAAGAGTTGGAACTGCTCTCCGCCAAAGCCGTCGGGGATATTTGCTCCCGTTTTTATGATGAAAACGGCAAGATTTGCGATGAACGTTTAAATCAACGAACCATCGGCATTGAATTGGACGAATTGAGAAAAAAGGAGCACTCCGTTTTGGTGGCGGGGGGATTGAATAAAGTGAAGGCGATCCGCGGGGCTTTGCAGGGACGGTATGCCAACGTGTTGATCACAGATCAGCACACGGCCCGATTGCTTCACGAACAAAGCGGCGGAGAAAACGAATGAGCGACGATACGGGGCATTCGGATTGAATGCTCTTTTTTATTTTCCGTTTCGCCGATCATAATAAGGAGAAAGAGGATTGGAAAGATGTTGGTTTTACATTTGTTAATATTTTAATTTACATATGTTCACCCCTTTGATATATTTGCTTTGAAGGCAGGAATGGAATAAGTCGGATGGCTTTGTGCGATAAAGAATGAAGGGAGTCGTTAGGAAAATGCGGATGATCGATTTGATCGAAAAGAAAAGAGATAAAAAGGCGTTGACCGAAGAAGAGATTCGGTTTTTGGTGCAAGGTTACACCCGGGGAGAGATTCCGGATTATCAAATGGCCTCCTTTTTGATGGCGGTTTATTTTCAAGGGATGACTCCTGAGGAAACCGCTCATTTTACCATGGAAATCGTCCGCTCGGGAGAGCAGATCGACTTGTCTTCCATTGAAGGGATCAAGGTGGATAAGCACAGTACCGGAGGCGTGGGGGATACCACCACATTGGTGCTGGCGCCGCTGGTGGGTTCGGTCGGTGTGCCGGTTGCCAAAATGTCCGGCCGCGGGCTGGGGCATACCGGCGGAACGATTGATAAACTTGAATCCTTTCCCGGATTTCATGTCGAGGTGGATAATGAGCAATTCATCCGGCTGGTGAATCAAAATAAAGTCGCCGTCATCGGCCAGTCCGGAAAGCTGACGCCTGCCGATAAAAAGTTGTATGCCTTGCGGGATGTGACCGGAACCGTCAATTCCATTCCGCTGATTGCCAGTTCGATCATGAGCAAAAAAATTGCTTCCGGTTCGGATGCCATCGTATTGGATGTGAAGGTGGGAGCCGGGGCTTTCATGAAGAGCATGGAAGATGCGCGGCAACTTGCCCGGACCATGGTGGAAATCGGCGGCAATGTGGGAAGAAAATCCATGGCGGTGATCTCGGATATGAGCCAACCGCTCGGTTTCGCCGTCGGAAATGCCCTCGAAGTCAAAGAAGCCATTGACACGTTGAAAGGAAAAGGGCCGAAAGATCTGGAAGAGCTTTGTTTGACGTTGGGCAGCCACATGGTTTGCCTGGCCGGCAAAGCCCAAACTCCGGAAGAAGCCCGATCATTGCTCAAAGAATCCATGAACAACGGAAAAGCGCTTGAAACCATGAAGCAATTTATCCGGGCGCAAGGCGGGGACGACCGGTATGTCGATCATCCGGAGCAGTTGCTGACCGCAAAGTATACGATGGAAGTGAAAGCGAAAGAGGACGGATATGTCTCCGAAATCACAGCCAATGAAATCGGAACGGCCGCCATGATGCTGGGAGCCGGACGGGCCACCAAAGAATCCGAAATCGATTTGGCGGTGGGATTGGTGTTAAACAAAAAGATCGGCGATTCCGTCCGCAAAGGAGAGACACTCGTCACCATTCACAGCAACCGTTCGTCGGTGACAGACGTCATTGAAAAAGTGGAACAGGCTTATGCGATCAGCCAAAAACCGGTTCAACCGCCTGCTTTGATTCACGACATTGTTCAAGGATGACAGGAGGAAGAAGAAATGGAAAAAAGTCAAATTGCCAAACTGATCGATCACACTTTGTTGAAACCGGATGCAACCAGGGAACAGATTGTCCGTCTGGCGGAAGAGGCCAAAAAATATGATTTTGCGTCCGTATGCGTCAATCCGGTTTGGGTTCCGCAGGTCTGTGAAATTTTAAAAGAGACTGATGTGAAGGTGTGTACGGTGATCGGATTCCCGCTCGGGGCAACCACACCGGAGACCAAAGCCTTCGAAACCCGCAACGCAATTGAAAACGGGGCGACGGAAGTCGATATGGTGATCAATATCGGTCTGTTAAAAAGCGGCCGGTATGAAGAAGTGGAAGAAGACATTCGTGCAGTGACCAAGGCGGCCGAAGGAAAAGCGTTGACCAAAGTGATCATTGAAACCTGTTTGTTGACGGATGAAGAAAAAGTCCGGGCATGTGAAATCGCTGCCAGAGCCGGGGCGGATTTCGTCAAAACGTCGACCGGTTTTTCAACAGGAGGAGCCACCGTGGAAGATGTCGCACTGATGCGCAAAACGGTGGGAGACGATCTGGGCGTGAAAGCATCCGGAGGCGTACGCAGCCTGGAGGATCTGATGAAAATGGTTGATGCCGGAGCCAACCGCATTGGAACCAGTTCCGGAGTCAAAATCATGGAAGCAAAATAAGCATTAAGCAGAAAGGTTGAGATCCATGGACCGTGACCAACTGATTGAGGAAGCCAAAAAAGGGATGGAACGGGCTTATGTCCCTTATTCCAAATTTAAAGTCGGCGCCGCTCTTTTGACCAAAGAGGGGAAAGTGATCCGCGGGGCCAATATTGAAAACGCTTCTTACGGACTGACCAATTGTGCCGAACGGACCGCCATCTTTAAGGCCGTTTCAGAAAACGAACGTTCTTTTTCCGCCATGGCCGTGGTGGCGGATACAGACGGGCCGGTTTCGCCTTGCGGGGCGTGCCGCCAGGTGCTTTCAGAGTTTTGCGATACGGACATGCCGGTTTATCTGTCCAATTTGAAGGGGGATGTCATGGAGACGACCGTTGGAAAACTGCTTCCCTATTCATTCTCCAAAAAAGACTTATAGATCCACGGTCTGTTGAGCCTTGCGAAGCCGGTTTCGCAAGGTATTTTTAATTAAAAGAAAATTAATAATTTTATACATATATTTATTGACATAAAATAGCGTTTTTTCTAATATTAAGAGGAGCACCCTGAATGTCGGGGGTTCATGAATTTGCTTCATTTATCGGTGTTTTGAGATCCTCAAGAAGACAGAAAAAAGGGGGAAACAATTTGAGTATACTGATTTTCAACCGATTGCCCCATTATGATGTTCCTTATAACCAATGGTTGAAGGAACTGAATGAGGATCTGTATCTCATGACAAACACCACTTATGCCAAGGATTTTACTCAATATGCCCAAGTTTTTGCTTTTGAAAATTATGATTATAATTCTGCCATTGAATTTCAAGCTTTGCAATTGTACCGCGAACATCCGTATCACACCATCATTGCAACGGCCGAGAGAGATATCCTGCGGGCAGCCAGGCTGAGGGAATATTTGGGGATTGAAGGGCAATCCTGGGAAAGTGCCATCGCGTTCCGCGATAAAGTCAAAATGAAATCCATTCTAAGCGAGGCACGCATTCGGGTTCCTCAATATGCCCGTTTGAATTCAGCCATTGATTTGTATGCGTTTATTCAGGATCATCATTATCCGGTGGTGGTGAAGCCGGTTGACGGAATGGGGTCGAGGAACACCACCGTTCTGGAGAATGACCGCGACACCATCCGGTACCTGACCAAAGGCTTGGAGCATAATCTGGAAGTGGAACAATTTATTGAGGGAGAAATGTATCATATTGATGGTTTGATTCTAAACGGCGAAATCGTTTTATGCTGGCCGTCCAAGTATTTGAATGATTGCTTGGCTTTTCACGAGGGCAAATATTTGGGAAGTTATTTGTTGTCACCGCAAAATCCGCTGACGGCGCGTATGCAAGAGTATGTTTGTTCCGTTTTGAAAGTAATGCCGACGCCTGAGCACACTTCTTTTCATGCCGAAGTGTTCCATACACCGGATGATGAATTGGTCTTGTGTGAGGTGGCTTGCCGCACCGGGGGATCCCGGATTTGCGAAGAGTATCGCCAAGCTTTCGGGGTTGATTTGACGAAATTTTCTGTACAAGCCCAGTGCGGGATACCGGTTCAGCTGCCAAAACGGTTGCAGAAAGAGAAAAAACCAAAAACCCAATTTGGTTTTGTCGGGATTCCCCCGAAATACGGCACGTTTGTAAAGGGACCCAAAGCGGAAGAATTGCCGGAATGGATCACGGAATACCGGTTGCTCGCCAAACCGGGGCAATCTTATGCCGGAGCCAGCACGAGCGTGGATTACGTCGTGACCATGGTGATTACCGGACGGACGGAACAAGAAGTGCTCAGCCGGATTGAAGAGGCGGTCGAAATGGTGAACAGAAAAACGGAGTGGAAGTAGATCAGTATCGTCTTGGATATTTTTATCCAAGACTTTTTTTATTGAATGTATGATAATGGTGGAAAAGCAAAGAGTTTGAAAAGGAGGAGTTGGATGAATCAAGATGCATGGATCACCAGCCCTTTGGGAGTGGGGGCCGTAATCACTTTACTTATTTGGTTTTGCTTTTGGCTGGATCAAAAATACCGTTTTTTCTCTTTTCTCGGAACCGCGATCCTGGTGATCACCGGCGGGGCGGTTTTGGTCAATTTGCATGTGATTCCTTCTTCTTTGGGGGAATCAAATCCCGTTTATCAATTTGCCGGAGATTACGGTGTACCGCTGTCCATTGTCCTGTTACTGTTATCCACGGATTTTCGAAATTTGCGCCGATTGGGAAAACCGGCGTTTATCGCTTTTGGCCTCGCCGCCATCGGTACCGTTTGCGGGGCAGTGTTGGGAGGGCTTTTGACGGCCGGCCGGATCGGGGAAGAGAGTTGGAAAATCACCGCCCAATTTGCGGCCAGTTACATCGGCGGCGGGATTAATTATGCGGCGGTGGGAAAAGCGCTTGAAACATCAGAAACCATGTATGCGACCGGAGCTGCCGCCGACAACATCATGACCAACGTCTGGATGGTCGCGACAGCCGTGATTCCGGTGTTATTCCGCCGCTTTTACCCTTCGGTTCAGGACAAGGGAGAGAAAGGGGAAAAAGCCGGTGAAGGTTTCTTCCAACCCAAAAAAGTGACGATTTTTGATCTGGCGGCAATGCTTGCGGTTGCCTTTTCCATCGTGGCAGTCTCCGAATGGGTCACGCCATGGATTCAGCAAGCCAGCGGCCTTGAAATTCCAAGTGTGATCTGGTATACCACATTGGCTCTGTTGTTGGCCTGGTTTACGCCGGTCTCCCGGTTGCAAGGGGGAGAGGCGATCGGGAATTATTTGCTTCATCTGTTTTTTGCCACCATGGGCGCCGGGACTATCTTGAATACATTGGTGGAAAAAGGACCGGTGGTGTTTCTATTTCTCGTTCTTGTCATCGCCATACATGCACTGATTGTTTTCGGTGTGGGGAAATGGTTCAAACTGGAAGTGGAGATGTTGGCGGTGGCCAGCCAGGCGGCCATCGGAGGGCCATCGACGGCCCTTGCGCTGGCATCGTCCAAAGGTTGGGCTTCATTAATGACTCCCGCCGTGTTAATGGGGATCTTCGGTTACGCGGTGGGCAATTATATCGGGATCATGGTGGGGAACCTCATGAGAATGATTATCTGAGATTTTTGGTTTTCGGTCAAAGGGACTCCATCCTTGGGCAGCCGGTGCGTCGCCTGTCTGTGTCTGCCCAAGGAACACCCCGTTATGTGTTGAACCACCCGCCCGTTTCCGGCCGGATCGGTTTCACCACATGATAAAACCTGTTCCACGGTCACTCCCCCTGATCCGTTAATTCATCCGTTTCGGGATCGGCCGGAGTCGGGGGGATGCTTTTGGGTTGGGGCAGGTTTTCCACTTTGTTCAGTTTCTTTTTCATGGTTTCCGTTTGCCGGCTCGCCTGGCCGATGGTTTTTCCGGCTTCTTCAATTTTTCTTTGTGCTTTGGCCAGGTAGTCTCCGAACCGGTACAAATCATTTTTTAAAATGCTGAGCCATTCCCAAGCTTCATGGGTATGCTTTTCAATTGCCAAAGTGCGAAAGCCCATTTGCAAACTGTTTAAAAAAGCGGACAATGTTGCCGGCCCGACAATGGAGACACGGTATTTGCGCTGAATGCTTTCCCATAATCCCGGACGGCGCAAGATTTCGGCATATAAACCCTCCAAAGGCAAAAATAAAATGGCAAAGTCCGTTGTTTTCGGGGGGGATATATATTTTTCGCTGATCTTTTTGGCTTCTTGTTTGACCCGGTTTTCCAGGTTTTTTCCGGCCTGGGCCATTTGATGGACATCTCCGCTTTCCTGCGCTTCCAACAGGCGCTGATAATCTGCGAGGGGAAACTTGGAGTCGATCGGAAGCAATACAAATTTCCCTTCTTCCTGTTTCGAAGGCAGTTTGATGCAAAATTCCACATTTTCCTTGCTGTTTTCTTTGACACGCACATTTTTTTCATATTGTTCTGAAGACAACATTTGTTCCAAAATATTCTCCAGTTGAATTTCGCCCAACACCCCGCGGTTTTTGACATTGGATAATATTTTCCGCAAATGGTCCACACCGGTGGCCAGATTTTGCATTTCCCCCAAGCTTTTATGTACTTGTTCCAGACGTTCGCTGACCAATTGAAAGGATTCACCAAGACGTTTTTCCAAGGTGTTGTGCAACTTTTCATCCACCGTTTTGCGCATTTCCTCCAGTTTTTTCTGGTTTTCGGTTTGGATGGCCGCCAGTTTTTCTTCGACTTGGGTCCGGAGATGATCAAATTTTTGTTCGTTCATCCGGGTCAGATCATTCAGTTGTTTGGAAAAGCTGTCCAAGAGATCTTTTTGTTGCGATGCCGATTCGCGTAGCGTGGATAAAGTGGCTTTGGTCAACGTGGTGAAAGACTGCTGCAATTCTCTCCGGTTTTCCAGTGAAGACGTATTCCACTCCTGACGGTTGTACCCCATTTCTTCCCGCACTCTTTTTTCCAATTTTTCTTGCTGGGCTTGGAGCGTTTGCAGCTGGTAAAAAAGATCGTTCCAAGGATTTTCTTTCGTTTTCGTGAGCGATTGCCGGTACAAAAAATAGAGAACCCCCCCGTTCAGAAGAAGAGAGAGGATGGCGATCAGTGTACTCACTCTGCATCCCACCTTTTTGTCTTTGGTTAAAAATTCCTTATCTTATTATAGCGATCTTTTTTTCTTTCGTCTCCGGGAGCGGAAGATCAAGGATCGGATTTGTCGTTTTTTTAGGTGTTGGAAAAAATTTAACAGTTTACCGGACCTGAATGTTTGTTTTCCACAATTGTGACCAGATTGATCCATGTTGTTCAATAAATCTTATAGAATACAAGCCGTGGAATCTTGACCCTCTCCGTATTCCTTTTTAAAATGAAAACACAGGACGAAGCGTTTTAATATAAGGAGTGAAAAATGAACAAAACGTCTTTTTTGATCATCGTAGCTTCTGTCATGACTCTGATCGTACTGATGCCACCAAGCAATAAAATATGGCTGAATCATTGGGAAATGCTGCTTCAGTCGGGAGGAATCGAAAAAGGCGTTTCTGCTGAGAAAAATCCGGAAAAACAAACCACCCTGTGTTGTTACATAAAAGAACGGTTGGAAGGGTTGGCGACGGAATGATGGATATATCCTTTTTGGAAGAGTTGCACCATGGCAATCACCAATGCTGAAAACGGGTGTTAATCTTCTCCCAAGATTAACACCTTATTTACTTTTTCTTTTTATCGTTTTTCTTCATCAGGGGTGCTGAGACAGACGGAGGTGAGGTCTGATGAAAAGTTTGACATCCTGGTTGTCCCGATCGGATCAATTTTTGATCCAACTGGTGAATTGCCATTTCAAGTGTCGTTTGTTGGATTGGCTCATGCCCCGGGTGACCCATTTGGGAGGGGCCACGGCGACCATCGTTTTTTTGTTGGGCTGGCTTCTTTTTATGCCCAAGCCGGTGAAAGGATGGGCGTTGGAGGCATTGATTGCGCTGGGGACAAGCCATTTGGCCGTCCGGTTTTTGAAAAAGTATAAGCCAAGAATCCGCCCTTATCTGAAATTAACGCATTTGCACACATTTCCAAATCCGCTGACGGATTATTCTTTTCCTTCCGGCCATACCACAGCCGCTTTTTCCATTGCCATGACGTTTGCCCTTCATTCGTCCGTCATGATGATGATTTTGATTCCATATGCCATGATCATTGGATTCTCCCGCATGTATCTGGCTTTGCATTATCCGACCGATGTGTTGATCGGAACCTTCTTGGGAAGCAGTTTTGCTTTCATCGTGGTCAATCTATTTGAGAGGATATAAAGGGAGAGAATTTCCTTTTTTTGATTCATTCTTTTTTCTTTTCAAAAAAATATGGTAGAATAAGCGTATCTAAATATTTAATTACCCCATAAAATGTTGGGGTTTTTTCTTTCTTCAGGGGATGTTTGGGTGCTTTACCCCGTCATGACATAAAAATTAGCTGAAAATTTTATATAGTGTTACATATGTGGTGAAATTTGATCAGGTGTCAGGGATGGTGAAGAACGTGGACTATATTCATCCAATTCAAATCGGGGAATTGCTCCGAAAAAGGAGAAAGGAATTGGGACTGAGGCTGGAAGATCTGGCCGACGATTTCATCTCTCCTTCCACGATCAGCAATATCGAACGGGGGATTACTTATGTCAATGAAGAAAAAGTGCGGTATATTGCGGAAAAGTTAAATGTGAATCTGGATCGGGCCCATGATTTGTTGGCCAAAGAAAAACAAGAAGAAGAGCAAATGGTTTTAAAGTTGACCGCCATCGAGAGCATGGTGGATTTGATGAATCCGGACAAGGGATTGGAACGGCTTCGCAAATTGGATGTGCCCGCCAATCATAAGCTGGCCGGCATGATTCATTATTTGCGGGGGAAAATTTATTTAAAGAAGAAAAACTGGGTGAAGGCCAAAAACTACTTTCTGGAAGCGATCCGGATCATGGAACAACGGGAAGACCGTTCCATGACCAACATCAAAGCAGCCAGTTACCATGAATTAAGCCGCATTGCTTATGAAAACAGAGAATGGAATCAAGCATTAAGCTATATCGAGGAAGGAATCAGCCACTTTAAGGAAGAGGGACAACGGAGCCATTACAAATATCTTTTGCAGGTTTCACGCATCATCTATCTGAATGAAGCCAACCGTCTGGAAGAAGCGTTGCGCCAAATCGAAAAATTCTGGAAGGAGATCAGCTGCATTGAGAGCGTTGATACTGTGTTGGAATTATACATGGTTCGCATCAAGGTGTTAATGAAGTTGAAGTTGCATGACGAGGCCATCCGGTATGCCATCCAAGGAATCGAACTGGCGCGGATCAACGGGAAAGCGGGAAAAGCGTGCAGGTTATGGCAATTGATGGGAAAGGTGTATTTGTTGATCAAAAAATGGGAAGAGGCCGAAGACTGTTTCCTGACGGTATTGAGCCTGCAGGAAAGACTGAAAAACGATCTGTTAAAAATCCGGGGGCAAACGCACCTGGGCCTCAGTTATTTGGGGCAAAACCGATGGAGCGAAGCGGAGGAAGTCTTGAAAGAAGCCGCTTTGGGTTGCGAACGATCCCGGCAGACGGAAGTGAGCCGGGAAACGTACATGGCTTTGGGCGATTGCTACCTGCAACAAGCCAGATATCAAGAAGCCATTTTGTATTATGAAAAAGCGCGGGAGTTGGCGGGAAAGGAAGGCGACCGGGAGGAGGAACACAAAATCATTTTAAAACTGGCACAGTGTTATGAACGGGTGGATCTCAACAAGTTTCAGGAGTATGTGACCGAGCTTTACAAAATCGAGATGGCCGTGGAACAAGAAAAAGAATTGTCCGTCCATTGATTGTTTTAACCGTTTTCCTCCACCTGAAGGGACAAACAGGTGGAGGAAAAAAATTATTTCCGGTTGTTGTAATACATGACCCGGCCGTTAAACAAGTGGAGTTCTCCCTTTAACTGTTTGGCAAAAAACTTGGAAAACTCATTTCCTTTGGCAAGGTCCCCGTGGGATGCATTGGCAGGAAGAACAATTTGGATATAATGGACGCCCGACGCTTCTTCCTTGCTTGTTCCAATGATTAAGCCGTTATATTTATCCGGGCTTTTGCCTTTGAGGTATAGATAAGAAATGCCGTCTTGCTCCTCGTGGCTCACCTCATAAGGAAAAGCCGCCGCTTCATAAGACCACCCCAATTGTTTTCCCGTCAGACCGGTCATTTCGCAGTAGGTGTCGAGCAATTGTTTGACCCCGTCCAAATCAATGGTTTCTTGTTTGGAACCGGGAACCAGTTTTATGTATGCGCTTTTACTCACGGCGATCGCTCCTTCATATCAATACTTCTTTCGTTATATTAACATGTGTATGAATATTTCATCAAATTGTTTGATGTTTTGTTGGCTTGATCAATAAATTTATGTTTGAGCATGATAATATACGGGTATATATTATTTATCTTCTGTATTTTAGGATTCGCGTTTGAAATGATATTCTTCTAAATTAAAGCGAGGAGGAGATAAGATGAGCCTTTATGAACGTTTGTATGACGAGGCAGAAAAGGCCAAAGTGCGATTTGTCGGTTTTATTTCGGATAACGGCCGTTATGATTATGGCATCGTCTACACCAATCTGTTCTTTGGAAAGCCGTTAGTGGTTTGTATGCAGACGGGACGCTCCTCGTTGCTTTCTTTAGAAGACGCCGAAAATTTAGATTATTTGAAAAGAATTTTCCATCTCCGATCCATGGATGAAGCGAGAGAAGTTTCGATCTTTTTGAAAAGCTGTCTCCCGGCATTGGGGAACCAGGCCGAACGGGAATATTGACAGAAAGAGCAAGTCTCCGGATTTGCTCTTTTTTAATGGAAAAATGAAGAATATGACATCCCATCCTCTCCTTTGACAAAATTAGTATATCATAATATACTATTAATACATCATAATTGAATCGTTTTCACTCTTTATGAGATGTTATTGGAGGGGGTTCCTGTGTTGGAAGTCATCGTATGCCAAACCTGCGACAAAGTGATTGCTTATGTCGAATCAGAAAAAGCAGGCACCTTGTACGGTTCCTGCCAAGGTTGCGAAGATCATCCGTCCAAATCGTCTGAAAAACAAGTGGAAGGCGTGGCTTAAAGATAAAGAAGGACAAAGGTGGGTATAAAAAAAGGCCGCATCAAGCGGCCTCTTTTTTATTCAATCACCCGGATCATTTTTACGTTCGGATCTTCCGTTCCTTTGACAGGCAATCCGGCGTGGATGTGCTCTTTGATATAGTCGATGTTTTCTTCCGTGATCCGTTCACCCGGCGCAAAAACAGGGATCCCGGGCGGATAAATCATGATGAATTCGGCACTGATTCTTCCGGCGGCTTCTTCCAGCGGAACCGACACCGTCGGGCTGTAAAACGCCTCGCGCGGCGACAAAACCAGTTCCGGAATTTCCGGGGTTTGAATGGGAACATGATTGGAACGTCCAGGCTGATAAAAATGATCGGATAAATCCTGAAGGGCATCTATTAACGGAAGAATCGTTTCTTCGCTGTCGCCCGGCGTGACCAGACACAAAATGTTGTATAAATCGCTCAATTCGACTTCAATGCGATGATGTTCCCGCAACCATTTTTCTGCATCATATCCGGTGATGCCCAAATGTTTTAAATGGATGAGCAGTTTGGTTTCATCGATGTCATATAATGCATCGCTTCCCAGCCATTCTCTCCCGATGCAATGCAGCCCGGGGATTTCATTGATCCGTTTTCGTGCCGTATCGGCCCAATATAATGTTTGTTCAATGATATCACTACCGTTTACGGCCAGATAACGGCGGGCGGTATCAAGGGATGCCAGCAAGGGATAGGAAGTGGAGGTGGTCGTCAACATGCTGATAATGGATTGCACCCGGTGGGGATTGACCAGTCCTTCCCGTAAGTTGAGCACCGAGCTTTGCGTGAGCGATCCGCCCAATTTGTGGACACTGGTTGCGGCCATGTCCGCACCGGCATCCATAGCTGACAAAGGTAACCGGTCATGAAAATGGGTGAGCACGCCGTGTGCTTCATCCACCAAGACGGGAATGCCGTGCCGGTGGACAACCTCGACAATTTCGCGCAGATTTCCGGCGATTCCGTAATAAGTGGGATTGATGACCAGCACCGCTTTGGCATCCGGATGTCGGTTCAACGCTTTTTGAACCTGACTGGCGGTGATGCCGTGGGCGATTCCCAACCGCTCATCCATTTCCGGGTGGACAAAAACCGGGTAAGCACCGGCCAGAATAATGGCTGTAATCACTGATTTGTGCACGTTTCTCGGCACAATAATTTTTTCCCCCGGATGGACGACGGACATCACCATGCTCATGATTGCTCCGCTGGTTCCCTGAACGGAAAAGAAGGTATGGTCGGCCCCGAAAGCTTCGGCAGCCAGCTCCTGAGCTTCCTTGATCGCCCCCTTGGGAAGATGCAAATCATCCAACGGCTCTATGTTAATGAGGTCGATCGACAGGATGTTCGACCCGACAAACTGGCGAAATTCCGGATCCATTCCCTGCCCTTTTTTATGGCCGGGGATGTGGAATTGCAATGGATTTTTTTGTGAGTGTTCAATCAGCTTGGAAAACAGTGGTGTTTGATATTGTCTTTGGTTCATTGCTGTTGCCTGCCTTTTCGAGTAAATCATGCACGACCGTTAGTATAACAAAAAGCATTCTTAAACAAAAGAAAAAAATCCATAAAAAAACCTGCAAAACCCTCAGGATTGCAGGCAAGAATCAAGGTCAGGAAGAAACTGCCAACCGGTACAAAGGATAAAGCGTTTGAAAGACCGATTCGCTACGTTGGATGATGTCTTTACCTTTTAGGGAAACCGCTTCATCCCGGGGGATGAGAATTCCGCACAAAAACTCGGCTTTTTTCACCTTTTCCAGCCGGTCCAGCCCTTTTTCCACATCCCAATCCTTTTTGGGAGTGGTTTCAGGAACGGTGTGATCTTCCGAAATGTGGAAGTGGTCAGGAATCGCCGGCCAGATCTCGTCCAATTGCATACGAAGGTTGCGGGCAAAACTTGGTTTGCGTCCGCATTCATAAATCAAAGCAAACCAGATGAAAAGATGCGTGTCGCGGATTCCCAGTTGAAAATGCGGATGGGCTTTATACCCGCGTTTGTTGGCGGCCCAGGCCATCCAAGTTTCATCCGGCGGATTCACGGTCCGGCGGGCATGTTTTGCAATATGCAGATAAAACGGTTCTCCGATCATTTGCTCAAGAAACGGAGTAATTTGTTCCCCGATGCTTTCAAACTTCGGCCGGATCCGTTTCTTTAACTCTCCCATGCGTTCTTCAAGGCCGTTTACTTGAAAGACAGCAAAATCTTCTTCCGTAAATGAAGGAATTGCCATCGATTTTCACCACCCTTTTCCGTTTTGATCACTATCTTACCACAAGGCAGTTCCATTCTGAAAATCATCCACTTTGTCAAGTGTCGTTCCGTTTGCAAGTTTTTAAGCATAGATTATAGAAAATCAGAACCGGAGATTTCGAAGGGACAAAACGTTTTTCCGGGCAGGTTTATTTCTTGAAAAACAGGCAATGCTGTAGCCAAGCAACAAGATGGCAGGCATCCTAAGATACCCGATTAAAAAATAAGGGGTGTAGCGGAACCATGGAGGATTTGATGAAGGCTTACCGTTGTCGGGATGCGGAAGAAAGGATCCTGGTGTTGAGAATGGAGTTGGATTATGAGCTGTTAAACCTGTACGATGCTCTCAAAGAAAACCATCCCCATAAAATCGACCAATGCAAAGCGCGACTGGAGGAAATCAGAAAAGAGATGATGATGCTGGAAGCGTTATGATCTACATCCGGACCCGCTCACGTGGGTCTCTTATTTATGGCGATAAATTATTTAAATATTATAAAAATTAAAAGGGATGAGAATTATTGATCGTGCGAAAACCGGCGAAAGAACAAACATGCCAAAGATGTATATAAGTATATATATTGTATATATTCATATTTCAATCCGCTTGATGCTTAGTTGTGTCTGTTATAAAACAATTTCGTCTATTTATCCAAGACAGGAAACGGGTCTGATTTTGTCGAAACTGTTACATGCAAGAATTTTTACAGAGATAATGCACTTTTAATTTAAGACATCCAGAAACCGATTTGGGGAGGCGTTTGAATGGAATGGAAATTGACGAGAGAACCGCTTGCTTCATTGTCTGCGGATGCGATTGTGGTTTTTCATTTTCAAAAGCGCGAATCTTTGCTGGGCGTTACCCGGGAAATCGATGAAGCACTCGGTTTTCGGATTTCCAATCTCATTTCGCTGGGGGAAATCACCGGAAAGTTCGGTGAGATTACGACTCTTCACAATTGGGGGAAAATTCCGTCCGGTCGTGTCTTTGTCGTCGGTTTGGGCAAAGAGGGCAAACTGGATTTGCCGGCGTTTAAAGATGCCGTGGCGGCCGTGGCCCGCACCGCCAAAAAGAAAGGCATTGACAGTTTGGGAATCGGTTGTCCTTCCATTGTCATTGAAAGGTACAATCCGGTTGATGTCGTACAATCGGTCGTTGAAGGCATGGAATTGGGTACTTATGAGCATCACACCTATAAACAAGAGCAATCGAAAAAGAAAATCAACGCTGTGTGGATTTCCGACGCAACGCTCCGGGAATCGGCGTTTGAAGCCGGAAAACAACGCGGCCAAATCTTTTCCAAGGCCACCAATTACGCCCGTTATCTGGTACATGAACCGGGCAACCGCATGACTCCGGACCAATTGGCCGAAGAAGCAAGACAAATCGCCGAAAAACGCAATTTGAAAGCTGATATCATCACCACCGGCCGGTTGGAGGAGCTGGGGATGTACGGGTTATTGAGTGTGGCACAAGCCGGAGCCCATGATCCGTACATGCTTGTGCTGACGTATCAAGGCGCGCCGGACAGCCAGGAAGTTCTGGGGCTGATTGGAAAAGGAATCACTTTCGACTCCGGCGGATTGCAAATTAAACCGGCACGCTTGATGGGGGAAATGAAAGACGACATGGCCGGGGGGGCAGCGGTCTTGGCGGCGATGGATGCCATCGGTGAATTGCAGCCGCACTTTAATGTATGCGCTGTCATTCCGGTGTGCGAAAACGGAGTGGGTGCGAAAGCATACCGTCCCGGCGATGTGATTTCCACTTTTAGCGGCAAAACGGTTGAAATCCAACATACCGATGCGGAAGGCAGAGTGGTGTTGGCTGATGCGATCGCTTATGCGAAACGGTTGGGAGTGACCCGGATTGTTGATGTTGCGACGTTAACCGGGGCGGTCCAAGTGGCGTTGGGCTATGAGGTGACCGGTTTGATGAGTAATGATGAGAAGTGGGCAGAGGAAGTGAAAGCAGCTGCACGCATCGCGGGGGAAAAGGTGTGGGAGCTTCCGCTGTACGAAGAATATGATGAATATCTGAAAAGCGATATTGCCGACTTGAAAAATGAAGGAGGTTTTCCGGCCGGAGCCATCCAGGGGGGCATGTTTTTAAAAGCTTTTGCCGGAGACACCCCGTTTGTCCATTTGGATATCGGCGGAACGGTTGAATCCCCCAAAGAAAAAGGGATATTCGTCAAAGGGGCAACCGGCGTGATGACGCGCACGTTGATCCAACTCGCCGTCCGGTTGGGATGAGGGCATCTTTTTTCCCGAATTGACAAGAAATGCCAAAGCGGCGTGTGGAAATCAACAGGAAAGAACGAAAGTATTGTGGGTGGAATCGGTGAGTTTGACCAAAGTGTTTGCCCACCGGGGCTTTTCGGGGGCGGCTCCGGAAAATACGTTGTCTGCCTTTGAAAAAGCCGTGGAAGCCAAGGCGGACGGCGTGGAGTTGGATGTGCATTTAAGCCGCGACGGGCATGTGATTGTGATGCATGATGAAAAAGTGGACAGGACCACCGACGGAACCGGATGGATCAAAGACATGACGCTGGCAGAGCTGAAACAACTGGATAATGGAAGTTGGTTTCATCCATCCTTTCAAAACGAACCCGTTCCCACATTGGGTGAAGTGCTGGAAAGGCTCGAAGGGGTTCCTGTTGAGATCAACATCGAGCTGAAAAACGGCATCATCCGGTATCCCGGATTGGAACAGAAAGTGATTGCAGAAGTGGAGCGGTTTCACGTGCAGGGCCGGGTCATTCTCTCTTCTTTCCGGCATGAGTCGCTGTTGGCTGTGAAACAAGCCCGTCCCGGCATGCAAACCGGTGCGCTTTACGCCTGCGGCATGGTCGATCCTTGGGTGTATGCAAAGTATCTGGGGGTGGATGCGGTTCATCCGCATCATCTGGCCGTCACCGCCGGGATGATTGACGGTTGTCACCGGCATGGAATCCGGGTCCGTCCGTATACGGTGAATGAGGAAAAAGAGATGAAACGGTTGATGGATGCCGGGGCGGACGCAGTGATCACCAACTATCCGGACCGGATGAGAAAGTTGCTATCGCCAAAGGAAAAGTGATAAAATATGAACGTGAACGGCGCCTTTACCTCAGGCGCTTTTTGTCTTTACAGGAGGAGAAGTCCATGAAAATCGGTTGTCATATCAGTGTTGCCAAAGGTTTTTACAAAGCTGCGCAAAAAGCCCGCGAATTGGGAGCGGATTCGTTTCAGGTGTTTACGAAAAATCCGCGTGGCTTACGCCCCAAAAAATTAAATCACACGGATGCCGGGCGGGGAAGGCGATTTTGTGAAGAGCACGGCATTTCGTTGGTTTGCCATACACCTTATATCACCAATTTGTCCACCCCCAAACCGGATCTTCATGAAGTGACCATTCGTTCCATCAAGGAAGATTTAATGATTGCCGAAGCTTACGGCGCTGTCGGAGCGGTGGTTCATTGCGGAAAACATGTGGGGGAAGGGGAAGAGTACGGTCGTGAAAGAATGGTGGAGACACTGAATAAAATTTTGGCGGATTATGAAGGAAACACCAAGCTGCTGCTGGAAAACACCGCCGGGCAAGGCAGCGAATTGGGACTTACGATTCAGGAGCTTGTCGACATTCGGGAAGCCACCGATGCGCCGGAGAAAATCGGATTCTGTTTTGACACATGTCACGGGTTTGCCGCCGGGATCTGGACGGAAGAAACCTTTTCAGATCTTGTGAACGAAATGGAAAAGACGAAGTATCTTGAAAATTTGGTGGCGATTCACTTTAATGACAGCAAAGCCCCGGCCGGAAGCCGGAAGGACCGGCATGAAAAAATCGGCAAAGGGGAAATCGGGGAAAAAGCCTTGTCCCTGTTTCTGAAAGAACCCCGTTTTGAAGGATTGCCCGTGGTTCTGGAAACGCCGGTGGAGGATGAACAAGAATACAGTGAAGAGATGAAATATCTCCATCAATTGAAAGGATAAAAGGGGTGTAAGATGTTGGCATGGCTCAATAACTGGTTGAATTCTTTACCGATTTCAGGCATTTATCTCGTGATTTTGGTGTTAACGGCCGTGATTTACAAAACGGCATTTGCGGTCCGGCTGCCCGTGTTAAAAACGGTGTTGGTTTACATTACTTTGGCTGTCGGCTGTTGGCTGCTCGCCCTTTTTCATCTGATGGGACTGCCCATCGTTCCCGCGCTGCTGGTCACGGTGGTGTTGATTGCAGTGACGCGGTTGCGGCTTTATCTGGTGCGAAAGAAAGAACAAGACGAAAAAATGGCATGAAATCAGGGAGAGATGACCATGCAACTCAAGGATGCTCTGTTTAACTGGCTGCAAATTCAAGTGGTTCAGGATGCAAGGCCCAGCGATCGTTCTGCACGGGACACCGTGCAGTTTTTTGAGGAAATGTTGCGGGAAGATCACCGCGTGGAAAATTTGGAAAAGAGAAAAGAAAAAGACCGGTATGTGGTTTGTTATCAGGTGGATGGAGAAGAAAAAGAGGAGATTTTCCCAAAAGACACGGCGGAACAATTGCTCCGCGACATCATGGCGGAACCAAAGTACAATCAAGTCTTTGAAGATTGATTTTTTTTCCGTTCCGTCACTTGTTTGGTGATTCGTTCGTGACATTGCGGACAAATTTGAATCCGGTGCGGATGCTTTTTGATTTTTTTCTCTGTGAGCGGGTCCGGACGGAAAACTTGGTCACACAAAATGCAAATCACTTTCATGAGGCATCTTCCTTTAACGGATCAAATAGGCTATTTTCTAGTATACTATATTTTATGAAAGCGGAAGGCAAACAAGTTTGATCAATTGATTAACAAAAGAAAAAGAAGAAAAGCAAACATGGGAAAATCCCGATGTTTGCTTTTTTATTTCAGCCGCTGTTGATCTTCCTTCGAGGGGGGGTGTTCGTTTTTCTCGGTTTCCCTGGAAGGTTGCGGAACGATACGGGCTGCGATTTCGGCCAGTTCTTCCATCACTCCTTGAACCGGACGGCCGTTTTGAAGATCTTCATTCAGTTCCCGGATCCGCTGTGTGATGTCGGGGTCCGCGGTGACCAGTGCATTGGCTCCTTGCGGATCTTCTTTCAGGGCTTGGGCCACCGTATATTTGATGGTGCCGGTTCTTCCCCGGTCCAGGGTCGGATCCAGGTCCACCCCGACAATGGTGTATTTGCCAAGCACGATGGCGGAGGCCCCTTTGACGTTCGGGACGTTTTGAGCAATGGTCACCAGGCGGTTTGCAACGGCCTGGGACGACTGGTCTTTCTTTTCGTTCGGAGCGGTCTGCCTGACTTTCACAGTTTGCGGTGACTGATTGGGTGAAGGCGATGCATTGTCCGCCGGAGGTTCATTTTTTTGCGAACAAGCCGAAAGAATCAAGACAAGGCCGGCAAGACCGCTGATGGTTTTCAGAAGTGTGTTCATCCGGTCCCACTTCCTTTCCGTATATTTGTGTTTATTTTGTCCGAAAACGGAACTTCCATGTACCGTTTTGCTGAAAAGCGCATTTTCAGTGTAGAATGAGCATAAATCCGATGAATGAGATGGGGTGAGAAGATGAAGGTGGAATCTTTTGTATTGGGGCCGGTGATGGTCAACACTTGGTTGCTTTATCTTCCGGATGAAAAACGCGGTGTGGTGATTGACCCGGGCATGGAACCGGCACCATTGGTTGAACGGATTCAGGAATTGGAACTCAAGATTGAAGCGGTGCTGTTGACGCACGCTCATTTTGACCATATCGGCGGGCTGGAAGAGGTTCGTTCATTGACCGGGGCTCCGGTCTATGTCCATGAGGCGGAAGCGGATTGGCTGACCAATCCGGATCTGAACGGCTCCTCGTTTTTCGGGTTGCCGAAAGTGCAAGCGAAACCGGCGGACCATTTGCTGAAAGGCAAAGAGGTGCTGACTTTGCTCGGAAAATCATGGGAAGTGATACATACGCCGGGCCATTCGCCGGGCAGTGTGACTTATGTGGTGGATTCCCTTTTATTGAGTGGTGATGTCTTGTTTCAAGACTCCATCGGGCGAACGGATTTGCCGGGAGGGGATCACGAGACCCTGATGCGCACCATTCACGACATCATCATGGAGTTTCCCGAAGAAACCCGTGTTTTGTGCGGACACGGACCGGAAACCACGATCGGGAGGGAACAGATGCATAATCCGTTTGTGACCGGAATGCTGTAAATAAGGTTTAAAGAATCCGGCCGTTGACATATACTTTGGACAACGAAGCAATGAGTCCATCATCAAAGGGTGTTTGCAATGAACAAGCGACAAACCGTTATTGCCGCGGTTTTGGCTGCAGCGGTGGCAGGAGCCGTCTTCATGGCCGTTGACAAACCAAAAGGAAATTCGACTTCCGTGATGAACCGGGTGGTGTGCCAAGGGGAACCCAAACCGGCACAAGGATTTTGTGCGCCCAATTTTAAGTTGCCCGTCTTATCCGGTGAAGAAGTGGAGTTATATCAAAACCAGGGGAAACCGACCGTCGTGAATTTCTGGGCTACCTGGTGCCCGCCATGCAAGGAGGAGATGCCTTATTTCCAAAAATTGCATGAAACATACGGCGAAAAGATCAATGTGATCATGGTGAATGAAACCGCGATGGAGCGCGATGAAAGCGATGTCAAACCTTATCTTGACAACCACCGGTACACGTTTCCGGTCGCCCTTGACCGGGACCGGAACGGGACGGTGGTCGGTGTGGACCAATATCAATTGTTCAGCATTCCCGCCACGTTTATCATCAATGAAAACGGAAAAATCACCCATCACTTTATGGGGGCCGTTTCGGAAAAACAGCTTTTTTCTGCGGTGCAAGAACTGATGCAATGAAAAAGGGAGGGAAGAAATCATGGTTGAGCAAGTCAGCTGGTGGTTGGCTTTTGGAGCGGGGGTGCTTTCCTTTGTCTCTCCGTGCTCTTTGCCGCTGTATCCGTCCTATCTTTCCTACATCACGGGAATTTCAGTCAACCAGCTGAAGGAAAAACGCCGGATGCGGGAAGTCATGTTGCATACCGTTTTTTTTCTTATCGGTTTTTCCATGATTTTTTATGCCATTGGATTCAGCGCAAGCTGGTTTGGCGCTTATTTTAAAGAATACCAGGATCTGATTCGGATGCTGGGGGCCGTTCTCATTGTGGCGATGGGTTTGTTTATGCTGGGGATTTTTCGGCCCGCTTTTTTAATGCGTGAGTATAAATGGCAGGTGTCCAAAAAAAATGTCAGCTATTTGGGTTCGCTGGCCGTGGGGATCGGTTTTTCCGCCGGATGGACCCCCTGCATCGGCCCGATCTTTGCCGCCATCATCACGCTTACGGCTTTGAATCCGGAAATGAGATTTGTTTATGTGACGGCTTATATTTTAGGATTTTCGATTCCATTTTTGCTGATGGCATTTTTCATGGGAAAAACCCGTTGGATTTTGCGGTATTCGGAAAAATTGATGAAGGCCGGCGGGGCATTGATGGTTTTGCTGGGGGTTTTGTTATATACTGATCAGATGACGGTTTTCACCGCCTGGCTGGCAAAAGTCACAGGTTTTCAAGGATTTTGATTTGAGGTACATTGGATTAGAAAGTCGGGTGAGGCCATGGACAAAAAAACGAGGTACTGGGTGCGGCGCATCTTGTTTCTTGTGATGGTGGTTTTAATTGGTTATGCTTTATATCAGGCCGTGACCCAGGATTCAAAAAGCGGATTGCAGGAAGGAGAACCGGCACCCAACTTTACCCTGACGACATTGGACGGGAAAACGGTGCAGCTGAGCGATTACCGGGGAAAAGCCGTTTTACTCAATTTCTGGGGGACATGGTGTGAACCTTGCCGCACAGAAATGCCGGCGCTGCAAAATGCTTATGACCAGTACAAAGACCAGGGGTTTGAGGTGTTGGCCGTCAATATTGCGGAAACCGATGTGGCTGTTTCTTCTTTTGTGGAGCAATATCAATTGAATTTTCCGGTTTTGTTGGACCGAAATCGTGAAGTCACTGAGCTTTACGGCATTGTTCCGATTCCGAGCTCTTTTTTCATTGATAAAGAGGGAAAAATCCGCAAGATTGTGGAAGGTCCCTTGAACCTTGACCAACTTCGCATTCATATTTTACCCATTTTACCAAAGGAGTGACCGGTGTGAGCAAATATCAGGATATTGAAGCCAAAGAATTAAGCAAGGCTTTTGACCCGGAGCAATATGTGGTGGTGGATGTGCGCACGGATGAAGAATATCAAGAAGGGCATATTCCCGGAGCGGCCCACATTCCATATGATGAAATGGAAAACCGTTTTCATGAATTGGAACATGCCAAAGACAAACCGATCTTGCTGGTTTGCCGGAGCGGCCGGCGGAGTGTGATCGCGGCAGAGGTTTTGTCCCAAAAAGGTTTTGAACAATTGTTTAATTTAAAAGGTGGAATGTTGGAATGGAACGGACCCGTCAGCAAAGAGTAAGCGTTGCGGAAAATATTTTGGAATTGGTGGGCCGGACCCCGATGGTCAAATTAAACCGTCTGGTTCAGCCGGACTGGGCGGATGTGTATGTGAAGCTGGAAAAATTTAATCCCGGTGGAAGCGTCAAAGACCGCACGGCGCTGAACTTGATCCTGGATGCGGAAAAACGGGGAGTCTTAAAACCGGGGGCAACCATTATTGAGCCCACCAGCGGCAACACCGGAATCGGATTGGCACTGGTCGGTGCCGCGCGCAACTATGAAACCATTTTGGTTATGCCGGACAATATGAGCCAGGAACGGATTAAACTCTTAAAAGGCTACGGGGCCAAAGTGGTGTTGACACCGGGCAGGGAAAGGATGCCCGGGGCAATTAAGAAAGCGGAAGAACTGGCCAAAGAAATTCCGAATTCCTTCATGCCTTATCAGTTCCAAAATGAGGCCAATCCGGAAGTTCACCGCAACACGACCGGACCGGAAATCTTGGAGCAGATGGAAGGAAAGATCGATGCATTTGTGGCAACGGCCGGTACGGGAGGAACCATTACGGGAACCGGAGAATATTTAAAATCTCATTTGCCGGATTTATTTATTGCGGTGGTCGAACCCGAAAACTCCCCCGTCCTGGCGGGCGGCAAACCCGGACCGCACCAAATTCCGGGGACAAGCCCCGGGTTTATCCCGCCGGTGTTGAATCAGTCCATTTATGATGAAATTTTTCATGTCAGTGATGAAGACGCCATTGAAACCACACGCAAGTTGGCCAGCCAAGAAGCCCTGCTGGTCGGCCCTTCATCAGGAGCATCGGTGTGGACGGCTCTGCAAGTGGCGAAGCGGTTGGGAAAAGGCAAGAAAGTGGTTTGCATGGCTCCGGATACCGGCGAACGGTACCTGAGCGCCAATGTGTTTGATTTCTCATAAGGGGAGCTTGTCATGAGTAATTCTCTCTTGGACGGGTTGATTCAAGAAATTGAATCGACCCGCCTCCGTGCCATCGGGTTTCCCCGGTTTATGGAACAGGCGTTGTATCATCCGGTATGGGGTTATTACGCAAAAGAACAGACCAAATTGGGGAAAAAGGGTGATTTTTTCACCAACGCGCACGTGGGTGACCTGTTTGGCAAGGTGCTCAGCCGTTTTTTTGCAGACTGGCTGAAAAGAAACCAAATCCGGTCCCGTTGGACGATTGTTGAATGGGGAGCCGGTGACGGCCGCATTGCCGAACAGTTTGCGCAAGGTTTGATGGAGCAGGGTTTTTCCCCGGAAGAGATCTCATTTTACTTAATCGAAACCAGCCCGTATCATCGCCGTTTGCTGGAAGAACGTTTCGCCTCGTCCCCGGTCGGTTTTCGGACCGTCAACCGCTTGAGCGACATTCCTGCACGGCCTTTCTCATTTATTTACAGCAACGAGCTGGTTGACGCTTTTCCGGTTCATCGGATAAAAAAAGATCAGGGCAGATGGACTGAGGCGTTTGTGACCACCATGAACCGGAAGCCTTATTTGAAGGAAAAGTGGATTCCTTTGTCTGAAGACAGTCCCGTCCGTCAACAAATGGAAAGTTGGCTTATGAAATTAAAAGAAGGCCAAGAGATGGAAATCTGTCTGGCGGCGCGTGACTGGCTGCAGGAAATTGCCGGCTGGATGGAGCAAGGAGTGCTGGTTACCATTGACTATGGCGGGACCGGCGAACAATTACTGCAAAAGGGAAAAACCATCCGCGCCTATCAAGCGCATCGGGTTTGCCATGATTTCTATTCGGATCCGGGTGAAAAGGATCTTACATATGACGTGAATTTTTCCCATTTGATCGAATGGGGCCGGGAGGCCGGGTTTACGGGGGAGCAGTTATGGTCCCAGTCCCGGTTTTTGATTGAGGCGGGCGTGTTTGACTGGCTGCCTGAATCCCCCGGGAGGGATCCGTTTGGCGAGGATGCAAAGCGGCTTCGGGCCATCAAGCAGCTCATTCATCCCGAAACCATGGGCGAAGCATTCCAAGTGCTCATCCAGACTAAATCCACTGGTGAAAAAAAATGAATGAAAGAGGATGAAAGATGATCATTAAACCGAAATTTCGCGGCTTTATCTGCACAACGGCCCATCCGGACGGTTGTGCGAAGCAAGTGCAAAATCAAATCGATTATGTCAAAAGCAGGCCCAAAATTGACGGGCCGAAAAAAGTGCTGGTTATCGGTTCTTCAACCGGTTACGGACTGGCTTCGAGGATAGTGGCGGCTTTTGGTTGCGGAGCCGACACCATCGGGGTGTTTTTTGAAAAACCCAGTGTGAAAAACCGGACGGCCACGGCAGGCTGGTACAACACGGCGGCTTTTGAGAAAGAAGCCCGTAAAGCCGGATTGGTGGCAGAGAGCATAAACGGGGATGCATTCAGCAAAGAGATCAAAGAACAAACGATCCAAAAGATCAAAAACCGTTTGGGGGGCAAAGTGGATATGGTGGTTTACAGCCTGGCGGCCCCCCGGCGAGTCCATCCGGAAACGGGAGAGACCTTCCATTCCGTTTTGAAACCGATCGGAAAACCCTTTAGCAACAAAGCGGTGGATTTCCACAGCGGAAACGTGTCCGAAATGACGATTGAACCGGCCACCGACGAAGAGGTTCATGACACCATTCAAGTCATGGGCGGGGAAGATTGGCAGATGTGGATGGACGCTTTGAAAGAAGCGGATGTGTTGGCAGAAGGCGTCACCACCATTGCCTATTCCTATATCGGTCCGGAATTGACTTTCCCCATTTACCGGGAAGGGACCGTCGGAAAAGCCAAAGACCATTTGGAAAAAACCGCTCATGAACTGGACGCAAAACTGAAAGACTTGGGCGGACGGGCATTTGTGTCTGTCAATAAAGCCCTGGTGACGCAATCCAGTGCCGCGATTCCGATTGTTCCGCTTTACATTTCCATCTTGTACAAAGTGATGAAAGAAAAAGGGTTGCACGAAGACTGCATCATGCAAATGTACCGTCTCTTTTCGGAAAGACTTTACCAAGGCGGAGAAGTGCCCGTGGATGAAAAAGGGCGCATCCGGATTGATGATTTGGAAATGATGCCGGAAGTGCAGCAGGCGGTGATGGAGCAGTGGGAGTTGATCGACAGCGCCACTTTGGAAGAAATTTCGGATATTGAAGGATATCGCCGCGATTTCTTCCAGCTGTTTGGTTTTGAAACAGAGGGCGTCGACTATGATCAAGAAGTGGATCCGGCCGTGAACATTCCAAGTATCGATGAAGCATGAAAAAGAGCCGTCAAAAAAGACGGCTCTTTTCTTTTGCTTTCACCACAAAGAAAAGAGCCGCCGGGATGAGGTTTTTTAAAGTGAAAACGCTTTGCAATCTTTTCGTAAATATTACATCATGAAAGTGGCATACCCAACCATACCGATAAAGGAAATAAACATATAACCACCAAACAGATACATATATGTTTTTTCCGTGAAACGCATGTAACCCAATACCGTGAAGAGGATGGTTTGCGCGATGAAAAGGAAGGCCGGGATGTACATTTGGCCAGCCAGGAACATGAGGGCGATCGCAAAAGCCCAGAAACCGAGAACACGAAACATGCGGTCCATGGTCCCACTCCTTTCTATGTACCCTGATACGTTGAGATCTCAGAAGACGATGACAGATTTATTATACCCTCAGTGTCATGCGGCTATCAAGCAATGAAGAAAGGATGTTCCATGATGGAGACAATTCAAGTGAAAAAAACGGGGAAAACCGGATGGATCCGTTTTCACCGGCCGGAAGTCCGAAATGCAGTGAATCAGAAGATGATGGAAGAGTTGGAGTCCGTATGGAATGAATGGGAAAAGGATGAACAATTGCAGGCGGTTGTGTTTTACGGCGATGAGAAAGCTTTTTTATCCGGAGGCGATGTGGGGGAATTTCACCAAATGACCAAAACGGAAGAAATCCGGCCCGTCATGTTGCGGATGGGAAAATGCCTGGAACGGATTTACCAGTCGCATTTGCTTTCGATTGCGGCGGTGGAGGGGCCTGCCGTGGGAGGCGGGTGTGAGTTTGCCACCAGCTGCGACCTTTGTGTGTCTTCGGATTCGGCACGGTTCGGGATGATCCAGGTGAATTTGCATATTACTTCCGGGTGGGGAGGCGCCAGCCGGTTGATGAAAAAAATCGGACCGGGACGGGCCTTGCCGGTTTTGTTGTCCGGAAAAGTGATGGAGGCAAGAGAGGCTTTTGAGACGGGACTGGTTGATCGGGTATGGGAGCGTGACCGGTTTTGGGATGAAGTCAAGCGGTTTGTTGATTCCCTGGTGAAAGGTTCTCCGGAAGTCACTGCCCGATATAAATTGCTTGCCAAAGCAGTCCGGGAGGGCAAAGACACTGCGGAGCTTTTGCATCAAGAGGCGGAAAATTGTGCCGCTTTGTGGGAAAGCGAGAGTCACCATCGGGCGGTTTCCGATTTTTTTAAGCGTACCCGCACGAAATGAACAAAGGAAAACCGTAACTTCGATTTCTTTTATTTCGCCCTGCTGGGGTATACTTCTACATTCGGATGGTAATAAAAATTAGTAGATCCATATACTATGATTTATATCAATTGCATATAGTAAGGATAAGGAAGTTGACCTTGTGTGAGAGGGGCTTAAGAGGGATAGGAGGTACGGTTTATGGCAGTGAAACGCCAGGATGCTTGGACTCCTGACGATGACATGATTTTGGCGGAAGTGACTTTAAGGCATATCCGGGAAGGAGGAACACAATTATCCGCGTTTGAGGAAGTGGCCGAGAAGTTGGGGAGAACCCCGGCTGCTTGCGGATTCCGATGGAACAGCACGGTACGCAAAAAGTACGAATCCGCCATTCAAATCGCCAAGCAACAGCGGCAAAAAAAGTTACAGGAACGGGGCAAAACCGGTTACCGTTTCCGGCCGGATTCTTTGTCTTCCGAAAACATGGTTCAGTCCATCGATAAGATCATCCGCTTTTTGCGTCAATATAAAACGGAAGTGAGTGAACTGCAAAGGCAACAACAACAATTGGAAAAGGAATTGAAGGAACGGGAAAACCAGATCCGGAAGCTGGAAAAAGAAAACCAAGAGATGAAAGAACAACTGAATGATGTAAAGAGCGATTACCGTCTTGTCAATGATGATTACCGCACCCTGGTGCAAATCATGGAGAGAGCCCGCAAGCTGGCGATTCAAGGGGATGGGGAATTGCAAGACAAGAGCCGGTTCAAACCGGGGGAAGAATCCCTGGAGCAGATCGACAAGTAAAAAAAAGACCCGCATATTGAAACATGTGGGTCTTTCCGTTTATGGGTGTGAAAATCCCTCAATCTTTTAAAGCGACCCCTTCCGGCAACCAGACATAGGGACTTTCGCCGCGGTCGCGTTCCGGGTGGTATTTGACGGGGATGAAGCCCATTTTTTTCCAAAATTCATCCGTCCGGCAGCGGGCATTGGTTTTGACCGGCAATCCCAAACTTTTGGCGTAGGAGACCAGCGCTTTTCCCATGCCTTGTCGGCGAAACGGGGGTAACACTTCCAACTTCCAAATTTCATAATAATCCTGAGCGGGTGAAAAATAGCGGTCATATTTGGCATCCACCCGGTATAAGCTGATTCTGGCCGCCAGTTTTCCATCTTGGTATATGCCGTAAAAAGGGGAATGGCTGTTGTTTTCCACCATATTCTCTTGCAGATCTTCCAACATGGATAATTCCGGAAGTCCGAACTCATGGAATTGTTGGAATTCCTCGAATGTTTTATAATTAATTTTCAATCTTTCGACTTTTAAAGCATTCATGGTTCCTGCCCCCTGAATTTTTAAGATTTTTATTCTTGTTCCCCCTATTTTACCACAAAACTTTGATTTATTTGAGAAGGAGTAAAAACCGTTTTTGTAGAACAATTTAAAATATAATCATTAATAATGATTATATTTATTTTAGAATAAAGAGGTGAATTATGTCGATAAAAAAGGTACTTGTTGCAAACCGGGGAGAAATCGCCTGCCGTATCATCCGAACGTGCCGGGAAAAAGGGTTAAAAACCGTGGCGGTCTTTTCCGAAGCGGATCAGGAAATGCCGTTTGTCCGGATGGCGGATGAAGCCGTCTGCATCGGTCCACCCCCGGTTCCCAAAAGCTATCTGAATATGGAAGCGATCTTGGATGCCGCTTTTCAAACCAAGGCGGATGCGATTCATCCGGGTTACGGCTTTTTATCGGAAAATGCCGTGTTTGCCGAAAAAGTGCAAGCCAACGGGCTGATTTGGATCGGATCGGATCCTTCCGTCATTTCGCGGATGGGCGATAAAGTCGTGGCCAGAAAAACCATGAAAAAAGCGGGAATTCCGGTCATTCCGGGCTCCGACGGTTTGTCCCGCCCGGATGACGCCGTCGCCGTGGCCGGGGAAATGGGTTATCCGGTTTTGGTCAAAGCAAGCGCCGGCGGGGGCGGAATCGGGATGCGAGTTTGTTTGAGTGAAGAAGAGCTGAAAAAGCATTTTCAATCGCTGAAAAGCCGGGCCAAGGCTTATTTTGGCCATGACGGTTTGTTTATCGAAAAAGTGATCTCTCCTGCAAGGCACATCGAAGTCCAAATTGCCGCAGACCAACACGGAAATGTGGTTCATTTGTATGAAAGAGAGTGCTCGGTGCAAAGACGGAATCAAAAAGTGATCGAAGAGGGATTATCGCCGTCCATTCATGAATCCACCCGCGAAAAATTGAGAAAAGCGGCGGTCCAAGCAGCCAAAGCGGCACAGTTTACCGGAGTGGGCACGGTTGAATTTTTGGTGGATGCATCCGAACAATTTTATTTTTTGGAAATGA
Source organism: Thermoactinomyces vulgaris (assembly GCF_005886755.1). Classification (NCBI taxonomy): domain Bacteria; kingdom Bacillati; phylum Bacillota; class Bacilli; order Caryophanales; family Thermoactinomycetaceae; genus Thermoactinomyces; species Thermoactinomyces vulgaris. The sequence continues at coordinate 1,104,165 of NZ_CP039710.1, forward strand.
ACACGCGCTTGCAGGTGGAACATCCTGTCACGGAAGCCATCACCGGTGTTGATTTTGTGGACTGGCAAATCCGGCTGGCGGAAGGAAATTGCTTGCCGCTAAAGCAGGAGGAAATTTCGTGCCGGGGCCATGCCATGGAGTTTCGCATCTATGCTGAGGATCCGAAACGTTTTTTGCCTTCGCCGGGTAAAGTGACCCGACTCTCTTTTCCCGAAGGAGAAGGTGTGCGCGTGGATACGGGGATTCAGGAAGGAAACGTGGTTTCGCCCTTTTATGATCCCATGATTGCCAAGTTGATTGTAAGCGGTTGCAGTCGGGCGGAAGTGTTGGAAAAAGCCGGAGAAGCTTTGCGAAAGTGTAAGGTGGAGGGGATCCAAACCAATCTTCCGCTCTTAAAAAGCGTGTTGGAGAGCGAACTGTTTCAGCAAGGGAATTATGATACGAAATTGATCCAAAACATTTTAAAATGAGGTGAGTCAAATGGCCAAAGTGGAAGCGACCATGGCGGGAACCGTCATGCAAGTATTGGTGGCCGTGGGGGACAAAGTGGAGGCCGGACAGGATGTGGTGATTTTGGAATCGATGAAAATGGAAGTGCCGGTACAGTCGGAATATTCTGGCGTTGTCAAAGAAATCAAGGTGGAATCCGGTTCCTTTGTCAGTGACGGAGATGTTTTGATCGAGCTTTCTTAAAAACTCTGATCCGAGGTGGCGTAATCCAAGTGGATGTCAAAATTGTGGAAGTCGGCTTGAGGGACGGGTTGCAAAACGAGCCCGTCACGTTGGCAACCGAAGTGAAGCAGGAACTTATCGAGCGCTTGTTTCAATCGGGGGTAAAGCATCTGGAAGTGACTTCGTTTGTCCATCCCAAATGGATTCCCCAATTGTCCGATGCCGATCGGTTGGCTTCCGGTCTTCCCCGTTTGCCGGTGACCTATCGAGCGCTCGTTCCGAATCTGCGGGGGTTGAAGCGAGCCCTTGACACCCGCGTCGATGAGTATGCCGTGTTTTTGTCCGCGAGCGAAAGCCATAATCGGAAGAATATCAATAAAAGCATCCGGGACACGATTCCGGTTTTAAGGGAAGTGGTTCAACTCGCACACCAACATGGGAAGAGGGTGCGGGGGTACGTTTCCACCGTCTTCGGATGTCCGTATGAAGGGGATGTTCCGCTTCAAAACGTGGTTCACATTTGTGAACAGCTTCTGGATATGGGGGTTTACGAAATTTCATTGGGCGATACGATCGGGGTTGCCGCGCCTCTTGAAGTGAAAAAACGGTTGAAAGACCTTTTGACAGCGGTTCCAGCTTCGAAACTGGCCGGTCACTTCCATGACACCCGCGGGACCGGATTGGCCAACGCCTATGTTTGTCTGGAAGAAGGAATTCACACCCTGGATACTTCCTTCGGCGGCTTGGGCGGTTGTCCGTACGCACCGGGAGCGGCGGGGAATCTGGCCACCGAAGACCTGGTTTACATGCTGAAGAGGCAAGGTATCGACCCGGGAATCGATCTGGACCGGCTGTGTGAAACCAGCCTGTATGTGCAGAAGTATTTGGGAAAAACGTTGCCCTCCAAAGTGTTGCAAAGTTATGTGGCCAAGAAAAAAGAAAGCGGGGGAGGGAATGAAGATGGCACCGGTGGTCACTGAGTGGAAAGAGCATACGGCCATTGTCACGATCAACCGTCCTGAAGTACACAATGCCCTGAACATGCCGGCACTTCAGGCATTGCAGTCGGCGATTGAAACGTTGACCGATCATCCGAAGGCACGGGCCGTGATTATTACCGGAGCCGGAGAAAAAGCTTTTTGCGCGGGAGCCGACCTCAAGGAGCGCCGCACGATGGATGACAGGGAGGTTCGCCGTTTTATCCGGTTGATTCGGGATACCTTCACCCGCATCGAACAAATGCCGCAGCCCGTCATTGCCGCCATCAACGGGTTCGCTTTCGGGGGCGGGACGGAACTGGCTTTGGCCTGTGATATCCGGATTTCCGAACAACATGCGGTGATGGGGCTGACGGAAACGTCGCTCGGGATCATTCCGGGAGCAGGGGGGACACAGCGCCTTCCACGGTTGGTCGGAAAAGCAAAGGCAAAGGAATGGATATTCACGGCACAAAAAATCACCGCATCCGAAGCGGAAAAACGGGGTCTCGTCAATGAAGTGACGGAGAAAGGAAAAGCTTTGGAGACGGCTTGCCGGTTGGCCGGACGAATCGGAGAAAATGCACCGCTTGCGGTCCGGCAGGCCAAGCTGGCCATTGATCGCGGATTGGAGACTGATCTCATGACCGGGCTGGCTCTGGAAACATCGGCTTATGAAACGCTGATTCCGACAAAAGACCGGCAGGAAGGGCTCAAAGCATTTGAAGAAAAAAGAAAACCCCGCTATACCGGGGAATAAACCGGGAGGGATGGTTTGTGAAAGAATCCGTTGTCGGGCAATTGCGCAAAAACAAAGAAACCGTGCAAAAAGGGGGTGCTCCCAAATATCATGAAAAGCTGAAGCAACAAAACAAGCTTTTCGTGCGGGATCGATTGAAACGGTTGTTTGATGACGAGTTTCAATTGGAAGACGGGTTGTTTGCCAACTTCATGGCCGGTGATCTCCCGGCGGACGGTGTGGTGACGGCGATTGGAAAGGTCAACGGCCAAACGGTTTGCGTTATGGCCAATGACTCCACTGTGAAAGCCGGTTCCTGGGGAGCGCGGACCGTGGAAAAAATCATACGAATTCAGGAGACGGCCATGAAATTGAAAGTCCCCATGATTTACCTGGTGGACTCGGCCGGTGCCCGGATTACGGACCAAATTGAAATGTTTCCCGGCCGGAGGGGAGCGGGCCGCATTTTTTACAACCAGGTAAAAATGTCCGGAATGGTTCCGCAAGTCTGTCTTTTGTTCGGGCCTTCAGCGGCCGGCGGAGCTTATATCCCCGCTTTTTGCGATATTGTGATCATGGTGGACAAAAACGCGAGCATGTACTTGGGTTCCCCGCGCATGGCGGAAATGGTGATCGGGGAAAAAGTTTCCCTGGAAGAAATGGGCGGAGCGCGGATGCACTGTACCGTGAGTGGATGCGGGGATGTGCTGGTTTCGTCGGAGGAAGAAGCGATTCAATCCGCACGAAAGTATTTAAGTTATTTCCCGGCCAACTACCAGACAAGCCCGGAGCCTGTTGAAGCGAAGGAACCGTCCCCAAAGGCGCGTCCCGTTTCGGAAATTGTCCCGGATCACCAAAACACTCCTTTTGACATGATGGAAGTGATTGAAAGCCTGGTGGATGAAGGGTCGTTCTTTGAGATCAAAAGCTTGTTTGCCAAAGAATTGATCACCGGATTGTCTCGGATTGACGGGCAGGTTGTCGGGATTGTGGCAAACCAGTCAAAGGTCAAAGGCGGGGTTTTGTTTGTGGACTCGGCGGACAAAGCAACCCGTTTCATTAACTTATGTGATGCTTTCCATATTCCGTTGTTGTTTTTGGCGGACGTCCCCGGTTTCATGGTCGGGACGCAAGTGGAGCGGGCCGGGATTATCCGGCACGGAGCAAAGATGATTTCCGCCGTTTCGGAGGCGAGCGTGCCCAAAATCTCGGTCATTGTCCGGAAAGCATATGGCGCCGGATTGTATGCCATGGCCGGCCCGGCCTTTGAACCGGATTGTTGCCTGGCCCTCCCGACGGCACAAATTGCCGTGATGGGGCCGGAAGCGGCTGTCAACGCGGTGTACAGCAACAAAATCCGGGAGTTGGAAGAACCGGAGAGAACCCGTTTTGTCATGGAAAAGCGGGAAGAATACAAGCAAGACATCGATATTTACCGTCTGGCCGGCGAAATGGTGATTGACGGCATTGTGGAGCCGGATGAATTGCGGACGGAATTAAGCCGGCGCTTCGAGGCTTATGCGAGCAAACAGCTTCAATTCAGCCAACGGAAACATCCCGTTTACCCTGTATGAGAAAAAGGTTATGATAGAAAATGAAGACGTTTACGAGCCATGATCCCAATGGCTCTCTTTTTTTAGCCAAAGTGAGGGATGAAACGGTGAGAATAGCAGTATGGGGAGGCGGAGCGCTGGGATTGTTATGGTCTGCACGCCTTGCACCCCGAACCGGTCCGTTTTTGCTGGTCACCCGTACGGCCGGTCAGGCCCGGCAAGTGAACAATACGGGAATCACCTTGACAACGTTGTCGGGAGAACGGAAAAAAATCCGGGTAAAGGCCCGGCCGGCCGGTTGGATCCGGGAAGACCCCCCCTTTGATGTCATTTTGGTGATGGTGAAACAACACCATTTGCCATCGGTTATTCCCCTGTTGAAAAACGTGATTCACCCGGAAACACAGGTGTTGTTTTTTCAAAACGGATGGGGTCACCAAAAATGGTTGGAACAGTTGTCTTCCCGTTGCGAAACCTATTTGGCGGTTACGACGGAAGGCGCATTGAAAAACGGCAATCATGTGAGGCATACGGGAAAAGGAACGAGCTGGATCGGCTCTTATCCCGATGGGGATAAAAAAACGTCGCCAGCACTCAGGTCTTTGCTGGAAACAGCGGGAAAAGACCTTCTTCAATATGATGAAGACATCCGGCAAAGGCTTTGGGGGAAGTTGGCCGTCAATTGCGTGATCAATCCGATGACTGCTTGGTATGAAATCCGAAACGGTGCGTTGTTACACCCCAAATATGATGCGGAAAAAGAGGGGATTTTAACAGAAGTGGCGGAAGTGGCGTCACTGGAAGGGATTTCGCTTCCGTTCCGGCAGATGTGGGAACAAATTCATGAGGTTTGCCGGCGGACTTCCGCCAATTTTTCTTCCATGCTGCAGGATGTGAAACACCACCGGCCGACGGAAATTGATTATTTAAACGGGGCGATTGTCCGTTTGGGGGCCAAACACCAAAGAAATTTGCCCGTCAATCAACTGTGGACCGGACGGATTCGGGAGAAAGAAAAGTTCATGCTATAATGGGAAGACTGAAGACAATTATGGATAGGAGTACTGTGGGGGGATTGGTTTGTCTCGTCCCAAATCGTTGTCATTTGATACGTATATCATCAGCATGGTTTTCAGCACATTCGATTTGTTGACGGTGGTGCCCGTTTTATCTTTGATTATCCAGGAGTACCATTTGTCGATGAATTGGGCGGTGTGGGCCGTTTCACTCCATTTGGCTTTTTTTGCCTTTTCTTTGCCCATGATGGATAACTGGGTGGCTTCCAAAGGGAAAATGGAAGTATTGTGGACGGCTCTCACTTTCTTTGTGCTTGGAACCTTGCTCGCCGGATTGGCCGTGGAGTGGGTATGGTTCATGTGCGGCCGTGTCATTCAGGCCATCGGAACCGGCGGCATGGTGCCGGTTGTCTCCTCGCAAAGCCGGCGCAAACTCGGCAAAATGCCCAAAGGCAAACGCAGTTTGATCATGCTGGCATTTGCAGTCACATGGTGTTCAGTTCCCTTGGCATCCGCCGGGCTGGCAGGAGCCCTGGGATGGAAATCGGTTTTTATTTTGCATATTTTGTTTGCTTTTTTGGTGCTGTTGATATCCCAAACGTGGAAAATCGTTGATCAGCCGAACCGCAAAGGGGTCGGCGGCGAATCCATCGTATTTTTCGGGTTGATCGTCTTGTTTTTGATGATGGCCGTCACCAGCACCGATTTTTCCGGAGGGATCTCCTCAGTCTTGCATAAAGAAGTGTTGCCGCTTTGGATTGTGGCCATTGGAATGGTGGTTCCTCTGTTGATGGTTGAACGCCAGGGAAGCTATCCGTTTTTTGAACCGCATCTGTTTGCCAATTGGCGTCTGTGGATTTTATATATACAGGTCACTTTGCAAGGGTTTCTGTGGACGATTCTGACCTTGCTTCCTTTTTGGTTTGCCCGGCAGTATGAAACCGGGACATACGGCACAGCGGTCTGTTTGAGTTTGATTGTGACCGGTGCCATGATGGCGCTATCTGTCATCGGTTTTTTGTCCAATCCTGTGTATGTGCACCGTCTGGCTTATACGGCTTTTTTGCTTTCGGCCGTCACTTGTGCGGGTTTGATCTGGGTCCCGGACAGCCGGTGGATGCTTTTTGCGTTCAGTTTCTTGGGATGGTTTCTGAGCTTTGCAGTGGCTGATCCCGTTCACCGATATATGTTCAAATGGGTATCGCCCCGCCGGATCCGTTCAGGATTGATGGCTGCCGGCATGTTCAGGGCGGCCGGGGGAGCGCTGGGATTTGTGACGGCGGCCCGCTTGTTTGAACCCGGTGTGCTCATCGGTGAAGAGGTGCGCATCTTTTTGTTTGTTGCAGGAGTTTCTTTTCTGGGATTTTTGTTTAGTCTGTTTTTGGGGACAAAAAAAGTTAGCCACTATAATAATTGAAGTGATATACTTTGTAACGGTGGAGCATCAGACTTTTCTTTTAAAGAGGAGTTATATATGAGGTTACAAAAGATAGCAATGACCAAGAAATCCAGTATATTTGATGAATTTCTTCACGACCGGGAGTTTGCCGGTTCGTTTTATCAGTACCATCCTTGGCAGGAGGAAAGCATTTACGAACGCGCCCGCGATTTGAAAACATCGAAACCGGCCGTTTCGCGTCAGGAATTGGTCAGGGTGCTCCGGTCTTACCATCAGCCGGATTTGTTGCATCCCGAAGTGGAGCGAAATTTGAACCGGTTGGCCAAAGAGGACAGCATGGTCGTGATCGGGGGCCAACAGGCCGGTTTGTTGGGCGGACCGTTATATACTTTTTATAAAGCCATCACCATTATCCGGTTGGCAAAACAGGCAGAGGAACAACTGGGACAGCCGGTGATTCCCGTTTTTTGGATTGCCGGTGAGGACCATGATTTGGAGGAAGTGAACCATGTATGGGTGCAAAACGGCGAGAAAGAACCGGTGAAACACCGGTTTGCAGTGAAAGATCAGCGGAAAATCCCCATTTCCCGGCGTAGGCTGGATGAAAAACAGTACCGGGACTGGCTGGATCAATTGGCCAAGATCCTGCCGGACCGTCCTTACAAAGAAGAATGGCTGGCACAGTGCCAAAAGTGGGGAATTGGCACACGGTCATGGACCCGCTTGTTTGCCAAAGTGTTCCATCATTTTTTCGGCCCGTACGGATTGTTGTTGGTGGATTCCCATGACGAAAATCTGCGCCGGCTGGAGGTGCCGGTTTTTAAAAGCATGATCCGGCAAAGCCAAGCGATTGCCCGGGCGGTGCAGAACGCTTCCGGCCGTCTGGCTGCAAGGGGACTGGAAGTTCCGGTCGATTTAAAAAAGGATCAGGGAAATTTGTTCATTCAAGTCGATGACGAGCGGCAGCTCCTGTTTCAAAAAGGGGGGCAGTGGACCACCAAAGACGGCCTGAAAAAGTGGTCGGAAGATGAATTGATGTCATTGGTCGAACAAGAGCCTGCATTGTTCAGCAATAATGTGATCACCCGTCCGCTCATGCAGGAAGCCTTGTTCCCCACCCTTTACTTCGTGGCCGGACCCGGTGAAATTGCGTATTGGTCCCTGTTGAAAGAGGCGTTTTACGAACTCGGCCTGAAAATGCCGATTGTGATTCCGCGCGTGTTTGTCACGGTGATGGACCCGGCGTTGGAAAAACGGATGGACGAGTTTGCTTTGGGGCTTGAGGAACTGGATAACTTGAATCAGAAAAAATTGAAGTGGATTGATGAGCAACAGCCTCCGGATCTGACCGACCGGTTTCAGGAAGCGGTGGATGCCATCATAGGGCATCATGAGCAGCTGGTTGGTTATTTGCACCAAACCATCGGCATGAATATGAGGGAAATCGGAAAAAAAAATGAAGAAAAAATCAAAGCGCAAATCGATTACTTGCACCGTTTTGCCAAAAAAAGCCTGGAAGAGAAACATCGCGCATCGTTACGGAAATGGGACGAACTGATTCACGGAATTTATCCGAACGACAAACCCCAGGAAAGGGTTTACAATATGATATGGGCATGGAATGAACACGGGATGGATTGGGTTGACTTTTTGCTGCGGGCGCCTTCTTACGAAGTGCGGCTGGATGGTTCCGTCCATGTCCTGTTGATTTAGTCTTTTTCCTTTTGGAAGATAATCGTGTATAATAACCACGATTATCGGATTTACATATGGGAACAGGGGGATTTATATGTCAGCAGAAAACAGCATTGTCCGTGATATGAACCTGGCCCCGCAAGGCCGCTTGAAAATGGATTGGGCTTGGGATCATATGCCGGTGCTGAGCCGGTTGCGGGAACGGTTGAGCTCGGAAAAGCCGCTGGCCGGAAAAAAAGTGGCGATTTCCCTGCATTTGGAGGCAAAAACGGCTTGCCTGGCTGAATTGATTCGGGATGCAGGAGCGGAAGTGGCCATTACGGGAAGCAACCCGCTTTCCACCCAGGATGACATCGCCGCAGCCTTGGCTGATTCCGGCGTGACAGTGTTTGCCAAATACAACCCGTCTCCGGAAGAATATAAAGACCATTTGATCAAAACGCTTGAAACGAAACCGGATTTGATCATTGATGACGGCGGGGACCTGGTCAGCATTTTGCACTCGGAACGTCCGGACCTGTTGGAAAATGTTTTGGGCGGATGTGAAGAAACCACCACCGGGATTTTGCGTTTGCGCTCCCTGGAGAAAGAGGGGACATTAAAATTCCCGATGGTGGCGGTCAATGATGCTCATTCCAAATACTTGTTTGACAACCGGTACGGAACCGGGCAATCTGTTTGGGACGGAATCAACCGCACAACCAACCTGGTCGTTGCCGGGAAAACCGTGGTCGTTGTCGGCTACGGATGGTGCGGACGGGGTGTTGCCATGCGCGCCAAAGGCTTGGGTGCGAAAGTGATCGTCACCGAAGTGGATGCTGTCAAAGCAACGGAAGCATACATGGACGGCTTTGAAGTGATGCCGATCAAGGAGGCGGCCCGGCACGGAGACTTCTTCATCACCACCACGGGGAATAAAGGAGTCATTTCGGGTGAGCATTTCCAAGTGATGAAAAACGGAGCCATCATGGCCAATGCAGGCCACTTCAACGTCGAAATCGACGTGGAACAGTTGGAAAAAGCGGCCGTGAAACAACGCGTGGTGAGAAAAGACATCGCGGAGTATGAGATGGCTGACGGACGGAAACTTTACCTGTTGGCCGAAGGGCGTCTGGTGAATCTGGCCGCGGGAGACGGGCATCCGGCCGAAATCATGGATATGACCTTTGCCCTGCAGGCGCTTTCCCTGCTGTATGTGCATGAACATCATGGCGAATTGGGACCGAAAGTGTTGGATGTGCCTTATCAGATCGACGAGCAAGTGGCCCGCTATTTCCTGGAAGCCAATGGAGTGGCGATCGACCGCTTGACGGAAGAACAGGAAAAATATCTGGCAAGCTGGCAGTTGGATTGATTGGAGATGAAAGGAAATATACGGTTGAATCCTGCACATTGCGTGCAGGATTTTTTATATTCCGTGTGGTATAATTACCAGTGTGGTGGAGAGTGGTGGAAAGTGGTGAGGAAGGGAGGCCAGAGGGGAGGACAGCGGTATGTTCATGGGTGAATTCAGGCATAATATCGATGATAAAGGGAGATTGATCATCCCTGCGAAGTTTAGGGAATCATTGGGATCTTCTTTTGTGATCACCCGTGGCTTGGACCGCTGTTTGTTTGCTTATCCTCCTTCCGAATGGACGCAACTGGAACAAAAATTAAAAGCTCTTCCTTTTACCAAAGCGGATGCACGTAAATTTACGCGCTTCTTTTTTTCTGGAGCAAGCGAAGTGGAATTTGACAAACAAGGCAGAATCCATATTGCTCCCCATTTGCGGGAGTATGCTCGTTTGAAAAAAGAGTGTGTGATCATCGGTGTCTCCACCCGTGTTGAGATTTGGTGCAAAGAACAATGGGAAGAGTATTACTGTAACTCCGAAGAATCGTATAATGAAATCGCAGAAAGTTTGATTGATCTGGATTTGTAGCAAAGGATGAATGAAAGTGTTTAAACATGAAACGGTATTAAGAGAAGAAGCAGTCCATGGACTTTGTATCAAATCGGATGGCATCTATGTGGATTGTACGCTGGGCGGAGGGGGACACAGTCAGTTGATCGCCGAGCAACTGTCTCCATCAGGAACCCTCATCGGATTAGACCAGGACAAGCAAGCATTGGATCATGCCAAAAATAAATTAAAAGAACACACATGCAACTTGCATTTGATAAACACCAACTTTCGACATGTCAGGAAAGTTGTGAATGAACTAGGTTATGAAAAGGTCGACGGCTTGTTGTTTGATCTGGGTGTTTCATCCCCCCAGCTCGATCAGGGAGAACGGGGCTTCAGTTATCACCAGGAAGCTCCGCTCGACATGCGGATGAATCAGTCACAGGAATTAAGCGCCTTTCATGTTGTCAATGAATGGCCGGAGGAAGAATTGGCTCGCATCTTGTTTGAATATGGCGAAGAAAAATTTTCCCGGCGAATTGCCGGCGAAATTGTCCGGACGAGAAAGCAAGCACCGATTCGCACCACTTTGGATCTGGTGGACGTGATCAAGCAGGCGATTCCCGCTCCTGCACGCAGAAAGGGGCCTCATCCGGCACGTCGTTCGTTTCAGGCGATTCGGATTGCCGTCAATGATGAATTAAACGCTTTTCAAGAGGCGTTGAAAGAAAGTGTGAAATTGCTCCGCCCGCAAGGGCGCATCAGTGTGATCACCTTTCATTCTCTGGAAGACCGGATTTGTAAACAGTTTTTCAAGGAACAATCCCGGGGATGCATTTGTCCTCCTGATTTTCCTGTCTGCACGTGCGGCAGAAAACCGGAATTGAAGATGATTACAAAAAAACCCGTCCTGCCGAGTCCGGAAGAAATAGAGAGAAACCAACGGGCCCGGTCCGCAAAATTGAGGGTCGCGGAAAAAATATAAAAATGAAAGAAGCAGGTAGTGTGAGGAGGATTTATATATGAGAGCGGATCGTTTTCATGGTTCGGCTGCAAAACAGCTCCATAAGCCTTACAGAGTGGAGCGGAAGCAAAAAAGGCCAACCCCTTTTAAAGCGTTTCCGACCGGTGAAAGACTGCTTTACCTGTTCAGCGTTATTTTGTGCGTTGCTTTGGCTGTTCTGGTTTTGTCGCGTTATGCCAAAGTGTCGGAGTTAAATGTGGCGATTCAAAATACGGAACTTGAAATCGAAAAGGTGGAAAAAGAGAATCTCCAATTGGAAACAGAAGCCAACAAATTAAGAAGTGTGGAGCGTATTCGCAAATTTGCTGAACAGAAAGGATTAGAGTTGACAGCACCAAAATACTTACCTTCAACCAGCCCCTGATGCCGAAATAGACACAATATTTGTCAGAGAGATGGGAGAGGCTTGACATGGGTTCGATGTTTAAGAAGAGCAAACGGCGTTCTCTTCTGATCGGGCTCGTTTGGATCGTGGGATTCATCATTGTGATTGGAAGATTGTTTTGGCTGCAAGCGGTGGACCATAACAAATTGCTCGCGGCGGCCAAAGAAACGTGGATCAAAGAAGATGCACTTCGCCCCAAACGAGGCACTGTTTATGACCGGACCAAGCAGCAGCAATTGGCATGGGAAGTGGACGCTTATTACTTTGTCGCAGACACCCGGCAGGTGAAAAATCCTGAAAAAACCGCAAAGTATCTGGCACCGGTGTTGAAAATAAAAGAAGACGAGTTGGTCAAATTGCTGTCGAAGGATTCAGACTCTGTGGAACTCCGGTACAATGGGAAGTACAAGTATCCGGAAGAGACACTCAATCAGGTGGAATCCTTAAAAAAGGACGGGCTTATCCAAGGCATTTATGCTTTTCCCACTTTCATGAGGCAGTATAACGGAACCATGGCCGCTCATGTTTTGGGATTTTTGCGGTATGATGACACAGCCGTTGGCGGCATCGAAAAATATTACGATAAATGGCTCAGGGGAAAAGAAGGTTACATCAAATACCTGAAGGCCAGAAACGGTGTGATGGTCACGGATCAGCCGGAAAAAAACCAGCCTCCGGAGCATGGGAAAGATCTTGTCTTAACCATTGATTCGCGCATCCAACATCAAGTGGAACTGGAGTTGGACGAAGCGATCAGTGCTCATGAGGCCAAAGGGGGAACGGCGATTGTCGCTGATCCCAATACGGGAGAAATTTTGGCCATGGCATCCCGCCCGACTTTTGACCCGAACCGGTATGCCGAGACCCTGAGTGACGAAAACAGTATCAACCGGGCCGTGCAAGGACAGTTTGAACCTGGCTCCACCTTTAAGATTGTGACTTTGGCCGCGGCGATTGAAGAAGGCATATTCAATCCGGATCAAACATTCCCGTCCGGCTCGATCCGGGTGGATGACCGGGTGATCCATGATTGGAACGGAAGCGGATGGGGAAACATCACGTTTCGGGACGGAATCAAGCTGTCCAGCAATGTCGCTTTTGTCATTCTGGGGCAAAAGTTGGGCGCACAGAAATTAACGGATTACATCAACCGGTTTGGTTTCGGAAATATCACGGAGCAATACGGGAAAAAAACCGGAATCGACCTGCCGGCAGAGGGAAGGGGATACTTTTTCGGACGGAACCTGTATGCCACGGAATTGGCCACCACCTCATTCGGACAAGGGATTTCGGTCACACCGATTCAGCAAGTTGCAGCCGTGAGCGCCATTGCCAACGGCGGTGTCTGGAAGACCCCCCATATCATGAAATCGATATGGGAACCAGGGTTGAAAAAAGAAGTGAAATCTTTTCAACCCGAAAGCCGTCGGATCGTAAAAGAATCCACGGCAAAACAAGTGCGGGAGTTATTGCGTGGGGTGGTACAAAACGGAACCGGTGTCGAAGCCGATTTACCGGGCTATGGTGTGGCCGGAAAAACGGGGACGGCACAAAAACCGGATCCGGACGGGGGATACATGGAGAATCAATACATCGTATCCTTTATCGGTTTTGCCCCGTATGACAAGCCTGAAGTGGTCGTATATGTCGCCATTGATGAGCCGTCATCGTCCAAAAATGCCACCGGGGGAACAGTGGCCGCTCCGATCGCCAGGGAGATCATGAAAAAATCGCTGCAAATCAGGCAAGTACAACCAAATGACAAATTCGCCGAGACGATTAAATAAAGGGATGGAAAGACCCGCTTTTAAAGTGGGTCTTTTTTTATGGAAGAAGACAGGCTGTGTCATTTTTTTCCGGCGGATTTCATAGTTTTAGAGTAAGAGATGGGAAGGAGAGGAAGGGGAAGATGCACGGCCAACAAATCACCGTTCGAAAACGATTGTTTTCTTTGTTTTTGATTTCCGTATTTGTATTTATGGTTTTGATGGCACGGCTTGCTTACGTCCAATTGATTGCGGGCGGGGAATTGGCGGAAAAAGCCAAAGACCTGTGGAGCCGGAATATTCCTTATGAACCGAAACGGGGAAAGATATTGGACCGGAATCAAAAGAAGCTGGCATACAACATCAGTTCCCCTTCCGTCATGGCGATTCCGGCCCAAATCAAAGATCCGGCCAATACAGCAAAGCAATTGGCCCGTATTCTCCAGGCACCCGAACAAAAAATCTATGAAAAAATCACACAGCGGCAATTGATTGTTAAACTTCATCCGTGGGGGAGAAAGATTTCGGAAGAGAAAGCACGGCAAATTCAAGGGCTCAGGCTCCCGGGGATTGCCATTGCAGAAGACAGTAAACGGTATTATCCCCATGGCAGTTTTGCCGCCCATCTTTTGGGATTTACCGGGATCGACAATCAGGGGCTGGCCGGGTTGGAATTGATCTATGATGAAAAATTGAAAGGAAAAAAGGGATATGTTTCGTTCAGTGCCACCGCCAGCGGGGACAAATTGCCGGGAGGGGTGGACCGGTTTATTCCCCCTCAGGATGGTCTGGACTTGATGCTTACCCTGGATTACCAGATTCAAACCATCATCGAACGGGAATTGGATCAGGCGATGGCCCAGTATCAACCGGAAAATGCCTTGGCCATTGCCATGAACCCCAATACCGGTGAAATTCTGGGGATGAGCAGCCGTCCCACTTTTCACCCGGATCAGTATAAGGTGACCGACCCGTTGATTTATAACCGGAATCTGCCGATCTGGAAAACATATGAACCGGGATCGACTTTCAAAATTATCACTTTGGCCGCGGCACTGGAAGAAAAGAAAGTGAATTTACAGGATCACTTTCATGATCCCGGTTACATCAAGGTGGGTGGTGCCCGGTTGCGTTGTTGGAAATCGGGAGGCCATGGACATCAGACATTTTTGGAAGTGGTGGAAAACTCCTGCAACCCGGGATTTGTCACGTTGGGACAGCGGCTGGGAAAAGAAACATTGTTTTCCTATATCCGCAAGTTCGGGTTTGGGGAGAAAACCGGGATTGACCTGAATGGAGAAGCACGCGGAATTTTATTTGAGGAAAATCAAGTGGGGCCGGTTGAATTGGCAACCACGGCATTCGGACAAGGGGTTTCAGTGACCCCGATTCAACAGGTGGCTGCCGTTTCGGCCGCGATCAACGGCGGGAAGCTGATGGTTCCCCACATCGCCAAGGCATGGGTGGATCCGGAAACCGGAAAAGTGGTGGAAGAAGTCAAACCCAAAGTCAAACGGCAGGTCATTTCCGAAGCGACTTCCGCCCAAGTCCGGCAAACCTTGGAGAGTGTCGTGGCGAAGGGGACGGGACGGAAAGCGTTTGTGGATGGATACCGGGTGGGCGGAAAGACCGGAACCGCACAAAAGGTGGGACCGGATGGCAGATACTTGCAAAATAACCACATCGTCTCGTTCATCGGCTTTGCGCCGGCGGATGATCCGCAATTGGTCGTCTATGTGGCAGTCGACAATCCCAAGGGAATTCAATTCGGCGGAGTGGTTGCCGCCCCCATTGTCGGCAATATTTTGGATGACAGCTTGCGGTATTTAAAAATCCCCAAACGAACCAAACAAATCCCGCCGGAAAACGGACCGGCAGAAATCCCGATTGTCCCGGCACCCAATTTGGTCAATCAAGACATCGATGAAATTCGTTCCAGTTTATATTCCTTTCCGCTGCAAGTTTATGGAAACGGGCAAAAGGTGATTGATCAAATGCCCAAGCCCGGGCAACGTGTCAAAAAAGGAACGACCATCAAAATCTATTTGGGGGATTCATAGAAAACCCCCGATTGGCTCGTCAACCAGCGCTTCTTTGTTACTTAAATGCAAACAATTTGCAAACAAAATGCAAACATTTCTAAGGGGATTCAGTGGCTTGATTTTGCTCACTCCTTGAATTCTCGGGGGTTTATCCGGTAATTGCAGGAAAGTGCGTACTTGCCAAGGAAAGTGACAAATGATAGAAAGGAGATTAAAATAGGGTATGTGAATAGACCATGCCAGGAATACCCCTGGCATTTTCTGTTGTCTTTCTGTTGTCGAAAAGGAGGAAGAAGATGCGAATATGTGAGTTAATCCGGCCGTTAATGTTGTACAAGACGACAGGGGATCTGATGACCGAAATTCATGGCATCCAAATCGATTCCCGTCAGGTTCAGCCGGGAGACTTGTTTATTGCTCTGAGAGGGACGAAGGTGGATGCCCACCGTTTTGTCGAGCAGGCGGTGGCCAACGGCGCCGCGGCGGTCATGGTGGAAAAACCGGTTGATTTGCCGGGCATTCCCGTGATTCAAGTGCCTGACACACGCAGAGCGATGGCCGTGGTGGCTGCGAAATTTTACCACTATCCGACGCAAGAATTAAAGCTGATTGGAGTGACGGGAACAAACGGAAAGACAACCACGACTTATCTGATTGAACAGCTTCTCAGACACAAAGGTTCTCTAACCGGCGTGATCGGAACCATTCAGACAAAAATCGGAAAGAAAAAGTTTGCAACCAAAAATACAACTCCCGAAGTGACAGATTTGCAAAAAACGTTTCGAATGATGAAAGATGAGGGTTGTGAGTATTCTGTCATCGAAGTTTCATCGCATGCTTTGGACATGGGAAGAACCAGAGGTTGTCAATTTCGGATCGCTGTTTTCACGAATTTGACGCAAGATCATTTGGATTATCATGAGACGATGGAAAACTACCGCGAAGCGAAAAGTTTGCTGTTCAGTCAATTGGGAAATGCTTATGCGGAAGATTTAGAAGATAATGCGTTTGCCGTTTTCAACGCGGATGACAAAGCTTCCGGTTATTTCATGCAACGGACGCCGGCGCAGGTGATTACCTACGGCATCGAGCAGCCTGCTGACGTCACGGCGGAAAATATCCGGTTTTCATCTTCGGGAACGACCTTTACGTTAAAGACATTTCGCGGAGAAGTTCCCATCCGGTCAAGATTGGTCGGCAAATTTAATGTATATAATGTATTGGCGGCCGTTTCCGTCGCGCTGATTGAAGGCATGGACCTGAAACAGATTCAGTCGGCCTTGGCCAAAGTGGAAGGAATCAGCGGACGGTTTGAACCGGTTGATTTGGGACAGCCTTATTCGGTTCTTGTGGATTACGCCCACACACCGGACAGCCTGGAAAATGCGTTGACCACCATTCGCGAATTTGCCAAGGGTCGGGTGATTTGCATTGTGGGTTGCGGTGGGGACCGCGATCGCAGCAAGCGTCCGCTGATGGCGGAGATTGCGGTGAAAAACAGTGATTTGGCCATTTTCACCTCGGATAACCCTCGTACGGAAAATCCGGTCACGATTTTGGAAGATATGTTGGTCGGGGTGGATCAGTATCCCAAAGACCGTTATTTGGTGGTTGAAAACCGCAAGGAAGCGATTTATGAAGCGGTGGCCAAAGCCAAACCGGAAGATGTGATTTTAATTGCCGGAAAAGGTCATGAAACCTATCAGGAAATCAACGGCGTACGCCATCATTTTGATGACCGGGAAGTGGCCGCCGATGCCATTCGATCCATGTGGGCAAAGTGAGGAATGATGAAATGCAACGTACATGTCAATGGATTTTGGAAACAACCGGCGGAAGCTGGAGGGGAAGCCCTGTCGATCTTCACCGGCTGGTGTGCGGGGTGTCGACAGACACGCGGAACATCCGGGCCAATCAGCTTTATGTTCCGCTTGTTGGCAAACGTTTTGACGGGCATCAGTTTGTAAAGGATGCCGGAGAAAAAGGGGCGGCAGCCGTCTTGTGGCAGCAGGACCGGCCGTTTCCGGAGCTTCACCTCCCTGTCATTGTGGTTGAAGACACGTTGAAAGCATTGCAACAACTGGCTGCCGGATACCGCGCGGAATGTCAGGCCAAAGTCGTAGCGGTGACGGGAAGCAATGGAAAAACCACCACCAAGGATCTCATCGCATCTTTGTTGGCTGAAAAATATGCGGTGCATAAAACGAAAGGAAATCTTAATAATCATATCGGTGTGCCTTTAACCTTGTTATCGATGCCGGAGGAAACGGAAATTGCGGTGATCGAGATGGGAATGAACCATCGCGGGGAGATTTCCGTCCTTTCGAACATTGCCCGTCCGGACGTCGCGGTGATCACCAACATCGGCGAGTCCCATATCGAACATCTGGGGAGCCGGGAAGGAATTGCGAAGGCAAAATTGGAAGTTAAAGATGGACTGTCCCCGACGGGGGCACTGGTGATCGACGGAGATGAACCGTTGCTTCGGAACTTGTTGAAAGAGGAGTCCAGGCTGTTGATCAAAACCGGATGGGAAACCGATTCTGACGAATCTCCGGAACAAATAGAGGTCAGGGGAACCGAGGGGGTTTCTTTTCAATCCCGGAAAACCGGTACCCGTTTCACTTTGCCGTTATTGGGAAGGCACAATGTCAAAAACGCGTTGCTTGCCATCGAGGTGGCCCGGTATTTTAAACTTCGGGAAGAGGAGATTGTCCGTGGCCTGGCAAATGTGACCCTGACCGGCATGCGTTTGGAGACGAAGATGGCAAGAAATGGAATGTTGCTGATCGATGATGCCTACAATGCCAGTCCCACATCCATGAAAGCAGCATTGGACTTGTTGGCAGAGATTGAGCCGGAAAAAGAGAAATGGGCTCTTCTGGGAGATATGCTTGAAACCGGAGAACAAGAGGAGCATTATCATAGAGAGTTGGGGGTGTATGCCATGGAAAAAGGCATTCACCGCTTATATACGATTGGCGAACGGGGCCGGTGGATTCATGAGGGAGCTATGAAAGCAAAAGCTTGTGACAATCAAGCCCTCGTTCATTTCCATACGCCGGATGAAGCTGTAGAAACATTGCTCCGGGAAGGACATCCAGAGACCATCCTCTTAGTCAAAGCTTCACGTGCAGCGAGGCTCGATCAGATTGTCAAAAATATGACTGAAGGAGCGTAGGGGAAGAACTATGGGGAATCTAGAATTTCGATTTATTTTAATTCCACTTGCAGTTGCTTTTGGTATTGCCGTCATCCTGGGACCGATGATCATTCCGGTGTTAAAACGGTTGAAATTTGGTCAAAGCATCCGTGAGGAAGGGCCGCAAGCCCATTTGAAAAAAGCGGGAACCCCGACGATGGGCGGAGTGATTATCCTCACCGCGATTGTGTTGACGGCCGTTCCGCTCAGCAGTTTGACCTTGTTGAACAACAACGATGCCATTATTAACGCAGACCTGTTCTTTTTGGTGTTTGCGACATTGGGTTACGGAATTCTCGGCTTTTTGGATGATTATATTAAAGTGGTTATGAAACGGAATCTCGGACTGACCGCCAACCAGAAATTACTCGGTCAGCTGTTTATCGGTTTGGTTCTTTTCTGGGTGCTTTTGGAAGTGCGGACAGGCGGTCCCAACAACTATATTTTCAGCTTGGACATTCCGTTTACTGATTTGACCATTCATCTGAATTGGTTATATCTGCCTCTTCTCTTGTTAATGATGATCGGTGCTTCCAATGCCGTGAACCTGACGGATGGTTTGGATGGCTTATTGGCCGGAACAGCAGTGAGTGCGTACGGCGCTTATGCCGTGATCGGGATTTTGCAAAGCAACCCGACGGTGACGATTTTTTCCGTGGCCGTGGTCGGAGCGCTTCTGGGATTCTTGGTGTTTAATGCCAATCCGGCTAAAGTGTTTATGGGAGATACCGGTTCATTGGCTCTCGGCGGCGGCATTGCAGCGTTGGCCGTGATTACGAAAACGGAATTATTGTTACCCATTATCGGTGGAATTTTTGTGATTGAAACATTGTCTGTGATGATCCAGGTGACTTCATTTAAATTCCGTGGCAAACGGGTGTTTCGCATGAGCCCGTTACACCACCACTTTGAATTGTGCGGCTGGTCTGAGTGGCGGGTGGTGACCACCTTTTGGTTCTTCGGTCTGGTTCTCGCCGGTTTGGGTGTCTTCTTGGAGATGTGGTTGTAATGAAAAATACCGGAATTTGGGCGGGCCGCCAGGTGGTTGTTTTGGGGCTGGCCCGCAGTGGAGTTGCTGTTGCAAAATGTTTGCATGAGTTGGGCGCCAACGTGGTGGTCAATGATTTAAAACCGCGGGAAGCATGTCCCGAAGCCGAAGAATTGGAAGGAATCGGGATCCCGGTTCTTTGCGGAAGTCATCCGGATGATTTGATCCATGATGAAGTGGATTGGTTGGTGAAAAATCCGGGCATTCCTTATCATGCCAAACCGGTGGCTCAAGCATTGGAAAAGGGGATCCCCGTCATAACGGAAGTGGAGATCGCCGGACTCCTTTCCGATTCGCCGGTCATCGGAATCACGGGTTCCAACGGAAAAACCACCACCACAACCCTGGTGGGGGAAATGTTGACCAAAAGCGGAATCCAAAATCAGGTGGCCGGAAACATCGGACAAGCATTGACGGAAGCGGTCCGCTCCAACCCGGACAACGGGTGGCTGGTTGCGGAGCTCAGCAGCTTTCAGTTGAAAGGCACCCGCACATTCAAACCTGACATCGCTTGTCTCCTGAATGTTTATCCGGCGCATTTGGACTACCATTCGAATATGGAAGATTATATTGCTTCCAAAATGAAATTGTTTCAAAATCAGACGCCGGAAGACATCGCCGTCCTGAACCGGGATCATCCGGTATGTCAAGAGGCGGCCGGACAAATCAAAAGTGAGGTTTGGTGGTTCAGCCGGAAGGAGGAAGTGCCGGAAGGAGTGTTTGTCCGAGAGGGCATGGTGACCGCCCGGATCGGGGACAAAACGGAACCCGTCCTTCCGGTGAATGACATTGCCCTGCGCGGTGAATTCAACCTGGAAAATGTACTGGCGGCCACCGCGATGAGTCTGGCAGCCGGATCGGACGTGTCTGCGATCCGTGAGGTGCTGAAAAACTTTCGCGGGGTGGAGCACCGCTTGGAATTTGTGGCTGAGATCAACGGAGTCCGTTTTTACAATGATTCCAAAGCGACCAATCCGCAAGCGGCTTCCAAAGCCTTGGAATCCTTTCGTGAACCCGTCATCTGGATCGGGGGAGGATTGGACCGGGGCATCGACTTTAAAGAGTTGATCCCGGTTTTTAACAAAAGGGCGAAAGCGTTGATTGCATACGGCCAAACCAAAGAGATCCTGACCCGGCGGGGAAAGGATGCCGGGCTGAAAGATGTGTATTCCGTGGACGGTTTGGAAACGGCTGTGAAACGGGCATTTGACCTGGCCCGGCCCGGGGATGTGGTGTTGCTCTCCCCGGCATGTGCAAGCTGGGACCAGTTCACCTCTTTTGAGGAAAGGGGAAGCATATTTAAGAAGACTGTGCATAATCTTCAAGTATAAGAGCTTGCCCAAATTTTCAAGAGGTGAAAACGCCCATGAATCCAAAGAGCCAAACACCCGATATCGTCATTGTGGTTGCGATCGTTTTGCTTTTGACCATCGGTGTATTGATGGTGTACAGCGCAAGTGCCGCTTTTGCTTATCATAAATACGACGACGCGTTTTATTTCGCCAAGCGGCAATTCTTGTTTGCATCTTTGGGTGTTTTCTTGATGTTTTGGATTGCAAAACTGGACCCGGAAAAGTTTCGTGAATGGGCGAAACCAGGGATTGTGATATGTTTCATTCTGTTGTTGATCGTCTTGATCCCCGGGGTTGGAATTTTGCGTAACGGTGCAAGAAGCTGGTTGGGAATCGGGGCTTTCAGCATCCAGCCTTCCGAGTTTATGAAACTGGCCATGATTATGTTTTTGTCCCGCATATTTTCCAACCCCGACTATGACATCAAACATTTTACCCGGGGTTTTTTACCTGCACTTCTGTTGTTGGGGCTCGCTTTCGGGCTTATCATGATGCAGCCGGACCTGGGAACGGGCACCGTTTTGATGGGAGCCGGAATTATTTTGATTTTTGCTGCCGGAGCCAGAAAAAAACATTTGGCTTTCTTTTTCTTATTGGGTGTGGTCGGATTCGTCATGCTGATACTGGCTGCACCTTACCGTATTCAACGGATTGTCGCTTTTTTAAATCCGTGGCAGGATCCGCTTGGTGCGGGTTATCATTTGATCCAGTCATTATATGCCATCGGCCCCGGCGGGCTCATGGGGCTGGGGCTTGGCATGAGCAAACAAAAACACCTGTATCTTCCCGAACCGCATACGGATTTTATTTTTTCGATTTTAGCCGAAGAGTTGGGTTTTTTGGGAGCGGCCACGGTGATTTTGCTGTTTGCCGTCCTGGTATGGCGCGGCATCCGGGTGGCCATGGGTGTTCCCGACATGTTTTACAGCTTGGTGGCAACAGGGATCACGGCGATGATCATCATTCAGGCCGTGATCAATATCGGGGTTGTCTCCGGGGTTTTTCCAGTGACCGGAATCACATTGCCTTTTTTGAGTTACGGAGGTTCTTCCCTCACATTGACATTAGCAGCCGTAGGAATATTGATGAATTTATCGCGGTTTGTACGTAAATCCAAATAATCAGGAGGAAGGATCATGAAACGAATCTTGTTATCCGGTGGCGGAACCGGCGGGCATATTTACCCGGCTTTGGCAATTGCCCGGGCAGTCAGAAAAAAATTCCCGGATGTGGAAATCGCTTATATCGGTACCAGTGAAGGATTGGAATCACGAATTGTTCCCAAAGAAGGGAACATTCATTTTTATACCGTGGAAATCCAAGGGTTTAAGAGAAGCGTTTCTTGGGAAAACGTCCACACCTTGCACAAATTCATCAAAGCCGTTCGCAAATCCAAAGAATATATGCGCGAATTTGAGCCGGATGTGGTGGTGGGAACCGGCGGTTACGTCAGTGGTCCGGCTGTGTATGCGGCCCATCAGATGGGAATTCCGACCCTGATTCATGAGCAAAATGTCGTGTTGGGCTTGACCACCAAATTTTTATCGCGGTTTGTGGATGTGGTTGCCATCAGCCTGGAGGAATCGCAAAAATATTTGAGCCGTGCCAACCGCATTGTATTCACCGGCAACCCGAGGGCGACCGAAGTGGTACAAGCCAATGCCGCGAACGGGAGAAAATCTTTGGGAATCACGGATGCCCACAAACCGATTATCTTGATTTTCGGGGGAAGCCGGGGAGCCAAAGCCATTAATGAAGCGGTTCTCGAAATGATCCCCCGCATGAAAGAAATGCCGGATGTCCATTTTGTCTATGTGACTGGCGAAGTTCACTATGATAAAATTCGTGAAATGGTTGAAACCGATGATATCCCCAATCTGGATATCAAGCCGTTTATCTATAACATGCCGGATGTGCTGGCAGCCACTTATCTGGTGGTTGGACGAGCAGGGGCTTCGACGCTGGCCGAGTTGACAGCATTGGGTTTACCCTCTATTCTGATTCCGTCCCCTTATGTCACCAACAACCACCAGGAAGCCAATGCAAGATGGCTGGAGGAACAAGGGGCATCCAAAATGCTTCTGGAAAGTGAATGCACGGGCGAAAACTTGTGGCGTGAAGTGAAACGGCTGATTGAAAATAAAGAGGAACATCATGCGATGAGTGAAGCGGCCAGCCGTCTGGGGCGCCCCCATGCGGCGGAAGTATTGGTCAGCGAGTTGGAAAAAATTGCAGTTACCCATGAATGAGAAAAGTAGGGTCTCTACCAATTAGACGTTCGTCACAATCAGTACGGACCGGCATAAACTATGTTAAGCCAGTGGTTGGAGGGACTCTTTCGGGGTAGGCGAGGAGGGACGATCAAGTGGAACAAATCATACAAGAGATGAAAAGCATCGGAATTCAGGATGTGCGAGTCAATGAACCTTTGTCCCGCCATACGACGTGGAAAGTGGGAGGCCCTGCCGATCTCCTGATCTATCCGCGCAATAAGGAAGAATTGGAACAGGCGATGCAGGTGGTGTACCGGCATCAGATTCCTTGGAGAGTGATTGGCAGAGGGTCCAATCTGTTGGTGCGGGATGGTGGAATCCGGGGTGTGGTGTTCAAATTGGATGAAGGGTTTAACGAGTTGAAAGTGGATGGAACCCGGGTCACCGCCGGCGGCGGGTATTCCACCATCTTGCTGGCAACCATGACCTCCAGACAAGGGCTGACCGGATTGGAGTTTGCGGCGGGAATCCCCGGTAACGTGGGGGGCGCCGTCTACATGAATGCGGGTGCGCATGGTTCTGACATTTCTAAAGTTCTTCATTCCGCGACTGTGCTTTTGGAAACCGGTGAATGGGTGACATTGTCGAATGAAGAGATGGAATTTCGCTATCGTACTTCCGTGCTTCAAACCAAACTGAAAGGAATCGTGACCGAAGCTTCCTTCACATTGGAGTACGGTGAACGGGATGAGATCATGTCGCGGCTGACTTCTTATAAAGACCGCCGGAGAAAGACACAGCCATTACAATATCCTTGCGCTGGTAGTGTTTTCAGAAATCCGCCGGGGGATTACGCCGGCCGCCTGATCCAGGAAGCCGGTTTAAAGGGCTTTCGGATCGGGGATGCCGAAGTGTCTACCACGCATGCGAACTTTATTATCAACCGGGGTAATGCCACGGCCAAAAATGTTTTGCAATTGATCGAGCACATCATTCAAACCATTGATGAGAAATACAATATCCGTCTCGAACCGGAAGTGCAGGTGGTGGGTGAAGAGTAAACGGAGGTGACACATTGGAACGGTTTGTGATTGAAGGTGGCAAACCTCTGTCCGGATCTGTTCGTGTCCAAGGATCAAAAAATGCAACCTTACCCATCCTGGCTGCTACGGTTTTAGCCGAAGGAATTCACCAAATCGAAAACGTTCCCGGACTGACCGACATTTTTGCAATGTGTAAGATTTTGGAGTCGTTGGGGGCGGAAATCGTTCGTGAACGGTCGACGTTGTATGTGGATACACGGAACATGGAAAGACATTGCATTCCGGAACATCTAATGAGGCAAATCCGGTCATCGGTTTTTCTGATGGGGCCGTTGCTTTCACGCCTTCAGCGGGTTCGTGTGACCAAACCCGGGGGATGCAATATCGGTGCACGGCCGATTGATCTCCATCTCAAAGGGCTTGCCATGTTGGGAACGGAAATTGTGGAGACGGATGGGATCATTCAGTGCGAAGCGCCCAAACTGACCGGCACACACATCCCGTTGGAGTTTCCGAGTGTCGGCGCCACGGAAAACATCATGATGGCGGCGGTGTGTGCCGAAGGGGAGACCATCATTGAAAATGCAGCTTGTGAGCCGGAAATCGTTGAGTTGGCAACATACCTGACCAAAATGGGAGCTCAGATTGAAGGAGCCGGCACGCCCGAGATTCGGGTCATTGGGGTCGATTATTTGACAGCCGCTTCCCATCAGGTCATGTCCGACCGGATTGCCGCGGGCACTTTCGCAATTGCCTCGGCAATCACCGGGGGAAAATTGGTTATGAAAGGGATCAAGGAAGCTGAGATGGAAGGGCTCGCCGAACATCTTGAGCCATTGGGGGTTCATTTCAGTCGGGATCCGGAGGGCATCCGGGTAAAGGCGGGTTCATCCATCCGGCCGGCTTCTGAATTGGTGACAAAGCCGTTTCCCGGATTTCCGACCGATATGCAACCACAAACCATGGTCCTGCTTGCGCTGGCGGAGGGCGAAAGCCGGGTGACCGAAAACATTTTTGAACGGCGCCTGAAACATGTGCATGAATTGAAGAAAATGGGAGCGGATATGCATTTGAACGGGCGTACGGTCACGATTCGCGGGGTAAAAAGACTGAAGGGAGCGGAAGTGTTTGCATCAGATTTGCGTTCCGGAGCGGCATTGGTGATCGCCGGATTGGCGGCTTGCGGCCGGACCATTGTTCATGGCGTTCATCATATTGACCGGGGTTATGAGCCAATGGAGGAAACATTCGGACAATTGGGAGGAAATATCAAACGGATCAAGAAGGATGCTGAACAGTAGCACAGATTGTGCCGCTGTTTTTTTGTGCGAAAACCTTTCAACATCCCATATTTGTGGTAATATATAGGGAAGATTATATTTTTTGCATCTTGGTCAGTCAGGCGAAAGCAGAGGAAAGGAGTATCATTTGGTGGATGAACGCATTCCTCCCTTTCGCAATTGGATTGGCAAAAAACGGTCCCCGTCACCATGGATTTTGGCATTTATCTTTTTGTTTTTTATGGGAGCGTTGTTTGCCATATTCTTGCGATCGCCGCTGAGTAAAATCAAAGAGATTCAAGTGTCCGGAAACCAATTGGTATCAACCGAAACGATTTTAAAGAAAGCGCAGATACAGGAAGGGGTTTCTTTTTTTGGTGTCCAACCCGACGAAATCGCAAGTCAAATCCGGACCATTCCCGAAGTCCGTCACGCAGAGGTCAAAAAATCGTTTCCGGATAAAGTGACCATTTTGATTCGGGAAAAACCGGTTGTCGGTTGGTTTGAAACCAAAGATCAGAAACATCTCCCCATTTTATTGGACGGTACTATTTTACCTCACCGGCAGCTTTCATTCAAATCTGACCGGATTTTATTTAAAGGATGGGATCTTGCCCATCCCATGCTGCAACAAACAGTGAAAGAAATTGGAAAAATCCCTCCGATGATTCAACGTTCCATCAAAGAAGTCCGACCCGTTTCCAAACACCAGGATCAAGTGGAAATTTTAACCGGTTATCATCACCGCATTTTTGTGCGAGTGGAAGATCTTTCACAAAAAATGAATTACTATCCCTCGTTTTTTAAACATCCGCAAGGTACACTGTATTTGTTGGAAAGCATCTGGTTTATTCCGGATGACGGAGCGGAGCCGGCAACCTGATATGAGGTGGAAGATTGTTTAAAAAGAAAAACATGGAAATAGGAATATAAATAAAAATGTTTTGCTTTAGAGGGGATCACTCTGTGATTGTTGAATATGGTTTGTAAGAGTTTCCTCCCTTTTCCTTAATATATTTTCATTCTAAAATGGATACCCATACATTAAGACTGACTCCCGGGCAAGGAGGTGCCCAGAATTGAGCAATGAGGATTTCGTTATCACTTTGGATATTGGATCTTCACAAGTTCGTGTCATCGTAGCCGAAATCAACGCAGACGGAACACCACACATTGTGGGAGTAGGGACGGCAGAGTCACAAGGAATGAAAAAGGGAGCCATCATCAATATTGATCAAGCCGTACAATCAATACGTGAAGCGGTGGATCATGCTGAACGCATGGTTGGCATAGAGATTTCCGAGGTGTTTGTCGGAGTGTCTGGACACCATGTCTCTTTGCAGCCGAGCCATGGTGTTGTTGCTGTTTCCAGTGAAGACAGGGAGATCAGCCTTCATGACATTGACCGTGTGTTGCAAGCGGCGCGTGTGATTGCGTTGCCGCCGGAACGGGCAGTGATTGAAGTCGTTCCAAAGCAATTTATTGTTGACGGCCTCGATGATATCAAAGATCCAAACGGAATGGTCGGTGTCCGGTTGGAAGTGGATGCGATCATTGTCACCGGGACCAAGACGATATTGACCAATCTGCTTCGCTGTGTGGAGCGGGCGGACTTAAATATCGCCGGAATGGTGTTTTTGCCGCTGGCCGTCAGTGAGCTTTGCCTGTCTGATGATGAGAAAAATCTGGGTGTCGTCATGGTGGACATGGGTGGCGGAACCACGACACTGACGGTTTATCAGCACGGTCACCTTGCAGGAACTTCCGTCATTCCGATTGGTGGGGAATACATAACCAATGACATTGCGATAGGACTCAGGACACAGACCAGTTCAGCCGAGGAAGTGAAATGCAAATACGGGGTTGCCTGTAAAGAATTTGCGTTGACAGACAAGATGTTTAATGTGCAAACGATTGGAACGAGCAGAGACCGGATTGTAACCCAACTGGAGTTGGCGCAAATCATCGAACCCCGGCTGGAAGAAATGTTTCAGTTGATCCGCCAACAGGTCAAAGCCATGGGCTTTTCGGAAGAACCTGCCGGTGGTTATGTGTTGACGGGAGGAGTCATGGCAACACAGCATATCCTGCATGTTGCGCAAAACCAATTGGGCGGAGCCGTACGGATTGCCACTCCCCAAAATATTGGCGTCAAAGAACCCTCATACACCGGCGGAGTCGGCATGATTCACTACTTGCATAAACGCGGGGCTTTCCAAACCGAGTCGCATCGAACCTCCCATCACCCTCCTCGCCAGAAAAAGCAGCGTGGACCGTCGGCTTTTGAAAAAATGAAAAACTGGTTAAATGAATTCATTTAAAAAGATTTTGGTAAGCTTTTGTATTGGAGGGACAAGAATATGTTGGATTTTGATCTTGAAATGGAACAAATTGCCCAGATAAAAGTCATTGGTGTCGGTGGTGGCGGAAGCAATGCAGTCAACCGGATGATTGAGGCGGGCGTGCAAGGGGTCGAATTTATTGCCGTCAACACGGATGCACAGGCTTTAAACCGCTCCAAGGCGCCTGTCCGCCTGCAAATCGGGGAAAAATTGACCAGGGGGCTCGGAGCCGGAGCCAAACCGGAAATCGGAAAAAAAGCGGCTGAAGAAAGCCGGGAACAAATCGAAAGCGTCTTAAAGGGAGCCGACATGGTGTTTGTCACCGCCGGAATGGGTGGAGGCACCGGAACCGGAGCGGCACCGGAGATTGCCGCGGTGGCCCGTGAATTGGGGGCGCTGACTGTCGGTGTGGTCACCAAACCGTTTACTTTTGAAGGACGGAGAAGAGCGAATCAGGCGGAACAAGGGGTTGCGGCATTAAAGGAAAATGTGGACACGTTAATCGTGATTCCCAACGACCGGCTGTTGGAAATCGTTGATAAAAACACCCCGATGCTGGAAGCGTTCAGAGAAGCGGATAACGTGTTGAGACAAGGGGTTCAAGGGATTTCCGATTTGATTGCCGTCCCGGGGCTCATTAACCTTGACTTTGCGGATGTCCGCACCATTATGACGGAACGGGGTTCGGCCTTGATGGGAATCGGTTCGGCCAACGGGGAAAACCGCGCTGCCGATGCGGCCAAAAAAGCGATTTGCAGTCCTTTGCTCGAAACCTCGATCGAAGGAGCCCGCGGTGTGTTGATGAATATCACCGGAGGCACCAATTTGAGTTTGTACGAAGTATATGAAGCGGCGGATATTGTGACCCAGGCTTCCCACTCGGAAGTGAACATGATTTTCGGGGCTGTCATTAATGAAGATCTCAAAGATGAAATTTTGGTCACGGTGATTGCCACCGGCTTCGATCATGAAGAGCAAGAGAAAAAGAGCGCCAAACCGCAATCACAGGGAAAACCTTCATTTGGCGGAAGGGAAGATAACAATTTGAACCCGTTCCAACGCTTGCAAAAAGACCCTGCCCCCAAAAAACCGGATGAAGAAAGCATCATGGATCCTTACGGCAACTTGGAAGTGCCCACTTTCTTACGCAACCGCAAAAACAAATGAACGCCTGTTTGTTGCAACCGGACTCCTTCGGGATTCGGTTGCTTTTTTTGTGCATGCCGTGCGGATGGAGCCTGCATGTTGTTTCCCGGTTCGACGAAAAAAGTCAAATGGGGTTGGCAAGTTTAGACAGACTTTGAAATATAGATTAAGATATACTATTCTCACCCCGATTTGGAGAGAGAGCTTATGACAGTGTATGCGGATGTGATTTTCTTTCTCAACAGCGCAATTGATTTTTTGCTCCTTTGGCTTACTTCCGGGATCCGGAAGCAAAAGGCTGTCTGGTGGCGGTTATTGCTTTCTGCCCTTCTGGGCGGGTTTTACTCGATGTTGCATCTGTGGCCGCAATTTTCCATCGCTTACTTTTTGCCGGTGAAAATCATTGTTTCCATTTTTATGATTTGGATTGCTTTTGGTTTTAAGGATCCGGTTGCTTTTTTCAGGAATTTGGGAATGTTTTATCTTATTTGCTTTATTACGGGAGGAGCGATGGTTGCTTTTCACTATGTCATGACCGGTGACAGCCAGGTGGCCGGAGGCATTTTTTACACGGAGTCCCAACATGGTTGGGGATCCCCGGTCTCATGGGGGCTGATCATTTTCGGATTTCCGTTTGTGTGGTTGTACACCCGCTTGTCATTGCGTTCGTTGGATGAGCGGCAAATGTTTCACCAATTCACAGCCGATGTGAAAATCCGTCTGAAGGATCAAGAATTGTGTTGTGTGGGATTGGTGGACACCGGAAATCAATTGCGGGACCCGATCACCCGCGCGCCGGTGATCATGGTGGAATTGGAGCAGTTAAAACCGCTGCTTCCGGAACCTTTGTGGAAAATAGCAAAAGAGCCGGGGTTTGAAAAAGACTGGGATGAGCTGCCGGCGGATTGGATGAATCGCATTCGCCTGATTCCTTATCGGGCGGCCGGAACAAAGAATAATCTCCTGATGGCCCTCAAACCGGATTATGTCATCATTTCGCAAGGAGAAAATGAGAATAAAATCAAGAAAATTCTCATAGGTATAGATGTCGGAAGTCTTTCATCCGACGGGACTTACCAGGCGATCATTCATCCATCCTGTGTATCAGCCGTTTAAAAGAGGGGGTAAATGGGATGTTTGCCAGATGGAAAATGGCGTTTCAATTATTTTGGTATCGTATTTTAATTCATTTCGGGCTGAAGGGAGAAGAAATCTATTATATCGGAGGCAGCGAAGCCCTTCCGCCGCCGCTGAGCAAAGAAGAAGAAGCCCATTTGTTAGAACGGCTTCCAAGCGGGGATTCGGCCGTCCGGGCCATCCTGATCGAAAGAAACCTGCGCTTGGTTGTGTACATCGCAAGGAAGTTTGAAAACACCGGGATCCATATCGAGGATCTGGTTTCGATCGGAACCATCGGTTTGATTAAAGCGGTGAACACCTTTGATCCGGAGAAAAAAATCAAATTGGCCACCTATGCTTCCCGTTGTATCGAAAATGAAATTTTGATGTTTTTGCGCCGCAACAACAAAGTCCGGTCGGAAGTTTCGTTTGACGAGCCCTTAAACACGGATTGGGATGGAAATGAGTTGCTGCTGTCTGATGTATTGGGGACGGATAATGACATCATTTGCCGCGACATAGAAGAAGAAGTGGATAAAAAAATTTTGCGGACGGCATTATCGCATCTATCAGACCGGGAGCGGAAAATTATGATTTTGCGTTTTGGTCTGGATGGCGGTGAAGAAAAAACACAGAAGGATGTCGCGGATCTGTTGGGAATCTCTCAGTCCTATATTTCCCGTCTTGAAAAAAGAATTATTAAGAGATTGCGTAAAGAATTCAATAAAATGGTTTAATTTCATTTTCATTATAAATTCTCCTTCGCAGGACATACTGTAAGTTAGTTCCATCCTGAGGAGGAGAATTTTTCATGGCACGAAACAAAGTGGAAATCTGCGGTGTGGATACATCAAAACTCCCGGTCCTGAAAAACCAAGAGATGCGTGTATTGTTTCAGAAATATCAAGCCGGAGACCTTGAAGCGAGGGAAAAATTGGTCAATGGGAACCTGCGCTTGGTATTGAGTGTGATTCAGCGTTTTAACAACCGTGGAGAATGCGTGGATGATTTATTCCAAGTCGGATGTATCGGATTAATGAAAGCCATTGATAATTTTGACCTCAGCCAAAATGTTAAATTCTCAACCTATGCCGTGCCGATGATCATCGGAGAGATCCGTCGATATTTGCGGGATAACAATCCGATTCGCGTATCCCGGTCGCTGCGGGATATTGCATACAAAGCACTGCAGGTTCGCGATCAACTAACCAACCGGCATTCCAGGGAACCGACGATCTATGAGATATCGGAAGCATTAAATGTCCCAAAAGAAGATGTAGTGTTTGCACTGGACGCAATTCAAGACCCGGTTTCGTTGTTTGAACCGGTTTATCAGGATGGCGGTGATCCGATTTTTGTCATGGATCAATTAAGTGATGACAAATCCAAAGATATGCAGTGGATTGAAGAGATTGCGCTGAAAGAGGCGCTGAACCGGTTAAACGGAAGAGAAAAAATGATTTTGTCCATGCGTTTTTTCGAGGGAAAAACACAAATGGAAGTCGCGGATGAAATCGGCATTTCCCAAGCTCAGGTTTCACGCTTGGAGAAAGCAGCCATACAACAAATGAATAAATTTATTAATTAAAATAAACCGGAGCTTGCCAACGGGTGGAAATGGCAAGCTTTCTTTGTTACGGAAAAAGTTCCACTTAAAAAAGGGATGTCCCAATTACATTTTCCAGCCTGTTTACATATATATAATAAAAATGAAATGGCAAACGGAGGGCATCTTCCCATGAAAATATCCGAGTTGCAGGAAAAAGATGTGGTGAATATTGCAGACGGGCGCAAGTTGGGACAAATTTATGATTTGGAGTTGGATATGCAAAAAGGCGTGATCCAAGCCATTGTGGTTCCCGGGGAAACGAGATGGTTCGGGCTGGTTTCCGGGGGGCATGAGTGGGTGATTCCATGGCGTCACATTGTAAAAATCGGTTCGGATGTGATTTTGGTCCGGTTGGACAGCGGCCGCTCCTCCCCGATGGCACCCCCTTCCCATTCCATGTTACCGGACGGTGATGAGTACCGTTAATCGGTTTGTTCCGGTGTGAAGATATGGTAATATGGTTGGAAGGGAGGGTGTATATGGAGCCTTTTCGTTATCAACAGAAAAGTGGCGTGCCTTATTTTACGGTGGATGCATGGGAAAACGCATTTCCTCATCTGACCGTGGGTTTTAGCGCCAAAGATCACAGAGAAGATAAATTTTGCCGAAATTACGCACTTCATGTCGGTGATCAACCAAAACAAGTCGTATCCAACCGGAAAGAACTGTCTTCTGTGCTTCAGATGCCTTTTTCCGCCTGGACTTGCGGCGAACAGATCCATGGTGTCCATATCGAAACGGTGGAAGAGAAACACCGGGGATATGGAAAAGACGCGCGGAAAACCGCTTTCCAAGACACCGACGGTATGGTGACAAACGAAACCGGAATCTTGTTGGCGGCCTACTTTGCCGATTGTGTTCCGCTTTATTTTTATGCCCCCGATGTCGATTGGATCGGGATTGCGCATGCCGGTTGGAAAGGAACGGTCGGGGGAATCGGTTCAAAAATGGTCAGACGTTTGCAATCGCTTGGAGCAGATCCCGGAAAAATCCGTGTCGTGATTGGTCCGTCGATCGGCTCCTGTTGTTATGAAGTGGATGAACGGGTATACCGGCCGCTGGAAAACATATTGTCTGATGAAGAAGCCGTAAATGAAGTCGCAGTAAGTCGGGGACGGGGCCGCTGGCAACTGGATTTGAAAAAAGCCAATGCTAAAATTTTGGAAAAAGCCGGCGTCCATCCGCGACATATCCTTTTGTCCCGATTTTGTACAAGCTGTGATAAAGATTATTTTTATTCCCATCGTCGCGATCAGGGAGAAACCGGACGAATGGTTGCATACATCGGAAAGAAGGAAAGGGGATCGGAATGAACGAATTTGCTAACCGGTGGGAAAAAGTGAAACAACGAATCGAGCAGGCGTGTCAGCGTTCCGGCCGGGATCCAAAGGAGGTTCATGTGCTTGCGGTCACTAAATATTTAGATACAGAAGCGACTAAAAACATATTGGACCTGGGGTTGGAGCATGTCGGCGAAAACCGGGTGCAAAACGCCCTTCCCAAATGGGAGGAGTTAAAGGACCGGGGAACTTGGCATTTTATTGGCCATTTGCAACGGCGGAAAGCAAAAGATGTGGTTGGCAAGTTTTCCTATATCCACTCGCTGGACCGTTTTTCCCTCGCGGAAGAAATCAACAAACGGGTTTTGCAAGGCGGATATCCGCCGCAACGTTGTTTTTTGCAAGTCAATGTCTCGGGAGAAGAATCAAAATATGGAATTTCTCCTCAAGAATTAGAAGAATTTGCCCGTGAGGTGGCGAATTTAAACACCATTGACATCACCGGCCTGATGACCATGGCACCCATTGCGGACAACCCCGAAGAAGTGAGGCCTGTCTTTCGTGAATTAAAACGATTGCAAGGAAAATTACAACGGTTAAACCATCCCCGTTTGCAAGTACCTCATTTATCCATGGGCATGTCCCAAGATTTTGAAATTGCCATTGAAGAAGGAGCGACTTGGGTGCGATTGGGCTCTGTTTTGATTGGGGGTGAAAAACGGGGTGGCTAGCCTTTGTGTCGGGAGGCGATTTCCTAATGACATTCATGGATCGGATTATGGGTTTTTTCGGCGTGACCGATGAGGATTTGTACGAAGAAACGGAAGAAGAGCAAGGAACTTCCAGCCCGAAGGGACGAAACAATGTGGTTTCGCTCCATACACAAAAAAACATTCGTATGGTATTATTTGAACCGCGCGCATATGAAGAGTCGCCGGAAATTGCGGATCACTTGAAAAGCCACCGCCCTGTGGTTGTCAACCTGCAAATGGTCCGCCGCGAACAAGGGGTGCGGATCATCGACTTTTTAAGCGGTACCGTCTATGCTTTGGGAGGAAACATTCAAAAACTGGGTGAAAATATCTTTATTTGCACACCGGCGAATGTGGATATCCAGGGATCGATCACAGATCTGTTCAAAGAGGAAGAGGCAAAAAATTTGAGGTGAAGTGGAAAAAATGATTTACTCCATTGTGAACCAGTTTTTCAATATCTATTCGATTGTGCTCATCATTTATGTTTTGTCTTCGTGGTTTCCCAATTTCAGGGACACTCCGGTGGGCGTTTTTCTCGCGAAAGTTTCCGAACCGTATTTGAGCGTGTTTCGCCGCTTCATTCCACCGATCGGCGGGATGATTGACATTTCCCCCATCGTGGCGCTTTTTGTTTTGCATTTCGTAGAATTAGGCGTTTATACAATTATCGGTTGGGTGCTATAATTCTGTGATGTCAAAAGAGAATATTTTTATGCATTTTCGTCCGGAAGAACGCCCTTTTGTGGAACGTTCTTTGGACTATGTGCACCGCGCATCCGACAAAAACCAATTCGTTGTCACTCCATTTTTGGATCCGAGAGAGCAGTTTATTCTGACGTCGGTTGTCAAAAGGGAGCCGGCTCTTCTCTTCTGTCTGGATGGCGGGTATCCGGAAGCAGAGCGAAAGCGCGCTTTGATTGCTCCCGATTATTACGGGGAAAATCCGGAATGGACGGATTTGGTTTTTTACAGACTTGAAACAAAAGATTCAAAAGAACTGAAACACCGTGATGTATTGGGAGCTTTGACGGGTTTGGGAATCAAACGGAACATGCTGGGGGACATCCTGCCACACGCAAAAGGATGTGATATTATCGTTGCCGGCGAGATGGCGGAATATATTTTTTTGGGTATTGGACAAGTCGGACGCCATCGTGTTAGTATAAGGAAGATTAATCGCGCGGAACTGACTCTTCCCGAAAGAAACGGAAAGATCCGGACGGCTTCTGTGGCCTCGATGCGTGTCGATGCAGTAATATCAGAAGGTTATCGGGTCTCTAGAACAAAGGCTGCGTCCATGGTGAAAAGCGGTAAGTGCAAAGTGAATTGGAAATTAGTGGATCAACCGGATTATCCGGTGGCGCCGGGCGACTTGATTTCACTAAGAGGATTTGGACGTTTGGCTGTAGAAAGTATTGAGGGACATAGCAAAAAAGGAAGAATATGGATAAAACTGAGTGCTTATCATTGATGGGAGCCCGGATGGATTTTTGCAGGCTTTCGGAAGGACGTTTTTTCATTTTGTAGAATAAGAATGCGTGCAATTTTTTCAGGAGGTGCGAAAGATGCCATTAACACCTTTAGATATACACAATAAAGAGTTTAAAAGATCTTTCCGTGGATATGATGTTGATGAAGTGAACGATTTTCTTGACCAGATTATTAAAGATTTCGAACTGCTCACACGGGAAAAACTGGAACTGGAACAACAAGTGGAAGAGTTACAGGCAGAGATTGAGCGTTTGATGGAAGACGAGTCCATGTTCCAAACCGGGCCGCAGCAAATGCAACAACAGCAGCAAGCCGCACAACCGCCGGCGCCGGCACCGGCACCGCAACCGATGCAACGTTATCCGGAGCCTGTTCAGCATCCGTCGCCTCAAGCATTGAGCTCGATGGAACAAAGCATTCACAAGTCGATCCGTGTGGCTCAGGAAGTGGCCGAGGAAGTTCGCTTAAACGCCAAGAAAGAAGCCGAGTTGATTGTTCAGGAAGCAGAGAAAAATGCCGACCGGATCATCAACGAAGCATTGCAAAAGGCCCGTGCCATCCACAGCGAGCTGCTTGATTTGAAACAAAAAGCCACTGTCTACCGTGCACGTTTCCGCACACTGGTGCAATCGCATCTGGACATTCTGGAAAACTCCGATTGGGAATCTTTGGAAGAGTTGGAGTCCGGTTTGGAAGAGCAAGGTAAGAAACTTGAACAATATGCGGAACAGGATCAATCCCGGGAGATGTTGATGGATCAAAACACCCAGGAGTATAAAGACTTCAACACCCAGGAGTATCAGGATTTCAACACCCAGGAGTATCAGGATTTCAACACCCAAGAGTACCAAGATTTCAACACGCAGGAATTCCAGGATTTCAATAACATGAACAATGTCGAAGATAATGCCGTCATGGACGAAGTCGCCGCTTCTTCTTATTATGAAGAAGAAGAACCACGCCGCGAGTTGCGCAGAACATCCAGAAAACTGAAGAAGAAAGCCATGTTTTAATGGACACGCCGATGTTCTGGGAGATCAGTAAAAGAGAATCAGGGCTAATGGTAAAGAAAGGGAAGAGTAGATAGGTAAACTCGTGTTTGCAGCGAATTAGGGATGGTGTAAGCCTAATCCGAGTTTCTATCGAAAATCACCCTGGAACTGTCACCTGAAATTGGAGTAAGGTCGACCGCGTCATCCACGTTAAGGATGGTTGAGAGGTTTTGTCTCCAATTCAAGGATACGAAGCCAGTAGGGTGGTACCGCGGGAAACCTTCTCGTCCCTAGAGGATGCAGAAGGTTTTTTTATGTTTTTAGAAAGGATAAAGGAGTGATCACACATGCCGGACTACCGTCAAACATTAAACCTGCCGAAAACCGATTTTCCAATGCGCGGGAACTTGCCCAACCGTGAACCGGAAATGCAAAAATGGTGGGATGAGATCGACATTTATCAGCAAGTGCTGGAAAAAAGAAAAGGAGCCAATTCCTTTATTCTGCATGACGGCCCTCCTTATGCCAACGGGGATTTGCACATCGGGCATGCTCTGAACAAAATTCTCAAAGATTTCATTATCCGGTATAAATCGATGAAGGGATATTATGCTCCTTACATTCCCGGTTGGGATACCCACGGTTTGCCGATTGAGCATGCCATCGTCAGCAAGAAAAAAGTGGACCGGAAAAACGTGGATCCGGTCAAATTCCGGGAAATGTGCAAAGAGTATGCTTTATCCTTTGTCAATAAACAAAAAGAACAATTCAAACGCCTGGGGGTCCGGGGTGACTGGGACAACCCTTATATTACGTTGAAACCGGAATATGAAGCCGAACAGATCCGTGTGTTCGGGGAAATGTTGAAAAAGGGTTATATTTATCGCGGGCAAAAAGCCATTTACTGGTCCCCGTCTTCCGAGACGGCACTGGCCGAAGCGGAAATTGAATACCGTGATAAACGCTCGCCGTCCATTTATGTTTTGTTCCCGGTGAAACGGGGCAATGATGTGCTTTCGGATGACAACACCTATGTGGTGATCTGGACCACCACGCCTTGGACGATTCCCGCCAACCTGGCCGTTGCTTTGCATGAGGATTTTGAATACAACCTGGTTGAGGCGAATGGACGCAAACTGGTGGTCGCCAAAGCATTGTTGGAGAAAGTGATGGAAGAGGCCGGCATTTCCGATTACCGGGTGCTGTCAACTTTTAAAGGGAATGAGCTGGAAGGCGTCATTTGCCGGCATCCGCTGTATGACCGGGAAAGTCCCGTCATCTTTGGAGATCATGTCACTTTGGATGCAGGGACCGGTTGTGTTCATACGGCTCCGGGACACGGGGAAGAGGACTTTTATGTCGGACAAAAATACAATTTGGGAGTGCTTTGCCCGGTGGATGAGAAAGGGCGCATGACGGAGCAAGCTCCCGGCTTTGAAGGATTGTTCTATGACGATGCCAACAAAAAAGTGACGGAAAAGCTGGAGGAAGCCGGTTACTTATTAAAATTGGGCTTTATCACCCACCAATATCCCCATGACTGGCGGACCAAAAAACCGGTTATTTTCCGGGCGACCGAACAATGGTTTGCTTCGATTGACGGATTCCGTGAAGCAATGTTGGAAGAGATCCGGAAAGTCAAATGGACACCGTCCTGGGGAGAAATCCGCCTTCACAACATGATTGCCGACCGTGGAGATTGGTGTATCTCGCGGCAGCGGATTTGGGGCGTCCCTTTGCCGATCTTTTATTGCACCAAATGCGGCCATCCTCATGTGACCGATGAAACCATTGATTATATTGCCAATCTGTTTAAAGAACGGGGCTCTTCAGTCTGGTATGAAAAACCGGTTGAAGAATTGATGCCGCCAAATTCCACCTGTTCCGAATGCGGTCATGACAAGTTCCGCAAAGAAACCGATACGATGGATGTGTGGTTTGATTCCGGCAGCAGTCATCGTGCGGTTTTGGGAGGACGGGAAAACTTGCAATGGCCGGCGGACATGTATTTGGAAGGATCAGACCAATATCGAGGCTGGTTTAACTCGTCTCTGTCCACCGCCGTGGCAACCAAAGGGCAAGCTCCATATAAAGAAGTGCTGAGCCACGGATTTACCTTGGACGGAGAAGGGCGGAAAATGTCCAAGTCCCTGGGGAACGTGATTGCCCCGGCCAAAGTGATCCAACAATATGGTGCGGATATCTTGCGCCTGTGGGTGGCTTCTTCGGATTATCAGGCTGATGTGCGGATTTCGGATGCCATCTTGAAACAAACAGCCGAAGCTTACCGGAAAATCCGGAACACGTTCCGCTTTTTGCTGGGCAACTTGAACGGATTTGATCCCGATTCGGATCGTTTGGCTCTGAATGAACTGACCGAATTGGACCGTTATGCGCTCATCAAGCTGAATCGTCTGGTCGAGCGGGTGAGCAACTCTTATGATGAATATGATTTTCACCAAGTATACTATGACATCCACCATTTCTGCACGGTGTTTTTAAGCCAGTTCTACCTGGATGTGTTAAAAGACCGGCTGTATGTATTGCCCACGGATTCGGAAGTGCGCCGTTCGGCACAAACCGTGTTGTATGAAGTCTTGCTGACACTGGTGAAAATCATCAACCCCATCCTGCCGCATACGACGGAGGAAGTCTGGAAATACATTCCGGGCGATCGTGAAATCAGTGTGCAACTTTGTGATTTCCCGGTTGCAAGAGAAGATTGGTATGACGAAGCTTTAGAGAAAAAATGGGATGAATTGTTGACCATCCGCGATGTGGTCTTAAAAGCGCTGGAAGAAGCGCGGGCCGAAAAATTAATCGGAAACTCGCTGGGAGCGACTGTCGAAATCACACCGAATCCGGAAGCCGGGGAGTTGCTCAGGTCGACAGATCATTTGGATCAACTGTTTATTGTCTCCGATGTCGTCCTGAACGAAGCTTCTTCTGAAGTGACGGCGGAGGAGAAGGTGAAAGTGACGGTTCGTACGGCGGAAGGAGAAAAATGCGAGCGCTGTTGGGTGATTTCCCCGACTGTGGGTCAAGATGCCGACCATCCGCATCTGTGCTCGCGCTGTGCCACCATTGTGAAAAAATTGGGTGTCGATTTGAGCGAATAAAACAGAAAACGCAACAAATCAAAGCCCCCTTCTCAATAAAGAGAAGGGGGCTTTGGATTTGTCGTGCGTAAAATCAAGAAGAAGAGTCGGGCAACGGCTGATCCGCAAGGCCCGATTTGAACCGGGCCGCGCAAAACAGTACGATCATCATGGACAGGAAGACCATGCTGTTAATAATGTTATCCGGATTCAGCAACAGTGTGATGAAAATCACTGACAATACGGCCAGGGTGAAACCTGTCAAATACGGGTATAAAGGAATTTGGAAAAAAGGTTTTTCCTTGTATTGCTTCCGCAATTTCAACTGAGAAAGGCAAATGATGATCCAAAGCATGATGGTGGTGTAACCCGGAATTCCCATCAGATATTGAAACACGCTCTCTTCAGCCGCCATGGCGACAACCGACCCCAGAAGCAGGCTACCGGCGCACAGAATGAGGCTGTAAATGGGCACGCCGTTTTTGTTCAACCGGCTGAAAATCGCAGGGGCCTCTTTTTGTTTTGCCAACGAATACAGCACCCGGGAGCTGGAGTAAATCCCGGTGTTGGCTGCCGAGG
Source organism: Thermoactinomyces vulgaris (assembly GCF_005886755.1). Classification (NCBI taxonomy): domain Bacteria; kingdom Bacillati; phylum Bacillota; class Bacilli; order Caryophanales; family Thermoactinomycetaceae; genus Thermoactinomyces; species Thermoactinomyces vulgaris. The sequence continues at coordinate 1,143,871 of NZ_CP039710.1, forward strand.
TCACGGCGATCAGCAGGATAAAATTCATGATGTGCGCCACGCCTTTTAATTCCAAAGCGGAAAAGACGGTGACAAACGGGCTTCCTGCCTCGCCGACCTGATTCCAGGGCACCAGTCCCATGATGATAAACAATGGCAATACATAGAACAGGCAAATCCGGATAATGATATCTTTAATCACTTTGGGCAAGGATTTTTCCGGATCTTTCATTTCGGTGATGGTGAGCCCGATCATTTCGGTTCCACCATAGGAGAAGATTACAATCAAAAGGGAGGAAATCACGCCTTTCCATCCGAGGGGCAAGAAACCTCCGTGTGCCGTCAGATGGGTGAGATACGGCGGATTTTCCGTCGGAAACCATCCAAACATCAATCCGGAACCCAAAATGACAAAAGCCATCAGTGTGAACACTTTGATGCCGGTCAACCAAAATTCCACTTCTCCGAACAGGCCGACACTCAAAAGGTTTAAACCGACCAGCACCAAAGCGACCATAAAGCTGAGCAGCCAGACCGGAAGGCCGGTAAACCAGTAATGCAAAAAGGTTCCGGCGGCCACGATTTCCACGGCCATCACCAAAATCCACATGATGAAATAAATCCAACCGACCACAAATGAAACTTGGTATCCCAATGCTTTATAAATGAGTCCCCTTATGTCCAATCCTTTGTTGGCCAGCGCCATTTCCGCAAGCGATCCCATCACGATAAACAACAAAACTCCGGCGATCAGATAAGCGATCAGTACCCCGGGGCCGGCGGATTGGATCGTTTCTGCACTGCCCTGAAAAATTCCCGCTCCGATTGCGCCTCCCAAGGCAATCATTTGAACGTGGCGAGGGCGTAATTTTCTTTGCAATTGGCTCATTCGATGTTTTCACCCCACTTTATTACCCAAAAGCATAACAGTATAAAAGTGAAAAAGAAAGGGGTTTAATAAATTTGCGTTTATTCGAAATTATCAAATCGTCAACGGATGGGATACATGAAAAGGAGGTCAGGCGGAGAAGATATTGCTGACTCCATCAAACAGGAGGTGAAATGTAAAGTGGCAAATCCGGTTGTCCAACAAAGGCTGCGTCAAAAATTGGAACAGGAAAAAAGCCAAATTGAAAAACGGTTGAAACAAAACGATTCATACAGCATGGATCAAAGCATGAACGGATCGATCGGCGAATTGTCCGGTTATGATAACCACCCGGCCGATTTGGGGACGGAGATTTTCGAGCGGGGCAAAGATTTGGCCCTGAATGAAAATGATGAGCGCCGGTTGAAGGAAATTGACAAGGCGCTGGAGAGGATGAATCAGGGAACCTACGGGATCTGCAAAGTTTGCGGCCAAGAAATCGCGGAAGACCGGTTGGAAGCGGTGCCGACCACAGAGTATTGCGTGAATCACCATCCGGAGCAACATTCCTCCATCAGGCGTCCGGCGGAAGAAAAAGTGATGGATTCCGGCGGACGCAATCAGGACCAAAGTGACAAGAATTTTTACGATGGAGAAGATGCCTGGCAGGATGTGGAACAGTACGGCACTTCCAATCCCCCGGATTTTTTTGTGGAAGGAAGAAATTATAATGAGTTGATGATTGATTCGCATGAGCACCGGGGGTATGTCGACTTGACGGAAGGGTTTTCGATTACGGATTTATCCGGGAAAACGGATGAGATCACAGAAATCACCCACAATGATGCCTATGCTCAAAAAGAGCGGGAAGAACGGGAAGACGACCCGTTGTCGTAAGCTTGTGAGAAGACTCCGGCCTGTGCTACAATCGGAGGGATAAAAGGATTATCGACGGTGGGGGACAGGAGGAGGACTCTTGAGATATTATTTGATTGCGTTACTCATTCTTTTATCGGATCAAACCACAAAATGGCTCGTTGAACATAAAATGAATCTGTATGAATCGATTCCGGTGATTGACGGTTTTTTCTATCTGACCTCGCACCGGAACCGGGGAGCCGCATTTGGCATTTTGCAGGATAAAATTTGGCTGTTTGTCTCCATCACGCTGATTGTCATTGGCTTTGTGGTTTATTACTTATGGCTGGTCAAAGATGAAAAAAACCCATGGATGCCGACGGCGTTTTCCCTGATTTTGGGCGGTGCCGCCGGCAATTTGATCGACCGGATCCGGTTGGGAGAAGTGGTGGATTTCCTGCATTTCCAATTCGGTGCTTATCAATTTCCGATCTTTAATCTTGCGGATTCATCGATCGTGGTCGGCGTTTTTCTGCTCGTGGTGTTGACTTTTGCCAGTCCCGCGGCAGAAAAAGAGCCTTTAACCAAAGTGAGGGACACACAATGAACGAGTCATGGGAAAACATGGAGCATTATGAATGGACAATCGATGATTCTGCAGACGGGGAGCGGTTAGACAAATTCCTTCCCCAAAAAAATGAAGAATGGTCGCGTGCACGGGTTCAAGAATGGATCCGTGCCCAATTGGCTTGGGTGAACGGAAAAAATAAAAAAGGAAATTACCGTTTGAAGCAAGGGGATGTGGTCACCCTCAATGTCCCGCCGGTCACAGAGGCCGAAATCCGCCCGGAACCGATTCCCTTGGACATCCGTTATGAAGATGAGGATGTCATTGTGGTGAATAAACCCCGGGGGATGGTGGTGCATCCGGGACCGGGAAACAACTCGGGAACGTTGGTTCATGCGCTTTTGGCCCATTGCGGGGATGAACTGTCGGGGATTGGAGGGGTTGCCCGCCCCGGAATCGTTCATCGCATTGACAAGGACACCTCCGGGTTGTTGATGGTGGCTAAAAATGATCTGGCACACCAGTCGTTGGCGGCACAATTGAAGGAGCACTCGGTTGAGCGGGTGTATGTTGCTTTTTGCCATGGCGTGATTCCGCACGATCACGGCACAGTGGATGCCCCCATCGGAAGGGATCCCAAACACCGTCAGCGAATGGCTGTGATCTCTCAAAACAGCAAACCGGCGGTGACGCATTTTTTTGTGCGGGAACGATTTCAACAGGCGACATGGGTGGAGTGCCGGCTGGAAACGGGCCGGACGCACCAGATTCGGGTACATATGAAATATATCGGGCATCCGCTCATTGGGGATCCGGTCTACGGTCCGAAGAAAAATCCCTATGCGATTGAGGGGCAAGCCCTGCATGCACAAGTGCTCGGCTTTACGCACCCGAGAACGGGCCGGCGTATCCGTTTGGAAGCGGAGTGGCCGGAGGATATGAGAAAAATTTACAAGGCATTAAAGCAGCCGTTTTGTTGACAATCACAAAACCAACCGGTATGATACAGATAAGTGAAAAGGAACCTTTAAATCCAGTCCAGTGAGGCTGGCAAGGGCACGGAAATGTAAAAAAGGGTTGGTATGCCCTTTTTCAGGAGGTCTTTGTCTGCCGTCTGGCAAGACAAAGACTTTTTTTGTGCCGCCGAAATCAAAGAAGGGAGTTCTTGAAAGCATGGGAAAGGAAAAAGTGATCTTGGATGAAGCAGCGATTCGCCGGGCGTTAACCCGAATTGCACATGAAATTTTGGAGCGGAATAAAGGCGTGGATGACTGCGTTCTGATCGGGATTAAAACCAGAGGGATTTATCTGGCTGACCGGCTGAAAGAACGGATCCATCAGATTGAGGGAAAATCCCTTCCTTGCGGTGAGTTGGATATCACGCTTTATCGCGATGATTTGACGGAAAAAAATGATCAACCCGAAGTGCGGGAAACCAACATCCCGGACATCAACGGAAAAAAAGTGATTTTGGTCGACGATGTTTTGTTTACGGGAAGAACGGTTCGGGCCGCCATGGATGCTTTGATCGACCGGGGACGGCCGCAGATGATTCAATTGGCTGTCCTCATTGACCGCGGGCATCGCGAACTGCCGATCCGCCCCGACTATGTCGGCAAAAATGTTCCCACCTCCCGGGCGGAAGTGGTTTCGGTTTATCTCTCGGAAGTGGATGAGGGAGAAGAACGGGTCAGTATCCGACAACAAAATCAAGGATAGCATCAATCCCTTTTAAATCGGTCCAGTGAGTCCGGCAAAGGGATGCGGTTGACAAACAAGCGCTGTATTGTTTTACTGCGTCTCTTTGCGTATGGGCAAAGAGACGTTTTTTTATCCTCAACAAAGGAGTTAAGGCCAATGAGTTCACAAAAAATTGTCATGGATGTGCATGAAAAACCCAAAGCTTTGTCATGGCTCTTTCTCAGCTTTCAACATTTGTTCGCCATGTTTGGCGCCACGATGCTGGTGCCGTTGTTGACGGGGATGAATCCGGCCGTCGCACTGTTATCCAGCGGAATCGGGACGCTGGCCTATTTGATTGTGACACGGGGCAAAATCCCGGCATATCTGGGGTCTTCGTTTGCCTTCATTGTTCCGGTGATCACCATTTCCCAAGGAGGAAAGCATCTGGGTGAAGCGTTATTCGGATGTTTCCTGGTCGGGATTGCCTACGGAGTGGTGGCCCTGATTGTATACCAGTTTGGCGTGAAATGGCTGGATCATTTGCTGCCCCCGGTTGTAATCGGCTCGGTGGTGATTGTCATCGGCCTTTCGCTGGCAGGCACGGCGGTGGACATGGCCAGCAAAAAAGAAGTGATCGTGGACATGCCGCAAACCGCAAGCGGATGGGCGGCATTGGACGGAACCATTCAATCCGTCGATCCGGAAAATGAAAAGGTTCAATTGCAGGTTTATTCTTTGGAGAACTTTATCGTGGCACTTGTCACCTTGGGAATCGCCATCACGGCCAATTTAGCATTCAGCGGATTCCTTCGCTTCATCCCGATACTGCTTGGGCTGATTGGCGGATACCTGACGGCTTTGATGATGGGGATGGTGGACTTTGCCACGGTGAGGGAAGCCCCGTGGTTTGCCGCTCCTGAGTTGACGGCACCGGTCGTTTCGTGGCATGCGGCTGTGGTGATGTTGCCGGTGGTGTTGGTGGTGTTGGCCGAACACATCGGACACTTGGTGGTACAAGGAAACATCATGGGCAGAGACTTGGTGAAAGATCCCGGATTGCACCGTTCTTTGTTGGGGGATGGGCTTGCCACCAGCATCGCTGCCCTGGTCGGCGGCCCTCCGGCCACCACTTACGGGGAAAACATCGGGGTGATGGCCATGACCCGCATTTTCAGTGTCTGGGTGATCGGAGGAACGGCTGTCCTGGCTGTCATGTTCAGTTTCGTGGGAAAAATATCGGCACTCATTCAAACCATTCCCACTCCGGTGATGGGCGGCGTTTCGATCCTGTTGTTTGGTGTCATCGCCTCCAGCGGGTTGCGGATGCTGATTGAAAATCAAGTGAACCTGGATAACCGTCGCAACCTGGTGATTGCATCGGTCATTCTGGTGATCGGAGTCGGAGGGGCGTTGCTGAAATTGGCCAACATCCATCTGGAATTGGAAGGGATGGCGTTGGCAACCGTCACCGGCATTCTGCTCAATCTGGTCTTGCCTGAAAAAGATTCGCGGCAAAAAGAGTTGGCGGAAGCAGCCTGACAGACAGGAGGGATTCAGTTGACTGTGACGAAGCGAAGGTTCGCCCCCAACCATTTGTTTGATACCAAGGATTTATCCAGAAATGAAATACAAACGCTTTTGGACCGGGCGCAGTATTGGGAGGAGCATTGGCAACCGGGACATGCACCGTATCAAGGGCGGTTTGCGGCAAATCTGTTCTTTGAGCCGAGCACCCGGACCCGCTTTTCCTTTGAAGTGGCCGAAAAAAAGTTGGGAATGGAAGTGATTCATTTCTCTCCGGAAGTTTCCAGCACGGCCAAAGGAGAGTCGCTGTATGACACGGTCAAAACCTTGTCTTCGCTCGGAGTCCGTGTCGTGGTGATCCGGCACGCCGACCCCTGTGTTTTTCAGGAATTGGCCGACCGGCTGCCGGAATGCGCGCTCGTCAATGCCGGAGCCGGATGCCTGGCCCACCCGACACAAGCCTTGTTGGATTTGTACACCATGAGGAAGCATTTTAAAGAGTTGGAAGGAAAGAAAGTAGCGATGATTGGCGATATCAAGCACAGCCGGGTGGTGCGTTCCAGTCTCTGGGCGTTGTCCCGGTTTGGCATGGAGATCATGGTGAGCGGTCCGGATGGAATGCGGGATGAAGAGATTGAACAACTGGCGCCTTATGTGCCGTTTGAAGATGCTCTCCGGGAAGCTGATGTGGTGATGATGCTGCGGGTGCAGTTGGAACGGCATGACCAAACGCTGTTTTCTTCTGCACAAGCGTATTTCAGGCAATTCGGGCTGACCCGTAAACGGGCCCGGCTCATGAAGCCGGATGCCATCATCATGCATCCGGGACCGGTCAACCGGGGCGTGGAAATTGCAGATGAAATGGTTGAAGATCAGCGTTCGAAAATTTTCGAACAGATGAAAAACGGAGTTTGGGTGCGGATGGCGGCCTTGGAAAGAGCGATGGGAGGGGATTTTCGTTGCGTATCCTGCTGAAAAACGGGAACTTGTTGGATCCGGAAAGCAAAGAATTGGTGCAAAGAGATTTGTGGATTGACGGGCAAAAGATCCGGGCGATTGCCCCGGAGATCCGTCCCGATGAAGAAGTGACGGTGATTTGGGCCGACGGAAAACTGGTTTGCCCCGGGCTGATTGATATGCATGTTCATTTGCGCGAGCCCGGATTTGAGCAGAAAGAGACGATCGAATCGGGATGCCGGGCGGCGGCGCGCGGCGGATTCACAACGATTGCGCCGATGCCGAACACCAACCCTGTCACCGATTCGCCGGACAAAATTAAAGAAGTGATCAATCGCGCAAAGAAAACCGGTTTGGCCCGGGTTTTGCCTTATGGTGCCATCACCATCGGACAGCGGGGAGATGAATTGACCGATATGGCCGGCATGAAGAAAGCCGGGGCAATCGGTGTCACTGATGACGGGGTCGGCGTGCAAAGCGCCAAAATGATGAAAGAAGCGATGAAGAAAGCCGTGGCGGCAGACCTTCCGGTGGTGGCCCACTGTGAGGATGACACGCTGGCCAAAGGCGGATGCGTCCATGAAGGCGTGTTTGCAAAAAAGCACGGCCTGACGGGAATCCCTTCGTCTGCAGAAGCGGTCCATGTGGGGCGGGACATTTTGCTGGCGGAAGAGACAGGGGCGCACTACCATGTTTGCCACATCAGCACCAAAGCGTCCGTCCGGCTGGTGCGGGAGGCCAAAGCCCGCGGGCAAAAAGTGACGGCCGAAGTGACTCCGCATCATCTGTTGTTGTGTGACGAAGATATCCCCGGGCCCGATCCCAATTGGAAAATGAACCCGCCCCTCCGCTCCAAAGAAGACCGGCAAGCATTGATCGAAGGTTTGAAAGACGGTTCGATCGATTTCATTGCAACGGATCATGCCCCGCATACGGCGGAAGAAAAACAGGCGGGAATCGAACAGGCCCCGTTCGGCATTGTGGGTTTGGAAACGGCATTTCCGCTGCTTTATACGCATCTGGTCATAAAAGGTGTGATTACGTTGCACGAATTGGTGGACAAGATGACCTTGAAACCGGCGGAAGTTTTCCGGTTGCCTTACGGCCGCCTGGTGGAAGGGGGACCGGCCGATATCACGGTCATTGATCTGGACCGGGAAAAAGTGATTGATCCAAAGGACTTTGCTTCCAAAGGCCGCAACACCCCGTTTGCCGGTTGGAAATTAAAAGGGTGGCCGGTTCTGACCATCTTGAACGGAAAAGTGACATGGCAAGATGACGATTGCCTGATGTAGTGGAAAAGGAGGAGCGTCCGTGAAAGCAAGATTGCTGTTGGAAGACGGTACGTTATTGGTTGGCGAATCATTCGGGGCAGAAGGGTTTAAAAGGGGGGAAGTGGTGTTCACCACCAGCATGACCGGTTATCAGGAGATTTTAACCGACCCTTCTTATTGCGGGCAAATGGTGGTCATGACATACCCGCTGATCGGCAACTACGGGATCTCGCGCGATGACAACGAATCCCTGCGCCCTTACGCTCACGGTTTGATCGTGCGCGAGTATGCCGAATATGCCAGCAACTGGCGCAACGAATTGCCGCTGGGAACGTTTTTGAAGGAATACGGATTGATCGGAATTTCCGGAATCGACACCCGGATGCTGACCCGCAAAATCCGGATGCACGGAACGATGAAGGGAATCATCACCACCGGCGAAGAGAGTTTGGAGGAATTGAATGAACAGTTGAAGTTTCCGTTGATGCGTGACCAAGTGGCGCGTGTCAGCACCAAAAGCATTCATATTTCCCCGAACAAGGGAAAACGGGTGGTTTTGATGGATTTCGGAGCCAAACACAACATTGTGCGGGAGTTGGTGAAGCGCAACTGCGAGGTGATTACCGTTCCCTACAGTACCTCAGCCGAAGAAATCATGCGCTTCCGGCCGGACGGGGTGATGTTGTCCAACGGTCCCGGGAACCCCAAGGACGTGCCGGAGGGAATCCGAACGATCCAACAATTGATGGGGAAAGTGCCGCTGTTTGGCATTTGCATGGGCCATCAGCTGGTCGCGTTGGCCGCCGGAGCCGACACGGAAAAAATGAAGTTCGGGCATCGCGGCGGAAACCATCCGGTGAAGGAGCTGGCAACCGGACGCACCGTGATCACTTCGCAAAATCATGGGTATGCCGTCACTTCTGACTCGGTGAAAAACACCGGATTGGAAATCACGCACATTGCGTTGAACGACGGGACGGTCGAAGGGCTCCGGCACAAAACCCTGCCGGTGTTCACCGTCCAATATCATCCGGAATCGGCACCGGGCCCGCTTGATTCGGGTTATCTGTTTGACCGTTTTCTTGAGATGATGGAGTCTTTTGCACGGAAGGGAGAGACCGTCAATGCCTAAAGATTCGACCTTGAAGAAAATTTTGGTGATTGGTTCGGGGCCGATTGTGATCGGCCAGGCCGCGGAATTCGACTATGCCGGGACGCAAGCGTGTCAGGCGCTGAAAGAAGAAGGATTGGAAGTGGTTTTGGTCAACAGCAATCCGGCCACGATCATGACCGATACCAACATGGCAGACCGCGTCTATATTGAACCGCTGACTGCCGAATTTATCACGCAAGTGATTCGCAAAGAGCGTCCGGATGGTCTTTTGCCCACCCTGGGAGGGCAAACCGGCTTAAACTTGGCGGTGGAATTGGCCAAACAAGGGGTTCTAAAACGGGAAGGCGTCCGTCTTCTGGGAACCGATCTGCAAGCGATCACCCGTGCAGAGGACCGCGATTCGTTCCGGGCATTGATGCAAGAGCTGGGAGAGCCGGTTCCGGAAAGCGCAATTGTGCACACGGTCGATGAAGCGCTCCGGTTTGCCGGAGAAGCCGGCTATCCCGTGATCGTCCGGCCCGCTTACACACTGGGCGGAACCGGAGGGGGCATTGCCAAAGACGAAAAAGAATTGCAAGAGATTGTTGAAAACGGGCTCCGTTACAGCCCGATCACCCAATGCCTAATTGAACAGAGCATCGCAGGATACAAAGAAATTGAATATGAAGTGATGCGCGATGCCGCGGATAACGCCATCGTGGTGTGCAACATGGAAAACTTTGATCCGGTGGGCGTACACACCGGGGACAGCATCGTGTTTGCCCCGAGTCAGACCTTGACGGACCGGGAACACCAGATGCTCCGGAATGCGGCGTTGAAAATCATCCGCGCCCTGGATATTCGTGGCGGATGCAATATCCAGTTTGCACTCGATCCGCACAGCTTCCAATACTATGTCATTGAAGTGAATCCGCGGGTGAGTCGTTCCAGTGCGCTGGCTTCCAAAGCGACGGGATATCCGATCGCCCGGGTGGCTGCCAAAATTGCACTGGGCTACACACTGGACGAATTAAAAAATCCGGTGACCGGACAAACCAGTGCTTGTTTTGAACCGGCCATCGATTATGTGGTCTGCAAAATTCCCCGCTGGCCGTTTGACAAATTTGTCTCGGCAAACCGGGAATTGGGAACCCAGATGAAAGCAACGGGGGAAGTGATGGCCATCGGGCGGACATTGGAAGAATCGCTTTTAAAAGCGGTGCGTTCGCTGGAAATCGGGCAGGATGATTTGAACCTGCCGGGAGCCGGGGGAATTCCCGGCGACAAGTTGAGAAAACGGCTGCAAAAACCGGATGATGAGCGGCTGTTTTTGCTGGCGGAATGGTTCCGGCGCGGACACAGTCTGGAAGAAGCCCATCAACTCACCCGAATCGACCGTTTTTTCCTGCATAAAATCGGACGCATCATCCGGATGGAAAAAGAGTTGCAAGCATCCGGTTCCCTTGCCCCGGAGTTGCTCAGAAAGGCCAAGCAATTCGGGATGACGGACCTGGCGATCGGCCGCCTTACAAACCGGACGGAAAAAGAGGTTCGCGCGTTGCGGAAACAACACCACATTGTCCCGGTTTATAAAATGGTGGACACCTGCGCCGCGGAATTTGCCGCAAATACCCCGTACTATTACTCGTCTTATGAATCTGAAGACGAAGTGGCGGTAAGCAAAGCAAAAAGCATTGTGGTCCTCGGCTCGGGGCCGATCCGGATCGGTCAGGGAGTCGAGTTTGATTATGCGACCGTGCATGCGATCATGGCCATCCAAAAAGCCGGCTATGAAGCGGTGATCATCAATAACAATCCGGAGACGGTCTCGACGGATTTCAATATCTCTGACCGTCTGTACTTTGAACCTCTCTTTAAAGAAGATGTTCTCAACATCATTGAAAAAGAAAATCCGCTCGGGGTGATCGTGCAATTCGGCGGGCAAACCGCTTTGAATCTGGCGAGGGACTTGCAGGATGAAGGCATCCGGTTGTTGGGCACCTCTTTGGAGGAAATTGACCGTGCGGAAGACCGGAAAAAATTTGAACAGTTGATGAGCGACCTCCAAATTCCACAGCCTCCGGGAACGGCGGTCACTTCGGTGGACGAAGCGGTAAAAGCCGCCCGGATCCTGGGATATCCGGTGTTGGTCCGTCCGTCCTATGTGCTGGGAGGGCGTGCCATGGAAATCGTCCATAACGAAATGGAACTGCGCTCTTACATGGAGCAAGCGGTCAAAGTGAATCCGGAACATCCCGTCCTGATCGACCGTTACTTGTTGGGCAAAGAGGTCGAAGTGGATGCGATTTGCGACGGGGAAAGAGTCCTCATTCCCGGTATCATGGAACACATCGAACGGGCAGGGGTCCATTCCGGGGATTCGATTGCTGTTTATCCCCCGCAAACCCTGACCGGGGAGCAAAAAGAGCAGGTTGCCCGGATCACGGAAAAAATCGCCAAAGCGCTTCACATCAAGGGAATCATCAACATTCAATTTGTTCTGTATCAAAATGAACTGTACACCTTGGAAGTCAATCCGCGGTCATCGAGAACGGTTCCCTTCTTAAGCAAAGTCACGGGAATTCCCATGGCGCAAGTGGCCACCAAAATCATGCTCGGAGTCAATTTGCGGGAGCAAGGATATGATCAGTCCGGATTGTGGCCGGAAAGTGAGTTTATTTCAGTGAAAGTGCCGGTCTTCTCCTTTGACAAGCTGACGAAGGTGGATATCGCCCTCGGGCCGGAGATGAAATCCACCGGGGAAGTGATGGGAAAAGACCGGGATTATGCCCGGGCGGTTTACAAAGGCCTGATGGCCGCCGGCATCCAGATGCCGCGCTTTGGCACAGTGGTGGCAACCATCGGGGACAAAGAAAAAGAAGAAGCACTTCCCTTGATGAAACGTTTCTATGAGTTGGGTTACCACATTGTCGCCACCCAAGGCACGGCGGAAGTTCTGGAAAAAGCCGGCTTGCCCGTGAAGCGGTTGAACAAGTTGAAGGAAGGATCGCCCTACATTTTGGATTGGATCCGCCAGGGAAAAGCCGATTTGGTTGTAAACACTTGGACGCGGGGAAGAACGCCGGAGCGGGACGGTTTCCGAATTCGCCGGGAAGCGGTGGAACATGGCGTTGCTTGTTTGACCTCGTTGGATACGGTGCAAGCTCTTTTGGAAACCTTGGAATCGATTCAATTCCATGCGGAACCGCTCAAAAAGCCGGATTTCGCCCGAGTGTTGGTGTAAAGGAGGAAGGAGGAGGAACCATGGAAAATCCGCAAAATCGTATCTTTCTCGCGTTGGATGTTCCGGATGAGAAGCAGGCAGACCGCTTGCTTTCCCTTTGGGACCCGGGCGAACGGCCATTGATCAAAGTGGGGTATCAGCTGTTTTTCTCCGCGGGACCCCAATGGGTGGAGAAACGAAAAAATGCCGGCGATACCATCTTTTTGGATTTGAAACTTCACGACATCCCCAATACGGTGGCCAAGGGGATCGAATCGCTCAGCCGGTTGGGGGTGGATTTTGTCACCATCCATGCTTCCGGCGGCAGAAAAATGATGGAGAAAGCGCGGGAGATTGCCGAGAAACATGCCGGTGGATCCCGCCGGTTGAAATTGCTGGCGGTGACCCAGCTGACAAGCACGGATCAGAGGATGTTAAACCAGGAACTCGGCATCCCGGGGAATGTACGTGAGTCCGTGCAGAAATTGGCGTCGTTGGCCTGCGATGCCGGGATGGACGGGGTGATTTGTTCGGGGTTGGAAGCCCGGTGGGTCAAACAAGCGGCCGGACCGGGATTTTTGGCGGTGACACCCGGCATCCGCCCCCAAGGCTTTTCAAATAACGATCAGAAACGAATCGTCACTCCCCGGGAAGCTGTGTTGAACGGAGCCGATTACCTGGTGGTCGGCCGGCCGGTGACACAAGCGCCGGATCCGAAAAAAGCCTTTCAGTCCCTGGTGGAAGAGATTTGTTAAAAAAGGAGTGGAACAGATGGCTTGGTCCTTGGAAAAAGCGATGAAACGAAGAGAGGTGCTGAAAGAAGGACACTTCCTTTTGTCCTCGGGTCGCCACAGCGCCCGGTATATGCAATGTGCACAGCTTTTGATGCATCCGGATGATGCCGAAAAAACGGGACAAGCGTTGGCCAAAAAATTTGCAGGCATTTCCGTGGATCTGGTGGCCGGGCCGGCACTCGGTGGAGTCATCATCGCCCATGAGGTGGCCCGCGCCCTGAATGTGCCATGTATTTTTGCTGAGAGAAAAGACGGGGTGATGCAACTTCGGCGCGGTTTTGAAGTCGCTCCCGGCCAAAAGGTATTGGTGGTGGAAGACGTGGTGACCACCGGAGGATCGGTCAAAGAAGTGATCGGGCTCTTGGAAGAAAGAAAAGCAGACGTTGTGGGCGTCGGTTCCATTGTGGACCGGACCGGCGGGCAAAATCCGTTTCGCCAGCCTTACCTGGCTTTAAAGAAGGTGGAGATCGAAAGTTTTGACTCCAAAGATTGTCCCCTGTGCAAAAAAGGGATCCCCGTCACAAAACCGGGAAGCCGCGGAAACCGATGACGATCGCGGCCCCAAAGGCTTCGCCAAGGCGGGGCCTTTTTGTTTTGCAAGCCGGTCGGGGGAAAACCCGGAAAAAGCATGGAGCAAGAGCGTGTTCATTTTTCTCATTTCATCATCTGCTAAACCGGTCAACTGCCCAGGTGACCAAAGACCAAAATCCACCGGGGCGCTCAGGCGGCTTGATCCGGAAAAGTGATCCATGATGAAGGGGCAGGCTGCATCCTGTTATTAATTGCGTTTTGCAAAATTTAAGGAGTCAGAGGAAATCTGACTCCTTTCTTCTGTTATTTTAGGTTTTGATTGTTTAAAAGCCGCATAATCACTTCTTTTTCCGGCGTGACATAGATCGTTTGTTGATGATCGTAAGTGACAAAGCCGGGGCGGGCGCCGGCCGGTTTTTTGACATGTTTGATCTGTGTGTAATCGACCGGCACTTGGGAGGAATCCCGGGCTTTGCTGAAATAGGCGGCCAACATGGCGGCTTCCAAGAGCGTTTCGTCCCGGACCTGGCTGGCGCGAATGACGACATGCGAACCGGGAATGTCTTTGGTGTGCAGCCAGATATGGGAGGAAGCGGCCAGCTTGTGGGTTAAATAGTCGTTTTGTTTGTTGTTCTTCCCGATCAGAATCGGGGTTCCGTCACTTGCCGTCGCCTCATAAGGGACGGGAGCTTCTTTTTTACGCGGCTTGTTTTGCCGGGAAGTTTTTTTCAGCCACCCTTCTTCCGCCAATTCTTCCTGAATCTGCTCAATATCTTTTAACCCGGCATTTTCGATTTGGGTAAGGACCGATTCAAGATATTCGATGTCGGCCCGGGATTTTTCGATCTGTTCTTGGTTCCATTTTAGGGATGCTTTTAATTTGTTGTATTTTTTAAAGTATCGTTGCGCGTTTTCCGCCGGGCTGAGGGTGGGATCGAGTTCAATTGTCAGGGCCGGGGCATCCGGGTCGTAAAAATTGATCACCTCAACCGTTTTTTCCCCCCGCTTGATTTGGTGCAGGTTGGCTGTGACCAATTCTCCCAGAATGCGGTAATGGTCCGCTTTTTCTGCTTGTTTCAATTCTTTTTGCAAGATCTTGATCTTTTTCTTGTTTTTATCCACTTCGTTTTTTAACTTGCGCATCAGCTGGGAGGTTTGCTGGCGGATCCGGTCGCGTTCGGCTTTGCCGTAATAAAAATGGTCCAAAAGTTGGCTGATGGAATCCGTGCGATAGACGGTTTCTTCCATATGGGAAAGCGGCCACACGGAAAATACGGTCTTTTTCCCTGTTTGCATGATCGCGGGGGCATACTCGTGATTCTTGGCCTTCTCCATCAATCGGGAGAAAGCTTCCCACAGTTGGTCACGGCTGCCCAATCCGGCCCGGTGAATGATTTCTTTGGCAATGAGCGGGCTGATTCCGGTGAACCGCTGGACGATTTGTTTGTCCAAACGGCCTTGGTTGTAATCAAACCCGGCGATAAACCGCTCTTTTGTCACTTCCAGCGGATTTTCCTTGTTTTGCGATGGCGGTTCCGTGTAGGAAGCCCCCGGATAGATTTGCCGGTATTGGCTCATGGCATGGCTGACCCGTCGAATTCCGTCAAGGACGGTGCCTGTGTCAGGATCCACCAAAATAATATTGCTGTGCCGGCCCATGATTTCGACGACCAGCTTGCGCGAAACGAAGTCCCCCAATTCATTTTTGGCGCGAAGATGGAGGTGGACGATTCGTTCCAATCCGATTTGGTCCACGCTTTCTATGATTCCGCCGTCCAGGTGTTTCCGGACCAAACGGCAAAACATCGGAGGTTCTTTGGGATTCTCGTAAGAAGACCGGGTCAGTTGGACACGGGGATAGGCCGGATGGGCCGAAAGCAGACATTTATGATTTTTTCCTTGCGAGCGAATCACCAAAAGCAATTCAAATTCACCCGGTTGATAGATTTTGGTGATTCTGCCGCCGGCAAGTGCCTGATTGAGTTCCTTCACCACAGCCCGGGTGACCAATCCGTCATATGACATAGGTTTCATCCTTTATTCCAGTTTCAAAAGTCATCACACTTTTCCATTTTACAATATCTTGGTTCCGACGGAAATCCGATTGTCCGGTTCAGGTATGTTTGACAGCTCGTCTGAATACATTGAAAGTAATCGTTCCGGAAAAAGGAGGAAGAATCTTGGCAGAGCAAGGACGTTGGATTGACTGGGAGACAGAGGATGTTGCTTCTCACTTTCAGGTGAATCCATCCGTTGGACTCCATGACAAAGAGGCGCAAGAACGACTTAAGCAGACCGGACTCAATCAGTTGTCGGAAGGGGAAAAATCTTCCCTTTTTGCTTTGTTTGTCGATCAATTCAAGGATTTCATGGTTTTGGTTTTATTGGCGGCGACGTTGATTTCCGGATTGCTGGGAGAATACACCGATGCCGTCGCCATCATTGCAATTATCATCTTAAACGCGGGACTGGGATTTTTTCAGGAGATGCGTGCGGAAAAGTCCCTGCAGGCTTTGAAAAAATTATCGGCGCCGGTTGCCAAAGTCAAACGGGATGGGGAGTGGAAAAAAATCGAAGCTTTCCGGCTGGTTCCCGGGGATATCGTGTCGGTAGAAAGCGGGGACCGGATCCCGGCCGATGTGCGCTGGATCCATACGGAAAGCTTATACGTTGAAGAATCAGCCCTGACCGGAGAATCGGTTCCGGTTAAAAAACAAAGCGAAGCGCTCTTGCGGCAGGATGTGGCCATCGGTGACCGGAAAAACATGGGATATATGGGGACCATGGTCGTGCGGGGGAGTGGAACGGGCATTGTCGTTTCCACAGGAATGGCCACGGAGATGGGAAGAATCGCCCATTTAATCAAAACGGCCGAAGGGACGGACACTCCATTGAAGCGCCGGTTGGAGCAACTGGGAAAAGTGCTGATTGTTGTGTCCCTCATTTTGACCGCGATGGTTGTTGTGACCGGAATCATTCACGGGCATGATGTGTATCAGATGTTCCTGGCCGGGGTTTCATTGGCGGTTGCCGCCATTCCTGAAGGGTTGCCGGCGATTGTGACGATTGCGCTGGCCTTGGGTGTGCAACGGATGATCAAACGGCAGGCTATCGTCCGCAAACTTCCGTCGGTGGAAACTTTGGGCTGTGCAACGGTGATTTGCTCGGATAAAACCGGAACATTGACGCAAAACAAAATGATGGTGACCCACATTTGGGCGGATCAGGTGCTGTTTCAAGTGACCGGGAACGGTTATGCTCCCGGGGGGGACATTTTGTTGGAGCAGAAAAAAGTGGATGTCCAAAAGTGGGAGTCCTTGAAAAGGCTGATGGAGATTGCGGCCTTATGCAATAATGCGTCATTTATCCAAAAAAGTAAAAAAGGGTTGTTAAACAAAAAGAGTCAATGGGAATTGGACGGCGATCCCACGGAAGGAGCGCTGCTGGTTGTTGCGCAAAAAGCGGGATTTGACCGGAAACATTTGGACAAAAAGTGGGAACGGGTAAAAGAATTTCCTTTCGATTCCGAGCGCAAGATGATGTCGGTCTGGGTAAAACAGGCGGGGAAACATTTTCTTTTTTCCAAAGGGGCGCCGGATGTTCTGTTGAATAAATGCACCCATCTTCTGACGGATGGGAAAGTGGTGCCTTTGACGGAAGCCAAGCGCAAAAAAATCATGCAAATGAATGAGCAATTGGCAGCCAAAGCATTGCGGAATCTCGCCTTTGCCTATCGGGAAATCAAACCGGCCAACCCGGACTCAATAGATTGGCAAATGGAACAACGCTTGATTTTTGTCGGGCTGACGGGCATGATGGATCCGCCCCGTCCCGGCGTGAAAGAAGCCATCCAGCAGAGCCGGCAGGCCGGGATCAAGACGGTCATGATTACCGGGGATCATCAGGCGACGGCCGAAGCCATTGCTGCTGAGCTGGAGATCAAGCGGCCCGGCGGTTTGACACTGACCGGACAAGATCTTTACAATATGAAGGACGAAGAGTTTATCAAGATTGTCAATGATGTGGATGTGTATGCACGCGTCTCGCCCGAACATAAATTGCGGATTGTCAAAGCATTGCAGAAAAAAGGACATGTTGTCGCGATGACGGGCGACGGAGTGAATGATGCCCCGGCGATTAAAGCGGCGGATATCGGGATTGCCATGGGAGGCATGGGGACGGATGTGTCCAAGGAAGCCTCTTCGCTCATCCTGGCCGATGATAATTTTGCCACCATCGTAGCGGCCGTGGAAGAAGGCCGGAATATATACGAAAATATCCGGAAATTCATCAGTTATTTGTTGGCAAGCAATGTCGGGGAGATTTTGATCATGTTTTTGGCGATGCTGGCAAGTTTGCCTTTGCCGCTTGTACCGATCCAGATCTTGTGGGTGAATCTGGTGACGGACGGATTGCCGGCCATGGCCCTCGGAGTGGATCCGGCGGAGGAAAATGCGATGCAGCGGCCGCCGCGCGACAGCCGGGAAAGCATTTTTGCCCGCGGCGTCGGATGGAAAATTGTGACCCGCGGTCTGCTTATCGGATTTTGCTCTCTGGCCGCTTTTTGGATTTCTTATGTCGAAACGCCGGAGAATCTGGTGCGGGCACAAACGGTTGCCTTTGCCACACTGGTCTTTTCCCAGTTGATTTATGTGTTTGATTGCCGTTCGCAAGGGACGATTTTCCAACGCACGCCGCTGGATAACCCCATGTTGGTGTTGGCTGTGTTGTCTTCGGCTGTTCTCTTGCTGGGTGTGATTTATTATCCGCCGCTCGGGCCGGTCTTCCACACGGTCCCGCTCGGTCTCAGGGAATGGATCCTTGTAACGGTGACTTCCACGATGCCCGTCATTCTGGCCGGATTGCTCGATGTCCTGCGCACGGTTTTTTACCGCAAACCGATGAAAACCGTCGTACAGCGATGATGGGAAGGAGAAAAGAACGACATCATGAATTTCACGAAAATGCACGGACTTGGAAACGACTTTATTCTCATCCACCAGACCCAAAAGCCGTCTTTTGATGAATGTTCGGCGTTGGCACGGAAGATGTGTGACCGACACACGGGAGCCGGTGCGGATGGCCTGGTGGTGATGTATCCGTCCGATCAAGCGGATCTTTCCATGCGGATCTTTAATTCGGACGGATCGATGGCGGAACAATGCGGCAATGCCATGCGCTGTGTGGCCAAATATTATTATGAAAAAATTTCAAGCCGGAAAAATACGTTTGCGATCGAAACCAAAGTGGGGGTGCAACCGGTTTGGACGGATGGGAAAAACGTGAGGGTGGATATGGGGAAACCCGTTTTGGCACCAGCGGAGATTCCCGTCCGGTTGAGCGGGGAAAAAGCGGTGAACCAAACGATTGAAGCGGACGGGGTCTCATTTCGGTTTTCGGCCGTGTCCATGGGGAATCCTCATGCGGTGATTGAAGTGGAGGATTTAGACAAGTTTCCGGTCGAAAAGTGGGGACCCGTTCTGGAAAAACATGATATGTTTCCGCAAAAAGCAAACATCGAGTTTGTCACGTTCCAGTCGCCACAAGAGGTATGGATGCGTGTGTGGGAGCGGGGCGTCGGGCAAACCATGGCTTGCGGCTCCGGCGCTTGTGCGACGGTCGTGGCGGGGGTGCTTGCCGGCCGCCTTGACCGGACGGCCCGGGTAAAGCTTTTGGGAGGCGAATTGCTCATCGAATGGAATGAACAAGATCAACATGTTTATATGACGGGGCCAGCTGAATTTGTTTATGAAGGGGTATGGCTGGACTGACGCCATACCCGTGGCTGATTACTTTCGGTTGTCCCAACGGAAGGAAACGGGAGGTTCTGTTGTGGAATCTCCTGTTCTTTTTTTGCTGCGGCGCATGCGGATCCCCAAAATGATCCCGGCGACCAAACCGATGATGGCGATCAGCAAAATCACACTCCATGTATAGGGATTGGGAATGACATAAACAACATAGACAGGATTGGGCTTGGCCGGATCGATCTGCCATGTCAAGGTTTTTCCGCCGTTTTCCACGGAGGTTGCGTTATGTTCGTCCGCTTGAAGCGGAGTGGTGAGATGAAAACGGAAATTCATTTGTTCCAGAATCCATTCCGCCAGGTCTTGCCGGGGCATTTCATCCGAAAAGTCGATCACATCCCGATAAATGATCTGGGAGGTGAAAAATTGATGTTCCACGTTTAAACCGCCGTCGTCTTTTGGCCCCGATGCAGGTGCAGAGCCGGTCGGTTGCAGAGACTCAAAGGTTTTTGATGGTGGTTCCTCGATCACGCTTTGGACCCTTTTTTCGGCCACAAAGCCTTTTTGGGATCCTTCTGAAATCTCCCGCAGCTGAAATCCTTGCTGCTTCAGCCGGGTTTTGACATTGCCCAGATTGGTGAGGATCAAATCATTGGTGAGGATTTTCACTTGGTAGGTTCCGGATCCGTCGCGGTGGATGTCCACATGAATGTCGGCTTGGACACATCCGGTGAAGAACAGAAAAAAAGACAGACAGATCAGCGTCAGGATCAGATGATTTCGTCTGTGCATAACAATCCCCTTTGACTTTTTTCTGGATTATACACGGAATCATCATTTGCTTCAAATGAACCGGAACAAATCGGGGAAATGTAGAAATGGGAACGCTTTCGTTTGAACATGCTCCTTGATTGTTTTTTGAAATGACTTATCGGTTACATTAAAATGAAGATTGGTTTATTCATGGAAAAACCGTAAAACCAGGAATCGGAGAATGAGGGTGAAAAAACATGAAAAACGTGATTACGTTTGATTACACCAAAGCCAAAGCTTTTTTCAGCGGGCAGGAAATCGATCAGATGGCTCCGGCGGTCAAAATGGCGCACGAATTGCTACATACGGGCACCGGAGCCGGATCTGATTTTCTCGGTTGGCTGGAACTGCCGGAAAAATATGACCGCGAAGAGTATGAGCGGATTAAAAAGGCGGCGCAAAAAATTCAATCCGACTCGGACGCCCTGGTGGTGATCGGGATCGGCGGTTCCTATTTGGGAGCGCGTGCAGCGATTGAAATGTTGACCCATACGTTTCATAACCAATTGGCGAAAACCGGGCGAAAAGTGCCGGAAATCTATTTTGTGGGCCATCACATTGCTTCCACTTATGTGGCGGATCTGTTGGAGGTGCTGGAAGGAAAAGAAGTCAGTGTCAATGTGATTTCCAAATCCGGAACCACAACGGAACCGGCCATTGCTTTCCGGATTTTCCGTGAGTACATGGAGAAACGCTACGGAAAAGAAGAAGCCCGTCGCCGGATTTATGCCACCACCGACCGGAAAAAAGGCGCTTTGAAAAAATTGGCCGATGAAGAAGGATATGAAACATTTGTCATTCCGGACGATGTGGGCGGACGCTACTCGGTGTTGACCGCTGTCGGGCTTTTGCCGATTGCCACGGCCGGAATCGACATCGATGAAATGATGGCGGGAGCCCGGGCCGGGATGAAACGGTACGGGAATCCGGAGTTGGCGGAAAATGAGAGCTACCAATATGCATTGGTGCGAAATGCGTTGTACCGCAAAGGAAAAACCACCGAGATTCTTGTCAACTATGATCCGTCTTTGCAATATTTCAGCGAGTGGTGGAAACAGCTCTACGGGGAAAGTGAAGGAAAAGACCAAAAAGGAATTTTCCCGGCATCAGTCAATTTCACCACCGACCTGCATTCCATGGGGCAATACATTCAGGAAGGCTTGCGCAACATTTTCGAAACCGTGGTGTTTGTGGAAAAATCCCGCAAATCCGTCACCCTTCCGGAAGATGCCGGTGACTTGGACGGACTGAACTACCTGGCGGGCAAAGAACTGGATTTTGTCAATCGCAAGGCTTTTGAAGGAACCATGCTGGCCCATACGGACGGCCATGTGCCCAACCTGGTGGTCTCCGTGAGCGAGCACAGTCCGTATGCATTCGGACAACTGGTGTATTTCTTTGAAAAAGCGTGTGGAATCAGCGGGTATTTGTTGGGGGTTAATCCGTTTGACCAACCCGGGGTGGAAGCTTACAAAAAGAACATGTTTGCCTTGCTCGGAAAGCCAGGGTTCGAAAAAGAAAAAGAAGAATTGCTCAAACGGTTGAATTTCTGAAACGTTGCCACTTGGTTTGGACCCATCCGGTTTCATCCTTCCGATGAGCCGGATTTTTTTATTTGCAGGCTTTTTAAGCATGAAAACGCGAGCGGGATGGAGAACCATCCAGAAGTTGATTGACAAATCCGTTTGGAGGCGTGCGGAGCGATTTGCTCTGTTATTGCATATATTATAAATTTTATGTGATAATGAAAAAATAAGTCATTTTTATCGATCCATCACAGAGGCTATAAAGGCAGGAGGACAGATTCTATGGACGCTTTGCAAAATTTGATGGAGGAACTGGTCAATGCCAAAGGGGTTCCAGGAAATGAAAGAGGAGTCAGGCAAGTGTTCCAAAAACATTTGGAACCGTTGTCGGAGGAGATCCTGACCGACCGTCTCGGGGGACTGGCCGGGAAAAAAACGGGAGATGCCGCCGGACCCAAAATCTTGCTTGCCGGGCATCTTGATGAAATCGGTTTCATGGTTACATACATTACCGAGAAAGGCTTTTTAAAGTTTCAACCATTGGGCGGTTGGTGGGCACACAATATGTTATCCCACCGTGTGGTGGTTCAATCCCGCAAAGGCGAATACTTGGGAGTGATCGGTTCGAAACCGCCTCATGCCTTAAAAGCGGAAGAACGGAAAAAAGTCATGAACATCAAGGAAATGTTCATTGATATCGGTGCGAAAAGCCGGGCGGAAGCCGAAGAAATGGGGATTCGTCCGGGAGACAGCGTGGTTCCGGTATCCGATTTTTTCACCATGCAAGACGGAAAGATTTGGGGAGGAAAAGCGCTGGATAATCGCGCGGGTTGTGCGCTGGCCCTTGAGGTGTTGAGGCAACTGAAAGATGAGGCGCATCCCAATGTTGTCTACGGCGGAGCCACCGTGCAAGAAGAAGTCGGCGTGCGGGGAGCGGGAACGCTCGCGGAATTGGTGAAGCCCGACATTGCCTTTGCGTTGGATGTCGGGATGGCTTATGACATTCCGGGCTTTGAAGGACATCCCGGGGAAGCGGCGATGGGGGAAGGCCCGTTGATGTTTATCATGGATTATACCATGATCCCGCATACCGGATTGAGAAATTTGGTGATGGATACCGCTGAAGAGTTGGAAATTCCATTGCAGGTGGATGCTTTGATGGGCGGCGGGACCGACGGGGCAAAATTCCATTTGCACGGAACCGGATGCCCGACGGTGGTGATCGGTTTCCCCACCCGGTATGTACACAGTCATAATTCATTGATGTCCAGGCATGATTTTGAACAGGCTGCCCGGTTGTTGACGGCCGTCATCAAAAAATTGGACCAAAACACGTTGGACAGCTGGTTATAATTACCGGCGGAGATTGGCTGGATACCGTTTATCCGGCCAATCTCCGCTGAAACCGCTTACAAAAAGGATCCTGTTTGTGAAGCCATTTCCTCCAAGTTATACCAAAAATATTTTTTATTAGTTGAAAATAACAAGCAAATTAATTAATATATAAATAGTTTTATTTGAAATCATATTCGTGTTTTTTGTTCCAAAAAGGATGAATTGTTGGAAAAATGGCTAAAGTCGATCAAAGGGAGAGGTGGTTCGTTTTATTTCATCAGTGTATTTTGAAATATTCAAATAAAAAAACAATGGCGTTTTTGTGATGGTTGACCGATTTCGGGACAAAATGAAAAAAGCTGTGACGATTAGTTGATTTGATTGAAATGGACGCCCTATATACAGGAGGAGAGACAGGTGAATTTATTCCGGAAAAAAGACATTTCCAATGCACTTGCGGAGTCGCAAAAAGGAGGAAAATTAAAGCGGGACTTAGGCGCCTTTGATTTAACCATGCTTGGAATCGGGGCGGTCATCGGCACAGGCATCTTCGTGCTGACGGGAGCCGGTGCACTCAAAGCGGGTCCGGCCCTTGCCGTTTCCTTTGTCATTGCCGCCATCGCTTGTGCGTTTTCGGCACTGGCTTATGCTGAATTCGCATCGATGGCTCCGGTTTCAGGATCCGCTTATACGTACAGTTATGCAACCTTGGGAGAAATTATCGCATGGATTATCGGTTGGGATTTGGTGTTGGAATACATGTTCGCAGTCAGTTCGGTTTCGGTGGGTTGGTCGGGTTATTTCCAATCCTTGCTGGGTGGTTTTGGTATTCATTTTCCGGATGCACTGACCGCGGCACCCGGAGCGGTGGAAGGAGTCACCACCTATTTTAATTTGCCTGCATTTTTGATTGTCATGATCATTACGTTTTTGCTCTCGCGCGGAATCACGGAGTCGAAAAAGGCCAATAATATCATGGTGATCATTAAAGTGGCTGTGGTTCTGCTCTTTATCATCGTGGGGGCATTTTATGTGAAGCCGTCCAACTGGGAGCCGTTTGCCCCGTTTGGATTTGAGGGGATTTTTTCCGCAGCCGCTCTTGTATTCTTTGCTTTTATCGGGTTTGATGCGGTTGCCGCAGCTGCAGAAGAAACACGGAATCCCAAACGGGATTTGCCGATCGGTTTGTTGACCTCGCTCGGGATTTGCGCGTTGCTGTATGTGATTGTAACACTGGTGATGACGGGGATTGTTCCGTATCAGGAGTTTGCCAAAGACCTTTCTCACCCGATTTCGCTGGCCTTGCAGAAAGCGCAGCAAGATTGGTTTGCCGGTGTAATCGATCTGGGGGCAATCATGGGGATGACCACCGTGATTTTGGTAATGCTTTACGGGCAAACCCGGATTTTCTTCTCCATGTCCCGGGACGGTTTGTTGCCAAAGGCGTTTTCCTGGGTTCATCCCAAATATAAAACACCGTACACCAGCACATGGATTATCGGAACCATTGCGGCTTTTGTCGGAGCGCTTCTGCCTTTGGAGAAATTGGCGGAACTTGTGAACATCGGAACGCTCTTTGCGTTTACGGTTGTTTCGCTCGGCGTGATTATCCTGCGTTATACCCAGCCTGATTTGCCGCGTCCGTTCCGTTGCCCGGGAGTTCCGGTGATTCCGGCAATCGCCATTTTTGCCTGTTTGTTCTTGATTTCCAATCTGGCTGTCTTTACCTGGATTGCCTTTGCAGTCTGGTTTTTGGTCGGACTTATCATTTACTTCACGTATTCCCGGAGGCATTCTTTGTTAAATCAACAATAAGACAAAATAAAAAAGGCATCTTCAGTTTGCGAAGATGCCTTTTTATTTTTTTATGCAGTGATCCCCGGTTTTTCCGGTCTCAACAGCCCGGTTTTTTTCAGGAAGGACAAAATCAGATGGCCCTTGGGGAGTAGGCGGATTTCATTTTCGCCGATGGTTCGCGTCATCAACAAGAAAATGCCGTAGATGAGAACGGCCAAAATCCCCAAAACAACGCTCAGCAAGGCGTTCGATATACGCGAAATGTGCAAGGGATCAAACCATCCGGTTGTCAATGTATACAAGCCGATTAAAAAGATCCCCATCAATCCGCTGCACAGGGCCGGTTTGACAAACTGACGCGTGACATCGACGTGGATGCCGGTTTTTTTGACCACCATCCAAGTGTTTAAAAAGCAGACGATGATATATGCCAAAACCATGGAGACGGCAGAACCGGTAATGCCAAACCACGGCACGAAGACGAAATTTCCGGCCATTTTGCAAACCGCTCCGATCATCAAATGGCGAACCGGCAATTTATTGTAGCCCATTCCCTGAAGGATGCCGGAACTGGTGACCGCCAGGGTGCTGAAAATGGCGGAGAAAGCCAGAACGGACAAGGTCAGGGTTCCGCTGTCGTTTTGATACATCATGATATTTAACGGCCGGGCCAAAATGACGAGGCTGATGACGGACGGCAAGCTGACGATCAAGGTCATCAACCAGGCTTGTTTGACTTTGTGCTCGACCGCTTTCATCTCCTGTTTGGCAATATGGGCGGAGATGGTGGGAATCAGCGCCAAAGTCAACGAAGAGGAAAAGGTCGAAATCACATTGACAAAAGGTTCCCCGCGTCCGTAAATCCCGAACAGCGTGTTGGACATGCTTTCCGAATATCCCATATTCATCAATAACCGCGGGACGGTGAAGGAATCAATCAAGCCGATCAACGGCAGGACCAGGGAACCAAGTGAGATCGGCAAAGCATAAAGGACGATTTGCTTGGCCAGCCGGCCCAAGGGCTCTTTTGGTTTGGAGTCTTGCTCCGTGGTGACGGGTTCCTTTTTGAGTTTCTTTACGTCCCGGAAGTTATACCAAAGCACGACGGCCAGCCCGCCCAGCGCCCCGGCAAAAGCTCCGGAAGTGGCTCCGGCGGCGACCAGTTCTTGCGAAAATTGTGCTTCAACCATCCAGTATGTAAGACCGATCACCACACCCACGCGAACGATTTGTTCCACAACTTGCGAAATGCCGGTTGGCATCATTTGTTGATGTCCTTGGAAATATCCACGGTAAACCGCCATCACCGGAACAATCAAAATGGCCAGGGCCAAAACTTTCAAGGAAGACTCGGTCGGCGGGTTGTCAAGCAACACATGGGATATGAATTTTGCTCCGAAAAATAAAATGCAAAAGGCGACCAATCCGGTCAGGCTCAAAATGATGGAAGCCGCTTTTAATACCCGCCGGGCCCCCAAACGATCCCCTTGGGCCAGCCGTTCCGCAACAAATTTGGAAACGGTGATCGGGATTCCGGCGGAGGCGATCATGAGCAAGATCGTGTAAAATGGGAAAGATATGCGATAAAGACCAACGGTTTCGTCCCCGGCAATATTTTGAAACGGGGCCCAGAACAAAGCACCGAGAATTTTGGTGAATAACGTTGCAATGCTTAATATAACGGTTCCTTTGACGAGTTTATTTGCCATTTTCCTTCTTCCTTTAATTTTAAAATTTATATGGATTTATTCTATCAGGAATCCGTCCGGAAGCATACAATCGATTGGGCGAGAATCGTAAAATAAAATGAAATTCTGCGTCCATCCTCCGTTTGATTTCACCAGAGCAAGTTCATTATCATTAAGATGAACAATGAGATGGAGAGGGCTGGATAGATGGGTACGATAACAAATGCAGTCAGTATGACAGGATATGGACGCGGCGAAATCGAAAGGGACGGAGTCCGGATTGTCACCGAGATTCGCACGATGAACCATCGTTTCCTCGATATGGTGATCCGCATGCCAAACAGGTGGATGGTACTGGAAGATTTGATCCGGAAAAAAGTCCAGCAAGTGATCCGCAGAGGCAGAGCGGACATTTTTGTCACCATCGAAGGGATGAAGCCCCCCGAACGAAAAGCGGAAGTGGATTGGAACCTGTTGGAGAGTTTTATTTCTGCCGGCAAAACTTTAAATGAAAAATGGGGGATTGCTCCCGGATTGACCATGGCGGATTTGATCAACAAGCCGGAGCTGTGGCTGATTGAGGAAGTGAAGCCTTCGGTGGAGGAGTATGAAGAGTCCGTTTTGGCTTCGGTGGAGACGGCTTTAACGTCTTTGAAAAAAATGCGAAGACAAGAAGGCATCCATTTGAGCCGGGATCTGATGAAGAGAGTGGACTGCCTGGATGAGTATGTGGAGGAAATGGAAGAGCTCGCTCCCGAGGTGAGCCGGCATGTCGGAAACAAATTGCGGAAGCGGCTGGAGGAATGGCTGGGTCATTCTGACATTGATCCCGACCGGATCTTGACGGAAGCGGCGATCTGGGCGGAAAAAGCGGATATCACCGAAGAGTTGATCCGGTTGAAAAGCCATATGGACCAATTTCGAAAAACGTTGGAAAAAGAAGAACCAATCGGGCGGAAACTGGACTTTTTGATCCAGGAAATGAACCGGGAAGTCAACACCGTCGGCTCCAAAGCCAACTTAAAGGCGATCAGCAAGTATGTCATTGAATGCAAAAGTGAACTGGAAAAAATGAAAGAACAGGTGCAAAATATTGAGTAATACATTGATTATTAAGGGGAAACGGTCTAAAATAGCGTAGTAGGCAATCAATGGTTTAAGAAATTCAGGCTCTTTCCCAACGAATATTGAACATGGGTGAGGAGGCACTTTGATTTGGGTATTAAATTAATCAACATTGGATTTGGAAATATTGTATCTGCCAACCGTATTGTATCGATTGTCAGTCCGGATTCGGCTCCCATCAAACGGATCATTCAGGAAGCGAGGGAACGCGGTGTCCTGATTGATGCTACATATGGACGCCGGACCCGGGCGGTCATCATCACGGACAGCGACCATGTCATTTTATCCGCGGTTCAGCCGGAAACGGTGGCTCACCGTTTGGCGAACAAAGAGCAACATGAAGAAATTGTGGAGTAGGAAGGGCTTTGAGATGAAAGCAAATTATGTCAATGAAGGGCTTTTGGTTGTGATTTCCGGACCTTCCGGTGTCGGGAAAGGAACGGTTTGCAAAGCATTGCGTGAAATGATGCCCGAACTGACGTATTCGATTTCCGCAACCACCCGTTCCCCCCGTGAAGGAGAAGTGGATGGAGTCAACTATTTTTTCAAGTCCGTCCAAGAGTTTGAAAAAATGATTGAAGAAGATGAACTGATTGAATGGGCTCAATATGTGGGAAACTATTACGGCACGCCCCGGCACTTCGTCGAGGAGACACTGGCAAAAGGCCGGGATGTCGTTTTGGAAATTGAAGTGCAAGGTGCCATGCAGGTGAAGGAAAAATATCCGCAAGGCATTTTCATCTTTTTAGTTCCCCCTTCGTTTGAAGAGTTGCGTCAACGGATCATCCATCGGGGAACCGAAAGCGAATCGGTGTTGAACCTCCGGCTTGAAGCGGCAAGCGATGAATTGAAACAAATCAATCAATACGATTATGTCGTCATCAACGATGAAGTGGACAAAGCTTGCGAACGGATCCGCGCCATTGTGATGGCGGAACATTGCCGGACGGATCGGTTGAAAATCAGTGAAGACGCGTAGTGGATGGAGGGTTTGATCATGTTATATCCATCGATCGATTTATTGATGCAAAAAGCGGACAGCAAATATTCATTGGTGGTGTTGGCGGCCAAACGGGCCCGGAGCCTGTTGGAAGGTGAAAGCACGCAATTGGAGCCCAAATCCCAAAAATATGTGGGAATGGCGTTGGAAGAGATTGCAGCTGATATTCTCGTCCCGACATCACGCGAATGAAAAATAACAACCTGTACAGGTTGTTATTTTTCTATGTGGCACTCATCCTTCATTTCACCATTCATTCCCAGCGGTTGTTTGGATTGGAACAGGCGAAGGGATGTGGTGGCAGAGGGCGAAAGAGCGTATTGATCCGGTGCACCGTGTCACACGGTGCACGGCGTTTGTGGTCCCGATTGCGGACGGATCGAAGAGAGGAGGAAACATCATCGTGAAGGGAAAACGAATTGGATTGGGCATCACCGGAGGCATTGCAGCTTACAAAGCGGCGACCGTGGCAAGTCAGTTGACCCAGCGCGGAGCGGATGTCCGTGTCATCATGACCGGGTCAGCGACGAAGTTTATCACTCCTCTCACTCTGCAGGTGTTATCGCGGAACCATGTAACGGTGGACACGTTTGACGAGCACCGGCCGGAAGTGGTAAATCATATTGACTTGGCGGATCATGCCGATTTGTTCGTGATTGCTCCGGCCACGGCAAACATCATTGCCAAAATGGCTCACGGCTTGGCCGATGACATGTTGTCCACCACGTTACTTGCGACCCGGGCGCCCGTTGTTTTGGCGCCGGCAATGAATGTCAATATGTATGAAAACCAGGCAGTGCAAGAAAACATCGCGATTCTGAGAAAAAGGGGCATTTTGTTCATTGAGCCGGGCGAAGGACAACTGGCTTGCGGTTACGTCGGCAAAGGGCGCATGGCGGAACCGGAGCAGATTGTCAAATGGGTGGAGCACTTTTTCTCCAATCGCCGGCTTTTGGCGGGAAAAAAGGTTTTGATCACGGCCGGCCCCACGTTGGAACCCATTGATCCGGTCCGCTATATCTCCAACCATTCTTCGGGAAAAATGGGATTTGCCTTGGCGGAAGCGGCCCGTGAGGCAGGAGCGGAAGTGATTTTGGTCACCGGCCCGGTCTCCTTGAAAACGCCTCTCGGGGTCCGGCGGGTGGATGTCCGGCGAACGGGCGAAATGAAAGAAGCCGTCCGGAAACATTTGCCGGAGGTGGATGTGATTTTCAAGGCGGCCGCCGTTTCGGATTACCGTCCCAAAGAATTTATGGAACAAAAAATGAAAAAAACCAAAGACGAGATGACGTTAAACCTGGTCAAAACGGAAGACATCGCCAAATGGGTCGGAGCGCACAAAAAGCCGCATCAATTATTTGTGGGCTTTGCCGCCGAAACCGAAAATCTGGAAGCTTATGCAAGTGACAAATTAAAACGAAAAGGGATGGATTACATTGTGGCCAATAATGTAACCATGCCCGGAGCCGGATTTGGCAGCGACACCAATATTGTCACGGTGTATGACCGGCACGGAAAAGTTTTTTCCCTGCCCCGGATGAGTAAATTGGAGGTGGCACGGAAGTTGATGACCTTGGTTGGGGACTGGTTTGCAAATGATTGCTGAAGTGATCGTGGATGTGCCGGCTCAGGCCGCAGACCGCCCGTTTGATTATTTGATTCCAAAAGAGCTGGAACCGGATATCCGTGTGGGCAGCCGGGTCCATGTTCCTTTCGGGAACCGCAAGCTGATCGGATATGTTGTGAAAATCAAAGAGAAGGCGGAAACCAAGCGGGTGAAACCGGTTATCGAAGTGATGGATTTCATCCCGCCTCTTACGCCTGAACTGGTTGAGCTGGCCGCCATGATGGCGGAAGAATATATGTGCCACACGATTACCGCTCTGCAATCCATGGTGCCGGCGGTTTTGAAAGGAAAGTACCAAAAAGTGGTTCGTTATGCGGATAATCAGACGGACGAGATCGCAGACGATCTGTCTCTGATTGATTGCGAACCTTTTTTGACCCGGTTGAAAGAGAAAGGCGAGTGTACCTGGGATGAGGCGTTATCGCTTGGCATGAGTGCCTCCCGGTTGCGAAAACTTGCCGCCGTCGGACGGATCATTCTGGAAGAAAGAGTGGGAGACCGGGTGACCCGGAACAAGGTGACCTGGGTGTTTCCCAAAAGCCGGGAAACCCTGCTCCAAGCTTTGGAAGGATTGAGCAAAAGGGCAACGCGCCAGCGGGAAGTGCTCCGATATTTTTTGGCTCAAGAAAGCGAAATTCCGCTTCCCCGGTTGCTCAGTGAGCTTCAAGTATCCCGTTCGACGATCCAAAGCCTTGTCCAAAAAGGAATTTTGATGGAAGAGGAGCGGGAAGAATTCCGGGATCCTTATCGGCATCAACAATTTCAAAAAACCAAGCCGCTTCCTTTAACCGGCGAGCAGCAGAAGGCTTATGACGCCATGATGGAATCCATCCGTGAGAACAAGCCCCGTACCATCTTGTTGCAAGGGGTGACCGGAAGCGGAAAAACCGAAGTTTATCTTCAAGTGATTGCGGAAGTTTTGCGGCGGGGACGGGAAGCAATTGTGCTGGTTCCGGAGATCTCCCTCACCCCGCAGATGGTGGAACGGTTCAAAGGCCGCTTCGGTGATCAGGTGGCGGTTTTGCACAGCCGTCTGTCCGGCGGCGAACGGTATGATGAATGGCGAAAAATCCGCCGCGGGGAAGTGAAGGTGGCCATCGGTGCCCGGTCCGCCATTTTCGCACCGTTTCAACAGCTTGGATTGATCATTATTGATGAAGAACATGAGTCTTCCTATAAACAAGAGGAAAATCCCAAATATCACGCGCGGCATGTTGCACAGTGGCGGATTCAAAAACACGGGGCAACCTTGGTATTGGGTTCCGCCACGCCGTCGTTGGAGAGTTACAAGCAAGCTTGCGAAGGGCATTTTCACCGGGTGGAGTTAAAAGAACGGGTTCACGGACGCCCCTTTCCGGAGATGAAAGTGGTGGATATGCGAAAGGAGCTGGCCGACGGCAACCGGTCGATGTTCAGTGCATGTTTGCGGCAGGAACTGACCCGGTGCCTGGACCAAAATGAGCAGGCGGTGTTGTTTTTAAACCGGCGCGGCTTTTCCACTTTTGTCATGTGCCGGGAATGCGGCGAATCGGTGATGTGTCCCCATTGTGACATTTCGTTGACTTATCACCAGACGAACCGGACGGTGCGTTGCCATTATTGCGGATATGCGGAGCGTGTGCCGGAAGTTTGTCCGTCATGCGGCAGCAAATATATCCGCCATTTCGGTGTCGGAACGCAAAAAGTGGAGCAGGAATTGGTCCGCCATTTTCCCGGTATCCGCGTGATCCGGATGGATGTGGACACCACCAGTCGCAAAGGGGCGCACGAACAGCTCTTGAGCCAATTCGGGAGAAAGCAGGCGGATGTTTTGCTTGGAACCCAGATGATTGCCAAAGGGCTGGATTTTCCAGATGTTACATTGGTGGGGGTCATTGCGGCGGATTCGATGCTTCATTTGCCCGATTTCCGCTCGGCGGAACGCACATTTCAATTATTGACTCAGGTCAGCGGCCGGGCAGGACGGCATGAAAAGCCGGGAAAAGTGGTGATCCAAACCTATAGTGCCGATCACTACAGCATCCGGATGGCAGTCCGCCGCGAGACGGAACGTTTTTACCGGCAGGAAGCGGAAGTCCGCAAAAAACATTTTTATCCCCCTTATTGCGGATTGTTTTCTTTTTTGATCAGTCATCCGGACCGGGTGAAGGTGATGCGTGCGGGGCAAGAGCTGGCTTTTCACCTCGGAAAGGATTTTCCGTCCGATTGTGAGCTCTTGGGACCGGTACCGGCTCCCATTCCGCGGATCAAAGACCGTTACCGCATGCAAATGTTGATTAAATATCCGCCCGGCAGCCCGTCCGTTCAGTGGTTGAAACACCGGGTGAGAGAAATGCTTTATTCGATGGAGGATCCCCAATTGAAAATCAGTTTGGACCGGGATGGAATGGAATCGTTGATTCCGGCCACTGCTTTATAAAGAAAAGACAGGAAAGGAGCTTGATGATGGCAATTCGCAACATTGTTCAATACCCGGATCCGGTCTTGAAGAAAAAAGCCCGGCCGGTTCAAAAATTCAACGCACGGCTTCACAAACTGCTCGATGACATGGCAGAAACCATGTATGATGCAAAAGGTGTCGGGTTGGCGGCTCCGCAAGTCGGGATATTAAAAAGAGTGATTGTCGTCGATGTCGGGGAAGGGTTGATGGAAATCGTGAATCCCGAAATCGTTGAGAAGAAAGGGGAACAACTTGCTCCGCCGGAAGGGTGCTTGAGCATTCCCAATCTGTTGGGGGAAGTGCGGCGGGCACAATGGGTGAAAGTCACCGGGCAGGACCGGGACGGAAATCCGGTTGAAATCGAGGCGGAAGGTTATTTGGCCCGGGCATTGCAACACGAAGTGGATCATTTAAACGGTGTATTGTTTATTGATATTGCTGACCGCGTATTCCGTCCGGAGGAGGAATTGGATTGAGCAAAGCCAGAGTGTTATTTATGGGCACGCCGGATTTTGCTGTGCCCTCTTTGCGTTTGTTGCTGGAAGAGAAGGATCAGGTGGAAGTGATCGGGGTGGTGACCCAGCCGGACCGCCCCAAAGGCAGAAAAAAAGTGTTAACGCCGCCCCCGGTCAAGGTGGAAGCCATAAAACATGATCTGCCGGTGTTCCAGCCGCAAAAATTGAGATCAGAAGAAGCCATCCGTCAGGTTTTGGAACTTCAGCCGGACTTGATTGTGACCGCGGCATACGGACAAATTTTGCCGGAGCCGGTTTTAAATGCCCCCAAATACGGATGCATCAATGTTCATGCCTCGTTGTTGCCCAAATACCGGGGAGGGGCTCCGATCCACCATGCCATTATCAACGGGGAAAAGGAAACCGGGGTGACGATCATGTACATGGTCAAAGCGCTGGATGCCGGGGACATGCTCTTGCAACGGGCGATTCCGATCACCTCCGGGGATAATGTGGGGACCATGCATGATAAATTGGCAAATCTTGGCGCAGAATTATTAAAAGAAGTTCTTCCTTCCATTCTGGACGGCACGGTGCAGGCCGTTCCTCAAGATGATGAGCAGGCGACTTTTGCCCCCAATATCACCCGCGAAGATGAAAAAATCGACTGGGAACGAACTGCTCAGGAACTGGATTGTCAAATCCGCGGCTTGTGCCCGTGGCCGGTGGCCTATACATTGTGGAAGGGAAAACCGTTTAAAATTTGGAAGGCTTCGGTGGTGAATGAAGAAACCCAAGGCGAGCCCGGCACGGTAATCCGGCTTGATAACAATGGCATTGTGGTGGCCACCGGCAAAGGATTGCTGCGATTGACGGAGGTACAGCCTTCCGGAAAAAAACCCATGCCGGCCAGGCAATTTATCAACGGCCGGCAGATGAAGGCAGGAGATCGGTTCGGTGACTAAACAAAGGGAGGTCAATGCCCGGGAAACCGCTCTTTCCATTTTGGAGAAATGGGAAGAAAGACAAGCATACAGCAATTTGCTTTTGAATCAGGCGCTGCAAGCGTCCCCGTTGAATGAGAAGGACAAGCGCCTGGTGACTGAACTGGTTTATGGAACGATCCAACGGAAAAACACACTGGATTGGATTTTGAACCAGTTGGTGAAAAAAGGTGTCGGCTCTTTGGAACTCTGGGTCCGCCAATTGTTGCGGCTCGGGATTTATCAATTGCTTTATCTGGATAAGATTCCGGAGCGGGCGGCGATTTACGAAACGGTGCAAATCAGCAAAAAGAGGGGGCACCGGGGCATCAGCGGCCTGGTCAACGGGGTGTTGCGTTCTTTTTTAAGGAACCGGCACCGGTTGACACCGAAAAAGAATCCGCAAACCCTGGCGGAAAAAGCGGTTTCGTATTCCCATCCCGAGTGGATAATCGAACGGATGGAACAGGCATACGGGGAGGAAGAAACGAAAGCGGCATTGCTTTCCAATCACCATCCCCCCCGGGTGAGTGTCCGGGTGAACAGGCTGAAGATGGATCCGGATGTATTCATCAAAGAGTGGAATGCAACCGGAACCGGCCAGGCAGAGGCATCCGGAATCGCACCGGAAGGGGTCACGATTTCAGGCGGTGGAAACCCGGCGTTCACCCCGTGGTTCCGGGAAGGGTATTGCACCATTCAAGATGAAAGCTCGATGTTGGTGGCGCGAGTTTTGGCGCCGGCACCCGGAATGAAGGTGTTGGATGTCTGCGCGGCTCCCGGAGGGAAAACGACGCATTTGGCGGAATTGATGGGGAATCAGGGACACATTGTGGCCTGTGATGTCCATGACCACAAACTTTCCCTGATCCGGTCCAATGCTTCGCGACTTGGAATTGATATTATTTCCGTCCGGCAACTGGACGGGCGGAACCTGCCCGGACCCTTTCAACCGCATACGTTTGATGCCATTTTGCTCGATGCCCCCTGTTCCGGATTGGGAGTGATCCGTCGCAAACCGGATTTAAAATGGGGCAAAGAAGCGGAAAATATTGAGGCGTTGGCACAATTGCAAAAAGAGTTGCTGGATGCGGCCGCCCCGTTATTGAAACCGGGCGGGGTTCTCGTGTACAGCACCTGCACATGGGAATCGCGTGAAAATTGGGAGCAGGTAGAGTCCTTTTTAAAAAGGCATCCGGATTTTTCCGGTGACAACACCTGGAAGGAAAAATTGCCGGACCCGTTGAAAAACCGGGTCCATTCGGGGGACGGTTGGATTCAAATCCTGCCGCACGATTTTTTAAGTGATGGTTTTTTTATTTCACGGATGATCAAACATTGATAATATGTTCAGGGTGGAGTGCGCCCATGTGCCATGAATCAGCGGGAACAACATCCCGCTGATTTTTTATTTCAATCCACGATGCATGATTTCCCGGGCTTGGTGGGAAGTTATGGATGGTGATGCTTGATGAGAAGACCGAATCGTTTCTTAAAAAGGGAATGCAAAAAGAAACAGAAGTTGGAAGAACATAATGAGCAACAATTAAATAAAGCAGTAAAAGAGGAAACACCCGTCTATCCGGATTTGGACCAAAACTTGGAATTTATCAAAAATGTTCTGGGTGATTCTTCAGATTTGGTGATTCGCGAATTCACGATTGACCAACCCCGGAAGAAAGCGGCCGTGATCTTTTTTGATGAGTTAATCAATAAAGAGTTGATCCAAAATTTTTTAATCCGGCCACTGATCAAGCTGGAAAAAACCGGGGCAGAGTTGTCGGATCCGTGGAAAGCGGTTGTCAACGAAGTGGAGGCCGGAGAGACGGAAGAAGTCGATCAGATGAGAAAAGTCTTGGAAGGTGTGTTGGGAGGGGACACCGTTTTATTGGTGGATGGTTCCGAAAAAGGGTTGATTGTCGGCTCGAAAGGTTGGGCCACCCGGGGTGTCGATGAACCACGGGCGGAACAAGTGGTGCGAGGGCCCCGTGAAGGATTGAGTGAAACCCTGAATTTCAGTTTGTCCATGATCCGCCATCGTCTGCGGGATCCATCCTTGCGTGTGAAGTATATCCCGGTGGGAAAAAGGACAAAGACGACGGTTGCCGTCTTGTATATTGAAGAGATCAGCGAAAAATACATCGTGCAAGAAGTGGAAGAGCGGATCAAACGCATCAAAATCGACGGGATTTTGGAAGCTGGTTATATTGAAGAGATGATTCAGGATCAAATGTGGACGCCGTTTCCGCTGTTACAAAACACGGAAAGGCCGGACACGGTCGTCTCGCATTTGTTGGAAGGGAAAGTGGCCGTGCTGGTGGACGGAGCCCCCCAAGCGCTGATTGCCCCGGCGGTATTCAGCCAGTTTTACAACAGTCCGGAGGATTATTACGAACGTTATTTGATATCGACGTTCCTGAGGCTTATCCGTTTGCTCAGTTTGTTTATCGCATTATTGTTGCCGGCGCTTTACATTGCTTTCATTTCGTTTCATCCCGAAATGATCCCTTCCGACCTGATGCTTGCGATGGCTGCGGGGCGGGCCACCGTGCCGTTTTCGGCGATTGTGGAGGCATTGATCATGGAAATCAGTGTGGAAATTTTGCGGGAAGCAAGCATTCGCCTCCCGGGACCAATCGGGCCGACCATCGGGATTGTCGGGGCGCTGGTCATTGGAAACGCGGCGGTGACCGCCGGATTGGTTTCCCCCGCCTTTGTGATTGTGGTCGGTTTGACGACAATCAGTTCGTACGCCAATCCCAATTACAACGCAGCCATTTCGATCCGTCTGCTTCGCTTTCCGTTCATGATCGTCGCAGCGATGTTCGGGTTATTTGGCATCATGATCGGATTGATGCTTTTGCTTTTGCATCTGGTCCAGCTCCGGTCTTTTGGCGTTCCGTACATGTCTCCGTTTGCCCCCTTGAATTTGCGGGATCTCAGAGACTCCCTGATCCGCATCCCGTGGCCGTGGATGAAAAAACGACCGACCATCTATCAGCCACATAATAAAATCCGCTTGAAAGAGGGAGGGACCAAAGATGGATCGTAAAACCGCATCCAAACAAGTCATCACTTCCTATCAGGCTTTCACGCTTCTTTATTCAACCATTTTTGGAGCCGGTGTCTTGAGTTTGCCAAGGTCGGTCGGGGAATCGGCCGGAAACGATATGATTTGGGTGATCCTTTTGTCCGGGGTGGTCGTGGCGATCCTAGTGTATTTGATAACCAGACTTTGTCAGCGGTTTCCCGGAATGACACTGGTGCAGTTTGCCCCTTACATTTTGGGATCCCGAAAAAGAAAGTGGGTCGGATATGTCATCAGTTTTCCCTTTTTGTTGATGGTGGCACTTTTTTTTGTCATGGGGACGGCGTCAGTCGTGCGCATTTTTGGGGAAACCGTCGTGACGACCATGTTGCCGCGCACCCCCGTGGAAGCCGTGATGCTTATTTTCCTTTTGGCGGCGGCTATTGGTGCGGGAAGTGATCTCGGAGTGATTGCCAAATTGAACGAGTTTTTGTTCCCGATCACGTTGATCCCTTTTTTGTCCATGATATATGCCTTGTTTCAAAGCGGGGAAATCACCAACATTCTGCCACTCTTTCAACTGGATCCGATGGTCTTGCCGAAAGCGTTGATGGGAGGCGCTTTTGCTTTTGCCGGATTTCAAGTGGTGATGATTTTTTCCGGGTTTTATCAACAACCGGAGAAAATGAAAAAAGCAAATATGATTTCCATCCTCGCCATCACCATTTCGTATTGGTACTTGTGTGCCATTTCCTTAAGTGTTTTTGGAATTGACGAGGTGAATAATTTGATGTTCCCCGTCTTGGAAGTGGCCAAAGTGGTCAAGATGGAAGACATTTTATTTGAGCGGATCGAATCCGCCATTTTATCAATTTGGCTGGTTGCGGGTTATACATCGGTGGTCAATTTGTTTTCGGCTTTGGTTCAAATCATCATCGAGTATTTTCGCCTCTCCGAACGGTACCGCCGCTGGATTGCTTTTCTCGCCGTCCCGGTTTTTTTGTACTTGGCATTGATTCCGGAGAATACACAGGAAGTGGGGATTTATGCCGATCGGATCGGGCTTTATGATGCCGTCATTTCCGTCATCATTCCGGTGGTTTTGTTGTTGGTTGCCGTGATTCGCAAAAAGAAAGGAGAAGTTCGCGATGAAATTTAATCTTCTCCAAAGAAAAAGATGGGTGATCATTCTTTCAGTATTCTCACTGCTGTTGACCAGCGGATGTTGGGATGCGATCGAAATTGAAAAACGGGCCGTTGTGGTGGCATTGGCGGTGGATCAAAGCCCGTTGGGGCATAAAGTGTCAATCCAAATCCCGAACCCCCGCAAAACCGTCGGCGGCGGTGGCGGTGAAGACGATGGGGGTGGAGGCGGAGGAGCCGGAGCTGTCGAATTATTTTCGGAGGAAGGACGCACCCTCCAGGAAGCATTCATGCAAATCGAGAATGAAACCAATTTCCCTTTGTTTACGGGACACACTCAAATTTTGTTGATCGGTGAGGAGTTGGCGAAAAACGGGACCAGGGATTTGATTGAAGGATTGAGGCGAAATCAACAAATCCGGCGCCATTTGTGGCCGGTGATCATTCAAGGCGAGGCGAAGAATGCCTTGGACGTTCAGGTTCGTCTCGAAGAAATTCCCATTGATTATTTGCGGGAATCGATCGAAACCGGAATCAAAAATGGGCGTTTTCCGTCGATGGTTTTGGGGGAGTTTTTTGAGGAATTGTCCAATCCGGCCAAACGGGCACCGATCTTGAATGTTTTCCGCGTCTCCGATAACCGCTATGTTTGGAACGGAATCGGCATTTTTAAAGATGACCGCCTGCTCGGGGTTTTGAAACCGCCTTTGGTCAATGCATTGCTAAATGTCCGGGAACACAAACCCGGATGGCCGGTGATGATCGATTGCCCCCAACAACAGAAAGGGCAAATTGTGTTTTACCCCAAATCATCCTCCAGCAAAATTCACATTTCGGACAAGGAACCGGCGATCGATGTGAACGTGAGCGTGGAAGGAGAAATTACCGTCAAAGAGTGTACTTCGTATAAGCTGGATCAACCGCAAAAATACCAGATGCTCAGTAATATGGTTCAACATGAATATGATAAATCTGCGAAAAAGCTGATTGATCTGGCCCAAAAAGAGTACAATACAGATATCTTTGCCTTCGGCAAATTTGTGAATGCATACTACCCGAAACTGTATCACCGGTTGAACTGGGAAAAAGACTTTTCCAAAATACCGATCCGCATCCATTATGACGTGGACTTGCGAAGAGCCGGGTTGGAGTCGAAGTGACACAGGGGGGAGGAGAAGCCGCAATATCTGTCAGAAAGGACACAAAAATCTTCACGAGCTGTCCCTTTTCTTTCATTAGGACTATGATATAATAAGAAAAGTTTTGAACAGGCGTTCCCTGTTCAAGATGGATGGCTAGTTAGGAATTGGTGAGATCATTTATGAAACCTTTTGCATACGATTTGACTTATGAAATGTGGATGGAATGGATGAAAGAAAGGAATCAACCGGCATTCCGGGCCAAACAGGTGATGGATTGGCTTTATGTGAAACGCGTTGATTCATTCCGGGAGATGACGAATCTTCCCAAAACGTTGAGGGAAACCTTGGAGGAGCATTTTCATCTGGCACCGCTTCAAATCATCACCCGCCAGGTTTCCAAAGACGGTACGGTGAAATTCTTGTTTGGTTTGCATGACCAACATGCCATTGAGACCGTGGTCATGCGGCACAATTACGGAATCAGCGTTTGTGTGACAACCCAAGTGGGTTGCCGGTTGGGATGTACGTTTTGTGCATCCACACTGGGCGGATTGAAACGGAACCTTTCCAGTGGTGAAATTGTCGCGCAAGTGATGATGGCTCAAAAATATTTGGACCAAACGAATGAAAGAGTAAAATCGGTTGTTGTCATGGGTTCCGGTGAGCCTTTTGAAAACTACGATGCCACCATGCGTTTTGTTCGCACGATCAATGATTCGCATGGTTTAAATATCGGGCAAAGACATATTACCGTTTCCACCAGTGGAGTGGTGCCAAATATTTATCGGTTTGCCGATGAAAATTGGCAAGTGGGTTTGGCCATTTCTCTGCATGCGCCCAATCAGGAATTGCGCAAGAAATTGATGCCCATCAGCCGGAAGTACCCGCTCGCTGAACTTTTGGAAGCGTGTTGGTACTACATCAATGAGACCGGACGCCGACTCACTTTTGAATACGCCTTGATCGGCGGGAAAAACGACCAGGATGAACATGCCCACGAACTGGGGCAACTGCTTCAAGGGAAAAATTGTCTGGTCAATTTGATTCCGGTTAACTACGTTCCGGAACGCAATTACACCCGGACGCCGCGGGAACAAATTTTTGAGTTTAAACGGATTTTGGACTCATATCATATCAATACAACCATCCGCAGAGAACAAGGACATGACATTGATGCGGCATGCGGACAATTGCGGGCCAAACACAACCAGTCAAAATGAAGAATTTTTCGGGCGGCATGCAATCGATTCCCGAGGAAAACGCGAAGGTTGAGAAACGTCATTTCCTCTTTATTGCATTTCAACCAAGGGAAACTGAAAGGGAAAGGGGTAACCGGAATGGAGCTAGCTCGGCGCACAGACATCGGACGTGTGCGTGATCTGAACGAAGACAGCACAGGTCTGATTGTGACCAAATCCGGGGCTGTGATTGCCATTGTTGCGGATGGAATGGGCGGGCATCAAGCTGGAGACGTAGCCAGCAGCAAAACCGTGGAAACCATTGAACAGGTGGTCTCAGCCCAACCCTTGGATATATCTACGGATGAAAAAAGTGACTTACTTCTTCATGCAGTAGGAAAAGCGAACGAAACCGTATATAATATGGCAGCTGAGAATAACCAATATAAAGGGATGGGTACAACGGTGATCGCATCCATTGTGGACACCAAAGAAGTTGTCTTGGCCCATGTTGGGGACAGCCGGGCATATATGCTGCATAATGGCGGGCTCTATCAATTGACCGAAGATCATTCCTATGTCAATCTTTTGAAAAAACATGGGCAAATCACCGAAGAAGAAGCGGCGAATCATCCGCAACGCAATATGATCGTCCGGGCAGTCGGAACCAGTGAAGAAGTGGAAGTGGATTTGATCAATACACCGTGGAATCAGGGAGACACGTTGCTCCTTTGCTCAGACGGACTGACTACAATGGTTAGCGAGAGGGAAATCGGGCTTGTCTTATCTTCCAGAACCATGTCCTTGGATGAGAAAGCGGATCAGTTAATAAAAATGGCGTTGGACGCCGGCGGAACAGATAATATTTCCCTTATCTTACTAAGGCATACAGGAAGGTCAGCGACATCTTAATCGGGTGCAAGGAGGAACGAGGTGACCATGCAGATGGAAGGGAAGAAGCTGGGGGGACGTTATGAAATCGTCAGCCGCGTCGGCGGCGGAGGGATGGCCGTTGTATACAAAGCAAAAGATGTGCTTTTAAACAGATATGTCGCCATCAAGGTTCTGAGTGAATCCCTCAGTAATGATTCGGAATTTATACGTCGATTCAGCCGGGAAGCCCAGGCTGCTGCAAGTTTGTCTCACCCCAATATTGTCAATGTTTATGATGTGGGGCGCGATCACTTTACGCATTACATCGTGATGGAATTGGTGGAAGGTCCGACCTTGAAGCAGTACATTCAGGAGCGCGGTCCACTGCCCGTTCAGGAAGCGGCAACGATTGCCGTTCAGATTTGTGACGGATTGGCCCATGCCCATGAGAATCAGATTGTGCACCGGGACATCAAGCCCCACAATATTTTGCTCGGTCCCAACGGGCGCGCCAAAGTGACAGACTTCGGAATTGCCCGTGCCGCCAGCTCGTCCACGATCACCCAACAAGGATCGGTGATGGGGTCGGTTCATTACTTTTCACCGGAACAAGCCCGGGGCGGGGTGATTGGCGAAAAATC
Organism: Thermoactinomyces vulgaris; assembly: GCF_005886755.1. NCBI lineage: Bacteria > Bacillati > Bacillota > Bacilli > Caryophanales > Thermoactinomycetaceae > Thermoactinomyces > Thermoactinomyces vulgaris. The sequence goes on from NZ_CP039710.1 coordinate 1,185,764, forward strand.
GGACTTATATTCGTTGGGAATCGTATTGTATGAAATGTTGACCGGAAGAATTCCGTTTGACGGGGATTCAGCCATCAGCATTGCATTGAAACATTTACAGGAAACACCTGAAGACCCCCGGAAATATAACTCGAATATTCCGGATAATGTTGCGGAAATCGTCATGCGGGCCTTGAGCAAAAATCCGGAAGACCGGTTCGAATCAGCCCGTGACATGATGAAAAGCATCCAGTATGCGGTCCAATTGACGCCTCATATGGAAGCCAATTGGGTGAATCACCAACGGAATCAAGGACAGGAAATGTTCCAGACGATTCCGTTGAATGAAGAATCGTCGAACAATGACGAACAATATGAGTCGCCGGTACAGCGTCCGGAGATTCGCTCCGGCAAAAAAGAACCGTCCCCGCAAAAGGGCCAAACGCAAGGGCTCGGGGAGCGCACGCTGACCAATCTGGAGCGGCTGAAGAATGTTTCCGGTGACAAAGAAAAAACGGTCCTGCAACGGACGGTTGTCTGGCTCGAAAATGTGCAAGCCAAGTTGCCCTGGTGGCAAAAGCTGTTATTTGGCCTCTTTACCATTGCAGTCATCGTCATGTTGAGCATCTGGGGCTTTACCACCGTTTGGGGACTGTTTACCGGGGATGGAAGTGATTCGGCCGGTAAACATCAGGAGCAATTGGTGGCCGATGATTTTGAAACATTGGATGAATTGAATGCTTTTATTAAAGAGCACGGTCTGCCAGAGGCTCAGGTTTCTTACGTATCCGGAGATTTAAATAAAATTGTGGAGCAAGAACCAAAAGCCGGAGATAAGATTGATTCTTCGACAGTGTTTAAGGTGAAAGTGGGCGCTGGCGATGTGACGGTTCCAAATTTTTTAGGTAAGTATGAATCGGCACTTCGTCAGTATAAAAATGCCAGTGATTTTAACTTTGAGCTTTGGAGATGCCCTGATTCCGGCGGGAAACCGGCTGATCATGCACAAGTGTATGATCAGGATCCCAAACCGGGCACGCCGATCGAAAAAGGGGCCACTGTGAAAGCATTCACTTATATCAAGACAATGCCTGAATGCAGAAAAATTGATTCTTGGTAAATGATGATGGAAAAAGGAGGTCTCCGATGCCCTTTGGACAAATCGTAAAAGCAATCAGCGGGTTTTACTACGTGCGCACGGATGAAGGGAAAGTGATTCAATGCCGGGCGCGTGGCGTTTTTAAATTTGAAAAGAAAAAGCTGACTCCGCTGGTTGGCGATTTGGTGGAAATCGAACAAACGGGGTTGGACGAAGGCGTGGTGACCTCCGTTCAACCCCGTTCTTCTGAATTAGTCCGTCCGCCGATCGCCAATGTGGATCAAGCGATTGTGGTGGGTTCCCTCAAACGTCCCCGTTTTCAGCCCATGCCGCTGGACCGTTTCCTGGTTCACGGGGAACGCGAAGGGTTGAAGATGGTTATTGTTTTGACTAAAAAAGACTTGGTGAAAAATGAACAAGAAATTGAAAAAATCCGGTCGGTATATGAACCGGCAGGTTATCCCGTTATTGAGACGAGCATCAAAACCGGAGAAGGAATTGATGAACTGAAACAACACCTCAAAGGAAAAGTCTCCGTTTTCGCCGGTCAATCCGGTGTCGGAAAGAGTTCTCTGTTAAATGAATTGCTGCCCGGGCAAAAGCTTGAAACCGGGAAGGTGAGTGACAAAATCGGGCGTGGGCGCCATACTACCCGGCAAGTGGAGCTGCTTTCTTTGCCGGAAGGAGGTCAAGTGGCGGATACGCCCGGTTTTAGCCAACTCCATTTCAAAGGCATGGAACCGGCTGAGCTGGGGGATTGTTTTCCCGAGATCCGCCAGCGCGCTCCGGAATGCCGGTTTCGAGGTTGCCTGCACATTAATGAACCGGATTGTGCGGTCAAAGAAGCGCTCCGTCAGGGACAGATGGACGAAAAGCGGTATCAGCACTATACACAGTTTTTGACAGAGATTAAAGAGGCATTGGAAAGGAGATATACCTGATGATTAAGATTGCCCCCTCGATATTGTCCGCGGACTTTGCCAATTTGAAAAAGGAGATTCAGGAAGTGGAAAAAGGCGGAGCCGACTGGATCCATGTGGATGTGATGGATGGGCATTTTGTGCCGAATATCACGATGGGGCCACTGGTTGTCGAAGCGATCCGCCCCCATACCGGTTTGCCCTTGGATGTCCATTTAATGATCGAAGAGCCGGACCGGTATATTGACGATTTTGTCAAAGCCGGGGCCGATTTGATCTCCGTTCATCAAGAGGCCTGCCGGCATTTGCACCGGACGGTTTCTTATGTGAAAGAACGGGGAGTGAAGGCCGGCGTGGTGATTAATCCGGCAACGCCCGTGCAAATGCTGGAACCGGTTTTGCCGGAGGTGGATCTGGTTTTATTGATGACGGTGAATCCGGGGTTCGGCGGACAACGGTTTATTCAAAATGTGTTGCCGAAAATCCGGGAGGTCCGGAAAATGTTGGACGAGCAGGGCCGGATGCATGTGGATATCGAAGTGGATGGCGGCATTCAGCCGGAAACGGCCCGCTTGGCGGTGGAGTACGGAGCCAATGTGTTGGTGGCAGGTTCGGCAATCTTCGGACAGAAGAAGCGGGCAGAGGCGATCAAAGCCATCCGGCAGGCGGCTGAAAAATAAACAAAAAGGTGGAGAAAATGGCGGGCAAAAAACTGGTCACAATGATTGAAATCGCAATGATGGCTGCAATTGCCATAGTACTTCATAAGTTGATGATTCCGTTTCATTTATGGCCCAACGGTGGTTCGGTGACCTTTTCCATGGTTCCGATTGCGGCAGTGGCTTTTCGCCGCGGGGCCAAAGCGGGGGTCATTTGCGGAGGAATCACCGGGTTGTTGTTATGGATGTTGGGAGGCACTGTGATTCATCCGGCTCAGGCCGTTCTGGACTACCCGCTTGCTTTCGGGGCCTTGGGGGTTGCCGGATGGGTCCGGATGGGTGAAGCAGCGAAAAGGCCATTGCTCTTCCTTTCTTTGGGACTTCTCTTGTCCGGCGGATTGCGGCTGACGGCCCATTTCCTGTCCGGGGTTATTTTTTTCAAAGCATTCACTCCCGCCGGCCAATCCGTCTATCTGTATTCGCTGGTGTATAACCTGTCGTACATTTTGCCGGAAGTGATCCTGACCTTCCTCATCATGGCGGGAATTTGCCGGTCGGCGCCGCAACTGATCAGAAGACAGGGATAGATGGTGAAGAGATTGGAAAAAAACAGGGTGGTTGTGATTGCCGGCGGTGATTTTACCCGTTTTGAGGCGGGACTCATTCGTCCGGAAACGGATCTGATTATTACGGCGGATGCAGGGGCCATGAGCCTGGAAGCACACGGATTGGTTCCGGATATTGCCGTGGGGGATTTTGACACCACGGGCATTGGCTATATCGAAACGTTGAAGCAAAAGGGAGTGCGGGTTATTCCGCTTCCCGCCGAAAAAGAAGTGACCGATTTACATTTTGCTCTCCTTTGCGCCATCCGGCAAAAACCGAACGAAATTTTGATCCTGGGAGCGCTGGGCGGAGACCGGGCGGACCATATGCTGGCCAACATCGGATTGTTGGAATGGTTAAAGGAAGAGGGCAAAAATGCAACCATGCTTCATCCTGCGAACCGGTTGCGGTTGCTTTCGGGACCGGGAAAGATGAGGATAGACAGCAAAGATTTTCAATATGTTTCGTTGCTTCCGGTTTCCCGGAAAGTGACCGGGATTGAGACGGACGGATTGAAATATCCGCTCAAAAAGGAAACGTTGTACCGGGGACGAACCCGGGGGATCAGCAATGAGTTGGTGAAAGTGCCGGCTTTCGTTTCGGTTGAAAAAGGGATTTGTTTGGTGGTCGAAAGCCGGGAATAAACAAAACCTGCGGTGTGCCGCAGGTTTTTCTTGTTTCGGGAAGAAAAATTCAGGCTCGTCTTTCAGGATTTTTCCGGAGGTTCTAGGTACACATTCTCATCTATAGAATATAAATAAGTTGAAAAATAGGGTATTCTTCCTTTTGTCGATCCTGGTGAATTGTTGAAATGAGGGGTGATCCTGGTGAAATTTTACACGTTTAAATTGCCGAAGTTTTTGGGCGGGATGGTAAAAGTTATCCTGGCCGCTTTTAAAAAAGATCCGCAATAAAAAAAGAAACCACAAAAAAAGCACCTCTTCACGGTGCTTTTTTCCTGGCATTATACACGGGTAACCTTGCCGGATTTCAATGCGCGGGTGCTTACGTACACGCGCTTTGGTTTTCCGTCTACAAGAATGCGGACTTTTTGGACATTGGCGCCCCATTTTCTCCGCGTTTTGCGGTGAGAATGGCTTACTTTATTTCCAGCATGCCCTTGTTTTCCGGTTACAAAACAACGACGAGCCATGTCGACACCTCCTGTTTCTCACTCGTTCCAACCGATGAAACGTTACCAACCGGTAACTTTATGGACTAAACACCTGGTCATTTTAGCATACCTCCCCGCTGCTTGCAAGGAGTTGACAGGTTCAGTATGATGAATATTATTGCTCTTTTATTCGTTATGTTAATATTGTACAATTGACCTAGCTGGAATAAGTACCTCATTTGGGAGGAATCAAAATGAGCGTTGAAATAGCCACACAACTTGGACAGATTGAAGTGACCAATGATGTGATTGCCACGGTTGCCGGGATCGCGGCAATGGATTGTTACGGATTGGTCGGCATGGCATCACGCAGTCAATTGAAAGACGGGATTACGGAATTATTGCGAAAAGAGAACTTGAGTAAGGGAATCGAAGTCCGTGAAGAAAACGGCGAGATTGTGATCGATCTGTACATCATTGTCGGCTACGGCACCAAAATTTCGGAAGTGGCGAGTAATGTGCAGTCAAAAGTGAAATACACGCTCAGTGAAATTATTGGAGTCAAAGCCAATAAAGTGAACATCTTTGTACAAGGTGTTCGACTGGTGAATGAAGAGTAAGGAGGAGCATTGTGACAAAGCAACAAATCCATACATCACAGTTTTTACAGATGATGCGGGCGGGTGCCAGGGCACTCAACAAAAACGCAGAAAAAGTGAATGCATTAAACGTCTTCCCCGTGCCTGACGGTGATACGGGAACCAACATGAGTTTAACCATCAGTTCCGGTGTCAAAGAGATGGAAAAAGCTTCTGCAACCGCCGGGACCGTTGGGGAATTGGCGCAAGCGCTCGCAAAAGGTTTGTTAATGGGAGCACGAGGAAACTCCGGCGTGATTCTTTCTCAGCTATTTCGTGGTTTTTCCAAAGCAGTGGCGGATAAGGAGTTTATTTCGTCTCACCAGCTGGCCGATGCGTTTCAGCGAGGGGTCGATACGGCTTACAAAGCAGTGATCAAGCCGGTGGAAGGAACCATTCTGACCGTGGCGCGCGAAGCGGCAGAGGCTGGAAAGAAACAGGCGCTTGCGGCCGATGATCCGTCCGTTGTGATGAATACCGTTTTAACCGAAGCAAAAAAAGCGTTATCAAAGACCCCGGAGTTCTTGCCCGTGTTAAGGCAAGCCGGGGTGGTGGATGCCGGTGGACAAGGCTTGGTCTATATTTATGAGGGAATGCTTGCCGCCTTGAGAGGGGAAGAGGACGATGCTTCCGAAGTCCTCCCGGATGATCTGTCGTCCATATCGGATCTGGCTCATGAGTCGGCGCAGTCCAAATTGGATCCGGCTGACATTCAGTTCGGATATTGCACCGAATTTATGGTGAACCTGATGACGGACCGCCGGGAAACCGAAGTCTTTGAGGAGGCGGAATTCCGACGGGCATTGGAGCAATTTGGGGATTCCATCTTGGTCGTCTCCGATGACGAGCTGGTGAAAGTCCACATTCACGCCGAATATCCCGGAGACGTGCTGAACTTTGCAATGAAATTCGGCGACCTGAAAAAAATCAAAATTGAAAATATGCGCGAGCAATATGACGATGTGGTCAACAAAACACCGGCACCGAAGGCCAAAGCGGAAGAAAAGCCGGCTGAAAAGACTCCATATGGCATTGTGGCCGTCGCGTCCGGGAAAGGAATTGCGGACATTTTCCGTTCGATGGGCGCGGATGTGGTGATTGAAGGCGGCCAAACAATGAATCCGAGCACGGAGGATTTGGTTCGTGCCGTGGAACAACTCCATGCAGAGCATGTGATTATCCTCCCGAATAATAAAAATATTATTTTAACCGCAGAACAAGTGGGAGAAGTGGTGGGCCAGCCGGTGCATGTTTTGCCGACACGCACGATTCCGCAGGGGATGGCAGCGTTGTTGTCTTTTGATGCAACCGTTTCGCCTGAAGAAAACAAGGAGAATATGACGGAAGCTTTCCAAGAAGTGAAATCGGGCGAAATCACCGTGGCTGTACGTGATTCCCAAGTGGATGGGTATCAGATTGAGCAAGGAAATTATCTTGGCATCCTGGAAGGCAAAATCGAAGTCGTCGACAAGGACTTAAAGCAAACGTCCTTGGCTTTGCTGGCTGACATGATTGAAGAGGACACGGACATTGTGACGATCTTCTATGGAGAAGCGTTGGAAGAAGCTGAGGCACAAGACCTGGTGCAAACCTTGGAAGATCAATATCCCGATGTGGAAATCGAATTGTATGACGGCGGTCAGCCGGTTTATTACTACTTGTTTGCGGTTGAGTAAGGGGAGGATCAAATGGGGAACGTTAAAATCATTACAGACAGTACGGCAGATATTCCCAAGTCACTTGCAAAAGAATTGGACATCACGGTCATCCCGATCAATGTGCATTTGGATGGGGAATCTTATCAGGACGGAATCAACATCACTCCGGATGAGTTTTATCTGAAAATGAGCCGGACGGATCAATTGCCAACCACTTCACAACCTTCTCCGCTGGATATTGTCAGCGCGTTTAAACGAGCCGTTTTTGACGGGGCCAAAGAAATCATATCTTTTCATATTTCATCGAGAATGAGCGGGACTTATCAATCTGCTTTGCTGGCAAAATCAATGGTGGAGGAAGAATATCCCGATGTCAAAATTGAAGTGGTTGACACCAAAACCGTCACCTACTGTTTGGGGGTGATTGTCGTTCTGGTGGCGCGTGCCGCCAAAGAAGGCAAGCCGTTTTCGGAACTGTTGTCCATGGCGATGAAGATCCGGCAGGAACAAAAATTGCTTGCTTTGGTCGATACCCTGGAATATTTGCATAAAGGCGGCCGGATCGGAAAAGCGGCTGCCTTTGTCGGTACCTTGTTAAACATCAAGCCCATCATTACTGTCAATGATGACGGGGAAGTGGAAGCTGTTGATAAGGCGCGGGGAAATAAAAAGGCGGTCCAAAAAGTGTTTGACGGTTTGAAAAAGAAAGCGTCGGGCCGTCCGGTTGCCTTGGCGGTGATCCATGCAGCCAAAAGAGAGCAAGCGGAACAATGGATGGCACGGGCTCAGGAACTGTTTGACATCCGGGAACAACATGTAGTGGATATCGGGCCTGCCGTGGGGACACATGCCGGGCCCGGAACCATCGGCTGCATCATTGTGCCCCTGGACCGGCTGTGAGCCGGGAAAGCAGTCTGAAGAGGTGGAGTTTATGAAATATCGGACGGTTTTTGATATTATCGGCCCGGTGATGATCGGGCCGTCCAGTTCCCATACGGCAGGTGCAGCCCGTATCGGCAGAGCGGCACGGACCATTTTCGGACGAAAACCGAGCCGGGCAGAGATTACATTGTACGGCTCCTTCGCCAAAACTTACCGCGGCCACGGGACGGATGTCGCTTTGGCAGGCGGATTGCTCGATTTTGACACTTTTGACAAGCGGATGGTGCATGCGCTTCAAATCGCCGAACAAGAAGGCATAACAATCCGCTTTCATGAATCCGATGAAATCACGGACCATCCCAACACGGCCCGGATCCGGCTGGAGGACGAAGCGGGAAGTCTGGAAATCGTTGGGGTATCCATCGGTGGCGGAAAAATGGAAATTGTGGAATTAAATGGTTTTGAACTTCGTCTGTCAGGGAACGGGCCGGTTTTGTTCGTATTGCATCAAGACAAATACGGAGCGGTCGCGCGTGTTGCCGGTGTCCTTGCCGAGCATCAAATTAACATTGCATTTATGCAGGTGTCGCGCAAGGAAAAAGGTTTGCAGGCACTGATGTCCATCGAGACGGATCAACCGGTGGACGAAAAGGTGCAAGCGGAAATTCGCGACTTGGAGGATATCCATGCTGTAACGGTTTTATAGTTTCACCACCGCCGTTTCTTCACAGATGACGGCGGTTTTCTGTGAAAAGGGGGTTTCGTTGATGAGATTTCGTACCGTGAGGGAATTGACAGAAGTGGCTCAAACCCTGAAAATCCCGATCTCCGAAGTGATGATCCGGCATGAGGAGGAAGTGATGAATCGTCCGCGGGCAGAGATCGTGGAGGAAATGGGAAAAAATCTGGATGTGATGACAGAAGCGATCGAACGGGGATTGACGGAAGAAATTCGGTCTCACAGCGGCATTACCGGTGGCGATGCGAAAAAAATCCGGGAATACCGGAAAAAAGGCGTGTTTTTATCCGGCACCACGGTTTTGGATGCGGTTTCAAAGGCCACGGCCGTGTCCGAAGTGAATGCCGCCATGGGAACGATTGTCGCAACCCCAACTGCCGGAGCTTGCGGGATTTTACCCGGAGCCATTCATGCAGCGGCTGACAAATTGCAATCGGACCGGGAAACGATGGTTCGCGCTTTATTTACAGCCGGGGCCATCGGATTTTGCATTGCCAATAATGCATGTATTTCCGGAGCCGCCGGGGGATGTCAGGCTGAAGTGGGTTCAGCGACCGCCATGGCCGCCGCCGCTGTGGTGGAGATGGCCGGAGGAACCCCTTCGATGTCGGCAGAAGCGGTTGCCATTGCGTTAAAAAACATGTTGGGGCTGGTTTGCGATCCGGTTGCCGGTTTGGTGGAAGCGCCCTGTGTGAAACGAAATGCCATGGGGGCTTCCATTGCGCTGGTTGCGGCAGATATGGCGATGGCCGGAGTGAAGAGTGTGATTCCTGCCGACGAAGTGATTGATGCCATGTACAAAATCGGCCAATCCATGCCGGCCGCCTTGAAGGAAACGGCTCTGGGAGGGCTTGCGGACACTCCGACGGGAAGGGCATTGGAACAGCGGGTTTTCGGGAATTCCGGAAAATGAAGAAACTGAAAGAGATTTCCGTGGAAGTTCTTCCCGGAGTGGGGAAACAGAAAAAAGAAGCCCTTGCCGAGTTGGGGATCCATTCGATCGCTGATTTATTGTCCTATTTCCCATATCGTTATGAAGACTATCGACTGAGCGACTTGTCTGAAGCCCGGCATGAAGAGCGGGTCACGGTGGAAGGGCAAGTTTACGGGCAACCAAGTGTTCGTTGGTACGGAAAGAAAAAATCAAGAATGACGCTGAAACTCCTGGTTCGAGGCATTCCCGTCCAAGTGGTTTGGTTTAACCAGGCGTTTTTAAAAGATAAACTGCAAGCCGGCAAAACGATTGTCGTCTCCGGAAAATGGGACCGGAACCGGATGCAACTGACAGCGGATCGCACGTGGATCAGTCCGTCGGAAATCGAAAAATATGCCGGCCGGTTTGAACCGGTTTACTCCGTCAGCGGAAAAGTCAAGGTGAACTGGCTCCGCAAATTGATTCATTCAGCCTTTCAAGCGTACGGACAGGAGATCGGGGAGATTTTGCCGCATGCATTAAGGAACAAGTACCGGTTGATTCCGCGGGCCACCGCCATGTATTATCTGCATTTTCCCAAAGGAAAAGAAGAAGGGAGACAGGCGCGGAGGCGCATGGTTTACGAAGAGCTGTTTCTGTACGAATTAAAAATCATGTGGTTGCGCCGGATCCACCGGACGAAGGGAAAAGGGCTGGCGCATGCGTTTCCGGATGAAAAAGTGGAGCAATTCATCGCCGGACTTTCCTTTCCCTTGACCGGAGCCCAACAAAGGGTGACACGCGAAATTCTCAATGATCTCCGCGAACCGGTTCAGATGAACCGCCTGCTGCAGGGGGATGTTGGTTCCGGAAAAACGGTTGTGGCCGCCATCGCGTTATATGCCAATTATTTGAGCGGGTATCAGGGGGCAATCATGGTGCCCACCGAAATTTTGGCGGAGCAACACGCTTCTTCGTTGCAGGGGTTATTGTCTCCTTGGGGGTTAAATGTGATTACGCTGACGGGAAGCATGACGGCGCGGGAAAAAAGAGAGGCGCAAGGCCAAATCAAGATGGGGCTTGCGGATGTGGTCGTGGGGACCCACGCTTTGATTCAGGAAGTGGTGGAATTCCGGAAATTGGGCTTGGTTATTACCGATGAGCAACACCGTTTCGGGGTGAAACAGCGGGCGATGTTCAGGGAAAAAGGGGAAGTGCCGGATGTGTTGCACATGACGGCAACGCCCATTCCGCGGACGCTGTCCATTACAGTGTTTGGCGAAATGGATGTTTCCACGATCGATGAGATGCCAAAGGGAAGACAACCGGTCGATACGTATTGGGTAAAAAAAGAATTGTGGCCGCGCATCGTGAATTTTATCCGGAAAGAATGCCAAAACGGGCGGCAAGCCTATGTGATTTGCCCGCTGATCGAAGAATCGGAAAAACTGGACCTGGAAAATGCGCAAGAAGTGTTTGAACAGCTTGTGACCGAGTTGGCGCCCCTTCGGGTCGGATTGTTGCACGGGCGCATGTCGCCAGCGGAAAAAGAAGAAGTGATGCGTTCGTTTGCCGAAAATGATGTGCAGGTTCTTGTATCCACCACCGTGGTGGAAGTCGGAGTCAATGTTCCCAATGCTACCGTCATGGTGATTTATGATGCCGACCGGTTCGGGCTGGCTCAGTTGCATCAGTTGCGCGGCCGTGTGGGCCGGGGAGGGGGGGCTTCCACCTGTATTCTGGTGGCCAACCCCAAATCGGAAACCGGCAATGAGCGGATGCGGATTATGACCGAAACCACGGATGGATTTGAGATTTCCCGACGCGATTTGATGCTGAGGGGGCCCGGCGATTTTTTGGGGGTGAAGCAAAGCGGGCTTCCTGATTTTAAAGTGGCGGATCTAAACCAGGATTTGACCGTTTTGGAATACGCCCGCGCCGATGCGGCGGAATATGTCAGCCGCGATGATTTTGCGACCTCGGAAGAAACCAAACCTTTATATGAATATCTGTGTGCACAAAACCTGACGGAAGTCAATTTTGACTGAAACAGGTCTGAAACCGGTCATGGATGGCCGGTTTGTTTTTTTATCACAAACTTTTTCTTGCCGAAGACATAAGATATATTGTTCGAAACCGATCCGCCGACGGGTAAAGGTGGTGGATATCACGGCAGGAGGAGTGTTTTATGAATCAGCGTGACGCTTTTTATGTGGAGCTGGCAGAGGAGATCAACCGGACAGTCGGCAGAAATGCCGTTTCTCCCCAAAAAATTAAATCCTTGATCAAACAGGCCAAACAAATTCGCAGATCTTACGGCAAGATGGGGCTTTGGGCTTTTGCCCGGGAATTGCCCTGGCAGATCTTCACCCCCCGGGAAATCGACCGTTTGCAACGTTCGCCGCGTTGGCATGAATTATCCAACCGTTTTGTGGATGCGATGGTGATGGAAGGGGTCATTACTCCGGTTGAAGCCAACATGATCCGCCGTTATTTGTAAAAAAGCATGGGCCTTTCAATCAGACGGATGCCGGGGTGTTGTCATATCGTATAGAGAAATCCGAGTGGAAAGGAGGAGAAGGATGGGAAAAAGAAATCGGGCAAAGAAAAAAGCGATTCGCAAGGCGAAGGCCCCTTCCGACAAAGTTGACAATCTGAAGGTCGAAGAAAATTGGGATGATCCCAAGCCGGAAGAAGCAGCCCCGGTGGCTGTCAACGAATGGGAAGAGGACTGGTTGTTCGGGGATTTGTTTTTGCAACCGGAAGCAGATGAGCCGGCAGAACGCAAAGACTTCGAAGAAGAAAGATAGGATCGTTTCCATGCAAAAAAAAATGGCTCGCCTCAATAGCGAGCCCCATGTTTCTTACGCATCCATGCGTAAGTCTTCAATGGGAGAGGAGAAACCGGAGGAAGAGCTTATTGGGGAAACGTAAGTCTTCTCCGCGGTTGACAGCATCGCAGCAGATGCTGTCATCATTTATGATTTCCATTTTTCGGGCGTTCATACCTCTTCTTTGAATGTTTTTTACAGATTTTCTTTTGCCGGTTCTTTATGGTAGGATAAGAAACGTAATGCATTCATAATCCATTCATAAAGTCAGGTGTAAAATGATATGCGAATCATTGCTGGAAAAGCCAAAGGAACCCGTTTGAAAATGGTTCCCGGCAAGCATGTTCGCCCGACGGCAGATCGTGTCAAAGAATCCTTGTTTCAAGTGATCGGTCCTTTTTTTGATGGCGGCATGGCCCTGGATTTGTTTGCGGGCACCGGCGCATTGGGGCTGGAAGCTTTGAGCAGGGGATTGGATAAAGCCGTTTTCATCGATTCTTCGCGGACAAGCTGTGATGTGATCCGGATGAATGCCGGTGCTTCCAAATTAAGCGATTCCGTTGAGGTTTACCGGAATGACGTCCAACGGGCGTTGCCGCTTTTAAAAAAACGCCGTTTACAATTCGATTATATTTTCTTGGATCCTCCTTATAAAAAAAATTTACTGGCTCCCACGATTGAAAAGATTTCCAAGCACGGGTTGTTAAAAGGGGATGGCTTGATTGTTGCCGAACATGAGGCGGAATGCGTTCCCCCGGAAGAGATAGGGGCTTTCCGACGTTATCGCTTGCTAAATTACCGGGATACATCGATTTCTTTATACGAATGGGGTGAGCCGAGTGAAAGTGGCAGTATATCCGGGAAGTTTTGACCCGATTACGTATGGCCATTTGGATATCATTGAGCGCGGAAAAAAAGTGTTTGACAAGATCATCGTGGCTGTCCTGATTAATTCTTCGAAAGATCCATTATTTTCAGTAGAAGAAAGAACGGAAATGATCCGGGAGGCGACCCGGCATCTTTCCAATGTCGAAGTGGACAGCTTTAACGGCCTGTTGGTCGATTACTTGAAAAAAAGAAATCCCCATGCCATCTTACGCGGCCTTCGGGCGATTTCCGATTTTGAGTATGAATTGCAGATTGCCTCCATCAACCGAAAATTAAACGACAAGGTTGAAACCTTTTTTCTGATGACAAGCAACGAACATTCCTTTATCAGCTCGTCGATGGTCAAAGAAGTGGCCCGATACGGGGCGGATGTCAAAGATTTGGTTCCCGGGACCGTGGAAAAAGCGCTCAGAAAAAAATTCAGTGAAAAATTTGCCCGCTGAAACCAGGATCAGCGGGTTTTGTTGTAACGGAAGGATTGGGCGACGGCTTTCGTTTCCTGATAAACCAGCGCCAAAAACCAAATCAGGGTGACGGTGACCGCAAAACCCTGTAAGATTCCCCAGACGGAAAAAGCCACTGGGGAGGTGACCGGGTGAAAGACGGAAAGAATGGTTGTGTCATTTTGCAGAGAATAATTGAAAAACGGAAAAATGATGATGGTGATCAGTGCCGCAAGGAACCCGTGCAGGATTTTGGCGGCAAAGTAAGGATAATACCGGATGTCTGTCCGGCTGATCATGCTGGCGATTTGGGCATGGATGGAAAGGCCGTTCCATCCGATGATCAAGCTGACAATGGCCAATTTATAAAGAATCGGGACGGACGGGTCGACGGAACTGGCAACTTGCGAACCGACGGTGATTTCAAACAACCCGGCTAAAATGGATTCGGACAGTTCCGGCGGAAATGAAAAAAAGGTCAACAGATTGGAGATGCCTTTCAATAGCGGTGCCGTGACCCCCACATAGTTGATCAGATGGGTCAACACGGAAAACATCATGATAAACCCGCCGATTAAAAGCAAGGTCTGAATGGCAGATGTGACGGATTGCCCGATGAGTTGCCCCAGTGTCCGGCCGTCTTGAATCCGGGCCCGGTGCATTGCCGCCATGGCACGGGTCAAAATAAACCCTTTCTTGATGCCGGGGGGAGGGGTCGGCGTGGCTTGTTTTTCATAAAAGCGCATGGAAAATCCGACGATAAATGCGCTGATGTAGTGGGCAACGGCCAGGATCAAGCCGACGGATTTATTTTCAAAAAAACCAACAGCCACCGCTCCGAAAATAAACAAAGGTCCGGCGGTGCTGGTAAAGGATATCAAACGCTCCCCCTCTTCTTTGGAAACCAGATTTTGTTCCCTTAAACGGGCGGTCAGTTTGGCGCCCATGGGGTTGCCGGAAATCAAGCCCACGGCCATGACAAAAGCACCGGCACCCGGAACACGGAAGATGGGGCGCATCAAAGGCTCCAACAATACGCCGAGAAAATGGACCACTCCGAAGCCCATCATCATTTCCGCCGTGATAAAAAACGGCAACAATGCAGGAAAAACGACGTCCCACCAAATATGTAATCCTCTTAATGATGATTTCACGGCTTGCTCCGGGTACATGACCAGGATCACCGCGATGAATAAAGCGACGGATGCCAGCAAAACGGTTTTTAATTGACTTCGGAGAAGGGCTGGATTCATATGCATTCTCTCCTCACAGTAGCTGCATCAATACCATGTCTACGCAACGGGATGGTGGATTAGACCGCTTTGTCCAAATGTTTCGGAAATGCAGATGAGAAAGAAAGGTGGGAAAGGGATGACCAGACCCAAAATCGGATTGGCTTTGAGTTCGGGAGGGGCCAGGGGGTTTGCCCATTTGGGCGTTTTGAAAGTCCTGAAAGAAGAGGGTATTCCCGTCGACTGTGTGGCCGGAAGCAGCATGGGAAGCATCATGGCTGTTCTTTTGGCCAACGGCCTGGATCTTGACATGTGCGAAAAACTTGCTTGTTCTTTAAAAAGAAAATATTGGCTTGATTTTACGGTTCCGCGAAAGGGATTTGTCCCGGGGGAAAAGGTGAAAGCGTTGATTCGCCTGCTTGCACATCATAAGAAATTGGAAGAATTGCAGATTCCGACCGCGATTGTGGCCACTGATCTCGTTACAGGGGAACCGGTTGTGTTTACCGAAGGGCCTGTCGATCAAGCGGTTCGGGCCAGCATTTCCATTCCGGGCATTTTTGAGCCGGTGATCCGGGGAGATCAGGTGCTGGTCGACGGAGGGGTGGCGGACCGCCTGCCCGTTTCGGTGGTGAGAAAACTGGGGGCTGATTTCGTGATCGCCGTGGATGTCATCCCGAGGGCGCCGCAAGCTGAGATCCGAAATATTTTTGATGTAATTACACAAACTTTAATTATCATGGAAAAACAAATAACCGGCCAAAAACGGTCAACCGCCGACTTTTTGATCCATCCGGATGTAGGGGACATCCAAGTGACATCTTTTTCCAGAGTGGAAGAATGCATCCGGCGGGGGGAAGAAGAAGCCAGAGCCCAAATCGACAAATTGAAAGAACGAATCCATCACTGGCAAGGAGAGAAAGCATTGAATGAATTCATGGACTAAACGGGAACGGATTCCTGTCATTGCCTTCATCGGACTGGTGGCGGTCATCGGAGCCCTGTTTCTTGTTCCCATCCCGTATTACACGATTTCGCCGGGATCGGCCGAAGATGTGAGTCCGTTGGTGAACGTAAAGGGGCATCCGCCTGATGAGCAGGGGGATTTTTATCTGACGACGGTCTCGATGAAGGAAGGGGTCCTGGTTGATTATCTGTACAGTTTCCTGTCCGGGAATGTGGATTTGATTCCCGAAGAGAAAGTGCTGGCCGAAGGCGAGTCGGACGAAGACTATGAACGCAGGCAAGCGGAAAGCATGCAAATGTCACAAAATCATGCTGTGATCGCCGCTTACCGGTATGCCGGGAAACCGGTCACGGTCCGTGTGCGGGGAATTGAAGTTTTGCGTTTGATCGACGGGTCCGGCGGGCTTGAGGAAGGGGACCTGATTACGCAGATCGACCGTCAACCGGTCCGGTCGGTGGAACAGTTGACCGGTTACCTCAGCCGGAAGAAAGCCGGGGAGAAGGTTCATGTCCGTGTCGTCCGCCAACAAACCCCCCGGGACCTTCTGGTCCGATTGACTTCCCTGCCGGCAACGAAAGGAAAAGAAAAAGCCGGCCTCGGCATTGTGCCCGTTTTAAAAACCGAAATTCAAACCGATCCTTCTGTCCGGATTGACAGTGCAAAAATCGGAGGGCCTTCAGCCGGGTTGATGTTTTCCCTGGAGGTGTTAAACCGGTTGATGCCGGAAGATTTGACCCGTGGTTACCGGATCGCGGGCACCGGCACCATCTCGCCGGACGGGCAAGTCGGGCAAATCGGGGGCATTGAGTATAAAATCACGGCGGCGGCCGAAAAAGGGGCGGAACTCTTTTTTTGCCCCGCAGACAAAACCCCTGCTGACCAAAATGAAAAGTTGGCAAAAGCGACGGTGAAAGCAAAGAAATTTCCGATGAAAGTGATCCCGGTCCGTTCTTTAAACGAGGCCGTGGAGTATTTGAAACGGTTGCCAAGTCAAAAACATTGACAGAGATTGGTTTGATATCTTATAATAACCCTGTTTTTACACAAGGAGTGGAATTATGCAGATTTCTCTGCACCAATTAAACCAGGCAAAAGATGGGCTGTTGTTTGTAGAGGATACGATTCACTTGACATTGGATGAAGAAGTATCCGGACTTGAACAATTAGCGCCGGTTGACGTGAAAGCCCGTGTGGAGATGGTTGATCCTCATTTTTTTGTTGCCAAAGGGGAATTATCAACCACCGCTGTGTTTTCTTGCGCCAAATGTTTGAGTGAATTCAAGCAGGAAATCAAAGCGAGCTTTGAAGAACATTTTACAGATGATCCGCACCGGGCCGTGGAATCCGAGGAGCAGGAAATTCATTTGGCCGATGAAAATAAACTGGATTTGACTCCGTTTATTCGGGAAGCCTTGTTGCTCCAATTTCCTTATATTCCTGTGTGCCGGGAAGATTGCAAAGGGCTGTGTCCGGAATGCGGAAAAAACCGGAACACTGAATCGTGCCGGTGCCGGGTTGAAAAAATCGACCCCCGGCTTGCGGTTCTGGGGGACTGGTTTCAAAATAATGCGTAACAGTATATGAAACTTCCCGGGCTTGTGTTACATTCTTAGAGGGGGTGAAACAAATGGCAGTACCTTTTCGGCGTACATCTAAAACGCGTAAACGCAAACGTCGTACTCATTACAAACTTTCTGTACCGGGTATGGTAAATTGCCCGCAATGCGGAGCACCCAAATTATCCCACCGCGTATGCAAAGAGTGTGGATATTATAAAGGCTCTGAAGTGGAAGGAGTCGTGAACGACTGATTCACGGGCTCCAAAGACAACAGGACTGGCGCTTTGGTTCGCCAGTCTTTTTTTGTTGTCAAATGACTCTTTTTTTTATATACTGAATTAGTACCAGGTATTAATAACTGATCATAAAAACGGGAAAGGTGGTGACTCCGTTATGCGGTTATCCAAAAAAGAACGGCAACAGCAAGTGATCCGGGCTTTTGAAGACGAACCGTTCCTGACGGATGAAGAATGTGCCAAACGATTTGGCGTGAGTATTCAAACCATCCGTTTGGACCGGTGGGAGCTGGGGATTCCGGAATTGCGCGAACGTATCAAGCACATGGCTGAGAACCATTTGGATCGTGTCCGGTCCTTGTCGTTGGATGAAGTGATCGGTGACGTGGTGGATTTGCAGCTCGACCATAGCGGAGTTTCCATCCTTGAAATAAAAAAGGAGTATGTTTTTGCCCGCAATCACATTGCGCGGGGACATATTCTGTTTGCTCAAGCCAATTCACTGGCCATCGCCGTTGCCAACGCGGAAGTCGCCCTGACCGGGGCGGCGGGAATCCGTTTTGTCAGACCGGTTTATCTGGGGGAAAAATGCATTGCCAAAGCCAAGGTCGTCAAAAAATTATCTTCCCGGTTGCAGGTGGACGTGCTGACAAAAGTGAACGGCGAAACCGTTTTTCAAGGCACATTTGATGTGTATTGCCTGGAAGATAAGGAGCTTGTTAAGGAGGAGCTTTGATGCGGATAGCAATTGATGCACATGGAGGAGATCATGCTCCGGACGCAGTGGTGGAAGGGATCAGACAGGCGAAAGAAAAATGGCCGGATTTAAAGATCATTTTAATCGGCCTGAAGGACATGGAAGATCAATTGGCCTTGGATGGCGTTGAGTTCCGGCCGGTGACGGAAAAAATCGAACCGGAAGACAAACCGACCCAAGCCGTTCGGCGGAAAAAAGATTCTTCCATCGTTGTGGGTTGCCAGATGGTCAGAAAGAAAGAGGCCGATGCGTTTATCAGCGGGGGAAACACCGGTGCGCTGATGGCGGCGGGTTTTTTCCACGTCGGCCGGTTGAAAGGAGTCGACCGTCCCGCACTGGCTCCCGTTTTTCCGACCCTCAACGGAAAAGGAATTCTCGTGTTGGATGTCGGCGCAAACCCGGAGGCCAAACCGGAGCATTTAAGGCAGTATGCGACGATGGGAAGCATTTATGCCGAAAAGGTGTTGGGTTTTGAGTCTCCGCGTGTCGGGTTGCTCAATATCGGGACCGAAGAGGGGAAAGGAACAGAACTTACCCGGGAAGCCTATGCGCTGATCGAAAAAGATTTGGCAGCCCGGTTTGTGGGAAATGTGGAAGCCCGCGACATTTTGGAAGGGCCTTGTGAAGTGCTCGTCTGTGACGGTTTTACCGGAAATGTGCTTCTGAAAAACACCGAAGGGGTGGCCAAAGCGGTTTTTGGCCGTTTGAAACAGGAACTCACGGCCAATTTGATGACAAAGTCCATGGCGGCCTTGTTGAAACCGCGCTTGAAAAAGTTTGCCCAAGCGATGGATTACAAGGAGCATGGAGGAGCTCCGCTTTTGGGGCTTAAGGGGCCCGTGATCAAAGCGCATGGTTCTTCCGATGCCAGAGCCTTTTGTAATGCCATCCGGCAAACACGCCGTTTTTTGCAACACGATGTGATTTCGCGGATGGAAGAGGAATTGTCTTAGGAAGAGAGGAGCTGGAAAATGAGGTCAGTGGGTATATTGGGAACGGGATCCTATTTGCCGGAAAAAGTGTTAACCAATGCCGATTTGGAGAAAATGGTGGATACCAATGATGAATGGATCGTAAGCCGGACAGGCATTCGTGAGCGCAGGATTGCGGCTCCGGAAGAAGCTTCTTCCGATTTATCCGTCAAAGCGGCGGAAAAAGCACTGAAAAAAGCCGGGATCCGTGCCGAGGAGCTTGACATGATCATCGTCACGACCGTGACACCGGATATGAATTTTCCGGCGACGGCTTGCTTGGTGCAAGACCGGCTCGGTGCCAAAAAAGCAGCCACGTTTGATTTGTCGGCCGCATGCACCGGTTTTATTTACGGAATATCAACAGGTGCACAGTTCATTGCAACGGGTGTATACAAATATGTGCTGGTGATC
This sequence comes from Thermoactinomyces vulgaris, assembly GCF_005886755.1. Classification (NCBI taxonomy): domain Bacteria; kingdom Bacillati; phylum Bacillota; class Bacilli; order Caryophanales; family Thermoactinomycetaceae; genus Thermoactinomyces; species Thermoactinomyces vulgaris. Next base: position 1,205,269 of record NZ_CP039710.1, read on the forward strand.
GGGGTGGAATGCCTGTCGCGCATTGTTGACTGGACCGACCGGAACACTTGTGTGTTGTTCGGCGATGGTGCCGGAGCCGCGGTGCTCGGTCCGGTGGAAGAAGGATATGGCTTCTTGTCTTTCGAATTAGGAGGAGACGGTTCGGGAGGCAATTTGTTGAATTTGCCGGCGGGAGGATCCCGTCTTCCGGCTTCTGAGAAAACCATCCGGGAGCGCCTTCATTATGTGCATATGTCCGGACGGGAAGTGTTTAAATTTGCGGTGCGCGTGATGGGAAATGCCACGGAAGAAGCACTGGCCAAAGCAGGTTTGTCAAAAGAAGACATCGATTTTCTTGTTCCTCACCAGGCGAATATTCGCATTATCGATTCTGCAGTGAAACGGCTGGGCCTGACCGAAGACAAAGTGGTTGTGAACCTGGACCGCTACGGGAACATGTCATCCGCCTCGATTCCGGTTGCTCTCGATGAAGCGGTGGAACGCGGACTGATTAAAAAAGGGGATACGATGGTTCTCTGCGGTTTTGGCGGCGGCCTGACCTGGGGGGCAACCGTTTTGAAATGGGCGTTGGATTAAAGAAGAGGGAGGAATCCGAGTGAGCAAGATCGCCTTTGTTTTTCCGGGCCAAGGTTCGCAAAAAACCGGCATGGGATTGGAAATATACAAGGCCACGGAGACCGCGAAACAAGTATTTGCCGATGCGGACAAAACGTTGGGGTATGCCTTGTCGCAACTTTGCTTTGAAGGGCCGGGAGAACAGCTTCGCTTGACGAAAAACACACAGCCTGCCATCCTCACGACAAGCATCGCCTTGTGGAAAGTGCTGGATGCGCAGTTGGACCGAAAACCGGATTTTGTAGCCGGACACAGCTTGGGGGAATATTCCGCATTGGTGGCTGCAGGCTCCCTTTCTTTTGCGGATGCCGTTCTCACTGTACATAAACGCGGAACCTACATGGAAGAAGCGGTTCCGGCCGGTGAGGGGGCAATGTCTGCCGTAATGAACCTGGATCGCGACAAACTGGTGGAAATTTGCAAAGAAGTGTCGCACGAAGGACACGTGGTGGAACCGGCAAATTTCAACTCCCCGAACCAGATTGTGATTTCCGGTCACCAAGCGGCGGTCAAAGAGGCAGGGGAAAAAGCGGTGGAAGCCGGGGCGCGCCGTGTGATTCCGCTTTCGGTCAGCGGACCGTTCCACTCTTCGCTGATGCAACCGGCCGCAGACCGTTTGGCGGACCACCTGGCATCGGTTCCGATCCGCGAGGCGAAAGTGCCGGTGGTGGCCAATGCCACGGCACGGGGAGTGACGGATTCCGAAGCGATTCAGCAACTGTTGGTGCAACAAGTGGCTTCCCCGGTTTTGTGGGAAGACAGTGTGCGATACATGCTGGAGGAAGGGGTCACCGTCTTTGTCGAGATCGGAGCCGGAAACGTATTGTCCGGACTGATCAAAAAAGTGGACCGGAAAGTCAAGACCCTCTCCGTTCAGGATCCGGAATCGTTAAAACAAGCGGTTGAAACCTTACAATCTCTCAAATAGGGAAGGAGAGACTGCGGATGTTGACAGGGAAAATTGCATTTGTGACGGGCGGTTCGCGCGGGATCGGACGAGCCGTGGCGCTGTCTTTGGCCGATGCCGGTTGCGACGTGGCCGTCTTTTACGCGGGAAACCATCAGGCTGCGGAAGAAACGGTGGCGGCCATCAAAGAAAAAGGGCGCAATGCCGTGGCGGTTCAAGTTGATGTTTCCAAAGCGGATCAAGTGGAACGCGCTTTTAAGGAAGCGGAATCCACTTTGGGGAAAGTGGATATTTTGGTGAACAATGCCGGCATCACGCGGGACAACTTATTGATGCGCATGAAAGAAGAAGACTGGGAACAGGTGATTGACACCAACTTGAAAGGAGTCTTCCTGTGCACCAAAGCTGTTGCCCGCACCATGATGAAGAAGCGGAGCGGCCGGATCATCAACATCAGTTCCATTGTCGGCATTGTCGGCAACCCGGGACAAGCCAATTACGTCGCGGCCAAATCCGGAGTGATTGGGATGACCAAAACGATTGCAAAAGAACTGGCCGGCCGCGGGATCACCGTGAATGCCGTGGCACCGGGTTACATCGATACCGACATGACCAGCCGGTTGGATGACACGATCAAGGAGCAGATGTTATCCGCCATTCCGCTGGGCCGGTTTGGCAAACCGGAAGATGTGGCGGAAGTCGTCAAGTTTTTGGCTTCCGATGCCGCCGCTTACATCACCGGTCAAACCATTCAGGTGGATGGCGGCATGGTCATGTAATCCGTTGATTGCTTGTCCACAATCAAATGCGTATAATACGAAAGGGAGGTGAAAGAAATGGCAGAAACAACGTTAGAACGAGTGAAAAAAATCATTGTGGAAAACTTAAGCGTTGAACCGAGTGAAGTAACGTTGGAAGCAAACATCAAAGAAGATCTCGGTGCAGACTCTCTCGATGTGGTGGATCTCATCATGGAACTCGAAGATGAGTTTGACATGGAGATCTCCGATGAAGAGGCTGAAAAAATCGCCACGGTCGGAGATGTCGTGGAATACATCGAAAAAAACCAACAATAAGCATTTTTTGTACTTATTCTAAAGTCCCGTATCATGCGGGACTTTACACACCTAATCGTATGAATGAGGAAAGGCGGTGGACCAGATGAACCGGGTTGTCATCACTGGTCTTGGAGTCATTTCTCCTCTGGGCAATGATATTGATACCTTTTGGAATCATTTGATTCAGGGAAAATCCGGAGTGAGTACGATCACGCGGTTTGATACTTCGGATTTTGCAGTCAAGATTGCTGCGGAAGTGAAAGATTTTAATCCATTGGATTTTATGAATAAAAAAGATGCCAAAAGAATGGACCGCTTTGTCCAATTTGCCGTGGCCGCATCCAAAATGGCTCTTGAGCATGCCGGACTGGACATGGACAAAGTGGAAAAAGAACGGGTCGGCACTTACATCGGCTCGGGAATCGGCGGACTGGAAACGTTGGAGGAACAGCACAAAGTCATGATGAAACGGGGACCGCGGCGGGTCAGTCCTTTCTTCGTTCCCATGATGATTGCCAATATGGCATCCGGTATCGTTTCCATTCAAATCGGGGCCAAGGGACCCAACAGCGCGGCCATTTCGGCATGTGCCACCGGAACGCACTGTGTCGGCGATGCTTTTAAAATTTTGCAACGCGGCGATGCAGACGTCATGATCGCGGGTGGAACCGAAGCCACCATTTTGCCGATGGCAGTTGCCGGTTTTTCAGCGATGGGGGCATTGTCCACCAACAATGAGGCTCCGGAAAAAGCCAGCCGTCCGTTTGACAGGGACCGTGACGGATTTGTCATGGGGGAAGGCGCCGGCGTGTTGGTTCTGGAAACCTTGGAACATGCACAAAAACGTGGAGCCAACATCATTGCGGAAGTTGTCGGATACGGCATGACTGCGGATGCTTATCACTTGACAAGTCCTGATCCGGAAGGGGACGGGGCAAAACGCAGCATGCTGATGGCTGTCAAAGATGCCGGACTGGAGCCGGAAGATGTGGACTACATCAATGCACACGGCACGTCCACCGATTACAATGACAAATTTGAAACCATGGCGATCAAAGGCGCATTTGGCGAGCATGCCAAACGTTTGGCCATTAGCTCGACCAAATCCATGACCGGCCATTTGCTGGGGGCAGCCGGCGGCATTGAAACCATTGCAACGGCACTCGCCATTAAAGAAGGCATTGTTCCGCCGACCATCAACTTGGAAAATCCGGATCCGGATTGTGATTTGGATTATGTTCCGAATGAAGCGCGGAAAATGCGGGTGCGTGCGGCCCTGTCCAATTCGCTCGGATTCGGGGGGCATAATGCAACCATTGCCTTGAAAGAATATCAGGAGGCATAAGGAAAAGGGGTGAAACGGAATGGATCTGGCACGATTGGAGCAAATCACCGGATTAAAGTTTCATAACCGAAAACTATTCCAACAAGCGTTCACCCATACTTCATTTACGCATGAGAAAAAGGCGACCGGCGTGCATCCGGATAATGAGCGGTTGGAATTTTTGGGGGATGCCGTTTTGGAATTGGCGGTTTCAGAGTATTTGTTTCAACGGTATCCCAAAATGAGCGAAGGAGACTTGACACGCACGAGGGCCCGTGTCGTGTGTGAAGCTTCATTGGCCTCCTTTGCCAAAGAGTTGGGATTTGGTGAACATGTCCGCTTGGGAAAAGGAGAAGAGATGACCGGAGGACGTTCACGGCCATCTCTTCTGGCTGACGTGTTCGAAGCGTTTATCGGAGCGCTCTTCTTGGACAGCGGGCTGGAGCAGGTGAAAAAGTTTTTGGAGCGCGTTGTGTTTCCAAAAGTGAATAGTGATTGGCTGAAAAACATGCTGGATGCCAAAAGTCAATTGCAGGAAGTCGTTCAGCAAGGACGGCTGGGAACTTTGGAATACCGCATTGTGGAGACAAAAGGTCCGGCTCATGACCGCCATTTTGTCGTCGAGGTGTGCTTGGACCAAAAACCTATCGGGAAAGGGACGGGCCGGTCCAAAAAAGAGGCGGAACAACGTGCTGCTTCAGAGGCGTTGGCAAGATGGAGAACTTAAGCGTATGAACCACCGCAAATATACATTACGGTGGTTTTTGTTTTTGATAAGAGGGGGGGAGAAACATGGAAGTGATTGCGCCTGTTTTTTTTCAAGTTTTTTCAATCATGGCCATCATTCTCCCTGTTTCCGGGGGGATTTTTGCTTTGTTCCTGTTGTACAGAGGGGTGAAAGCATTGGAAGGGATCCGGGACACCTTGGAAAAGTTTGCAGGTGGCCAAAACCCGAAAAATGAGGAGCACCCAGATGAACAAAACTGAAAAGGGGATAGACCTTTCCGTTTGCATCCATTATAATTGATAATAAATATCATTTTCAGCAAGCGGAAAGGGGTTTTCAACATGCCCCCTGTCAGTTATGCAGTGGATATCTTACCGACGCAATTTCATATTGTCTTTCCGGAAGAAAATGATTCCTCTTTCATGTTGCTTTCCGGGCGGGAACTGTTGAAACATGAAGTGTGCGTTCGTTTGTTGGAAGAGTGGTCGGAACGGATGAAGGTGAATTCCTTGAGCGTTGTGGCTTCTCAATTTTCCAAACATTACAGTTTTACGGTTGTGGTTCCTGCTTTGTATGCGATGAGCGCATTAAATGAACGATTGGATTTTTCGCCGGACAATGTGCGGATTCAAACCACTTGGCAACATCAGCGTTTGAACATGCAATTGCAATTGCGCGATTGGAAAGCACAACCGATGAGGGAGAAAAACCGGAAGTTTTTGCGTGAGCAATTATTGACATCATTATTTACTCATCATATTGCTCCCCTTTGGCATCAATTGCACCGTCTGACCGGCATTCCTTTATCGATTTTGTGGGAAAACCTCGCCGGATATATTTATTGGTTATATGAATCCAAATTAAAAGAAGATGACCAGGTGAATCCGTCCTTGGCCCAAGATGATTTTCATTATTTGCTTTCCGGGGCGGAGGCCGGCATGTTTCGCGAAAAAGTTCAACCCATTGGCCGTTACTATGCCGGTGCTCAGGCAAGAGTCCGAAAAACTTGTTGTTTGTATTATCTGGCCAGTGAAGATCAGGTTTGTTGCCAAAATTGTCCGCGCTTACAACAACGCGGCCCGGCAAATGGATGAAACAAGGACGATATTTCAGGAAAAGCCGCTTCGACATTTACCGGGAGGCGGCTTTTTTTTAGAGGAAATAGCGGTTAAACCGGAAAATCAAGTAATAAGCGGTCTGAAAGGAGAGGAAGGATCATGGATTTTTGTTCGTATCAGGACTTTCAAAAAGTGGAACTGAGGATCGGGCAAATTGTCAAAGTTGCTCCTTTTCCCAAAGCCAAAAAACCCGCCTACCAATTGTGGATCGATTTTGGCGAAAAGCTGGGAGTGAAAAAAAGCAGTGCCCAAGTGACAAAACGGTATCAGCCGAAAGAGCTGGAGGGCCGGAAAGTGGTCGGTCACCAATTTGCCGCCCAAGCAGATCGCCGATTTTCAATCGGAAGTGTTGGTGCTCGGAGTTGATTCGGTCCAAGGCGGGGTGACACTCTTGGACAACGATCATGAAGCTCCTTTGGGAAGCAGGGTTTATTGACAGACGGATGTTGATGAATCTGTGATCAATATGAAAAAAATCAATCCCGCCCGTTTTTTTGTGCTAAAATATATCAGTTCATCCACTTTGTAAGGGTTGTGCTCTTTCTTTACAGACATGAGAAGAGCATTATTTTTTGGGGAGAGGAGGGCTGTTTGTGTATTTAAAACGACTGGAGATGAATGGTTTTAAATCCTTTGCCGACCGGACGGAATTGGAATTTGTTCCCGGGATCACCGCCGTGGTCGGGCCGAACGGCAGCGGAAAAAGCAATGTGACCGACAGCATCCGCTGGGTACTGGGGGAACAAAGCGCCAAATCCCTGCGCGGCAATAAAATGCAGGATGTGATTTTTGCCGGCAGTGACACCCGGAAACCGGTCGGTTTTTGTGAAGTCTCGATGACGTTTGATAATTCGGATCACCGCCTGCCCCTGGATTATTCCGAAGTGACTATCACCCGGAGGGTTTACCGTTCAGGGGAAAGCGAGTATCTCTTGAATAAACAACCCTGCCGGTTGAAAGACATTCATGAGCTGTTCATGGACACCGGAATCGGGAAAGATGCCTACTCCATGATTGGGCAAGGCAAGATTGATGAAATTTTAAGCTCAAAATCCGAAGACCGCCGCATTATTTTTGAAGAGGCGGCCGGGATTGTCAAATACAAAACGAGGAAAAAAGAAGCCGAAAAAAAACTGGAGGACACCGAACAAAACCTGGCGCGCATCCATGATCTGATCCATGAAATTGAAAGCCAGGTGGAGCCTTTAAAAGAACAGGCCGATAAAGCCCAAAGATTTAAAGAATTGAAAGAAACCTTGAAAAATGTGGAGATCGGCTTATATGTACATAAAATTGAATCGTTGCACGATGAATGGGAAAAAGTGACGACGCAAGCGAAAAAATTGAAAAATACACAGGTTTCACTGGCGGCCGAAATCACAAAAAAAGAAACCGCTTTGGAAGAATTAAAACAAACACTGCACGAAGTGGAGACCCAATGGGAACAGGTCCAAACCCGTTTGATCACCATCAGCGAAGAGCTGGAAAAAGCGGAAGGACAAAAAGAAGTGCAATTGGAGCGGGTGAAAAACCGCAAAGAAAACAGACAACAATTAATTGAACGGATTTCCCTGTTGAAGGAAGAATTAAAGCGGTTGAAAAGCGAAGAAGAGCAGGCAGCCGGGGAACTGGAGCGGAAAAAACAAGAATTAAAGGAAAAGGAAAAAGAGCTTGCGGTATTTAAATTGCGACTGACGGGAGTCACCGGTGATGAGGGCGAGCAACTGCAATCATTAAATGAGAAGTGGCAGGCCCATGAGAAAAAATTGGTGGCTCTTTCCAGTGAAAAGCAATATACGAAAGATCACCTCAAACAGTTAAAAGAACGGGCCCGGTCGCTCGGTGAGACGAAAAAGCAATTGGAGAAAGAGGAAGAAGAACACGAAAAGCAATCGGAACAATTGGCCGCTTCAATCCATGAAGTGGAGCAGGCATTGAAACAGGCGGCGGATGAAGTGCGCACCCTTGCGGAAGAACGCGAACGGTTGGAAGAAGAAGAGAAAAAATGGACGGGGGAATTGCGCCAGGCCGAGCAGGTGTTTAACCGCCTCCGCTCCCAGTTGGAATGGATGAGGGAAGTGGAAGCGGAGCATCAAGGGTTTATGCAAGGGGTGAAAGAAGTTTTGCGTGCCCGTGACCGGGGCGTTCCTTCTTTGAAGGGGGTTCACGGGGCGGTGGCCGAACTCCTTCAGGTGCCGGAAGAATATGAGGCGGCGCTGGAAACCGCTTTGGGAAGTGCATTGCAACATATCGTCGTGGAAGATGAAGCCACCGGACGCGGCGGAATCCGGTATTTAAAAGAAAGAAGATTGGGACGGGCCACTTTTTTGCCGCTTTCTGTCATCAAGCCACGGAACATGGAGTCATGGGAATTGGACAGTTGCCGCCGGGTGGACGGTTTTGTGGGCGTCGGGTCCGACTTGATTCAGTATGATCCGCGTTACCAAGCATTGTTTTCTTATTTGTTGGGCAGAGTGGTTGTGACACGGACCCTGGAACAGGCCAATCAACTGGCGCGGATTTTATCTTACCGCTACCGGGTGGTGACCCTGGATGGAGACGTTGTCAATCCCGGGGGATCGATGACGGGAGGAAGCCGCAAACAAAGCAAAACCAATCTTCTGGGCCGAAACCGCCAATTGGAAGAATTGGAAACCCGTTTGAAAGATGCCGAAACAAAGGTGCGCCAAGTACAGCAGACCTTGGATGAGATCAACCGCCGCAAGCAGGAATTGGAAGACAAGTGGGAACAGGTCCGCAAACAAGGAGAAGAGCGGAGGCTGAGAGAACAGGAGCTGCGCAGCCGAGAACGCGAATGGTCTTTGGCCCGGCAAAATGTGGTGCAGAAAAAAGAAGAAATCCTGGCAGAGATCGGGCAGGTGCAAAAGCAAAAAGAAGCTTACCGTGCGCAGTTGGAAAACATCGACCGGGAAATCGCCGCGTTGCAAAAAGAGCAGGAAGCTCTTGAACAACTGCTGAAAGAGTCGCAGGAAAAAGCAAAAGAGCAGGCCCACACCCGGGAGGAAGTCAGCGAAAAAATTACGGAATTGCGCATTCAAGTGGCCCAAGTCAGCCAGGAGATCACAAACTTGGAACAAAACTTGCATCGCACGCGGAAAGAAATCAAGCGGGTCACCGGTCAAAAAGAAGCGGCCGCCGGGGAACTGGAGGCGCTCGAAGACCATCAGGAGAATAACCAGGTTCAAATGGACCGGTTGGAAGAAACCATCCGGCATCTCAAAGAAAACAAAGAGCAAGTCCAGATGCAATTGAATGAAATCCGCAAGCGGCGTGAACAGATGTTGCTCATGCGGGAGAGCCAGGAAAAAGAAGTCAGACAGATGCAACAGTCGCACCGGCAACAGGAGCAAGATTTGCATGAATTGGAAGTGCGCGGCAACCGCCTGGATGTGGAATTGAATCACCTGTTGAACAAGTTGGCGGAAGAATATGAGATCAGTTTCGAACGGGCCAAGCAACAGTATCCCGTCCCGGAAGAACCCAAACAGGCGGAAAAGGAAGTCCGTTCACTGAAAGGAAAAATCGCCGCCCTCGGCGATGTCAACCTGGGAGCGATTGAAGAGTATGAACGGTTGAAAGAACGTTACGACTTTCTGAAATCGCAAGAAACCGACTTGCTGGAAGCCAAAGAAAAACTTTTTGAGATTATCCATCAATTGGTTGAAGAAATGGGCCGGCGGTTTGAAGAAAGTTTTGAACTGATCCGCATCGAGTTTCAAGATGTGTTTGTGAAAATGTTTGGCGGCGGCCGGGCCGATTTGAAACTCAGCGAGCCGGACAATCTCTTGGAGACCGGCATTGACATTATTGCACAGCCACCCGGAAAAAAATTGCAAAACCTGAATCTGCTCTCCGGCGGGGAAAGAGCCCTTGCGGCGTTGGCACTTTTGTTTGCGGTGCTCCGGATCAAGCCGGTTCCGTTTTGTGTGCTGGATGAGGTGGACGCGGCTTTGGATGAAGCCAATCTGACGAGATACACGCAATATATGCAGGAATTTTCGGGGGAAACGCAGTTTATTATTATCACCCATCGTAAACATACCATGGAAGGTGCCGATGTGTTGTATGGAATTACCATGCAGGAATCGGGCGTATCCAAACTGGTATCGGTGAAGCTGGAAGAGTATGATGATAAAGTGGAAGTTGCCGCCACAAAGGAATAATGCAAGAGATGGGAGGAACAGTATGAGTTTTTTCCGGAAATTAAAGGATCGCGTGTCCAAAAAAACGGAGACGGTCACCCAGAAGTTTGTGACCGGATTGAGCACGAGCAGGGATCAATTTGTCGGGGCCATCTCCAACCTGTTCAGCGGACGCAGCAAAATTGACGAGGATTTGTATGAAGAATTGGAGGAAATTCTCATTGGCGCCGATGTGGGGGTCCAAACCACGATGTACTTGGTGGAGCGTCTGCGCGATGAGGTGAAAGAGCGGAAAATCAAAGACCCCGTGGAATTAAAACCGCTGTTGTCGGAATTGATCGCCGAGATTCTCACGAAGGATGAAGAGGAACAGGGATTGCGGTTTAATGAAGACGGCCTGACGGTCTTTTTGTTCGTGGGAGTCAACGGTGTCGGAAAAACCACCACGATCGGAAAACTGGCACACCGGCTTAAGAATGAAGGGAAGAAAGTGGTGTTGGCCGCGGGAGACACCTTTCGCGCCGGGGCCATTGAACAACTGGAAACCTGGGGCCGACGTGCCGGGGTGGATGTGATCAAACATCAAGCCGGTTCCGATCCGGCGGCGGTCATTTATGACGGCATTCAGGCGGCCAAGTCCCGCAAAGCGGATGTATTGCTTTGTGATACGGCCGGCCGGCTGCAAAACAAAGTGAATTTGATGGAAGAGTTGAAAAAAGTTCACCGCGTGGTGACCCGGGAGGTGCCCGGAGCGCCGCATGAGGTTTTATTGGTGCTGGATGCCACCACCGGACAAAATGCATTGGTACAAGCGAAACAATTCCGGCAAGCCGTCAATGTTTCCGGAATCGTCCTGACCAAACTGGACGGCACGGCCAAAGGCGGAATCGTGATTGCCATTGACCATGAGCTGGGATTGCCCGTGAAATTGGTCGGGCTGGGGGAACAGGCGGATGACTTGCAGGAATTTGATTCTGAACAATTTTTGCACGCCTTGCTGCAGGACATGATGGAAGAGGAAGCTTCCGAAGGCTGAAAAATTTTCTCTTGCAAGGAAAAATCCTTGACATCGCTTTGGGTCTCCGATATATTATACAACCGTAAAGGTTATTGCCTTGACGGCGTTTGGGGGGATCACTCCCGTGTTGGATCAAACTACCCAAATGAATTTGCTTTATGATTTTTACGGCACGTTGTTGACGGAAAAACAACGTTCGTTGCTTGAACTATATTATGTGGAAGACTGGTCATTGGGTGAAATCGCTGAGCATCAGGGAGTCTCCCGACAGGCAGTCTATGAGGCGATTAAGCGAGCCCAATCCACCATGCTTGATTTGGAAAAAAGTTTGGGATTGGTGAAAAGTCACCTGAAACGGCAACAATTGATCGAAACGATCAAGAGCCGGTTAGATCAAATGCCAGAAGCAGCCAAAGCAATCGGGCCGTTGATCCGGGAGTTGGAGAAGCTCGATTAATCAGCCATGTGAGGAGGGGGCCATCATGGCGTTTGAAGGTTTATCGGAAAGACTGCAATCCGTCATGCGGAAGTTGCGTGGCAAGGGGAAAGTGACTGAAGCGGATGTAAAAGAAGCGATGCGGGAAGTCCGCTTGGCATTGCTCGAAGCGGATGTGAACTTCAAAGTCGTGAAACAGTTCATCGACCGTGTGAAAGAGCGGGCGGTCGGACAAGAAGTGATGAAAAGTTTAACCCCCGGCCAGCAAGTGATCAAAGTGGTGAATGAAGAGTTGACCCGGCTGATGGGGGGAGAACAAAGCAAACTGCATCAAGCCCAGAAGTCACCGACGATCATCATGATGGTTGGATTGCAGGGTGCCGGTAAAACGACCACTTCTGGCAAATTGGCCCGCTATCTCAAAAAGCAGAATCGCCGTGCCCTCTTGGTGGCGGGAGACGTTTACCGGCCGGCGGCGATCAGACAATTGGAAGTGTTGGGGGAAAGTTTGGACACGCCCGTTTTCTCCATGGGAGATCAAGAAAGCCCCGTGGTGATCGCGGAGAAAGGCGTCCAAAAGGCCAAAGAAGAAGGCTTTGATTATGTCATCATCGATACGGCGGGGCGCCTGCACATCGATGATGAGATGATGGACGAGTTGAGGCAGATCCGCGAAAAAATTTCGCCGCATGAAATCCTGCTTGTGGTGGATGCGATGACCGGGCAGGATGCGGTCAATGTGGCAGAACACTTTCATCAGCAACTGGGGCTGACGGGTGTGGTTCTGACGAAGCTGGATGGCGACACCCGCGGAGGAGCGGCTTTATCCGTCAAAGCGGTGACCGATTGCCCGATCAAATTTGTCGGAACGGGGGAAAAAACGGATTCGCTTGAACCGTTCTTCCCGGACCGGATGGCATCCCGCATTTTGGGAATGGGCGACGTGCTGACGTTGATCGAAAAAGCCCAGTCTGCGGTGGATGAGGAAAAAGCCAAAGAGATGGAACGGAAAATGCGCACCTTGTCTTTTACTTTTGATGATTTTTTGGATCAATTGCAACAAGTGCGCAAGATGGGCCCGCTCGAGGACATGCTTTCCATGTTGCCGGGAGCGGGGGCGATGAAAGGTTTGAAAAACGTTCAAGTGGATGAAAAACAGCTGGTGAAAGTCGAAGCGATCATCCGTTCCATGACGCCACAGGAAAAATCCCATCCGGAAATCATCAATGCCAGCCGGCGCAAAAGGATTGCACAAGGCAGCGGTACCACGGTGCAAGATGTGAATCGCCTGTTGAAGCAATTTAATGACATGAAGAAAATGATGAAGCAATTCTCCCAAATGGCAAAAGGCGGGAAGAAGAGAAAACGCAGAGGTTTTCCTTTCCCCTTTATGTGATAAACATCATTCTTGACTTTGATGAGGAGGTGAAAAGTGATGGCAGTGAAAATTCGTTTGAGAAGAATGGGAGCCAAAAAAGCACCATTTTATCGTGTGGTCGTGGCTGATTCCCGCGCTCCCCGTGACGGACGTTCCATTGACGAAATCGGATACTACAATCCGATCACGGAACCGGCCACAGTGAAAATCGACGAAGAAAAAGCCCTCTCTTGGTTGGCCAAAGGTGCGCAACCTTCCGACACGGTTCGCAACCTGTTCAAAAGAGAAGGGATTCTGAAAAAAGTTCACGAACAAAAACATGGCAAATAATGAAATGGTCTTGATCCGACAGGAGGACCAAGATGAAAGAACTGAAAGAACTGATTGAATACATGGCGGCGCCACTGGTCGACCATCCGGAAGAAATCCGGGTGGATGAAGTGGAGAAAGATGATGTCATCATCTACCGATTGTCCGTCACCAAAGAGGATTTGGGAAAGGTTATCGGCAAACAGGGACGGGTTGTGCAGGCGATCCGTTCCGTGGCCAAAGCTGCTGCCTGGAAGGAGAAGAAACGGGTATGGGTGGAAATCATGAATACTTAAATGTGGGCCGGATTGTCGGAACACATGGCATTCGCGGGGAAGTTCGTGTCCAATCCAACACGGATTTTCCAGAAGTCCGTTTTGCACCCGGCAGCCGGCTGATCCTCCTTCCTCCGCAAGAAGAGGAACCGATGGTGCTGACGGTGGAAAAAAACCGCATCCATCAATCCGTTTATTTGGTCAAGTTCCGCGAATGGGACAATATCAACCAAGCCGAACCTTTCAAAGGAGGACGATTGGTGGTCCATAAAGAAGATCAGGTGCCTGTCGATGAAGAAAGTGGAGAATATTATTTCCACCAGATTGTCGGCCTGACGGCTGTCACGACCGATGGACAAGAACTGGGCCGGGTCAAAGAAATCTTGCCGCTTCCGGCCAATGATGTTTGGGTGATTCAGCCGGCCGATCAGAAAAAAGACATTTTGATTCCTTATATTTCCGAGATTGTCAAAGATGTCGATCTCAAGGAAAAACGCATCACGATTGAGTGGATGGAAGGACTGGCGTAACCTTGGCACACATTCATTTCGATGTTCTCACCCTTTTTCCCGAGATGTTTGAAGGCTTTATGCAAACCAGCATGATTGCTAGGGCTCGTGAAAAAGGTTTGATCTCAGCGAATCTGGTCAATTTTCGTGAATATGCAACAGACCGGCATCGTACGGTGGATGACACGCCGTATGGTGGCGGCGGCGGCATGGTCTTAAAACCGGAACCGCTGTTTCGTGCCGTCGATGATCTGACACAAGGCTCACCACGTCCCCCCATCCTGTTGATGTCACCGCAAGGTGAAACCTACACGCAAAAAAAGGCCGAGGAATTGGCACAGCACTCCCGGTTGATTATCCTTTGCGGTCACTATGAAGGATTTGACGAGCGAATCCGGGAGCATCTGGCCACCAAGGAAATTTCCATCGGCGATTATGTTCTGACCGGCGGAGAATTACCGGCGATGATTTTAATTGACAGCATCAGTCGTCTGGTTCCCGGAGTACTGGGGAATGAAACTTCAGCGGTGACCGATTCTTTTTCCACCGGGTTGCTGGAGTATCCCCAATACACGAGGCCGGCGGATTTCCGCGGTCTCAAAGTGCCTGAGGTGCTGTTGTCCGGGCATCATGCCAAGATTGAAAAATGGCGGCGTGAGCAGTCATTGCTTCGGACTTGGCAAAGAAGGCCCGATCTTCTGGAAAAAGTCCCATTAACCGAAGAGGATCGCCGCTTTTTAAAAAAGCTGTCGGATTAGGATGGCGAAATTGTATTCAATTAGTGGCTGTGGTAAAATATCCCCGTTCTGGTCGTTCGACGGCATTGGACGGAGAGACTGATGAAAGGAGGTTTGGATGAGATGCGTCCAATCATTCGTGAAATTACCGAAGAACAACTTCGTAAAGATATTCCTCAATTCCGTGCAGGGGACACCCTCCGTGTTCACGTGCGCGTTAAAGAAGGACAACGGGAACGGATTCAGGTGTTTGAAGGCGTTGTGATTCAACGTCGCGGCGGAGGCATTTCCGAAACATTCACCGTTCGCAAAATTTCTTACGGGATCGGTGTGGAACGTACCTTCCCGTTACATTCACCGCGCATTGAAAAAATCGAAGTGGTTCGCCGTGGTAAAGTTCGTCGCGCCAAATTGTTCTACTTGCGTGAACGCCGCGGAAAAGCCGCTCGTATTAAAGAACTTCATCAAAAATAATAAGACAGAAGAAAAAGGGCTTGAGGATCAAGCCCTTTTCTCACATTGACGAGCCAATTGGGGGAAATCCAATGACCTCATATGTCCCTCGTACAGAGAAAAACAATCAGGAATACGGGAAAGGCGGAAAAGTGCTGGATTGGGTTCGTGCATTTCTGATCGCCGTTCTTTTGGCGGTGTTGATTCGTATCTTTGTTTTTGAACCTTTTGCCGTATCCGGTCCGTCGATGGAAGAAACGATGTATACCGGAGATCTGGTTTTGGTCAATAAGTTGATTTACAAAATGAGAGAGCCTGAACGAGGAGAAATCGTTGTTTTTCACGAAAGTAAAGACAAAGATTTCATCAAACGGGTAATCGCCTTGCCGGGGGAGACGGTCGAAGCCAAAAACAATAAAATTCTGATCAACGGGAAGATCGTGGATGAACCTTATCTTTCCGACCATATGCGCACCATGGATTTTGATGAGGTGCAAGTGCCGCAAGGCAAGGTTTTTGTTCTGGGGGATAACCGGTTGAACAGCACGGACAGCCGGGTGATCGGAGCGGTTTCGATGTCTCAACTGGTGGGAAGGGCGGAATTTATTTATTGGCCCGTTTTTGAAATGAAATGGTTGTGATTTTTTCAATTGAAGGAGCCTTTTTGAAAGCTCCTTTTCCATTTGACACCGATTGGAAAAATCCCCCTGTTGGCAACAGGATAGAAGAGGTGTGACGTACATATGACCATTCAGTGGTTCCCGGGACATATGGCAAAGGCGCGCCGGCAGGTTGAAGAGAAACTGAAGTTGGTCGACATCGTGTTTGAATTGTTGGATGCGCGTTTGCCGTTATCCAGTCGAAATCCCATGATGGATGAAATTCTGAAAGACAAGCCCCGTCTCATTTTATTGACCAAATGCGATTTGGCGGATGAACAGGCGAATCAGGCTTGGATGAAATATTTTCAAGCCCGTCGGATGCCGGTGCTTCCGGTTGATGCACAAACAGGGAAAGGGGTCCAACAGATTATTCCGGCGTGTGAAAAAATCCTGGCCCCGCTGTTCCAACAAAGAGAGAAAAAAGGGATTCAGTCCCGCAAATTTCGAGCGATGGTGACCGGAATTCCCAATGTGGGAAAATCTTCGTTGATCAACCGCCTGGCCAAACGTTCCGTTGCCGAAACCGGTGACCGGCCCGGGGTGACCAAAGCACAGCAGTGGATCCGGGTCGGAAAAACCATGGAACTGTTGGACACCCCCGGGATTTTGTGGCCCAAATTTGACGATCCCGTCACCGGCTTGCGTCTGGCGGCAAGCGGCGCCATCAAAGAAACGATTTTGCCGATCGATGAAGTGGCTTTGTATGTATTAAATTATTTAAAAGACCGGTATCCGGATCGTTTGAAAAAACGGTACAAACTGGAGCAAACGGAACAAGACGGAGTCACGTTGATGGAGGAGATTGGGAAAAAACGGGGGTGTTTGTTGCGGGGCGGAGAGATTGATTATGAAAAAGTGGCTGAGCTTTTGTTGCATGAGTTGAGAGTCGGTCGTTTGGGGCGGATTTCTTTTGAATTTCCGGAGGATTGGATCGGAAAAGAGGAGATGGGAAATGCAGGGGACGATCGCGGAAATTAAGAAATGGTTGGAGAAGAAAGAGAGGCTGAGCCCGCAGGAATTGGCGGAACTTCAAAACGATTCGCGGGCGGGTGTGCAAAAATTGGCGGCCCAATATATCAGAAAACAGGAACGAAGAAAAAAAGAAGAAGAACGCTTGGAACAAATGTGGCATTACGAAAAGAAATATCGCCAACAAGGAATCCGGATGATTGCGGGGGTGGATGAAGCCGGACGGGGGCCTTTGGCCGGTCCCGTGGTGGCGGCGGCGGTGATCCTGCCGGAATCGTTTCCCGTGGAGGGGTTAAATGATTCCAAACAAATGACACCGCAAAACCGGCAACGCCTGAAGGAGCGCATTGAGTCCGAAGCGATTGCCATTGGTGTGGGAATGGCGGATGAGCTTTATATTGACCGGCACAATATTTTGCAAGCCACGTACCATGCGATGCGAAAAGCCATCGAACAATTGCCGGTGAAACCGGACATGGTGTTGGCTGACGCGGTGACCATTCCGGATCTCGGCATCCCGCAACAAGCGATCATCAAAGGAGATGCCAAAAGCCATTCGATTGCTGCTGCATCCGTCATTGCCAAAACGGTTCGTGATGAGTGGATGATGCAAATGGCCGAAAAGTATCCAGAATACGGGTTTGACCATCATATGGGATATGGAACGCCGGAACATCTCAAGGCGCTTGAAGCGTTCGGCCCTTCACCCATTCACCGGAAAAGCTTTGCGCCGGTCCGCTCGTGTATGAAAAACACCGCCCGTCTTTTGTTGCAAGGAGAATCACGATGAGAAAAGACAAAAGAAAACAGGTCGGCCGGCTTGGGGAAGAGCTGGCGGCCCGGTTTCTGTCGGAAAAAGGGTATATCATCTGGGACCGGAATTGGGCAACCCGGATGGGAGAACTGGATATCATTGCGATGAAAGACGGGCAACTGGTGATTGTGGAAGTCCGGACGACCCGGAGTGCCAAATTTGGTTACGGTCTTGAGTCGGTCGGTTTCCGAAAACAACAAAAACTGCGACGTTTGGCGGTGCTGTATGTGAGCCGGCACCGTCTGCACCATTTGCCGCTTCGTTTCGATGTCATTTCCGTATTGTGGGATGAAGAAAATCCGCAACTGAATCATATCGAAGGCGCTTTTTAAATAATGAAAACCACCACTTTTCACGGTGAAAGCGGTGGTTTTTGTCAAACAAAGAGTCAGATTAACAGATGGAACAGGCGCGGATCGTTGTTGATTTCGATAAACGGGAACCCTTTCTTTTTCATCCGCTCAATGAGTGAAGGATAATCCTCCCGGTATTTCAGTTCGATTCCCACCAGTGCCGGCCCGTTGTCTTTGTTGTTTTTCTTGGTATATTCAAAGCGGGTGATATCATCATTTTCGCCGAGGACATCATCCAAAAACTCGCGCAAAGCGCCGGCCCGTTGGGGGAAGTTGATAATGAAATAATGTTTTAACCCCTCGTAAATGAGAGAACGTTCCTTGATTTCTTGCATCCGGTCGATATCATTATTGCCGCCGCTCATGATGCAGACGACATTTTTTCCGCGAATGGCTTCCCGGTAAAAATCCAGGGCGGATATGGCCAATGCCCCGGCCGGTTCCGCAATGATGGCATTCTGATTGTATAAGTTCAAGATGGTGGTGCAAATTTTTCCTTCCGGAACCAAAACCACCTCATCGATATTTTCCCGGCAAATTTGAAAAGTGAGCTCGCCGACATGTTTCACTGCCGCTCCGTCCACAAAAGGGTCGATTTCTTTTAATTCAGTAACTTTTCCGTTCTCAAAAGACGTTTTCATCCCCGGGGCCCCGGCAGGTTCCACACCGATCACCTTGGTTTGGGGATAAACGCTTTTTATGTAAGAACTGATCCCGGCAGCCAGTCCTCCGCCGCCGATGGCGACAAAAACATAATCCGGGGGTTGGTTCAGGTCATTCAGGATTTCGATCCCGATGGTTCCCTGCCCGACAATGGTGCGGTAATCGTCAAACGGATGGATAAAAGACATGTGATGTTTTTTGGCATAAGCCACGGCTTGATGATAAGCGTCATCAAAGGTGTCCCCGGTCAAAACCACTTCTACAAATTTGCCACCGTAATGTTTGACTTGATTGATCTTTTGCCTCGGTGTGGTGGTCGGCATGAAAATTTTGCCGGGAATTTTTAAATGATTGCATGAATAGGAAACCCCCTGGGCATGGTTTCCTGCACTCGCGCAAACCACCCCTTGTTGCCGTTCTTCCTCCGGGAGGCTGATGATGGTGTGATAAGCCCCGCGGATTTTAAAGGAACGGACCACTTGCAAATCTTCCCGTTTCAAATGGATTTGACAGCCGTATTTGTCGGACAAAAGGGGATTGTGCTCCAAAGGAGTATGCCTGCAAACTTCTTTGAGCCGCTGATTGGCAATGAGGATGTCCTCCACTTTGACCCGTTCGGTTCTCAGATCCAACACTTTGCTCATCTCAACTCATCCTTTGGCTAAGAAGTATTTAATGAAGTATTTTAGCACAATCCTCTCATTTTTGGGAATATTAAACGAAAATTTTAAAGAGGAGGACAGAAAAAAGAAAAAGCGCCGATGATGCGGCGCTTTCCACCGGTTAACAATGTTTGCAACGAAGCAGAACGGCTTCACCCGGTTTCAGACAAAGACGGTGGACTTTCCGGCATCGATCCGGGTGCCCGCAGGTGACCACCGCTTTGCTGTGTCCACAATGAACTTTGACGGCTTCTCCCCGTTCCAAAACACAAGTTTTGGTATGGTGTGCATGGTGGCAGCATTTGATCAGGACGGATTGCCCGCGTCTTAAATGGACAAATTTTCTTTTTCTTTTCTCCGGATCCAGTACAACCCGCCTTCTCCGGTGATGGCATGAACATGAATGGCTCATCATCTCTTCCTCCTTGTTGGAATTTGGATCCTTCGGATCCTCTATTAAGTTATGAAAAAACAGAAAAATTCGTTTGTATTCTTGTGGAGAAAGACGAAAGAAAGCGATGGATTGTCAAAATATAGTAAAATATGAAAAAATAGAGTTGGTTTGTCGCAAAGTGAGAAACAGGGCGGGGGTGAAAAAATGTACAGCAAATTATACAGTGCCAGTTTGATGGGCATCGACGGGTTGATTGTCGAAGTGGAAGTGGATATCAGCAACGGGCTTCCTGTCTTTGATATTGTCGGGTTGCCGGATTCTTCCGTTCGCGAGTCCAAAGAACGTGTCCGGGCTGCGTTAAAAAACAGCGGGGTTTCGTTTCCGCTGCAGCGGATCACCACCAACCTAGCCCCGGCTGACGTGAAAAAGGAAGGGGCCGGATTTGACCTGGCGATTGCCATTGGTGTGTTGGCGGCCAGCGGTCAATTGGAAGGGAAGCAACTGGATCGCTTGTTATTGATCGGCGAGTTGTCATTGGAAGGAGGGCTTCGCCCTTTGAGTGGGGTGTTGCCGATGGTTATGGCAGCCAAAAAAGCGGGTTTTACGGAAGTGATTCTGCCAAGCCGGAATGCGGGGGAAGGGGCACTGGTGGACGGGATGAAAATCGTGCCGGTGGATTCCTTGAAGCAGGCGATCGGTTATTTGCGCCAAGAATGGAGCCCTCCGGAAGTGTCCGGCGAAACAGAAGAAGAACCGGAACATTTTTTGGCTGACTTTTCGGATGTCCAAGGGCAGGCCCATGTGAAAAGGGCCATGGAAGTGGCCGCTGCCGGAGGGCATAACCTGATGTTGATCGGTCCGCCCGGTTCAGGCAAAACCATGCTGGCCAAAAGAATTCCCACCATTCTGCCGCCGATGGATTTGGAAGAGTCCTTGGAAGTGACGAAAATATACAGCATTGCCGGATATATCAAGGAAAAGGGAAGATTGATCCGCTTTCGCCCGTTCCGGTCTCCCCACCATACGATTTCCAGCGCCGGTTTGATCGGTGGCGGAGCCGTTCCCAGGCCGGGAGAACCTAGCTTGATGAAACAACACTAAGACAGTTCATAATCCGTTATGATGGCCTTGCTATTATTGCCAGACCCTTCTTTATTCACCACAATCCGCTTAAAAATCGAGTGAAGCAATTCTTTTCTTTCGCCTCTGGTAGCATGTTCCCAAACCTTGCTTATATCCTTTATCGCTTGTTGAAATTCTTCTTTTGATATATGGGCGACAGGTAAGCGCTGAGAAATCATTAATAATTCTTCTTTTAATTGTTTCTCCCGTTCACCATCTTCTTTTGTTCGTTCCCTCAGTTCATCCAGCGTGATGACATCGGCAGCAAATGCCTCTTGCCACTTTTTCCGCCTCTTTTTAATTTGTTCGATTTCCTTTTCAATTCGTTCCATTTCTTTTTTAGGATCATTGTCTGTTGGCTCAGGCGGTTCCGGTATTTCTTCTATGATCATTTCTAGTGAATTGAATAATGCTTTTTCTATTTTTGTTTCAGAAATGCCGGGAGCATCACATATTCCGGTGTTGTATCTGCCAGCGCATCGATAATAGAACACGTGGCCGCTGGCCGTCCAACTCATGTGGTGTTGATGACACATGGGCGGGTGACGGGTGCCCTCGATGCCATCAATGGGGTGACGTATAGCGGTTATTGGAAGGCGACCCACAATCTTGAGATTGAAGGATATGAACTGCTTACCAAAGAGACGTTGGCCGAAGCTCGCATCAATGAATTCCACCACGCTTGCGGGCAATTGGGGGTTCCTGTTGAGAACCGCCACATTGAATATCTGGACGATCCCACGACGGGGGAAACATTGACCTATGACGAAGCCAAAGCGGTCATCGAAAAATATATCGATCTGTATCCAGACGCTGACCACTATACCCTGAGCTATCATGACATCCACCCAGACCATGCCGCGGTAGGGCAAGCCCTCTTGGATCTGTACAATGACGGACGTATCCAATACAATGTTCGATTCATCATCAGTATGGCGACGCGGACGGACTATGAAAACCGCGGGGCAGCAATTCCAGACGGTGGATGGAAGGATGTGCCCACGGACGACACAATCAAACAGA
The DNA here is from genome assembly GCF_005886755.1 of Thermoactinomyces vulgaris. Classification (NCBI taxonomy): domain Bacteria; kingdom Bacillati; phylum Bacillota; class Bacilli; order Caryophanales; family Thermoactinomycetaceae; genus Thermoactinomyces; species Thermoactinomyces vulgaris. Next base: position 1,226,958 of record NZ_CP039710.1, read on the forward strand.
AGGCCATCAACGCTTGCCGCTGTTACGCTGCCTGGGCGCCGAGTCTTGGAGCGTATGCGGTTGGCTATCACTCGGTTGCCGGACAGTTTGACAAATTCACGGCGAATTCGTTTCACTATCTCCATTTAGCGAATCAATGAAGGATGTGATCAAATTGGAAGCTGCCAATATCATTAAAACCTCAATCGCTTTTGCGGGTGGGGCGTTCTCATATTTGATTGGAGGATGGGATATGTCCACAAAAGCCCTGCTCATCTTTGTTATGATTGACTATGCGACAGGGATCATTGCGGCAACATCGGAGAAACGGCTAAACAGCCGTGTGGGTTTGCAAGGGATAGCGCGAAAAGTGGGTATTTTTTGTGTGGTGGCCGTGGCTCATATGGCGGATCAAATCTTAGGTGGCGGTAACGTCTTTAGGGACGGAGCCGTCACTTTCTATTTGGTCAATGAGATTCTTTCTATTTTGGAAAACGCGGGGAAAGCCGGAGTTCCTTTACCTGATGGGATGAGGGAAGCGGTTCAAGCTCTCCGCGAAAAATCTAACAACAAAAACAACTACCTCAAGGAGCGTGATCACTGATGGCATACTTGATCGCATTGTGTGATGGTCATGGTCAAGAAACACCTGGAAAACGCACGCCGCCGATTCCGCGATTGGGCGGTCGAGTCATCAAGGAAAATGAATTCAATCGCGAAGTAGTGAAGTTTTTGGATGTGGAGCTGCGCCGCTGTGGGTTCCGCACTCTCTTGGTCGCACCAACCGATGCTGACACGCCATTGAGCGAACGGACTAGAAAAGCAAACAGCGCCGGGGCACATCTCTATGTGAGCTGCCATTACAATGCCGGAGGTGGGGAAGGTCTTGAAACCTTCCACTACCCCAGAAGCACCAAGAGCCAGAAAGCTGCCCAAATCATCCATCGCCACTTGATGGCATCCGGCGTAAAGCGTAAAGACCGCGGCGTGAAAACCGCCAACTTCCATGTCCTGCGTGAAACCCGCATGTCTGCCGTATTGATTGAGTATGGTTTCATGGATGATCCGGGATTGGACGAAGCGGCGCAAATGATCGATCCGAAAGTGCAGAAAGCCTTTGCGGTCGCGACGGCCAAAGGAATTTGCGAGTATTTCGGCGTGCGCTATGTTCCCGAGACCCAGCCGCAACCGAAACCGATGTATCGTATCTTTGCAGATGGAAAATTCGTTGTAGATACTGCTTATGTCTCGAAAATCACACAAGCTGTCGAAGATGCTGTAAACAAGCAAGTGAAGAAGATTGAAATGTTTCAACGAGATTAAGTGTGATTCGAATTACTCCCGTTGACAATTGTGCGATCGAATAGCACATTGAAGAAAAATAAATCAGAAATAGCTGGCCACTACGGCTGGCTATCTTCTAATAAAGAAAGAAGAAAATCCTTGTTACACAAGCGCAGAATGGTAAGGAGCGATCGGATTGAATTGGCCTCAGATCATTATTTTGACTCTTGGTATTTTTTTTATGTTATACGGTTTTATCTATAATGAAAAAAAACATAGGAAAACTAGAAAGTACGGTTATACTTTTGGCGATATCTTATTGGCTTTGTTAAAAGAATTGCCTTGGTATTTTACAAGTATCTTCTCAATTGTGATTGGGCTCGTATTAATTATTGTTGCGATTTTCATTATCACAAACTAAGAACATTGTTCAAAATTTATGGGCCTCCCTTCGGGGATGGCCCTTTTTTTATTTGCTCAAACAAACATTCGCAAGCAGAAAGGAAGGGGATTATCGTCAGAGTCTGCGTCTAAAAGCAAAAAGACTCACACAGGGTGATCGGAGAGGGTCTTAACCTAATGTTTTTTAATGGGCATTTGCAATCCGCTCGATAAGATTTCTTGTGTAACGGAAAAGTCTGTGAACCTCCAATATATACAATAACCATAGGAGGTTTTGTGGTTGGAGCTTCTCATGGGAGAAAAGTGGGCAAGCGGAAGAAAGTATCGTGACATGACCGAACAACTAGAATGGGGGAAAGCTAAAGAAAAACCCCGACCCAAAGTCATACGCATCGGTTAAGCGCCGACTTTTCTGACCGAGGTAATTTACACGGGATTTCGTACTAGATTCATTTCATTTTAGTTCAATCAAAAACCCCCGCTTAACTGAACAGTGGTTCATTCGATTATGTTTCCAAATTCAAGCGTTTCAGATCTTCCAATGTTTGCTTAATGTTTGAAGCCAGATTCTTCTTTTCCTCTTCTGGCAACCACTTTTCCAAATTCTTGTCAATCGTGAATTCCATTAGTTCCTTTTGAATTTCTCCTAAGTAGTGAACGGCTCGATTTCCATGTTTCATCAGCCAACGAGCCAACTCAACCTTGATCATGATCTCTTTGCTGGAAGTATGACTGTAATCTCTTAATCGCTCCAAGATGTAGGTGACCAATTTTTCGACCCTTTGGCCTCCTGCGTCATATTTCATCACTTCGTTCGTTATTTTTTCCTTAAACCACTCGCGATCAAATTTTTCCAAGGCTTCATCCTGGATATCAATTGGAGGTATATCACGAAGAATTCGCGCAGAATTTCGAGGCCACTCAGAAGACCCACACATGAGAAAATTTTCTCTGTAACTAATTCTCCCGCCCCTTTCATACAATTTTATGATTGGTTCATACAGATCATAAAATTTAAGGGCTACGGGCTCCTCTTGGTCTAACAAGTAAGCCCATTCCAGATAAAACGTACAAACTGAATATGCAGTCCCATATATTTCGTTTAATTCCGTGCAGTATTCTTCAATATCTATAGGCAAATTAGCGTCTATTGCATCAGATGCACTAAAAACCGCAATTCTTCGATCAGGATTTTTATTAATAAAATCCAAAAACTGATTACCTCTTCGGATATATTCCTTAAGTAATAATTCATGTGAAGGCCTATATACATCTTCATAATCCCAATTAATCATACGAATTCGACTTCTCGCAGCTTCAAAGAATTTCCCCATTTTCTCCCACCTCAAAATATCAATCTTAAATTTGGTTTAAATCCTGGAAAATCTCCTGGTTGGGCTGGAGCCAGATCATGAGCACCTGGTGGGTTTTTGGTAAACCCTTTACCAGGCTCAAAAGACTGAATATCCCGATAAGGCATCCCTTCTTGCATCATTTTGCTTTCTGCCAGTTCATGATCAGCCAATTGTCGGAACCAAGCTTTTTCATCTGGTGTCAGTTCCCTTTTCAGAGCTTGTTCCCACCCATATGCAATGTGAATATCTGGATTAAAATATCCTTTGTAATAATACTTCCCGTTCTCTTCTGCCAAGTTGACATGTTCCGTCAAAAACAAGTGTGATTTTAATTGTTTTGCCTCTTCTACACTAAGTCCTGTATTTTTAGCAAATGTATCGATCTCCTCCTTATCCAATCCGGTCGACCTTAATCTTTCATAGGTCTTCAGCGCGATCTCTTCCTGTTTAAATTCAGGAAACCATTCAGGTTTAGGGCCCCTGGGATCAATTTGCTTAGGTGTTTTGACTTCAATCGTATATTTTTCCACATTGGGAGTCTCTGGTCCTTTGGATCCACTACCTTTACCATTCGATGCAAACTTCTGTAACCAAGCACCGAACTGGGTATCTTCTATCTTGGTTTGGCCAAATTTTATCGAAGGGAATGGTAGGTTGCTACCTGCGGATGCTAAAACTTGCATCTTGACAGTCGGCAAACTGATTTTGTTAATGCTGGTCACAATCGAATCAAAGTTATTTGAGAAGAGCCATCCTCCGTATGAAAGCAGCCCGCCGACACCAATTGCGATTAACGTATTTTTAACGTTGATTTTTCCTGTTTTAAAAAAATCAAATACGCTTTGCTCAACTCCCGCGCCCACAGATCCTTTAACTACAGTAGGCAGCCACGGGATTTTGCTGCCGAGCCAAGTTACGAAACGGGCACCGCCGATCAGCTCTCCAAAAAGTCCCCCGATTCCTCCGGCAATGCATCCAAACAATGTATCGGTCAGCATCTCCATGCTCATAAATTCATTGCCCGAAAGCCATGAAGTGAGTCCGCCAAAACCCCCACCAAGTAATATTCCATAACCAACGAAGGATAGAATTTGGGGGGAGATCGTAAAAGACAAAATGGTGAGTGATGATCCGGCTGCAATTAAGGCAGCTGCTGTTGAAATTAACCAAACGGCAAAAACAACCAATACGATGATTAATAGCAGCACAATGATTTTTTTGTAATTCGCTTTGATCCAATCCCAAGCGGCGGCGAGGGTATCCACGACCACTTCGGTGATCTTGGACAACACGCCCACAAACCAATCCCTCAGGGCGGACGTTTTTTCCTTCGTCCATTCCCATGAGTCGGAGATCTTGTCCGTTGTCCATTCCCACGCGCTTTTGAATGGCTGGGTGACTTTGTCCAAGAAACCTTGTTTTTCCTCAACGGATGGTGGAGAGGGAAGTTCCTGCTTTTGGGGTGGGGTTTGCTTGAACTGATCGAATTGATCGTTTACCTCTGGAACGTCAAAGCCACCTGTGGCATGTACCGTTCCAACACCCAAAATACCCAATCCCACGTAAGCGATCAACAAGATGATAAGGGTTCGATAGAATTGACGCATAGGTTACGCTTGGGAACAAGCACCGATTGGCTTCGTTACCCAAGGCGACTTCTCCTCCCTTCATTAAATTAATTTGGAAGAAAAATAGGACAGGAATGGCAGAAGCCAACACTGTCCCAAAACCTATTGACTCATCTACTTTTGGTATTATAGTTGGATTCTTTTTTTAATTTCAAGTTTTTTAGTCTAGATTATAACTGGAAAATTTGTTACATTTAGAAATTGATCTTCGTAATACTACAGTTAAACTGGTTGGCGAATGGCTTTGTGTTGATAAAGTGTTATTGATGAACATATTTATACCTACTTGGATTTATTGGTTCTAATAAAGTCAATAATTTCTATTTTTTCTTGCCTCGCTAATTCGGATAACAATTGGAGATTGAATTCATCTGTTATGTTTTTCTTATAAATAAGGATGGCGTCTACTTCGTGTATCATATTTATGATTTCAAATAGTCCGTCGCTAGAATTTAAATTCTCAACTACACCCGTTACTAATTCCCAATTTTGTTTCTTAACATATTCAATGAGTTCGTTTATAATAATTTCTACATTTTTTTGTTGCTGACAATAAATAACCACTCTCTTCATCCTATCACCCAATTAGATTACACGTCACAAACCCTTTATACAATTTACCATATAGTAGGGTTTTCATAAAATTGTTATGTTATAATAGACCAAGCAGTGTTTTGGAGGGTATAGTATGTTCACATTTATAGATTTGTTTGCAGGTATTGGAGGTATAAGAATCGCATTTGAAAGGGTAGGAGGACGTTGTGTATTTTCATCCGAGTGGGATGTTAAAGCACAAGAAACTTATTATGCTAACTTTGGCGAGAAACCTGCTGGTGATATTCGCGAAGTTCATGATCAGATTCCTGAACATGATATTTTATTGGCAGGCTTCCCTTGTCAACCATTTTCGATTGCAGGTGTTTCAAAAAAGAAATCACTGGGTCAAGCGCATGGATTTGCAGATGAAACACAAGGTACATTGTTTTTTGAAATTGCCAAAATTATTCACAATAAGAAACCTAAAGCATTTTTTCTTGAAAATGTAAAAAATCTGCGTTCACATGACAAGGGTAGGACATTTCGTATTATTATGAATGTGCTTGAAAATGAATTAGGTTATACAGTCTATCATGAAGTATTGGATGCAAAAGGTCTAGTCCCTCAACATCGTGAAAGGATTTACATAGTTGGTTTTAGGGAACCAATTCATTTTGAATTTCCGAAATTACCAAAAGAGGGGCCATCTATTAAATCAATTCTGGAACCAGAGGTTGATGAAAAATATACACTATCTGATAAGCTTTGGTCATATTTGCAATCATATGCTGAAAAACACCGTGCAAAAGGCAACGGATTTGGCTATGGACTCGTAAATTTGGATAGCTACTCTAGAACTTTATCTGCTCGTTATTATAAAGATGGTTCGGAAATATTGATTCCTCAGGAGGGAAAGAATCCTAGGAGGCTTACTCCAAGAGAATGCGCCAGATTGCAAGGTTTTCCGGAAGATTTTAAAATAGTGGTATCAGATACTGCTGCATATAAGCAGTTTGGGAATTCAGTAGCTGTACCAGTTGTTGAAAAAATAGCAAAAAACATGATAGATGCTTTACAAAAAAACATTAACATTATAAAAGACAGAAAGGAAAAAGAACATAATGCATAATGTTAATGTTGCTATTGAAACGGCTGAAAAATTCGGCCGATTTTTTTGCAAATTTTTAGCATTAAACGATGTAGGATTAAATCCTAGAAGTCATCAGGAAGGAATATACATACCAAAAAAAGCCGCCCCTCTTTTTTTCGATAAAGAGGGGCGGAAAGGTGAAAATAAAGACAGATTAATTAACATTTTTTTAGAAGGCGATTATCCACCGATACAAGCAAGGGTTATTTGGTATGGGCGTGAAACAAGAAAGGAATACAGGATTACAAGATTTTGGGCTCATTCTCCGTTTGACAGAGCAGAAGAATTGGGAAATCTTTTTATAATGGTAAGAGCATCTGAAGATGACTATTATGTATTTATTTTGAAAAAAGAAGAAGATATAGAAACATTCCTGAATACTTTTTCAATATCACTAACTCAAAACAATGCTGTATTTGGTGTAGATGAAAACGAAGAAACTCAGTTAGAAAAGAAAATAAATTCATTTGCTAGTTTGTTTACTGAGTTTCCACCTACTATTGAAGTTGCATTAAAGTCAAGGGAGTTTTATCGTGAAAGGCGTGATGATCCAGATAAAACATTGATAAAATGGGTTGAAATCGAATACAAAATATTTAATGCATTAGAGAAAGTCATATATAAGAAAGAATTAACGACACCTTTTTATGATATTGATCAACTGATTTCATTTGCAAATACTTTATTAAATCGTCGTAAAAGTCGGGCCGGGAAATCACTAGAACATCATATTGATTACATTCTTAGGCAATATAAAATACCTTTTGATCATCCAGGCAAAACTGAAGGAAATAAAAGACCAGATTTTATTTTTCCATCTAATGATGCTTATGCAAATATCATGTTTGATGAGAAAAAACTTACTTTTCTAGGAGCTAAAACAACCTGTAAGGATAGATGGAGACAAATTCTTAATGAAGCTGATAGAATTCCAGTGAAACATTTACTAACTTTGCAACAAGGTATTAGTAAAAATCAGTTAGAGGAAATGAAGGCGGAGAAGGTTCAATTAGTAGTACCCAAATATTTGCATGGCAATTATCCTATCGAATATAGAAGTTATTTAATTGATTTTAAAACATTTATTGAACAGATGAGGGAGAAATACGAAGTCTAATATGTAGATATTGTCTACTATCTATTACTTAAACTTAGCTAATTATCTTCCTAAATAAGTCGTCGACCTCCAGTAGTGCAAAAATCCTTGGGGATCGACGACAATAATTTTTTAGTTTTATCAAGGGTTTGGAGATTTTCTTTCATTTTGGTATAAAAAAGGGTAAAATGAGAAACGTAGAGTTTTTGCGGAGTTTAGGGGTTTATAAACTACCTATAAGGTATTGAAACTGTACCCAGATTTCGTGGCTTCCCTTGCCCTGACGCTGTTTATGAACTACCTATAAGGTATTGAAACAATGACTCCGATTCGATCCGCCCGGTCGCATTGTCCAGGTTTACGAACTACCTATAAGGTATTGAAACCAAAAGGTTCTCCATCATATTCCGAAACCGCCATTTGGTTTATGAACTACCTATAAGGTATTGAAACTGACAAACTCAAAAAAGGCAACCATCACGCTTTTGCAGCGTTTATGAAATACCTATAAGGTATGAAACATCTCTCTAAAGCCTCCAAAATATTCTTTCGCTTTCTGTTTATGAACTACCTATAAGGTACTGAAACCCCATCGCTAAGTTTAGAGGAGCTATACTAAACGGCGTTTATGAATTATCTATGAGGCATTGAAGAACCATCAAATAAATGAAAGCAGCCCATTAGGTTTTTGGGCTGCTTTTTAATATGTTCAAGTATCGATTCAAAGTGTCCATATTCTCGCTAGTCGGTTTCACTTAAAGCCAGAAGTATTTTACTTAATCAAATAAGTCGCTTCATCGAGGAGGGAATGAGAATTGATTTTGGAAAAAAGTATAGGTAAGAGTCGGACTTGCAGCAAAAATGATGTTCGGCTTTTTAAACGTCCGTTGTTCTTTGTGTTGTTTCATAATGCTTAGTGAGATCAGCTTGTCGCACCAGGGTGTTCTTTTCCTGGATGAATTGCCGGAGTTTTCCAAAACGGTGCTGGAAGTGCTCAGGCAGCCCTTGGAAGACGGGACCGTCACCTTGGGAAGGGCAAGAGCGGTTTACACTTATCCGGCGGAATTTATGCTGGTCGCTTCCATGAACCCGTGTCCATGCGGTTTTTTTGGTTATGAAGAGGATCGCAGTTGCACCTGCACCCCGCACCAAGTGCAGCGATACCGGTCCAAAATTTCCGGTCCCTTGCTGGATCGGATCGACATTCACATCGAGGTACCGAAGGTGGATTTTCAAACATTGAGCAAAGGGGAAAGCGGAGAATCCTCCGCTTCCATCCGAAAACGGGTAAACCAGGCGCGAAAAAGACAGCAGGAACGTTTCCGGGGAAGCGAAACGAAAACCAACAGCACCATGAGCACAGCCGATATCCGCAAATACTGCAAGTTGGATCCGGCGTCGCTCCGGCTGATGAAGCAGGCTTTTGAAACCCTCGGTTTGAGTGCCCGGGCACATGACCGTATCCTCAAGGTGGCCCGCACCATTGCCGACTTGGCAGGAGAAGAAAACATCGGGCCTGCCCATATTGCCGAAGCGATCCAGTACCGGAGCCTGGACCGGAAGTTTTGGGAGTGATTTATCTTAGACAAAGGGATTATGCGAAAAAAAAGGCTTATCGCGTGTCCGGGGATTATCAGTGAACAACGAATGACGGCGGGCTTCCCAAGCCGAATTCTCAAAAACTCGTGTGCCTCAGTTCGATGAACGTCGGATGGAGAGCGGAGTTGGGTGTCTGTTTTGACACACTCTCCGCTTGTTAATCAAAGCGGCTCCATATCAAAGCAAACTCACAAGCAATTCAAGCCGGCTGGGGTGCCACCTCATGTTGCAACATCATAAAAATCCTGCTCTACCATCCAGGAGCACAAAAGTGGTTTGATGGATTTGGCCAATATAAATATGGAATGGAAATAAAGCAGAGAGGAATGAATCATGCAGATACCACCAGAAATGCAATTGGCACCGGAGATCAGGGCAGCATTGGAGAAGATTGATTTTATTAACAGGTACAAAAATATGTCTGCGAAATATGACTTTGACGAAGAATTTGATTATGATAATGAATTGGGTTATCCGGCCCGTAACGATAAAAGGGAAAATTTCTTTCAAATTGTGGAGGAATACCCTCCTTTTCAATTTAAATTCAATATTTCTCTCAGCTATGCTCTTTTGGATTTTATCCGGTGGTCCGAATGGATGGGGAGTTGCTGATTGGTGATCCATGGGACTAGGTTAAAGCAGTTATTGGATGGTACAGACGAACGTTTCAGAGCAGCCGGATTCCGCAATTATGATGATTTAAGGGAAATATTGAAAGAAGCATTTGAGATGGATGAGGATTTCAAACGGACTTTAATGTAAATGCTCTGATCCGGAAAGAGGATTTTGTTGGGCGATAAAGAGCTATATCGCCCTTTTTTGGTTCTTTTATATCTTAGCGTTTGGATTTCACAAACCCATCATCTTCAGCGGGAAAGATAAAAATTGAGGAGGAAAATTTTTTGGAGAAAAAAGGATATGTATCCATGTTCATTGGTGACGTAAGTTCGTTTGAAGAGCTGGAAAGCTATGTGATGCAAAGTTATACAGAGGACGGGGATTGGGTTAATTCGCAATTTGAAAAGGATTTTAGCATTGAATATTACGATGAAGATTTTTTAGAAGTGGAGTTTTACAATGAACCATCAAATGATTTGAGAGTTATTCTTAAGGGGTTTTCATATGATGAAAAGATAATTCCTGGATTTATCGGGATTTGCGGTGAGTATCTGGATCAAGAAGTGAATTCAGTTATTTTACTTTATAACTTTGCCTATGATGGAACCGTAAAAGAAACAAATCGGTTTCGGTTTTTGGGGGCGTTACCATATATGTAAATGAATAATGTTCCCATTTAAAGCATTGTGATTCCGTTTACAGGGACAACCCCAACACCATGGATCACTTCACATGGAAAGGAATTCAAAAGGCGTTAACCTTGGATGTGAAATAACAATTTTCCTGGCGGGTAAGATATGCCACGAAGTTGCTGAAATATGGTCTTTCGGGTAACGATTTGGGATCAGAAGGAGTAAGAGACTTGGATGAAGAGGATCCCACTGAAAAGTGGATTAAAGAAGTTTGTGATTTGACTGTTCATTGAAACCCATAATCAACTTTTACCCTTTTGCAATGGTTAGAACTTAAAAGGCTTAGAGGATTATTGGGAATTATTAGAAGAAGATGTCTTTCAGGATATCACCATCGATTTATGGTTATGAAGAATTAGTTGTTGTGTCGTTTGGTATAGAAGAGTCAAATTACGCAATCCGGTACCTCAAGCCTCTTATTGACTGGTACCATTAGCTCTGGGGTTGATCGACCTGTTAGATTATAGAAAATTTTTTCAATTCGCTTTCGGGGCCGCTTTGGGGAGGTGTCGGTCGGGTTTATTGCCGCTTGGTTAGGCATTCCCTCCTTTTCCTATCCGGTTGTGTTGGCGGGACCATGCTTTTTTGTCTGCGGGGGTGGTCCTGCTGGGGGTCATCAGCGGTTTGATCACCAGTATGTTGACCCCTTTTTTGCCGGTGATCATTAAAAACAGCGGATTCTCCATTACCAGTGTCGGGGTCCTCATGGCGGTGATCACGTTGGTTTGGGTGATCGTCTCTCTTTTTATTAGTGGAGAAAAAATCCATCACAGAAAAGTCCTGTTGTTTACCGGATCCCAAATTTTGACCGGTGTGGTGGTTTTGCTTTTGATGGTGAAATTCCCGCCCCTTGTGGTCATTGCCATTTTGGTTTTACGATCCGTTTTTTTATCCGTCTCAATCCGCTTTTTTCGTCGGAGATGCACTCGGGGGATCGGTGGGAGGATGGCTGTACAGTTATCACATGAATGTTGCCATTCTCGTTTGCGGGGGGCTGACTTTGCTGAATGCGCTGTTGGTGCCTTTGTTGTTTGCAATCGTCAAAGCCAAAGAAAAACACCGGCTGGTTCATGATCAGTCTTTTCATAAGAATGTGTGAACTCCATGAAACCGCACAAATGTTGCGGGAGCCGGGTGCACCTTCAGACGTGAAAAACATATGATAAAAAGAGACACCAGCACGGTGTCTCTTTTTGAGAGAAGAAAAAAGGGTGTTGAGAATGTGATCTATGTGAGTTGTCCGTCCATACAGAGATGGTTGTCTTCGATGTTCAGAATGGATCTCTTATGTGATGTTGCTGAAAACGGTACTTTGCAAGTGCCGCTGCGATATTTCCACAGCGATGGCAGCAATCAATATCTGTCCGTATTTCAGAATCAGTAAGAGAGATCGGCAGTGGACCAGGTTTTGCATTTGGGGCAGCGGACCATGCTGCCGGGAAGTGCTTTGCACACTTCGGTTTTACATTTGTGGCAAATCACTGTGACGAGCTGGTCTTTTTTTGAGTGCATGCTGCTTCCCCCCAATCGGGAACGTGACTCCTAACATCGATTGTACATATTTTTATCAATTTGTAAATAATATTATAATTTTTCAGTAACCTGGTGGGGGGTTCGTAATTGGGTTTTACATTCGGTAAAATAAAACAGGCAATTTGATTTTAAAAGAAAAACAAATAGGCTGTCCAAAACGGTCGGCCCATTTAAGGAGGGGTGATGAAATGGATGAGAAGTTGATCCGGGTGTTGCTTCATGCGAGCATCTGGTTTGCTCCGATTTTGGTGCCGTTGATTGTGTTTTTGTTTGGAAGTGACCGGGAATTAAAAAGATTGGCTTTGCAAGCGGTGGTTTTTCATGGTTCCGTTTTGTCGCTGTTATGGATTTCTACAAATTTATTGTGGATTCTGATCGGGTTCCCGTTCATCGTGGTTTTCGGACTGGCGGCTTTGTTTGTCCCGTTGACGGGCATTATTCGTGCGTTGCAAAATCGTCCGTTTCAATATCCGATCATTAAGAAGTGGATTTAAATTTTCTTTACCGAATTTGATTTTTAATCGGGAGTGTGGTAATTTAGAAAAGAAGTACAAATGGAAATATATACAGTTGGATCATGAAAAAAGGAGTAGGAATGGTGAGGAGTTTCAAAAAGCTGTCGATTTTGGGTTTGTTGGTTGCGTTGCTCATGGCTGCCGGCTGTGGAAATGATGAGAAAGTGGAAGTGCCGAAAAAATCCGTCACCGTGATTGACGGGGACACGATTAAAATCAAGTTGAAAAATAAAGAGGAGACCGTCCGGTTGCTGTTGGTGGACACGCCGGAAACCAATCATCCTCAGCTGGGAAAACAACCGCTCGGAGAGGAAGCCACAGCATTTACCAAGCAATTGATCGAAAAAGCCAATCAAATTGAATTGGAAAAGGAAGAGAACAAAAGAGACAAGTACGGGCGTTTCCTTGCCTATGTCCATGTGGACGGCAAACTGTTGCAGGAAGAGTTGGTGAAAAACGGTTTTGCCCGGGTGGCCTATGTGGATGATCCAAAAGCCAAGTATCTGGAAGACCTGAACCAGGCCCAAAAAGAGGCGGAACGTAAGAAAGCCGGCATTTGGCAATGGGATTCGTATGTCCAGAAAAACGGATTTAAAGTTGAATCTTTACAAGATGAAACCAATATTTTTGTTGCAAGCAAAAACAGCGATGTTTATCACCCGATCGGATGTGAAGCGGTGAAAGACATCAAACCGGACAATATCATTTATTATTATTCCGAGCAGGATGCAATGAAAGACAAGCGCAAACGCAGTCAGGTGAAAGAATGCTGGGATCGGTATCATGAATTGATGATGGGAAGGTGATAAAAAGTGTTGAAAGATCTGATGGCCCGGTTTGGCAAAGGGGCTGCAAAGGTGGATTTGGTGCTGGATGAGAGCCGGTTCCAATTGGGGGACACAGTGGAAGGAAAATTGCTCATTCATGGTGGCGAGGTTGAACAAAAGATCAACAAGATTGATGTGAAGCTGGAAGTCATCATCCGGCACGGGGATACGGATCATGTTCATACCATCACATCGATTCCTTTTTATGAATCATTTACCATCCGCCCCGGCGAAACCAGGGAATTTCCGTTTGCATATCAATTGCCTTATGACCTTTTGATTTCAGGAAACTACGTCACCTATTATTTTCACACTGATTTGGATATTGCCGGCGGGGTGGATCAAAAGGATCGCGATTACATAGAAATCCTTTGTCCCGCGCCATTGCAAAAAGTGCTCGACGCTTTGGGCCAATTGGGTTTCAGGGAAAAGCATGACTCCCGGGAGTTTAACGGACGGGTGCAGGAATTTGAACTTTTCCCGACCGGTTTCTTGCAGGGGCAAGCGGAAGAATTGGAGTTTGTCGCCGCCGTTCAGCCGGACGGAATCAGGTTGTTGCTGGAACTGGAACTTTACTCTTCTTTTGGAGGCAAACAAGAGATCAAGCGGGAAGTTTTCATTTCCAATGAAGAATTGGAGCCTGAGTCTGAGTTGGTCGGGCGGTTGCAGCAAATTTTGAGCGAAATGGCGGAGGCCCAAGGTGGATATCATGGAAGCTTTTCTCATGAACCGGTTTACCATGAACACAGTCACGGTCACAGCCACAGTCAAGGTTCTTCCGGGTTGGCCGGAGCCATTGGCGGCTTTGCTGCCGGCATGATCGGCGGGATGATCATGAATGAAGTGATTGATGGATTGATGGATGATGACGATGATGACGACGATGATGAAGCATTGGAAGCATTGGAAGATTTCTTTGAAGATGAAGATTAATCCAAAAAGTGGTGAATGACCCGATGGTTATTCATCACTTTTTTTATTTTCGGGCGGTTCACAGTGGAAGAAATCGAAAGAAAGAATATTATAAAATGATAATGATAGAATTTAAGATTAACAGATTCCAATTGGAGTAGAAGGGTTTATTTTTTGTTATGAAGAATTAATTCTAATGGAGAATGAATTATCTGAATATTGTGGTTGTCAATCTGTTTCAGGGGGAATGTCGATGAGCGTGTATGTTGTGATTGACCCGGGGCACGGCGGGAAAGACCCGGGAGCAAGTGCCCATGGATTGGCGGAAAAAGACGTGGTTCTTCAAATTTCCAAAAAAATGAATGATTATTTTGGGGAGTATAAAGGGGTTACTGTTTCCCTGACCCGTTGGGATGACCGTTATCTGGATTTGAATGAGCGGTCCGATTTTGCCAATGCAAGAAACTGTGATCTCTTTTTATCAATTCATATCAATTCGGCCAGCTCTTCGCAAGCAGAGGGATTCGAAACGTATATTCACCCCAATGCCGCTTCCAAAACCAAGAATTATCAAAATCAACTGCATTCGACCATCACCAATTATTTATCCCAATACCAAATAAAGGACCGGGGAAAAAAGCAAGCAGACTTTGCGGTGCTTCGCAATACAAAGATGGCGGCCATATTGATTGAAAATCTCTTTGTCACCAATGAAAGGGAAAATCAATTATTAAAAGACGGCAAGTTTATTGATGGTTTGGCCCAATCCATTGTGGAAGGGGTTGCCCGTATTTACGGATTGGAAAAGAAAAAAACGGAACCGAAACCAATGTACCGCATTACGGTGAATGGAAAAGTGGTCTATGACACAGCGTATGAGTCTAAAATCACGGAAGCCATTCTCGAGGCGGTAAGAAAAGGAGCCGATGAAATCCAATTGAACAAATTGAATTAAAGAAAGGGAAGGAGGATGTATTCCTCCTTCTTATATTTTATTCACCATATCCAAGCGGTATTCTGAATAAAAATAACTATATTTATTTTGCATATATAAGATCTTTTATAATAAAATATTTTAAAATATTGAAAGAGAAAAGAGATCCATTGGACAAGGCTTCGGATGAAGGATGGAGCAATTGTTCAGACAGGGGGGTAGTGGAGGTGTACCGGATGAAGAAATTGTTGAAAAATATGACTTTTCAAGTTCTGTCAGCCATTTTTATCGGGATCTTGCTGGGAGTCTTTGTTCCGGATGTAGCCAAAATGATGAAACCATTGGGAGAAATGTTTATCAACATGGTAAAAATGGTGATTGCACCGTTAATATTTTTTACCATCGTGCTTGGCATTGCCAAAATGGGAGACATGAAAAAAGTGGGCAGGGTCGGGGGAAAAGCGCTGATCTATTTTGAAATCGTTACCACTTTTGCTTTGGTTATCGGACTGATTGTTGCCAATTTGGTGGAACCCGGTGAAGGAGTGAACCTTCAAGCAACCCAAGCCGAAAGCGACCAAGTGAGTGAATACGCCCAAGAAGGGGAAAAAATGAAGCTGTCCGATTTCATCATTCATATCATTCCGTCCAATGCAGTGGAAGCTTTCGCGAAGGGGGATATTTTGCAAGTTGTTTTCTTTGCGGTTTTGTTCGGGTTTGCCCTGGTTTCGCTGGGAGAGACGGGAAAGCCTGTGATTGATCTGTTTGACCGGATTTCCAATGTATTCTTTAAAATCGTCAACATCGTGATGAAAGCGGCTCCGGCGGGGGCATTCGGGGCGATGGCTTTTACCATCGGAAATTATGGTTTGGCGACGTTGGTTCCGCTTGGTAAATTGATGTTGTCGGTTTATGCAACCATGTTTTTGTTTGTGTTCGTGATCCTGAACCTGATTTGCAAAATGTACGGTTTCAGTCTCCTGAAATATTTAAAATTTATTAAGGAAGAATTGTTGATTGTGCTCGGCACTTCTTCGTCGGAATCGGTCCTGCCGCAAATGATGAAAAAAATGGAGAAGGCAGGGTGTTCCAAATCGGTGGTCGGCTTGGTCATGCCGACCGGCTATTCCTTTAATTTGGACGGAACCAGCATTTATTTGACCATGGCGGTTGTGTTTTTGGCACAGGTCAGCGGAGTGGATTTGACCCTGACCCAAGAGCTGACCATCCTGGCCATTTTGATGTTGACGTCCAAAGGTGCCGCCACCGTAACCGGGGGAGGATTCATTGTTTTGGCTTCCACCCTGAGTGCCATGCAAGTGATTCCCATGGAAGGGTTGGCGCTGTTGTTGGGAGTGGACCGGTTCATGTCTGAAGCACGGGCCATCGTCAATATGATCGGAAACGGGATTGCCACCTTGGTGGTGGCCAAAAGTGAAAAAGAGTATCATCCGGACGGAGAATATAATTTGGAATGACAGAAAAACCACACCTTTAAAAGGTGTGGTTTTTTATTAAAACCCGTCAGAAGAGAGGGAATCAGGGGATGTCGGATCGAATGTGCCGTTTTTGGCCCGGGACAATATCTCGATGCGGACGTTAATTTGTTTTTCGGCAAAGCGCCGGAGTTTTTTCATATCCACTCCCAGCGGGCTGACACCTTCCTGGTATCGGGATACGATTTCCAAACCGTATGGCGCCAGTTCTTCCATTTTTTTGACGAACTGGTCAAACAGGGAAGGTTTTTCGTGAATCAACCGCTGCAAGAGATAGGTTCCATAGCTGATGTGGCGCGATTCGTCCAATTTCAAATAACCGATTCCTTCCATCAATCCCGGCATCAAACCGGATTTGTCCAGCCCTTCATGGAAACTGGTATAACCGGTTTCCGCCAACACGCCTTCCACAAACATGTTGTAAATGGTGGCGGCATCCACAATCGCTTCGGGCGAAGCATCATGCAACAAGCGGTTCAAGGATTCCGGAAGCATTTCGTTGAAAATTTTGCGGTATGCGGGGGAATGGTATCGGGAAAGATCGCCGGTTTCCCCGATAGCATTGAGAAACAGTCGGAAAAATTCGGTATGTTTGGCTTCATCGAATAAAAATGTCGTCAGATACAATTCCTCTTCCAAACGCCCTTCTTTGGCGATGACCATGATCAGAGGCAGCAAATCAATGGTGACCGCTTCTTCTCCGGCCAAAAAACTGGACGACCGTGCCCGGATTTCTTCTTTTTGTTGTTCGGTCATCTGTTCCCAATCTTTTTTGTCTTTTGAAAAATCGATGGATTCCGGGTTCCATGTTCCTGCACGTTTGGCTTTTTGATAAAGCTGATATGGAAATGAATCAAACCGGAGACCTCCCGGACGGGTTGACTGAAATTCTTTGCGCATGTGTTGCATCGCCTCCTCCGCATTTCAAGTGTTGATGGATTGGTCAAAAACTTCACGAACGATCCTTAAGATGGTCTCATCAGGAATCGGATAAATTCCTGCCGGATCCTGTTTCACCAGCGAGACCAATTCCTGCTCGAGTTCAGGGGTGAAATGCCAATCAGCAAATGTATCCGGCAATCCCACGTTTTTTCGGAATTCTCTCAGGAACCCGGTGACTGCATCGATCGCCGGTGGAATTCCGATGATTTTGGAAAATGACTCGATTCGCGGCTGATAGAATGAGGGCAGGCCTTCCATGACAGTGGGCAACAAGACCGCATTGGCCAGCCCGTGCGGAATCCCGAACCGGGCGCCGAGGGCGTGGGACAAATTGTGAACGGGGACGGCCGTCAACGAGAAACAAAAAGCAATAATGGCCATTGAACTGGCAATCAGCATTTGTTCACGGGCTTCGAGATTGTTTCCATCTTCCACCGCCACAGGAAGGTGTTTTAAGATCATTTGCATGGCTTGGATGGCAAAAGCATCCGTATACGGATGAGCGGTCGGTGAAAAAAAGGCTTCCACTGCATGGGTGAGTGCATCCATTCCGGTTGCAGCTGTCATTTCAGGCGGCAGACTGACGGTCAGCTCCGGATCGAGAATCGCAATATCGGCAGCGATATAGGGATGAAACAGATTGGCTTTTTTCTGATATTTCTCATGAAAGATGACAGCCACCGGAGAAACTTCGGATCCCGTGCCGGCCGTGGTCGGGATGGCGATATGCGGAATCGGAATGGGTTTTGCTTCCGGCAGGGTTATTTGTTCAACCGGTTTAAGGGATTCGTGAATATCTTGTTTTCCCAAATGCAAAAGCCATTTGACCCCTTTGACGGTATCCAGGACACTCCCGCCTCCCAAAGCGATGAGTGCATCAGCTTGGCGGTCACGGAAAAATTGGGCCGCACGATTGATTTTTTCTCCCTTGGCGTCTTGCTCGATTTCATCGAATATTCCGACCAATTGCACCGGTTTGACCGTCTGGTCCAGGAGCTTTTTGATTTTTTCCGTGATGCCGGCTTGGGTTAAACCTTTGTCAGTGAAAAGGACCACCCGTTTTCCTCCCAGTCCGTGCACGAATTCAGCCAAACGGGAACAAGTCCCTGAACCGCTGTGGACTTGGGAATGGAGAAAAAATTGGAAGGAAGAAAAAGTCATTTTTTCACCCCTGTATATGTTATATTGATAAAAACAAATGAATATTTACAAGGATCGGTCGGCCTGTGGCTTATAAAAGCAACCTCCCTATTTTATTATACAATGTTTTCTTTTTTGAAAGCGATTAATATTAATAAGATTCTAATTGTCTTACATTAATATTTGTGAGATATTTAGAAATATATTTGTTTAGATTATAATGTTTGTAATGGAGAGGTTAGACTTTTTTTCGCGAAAGGAGTACAGGTATGAAGCATTTTTCGAAAGTTTTAGTAGCCAATCGTGGCGAAATTGCTACCCGGATTTTTCGCGCTTGCACCGAACTGGGGATTCGCACGGTCGCTGTCTACACCGAGCAGGACAGCTTATCCCTCCATCGTTACAAAGCGGATGAAGCTTATCTGATCGGCGAGGGAAAAGGCCCGATTGAAGCGTATTTGGATATTGATGCCATTTTGGAAGTAGCAAAACGCCATGATGTGGATGCTATTCATCCCGGTTACGGCTTTTTGGCGGAAAATACCGAATTTGCCAAACGGTGCGAAGAAGAGGGGATTGTATTTATCGGTCCGTCCCCGGAGCATATCAAAATGTTTGGCGATAAGGTGGAAGCCCGTGACATGGCTGTTAAAGCCGGGATTCCGGTCATTCCTGGTACCCCTGATCCGATTCAGTCACTAAAAGAAGCGCAAGAGTTTACAGAAAAGCACGGATTTCCGGTCATCATCAAAGCAGCTTCCGGTGGAGGCGGCCGCGGGATGCGGATTGTCCGCAAGGCGGAAGAATTGAAAGACGCGGTCGAACGTGCCCGGTCCGAAGCGAAATCCGCTTTTGGAAATGCCGCGGTTTATATCGAGAAATATTTGGAAAATCCGAAACATATCGAAGTGCAAATTTTGGCAGACTCTTACGGGAATGTCATTCATCTTTATGACCGGGATTGTTCCATCCAACGCCGCCATCAAAAAGTGATTGAAGTGGCGCCGAGTGTGTCGTTGGATGAGAATTTGCGCGAACAGATTTGCGAAGCGGCTTTGAACCTGATGAAAAAAGCCGGTTACATCAATGCCGGAACGGTTGAATTTTTGGTCACCGGCGATCAAAAGTTTTACTTTATCGAGGTGAATCCGCGGGTGCAGGTGGAGCACACCATTACGGAATTAATCACCGGTGTGGACATCGTGCAATCCCAAATCCGGATTGCGGAAGGATATGCTTTAACCGATCCGGAAGTGGGCGTGCCGGCGCAGTCGGAAATCACCACCCGCGGGTATGCGATTCAATGCCGTGTGACCACCGAGGATCCGGAGCGCGATTTCCTGCCGGAAACGGGAAAATTGCTTGCGTACCGGTCCGGAGGCGGATTTGGCATTCGTTTGGATTCCGGTAACGCGTATCCCGGGGCTGTCATAACACCGCACTATGATTCCTTGCTGGTGAAAGTTTCTTCTTGGGCGATGACTTATGAACAAGCAGCCCAAAAAATGTTGCGCACGTTGAGGGAATTCCGGGTTCGCGGAGTGAAAACCAATATTCCGTTTATGGAAAATGTGGTGCAACATCCGGTGTTTTTAAGTGGGAAATATGATACTTCGTTCATTGACACAACACCGGAATTGTTTGAGTTTCCAAAGCGGAGAGACCGTGGAACCAAATTATTGAATTATATCGGTCAGACGGTTGTCAACGGGTATCCGGGATTGCCCAAAGACAAAAAGCCCAATTTTCCCGAACCACGTGTGCCCGTTGTTCCTTATGACCGGGAATATCCGTGCGGAACGAAACAAATTTTGGACGAGCAGGGAGCCGAAGGACTGATTGACTGGATTAAAAACAGCGAGCGCCTTTTAGTGACGGATACGACCTTTCGCGATGCCCATCAGTCTTTGTTTGCAACCAGAATGCGCACCTATGATTTGTTAAAAATCGCTGAAGCGACGGGAAAACTGGCTCCGGGATTATTCTCGCTGGAGATGTGGGGAGGAGCCACTTTTGATACGGCAATGCGCTTTTTAAATGAAGATCCTTGGGAAAGGTTGCACTTACTTCGTGAACGGATTCCCAATATTTTATTTCAAATGCTGTTCAGAGGCGCCAATGCGGTGGGTTACACCAACTATCCCGATAATGTGATCCGGAAGTTTGTGCAACTGGCTGCAAAGAGCGGCATTGACGTTTTCCGGATTTTTGACAGCTTAAACTGGATTGAAGGCATGAGGGTGGCAATCGATGCCGTGCGTGAAACCGGGAAAGTTGCCGAAGCGACCATATGTTACACCGGGGATATCACGGATCCGTCCCGCAACAAATACTCGCTGAAATATTATGTGGATCTGGCCAAAGAGTTGGAAAAAGCGGGGGCGCAAATCCTGGCGATCAAAGATATGGCCGGATTGTTGAAACCATTTGCGGCATATCAGCTGGTCAAAGCATTAAAAGAAGAGATCGGCATTCCGATTCATTTGCATACGCATGATACCAGCGGGGTGCAGATGTCGACGCTGATCAAGGCTTATGAAGCCGGGGTGGACATTGTGGATACCGCCATCAGTTCCATGTCCGGATTCACTTCACAGCCCAGCCTGAATGGTTTGGTTGCCGCATTGCGCGGTGATAAGAGAGAAACCGGATTGGATTTGCAGGAGATCCAAAAGCTCTCGGATTACTGGGAAGATGTGCGGGCTTATTATGCCGGTTTTGAAAGTGACATCAAATCGCCGACCGCCGAGGTGTATGTTCATGAAATGCCGGGCGGACAATATTCCAACTTGCGCCAGCAGGCGAATGCGGTCGGTCTGGGCGATCGCTGGGAAGAAGTGAAAAAAGCTTATGCCACGGTAAACAAAATGTTTGGAGACATTGTCAAAGTCACTCCTTCTTCCAAAGTGGTCGGGGACATGGCCCTGTTTATGGTGCAAAACAACCTGTCGGAACAGGATGTTTATGAAAAAGGCCACCGTTATGACTTCCCGGAATCGGTCATTCAGTTTTTCCAAGGATATTTGGGACAACCGCCGGGGGGATTCCCGGAAAAGTTGCGGGATATTATCTTAAAAGGCCGCGAATATTTCACTTGCCGGCCGGGCGAATTGTTGGAGCCGGTTGATTTCGGGGAAGTCCAAAAAGAGCTGGAAGAAAAAACCGGCCGGACGGTCAATGAGTACGATGTGATGAGTTACATCATGTATCCGAAAGTGTTCTTGGACAAAGAAAAGAAAACCAAGGAATTCGGGGATCTCTCCGTGTTGGATACACCCACGTTTTTCTACGGGCTCCGTTACGGGGAAGAGATCAAAGTGGAGATCGAAACGGGTAAAACCTTGATCGTCAAATTGATTACAGTCGGGCCGTTGGCTCCGGACGGGACACGGACGGTGTATTATGAATTAAACGGACAACCGCGTGAAGTGAACATTCGCGATTTGTCAGCCAAAGCAACGGTCGATTCGCGCCGCAAAGCGGATCCGGATGTGGAAGGCCATGTGGGAGCCACGATGCCGGGGCATGTGGTGAAAATCCTGGTTGAGAAAGGGGACAAGGTGAAGAAAGGAGAACACCTTGTCGTCACCGAGGCCATGAAGATGGAAACGACGATCCAGGCGCCGTTTGACGGTGTGGTCAAGGAAATTCATGTGAAAAATGGAGATGCCATCGAGACCGGGGACTTATTGATTGAAATGGAGTAGAGATTGACAAACCGGCCGGATGTCATGTATATAAATGTATAAAACTTGCATATCAAAGTGCGATGACAGAGTGAATCAATCCGGAGCGATGCACAGAGAGCGGGTTTCGCGGCTGGAAAAACCCGTCATTTAACCGGATTGTCCCGCCTCTGGAGCGATCCGTGAAAAGCGGATTCGGTGGCATGGCCGTTATCCAGTAAAGGGGATGCGTCTTACGGTGGATGTGGGACGCATCAATGAAGGTGGTACCGCGAAAAAGCCTTTCGTCCTTCAGGGATGAAAGGCTTTTTTTGTTTAGAGGGAGGAAGAAGCATGGGAAAAAAGCGTGTTGTGGTGAAAGTCGGCTCCAGCAGCCTGACGGAAGCAGGCGGCGTCCTGTCAGAGAAAAAAATCAATCCATTGGTCGGGCAAATCGCCGCCCTGATCCGGCAAGGAATGGAAGTGATCCTTGTGTCGTCCGGTGCGGTTGCCGCCGGGATCGGACGGTTGGGATGGACCCCGGCTTCGATTACCATTCCGGAAAAGCAGGCGGCTGCCGCTGTGGGCCAAAGCGCACTCATGGATACGTACCAGAAATACTTTCAACAACATGGTCTTCCGGTGACCCAATTGTTGCTCACACGCTTGGATTTGGAAGACCGGAAACGGTTTATTCACATTCGCAATACCATCGAAACGTTGTTGAAAAAGGGGATTGTACCCATTGTTAATGAAAATGACACGGTGGCCGTTGATGAAATTCGCGTGGGGGATAACGATACTTTGAGCAGTCTGGTGGCCATTGTGGCCCAAGCAGACCTTTTGGTGATGCTGACAGACATTGACGGTTTGTATACCAAAGATCCCCGAAAAGATCCCGAGGCCGAAAAAATTGAGGAAGTGCATGTCATCACCAAGGAATTGGAAGAGATTGCCGGGGGTTCCGGAAGCATCGTGGGAACCGGCGGAATGCGGACCAAAATGACCGCGGCCAAAATCGCGGTCCAATCCGGAATGAAGGTGGTGATTGCGTCCGGCAAAGAACCGGATGTATTAAGAAAAATTGTGCAAGGGGAAAAAGTGGGAACCTGTTTCCATCCGCACAGCCGCTTGCCGAGCAAAAAATCATGGTTGGCGTTCAGTACCCGTGTCAAGGGGAAAATCACGGTGGATTCCGGTGCGAAAGAGGCGCTGGTCCGGTTTAACAAAAGCCTTCTGTTGGGCGGAGTGATCCGTGTCAGCGGAACTTTTTTGGAAGGAGCCGTCGTGGAAATTTGCGATCCGTCCGGCCGCTCTATCGGCAAAGGGATCTCCAGCTTTTCCAGTGCCGACCTCAATCTCTTGCTGGAACGGAAAGCTTGGAATCAGGGAAATGAACGGATTCATGAAGTGGTTCACCGGGATATGATGGTGATTTTGAAGGAGGAGGAGCTAGTCTTATGATGACGGTTGATTTGCAAGACATGGTGAAAAAGAAAACATGCAAAGCCAAACAGGCTTCACGGAAGTTGACGATGGTTTCCGCCCGGGAAAAAAACGAAGCATTGATGCGCATGGGCGAGAAATTGTGGCAGATGCGGGAACGGATTTTTGAAGCCAATCAAAAAGATTTGGATGCCGCCATCCAAAACGGATTGTCCAAAGCGAAACAGGACCGGCTGCTGTTGAATGAGAAACGCCTTGCCGACATGATTGAGGGGCTGAACGTATTGGTCCAAAGCAGCGATCCGGTCGGCGAAGTGATGGAAACCCATTGCCGCCCGAACGGATTGAAAGTGGATAAAGTGCGCGTTCCGTTCGGGGTGATTGCCATCATTTACGAATCACGTCCCAATGTCACCGTGGATGCCGCCGGTCTGGCATTGAAAGCCGGCAATGCCATTGTCCTTCGCGGGGGGAAAGAAGCAATCTTCTCCAATCAGGCACTGGTTCGGGTCATGTGTGAAGGGCTGGCGGAAACACAGATTCCGGTTGATGCCATTCAATTGATTGAGCGGACCGAGCGGGACACGATTGATTATTTGATCCGGGACAAAGAATCGGTCGACTTGGTGATTCCGCGCGGGGGAGCCGGATTGATTCAACGGGTCGTGCAAAATGCCCATGTGCCGGTCATTGAAACCGGTGTGGGAAATTGCCACATCTATGTGCATGCTTCCGCGGATTTAAAGATGGCCCGGTCGGTGGTGGTCAATGCCAAAACCCAACGGCCTTCGGTTTGCAATGCCATGGAAACCCTATTGGTCGATCAGGGCATTGCGGAGGAATTTTTGCCTTTTTTGGCCCGGGAGTTGGCGGCCCGGGGGGTGCAGGTGAAAGGATGTGAACAAACCTGCCGCATTTTGCAAAATGAATCTTCGCTGAAAATCGAACCGGCCGCAGAAGAAGATTACGACACCGAGTTTTTGGATTTGATCCTGGCTGTGAAAGTGGTTCGGGGAACCGGGGAAGCGCTCCGGCACATTGAACGGTTTGGGACGGGCCATTCCGAAGCCATCATTGCCGAAGATCAAAAAGCGGCGGATGCCTTTTTGACACAAGTGGATGCGGCGGCCGTGTATCATAATGCTTCCACCCGTTTTACCGACGGGGCTGAGTTTGGATTCGGCGCCGAAATGGGGATTTCCACCCAGAAGTTGCATGCACGGGGCCCCATGGGATTGAAAGAGCTTACCAGTTACAAGTATGTGATCCGGGGAACCGGCCAGGTCCGGGAATAAATAAAGAAAGGGAATGGCAAGCGTTGCCGCTTTGCCATTCCCTTCTTGATTACATACTAGGTAGCATCCAGTGATGGAGAAAACTCAGCTTTTCCCCATACTGTTGTGTCGCCCAAAACAAAAGTCCGGTCAGAATCGAGATGATCGGAATGATTTTAAACGAGAATTTGAGGATGGGCGTTAATTTTAAGTCGTTGAGCACTTTGTATATGATCAACATGACGCCGATGCCCTGTTTTTTCATGTATTTGCGATAGCCGACGGCATAGAACCAAATAATATGTAAGGCAATCAACGCAATGATCCACCACATCACCGGCGCCCCGACTTGATTGTACAGCCAGCTGCCCACCAACGGCCCCCAACTCAATCCGATCTGGGCCAGATTGGCGGCTCCGTAATAGGCACCGCGAAACCGGTCATTGCTCAACTGGTCAATCATTTGGCTGCTTACCGGGAAAATGAAAATCTCCCCGATGGTGAATAAAATGGTTCCGCTGATAAAGATCAATTCCCGGTCTCCCAGCGAAAGCGAGGCATATCCCGCGGAAAACAGCAGGACCCCCAGCAAAATACTGCTCAACGGGTTTCTCTGTTCCGCCCAGTTGGTGATAAAGGGCTGGAACAAGATGACAATGGCTGCATTGATCATTAACAAGAAGGAATAGATTCGTTCCCCGTTCACGATTTCGTTGGTCAGAAACATCGGCAAGCTTGTTTCCAATTGTGCATAAATGCCGTAAAAGATCATACTGCCTATGATGTAGTATCCCAATGTTTGGTCTTTTCTCATGAGATGCAAGCATTCGGACAACTGAACCTTGCCTTCATCCCTGGAATGTCGGATTTTCTCCTTGTACTTGAGCAAAAACCCGATTTGCATTAGGGAGTAAAGAGCATATAACAAACCGGTAAGGACAAAGGTGTAAGGACCGATCGACTGGAACAAAAAAGTCCCCAGCAAAGGACCGATCACCATGCCGATATTGATGGCCATATAACGGTAACTGAATACTTTCAGTCGTTTTCTTTGTACGGTTAAGTCCGCCATTAACGCTTGGGAAGTGGGTTCAAAAAAAGCGCGCCACAAGCCGTGGAAAAAACTCAACAGGATAAACGTGACATACCCCTGTGCCAATACGAACCCGAAAAAACAAAAGGTCCAAGCAACCAAAGAAATGACGATAATAAACCCGCGACCAAACAAGTCAGACAGATAACCGCCAACAAATCCCCCTAATGCCGCACCCAATCCCATCACTCCGAGGATGATCCCGACCTGCATCGGGGTGAACTGGATGTGATGGGTTAAATAAAACACCAAAAATGGCAGGCTCATAAAAGAGGCAGTTCTGGTAAAACCGGTTCCAAAAAGAAGAAACAGAACCATTGGATGCATTCGTTCTTGTTGATGCCGTTCTCTTCTCGACATCAAAACGGGTTGATGGTTTGTAATGAGACACCACCTCTTTGACGGGGATCAATCGTTCAACAAAATGATGCTCATGCTACACTAGTAAAAACAAAAACAGGAAGAAAACATCCCATCTCCATCTTAACGGTTATTTTGAAAATTACAATATATAAATTTTGAAGTTCCTTTTAAATAGCTCGCCGATTTTTCTATTAACACCCTGTTTTGAAATAATTTAGGTGATTAGACTATAAAATATATAATATTATTATATAAAAAACAATTTATTAATAAAATAGAATATTTTCAAACATAATTTCGCGGGAATTTGGCGGTTTCGGATTTGGTTGAGTTTGTATTCATTTTTTATTAGAATTTATTCATACAGTTTTTGAATTGTTGAGTTGATCAAAGAAGAGACAGGTGGTTGAGGAGAGTATGAGCAGAGAACCAGTCGGAGCGAAGGAAGATGTGTTGCAGAGAGAGTTGACGCCCGGGCAGTTGACGATGATCGGCCTGGGAAGCGCCATCGGCACCGGACTGTTTATCGGTTCCAGTTTGGCCATTCATTATGCCGGACCTGGTGTCATTGTGAGTTATGCTCTTATTTCTGTAATCGTGTTTATGATGGTGTTTTGTCTTGCAAAATTGTCCATGGAACATCCGACGACGGGATCATTCGGGATTCATGCCGAGAAATATCTCCATCCGTGGTTGGGTTATCTGGTCCGGTATACGTATTGGGCGGCCAATGCCATTGCCATCGGAGGCGAAGCGACGGCTGTCGGGATTTACATGCAGTATTGGTTTCCCGAAGTGCCCCGGTGGATCTTTGTGGTTGCTTTTTCACTGATGATTATTTTGATCAATGCCTTGTCCGTCAAAAATTTCGGCATGTTTGAATTCGGGTTTTCCACGGTCAAGGTGACCGCATTGTCGGTCTTTATTGTTTTGGGGTTGCTACTCATTTTTGCTGAACCGGCTGAAAGCATGAACCGGCTGGCCGGTGACGGACAATTTGCTCCTCAGGGATGGTTTGGGATTTGGATGGGAATGGTGATGGCCTCCTTCAGTTTCATGGGAACAGAAATTGTTGCCGTCACGGCCGGAGAAGCCAAAGAACCCCGTCGGGCCTTGTCCAAAACCATGAAATGGATGGCCCTTCGATTGATTCTTTTTTATTTGCTGTCCATGGCCGTGATGCTGGCTTTGATTCCCTGGCAACAAATTGGCGGGGAACAGTTGGAACAAAGCCCGTTTGTTAAGATGTTGCAGCTTTTGAACATTCCCTATGCCGCCGGCTTGATGAATTTTATTGTGTTGACGGCCGCTTTGTCGACCATGAATGCCAATTTGTATGCTTGTACGCGGATGATGTTTTCGTTGGCCAAAAGTGAGTTTGCGCCCGAAAAGTTGGGGAAGGTCACCCGAAAAGGAGTGCCGGTCCCGGCATTGATCATTTCGTCCTTTGGACTGATGATTGCCATCTTGCTCAATGTGACGGACGCGAAAGCCTATCAAACGTTGTTTGGCATCGCGATTTTCGGCGGGATCTTCACTTGGATGATCATCTTTTTAACCTATTTCCGCTATCAATGGTTAAAAACGGCACGTTTTTCACCGGTTGCCACCATTGGGTTTGTCGTGCTGCTTTTGGTATTCATCACCATGTTTTTGCATCCGGCGTGGAAATACGCGATTTATATCGGGGTGTTTTGGGTGATGATTTTAAGCGTCTTTTACGGGCTTCAGAGATGGCGGAAAGCGAAAAAACAGGAATAAGCGGAATCAGACTTTCATAATTTATAGCGGGTGATGCCGAATTTTGGCATGACCTGCTCTTTTTGTTTGAAGCGGAAAGATAGGATCCGGAAGAACCGGTGGAGAATGGAATAAAAAGGGAAACGAACAAAGATGGAGGTGAACCGATTGCCTGAGCCCCGAGTAATTCGGAAATCATCTGAAAATTGCTATCATTTGGAGGATTTCCCCCGCCTTCCCGATGAAACCGATGATATCGGGAGATTTCGGCGGGCCATTCATGCAATGCCTTCCGGATCCCGGCTCATGGTTCCGCCCGGCCGTTATTTTTTGGAGGAGATTTGCATTCGCAAACCGATTTCCATCTGTTTTGACAAAAAGGCGGTCGTGGAACCTGTGCACGTCAATGCCCCTTATATTTTGAAATGGGAGGGCGGGACGGGTTACCATGATTATTGCCTCGCCCATGACCTGAAAAGAGGGGACCGGAGTTTTTGGATTTTGCAAACCCCGTGGGATATCAAAGCCGGAGACATGATTGCATTGACAGATGATTCCACGAGATGGTCGGACGGTCAAAAAAATGTGAATGTGGAAATCCATGAAATCAAAAGCATTCATCCGTCAGAACAAGAATTGCTCCAGGACGGCCTGAATGAAAAAAGTTGGGCCGGTCCGGTTTGGAATCACCAAAGCACGTTGGGCAGGAATGCTTCTTTTGCCTGGGATCCCGGGGAATCTGCTTTAAAAATGGAATTAAAACCGGTGACGGAACCGGGATATGTTTCCTTCGAACAGAAGGTTTTCGGGATCCAGGAAGGCGAACGGTATAATTTGCAGTTGATTTGCCGGGTGAAGACAAGCCGGTCGGTCACGGGAAGCTGTTATGTTGCTTGGTATGACAGACGGGATCAATTTCTTTCCCGCTCAAAAGTGAAGGAATTTGACCCGTTACATTGGCAGAGAATCGTGAACGGGAATCTGAAGGCGCCTTCCGGTGCGGCAGCGGCGCGGGTGATTGTTTCCGTCCATGCGTTAAAGCCGGGGGATTGCGGTACGCTTTGGGTAAAAGGGGTATCCTTTAAAAGCGCAGTGACCCGGATGGTCTTGAAAGACCGGGTCCGCCTCCCCAAGCGTGCTTCCGGCCAAAAAAATGTTTACAAGATCAACCCGCTCCGGTCCGTCTGCGTGGAAAATTTTTGTTATCGCTTAAAAGAAGGTTCCAGTAAAGGGTTTGGTATTTTGGCCTTCAATATGCATGGGTTTTTCGTCCGGGGATTGAAAGGGGAAAGAGGGGCGGAATCGGCCATTCAAGTGCAGCGCAGCATGGATGTGACCGTGGAGGATTTTGATTTGAGGGATCCGCAGGTGGTGGGATCCGGTCAAGGTTACGGGATCCAATTCTACGGCGGAAACCGGAAGATTGTGGTCCGGAACGGATATACCCGGCGGATGCGCCACAGTGTGGATTTAGAAGGGACTTTTGATGCATGGGTGGAGAATGTGGTGGACGAAAAAGGAAAAGGGGCTTCATTCATGATCTCGCATAACGGCTGGTGTTCGGATATCACGTTTATCCACTGTCGGTCCGTCGACTCCGGTTCGTCGGGATTTGTTGCGGAAGCCCAAGGGGTGAAAGATCCTTTCTCTTTGAAGCATCACAATATCCGGATTCTCCATTGCGAATGGCAACGCACACGCCGTCTCGCCGATCCCGTTTGCTATGGATTCGGCATTTGGCTGAAAGCGCCGGCGACCGGGAAAATCATGCATTTTAAGGCGATGTGCGGAAATGGCGAAAACCCCACGGCTCTTCAGGACAACGGGGCGATTCGGTTACTCCCTGTCGGCAATGACCTTTTGGTCAAGCACGTGACAGGCGAAGGATTGAGGCGGGGGGTGTTGATCGCCTTCCCGTCGGCCGTTCCGGAGCAGGAATACCCGGGGAAAATGGTGTTTCGCGACATCTGTTTGCGAAATTGCCGTACCGGCTTTTTGATCAATGACGGTGAGGGAAAAAGGGTGTTTCTTTATGATTTGAAGTTGGATCAAATCGATTCCTGGTTGTTTGAAGGAAACGGGCGGGGCAGTTACGAACAATTTGTGTTGGACGGATTGAAGGTGGTGCGTTCCGGCAAAGCCGGATTGATGCAGTCCAGGCCGCAGCCGGTCCAAGGTTCGGTGCTGCAGGGAAAGATTGCCCGCATTGTGTCGGATCAAAGGGGGGCGTTTTGTTCGCTGAAAAAAAATTGGGCGCTGTCTTTAACCGACTGTTTGTTAAAAGGAGACGGGGAGACCATTTGGTTTTCAGGAAAAATCAAAAACTCCTGCGCCCGGGGGATTCCGGACGGGATTGTGGAGGGGCAGCGGTTAAAATTGGTTTCGTCCTCTCCGGATACGTTTACGGTGTTTTCGGACAACATTGCGGGGGGCAAGGGGCGCGGCATCACCCTGTCTCCCGACAAGCCGTCCGTTCTGTTGGTCTGGCAGGAGAAAAAGTGGATTCCTGTTCAATAAAATTGAGAAAAAATATGTTAATATTTTATGGTGTCTGTTTGGGGTATGGATCAAAGAATCAGAATTAGAAAGTGTGAGTGAAAATCAAAACAAAGCAAAAAACCGTAGATTTGGACAAATTGGAAGAGACGAGCAAGAATCCCATGGTGAAGGAGTACGGCGTGACTTGGACGTTATACAAATGTGAGACATGTAAATATTTAGAAGCGCATGGTAAAAGTTTTCGTTGCAGTCACCGCAAAGGACGCCACTATCCCAGTTGGGATGCTTGCGGCTTATATCGTCCGCGCTCTTAAAACTCTCGCAAAAAGCGAGAGTTTTTCCTTATAAGTAATCCATGACAATTTGTGCGCCATGGATGGCGGAGCCGGGTTTTCCGACAAGGGTTGCATTGGTCTGCATTTCTTGGAGGGGATCCGGGTGTTCGATCAAATAGGTGAGTTGTTTGGGTAAATGTTGCGGTTGGTCTTCCCGGATGGCCACTTGCTTGTTCAGCAAAAAACGGCTGTTTTTTTCTTCCTGGCCGGGGATCGGTTTGCAGATGACCATGGGGAGTCCGGTGGCCAAGGCTTCTGAACTCGTCATTCCGCCTGGTTTGGTGACGATGAAATCCGATGCGCACATAAAATCAACCATGTTATGCACAAACGGGAAGAGATGGACATGGGAGAGGTTTTTCAGTTCCCGGGATAATTCCTTATATAACGGTTGATTGTTTCCGGTGATGATGAGCAATTGATAATCTTGTCTCAAAGCCATGTTTTTTAATGCGTCCAGACAAGAGTAAAACGGCCCGATTCCGCTTCCGCCGCCCATCAGCAAGATCGTAAAGCGGTCGGGAGAAACGCCGATCTGTTTTCGCGCTTCCTTTTTCTCTTTTTGTTCCGTGAAAAAAGCCGGGTTGATGGGAATGCCTGTGCTGTAGAGATCGGCCTGGCTTCCTTTTTTTCGGATCTTCAGCCCGATTTCTTCATGTGCGGTAATATAAAAATCAACTGCGGGATGAATCCAGAAGCTGTGAACATCAAAGTCGGTCACCACGCCACCCAACCGAAAGCGGCTGCAGGAAGTATGGCTTTTCAAGTAGGCGCAGGCGCTCAAGCAAAAGGCATGCGTACAGATGATCACCTGTGGTTTTAATCCCTCGATGAGAGTCCGGAGTTTATGAGCCACAAATTTTCCCATCGGGTCCCGAAACAGTTTGCTGAACCGGGAATCCCATTGATAGCAAGCGCCCCAGAGGTTCGGGGCATAGCGCAACGTCTGCAAATAGCTTTTTTTGATCAATGATTTCAACTGCTTGCTGATCATTGGCAGGATGGAAACGATTTGAACTTCACTGCTTGGATATTCAAGTTCAATCCCTTTCTTTAATGAGCTGGCGGCGCTGTAGTGACCATAACCGGCAACGGTTTCGGTTAAAATGAGGATTTTGTCCATGGCTCAGTCACTCTCCAAATCCGTTTTAATCCTTCTTTCAACATTAATACCCGCTGAGCAAGCAAAGTCCTTTCCGTCTGAAAAAAATTATCCGGACCGGCAGGCGGCATCCGGGTCCGAATCCGCGTATATAAAACGGTCGGATCCCGGAAGGGGCGGGGCGACGCCCGTTGCAGAGATCTTTCCGACGGGGTGGTCCGGACCCGAAATATGTTATTACCTTTATCTGTATTGATTAAACCCGTGCATCATTGGGTATTGGGCAAAAGCGGCCGGGGATGTGACGATGAACGCAATCATGTGTTCTATTTTCTCTTTAACATAGAAAATTATTCAAATAGAAAGAAAGCCGGGGCATAAAAAAAGAACCCTGCATGGTTCATGGATGCAGGGTTCTTTGCGGGCTTTTAATCCAACAAAAAGTTTTTGACTTTTTTCAAAAATCCTTCTTCCTGTTCACTCACGTTGAGTGTTTTCCATTCGGAAGGGGTGGCATATTTGACCTGCATTTGGAGCATCTTTTTGTTGGAGCCGTCTTTATTCATGATGTAAAAAGAGCTGGAGTCTTTCTCTTTTTCATTTTCTTCGTTGATGGTGAACAAAATTTGTTTCCCGTCTTCCGACCAAACGGCCCCGGAAGCGGCTTTGTCAAGATCCGCCGTGATGTTTCGGGCCTGTTTGGTGGCCAGATTCATGACATAAATGTCGGTTTGTCCGTTTTGGCTTTTTTCAAACAAAACCGATTTTCCATCGGGTGAAAAATGCGGGGAATACTCAGAGGATTCCTGATCATTTTGGCCGGTTAAAGGCGAAATCTGGCTGCCGTCGGCGTTCATGATGAAAAGGCCGGTATTCCCGTCTTTATCCGTGGAATGGAAAACGATTTTTTTCCCATCCGGAGACCAGTCCGGGCTGGAATGAAAGACTCCGTCTTCGGCTTCGGTAAGCTGTGTCACTTTTTTGGTTTCCAACTCGATGGTGTATAAGTTTCCGTCGCTCCTTGCAAAGACAATTTTTTCCCCGTCGGGAGAAAAGCGTGGGGAAGAATCGAAATGGGGAAATTTGCTGCGGGTGAGACGGACTGCGTTTTTCCCGCTGCTGTCGGCAACATAGACGCTGTCATGCTTAATATAAGTAATCATGTCACCGGAAGGAGAGACATCGACGGAATTTCCCGAAGTGATCCGTTTGGTTTGCAAAGTTTCAGGGTTGAATTGATAAATGCTCTGCGTATGTAAACCGCCACTGAACAAAATGGTGCCGGGTTGTGTTTCTTGATTGGCATAAACCGGCAGAGCAAGAGAGGTGGAAAGAATGAGTGCCCCCATCACCCCTGTTACTTTTTTGGAAATTTTTTTCATGGATTCTCTCCTTTCTGGTACCGCATTTAAAAATTATTATAAAGGATTTTTTTATGTTTGCGGATGTTTGTTGCAAAATTTACAAATATTTTTTCTCATATTTTCATTTTGTTTTCATAGAGAAAAATTTTGTTTGATTTCTGTCTATGCATTCGCTAGACTGTGTAAAGAAATTGGAAAGAAAAAGGAGGATATGCATCGGAAACCGGATGCAGGATGAACATGAAAACGTTCGTGATTTCAGGTCTCAAACCGGAATTTTTTCGGGATATTGAACTGATTGCTCAATTGTTTTTTGAAAAAGTCCGTGTCATCGACAGGGACGAAGAACAAAACGGTGATTATTTTCTGGCTTTTTCCATCCATGAAGGAAAGCCGGTGGAAGTAAACATCCGGCTCGAAGATTTAAAGAGCCGCCAATGCCATGAATCTTTTCACCAACGCGAAGTGGAAGCGGAAGTGGAAGGAAAGGAATATGTGAAACGGGTCCGGCAAGCGGTGAAATATGTGTTTTTGGAAGTCATGGAAAAAGCGACCGGAATTGATCAGCCTTGGGGGATCCTGACGGGCATCCGTCCGGTCAAATTGTTCCATTCATTTTTGCAACAAGGCTTTTCCGAAGAAGAAGCGGCGCAAAAATTGCAAAAAGATTATTTGCTGCATCCGGAAAAGACGGAGATTCTGGCGGAAATTGCCCGGCGCCAAAAAAGCGTTTTGCCCGATTTATATGATCTGGACCGGGAAGTCAGCATATATATCGGCATCCCGTTTTGTCCGACCAAATGCGCGTATTGCACATTTCCCGCTTATGCCATTCAAGGGAGAAACGGAACCGTCGAAGATTTTTTGGCAGGTCTTCATGAAGAAATCAAAGCGGTTGGCAAGTGGTTGGAAGAAAAACAGTTGAAGGTAACCACCATTTACTTTGGCGGGGGGACGCCGACGTCCATATCCGTCCCGCAAATGGATGGTCTCTTCCGGCTGTTGAAAAAGCACATCCCGCATTATGAAAACGTGCGTGAGTTGAATGTGGAAGCCGGGCGGCCGGACACGTTGGATGAAGCGATGCTGGATCTTTTGAAATCTTGGAACGTGGACCGGATCAGCATTAACCCGCAAAGTTTCAAAGAGGAAACCTTGAAATGGATCGGCCGGCACCATACAGTGAAAGAAACCTTGGACAAATACCGGCTCGCACGGGAGAAAGGATTTACAAACATCAATATGGATTTGATCATCGGGCTCCCGGGAGAAGATATACAAACGTTCCGGGAAACCCTGAAGACCATGGGGGAATTGAAACCGGAATCGGTGACCGTTCACACCCTTTCCTTCAAAAGAGGTTCGGTGATGACGCAAAACAAAGACAAATATCAAGTGGCCGGGCGCGAAGAAACGAGAACCATGGTGAAGTTGGCGCGGGAGTGGGCCAAAGCCTCCGGATATGTTCCGTACTATTTGTACAGGCAAAAAAATATCCTGGGAAACCAGGAAAATGTCGGGTATGCATTGCCCGGGCAGGAAAATATGTACAACATTATCATTATGGAAGAACGGCAAACGATCATCGGATTGGGATGCGGGGCCGTCAGCAAAATCGTTTCTCCGCATACGGGACGGATCACGCGTTTTTCCAATCCCAAAGAACCCAAGGCCTATATTGATTCCTTTGCCCGCTATCTGGATCAAAAGATCCGTCACTTGGATGAAATCTACGGTCAAACCGGTTCCCTTTAATGGCGGAGGCGAAGAGGGTGTCCCGCCCTCTTTGGCCTTCTGAATCATTCGCAGATCAAACAGGAAAGCCAACGATAAACCCCTTGGCAGTCGGTACCCCGTTTAAATTCCAATTCATAGGTTTTCCCTTTGGTCCTGATTTCCAAGACATGTGCGCGGTTCCAGAACCCTTTGACATACAGCCCGATGCTGTCGATGCGTGAATACGGGATGGAAAGAATCCCTTTTTCCCTTCCGAAGAGGGTCCGGTCGATCAAGACGATCCGCCGGGTGGTCAGGACAACCATATCGAGCAGCAACCCGTAAGTATATATGGTTTCTTCACCCTCATACAGCCATTTTTGTATTTGTTCCCAATGCTTTGCGGAATTTTCAACACGGTTTTTTTCCATCTTTCCAGCATCCTCCCCTTCATTCATCATAGCCGGAATTTTTCCATTTCAACCGGTACGACGCCTGATAAAAAAAGATCCACCTTTTTAAGATGGATCGGACTCTTCGGGTTTTCCGCGATTCATTCCTCTTTCCGGTTTAAACCGGCCACTTTGACACCCAGGACGGCCAACAGGATCCCGATGACGGGAACTGTATAATTGAAAATCGCGTAGGGAGCATATTGAAAGGTGTTCACGCCCAAGGTGGAGGTGATGAAAACACCGCAAGTGTTCCATGGCACCAGTGCGGATGTGACCGTGCCCCCGTCTTCCAGCGCACGGGACAGGTTTTTGGAATGAAGGTTTCTTTTTTTGTAAGCGCTTGCAAACATGCGGCTCGGAAGCAGAATGGAAATATATTGTTCCGCGGCGGTGACATTGGTGACAAAGCTTGAAAGAATGGTGGTTGGAATCAGGCTTTTTGCCGATTTGGCCAATTTCAGGATTTGATTGACAAGGGCTTTTTGCATGCCGGTGGATTCCATGATTCCCCCGAATGTCATGGCCACAATGGTCAGGGAGACGGTATACATCATGCTCTCGATTCCGCCGCGGTTAAACAATTCATCGACCCATGCCTGTCCCGATTCAATGGTGTAGCCGTCATACATGGCCCGGATCGCATCGCCGGCCGGATCTCCCTGGACAAAGACCTGGCAGATGAATCCCGACAAAACCCCCACCGCCAAAGCAGGCAACGCCGGAACTTTTTTGGCCACCAGAAAAATGACCAGCATGGGAACCAATAAGAGCCAGGGCGAAATGACAAAATGTTTTTCCAAAGTGGAAATCATGGTCTGGATATTTCCATCCTGGATGTTGTGGGCGCTGAACTGCATTCCTGCAAAAAAATAGAAGGACAGCGCGATGACAAGTCCCGGAATGGTGGTGTAAAACATATGCCGGATATGTTCGAACAAATCGGTTTCCGTCACCCCCGAAGCCAAATTGGTTGTATCGGAAAGTGGGGACATTTTATCGCCGAAATAGGCTCCGGATATGATGGCTCCCGCCACGAAAGGGGCCGGAATGCCCATGCTGATCCCGATTCCCATGCCGGCGACGCCGATGGTCCCCATCGTGGACCAGGAACTGCCGATCGCAAGGGACACGACACAACAGATCAAACAGATGCTGACCAGAAAGAGGGAAGGGGTCATGATCTTCAGTCCGTAATAAATCAAAGAGGCGATAATTCCCCCGCCGATCCAAGTGGCGATGATCAGTCCGACCAGAATGATAATTAACATGGCGGGTAAAGCCAGGCGGATGCCTTGATACATCCCTTCCTCCATATTCTTCCATGAATGGCCGTGAAAGTGTGCGACCAGTCCGGCCGTGATGGTGCCGACGATCAGCGGGATGTGGGGGGTTCCTTCAAACCGGATGATCGTAACGGCCATGGTGACGATCATCACCAGAAGCGGGAACAATGCCCAAAGAAACGGAATATCCTGTTGCTTGGAATGCTTCATAAACTTCCTCCTTTGTTTCGCCTTGGATAAATGTTGATTTTTGGGGAATATCTATTAGTTTATAATAAATTAATTCAGAAATAAAATTTAGTTACGATCATTTAGCCAAGTCTTTTTTTTGTGGAAACGAAAAATATTGCATCAAAATCCACGCGTAAAAAAAAGAGGGCGGTTGCCCTCTCGTGTCGGATGGAAGCGCAGTTGCGCTGGTTATAAGAGGTTGCTGGTGGAGTTGCCGCTTCCACCGCAGATGGTTTGTGCATCTCCCAAGTTAATCGGGATTTGCAGGTTCAAGTTGATGAGACCGGCACTTTGAGCTCCGGTGGTGGCTCCGTTATTCACCCGGGCTTGGCATCCGCCGCGGCGGCGTCTGCGACGGTGTGGCACAACCACTACAACTTTCTTTCTTCTCGTGCAGCAGGACATACCGCGTCACCCCCTTTCACAAGGATTGCCGGACAAAGACGGGTCGGGAGAAGTGGATGTCAAATCAGGAAGGGAAGGGGGAGATGAACTCCCCCGGCATCATTCATCAGAGGAGATTGCTGGTCGAGTTACCTCTGCCGCCGCTGAAGGCCTGAGCATCTCCTAAGTTAATGGGTACTTGCACGTTCAGGTTGAGCAAGCCGGCACTTTGTGCACCGGTCCGGGGAGCGTTGTTGACGGATGCGCGTGCGCTGAAGGACCGGCGGCGTCTGCGGCGGGCTACAACGACCACGACTTTCTTTCTTGCATGGCAATGCATAAGCCTTGCACCTCCTTTCAGGGAAAATGATCACATTGGATTCGGATTACTCTTTCTTTTCAGAATCCGCAGCGGATTGCTTGGAGGAGAATTGTTGTTTGATTTGCTGTTCAATTTGCTTTTTTTGTTCTTCCGTCACCGGAACTTTTTTCGCGATGACATTGACCAGATTGGGAGCCAGGGATTGCATCAGGGATGCGCCGGTTGTCGTTCCTCCGTTTCCGTTGCCGATGAGGATCGACATCAACAGGTTGACGAGTGCCGTGATGAAATCAATGAGGATGCCTGTTGCATTCGCTACGGCTACTCTGGCAGATCCGGTGAGGGCTCCGGGCAAAGTCAGGATATAATTGAGAAAATCAATCGCGGTTTGTTGCGCTTCCACTTGTTGGGATTGCGGGACATTTTCCCGGATGGCTTCGTCCAAAATGGCGCGGATTTGTTCCAACTCTTCGGGGGTAAAGGAGTTTTTACTCATCCTGTTTCACCTCCTTTCAATGGGGTTCACAGAACTTACACGGCATTGGATACCGAGTTTTGGTCACTTTCATTCAACGATGTGGAATCACCTACATTGACGGGGATTTGGACGATGATATTAATCAGACCGCTGATCGCGCCATCGATGGTCGCGGCGTTGTTGACGGAGCTGTCTGCGGAGGAAGGGCGTGTCGGACGTCTTCGTTTTTTGCGGGGGGAAACGTTTTTTAGCAGAAGCAGTCTGCGGCAGTGCCTGCACAAAGTCGGTTTTTTCTTCCTTTTCCGGAGTTTCTTTCGCCGTCTATAACAGGTCATTGTTTGCGCCTCCTCTCGTCCGGGAGGGCGCCGATTTGTTTCGGTGCAAGACATCTTGTTGGATGAGTTGCTTTATCTTGTTTTTGGTCCCTGGTTGGAACACTTCTGCCAAATTGATTAAATTCTGCAGTTTTGGGGGGAGTTTTTCATCATCCAGACTTTTGATCAATAAGTTGTATATTTTCATTCTCATGATTTGTTCCATTTGTCCCGAAAGTTGATCGAGGTGTTTCCGGTTGCCATTCAATGACGACACCTCCTTGTTTTCAACTGGCATTCTTTGAAGTTACTATAGTATATTATTTGCTCGCAAAAAGGTGATTATATATTTTATAAATAGTTTAGTATCTTGGTAGAAAATAAAGCCGCCTTCCATTCGGAAAGCGGCTTTTCATCAGCCGGGGGTTTCCGTGAAATATTCCGGAAATTCCCGCATAAATGTTTGTACGACTTCCGGATATTCGTTTTCGGCGATTTCGAAGATTTCCTCCCCTGAATATTCAAAAAAGAACAGGGATTTGTCGGGATGATCCGGGTCATAATACATGGCCATGGTTCGCTGTTGATGGGTGAAAGTGGCGCCCAAAACCGCCAGGAATGTCCTTCCTTCCACTTCCAGCCGTTGGAAGAAAAGCGGTTCCAACTCTTGCAGAATCAAATCGCTGTAGGTTTCCCCCGGATAACGCAAGACCATTTCGTCTTCTTTTTCTTCTTCAATAATATAGATTTCTCTTTTTCGTTCTTTTTTCCACAACAGCAGCAAATGCTTGATTTCTTGATGGATGAAAACATATTGATAAGGCGTTTGAAAGCGGATGTTCAATGATTTTCTCCCCTGTTTTAAAATCGTACTCTTTTTATATTAAAACACGGACGAGCCTTAAAACAATGGACTGGCTTGAAGAAAAGGCCTGCGGAAATGCGGTTGCTAGAATCCGGCAGGCAACAGTATAATACCAACGTAAGGATTTATGAAAGGGACCATGATTGGGAAAAATGGAATGGGAGAAGGAGGGAAATCCATGAACACGTCCGGCAAGGAAACGCCCCGTAACCAGGAAAATGATTTTATTGACGCCGTGAAAGGTGCATTGGGAGCCGCCGGGGTTTTCTTATTGATCTTTATTATTTTAACTGCGATTGACTTATTGCGGTAAAATTTTTAAAAACGGGAGGGTCTGAGGCGGAATCCTCTCGTTTTTTTGTCGGGAACCGGAAGTGCCCGGTTTGCTCCCGGTTGGCAAAAGCAAAACCGTGAGATATACTTCAGAATGTGGCCAAACATTAAAAAAAGATTTTCTGTCTGACTGGTACCCGGTTATGTAAGGGGATACAGAAGGATGGAATACATAAATCATGAACCAGGGTTTGGCGTGTTTTTTGTGGTTATGACCAAGGATTGGGGGATTGCGGAATGAATGTTCATGAGTATCAAGGAAAGCAAATCCTGAAAAAATATGGCGTTCAGGTTCCGAACGGCTTTGTCGCGTTCACAGCCGATGAAGCGGTGGAAGCTGCGAAAAAGCTGGAAGGAGACCTGTGGGTTGTCAAAGCGCAAATTCATGCCGGGGGCCGCGGAAAAGCCGGTGGCGTGAAATTGGCCAAAAGTTTGGAAGAAGTCCGTCAATATGCGGATGAATTGCTCGGGAAGACGCTGGTGACCCATCAAACCGGTCCGGAAGGAAAAGAAGTCAAACGATTGTTAATTGAAGAAGGACTCCCAATTGAAAAAGAATATTATGTTGGAGTGGTGATTGACCGGTCCACCCAACGTGTCGTCATGATGGCTTCCGAAGAAGGAGGAACCGAGATCGAAGAAGTGGCCGCCAAAACTCCGGAGAAAATCTTTAAGGAAGTGATTGATCCGGCGGTTGGAATGATGCCGTTCCAAGCGCGCCGTTTGGCTTATTCGATCAACATCCCGCAAGAGAAAGTCAATAAAGCGGTAAAATTTATGTTGGGCCTTTATCAGGCGTTTGTCGACAATGATTGTTCCCTGGCGGAAATCAACCCGCTCATTACAACGAAAGACGGACGTGTCATGGCATTGGACGCGAAATTGAATTTTGATTCGAATGCATTGTTCCGCCATCCTGATATTTTAGAAATGCGCGACTTGGATGAAGAAGATCCGAAAGAGGTTGAAGCTTCCAAATACGATCTGAACTATATTGCACTCGATGGAAATATCGGCTGCATGGTGAATGGAGCCGGCTTAGCCATGGCCACCATGGACATCATCAAACATTATAACGGAGAACCTGCCAACTTCCTGGATGTCGGGGGCGGCGCAACCGCGGACAAAGTGCGGGAAGCTTTTAAAATTATTTTGTCGGATGAAAATGTCAAAGGAATCTTTGTCAATATTTTCGGCGGAATCATGAAATGTGACGTGATCGCCAGCGGAGTGGTGGAAGCGGCAAAACAAATCAAACTGGAC
The DNA here is from genome assembly GCF_005886755.1 of Thermoactinomyces vulgaris. Taxonomy (NCBI): domain Bacteria; kingdom Bacillati; phylum Bacillota; class Bacilli; order Caryophanales; family Thermoactinomycetaceae; genus Thermoactinomyces; species Thermoactinomyces vulgaris. Next base: position 1,268,122 of record NZ_CP039710.1, read on the forward strand.
CGGCCGTTGGTGGTTCGTCTGGAAGGCACCAACGTCGAACTCGGCAAGAAAATCCTGCAGGAATCCGGCCTGGAAATTGTAGCAGCCGATTCTTTGGCGGATGGCGCGCAAAAAATCGTGGAACTGGTGAAGTAAGATTTTGATGACAGATCGCCCGAGAAAGGTGGGAGTTTTAGATGAGTATTTTTGTAAATAAGGATACAAAAGTGATCATCCAGGGAATTACAGGGTCAACCGGATTGTTTCATACCAAACAGGCGATTGAGTACGGGACACAAGTGGTCGGCGGTGTCACCCCGGGGAAAGGGGGACAGGAGATCGAAGGAGTTCCCGTTTTCAACACGGTGCAGGAAGCCGTGGAAGCGACCGGGGCCAATGCTTCTGCGATTTATGTGCCTCCGGCCTTTGCAGCCGATGCCATCATGGAAGCGGTGGATGCCGGATTGGAGTTGGTCGTGTGCATCACCGAAGGCATCCCGGTATTGGACATGGTGAAAGTAAGACGGTACATGGAGGGGAAAAAGACACGCCTGATCGGCCCGAACTGTCCGGGTGTCATCACTCCGGGCGAGTGCAAAATCGGAATTATGCCGGGATACATTCATGTTCCCGGACATGTCGGGATCGTATCGCGGAGCGGAACGCTCACCTATGAAGCCGTCCATCAATTGAGCACACGCGGGATCGGCCAATCGACGGCAGTCGGCATCGGGGGCGATCCGATCAACGGGACAAACTTCATTGATTGTTTGAAAGCTTTTGAAGAAGATCCGGACACCAAAGCGGTGATCATGATCGGGGAAATCGGCGGTACGGCAGAAGAAGAAGCGGCCGAATGGATCAAAGCCCATATGACAAAACCGGTGGTCGGCTTTATCGGCGGACAAACCGCACCTCCCGGAAAACGCATGGGACACGCGGGTGCGATTATCTCCGGAGGAAAAGGAACCGCTGCCGAAAAAATTGCCACGTTGGAACGCTGTGGCGTAAAAGTGGCGGAAACACCGGCTGTCATCGGCGAAACCCTTGTGAAAGTCTTGGAGGAAAAAGGGTTGTTGGACGAAGTGACGGCAAAGTGATGAATGAAGGGAACCTTTTAGGTTCCCTTTTTTTATTGGGAAGGGCCGCGGCAGTGATGGTTTTTGGGGAAATCAGGATCCGGCGGAAGGAGAAATGGCGGGGAAATGGTACTTTGTAATATTGGAAAAAAGACCTGAACGCATCACAGGTGTCGACTTTAAGAAGATATTCATTTTCTTGCAAAAGAGGTGTTGGCCGTTGCATGCTTACTCTTGGCTGATCGCATTGGATCACATTCAGTCGGTGGGATGGCACACCATTCATTCATTGATTCAAGCGGGATGGAAACCGCAAGAGCCCGTGCCGGACGATTTATTGAACCGGTTGACGCGGTCCCAGGTGAGGCAAATAGTGATCAGGAAGGTGAAAAGCGAATTAACTTCCGCGTTGGTTGAAAAAGTGATGCGAAACCTGGGAAAAATGCAGATTCAGACCGTGACGTTTTTTGATCCGGCCTATCCTTCTTTGTTGAAAGAGATTGCCCAACCGCCGTGGGTGTTATATATTCGTGGGGATTCATCTTTGTTGGCGCAAAAATCGCTTGCCGTGGTTGGAACAAGAAAACCGACGCCTTACGGACTCCGGGCAACGCGGGAGCTGGTGACGCCGTTGGCGGAACGTGGGTGGACTATCGTCAGCGGGATGGCCAACGGAATCGACGGAGAGGCACACCGGTCCGCACTGCGGGTGGGAGGCAAAACCATTGCCGTTTTGGGGACGGGGGTGGATGTCATTTATCCCAAAAATCATCGCCGGCTTTATGAGCAGTTGGTGGAGCACGGGGCGGTAATTTCCGAAATGCCTCCCGGCACCCGGCCCCATCCCGGGGTCTTTCCCAGACGGAACCGGATTATCAGCGGCCTTTCGTACGGAACGCTGGTGGTGGAAGCTGCGGAAAAATCGGGGTCTTTGATCACTGCCGGGTTCAGCATGGAGCAAGGAAGGGAAGTTTTTGCGGTTCCGGGGATGATGACTTCCGTCCAAAGCCAGGGAACATTAAAACTGATCCAGGACGGGGCAAAATGCGTGCGCCAGCCGTCAGATATCCTGGAAGAGCTGGAGGGACTCCCTTTGACCGGCACCCTTCCGGACGGTTTGCATAATTTGAGTCCGATTGACTTAAATGATATAGAAGAGCAAATCTACGGACAAATTCCGTTGGATGAACCAATCCACATCAATCAGTTGTTGGAGCGGTTTGATCAACAAAGGGCTCCGGGAGAAATCCATCAGGCACTGGTCACCTTGGAGATGAAGCAGGTGATTGCCTCCCTTCCCGGAGCCCGGTATATCCGCAAGTGATGCAACAAAGCATCTTCAAACCAAGTGTCCGGAAGTTGAACACTTTGGTCACAATTTGGTATTGTATCAAATACGAGTGCAAATAAGAGAAGTGGCAAGAATGAGGGGAGGGCCATAGATGGCCGATTCACTAGTGATTGTTGAATCACCGGCTAAAGCCAAAACCATAAAAAAATATTTGGGAAGCAAATACATCGTGAAAGCTTCCATGGGACATGTGCGGGATTTGCCCAAAAGCCAGATGGGCGTCAATGTGGAAAAACAGTTTGAACCCAAATATATCACCGTCCGCGGAAAAGGGGATATCTTAAAAGAATTGCGTGATGCCAAGAAAAAAGTGGAAAAGGTCTATCTGGCGGCGGACCCGGACCGGGAAGGTGAAGCGATTGCCTGGCATCTGGCACACAGTTTGAATGTTCCGCTGGAGCAAAAATGCCGGGTCGTTTTCAATGAAATCACCAAACAAGCCGTCAAAGAAGCATTCAAGCATCCCCGGGAAATCAACATGGACTTGGTGAATGCCCAACAGGCGAGGCGGATTTTGGATCGGCTGGTGGGTTATAACATCAGCCCGCTGTTGTGGAAGAAGGTGAAAAAAGGCTTGAGTGCCGGACGGGTCCAATCGGTGGCGGTCAAGTTGATCATCGACCGGGAAAATGAAATCCGGGAGTTCAAACCAGAAGAGTACTGGACCGTGACGGCCGTTCTGTTAAGCGGCGAAGAGCCTTTTGAAGCCAAATTTTACGGTTACGGAAAAAAGAAAACGAAGTTGGGTTCCAAAGAAGATGTGGATCAACTGCTTGAAGCAATCAAGGGAAAGCGCTTCGTTGTCGAAGAGGTGAAAACCAGCGAACGCAGACGAAATCCGGCCGGCCCGTTTATCACGAGCACGTTGCAGCAGGAAGCCGCCCGGAAGCTCGGTTTTCGCGCCCAGAAGACGATGGCGGTCGCCCAGCAGTTATATGAAGGGGTGGACATTGGCAAACAAGGAACGGTGGGGCTGATCACCTATATGCGGACGGATTCCACCCGGATTTCGAAAACGGCCCAAAGCGAAGCGCGCGAATACATCACCGAAACATTTGGAGCGGAATACTTGCCGAAAACACCGCACTCGCACAAACAGAAATCGGGCGCGCAAGATGCCCACGAAGCGATTCGTCCGACCTCTGTCTTCCGGGTTCCGTCAGAAATCAAAAGTTATTTGTCCCGGGACCAATACCGGTTGTACAAATTGATTTGGGACCGTTTTGTGTCTTCTCAAATGGCGCCGGCCGTTTTTGATGCGGTTTCGGCAAATATTCGGGTCGGGGAAGCGTTGTTTAAGGCAAGCGGATCCAAAGTCAAGTTCCCGGGATTTATGAAAGTGTATGTGGAAGGCGAGGATCAGAAGAAAAAGGAAGAAGACAAGTTTTTGCCGGAGCTCGCCAAGGGGCAGGTGTTAAAGCGGAAGTCCGTTGAGCCCAAACAACATTTCACCCAACCTCCGCCCCGTTATACCGAAGCCAGCCTCGTCAAAGAGCTGGAAGATAAAGGGATTGGGCGCCCGAGTACTTACGCCCCGATTTTGGATACCATCCAGAAACGGGGATATGTCCTTCTGGAAGATAAACGTTTTGTTCCTTCCGAACTGGGGGAAATTGTGATTGATTTAATGCAGCAGTTTTTCCCGGAAATCTTAAATGTGGAGTTTACGGCCAATCTGGAAGAAGACCTGGACAAGGTGGAGGAAGGAAAAGCCGATTGGATTGAAATTTTGGACCGGTTTTATCATCCGTTTCAAAAACAGTTGTCCGTGGCGGAAAAAGAGATGGAAGAAGTGGAAATCCAAGACGAAGTGTCCGGGGAAGTCTGTGAAAAGTGTGGCAGCCCGATGGTATACAAGTTCGGCCGCTACGGGAAGTTTTTGGCTTGTTCCGCTTTTCCGGATTGCCGCAATACCAAACCGATTGTCAAATCGACCGGGGTCCCGTGCCCCAAATGCAAAGAAGGGGAAATCGTTGAACGGAAGAGCAAAAAATCCCGACTGTTTTACGGATGCAGCCGATACCCGGAATGCGATTTTGTTTCGTGGGACCGGCCGGTTCCCCGTCCATGCCCGAAGTGCGGGAACCTGATGGTGGAGAAAAAAGCAAAGAAAAAGCAGACCATGATTCGTTGTACCGTTTGTGATTATGAAGAAGAAAAAAATTGACGGAGGGGACGTAAAAAGATGACACAAGTGACTGTTGTGGGAGCGGGGTTGGCAGGAAGCGAAGCCGCTTGGCAAATCGCCGAGCGCGGAATCAAAGTGAAATTGTATGAAATGAGGCCCGTGAAAATGACACCCGCCCATCGCGGGGGGCAATTTGCCGAATTGGTGTGCAGCAACTCGTTGAGAAGCGCATCGTTGACCAATGCGGTGGGCGTGTTAAAAGAAGAAATGCGCCGCCTCCATTCCATTGTGATGAAAGCGGCAGACCGGCATGCGGTTCCGGCCGGCGGAGCGCTTGCCGTGGACCGGGAAAGTTTTTCGGAGGAAATCACCCAAACGCTTTCCCGCCATCCCAACATTGAAATTTATCATGAAGAAATCACCGAATTGCCCGAGGGGCCGACCGTGATCGCCACCGGTCCGCTCACATCCAAGACGCTGTCGGAAAAACTGAAGGCTTTGACCGGCGAGGAATATTTGTACTTTTATGATGCAGCGGCTCCCATTGTCGAAAAAGATTCAATCGATATGGAAAAAGTTTTTGTCCAGTCCCGTTATGATAAAGGGGAAGCCGCTTATATCAACTGTCCCATGACGGAAGAAGAGTTTGACCGTTTTTATGAGGCGTTGATTCAAGCGGAGACAGCGCCCTTGAAGGATTTTGAAAAAGAAATTTTCTTTGAGGGATGCATGCCGGTTGAAGTGCTCGCCAAAAGAGGGAAAAAAACATTGTTGTTCGGTCCCATGAAGCCGGTCGGGTTAACCGATCCGCGGACCGGAAAACAGCCGTTTGCCGTCGTGCAACTGCGGCAGGACAACAGTGCCGGCACCCTTTACAATATTGTCGGCTTCCAAACCCATTTGAAATGGGGGCCGCAAAAAGAAGTCATCCGGATGATTCCCGGTTTGGAAAATGCCGAGATCGTCCGGTACGGGGTGATGCACCGGAACACATTTATCAATTCACCCAAACTTCTTCTTCCCACCTATCAATTCAGGAAAAATGACCAACTGTTCTTTGCCGGCCAAATGACCGGAGTGGAAGGTTATGTGGAGTCGGCGGCGTCCGGTCTCATTGCGGGCATCAATGCCGCCCGTCTGGTAAAGGGGGAAGAACTGACGGTTCCGCCCCGGACGACAGCCATTGGAAGCCTGGCTCATTATATCACCCATACCGATCCGAAACATTTTCAGCCGATGAATGCAAACTTCGGATTATTTGAAGCTTTGCCCAAACGGATCCGCAACAAGAAAGAGCGGGCGGAAAAATACGCTGAACGCGCTTTGGAAAGTATTGAGGAATTTCGCAAACAAGTCCCCGTCTCTTCTTGATGCGGCATTTTCAAACGATCATGCATGATTGACGGGAAATTTCGATTGGCCCGGAAAAAGGGGGAACCAAGATTGGGAGATTTTCATGCAACGACCATCTTTGCCATACAGCATGAAGGAAAAGCGGCCATGGCCGGAGACGGTCAGGTGACTTTTGGCAATCAAATGATCATGAAACACGGCGCGAAAAAAGTGCGCCGCTTGTATCACGGAAAAGTGGTGGCCGGTTTTGCCGGATCCGTCGCGGATGCGATGACGCTGTTTGAGAAGTTTGAAAGGAAGCTGGAAGAATACCATGGGAACCTGGCGAGGGCAGCGGTGGAACTGGCCAAGGAATGGCGTTCCGATAAGGTTTTGCGGAAACTGGAAGCCATGATGATCGTGATGAACGTGGAGAAATTGTTTTTGATCTCCGGTACCGGTGAAGTGATCGAGCCGGATGACGGGATGTTGGCGATCGGTTCGGGAGGAAGCTTTGCATTGTCTGCCGGCAGGGCGTTGAAACGGTATGCGCCCCATCTGTCCGCAAAAGAAATGGCTGAAGCCGCATTAACCATTGCCAGCGAAGTTTGCGTGTTTACCAACAATCAAATTCTGGTTGAGGAGGTCTCATGATGGCGCCCGTGTACAACCCTCGAGAAAAATGGACTCCCCGGCAAATTGTTGCAGAATTGGATAAGTACATCATCGGGCAGAATGAAGCAAAACGCGCCGTTGCGATCGCTCTCCGGAACCGTTACCGCCGCACGCTGTTGCCGGATGAACTGAAAGATGAAGTGGTTCCCAAAAACATTTTGATGATTGGCCCGACAGGGGTGGGAAAAACCGAGATTGCCCGCAGGCTGGCGAAGTTGGTCGGTGCGCCTTTCGTCAAACTGGAAGCCACCAAATTCACCGAAGTGGGTTATGTCGGCCGGGATGTGGAATCCATGGTCCGCGATTTGGTGGAGACCGGGGTTCGCATGGTGAAAAAAGAAAAGTTGGAAAGTGTGAAGAATGAGGCGCGTGCCATGGCCAATGACCGGATTGTCGAAATTCTGGCCCCCGGCAAAAAGGCCGCGCCAACTTTTAAAAATCCGATTGAGTTTCTATTCCAACAAAATCAATCCTCCCCCCCGGCCAGTCAGACGCAACAGGATGAAAGCAAGCTGAAAGAAGACCGGCGAATCCTCAAGGAGAAGTTATTGCGCGGAGAACTGGAAGACCGCGTGATCGAAATCGAAGTGGAAGAGCAGGCTCCGGCCATGTTTGACATGTTTGCCGGAACCGGCGCGGAACAAATGGGAATGAACATGCAGGAGATGCTCGGGCATTTGATGCCGAAGAAAACCAAAAAGCGGAGAGTCACGGTGAAAGAGGCCCGCGAAATATTAACCCAGCAGGAAGGGCAAAAATTAATCGACATGGACCAAGTCACCCAGGAAGCTTTGGAACGGGTGGAGCAATCGGGAATCATCTTTTTGGATGAAATTGATAAAGTGGCCGGGAAGGACGGACATGGCCCGGATGTCTCCCGTGAAGGCGTGCAGCGCGACATTTTGCCGATCGTGGAGGGTTCGACGGTGATGACCAAATACGGGCCGGTGAAAACCGATCACATTTTGTTTATCGCCGCAGGGGCGTTTCATGTGTCCAAACCGTCGGATCTGATTCCCGAACTTCAGGGCCGCTTCCCGATCCGTGTCGAACTGAGCGATTTGACGGCCGATGATTTTGTAAGGATTTTAACCGAGCCCAAAAGCGCGCTGATCAAACAGTACACGGCGTTGTTGGAAACAGAGGGCATCCGGGTGACCTTCACCGATGAAGCCATCCGTGAGATTGCCCGCTTGTCGGCGGAAGTGAACAGCGCGACGGAAAATATCGGAGCCCGCCGTCTCCACACCGTTTTGGAGCGGTTGCTGGAGGAATTGTCCTTTGAGGCGCCTGAAATCGGAGCCGGCGAAATCAAGATCACACCGGAATATGTGAGAGAACGATTGCAAGATATAGTGAAAGACCGTGATTTGAGCCAGTATATATTATAAAGAAGGAAATTCGGCGTTTTTTTCGAATTGACGTGTCACGGGAGTTTTTTTCTTGCGATGGCTTTGATGAATATGGTATATTCATCAATGGTGTAAAACACACGTCAAGGAAAGCAGGCAGTGGTGCCATGTGAAAGTGGTTTCTGCTTGCGATGACTTTGGCGGAGGAATAACCAATAAGGAGGATTTTTTAAATGGCAGTTGTATCAATGAAACAATTATTGGAAGCTGGGGTTCATTTCGGTCATCAAACACGTCGTTGGAACCCGAAAATGAAAAAGTACATTTTCACGGAACGCAACGGCATTTATATCATTGATTTGCAAAAAACCGTGAAAATGATGGAGCAGGCTTACAATTTCGTTCGTGACCTGGCTGCAAATGACGGAAACATTTTGTTTGTTGGAACGAAAAAACAAGCACAAGAAGCTGTAAAAGAAGAAGCCACCCGTTCCAACATGTTTTATGTCAACCACCGTTGGTTGGGAGGAACCCTGACGAACTTCCAAACCATCCGCAAACGCATCGAACGCCTTCATGAATTGGAACGCATGGAAGAAGACGGCACCTTTGATGTATTGCCGAAAAAAGAAGTGGTTCTGCTGAAAAAAGAGCAGGCAAAATTGGAAAAATTCCTTGGCGGGATCAAATACATGAAAAAATTGCCGGATGCCATTTTTGTGATTGATCCGCGCAAAGAACGGATTGCGGTTGCTGAAGCCCGCAAGTTGAACATCCCGATCATTGCCATTGTGGATACCAACTGTGATCCGGATGAAATCGACTATGTCATTCCGGGGAACGACGATGCCATCCGTGCGGTTCGTCTTTTCACCGGAAAAATCGCCGATGCCATTCTGGAAGGAAAACAAGGGGAACAACAGCAACAACAGCAACCGAGCGAAACAACAACGGCTTCCTGACCGGAAAATGAAGAGGGTGGCATGACAGGGCTCATGCCGGCCCCCTCTTTTTATACGCTATACCAAAAAAGGAGGAGCATTCATGGCAATCAGCGCACAACAAGTAAAAGAACTGCGTCAAAAAACAGGCGCGGGAATGATGGATTGTAAAAAAGCTTTAACCGAAACCAACGGAGACATGGAAAAAGCGATCGAATATCTCCGTGAAAAAGGAATCGCCAAAGCGGCCAAAAAATCAGACCGCATCGCAGCGGAAGGGGTTGTTGAATCCTACATACATGCCGGAGGCCGGATCGGTGTTCTGGTGGAAGTGAACTGTGAAACCGATTTCGTTGCGAAAAACGAAGACTTTAAAAACTTTGTCCGGGATATCGCCATGCAAATTGCCGCAATGAATCCGCAATATGTACGCAGCGAAGAAATTCCGGAAAGCGTTGTGGAAAAAGAACGGGAAATTTTAAAACAACAAGCGCTTCAAGAAGGCAAACCGGAACACATTGTTGACAAAATGGTGGAAGGACGTTTGCAAAAACATTTCAAAGACATTTGCCTTTTGGATCAACCTTTTGTCAAAGACCCGGATAAAACCATCGATCAACTGGTAAAAGAAATGATCGCCAAGATCGGTGAAAACATCAATATCCGTCGTTTTGTGCGTTACGAAATGGGCGAAGGTCTCGAAAAACGTGAAGATAACTTTGCGGAAGAGGTTATGTCCCAAGTCAAGAAAGGTTGACAAATTACATGGGAACACGAACTTGGTGTTCCCATTTTTTTAGAAGTTCTTTGAACAAACTGGACAAGTTGTATGATTTGAAGGAAAATTCATCTATATTGATTGATTTTGTACGAACGGAGGAAAACGATGAGTACTCCCAAATATAAGCGAGTTATCTTAAAATTAAGTGGTGAAGCCTTGGCCGGAGAGCGGGGTTATGGAATTGATGCTAACGTGATCCAATCGCTGGCCAAACAAATCAAAGAAGTGGTCGAACTCGGTGTGGAAGTGGCTGTGGTTGTGGGAGGCGGCAATATTTGGCGCGGCATTCAGGGATCATCCCGCGGAATTGACCGGGCCACTGCCGATTACATGGGAATGCTCGCCACGGTGATGAACTCGTTGGCATTGCAAGATGCGTTGGAAAGCATCGATGTGCCGACCCGTGTGCAAACCGCCATTGAAATGCGACAAGTCGCCGAGCCGTATATCCGCCGGCGCGCCATTCGCCACTTGGAAAAAGGCCGGGTTGTGATCTTTGCCGGCGGAAACGGCAATCCGTTTTTCTCGACGGATACGACCTCGGCGCTCAGAGCGGCTGAGATCGAAGCAGAAGTCATTTTGATGGCCAAAAACAATGTGGATGGCGTTTACACTGCAGATCCCAAGAAAGAGCCGACCGCCAAAAAATATGATACGCTGACTTATCTGGAAATCTTGAACAAAGGCTTGAAAGTAATGGATTCCACAGCTTCGTCCTTGTGTATGGATAACGACATTCCGCTCATTGTTTTTAATATCTCCGAAGAAGGAAACATTCGGCGTGTGCTTTTGGGAGAGCAAATCGGAACATTGGTAAAAGGGAGTGTGTAAGCATATGGATGAAGTAAAAAAGCAAGCTCAGGAGAAGATGGAAAAGGCACTGCAAGTCTTAAAAAAAGATTTGGTTTCAATTCGTGCCGGACGGGCCAATCCTTCATTGTTGGATAAAGTGGTCGTGGAATATTACGGTTCGGAAATGCCCGTGAACCAAGTCGCCAATATTTCCACTCCGGATCCCCGCACCTTGCTGATCCAACCGTGGGACAAATCGGTATTGCCGGAAATTGAACGCGGGATTTTAAAATCCGAGCTTGGGTTGAACCCCAACAATGACGGTTCCGTGATCCGCATCACCATCCCGGCTTTGACAGAAGAACGGCGCAACGAATTGGTCAAACTGGTCCGTAAAACAGGCGAAGATGCCAAAGTGGCGATTCGCAACATCCGTCGTGATGCCAACGACACATTGAAAAAAATGGAGAAAAACGGGGAGATTCCGGAAGACACCCTGCGCCGTGGCCAAGATGAAGTCCAAAAACTGACGGATCAATATATTAAAAAAGTGGATGATGTGGTTGCGGACAAAGAGAAAGAAATTCTGGAAATCTGAGGAATGATCTCATCGGGTGAAAACCCCTTCTTCACAGAGGGGGTTTTCTGGCTAAATCAGGAAATTGTTGGAGGAAAAAGGTTGATTCGTACCTAAGATATTTTGAGACCTATTTGCGGAGGAATGTTCTATGATCAAATCCATGAAGCGTTTGATGGGATCCAAGGGGAATGAAACTTCATCCGCCGAAGATTTGTTAGAAAAGATCAAAAAAGCGCCCATGCCCAAGCATGTGGCGATTATCACCGACGGAAACGGACGCTGGGCCAAAAAAAGGGGAATGCCGCGCACGGCCGGTCATGCCGCGGGAATGAAACGGATCCGCGAAATTATCCGGGCCGCCGATGATCTGGGGGTTGAAGTATTAACCTTTTACTCCTTCTCAACGGAAAACTGGAAAAGACCCAAAGACGAAGTGGAGTATCTGATGAAGCTGCCCATGGAGTTTTTGAAAACCGATTTGCAAGAGTTGATGAAGCGAAACGTCAAGGTCCGGATTTTGGGCGGGATCAGCAAGACACCGGATTATACGCAAAAAGCGTTGATGGAGTTTGAGGAAAAAACCAAAGACAATACCGGGTTGATATTGAATTTTGCCATTAACTACGGGGCAAGAAGCGAGATCATAGAGGCTGTTCACCGGATTATAGAAGACATTGAAAATGGTCATATTGATAAAGGAGAAGTCAATGAAGAATTGATGAGCGAGTATCTGTTGACCAAAGGATTGCCGGATCCCGATCTGGTTATCCGGACAAGTGGTGAAATCCGGGTGAGCAACTTCTTGTTATGGCAGCTTGCATACAGTGAGTTGTGGTTTACGGATGTGTTGTGGCCTGATTTCTCGTCGGAATGTTTTTACCAGGCGATCGAAGATTTCCAGCATCGTTCAAGACGCTTCGGGGCGGTGTAAATAGACAGGGGAAATAGCGATGAAACAGAGAATTATTACAGGTACATTGGGCGCTGTGATTTTTCTGGGATTGATGAGCCAAGCCTGGTTATATACAATTTGCTTGCTTGTTTTAGGAATTGTGGCCTTTATTGAATATGCAAAAATGAAAAATATTTCGCCTCGCACCCCGCAAATTTTTATCGGGGTTGCTGTGATCTTGATGGTTTTTTTGAGTGTGCTTGCCAATCAACCCAACTTCTCCGGATTCGCTTTTTTGCAAGGAATCACACCGGTCATCCTGGGGCTGATTCTGTATTTTTTGTGGATGGTCTTCAGCCGGAACCAATTTGATCTGTTTCAAATGGCTTATTTGTTTGTGGGTGCCATATACATAGGATATGGATTTTCCTATATGATGGTGACGATTTGGCAAGAGAACGGTTTGGCTTGGTCCTTGTTGATCATTTTGGCCACTTGGGCAAATGATACCGGCGCTTATTTTATCGGCAAGCGATGGGGAAAGCAGAAGCTGATGCCGGAAATCAGCCCGAATAAAACCATTGAAGGATCTCTTGGCGGAATTTTGTGCGGAACTCTTTTGAGCATCATCATCTTTTTCATTTTTCCCGATCTGGGCAATCTGTTGTTTGCCGTGGCCATTGGCGTATTGATCACCATCGTCGGTCAAATCGGGGATCTCATCGAATCGGCATGGAAAAGAAGCACGGGTGTCAAAGACTCGGGTTCACTTTTGCCGGGGCATGGCGGATTTTTGGATCGTTTTGACAGTTTGCTGTTCACGTTTATCATTTTACACTTTGTTCAACTTCTGTGATGATTGAAAGGGGCTATGGAATGTTAGAAAAGGTGGCTATTCTCGGTTCCACTGGGTCCATTGGAACAAGCACACTGGCGGTAATCAGAGAGCACCCTGAACAATTTGAAGTGGTCGCTTTGGCGGCCGGGAACAATGCAAATTTGATGATACAACAAGTGAAGGAATTTCAGCCCCGGTTGGTGTCCATGGCCACCCGGGAAGCGGCTGAAGCCGTGAAGCGGGAAGTGGGGGACGAGGTTCGTGTCATGTGGGGAGACGAAGGCTTGAAGGAGGTTGCAGCAAGTCCGGACTCCACCTATCTTGTCTCCGCTTTGGTCGGAAGCAAAGGCTTGGTCCCGACCCTGGAAGCCATTCGGGCAGGAAAAAAGATTGGATTGGCGAATAAAGAGACCCTGGTCACAGCCGGCCATATTGTGACAGCGGAAGCCAAAAAACATCAAGTGCCGTTGTTGCCGATCGACAGCGAGCATTCTGCACTTTTTCAATGTCTTCATGGTGAGCGGATGGATGATGTGGAAAGGGTGATCATCACAGCGTCCGGGGGGGCGTTTCGTGATTGGAGCCGGGAAGAATTGGTTGATGCAACTGTGGAACAAGCGTTAAATCATCCGAACTGGGCAATGGGAAACAAGATCACCATTGACAGTGCCACGATGATGAACAAAGGATTTGAAGTGATTGAAGCGCACTGGTTATTTGATTTTCCTTATGAGAAAATAGATGTAGTCCTTCATCCGCAGAGTGTCATCCATTCGATGGTTGAATTTAAAGACGGTGCAGTGATGGCTCAATTGGGCACCCCGGACATGAGGGTTCCGATTCAATATGCTTTGTCTTACCCCAAACGGATGCAACTGACGACAAAACGCTTGGATTTTGTTCAATTATCCCGGCTCGATTTCAAAGAAATGGATTTCAAACGGTATCCTTGTTTGAAAATGGCTTATGATGCCGGGAAAACCGGGGGAACGGTGCCTGCTGTGTTAAATGCAGCGAATGAAGTGGCGGTGCAAACCTTTTTACAAGGAAAATGTACTTTTTTGGCCATTGAAGAGATTATCGAGCGGACGCTGGATGCACATCAGGCGGTCAGCAATCCGTCGTTGGAAGAAATTGAAGAAGCAGACAGATGGGCCCGCCAATTTGCACAAGACGGTCTTGTTCCGTTGGCTTAGATTTAAGGCGTGTGATCAACCAGGGTGGTGATGAATAGTCCATGCAAACCATAGTGATATTTGTGTTGGTCCTGAGTTTACTTGTCTTTGTACATGAACTGGGACATTTTATCTTTGCAAAACGTGCAGGGATTCTGGTGCGGGAATTTGCCATCGGTTTCGGGCCGAAACTTTTTGCAACCAAACGAGGGGAAACGCTTTATTCCATCCGGATTTTGCCCTTGGGCGGTTATGTCCGCATGGCTGGTGAAGATGCGGAGATGGTTGAAATCAAAACGGGGACGATGGTTTATGCGACCCAAACTCCGGAGGGGAAACTGAACCATTTGTACCTGTATGATCCGCAAGGGTTGGAAACAGAGTCTCTGATTGTCGGAAGGCTTGTGAAAGCGGATTTGGAAAGACAGCTGTATGTGGTGCTGGAAGATTCCGATGAAAATGAAGCAAAATATTTCCTGGATCCGCAAGCCAATATTCATTACGGTGAAAAAACGGAACTGCAAATTGCGCCGTATGACCGCCAGTTTGGCTCCAAAACTGCCGGACAAAAGGCGATGACCATTTTTGCCGGCCCGCTGTTTAATATTGCGTTGACCATTATTCTGTTTGCCATCTACACATTTGTAACCGGAATCGAAGATCGGTTGCCGGTTGATCAGGCCATTCCGGATTCACCGGCAGCCAAGGCCGGGATCCGGGAAAATGATTTGATTGTGGCCATTAACGGCAAAAAAGTGAATACCATGGATTCGTTGCGGTATGAGTTGTTGGAATCCAAAGGGGAAACGGTGACCATTACGGTGGACAGAAACGGACAAAAACTGGATTTTCCGGTGACACCGCAAAAAAGCGGGGAAGTCTACCAAATCGGGGTTTATTTTAATGTCAATGAGATGAAAAGAGACGCCACCCTTTGGGAAGCAGCCATTGACGGGTTCAGGCAGACGTATGATTGGTCTGTCATGATCATGGACGGATTCGGGAAGTTGGTGACCGGACAGCTGGGTCTGAAAAGTTTGGGCGGGCCTGTCCAGATGGGTTCCATCACCGGTGAGGCGGCTAAGGCCGGATATGAATCACTCATCCGTTGGACCGCTCTTTTGAGCCTGAATCTGGGGATTTTTAATCTGTTGCCGATCCCGGCTTTGGATGGAAGCCGTCTGGTTTTCATCGGGATCGAGGCGGTTCGCGGCCGTCCGATCAGTCCGAACAAGGAAAGTCTGGTTCACTTTATTGGGTTCGCTTTACTGATGATGTTGATGCTCGTGGTGACTTTTAATGACATAAAAAAAGTGTTCTTCACTTGATAAAGCGGAAACCCGGCTCTGATCGATGGGCCGGTTTTCCTTTTTTGTGGCGGATGGATCTTTTTTATTTCAATGGTTTTATGTATGATAAAAAACAATGGCATTTTTTGAAAAGAGAGGGATGAATATGCGGCAAAACAATATGATGGCTCCGACACTTCGGACGGTCGGGGAAGCAGAAATGATCAGTCACCAGCTGTTGCTGCGCGGAGGATTCATCCGGCAATTAGCTGCGGGGATATATACTTTCCTGCCTTTGGGATACCGGGTTTTACATAAGGTGGAACAAATTGTGCGCGAAGAGATGGATCGCATTGGAGGTCAAGAGTTGTTGTTGCCGACACTGCATCCGGCTGAATTATGGCAGGAGTCCGGCCGTTGGGACACTTACGGGCCCGACTTGTTTACGATGCAAGACCGGCATGACCGGCCTTTTGCGATCGGACCCACCCATGAGGAAGTGATCACCGATTTGTTGCGTGGAGAAATCAATTCCTATAAAAAACTCCCGATGATTTTATACCAGATCCAAAACAAATTTCGGGATGAAAAACGCCCGCGTTCCGGCTTGTTGAGAGGGCGGGAGTTTATTATGAAAGATGCCTATTCGTTTCATTCGGATCAGGACTCGCTGAATGATACCTATGAAAAGATGTATCAGGCATACAAAAACATTTTCACCCGCATCGGTTTGGAATTTCGGGCGGTGGAAGCCGACTCCGGTGCCATCGGCGGCAAAGGCACCCATGAGTTTATGGCTTTGGCGGACGCAGGGGAAGATACAGTGGTCATCTGTGAATCCTGTGATTACTCTGCCAATGTGGAAATGGCCGAAGTGGCCGGGGAAGAAAACACTACCGATGTTGCTTCCGTGGAAGAAATGGAAAAAGTGCACACTCCGCAAAAGCGCACCATTGAAGAGGTTGCAACATATTTGGATGTGCCGGTTTCAAAGCTTGCCAAAAGCCTTGTCTTTTTGGTGGACGGGGAACCTGTGCTCGTTTTGGTGCGGGGAGATCATGAAGTGAATGATGTCAAGGTGAAAAATCTGTTGAATGCCGCGGTTTGTGAGCTGGCCGATGATCAAACCGTACAGGAAATCGCAGGGGCTCCTGCCGGGTTCGTTGGACCGGTGGGCTTGAAGAAAAAAGTGAAAGTGTTGGCGGATCAGGCTGTGATGAATCAGAGTGAACTGATTGTCGGAGCCAATGAAGCCGATCATCATTTCATTCATGTTCAACCTGTGCGAGATTTTGAAGTGGATGTGACCGGCGATTTGAGAAATATCCAGGAAGGCGACAGATGCCCCCGTTGCGGTGGTGCGATTTCTCTGCGCCGCGGGATAGAAGTGGGGCATGTGTTCAAGTTGGGAACCCGCTACAGCGTGGCAATGAAGGCCGGATTTTTGGATGAAAACGGCAAAGAACAGCCGTTTATTATGGGATGTTACGGCATCGGCATCTCCCGCGCGGTTGCATCCGTTGTGGAGCAGAATCATGATGAACAGGGAATCATTTGGCCCGCTTCCATTGCCCCTTATACGGTTCACCTGATTGCGGTGAATATGAAAAATGAAGTACAGGCCAAAACCGCGGAGAAGTTGTACCAAGAATTATTGGAAGCCGGATATGAAGTATTGTTTGATGACCGTAAAGAACGGGCGGGTGTCAAATTTAAAGACGCGGATTTGTTCGGAATTCCGGTTCGGATTACCGTCGGAGCCAAAGCCGGGGATGGTCTGGTGGAGATGAAACTTCGCCGCTCGGGAGATGCGCAGGATGTAGCCGTTGAAAATGTGATCCGCGATTTACCGGAGTGGATCAAACGGGCGGACAATCCATCGTAATTCCTCCAAGGATTTTACAACCCTTCTTTTCTGCATGAGAAGAAGGGTTTTTTGTTTGTTTATTGTGGGAATAAATGGTTTTATAAAAAAGGGTTGCATTTTGTTTGTGGCCGTGATATATTATTTCTTGTCGCCGCGAGGCGGTTGACAAAAAGAAAAAACGACGCACCTTGAAAATGAGATATGGAAGAAGCAAGACGAGGTTGAAGAGGCTCGTTTGACGAGAATCTTCACACGTCGCTTGTCAAGTTGCAATCACCGGGAGAAGTAATCTCCAAGAGAGCCAGTAGGGTAAGCTACTAAGGGCACACGGTGGATGCCTTGGCGCCAGGAGCCGATGAAGGACGGGACGAACACCGATATGCCCCGGGGAGCTGTAAGTGAGCGTTGATCCGGGGATGTCCGAATGGGGGAACCCGCCAGCTTGAAGAGCTGGCACCGCCATCTGAATCCATAGGATGGACGGGGGCATACCAGGGGAACTGAAACATCTTAGTACCCTGAGGAAGAGAAAGCAAACGCGATTCCCTGAGTAGCGGCGAGCGAAACGGGAACAGCCCAAACCGGTTGGCTTTGCCAACCGGGGTTGTAGGACGTCTCACACGGAGTCACAAAGGTGACGGATAGATGAAGTGGTTCTGGAAAGGCCCGCCAAAGAAGGTAACAGCCCTGTAATCGAAATCGGTCACCCTCCGAGACGGATCCTGAGTACCGCGGGACACGTGAAACCCCGTGGGAAGCAGGGAGGACCACCTCCCAAGGCTAAATACTCCCTGGCGACCGATAGTGAACCAGTACCGTGAGGGAAAGGTGAAAAGCACCCCGGGAGGGGAGTGAAAGAGAACCTGAAACCGTGTGCTTACAATCAGTCGGAGTCCTTTTAAAGGGATGACGGCGTGCCTTTTGTAGAATGAACCGGCGAGTGACGGTTGCGTGCGAGGTTAAGGTGAGAAGCCGGAGCCGCAGCGAAAGCGAGTCTGAACAGGGCGAATGAGTACGTGCCCGTCGACCCGAAACCGGGTGATCTACCCATGTCCAGGGTGAAGTTCCGGTAACACGGAATGGAGGCCCGAACCTGTTGGTGTTGAAAAACCATAGGATGAGGTGTGGGTAGGGGTGAAATGCCAATCGAACCCGGAGATAGCTGGTTCTCCCCGAAATAGCTTTAGGGCTAGCCTCGGAGAGGAGTCGTGGAGGTAGAGCACTGATTGGGCTAGGGGCCCCCACAGGGTTACCGAACTCAGTTAAACTCCGAATGCCACAGACTTGTCCTCCGGGAGTCAGACTACGAGTGCTAAGATCCGTGGTCAAGAGGGAAACAGCCCAGACCGCCAGCTAAGGTCCCAAAGTAACCGTTAAGTGGCAAAGGATGTGGAGTTGCCCAGACAACCAGGATGTTGGCTTAGAAGCAGCCATCATTCAAAGAGTGCGTAATAGCTCACTGGTCAAGTGACTCTGCGCCGAAAATGTAACGGGGCTAAACGGTTCACCGAAGCTGCGGATGTCCTTCGGACATGGTAGGGGAGCGTTCCAAACAGCAGCGAAGCTGCTTCGTGAGAAGCGGTGGAGCGTTTGGAAGTGAGAATGCCGGTATGAGTAGCGAAAAGAAGGGTGAGAATCCCTTCCACCGAAAGCCTAAGGTTTCCTGAGGAAGGTTCGTCCGCTCAGGGTTAGTCGGGACCTAAGCCGAGGCCGAAAGGCGTAGGCGATGGATAACAGGTTGAGATTCCTGTACCACCTTGTTCCGTTGACGACGGGGGGACGCAGGAGGGTAGAGAATCGCGCGACTGGTTGTGCGCGTCCAAGCAGTGAGGCTGAAGAGACAGGCAAATCCGTCTCTTCTTAAGGCCAGGCTGTGATGGCGAGGGAAGTTTCAGTACCGAAGTTCTTGATCTCACACTGCCAAGAAAAGCCTCTAAGGAGGAACAAGGTGCCCGTACCGCAAACCGACACAGGTAGGCGAGGAGAGAATCCTAAGGTGCTCGGGAGAACTCTCGTTAAGGAACTCGGCAAAATGACCCCGTAACTTCGGGAGAAGGGGTGCCCCGTTAGGGTCTTCGGGCCCGAGGGGGCCGCAGTGAAGAGGCCCAGGCGACTGTTTAGCAAAAACACAGGTCTCTGCAAAGCCGCAAGGCGAAGTATAGGGGCTGACGCCTGCCCGGTGCTGGAAGGTTAAGGGGAAGAGTTAGCTCACGCGAAGCTCTGAACCGAAGCCCCAGTAAACGGCGGCCGTAACTATAACGGTCCTAAGGTAGCGAAATTCCTTGTCGGGTAAGTTCCGACCCGCACGAAAGGCGTAACGATCTGGGCGCTGTCTCAACGAGAGACCCGGTGAAATTGTACTACCAGTGAAGATGCTGGTTACCCGCGACAAGACGGAAAGACCCCGTGGAGCTTTACTGCAGCCTGATATTGAATCCGGGTACGGCTTGTACAGGATAGGTGGGAGTCTGCGAAGCCGGAGCGCCAGCTTCGGTGGAGACACCGGTGGGATACCACTCTGGCCGTATCGGGGTTCTAACTCGCCGCCGTCATCCGGCGGGAGGACCGTGTCAGGTGGGCAGTTTGACTGGGGCGGTCGCCTCCTAAAAGGTAACGGAGGCGCTCCAAGGTTCCCTCAGCGCGGTTGGAAATCGCGCCCTCAGAGTGCAAAGGCAGAAGGGAGCTTGACTGCGAGACCTACAAGTCGAGCAGGGACGAAAGTCGGACTTAGTGATCCGGTGGTTCCGTGTGGATGGGCCATCGCTCAACGGATAAAAGCTACCCCGGGGATAACAGGCTTATCTCCCCCAAGAGTCCACATCGACGGGGAGGTTTGGCACCTCGATGTCGGCTCATCGCATCCTGGGGCTGAAGTAGGTCCCAAGGGTTGGGCTGTTCGCCCATTAAAGCGGTACGCGAGCTGGGTTCAGAACGTCGTGAGACAGTTCGGTCCCTATCTGTCGCGGGCGCAGGAAATTTGAGAGGAGCTGTCCTTAGTACGAGAGGACCGGGATGGACGCACCTCTGGTGTACCAGTTGTTCCGCCAGGAGCACCGCTGGGTAGCCAAGTGCGGAAGGGATAAGCGCTGAAAGCATCTAAGCGCGAAGCCCCCCTCAAGATGAGATTTCCCATTCCCTTCGTGGAAGTAAGACCCCTTGTAGATGACAAGGTAGATCGGTCCGGGGTGTAAGCACAGCAATGTGTTCAGCTGACGGATACGAATCGGTCGAGGGCTTTCCCTACTTACTTCTCACGGTTGCATTGCTTCTTCCATCCTCATTTTCAGGGTGTGTCCATGACACCTTTGTCTGGTGACCATAGCGGAGGGGATCCACCCGTTCCCATCCCGAACACGGAAGTTAAGCCCTCCAGCGCCGATGGTACTTGGGGATGACCCCTGGGAGAGTAGGTCGTTGCCAGGCAACAATATCCCTTACCCCTCTTAAGCAACATGCTTAAGAGGGGTTTTTGATATTCTTTTGAATCCATTTGAAACCGTACGTATTAGGAAAACATCAAGGTTATCTCTATTTTTTCTTAAGAAATTATCAATATAATACTAAAAAACAGCTCGTTCCTTTTCGGTAGACTTAATGCCGTAGGAACGAGCTGTTTTATGTGAAATGCCAGGTAGAGGAATGACTGTTCCATAGCCGCATAAATGTCACGACTTAAAAAGGATCTGTTTATCTCCTCAGGATAGTTATGAATACATGGGGAATTTCAACTGAAGGCCATCCTTGGATGAAAGGCGTATGTGGATCGTCAGGTTGTTATCACGACAACATAAAGAGAAACAAAAGAAAAGGATTAGATAATCAGTTGTCATGGAGAGAAAAATGATTGACGGAAAAGAGGTGAAAGAATGAAAAAGATCGGCATCACCATTTATGGATGCGAAAGAGATGAGGCTGAGGTTTTCAAAGAACTTTCTCCACGTTTTGGTGTCATCCCTACCATTACAAGCTCTGCCGTCTCAGAAACCAATGCAACATTGTCCCGGGGAAATCAATGCATCAGTGTTGGACACAAATCTGAGATTTCCAAACGCGTTCTAATCGCATTAAAGGATTGCGGCGTTAAGTATATCTCAACTCGAAGCATTGGTTGCAACCATATCGACATTCAGGCAGCAGAAAGTTTGGGAATCACTGTCGGAAACGTGAGATATTCACCGGATAGTGTTGCCGATTATACGTTGATGTTGATGCTGATGGCTATACGCAAAGCCAAATCCGTTATGAGTCGTGTGGAAAAGCATGATTTCAGATTGGATCATGTCCGTGGCAAAGAGCTGCGTGACATGACTGTTGGTGTATTGGGAACCGGTCGTATAGGCAAAGCCGTGATTGAGCGGCTGCACGGGTTTGGATGTCGTATACTGGCGTATGGTCACAGCCAAGAGGTGGCGGCAAATTATGTGTCCTTCAATGAGTTGCTGCAAAATAGCGACCTGATTACCATTCATGTACCACTTAACGCGGACACATACCATATGATCGGTCGCGAACAGATTAATGCCATGAAGCAAGGCGCATTTCTAATTAATACAGCGCGGGGAGCGCTTCTGGATACCAATGCTCTGATTCAAGCGTTGGAGAATGGTAAGTTGGGCGGAGCAGCGTTGGATGTGTTGGAAGGTGAGGAAGGATTTTTCTATTTTGATCATTCACGAAAATCAATAGATCATCCATTCATACTTAAGCTGCAAAAGATGCCGAATGTGATCATCACGCCGCATACGGCGTACTACACGGAACGGGCATTGTATGAAACCGTTGAAAAGACAATATTAAATTGTTTGGAATTTGAGAGGAGAGAGGCACTTGTCTAGATTAAAGATCGCCGTCTTGTTTGGCGGATGCTCAGAGGAACATGATGTGTCGGTAAAATCTGCGGTCGAGATTGCCAACAACATTGACACGGAAAAATACGAGCCCATTTACATTGGAATCACCCGATCCGGAACTTGGAAAATGTGCGAAAAACCTGGTGTGGAATGGGAAAGTGGCAATTGCTGTTCCGCCGTGCTGTCGCCGGATAAAAAAATGCATGGATTGCTTGTACAAAAGAACAATGAATATGAAATTCAACACGTAGATGCAGCATTTTCGGTTTTGCACGGCAAGTCGGGTGAGGATGGATCGATACAAGGTCTTTTTGAATTGTCCGGAATCCCGTATGTGGGCTGTGATATTCAAAGCTCAGCAATTTGTATGGATAAATCGCTGACATATATCATAGCCAAAAATGCTGGCATCGCTACTCCGGAATTCAGGGTGATCCATAAGGATGATCTGTTGGATGCGGATGTTTTGTCCTATCCTGTTTTTGTCAAGCCGGCACGTTCCGGTTCATCCTACGGTGTAAAAAAAGTCTATTGTGCGGACGAATTAAACGATGCCATTCAATTGGCTGGAGAATATGACAGCAAAATCCTGATTGAGCAAGCTGTAATGGGATATGAGGTTGGTTGTGCCGTACTGGGAAACGGTTCCGAGCTGATGGTTGGCGAGGTGGATCAAATCACGCTGCAATACGGTATCTTTCGTATTCATCAGGAAGCCGAGCCGGAGAAAGGTTCTGAAAATGCAGTGATAACCATTCCGGCAGACTTGTCGGTAGAAGATCGGGAACGGATTCGTGAAACGGCAAAAAAAATATACAGAGTGCTTGGGTGCAGAGGTCTTGCCCGTGTTGACATGTTCTTACAAAACAACGGCCGCATTGTCCTAAACGAAGTCAATACCTTGCCCGGATTCACATCGTACAGCCGGTATCCCCGTATGATGGATGCTGCTGGCATCAAACTTCCGGAATTGATTGACCGTCTGATCGAATTGGCATTAAAGAGGTGATAAGTATGGAAAAAGGATTTATATTTTTGGATGAAATTTTGTACGGAGTTCGCTGGGATGCCAAATATGCTACATGGGATAATTTCACAGGGAAACCGGTAGACGGATATGAAGTTAATCGCATCGTGGGAACTTATGACTTAGCCCTTGCGTTGCGAAAGGCACAAAAACAAGCAGAAGCTCTCGGGTATGGTTTGCTGTTGTGGGACGGCTATCGGCCCCAAAGGGCGGTGGAATGCTTTTTACGTTGGTCCGAACTACCGGAAGACAATCTTACCAAAGAAAGATATTATCCGAATATCGAGCGATCCGAATTAATCACAAAGGGATATGTTGCGCCATTATCAAGCCACAGCCGTGGAAGTGCAATTGATCTTACGCTTTATCGGTTGGATACCGGTGAACTTGTCCCCATGGGAAGCAGTTTCGATTTTACGGATGAACGCTCACATCACACCTCAAAAAAAATTTCAAGCAATGAAGCGAAAAACCGCCGGTTGTTACGTTCAATCATGGAAAACAGCGGATTTGAAGCTTACGAATATGAATGGTGGCACTACGTATTAAGAAACGAACCTTACCCTGATACGTATTTTGATTTCCCCATTGTCGGGAACCATCAAAAAGAGGACTAAATTGGGGTTCATCAATGAAATTCCGGTTGCGCAAGGGTTTTTTACATCCTTGATGTGTTTTTGCAAACAATGGATTTCTGATTTTATATCCATTGTCTTACTTTAAGATATACGTCTAATCGTATATGAATTAAAATATAGTGGGACAATAACAGATAAATGAATTTCAACATAGTCATCAGCCGGGGTTTCAGTAAACAGGAAAATCAAACTGTTTATATGTGTTGAGAGGAGAATGGGTTGGTAACTGTGAGTGATAAAATACTTGTTGTGGATGATGAACGTGAAATTGCTGATTTGGTTGAGTTATACCTGAAAAATGAGATTATACCGTTTTCAAATGCTACACTGCCAAAGAAGCGTTGAAATGTATCGATGAGACTGACCTGGATCTTGCCATATTGGACATCATGCTTCCTGGCACAAGCGGCCTTGAAATCTGCCAAAAAATCAGGGACAATCACAATTACCCCATTATCCTGCTGACCGCAAAAGATGCGGAAGTGGACAAGGTGACGGGTCTTACGATCGGTGCAGACGATTATATCACAAAGCCCTTTCGCCCGCTTGAGTTAATTGCACGCGTCAAAGCGCAGTTGCGCCGATACAAAAAATACAATGGAGTAACAGAGCAAAAAGAAAATGTTATAGTTCATGCCGGCATTGTCATGAATATAGACACGCATGAGTGCTTTTTGAACGAGAAACCGTTATCCCTCACCCCTACTGAGTTTTCAATCCTGCGCATTCTTTGTGAAAACAAAGGAAAGGTGGTTAGTTCTGAGCAGTTGTTTCATGAGATATGGGGAGACGAATACTTCAGCAAGAGCAGCAATACCATCACCGTGCATATCCGGCATTTGCGCAAAAAAATGAATGACTCCATTGATAATCCGAAATATATCAAAACCGTATGGGGAGTTGGTTATAAAATTTGAGTGAGAAAAATAACGATTATTACAAATTAAAACGCAAACTATTCCTGTATATCCTTGTAATTGTGATCGCTGCAATTGTATTTGTTTTTTATTTGCGTGAACTCATGCGGTGGAGAACCGGGGAGTGGATCGTACGTTTTTTGGAAAACAGTTTTTACTTAGAGCGTCAGGACGCGATGTTAATATATCAATATACCATACGGAACAATATTACCATCATTATGTATGTGACGATTGCTGTTACGGTTCTGATTCTGTGCCGTATCATGCTGTCGAAATTCGCGAAATACTTCAACGAGATAAATAACGGCATTGATATACTTATCCAAAAAGAGGATAAACAAATTGAACTTTCTCCGGAAATGGAGTTTTTGGAACAGAAACTGAACACATTAAAACTGACACTGGAAAAGCGGGAGCAGGAGGCGAAGCTTGCCGAACAAAGGAAAAATGACTTTGTCATGTACTTGGCACATGATATTAAAACTCCCCTGACATCCATTATCGGTTATTTGAGCCTGCTTGATGAGGCGTCAGACATGCCGGCAGAGCAACAGGAAAAGTATATTCGTATTACATTGGACAAAGCCATTCACCTCGAACGGTTAATCGACGAGTTTTTTGAGATCACGCGATATAATCTCCAAACGATTAAACTTGAAAAAAAGCACATTGACCTGTACTACATGCTGGTGCAAATAACCGATGAATTTTACCCCCAGCTGGCCGTGAATGGAAAACAGGTTGTTATTCATGCTCCGGACGATTTGACGGTATACGCCGATCCCGATAAACTTGCCAGGGTCTTTAACAACATTTTGAAAAACGCCGTGGCATACAGTGAGGACAACAGCGTCATTGACATTACCGCGGGTCGATGCGGGGATATGGTTTCGATCGAGTTTAAAAATGCCGGGAGTATTCCTAAAAGTAAACTGGATGCCATATTTGACAAATTCTATCGGATTGATGACGCCCGCTCCTCCGGCAAAGGGGGAGCGGGACTTGGATTGGCGATTGCAAAAGAAATCGTGACTTTACACGGCGGGCGCCTTTATGCAGACAGTGATAAAACACATACTTCATTTACGGTGGAGCTCCCCGCCATGCCAAGGCAGACTTAAGAAAACATTAAGGAAATTCCCGTGTTTTCTTAAGAAATGATCAACGAAACATTAAAAAAACGACTCGTTCCTTCAGGTAGACTTCATACTGAGGGTACGAGATTTTTTTTGAATCAAAAAATGGTTTTATCGGTTGAAAATCACAGCATTTTTGATCGTTCTGAGGAAAACAATAGAAAAATACGAATCAGGAGGAGAAACATTGGGAAGTAAAAAGTTTACATTCGGATTATTCACTGTTTATGTATTTGTGCTTGTGTGGTTGGTTCTTTTTAAATTACAGTTTTCTCTTGATTATATAGAAAGAGTGCGGGTCATTAATTTGATTCCGTTTCATCAGTCTCTTTTTTCTGAGGTATATAGCAATATAAGAATTTTTATACCCTTGGGTATTTATATTTGCATGTTGAAAAGTGAGTGGGCTTTTTCGAAAAAAGTGTCAGCCATCGTTGGTTTTACTTTGTCATTTGAAATCATTCAATTTGTTTTGGCGATTGGAAGAAGTGATTTGACGGATATCTTGGCCAATACGCTCGGGGGTGTCATCGGTATTGGAATTTATCAGCTGATATTCAAGCTTCTCAAACACAGAACAAATATTTTTATAAATTTGTTTTCCTTGTGTGTAACATCCTTTGTTATGTATTTCATTATCTTTATATTCAAAAGGCCCATCTAGCTCTCATAAAGCCTGAAAAAGATGCCAAATCAGGTGCCTTTCTCAGGCTTTTTTCATTTCTTCCATTAAATATCTGTTATCCAAAACTCCATCGTTCCTTTTTTGGTATAAATCCATCTTGTTTTCCCGTTTTTTTTTACCGGCAAAAATACAAATGGATCCGTCTGGTTCCGTCAGCTGAAAGGAAAACAGACAATGGGAGAACGATAAAGAGGAAAAAGCGGTGAATCATCCGGTGGGTGCAAAGCATTTTAAAAACAAAAATTCCACTGGAAGATGATTGCCTGCGCTCGGTGAAGATCCGGAGGGTTTAAAATATAAATAAAGTGGTGGGAATATGAAAAAATTTTACGATCCCCCGGATGAAGTTGATAGAGTAAACCATCATGCAGGATTTGTGTTTTCTCAGGAAATACTCTGTGAACGAACATCCTGCTATTTTTGGTTAAAAACAAAATCGTGGTTATGTTTTTAAAATTATACTAATATAACCGTAAATTTTTTAATTTATCATTAAAAAACCTGTTTAAAAGATCGATTTTAGGGAAATAAATAACGAAGCAAGATTGGAGGGGAAGTTTTGAACTACCAAATTGAAGTGAAAAATCTCACGAAGATCTTTGGCAAATCAACGAAGAAAGCTTTGAAAATGCTGAAGGAAGGAAAAGGAAAAGAAGAAATTTTCAAGGCGACCGGAGCCACGGTGGGTGTGAACCAAGCAAACTTCGCCGTGGAAAGCGGAGAAATTTTCGTGATCATGGGATTGTCCGGAAGCGGAAAATCGACGCTTCTCCGGATGTTGAACCGTCTGGTTGAACCGACCTCGGGGCAGGTTTTTATCGACAATGAAAACATTGTCGAAATGAATGCGGAGCAATTGCGGGAACTGCGGCGGAAAAAAATCAGCATGGTCTTTCAGAAATTCGCTTTGTTTCCCCATCGCACAGTGATTGAAAATGTTGAGTTCGGGTTGGAGATTCAAGGGATTTCTGCCGCCGAACGAAGAGCGAAAGCCATGGAAAGCCTGAAGTTGGTCGGTTTGGAAAGCTGGGCTGACAGTTATCCCAACCAATTGAGCGGCGGAATGCAGCAACGGGTCGGGTTGGCCAGGGCGCTGGCGAACGATCCGGAGATTTTGCTGATGGACGAAGCTTTCAGTGCACTGGATCCCTTGATTCGCAAAGAGATGCAGGAAGAGCTTGTCGATCTGCAACGGTCGATGAATAAAACCGTTATATTTATCACACATGATTTGGATGAAGCGTTGCGCATCGGAGACCGGATCGTGTTGATGCGCCATGGGGAAATTGTGCAAATCGGGACGCCTGAAGAGATCTTGACCAACCCTGCCGATGCCTATGTGGAACGGTTTGTGGAAGATGTCAACCTGGGGAAAGTCCTGACCGCCGAAACGGTGATGCGCAAGGCGGAAACCATCGTTCTCGGAAAAGATGGAATCCGTGTGGCAGGAAAGAAAATGCGGGACAAAGGCATTCCCACGCTGGTGGTGGTTGACCGCAAGCGTTATTTAAAAGGGATGGTCACCGCCGATCAGGTAAAAGAAGCCTTCAAAAAAGAAAAGAAAGTGGAAGATATTTTGGTGAAAGATGTTGTGAAAGTAAAAAAAGACACTCCTTTGCAATCGATTGTATCCGAAATGGGACAACAAGCGGATTCCACCATCCCAGCCGTTGTTGTTGATGACGAGGATCGTGTGCTGGGGATTGTGGGGCGTGGTGCCGTCTGGGCGGCACTTACCGGGCAAGGAGGGGATAGCGAATGAATTTGCCGAAACTCCCTCTTGCCGACTGGGTCGATGCGTTGATTAAATGGATGCAAGAATATTTTGCGCCCTTATTTCATTTTATTCAAGGCATTATTACACCGATCACCGATTTCTTTGAACGGGTTCTATCGGTCACGCCACCATTGGTGACCATCTTGTTGCTGACCTTACTGGTGTGGTTGTTAAGCCGGCTGAGGATTGCCGTCTTTGCACTGGTGGGCTTTTTGCTGATCTATGATCTGGGATTATGGGAAACCAGCGTGGAAACCCTCGCTCTGGTCTTGACATCGACGCTGATTTCGATCATCATCGGAATCCCGCTCGGATTATGGGCCGGGCGAAGTGACCGGGTCAAACAAATTGTCACCCCGGTGCTCGATTTCATGCAGACGATGCCGGCATTTGTTTATTTGATTCCTGCGGTCTTTTTCTTTGCCTTGGGGGCTGTGCCTGCGGTGATTGCTTCGGTGGTGTTTGCCATGCCGCCGACCATCCGCATGACCAGTCTGGGATTGCGCCAGGTGTCCAAAGAGTTGAAAGAAGCGGCCAATGCTTTTGGCTCCACTTCTTGGCAACGCTTGGTCAAAGTGGAGATTCCGCTCGCGAAACCGACTATCCTGGCCGGAATCAACCAAACCATCATGCTTTCCTTATCCATGGTGGTCATCAGTTCCATGATTGGAGCCGGAGGGCTTGGTGAGATCGTGCTTGAATCGATCTCCCGGTTGCAAGTCGGTTTGGGATTTGAAGCCGGGCTGGCGATTGTCATCATCGCGATTGTGTTGGACCGGATGACGCAAAATCTGGGAAAAACAAAAACAGCTCCTTCCGGTGGAAACGGGAAGAAAAAATTCCCGGTCCGCAAATGGATGTCTGTTGTGGCGATCCTGGTGTTTTTGGGCATGGTGATTGCCGCATATGCTGATTTCGGAGGCGGCAAAGAGAAAGTGACATTGGCATACGTCAGTTGGGAATCGGAAATCGCCAGCACCAATGTCGTGAAAAAAGTCCTGGAGAAACAAGGATTTGAAGTTGATCTGGTGGAAACCCAGGCAACCCCGATGTGGCAGGGCGTGGCCCAGGGAGATGTGGATGCTCATGTGGCGGGTTGGTTCCCGGTGACATCCAAAGTGATTGCTGACCAATTCAAAGGGCAATATGTGGATCTGGGCCCCAATTTGGAAGGAGCGCGGGTCGGACTGGTGGTTCCTTCGTATGTCAAAGCCAATTCAATTACAGAGCTGAATCAATATAAAGATCAATTCAAAGGAAGGATTGTCGGAATCGACCCCGGGGCTTCCATGATGCAAACAACGGAAAAAGTGATTGATGAATACGGATTGGATTTTCAATTGATCAATGGTTCGGATGCCACCATGTCCGCTGAATTGTCCAAAGCCATTCAGAAAAAGGAATGGATTGTGGTGACCGGATGGCAGCCTCACTGGAAATTTGCCGATTTCGACCTGAAGTTTTTGGAAGACCCGAAAAAAATGTTTGGCGGGGAAGAAGCCATCCACACGATCGTCCGGAAAGGCTTGAAAGAAGACAAGCCGGAGGTGTACCGGATCCTCGATCGTTTCCATTGGACGAAAGAAGATATGGAAGAAGTGATGTCCGATATCCACAATGGCATGAGCCCTGACAAAGCAGCAGAAAAATGGGTCGAAAATCATCCGGACAAAGTCAAAGAGTGGACACAGGGAGAATGAGGCACAAAGTGAGAGAAGAAAACTCTTCTCTCACTTTTTTTTAAGGTGTTGCATTTTCTTCAGCGCGCATTTTCTTTTCATATGCTTTGAAGAACGGATAGTAAATGAATCCGGACAGCAAAATATTGACAAAAACCAGGAGAATGGCCCGCCAATCTCCCCCGGTGGCCACATAAGCGCCAAACGGGGCGGGAAGGGTCCACGGAGCCAATATGGAAATGCGTTGGATCCAGTCCAAGGAGAAAGCGAGATAAGTGGTGACGGTACAGGCAACCGGTGCGAGAATGGCCGGAATCACAAGGAGGGGATTCATGACGATGGGTACGCCGAAAATGACCGGTTCGTTGATGTTAAACAAGCTGGGGACAATGGAAAAACGGCCGACTTGCCTCAGGTAAGAAGATTTGGAAAATAAGAGCAACAAACAGAGTGAGAGCGTGGTTCCCGAACCGCCGATCCAGACAAACCATTGATAAAACGGTTCCACGATCATGTTGGGCAACGGCTGTCCGGATGCCGCCGCGGCCGCATTTTCATCCAACAGCGCAAACCAGATGGGTTGCAAAACGGTTCCCACCACCGCCACCCCGTGGATCCCGGCACACCACAGCAGCATGATGAAAACAACCGGAATCACGGCGCCCAAGAAAGTGTTCCCTGCAAAATAAACCAAGGGCGAAAAGAGTTTGAGCAACACATTGTGCAAGTCGATTTCCAGCCAGACGCGAATGATCCACATTAGCAAAATAATGCATGCCGCCGGAATCAATGCTTCAAATGACCGGGACACGGAGGAAGGAACGGATTCGTGCATCTTGATGGAGAAACCTGATTTTTTCAACCAGTGCATGGTTTCCACGGCGATGAACATGGCGATGATCGACATGAACAATCCGGAGCCGCCCATTTTGCTGACGGGAAGCAACCATCCCAGTGCTTCGTTTTCCGGAAGGAGATGATCCAGGTTAACGGGAAGGGTCGCCATGATAAACGTGGCGGCACTGAGCAATCCGCCGGTGATTCCATCCAGATCATAAGAACGGGCCAGGCTGTACCCCATGCTGAACGAGGCATACAACGCCATCAACCCCAAAGTCAGCCGGTAAGGAATCAAAATGTCTTCCGCGTAAGGTTTGACCATGGCTTCGAGCGAAGGAACGGGAGGTGAGGCAATGATTAAAAAGAGGGAACCGATGATGATGAGAGGAAGCGTTGCGATAATTCCGTCGCGAATGGCCCTTAAATGACGCAATTCCGAGAGTTTGGCGAAAGGAGGCATCCATTTTGTTTCAATCCAGTTTAAAAACCGCTCCATGGTCGTCCTCCTTTTGAAAAAGGATGATATCCAAATGGTTATAAATATTATAACATATATATATCAGAATATTTTTTCTCTTTTGTTTTTAAAACTGTCGTGGCTTGTCTTTTCGGAAAAGGAGGTGGTTGCTTTCATTGATATGAGCGGCGGGGTCCGGGTTGGTGGCCTTGGCAGACAAGATGATATGAAATAATTTGTAAAATATATGGATAGACTTTTTTTATCAATTCTAGTAGATTAAAGGTAAATAAAGCGATGAACTGGAAAAAAGAGGTTATTTTGTGTTGTTAAAAAGGAGAGGATTCGGGATGAAAGTGTTGATTGTGTGTGCAGGAGGCATGTCCAGCGCGATTGTTTTGAAAGCAATTCAGTTGGAAGCTGAAAAACAAGGGCTGCCACTCACCTTGAAAGCGATCGGTGCCCATGAACTGGAAAATGAATTGCCCGATTATGACATGGCACTGGTTGCCCCGCAAATCCGCCACCGGTTTGTTTCGCTTTCTGATATCGGAAAAAAGCTCAATAAAAAGGTGCAACTCATCCCTTCCACGGGATATACGCCGATGGGAGCCCCGAGTGTGATCGAAATGATAAAAAAGGAGTTATCGTAAATTGGAACAAGAAATTTTTGAAATCATATTGCACGCCGGAAACGCGCGCGGACTTGCTTTTGAGTCGTTGGAAGCGGCAGAAGATTTTGATTTTGAAAGAGCGGAGCAGTTGATTCAAGAAGCGGATAATGAGTTGGCGGTTGCGCATCAATTGCAAACAAAGCTGATCCAGGCGGAACTGAATGGAACCCTGAAGGAAAAAACGTTATTATTGATTCATGCACAGGATCATTTGATGACGGCGATGAGTGAGCAAAAATTGATTGAACGGATGATCCGGATCATCAAAAAGCTGAAAGCATGAAAAGGTGGGGAAATCATTGAAACGATTGGGGATCTCTTTATATCCCGGGCGCACCACGTTTGAGAAGGACCGGGCTTATTTGGAAACAGCAGCAAAATACGGATTTTCCCGGGTGTTTACGTGTTTCATTTCACTGAATGAGCAAGACGGTGCCAAGCGGGAACAATTGAAACAAACGATTGCGTATGCAAAACAGCTGGGAATGGAAGTTTATATCGATGTCAATCCGCGCGTTTTTTCCAACCTCGGGGTCCGGGCGGATGATTTGTCTTTATTTCATGACTGGGGGGTTGCCGGAATCCGGCTGGATCTGGGCTTTTCTGGGCAAGAAGAGGCCATGATGACTTACAATCCTTACGGCATCAAGATCGAGATCAACATGAGCCAGGGAACCCGTTCCATCGACCAGATTCTCAGTTACCAACCCAACAAAGAGCAACTGACCGGTTGCCACAACTTTTATCCTCACCGGTATACCGGGTTGTCCTATGATCATTTCGCCCGGACCAGTTCCGCTTTTAAAGCCTTGGGGATTCAAACGGCTGCCTTTGTCAGTTCACAAAGTGCCACCCTGGGGCCGAGAGAGATCGCGGAAGGATTGTGTACCTTGGAAATGCACCGGGAACTGCCAATCGAAATTCAGGCCAAACACTTCTTTATGACCGGGTGGATTGATGACGTGATCATCGGCAATGCCTATGCGTCGGAAGAAGAGTTGAAAAAGCTCAGCCAAATTACTCCGGAAATTCCGGCGTTTACGGTGAACATGTCTGAAGATGCCACGCCTTTGGAGAAAAAAATTGTGTTTGAGGAATCCCATGTATACCGGGGCGATGTTTCCGAATACATGATCCGTTCCACTGGGAGTCGCGTAAAATATAAACAAGCTTCTTTTCCCCCGCATAACACCCAGGAAATCCGCCGGGGGGATGTTTTGATTGACAACGATCATTACGGCCAATACAAAGGAGAACTGCAAATTGCCTTAAAACCGATGAAAAATGACGGCCGGACCAATGTGGTGGGCCGGATTGAAGAACAAGAATTGTTTTTGCTGGATTATTTGAAACCTTGGAGCCCGTTTCGGTTTGAGCGTTCCTGAGGAATAATTCGAAACAAGAAGGTGTCAAGCATGGAGCATTTCAACAATCAGAAAATATTGCCAGCAGCCAATAATATCAAGGAATTTGAAAAGCTGATGGAAACAGACTTTGAATATGTCATTCTGTTAAACAGCCACATTGCTCAGCTGACAGCTTTAATGAAATTGGCACGGCGCCATCAAAAGAAAGTGCTGTTGCATGTTGATCTGGTTCAGGGGTTGAGAAGTGATGAATACGGTGCGGAATATCTGTGCCAAAAAGTCAAACCGGCCGGATTGATCTCCACGCGGACGCCGGTGATCCAAATGGCCAAAAAAAGATCGTTGATTGCGATTCAACGCATTTTTCTGTTGGATTCGCATGCTTTAAACACCAGCTACCGGCTGATTCAATCGTTCCAGCCGGATTACATTGAAGTCTTGCCCGGAATCATCCCCCATATCATCCGGGAAATTTCCGACAATACCAACGTACCGATTCTGGCCGGGGGCTTGATCCGGACCGTGGAGGAAGCCCGGGAAGCATTACAGGCCGGAGCCGTTGCGATCACGACCTCTGAACAGAAGATATGGAATAAAATTAATTAAAAAGAAATTGATTTATAAAAAACATTAATTTATAATAAGTATGAAATCGTTTTCGCGAATAAAAAGTTAATCAGGCATACCAGTGATGAGACAGGGAGAATCACGACGTCCTTTTTTCTAACGGTTGTGGAAAAAGGTTCTTAGTGATTCTTTTTGTTTTTTTTGGGCATCTCGGGGAAAGGAGCGTATGGATTGGATGACACCGTTTACGGCTGAACTCATTGGAACCATGATCCTGATTGTTTTTGGAGGCGGTGTGTGCGCCGGAGTCAATTTGAAGAAGACATTTTCCCATGACTCCGGTTGGATTGTCATTGTGTTTGGATGGGGTTTTGCGGTGATGTTGGGTGCCTATGTGGCAGGGGACATCAGCGGTGCCCATTTGAATCCGGCATTGACCATCGGTCTGGCAGTGGCCGGCAAGTTCCTTTGGAGCCAGGTACTGTCCTATATCGCGGCTCAGATGATCGGTGCCTTTTTGGGAGCGGTGATTGTCTGGCTTTTCTATTATCCGCATTGGGAACAAACGGAGGACCCCGCCGCAAAGTTGTCTGTTTTTTCCACTGCCCCGGCCGTTCCGAATTTCTTTTTTAATTTGATTAGTGAGATGATTGGGACATTTTTCTTGGTTTTTATTTTGCTGGTCATGGGCGCAGAAGGAATGGCGTTTGCTGACGGGTTAAAAAACCTGATTGTCGGCTTTTTGATTGTGGCGATCGGAATCTCACTCGGAGGGGCCACGGGTTATGCGATTAACCCGGCTCGTGATTTTGGCCCCCGTCTGGCCCATTTTCTTTTGCCGATTCCCGGAAAAGGGGATTCCAATTGGGGATATGCGTGGGTGCCGGTAGTCGGACCGGTGATTGGCGGAATCGTTGCCGCATGGGCTTATCAGATTCTCTTTTAGAGATTAAATGAGGTGATTGGAAAGTGACGAAAAAATATGTATTGGCGATCGATCAGGGAACAACCAGTTCCCGGGCAATTTTGTTTGACCGGCAGGGCAAAATGGTTCACATGGCCCAAAAAGAATTCCAACAATATTTTCCTCATCCCGGCTGGGTGGAACATGACGCCATGGAGATTTGGAGTTCGGTCCAAAGTGTGATTGCCGAACTGTTGGCGAAATCATCCGTGTCCGCTTCTGATATTGCTGCCATTGGCATCACCAATCAGCGGGAAACGACGGTGGTCTGGGACAAAAAAACAGGAAACCCGGTCTATCCGGCGATCGTTTGGCAATCGAGGCAAACGGCCTCCATCTGCGAAGAATTGAATCAAAAAGGATATACCGACTTATTCCGGAAGAAAACCGGTCTTCTCATTGATCCTTATTTTTCCGGGACCAAGGTCAAGTGGATTTTGGATCATGTCAAAGGGGCGCGGGAAAAAGCGGAAAGAGGAGACTTGCTGTTTGGCACCATTGACACGTGGCTGGTCTGGAAGTTGTCAGGCGGACGGGCGCATGTGACGGACTATTCCAATGCTTCCCGGACATTGATGTATAATATTTATGATTTAAAATGGGATCCGGATTTGCTCTCCATTTTGGACATTCCGGGGAAGATGCTGCCGGAAGTGCGTTCCTCTTCGGAAGTGTATACGGTGACGGAAAAATCCTTGTTCTTTGGAGAGGAAGTGCCTGTATCCGGTATTGCCGGGGATCAACAGGCCGCCCTTTTCGGACAGGCGTGTTTTGAACCGGGAATGGCCAAAAACACTTATGGAACCGGTTGCTTCATGTTGATGCACACGGGGGAAAATGCTGTGCCCTCCAAGCACGGGCTGCTGACCACGATTGCCTGGGGTTTGGACGGCAAAGTGGAGTATGCGCTGGAGGGAAGTATTTTTGTTTCCGGATCCGCCATCCAATGGTTGCGGGACGGATTAAAGCTGATCGATGAAGCCGGAGAAAGTGAAGCCATGGCCAATGAAGTGGATTCGACCGGAGGCGTTTATGTGGTTCCGGCATTTGTGGGGTTGGGAACGCCTTACTGGGATTCCGATGCCCGGGGGGCTGTCTTCGGACTGACAAGGGGAACCACCCGGGCGCATTTTGTCAGGGCCACGCTGGAGTCGTTGGCTTACCAAACCAAAGATGTGCTCAATGTCATGGAGGAAGATTCGCAAATCCGGCTGAAAAAACTTCGTGTGGACGGCGGGGCTTCCGTTAATAACTTTTTGATGCAGTTCCAAAGCGATTTGTTGGATGTTCCTGTCGAAAGACCGCTTGTCCTTGAAACCACGGCCTTGGGAGCGGCTTACCTGGCGGGCCTTTCTGTCGGCTTTTGGAAAAGCAAAAAGGAAATTGCTGAAAATTGGGTGATCGATCGTGCGTTCCAATCCAATATGGATGACAAAACCCGGACCCGGTGGTATAATAATTGGAGAAAAGCGGTTGAAGCAACCCGTGCATTTAAAACAGCGGATTAATTTGGATATAAGTTAATAGACGGATGAGATCTGGAGAACAGCCTTGAAACTCCTTTGCCGTATCGGGCACAGGGGTTTTTACGGCTGTTATTTTTTTAAAAGGAGGAAATAACCGTGAGCGGAGCTTTTTCTGTGTTGAACCGGGAACAAAAAATCAAGGATGTCCTTTCCCGGGAAATAGACCTTTTGGTGATTGGCGGGGGGATTACCGGCGCGGGCATTGCGTTGGATGCAAAGACTCGCGGTTTAAACACTGTCTTGATCGAGATGCAGGATTTTGCGGCAGGGACGTCGAGCCGTTCCACCAAATTGGTGCACGGAGGATTGCGGTATTTAAAACAATTGGAAGTCCGTTTGGTGAAGGAAGTGGGGAGAGAGCGGGCGATTGTTTATGAGAATGGCCCGCATGTGACCCGGCCCGAATGGATGTTGTTGCCGGTCATCAAAGGCGGGACGTACGGAAAATTGGCCAGTTCCATTGGGATTTGGCTCTACGATTATCTGGCAGGGGTGAAAAAGAGTGAGCGCCGGCAGATGTTGAACCGGGAAGAAACGCTTGAAAAAGAACCCTTGTTGCGAAAAGAAGGATTAAAGGGAAGCGCTTATTATGTGGAGTACCGGACTGATGATGCGCGCCTGACATTGGAAGTTTTGAAAAAAGCCGTCGAATACGGGGTGGATGCTTTCAATTACATGAAAGCCGAGAAATTGCTGTATCAAGACGGAAAGTTGGTTGGCGTTCAAGTGCGGGATTTGTTGAATGGGGAAATTTATCAAATTTACGCTAAAAAAATTGTCAATGCAACCGGGCCGTGGTGCGATGAAATTCGTGAAAAAGACGGGTCCAAAAAAGGGAAAACCTTGCATTGGACCAAAGGTGTTCACTTGGTGGTGAATCAGGGACGGTTCCCGTTGCGGCAAGCCGTTTACTTTGACACCCCGGATGGGAGAATGGTTTTTGCCATTCCACGGGACGGGAAAACATACATTGGCACGACGGACACGAATTATTCCGGCGATTTGGCTCACCCGCGGGTGACGGAAGAAGACAGGGATTATCTGTTGAATGCAGCCAACTTTATGTTTCCCGACATCCGTCTGACAAAAGATGATGTCGAATCCAGTTGGGCGGGGATCCGTCCGCTGATTCATGAAGAAGGAAAGTCTCCTTCTGAGATTTCGCGAAAGGATGAGATTTTTCGTTCCCCGTCCGGATTGATTACCATTGCGGGCGGGAAGTTGACTGGTTACCGGAAAATGGCGGAAAGAACCGTTGATTTGGTGGCGAAGGAATTGACGGAAGAAGCGGGTTATCAGTTGAAACCCTGCCATACCGACCGCATCCGCATTTCCGGAGGGGATGTCGGTGGTTCCGATCAATGGCAAGGCTTTTTGGAATCGAAGAAAAAGGCCGGGGAAGCGATCGGTTTATCTGCTCAGGCGGCAGAAGAACTTGTTCAACGTTATGGCAGCAACGTGGATCAGGTTTATTGTTATGTGGAGGAAGGAAAAGAGGCGGCTTCCCGATACCAATTGGCTCCGGAAGTTTACGGGATGCTCAAATACGGGATTTTGGAAGAGTCTGTGGCGACTCCTGCCGACTTTTTCATTCGCAGGACCGGCAGTTTGTTGTTCCAAATTGACTGGGTGCATCAATGGAAAGAATCCGTGCTTCAAATGATGAAAGATGAGTTTGGCTGGACGGAGGATGAAGTGAAGAAATATCACGATCAATTGCAAAAAGAATTGGAGGCGGCCACCACAGCGGTTGAAAGGGAATAAGGGCGAGGCTTCCGGATTTCTTTTTCCTTTTCGGGCGAAGCAGGAGATTGCTTCGCCCGTGATTTCAATGGATTCGAATAGTTTTATTTAGAACGGAAATTTTTTTATTTTTTTGTTGACAAAACCCCATCAAGGTGTTAGGATAGTATCTGTCGCCGCAAGAGAGCGGCACAAACAAAGTGAAATGAAGTGTTCCTTGAAAACTGAAGAGTGAAGACATGACTCGTTAATTCTTGAGAGTTCACATCAAACTTTTTTGGAGAGTTT
Organism: Thermoactinomyces vulgaris; assembly: GCF_005886755.1. Taxonomy (NCBI): domain Bacteria; kingdom Bacillati; phylum Bacillota; class Bacilli; order Caryophanales; family Thermoactinomycetaceae; genus Thermoactinomyces; species Thermoactinomyces vulgaris. Next base: position 1,306,311 of record NZ_CP039710.1, read on the forward strand.
GATCCTGGCTCAGGATGAACGCTGGCGGCGTGCCTAATACATGCAAGTCGAGCGGGAGAATCATCCTTCGGGATGAGGATCCAGCGGCGAACGGGTGAGTAACACGTGGGCAACCTGCCCGCAAGACCGGGATAACTCCGGGAAACCGGGGCTAATACCGGATAGGCCATTTCCCCGCATGGGGAAATGGGGAAAGGCGGCTTCGGCTGTCACTTGCGGATGGGCCCGCGGCGCATTAGCTGGTTGGTGAGGTAACGGCTCACCAAGGCGACGATGCGTAGCCGACCTGAGAGGGTGATCGGCCACACTGGGACTGAGACACGGCCCAGACTCCTACGGGAGGCAGCAGTAGGGAATTTTCCGCAATGGGCGAAAGCCTGACGGAGCAACGCCGCGTGAGTGAGGACGGCCTTCGGGTTGTAAAACTCTGTTCTTGAGGAAGAATTCCTTCCAGGCGAACAGCCTGGAAGGTTGACGGTACTCAAGGAGAAAGCCCCGGCTAACTACGTGCCAGCAGCCGCGGTAATACGTAGGGGGCGAGCGTTATCCGGAATTATTGGGCGTAAAGCGCGCGCAGGCGGCTGATTAAGTCAGGTGTGAAAGGCTGCGGCTCAACCGCAGAGCGGCACCTGAAACTGGTCAGCTTGAGTGCAGGAGAGGGGAGCGGAATTCCCGGTGTAGCGGTGGAATGCGTAGAGATCGGGAGGAACACCAGTGGCGAAGGCGGCTCTCTGGCCTGTAACTGACGCTGAGGCGCGAAAGCGTGGGGAGCAAACAGGATTAGATACCCTGGTAGTCCACGCCGTAAACGATGAGTGCTAGGTGTTGGGGGGCTACGCCCCTCAGTGCCGAAGGTAACCCATTAAGCACTCCGCCTGGGGAGTACGGCCGCAAGGCTGAAACTCAAAGGAATTGACGGGGGCCCGCACAAGCGGTGGAGCATGTGGTTTAATTCGAAGCAACGCGAAGAACCTTACCAGGGCTTGACATCCCGCTGACCCCTCCAGAGATGGAGGTTTCCTTCGGGACAGCGGTGACAGGTGGTGCATGGTTGTCGTCAGCTCGTGTCGTGAGATGTTGGGTTCAGTCCCGCAACGAGCGCAACCCTTGTCGTTAGTTGCCAGCATTTCGGATGGGCACTCTAACGAGACAGCCGGTGAAAGCCGGAGGAAGGTGGGGATGACGTCAAATCATCATGCCCCTTATGTCCTGGGCTACACACGTGCTACAATGGCTGGTACAAAGGGCAGCGAACCCGCGAGGGGGAGCCAATCCCAAAAAGCCGGTCTCAGTTCGGATCGCAGGCTGCAACTCGCCTGCGTGAAGCCGGAATCGCTAGTAATCGCGGATCAGCATGCCGCGGTGAATACGTTCCCGGGCCTTGTACACACCGCCCGTCACACCACGAGAGTTTGCAACACCCGAAGTCGGTGAGGCAACCTTTTAGGAGCCAGCCGCCGAAGGTGGGGCAGATGATTGGGGTGAAGTCGTAACAAGGTATCCCTACCGGAAGGTGGGGATGGATCACCTCCTTTCTAAGGAGCTCATTTCGAGCAAAAATGTTTCAAAGAGTCATGTCTCACACTCTTTAGTTTTCAGGGAATACTGGAAAAATCCCCGCAGACCACGGTCTGCGGGGATTTTTGTTTGCGACGGTTGCATTTTGAAACAAAAAAGGGAAGATACCCCCTGAAACGGGGTATGCTAAAATGAAAAGATGCCGGGAAAATGATTGGAAGATGAGGTGTTTCAAATGGTCAGGAGGGCAAGAAGAGAAAGAAAAGAACAAGAAGAACAGAAAAAAAAGTTATCCCCGCGTCAATATCACGTCACTCAGGAAAATGGAACCGAACCTCCTTTTCAAAATGAATACTGGGATCATGAAGAAGAAGGAATCTATGTGGATGTGGTTTCGGGTGAACCGCTTTTCAGTTCATTGGACAAATTTGATGCCGGATGCGGTTGGCCCAGTTTTACCAAGCCGATTCACGAAGATCAGATTGTGGAAAAGGAAGATTACAGCCACAACATGATCCGTACCGAAGTGAGGAGCCGGGAAGGAGACTCTCATTTGGGGCATGTGTTTAATGACGGGCCGCTGCCGACAGGGCTCCGCTATTGCATCAACTCGGCGGCTTTAAGGTTTATCCCGAAAAAAGATTTGGAAAAAGAAGGTTATGGGGAATATCTGTCCCTGTTTGATAAAAAGGATTCATGACAAAGAGAAAAGCGTTTGCCGGGTCGGCAAACGCTTTTTTTATGGCAGGCATTAAGATTGGGCCAGAAGTTTTTCCAATTCATCCAGTTTCTCCTCAAAAACGTTCAGGGCTTGCTGAATCGGTTCCGGTGAAGTCATGTCGACGCCGGCTTTTTTCAATACTTCAATGGGATAGTCGGAACTTCCGGCTTTCAAGAAGGAAAGATAACGGGAGACGGCCGGTTTTCCTTCGCGCAGAATTTGTCCGGACAATGCCGCCGCGGCACTGAATCCTGTCGCATATTGGTAAACATAATAGTTGTAATAGAAGTGGGGGATGCGTGCCCATTCCAAACCGATTTCCGGATCGCTTATCATGTCGTTGCCGTGATACTTTTTGTTCAAATCATAGTACAACGAGGTGAGCAGTTCCGGTGTCAGCGCTTCTTTTGCCTGTGCTTTTTGATGAATGAGATGTTCAAATTCGGCAAACATGGTTTGGCGGAAAACTGTTGCCCGGAAGCCGTCGAGATAATGGTTCAAGAGATACAGACGCTTTTGTTTGTCGTCGGTTTGTTTGAGCAAATAATCATTGAGCAAGGCTTCATTGCAAGTCGATGCCACTTCCGCAACAAAAATGGAATAGTTGCCATAGACAAACGGTTGGTTTCTGTTGGTGTAATAACTGTGGAGGGAGTGCCCCAGTTCATGTACCAGTGTGAACAAGCTGTCAATGCTGTCCTGCCAGTTCATCAGGATGTAGGGGGCCGTTCCGTAAGCTCCTGAAGAATAGGCGCCGCTTCGTTTTCCTTTGTTCTCATAAACATCGATCCACCGATTGTCAAAAGCCTCTTTCAGGATGGATACATATTCCTTGCCCATGACACTTAACGCATCGAGCACAATTTTTTGTGCATCCGGGTAGGAAATTTTAAAAGAAGATTCTTCCACCAACGGGGTGTAAATGTCGTACATGTGCATTTCTTCCAAGCCCAGTGCTTTTTTGCGGATGCGCATATACCGGTGCAGCAAGGGCAAATTTTGGTTGACGGTATCCACCAATTGATCATAGACGGTTTCAGGTATGCTGTTCCGGCTTAAAGCGGCATGCCGTGCCGAATCATAGCCGCGGACTTCTGCATAAAAATTATTTTTCTTGATGGCCCCGCTTAAGGTGCTGGCAAAAGTGTTTTTATATTTGTCGTATGTGGAGTATACGGCATGAAACGCGTCTTTTCTGACGCGGCGGTCCGGGCTTTCCATCAATTTCGTGTACCGGCCGTGTGTCACTTTGACTTCTTCCCCGTTTTCATCCCGGATCGAGGGAAACTCCATGTCTGCATTGTTCAGCATGCCGAAGGTGTTGGCGGAGGCCCCCAGGACTTCACCGGCTTGGGCTAGGAGTTTTTCTTCTTTTTCCGATAAAACATAGGGACGCTTTTTGTTCAACTCTTCCAGAGCGTGTTTGTATACCTGCAATTCTTCGTTTTCTTCCAAAAAACGCGTGATTTTCTCTTCGGGGATGGAAAGGATCTCCGGAGTGATGAAGGACAAGGCTCCGGAAACTTCCGTATACAAACTTTTTGCGCGGTCATTGAGGGCTTGATAAAAGGATTGGGTGGTGTCCTGATCAAACCGCATATGCGCATATGTATAAAGTTTGTCAAGTTTGTAGAGCAATTGATCCTGGAATTTCAGCGCTTTTAACAAATCCTCAGCAGACCGTCCGAGCTTCCCTTTGAACCGGCTGATCTCAGGGATCATTTGTTTGATGTTTTGATATTCTTCTTCCCATTTCTCATCGTTTTCAAAAATATCTTCAAGACGCCATTTATATTCATCCGGAATTTCTGAGCGAAGAGGAAGTTTGGATGAGGATTGGGTCATGATTATACCTCCTTAATCAGTTCTGTATTCTCCATTATACTACTCGGCCGGGGAATTCAGAAACCATTCCTTTTATTGGGTTGTGTATAATTTTTTTATTAATTTGCATAATATTGGGGTGATCATCATGAAAGGGAGGTACAAGAAGTGAGCAATCTGGAGCGTTTCAGAAGCCGGAGAAATCTTCATAACCCGGTACATCCTTTGTCACAAATCCATTCGGAAATCAACCGCACATTTGAACGTTTTTTTGAAAATCCGATCTGGAATGAGTCGATGCCAAAAATGCCCGCCATCAACATGAAAGAGGAAGGGAACCAGTATGTCATCGAGGCGGAAATGCCCGGCCTCAGGGATGAAGATGTTGAAATAGAGGTGCACGGCGGACAATTAACGATCAAAGGGGAACGGAAACAAGAATCGAAAAAAGAAGGAGAGCACATGTATATTGAAGAGAGGAGTTATGGTTCGTTTTACCGGACCGTCACCCTTCCGCAGGATGCCAACTTGGATCATATCACAGCCGATTATGAAAACGGGCTTCTCATAATCACGATTCCGAAGGATCCGGAAAAAGAACCGAAGAGAATTAAAATCAACCGGAAACCTTCTTCATGATCGTGCGGGAAAAATGAAAAAAACCAACGGGGCCGTATGGGACACGGCCCTTTTTTTTTTGGAAAGAAGCCGGCACCGGGTTCCTCCTAATTTTTCCCGGATGGAGATGTGAGTAATCAGAGAAGGATGATCGCATACTATCACCAAATCCATTTCAATTTCAGGAAGGTGTAAGGATTATGCAAAATGTTGAAAACATGGAAAACGTTCTTTCCTACATTCATTCCGAGCTGAACCGCATTGAAACGATGGCGGGTACATTGGCCACAATTGAACAGGACCATTACCGGAAGCTGACGAATTTCGATCATCGCAAATTGGTGGATATTGCGGTCGAAGAACAGAATGCCGCCCGTCAGTTGGGAACGGTCAAGCAAATGTGCTTGTCGATGGCGCAAAAAATTGAAGAACTTCAAAATTCGTTGGGGCAGGGTGAAGCCAAGGAGCGTGTCCATCGTGCTGAAGTTCATTGAAAGGATGATCCGGTCCGCCATTGACCGGTCTGTCGATCAAGCGTTGACCAGGATGATCCGGGACCAATATACCGAGAATTTGTTTGAAATGGTGCCGGCCTCGAAAAAGGTGGGGGTGACCAACCTCATGGAAATCACCATGAGGGCCAATCAGGGCACACCCATCTCCCGACCCTTGGGAACCCCTGTTCCTATGTCCCCGTGGGAAAAAATCTTGTTCAATCCGGTTCACCTGTTCCGCTTTCCCACTCCGGAAAACGTCGGAATCAACACTTCGGTCACGATTGGACAGCGGGCCAAAAAACCATTGACGATTTCCATTCCGATCATGATTGCAGGCATGTCCTTCGGCGGTGCGTTAAGCAAAAAAACCAAAATTGCCCTCGCCAAAGCTGCCACCAAGGTGGGGACTGCGACCAATTCGGGGGAAGCGGGGCTCATGAAAGAGGAAAGGGAAGCGGCCGGTTTGTTTATCGGACAGTATAACCGGGGCGGATGGATGAACGATCCGAAAAAGTACAAAGCCTTGGATGCGATCGAGATTCAACTGGGGCAGGGGGCCCAAGGATCCGCTTCGCAGCGGACGGCCGCCCATAACATCGGCGAGGACTTCAGGGAAGTTTATGAGTTGCAACCCGGGGAAGATGCGGTGATTCATTCCCGGCTGCCCGGGGTCAATGGCAAGGAAGAGTTTGTCCAACTGGTCCGCAGACTGAAAGAGGAAACCGGGGTGCCGGTGGGACTGAAAATTGCTGCGACGCATCATCTTGAAAAAGAGTTGCAAATCGCCGTGGAAGCCGGAGTGGATTTTGTCACCGTTGACGGAGCCGAAGGCGGAACGCACGGGGGTGCACCCACTTTGCAGGATGATGTCGGATTGCCCACCCTCTTTGCCATTACAAGAGCATCCGAATTTCTTGCCCGAAAAAAGGTGAAACAGGATATTCAACTGATTGCCACAGGAGGATTGGTCACTCCCGGACGAATGCTGAAAGCCATCGCCTTGGGAGCCGATTGTGTGTATATCGGAACGGCGGCCTTGATGGCCTTGGCCAGCGAACAAATGGTTAATTCCGTACCCTTTGAACCTCCCACCAGCTTGTTGGTTTATTCGGGGAAAATGACCGACCAATTGGATGTGGACCAGGCGGCCATGAATCTGGTCCGTTATTTGAATGCTTGCGTGCGGGAAATGGAGCTCGTTTTGATATCGCTTGGAAAAACGGCTGTTGCCGATTTGACCAAATCGGATTTATGTACCATGGATCCTTTTATTGCCAAAGCAACGGGCATTGAGTTGGGCTATGTTGCCCCCGAAGACCAATCCCGCTTTTTTGAAGAAACCAACCCCTTGTTTTCCGTTCCACGGGACCGGGAGTTTGAAACCGGGCCGTTTGTCAGCCATTGAGAGATAAAAAATGCATCCCGGGGATACCGGCTTTTTCTGCCCCGGTCCCCGGGAAGAGGGACAAAAGCGGTTCATTAAGGAAAAAGGAGCCGGCAAAGGCAATTGCTTCTTTTTTGGTGATTGTGTTATAATCACTTTGGCTATACTTATTGTAGATACATCTTGCGAGTGCAAAGAGTGGGTGGAAGCCCACTCTTTGCGTTTTGTTGCAGGTGTTTGAATTAGCCAAATAAGGAGGGTTGGCTTTGAGCCGACAAATTACAGAAGCCGTACAACAACTTGCCCGGCCGATTGTGGAAAAAGAAGGTTTGGAACTGGTCGATATCGAGTATAAAAAAGAAGGGCCAAATTGGTTTTTGCGCATTTTCATCGACCGGGAAGACGGGGGAGTTGATTTGGATGATTGCACCCGGATCAGTGAGATAGTGGGGGGAAAGCTGGACGAAGAAGACCCGGTGCCAGGGGCGTATATTCTGGAAGTGTCATCACCGGGTGCGGAAAGGCCGCTGACCAAGGAGAAGGATTTCCAAAAAGCTGTCGGTAAAAATGTATATATTACCACGTACGAACCCATTGAAGGCCAAAAAGTGTTTGAAGGGGTTTTGCACCAATTTGACGGTACCACCCTTACGGTCCATGAGAAGAAGAAGACATTTGAGATTCCACTCGAGAAGGTGGCCAAAGCACGATTAAGCGTCGTTTTTTAACGCGAAGGGAGGATTAGGCCGATGAATGCCGAGTTCATCGAGGCCCTTGATCAATTAGAAAAAGAAAAAGGGATCAGTAAAGATATTTTGATTGAAGCGATTGAAGCTGCATTGATATCTGGATATAAGCGCAACTTTCATTCTGCACAAAACGTACGGGTAGATGTGAACAGACAGACCGGACAGGTGCGTGTGTTTGCCCGCAAAACCGTCGTGGATGAAGTCGTCGACACCCGCTTGGAAATTTCATTGGATGCGGCCCGGGAAATCGACCCCAATTATCAATTGGACGATATTGTGGAGATCGAAGTCACGCCGGCAGACTTTGGCCGGATTGCGGCTCAAACAGCGAAGCAGGTGGTGACGCAACGGATCCGGGAAGCGGAACGGTCAGCCATTTACGAAGATTTTGTTGACCGGGAAGAAGACATTGTCACCGGAATTGTGCAAAGAGCCGACAACCGTTACTATTACGTGGACCTTGGCCGGGTGGAAGCCTTGCTGCCCCACAATGAAGTCATCGCCGGAGAGCGGTTCAGCCACGGGGATCGCGTGAAGGTTTACATTACCCGGGTGGAAAAATCGACGAAAGGTCCGCAGATTTTCTTGTCCCGCACCCATCCCGGACTGTTGAAAAGGTTGTTTGAGTTGGAAGTTCCCGAAATTTATGATGGCGTTGTGGAAATTAAATCGATTGCCCGTGAAGCGGGTCAACGTTCCAAAATTGCCGTGGCTTCGCACAATCCGGATGTGGATCCGGTCGGAGCCTGTGTGGGTCACCGCGGATCCCGCGTGCAAACGGTGGTCAATGAACTGCGCGGTGAAAAAATCGATATCGTCCGTTGGTCTGACCGCATGGATGAATTGATTGCCAATGCGCTCAGCCCGTCCAAAGTGATTTCCGTCACCATTTATGAAGAAGAAAAAATGGCCCGGGTGATTGTTCCCGATCACCAATTGTCTCTGGCGATCGGAAAAGAAGGACAAAACGCACGGCTGGCTGCAAAGCTCACCAATTGGAAGATTGACATCAAAAGCGAATCGGAAGCCGAAGAATTGGAAGAAGAAGCTGAAGATGAAATTTTGGATGAAGTCGAAATTCCGGATGAAGATGCTTTATTCAATACCGATGGCAGTGAAGGGACCGAATAATTTCTTCCAAGGGGAGGGTTTTTGGCATAAGATGAAACGGCGAAAGGTACCGATGCGTAAATGTGTGGCATCACAAGAAATGTTTCCGAAAAAGGAACTGATCCGGATCGTGAGAACGCCGGAAAACGAACTGGTCATCGACCCGACCGGAAAGAAATCCGGGCGCGGAGCGTATTTGTGCGCAAAGATGGAATACATCGATTTGGCACAAAAAAAGAAAGCATTGGATCGCGCCCTCAAAGTGCAAGTTCCAACCGAATTGTATGATCAACTTCGTGATTATGTAAGAGAGCATCAGGGGAATGAATAAGTTTTTGCAACTGCTGGGGCTTGCGATGAGGGCCGGAAAAGTCGTTTCCGGAGAAGAATTGGTGATCCGGGAAATTCGCTCGGGAAAAGCGCAGTTGGTGATTCTGGCCGAAGATGCAAAAAAAAACACGGAAAAAAAGGTCAGTGACAAATGTGATTCTTACAACGTTCCTTTGTTGCGATACGGTGCCCGAAAAGAGTTGGGAAATGCGATTGGAAAAGAGACACGCGTGGTCATTGCAATCACGGACCGGGGGTTTGCCCGGTCATTCATGAAGCTCGGCAGTAAGTAACGGGGGTGAATGGATTTGGCGAAAATGCGTGTATATGAATACGCGAAAAAAGTGAATAAGAGTAGTAAAGAAATATTGCACAGTCTGAAAGACTTAGGCATTCAAGTGAATAACCATATGAGTGTGTTGGATGAAGGAATGATACAAAAATTGGATCAACGTTTAAATCAACAAGAAAAATCTGCAAAAATACAAGATCGTCCGAAAAGCGAAGAAAACAAGAAAGCGCCGTCCAACGGAAATCATCGGAATAAACAAGAATCTTCCGCTCACAACAAAAAGCGTGCCTCTTCCGGATCAAACCGCAACAGGGGCGCCCGCGGGCAGGAAGAGCGGAAAGCAAACCATGAGACAAGCCAGCAGGATAAGCGCCAACGCAAAGGAAAGAAAGGAAAGGCCTTCCAGAAAGGAAAAGACGGCGCCCGCCGGGATAATGTGAACCGGAAAGGAAAAGGCCGTCAAAAAGGCGAGAAAAAGAAAGAGGCCAAAGAAAAACAAGCTCCGGTACTGCCAAAGGAAATCACCGTTTCCGGTCCCATGACCGTTGGGGATTTTGCCAAGCTGTTGCGCAGGGAATCTTCCGCTGTCATTAAAAAGCTGATCACGCTTGGAATCATGGCCACCATCAATCAGGAAATTGATGTGGAAACGATGGCCATCTTGGCAGAAGAATTTGACGTTACCATCCAAGTCAAAGAAGAAGTGGATGAAAGCAACTTTGAAGAGATCGAAGAAACGGACGCACCGGAGGATTTGGTTGAACGCCCGCCGGTGGTTACGATCATGGGACACGTGGACCATGGAAAAACCACGCTGCTTGACAAAATCCGCCAAAGTAAAATCACGGAAGAAGAAGCCGGAGGAATCACACAACACATCGGTGCTTATCAGATCGAAGCCAATGACAAAAAAATCACCTTTTTGGATACGCCGGGGCATGCTGCATTCACCACCATGCGTGCGCGGGGAGCCCAAGTGACGGATATCACGATTTTGGTGGTCGCCGCCGATGACGGCGTCATGCCGCAAACGGTCGAAGCCATCAACCATGCCAAAGCAGCCGATGTCCCGATTATTGTTGCCGTCAACAAGATGGATAAACCCGAGGCAAATCCGGACCGGGTGAAACAACAATTGACCGAATACGGATTGGTTCCGGAAGAATGGGGCGGGGACACCATTTTTGTCCCGGTATCGGCCTTGACAGGAGACGGCATTGACGAATTGCTGGAAATGATTCTGTTGGTGGCCGAAGTTCAGGAACTGAAAGCCAATCCGGATAAACGCGCCCGCGGGGTGGTCATTGAGGCGGAACTGGACAAAGGCCGCGGAGCTGTTGCCACCGTGCTGGTGCAAAACGGTACGCTGCATGTCGGAGATCCGGTGGTGGCCGGAAATTACTTTGGTAAAATTCGTGCCATGATCAACGATCAAGGGCGTCGTGTCAAAACGGCACCGCCATCGACACCGGTCGAAATTCTGGGGCTTTCTGATGTGCCGAATGCCGGCGATGCGTTCATGGTGTTTGAGGATGAGAAAAAAGCGCGTTCCATCGCCGAGAAACGCCAGACGAAACAAAAAGAACAAGAACGCGGAGCCCATTCCCGTGTATCGCTGGATGATTTGTTCAAACAAATTAAAGAAGGCGAAGTCAAAGAATTAAATGTTATTATTAAAGCAGACGTCCATGGTTCTGCAGAAGCCATGAAACACTCGCTTGAAAAAATTGATGTCGAAGGCGCACGCGTAAAAATCATCCATGCGGCTGTCGGAGCCATCACGGAATCGGACATCATTTTGGCTTCTGCCTCAAATGCCATTGTGATCGGGTTTAATGTCCGTCCCGAACCCAATGCCCGGGAGATGGCCAAACAGGAGAAAGTGGACATCCGCTTACACCGGGTCATTTATAAAGCGATTGAGGAAATCGAAGCGGCCATGAAAGGTCTTTTGGATCCCGAATATGAAGAGGTCATGGCAGGCATTGCAGAAGTTCGCCAAATCTTTAAAGTCTCCCGGATCGGAACCATTGCCGGTTGTTATGTCATCGAAGGGAAAGTGGTTCGTGACGGAAAAGCCCGGGTGATTCGTGACGGTGTCGTGATCCATGAAGGTGAAATTGACACGCTGAAACGTTACAAAGATGATGCCAAAGAAGTGGCACAAGGGTATGAATGCGGGATTACCTTGCAAAACTATAATGACATCAAAGAAGGAGACCAAATCGAAGTTTACACCATCCAGGAAGTGGAGCGGAAGTAACGTGCACATCGGTGTACTGGAGTTTAAGGGGCGGGTGATCGCCTCTTTCTCCCTCAAAGACAAACGCAGGGTGATTCAAAGCGTCCAGGCAAAAATCAGGAACCGGTTTAACCTTTCCATTGCAGAAGTGGCGGATCAAGACGATCGTCAGTTTGTTTCGCTTGCAGTCGTGGGGGTCGGAAGCAACCGGATGGTGGTGGAAAAAGAACTGGAACAAGCCCTTCGGCTGCTTGAACAAACGGATGGTTTGGAGATCATTGCGGCAGATATCACATTTTAGGTTGACGAGGAGGTTTGATCCGTGGCACGGATACGTAACAGTCGTGTGGGTGAACAGATCAAAAAGGAATTAAGCCAACTTATCCAGCAAGAGTTAAAAGATCCCCGTATCGGATTTGTGACGGTGACTGGTGTCGAAATGAGCGGAGATCTGCAAATTGCCAAAGTTTACATCAGCGTGATGGGAAGCAAGGAGCAAAAACAAGAAACTTTGACCGGACTGGAAAAAGCCAAAGGTTACCTTCGTTCTGAAATCGGGCATCGTGTTTCGTTGCGTCATGTTCCCGAACTCATTTTTTCGATTGATCAATCCCTTGATTACAGTGAAAACATTGAACGTCTGCTGCGGGATGTTCATGCACGGGAGAATGAGAAACAATGAGCCGTTTTGATGAGCTGCTTGCTTTTTTGGAAAAGGCCGACCGGATTTTGGTGGTATCTCATCTTCACCCGGATGGGGATGCGATCAGTTCCACTTTGGCGATGGGATATATGTTAAAACAATCCGGCAAGCAAGTGACGATGGTCAACGAAGACCCGGTTCCCCGGAAATTTTCTTTTCTGCCCGGAGTGGAAGAGATTCAGCCGGCGGAACAGGTTTCCGGCTCCTTCCAATATGTGATTGCTTTGGATTGCGCCGACAAAGAGCGGATGGGCGCCTGCCGTTTCCTGATCCGGGATGATGCGGTGATCGTCAACCTGGACCATCATGCGACCAATGACCGGTTTGGGGATATCAACATTGTGGTTCCGGAAGCGGCGGCAACCGTGGAAATTATTTTTGATTGGGCGGAAGAAAACAACTTCCCCATTTGCGAACCACTGGCGGCATGCCTTTACACCGGTTTGTTGACCGACACGGGGGGATTCCGCTATTCCAATACTTCCCCGAAAGTGTTGAGACAAGCCGCCAAGTTGGTGGAGACCGGCATCGAAGCGCATAAGATTGCCGACCGGGCTTTGGAAACCGTAACCATGGAGCAGTTAAAATTGCTGCAAGGGGCTTTGTCCACCTTGCAGAAATCAGACGACGGACTCATTGCATGGATGTTTTTAAGCAAAGAGGAAATGGAAAAAGCGGCGAATTCGTACGAAGCTTTGGATGGCATCGTCAATTATGCGCGAAATATTTACGGGGTGGATGTCGGCATTTTGTACCGGGAAGAGGATGACGGAACCATCAAAGTCAGTTTCCGTTCCAGAGAACAGGTTGATGTGGGCCGGGTGGCCAAGGAATTTGGCGGAGGCGGCCATGCCCGTGCGGCGGGATGCAGCATGCCCGGGACACTCCGCGAAGTTCACGAGCGCGTTTTCAAAGCAGTTCAGTCCAGGTTGAAGCAGGGGTGTGAAGTTTAAATGGGGTGCCATGGGATTTTGCCCGTTTTTAAACCAAAAAACTATACATCCCATGATATTGTCGCCATCGTCCGCCGCTTGACAAAGCAAAAAAAGGCTGGTCATACAGGCACGCTGGATCCGGAAGTGGAAGGCGTGCTGCCTGTTTGTCTGGGACAAGCCACCCGGTTGGTGGAATATTTGCAGGACCGCCCCAAGCGTTATCAAGGAACCTTGAAATTGGGGATTGCCACCGAAACGGAAGATCAGACCGGCGCCGTCATTGCAGAGGCCGAACGGGTGGAACCGGTGGAGCCGGCACAAGTGGAGGAGGTTTTCTCCCGGTTTGTCGGGGAGATTACGCAGGTTCCACCCATGTATTCGGCCGTGAAAGTGAACGGACGCCGTTTATATGAGTGGGCCCGCGAAGGAAAGGAGATCGACCGGCCGAAAAGGAAGGTCCACATTTATGAATTAAAATGGACGGGGATGACGCCGGGGGAATATCCGGAAATTCATTTTGAAGTTCTTTGTTCCAAAGGGACTTATATCCGCACCTTGTGTGTGGACATCGGAAAAGCTTTGGGGTATCCGGCGCATATGGCTTCTCTGGTGCGGGTGCAAAGTGGCCCGTTTCACCTGGAAGATTGTTACACGTTGGATGAGTTGAAGCAAATCGGGGAGCAAGATGCTTGGGAAAATCATGTCACCCGGTTGGATGAGGGGATTTCGTTCATGCCCGGCATGATGGTGAATCATGAAGATCTTCAAAAAGTTTATGATGGTTGGAAAATAGAGATTCCTGTTGATGATCAATTGTTCAATGAGAATCAACTGGTTCGTGTGTATACGGACACCGGTGTTTTTTGCGCTGTATACCGGGTGATTGAAAAGGGCTTGGCGAAACCAGAAAAAGTATTTCGGGATGTGGAGTAGATGGAAACGATACATTTAACCTATCCGATGATCGATCAACCAACCGATCAGGAACCGATTGCACTGGCGATTGGTTTTTTTGACGGTGTCCATTTGGGGCATCAAGCCGTGATCCGAAAGGCGATGGATTTGGCCCGGGAACTAAAGGCGGTTCCGGCGGTCATGACTTTTGATCCGCATCCACGGGAAGTGTTGGGGCAAGAGGCGATTCACCGTTATCTGACCCCGTATCCCGACAAGTTGGAGCAGTTTGCCCGTTTGGGGGTCAGGAAAGTTTATGTTGTCCGGTTTGACCGGAATTTCGCTTCTTTGTCAAAAGAAGAATTTGTCACCGACATATTATTGCCGCTTGGTGTCAAAGGCGTGGTGACAGGGTACAATTTTACGTTTGGACACAAAGCGGAGGGGAAAGCAGAAGACCTGACCGAATTGGGAAAAGGGCATTTCGTCACCGAAATCGTCTCTTTGATCCAACAGGATCAGGGAGTGATCAGCAGCACCAGGTTGCGGCGGGCGTTGGCCGAAGGGGATGTCAAAACCGCCCGGGACATCCTGGGGCGCCCGTATTCGCTGCAAGGAGAGGTGGTCCGGGGAGATCAGCGGGGGCGGTTGATGGGGTTTCCCACAGCCAATCTGGACCTGAAGGCTCCGTATTTTGTTCCCGCCCGAGGCGTCTATGTGGTCAAAGCAACCATTGATGAGGTTTCTTCCTATGGCATCATGAATATCGGAGTGCGTCCCACTTTTAAAAGCGATCAACCGAGTGAAAGGTTGGAAGTGCACCTGCTCGGGCAATCCGGCAACTATTACGGCAAGAAATGCAAAGTGGAGTTTTATCATTTCTTGCGCGAAGAGAAAAAGTTTCCGAGAGTGGAGGCGTTAATTCAGCAGATTGAAAAAGACCGGCAAGAAGCAGAGCGTTGGTTGAAGTTATTTGCACAATAAGGTTTGTTGTACTCATCTTTTTCTTATGGTATACTGATTCGGTAACAACCCTGGCTCGGATCACCGATGCCTCGACGGTGTTCTGGGTTATGGGCGATTGAGCAAAAGGAGGATTTTTCGATGGCATTAACCAATGAACGCAAAAGAGAAATCATCAATGAATTTAAAACACACGATAATGACACGGGTTCCCCCGAAGTGCAAATCGCGATTTTGACTCATCGGATCAATGAGTTAAACGAGCACTTAAAAGATCATAAAAAAGATCATCATTCTCGCCGTGGTCTTTTGAAAATGGTTGGTCAACGCCGGAACTTGTTGAACTACTTGAAGAAGAAAGACATTGTTCGTTATCGTGAACTGATCAAAAAACTCGGATTGCGTCGATAAGAAAAGCGGGGCGGCATGCCCCGCTTTTTTATCATCTCATCTTTTAAAAGAGAAGTGGAAGGAACATACTGTAAATGTGGAGAAGTATGCTATATTTGTGTTTTTGAGAGGAGGAAATGATTGAAGATGGAACCTCAAACATTTGAGACAGATCTGGCTGGACGAAAATTAAAGCTGGAAATCGGAAAATATGCCAATCAAGCCAATGGTGCGGTGATGGTGAGATATGGAGACACTTCGGTGCTGGCTACCGCGGTTGCATCCAAGGAGCCGAAAGACACGGACTTTTTTCCGTTGACGGTAAATTATGAAGAACGTTTGTATGCGGTTGGGAAAATCCCGGGAGGCTTTATCAAGCGTGAAGGCCGCCCGAGCGACAAAGCCATTTTGGCTTCCAGGCTCATTGACCGCCCCATTCGCCCGCTGTTTGATGAAGGGTTTCGCAATGAAGTGCAAGTGGTGACCACTGTCATGTCGGTGGATCAGGATTGCTCTTCGGAAATTGCCGCCATGATCGGCGCATCCGTGGCACTTTCCATTTCGGACATTCCTTTCAAAGGACCCATCGGAGGCGTGGTGGTTGGCCGGGTTGATGGTCAATTGGTCATTAATCCGACGGTGGAACAAATGGAAAAATCCGATCTGCATCTGGTGGTGGCTGGTACGAAACACGGGGTGAACATGGTGGAAGCGGGTTCGGATGAAGTGCCGGAAGAAACGATGCTGGAAGCGATTTTGTTTGGCCACGAAGTGATCAAGGAGCTGGTGGCTTTTCAGGAACAGATCGTGGAAAAAGTGGGACTGCCCAAAATGGAGCCCGAATTGCATCAGGTCGATCCCGGACTGGAAAAACGCGTGCGGGAACTTGCTACCGATTCTTTGATCCAAGCCGTTCAGGTCATTGACAAACAAGAGCGCCAGGATGCGATCGATCAGGTGAAGGAAGAAGTCTTGGCACAGATGGCCGGGGAACTGACGGAAGAAGAATGGGCCGAGCAAGAAAAAGACATGAATACCGTCTTGGATCAAATCGTGAAAGAAGAAGTGCGCCGGTTGATATTGGAAGAGGGCAAACGTCCGGATGGACGGGCTGTCGATGAAATCCGCCCGCTTTCCAGCGAAATTGATGTCCTGCCGCGGACACACGGTTCCGGATTGTTCCGACGCGGACAAACCCAGGTGTTAAGCGTTTGTACGTTGGGGGCACTCGGCGATGTGCAAATCCTGGATGGTTTGGATTTGGAGGAATCCAAACGCTTTATGCACCACTATAATTTCCCTCCGTTCAGCGTCGGTGAAGCAAGACCGATCCGGTCACCGGGACGCCGGGAAATCGGACACGGGGCTTTGGGGGAAAGAGCACTCGAACCGGTGATTCCTTCCGAAGATGTTTTCCCGTACACCATCCGGTTGGTCTCCGAAGTGCTTGAGTCCAACGGTTCCACTTCGCAAGCAAGTATTTGCGCGTCGACGCTTGCCTTGATGAATGCGGGGGTTCCGATCAAAGCACCCGTTGCAGGCATCGCGATGGGACTGGTCAAAGAAGAGGATAATGTTGTCGTGTTAACCGATATCCAAGGCATGGAAGACCATCTTGGAGATATGGATTTTAAAGTGGCCGGTACACGAAAAGGAGTTACCGCCCTTCAAATGGATATCAAAATCGAAGACATTGACCGGAACATTCTCCAAAGAGCATTGGAACAAGCGCGGAAAGCCAGAATGGTGATCCTGGACAACATGGAAGCCACCATCAAGGAACCGCGAAAACAATTGTCCCCATATGCTCCGAAGATTACCACCTTACGGATTCATCCGGATAAAATCCGTGATGTGATCGGACCGAGCGGACGAGTCATCAATAAAATCATCGAAGAAACCGGAGTCAAAATCGATATCGAACAAGATGGCCGCATTTTCATCGCTTCTCCGGAAACGGAACAAAACGAACGGGCGAAAAAAATCATCGAAGATTTGGTTCGTGAAGTGGTGGTTGGCGAAACGTATCTCGGAACGGTCAAACGGATTGAAAAATACGGAGCATTTGTGGAAATCATTCCGGGCAAAGAAGGACTTGTTCATATCTCTCAACTGGATTTAAACCGGGTCGGAAAAGTCAGCGACGTGGTGAAAGTCGGAGACTCGATCATGGTAAAAGTGACGGAGATTGATGACCAAGGACGGATTAATTTGTCCCGCAAAGCTGTGTTAAAAGATGAAGCAGCGAAGAAAAAAGAAAAAATTTAAAGGAAGAGGCAAAGGAAAAGAGTCAGAGCGAATCTGCCTCTTTTTTATATTTATACGACGGTCATAGGGAGTTGTCCGGGAGCATATGGTAGGAAGGAAAGGAGGCGGCAAACTTTGTTTCCCGTTCGTATGGCGACACTGTTCTTATCGGTTTGTTTTATTGTTTTGCTGGTCCAACTTCCCACCATTGAAGCTTATGTGACGGCCGTGAAGAGCGGAGCGGAGGTGTCGGTGATCTCTTCCGGCTTCAAGACAGACTCCCCGATTGTCGAAAAGATCAAAAAAGAGGCGCCCAAACATCAGATTGCCCCCATCGATGCACGGCTGGATCCGGTTTGGAAAGCCATTCCGGGGCTGAACGGGCGAAAAGTCGACCTGGAAGCAACGATCGAAAGCACACTCAAGCAAAAAGACAAGCACCGGATTCATTGGGTGTATCAGGAAATTCCCCCGAAAATACAACTGGAAGATCTGGGACAGGCACCGGTTTACCGGGGGAACGAAAAAAAACCGGCGGCCGCGCTGATGGTGAATGTGGCTTGGGGAACGGAATACATACCGGAAATGCTCAAGATTTTCAAACAGGAAAAGGTGAAAGCGACCTTTTTTTTGGATGGTTCCTGGCTGAAAAAGAATCCCGAAATGGCCAGGCAGTTGGTGAAAGAAGGGCATGAAGTGGGAAATCATGCTTATTCCCATCCTTTGATGAGCCGGATCGGCACCGGGCAAATCGAAGCCGAGATCGGAAAGACGGAGTCTTTGATCCAAGAAACCTTACAGGTCAAAAGCAGGTGGTTTGCCCCGCCGGCCGGCGATTTTGACAACCGCGTATTAAAAATAGCCGAACAATTTCAAATGAAAACCATATTATGGACATTGGATACCGTCGATTGGAAAAAGTCCGTTTCGCCGGAGATGATGGTGAACAAGGTGGAAAAAGGGATTGCACCCGGCACCTTGTTGTTGACTCATCCGACGGACCGGACGGTCAAAGCGTTGCCGGGGATGATCCGTGCAGGGAAAAACAAGGGCTTGAAGTGGATGACGGTCAGCGAAATGCTCTCTTCAAAACGAGTGGATTCCATTGAGCAATGATTTATGATTTGATATAGTAGTGTTGCTTTTTTGTAGTTTATCAGAGAATTAAGGAGGATCTTATTTGATCGTTAAACATACGCTGGAGAATGGTGTTCGGTTGGTTGCTGAAAAAATCCCCCACGTCCGTTCAGTCGCTTTGGGGATTTGGGTGGGAACCGGTTCTGAAAATGAATCGCTTGCCAATAACGGGATTTCCCATTTTATCGAACACATGATGTTTAAAGGAACCAAAACGCGCACCGCGAAACAGGTTGCGGAATCCTTTGACGCAATCGGCGGACACGTGAATGCCTTCACCTCCAAAGAAATCACTTGTTATTATGCCAAAGTGCTGGATGAACATTTTTTAACGGCACTGGATGTATTATCGGATATGTTTTTTGAATCGGTGTTTGATGAAGGCGAGATCGAAAAAGAGAAAAAAGTGGTCTTGGAGGAAATTTACATGGTGGAAGACACGCCGGATGACCTGGTTCATGACATGCTTTCCGAAGTGTCGTCAGGCGGCCACCCCTTGGGATACCCTGTATTGGGCAATGCCGAAACCGTGACCGGTTTCCGCCGGGAGGATTTGTTCCGCTATAAAAATCAATTTTATGTCCCTTCCAATGTCGTGATTGCCATTGCCGGCAATTTGCCGGATGATTACAAGGAAAGGGTCGAGGAAGCTTTTTCCGGCCATCAGGGCGAGATGCCGGTACGAAGCAGGGAGGTTCCGGTTTTTACGCCGGATGTCAAAGTGAAACAAAAAGAAACCGAACAAACCCATTTATGTTTCGGATTGCCGGGACTGGCCGTCGGTGATGAAGATTTTTACACATTGGTTTTGTTGAATAATGTGCTTGGCGGCAACATGAGCTCCCGTTTGTTCCAGGAAATCCGCGAAGAGCGCGGGCTTGCCTATTCGGTGTTTTCTTATCATTCCGCCCATCGTGACACCGGCCTTTTTGCCATCTATGCCGGAACGAAACACGGGCAGGAGAATGAAGTGGTTGAATACATTTATCAAATTTTGGATGATCTCAAAACCAAAGGATTGACGACGGACGAATTGCACAAAGCCAAAGAACAATTGAAAGGGAGCTTAATGCTCGGACTGGAAAGCACCAACAACCGCATGAGCCGGTTGGGGCGCAATGAATTGTTGTTAAATCGTCAGTTCACTTTGGATGAAATCATCGAAAAGGTGGATAGAATCACTTTGGATGGCGTGAATCGTCTGGCGCGGAAAATTTTTTCATCACCCATGTCGTTGGCGCTGATTTCGCCAGACGGAAAAATCCCTTCCAGTTTTAGGAGGAACTCCATTGCATAATGTCAAAGTTTTTCACATGCCAGGAAACGAAGATCTGCCTCTTCCAGTGAAAATGTCGACGGGTTCCAGTGGTTTTGACCTCCATGCCGCAGTGATGGATCCAGTGGAAATCAAACCGGGCCGGTGGAAGTTGATTCCTTCCGGAATTGCCTTGTCGATGCCGGCAGGGCTGGAGGCCCAAGTGCGTCCGAGAAGCGGTCTTGCTTTAAAACACGGAATCACCGTGCTCAACACACCAGGGACAATCGATGCAGATTACCGTGGAGAAATCGGGGTGATTTTGCTGAACCTGGGGGAACGGCCTTTTCGGGTTGAGCGGGGAGACCGTATTGCACAGTTGGTGTTTATGCAAGTCCCTGCGGTTTCCCTCAAAGTTACGGATTCGTTGGATGAAACGGAACGTGGGTCTGGAGGCTTTGGTCATACGGGTAAATAGGAGAGGTGATCTTCATGTCCGAGCGGCATCGGATCAGAAGGTTACAGGAGGAAATGGAACATCTCCGCAAGGAATTGTACCAATTGGTGAACGGTGAACCCGAACGATTGATGGATGCCCGTGTTTTGCCTTTATCCGAGCAATTGGATGTACTGATTTTGGAAATGCAAAGGATCCGATTGGAACATCGTTAAATAAAGAGGATGAACGCCAAATCCGAAAGTCCGGCAAAGCCTGCCGGGCTTTTTGTTTTTTATAAAAGTGTTGACTGAATCATATGGATAAAGGGAGAGAAAAAATGGAACGTCGGGGGGGAAGGATGTTGCGCTGGAGTGAACTGGCAGAAAAGGAATGCATCGATTTGGTGGGAGGAGAACGGTTGGGGGATTTGTTGCATGCAGACATGTCGTTTGATCCGCAAACCGGAAAAATCCATGCCATCTTGTTACCGACGGAATCTTCCTGGTTTAAAAAGAAGCACAGGTTTATGGAATTGACGTGGAGCATGATCCGGAAAGTCGGGCCGGAAATGTTGATCGTGGATTCGTTGGACCGGAAATCTTCCAAAAAACAATTTTGACAGAAGGGAACCGAATTTCATTTTTTTTCATATGATGCAAACAGATGTTGATCATGGTAAGGATTCTTCCGGGGAAAGGAGTGAAGAAAATGCTGACAGGCAAACATGTTGTCTTCCTCGGTGGAGATGCACGGCAATTAGAGGTGATTAAAAGCTGTACAGAGATGGGAGCCCGGGTTTCATTGGTCGGATTTGACAATTTGCAAAGTCCGGTCAGCGGGGCTTCGTTAAAGGAGCTTTCGTCTGATTTGTTAGAGACGGCGGATGTTTTGGTGCTCCCGATCATTGGGACCGATGAAAAAGGGCAAATCAGCAGTGTTTTTACGTCCAAAAAATTGTTTCTGACCCCGGAGTTGTTTCAATCTCTTCCAAAACATTGCCTCGTTTTTGCCGGGATGGCCAAGGAGTATTTGCGAAAGTTGTGCCGGGATTTCGGGCTTCAACTTATTGAACTCTTAAACCGGGATGATGTGGCCATTTACAACTCCATCCCGACAGTGGAAGGTGCGCTGATGATGGCCATCCAACACACCGACATCACCATTCACGGTTCCGAAAGCATTGTGCTGGGCATGGGAAGATGCGGATTGTCGCTGGCCCGTGTGC
Organism: Thermoactinomyces vulgaris; assembly: GCF_005886755.1. Lineage (NCBI taxonomy): Bacteria > Bacillati > Bacillota > Bacilli > Caryophanales > Thermoactinomycetaceae > Thermoactinomyces > Thermoactinomyces vulgaris. Next base: position 1,327,784 of record NZ_CP039710.1, read on the forward strand.
TTCATGCGATTGGAGCCCGGGTGAAAGTCGGGGTGAGAAGTTCCGAGCATAAAGCCCGCGCATTTGAAATGGGGATTCAGGCGTTTGATACATCCGAATTAAAAGACCATGTGAAAAATGCGGATTTGATTTTTAACACCGTTCCGTCCTTGATCATTGATTCAACCGTTTTGGCCAACGTGCCTCATGATGTGGTCATCATTGATCTGGCATCCAAACCGGGAGGCGTGGATTATCCGTTCGCTGAAAAAAGAGGAATCAAAGCCATCTTGGCACCCAGTCTGCCGGGAATCGTGGCTCCGAAAACAGCCGGACAAATTTTGGCGGAGACCATCACCCGGATCATGAAAAATGAGTTATTCAGGGAGGGAACCGTTCAGTGAATTTTCAAAACTTGACGATCGGCTTCGGCATGACGGCATCCCACTGTACGCATGATGAAGTGCTCCCGCAAATGAAAAGATTGGTGGAACTGGGGGCAAACGTGATTCCGGTGATTTCCCATACGGTGGCGACGGTGGACAGCCGGTTCGGCACCGCGGAAGATTGGAAGAAAAAAATTAAAGAAATCACCGGTCGGACCCCGTTGATGACCATACCGGAAGTGGAACCGTTCGGTCCTGAAAAAAGTTTGGATTGTTATGTGATTGCTCCCTGCACCGGCAATTCCCTGGCGAAACTTGCCAATGCATTGACAGACAGCCCGGTTTTGATGGCGGCAAAAGCGCAAATGCGCAATCACCGGCCGGTGGTGGTGGCCATTTCCACGAACGACGCACTCGGCTTAAATGCCGTCAACCTGGCAAAATTGCTGGCAGCCAAAGACATTTATTTTGTTCCGTTTGGCCAAGATGCTCCCGAAAAAAAACCCAAGTCCATGGTCGCACGAATGGAATTGATCCCGGAAACCTGTCTTGCCGCCATCGAAGGGAAACAGTTGCAACCATTAATAGTTGAAAAATACCGCGACTTGACTTCATAATAGAAAAGAGCTCGGATAGATGATTCATTCGTCCCCCGTTGATGAGATACAGGGGGCTCACTTCATATGGGAGGGGACTTCATGAGTGCAAAGAAATATCATGTCGCAGTGGTAGGAGCAACCGGAGCTGTCGGGCAAGAAATATTGAACACCCTCGATGCAAGAAATTTTCCTGTCGAAGAATTGCGCTTGCTTTCTTCCAAACGTTCCGCAGGCAAAAAAATCACATTCCGCGGTCGGGAAATCACGGTTCAGGAAGCAGTGCCGGAAGCATTTGAAGGCGTCGATTTCGCTTTATTCAGCGCCGGCGGCAGTGTGAGCAAGGCATTGGCAAAAGAAGCGGTGAAACGCGGGGCGGTTGTTGTGGATAATACCAACGCCTTTCGAATGGATCCGGAAGTCCCGTTGGTGGTTCCGGAAGTGAATCCGGAAGCGTTGGATCAGCATAAAGGAATTATTGCTAATCCCAACTGTTCCACCATTCAAATGGTTGTTGCATTAAAACCGTTGGCGGATCGGTACGGAATCGAAAGAATCATTGTCTCGACATACCAAGCCGTCTCCGGTGCGGGATGGAAAGCGATCAACGAATTGGAAGAACAGACGAAAGCCGCGATGGCCGGTGAAGAAGTCCAAAAAAATGTTCTTCCCGTGGGCAAACTTGACAAACATTATCAGCAAGCGTTCAATGTGATTCCGCAAGTGGATGTGGCGGAAGAAAACGGATTTACACTTGAAGAAATGAAAATGGTGCGCGAAACGAAAAAAATCTTCGCGGATGATTCCATCGGCGTGACCGCCACTTGTGTACGGGTCCCGGTTGTACGGGGGCACAGTGAATCGGTTTATGTGGAATTAAAATCGGATTATGATCTTGATGAAGTCCGAACCCTCTTAAATGATGCACCGGGTGTGGTGGTGCAGGATGCGATTGAGGAGCAGATTTATCCCATGCCGTTGGATGCATCCGGCCGGACGGAAGTGTTTGTCGGACGTCTCCGTCGCGATTTGACCCATCCGCGCGCGCTCAATATGTGGGTGGTTTCGGATAATCTTTTGAAAGGAGCCGCAACCAACACGGTTCAAATTGCAGAAACTTTGATTGAAAGAGAATGATCATAAAGAGAAGGGATAGGCATGAGCATTATTGTACAGAAGTTCGGAGGAACCTCCGTGGCAACCGCTGAACGGCGTCAACGTGTCCTTCGTCATATTTCCAACGAGCTGGAGAAAGGAAACAAACTGGTTGTCGTTGTTTCAGCGATGGGAAGAAAAGGGGAACCATACGCAACCGATACATTGCTCGGTTTGATTGATCAATATGATCAGCAGATCCTTCCCCGTGAAAAAGATTTGTTGTTAAGCTGTGGAGAGATCATCTCTGCAGCTACCCTGTCCAGCATGCTGACCCAGGCAGGGATCCGGAGCTGTGTATTGACCGGTGGACAAGCGGGGATCATTACGAACGATCAGCATACCAATGCCCAGATTATCACTGTCAATCCCAAACGCATTTTGCATGAACTGGAAAACAACCGGGTCGTTGTCGTGGCCGGTTTCCAAGGGCAAACAACCGATGGGGAAATCACCACATTGGGACGCGGCGGCAGCGATACCACCGCAACGGCGTTGGGAGCGGCTCTTGATGCCGAATATGTAGATATTTTTACAGATGTAGAAGGGATTATGACGGCTGATCCAAGAATTGTCGAGGATGCCGCCCAATTGGAGCAGGTCACCTATGTTGAAATGTGCAATCTCGCTTTTCAAGGAGCCAAGGTGATTCATCCCCGGGCCGTGGAGATTGCCATGCAAAACAGCACCCCGATTCGGATCCGTTCGACCATGTCAGATCATCCGGGAACGTTGGTGACACACCGGAGCGAAATTGACCGGTTGGTTCGGGAAGTGCGGGAAAACACCATCATCGGGGTGACCCAGATGCCCAATGTGACTCAGGTGAAAATCCGGCTGAGACAAGGGCAATACCATACACAGTTGAAAGTTTTCAAAGCGATGGCGGATCATGGGATCAGTGTCGATTTTATCAGCGTCAACCCGAGCGAAATTGCCTATACGGTTTATGATGATCTGGCGGATCAGGCGGAACAAATATTATATGATCTGGGACTGGAACCGGAATTATCCAGAGGTTGCAGCAAGGTATCCGTTGTCGGTGCAGGCATCGCCGGCGTTCCGGGCGTGATGGCCAAAATTTCGGAAGCACTGACGGAAGAGGATATTCAAGTGTTGCAATCAGCGGATTCCCATACGACCATTTGGGTGCTGGTCCATGGAAAAGACATGGAGAAAGCTGTGCGTGCTTTGCATAAAAAATTTCATCTGAATAAACTCTACTGTTCATAAAGGAGGGAAGTGAGGATGTTGTTTGGCCGATTAATCACGGCGCTGTTTACGCCGTTTACCGAAGAAAACGAGATTGATTGGCCCTGTTTGGAAGCCAATATCGAGCGTTTGATCGAGGACGGGAATGATTCAATTGTTGTTTCCGGAACGACCGGAGAGTCTCCCACCCTGACCCTCTCCGAAAAGCTGGAATTATATCGTTTTGCCAAAGAAAAAGCAAACGGCCGGATCAAAGTGATCGCAGGGACCGGAAGCAATAACACCCTGCAAAGCCTGGAATTGACCAAGAAAGCGGAGGAAATCGGCGTCGACGGGGTGATGCTGGTCGCCCCCTATTACAACAAACCGTCGCAGGAAGGGTTGTATCAGCATTTCAAAACGATTGCCGAATCGACTTCACTGCCGGTGATGCTGTACAATGTCCCCGGACGCACCAGTGTCAATATGACGGCTGAAACCATGGCCCGGCTCGCTCAATTGGATAATGTGGTCGCTATCAAAGAGGCAAGCGGGGATCTCAATCAAATCGGGCGGCTGATTTCGGCGGTTCCCGGCGATGTGGCGGTATACAGCGGAGATGACGGGCTCACTTTGCCGATTTTGTCAATTGGCGGAGCCGGGGTTGTCAGTGTGGCCAGCCACCTGGTCAGCCGGGAAATGAAAGAAATGATGGAAGCTTTCTTCTCGGGGGATGTGAAGAAAGCGCAAAGCTTGCACATTCGTCTGCTTCCTGTCTTCCACGGCGTGTTTTTGACGACGAGCCCGGCACCATTGAAATATGCGATGTCGCAAAAAGGCTGGTCGAAACCTTACGTGCGCCTTCCGATTGTGGAATTGTCGGAAGAAGAAAAAAGGAAAACGGATGAATGGTTGAAAGAACTGTGACGGGAACGGACCTGCCTGTGAAAAAACAGGCAGGTTTTTTGTTTGTCATTGACTTTTTTCAACAAAAGATCCGGTTGCATATCCATTTTTTCATCGTATATAATAAGGGACAAGTGGTAATTGTGCGGTTTCAGTTAAAGACAACAGAATATAGGAGGTAAACAGTTTGACAAAAAACCAGCGAGGCAAATTATCCATTTTTGCACTCGGTGGGTTGGATGAAATCGGAAAAAACATGTATGTGGTGCAGTATGAGAACGACATTGTTGTGATTGATGCGGGCTTGATGTTCCCGGAAGAGGAAATGCTGGGAATCGATATCGTGATACCTGACATCACATACTTGGTTGAGAATAAGGATAAAGTACGCGGGATTCTTTTGACGCATGGTCATGAGGACCATATCGGCGGGTTGCCGTATATTTTGCGTCAGCTCAATGTTCCCGTCTACGCCACGAAATTGACGATGGGACTGGTTGAGCATAAATTGCGCGAGGCTCATCTGTTAAATGACACGAGACGGTACATCATCAACGGTAAATCGGAAATCAAACTGGGTTCTACACTGAAAGCGACCTTTTTTTATACAAATCACAGTATTCCTGATTCCGTCGGTATTTGCATTCATACACCGGAAGGAGCCGTTGTTCACACGGGAGATTTTAAATTTGACATGACCCCGGTGAATGGACACGCTGCGGATATCCATAAAATGGCTGAGATTGGAAGAAAAGGGGTATTGTGTTTATTATCTGACAGCACCAATGCGGAGCGCAGCGGATTTACCGGATCGGAAAGTTCGGTCGGTGAAGGGATTAACGAAGTTTTCCGTAAAGCAAAGCAACGGGTGATTGTAGCTACTTTTGCGTCCAATATTCACCGCATCCAGCAAGTGGTGAACGCATGCCATATGTACGGTCGAAAGCTGGCTGTGGTGGGACGCAGCATGGTCAATGTGGTCAATATTGCATCGGAGTTGGGGTATTTGCATGTGCCCTCTGATTTGATCATTGACCCGGATGAGATCAATCGTTTGCCTGCCAATCGGGTGGCGGTGATTTCCACAGGAAGTCAGGGGGAATCGATGTCAGCGCTGACACGCATGGCGAACGCATCTCATCGCAAAGTGGAAATTTTACCCGGTGATACCGTGATCATTGCCGCCACACCCATTCCGGGCAACGAAAAATTGATCGGCCGCACCGTCGATCAATTATTCCGGATTGGGGCGGATGTTGTGTATAGCACGACTTCGCATGTACACGTCTCGGGGCATGGGTCTCAGGAAGACCTGAAGCTCATGCTGAATTTAATGAAACCCAAATACTTTATTCCGATTCATGGTGAGTATCGTATGTTGCGTGCTCACGCCCAACTTGCCGAATCTGTAGGAGTAAGCCCGGAAAACATTTTTATCTGTGACAACGGAGATATGGTTGAAATTTCAGGTGGTCGTGCCCGATACGGGCCCAAGGTTCAGACCGGGAAAGTATTGGTTGACGGTTTGGGCGTTGGTGATGTTGGCAATATTGTATTAAGAGACCGCAAATTACTATCTCAGGACGGAATTTTGGTCGTGGTGCTGACCTTAAGCAAAGAAAACGGCACCATCGTATCAGGGCCGGATATCATTTCGCGAGGCTTTGTTTATGTTCGGGAATCCGAACAGTTATTGGATGAAGCGAACCGGATTGTGGCATTGACCATGGAAAAATGCATGAGAGAACATGTCAGCGAATGGGCTTCGCTCAAAACGAGCATCCGGGATGCATTAAGCAAATTTCTGTTTGAGCGGACCCGTCGTCGTCCGATGATTTTGCCAATTATCATGGAAGTTTAACCGGAGCTAAACCGCACAGAAAACCGCAGCTTTTGAATTTTCAAGGCTGCGGTTTTTTTATCATGTGAAAGAGAAACCGTCTGGTCGAAGTTCATTTATTGTGGATGGGGCGGCAAGCCTTTTTGAAAAATAAACGGGTTGAAAGAAGGGGACGAATGAAATTTGTTTTGATATTCGGGCCGCAGGCCGTCGGCAAAATGACAGTCGGTCAAGAGCTGGAAAAAATCACAAAACTGAAGCTTTTTCATAATCATATGACACTGGAGTTGCTTTATCCGTTTTTTGGCTTTGGTCCTGAAACATGGAGATTATCGGACCGGTTTCGCCAAGAGATCTTTGAAGCGGCGTTGGAAAGTGATTTATACGGAATCATTTTCACGTATGTCTGGGCGTTTGATCAACAAAGAGACTGGGATTATGTTGATCACATTTGTTCCATTTTCGAATCCAAGGGCGGGATTGTTTATTTTGTGGAACTGGAAGCGGATCTTGAAGTAAGGCTTGAACGGAAGAAAACGCCCCACAGACTTGAACAGAAACCGTCGAAAAAAAATATAACCCAATCGGAACTTGATTTAAAACAGACTGCTGAAAAACATCGTCTGAACTCTCTGAAAGGAGAGATCAGAAAGAAAAACTACATTAGAATAAACAATCCAAATTTGGAAGCTGAAAAAGTCGCCAAAATGATTAAAGACAAGTTTCGGTTATGAGCATGATGCAGCTTTCTTTTCAAAGTATATTTTTATCGGGAGATGATCCCAAAAAGCATCCCGGTTTTCTTATGCAAAAACCGGGATGCTGAAGCCGGTTATTAGCCTATTATTCTTTGATATGGATAAAATTGTCAATCCGGTCGACCGGAACTTGGCGTGTTCCGTAGCCGTGACGGATGTCCCAGTTATACTCTTCGACCGTTACCGTTTTCTGGTCGCTGCTCACTTCGGCGACAAAGGCCACATGGTTGAGGTTTCCTTTGTTCCATTGGGCAACGGCTCCGACTTTTGGAGTACGGGTCACTTTGTAACCGATCTGTCTTGCGTTTTCATCCCAATGCCTGCCGTCTCCCCAATGTCCTTTTTTCCCGTTGGGACCGGTCATGTCATTGGTGAACGGAATCCCGAGATTGTTATTGATGCGCCAAGCGACAAAGGAGACGCATTCCCTGTAATAAAAACCCCATGGGTCCACATCGCCGGGATTGTTGTTCTTAAAAGGGTAATCATCGATCATTTCGTGCTTGGGTTCCGGTTCCGTGTCGGGATCGGGTTCCGGTTCCGGGGAAGGTGCGGGTTCTTTGTCTGAATTTCCTTTTTTGAATTGGAAGCTGATATTGACAGATCCTGAACCGGAGGCGATCAGTTCAACGTGCCAGTCTTTGTCGTCTTCCGGGGATTGTGGCGGGTTGGGCGGTTCTTCCGGCGGGGGGTTGTCCGATCCTTTTTTGCTTTTCAGTGCTTTGAGCGATTTGGCTCTATCCATATCCACGTCCCCCATGATTCCCGAAACACTCCCTTTGTCCGTATACTGCCAGCAGGTGATTTCTTCCCAGCCGCCTGTTGAGGGCAACTTTGGATTGTCCACTCTCCAATGCGCCAACCATAACGGCATGTCCTTCAAACGGTTGTTAAAGCCGTTAAACCGGTTGATATAATCGGGGAAAGTATATAACAGAACTTGTTCGCCCGTTTCTTTTTTGACATGCTCAGCGAAGGCAAGCACCCAATCGGCGATTTCGTCCGCTGTCATATCGGTGTTTTTTTCTTCCAGGTCGAGAACAGGCATGAGATCCAGTTGGTGTTGTTTCAGTTTATCAACAAAGTTCTGCGCTTCTTTCTCTGCTTTTCCTCTTAACAACTTGGCGTAATGATAAGCACCCGCTTGGATTCCTGCGGCCTGCGCCCCTTTTACATTATTGGAGAATTGTGAATCGGTGAATGTTTCTCCCTCGGAGGCTTTGATGAAAGCGAATTGAATGTTTTGAGGATCTTCTTTGACTTTCTGCCAATCAATGACCGATTGATGATGGGAAACATCAATCCCGGTGACACTGCCAAATTGATCAGACATGCCATCCACCCCTTAAAGATGATGATCAAAGTCCCCCGGGTTCCGGTTGAAAAACGGTTTTGGATGTGGCGGTTGAACCCCCCTTTTTTTCATATTCCACATTTAATTATACCAAAAATAGAGAAAATTCTATATATTTTTATATTCGTTCGGCGCCGGAATATGGGGAATTTTGTTTGGAAGTGCCGGCCGATGCGATCTTTAATCATTAAAAATTGGTGAACTTATTCAAACGGATTATGTAAAAGGGATGAGATTTGATATAATATCCATCAATTCTTGTGATTGATGTTCGATTGGGAGGGTAAAAATTGCTGCAAGAACCAGATTTGATGAACTCACTCGTCATACCAGTGGCTGTTGAATTGTTGATTTTCATTATCAAGGCATTGGTGGTGACACTGTTTGCCGGTTTCTTTGTAAAACGATACCTGGCACCGCTGGTAAGAAAGGATCAAAAACCGGCTGAGCCGCGTGTTCCGGCCGGTGAGGACAAGGAAAGCAATGAAGAAGAAGTGTATGACAAAAAAGAAAGCTGATTAACGGAGTGAATAAAAAACCGTATCCTGTTCAAGGATAACGGTTTTTTTATTTTGCGCGGCTAAGAAAAAACGGCTTTTTGCTATGAACCGGCGGATGTCACTTTCAAGCCGACGATTCCGGTCAGAATCAGGAACAAAAAAAATAAACGCATCCAGTCATGGGGTTCATCAAACAAAAAGATCCCCATCACTGCCGTGCCCAAAGCGCCGATCCCTGTCCAGACCGCATAGGCGGTGCCGATGGGCAGAGCTTTGAGGGCGAGGGACAAAAAATAAAAACTGAAGATCATTCCCGCAATGGTGACAAGGGATGGAAACCACCGGGTGAATCCTTGAGTGTATTTAAGTCCGATGGCCCATACCACTTCAAAGATTCCGGCGATGATCAAATAAGCCCATGCCATGGAATCTCCTCCTCCCGTCAAAACGGAATGTCTGGATTCATACTCAATTAGTATAACAATTTTCAAATCAAAAGCAATCTCTTTCGATATCCGGAGTGCAATGAGAAATTTGTATGAATCAGGAAGGAGAATTCAAAGTGATGGAAAAGAATTAGTATGATATTTCATAATTCCCAAATGCTGTATATTTAAAAATATAAGTATACCATTTTTTTAAAGGATACATACCTCGGTATTATAAGTGAAATACCTGCATCTTATCCTAAAAAACATTTTTTATTAATATAATTTTATATTATATTTTGTAATTTCATGATTGTCTCATTGACAAGAGGTGGATGTTTGGATAAAATGAGTTTTGCCTTTTTAAAATAATTGAAATAGATTATAAGTTTTATATAAATTGGAGGTTAATCATGACAAAGGCAAATGTTAAGGAACGATGGAGTGAGCACAGGAAGTATTATGATGAATGGTTAAGCGGCTATGACGGGGGCGTGTTCATTCCCGCCAGGAAAACATGGGCCGGCAAAGAAAACATGGGGGACAAGACCGAAGCAACGGAGCATTATGAAATCAGACTGAGCCGGTCCGTCACGGAAAGTTTTTATGCGTTATCCAGAAGGTATCAAGGGGCTTTGTCTTCGTTGCTTCAAGGGGTATGGGGCAGTTTGTTGTTGAGATACAGCGGAGAGAAAGAAGTTTTGTTTGCATTTGCCGACCATTCCGGAAAGAAGGTTTCTGCTTGCGATCCGGAAATCCGATTGCTCCGTGTCAAAGATGATTTTCAAACCTTTCACCAGCTCTTTCAACATTTATCTGAAACGAATGTCCATTCTGATTTTTATTTATTTCCGCTTTCCAAGTTTCATGAAGCGACGGGGATGGAAGAAAAAGCCTTGGACCATCTGGTGGTGGTCGCTGACCGTTCCTATTCCAAGCACGATTTTGAATACCAAAAATGGATCAAAAAATATAAAAGCCACGTTTATGAAATCAAAAAGCATTCGCCCTGGCTTGGATTGATTGTCACCTTTATTCCTGCCAAATACCTGACCATCCGGATATCATATGATCCGAACCGGTATGATGGCGGGTTGGTCCAAGCGACCGGTCATCATCTGAAACAAATCATTGAAAGTGTCACCAGCCAGCCCCGTTTGGAAATTTCCAAGCTGCAAATTGTAACGGCACAAGAAAAGAAATTGTTGAAAAAGTTTAATGAAACAACCCGGGCGTTTTCGGACGGCCAAACGGTACACTGGCTGATTGAGCAGAGGGTCATGAAGTCGCCGAACCGGACCGCCGTTGAATTCAAAGGGGTCAGCCTGACTTATCAGGAGTTGAACAGGCGTGCGGATCTGTTGGCGATGGCATTAAGGGATCACGGGATTGAAAAAGGGGATATTGTGGCCATCATGGTCCCGCCTTCTTTGGAAATGATCGTGGGGGTTTTGGGGATTTTGAAAACCGGAGCCGCTTATTTGCCGGTGGACCCCAATTATCCCCCGGAGCGGGTTTCGTATATGTTAAGCGACAGCCATGCCAAAATGTTACTGTCTTTGAAAACGGCGTCCGGCGATTTGGCGGCGGATGTCCCGGTATTTGATTTGGCGGGAATGGATTGGAGTGTAACCAGGGAAGTGCGCCCCTTGCCATCGACGGTCCGGCCCGATGATTTGGCTTATGTGATTTATACATCGGGTTCCACTGGAAAACCCAAAGGTGTGATGATCGAACATTCTTCCTTGGTTAACTTGGTTTATTGGCATAATCAACAATTTCACATCACCGAAAAAGACCGGTGCACCAAATATGCCGGTTTTGGATTTGATGCTTCCGTGTGGGAGATTTTCCCGCCGTTGGTGGCCGGGGCGACGTTATATGTCATTGAAGAGGAATTGCGTTACGACATCCGGCAGCTCAATGATTTTATGCAGGAAAAAGGCGTAACGGTAAGTTTTCTGCCGACGCAGGTGGCAGAGCAATTTATGGAGCTCAAAAACCATTGCTTAAAAACCCTGCTGGTCGGTGGAGACCGGCTGCAAAAAGTGGTTCCGCAAACGTATCAAATCGTGAATAACTACGGGCCGACGGAAAACACCGTTGTCACCACCAGCGGGACCGTCCGTCACGGCGAACCGGTCATGATTGGAAAACCCATTGCCAATCACCGTGTTTATGTCTTGGATCAAAATCACGAGTTGCAACCGATTGGCGTCCCCGGGGAGTTATGCATCAGCGGGGCCGGTTTGGCACGCGGTTATTTGAACCGGGACGACCTGACATGGGAAAAGTTTGTCCCCAATCCCCATGAACCTGGTGAAATCATGTACAAAACCGGCGATTTGGTCCGTTGGCTTCCGGACGGGAGGCTCGAGTTTTTGGGGCGGTTGGATGATCAGGTGAAGATCCGTGGATTCAGGATTGAGCTGGGGGAAATCACACAACGCCTCATGGAATATCCTTTGATTCAAGATGCATTGGTCTTGGTGCAAAAGGATGAATACGGCGAAAATCGGCTGGTCGGCTATTTCACGGCGCGGGAAGGATGGGAGGAAGAAGACATCCGCAAACACTTGGCGCAGGAATTGCCCGACTTCATGATTCCATCCCATCTGATTCATTTGGAAGCTTTTCCGCTGACTCCCAACGGAAAAGTGGATAAAACAGCCTTGCCGTTGCCGGAAGCGGAGGTCGCCGCCACCCGGGAGATGGTGAAAACCACCGATGAGACTGAACAAACGTTGATCCGGCTTTGGAGAGAGATTTTGCACGTGGAGCCCGGAACCGGGGACCATTTCTTCCATTTGGGAGGGGATTCCCTCAAGTTAATGCGCTTGGTGTCAAGAATCCGGGAAGAGTTTCAGATTCAGCTTTCGATTCAGGCTTTGTTTGAAAATCCGGTTTTACGGGAAATGGCCGTTCAAATCCGGAAAGCGGAAGGGAGAATCCCGGATGAATGGGAGGGGGCAGAGGAAAAAGAGTATTATCCGGTGTCTTCCGTCCAAAAACGCTTGTATGCAGTGGAACAGATGGAAAACATCGGCACCACTTACCACACACCGGTGCTGTTGGAATGGAAGGGAAATGTTGACACAAAGCGGTTAAAATCGGCGGTGGAACAATTGGTTCAGCGGCATGAGGCGTTGCGGACTTCTTTTCACTGGGTGGATGAAGAACTGGTGCAGAAAGTTCATGCCGAAGCAGAGATAACGTGGGAGATGTTCCACGCGGATTCGGAGGAAGAAGTCAAACGGATTGCCGCAGATTTTATCAGGCCGTTCGACTTGGGACAAGCTCCTTTGCTTCGTGCTGCCCTGATTCATGCCAAAGAGAGCTGTTACCTGTTGTTGGATATGCACCACATCGTTTCGGACGGAATCTCGGTGGAAGAAATCTTGTACCGTGAACTGGGTGCGCTGTATCAAGGACAGGAGCTTCCGCCGCTTTCCAAACAATACAAGGATTATGCCTTGTGGCAACAACAATGGCTCGGTTCGGAAGAGTGCCTTCGCCGCAAAGAGTATTGGCTCAAGCAGCTGGAAGGAGAGATTCCGATCCTTGAATTGCCGGCCGATTATCCGAGGCCCCCGGTTCAGGAGTTTGCCGGAGATAAAGTTTCTTTTGAAGTGAAACCGGCATTGGTGGAACGCCTGAAGCAAATCGGGCAAAGAGAAAATGCCACCTTGTTTATGATGCTGTTTTCGGCATACAAGGTGTTGATTTCCAAACTGTCAGGACAAGAAGACATCATTGTCGGAATCCCGGTGGCCGGACGTGCAAAATCCTGGATGGAACCGGTTTTCGGAATGTTTGTCAATACCTTGCCGCTTCGTTCACAGCCCAAAAAGGAACTTTCTTTTGCCGGTTACATGCAACAAGTCAGAACCCGGGTGCTGGGAGCTTATGAAAACGGCGATTATCCGTTGGAAGAAATCATCGGGGCGTTGCAATTGGATCGGGACCGGAGCCGCAATCCGCTCTTTGACACCGCGTTTGTTTTGCAAAACATGGAGGAAGCCGCCGTCCGGATTCCCGGAGCGGACGTGAAAAGTGTGCCGTTGCCCTGGAAACAATCGATGTTTGACATGACATGGGAAGCAAAGGAAGAAGCTGACACCGTCCGCTTTCATGTGGAGTATTGCACGCGTCTTTTTGAACGGAAAACGATTCAACGATATATCCGATCCTTTTTATACATTTTGGAACAAATCGCCAAGGATCCGGGGCAGTGCCTAGCAGACGTGGAATTGCTCCCGCCGGAAGACCGCCATCAGCTTGTCACCGAATTTAATCGGACGGATGCTCCTTATCCCGGAACGAAGACCATTCAGCAGTTGTTTGAGGAGCAAGTGATGAAAACGCCGGATCGGCCGGCGGTCAAAATGGGCGATCAAGTCCTGACTTATCAAGCGTTGAATGCAGAAGCCAACCGGATGGCCCGTTGGTTGCGGAAACAAGGGGTCACCAGGGGAAGTGTCGTCGGTTTGATGGTGAACCGTTCCCCCTTGATGATGGTCAGCCTGTTGGCGATTGTAAAGGCGGGAGGAACTTATTTGCCGATTGATCCCGAATATCCGGATGAGCGGATCCGGTTTATGCTGGAAGACAGTCAGGCATCCATGTTGTTGGTGGAACCCGGGATTTCCGCTCCCGTTTCTTATCAAGGGACGGTGGCCGGATTGTCTCCGGACGTTTGGAAAGATGAGGATCCCGGAAATTTGCCGAATATCAACGCCCCGGAAGACGTCCTGTATATCATCTACACTTCCGGTTCCACGGGTACGCCCAAAGGCATCGAAACCATGCACTATAACGTGATCCGGACCATGTTTAATAACGGATATATCGAAATGGATCCTTCGGATCGCGTGTTGCAATTGTCCAATTATGCTTTCGACGGATCGACTTTTGACATTTACATTTCGTTGTTGCACGGAGCGCAACTCACCTTGGTCTCCAAAGAAGCTTTATTGGATTTGAATCAATTATCCCGGCTGATCCGGGAAGAACAAATCACGGTCACTTTTATCACGACGGCGTTGTTTAACACCCTGGTTGACTTGGATTTGGAATGTTTGCGAAACGTCCGGAAAATTTTGTTTGGCGGGGAAAAAGTCTCCTTTTCCCATGTGAAAAGAGCGGTGGAGTTTTTGGGTGAGGACCGCGTTGTTCATGTGTACGGGCCGACAGAAACCACCGTGTTCGCTACCTATTGTCCGGTTGGGTTCAAGCATATCGAGCGGGGAATTATTCCGATCGGGAAACCTCTCCATAACACCCGGCTTTATGTGCTGAATTCCGAGAACCAATTGCAGCCGGTCGGGGTGCCCGGCGAACTGTGCATCAGCGGAGACGGGGTGGCCAAAGGATATTTGAACCGCCCCGAACTGACGGAAGAGCGGTTTGTACGGGAGCCTTTCGCACCGTACGGGCGCATGTACAAAACCGGCGATTTGGTGCGTTGGTTGCCGGATGGCACGATTGAGTATTTGGACCGTTTGGATGATCAGGTCAAAATCCGGGGACATCGCATTGAATTGGGCGAGATCCAACGGAAGTTGCTGGAGGAAGAAGCGGTCCGGGAAGCCTTTGTGATGATGGACCGGGATGGAAAAGGGCAATCTTACTTATGCGCTTATTGCGTGGCCGAAGGTGAAATCGATGTTTCCAAACTGCGGCAAAACTTGCAGAAAAAACTGCCGGATTACATGGTGCCCGGATATTTTGTCCAAATGGATTCGCTGCCGTTAAATGCCAATGGGAAAGTCGACAAACGCGCATTGCCAAAACCGGATTTGCGCAAGGCAGTTTCGGCCGGATATGTGGAGCCTTCAACGGAAACCGAAGCCTTGTTGGCCGAAGTGTGGAAGGAAGTTTTGGGGGCCGAACGGGTCGGAATCCATGACAATTTCTTTGAGCTGGGCGGTGATTCAATCAAGGCGATCCGGATTGCGGCCCGGTTGAACCAGCAGCAAATGAAACTGGAAACCAAGCAGTTGTTCCGTCATCCCACGATCGCGGAACTCGCTCCTTCTATCCGGCGCGGTGTCTCCCGGATGGAGGAAGAGGAAGTGGTTTCCGGCGACGTCCGGTTGACTCCGATTCAAAAATGGTTCTTCTCCCTTCAATCCGAGGAGCCGCACCACTTTAACCAAGCCATGATGCTCTTCTCCGGTGAAGGATGGAACCCGGCTTGGGTCGGTCAGGCATTCCAGGGGTTGGTCCGGCATCATGATGCGCTCCGGATGACGTATGATTTCACAAACGGTGAAATTAAACAGACGAATCAACCCTTGGAACATCAGGCGTTTACCTTGGATGTATTCGATTTGACCGGATCGGAACCGGCAAACATCGAAGCATATGCGAACAAGCTGCAGAAGGGGATCGATCTAAAAAACGGCCCGCTGGTCCGGTTGGGGGTTTTTCACACCCGTGAAGGGGATTACTTGCTGATGGTGATTCATCATTTGGTGGTGGACGGCGTCTCCTGGCGCATTCTGTTGGAAGATTTCCAAACGGCTTATGATCTGGCATCCAAACATGAGGAGATCCGGTTGCCCCAAAAAACCAGTTCCTTTAAAACTTGGGCAAAACAACTCTTTCAATTTGCAAACAGTAAAAAGATGTTGAAAGAAAAAAGTTATTGGAAGCGGGTTTGTTCACAAACCGTGCCGGCTTTGCCCAAAGATGAGGAATGGACCGGGGAAAAACTCCATCGGGACATGCGGGAGATCGAATTGGAGCTGGATGAAGAGCTCACCAGGAAACTGCTGACCCAAGCACATCAGGCTTATCACACGGAAATGAACGACCTGTTGTTGACCGGACTTGCGTTGGCTGTTCATGAATGGACGGGACAATCGAAAGTGGCGCTTCATCTGGAAGGACATGGCCGGGAAGAATTGTTTGACGGTGTGGATTTAAACCGGACAGTGGGTTGGTTTACCACCATGTATCCCGTTGTTTTCGAGCTGAATGAGACGGAGTTGTCCCGTGTGATTCCAAGCGTCAAGGAAACGTTGCGCCATGTTCCGGAAAAGGGAATCGGTTACGGAATCCTGCGTTATCTGACCTCTTTGGACCACAAACAAGACTTGTCCTTTGCGCTCGAACCGGAGATCAGCTTTAACTATCTCGGGCAGTTTGAAAAAGAAGGATTGGGATTTGGCTCCATATCCACTGGAGACTGGTTCAGCCCGCTGACGCCGGAACCGCATGTGCTTACGTTTAACAGTATGGTGGCAGACGGCAAATTCAAAGTCCGGGTGGGATACAATCACCGTTTCTTCCGCAGGGAAACCATTGAGACGGTGGGACGCCGCTTTTTGGAACATTTGACCCGGTGTGTCCGTCACTGTTTAAAGCAAGCTGAACCGGTTCGCACACCAAGTGATTTCAGCGCCAGGGATCTGTCGATTCGTGAACTGGAACAGATTTGTTCGGTGTTGGATCCGAAGAACATTCATGATATTTATCCGCTCTCTTCTTTGCAAAAAGGGATTTTGTTTCATGCGATCCAAACACGGATCCAATATTTTGAGCAGTTTTACATCGATTTGGACGGAGAAGTGGACTTTGCCGCTTTTGAAAAGAGCTTGGATGATTTGGTTCAAAAGCATGATGTGTTGCGAACGGTTTTCTTGTACCAAAAATTGAATCAACCGTTCCAGACCGTGTTGAAAGAGGTTGAAGTTCCGTTCCGGTTTGTGGATTTAAGCCATCAATCCAAAGAGGAACAAGAAGCTTTCTTAACCCGGTTTAAACGGGAGGACCGGAAAAAAGGGTTTGCCACCTTGCATGAGCCGTTGATCCGCTTTGCGTTGTTCAAATTGGGCGATCGACGTTACCACTTTGTGTGGAGTTTTCACCACATCTTGTTTGACGGCTGGTGCATCGGCCTGTTGTTGGAAGATTGGCTGGACATGTACCGGGCGCGGATGAAGCATGCCACGCTCAAAGTGGAAAAAATGGCTCCTTACCGGGATTATATCCGGTGGCTGGAAGAACAAGACCATGAAGAAGCCAAAGCGTTCTGGAGAGATTATTTGCACGGTTATGAACAGACAGCCAGCGTTTTGAGCAAAGGCATCGGGAGGAAGACCGATTTTGAACTGGAAAAGAAAGAGGTCAGTTTCCGCCTTCCCCGCCATTTGAGCGACCGGTTGTCGATGTTGGCGCAAAAATATCATGTGACACCGAGTACGTTCTTCCAGGCGATCTGGGGAGTGTTGTTGCAGAAATACAACAATACGGATGATGTTGTGTTCGGAACCGTGGTATCCGGAAGGCCGTCGGACCTGCCGCAAGTGGAAAAAATGGTCGGGCTGTTTATCAATACGGTCCCGGTGCGGATCCGCCGGCAGGAAAACGAACCGTTCTCCGAATTGTTGGTGCGGACCCAACGCGAAATTCTGGAGGCGGAAAAAGCCCATTATGCGTCGTTGGCGGAGATTCAGGCCAACACCCCATTGTTTAATCAGCTGTTCGATCACATTATGGCCTTTGAAAACTATCCGCTGGACATGGAGGCTTTAAAAAGCAAAGAGAAAGATCTCGGATTTTCCATCGCCGGTTTGGATGCGTTTGAACAGGACAGCTATGGGTTGGGATTGATCATTTACCCCGGGGACGAATGGTTGATCAAGCTGAAGTATGATACGGAAGTGTATACAGAGTCCGACATGCAGCATGTGATTTTGCATCTGCAAACCTTGATGGAACAAATCATGGAGAATCCGGAAACGCCTTTGGACCGGTTGGAAATTGTCTCGGAAAAAGAGAAACAGCAATTGCTTGTGGACTTTAACCGCACAAAGACGGACTATCCGAAACAAGCCGTGATTCAGCAGTTGTTCGAACAACAGGTGAATAAAACCCCCGATCACCCGGCGCTGGTTTACAAAGAAGAAGTCTGGACTTACAAAAAGTTGAATGAACAAGCCAACCAACTGGCGAGAAATCTCCGCAACAAAGGAATCGGCCGCGAACAGATTGTCGGGATCATGATGAACCGGTCGCCGGAGTTGATCGTCTCCATTTTGGCGGTATTAAAAGCCGGTGGCGCATATCTCCCCGTGGATCCGGATTATCCGGCCGGGCGAATTCAGTATATGTTGGAGGACAGCCAGGCCAAATTGTTGTTGGTGCAGCCGGGATTGCAAGTGCCGGCCGGTTACCGGGGGAATGTTTTGGTGATCAGCCCGTCACTGATGAGGGGAGACGCCTCCGATTTGCCGGTCATCAACCAGCCGGGCGATCTGGCTTACATGATCTATACCTCCGGCTCGACGGGAAAACCCAAAGGGGTGATGATTGAGCACCGCAACCTTTGCAATCTGGTGCAAATTGCCCAACCTTACGAGATCCGTGAGCACAGCCGTGTTTTACAGTTTGCATCCATCAGTTTTGATGCATCGGTTGCCGAAATCTTCCCCACCTTAACCGTCGGGGCGACCCTGTATCTGGAAGAAAAAATGGTGCTCTTGAATGACCTGGTGAAATATTTGAAAGAAAAAAGGATCAGCAATGTTACATTGCCGCCGTCGGTATTGCAGTCCGTCCCGCATGAAGAATTGCCGGATCTGGAAACGATCATCAGTGCAGGCGAAGCATGCAGCCCGGGGGTGGCTGGTAAATGGGGAGCCGGCCGCACATTTATCAATGCCTACGGGCCGACGGAAGCGACGGTATGCACGACCTACGCCAAGCTTGACGGTTCTTCGGATAAAACACCGATTGGAAAGCCTTTTTTCAATCAGCAGGTGTACATTGTCAACAAAGACCATCAACTGCAGCCGGTCGGGGTTCCCGGTGAACTTTGCATCAGCGGGGAAGGGCTGGCCAGAGGTTACTGGAACCGTCCGGAGTTAACTGCGGAAAAGTTTGTGGAAAATCCGTTTGTCCCCGGGACGAAAATGTATAAGACGGGGGACATGGCAAGGTGGCTGGCGGATGGAAACATCGAGTATCTGGGCCGGTTTGATGAACAGGTGAAAATTCGCGGACACCGGGTGGAACTGGGCGAAATTACAGACCGGTTGCTGAAACACCCGAGTGTGGAGAAAGCCGCGGTGGTGGCGCAGACCAATGAAAACGGGACGTCGTATTTGTGTGCTTACTTCACGGCCAAGGATTCCTGGTCGGTTCCGGAATTGCGCCGGTATATGATGGAAGAGTTGCCTGAGTACATGGTTCCTGCGTTTTTTGTGGAACTGGAACAACTCCCGCTGACCCCCAATGGAAAAATTGACAAGAAAGCGTTGCCCAAACCGGACGGGATGGTTCAAACCGGTAAGAAACACACCTCACCCACCAATGAAGCGGAGAAAAAGCTGGTTCAAATCTGGAAAGAAGTGCTCGGTTTGGAAAGGATCGGGATTCATGATGACTTCTTTGAACTGGGCGGGGATTCGATCAAAGCCATTCAGATTGTATCCCGGTTGCATCAATGGGATTACAAACTGAAAATCAACGACCTGTTCGACCATCCCACCATTTATGAACTGGCACCGTATGTACAAACGGTCGAATCGGCGGATGATGAGGGGATCGTCGAGGGGGAAGTCCCGCTGACCCCGATCCAGCATTGGTTCTTCGAGCAGGAGTTTATGAATGCCCATCATTGGAATCAATCGATGATGCTTTATCATCCGGATGGCTGGCAAAAAGACCAGGTGCATCAAGCTTTCTCCAAGCTGGTGGAACATCATGACGCGCTGAGAATGCGCTTTGAGCAGGATGGCGAAAAATGGGTGCAGATCAACCGGGGTTTGGCAGAAGGGGAGTCTTTCAACCTTTATGAATTTGATTTGCGGCATGTCAACGATCCGGAATCGCACATTAAGTCCATGGCCAATGAATTGCAGCGGAACCATGATTTCAACCAGGGCAAATTGATCCAATTGGGATTGTTTAAAACCTGCCAAGGGGATCATTTGTTGATCATTCTTCACCATTTGCTGGTGGACGGTGTGTCGTGGCGTATTCTGCTGGAGGATTTTGCAACCGCCTATCAACAGGTTTCCGCAAACCAGGAGGTTGTTTTGCCCAAGAAAACCACATCTTTTAAAAAATGGAGCAAAAAGTTAACCGACTATGCCGATTCACCACAAGCCTTGTCCGAACTGAATTATTGGAAGCAGGTGGAAAATACGGATGTTCCGGCCCTGCCGAGGGATTTCACCCTGCCGACAGAGCGGCGCCTCATGGATCACGCCACCATCAAAGTGGAACTGACCGAAGAAGAAACGAAACAATTGCTTACCGAAGTGCACCATGCATACCATACCGAAATCAATGACCTGTTGTTGACCGCACTGGTCTTGGCTGTCCGCAAGTGGACGGGGCAGGAACGGGTGGCCGTCAATCTGGAAGGGCACGGCCGGGAAGAGATTGTGCAAGATGTGGATTTAAGCCGCACCATCGGTTGGTTTACGACGGCGTTTCCGGTTGTTTTTGATCTGGATACAGACCATGAAGGGGATGCCATCAAGCAGGTGAAAGAGCAATTGCGGAAGATTCCCAATAAAGGAATTGGTTACGGGATTTTGAAATACCTGACTTCCCCCGTAAAAAAAGAAGGGATGACCTGGAACCTGAAACCGGAGATCAGTTTCAACTATTTGGGGCAGTTCGATCAGGAAAATGAAGACCAAGGGTTCCAAATGTCCCCGATGCCGACGGGCGATGAGTTCAGTCCGTTGTCGACCAGCCCTTATCTGCTGAATATTTACGGTAAAGTGATGGATCAACGATTGGAGATGAACTTCCAGTATCATCAGCATGTTTACCGTTTCGAAACCGTGGCCCGTTTGGCGGAAGAGTTTGTTCGTCAGTTGCGCCGGCTCATCGGGCATTGCGTATCCAAAGAAGAAGAAGAATGGACCCCCAGTGACTTTAGTTCCAAAGATTTGACGTTTGAGGAGCTGGAGGATATTTCCGACTTGCTTTCCGATTTGTAAACGCCATGCCAAGAGTCCTTTGCACGAAGGGCTCTTGGCTTAACATCCTTGTCTGACTATTGGAGGAGATCGGTTATGGATAAAAAACAGGTGGACATCTATTCTTTGTCTCCCATGCAAGAGGCCATGCTGTTTCACTCGTTATATGACCAGGGGAATTCTTATTTCAAACAATTGTTGATCCAGGTGGAGGGGGATTTTGATCCCGGACTGTTTGAAAAGAGTTTAAATGTTTTGATTGAACGATATGACATTTTCCGGACTGTGTTTATTTATAAAAAGCTGAAAAAACCACGTCAGGTGGTTTTGCAAGAGCGCGAAGCAAAGATTCAGTATCAGGATTTTTCCCATCTTCCGGAAGATGAGCGGAATCAAAAGGTTGAAGCATGGATCCGAAAAGATCAAACCAAACCGTTTGATTTGTCCAAAGATTTGTTATTGCGTGTTTCCGTGTTGAAAACAGGGTCCCAACAGTATCAAATCGTGTTCAGCAGCCACCACATCCTTTTGGACGGATGGTGCATGGGGATCGTGTTTGAAGATTTGTTCGAAATTTATGGGAAGCTGAAAAATCACGAGCCCGTTCCCCACAAAAAAGTGACGCAATATCGTGAATTGATCCGTTGGCTGGAAAAGCAGGATCCCAAAGAAACAGAACAATATTGGAAACAGTATTTGGCCGGGTATGAAGGACATGCCAAAATTCCGGGAGCGAAGACCGCCCGCGGCGATGATTACAAGTTGGAGGAAGTCCGTTGTTCACTGGATGAAACGTTGACCAGGCAATTCAATCAATTTGCCCGTGAACATCATCTCACCCTGAACAATGTATTCCAAACAATCTGGGGATTGATGTTGCAACGGTACAATCACACGGACGATGTGGTGTTCGGTTCCGTGGTCTCCGGAAGGAACAAAGACATTCCCCGGATCCAGGAGATCGTCGGTTTGTTCATCAACACCATTCCCGTGCGGGTCAAAGCAAGTGGCGATGACCGTTTTACAGACCTGGCCAAACAAGTTCAACAAGCGGCGCTGGCCTCGGAGCCGTATGATTATGCTTCGTTGACCGATATTCAGAAAGCGGCGCAATGCGGCGATTCATTGGTTGACCATATTGTTGTGTTTGAAAACTATGTGTTTGATTCGAATATTTTCCATAAATACCGGCATCAATTGGGGTTTGTCGTGACGGATGCCAAGAGCACGTTTGAAAAAACCAACTATGACTTTAATGTGATTGTGGTGCCCTGTGAGAAATTCACCATTTTGTTTCAATACAACGGACATGTTTACCAAAGAGAAGACGTGGAATCCTGTTTCCGCCACTTTGAACGGATTGTCCGCCAAGTCATTGGAAATCCGGATTGCCGCTTGAAAGACATTGAACTGGTTTCCCCTTCGGAAAAGCAGCAGTGGTTTGCATGGAATCAAACGGATGCGGATTATCCGCGCGATAAAACCGTTCAGGAGATTTTTGAAGAACAGGCGGAAAAATCCCCGCAGCAAATCGCCTTGAAATTCCGGGGAAATACGATGACTTACAAAGAGTTGAATGAACAAGCCAATCAGCTGGCGAGAGTGTTGAGGAAACAAGGCGTCCGGCGCGGGGACATTGTCGGATTGATGACGGAACGCTCCTTTGAAATGATGATCGGCATGCTGGCGGCCGTCAAAGCCGGTGGGGCTTATATGCCGATTGATCCGGAATATCCCGCTGGACGGAAGGAATTTATGCTGGAAGATGCCGGTGCTCCGGTTCTCATGGTGCAGCCGGGACTGAAAGTGCCTGCCGGTTATAAAGGGCGAGTGGTTGAACTGGCTCCCGGCGAATGGGCGGGGGAGGAAAAAAGCAACCCGGAGAATGTCAATCAGCCGGATGATCTTCTTTACGTCATGTATACTTCCGGATCGACCGGCAAGCCCAAAGGCATTTTGACCATGCATTACAATGTGATGCGGACGGTCATCAACAACGGGTACATACAGGTGCATGCCGGGGACCGGCTGTTGCAGTTGTCAAACTATTGTTTTGACGGATCCACGTTTGATATCTACAATGCCTTGTTGAACGGAGCGACGCTGGTTTTGGTGCCCAAAGAGGCTTCCAAAGACTTTGCGGAGCTGACCAAATTGATCCGAGAGGAAGAGATTACCGTCGCCTTTATGACCACTTCCCTGTTTAACACGGTTGTGGATTTGGATCTTGATTGTTTAAAGAGCTTGCGCAAAATTGTCTTTGGCGGGGAAAAGGCTTCGGTCAAACATGTTCAAAAGGCAGTGCAAGCACTGGGCGGAAACCGACTGATCAACGGGTACGGACCGACGGAAACCACGGTTTTTGCCGCGACTTATTCCATTGATCCGTCAGTGTTGGCCACCCATCGTGTACCGATTGGAAAGCCGCTGAACAACACCAAGCTGTATGTGTTGGACCCATGGGGAAATCTTCAACCGCCCGGCATTCCCGGTGAACTTTGCGTCAGTGGCGACGGAGTGGCCAAAGCGTATTTAAACCGTCCCGAATTAAATGAAACCCGCTTTGTTCCGGATCCGTTCCATCCCGGTCAACGCATGTACCGCACCGGGGATTTGGTTCGCCTGTTGCCGGATGGCCATTTGGAATATTTGGAGCGGATGGATAATCAGGTGAAAATCCGGGGACACCGCATTGAGACCGGTGAAGTGGAAAAGAGGTTGTTTGCCCATCCCGATGTGCTGAATGCGGTGGTTTTGGCCGATAAAGATCAGAACGGGCATTCCTATTTGTGTGCTTATGTTGTGTTGAAAAAGGATGTTTCACCTTCTGCATTGCGTGAGCACATGACCAAAGCGTTGCCGGAATACATGATCCCCGATTACTTTGTAAAATTGGATCAACTTCCGTTTACGCCCAATGGAAAAGTGGACTTGCGGGCGCTTCCCAAACCGGCCGAAGCGTTGGAGAACAAAAGGGATTATGTTGCCCCCACGAACCCCGTGGAAGAAAAGCTGGTAAAAGTCTGGCAGGAAGTTTTGGATGCGGACCAAGTCGGGATTCATGACAACTTCTTTGACCTGGGGGGACACTCCCTGAAAGCGATGATGCTTTCTTCGCGGGTGAGCAAGGAATTGAATGCAGACTTGCCGCTAAGAGAGATTTTTGCCCGGCCGACGGTGCAGCAACAAGCGGCCTTTTTGCAGAATAAGGGCAAAAAAGAATACACCGGGATTGCCCCGGCACCGGAGATGAAGGATTATCCGGTGACTTCCGCGCAGAAGCGCTTATATATGGTCAGCCAACTGGAAGGAAGCGGCACCAGTTACAATATGCCTTATGTATTCCGGATTCACGGCGATTTGTCCGTTCCCGGTTTAAAGAGCGTCTTGCAATCTTTGGTGGACCGGCATGAATCGTTGAGAACGTCTTTCCACATGATTAACGGGGAATTAAGGCAGAAAATTCATCCCGATGCCCGATTGGTCGTCGAGCAGTACCAAGCCGGCGGGAAACGGCAAGAAAAACGTGTCATTCAAGAATTTATCCGCCCGTTTGATTTGCAAAAGGCGCCGTTGATGCGTGCCGGGGTGTTGGAACGTACGGACACCCGCGAGAAGTATCTGTTATTGGATTTTCATCATATCGTGGCTGATGGTGTTTCGATCCGGCAATGGTTTTCCGATTTTTCGCGGCGGATGCAAGGTGAAGAGTTGCCTTCGCTTCCATTGCAATACAAGGATTATGCTTATTGGCAACAACATGAGAAACAAAAAGACCGTTGGAAAAAACATGAGGAGTACTGGTTGAATGAACTTTCCGGCGAGTTGCCCGTTTTGCAATTGCCGACCGACTTTCCGCGCCCGAAAGTTCAGCGTTTTGACGGGGATCAGCTTCCTTTTGAAATGGATGCGGGATTGTCGGATCAATTAAGGCAGCTGGCCGATGAGCAGAATGCAACGATGTATATGGTGTTGTTTGCCGCTTATCATGTCCTGCTCTCCAAGTACGCGGGGCAAGAGGATTTGATTGTCGGGTCCCCCATCGCCGGAAGGCCGCATGCGGACCTGGAGACCATGGTGGGCATGTTTGCCAACACGCTGGCGGTCCGAACCCGGCCGACACCGGATGTATCGTTTGCCCGGTTTCTCGCGCAATTGAAAGAACAAATCCTGGAGATGGCAGAGCATCAGGATTATCCCTTTGAAGAACTGGTGGAAAAATTGGGGGCAGAACGGGATTTAAGCCGGAATCCTCTTTTTGACACCATGTTTTCTTTGCAAAAGAATGAATTGCCGGCCCTTCAGTTCCGGGATTTTTCGCTGGAACTGGTTGAATGGGATTGGAAAAAATCCAAGTTTGATATGAGCTGGATCCTGATTGAAGATGAGAAAATCAAAGGGATCGTGGAATTTGCCACGCATCTGTTCAAGCCGGAAACGGTAAAAAGAATGGTTCGCCATTATCTTCATATTTTGAAGCAAATCACGGAGAATCCGGACCTTCGCCTGTCTGACATCAAATTGATCACGCCGGATGAAGAGCATCAGGTGTTAAACAATTTCAATGCGTATCGTCTGGAGTATCCGCGGGGAAGAACGATTCCGTCCTGGTTTGAAGAACGGGTGGAAAAGCAACCGGACCGGGTGGCGGTGGTTTGCGGCGAAGAACGGTGGACTTATGAAGAGTTAAACCGGCAGGCCAACCGCCTGGCCCATGCATTGAGGAAGAAAGGGATCGGCCGCGAGCAACTGGTCGGCATCCTGATGTCCCCGTCCAAAGAGATGATGGCGGCGGTTCTCGGTGTCTTGAAAGCAGGGGCGGCGTACGTTCCGATCGATCCGCAATATCCGGCGGACCGGATCCAATATATGTTGAAAGACAGCGGGGCTTCCCTGCTTCTTACGGATCGTCCGGCCGTTCCCGGCAGTTCCGGCGTGGAAGTTTGGGATATGAAAACCAAAGATTTCCGGGGCGAATCCGATGACAACCCCGCACCGGTGAACAAAGAACGGGATTTGGCCTACGTGATCTATACGTCCGGTTCCACCGGAAAACCCAAAGGCGTGATGGTGGAACACGCCTCCCTGATCAATTTGTGCGAGTGGCATATCCGTGAATTTCAGGTGACACCGGAAGATAAGAGCATCAAATACGCAGGGGTCGGATTTGATGCCTCGGTATGGGAGATTTTCCCGACTTGGATGGCGGGAGCGTCGCTTCACATCATTGAAGAGGCCATGCGTTATGATCTGGAGGCACTGAACCGGTACATGGAGGAACAAGGGATCACGGTTGCTTTTCTGCCGACGCCGGTGGCGGAGCAATTTATGCAGCTGGAAAACCGCAGCCTGAGAGTGTTGCTGACCGGAGGGGACCGGTTGGGCCGGGTGTTGCCGCAGAACTACACGGTGGTCAACAATTACGGTCCGACGGAGAACACGGTGGTGACGACGAGCACCCCGGTGCGTCCGGATGAACCCGTCACGATTGGAAAACCGGTGGCCAATAACCAAGTGTATGTGTTGAATGAACATCAGCAATTGCAGCCAATCGGCGTGCCGGGCGAGCTGTGCGTCAGCGGGGAAAGTCTGGCCCGGGGATATTTGAACCGGCCGGAGCTGACGGCGGAGAAGTTTGTGCCCAACCCTTATGTGCCGGGGCAAAAGATGTACCGGACCGGAGACCTGGTGCGGTGGCTGCCGGACGGGCGCTTGGAGTTTCTGGGGCGGATGGATGAACAGGTGAAAATCCGCGGTTACCGCATTGAGCCCGGGGAAATCGCCAACCGTTTGTTGGAGCATGCTTCCGTCCGGGAGGCCTTTGTCACCGTGCAGCTGAATCCTTCTCAAGAACCGGAGTTATGCGCATATTTCGCAGCGTCGTCTCCTTGTTCCGCGGAAGAATTACGGGAGCATTTAAGTTTGAAATTGCCTGACTATATGGTTCCGGTTCACTTTATCGAAATGGAGAAACTCCCCTTGACCCGAAACGGCAAAGTGGACAAAAAAGCATTGCCGTTGCCGGAAGCCGACACAACCCGAAGCAAGGATGACGCACCGGCCACTCCCGCCGAGGAGCAGTTGATCGAAATCTTGAAGGAGATTCTCCATACCGAACAAATCGGAGTCCATGACAGCTTCTTTGAAAAAGGCGGCAACTCCCTCAAAGGGATGATGTTGTCGGCGCAAGTCCACAAGAGGATGCATACGGAACTGCCTTTGCGGGAGATTTTTGCCCGTCCCGTGGTCAAGGAGATGGCCGCATACATCGAAAATCAAAAAACGGCTGAACATGTCACCATCGCTCCGGCACCCAAACAAGCTTATTATCCGGTTTCATCCGCACAGAAACGGTTGTATGTGGTCGGGCAACTGGAAGGAATGGGCACCGGTTACAACATGCCCCATGCCTTTTCCATCCGAGGAAATTTGCCGGTTTCCCGTCTCGAAGAAGCATTCCGGGCACTGGTGGAACGGCACGAATCCTTGCGTACTTCGTTTCATCTCATTGATGGCGAATTGATGCAAAAAATTCACACCGATGTGGAGGTCCGGGTGGAGTGTTATCAAGCCCAAGACCGTCCGGATGTGAAACAAAAAATTCAACAGTTCATCCGTCCGTTTGATTTGGAGAAAGCTCCGTTGATCCGGGTCGGAATGATCGAACATGCCAAGGAAGAAGAACAGATCTTGGTCATCGACATGCATCACATCATTTCCGACGGTGTCTCGATGAACATCCTGTTTCAGGATTTGATGAAATGCCTGCAGGGAGAAACGTTGCCGCCGGTGTCCCTGCAATACAAGGATTATGCCGTCTGGCAACAAAAGGAAAAACAAAAGGATACATGGAAAAAACACGAGCAGTATTGGATGAATGAACTTTCCGGCGAACTTCCGGTTCTGGATTTGCCCACGGATTACCCGCGACCTTCCGTACAACGGTTTGACGGGGACCATATGACTTTCGAAATCGAGCACCGATTAACCCGGAAATTGAAACGGCTTGTGGATGAGAAAAAAGCGACTCCGTATATGGCACTCTTGGCCGCGTACAATTTGCTGTTGGCGAAATACACCGGCAAAAACGACATCATTGTCGGCTCGCCGATTGCCGGAAGATCGTATGCCGGTTTGGAGTCCATGGTGGGGATGTTTGCCAATACGCTTGTGGTTCGCAACCGGATTGATTTGCAACTTCCGTTCACAGTCTTTTTGGAACAGGTGAAGGAACGCGTCCTGCAAATGTATGAGCATCAGGATTATCCGTTTGAGGAATTGGTGGAAAAGTTGGATACCCAGCGCGATTTGAGCCGCAATCCCCTTTTTGACACCATGTTTGCCATGCAGAATATCGACATGCCGGTTTTTAAACTGCAAGGATTGAAAATTCGCCAAGGGGAGATTGAATGGAAAAAATCGAAATTTGATTTGAGCTGGATGATGGCGGAAGATGAGGAAACATTCAAAGGGGTTGTCGAATACAGCACTTGCCTGTTCAAGCCCGGGACCATCCGGCGTATGATTGGCCACTTTGTTCATATTCTCGAACAGATTGTGGATGATCCCGGAATTCGGCTGTGCGAGATTGAGCTTCCCACGTTGGAAGAGAAATGGGAGATATTGCAATCCTTTAACCAAACCCGTCTGGAGTATCCGCGGGGAAGAACGATTCCGTCCTGGTTTGAAGAACGGGTGGAAAAGCAACCGGACCGGGTGGCGGTGGTTTGCGGCGAAGAACGATGGACTTATGAAGAGTTGAACCGGCAGGCCAACCGCCTGGCCCATGCGCTGAGGAAGAAAGGGATCGGCCGCGAGCAACTGGTCGGCATCCTGATGTCCCCGTCCAAAGAGATGATGGCGGCGGTTCTCGGTGTCTTGAAAGCAGGGGCGGCGTACGTTCCGATTGATCCGCAATATCCGGCGGACCGGATCCAATATATGTTGAAAGACAGCGGGGCTTCCCTGCTTCTTACGGATCGTCCGGCCGTTCCCGGCAGTTCCGGCGTGGAAGTTTGGGATATGAAAACCAAAGATTTCCGGGGCGAATCCGATGACAACCCCGCACCGGTGAACAAAGAACGGGATTTGGCCTACGTGATCTATACGTCCGGTTCCACCGGAAAACCCAAAGGCGTGATGGTGGAACACGCCTCCCTGATCAATTTGTGCGAGTGGCATATCCGTGAATTTCAGGTGACACCGGAAGATAAGAGCATCAAATACGCAGGGGTCGGATTTGATGCCTCGGTATGGGAGATTTTCCCGACTTGGATGGCGGGAGCGTCGCTTCACATCATTGAAGAGGCCATGCGTTATGATCTGGAGGCACTGAACCGGTACATGGAGGAACAAGGGATCACGGTTGCTTTTCTGCCGACGCCGGTGGCGGAGCAATTTATGCAGCTGGAAAACCGCAGCCTGAGAGTGTTGCTGACCGGAGGGGACCGGTTGGGCCGGGTGTTGCCGCAGAACTACACGGTGGTCAACAATTACGGTCCGACGGAGAACACGGTGGTGACGACGAGCACCCCGGTGCGTCCGGATGAACCCGTCACGATTGGAAAACCGGTGGCCAATAACCAAGTGTATGTGTTGAATGAACATCAGCAATTGCAGCCAATCGGCGTGCCGGGCGAGCTGTGCGTCAGCGGGGAAAGTCTGGCCCGGGGATATTTGAACCGGCCGGAGCTGACGGCGGAGAAGTTTGTGCCCAACCCTTACGTGCCGGGGCAAAAGATGTACCGGACCGGAGACCTGGTGCGGTGGCTGCCGGACGGGCGCTTGGAGTTTCTGGGGCGGATGGATGAACAGGTGAAAATCCGCGGTTACCGCATTGAGCCCGGGGAAGTGGCCGACAAGTTGTTAAGTTACCCGACCGTGAAAGAAGCCGTGGTGGTGGCGCAAACCGACGAACAAAATCAGTTGCATTTGTGTGCATATTTCACGGCATCGGAGTCCTGTTCCATTCCTGCATTGCGGCAGTACCTGGGGAAAGAATTGCCTGATTACATGATTCCGGCTTACTTCATGCAGATGGAGCAACTGCCGTTGAATGCCAACGGTAAAGTGGACAAAAACATGCTTCCCAAACCCAAACAGATGCAAACCGGCGTGGAATATGCGGCGCCCCGCAATGAAAAGGAACGCATCCTGGCGGAGCTGTGGCAGGAAATTTTGCATCTGGACCGGGTGGGGATCCATGATCAGTTTTTTGAGCTTGGTGGCGATTCCATCAAAGCGATGCAAATTGCTTCCCGCTTGAAACCGTACCGGCTGAAAATGAGATTGAAAGATTTGTTCCAACATCCGACCATTGAAGAATTGGCACCGCATGTTTTCCCCATCGATGAAGACCGGGAAGATGAAGTGGTGACGGGGGAAGTTGCGCTGACCCCGATTCAGCGTTGGATGTTTGAGCAGACGGATTATCCGGATCAATGGAACATGGCCATTGTCCTGTACCGGAAACAAGGATGGGATGCCGACGTGTTAAAACCGGTTTTCCATGCATTGGTGACCCATCACGACGCCTTGAGGATGTCGTTTAAGCGGGAAGATCACCAGGTGAAGGCATGGAACCGGGATGTGGAAGGGGAATTTTTCTCCATCCACGAGTTTGATGTCAACAGCGAAGACCTTTCGGAAGTGATGAAAAGAGAAGCCAACCGTTTGCATCAATCGCTTCGCATCCATGGCGGGCCGTTGATCCGCCTGGGGATTTTCCATACCGGCGAAGGGGATTACTTGCTGATCATTATCCACCATTTGGTGATGGATGCCGTTTCCTGGAGGGTGCTGTCCGAAGATCTCCATACTGCGTACCGGCAACAATTGGACGGGGAACCCTTGGCTTTGCCGCAAAAAACGACTTCGTTTCAATCATGGAGCCATCAATTGCAAGAGTTTGCGAACAGTCCGGCGTTGCTTGCTGAAATTCCGTATTGGAAAGCGACCGACCGCCTCCAGGTTCCAAAACTTCCGGTCGATAAAAAAGAAACGTCGGATTATGCCAATCAGCATATCGGCATCGTTTGGGGACGCCTCCCGAAAGAGGAAACCGGTGACTTGTTGTCCGGGGCGCATCGCGCTTACCAGACGGAGATGAATGATTTGTTGTTGTCGGGCTTGGTGATGACCTTGAACAGTTGGACCCATGGCAAGGTGGCGGTCCAATTGGAAGGGCACGGCCGGGAGGAAGTGATTGACGGGGTGGATTTGACCAGGACCGTCGGATGGTTTACATCTATGTATCCGGTCGTGTTTGAACAAGATTCCAAAAATCCGGCCGAAGTCATTCC
Source organism: Thermoactinomyces vulgaris (assembly GCF_005886755.1). NCBI lineage: Bacteria > Bacillati > Bacillota > Bacilli > Caryophanales > Thermoactinomycetaceae > Thermoactinomyces > Thermoactinomyces vulgaris. The sequence continues at coordinate 1,359,123 of NZ_CP039710.1, forward strand.
GTATGTGAAAGAAGTCTTGCGGCGGGTTCCCAATAAAGGAATCGGATACGGGATTCTCAAATATTTAACCCGTCCCGAAAACAAACAAGATCTTTCGTTCCGGCTCAAACCTGAGATCAACTTCAACTATCAAGGGGAGTTTGTCCGGGATGTGGAGAAGGAGGACATCCAAATCGTGTCCCTGCCGGTGGGAGAAGGGGTTCATCCCCTGGCTCAGTGGCCGTATAAACTGGATTTCAGTTTGTTTGTTGAAAACGGGGAACTGGTCACGCTGATTCGCTACCACCAAACGCTGTATCATCGGGAGACGATTGAACAACTGAAAAACCTCTATCTCCATCATCTGAAAAGAATTGTGGACTTTTGCCGGGAAGAAGTCTTGGTGAAATAAAGAAAATACATCCTGTCTGGGTGTCCAGGCAGGATGTATTGTCATTTACAGAGCCGGAGTTGGCGTCGGTTCGGCAAAATCGTTGCCATATTTTTGGTCGATAAATTCGCGGATTTTTTGATCAGACGTTCCGGATTTTTTCATTTGTATGGATTCTTTGGCAATCTCCAGACAAACCCCGCAAGTGGTGGCATGGGAATCCCATGTGATTTGGTCTTTGGATTGTTGGTGGATAAAGCAATCAAGATTATTGCGATGCCCCACACTTTGTCCGCATCCGCAGAAACACGGGATCCGGGCCAGCAAATCACGGTGTTTGGAGACTTCTTGATAAGTTTGAGCCACCTCCGCGGGATGATCCCGCAAAAAAGAGGGTAATTCATGGGGCGCGGTGGTCTCCCGGACATCTCCCGTTACATGGGAGGATTCACCGGGACCGGCCTCCTGATGCGGATCCGGCTGGCAACCGGCTGTAAATGACAAGCCAAACAGAAACAGAAAGACGGAAAAAAATCGAATCGTTTTTTGATGCATGATCATATGCCCCCCCCTTTTTCCCCACTCATCATAGCAGAAAAAAATGATTTGGTGTGGAGAAGGGGAAATCCGTTTCAAAAAGATAAAAAAAGAGACCGTGTAAACGGTCTCATAGATCCGGGGAACAAAATGATAAAACCACTTGATTGAGATAGCTTGCGTAAGCCAGAGTGGCTATCTCATTTATTATTATAAAGCAATTTGTGAGTTTTTGTTAAGGAAATAAAAGGGAGAAAAAACTTTATTTGGGTGACTTATTCCGTTTTTTAAGTGTTTTATTTTTTTAGATATAATGAAGTGTGAAAAACCATTCTTTACCCGATGGATTATCTGAATGATCCGGCTTGAAAAAGTGGCGATTTTTGCAAAAGGGAGATGAGAGAAAGTTGAAAAAATTGATCAATCATCCTGATGAGGTAGTGGATGAAATGTTGGAGGGCATGGTGGCCGCGTATCCAAAGAGATTGTCCAGGATTCCGGATTATTCCGTCATCGTCCGCAATGAAGCGCCTGTTCAAGGAAAAGTGGGGTTGGTCAGCGGCGGCGGTTCCGGGCATGAACCGGCTCATGCCGGGTATGTGGGAAAAGGCATGCTGGATGCCGCCGTGCTTGGCGAGGTGTTTACCTCCCCCGCGCCCGATCAGATCTTAAGAGCGATCCAGGCAGCCGACGGAGGCAAGGGTGTCTTGTTGATCATCAAAAATTATGCCGGGGACGTCATGAATTTTGAGATGGCGGCAGATATGGCGATAATGGGAGGAATCCCCGTGAAATGCGTGGTGGTCAACGATGATGTGGCCGTTGATGATCCGTCCCGGAGAAGGGGAATTGCCGGAACGGTTTTCGTCCATAAAATTGCCGGAGCTTGGGCCGAAGCGGGGGCGGGTTTGGAGGAGGTTCACCGGATTGCGGAAAAAACCGTGCGAAATATGCGGAGCATGGGAGTGGCTTTAACCGCCTGCACGGTGCCAGCCGTCGGAAAGCCAGGCTTTGAGATCCAAGAGGATGAAATGGAAATCGGAATGGGGATTCATGGGGAACCCGGCATCCAAAGAACGGATCACTTGTCCGCAGATGAAACTGCTGGTGTGTTGTTGGATGCCATTTTTAAGGATTTGCCACTCCAAAAAGGGGACGAGGTTGCGGTCATGTTGAATGGTTTGGGGGCGACGCCGCTGATGGAGTTGTATATTTTGAACAGGAAAGTATCGGAATATTTACAAGATAAGGGGATCCGTGTGTTCTCCACCAGTGTCGGCGAATACATGACTTCGTTGGAGATGGCCGGTTGTTCACTCACCCTCTTGAAACTGGATGATGAATTAAAAAAAGGATTGAAAGAACCATCCGACACCGTATCATGGGTTCAAGCCGAAGGAGGAAGATAAGATGGAATGGACGGTTTTGCAGGTGAAGCATTGGTTATCGGATTTAAGCCGGATCATGCAAGAAAAAAAGGAAGAGCTTTCCCGGTATGATCAGGCGATTGGAGACGGGGATCACGGTGTGAATATGGCTCGCGGCTTTAAGGAAGTGGAGAAGGTCCTGGCGCAAGAACATGATCCTCACGATATCGGGTGGTGGTTCCAAACGGTTTCCCGGATTCTGTTAAGCAAAGTGGGCGGGGCATCCGGCCCGTTGTACGGCACTGTTTTTCTGAAAATGGCTTCGGTTTGCAAAGGAAAAAGCGTGTTGACGCATGAAGAATGGGTAACGGCTTTTTCCGAGGCTCGTCAGGGATTAAAAATGAGAGGAAAAGCGGAGCCCGGCGACAAGACCATGTTGGATGTCTGGGAACCCGTTGTCCGGTACATGGAACAGGCGAAAGAGCAAATCTCCTGGCAAATGGTCAAAGACATTGCCGAACAATCCATGATCGACACCCGGGCGATGGTGGCAAAGAAAGGGCGTGCTTCTTACCTTGGGGAACGCTCGAGAGGTCACTTGGATCCGGGGGCGGTGTCTTCTTATTACTTCTTTTGGACATGGGCAGAACAACCTTGGAAGGGGGACGGACAATGAGCTGTGTCGGATTGGTGCTGGTCTCGCACAGTGAAAAGCTTGTTGAAGGATTGGCGGAATTTCTCTCGCAAATACAAAAAGGCGTACCGGTCGCCATTGCCGGCGGAACGGATGATGGAGAGCTGGGAACCAGCCCGTTTAAGATCAAAGAAGCCATCGAACGCGTTTATTCAGATTGCGGCGTTTTGGTTTTATTTGATATCGGAAGTGCGGCTATGTCCGTCGAAATGGCCATCGAGATGTTGGGGGACGAAAAGAAGATACGCGTGGCGGACGCGCCGTTGGTGGAAGGTGCCTATGCCGCCGCCGTGGAAGCTTCGGTCCGAAGCGATTTGGATAAAGTGGCGGCATCGGCGCAAAAAGCAAGAAATTGGCGCAAATAGGAACATAAAATTCTCCCGGGTTCCTCACAATAAAAAAAGAGAGATGCGCATACTAACTCGTAGTCCATACAAAAGGAGTGAACCCGGTGAAAGAGGATCGAAATGTCCGACCCGATACAGAATCGAATGAAAAAAAGAAGAATGCTGCCGCCCAGATGATCCAGCAGTTGGGGCAAACCAATGTGCCTCAACTGGAAAGCAATATTTTTTGTTTGAGCATCATCGGGCAAATCGAAGGCCATCTGGTGATGCCTCCCCAAAATAAAACGACGAAATATGAACATGTGATTCCGCAGATCGTCGCGGTGGAACAAAACCCGAAGATTGAAGGAATGGTGATTGTTTTAAATACCGTGGGCGGTGATGTGGAAGCCGGTTTGGCCATTGCGGAAATGATTGCGACGATGCGAAAGCCGACGGTTTCGATTGTTCTCGGGGGAGGCCACAGCATCGGGGTTCCCATTGCGGTTGCGGCGGATAAATCCTTCATAGCCGAAACAGCCACCATGACGATTCATCCGGTCCGTCTGAGCGGATTGGTCATCGGCGTGCCCCAAACCTTTGAATATATGGAAAAAATGCAAGATCGGGTGATTCATTTCATTTCCACCCATTCGAACATCACGGAAGAAAAGATCCGTGAGCTCATGTTCCAGACCGGGGATCTGGCCCGGGACATTGGAACCAATGTGATTGGAAAAGATGCGGTGAAATACGGATTGATTGATGAAGTGGGCGGCATTTCCGAAGCGCTTGCCGAATTGAACAAAATGGTGGAGGCCAACAAGCAAAAGGAGATTTTGCAATGATTTACTATTCCACGATCCCGATCGAAATGGCTTTTTACCGCCCGGATGAGTTGAAGCTGAAACAAATTCAAGTGGATGGCGTGAAGATGATTGTCCATGAAGGAGAGGAAGGAGAAGCGACCATTGTCCAAGTGCTGAGCGGAGATCCCGGTCATTTTTTGGATCCTCGTTTTCAGCCGGGAAACACCATCAAAAACGTTCCGACCGTGACAGAGTAAACTGCCGGCCATTGCCGGCAGTTTTTTTGGAGCCGGAAGAAGAACAAAAAGAAAAAATCTTTAAAATCCGGTAGGAGACTTTATGTTGTTTTGGGAAATAAATATCGATAAGATAATACCGACTGGTTATCATTTCCATTATTTACTTTCGGAACGGATGGGTTGAAAAGGTGGTTTCAATGACAAAAAAGAGAAATAAGAAAAAACAGTCGATTGGAACAAAAAAAGAAATTTTGTTTGAGATTTACGGCATTGTCTTATTGGCGTTGTCTTTGGTGACGATTGCCAGTTATGGAGCCATTGGCAGAAATTTGACGTATCTGGCCCGTTTTGTGGTGGGGACATGGGATTTTATCATTCCGCTTTTGGGAATGGGATTGTCCGTGTATGTGATGGCGCATCACCGGTGGCCGGATCATTGGTCGTCGAGGTGGACGGGAGTCGCTTTGGTGTTCATGGCGCTGATCACTTTTAATCATTACTTGACCTTTCACACCATTCAAACGGACAAGGGAATCATTGATCAGACATGGTACATGTTGTTGGAGGAAAGAAATTCAGCGGTTCCACTGGATGTCGGCAGCGGGATGCTGGGGGCTTTTTCCTATGCTTTGCTCCATTTTTTATTCGATGACACTGGCGCTTTGATTGTGCTGGCTGCCGTCGTGTGTTGCGGTTTTTTGCTGATCGCCGACTTTTCATTTACCAAAGCTGCGCTGATCTCTAAGGCCGTTTACAAAAAAGCAAAACAGAAGGGAAAAGATTGCCTGATCGATTGGATCAGGCAATATGACCGCCGCCGGAAGCGGCCATCGAAGCAAAGACGTGTGCAGAAAAAAACCGTCCCTGATGTGGAAGTGAGCAAAGAGCCCATCGATCCGGTGGTTTATGACTTTGAAGATGTGGCTTACCAAGACAGCCGGGAGCAACCGGAGGACGGGGAAAAGCCGGTCCATGAACAAATGAAATTGAAATTGCAGCCGTCGGAGCCGGATAGGAAACGACCGAAACAACCCGAACAGGAAGAAGGTTCCGACGAGCCGATTGAAGTCCATTTTCAATCGCAACAAAAGATGGATCACTATGTATTGCCACCGGCCACCTTGTTGAATCCGACAAAGAAAAGGCAGGGCCGGGAGCAGGAAAACGTCCATGAAAAAGCAAAAACGCTGCAGGACAAACTGGAAAGCTTCGGAGTCAAAGCAACGGTGGGGGAAATCCACCGGGGACCGGCTGTCACCCGTTATGAAATCCGTCCGGAAAAAGGGGTGAAAGTGAGCCGGATTGTCAACCTGGCGGATGACATTGCCCTGGCGCTGGCGGCCAAGGATATCCGGATTGAAGCCCCGATCCCGGGAAAATCGGCGGTCGGGATCGAAATCCCCAATTCCAAAGTCGCGCTGGTGGGGTTAAGAGATGTATTGGAGAGTGCGGAATATTTGGGATCGCAATCCAAGTTGAGCATTGCCCTGGGGCGTGATGTGTACGGCAAACCCATTGTGGATAATCTGGCCAAGATGCCGCATCTGCTGGTGGCGGGTGCAACCGGATCGGGAAAAAGCGTTTGCATCAACGGGATCATTGTCAGCCTGCTGTACAAAGCGCGTCCGGACGAAGTGAAATTGATGATGATTGATCCCAAAATGGTTGAATTGAATGTATACAACGGAATTCCCCATTTATTGATTCCGGTTGTCACGGAGCCGCGCAAAGCGGCCATGGCATTGAAAAAAGTGGTGGCGGAAATGGAAAAGCGCTATGAATTGTTTGCCAAGCACGGGGCCCGCGACATCGAACGCTTCAATCAATTGGTGAAAGAAAAGGGATTGGAAGATACAGACCCTCTCCCTTACATTGTTGTCATTGTGGATGAGTTGGCGGATTTGATGATGGTCGCCCCGGCCGATGTGGAAGATGCGATTTGCCGGCTGGCGCAGATGGCCAGGGCTGCCGGGATTCATTTGATCATCGCCACTCAGCGTCCATCGGTCGATGTGATTACCGGCGTGATCAAGTCCAATATCCCGACCCGGATTGCTTTTGCCGTTTCATCTCAGGCCGATTCCCGCACCATCCTGGACATGGGGGGAGCCGAGAAATTGCTCGGACGCGGGGATATGTTGTATCTGCCGACGGGAGCATCCAAACCGACCCGGATCCAAGGGGCTTTCCTTTCGGATGAAGAAGTGGAGCGGGTGGTGAAATTTGTCAAGGAACAACAAGAACCGGATTACCAGGAAGAAATGATTCCCCAATCCCCTGACAAAAATAAATCATCCGTCGACGACGAATTGTTTCCGCAAGCGAAAAAACTGGTCATTGAAGCGCAAACAGCCTCTGTGTCTTTGTTGCAGCGCCGGTTGCGGATCGGTTACACCAGGGCGGCCCGCCTGATTGACATGCTGGAGGCCAAAGGGATTGTCGGCCCTTATGAAGGGAGCAAGCCCCGCGAAGTGTTGGTTTCATCCTTTGACAATGAAACCGGGGAGAGAAAAAAAGAAGCTGTGAAGTAGTCGCGAAGAGGGAAGCCGCCGAGTTTTCAAAGAAAAGAATTTTTTTGCCGGGCAGACGATCATAATAAATGGTGAACATTTCTAACCGGTGCCGTATTCGTCTATAATAGGGGTAATTGACTTGATGAAAAAAGAGGTGAATACTTTGGGTTTTGCTCAGTTTGAAACAGGCTCGATCGGGAATATCCGTGTCCATGTTTGTAACAGCGAAAAGTTTAAAACCACGACGCTGATGGCATTTATTCAACAGGAGTTGTCCCCGGAAACCGTAACCAAAACCGCATTGCTCCCTCAAGTGTTGCAGAGGGGGACACAGTCCCATCCGACCACCCTTTCCTTCCGTCAGAAATTGGATGAGTTGTATGGGGCCATTTTGTTCGGGGATGTATTCAAGCGGGGAGAACGGCATATCATGCAATTTGGCATGGAACTGGCCAATGAACAATATCTCAAGGAATCCCCTTCCCTGCTTGCGGAAGGAATCCGGTTTTTCAGCGAGGTGTTATTAAAACCGGCGCTGGAAAATCAAGCATTCAAGCCGTCCTATGTGGAAGCGGAAAAGAAAAATTTAAAACAGAAAATTGAAAGCTTAAAAGACGATAAAATCCGCTATGCTTCCCATCGCCTGATTGAGGCCATGTGTCAGGGAGAGCCGTATGCGTTGTTTAACCATGGACGTCTCGAAGACTTGCCAAACATTGACCCGACATCGTTGTATACATATTATCAAGAGGTCTTGTCCGATTGCCCGGTGGATTTTTATTGCGTGGGCAATGTATCGGTGGACGAAGTGCTGAAATTGCTTGAAAAAGAATTTTCGTCCATTGCGGACAAAACGCGGAAAACGGTACAGACAAAAACGGCTTCCCTTCCGGTGAAGGAAGAACGGATCGTGACCGAACGGATGAATGTCAAACAAGGGAAATTGAACATCGGTTGCCGGACCCAAACCACAATAAAAGATCCGGATTATCCGGCGCTCATGATGTATAACGGCATCCTGGGCGGCTTCCCGCATTCCAAGCTGTTCAGGAATGTGCGCGAAAAAGCGAGCCTCGCTTACTATTGTTCTTCCCGCTTGGAAAGTCATAAAGGCCTGTTGCTCATTCAATCCGGAATTGAAATCGCCAACTATGAGCAAGCGGTTCAAATCATCAAAGAGCAGTTGGAGGAAATCCGGCAAGGAAACATCAGCGATCAGGAACTGGAGCAGACCAAGGCGACGTTGTCCAACCAGCTGCGCTCTCAAATGGACCGGTCTTATGAGATGATCCATTTCCATTACCAATCCGTTTTGAACGGAAAAGATTTGCCGCTGGAAAAATTATTGGAGCAAGTGAATGCGGTGCAAAAGGAAGACGTGCAAAAAATAGCGGAGAAAATCCGGTTGGATGTGATTTATTTCTTACGGGACCGGGGAGGGAATGAACATGCAAAAAGTGGAGTTTGATCAAATTCAAGAATCTCTGTTCTTTGAAGAGCTTCCCAACGGCTTGAGTGTTTATGTCCTGCCGAAGAAGAATTTCTTTAAAACGTACGCCACGTTTACAACCAAATACGGATCCATTGACAACACCTTCCGGGTAAAGGGGAAAGAAAAGCATGAGGTTCCCGACGGAATTGCGCATTTCTTGGAACACAAAATGTTTGAGCAGGCATCGGGGGAAGACGTGTTCCAGGAGTTTTCGCGGCAGGGGGCTTCGGCCAATGCGTTTACCAGCTTTACCCGGACGGCCTATTTGTTTTCCAGCACGGGCCAGGTGGAAAAAAACCTGACAACCTTGCTTGATTTTGTGCAATCGCCGTATTTCACGGAGCAAAATGTGGAGAAAGAAAAAGGGATCATCGGACAGGAAATCCGGATGTACGATGACAACCCGGACTGGCGTGCTTATTTTGGCTTGTTTGAAGCCATGTATCACCATCACCCCGTTAAGATTGACATCGCCGGAACCGTGGAGTCCATATCGAAGATTACCAAAGACTTGTTGTACACTTGCTATGAAACTTTTTACCATCCGAACAACATGGTCCTGTTCATTGTCGGGCCGGTGGATCCGGAAGCCATCATCCAATTGGTGAAAGAAAACCAAAAGAACAAGTCTTTCCCGGATCAGCCGGAGATTGAACGCTTTTTCCCGGATGAGCCAGAGGAGGTGGCCGAAGCCTTCAAGGAAATCGAGTTGAGTGTCGGGATTTCCAAATGCATGTTTGGATTTAAAGAAAAAGCGGACAAGGTGAACGTAAAGGGAAACGAGTTTCTCAAACAAGAAATGGCCACCCAGATCGCTTTGGAAGCATTGCTCGGCCCGGCTTCCAACTTGTATCAATCCCTGTATGACGACGGATTGATTGATGACGGGTTCGGGACGGATTATACCCTGGACAGGGGATTCGGGTTGTCCATCATCGGAGGGGATACGCCGGATCCCGATCAGTTGCTTGAGCGGATCAAAAAGGAATTGCCACCCTTGATTGAAAAGGGATTGGACCAGGAAACTTTTGAACGGATTCGCAAAAAGAAGATCGGTGCGAATTTGCGCTATTTGAATTCTCCGGAATGGATTGCCAACCAATTTACCGGTTACCGGTTTCATGATGCCGATTTATTTAATCTGGTTCCGTGTTTGGAGGCTTTGACGTTAGAAGAGGTGAACCGCCGCATGCAGGAACACATGCAGTGGGACCGGTTTGCCGTTTCCATCGTGCGGCCGTCCCAAGATTAAAGTTACAAATCATAACCGTGAAAGCGTCCTTTTTCAAAAGGGCGCTTTTGTTTGAAAGGATGGAAAACATGCAAGCGTTAAAAGGAAAAACCGCCTGGATCATTGGAGGCAGCGGGGGAATCGGGCGGGACATTTGCATCGAACTGGCCGGATTGGGTGCAAACATTGCCGCCGGTTATCATTCCCGGCGGGAGGAAGTGCAAAAAGTTGTCATGGAATGCAAAGAAAAAGGGGTTCCGGCTTTTGCCTTTCCGGTGGATTTAAGGACCCGTTCTTCTGTCGATGAGGCTTACCGGCAAATTTGCATGTATTTGTCTCCGCCGGATATCGTGATTCATGCGGCGGGTACGTCCAAATGGGGATTGATTCAGGATTTTTCGGATCATGACTATGAATTGCTGATGGATGTTCATGTGCGGGGTGCTTTTTATCTGGCACAAATCGCGCTTCCCCGCATGATCCGCAAAAAAGATGGACGGATTATTTTGGTCTCTTCCATATGGGGGCAGACCGGCGGTGCGGGGGAAGTGTTGTATTCCGCCGCCAAGGGAGCGCAAATCAGCATGGCCAAGGCCCTGGCGAAAGAAGTGGCGCCAAGCGGCATTACGGTGAATGCTATTGCGCCCGGAGCCATTGACACTCCTTTGTTGGATCGGCAATTGCCCGGGGAAGAGAAGCATTCGTTGGCGGAGGACATTCCGGCCGGCCGTTTGGGAAGTCCGGAGGAAGTGGCATCGCTGGCCGCTTTTTTATGTCTTCCCCAAGCTTCCTATATCACCGGGCAAGTCTTTGCTGTTAATGGCGGTTGGTATACATAAAATGAAATCATTCGATTCATATTAGAAGTAGATCCATGTATCAGATAAAAGGAGGAAAAAGAAATGTCTGTTTTAGACAATTTTCAGGACTGGAAAGAGTTTTTGCATAACCGTGTGGACCAAGCCCGCCAGCTGGGGATGAGTGACCAGGATATCAAAGAATTGGCCCATCAACTCGGGGATTATCTGGCCAAGGATGTGGATCCGCAAAACACCCAGGAACGTGTTTTAAAAGATCTTTGGAGTGTGGCGGATGAAAACGAGCAACAAACGATCGCCAATTTAATGTTCAAAATGGTGAACGATGGAAACAGATGAATGTTTGTTTTTATTTTAAAACACCCAAAAACGGGTGTTTTATTTTTTTGATAAATTCAATTCTCAATGTAATACTTTTTTGGCACTTTGCGGTTATGCTATACTAATTAACATATTAATCTTTTGAGTTTGGCGTTTGAAACGGGAGAGGGTGGGGTGCTTTCATGGATCACCAGGAATGGTATCTGGAATATCAGATTCATAAAAATCGCCCTGGTTTAATGGGGGATTTGGCATCCATATTGGGAATGCTTGGCATCAATATCGTCACGATTAACGGGGTGGAGAAAAACCGGCGGGGTTTACTGCTCCGTTCTGATGATAAAGAAAAGATTGAGGCGTTAAGGGGAATTTTGACAAGAGTTGATAACATCACCATTACGGCTTTGCGCCCTCCTCAACTGGTGGACCGGATGGCGGTCAGACACGGCCGTTACCTGGAACGGTGTGTGGCCGATGAAAGAACGTATCGATTCACAAGGGAAGAGCTGGGGCTTTTGGTGGATTTCATGGCACATCTTTTTAAAAAAGAAGGGGCTCAGTTAATCGGTATCCGGGGCATGCCCAGAGTCGGGAAAACGGAGTCCGTGGTGGCTGCCAGTGTTTGTGCCAATAAGCGCTGGACATTTGTTTCGTCCACATTGTTAAAACAGACGGTCCGCAGCCAATTGGCCCAGGATGAACTTTCAGGCCAAAACGTGTATATTATTGACGGGATCGTTTCCACGCTCCGCTCGACCGAACGCCATGACATGCTGGTTCGGGAAATTTTGCGTATGGACGCAACCAAAGTAATTGAACATCCGGATGTGTTTATCAGGGAAACAGAGTATACATTGGATGATTTTGATTATATCATTGAACTCCGGAATCATCCGGATGAAGTGATTTCGTATGATCGATTGGATGAAAATCATGGATTTTAAACGTGGCAAAAGCTTTGCTGCAAGGGGAGGGATCAAAAATGTCGGGGATTGGAGACTATTTGAAACAGGTGCGGCAGCAACGGGGGTATTCTCTGGAAGAAGTAAACAGAATTACGAATATTCACATAAAATATTTGCATGCGCTTGAAAATGACCGTTTTGATCTGCTGCCAAGCCCTTTTTATGCCAAGGCTTTTTTGAGAACTTACGCGAAAAGCCTCGGCGTGGATACGAAACCATTGTTGGACCATTTTGACAAGTTGATGAAAATGCGTCCCAATCAGGAACAGTCCAAAGCCGTCACGCCCCCCAAACCGGCATCCCGGACAAAAATGTTGCCGAAATCAAGCGGGAATTTTCTTCCTCCGAAAGGACAAGCGCAAAGTCCGAGACCAAGCGGGGTGTTGAGCGGGAGTCCGTTCCGCCAGCCAAACAACCCGGAGCCTGAACCGGCCAAACAATCTTTGTCTTCCGCGCCGAATCCCGGATTGAATTTTCGTCCCGCAAACCAGCAGAATCAGCTTCCGCCGGTTCCGGAAGTAACGAAATCCCCGGAACCACCGGTTGAGCCGCAACCAATGAAACACCCGGAACCGTCAACCCAAACACCCGTACCTCAAACGACGCTGTCTCTGCCTCCGCTTGAAGCCACGCAACAGCATCTGTTAACACCGCGCCGGGTTGCCATGGAATTGAAAAAACAACAAATGAAAGAGAAAAAAGAAAATGTCAAAAAGAAAAAACATACGATGATTGCCATGGTTGTCGGTGCTTTGTTATTGTTAAGCGGAGGAGTGTATGTTTATCTCCATGGTCATCAGACTTCCCAGCCCGAAAAACGCAATGCAGCGGAATATCCTGCCGGAAACGGGCAAATGGTGGATGTCAATGCCGCTTCGCAAAATTTGCCCACTTTGGAGGAAGGGGAAGAATCCTCGGATCCTTATGTCGGACAAGAGTATTTGATCAAAAATGTCGATAAATTAAATGTTGTGTTAAAAGGGAGAAGTGGGGAATCAACGGTTTTGTATGCCCCTACTCCGAAGGATCAGCCCAAAAAATTGACATTGCGTGTGGGGCAAGAAGTCACACTGGATACAGCCGGAAAAAACTATGTTTGGTTCCGATTGGGAACGCCATCTAATGTAGAAATCCTTGTGAATGATCAACAAATTAATACAGATGCGCAAGATGCTGAAAAAAGTTATGTGGTGAAAGTCAGTAAGCCGTGAAGTTAGTTGGGGGAGGGTGCTTCGTTGTCCGTGGAAATCGGGAGGAGACTGAGAAGGGCGCGTGAGGCGTCGGGCTTGACTTTGGAAGAAGTGGAGAGACGGACCAGAATTTCCAAAAGGGATTTGTTGGCGATGGAACAGGGGCGGTTTCATTTTCACCCCAATCCCGCGTTTGTTCGTTCCTGTGTCCGGGCATATGCAACGGTTGTGGGAGAAAATCCGCAACCGATGTTAAATTTGTTGCAACAGGCACAAGAAAGGACGACGCGCAGGGAACCAACAGTCCGAAGAAATCTTCCGGACGGGCAGGGAAATGGTAGAGAGCTGTCCCGGTCCCGCCGCCGGTCAAACGGATACGGACGTTCTCAATCCCATAAGAAACCGGATTATCCTCAGCAGGATCATCCCCCTCAAAGGCAGGTTTACCGACGATCGGAGAGAGAGGGGATGGAGACGGAATCCGGGGAAGGTGTATACAGCCGCCGGAGCCGCCGGCAGGCTTCCAAAAAGAAAACGTCCGTTTTTGGTAAAATCTACTCGTATTTTTTATTATCGGGTGCAATTTTATTGGTGATTGCAACCATATGTTTTTTATGGTTCCGATGGAGCAATGCCTGATCGGAGAGGCGGTTTCCCGGTTTGGACAGGCCGGGGGACGCCGGTTTTTAAATATAAGAATATACTGAATTTTAACGAGGGGTTTTTCACCGGAAAAATTGACGGTTTTTAAAAAAAGTTTTAATTTCGGACGGCAACAAGAGGGACTGTAGAAGAAGGCGTTTTTGACACATTTCGGAGACCATGGTATGCTTGAAACAAATTGTTGTTTCTATACAGCGCCGTCAAGATCATTGTTTTTTTATATATATTTACAACAACTCTCAGGCTCTTTTTTGTTTATGGGATGTTGTTTCAAAGAAAAAGAATAGATTTTGATTTCGGTAAAGAGTATGATAGAAGACGGTGTTTCAACTAACGATAAAAATGTTTACAACCAATCGAAAAGTGCTGGGAAAACAGCAAACACCATGAAAAAACCGATAATTTAACGGGTTGCTGAGCAGCATGTCTTTTGTTGTCAAAAGCGTATTGTTCAAACAGCCTTTCAGGAGGTGGCTGGGGTGTCTGTCGAAATTGGCTCATATCTTCGACAAGCCCGAGAAGCGATTGGAATGTCCCTCGAAGAACTGCAAGAAAAAACAAGGATCCAAAAATCATTTTTAATTGCGATCGAAAATGGTGAATTCGATAAATTGCCGAGCCCTTTTTATGTGCGGACATATCTGCGTTCTTATGCCAATTGTGTAAAAATCGAACCGCATCATATTTTGCGTCAATACCGAAAGATGGAACAAGCGGAGAGATTAACCGGGGTACATAAAGCGGTCAATCCGAATGATTTTAATCAAAATCAGCAGACGCAAAAGTTACCGCCGCTTGAAAAATACCAGCAAACGGGCAAAATGCCTGCCGTCAATCCAAGTCCATCAACGCAAAACACAATGCGCATGAGAACGTTGCCGATGAATAACCAGACCAAGGGACGGATCGATGCCCAAACGGCGCTGACGGCTTCCAAGACCATGCCCAACCGGGTGAGCGATCAGGTGAAAGCGCGCCGGGACATGGGTTATCAGCAAGCGGGCATTCTGAATAAGGATAAAGATCAGACGGCTCAGGGAAACGTTGGCGGAATCAATCCGAAAAAAGAATTGTATCCGACGGTTTCACGGAAAAACCAGCACGGACAAACCAGACCGAACCAAAGTTTGTTGCTTTCAAACACCGGGACGGTGCCGCGTGTGTCCGGGCCGTTGAACCGGGTTTCGGATCAGGCAACCCGAAATTCCGGACCGGTGCCCCGGGTTACGGGTGCGATGAAAAAGCTGGATTTAAACAATGTCCCGATTCCATCGGTTTTGCCGGACGACTTGGAAAACGGATCTCAGAAAAAAGAAGGGGAGCGTCAACGGTTGAGTCGCGTTGAACGCTTAAGTCGCAGTGCGTCCAAAAGCCGGAAATCTTTCAAAATATCCGGTTTGAAGCTTAAAAGCCCCATTGCGATGGCGGTTGCCGGTTTAATCTTGTGTGTCCCCCTGGGATGGGCGATTTTGTCGTTTACAGGGGATGATTCCCAACCGGATTCCAACCCGGCTTCACAAACCGCCAATGACCAAACGCTTGAGATTCCGCCTGAGAAAAAAGGAAAACTGCAATTGGCGCAGCAGGATGTGAATGTGGTGCACTATCGTCTCCAGGATACCGATCAAATCGTGGTGATGGTTCATGCTGCCGGTGGAAAATCGCGGGTTGAGCTCAGAACCGATCTTCCTTCCGAGGGCGGAAGTGATCATTTGATTAAAGATGTGACGTTGCCCAAGGACGAAAAATGGAGCTACAAATATACATATGAAGGCAATCGGGACTTTTATGTCGGATTGAGCGCTCCGGAAGATGCGATTGTTTACGTCAACGGACAAGTCGTGAAATCGGCACGGTATATTCACGTCCGCAGAGTCGATTGATTTTTTTTTTTGGAAGCAAGTGCTTGCCCGGCACTTGCTTTTTTGACGTTCATATTCTTCTGGGCTATACTGTAAAAGTTAGAATTGAACAGAACAATCAACGGGAGGGACACGGCAGATGTCCAAGCCTTTTGAAGAATTAAAAAAGGCCAGGGAACAGAAGCAGCTGAGTTTGGAAGAAGCAGCGGAAAAAACCCGGATTGATGAAAAATATCTTGCAGCTTTGGAAAATGCTGAATTTTCCGGGCTTCCGGATCCTCTTTATGTGAGGGGTTTTATCCGCAGGTATTCGAAACTGTTGGGAATCGATGCAAAGCCGATGTTGGATGCATATAAAAAGTGGGAACAAGAAGAGCGTCCCGAAGAGTCCCGGCCGGTCACCACGCTTCCGTCCCGAAGCAGCCGGACACAAGAATCATCCGAACCGAAAAAGAAATGGATTGCCAAGTGGCCGAACGCTCTCTTGGTTTCTTCCATCGCCGTTTTATTGATCGCAGCCGGTGTGGTTACATGGCTGGTTCTGGATCAAGACTCATCCGACGCAGAAACGGTTCAGCTGGAGGAACCGCAAACGGAAACGGCGGATCCGGAGGCCAAACCGGAACCCAAAGAACGTCCGCAGGTGGAATTGATTCAACCGGCTGAAAAAGGAGAACAAGGCGATGTGTACGGTGTTTCAAAAGCCGAAAAAGTGACGGTGAAAGTGGTGGCGGACAAATCAACTGAAATCCAGATCCGTTCGGGGGGACCCACGGGGAAAGTGATTGCTTCCAAAGCATTGTCCCCGAACCAGGCGGAAGAATTTTCCGACCCGGAGTGGATTTCTTTGCGGGTCGATCATCCCCATTATGTTAAACTCTATGTCAACGGGGTTTATATTGACACCTCTTCACAGCAGCAAGTTTCATTGTACCAATTCAAAAAGAAAGAAAGCACGGATGATGAATAAAAGCGGTTCAGCAGAGAGGATCCCTCTTCCTCTCTGCTTTTTTTGACACGCGTCAGATGCTTGGTTTATACTTACGAAAGAATTAAACGAGGAAGGTATGGGTTTAATATTAAAGGATGGATGCGTTTATACTAGAAAAATAAAGTTGATTGACAAAAGACGAAAAACGGCTTTACAAGATGGTGCCAACCAGGGCATCTTCAAAAGCGACGGCATTCCCTTCTTGGAAAATGCGAAACGCCGGAAATGAATGGTGCGGTGTTTCCGCTGCTCCCGTGCGTGCGGGGCTTTGAAAATCCTCTTCCTAAATTCATGATGATTGTGTGAATGCGGATGAAATTTTTACATCAAAATGGTTATTGCCAGGGAGGTTGGATAGGATGAACCTGGCCAACAAGATTACATTGGCTCGTATTTTTTTAGTCCCCATTGTGATGATCTTTTTGTTGTTTCGCTTTGACATCGGAGAAATCCATGTGGGAGCGGCGAAGTTGACCGCGGGCGAATTGATCGCCACGTTTATTTTTATTTTGGCTGCCGTTACGGACGGGGTGGACGGATACATAGCAAGACGGAAAAAAATGGTGACCAATTTGGGGAAATTTCTTGATCCGTTGGCTGATAAACTGTTGGTGACAACAGCCTTGATCTCATTGGTGGAGTTGCAACGACTGGAGGCGTGGATGGCCATTGTGATCATCAGCCGGGAATTTGCCGTGACCGGCCTCCGGATGATTGCGGTCACCGAAGGCCATGTGATTGCAGCCAGTCCATTAGGAAAACTGAAGACCATCATACAAATTGTGGCGATTGTTTCATTGATGCTCAACAATGTTCCGTTCTCAACCATTTCATTTCCGTTTTCCATGATCGCCACCTGGCTGGCCGTGATCATCACGGTCATTTCCGGAGTGGATTACTTTTACAAAAACCGCAAGATCGTTTCATTGACCAATACACAGTAGTGTCGTCCGGGATTTGGCTAAAGAGAAAGGAAAGATAAAATGCAATCAGAAATCATTACGGTTGGTTCTGAGTTGTTGGCGGGAGAAACGGTGGATTTGCATTCTTCTTATTTGTCCCGGGAACTCCATTCATTGGGGATTGATGTTCAATTTCACACATCGGTCGGGGATGATGCACAAAAGCTGCATGACGTGATTTCACTCGCACGCACGCGATCGCAGTTGATTTTCCTCTGTGGCGGGCTGGGGCCCACCATGGATGACTTGACCAAAGAAACCGTTTCGGAAGTGACGGGGGTTCCGTTGGTTGAGGATCCGGAGGTGAAACGCCGTCTGGAGAAGTATTTTGAAGGACGGATGAAGGTGGTCCCCGCAAATAATTACAAGCAGACTTATGTTTTTTCCGGCGGTGTTGTTTTCCAAAACCATCATGGAACGGCTCCCGGTTTGGCTCTGCAGGTGGACGGGATCACTTATGTTCTGTTGCCGGGTCCTCCGGGGGAATTGGTGCCGATGTTTGAAGAGCAGGTGCGTCCTTTCCTCATGCGCGAAGTGATTCAGGAGGGGCAGGTGATTCTTGCGGAATCCCTTTCTTTTTTTGGATTGGGCGAATCGCTTTTGGAGGAGAAGATTGCCGATTTGATCCGGCAACAGGATAATCCCGTTTTGGCCACCTATGCCAAAGAATCGGGGGTTGTTTTGAGAATCACGGCTTGGGCGCCGGGCGAAGCGGAGGCACGTCAGCTGATTGACCGGCAAAAAGCGAAAGTTTTAACCCGGATCGGGGAATATTGTTACAGCGAACAGGGTGAGACGCTGGAAGAAGTGGTGGTGGCCGGGTTGATTCGCCATCAGAAAACAGTGGCGGTGGCGGAAAGTTGCACCGGCGGAAAACTGGCTCATCTTTTGACTTCCGTGTCGGGAAGCAGCCGGGCGTTTAAAGGCGGATGGGTGACCTATACCAATGAAGTCAAAGAAAAAATCGCCTCGGTGCCGGCGGAATGTTTGAATCAATATGGTGCAATCAGTGCACAAACGGCAGAAATCATGGCCCAAAACACGTTGGAGCGTTTTGATTCGGATTTCGCACTCGGGGTCACAGGGGTCGCCGGGCCGGATCCGGCGGAAGCAAAACCGGTGGGAACGGTATTTATCGGATTGGCCGAAAAAGGACAGCCGGTGCGGGTTTATCAGTTCGCTTTGAAAGGATCGCGCAGGCGTATACAACTGTTGGCGGCGAATTATGCCTTATTTGTTCTTGAGCAATGTTTAAAGAAAGGTGAAACAACAAGATGAATCGTTTTGATCAGTTTCAATTAAGCAATGAAATATTAAACGGAATACACGATATCGGATTTGAAGAACCTTCTCCGATACAAGCGGAGTGTATTCCGGCCGTGCTCCGGGGGGAAGATGTGATCGGGCAGGCGCAGACCGGAACCGGAAAAACCGCGGCGTTCGGCATTCCCATTTTGGAGCGGGTGAATCCGAAACAGCCGCATGTCCAAAGCATCATTTTGGCCCCGACCCGTGAGTTGGCGATTCAAGTGTCGGAAGAATTGCGGAAAATCGGGCGCAAAAAACGGGTGAAAACATTGCCGGTGTATGGCGGGCAATCGATCGGGCGCCAAATCAAGGCGCTGCAACAAGGGGTTCATGTGGTGATCGGGACTCCCGGCCGGCTGTTGGACCATTTGAGACGCGGCACGATCGATCCTTCCCATGTTGAAACCGTGGTGTTGGATGAAGCGGATGAAATGCTGGACATGGGATTTATTGATGACATTGAGCAAGTGTTCCGCTTCATGCCGAAACATCATCAATTGTTGCTTTTTTCGGCCACCATGCCTTCGGCCATTCGCCAATTGGCGAAAAAGTACATGCGCAAGCCGAAGTATATCACCGTCAACCGGGGCGAAGTGACGGTGCCGGTGATCCGCCAGATTTATTATCGCGTGTTGGACAGTTACAAGGTGGATGCCCTGTGCCGGATTCTTGACAGTGAAGAAGTGGATTTGGCGATTATTTTTTGCCGTACGAAAAAAGGCGTGGATGAATTGACGGATTCCTTGCAGGGACGAGGCTATCTGGCCGGCGGACTGCACGGGGATCTGGCCCAGCAACAGCGGGATCGCGTGATGCAATCCTTCCGCAGCGGGGAAATTGAACTTTTGGTGGCAACCGATGTGGCCGCCCGCGGCATTGATGTGGGGAGTGTTTCCCATGTGATCAATTACGACATCCCTCAAGACGTGGAAAGTTACGTGCACCGGATTGGAAGAACGGGCAGAGCCGGACGCAAAGGGGTGGCTCTCACGCTGGTCACCCCCAGGGAAATGAAACAGCTTCGCACGATTGAACAGGAAACGGGCACCAAATTGAAGGCCCGGGAACTGCCCACGTTGGAGGAGGTCGCGGCGAAGCAGCAAGAAAGCTGGATAGCGCAGATTGAAAATACCATCCGTTCCGATGTGGACATGACATTGTTTGAGGAAATGACCGGGGAATTGTCGAAGAAATTTTCCATGGAAAAAGTGGTGGCGGCTTCGTTGTATCTCGCTTTTTCCGACCGGTTTGTCAAGAGCATTGACAACACTTACCATTTCGGGGAAACGGGGGCATCGCCAGGAATGGTCCGCTTTTTTATCAATGTGGGGCGAAATGCCAACCTGCATCCGCAGGAGTTGGCCAAAGCGATTTCGGAGAATGCGGGGATCAGCTTGAGGCAAGTGGGGAAAATCAACATCTACGACCGCTTTTCTTTTGTGGAGGTTCCAGAGGATGTTGCGCCTTTTGTTTATGAGGCGTTCCGGCAATCCAAAATCAACGGTTCCCGGGTCAATATGGAGCCGGCCCGTCCCCGCAACCGTTCATAAAGGGCAAAAAAACCAAAAGAGCTCTTACTTTGTGGATCAACCACAAAGTAAGAGCTCTTTTTTCAGTCGGGAATGCCCAAAGCGATTTTGGCATATCGGGACATCCGGCTTTTGTCCCACGGGGGGTTCCAAACGATTTCCACGTCCACTTTATTGACGCCTTCCACATTTTTCAACGCTTGTTCCACTTCCTGCTGGATGATGCCGGCCAAAGGGCAACCCATGGCTGTCAACGTCATGGTGACCTTGACATTTCCTTCATCATCGATATCTATGTCATAGACCAGCCCCAGATTGACAATGTCAATATTTAACTCCGGGTCATTGACTTGTTCCAGTTGTTCCATGATTTGTTCTTTCATCTGTTCCTTTTGCAATGCGCCTCACTCCTTTTTTGCTTCTACCTATAACGTAACACACTTTTTTTTGCATTACACGAGGATTTCCAAAAAAAGAGTCGAATAAATGTTCGTAAATGATCTTGGCAGATGAAGAAAAACACGATATGATGTTCATATGATTTAATGGGGAAAAAGAGGAGGAACGATACATGTCCGATCGACGACAAGCGTTGGAAATGGCATTGAGACAGATAGAAAAGCAGTTTGGCAAAGGCTCGATCATGAAAATGGGAGACCAGGCCACCCGCCAGGTGGAGACCATTTCAAGCGGCGCGCTGGCCCTTGACATTGCTTTGGGAGTGGGCGGATATCCCCGCGGAAGGATCATTGAAATTTACGGGCCGGAATCTTCCGGGAAAACCACGGTGGCTTTGCACGCCATTGCAGAGGTGCAAAAAAAAGGCGGACAAGCCGCGTTTATTGATGCAGAGCATGCACTTGACCCCGTATATGCCGAAAAACTGGGAGTGAACATTTCGGAGTTGTTGTTGTCACAGCCGGATACCGGGGAGCAAGCGTTGGAAATTGCCGAAGCCCTCGTTCGCAGCGGTGCCGTCGATATCATTGTGGTTGACTCGGTGGCGGCACTGGTGCCCAAAGCGGAAATTGAAGGGGAAATGGGAGACTCTCACGTCGGGTTGCAAGCCCGGTTGATGTCTCAGGCACTGCGCAAGCTTTCCGGAGCGATCAATAAATCCAAAACCATTGCCATCTTTATTAACCAAATCCGTGAAAAAGTGGGCGTCATGTTTGGAAACCCGGAAACGACACCGGGCGGACGCGCACTGAAATTCTACTCCAGTGTACGCCTGGAAGTCCGCCGCGCTGAAACCATCAAGCAAGGAAGCGACATGGTCGGAAACCGCACGAGAATCAAAGTGGTGAAAAACAAAGTGGCACCTCCTTTTAAACAGGCGGATGTCGACATCATGTTCGGAGAGGGCATCTCCAAAGAAGGAAGTGTCTTGGACATCGCTTCGGAACTGGACATTGTCAATAAGAGCGGGGCATGGTATTCCTTCGAAGGAGACCGCTTGGGGCAAGGACGCGAAAATGCCAAACAATTTTTGAAAGAGCATGCGGATGTCTGCCTCAATATCGAAAACCGGATCCGGTCCCATTACAACTTGCCCGTCATTCAGGCAAGTGAACCGGAAGAGGCAAAAGACACAAAAAAGAAGAAAAGTAAAGCGGACAAAACGGAAGAACTTGCTTGAAAACCGGTTCTGAAGAATGGATGAGGCAAGTGGGAGAGAGAAAAAAAATCACCCGGATTGAAAAGCCGTATCTTAACAAGCCGCGATATCATATCTATGTGGATGGAGAGTTTCTCCTCTCCATCCATGAAGATATTTTGGTGAAGTACCGGCTTCACAAAGGCATGGAGCTGGATGAAAGCGAAATTCATGAGTGGCTTGAGGCGGAAGAATACAACAAGGTGAAGCAAAAGGCTTTGCATTATTTATCTTACAAGCCCCGTACAACGCATGAAGTCAAAATGTATTTGGGCCGCAAAGGTTTTGAACGCGAAACCGTCGAACAAGTCATTTTGGAGTTGGAAAAAAGCGGATTTTTAAATGACTTGGAATTTGCCAAAGCCTGGGTGAATGAGCGGCAACATCATAAAGGATACGGAAAAAGGCGTTTGAAACAGGAGCTGTTGAACAAAGGAATGGACCCGGCGGTCGTTGATGAGGCATTGATTCATATCGGGGAGGAAGATGAGCGCCAGTTGGCAATATCCATTGCTGAAAGGCGCTATTTGCGTTTATGCCACGAGTCTTGGCCCCGGATCGAACGCCGCCTGGGCAATTACCTCGTCAGGCAGGGATTTTCCATGGGCGTGGTGTATGAGGTGTTGAATCTTTTCCGGGCCCGTCACGAAGAAGAGAAGGGGAATGGTCCATGAAAATATTGTATATGACCGATACACATATCCGTGGGACATCACCACGAAGCCGTACCGACGATTTCCAGCAGGCGATTCGCGAAAAGATTGAAGAAGTGATTGACATCGCCGAAAGAGAGCGGGTCGATCTGGTCTTGCACGGCGGGGATTTGTTTGACCGCCCCAATCTTTCCCCCGCCATTGTCCGGGAATTCGCCGGGCTGTTTCGCCGTTTTCCGGCCCCCATTTTCGCGGTTGCGGGGAATCATGATATTTACGGACATAATCCCGCAACGGTGGAGCGGACGATGCTGGGGTTGCTCGATGCCTTCGGTGCCATCCGGTTGGTGAACGAAGGGGAACGGATCAAATGGGAGAAAGACGGCATCACCGTTCAGATCAGCGCCCAACCTTTCCATTATGATTTGGACAAACGAAAGCGGCATCTCGATTATACAGTGCCAAATGAATGCGGAGCCGAATATTGCGTGCATATGGTTCACGGCATGTTGGTGGACAGGGCTCTTCCGGACAGCATCCCGCACACGGCGGTTCACGAAGTCTGGAGCGATTCCGTCGATGTTCTGTTGACTGGGCATTATCATGCAGGCTTTCCCGTACAGCACCGGAATGGAAAATATATTGTCAATCCCGGCGCGTTGGCCCGTATCAACAACCACCGGTCGGAAATCAAACGGATGCCCCAAGTCGCCCTTCTGGAATTGAACAAAGAGGGCATCGATGTCCGGCTGGTTCCGCTTCAATGCGCCAAGCGGGGGGAAGAAATTTTGGACCGGTCCTACATTGAAAAAGAAGAATTCCGCGAAAAACAGCTGGGCGAATTCATCCGTGAAGTCAAATCGGTGACCGATTTTCAATCCATCAACATCATGGATATCCTCTTTGAAATGTCCAAGTTGCATGACATCGGGGATGTTGTCACTTTGGAAGCCCAGCGGAGGATTGCGATTGAACAAGAAGCAGAAAGGGAGAGCAGCCATTGAATGGTTTTAAAAAGCTCGTGATTGAAAATTTCCAGTCCCATCAGTATACCGAAATTGATTTCACCGACGGGCTCAATGTGTTTGTGGGACCGTCTGACAGCGGGAAAAGCGCGATTTTGCGCGCATTGAAGTGGGTGTTGTTTAACACTCCGCGGGGAACGGATTTTATCCGGACCGGGGCCAAAGAGTGCCGCGTTCGTCTGGTGTTGACGGACGGGACGGCGATCGAGAGAATCCGCAGCCGTTCGGTCAACCGGTATGTGCTCAATACACCGGACGGAAAGGAACAAATCTTTGAAGGATTTGGAAACTCCGTGCCGGAGGAAATCTCCGACGTGCACCGGATCGTTCCGGTTGAGCTGGACCAAAAAGAGTTGCTGTTGAATTTCGGCACACAATTGGAGAGCCCTTTTTTGCTTTTTGAATCGAATCAAAACAAAGCGAAAACCATCGGCCGGATCAGCGGTGCCCATTTAATCGACAAAGCCTTGAAAAAAACGAGCACCGACCGGCTGGCTTTAAGTGGAACGATCCGCCAGCTGGAACAGGAAAAAGAGCGGTTGGATGAAAAATTAAAGCCGTATGAGAACCTGCAGCAGTTGGAAGCCGATTTTCAAGTGGCGGAACGGGCTTTTCTTGACGTGCAAGAAAAAAAGCGGCTGCAAGCGTCTTTGGAAGCAAAACTGGAAAGCTTGATCGAGATACGGCGGGGAAAAGAAGTGTGGCAGGAAAAAGTTGCGGCATTAAAACGGTTGCCGGATGCCGAACAGCAGCTGCTTCACTTGGAGTATCAAAAAGCGATGCTTTCCCGGTTGATTCGTTTAAACGAAAAGTGGATCCGGCTTCAACAGGAAAAAGAGCGCACGCTGGAAACGGTCAAGCTGGGTGAACACATTCCGGAAGCGGAAAGGCGGCTTGCCGGTTTGTCTAGGAGCCAAAAAAGGTTTGAGCAACTGCTCCGGCTCCAAAACAAGCGGAATCAGATCAAAGAGAAAAAAGCCGGGCTTGAAACCTTTGTGCTCAGGCTTAAAAACGTGCCGCAAGGCATGCGGGAGTTAGAGAAACTGGCCGAAAAGCACGAGCGTTTCAAAGTGCTCCAGCCTTTAAAACGACGGAAAGAAAAGAATGCAAGGGAACTTAAGTACTGGCGGCAGGTGCAAAAGCAAAACCAAGAAGCCTTAGAGGTGTTGGAAAAAGTGGTGCCGAACATAGAAGAGAAAGAAGCGCTGATGAAGAAACTGGACGATTTGCACCGAAGCCGGCTGGATTGCCAAAAACGGATTGCCACCGGAAAAAAATACATCCAGGAAAAAGAACAGGAAATTTTGCGTTGCACCCGGGAATGGATCCGGCTGTTAAAAAAGATCGGAAAGTGTCCGACCTGCGGAACGCCCATCGGCCACTCTGTTTTGCAACATATCATGGAAGAGTATCAAGGAGGAATTTCTCGTGCAGCAGCTGGAAGAGAAGATTAAACAACTCAAAGCGCAACTGGAAGATGCCAAAAGCAAATTGACGGTTGCCAAAGCCCGTCTGGAAGATTTGGAAAAGCAGGAAGAGGAGATTGTCAAAGAAGCCAGGGAGCTGGGAGTGGAACCGGAAGATTTGCCCGGGGAGATTGAGCGGCTGGAAAAAGAGATTGAGGAAGGCATTGAAAAGGCATGGAGCTATTTGCCCAAGGAGTTGAGAGAATGAGATGAAAGACACATCACTTGAGGAATTGCAACAGGCTTTGAAAGAAGCAAGAGATGAACTGTTGCGCCGAAAAGCGGAAAAAGAGCTGCATTTGCGTCAGTTGAATGAGACGGAAACCCGGTTGAAAGAAAGCGTGGAGCACCGTGATCTGTTGGACCGGGTGCGTCTTTTGTTCCAACTGTCATCAGACTATGCCCGCCAACAGGCAAAGCAACAATTGGAAACGCTGGTGACCAATGCCTTGAAGTATGTCTTCGGTTCGACGTTTCGTTTTCAAATTGAGCTCTCGGATCATGGCGGAAATCCGACGGCGGAATTTTATGTGGTTTCGAAGTGGGATGAACAGGAAGTGAAAAACCGTCCACAGGATGCCCGCGGCGGCGGTGTCGTCGACATTGTCTCATTGGCGCTCAGGATTGCGCTCATGGAAACGATCAAGCCCCGTGTCCAAGGGCCGATTATTTTGGATGAACCCGGAAAACATGTGAGTGAAGATTATATCGTCCCCATGATTGAGTTTTTAAAATCGGTCGGGGAAACGTTCGGCCGGCAAATCATTCTTGTCACGCACAATACGCAT
Organism: Thermoactinomyces vulgaris; assembly: GCF_005886755.1. NCBI lineage: Bacteria > Bacillati > Bacillota > Bacilli > Caryophanales > Thermoactinomycetaceae > Thermoactinomyces > Thermoactinomyces vulgaris. The sequence continues at coordinate 1,384,899 of NZ_CP039710.1, forward strand.
CTGACGGAATCGGCCGATTCGGCCTATTACGTGCGGTTGTCATCCGGTAAGTCGGAAGTGGAGCGCAGCCGGAATCTTGACAACAATACTGTATAAATAATACAATTTAGTTGTATCTTTGCCTTTTTTAACGGTGGAAGATACCTTCTGACGAAGTAAGTTTGGAATAGAAACCTGAAGGAATTTGAAAATGTTTGCTGGTTTTCCAGCCTTGACCTGGTATAGCAAAAAATGAGTGAGGACGAGCGTGAGAAGACCGAGTTCATCGGTCTTATTTTGTAAACAGAAACAGAGGAGGTGAGCGGTGAATCCAATGGTGTTTAACGGATTGGACATCGTTCTGATGTTTGCCTCTCTCGGTGTCGGAATCGGTGCGGGTTATTGGATACGCAAAATGACGGCGGAAGCCCGGATCGGCAGTGCGGAGAAGGAAGCTGCCGAGATTCTGGAAAAGGCGAACAAAGAAGCCGAAGCCAACAAAAAAGAAAAAATCTTTGAAGCCAGGGATGAAATCCATCAATTGCGCACCGAAGCGGAAAAAGAGATTCGTGAGCAGAGGAATGAATTACAGCGGATTGAGCGTCGTCTTGACCAAAAAGAAGAAACACTGGAACGAAAACAATTAAATTTGGAATCGCGTGAGGAAGAACTGGCCAAACGCGAGAAATATATTGATGAACGTCAGCGGGAGATTGACCGGCTATACCAGGAACAGCTCAAAGAGATGGAACGGATTTCCGGACTTACCACGGAAGAAGCGCGTCAGTTGATTCTGGCTAAAGTCGAGAATGAGATGAAACACGAAACGGCTCAAATCATGAAAGAGATGGAACAACAGGCGATTGATGAAGGAGACCGGCGTGCACGGAAAATCTTGTCTTTAGCCATTCAACGTTGCGCGGCGGATCATGTTGCGGAAACGACCGTATCCGTAGTGAATTTACCCAATGATGAGATGAAAGGCCGCATTATCGGGCGTGAAGGCCGGAATATCCGGACGTTGGAAACGTTGACGGGAATTGACCTGATCATTGATGATACGCCGGAAGCCGTGATTTTGTCCGGATTTGACCCCATTCGCCGTGAAGTGGCGCGGGTGGCGTTGGAAAAACTGGTGGCTGACGGAAGGATTCACCCGGCCCGGATTGAAGAGATGGTGGAAAAATCCCGCCGGGATGTGGACGAACGGATTCGTGAATATGGAGAGCAGGCCACCTTTGAAACCGGCGTGCACGGATTGCATCCGGATCTGATTAAGATCATCGGCAGGTTAAAATTCCGTACCAGTTATGGGCAAAACGTTTTGAAGCACTCCATGGAGGTTGCGCATCTGGCTGGTTTGTTGGCCGCGGAATTGGGTGAAGACATTCATCTGGCGAAACGGGCCGGCTTGCTTCATGACATCGGAAAAGCCATTGACCACGAAATCGAGGGTTCCCATGTGGATATTGGCGTCGAATTGGCGAAAAAATATAAAGAACATCCCGTGGTGATCAACAGCATTGCTTCTCATCACGGAGACTGTGAAGCGACGAGTGTGATTGCTGTCTTGGTCAGAGCGGCGGATGCGCTTTCGGCGGCCAGACCCGGAGCCCGGCGGGAAACATTGGAGGCATATATCAAGCGCTTGGAGAAATTGGAAGAGATTTGCGATTCCTTCGACGGCGTGGAAAAATCATATGCAATTCAAGCAGGGCGTGAATGTCGGATCATCGTGAAGCCGGATGAAGTCGATGATGCGGAAGCCGTCCGTTTATCCCGAGAAATTACCAAACAGATCGAAAGTCAATTGGATTACCCCGGCCATATTAAGGTGACGGTGATTCGAGAGACAAGATCGGTCGAATATGCGAAATAAAGTGGCCTTGCGGCCGCTTTATTTTTTCAAGCATCTTAGCGGAGTTGGAGGCTATTTGTACTGATGAGAATTTTAATGATCGGTGATATTGTTGGACAAGTTGGGCGACAAGCGGTCGCCAATTATTTGCCTAAATTAAACCAAATGTACTCGCCCGATGTGATTGTGGCAAACGGGGAAAATGCCGCGGGCAACGGACGGGGAATTCAACGGGACATCCTGAGGGAACTGATGGATCTGGGAATCCATTGTGTCACATTGGGAAATCATGCTTGGGCGCAGTCCGAGGTGTTTGATTTTATCGATGAGGAGCCGTTTTTAATCCGTCCCGCCAATTATCCGCCGGGGACGCCCGGGAAAGGCCATGTTTTACTGACGGTAAAAGGCGTAAAAGTGGTTGTGGTCAATCTGATGGGGAGAGCGTATATGGGACCATTGGATTGTCCGTTCAGAAAAATGGATGAAATTTTGAGCCGGATTTCAGGAACCCCGTATATATTGGTCGATTTTCATGCGGAAACCACGTCGGAAAAACAAGCATTGGCATGTTACCTGGATGGGAAAGTTTCCGCGGTGATCGGGACGCACACGCATGTGCAAACGGCAGATGAACGAATTTTGCCAAAAGGAACGGGTTATTTGACGGATGTGGGGATGGTCGGCCCGTATGACAGCGTGATCGGGATGAAAAAAGAGGAAGTCGTGAAGCGGTTTATCACACAAATGCCTGTTCGCTTTTCTGTTGCAAAAGGAAGAGAACAATTTAATGCTGTATTGATCGATTTGGACAAACAAACCAAAAAAGCCACGAAATTAACGAGGATTCGTATTGATGCGGAGCATCCGCTTATCGGTTGAAATAGAATAAATTTATTTATGATTTTTTACTCCTATCTATGCAAATTGGAAGGAATTTTTACTTGCGAGTCGAATAGGATAGTAGTGGATTCACTCCAACCATCGAGGAGGTACCTACATGGAAGTATTAAAAGTTTCAGCAAAATCTAATCCGAATTCTGTTGCTGGTGCACTCGCCGGAGTCTTGCGTGAACGTGGTCAAGCAGAGATGCAAGCAATTGGCGCAGGGGCGCTGAATCAAGCTGTAAAAGCGGTTGCGATTGCACGAGGATTCGTGGCGCCTAGTGGGATTGATCTGATTTGTATTCCTGCTTTTACCGATATTATGATCGATGGTGAAGAACGGACCGCGATCAAACTGATTGTGGAACCTCGTTAGGGAAATTGGTCGATATATTCAAAAAAACCTGTTTATTTATATAGACAGGTTTTTTTAAATGGAAGGGTGAACAAGATGCAATGGATGGATGGGCATTGCGATGTGTTAAGCAAAATGTGGCGAAATTTGAAAGACCATTCTTTTTATGACCCCCGCTCCCGGTTGGACAGTTCTTATCACCATCTGAAAGAAGCCTTGGTGGCTTTGCAGGTTTTTGCGATATGGGTACCTGATTCGGTACCCAGAGAAAACCGGTTGTCAGTCGCATTGAAACAAGTGGATTTGTTTTATGAACAGATTATCAGGAAAGAAGAAGCGGTTCATTTTGTCGGTTCGAAACAAGCGTTAAAAAAATGTGCCCCGGATCGGATGGGGGCACTGTTGGCGATGGAAGGGGCCGACGCCTTGCATGGAGAACTTGCCTTCCTGCGGCTGTTTTTCCGCCTCGGTGTGCGCCAGTTGGGGTTGACTTGGAACCATGCCAATGAAGTGGCGGACGGCATTGAAGAGGAACGGAACGGAGGATTGACGAACTTCGGAAAAAAAGTGATCACCGAGATGGAAAGGCTGGGCATGATTTTGGATGTTTCCCATTTGTCGGTGCGAGGGTTTTGGGAAGTGATGGAGTCTGATTTGCCGGTGCTTGCTTCTCACTCCAATTGCCGGAAAATCGCCCCTCATCCGCGGAATCTGGAAGATGAACAAATCCAGGCGCTGATCCGAAAAGGCGGATTGATCGGGATCACCTTTGTTCCATCGTTTACATATCCTTGTGAAAAGGAAGCCACCATCGATCATCTTTTGTTACATATCGAACATGTATGCAGCCTGGGAGGCGAACGGAATCTTTGTTTTGGATCGGATTTTGACGGGATCCGTTTGAAAATTAAAAATTTACATAATTACAGGGATATATACTGGTTGAAAGAAGCGCTTTTGCGCCGTTACCCTGAGTCATTGGTGAGGAAATGGGCATGGGAAAATGCCTGTGCTTTTTACTTAAATCATTTACCGTCATAAAGCCGAAAAAAGTTTAGCAAAAATGATCTTTTTTTTACTTAGGTCTTTTTTTGCAACATTAAAAGAAAAATTGGAAAGATAGAGAACTTAAAACGGTTGCTTTTTATACCATACAGGTCTAGAATGATACATGAAAATGCTATCACTCAGCACAAAGTTGGCTTTATTCCTTTCTTTGTGAAGAGTTGATATCTTTCATAGTTATTTTAATATTGTGTAGTGTGTGGCAGTATTAAAGGAGATGAGTTCATTGGTTAAGCAGCTTTCGTGGAAAGTGGGCGGACAACAAGGGGAAGGTATTGACAGTGCAGGAGAGATTTTGTCAACAGCTTTAAATCGAAAAGGGTATTATTTATACGGGTACAGACATTTTTCTTCACGAATTAAAGGTGGTCACTCCAACACCAAGATTCGTATCAGCATAAACCCAATCCGCTCCATTTCCGACGAGCTGGATATACTTGTTGCATTTGACCAAGAATCCATTGACTTGAATGCTCATGAATTGGTTGTGGGCGGGGTCATCTTGGCCGATGCCAAGTTTAATCCAACCGTTCCGGAAGGAGTAAACGCAAACCTTCTTGCGATTCCGTTTACCAAGATTGCCGAAGAAATCGGAATGTCCCAAATGAAAAACATGGTGGCTGTCGGGGCCTCGGCTGCATTGTTGGGCATTCCGGCGGATGCTTTTAAAGAAGTGATTGAAGAAAGGTTCGCACGGAAAGGCCAAAAAGTGGTAGATAGGAATATGGAAGCGATTACAAGAGGGTTCGAGCATGCGGAAGGCGAACTTGGTGATGGAATAACAAGATTTCGCTTGGAACCTTCTGACGGGAAAAAGCGGTTATATATGATCGGAAATGACGCCATTGCACTGGGGGCGATTGCAGCGGGAGCCCGGTTGATGGCTGCATATCCGATTACCCCATCTTCAGAAATCATGGAGTATTTGATCAAAAAACTTCCGAAATTTGGTGGTTCGGTAGTTCAAACAGAAGACGAGCTTGCAGCGATCACCATGGTGATCGGGGCCAACTATGGTGGTGTTCGTGCTCTCACGGCTTCAGCAGGGCCTGGATTGTCACTGATGACCGAAGCGATTGGGCTGGCCGGGATGACCGAAACGCCGGCGGTGATCGTGAACACGCAGCGTGGCGGGCCCAGTACCGGTCTTCCGACCAAACAGGAACAAAGTGACTTATTGTCCATGCTGTTCAGCACCCACGGTGAAATCCCGAAAATTGTCATTGCTCCGAGCACAGCCGAAGAATGCTTCTACGATACCATTCAGGCGTTCAATCTGGCGGAACAGTATCAATGCCCGGTGATTATCCTGTCGGATTTGGCGATGTCGCTCGGGAAACAAACCGTTGAGCCGCTGGAATACGACCGGATTGAAATTAAACGCGGAAAGCTGGTTTCCTGGGATGAAGAGCTTCCGGAGTTGGAGCCTTCCCAATTATTTTTGCGTTATGAACTGACTGAGGATGGCATTTCCAGAAGGGTTCTTCCAGGACAGAAAAACGGATTGCACCATGTGACCGGAGTGGAGCATGACGAAACCGGACGTCCGTCGGAAAAACCGTTAAACCGCAAAAAAATGATGGAAAAACGGCTCATGAAACTGAAAAACGGCATCGATTTTGACACCCCGGTTTACCTGGATGCTCCGCACGATGATGCCGATCTTTTGGTTATCGGATTCAACTCGACCCGCGGCACGATTTCCGAAGCGAAAGAGCGCGCAGAAGCAGAAGGCTTGAAAATCAACCATGCACACATTCGCCAATTGTTGCCGTTCCCGACGGAAATCATCCGGGAGCAAATGAACAGAGCGAAAAAAGTATTGGTTGTTGAAAACAACGCTACCGGACAATTAACCAATGTCATCAAAATGTATGTAGGAATGGCTGAAAAACTGGTTCACTTTGGAAAATATGACGGAAACCCATTCCTGCCTTCTGAAATTTATCATCAATGTAAGGAGCTGTTGGTCCATGGCCACGTTTAAAGATTTTCGCAATAAAGTAAAACCCAACTGGTGTCCCGGTTGCGGTGACTTTTCCGTGTTGGCCGCCATGCAGCGCGCTTTCGCCAATACCGGTTTGGAGCCGCATGAAGTAGCCGTTGTTTCAGGGATTGGTTGTTCCGGACGGATCTCCGGATATATTAATGCGTATGGATTTCACGGTGTCCATGGCCGAGCGCTGCCGATTGCACAAGGGTTGAAACTGGCTAACCGCGATTTAACGGTGGTTGCAGCCGGCGGGGATGGAGACGGATTTGCCATTGGGATGTCGCACACCATCCATGCCATTCGCCGGAATGTGGATATCACCTATATTGTCATGGATAACCAGGTATACGGATTAACCAAAGGCCAAACTTCTCCACGAAGCGAAAAAGGATTTAAAACCAAAAGCACGCCGCAAGGTGCCATTGAAGCACCCATTCATCCAATGGAAATGGCGCTGACAGCAGGAGCCGGTTTTGTGGCTCAATCAGTTTCCAGTGACCTGAAACAATTAACCCGTGTGATCGAAGAAGGGATCAAGCATAAAGGATTTTCCTTTATCAATGTTTACAGCCCTTGTGTAACGTACAACAAAATCAACACGTATGACTTTTTCAAACAAAATCTGGTCAGCTTGGATGATGATCCGGATTATGATTCATCCGACCGACAAATGGCCATGCAAAAACTGATGGAACATCAAGGATTGGTCACAGGAATCATCTACCAAAACAAAGAGCAACCCTCCTATGAATCCGTGATCAGAGGCTTTAAAGAAGAGCCGTTGGCAAAACAAGAGCTGAAAATTTCCGAACAAGACTTCGAAGAATTGGTTGCCGAATTTGCATAAAGTAAAAAAGCTGTGCAGACTAATGTCTGTACAGCTTTTTTTGTGGAATGGACGGAGAGAGTTTGTTGTGATAATGGAATGCGAAGGAGGATGCCTGATGAGATGGACGGTGCTTGGTTGCCATTCCCCTTATCCGGCGCCGGGAGGTGGGACTCCCGGTTATCTGTTGGAGGCGGAAGGGAAAAAAATCCTGATTGATTGCGGCAGCGGCATACTGGCCTGGCTGGTCGAACGGATCGCCATCGAAGCGTTGGATGCCGTTTTGTTGTCGCATTTGCATCATGACCATATCGTTGATTTTTTTGTTTTGCAGTACGCGGTCATGACCGCCCGAAAACAAGGGAAAAGGAAACACCCCCTTGCGGTCTGGTCACCGGAGAAACCGGCCGGTTGGTTTGAAAAGTTGCGTTATAAAACAGAGATTGACCGAAACGGGATCCGGGAAGGGATGAAAATTCATTTGGGCGGGCGGTTGACCGTGCAATTTTTCCGCACCGATCATGCCGTCCCTTGTTTTGCCATGCGGATCCATGACGGTAAACGCACCATCTTGTACGGGGCAGACAGTGGCCCGGAGACGGATTGGGAAAAGATGGGGAAAAGCCCTGACCTGTTTGTTTGTGAAGCAAGCTTTTTACATAAAGATTTGCCGGATCAACCAACAGGGCATCTGTCGGCCAGACAAGCCGGGCTTGCTGCCGGCCGGCTCAAGGCCAAGCAGTTGATCTTGACCCATTTGTATCCCGGGTATGATCCGGATCACCTGAAGGAGGAAGCCATGGCGGTGTTTGACGGTGTTTGCCAAACCGCTTATTCCGGCATGACGGTCGATTTGTAGCTTTTGTTTGGGCCGGTCATCCATTATCATGGAGAGACAAGCACGGTTTTGAATCAGCCGATGGAAAGAGGGGAGAGCGTTTGCAGAAACTGAAGGAGTATATTGTCAAAGAGGGATTGGTGCTGTCCGATGACATCTTAAAGGTGGATGCATTTTTGAATCATCAAATCGATCCTTTTTTGATCAGGGAAGTCGGGGAAGAGTTTGCCAGGCGTTTCCAAGATGAATCCGTCACTAAAATTTTAACCATTGAGTCGTCGGGCATTGCGCCGGCTGTCATGACCGGATTGGCATTGCACGTTCCCGTGGTTTTCGCCCGGAAGAAAAAATCGCTGACATTGAAGGATTCCTATTATGAAGCCAAAGTTTTTTCATACACCAAACAAGAGACGACTTCCGTGGTGGTGGCGAAAAAGTTCTTAACCCCAAAGGACCGGGTATTGGTGATTGATGACTTTCTGGCCAATGGACAAGCGGCAGAAGGTTTGATTCAAGTGGTCCGCATGGCAGGGGCCCGGTTGGCCGGATTGGGGGCGGTGATTGAAAAATCTTTTCAGCCCGGCGGCTCCAATCTTCGCAAGCAGGGAATTCGAGTGGAATCGCTGGTGGAAATTGCATCTTTGGCTGATGGAAAAGTTCATTTCAAAGAAAACTGAGGGTCAAGCCGGATTTCTCTTTATGAGGGAGATCCGGCTTGATTGATTGGTGTTTTGAAATAAACAAGTTTGCAACACAAACAATTCGCTAAAATTCATTTTCCCCGGCTGGGAAATTCGCAACAACATGTTATAATGGGGGAGAATCATCCGAGGATCTTTATTGAACACATGTCACTCATCGTGTATAATGAGAAAATTGCAGTATTCGTGTTCAGCCTTCGAAATCATGGATTTATTCATTATAGAAGCAATCTCACCAGAAAGGGTGGATGAAATGGAACGAAAAGAGAAAGATTACAGCCAATATTTTGTTGCACCCGATCTGAAAGCCGCCAAAAGGCGGGGGAAGTCGGGTGTGGAAGTGATACAATTTGATCAGATTCCCGAAAATATGCGTGGTGTCGGCGCAGGAAAGAAATATTTGATTCAAACTTACGGATGCCAAATGAATGTTCATGACAGCGAAACGATCGCCGGAATTCTGGAACAAATGGGCTATGAACGGACAGAACGGGAAGATCGAGCGGATATTATTTTGCTGAATACGTGTGCCATTCGCGAAAATGCAGAAGATAAAGTGTTTGGCGAATTGGGACGCCTCAAACACCTGAAGTTGGAAAACCCGGATTTAATCCTCGGGGTTTGCGGTTGCATGTCCCAGGAAGAAGTGGTCGTCAACCGGATCTTAAAAAGTTATCAGCATGTGGATTTAATCTTTGGCACACACAATATCCACCGTTTGCCGGTCTTGTTGCAAAACGCCTTATTCAGCAAGGAAATGGTTGTGGAAGTATGGTCCAAAGAGGGCGATGTGGTTGAAAACATGCCCAAGAAGCGTGAAGACGGACTGCGTGCCTGGGTCAACATTATGTACGGATGCGACAAATTCTGCACGTACTGTATTGTTCCTTATACACGGGGGAAAGAACGCAGCCGCCGTCCCGAAGACGTGTTAAATGAGATTCGCGAACTGGCGCGCAAAGGCTATCAGGAAGTGACTTTGCTCGGACAAAACGTGAATGCTTACGGAAAAGATTTCACCGATATCAATTACCGGTTTGGCGACTTGATGGATGATGTCCGTAAAATCGGCATTCCGCGTGTCCGGTTTACGACAAGCCACCCGCGCGATTTTGATGACCATCTGATCGAAGTTTTGGCCAAACGCGGAAATCTGGTCGAGCACATTCATCTGCCGGTTCAATCCGGAAGCTCGCAAATTTTGAAATTGATGGCGCGCAAATATACCCGGGAGTCTTACCTTGAATTGGTCCGCAAAATTAAAGAAGCCATCCCGGATGTGGTGTTGACCACGGACATTATTGTGGGATTCCCCGGAGAAACCGAAGAACAATTTGAAGAAACGCTGTCCCTTGTCCGGGAAGTGGAGTTTGATTCGGCGTTTACGTTTATTTACTCACCGCGTGAGGGAACGCCGGCCGCCAAAATGAAAGATGACGTGCCAATGGAAGTGAAAAAAGAACGACTGCAACGTTTGAACGATCTGCAAAACGAAATCAGCCGCCGGAAAAATGAAGCTCTCCGCGGCCAAGTGGTGGAAGTTTTGGTGGAAGGCACAAGCAAGAAAAATCCGGATGTGTTATCGGGACGGACCCGTACCAACAAGCTGGTGAATTTCACGGGACCGAAGCATCTGATCGGGAAATTTGCCCATGTCCGGATCGATGAACCGCAAACCTGGACGTTAAAAGGAGTTTGGGTGGAAGAGGAACCTCTGACGAAAGTGGGAGGGTAAAATGTACACTTCGTTTGAAAACCATCCCGTGTTGGTGCAAGCCCGGCAATTTGCGGACTTGATTTTAAAAAGCGAAGAAATCCAACGGTTTCGTGCCGCGGAAGAGCAGGTGAAAAAAAGCAAGACCGTCCAAAATTATATTGACACCATCAAGCGAAAGCAAAAAGAATTGGTCCATGCCAAGCATTATCAGAAAACCAAATATGCCCGCATCTTGGAAAAAGAACTGGAACAGTTGAATCAGGAACTGGAGAACCTCCCCATCATCCGGGAGTATCAGCAGACGCAAGTGGGTGTGAATGATCTTTTGCAAACCATCCAGCAAGTGATTGGCACCACTGTTTCCAAAAAAGTTTCCGTTGAAACCGGTGGTGAAATCCGGCAGGGATGTGGAAGTGGCGGGCCTTGTGGTTGTTCGCGGTAAAAAAATTTTCCCCCGGGATGATTTCCCGGGGGTTTTTTTGCACCCTAGACAGTTGCCCTGCATACACTTGTTATTGAATGATGCTTGGAGGAGGGAAGTATGGTGTCATATCCAGATAGAGCCATGGAATACCGACAAATTATTACCAAGGCTGTATGCGGAAAAGGACGCAGATTTTTACAGTCCACGCACACAGTGAAGCCGCCGGAAAATATCCATACGATCTTGGGGGCATGGGTGATTAATCATCAGTACGAATGCACAAAAGTAGGAGAAGCCGTGGAAGTCAGCGGCAAGTACGATGTGAATATCTGGTATTCCACCAAAGGGAACACCAAAACCGATGTGATTAAAGAAACCGTTTATTACACCGAGCAAGTCCCGCTTAGCTATTATGACCGCAACACCCGTGACTCCACCGTTACCGTCAGTGCCACGGTGACGCAGGCTCCCAACTGTGTGGAAGCTTCCATCGCTTCACACACGGACGGAATCGCAGATGGCATTGTCGTCCGGGTTGAAAAAGAATTTGCGGTTGAAATGGTTGGGCAAACGAAGATTTGCGTACCGGTCTATCCGTTAGAATATGCAGAAACTGATGAAAAAGATTTGGCGGGAAGCTATGAAGAACATGTGGATGAAGATTCTTTTGATGAACTGGATCCGGATCTGATCATTGATGACCTGGAAGATTGATTAACGGATATTCCTCGGGAACTGCTGGCACCCAGTCAGCAGTTTATTTTTTGTTTTTGGATCCGAAACAACATTTAACCAATTGAGAAGCCGAGACATAACATAGATCATAATGCTCTTGACGGAAAGTGGGATGCACAGAAAGGGGAAAGGTTATGGGAGCCGTCACCCTTCCATATATGGATTTTAACAATCAGCAATCAATCAAAAATCTTTTGATTGAACAACAAGGAAGACTCGCCTCAACCATTCATCTGGAAAAGAGCGGATCGGTGGCCGTGTCTGAGCCGGTTTTGATTTTAAATGATGAAAGACATGTCCAAAGGACAAAAAATCCTTCGGCTTGCCACCGGATCTTAAGGATGCACGGGGTTCCCGTGCATTCCCATCATCATCTGGTCTTGCGGGAGTACATGGTCGCTGTTTTCCAAACCAATGTGTTGGCGGTTTATTGTTCCCGTCAACAGGGGGCTTGGCTGGCGGAGCAAAAGAGGAATTGGAAAAACAGTTTCCGGCGGGTCTCTTTGCAGGATCCGTCGAGGGAAGTGCGGAAAATCAAAGAATGGGCCGTCCGGGCTTTGTATGCGTTGGGATTGGATTACGGACTGGTGCGACTGGCCGTGGGGCCCAACCGGAAATATTTTGTCCGGCAGGTGGTATGTGATCCCAAGTTAAACAAAGAAATGAAACAAAGCTTCGTGAAAGCCGTACAGCAATATGTGAAAGAGTGTGTAAATCTTCCGGCCATTCCTTGGAACCAGGTGGTGCTGGGAGCCGATCCGGAGTTTATCATGGAAGGAAGGTCCGGGGGATTGCTGATGGCATCCCGATATTTCCCAGTGAAAGGGAGGGTCGGGTGCGATGCGATCTGGATGAACCAAAACCGTTCCTTAAAGCCGCTTGTGGAGATCCGGCCGGAGCCGACTCCGGATCCGCGCGCACTGGCCATCAACATCTTTAAAGGGTTGTTGTACGCAGCCAAAAAAACAGGGCGCGCCCCGGCAAAATGGCTGGCCGGCGCATTGCCGCACCATGCTTTCCCGTTGGGAGGGCATATCCACTTCAGCGGTGTTCAACCAAACTTTAAATTGTTGCGGGCTTTGGACAACTATTTGGCGTTATTTTTGGCAATCGTGGAAGATCCGCAGGGGATCGGGCGCCGTCCCAAGTACGGGTTTTTGGGGGATTTTCGATATCAGGACCACGGCGGGTTTGAATACCGGACGTTACCCAGTTGGCTGATTTCCCCCACCCTGACCAAAGGGGTCTTTGTCGTGGCCAAGTTGATTGCCATCCACTACCGGTATTTCAATTATTATCCGCTGGACGAGGAAGACGTCCAAGAAGCGTATTATCAGGGGGATAAAGAGGTGTTGGCCAAGTGGTTGCCCGTGTTGTGGAGCGAATTGAAGAAGTGCCCTTATTATGGGCGGCATAAGGAATATCTGGATAAATTCTACAAATACCTGACTTCGGGATCGACTTGGAATGAATCGCAAGATATTCGAAAAGTGTGGAAACTGCCGCCTTACCAGAAGAAAAAATAATGGAAAAGTGGGACGGTGCCTCGATTCATGTTAAAATATTGCAGTGAAAAATATTGTAACGGAGGCAGAGAACTTTGGCAAAATATACTCCGATGATTCAGCAATACTTGTCGATCAAGGCACAATATCCGGATGCCTTCTTATTTTTTCGTTTAGGCGATTTTTACGAGATGTTTGTGCGCCCATAAGGACTTATAGGGAATCTGCCCTTGGCAAGGCAGTGGGTGAGGGACGCGGAAAACACCCATCATCGACCAACTGATCCGGAGGGGAAACCCGAAGGGGAGTGTAGCATGTTGGTAAAGTCACGAGTCACGAAGCTGCCATCGTGCGACTGAGTGGCGAGATGAAAGGTTGTGAATGAGGATGAAAGCTGGATTGCTTGAATGACAGCCCGAGCCGGTTGATCGTAGCCCATGGCGGAAGGCAGCTGTATACGCCATGCAGCCGTGATGATTCGCAGAAAGACATGGCGGTCATCGGTGCGTCCTGCGGCTGGGCAGCCTCTGTCAGAGGAAAAGGGCGAACGTCACATCCGACATCACAACGTGCCTGTCTCTATAAGTCTAAATGGGGATCACCTGAGTCGGAATGCCTGCCTGTCGGGCTATGGCCGCAAGGGCCTGAATATCCGATATGGTGACGGAGCCCCCGTAGTAGTCTGAGCCGGGGAAAGCCCGGCACACGGCGAAGGGGGGCAGCTTGCTCGGGTTCCATACGACAAAGGAAGAAGCGTGAGGCTTTATGAGAAATCCTGAGTACGTATTGAACAGTCTGGCCGCGAAGTCCGGCGATTCAACCTATTTATTCCAAAGGATTTACCGAAATTTGTATAACCCGCGGTTTTATCAAAAGGCATATCAGGAACTGATCCGCCGGTTCCCTCAGGTAAGACACCGGAAACTCCTTCCCGGACAGCTGGAATCCCTGATGAAGGAATTGAAAAACGAAACCTATCAGCCGGCACCCTTTCCCGGCGCCGGGGAGACGGAACCGCTTCGGGATTGCTTGGTGGCATGGATTGTCCGCATGCTTCTCGAGGCGATCTATGAGGGTTCTTTTTCGGACTTGTCCCATGGTTATCGTTCTCACCGAAGCTGCCATACCGCTTTGTTGCAAGTAAAGAAAAATTTTTCCGGTGTCAAATGGTTGCTGCACGGAAGCCTGCATTCTTTTTTCCCTTCCATTTCTTTTGAAGTGCTGCGTTCCCTTCTGAGAAAAAGGATTGAGGATGAAAAATTCATCCGGCTCATCAACAAGTTTTTGCGGGCAGGATGGTTAGAGGATTGGCAATTCCACCGCACCTGCAGCGGGGCTCCCGTGGGCGGATGGATCAGCCCGGTTTTGGCCAATATTTATTTCCATGCGTTGGACCGGCATGTGGAAACGCTGATCCATGAGTTTTCCAAAGGAAAGAAGCGCAGGAGGAATCCGGCTTACGAGAAGCTTCTTGCCCGTATCAAACAGGTGGAACAAAGAAAAAGGGATGCAGAAAGCGAAGCGGAAAAAGAGAATTTGAACCGGCTGCAACAACAATGGACGGAACGGTTGAAACAAATCCCCCGGGAAGATCCGTGGGATCCGGCTTTTAAACGGCTCGTGTATACGCGTTATGCCGGGGAGATCTTATTGGGGGTGATCGGTTCCAAGAAGGAATCCTCAGCCATCGGGGATGAGGTTGTCCGGTTTATAAAACAGGAATTGAATCTTCCTTTTTCCCGCGAAGCACTTATTTTAAAACATGCCAAAAAACATACGCGTTTTCTCGGATACGACATCACCGTCAAAGAACAGTGCAAACTGCTTTTTCCAAAAGATGTCCGGATCAAAAGACTGCATCAATTCGGGGCGGTGAAAGAACAAAACGGCAAGCTGAAGCCGGTACATAAGAAGGAACTGGTTCCTCTTTCCGATGCGGAGATTCTGCGCGTTTATAACCGGGAGATCCGGCGCATGTACCATTATTACCAATTGGCGGAGAATGTCGGCACTTTGTCACGGTATGCCTATTTGCTGAGATACAGCATGTATAAAACATTGGCCATGAAATACAAGTGTTCCGTGCATCAACTCTTGAAGAAGTATATGCATGCGGGGACCTTTCAGGTGCCGGTTGAAACCGGAGACGGGGAAAAAGCGGTTGCCACATTCCATGACGAAGGGTTTAAGCGCAAGGAAGACCCCGTCTTACATAGCGACGTCGACCGGGTGGATGGATCCGGACCGCCGGACCAAGGCCGGATTTGAGCAAGCGGAGAGCCGTATACGCCGAGAGGTGTACGTACGGTTCGGAGAGGGGTTCAGAGAAACCTGCCGTCAGAAGGCGGCAAGGCGCTTTGTTCCTACTCTACTTCGAAGATGCCGAAAAAGCAGCCGAAGAGCTGGAGATTACATTGACCAGCCGGGATGGTGGCAGTGAACGCATTCCCATGTGCGGGGTTCCTTATCATTCGGCTCACACTTATGTGGAAAAATTGATTGATCAGGGATATAAAGTGGCCATCTGTGAGCAGGTGGAAGATCCTTCCGCTGCCAAAGGGGTGGTCAAGCGGGAAGTGGTTCGCGTGATCACGCCCGGGACCATCATGGAAGAAAATATGCTGGTCGACCAGGAAAATAATTTTTTGGTGACGCTGACCGGAAGCGAAAACCAAATGGCATTGGCGGCAGTGGATTTGTCCACGGGAGAGTGCCACATTACGGAGATGAGCGGTTCGCTGGACGCGATTTTGGATGAAATTTCTTCGTATCGGCCGAAAGAAATCGTGTTGGATGAATCCTTGGCAGATCAAGCGGCGGTAAAAGAACAGATTCAATCCCACTTAAAATGTTTGATCACGCCGCATGGCATGGATGCCGGTTCCGAAAAGAAACTGTCCGAAGAGTTGCCGGCGCAGTTTCCGCAATACCCCGAGCTGTGCGATACCCCGTTTTTGCGAAAAGTGGTCGCCTTGTTATTCTCTTATCTGAAACAAACGCAAAAGCGGGCTCTGCATCATTTGCAGCGGTTGCACCGGTATGACGCCAGGCAGTATATGATGTTGGATGAAGCGGCGAGAAGAAACCTGGAATTGACGGCAACGCTTGGCGAAGGAAAGAAAAAAGGTTCGCTATTGTGGCTGTTGGATCAAACGGCCACCGCAATGGGGAGCCGGTTGTTGAAAAAATGGCTGGACAAGCCGCTTCTGTCACTGGAAGAGATCACCCGGCGCCAAAATATGGTGGAAGCGTTGCTTTCCGACTTTTTGTTGCTGGATGAAGTGCGGGACCGGATGAAACAAGTTTATGATTTGGAGCGGCTGGCGGCGCGCATTTCTTACGGATCGGCCAATGCGCGGGATTTAAACAGTGTGAAAAGATCGCTTTCCATCATTCCCGAACTGAAAGAGAAATTGTTGCAATCCGACTCCCGGCCGCTGAAGGAATTGGCGGAAAAAATGGATGAGTTGGCGGATGTAAAAAGCCTCATCGACGAAGCGTTGGTGGAAGAAGCGCCGGTTTCCGTCAAGGAAGGCGGCATCATCCGCGAAGGCTTCCATGAAGAATTGGACCAATTGCGGAAGATCCAGAAAGACGGGAAAAGCTGGATTGCCGAGCTGGAGCAGAAAGAAAGAGACACGACGGGAATCAAGTCGCTAAAAATCCGTTATAACCGCGTGTTCGGCTATTATATCGAGGTTACCAAGTCCAATCTGCATCTGGTTCCCAAAGACCGGTACCACCGCAAGCAAACGCTTGCCAATTCGGAACGGTATATCACGCCGGAATTAAAAGAACGGGAACAGCTCATCTTAAATGCTTCGGAAAAATCAGTGGAACTGGAATATGAACTGTTTACAAAGGTCCGGGATCAGGTGGCGGACCAGGTTCAACGATTGCAATCTCTGGCCGAACGGGTGGCCGAGTTGGATGTATTGCACGCCTTTGCGCTGATTGCCCAAAAGTATCAATATGTCCGTCCGAAAGTGCATACAGGCAGTCAGCTGAAAATCAAAGCAGGCCGCCATCCGGTCGTCGAAGCCGTTACCAATACGGGGGAATTTGTGGCCAATGATGCGGAGTTGGATCAGGAAGACCGCCAAGTCTTATTGGTGACGGGGCCGAACATGGCCGGAAAAAGCACGTACATGAGACAAGTGGCTTTGATTGTGATTTTAAGCCAGATCGGAAGTTTCGTTCCGGCGGAAGAAGCGGAAATTTCCATTGTGGACCGCGTGTTTACCCGGATCGGGGCGGCGGATGATTTGACCGGCGGGCGGAGCACGTTTATGGTGGAGATGTCTGAAACCTGCCATGCCCTGAAGGAGGCCACCCGGAGGAGCTTGATCCTGCTGGACGAAGTGGGACGAGGAACATCCACTTATGACGGGATGGCTCTCGCGCATGCCATCGTGGAATACATTCATGACCATGTGGGAGCCAAGACGCTGTTTTCCACCCATTATCATGAGTTGACAAAACTGGAGGAATCATTGTCCCGGTTGAAGAATGTGCATGCCCAATGCATTGAGCGGAACGGAAAGGTGGTCTTTTTGCACCGGATTGTCCCGGGAGGGGCGGATCGCAGTTACGGGATTCAGGTGGCCGAGCTGGCCGGGCTGCCGAAAGAAGTGATCACAAGAGCCAAACAGTTGTTGACCGAATTGGAAAAAGGCACACCCGCACCTTCAAACACCGGTGCTTCCCCGGATTCGTCGGGGCAGTTGTCCTTGTTCGATCCGTTGGAAATTCAACCGGCAACCAGGGAGACGGCCGCTTCGTCTTTGACCTCCGAAGAACAAGAAGTTTTGGAGGCCGTCCGCAAGTGGGATTTAATGAATAAGACCCCGTTTGAATGCATGCAGTTTTTGCATGAGATCAAACAAAAATTAAATTAAACAATATGGAAAAGGAGGGGAGTGGATCATGGGCAACATTCAAGTGCTGGATGAACATTTGACGAACCAAATTGCCGCGGGAGAAGTGGTGGAACGGCCGGCGTCGGTTGTCAAAGAGTTGGTGGAAAACTCCATCGATGCCGGCGCCACCCGGGTGCAGGTCATGATAGAAGAAGGCGGGATTTCTTTTATTCAGGTGTCGGATAATGGTTCTGGCATGGACCGGGAAGATGCCGTGTTGGCCTTTTCCCGCCATGCCACCAGCAAAATCAAGCGGGAACGGGATCTGTATTCCATCCGGACACTCGGCTTTCGGGGAGAAGCTTTGCCGAGCATTGCTTCGGTTGCCAGAGTGGAATTGGTGACCACGAAGGACCCTTCACAGCTTGCGACCAAAGTGAAAATCGCCGGAGGCGACATCGAAGCGGTGGAGGAAACTTCCCGTTCCAAGGGAACCGATGTGATGGTCCGGGATTTGTTTTATAACACGCCCGCCCGTTTAAAATATTTGAAAACAGTCAATACCGAAGTCAGCCATGTTGCCGATGTTTTGGGAAGGTTGGCCTTTGCCCATCCGGAAATTTCTTTCTCCCTGACCCATAACCGGAGGAAGTTGTTTCAGACCGCGGGAGACGGGAACTTGAAGCATGTACTCCTTTCCATCTACGGGAAACAGGTGGCCGGACAGGCGGTTTCGATCGAAGGAAGCGACATGGACTTCCGGGTTTACGGATGGATCACCAAACCGGAAATCACCCGCTCCAACCGGTCTTATTTGACCATCATCTTAAACGGGCGCTATGTGCGTTCCCTGCCGATCACCCAAGCCATTTTGCGTGCTTACGGCACCTTGTTGCCGACGGGAAGGTTCCCGGTCGGGGTTTTGCATTTGGAGATGGATGCGCAATTGTTGGATGTCAATGTTCACCCTTCCAAGTTGGAAGCAAGGCTCAGCAAGGAAAAAGAATGTTGCCGGCTGGTTGAAGAAACGGTGCGGCAAGCCTTGCAAAAAGAGCGGTTGGTTGCGACACCCAAAGCGGAATCAGCGGTGAAAAAACCGGAGTATAAGCAGGAAACTTTCCAGTGGAACCAAGCGAAAAGACCTGCCGTGAATCCATATCCGTCCGACCGTCCCGATCCGTCATGGAAACTGCGCGAAAGCCCGATGTCGCTGGTCAAGAAAGAGGAGCCGGTCAAGAAAGAGGAAGAGAAGGAAACGGATCCGGCACCGGTCTTTCCGGATCCTTCCCCGTCCCAAAGCAAACCGGAGCCCAAAGATTCAAAATATCAATCCGCCTTGAGCGCATGGTCGGAACAGAATACGCCCCGGGGAGAAGAAAAGGCGACCCTTTCCGCTCCGCCGGTTTCAGAAGAAGCAGCGGCGGAAGAGCCGGAAGCGGAAGCAAACGGGGAAGACCGATTGCCGTTCATGACTCCGTTGGCACAGGTCCACGGCACTTATATCGTGGCGCAATCGGAAGACGGATTTTTTTTGTTGGATCAGCATGCGGCACATGAGCGCATTTATTACGAGATTTATTCCAAAAAGTTGGGGGAAGCAAATCATCACCAGTATTCCCTTTTGATTCCCATGACGATCGAGTGCACGCCGGCCGAAGCCGAAATATTAAACATGCATTTGGATTATCTGAATCAGTGGGGCCTGGAAATGGAGCCTTTTGGCGGAACCACGTTTGTGATCCGCGCTTACCCCGCGTGGTTTCCGAAAGAAGATCCCCAGCAATTGATTCACGAGATCATTGACTGGCTGAAAGAAAACGGGAAAGTGGAGACTGCTCAACTGAGGGATGCAACTGCCAAAATGATGTCATGCAAAGCGGCGATCAAAGCCAACCGCTATTTGCTGAAAGAGGAGATGGAAGAATTGTTAAACCAGTTGAGCCGTTGTGAAAATCCGTTTACTTGTCCGCACGGACGGCCCATTTTTGTTCATTTTTCAACTTATGAATTGGAAAAAATGTTTAAAAGGGTGATGTAATTTTGTTTGTCACAACATCTTTTCACCCGGGAGACCAGGAAACAAACGAAGCAAAAGAATTGGCCCGTGCATGGAAGGTGCCGTTCGTCCGGCGCGGGCGCCGGTCTCTTCAAGCGCTTTTCGAGCAGACGGCATCGGATCAGGTGGTCATTGTCAGCAAAGAGGGATGGCGCTATGAAGACAAAAAAGGCCATTCCTTCTTTTTTCATCCCAACATGTCGGCCCTTCGCATCAAACATTTGGCTTCCGGGCAGCCGGACAGCATGGTTTCGGTGGC
Organism: Thermoactinomyces vulgaris; assembly: GCF_005886755.1. NCBI lineage: Bacteria > Bacillati > Bacillota > Bacilli > Caryophanales > Thermoactinomycetaceae > Thermoactinomyces > Thermoactinomyces vulgaris. Next base: position 1,404,951 of record NZ_CP039710.1, read on the forward strand.
CGGATTGAAAGAAGGGGATTTTGTCCTGGATTGTACCTTGGGGATGGGGGCGGATTCCATCGTGGCCAGTTATGTGGTCGGGGAAAAAGGCCGGGTTGTGGCGCTGGAGAGTGAGCCGGTCATCGCGGCGATCGCCGGACACGGCCTTCAAACATACCGGACCGGGCGCAAAGCGTTGAATGAAGCGATGCGGAGGGTTGAAATTGTTCAGGCCCGCTATCAGACCTACTTAAAACAATTGGAGGATCAATCCTTTGATGTGGTGATGTTTGACCCGATGTTCCGGGAAACGGTGAAACAGTCGTCAGCCATGCAAATGTTAAAACCCCTGGCCAACCCGGAACCCTTGGATCCGGAGTCGGTGCAAGAAGCCGTGCGGGTGGCCAGGAGGGTTGTTTTGTTAAAAGAGCGGCCGAAAAGCGGGGAGTTTGAACGGCTGGGCTTTACGATTGTTAAAGCTTCATCCAATTACGCCTGGGGTGTGATCCGGAAAGGAGGTCACCGGTGAAGGAAAAGCTTGTTGTCATTGTCGGACCGACGGCGGTCGGAAAAACCGGTTTGAGCGTACGGTTGGCCAAACGGGTTCATGGCGAAATTATTTCCGGCGATTCCATGCAGGTTTACCGGGGGATGGACATCGGGACAGCCAAAATCATGCCGGAGGAGATGGAGGGGGTTCCCCATCATCTCATTGACATTCTCCCGCCGGATCAAAATTTCTCGGTTCAGGAATATCAACAGCTGGCACGGGAAAAAATCAGCGAGATCAACCGGCGCGGGCATCTGCCCATGCTGGTGGGGGGAACCGGTTTGTACATCGAAGCGGTGGTCCATGATTATCTGATGCCCCATGTCAAAGAGGATCCAAAGCTGCGCGAAGAATTGCATGCGTTTGCCCGGCGGGAAGGCAACGAAGCGTTGCACCGGCGGTTGGAAGAAGTGGACCCGGTCCAGGCCAAAAAATTGCATCCCAATGATCTCAGACGTATGATTCGGGCTTTGGAAGTTTATCATGTTACTGGAAAGCCGTTTTCCGAGCTGAAAGGAAAAGGAACTTCGCCTTATGACGTGTTGTGGATCGGGCTGACGATGCCGCGGGAACAATTGTACGAGCGGATCAATCGGCGGGTGGACGAGATGATCCAAAAAGGCCTGGTGGATGAAGTGAAAAAACTGTGGGAGCAAGGATACGGGCTTCATTTGACTTCCATGCAGGCAATCGGGTATAAAGAGATTGTAAGTTATTTGAAAAACGAAATCACTTTGGATGAAGCGATTCATCTCATCAAGCGCGGATCGCGAAAATACGCGAAACGACAGCTCTCCTGGTTTCGGCGTTTAAAAGAAATTCATTGGTTTGATGTGACAAATTCCCAATCTTTTCGAGAAATTGAAGAACTGGTGGCAGGAAAGTTTCCTTTGGCCAGAGAATAAAGTACAATAACGTTAAATGTAAATACATAGGAGGTACGGGTTTTGAAACAAACAATCAATATTCAAGATACATTCCTCAACCAAATCCGTAAAGAATCAGTACCAGTGACCATTTATTTGGTGAACGGGTTTCAATTGCGCGGCGTGATCCGCGGCTTTGACAATTTCACCATTGTGATTGACAGTGACGGCAAGCAACAAATGGTATATAAGCATGCGATCTCCACGTTCACCCCTGCACGTCCCGTTTCTTTGATGCCCGCCAGTGAAGAAAGAGAAAGCTGAGTTGTTCGTTTGACTTGTTTTGCTGCTGACCAAACCGGCCGGCAGCTTTTTTTATTGCCGCAGGTTTGACAGAGTCCGTAAAGGGGCCGGACGGCTCTTGTCACCATCAAACCCTGAAAATGCCGTATTCAACTGATTTTTCACCAAAAAATGGGCGGATGCGTATACTGGGATCAGCGAATAAGGACGAAGAGGTGAAACGATGAGCAGAAGGGTGATGACAGTAAACGCCAAGCATCAGATTCATGTTGTTTTTGACCATCCGGAAAGAAAACCCGCGCTTTCGTCGCGGGTGGAGCCGTTGAAACCGGCTTGTCCGGGCGGTGAACCGGGGCCTTTGCAGGAGTGTTTTGAACAATTGGACCGGCTGGTGGGGATGGATAAGATCAAGGAGTTCATCAAAGAGATTTATGCATGGCTGGAAATCGGGAAACAGAGGAGAGCGGCCGGTTTAAGCGCCGAACAACAAGTGTTGCACATGATTTTTTCCGGGAGTCCGGGGACGGGGAAAACCACGGTTGCACGGATTTTAGGCCGGTTATTAAAGGAAATGGGCGTGCTGTCCAAAGGGCATTTGATCGAAGTGGAACGGGCGGATCTGGTGGGCGAGTATATCGGCCATACGGCGCAAAAAACAAGAGAACATGTGCGAAGGGCGTTGGGCGGTGTTTTGTTTATTGACGAAGCTTATTCGCTCGCGCGGGGCGGGGAAAAAGATTTCGGCAAAGAAGCCGTTGATACAATGGTCAAATCAATGGAAGACTATAAAAATGACTTCATATTAATTTTGGCGGGGTATCCCAATGAAATGGACGCATTTTTGCGTTTGAATCCCGGCCTTCCTTCCCGCTTTCCGATTCATCTTCATTTTCCGGATTTCAAATTGGATGAATTGATGAAGATAGCCGGGCAGATGCTTCAAGAGCGGGAGTATTTCTTATCCCGGCCGGCCAAAGATAAATTGCGAAACCACTTGCAAAAACAACTCCACGTTGCCAAGGCCGGTTTTGGAAATGCCCGGTACGTCCGCAATTTAATTGAAAAATCGATCCGGAATCAAGCGGTGCGCCTGATGAAAAAATCGCATGTGACCAGAGAGGAATTAATGACGTTAAGAAGTGAGGATTTGCGGTTTGACGATATGAAAAACGGTTCATGGTATAATGAAAAAATGCCTTATCAGTATTTGGGATAAGAAAGGGTTGAGTGCGTATTCAGGAGTTGGAAGGAAAAGAGAAAGCGATTTTGGTGGGGTGCGGCACGAAAAAACAGGAATGGTCCTTGCGCTCCACCTTGGAAGAGTTAAAGAGTCTGGCGGAAACGGCGCAAGCGGTTCCCGTCAGCCAGGTGCTTCAATTCAGGGACCGGATTGACCCGGCTTGGTATATCGGGCGGGGAAAAGCAGAAGAAATCGCCCGTATGGTGGAAGAAAACGAAGCGGACCTGGTTATCTTTGACCAGGAGCTTTCCCCTGCGCAGCTTCGAAACCTGGAGGGGTTGATGCCTTGCAAAGTGATTGACCGCACGCAATTAATTTTGGATATTTTTGCGCAGCGGGCCCGGACCAAAGAAGGAAAAATCCAAGTGGAACTGGCGCAGTTGAAATATTTGCTGCCCCGCCTGGCCGGAAAAGGGAAAGAAATGTCCCGTCTGGGCGGCGGCATTGGAACCCGCGGTCCCGGTGAAAAGAAACTGGAAACGGATCGCCGTCACATCCGCCGCCAAATCAGTGTTCTGACCAAACAGCTTGAGGAAATTAAAAAACACCGCCGGTTGCATCAGGAACGCCGGAAAAAGAACGGCATCCCGCAGGTGGCGTTGGTGGGATACACCAATGCCGGAAAATCGACATTGTTAAATCAACTGACGGGTGCGGGCGTGCTGTCCGAAAACCGGTTGTTTGCCACATTGGATCCGACATCCCGCCAGCTTGTGCTTCCCTCTGGCAAGGAAGTGATCCTTACCGATACCGTCGGTTTTATCCGGCAACTGCCGCACCATTTGATCGCCGCTTTCCGCTCGACGTTGGAACAGGTGAAAGAAGCGGACTTGTTGTTGCATGTGGTGGATGCTTCCCACCCGGAAGCAGAAGAGCAGGTGGAGGCCGTGGAGCAGGTGTTGGCTGATCTGAATGCGGCGGACATTCCGGTTTTAATGGTCTGGAACAAAGCGGACCGGCTGGAGCGGGAACTGCCCGAAGGATGGGATCCGGAACACCTTATGATCTCTGCGTTCAACGAACAAGATCTGGACCGGTTGAAAGCACGTGTGGAGCAGGCATTGCAACAAGAGATGATCATCGGTCAGGTGGAAATCCCGGTCATGAGGGGTGACTGGATTTCTCTGTTGCATCATAAAGCGGAAATGATAGAATCAAATACGGATGATTTGATGATGGTCATAAAGTTTCGTCTTTCTCCCGCTGATTTTGAACAGTTGCCCGGGGAGTTGAAAAGCCGGATTCAAATCCAATAAACGAGTAACAGGAATGATGACTGTGTTTGAAACTTTGAAACATGGAGCATGGATTGAAGAAAAAGTCCAAACTGCAGAGAAAAAGATTGAACCGGTGCTTAAAAAGATCGGTCAAAATGCCGATTTCATGCAGTGGAAGGTGCTGGAAGCCTTTCGGGAAATGAAAGTAAGTGAAATTCACCTTCATTCTTCAACCGGTTATGGGTATGATGATCTGGGCAGAGAAACGTTCGAAGCGGTATTTGCCCGGGTTTTCGGCGCAGAAAAAGCTTTGGTCCGTCCAAACATCATTTCCGGCACCCATGCCATTGCCGCTTGTTTGTACGGGGTGTTGCGTCCGGGGGATGAGCTGATCTATTTGACGGGCCGTCCTTATGACACGTTGCATCAGGTGATCGGTTCATGCAAAGACGGTTCCGGTTCACTCAGGGATTACGGCATTGAATACCGGGAGATCCCGCTTGCGGAAGGAAACCGGATTGATTGGGCCGCCTTTCGTCAAGCGGTCGGCCCGAAAACCAGGATGGTTGCCATCCAGCGGTCCCGGGGTTATGCCGACCGTCCGTCTTTTTCCATCCGGGAGATTGAAACGATGATCCGGAAAATCCGGGAAATCTGTCCGCAGGCGGTTGTTTTTGTGGACAATTGTTACGGGGAGTTTGTCGAGTCCAAAGAACCGACTGCAGTCGGAGCGGATCTTGTTGCCGGGTCTTTAATCAAAAATCCGGGCGGAGGGATTGCGAAGTCCGGGGGATACATCGCCGGAGCGGAAAAATGGGTGGAAAGAGCCGGATCCCGGCTGGTGGCTCCCGGCATCGGGATCGAAGGGGGAGCAACCCACGGCTATATGCACGATTATTATCAAGGATTGTTTTTGGCTCCACACGTGGTTGCCGAAGCATTGAAAGGAGCTGTTTTTGCCGCGGCATTTCTGGAGGAAGCCGGTTTTCAAACCACACCGGGATGGGAAGAGCCGCGCACGGATATCATTCAGCAAGTGTATCTGGGAACGCCGGAGTTGCTGGTGGCTTTTTGCCAGGGGATTCAATCGGCTTCGCCCGTTGATGCGCATATTTTGCCGGTGCCTTCCCTGATGCCGGGCTATGAGGACGAAGTGGTCATGGCGGCCGGAACGTTTGTGCAAGGCGCCAGCATCGAGTTGTCGGCGGACGGGCCCCTCCGTGCACCGTACATTGCTTACATGCAGGGAGGCCTCACCTATTCGCATGTGAAGATCGGTATGGCAAAAGCCATGGATTTCATGTTGGAAACCGGACAGATGCATGGGAAATTGCAGGTGTGAAGGGAGAGCTTGTTATATGGACATGCTTTGGTGGGCAATTATTATTTTGCTCTTTATTCTTGCTTATGTCGGCCTGGTTGCTCCCGCTTTGCCGGATGCCCCGCTGATGATTGCAGGGTTTGCGGTTTATCACTTTTTGATCGATTCCGAACCGTTGGGGTTCGGGTTTTGGATTACCACGTTGATCCTTGCCATCTTGCTGATTCTGGTTGATTATTTTTCCAGCAGTGTGGCGGTGAAAAAATACGGCGGCAACGCGGCTTCCGTCACCGCCGCGATTGTGGGGGTCGTTCTTTTCCCGTTTATCATGGGGCCGGTCGGCGTGATTGTCGGACCTTTTTTGTGTGTGTTTGTACTCGAATTGCTGCTTAAAAAATCTTTTTCCAAAGCACTTTATATCGCCTATGGGACCTTGGTCGGTTTTTTGGGCGGGATTTTGATGAAATTGATTGTCATGACCGGATTGATTATCTGGTTTTTGGTGTTGGTGTTGTTTTGATGAAAAATCGTTCTTCCTCCGGGGAGAACGATTTTTTTATACCCGCCTGAAATGATGTCAGAAAACCTGACATGTATTGACTAAAAAAGCTGACATGAATAAAATAGGATTATGAGGTAACAATCCCGAAAATGAAGGGAGCGTTTCCCATGGATTTTCGTGATGAAAAAAGACGGAACATGCCGCTTTTTTCGATGGGGATCGTGACGAAACTGACGGAGCTGAGTCCGAGACAAATCCGTTATTACGAACAACAAGGCTTGATCCGTCCCCAGAGAACCAAAGGGAACCAACGATTGTTTTCTTTCAATGATGTTGATCGGTTGCTGAAAATCAAGTCCTATCTGGAAAAAGGGGTCAACATCGCGGGAATCCGGGAACTCTTCAGTCAGTCTGAACGGGTTCAGGAAGCGGAGAAAGAAGAGCGTAAGGCAAGAAAAGAGCTGTCGGAAAAAGAATTGAGACGCCTCTTGAAAAGACAGATCATCCAACCCGGGCGTCCCGGGCGGCTTCCGCTTAATTACGGGGAGTTGAGCCGTTTTTTCCGACACTGAACAATTTTTCAGAAGGGAGAACGAACTGTGGCGAAGCATACCAAAGAAGACATTATGCGAATTGTGGAGAAGGAAAATGTCGCTTACATCCGTCTGATTTTTACCGACTTGCAGGGAACCATTAAAAATGTGGAAATTCCACGGAGCCAATTGGAAAAAGCATTGGACAACAAAATGATGTTTGACGGTTCCTCCATTGAAGGGTTTGTGCGAATCGAGGAGTCGGATATGCTGCTTTATCCGGATTTGGATTCATTCGTGATTTACCCGTGGGGAAATGACGTGAACGGCAGCAAAGTGGCCGGGATTATGTGTGATATCTACAATCCCGACGGAACGCCTTTTGAAGGGGATCCCCGTGGCATCTTAAAACGTGTTCTCAAAGAAGCCGAAGAAATGGGATTCACCTCTTTCAACGTGGGAACCGAACCGGAATTTTTCCTGTTCAAAACCGATGAAAACGGAGAGCCCACACTCAATTTAAATGACAAAGGCGGATACTTTGATTTGGCTCCGGTGGATCTCGGGGAAAACTGCCGTCGCGATATCGTGTTGACGCTGGACAAAATGGGCTTTGAGGTTGAAGCTTCCCACCATGAAGTGGCACCCGGGCAGCATGAAATCGACTTCAAATATGCGGATGCGGTGACAACGGCCGATCATATCCAATCATTTAAGCTGGTGGTCAAAAACGTGGCACGCCGCTATGGATTGCATGCGACCTTTATGCCCAAGCCGCTTTATGGTGTCAGCGGTTCCGGTATGCACTGCCATATGTCGCTGTTCCGCGGCAAGGAGAATGTTTTTTATGATCCTTCCGATGAATTGGGCCTGAGTGAAACCGCCCGGCATTTCCTGGCGGGGATTTTAAAGCATGCCCGTGCATTTACAGCGATCACCAACCCGATTGTCAACTCTTACAAACGGCTGGTTCCGGGTTATGAAGCGCCTTGTTACGTCGCATGGTCGCCGAAAAACCGCAGTCCCTTGGTGCGGATTCCTTCTTCCCGCGGGTTGAGCACACGTATTGAGGTTCGTTCCCCCGACCCTGCGGCCAATCCTTACCTGGCTTTGGCGGTGATGTTAAAAGCCGGATTGGACGGAATCAAAAATCAGCTCCCGCTTCCGGAACAAACGGACCGGAACATTTATGTCATGGATGAACAAGAACGGCGTGAAGCCGGCATCGAAGATCTGCCGTCCAGCTTGAAAGAAGCCTTGATTGAATTGCAAAGTAATCCGGTCATGGTGGAAGCATTGGGTGAACACGCGCTTTCGCACTTTTTGGAAGCCAAGGAAATTGAATGGGATATGTTCCGGACCAATGTCCATCCTTGGGAACGCGAACAATATATGCATTTGTATTGACCGAAAGCCCCCGGTGGAACCCGGGGGCATAACAACATTTTTTTCTTCATTTTCGGAATAGTATATCGGGGATGTATCCGGAAATGAAGGGAGAGAAACGGTGAACAAAATCAAAAATCTTCTGTTCTTGTCGTTGGCTTTTACGTTGTGTCTGGCAGGGGCACCGGTGACGGCAAAAGCATCTGGAAATCAGGCGGGAGCCCTGGCTTGTACGTTTCAAGGGGCTTGGCTGGAAGATGCCAATTGCACTGCCAACCGGTCCACGGTGTACACCGTCGGAAACGGCGCGCTTCGCACAGCCAGCGGTGCCGGAAATTTCACATGGGCCTATCCGGCTTCCAACAGTTTGGACAGGGCGTTCAGAGTTTGTGTTTACGATGAGGATTATCAGTTGGAAACCCAATGTTCCCCTTGGTGGTGATTTTTTCGTTTTCCGGCACCTGTTCCACCCGCGGGCAGGTGCTTTTTTTGTCGGCTCCTTGCCAAGCGGCGGGGCATAAGATTGTGCTATAATGAAAAAAATTGGAATGAAGCGAGCTGAAAGCCCTTGATCGATCTTCGCAAAATGTTTCATGGAAAAAATCTGACGGAATTGGATAAACAAATTTTGCAATACATCATTGAACATATCGACACCGTCTTGCAAATGGGCGTCCGCAAGGTGGCCAAAGCCAATTACACTTCGCCCGCCACAGTCATCCGTTTGGCCAAAAAGTTGGGTTATACCGGGTTTGTCGATATGTATTACCAGCTTCTGCCGCAAGTGAAAAAGATGGAAGTCCGGCCGGGCGGGAGAATGAAAGAATTTCCGGAAATCCGTCCGCAAGATTTTTTTCAGTTCAACACCATGGACGATATTGAACGGTTTATCGATCGGGTGCTTCATTTGCGGAAAAAATTGATTTTTATTTATGCCACCGGATTTTCTGCGATCGCGGCGGAATATTTGTATAAAAAGCTGTTGGTGTTGGGAAAGAAGACGATTATTGCCAGCGGGACGGACTCCGTCGGGGTGTTTGAAAACAATTTGGAAGACATCGGGGCGTTGGTGGCGATTTCCAAATCCGGCGAAACCCAGCTGGTGATTGATAAACTGCAGGCGGCCAGAGAACATCAAATCTTTACCGTGTCGTTCACCAAAGAAACGGAGAACCGGGCAGCCGAACTTTCGGATCTCAATTTTAAAATCGTGGATAATTATGAGCTGGATGACCGGAATATGTTGCCAAACATCTTTTTTCCCCGGTTGCTGATGCTGTTTGAACTGATTTTCAAAGAGTATTTCGACCGGATGTCACCCAAAGGCGGATGAAACGTGTTTCAACTTGTGAAACACGTTTTTTTCGTTTGTCAAAACATATACAAGAAAGCGCTTTCGCTATAAACTGGAGACAAGTCCGAACCACTGAACTGGAGGTGTCACCATGAAGGCAAAGCTGATGGAAGCCATGCAACGGTTTTCCAAAGCGATGTTTATCCCCGTCTTGATTTTGCCGATTGCGGGGATATTGATCGCACTTGGAAATTTGTTGACCAATCCCAAACTCTTGGAAACCGTTCCTTTGATGAATAACCCGGTGACAACCGGATTTGGCTCCATATTGGCCGGATCCCTGGTTTCCATTCTGGGCAATCTGGGGCTTATTTTCTGTGTGGGAATCACGGTCGGCCTGGCCCGGAAAGAAAAGCCGGTCGCAGGATTCACCGCCTTGCTGGGTTATTTGGTCTTTGTTCACGCGATGAATAAGTTTATGGAATTGAGCGGATTGTTGGTGGAGGCGGAATCGCTGCAAGGAACGGGGCAAACCCTGGTTTTGGGCGTGCAAATTCTGGATATGGGCGTTTTTTTGGGAATCATTCTCGGAATTGTAACCGCTTTTATTCATAACCGGTGGATCGATACGGAATTCAAAGGCGCTTTTCAAATTTACGGCGGATCCCGTTTCGTCTTTATCCTCCTGATTCCGGCGGTGGTGTTGCTGGCCGGGGTCTTGATGTACATCTGGCCTTTTTTCCAAAGCGGGATCAACAGCTTGGGGACGCTGATTCAACGGAGCGGGAGTTTTGGGATCTTTTTGTACGGGGCATTGGAACGCTTGCTCATCCCGACCGGATTGCATCACCTGGTATATACCCCGTTTTTGTACACTTCACTGGGGGGAGTGGCCGAAGTCGGCGGACAAATTTACGAAGGAGCCCGGAACATTTATTATGCGGAGATCGCCAATCCGGGGGTTACCCGGCTTTCGGAGAGCGTGATCTGGGATGCGCGGGGCATTTCCAAGATGTTTGGGTTGATCGGGGCGTGCCTGGCGATGTACCACACGGCCAAACCTGAAAACAAAGCCAAGGCCAAAGCGGTGTTGCTTCCGGCGGCGTTTACTTCCTTCATTGCCGGGGTGACCGAACCCATCGAATTTTCCTTTATGTTTGTCGCGCCGTTGTTGTTTGCGGTGCATGCCGTATTCAGCGGGCTCAGCATGGTGGTTCTCAACCTGCTGGATGTGCGCGCCATCGGGCCCAACGGGATGATTGACTTTTTGCTTTACAATCTTCCGCTGGGTATCCAGAAAACCAGTTGGCCAATGTATGTGTTGGTTGGACTGATGTTCTTTGTCATTTATTACGTGGTTTTCCGTTTCCTGATCGTCAAATTCAATTTTCAAACGATCGGCCGGGAAGAAAAAGGACAAGAAGTCCGGCTCTATTCCAAAAAAGATTACCAGGAGAAAAAGAAACAAACCCAAACCGTAGGACAAGCTTCAAAGGAAACATCCGATGTGGCCGGTGTCATTGTCCGCGCGCTCGGCGGGGCGGAAAACATCCAAGCGGTGACCAATTGTTACACACGTCTCCGGCTGACATTGGTTCATCCGGAAAAGGTGGATGAAACGGTTTTGAAAAATGAAACCGGTGCCAGCGGAGTGATTATTCGCGACCAAAACGTGCAGGTGGTTTACGGATTGCAGGTGACAAACATCCGGAAAGCCGTGGACCGGTATTTGGGACGCGCCGGTCAAGAATGACTCACAGAAAGGAAGAGATGGTGATGAAAAAGTTTTCCATTGTGATTGCAGGCGGAGGAAGCACTTATACACCGGGAATCGTCATGATGCTGTTGGATCATTTGGAAACGTTTCCAATCCGGAAATTGAAATTATACGATAACGACGAAAAGCGGCAACACATGATCGGGGAAGCCTTGAAAATCGTGTTGAACGAACGTGCGCCGGAGATCGAGTACACTTACACCACCGATCCGGAAGAAGCATTCACGGACATCGATTTCTGTTTTGCCCACATCCGGGTCGGGAAATATGAAATGCGCGAGCTGGATGAAAAAATTCCGCTCAAACACGGGGTGGTCGGCCAGGAAACGTGCGGCCCCGGAGGCATTGCTTATGGCATGCGCAGCATCGGACCGATGATTGAATTAATCGATTGGATGGAAAAATACTCCCCGGATGCGTGGATGTTAAACTACTCCAATCCGGCCGCCATCGTGGCCGAAGCCTGCCGGATTCTCCGCCCGAATGCCAAAGTGCTGAACATTTGCGACATGCCGGTGGGAACCCTCCGGAGAATGTCCCAGATTATCGGCAAAACGCCGAAAGAGTTGGATGTTCGTTATTTCGGGTTGAATCACTTCGGTTGGTGGACCAGCGTCAAAGACAAGGAAGGCAATGAATACCTGCCGCAAATCCGCGAATATGTGAAAGAAAACGGGTATTTGACCCAGATCGAAGTCGATACCCAGCACATGGATCCCAGCTGGCAGGAAACGCATAAAAAAGCGAAAGATTTGTTGGCGGTCGACCCGCGGTTTTTGCCCAACACGTATTTAAAATATTATTTCTATCCCGATGAAGTGGTTGAAAGTTCCAACCCCAAATACACGCGGGCCAATGAAGTGATGGACGGGAGGGAGAAGAAAGTCTTTTCCACCGCCAGAGAAATCATTGAAAAAGGGACGGCGGCAGGAAGTGAATTTGCCATCGGCAGCCATGCAACCTTCATCGTCGATCTGGCCCGGGCCATTGCATTTAACACCCATGAGCGGATGATTATGATTGTCGAAAATAACGGTGCCATTGCCAACTTTGATGATGATGCCATGGTTGAGGTCCCGTGCATTGTCGGCTCCGACGGCCCGGAACCGCTCAGCCAGGGAAAAATTCCCGAATTCCAAAGAGCTTTGATGCTTCAACAAGTTACCGTGGAAAAAATGGTGGTGCAAGCCTACATCGAAGGCAGTTACCAAAAATTGTGGCAGGCTTTGACCCTGTCCAAAACCGTCCCCAGTGCCAAAGTGGCGAAAAAAGTGCTGGATGACCTGATTGAGGTCAACCGGGGATACTGGCCGGAATTAAAATGACGTTTGGCCCGGATTTTGGATCCAAGCCTGAAAAGGCTTGGATGTTTTTTGTTTTGAAACAAACGCTGATGCGAAAGGGATGGCGATTTTCAAAGAGAGAACGGACGGAAGCAGCCGAAGCGGCAACGTCCGTTCTCATAATGCGTTTCAACTTTCTTGACATTGCAAATAAGTTTGCAACACAAACGAAATTCAAACAGAATGATTGATGACAAGCGGGGGAAGGTGCCGGGGATGAAGAGGCGGAGTTGAGGAAACCGCCGGGGATGTGTATGATAGCATGTATGTACAAACAGGAATGAGAAAGGGGAGGGCCATGGAAAGAAACCGGGCAGAGATCAAAGCGATTGCACTGGACATGGACGGGACGATGTTAAATGTAAACAGTCAGGTGGAGCCGGAATTGGTTGATCTGTTCAGACAACTCAAGCAAAAGGGGATCCGGATTTTTGTCGCGACCGGACGGACCTTTCCCGAAGTCCGGCGGGTTCTTCCGGAACATCTGGAAATCGACGGGGTGGTGACAGCCAACGGGGCGGTGACTTATATCGGGGACCGGATCATTTCCCGCCGCACTTTGGATCCGTCCGTCGTGAGAGAAGCCGTTTTTCAAGCCGGACAAAAGAACATCTATTATGAAGTTCACACGGCAGAAGGCGTCCGTTTTGCTCTGGCAAAAGAGAAAGAGCGGATGATGGAGGAAGTGTTCCGGGAAAAGCCTGACACATTGTTTGCAAATGAATGGCTCTCCCGGAAAGCCGCTTTAAAAGAAAAAATGGTTTGGCTGGATCATTTGGTGGATGAAGATATCGTCAAAATTTATTTTTTCAGCATGGAACCGGAGAATATCCGGAAATGGCGAAATGAATTGGAGCAGATGAAAAATCGCACGCCGTTTACCCTTTTGTCTTCTTCCAAGCATAATTGTGAAATCATGGCTGACCAGGTTTCGAAGGCATACGGGTTGAACTTGGTGTTAAAAGAATATCAACTTGCGCCTGCCCATTTGATGGTCGTTGGCGACAGCGAAAATGACCTCTCGATGTTTGCATTGGCATCCCGTGCGGTGGCCATGCAAAACGCAGCGGATGAAATCAAAGAGAATGCGGATGAAGTGACAGAACTTCCGTATGACGAGAATGGATTATACCATTTTCTGCGAAAAGAATTTTTCGGTTCGTAAGCGCAGAGGGTTGCCGGCAGGAAAAGCTGCCGGCAACTTTTTGTATGTGGAGCTGTTTTTATGCGGTTTCCGGACAATAAAAAAGGGCGGCTTAAGGGCCGTCCGTTTTTTATGATCATAAACTGCAACGGGGGTTGGAGCCGATTTTAAACACCAGCAGGCTCGCATCCTGAAGCGCTTCAATGTCATGCTTTTCAAAGGGTTTCAAATGCAGCAACGATCCTTCTTTCATATGGTGCCGATTCTCTTCCACACCAAAGAGGACTTCCCCGCTTGCCACATAAACAATCACATCGGTATTGGCATGATGGCGGGGGACGGTTTCCCCGGCTTTGATTTGCAGATTGATCGCCATTCCTTGATCAAAGTCGAGTACTTTGTTGCGAGTGACTCCTTTATCAATCGGTCCTTCTTTTTTGATTTCAACCAAAGACACAGGCGGAGCCTCCTTCTTTCAAAACTTAATTTGAGTATGGCATAGATTCGGGGCATGTGATGTGATATATCTCACAAAAAAGATCACGAGAGTTTGTCTTGCAGGGTTTTCAAGTCCAGAATTTTGATTCCTTTCCGGCTCACATCAATCAAGTTCTCCTTTTTTAACTGGTTTAACACCCGGTTGACGGATTCCCGCGACAATCCCAGCATATTGGCAAAATCCTGGTGGGTTAAAGGCAGGGAAATGAAGATGCTTTTGTCTTTGGAGACGCCGTATTCATCGACGAGCCTCAGCAAAGTCATGACCACTTTGTGATAAACATCGCCGGAAATGACTTCCTGAAGGCGCCTTTGCAGTTGCAAAATTTTAACGGCCATGATTTTCATGACGGATTTGGCGATTTGGGGATTGGCATCCAGCAGGCGGTCAAAGTCATGGATAGGGATCGCCAGGAGTTTGCTGTTTTGGATGGTTTGTGCTGTTCCGGGGTAGGGGGAGTCGTCAAAAAAACCCACGTGAGGAAACATATCGCCTTTTTGGAGGATCGAAATCACTTGTTCGTTTCCTTGATTGTCCACTTTGGTGACTTTAATGACTCCCGACTCGATGAAGTAAACCGTTGTTCTTGGTTGCGCTTCCATAAAAATGGTGGAATGTTTGGGGTATTCCTTCAAGGAGGTGATTTGTGCGATTTTCTCCAGCTCTTGGTTGTTCAGGTCCCGGAAGAGAGGCACCCGTTTCAAGATTTCAACCTTGCGGTTCATAGTTACCGCCTCCAGAAATGAAAATAAATGGTGTTTAATTTCATTCAAAGGGATGCGTTCCCCGTTCGTCAACAACAAAGCGTTTTCGGTTCTGTCAACGTTCTGTGAACACCTGCATTTTTGTGATCCAGATCACATTTTGTTCATATGACAATGTTTATAATGTTTAATAAATCATTTTATATAATTTGTTATTTTTTATGTTGTCGGGATGAAGAAAAACACACGACAAGGAAGCATGAATGGTTGCCTAAAATAAAAGGGGATTTTTGCTGGAGGAGGCTTTTTATAAATGCTGGATGCAAAAACGATGGAAATCATTAAAACAACGGCTCCGGTACTGAAAGAAAACAGTGTAGCGATCGGAAAACGGTTTTATGAATTATTGTTCACCCGTCATCCGGAGTTGCTCCATATTTTTAACCACAGTAACCAAAAACGCGGTTTGCAGCAACGTTCCTTGGCGCATTCCGTCTATGTGAGCGGGGAGCATATCGACCGTTTGGAGGACATCCAACCACTCATCATGAAAATCGCCCATAAACACCGGGCGCTCGGGGTCAAACCGGAACAATATCCTGTGGTGGGCGAAACGCTGATTGAGGCTGTCAAAGATGTGTTGGGGGACGGAGCGACGGATGAGATTATCCAGGCTTGGGTGAAGGCCTATGATTACATCGCCAATCAATTCATCGGAATCGAACAAAAGTTGTATGAACAAACGGAATCGGAAGAAGGCAATTGGGAAGGTTTCCGGGAATTTGTGGTGGTGAAAAAAGTGAAGGAGAGCGAGGTGATCACCTCCTTCTATTTAAAACCCAAAGACAATAAGCCCCTTGCTTCATTCCGTCCCGGACAGTATCTGACCATCCGGGCAAAGATTCCGGGTGAAAAATACATGCATCACCGCCATTACAGTTTGTCCGATGCTCCCGGAAAGGACACCTACCGGATCAGCGTGAAACGGGAAGATGTCCGGGATGGAAATCCTCCCGGCGTGGTTTCCACCTGGTTGCATGAACAGGTGCAGGAAGGGGATGTGCTTGAATTCAGTTCGCCGGCTGGTGATTTTGTTTTGGATACCGAATCCACGAACCCGGTCGTGTTGATCAGCGGAGGTGTCGGGTTCACTCCCCTCATGAGCATGTTGAACACCTTGGTGGAAAAACAGCCGGACCGGGATGTAACCTGCATTCATGCGGCCATAAACGGCAAACACCATGCAATGAAAGAGCATGTGGCCCGTTTGGCGGCAACTTGTGATCGGCTGAAATCTTATGTGATTTATGAATCGCCGACCGAAGAGGACCGAGCGGAAAAATCCTTTGACAAAGAGGGATGGATTGACAAAAAGTGGCTGGAGTCCGTGGTGGACCATACCGGTGCCGATTTTTATTTGTGCGGTCCGGTTCCGTTTATGGAAGTTGTTTATTCGGCGCTCCGAGAGATGAATGTGGATGAAAGCCGCATTCATTATGAAGCTTTTCGCCCGCTTGACACCATAGATGCCGGTTCATGACGGGAAAATGAAAACCACCCGATACGGGTGGTTTTTTTGTTTGCAGAGCTTATAAGCCGTGGCAAAGAAAAGAAATTGACAAAGTGTCAAACATTTTGTCGCCATTTTGTGAACGACATCCGTTATGTGATGTGAATCACAAAAGCGGCGCAACGCCCCGTTTAAAGTGAAGGTGTAACAAAAAAATGAAATACAGGCAGGAGGAATTCATACCAGAGACACAAGGACATGAATCATTTTTATGAACCCTTCATTTGTGATGTTT
This sequence comes from Thermoactinomyces vulgaris, assembly GCF_005886755.1. NCBI lineage: Bacteria > Bacillati > Bacillota > Bacilli > Caryophanales > Thermoactinomycetaceae > Thermoactinomyces > Thermoactinomyces vulgaris. Next base: position 1,421,414 of record NZ_CP039710.1, read on the forward strand.
GTCACAAAATCTGGAGAATTGGACTCATCAGCCAGTGACATTCCAAGTGTTATGGGAGGGAGAATTGTTGAAGAAATTGCGGGCATCCAACAGACTGAGAAAGCTTTTGCCGGTACCGGGATTTGTTCTCATTTTATTGCTGACAGGATGCGATGACCGTTATGTCATGTTTAATCCGTCCGGACCGGTCGCCATGACTCTGTATGATCTGATCAAGTTGTCCGTTCTCATGCTGTCTTTGATTGTGATCCCGGTGATGCTGTTCTTCTTCTATGTGGTTTACCGGTATCGGGACAAACCGGGGAATAAAGCTTCCTACCGTCCGGAGTGGGATGACAGCAAAATCATGGAGATCATCTGGTGGACCATTCCGGTGGTGATTGTCGCCATCTTGAGTGTGGCAACGGTTCGGGACACATATGGATTGACGAAAAAACCTTCACCGAACAAGCCGATCACCATTGAAGTGGTTTCATTGGACTGGAAATGGCTTTTCTTGTATCCGGAACAAAACATTGCCACGGTGAACCATGCACCCGTTCCGGCAGGGGTTCCGGTTCAATTTGTGCTCACTTCAGATGCCCCCATGAACTCCTTCTGGGTTCCGGAATTGGGCGGGCAATTGTACACCATGCCGGGAATGGAGATGCCGCTTTGGTTGCAAGCCGACAAACCCGGTGTGTATGAAGGAAAAGGAGCCAACTTTACCGGAAAAGGCTTTGCCCACATGAATTTTGAAGTGATTGCCAAACCGCAGGCGGAATTCGATGCATGGGCAGAAAGCGTGAAGAAATCCGCACCTGCTTTCACAGGAGAAAAATATGATCAATTGAAACAGCCGGGTTTGGCAAAAGAGCAGTCGTACTCGTCTTATCCGCCCAAACTTTACAAACAAATCGTGGATAAAAACGGAGGAATCTATTGGGACAAACATGATATGGACGTTCGCCATGAACCTGTTCATGAATAACGGAAAGGTGGGATCCAACAGTGATTCAGCAAATCGTTGATTACCTGAAAAACGCCCACCCCATGATTCAAATGTCAGCGGTTGCTTCCTTGGTTGTTCTGCTCGGGATCATCTTTGTGCTGACATATTTTAAAAAGTGGGGCTGGTTGTGGCGCGAATGGCTGACCACGGTGGACCATAAAAAAATCGGGGTGATGTATCTGATCTGCGCCCTGATCATGTTGTTCCGCGGTGGCGTGGATGCGCTGTTGATGCGGATTCAGCTGGCGGCGCCCAATATGCACTTTCTCGATCCGCAACATTATAACGAAATTTTTTCCACACACGGAACGATCATGATCTTGTTTGTGGCCATGCCGATGATCTTTGCCATGATGAACATTGCGGTTCCCCTTCAAATCGGGGCACGCGATGTCGCATTTCCTTTCTTGAACGCACTCAGTTTCTGGTTGTTTTTCTTCGGTGCGATGCTGTTTAATCTTTCCTTTATTCTGGGCGGTGCGCCGGACGCCGGATGGGTGGCTTATCCGCCGTTATCCGAAGTGGATTTCAGTCCGGGCCCCGGAATCAACTACTACCTGATGTCGCTCCAGATCTCAGGAATCGGAAGCATTGCAACCGGTGTCAACTTTATCGTCACGATCCTGAAAATGCGGGCACCCGGCATGACCTTGATGAAAATGCCACTGTTTCCCTGGTCGGTTCTCGGGTCTTGCATCATCATTATTTTCGCTTTCCCGGCCTTGACCGTGGCTTTGGCGCTTCTCGGGTTGGACCGGATTTTTGATACCCATTTCTTTACGATGGATGGCGGCGGGAACCCGATGATGTATATCAACCTGTTCTGGATTTGGGGTCACCCGGAAGTATACATTGCCATCCTGCCGGTTTACGGAATTTTGTCGGAAGTGATCAGCACCTTCAGCAAGAAACGCATTTTTGGTTACAAATCGATGGTGATGTCGCTGATGCTTATCAGCGTGATCAGTTACTTCGTCTGGGCACACCATTACTTTGTGATGGGGGCCGGCCCCGGAGTCAACAGTTTCTTTGCCGTCGCTTCCATGGCGGTCGGAATTCCGACGGGTGTGAAGGTGTTTAACTGGCTGTTTACGATGTTCAGAGGACGCATCCGGCTGACCCTGCCGATGATGTGGGCACTTGCTTTCATTCCTTGCTTTGTCGTGGGCGGGGCAACCGGAATCATGCTGGCGATGGCACCGGCGGATTATCAGTTCCACAACAGTTATTTCCTCATTGCCCACTTCCATCAAGTCTTGATCGGAGGAGCCGTCTTCGGACTGTTGGCCGGAATGTATTACTGGTGGCCGAAAGTGTTTGGCTTCAAATTAAACGAGAAGCTTGGAAAATGGGGGTTCTGGTTCTTTAACATCGGCTTTTATGTCTGCTTCATGCCGCAATACGCTTTGGGATTCATGGGCATGACCCGGCGCGTGTACACTTACCCGGCTGAATCGGGTTGGGGAGATCTCAACTTTGTCTCCACCATCGGTGCCTTTATGATGGGAGCCGGTTTCTTGTTCATCGGTGCTCAAATTGTCTACAGCTTGTTCCATAAAGAGTTGGACACAACCGGAGATCCGTGGGACGGCCGCACCCTCGAATGGTCGATTCCTTCCCCTGCACCGCATTACAACTTTGCCCAAATCCCGGAAGTGGGCAGTTTTGACGCCTGGTGGGAGAAAAAACGGGGCAACCGGGACAGTTTGAAAACCGGTTCAAAACTCAAACCGATCCACATGCCGAAAAATACGCCCATTCCGTTCCTCATGTCGATCGCCTTCTTTATCGGCGGATTCGGATTGGTGTTCAGTCAATTCACCATTGCGGTCATCGGGTTGATCGGGATCATTGCATGTATGTTGTGGCGCTCGTTGGAAAAGGATGAGGGTTATTTCATTCCCGTCGATGAAATCAAAAAAGCGACTGCCAAGGGGGTGTCGTAAATGGGAGCGACGGAACAACAAGCTGTTTTGGATCACCAAGCGCATGACCATGAACATCACGAGGATCAAGACCGTTATGTTCTGGGCTTTTGGGTGTTCCTTGCGTCGGATTTGGTGCTATTTGCCAGCATCATCGCCACTTATTTTGTCTTGCGTACGCATACCGACGGGGGCCCGTCCGCGGCCGAACTGTTTGAAATTCCGCTGTTCACGCTGGAAACCATCCTGCTTTTGACCAGCAGTTTCACCTGTGGTTTGGCGATGCACGCGATGAAAAACCACCGGTTGAATGCCATGATCGGGTGGATCGCCGCCACGATCGCCTTGGGATTGGCGTTTGTCGGGATTGAGGCCAGTGAGTTTGTCAAATACGCTGCCGAAGGGGCCACCATGCAGCGGAGCGCGTTTTTGTCCGGATTTTATACACTGCTTGGAACCCACGGACTTCACGTATGTCTGGGCATGGGTTGGCTTGCCTCTGTGATGGTTCAGCTGAAGCGCCAATCCATCAATCCGGCCACGGCAAGGAAATTCACAAACGCGGGACTCTACTGGCACTTCTTGGATGTGGTGTGGATCCTGATCTTCACGCTGGTTTATCTGGTGGGGGTGATTGAATGAAAAAAACAAGCAGTTTCCCCTGGTCTCATGTGATCGGATTTATCGGATCGATCGTGCTCACACTTTTGGCCATCGGGGTTGCCGTCCGTTCCCCGCTTTCCATGGTTGGGACCTTGACGGTCTTGCTGGTGTTGGCCGCCTTGCAAATTTTGATTCAGTTGGTTTTCTTTATGCACATCAATGAAAAAAAAGGGCCGGCTTATCATACCATCGCCATTTCGCTGGGATTTGTGTTTACGTTTGCCGTGATAGCCGGATCCATTTGGGTGATGACCTTCAGTTACTTTTAATAAGGGGTGAGGAAAATGCCGGCTCCATCGGTTCATGCGGTTTCATCAGACACCCGGTTGCTTCCTGCGGTGATCAATAAGGTCAAGGCGTATGTGGCCTTGACCAAACCGCGGATTGTACTCCTGATGGTTTTTTCGGCGCTTTGTTCCGCCATCGTTGCCGAGGGGGGATGGCCGGAGGTTTGGACCTTGGTTCATATGTCGGTCGGTTTGGCGTTGTGTGCCGCGGGGGCATCCGCTTTTAACATGTGGTACGACCGTGACATGGATCAACTGATGGAACGCACCATTCAACGTCCGCTTCCCACCGGGCGGATCCGTCCGCAATCCGCGCTTTGGTTCGGATTGGGTCTGGGATTGTTGTCCCTGATTTGGTTGGCCGTTTTCGTCAACGGGCTTTCCGCACTCTTGGCGCTGGCCGGCTACTTGTATTACACCGTGATCTACACGGTGTGGTTGAAACGGAGAACACCGCTCAACATTGTCATCGGGGGCGGAGCCGGCGCTCTTCCCCCGATGGTGGGATGCGCTGCGGTGACGGGGGAAATCGGTTGGACGGCCGTTTGGCTGTTTGCCATAATCTTCGTTTGGACGCCGCCTCATTTTTGGCCGCTGGCCATGGTGAGAAATGAGGAGTATCGCTTGGCGCACGTTCCCATGATGCCGGCAGTCCGGGGTTTTCGTGTCACAAAACGGCAATGTTTGGTTTATACGGTGCTTCTTTTGCCTGTTTCTTTGGGATTGGCGATGACCGGAGCGGTTGGTGGTTTTTATCTGGTCACGGCCGTCTTTGCCGGGTTGGCTTTTTTGGCGGCTCAGATTCGGATGTGGCGTGAACCGGATGACGAGATCCTGTGGGCGAGACGGGCTTTTCGGGCTTCATTGGTTTATTTGACGGTTTTGTTTGCTGCCATGGCCATGGATGTATTGATATAAAATTTCTCCTTTTTTTCTAAGAAGGGAGGGAGAGGATGCAAACGGCAACCATTTTCCGCCATCGGAAAAAACTTTATCCGTTGGCGCTCATCACGCTGATCGGGTTGTTTTTGGTCAATCTCATCGGTTTTGTCGACACCAAGACAGGGTCCACTTTTGGTTGTGGCGAAGAATGGCCCCTCTGTAACGGGGAATGGATTCCAAGCGAATGGGATAAGCATGTTGCCATTGAATACACCCACCGGGTGAGTGTCCTGGTTGACATGATCCTCTTAATCGTGTTGACCGTCCTCTCCTGGACACGATACCGGGACCGGAAAGCGATGCGAATCATTATCGGCATTTGTTTTTCGGGATTTATCGGGGAGTCGGTATTGGGCGCGTTGACGGTTCTTTTTGACAACCCGCCGTGGGTGTTGGCTTTTCATATGGGGATGGCTCTCACTTCGGTGGTGGGATTGTTTTTGTGGACGGGATGGTTGTACCGAAACGAGGTGGACCCGTCACGCCACCAAAAGGAAGCGGATCCGGCCGGGATGAAAAAGCTGGGACAATGGGCCTGGTTCGCGGTGATATATTTCTTCTTCGTGGTGTACTTCGGGGCGTATGTCTCATTTACCGGTTCCGGTTCTTTCTTTCAAGGATGGCCGGTGCCGACGGAACCTTATGAAATCGCCCGGCATGCGCTGGTGATTGACTGGGTTCACCGCCTTTCAGGTTTTGTCCTTCTTTTGATGATCCTCCGGCTGAGCGTGTTGGCTTACCGGATGCGTCAGGAAAGAAAGGATTTGTGGGGCATCTGCCGGGCCATGTTAATCCTGATCGTCTTGCAGTTTTTAAGTGGCGGTTTGTTGATTTACACCGGACTGAGCCTGGCGGCCTTCCTGCTTCATGTTACCTTTCCCAGCCTGATCATTTGCCTGTTGAGTTGGCTGGCTTTTAAAACCGTGCCACAGAGAAGAAACAGACTATGAAAGATTGGCAAGAGTAAGGCCACCTTATCATGGTGGCCTGTTTTTATTTGGGGAAAATCATCTTTCTCTTTCCATCGCATCCCGCTTGGTCCGGTGAACCGTGCCGAACGGATGCTCCGGCGGGGCGTAAATGCTGTAGAGTTTCAAAGGCTGATATCCCGTATTGATAATGTTGTGCCATGTGCCGGCCGGAACCATGATGGCATCATCTTCAAACACGGCTCTTTGGAAATTTAACCGGTCTCTTTGCGGTCCCATTTGCACCCAGCCCTGGCCTTCTTCAATGCGCAAGAACTGGTCTACATTGCGGTGGACTTCCAGGCCGATATCTTCCCCGGGGTTAATGCTCATCAAAGTCACCTGCAAATGATCTCCCGTCCAGATGGCCGTGCGAAACGTTTGGTTTTGTTCAGCCGCTTGTTCGATATTGATGACAAAAGGTTTTTTTCCCTGATCTTCGAACCGGACCCTGTTGGGGTTGGACGGATCAGGCATTTGAGCATAATAAGGATACGGATAAGGAGGATACATGTAGTGATACACGTTGCTCATCCCTTTCAAAGGTATTCATGCTTTTTTCAAAGGTGATTTCACATTATACATATGGGGATCCGTGGGCAGATGTTCCGTGTTTTTGAAATCAAAGAGTGAACGCAAAAGAAAAAGACCTCGTGATGTGAGGTCTTTTTTTGTCAAAATGTTTCAAATTAAATACAAAATGATTAAAATGATAAGCAAAACACTATCCAGGATACTAGCCAAAATATAGGCCGATTTGGGTTCCCAATTCAACTTTTTTCCAAAAGTGATAGCCCCGAATAGGAAGATCGATGACAGTACGGCGTAGATCAAAATTAAATATAGGATTTCTATCTTTATCCCTCCGTTTCTTTTACAGATTGGATCAGCAATGAAACCAGTTCCCAAAGAGTTATTCGTAAAAGGATCGGGTTTTTTTGTCAAAATATTTTCTGTTTGGGAAGAAAACCATTTTGTTCATTTTTTTGGGAGGGACTTTCGGGATGTTTATGGTGCATGGTTTACTGACTTGTTTGTTTTTCTTTTGCTAAACTGAAAGTGGCAGAATTTGCGATTGTTCACGGAACAGGGTTGTATTCATTATTTACAAAAAATACGGAATAGGAAAAATGCGGTTCGGCAATAGTTCGATTTAATCACAGGTTTGGGAGGCGGAAAGATGAAAGTGGATTTTGGCCTGACTGCCGGCGATTACCGAAAGTACCGGGCGGGTTATCCGGATGAATTATATGACCGTCTTAAAAAGTACGGAGTGGGTCTCAAGGGACAATCCGTGCTGGATCTCGGGACCGGAACCGGGTATCTCGCCCGGAAATTTGCCAAGCAAGGGGCCCGGGTAACCGGAATAGACATTTCCAAAGAGCTGATCAAAGAAGCCCGGGAGCTGGATGAACAAGAAGGGGTCCATTCCCGATATGTGATCGCCCGGGCAGAGGCGTTGCCTTTTTCGGATTCCGAATTTGATGTGGTGACCGCCGGGCAGTGCTGGCACTGGTTTCAAGCGGATCAAGTGTTAAAAGAAGTGCGCCGTGTTTTGCGCCCGCACGGAAAACTGGCGATCATCCACCTGGATTGGCTGCCGCTGAAAGGAAATATTGTGGAAAAAACGGAAAAGCTCATCTTGTCGTATAATCCGGATTGGCAAGGGGCTGGGGGAACGGGGGTTTATCAGGCGTGGTTCACGCAAGTGGCGATCGGCGGATTTTCCGGTATCGAGTCTTTCACGTTTGATCTTATGATTCCATACAGCCAAGAGGCGTGGCGGGGGCGGATCCGGGCAAGCGCAGGGGTGGGGGCCAGTCTCCCGCCGGATGCAATCGCCAGGTTTGACCATGAGTTCAAAGAGTTCCTGGAAAAGAATTATGAGGAGACACTTAAGATACCACATCGCGTTTTTTGTTTGGTTTGCACACCGAAGGAGGAACCATGATGGTTTGCATGGGAAGAAGAGCTTTCCTGTGGGGAAGCTCTTTTTTGTTTTGTGATCTTATTCACAAAGAGAAATCGTTTTTTTGGCTAAGATGAAGCTGGAAGGGATGTGATGGGATGAAGGCATGGGCAAAACCAAGGGATTACAACGTGAATCCGTTTATTGTGATATGGGAAGTCACCCGGGCTTGTGCGTTGAAATGTTTGCATTGCCGCGCGGAGGCCCAGTACCGCCGGGATCCGAGAGAGCTCTCGTTTGAAGAGGGAAAACATTTAATTGATGAGATTGCGATGATGGATTCGCCTTTGTTGGTCTTTACGGGCGGCGATCCATTTATGCGCCCGGATTTGTTTGAATTGGCAATATATGCCATTGAAGAAAAGAACTTACCCGTTTCCATCACCCCCAGCGCCACCCCCAGGGTGACCCGCCGGGCGGTGGAAAAAGCCAAAGAAGCCAAATTGTCCCGCTGGGCCTTCAGCCTGGATGGTTCATGTGCCGAGATCCATGATTTTTTCCGGGGAACCAAAGGATCTTATGATTTGACCATTAGAGGAATTCAATATCTGAAAGAATTGGGGATTCCGCTTCAAATCAATACCACTGTTTCCAAATACAATCTGGAAGATTTGCCGGAGATTGCGGACACAGTCAAAGAGATGGAAGCGGTGTTATGGAGTGTCTTCTTCCTGGTCCCCACCGGGAGGGGATTAAAAAAAGACATGATTTCCCCCGAGGAGCATGAATCGGTGATGAAATGGCTGTACGAGCTCAAAAAAACGATGCCTTATGATATCAAAGTGACGGAAGCGCCGCACCATCGCCGTGTCTTTTTACAGGAGTCCCGGCGACAGCAGGAAACGGGCGTTTCACAAGCAGGCAAACGAAAAGATGTTTTGGGAAGAGCGCCGAAAGCCGTGAATGACGGAGACGGATTTGTGTTTATCAGTCATATCGGCGAAGTGTATCCCAGCGGTTTTTTGCCGGTGGTTTGCGGGAATGTCCGGAGGGAACCGTTGTGGAAAATTTACCGCGAGTCGCCCGTCATGCAAAACTTGCGGGATAAATCGAAGCTGAAAGGTAAATGCGGGGTTTGTGAATTCAAGGAGATTTGCGGAGGGTCCAGGTCACGGGCTTATGCGTTGACCGGGGATTATCTGGAGAGCGATCCCTCCTGCAGTTACATTCCGGCAGCGTTTCGGCCGGAAACATGAAAAAACCAAAGAAAAAGGGACTTCCAAGGTCGGAAGTCCCTTTCTTTTTTACCGGGTTACCCGGATGATTCCTTTGGCGCCTTTGGAAGCTTGCCGGAGCTGATGGCTGATGAAAGGATAGTTTCCTTCTTCCGTGACGGTTAGTTCGATCACGGCGCCCGCGCTCGGCGAAAGTTGCACGGTTTGCAGACCATGTAGCCGGTTGCGGGGATTTCCGTCCAAATATACGGTATCCAGGGTGGTGCCGATCACATGGAAGGAAGAAACTTCATTCGGCCCGGCGTTGAGCACATACAACCGAATCCGTTCGCCGGCTTTTGCATGGAGCGGTTGTTCTTTCAAAGCATAATCGTTGCCGTTGAACACATTGTATTCCGGCATGCCGTTGGTCATGGCACCAAAGTCATTTTCTTGATACCATTCGCTTTGGACGATGACATATTCGCGGTCGATCGTTGCATCGGTCGGATAGCCGTTTTTGGGCTCAACGATGATCATGCCGAACATTCCGTTGGCAACATGTTGCAGGACCGGGTCGGTTCCGCAGTGGTACATGAAGGCGCCGGGGGTATCGGCGGAATAGGTGAAGGTGTTTTGCTGACGGGGCATCACGTTTGCAAATTTTTTGTCGGGGGCGGCATGGACGGCATGAAAGTCCATCGAATGCGGCAGGTTCGGATCTTTGTTTTTTAAGGTGAAGAAAAGTGTGTCCCCTTCTTTGACCCGGATCACCGGGCCGGGAACGGTGCCGTTAAAAGTCCAGGCGTTGTAAGTCACGCCTTTGGAGATTTCGACGTCCGTCACTTGTGCGGTCATTTCAATACGGACTTTTTTCCCGTCCCGGGTGATTTTCGGCGGGACCGGCGATGCGTTCTCCCGTTGTACGGCAGGTTCGGTTTTCTCCGGGGGTGTTTCCGGTTCTTCTTTTGGCACAATGGAACAACCGGACAGGACAAGCGATGAAATCACAAGAACAGAGAGAAAGTTTATAGTTTTCATTGATGATCACCACGTATTCTTTGGTCGTGTCAAATTCTGCAAATGTGCATTATTTCACAAATAAGTCGTTGAGACTGCCGGGATTCCCGGATTTTTGGCGGGATGTTTCTTTTGGTGCCCCGGGAGGGGCGGGCGGCGTTTGCCGGAAGACAAACGCTGCAGTGATGTGTTGATGAAGGGCGGGTCAAAAGCCAAGCCATTCTCTTCCTTCCGGGGAAATTTTCTCCGGTGTCCACGGGGGATCCCAAACCACGTCCACTTCCACGCTTTCCACGGACGGCAATGAACTTAATGCGGCTTTTACCCCGTTGACGATGGTGTCATGAAGCGGGCATCCGGGGGTGGTCAGGGTCATCTCGATGAAAATATGGCCGTTTTTGATGTCCATTCGGTAAATCAGCCCGAGATCCACCACATTGACGCCCAACTCGGGATCATAAACTTCTTTCAGTCTTTCGATGACGGTTTCACGGGTTAAACACATGCTTTTTCCTCCTTTGACCTGAAAGTGAAGACGTTGCCGATGGTGGAGATGGCATACAGGCTGGAAAGCGAAAACAGAAGGAATCCGGCTTGAAAAAGAAAGGTGGATGATGTGACAATCCCGGGCACCGTTCCCAAAAAGGCAAAGCCCACAACATAAAGTGCCCGTTTCAATTTCTTCTCCTGAATCATTTCAGAAAGAAGCGGGACTTTGTTCTTTCCGACTTGGTTGCCGTATTGAAAGGTCCACCATAAAAAAGGCACGATTTTTGACAAATAACCGATGATCGTCAGGTAGACCCATCCCCATAAACCGATCCAGACGGTCAGGATGAAAAAGGACGGTTGGGAAACGAAAAAGGAACCAACGGCAAACCCAAGAAGACAGAGCGCCGTCAATAAATTGACTCTCAAGGTGAAATGAATGCCGGCTCCCGGATTTTTCTTGATCCCGGCTTGGCGGATCTGGTGCAATGCGTAAACGTAAAGGCAAAAAGCCACGGCCAAGAGCATGATGGAAAACCGGCTCCACGGTCCAATCCCCGTCAGGTTGCTTAAAGCCCCGCCGGCCACGGCCAGATTGAAGAGAATGAATGTCCGGTTTTGCCATTGGACCGGATGGTTGTGAGAGATGGAAAACATCGGCAACAGTTTATAACTGAAACCGATAATCAGATTGCCGAACCACCCGGCAACTCCGAGCCAGATATGGGTGTAAAGAAGCTGGTCATGGCTTACACCCAACTTCCCAAGGGTAAAATCAAAACCCATGAACATGCCGCTTGAAGCGGTCAAGATCAGGCAAACCAGCGCACTTCCCGCATGAAGGGTGACCGGATTCCATTGCCCGGCCCGAAGCAGCGTGATGCCGATGTTGAGAACAAAAAGCAATATGGCCAGAAACAGGAGCGTGCCAAAAACGGCAATCCAGCGGGGGTTAAAAAAGAAAAAGCCGAAGATCAAGCCGGTATGGCCGACCAGATAAAATACATAATGGAGTCCCCCCATTCTTTGGCTGAAGAGTGATTGGTTGAGAACCACCGGAACCAGTTGGTACACCGCTCCCATGGCAATCATGGATGCCCACCCCAGGACGAAGAGATGCGTCAATCCCCATCCGTACGGGGAGCGGGGTGCCGTCACATGAATGTCAGACTGGAACAAAACCGCTGTGATGAAAAACGCGGTCATTTCCAAGATCCCCGTAATGATAAAGCACAGCGGGATTTTCAGTGATGACGAATCGGCATGGATCTTCATCCCTTTCACTTCCTGTCCGTCCGGGGCTTGAAAATGGTAACCTCTGCGGAACCATCCTCTTTTTGTTCCACTTCACAGGTGAAGCCGAGCCGGTCCAACTCTTCCAACAGATACACGGGAACCCGGTCGTTGTGAATGATCACTTGATCACCGGGTGCGGCTTTTTCCAATTGATTCAGGGTCCGGACCATCGGTTCCGGAGGTTGAAGTCCCCGGTTGTCCAAGCGGTAAACCTGAGGTTCAATGTTTTCCCCGGTTTGGGGCCGCGGTTCCGCCTTTTCCTCGATCGTTTTCCCGTTTTTCTTATAAAAAAGACAAGTCCAGTGATCCGGGGCCAGCTTGGTGGCATCACACCGAAAACCTTTCATTTTTAACATCCGGATTAATGGAACGGGTTTGAAGGTTGTATGCAAAAGCAACTGTTCTTCCTCTTTCAATGAGGCCACAGCGCCCATGATTTTTTGAAAAGGCTCAGTTTTTTTCCTTAAGTCCTCACGGACATCCAATTCCACGACGGGTTGATTCGGTTGTTTCATCAGTGAATCCCTCCTTTGGTTCCCACTATATAGAAGGACGGTCCGGGAGGTTGTGACCAAAATCACATCAAAATCCGGGTTTTGTTTTTCCGGGGAAAAGTGGGAAATATCACAGAAATTCCGGAAGAAGCGGACTAAAATAAATGCGGAATCCGATCAATAAAAGGAGGGTAAAGCATTGGAACATTCCTTTGCGGCAACCGTCGATGCAAGAGAATATGAACCGAAGGACAAGCACCGGATTATTTTTGAAACCTTTGACGGGTTACAGCCCGGACAAGCGATGTTGTTATACAACGACCACGATCCGAAACCACTCTATTATCAGTTTCAAATGGAAAGGCCGGAGACTTTCGGGTGGGAGTATTTGGAGGAAGGCCCGGAGGTCTGGCGTGTGGCGATCAGCAAAAAAGGTTGACATTTCATATTTCCATCCTTCTTGATGATGTGCCAAAGGGGATCACTGCTTGAAGCGTGATCCCCTTTCAAGCAGATGTCACCCCGCTTTTAAAAATAATCACGGCTCCGGTCGCATAAAGAACGAGGATCAGTGCCGTCAACAGCAGTTGAACCGGTACGAGGTTAAATCCGCTGATTTCCACCAAGTAATTAAAAAAATCATACAAGTCGGGCGTGATTTCGATGAAGGCAATGGTATACAAGGCCAGAGCGGCATTTTTGGCAAATTTCTTTTGCGCTTCCTCTTTGCGCTGTTCAGCCCGGCGCATTTCTTCATTGGAGAGAAGTTCAATCCATGAATCGAGTTTTTCGCTCAACGCTTCCAACAATTGATGGATACGGCTTGTCTCGCTTAATCCGTCGACCATGGGTTTAAACCGCTCGGGCAAACGGGATTCGTCCGTATATTGGATGATCAGAGGGATATCATCGATTTCCACTTTTAAATTGATGCATTGATCGATGGACAAATTCAGTTGTTTGAATTCATCTTTTTCAATAGGCAGCCATTGATCCAGGCAATACAAGTAGAACCAGTAATGTTGCAAATTCAATTCAATCAATTCATAAATCTCTTTGTCTGAATCATCAAATTCTCCAAAGATGATGACGGCGGCCCAACTCATAAAAATCATGAGCTGCTTCCGGTCATCGTAGTCCACGGGTGTCGAGTGGATGTTTTCCAGGTATTCCAACACTTTCTCTTTTTTTGCATTCATTTTTGAAAGTTCATTGGAATCATCATAACCGATTAAATCCGGTTTTAAAATGGCGGGAATCCCTTTTTGCAAAAAGCGGGGCAGACGGTCAAAGCGGGAGGTGTCCACATTGCCTTGAAGCGGGCTGAAAAAAACCATGGTCATGACGTAAGAAAGTCCGTTGTATTCCCAACCCGAGGAAGCGCTGGGTCGAAGCTCTTTCTTGTGTTTTCTTACCAACTCCCTCAACTCTTTGGTAATGACATAGATGACGGGAGAAATGTCATGGGTCCAATTGAGAATTTTTTGGTGGGATTTTTTCCTTTTTTCCAGATACCTCGCGGCAAAGGTCATGTTTCCGATGTAAATTTGCGGTTTGGAATAGTATTTAAACAGCCCGATTCCGGTTTGAAAAATATATAAAAATAATTGATCGGTGATTTTGGTGCAGATACATTTTTCATACAAAATCACTTTTTCCCTTTTCGTCAACGGGGATACTTGAAAATTTTTGGACAGATAAGCGCTGATTTCTTCGAATAATTCCGGGGAAAGCCGGGCGCCGAGATCAAACGGGATGTATCGGACCGGTTCTGACAAAATTTGATAGAAAGTCAAGTCCGCTCCCCCTTTCATTTAGTTATAAAAATAAACAAAAATTGCATAATATTACCTTTGTTTATTAATTATAAATAGAATTATATAAAAGATTCAACGGATGATTTTAAAATAAAACAACATGACACAGAAAAATCCCTGCTGCATGTAGAAACAGCAGGGAGACGGGGTGGTTATACATCTTTTGTTTTCTCAGCATAAGGAAGGCGTTTTCCCGTCAGGGACCATCCGGTTTTCAGCCCCAGGACAAACCAGCCGAGGACAAGTGCACCGATGGCAAAGAGGGTGTCTCCGATGGTCCGGAGCCAGACAAAGGTGTGAATGATCCCCTGCGACATGAATTGGGCGGAACGGGCGTACCAGGTTCCGTGTTCGACGCTGGCCCATGTTTGCATCAGGCCGATGGGGAGCAGGCTTAAAAGAACCATGAGCGCCAGTCCAATGTTGATGGTCCAAAACGAGAACGACAACGCTTTGGTCTTCCAAATCGATGGTTGGGTCAAACCGCGCAAACAGAAGAGCATCAATCCGATCCCGAGCATGCCGTACACACCGAACAAAGCGGTATGCCCGTGTACGGAGGTGGTGTTCAAACCTTGCATGTAATAAAGGGCGATCGGGGGATTGATAAAAAACCCGAACAATCCGGCACCGGTCAGGTTCCAGAAAGCAACGGCAATGAAGTAGTATATGGGCCATCGATAGGCTTGCACCCAGGGGCGGACCCGGGTGAGGGTTAAATTTTGATACGCTTCAAACCCGATCAGCACGAGCGGAACGACCTCAAGGGCACTGAAGGTTGCACCCAACGCCAAAACCCCGATCGGCGTTCCGCTGAAATACAGGTGGTGGAATGTGCCGATAATCCCGCCGAACAAGAAAACAATGGTAGAAAATAAAACGGAAGCGGTTGCGGTGGCTGTTCTCAAAAGTCCCATGCGAGTGAACAGGAAGGCGATGACAACGGTCGCAAACACTTCAAAAAATCCTTCCACCCACAGATGGACCACCCACCAGCGCCAGTATTCGGCGATGGCCAAATGCGTGTGTTGACCCCACATCAGGGCGGGGATGTAAAACAAGGGAATGGCGGTGGATGCAATCATGAACAAAATGAGCAAATGTCTGTCGTTTTGTTTCTTTTTCAGTGCCGGCCAAATTGCCCGCAACATCAAAAACAACCAAAGGAAAAGTCCGATGGTCAAAAATAACTGCCAAAACCTTCCCAGATCGGTATACTCATATCCCTGATGACCGAACCAGAAGTTGGACTTCAGCCCGAACCGTTCTTGAACAGCATACCACTGTCCGGCCATTGAGCCGATGACAATGATCACTAAGCAGACAAATAAAATGTTGACTAACAGACGTTGGTGTTTCGGTTCACGGCCGGAGACCGCCGGGGCCACAAACAAGCCGGTGGCGATCCAAGCCGTGGCAATCCAGAAGATGGCCAGTTGGGTATGCCATGTGCGGGTGATGGAATAGGGAATCCATTCGGCAATGGGAATCCCGTAAAAACCGCTTCCTTCAATCTGGTAATGCGCGGTGACGGCTCCCAACGCCACTTGAATCACCCATAATATACCGACCACCCAGAAATATTTCAGCGTTGCTTTCATGGATGGAGTGGGAGACAAGGCAAGCAAAGGATCTTTCTCGGGAAAATGATCTTCCGATCCAATTTCATCGTGTTGTTGCGTGGCATAATACCAAGCCAGAGCGCCTACGCCGGCCAGCAACAGGACGAAGCTGACCACCGACCAGAGTACCATTTCCCCGGTGGGATGATTGCCGATGAGGGGTTCATGCGGCCAGTTATTGGTGTAAGTAATGTCACTTCCCGGACGGTTCGTCGCACATGCCCAGGTTGACCAGAATAAAAAGGCGTTTAAGGATTTCATCCGCCCGGGATTTTTGACGGTCCCTTCGGGAATGGCATATTTTTCGCGCAAATCATCCAGTTTCGGATCGCTGCCAAACAATGATGAATAGTGCCGGCTGATGTGGGAAACCGCCTCGGCGCGCAAAGGGGAAATGACGAGATTGCCGGTTTCCGGTTGATAGGTGTTGGTTCTGATTTCTTTTTTCAATTGGGCTTGAAGCATGGCTTTTTTCTCATCGTCCAGTTGCTGATACGGTTTTTTGAATTGATCCGCGGCATATCGGTTTAACATCCACACGGCTTCCCGGTGCAGCCAATCCGCATTCCAATCCGGGGCCACATAAGCGCCGTGTCCCCAGATGGTTCCCAATTCCTGGCCGCCGATGGATTGCCAAACGTTTTGCCCTTCTTTGATATCTTTTTCGGTGAATAAAACCTTGCCGGTTGTGGTCACGACCTTTTTGGGAACCGGGGGCATGGTTTGATAAATTCTTCCCCCGTAATATCCCAAAATGGCGAATGAAATCAGAATCACCAGTCCAAGACCGGTCCAAAGCCGGGAATATCGCATGTCAAAATCCTCCTGATCCGTTTTTAAGCTGGTACTATTTTTTGGAAACCAAGCATTTTTATTCAAAAACAAAAGAAGAAAAAGAACGGAAGGGAAGACAGAATCTGGACATTTTATGAAGAAAATCGGGAAACGCTTGGCAAAAAAATATATTGTGATATCATTAACAATGTGCAGAGGCAAACACTCTTTCGCTATGTTTTCATCAGGAAAATATTGGGATGGATGTTCAGGGAATATATAATCTGTTATTGCCGTTTTACTTATGTGAAAGAGTTGGTTTGGGTAAAAACTTAGTAAAGAGGTTTGCAGTATTGAACCATAAAGAGGTAGATAAATATGGGTCAAATGAATGATGTCTTTTTGAGAGCTTGTCGGAAAGAGGACACCCCTTATGTTCCTGTCTGGTATATGCGCCAAGCAGGAAGGTACCAGCCGGAGTACCGGGAAATCCGCCGGAAATATTCTTTTTTTGAGATGAGCGAAAATCCCGAGGTTTGTGCGAAAGTAACCTCGCTTCCGGTCGAACAGCTGGGCGTGGATGCCGCCATTTTGTTCGCGGATATTATGACGCCGCTGAAACATATCGGGGTGGAAGTTGCCATTCAACCGGGAACCGGTCCCGTGATTTCCAACCCGGTCCGGGGGGAAGAGGAGATCGGCCGTTTGGGAGAGCTGGATCCAAAGACGCATGTGCCTTACATTTTAGAAGCGGTTCAGATTTTAAATGAGCAGCTTTCCGTTCCTTTGATCGGTTTTGCCGGTGCGCCGTTTACGCTTGCCAGTTACATGGTGGAAGGCGGACCTTCCAAAAATTATCACAAAACGAAAGCATTGATGTATTCGGCACCTTCTGCTTGGGATCAGTTGATGGCGAAACTCGGCGACATGACCGTGAATTACCTGAAAGGACAAATTGAAGCAGGTGCCCATGCCGTACAAGTGTTTGACTCCTGGGTCGGTGCCTTGAACCAACAGGACTACCAAACCTATGTGGCTCCGGTCATGCAGCGGATCTTCCGTAAATTAAAGGAAGAAACTGATGTTCCCGTCATCTATTTCGGAGTCGGAGCCGGTCATCTCCTGGAGGCATGGAATCAACTGCCGGTGGATGTGATCGGTCTGGATTGGCGGACGCCGATCCGTTTTGCCAGGGAACAAGGGGTCGAAAAAGCTTTGCAAGGAAATCTTGACCCGTCGATTCTCATGGGTCCTTGGGAATTGATCGAAGAAAGGGCCAAAGAAATTTTGGATCAGGGAATGAAACAGCCGGGCTATATTTTTAATCTGGGCCACGGTGTGTTTCCGGATGTTCGTGTGGAAACGCTTCAAAAATTGACTGAATTTGTCCATCAATATACAAGAAGGTGATGACCATCGCTAAGAAAACCGGTTTGCTCGTCATGGCGTATGGAACCCCGAGAAGTCCTGAGGAAATCGAACCTTATTACACCCATATCCGCCACGGCAGAAAGCCGCCTGCCGAACTGTTGGAAGATCTGAAACAGCGATATGAAATGATCGGCGGGGTGTCCCCGCTGGCACGCATTACGGAAGAACAAATGAAAGCTTTGGAAGAGGAGTTAAATTCCAGGTCTACGGACCGGACTTTTCAAGCGTACTTGGGATTAAAACACACGTACCCGTTCATTGAAGAGGCGGTCCGGAAAATGAAAGAGGATCAGATTGAGGAAGCGGTCAGCATTGTGCTGGCACCGCACTATTCCACTCTCAGCATTCAAACTTACAATGACCGCGCAAACCAGGAAGCCGAAAAACTGGGCGGCCCGAAGATCAAAACGGTGGACAGTTGGCATGACCATCCGGGATTTATCCGTTTATGGGCAAAACGGGTTCAAGAAACTTTGTCGTCCATCCCGGAAGAAGAGCGTGACCAAACGGTGGTGATTTTCACGGCGCACAGCCTGCCGGAGAAGATTCTTAAAACGGGGGATCCCTATCCGGAACAATTGGCGGAAACCGCCAAGCTGATTGCCGAAGAAGCGAAAATTCCACACTATGCGGTGGGCTGGCAAAGCGCGGGCCGGACGCCGGAGCCTTGGCTGGGAACGGATGTGCTGGATTTGACCCGGGAATTGTACGAACAAAAAGGATATCGTTCGTTTGTCTATTGCCCGGTCGGCTTTGTGGCGGATCATTTGGAAGTGCTTTATGACAACGATATTGAGTGCAAACAATTGACGGATGAGTTGAACGCCAACTATTACCGTCCGCCGATGCCCAATGTCGATCCGGAATTTATCCGTTGCCTTGCCGATGTGGTGGAGAAGCGCCTGACCACTTGAGGAGGAGATTTGTCATGAACGTGCAAACACCACATGTCGTCATAGCCGGAGCAGGGATGACCGGTTTGTCCGCGGCTTATTATTTACAAAAAACATTAAAAGAGAAGGGGCAAAAGTGGCAAATCACTTTGTTGGAAGCTTCCGGCCGTCTGGGCGGAAAAGTGAAAACGTTGGTCCGGGACGGCTTTGTCATGGAGCAGGGGCCCGACTCCTTTTTGGAGCGAAAGAAAAGCGCGTTCGAATTGGCCAAAGATTTGGGGCTCGAAGATCAATTGGTCCGGAATCAAACCGGACAAGCATATATCTTGCACAAGGATGAGTTGTTGCCGATTCCGGAAGGGGCAGTGATGGGAGTCCCGACCCGGATCATGCCGTTTGCCCTCACTCCTTTGGTGTCCCCGGCCGGCAAAGTCCGTGCCGCGGCCGACCTGGTTCTTCCCCGTTCCAATGTGGCGGAAGGAGCTGACCGGTCCGTGGGGTCGTTTTTCCGCCACCGCCTGGGAAGCGAAGTGGTGGACCGGATCATCGAACCTCTGCTATCGGGGATTTATGCAGGCGACATTGACCAGATGAGCTTGATGTCCACCTTCCCGCAATATGCTGAGATGGAGAAAAAATACCGCAGCATGATCCTGGGAATGAAATCGATGCGTCCGCCGAAAGCCAAATCCGACAAACCCAAAGGCGCGTTTCTCACGTTGAAAAACGGGCTTCAATCCATGGTCGAAGAATTGGAAGCACAATTGCAGGAAGTCCGGGTGATCAAAGGAGAACAATTGAAGCGGGTGGAAAAACAGGAGCAAAAGTACCGGTTGTATTTGGAGCAAGGAGAGCCCTTGGAAGCGGATGCGGTGATTTTGGCATTGCCGCATGAAGTGAACCGGGAAATGTTGGGGCAAGCTGATTTTTTGAAGCCGCTGAATGACCGGCCCACTTCAGTGGCGACGGTGCTGCTGGCTTTTTCGGAGGAAGAAGCCCCCAAAACCAAAGAAGGAACCGGCTTTTTGATTCCGCGTGTCGAGCCTTACACCATCACCGCCTGCACGTGGACGCACAAAAAGTGGCCGCACACCACCCCGCCGGGCAAAGCGTTGCTTCGTTGTTATGTGGGGCGTGCCGGCGATGAAGAGATCGTGTACAAGTCGGATGAGGAAATTGTTGAGGTGGTTCTCTCCGATCTGAAACGGATCACCGCCTTTCACGGAGAGCCCGAGTTCACTCATGTGACACGTTGGAAGAAGGCCATGCCGCAATTTGTCGTCGGTTTTCCGGATTGGTTGAAGCAATTAAAGGAACAGATGTCCATCCATTATCCGGGCATTTTCATGGCAGGATCCAGTTATGGTGCATCCGGGATTCCCGATTGCATCAGCCACGGAAAAAAAGCCGTCCGAGATGTGATAGAATATTTATCAGCTTGATCAGATGAGGAGTGAAAAAAGATGGCGCAAGCAGTGGAAACGTATGAAGGCTGGTATGCTTTTCATGATTTTCGCTCAATCGACTGGAATCAATGGAGATCACTCAGTGCCGGCGAAAGAGAAGAAGCGGTGCGCGAGCTGAATGAAATCCTGAAGCAATATGAATCCGTTGAAGAAAATAAACAAGGAAGCTTTGCCTTATTTGCCATTTCCGGTACCAAAGCGGATTTGTTGTTTGTTCATTTCCGTCCCACGTTGGAAGAATTGACCGAAGTCAAAAATCAATTTAACAAAACGCGTTTTGCGGGAGTCACCACCACCCCTTATTCTTATATTTCCGTTGTGGAACTCGGCGCTTACACCATTCCGCCCCATGTCGATCCGGAAACGGATCCGTCGGTGCAAAGACGCTTAAAACCGATGATGCCCAAATCCGGTTATGTCTGCTTCTATCCGATGAACAAAAAAAGAGACGGGGAAGACAACTGGTACATGCTCTCCATGGAAGACCGGAGAGAAATGATGAAAAGCCACGGCATGATCGGCCGTTCTTATGCCGGGAAAGTGCGGCAAATCATTACCGGTTCGGTCGGTTTCGATGATTGGGAATGGGGTGTCACCTTATTCGGCGAAGACCCGTTGCAATTCAAAAAGCTTGTCTACGAAATGCGTTTTGACGAAGCGAGCGCACGTTTCGGTGAATTTGGCCCGTTTTACGTGGGAAATTACTTGACACAGGAAGATTTGAACGCTTTGCTGTTGGAAGGTTTAAACGGATAAACCCGACCCGCTTGATCTTGTTATAAGGATGATGGACAAAGAGGTCCGTCATCCTTTTTTTGATGATGAAATGACTTCGGCCGCAATGGGTGGTTATGATAGAATAAAAAAGAATTTCTCTAAAAGGTGGTACGGATGAAGAAAGCAGACAAGTCCGCCTCCTGAATTTACACCCGATAAAAATTCAGGAGGCGGATTCAATGAACTTTCATAAAGTGAATTGGAATGAATGGGAAAGAAAAAAAACATTTCATCATTTTTTGAACCAACAAACGACATTCAGCATGACCACGGAAATAGATATCACTGCTTTGTATGCAAGGATCAAACAAAAGGGATTTAAATTTTACCCTGTGTTTCTTTACGTGGTGACCCGCGTGGTCAATTCACATCCTGCTTTCCGAATGGGTTACAACCATAAGCGGGAATTTGGCTGTTGGGATCAATTACATCCGCTGTACACGATTTTCGACCGGGAGTCGGAAATGTTTTCGGGCATTTGGACAATGGCAGAAGGAGATTTCAAAGCATTTTACCGTTTATACCTGACTGATGTGGAGCGATATGGCGGTTCGGGAAAATTGTTTCCCAAAACACCGATCCCGGAAAACGCTTTTTCTGTTTCGATGATTCCATGGACTTCCTTTACAGGGTTTAACTTGAATATCCATAATCAGCGGGATTATCTTCTGCCGATTGTCACGGCGGGAAAATGGATTCGTCACGGCCGTTCCATCCGCTTGCCGGTGGCATTGCAAGTTCATCATGCGGTATGTGATGGATATCATGCGGGGATGTTTATGAACGCCGTTCAGGAATGGGCGGATCATCCGGAGGAATGGCTTTGATCTTTTCCAAAAAAGCCGGCTGTACTTTTCACAGCCGGTTTTTTTCGTCCTGAATTCCGGGCACACAGAAGAGTTTTACAGAGGGGGATTTTCCACGCCCAAACGGATCCAATCTTCTTTGGGCGGACCATAAACGCCAAAAGGTTTTAATCCGGCTTGCCGGATCAGAACCGTCAATTGGCCGCGATGATGGATTGTGTGTTTGATGAGTCCCATTAAAATTTGGGCATTGGTCTCTTCTCTTCCGAAAGCGGTTTGCACTTCTTTTAATGTCTCGTCATTCCACTGTTCTGAAATGGCTTTGGCGGCATTGGCGCTTACGTTTTTAAAGGTTTCGGCGATTTCTTTGGCCGATGGCGGAACTTGATCGGCATTTTCCACTGGATCGATTTTCAAGCCGAATTCAGACAAATATTCCGGGATGCAGGTGGTTAAATGCCACGCGATTCTCCCCAGTGTGCGGCCTCCGGGATAAACTTGTTGTTTCAAGGAGGCATCGGTCAGCCCGTCCAACACGTTTTGTGTCAAGACGGCTTCTCTGTTCCATTCTTTGATGAAGTCTGAAACGGTTACGTACATCCAATCATTCCTCCATTGTTGATTGACTGCTGTTATTATTTATCTGCCAACCATGATATATTATGATGGTGACAACCCTTGTCACCGTTCCACAGAATTTGGAGGTTTTCATGTCCAAGGCGAGAAGATTGAATGAAATGATCATGATGGTGAACCGGAAAAAAAGATTTACCGTCCGGGAACTGGCACAGGAATTCGGGGTTTCCAAACGGACCATTTTGCGGGATTTGCAAGAGTTGAGTGCGATGGGGGTGCCGTTGTACTCCGAGACCGGGCCGAACGGAGGGTATCGGGTCTTAAAGGAGAGAGTGCTTCCTCTCATTGCTTTTACCGGGGAAGAAGTGATGGCCGTCTTTTTTGCCATTCACGCATTGAGGCATTATCTCTCACTTCCTTTTGATGTGGAGTATGAATCCGTCATCAAGAAGTTTTATTTAAATCTCTCCGGAGACCTGCGGGACACCATTGACAATCTGAAAGACCGGATGGACTTTGTCACTGTCCATCAACAAGAAGAGATCCCTTTTTTGAAACCACTGCTGAAAGCCGCGGTTCAACAGGAAGTGTTAAACATCCGGTATCAAACGGGTGAAAAAACCAGCTGTCGGAAAATTCAACCGATCGGGGTTTATGCAAGAGACGGAAAATGGTATTGCCCGGCTTATTGCTTTTTGAGAAAAGATTACCGGGTTTTCCGGTGTGACCGGATTCAATCGGTGGAACATGACGAAAACACAAAGCCGGTCGATTTATCGGGGATCCGTTTGAAAAATCGTTTTTCGCTGATGAACCGGAAGCGGGAAATGATGGAAATGGTTGTGGAGCTCACCCAAGACGGAACAGAAAAATTTCAACCGGTTCAGTGGCCGGATCTGTCGTTGGAAAAACGGGAAGATGGCTCAGGTTTGATCACCGGGAGAATCGCCAAAGACGATCTCCCTTTTTTCGCAGACTATTTTCTTAAATACGGCGAGCATGCCCTGGTCAAGAAGCCGCTTGCCTTAAAAAAGCTTCTGAAAGAAAGATTGGCAAAAACGCTTGAACAATACCGCCCGCTTTAGGTTCTTGCGGGCGTTGACGCCTGAGAGGACGGATGCAGCGAAGGGCACGTTGTGTGGAAAGAAGGGGTTGCTTGCTCTCACATTGACTCCTTAAAATAAGCGGATGTATAATAAAATTCAATGTGATTCTTATCGGATGGAGGGTACACAGGTGTTGACGACAATTAAAGAAATAGCCGGCCATGTGGGAAAAGAAGTCAAATTGGGCGGATGGCTTTACAATAAACGTTCGAGCGGAAAAATCCAATTTTTGCAGCTTCGGGACGGAACCGGATTCATTCAGGGGGTTCTGGTCAAAAGTCAAGTGGCTCCGGAAGTGTGGGACGCTGCCAAACAATTGACACAAGAAAGCTCATTGTACATATGGGGAACCGTACGGGAAGATGAACGGGCACCCGGCGGTTTTGAGTTGGATGTGACCAATCTCGAAGTGATTCAGGTGGCGGAAGAATATCCGATTGCGAAAAAGGAACACGGGGTGGATTTTTTGTTGGACCATCGCCATTTATGGATCCGTTCCCCCCGGCAACGTGCCATTTTGACCATTCGGGCCGAAATCATCAAAGCCTTGCAACAATACTTGAATGATGAAGGCTTTACATTGGTGGATCCACCGGTTTTGACGCCGTCTTCCTGCGAAGGAACCACCAACCTGTTTCACACCAAGTATTTCGATGAAGACGCCTACTTGACGCAAAGCGGCCAGTTGTACATGGAAGCCGCCGCGATGACGTTGCGAAAAGTTTATTCATTCGGCCCGACGTTCCGTGCGGAAAAATCCAAAACCAGACGCCATCTGATTGAATTTTGGATGATCGAGCCGGAAATGGCCTTTGTGGAACATGAAGAAAGCCTGAAAATCCAAGAGAATATGGTTGCCCATGTTGTCCGGCATGTGTTGGACAACTGCGAAGCGGAATTAAAAACATTGGGCCGGGATATCAGCCGCCTGGAAAAAGTGACGGCTCCGTTCCCGCGCATCACTTATGATGAAGCCGTGGAACTTCTTCACAAAGAAGGATTTTCCGATTTTGAATGGGGGGAAGACTTCGGGGCGCCCCATGAAACCAAAATCGCCGAAAGCTTTGAGAAACCGGTCTTTATCACACATTATCCGACAGAGATCAAGGCTTTCTATATGAAGCACGATCCGAACCGGCCGGAAGTGGTTTTGTGTGCGGATTTGATTGCTCCCGAAGGCTATGGGGAAATCATTGGCGGAAGCCAGCGGATTGATGATCCGGAACTGATGCGCCAACGCTACGAAGAACATAATTTGCCGAAAGAAGCTTATCAGTGGTATATGGATTTGAGAAAATACGGTAGCGTCCCCCATTCCGGATTCGGCTTGGGATTGGAAAGAACGGTGGCCTGGATTTGCGGATTGGATCATGTCCGGGAAACCATCCCGTTCCCGCGGATGCTCAATCGGTTATATCCATAGAAAAGGATAAAGCATCGGTTTTTTCTGACCGGTGCTTTTATCCATTTTTCAAGTCTGTTTCACCAAAGTGGATCATGGTATAGTGGAGGATAAGAGAGGTGTGAAAGAGCATGGACCGGAAGGAAACGGTGCAAGCGGCAATGGTTCATCTCCTGAAACAAGGATTCGTGTCTTTGCCCGTTCTTTTGTTTACGGAGTATAAACGGCTCGGATTGACGGAAACCGAAGCCATGTTGCTGATTCATCTTTATATTTTTCAAGAAAAAGAAAACAAGACGTTCCCGACCGTGGCAGAATTGGAAGAGCGCATGAGCCTCAGCCAACATCAAATCGTGGACTTGATTCAGCGCCTGTTACATGGCGGATTTATAAGGATTGAAGAAGGTCACGAACACGGGATCCGGAGTGAAAGTTACGAGTTGACCCCGCTTTTTCAACAATTGGTCTCATCGTATCTGGATCATAAACAGAAGAAACCGGAATCGGACGGTGAAACATATCAGCAAATATTCCGCGTGTTTGAACTGGAATTCGGACGGGCCCTGTCTCCGATGGAATGCCAGATGTTGTCCCAATGGATTGATGAGGACGGCTATTCAAAGGAGATCATCGAAGCCGCTCTCCGGGAAGCCGTTTTTTGCGGGAAAGTGAATTTTCGTTATATTGACCGGATTTTGCTGGAATGGCATAAAAACAATGTGCGCACGGCGGATGAGGCGGCCGAGTATTCTCGCAAATTCAGGCAAAAAGGAAGCTTATACCAGACCAATGTGAAGGAAAAACCGGTTCTGAGCGAAAATGGTTTTTCTTTTTACAACTGGGTGAATCAAGAGTAGCGGAAGAAACCTTCTTCCGTTCTTTTTTTGCCCGGATGGCGAAATGGAATTTTATATGTAATTAATTTATATTGAAATAATATTTCACATCAGATATAATGAAAGCGCATTCAAGGAAGTCTTGATTTGGAGGGTATAACATGGAAGAAGAGCTGAGTCGTCTGACGACCGAGTCCCGAAATGAACGAAGCAAACAGATTGACAAAATGGATACGATAGAGATTTTAAGACTGATCAATGCTGAAGATCAAAAAGTTGCTCAAGCCGTCAAGGAGGTGATTCCGGACATTCAGGTGGCGGTGGAGTATGTTTGCAATTCTTTTTCCCGCGGAGGGCGTCTGATTTACATGGGAGCCGGAACCAGCGGACGGTTGGGGGTTCTCGATGCCGTTGAGTGCCCGCCCACCTTCAGCACGTCTCCGGAACAGGTTGTCGGTTTGATGGCGGGGGGCGAAAAAGCCTTTGTGAAAGCCGTTGAAGGGGCGGAAGATAACGAAAAACTGGGGGAAGAAGATTTAAAGGCGATTGGCTTGACGGAAAAGGACACAGTCATCGGCATCGCCGCCAGCGGAAGAACCCCATATGTGATTGGAGCGCTCCGGTATGCGCGAAGCATCGGAGCCCACACGGTGGCCCTTTCCAGCAATTCCGGTGCACGTATCAGCCAGGTGGCTGGTCATGCCATTGAAGTCATTGTGGGTCCCGAGGTGTTGACGGGTTCGACCCGGATGAAAGCAGGAACGGCCCACAAAATGATTTTAAACATGATTTCCACCACTGCGATGATACGCATGGGAAAAGTGTACGAAAATCTGATGGTGGATGTCAAAATCAGCAATTACAAATTGCAGAAACGGGCCGTCAACATCATCCGCACCATTACCGGCTTGTCTGACCGGGAAGCGGAAGACTTGCTCCGGCGTGCCCAAAATGAAGTGAAAACGGCCATTGTGATGGATTTGTCTGAAACCGGCTACGAAGAAGCCAAAAGATTGCTTGAAAAGTCCAGAGGGCATGTCCGCAAAGCGATTGCGCTCGGGATTCGGTCCCGTTAACAGGAGGGGAGGAGGGTGTCTGCAGGAGGACTTCATCGTTTGCGTTTGATGTTGGATCAATTGACGGTTGCCGAGCGGAAAATCGCCGAATATATTTTGGCTCATCCACAGGAAGCGGTTCACGAGACAGCGGCCGGATTGGGGAAACGGACGGGCACAAGCGGAGCGACGGTGGTCCGTTTATGCAAGTCCCTGCAATTAAACGGATTTCAAGATTTAAAAATGCGAATCGCCGGCGATCTGGCCAAGCCCGAAGAGAGCGGCTACCGGGATATCAGGCCCGAAGAGCCGGCCGGGTTGATTTTGCAAAAGATGACCAGTAACAGTGTGCAAAGTTTGCGCGACACGGCCGAGGTTCTTGACTTGAAAGAGTTGGAAAGAGCGGTGGATGCTTTATTAAAGGCAAACCAAGTCCACTTTTTCGGAGTGGGGGCTTCCCACATCATCGCTTTGGATGCCAGGCAAAAGTGGCTTCGAATCAACAAAGGGGTGACTGCTTTCTCCGACTTGCATCTGGTTGCCACCCAAATTGCCAATGCCCGGCCCGAGGATGTGGTGTTTGCCATTTCATATTCGGGGGAGACCCCGGAAGTTGTGAGGATTTTGCGCTTGGCCAAAGAGTATGGAGTCAAAACCATCAGCTTGACCAAATATGGTTCGTCCACTGTGGCCGATCTTTCAGAAATCCGCTTGCATATCGCTCCTTCCGGTGAAGCCGTTTTTCGCAGCGGGGCGACTTCCTCCCGGATTGCGCAACTTCATGTGATTGATATTTTGTTTTTGGCGATGGCCGGAAAAGAGT
This sequence comes from Thermoactinomyces vulgaris, assembly GCF_005886755.1. NCBI lineage: Bacteria > Bacillati > Bacillota > Bacilli > Caryophanales > Thermoactinomycetaceae > Thermoactinomyces > Thermoactinomyces vulgaris. The sequence continues at coordinate 1,448,996 of NZ_CP039710.1, forward strand.
ATGATCAAACGGTTCGTTTGTTGGATAAAACCCGGAAAGCCACCCGGCGGCTGAAGGAAATTTAACCCAGGAAGGAGAATTGGGATGGGAAAAGACAACAGCGTGCTTGCGCAAGAGATTTTGCAGCATTTGGGGGGAGCCTCCAATATCGCTTCTTACACCCACTGCATGACGCGGCTTCGCGTCAAACCCAAAAATGAAAGCCTTGTCAATAAAGAGGCATTGAAGGAAATCGAAGGCGTCATCGGTGTGGTGGAGGAAGAAACGCTGCAAATTATATTGGGGCCCGGCAAAGTGGCCAAGGTATACGAGGAATTCAAAATATTAATGAAAAACACGGGCGAATGGGATTTAAACGAACAAGCGAAGCAAAAAAGGGAAGAAATCAAGGAGAAAAACAAAACGCCGTTTAAGCTGTTTTTAAGAAGAATCGCCAACATTTTCATCCCCTTGATTCCGGCTCTGGTGGCTTCAGGGCTCATTACGGGGGTTACGAAAAGTGTGGTGCAGGCCGGTTGGATTGCGGAAACTTCCATGATCGCAACCGTCTTGACCGTGATGGGATCCGGCCTGTTTTCATTCCTGGGGATTTTGGTCGGGTTAAATGCCGCCAAAGAGTTCGGAGGTTCCCCGGCTTTGGGCGCGTTAGCCGGCATTTTGGTGATCAACCCCGAAATTGCAAACATCAGTTTGTTCGGAGAAGAATTGGTGCCGGGGCGCGGCGGTCTGATCGGTGTCATGTTTGCGGCCATTTTTATCGCTTTTTTGGAACAACGGATCCGCCGCCTCGTCCCGCAAGCGCTGGATATCATTGTTACACCGACACTGGCCTTGCTGATTACCGGAATCATCACCTATGTGGTCTTTATGCCGATTGGCGGTATGATTTCCGACGGAATTACCAAAGGCTTGCTGGCCATCTTGGATACCGGCGGAGTGATTGCCGGATTTGTGTTGGGAGCCACCTTCCTCCCGTTGGTGGTTACCGGTTTACACCAAGGCTTGACACCGGTTCATCTGGAACTGATCCAATCCATCGGCAACGACCCGTTGCTCCCCATTCTGGCCATGGGAGGCGCGGGGCAAGTCGGGGCGGCCTTTGCCATCTATGTGAAAACAAAGAAGAAAAGGTTGAAAAGGGCAATTGGCGGGGCTCTTCCGGCCGGCTTGCTCGGCATCGGGGAACCGCTTATTTTCGGGGTGACCTTGCCTTTGGGAAGGCCCTTTTTGACAGCATGTCTGGGAGCAGGCGTGGGCGGAGCTTTTCAAGCCGTGTTTAAAGTGGCCACCATTGCCATCGGGGTTTCCGGCCTGCCGCTCACCTTTTTGGTGCTGCCCGGCCAAATCCTTTTGTATATAACCGGATTGGTATTATCTTATGCGGCAGGGTTTTTGTTCACCTATTGGTTTGGTTTCCGCGATGAAATGGCCGGCGGATTTGAATGATCCCGTCAAAAATACAGCTCCGAAGCGGGCTGTATTTTTTCTTGCCATCGGTTGCTGTATAGATTGCATCTTCCTTTCGGATACTAAACAGGACAATCAAGAATTTGCGGAGGAAGATTTCAAATGAGCTGGTATTTGGTTGTGGTCAAAACTTTTTTTACGGTTGTGGTCCTTTTGGTGCTTACGAGATTGATCGGAAAAAGACAAGTTTCCCAACTTTCCCTGTTTGAATACATCACGGGTATCACCTTGGGAAGCATCGCGGCATATATTCCGTTGGAATCGGAACCGAACTCATGGTATTTGGGGGCGCTTTCCCTGTTGGTGTGGTTGATCATGGCACTCGGCATCGAATATTTGGGGATCAAAAGCCAAAAAATAAGAAAGTGGATTGTCGGGACGGAAACGGTGTTGATCAAACAGGGAAAGGTGTTGGAGGAAAATTTAAAGAAAGAGCGGATGACGGCGATTGAATTGATGAGCAAATTGCGGGCGAAAAATATTTTCAACTTGTCGGAAGTGGAGTTTGCCATCATTGAGCCGGACGGATCGGTCAATGTGATGCTGAAAAAAGAGCATCAACCGCTTACGGCCAACATGCTTCATCTTCCTGTGGATCATGAACGGGAACCCGAAATGGTCGTTATCGACGGCCGGATTGAAAAAGAAGTGTTGTCGAGCATCGGGAAAAACGAAAAATGGTTATTGAAAGAACTGGAAAAACAAGGGTTGAAATTGGAAGATGTGTTTTTGGCCCAGGTGGATTCGTCCGGAAAATTGTGGACCGACCTTTATCAAGACCGGTCTTCTTCCCGTCCCCGGCCCCACTGGCGGGCAAACCTCATACAGGCATTGGAAAAATGTGAAGCCGAGTTAAAAAAGTCGGGACAATTGGCCGGGGATCCGGATGAGAAACAAATGTACCTGAACACCGCCCGCAATCTCAAGGAGATCACCAAAGACATCCAGTCCCGTTTCTTATCGCCATCATGAGAATCATTGCATTTTCTGTTGGATTTCTATTATTATTTTTACAGGCCCATTTATAAAAAAAGAGGTGCAAACCATTGGAACAATTTACATTTTATAACCCAACCCAAGTGTTCTTTGGCAAAGGCACTTTGTCAGCGATCAAAGAACAAATCCCCCGTTACGGCAAAAAAGTATTGTTGGTTTACGGGGGCGGAAGCATTAAAAGAAACGGGATCTATGATCAGATCATGAAATATTTGCAAGAGATCGGGGCAGAAGTCCTGGAATTGTCCGGGGTAGAACCCAATCCGCGCCTGTCCACGGTACATAAAGGCGTGGAATTGTGCAAGAAAGAAAAGGTGGACTTTTTATTGGCGGCCGGTGGCGGCAGTGTGATTGACGCCACCAAAGCCATTTCTGCCGGAGCCAAATTTGACGGGGATGTGTGGGACATCATCACCAAAAAAGCCGTTCCCAAAGATGCCCTGCCGTTTGGAACGGTTTTGACCTTGTCGGCGACCGGTTCGGAAATGAACAGCGGTTCGGTGATCACCAATTGGGAAACCCAGGAAAAGCTCGGCTGGGGACATCCGTTGGTCTTTCCGAAGTTTTCGGTTCTCGATCCGGTTCATACCTTTACGGTTCCCAAAGATCAAACCGTTTACGGAATTGTGGACATGATGTCCCATGCGCTGGAACATTATTTCAGTCCTGCCCCCAACGTTCCTTACAACGAACGAATGGTGGAAGGATTGCTGTCAACGGTTATCGAGACGGCACCCAAGCTGCTTGAGGACCTGGAAAATTATGAAGCCAGAGAGACGATCATGTTTTGTGGAATGATGGCATTAAACGGAGTCGTAAACCAGGGGATGCGAGGCGATTGGGGAACGCATGGAATCGAGCATGCTGTTTCCGCCGTTTATGATATCCCGCATGGCGGAGGTTTGGCAATTTTATTCCCCAACTGGATCCGGTATAATCTGGATGTGACCGAAGCCAAAATGAAGCAATTGGCGATTCGTGTGTTCGGTGTGGATCCCGAAGGAAAATCGGACCGTGAAATCGCTGAAGAAGGAATTGACCGGCTGCGGGAATTCTGGAGTTCCATCGGAGCCCCCAGCCGTCTGGCTGATTACGGAATCGATGATTCCAAACTGGAACTGATGGCAGAAAAAGCGGTGGCTCACGGTTCGTTGGGGCGGATGAAAAAATTAACCAAAGAAGATGTTTATGAGATTTATAAAATGTCATTATAAGGGCAAAGGCCGGACAAAACCGGCCTTTGTCAAAGCATGTTTTGTAAGCGCTTTAGCACAGGGAGTGTGATTTTAAGTTTTGCTAAAAAATGGTTTGTTGACAGCTGGGAATAAAAGTTTTTATAATGCATTGTACTGTTAAATTATAATCTATAAATAATAAATATACTGAAAATGCACAGAAGAAAAAAAGTTTGCCTGTGCATTTCAAAATACGGCAATGGTTGCAACAGAACAAAAAGGAGACATCTTCAATGCTTAAGAACACCAAATTACTCACAATCGGTTTGATGTTGTTTTCATTATTTTTTGGCGCCGGAAATTTAATTTTTCCGCCGTTGTTGGGACAAGGGGCTGGAGACCAGTTCTTCACGGCGATGCTTGGTTTTGCGGTCACAGGAATCGGCCTTCCATTGTTGGCCGTGATCGCAGTCGGTTTGTCTGACGGCGGTCTGCAAGCGATCGGAAGCCGCGTCCATCCGGTTTTTGGCCTGATTTTAAGTTTGGTTGTATATTTGTCCATTGGTCCTTTCTTTGGAATTCCCCGGACCGGAACGGTTTCTTTTGAAATGGGCTTGTCTTTCCTGCCGGATGCCATCCGGGAAGCGGTATGGGCTTTGCCTGTTTTTACAATTATTTATTTTCTGATTACATTGTTGATCAGTTTGAACCCTTCCAAAGTCATTGATCGTGTCGGAAAGATCCTGACCCCGGTCTTGTTGACATTGATTGTCGTGCTCTTTCTCCAAAGCTTGTTTCACCCGGTTGGAGATTTGGGAACCCCGACGGATGTTTATGCGCAATTTCCTTTTTTCCAGGGGTTTCTTGACGGCTACTTAACCTTGGATGCGCTGAGTGCATTGGTGTTTGGGGGAATGGTGGTGGCAGCCATTCGCGATGACGGAATCACTGACCGGAAGAAGGTGGCCGCCACGACATTGAAAGCCGGTTTGATAGCGGTTACTTGTCTGGCTTTTGTGTATTTTTCACTGGCTTATATGGGAGCCACCAGCCAGCAGTTGGGGATGATGGATAACGGTGGTGAAATTTTAACGGCGATTGCTTTTGAACTTTTTGGCCCATACGGTTCCGTCCTCCTGGGGGTCGTTGTTTTGCTCGCTTGTTTGACGACTTCGGCCGGGCTTTCGACATCCTGTGCGCAATTTTTAAACCGGGTTTTCCCAAAACTTTCCTATAAAAAATGGTTGTTGGTTGTAACCGTATTCAGTGCCTTTGTTGCCAATGTCGGATTAACCCAGTTGATTGCGATTTCCGTGCCGGTTCTCAGCATGATTTATCCGGCGGTGATCGTCTTGATCTTATTGTCTTTCCTGCACTCATTCTTTCATGGTTATCGTGCGGTGTATGCCGGAGGAATTGCAGGCGCCTTAATTATCAGTGTTTTGGATACGCTTACCGGTACATTCGGATTCGATTTTTCATGGCTTGTGGTTTTTCCGCTTTATGACCAGGGAATCGGCTGGCTGGTGCCGGCTGTGATCGGAAGCTTGCTGGGATATGTCATTGGAAAAGCATCCGAAAAAAAAGCTGCCCTTACGTAAGGAAAGGGCGGCTTTTTGCCGTTACAGCCTTTTTAATTGCTTGACGAGCTTTTCGAAATGGAGGGAACGGGAGGCTTTAAAATAGATGACTGCATTTTTCGGGGTTTTTGCCAAGTGGTGCAATGCTTGCCGGAAATCTTTACAAATCAGTACCCTTTTGCGGCTCATTCCATTGGCGATGGCAGATTGGGCAATGATTGCCCCGCGTTTGCCCAAGGTGATGAGTTGCGTCAACCCCAAGCGCGCCGCATATTTCCCTGATTGCATGTGAGCTTGATGCGAATATTCCCCGAGCTCCAGCATGTCGCCTAATACGGCAATCTTGGGGCGGGATCCGCTGACATTTTTCAGGACGTCCAATCCGGCTTTCAGTGCTGTGGGATTGGCGTTCCAAGCATCATTGATCAGGATGCGCCCGGATTTTGTGCGAATGAATTCCAAGCGCATTTTCGGCGCTTTAAAGGTGGCGAGCCCTTTTTGAATTTCCGGAATCGTGGCTCCATAAGCCCAGGCAACCCCGATGGCGGTCAGGGCGTTATAAACATTGTGTGTGCCGAAGACAGGGATCCGGACGGGGAACTGGCGTCCCTGAAGCACGGCGTCAAAGACCATCCCGTTTCGGGTGTAACGGATGTTTTTCCCCCGGATGTGGGCCGGATTGCGGATGCCGAAGGTAAGGATTTTTCCCTGGAATCGGTTGGTTTTCAGTTTTCTTGACCGCGGGTCGTCCGCATTTAAGATCAAGGTTCCGTTTTTGCGGACACCATCCACCATTTCCTGTTTGGCTTTTACGATGAGATGAAGTCCGCCCAAGCTGCCCGCATGCGCTTCTCCGACATTGGTGACGGCACCGATCTCGGGCCGGACGATTTGGCATTGTTTGCGGATGTTATTGAGCGATTTCATTCCCATTTCCAAGAGGAGCAATTTTTCTTTGCCGGTTAACCGGGTCAGATATGTTGGCAAAAAAGAAAAAGTGTTCAGGTTGCGGTGGGTTTTCACCATCGGTGCACGATATTTCAAAATGGAAGCCACCATTTCGGTCGTGGTCGTTTTGCCCGCACTTCCCGTGATGCCGATCACTCTGGCCGGGCATTGTTTCCAGTTCCAAAGACCGGCTTTAAAAAAAGCCTGATAAGCATCTTTCACCCGGATGATCGAAGTGCCCGGCGGGATTCCCCGGGCAAAAAGGTGAGCGGGGAGCACGACGGCGAGCGGGCGGATCCGTTGAATGGCCGGCAGTTGCTTTTCGTGCCACCGGATTTTGCGGGTGTAAAAGTACACTTGGTGCGGTTTCAATTGTTTTGGATTTCCAAAATTGAGGGACTGGACGATTTTTGACGGGGAACCTGCAGTCAATCTTCCGCCCATGATTTGGGCCAGTTTGTTTAATTGGATTGCTTTCATGTATATATCCTCCCATGGCGAGACGATCTCATGGATCCATGTGTGATTATCCTATTCAGGAGGCAATAAACCGGCTTGGATGAAAGCCCATAAAAAGAAACCGGTCATTTTTGCCGCATATTTTGAGGACAAAAAAAGCAGCGCCTTTTCATGGCACTGCTTTTTGAAGATAAGTTATTCATTGGTGGAGACGACAGGCTTTTTGCTCATCTTCACCCGGGTGTCGCCCATGAACAGAATGGCTATGGCTGCCAGCACGATGGGGATCAAAGCCAGGGCAAAGATATGGGTGATCGATGAAGACATGGCGTCCACGATTTTATCCAGAATGAAATCGGGAATCGCGGCGCGGGCACCAGGCTCAAAGAGCCCTTGCGGGTCGTTGAGGTCAAAGGATGGCCCGTGTCCTCCCTGCATCCCGCCAAAATCCAATTGATCGGTAAAAAAGCGGTTTTGCAGGGAGCCGAATAAGGTGATCCCGATGGTCATGCCAAGAGAGCGGAAGAATGAATTGGTTGAATTTGCCGAACCGCGGTGTTTGGCATCCATGTTGTGCACTGATGCAATGGGCAACAACGAAAAAGAAAATCCGACCCCAAATCCGGCGATGACCATGTAGATGGTGACCAGCCAACGTGCCGTTTCGGGCGTCATGGTACTGAGCAAGGTCATTCCGGCGGCATAAGCAATGATCGAGAGGATCATCAAATTACGATAACTGGTCTTGGTTTGGAAGATGCCGCCGATCGCGCTTCCGACAACCGACCCGAGCATCATCGGGGTCAGGATCAGTCCCGCATTGGTGGCGGACCCGCCGTACACCGCTTGCACAAAGATCGGGATATATACGGTCAACACGACAAAAGTGGCGCCATATAAGAAAACGGCGATTTGGCTGGCGGCAAATAACCGGCGCTTAAACATCCAGAAGGAAATAATCGGTTCTTTTGCTTTGGTTTCAACGTACAAGAACGCAAGAAAAAAGACCGCAAAGATGACAAATAAACTGATGATGGGAAGGGAGTTCCAAGCATACTCTTTACCTCCCAGTTCGAGGGCAAACATGAGGCTGACGACGGCAGTCACCAGGGTGACGGCTCCCCACCAGTCAATGGATTGTTTTTCATGTTTATTCGACTCTTTGTAAGCCGTGAGAATCAGAACAAGGGAAATGATCCCGATGGGTAAATTGACATAAAAAATCCAATGCCAGCTGATGTAATCGGTAATATAAGCACCGAGCAGTGGACCTGCGACACTGGATGAACCAAAAACCGCCCCGAGCAATCCGGTCATTTTCCCTCTTTGTTCCGGTGGAAAGATGTCAAAAACAATGGTAAAGGCAATGGGCATCAAGGCGCCGCCGCCGATTCCCTGGATGGCCCGGTAAATGCTTAACTGGACAATGCTTTGTGCGGTTCCGCAAAGTGCCGAACCGATCAAGAAGATGGTAAGACCGAAGATAAAAAAACGTTTTCGCCCGTACATGTCCGACAGTTTTCCGAAGATGGGCATTCCGGCCATATATGTGACCATGTAAGCGGAGGTGACCCAAACGAATTGGTCCAATCCCCCCAATTCCCCGACGATCGTCCCCATGGCTGTCGCGACAATGGTATTGTCCATGGCCGACATGAAGATCGCCAGCAGTAAAGATGCGACGACAAGTTGAAAGTTGCTTTTTTTTGAGTCCATGATGTTCCTCCTTTGTTGTGGCACACAACAACATTATAATCCCAACCGGTTATTTAATATAAGTAATATTTAACATACGAAATAATGATGAAAATTTCTGTGAAAGACAAAGGGTTTTGCATCGGAAAGATTGGTTTTATTAAAAATAAAAAGGTTACCAACTATTTTTAACAGATGGCAACCTTTTCACAATAATTATGACAATTCTAAATTATGTATTTAAACAGCAGGGGGCTCGCCGCAACAAAGTTTGTGGGACCGCATATTTTCACCTCGCTTGATCATTTTCTATTACTTTATTTGCGATGTGTGTTTAAAATCCTGCTAATCTGATAAATTTTTTAAGCTGATTTCTCCGCGGATTCGCAAAATCGCTTCAGTCAGACCGTGGTAGGATGCGGATTTTTCGTTGAGCAATTCCGATAACCCGCACTTTTCCGCGCATTTTTTGCAGACTTTGACCCCGTCTTCAAAAAGCCCCTCGGGATCTTCAACGATGCGTATATGTAAACGGTGTGTTTTTTTGTAACAAAGAGAGCAGTTGTCCATCACTTCAGTCAGATGGGGTTGAGGAGCATAATTTAATAATTTTTGCAAAATCTTTTCTTCTTTATCCGCAATGGATTGGATTTTTGCTTTCCATTGTGAATTCACGGTCCATCTCCCTTCTTGAATCAGAAATCTTCATTCAAAATTCTATCGCTTTCGTCACTATTATACAACCGATTTTAACCAAATTTTTTTAAAAAACCGGTTCTTTGCCCGGGATAATGTTTGAGGTTTTTAAATTTATTTTTGAGATGTTTTTTCTTTAATATTTTTGGCGAACTCCGTAGCCGGAAATCCGTTTCACCGGCGCGCCGGTGGCATCGGATGTTCATTCATGATGACAATGACATCATGTCGGAGAAAGTTTTTATAAAGGCGGAAGGATGCATGAGAAAAGAAATCAGAGGGATATTATAGACAGGGTGATTCAGATGAAAAAATTTTTAATTGTGATGTTTTCCGTACTGATTGCGTTGACGGGATGTGCCAAAAACCAAGGAAGTCCGGAGCATGATGCCACTCCCCGGCAAGTGGTGGACCAAAACGGTCAACCCGGGAATGAGCCCATTTCAAGCCGGGGAAGGGTCTTGCCGGATGAAAGAGGAGAAAATGAGCTGAATCTGAAAGGAAAAACCAAACGCATCGAAAGCATCGGCTTTTTGGAAGCCACTTCCCCGGATCAGGCGGTGGAGGATGCATTGGAAGCGGTCCGCGATTTAACCTACGTAGCCTTTTTCAGCTACCAGGTTCGACCGGATGGGAGTTTAATCCCCCTGAAGGATGAAAAACCGCTTCGGGCCATTCAAAACAAGGCCGTTCCGATGCTGGTGCTGACCAATTTTGCTGACGGAAATTTCCAACCCGATTTGGCTCATCAAATTTTTACAAACCGGCAATCCCTCAACCGGTTGATGAATCAAGTCGAACAGGTGATGAAGGAAAAAGGGTACAAGGCGATCAACATCGATTTTGAACACATTTACGAAAAAGATCGTGAGCTGTACCACGGTTTTTTGGAAACCTTTATACCCCGGATGAAAAAACACGGATATGTGGTATCGACTGCCTTGGCTCCCAAAAGCAGTGACGAACAGGCCGGAGCTTGGCATGGGGCGCATGATTATGCGTTTCACGGGAAGATTGCCGACTTTGTGATCTTAATGACGTATGAGTGGGGATGGACCGGCGGACCTCCGATGGCTGTGGCTCCACTTCCCCAGGTTCGGAAAGTGGTGGATTATGCTGTCCAAAAAATTCCACCGGAAAAAATTGTGATGGGAGCACCGCTCTACGGTTATGACTGGACGCTCCCCTATAAAAAAGGAGGCCCCCCGGCGAAACGGATTGCTCCGCATGAAGCCGAAACATTTGCCAAAAAACGAGGGTTGAAGGTGGAGTATAACAACCGGGATGAAGCTCCTTACTTTTACTACCGGGATGAACAAGGGAAAAAGCATGTGATTTGGTATGAAAATGAACAAAGCATGCAGGCGAAGTATAATCTGATTAAAGAATACGGTCTCCGGGGTGTCAGCTATTGGGTGTTGGGTGAGGATTTCCCGGAGAACTGGAAGCTTCTGCGCCAAAATTTCAAGATCAACAAATATTGATGTGAAGCTCCGTGAAAGCAGCTTGGATGGGAAATCCGGGCTGCTTGTTGCTTCCCGGGAGTTTGAAAATTTGTCAAAGGGAAGGTTCCTTGACAAGAATCAGATCTGACAAAATGGAAGGAAAATGGAGCCACCGGTTGAATACGGTGGGGGGGTATCCTATAATAAAGATGTAAGAAGATGTAAAAAACTTTGTAGCAGGAGGAACAGATAAAATGAAGGAACAAATTCGCGTTGCCGGAATGTCCTGTGAGCATTGTGTCCAATCGATCGAGGAAGCATTAAAACGAATCGGGGTTGCAGCCAAAGTTGATTTGTCCAAAGGAATGGTCGATGTGGATTTTGATGAACAGACGGCCGATTTGGACAAAATCAAGCAGACCATTGAAGATCAAGGGTTTGATGTCCTTTCATAAATTGCATCACAGCAGGAGGCGTTTTCGTTGTCCAGTGAACTCAGCTCGATTCGGTTGCCGGTGGAAGGGATGTCTTGTGCGGCCTGTGCCAACCGGATCGAAAAACGTCTTTCAAAGTTAAACGGTGTCGATTCGGTCCATGTTCACTTGGGCATGGAAGAAGCCCATATCGTTTATGACCCGAAGCAAGTCCGGTTGCCGGAGATGGAGAAGATCATCCAAGATCTCGGCTACCGCGTTCCCAAAGAAGAAGTGGATATGGAGATTACCGGGATGACCTGTGCCGCCTGTGCCAGCCGGATTGAAAAAGTGTTGAACCGGATCCCGGAAGTTGCCAATGCTTCCGTCAACCTGGCAACTGAATCGGCGCGGGTCGCTTATTACCCGGGAACCTTGGCCGTATCCGACGTGGTGCAACGGGTGGAACGGTTGGGATTCGGGGCAAAGCCGAAAAGTGCGGAGTCAGGGAAGCGGAAAGAGGAAGAATGGAAGAAAAAAAGAGTCCGGTTTTATGCAGCGTTGGCATTTTCCATCCCGCTTCTGTGGACCATGGCCGCCCATTTCTCTTTTTTTCATTGGATCCCGGTTCCGTCTGTTCTCATGAACCCTTGGGTCCAATGGATTTTGGCCACACCGGTGCAATTTGTGATCGGGGCTCCGTTTTACCGCGGAGCATGGAAGGCACTGCGCAACCGCAGCGCCAATATGGATGTGCTGGTGGCACTCGGCACCTCGGCGGCCTATTTTTACAGTTTGTATGTAATGTTGACTCAACCGGCTTCCCGCATTCATGAGCAGGGATTGTACTTTGAAACCAGTGCCGTTTTAATCACACTCATTTTGCTTGGCAAATTGCTGGAATCCCGGGCCAAAGGAAAAGCCTCGGATGCCATATCCAAGTTGATGCGGTTGAAAGCCAAAAAAGCATTGGTCTTGAAAGACGGCAAGGAGGTAGCCGTCCCGGTGGAAGAAGTCAAGCCGGGGGATCTGATTCTTGTGAAGCCGGGCGAGCAGATCCCGGTGGACGGAGAGGTGGTCAAGGGCCGGTCATCCGTCGATGAATCCATGTTGACCGGTGAAAGCATCCCGGTGGAAAAACAGTCGGGTGACCCGGTGATCGGCGCCACCATCAACGGGCAAGGACGGCTTCTTTTCCGGGCAACCAAAGTCGGGGAAGAGACGGCGCTGGCACAAATTATCCGGGTGGTTCAGGAAGCGCAAGGCTCCAAGGCGCCGATCCAACGGATTGCAGACCGGATTTCGGGGGTTTTTGTTCCCGTTGTTTTGGGAATCAGCGTGCTTACGTTTATGCTTTGGTTTTTCGGTCTGGAGCCGGGGCAATTTCAAGGCGCCTTGGAGAAAGCGATGGCCGTGTTGGTGATAGCCTGTCCTTGTGCCTTGGGGCTGGCCACGCCCGTTTCGATTATGGCCGGTTCCGGCCGGGCTGCGGAATGGGGCATTTTGTTTAAAGGCGGCGAACATTTGGAAAAGGCGCAGCAAATCACGATGGTTTTGTTTGATAAAACCGGAACGATCACCCACGGGAAACCCGAATTGACCGATACCATCATCTTTCATCCGGAAGAGAGAGAAAACGTTTTGCGCCGGGCCGGTTCGGCGGAAAAAAATTCCGAGCACCCGTTGGCGCAGGCCATTGTGAACGGGATTGCGAAAGAAGGAGTGACATTGCAAGATCCCGACTCCTTTGAAGCATTACCCGGCCACGGGGTCAAAGCCGTGCTGGACGGACAGGAAGTTTTGCTGGGAACCCGCCGGTTGATGGCACAAAACGGAATTCAAACGGATTCAATTGAGGAGGAATTGGTCCGGCTCGAAAAACAAGGGAAAACAGCCGTGATCATCGCAATAGACCAAGAATGCGCCGGGATTTTGGCCGTTGCCGACACGGTGAAAGAAACTTCCCGCACAGCGATCCAAAAGTTGAAACAAATGGGGCTAAAAGTGGGGATGATCACGGGAGATAATGAACGGACGGCCCGTGCCATCGCCAAACAGGTCGGCATTGAGGATGTTTCGGCCGAAGTGTTGCCGGAAGGAAAGGCCGAAGTGGTTTATCAGTGGCAGAGACAAGGGGAAAAAGTGGCGATGGTCGGGGACGGAATCAATGATGCGCCGGCTCTCGCGGCGGCCGATCTGGGCATTGCAATGGGAAACGGAACCGATGTCGCGATGGAAACCGCAGATGTCACCTTGATGCGCGGGAATCTTGAGCAGGTGGCCGATGCGCTTTGGATGAGCCGGAAAACCATGGCCAATATCAAACAAAATCTGTTCTGGGCTTTGGCGTACAACAGCTTGGGAATTCCCGTCGCCGCGGCCGGATTTCTGGCTCCCTGGCTTGCAGGGGCGGCGATGGCTTTCAGTTCGGTCTCCGTGGTGTTGAATGCCCTCCGGTTGCAACGGGTCAAATCTTTGTCATAAGTTGTCCAGTCCATCGGAAAGATGGGCTGTTTTTTATGAATTAATTTGGTGAATTTTCATTTTTTATATTATGATTGAAATAGATTCTATTAACAAAAAATAATAATGCAGCTGTTTGGAGGGGTTTAAATGGAAGAAAAAACCGTTGTCCTGACCATACAAGACGGCGTCGGCCTGATCCGGCTGAACCGTCCCCAAGTGTATAATGCCATCAACCGACAATTGGCCGAAGAATTGACAGCAACTTTGCAAAAGGTAAACGAAGATCCGAAAGTACGGGCCGTGGTTTTGACCGGGGAAGGAAAAGCGTTTTGCTCGGGACAAGATTTGAATGACCGGTCAGCCATTGTCACCAAGGGGGATGAAATTTCACTGGGCGAGAGTGTGCGTTCCCGTTATAATCCTTTGATTCAAGCCATCATGGATCTGAAAAAACCCGTTATTGCCGCGGTAAATGGCGTGGCGGCCGGGGCCGGTTGCAGTTTGGCGCTGGCTTGCGACCTGCGTGTGATCACTCCCCGTACCTGTTTTGTCGAAGCATTTGTCAGGATTGGATTGGCACCCGACAGCGGTTCCAGCTACTTTTTGCCCCGGTTGGTCGGGCTGGGAAGGGCATTGGAGATCGCGATGACCGGACGGGATGTGGAAGCGGAAGAAGCCGTCCGGATCGGGTTGGCCAACCAATTGGCGGAGGAAGACAAATTGCTGGATGAGGCGATGGCACTGGCCAAGCAGTTGGCGCAAGGCCCCACGGTGGCCATCGGATTAACGAAAAAAGCGATTTACCGCGGGATGGAAACGACGATCGAAGAAGCGCTGGAATATGAAGCTGTGGTTCAGGAACAAGCCGGGAAAACCAAAGACTTCCTGGAAGGCATACAAGCTTTCGCCGAAAAAAGAAAACCGAATTATCGCGGAGAATAGCATCCTTTTCAAACAAAAGCCGGTTTTGTTGATAAATCGGCTTTTTGTGTTTACCATCTAAAGAACGGTTAAAGACTTTGGCACCACTTTGACCGTGATGGGGGTTTCATCCAGAATTTCGCCATCCACATGGGCCAGACAAGAGCCTTGCGGCGTGATGGTGAATTCTTTGCCGCGGTGAAAAATCACGGATTTGTGCCGGGTGTGTTTGCCGGAATAAGCCGTCGGGAACAGGCGGAGAAACTCAAAGGAGCTGAGGTTTTGAATGCAACAGAGATCCAGCAGGCCATCATTTTTTTCCGCTTGGGGGCATATTTTGATTCCGCCGGCAAAGTTCGGGATGTTTGATACCGCAATCAGCCAGACATGTTCGTAATCATAGCGCACACCATCCACGGTCAGGGTGACGGGCTGCGGGGTGTACGAACGGAAGACTTTCAAAGCCTCCAGGCCGTAAGTCAAGCGCCCGAACCACTGCTTTTCCCATCTTTTCAGGCGAACCGCATTGGCCACTTTGGCATCAAATCCCGCGCCGCCGAAGCTGATCAGGCAACGGTTGTTCATTTTGGCGGTGTCCACTTGGTAGGTTTGGTGCCGCAAAATTCGTTTTAATGCAAATTCCGGATCCAGGGGGATCTGATGCCCCAAGGCAAAATCATTTCCGGTTCCTGCCGGGATATAACCCATGGGGATATGGGTCCCGATGAGCCCGCTTCCCACTTCATTTACGGTGCCGTCCCCACCGACGGCGACAACGGCTTTGACCGGGTGATGTTGTTTGATGTCATTGACAATCCGGGTGGCATCTCCCGCTTCTTGTGTGAAGACTGCCTGGTACTCCACCCCCAGTTCATTTAATCTGCGATGGATATAAGACCATACTGTTTTCCCCCGTCCATTGCCGGCCAGTTGGTTGACCACGAAAAAATACATGGTGGCACTCCCCCTTAAAATTCAGATATGGAATGAGATGGTCTTTTGTGCGGGTTTTGGTCCAGTTGCCGGTAAATCCGCCGGGTGGCCCAAAAATAAAGGGAGGGAAACCATTTGCGCAATTGAAGCGCCCATTTTAACTTTCCGGGAATCACCACGGTTTTGGGGCGCTTCATTATTTTTAAGGCACAACGGGCGACTTCCTCAGCCTCCAACATTTGGCCGGCGATCAGGGGAGGAAAATGGCGGCGGGGATCTTCTCCCCTGAAAAAAGGCGTCATGACCGGTCCAGGGCAAAGAACCCCCACCTGAATCACCGGTGCGTACTCCAATTTCAGAGCTTCGGAAAAGCCGATCAAGGCAAATTTGCTTGCACAATATCCGGCGAGGTTTGGAATGCCGGTCAATCCGGCCAGAGAAGCGATGTTGATGATTCGTCCGTGGCCGGCGCGCAGCATGTGCGGCAAGACGTGACGAACCATGCGGACGGCGCCCAAATAATTGGTTTCCATCATCCCCCGGTAGTCATCCGGCGAAACATCCAAAAATCCGCCAAAACACCCATAGCCGGCGTTATTGATCAACACGTCAATGCGGCCGTAAGTTTGGATGATTTCCTCCACGACCTGTTTGACTTCCGCTTCTTTAGTGATGTCACAGGAATAATAAGATCCCCGGTTGAGTTCGCGATGGATTTCTTTTAGACGGGAGGATCTCCTTCCGAGCAGAATCGGGACATATCCCTGGTCCGGCAACTTTCGGGCAATGGCTTCTCCGATTCCGCTGGTTGCGCCGGTCACCAGAACAACGGGGTTTTTCATTCCATTTCCTCCTTTTAACTCATCGGAACCTGCGGAATGATTTTGCCTTCAATCCGTTCAAAAATATCGTCAATGTCTCTTCCGGTAATGGTCAAGCCGTGGTTTTTCAACCCGATCACGGCCCGGGAAGGATCTTCTGCTTCCCGGATCAAGCCGGCAACCGCTTCGGCCAGCTGTACGGTTCCGCATGGATAATTGATTTCCGTGGAAGGGACTCCTTCCATCCAGGCGTGAATATGCACAATGGCTCCGACTTCAGGGTGCTCGTTATAAATCATCCAATGCTCGATGGCATCGACCGAAACGCGGTTGGGCTTGATATTGGAAGGAACGCTCAATTCCATGGCCGACTGGTCTTCATCATACCCTTTCACCAGCAAAATATCCTTTCCGATCCGGCTCAGGTTTCCTTTGTTGACGCCGCTGGCGCTCATCCAGAATTCATTTTTGTCCCGCCGGGCACTCAAGTTGCCGTAACTGAGCCCGCCGATGCCGTATAAACGCTTGATATGGCGGAATTCTCTGGGAGGCAATAATTCCTGGATCGGAAACGGCGCGGGAAGCAGATTCATTTCATCCAGTTTTTTGCCCGCACGGGAGATGCTTTCGCTGGTTTCATCCCCTTCCCACAGGTCTTCGGGAAGATCGGGGTGAAAAATATTGTTGATGACCAGACGGGAAGTGGCCAAAGGACGCAAGCGTTCGAAAACTTCTTGGAAATATTGGTCATCCTCTTCGGGACGGGAGACGGCATAACATCCCTGTTCCAGGGTGATGAAATGCGTGGACGACACGGGACGGGAACGATCAATGAAAATCATCAGGTTTCCCAGTGAACGGATCAAGATCGGATAACCGGTTTTCAGGATATTGGACACGGGCTCATCAACCTCGGTGATGGACACGACAAACGTTCCGTTTCCTTTGCGGCGAAAAGGTTTCGGACGGTTTGGATCCACGAAATTCAACACCAGTTGAAGTTGCGGAAAATCGGTCGGCACCCGTTGAAAACCGTGTTTTTCCATCTCTTGTTGGATGCCTTCGGCAAAGCGTTTTAAATCCGGTGTTCTTTCATAATCTCCAAACAATGCGAAGTGAATCATTGTGCTAAAACCCTCCTTTGATACAAGACCTAGTTTCCCGAAGGATTTGGAAAAATATACATCTTGGCGCCGGGTCTTTCCGGGGATTGATTCAGAAAGTTGAACCGCAGGACCGGAAAAAATGGTATGTTAAATTTCGAGGATTCCTTACTGGGGAGGATTGTTTATGCATACCATCCGAAATATTTATTGCATCGGCAGAAACTACCGGTTGCACGCGAAAGAGTTGGGCAATGAAGTGCCGGAGGCCCCGTTGGTTTTTTTAAAGCCGACCCATTCACTGGCCAAAGCGGACGGAAGGGTTCTTTCGCTTCCGGGAACCAAAGGGGAAGTGCATTATGAAGCGGAGTGGGTTTTAAGGATTTCCCGCCCGGTTGCGTCAGGGACACCCGTGGATGAAGTGGTGAGTCACATGGGGCTCGGCATCGATTTTACCTTGCGGGATGTACAGAGTGGGTTAAAGAAAAAAGGGCATCCCTGGCTTCCAGCGAAAGGGTTTCCTAATGCAGCGGTGTTGACGGATTTGAAACCGTTCCCGGGGCTTGCAGCATGCGCATCGAAATCGTTTTCGTTGTTTAAAAATCAAGAAAGAGTGCAAAAGGGAACCATTGATGACATGGTTTTTTCCCCGCAACAATTGGTGGATTACTGCGCGGCACACTTTGGGCTGGGCGAAGGAGACATTATTTTTACCGGTACGCCGGCTGGTGTGGGGAAGGTGGAGAATAACGATCATTTCAGGCTGGATTGGGAAAACGAACCATGGGGAGAATGCCAAATCCGGTTGAAATAAAAAGGAAACCGCCTTGCTCCAAGGCGGTTTTTTCAACGTGAAAACAAGTCAGTTTCCGTTTTTTTGCAGCCACTTTTGTTCAGCCCGTGCAAAGTTGGCGGGGCCGTCATGCTCCAAGGCATCATAAACGAATTCATACGCATGGGAATCAAAGGCGATGCCGAGGTGAGCCGCCAGATCAGCCGGCACTTGATCCTGAATCGTAATATTGGACACCTGTTCTTCGGGGCCATCCAAAAAGGCGGAGGTGTAGGGAACGACAATTTCATCGTATTTGGTGCTGATCACGGTGTACGAAACATCTCCCGGGGTTTCATCGCCGGCGTTTAAATCATTCAGGAAGTCAGAGCCGGCTTTTTGTTGATCGCATGCCGTGCACCCCAAAAGTCCCGGAAGAATCATAATGGGTTCAATGCCGAGAACCCCGATGGTCCCGTGGTTGGATGGAGCCAGTCCAATCAGGTCTTCGACTTTTTCCGCACCGCCAAGGTATTTGATGTAGTAGCGCGGCATCATGCCTCCCTGGCTGTGCCCGACAATGGAAACTTTCTCCGCGCCGGTTTGCTCCAACACCTGATCGACAAACGCTTTCAATTCTTCAGCAGATTTTTCAATCGGTCCGGTACTGAAGCCGAGATGGGTGATGCCGTAGTTTAAAGCATACACGCAATAACCTTTCTTCGCCAAAAGGGGTGACAGTTTGCTCCAGTTAAATGCCATGCTTTCAAAAGTGCCCGGCACCAAGATGACCGGATAAGGATGTTCCTCGCTCGGCTTGCAATCGGGAAGATTGGCGCCGGGAGGTGACAAAGCGGCTTCGCGCAGGATGTCTTCATCCGTTTGGGCATGGGCGGATGAGATCCCAAAGAGACAAGGAGCCAACGCTAACGATGAAATAATGAATATTCTGAAAATAAATCGGAAGGCAGACATCGTCTCTCCCCCTTCTGTGGATTGTTAATACTTATCTATATTAAATTTTATCTCACTGAAACAAATCAGGGAAGGGGAGAGAGATAAAAAATCAGATTATTCAATCATTTTTTGCAGCATGGTTCCTTGGAAGATTGGAACCATTTCATTTTCGGGGCGATTCACCGGGAACGGGGACAAAGTCGAAGATTTCTCCGCTTTTAAAGGTGTTTGCCAACTGGCGGAGCCAGGCATAATACCGTTTGGCATTGGACAGTTTTTCAAGGTCTTGTTCCGCTTGTTTTTTCTCTTCATCTTTGACCCCGGAATCATGAAGCAGTTTTGTCAGCTTTTCTTCACTGGCACGAAGCGCTTTCTCATTCAGCTCAATTTCTGTTTCCCACAGGTGGACGAAAAACTCGATAAAAGACCGGAACTGGTCTTGTTCGGCCTGGTACAAATCTTTCCGGACGCCTTTGATCCATTTTTTTTGCACCAGTTTTAAACGGGATAATTCCCGTACCCCCGTACTCATGCTTGTTTTGCTCATGCCGGTGCGCTGGCGCATTTCATCCAGTGTCATCGGTTCCTGATGGAAAAACATGATGCCGAACAGCCGGCCCATGGAGGGACTGAGTCCGTACATCCGCATCGTTTCAGCCAATGATTCGATGTAATCGCTTCTTGCCTCTTCCAATTGATCCATCGCACATTCCTCCAATCGCTTGCGTGTCCTTTTGTTTAATCCAATCATCCGAAGCAGGTGCCCACATCTTAAACATAAGGAATGATTTTGTCAAACAAAAGGGAAGGTTGCGGAAGAAAAAAATTCATGTTAACGTAATTTATATACAGTTTGTACAGAAAAAACTGTACAAAAGGAAATTGATGGTTAAAGGGGGAGGGGAAATGTTCAAGCGCATGTTCATCGGCGGAAAGTGGACCGAAGCCGTCACGGGGGGAGTGCGGTCCATTTTCAATCCGTTTAACCAGGAAGTGATCGGAGAAGTGCCGGAAGGCGGGCGCGAAGATGCGAAAAGAGCCATCCAAGCCGCCCGTCAGGCGTTTGATAAAGGAAGCTGGCCGGATACGCCGGCTGCTGAACGGGGAGAGAAGTTGTTCCGGCTGGCGGAGGAGATACAAAGGAACAAACCGGAACTGGCCCGGTTGGAAACGTTGAATACCGGAAAGACACTGACGGAAAGTGAGGCAGATATGGACGATATCGCCAACGTGTTCCGGTATTACGCGGGGCTGGCGGATAAGGACGGGGGAGAAATGCTGTTTCCTCCGGCCAAGCATGCCGAAAGCAAAGTGGTTCGTGAACCGGTCGGCGTTTGCGGAATGATCACCCCTTGGAATTATCCGTTGCTACAGGCGGCTTGGAAGCTGGCTCCGGCTTTGGCTGCCGGTTGCACGATGGTGTTGAAACCGAGTGAACTGACTCCGCTGACCACGTTGAAGTTGGCGGAATTGATCGAAAAGGCGGGCATTCCTGAAGGTGTGGTAAACATCGTGACCGGACCGGGGGAAACCGTGGGGGCCGAACTGTCCGAATCGCCGGACGTGGACCTGATTTCGTTTACCGGCGGAATCGAAACCGGCAGAGCCATCATGCAAGCTGCCGCAAGCAATATGAAGAAAATCACTTTGGAATTGGGAGGAAAAAACCCGAACATCGTTTTTGCCGACAGCGACTTTGAGGCGGCGGTGGATTATGCGCTGAACGCGGTCTTTTTCCATGCCGGACAGGTGTGCTCGGCCGGGGCCCGGCTGCTGATCGAAGAAACGTGGCATGATGCCTTTGTCGGGGAACTGGTGAAAAGAGCCAAGCAAATCCGGTTGGGCAACGGGTTGGATCCAAAAACACAAATGGGACCGCTCATTTCAGCCGAACACCGGGCCAAAGTGGAGAAATATATCGGGATCGGGCAAAAGGAAGGAGCCGTTTTGTTAACAGGCGGAAAACGGCCTGCATCAAAGGAACTGGCCGGCGGCTTTTTTGTGGAACCGACGGTGTTTGACCATTGCACAAGTTCCATGCGCATTGTACAGGATGAAGTCTTCGGCCCGGTTTTGACGGTGGAAACTTTCCGTACGGAAGAAGAGGCGGTGGCTTTGGCCAATGACACCCGTTACGGGTTGGCCGGGGCGGTGTGGACCGGCGATATGAACCGGGCGGAAAGAGTGAGCCGGGCATTAAGGATGGGAACGGTTTGGATCAATGATTTTCATCCGTACTTCCCGCAAGCGCCCTGGGGTGGATATAAACAGTCGGGAATCGGAAGGGAACTGGGGAAAACGGGATTGGAAGAATATACGGAACAAAAGCATATTTACAAAAATTTGCAACCTGCCCCCATGCGTTGGTTCGGATAAAAAAGACAGGAGGGAAGCACCATGCTGCGAACGGAACAAATGTTGGAGAAGAAAGAGTTTGTCATGCCCACCAAAGTGATTTCGGGCATCGGCGTCTTAAAGCACGTGGGAGAGGAAGCGAAGGCGTTGGGCATCCGGAAAGCGATGATCGTCACCGACCAAGGTCTTTACCGGAATGGACTGATCCAACCAGTTGCCGAACGGTTCAAACAAGCCGGCATTGATGTTCATGTGTTTCATGAAATCGCGGGTGAACCGGACACCTGTTTAATCGCATTGGGAGCGAAAACGTTTCAGGAGCAAAAATGTGACGGATTGGTTGCGGTGGGCGGCGGAAGTTCCATGGATACCGCCAAAGCGATCGGAGTGGAAGCCGTTCACGGAGAACCGGTGATCCGGTTTGAAGCTTCGGAACGGGGCAAGCCACTGGAAAAACGGATCCCGCCGCTGGTGACTATCCCGACCACGGCCGGCACCGGAAGTGAGGTCACGCAATGGGCCGTGATCAAAGACCCCGAACGGCAAATTAAATTTAATGTGGGAGGACCTTTGATCCCTGCCCATCTTGCGGTGATTGATCCGGAACTGCACCTGACGATGCCCAAAACGATTACGGCGGCCACCGGGATTGATGCCTTATCCCATGCCATCGAGTGTTACACCATGAATCAATCGCAACCGTTGACGGACGCAGTGGCATTGATGGCCATTGAGTATGTGGCCAAATACATTCGCCGGGCATATGCCAACGGTCACGACATCGAGGCGCGTTATCACATGGCCCAAGCGGTGATGTTGGCGGGCCTTTCGTATGGAAGTGATTCAGCGGGAGCGGCCCACGCGATGGCCCAAACATTGGGAGGCATGGTGCCGGTCATGCATGGACAATGTGTTTCGGCCATCCTTCCGGCCGTGATGGAATATAACTGGATGGGAGCTCCGCAGAAATTTGCCCGGATCGCCCAAGCGATGGGGGTTGATATCCGGGGCATGAGCACCGGGGAGGCGGCAAAGGCCGCGGTGAAAGAAGTGGATCGTCTTGTCCGTGATTTAAACATTCCGTCTCTTCAAGAACAAGGGGCAGATCCCGGACAAATCGACCGCTATGCCGAAGCGGCACTGGAAGACCCGCAAACCTTCGGCAACCCGCGTGATTTGGATCTGGATGCTTACCGCTGGATTTACCGTCGCGCGTTCGGGTTGGAAAAATCTGTTTTATAAATCAAATACACCCCTGGTGATTCGTTACCAGGGGTGTTTGTTATTTTTAAATCGATCTGGAGAGGACATATTCCACGACGGAGATAATCTCCTTTTTTTGCTGTTCGTCCAACACCCTCCCTTTCCACAGAGCTGTTTCGTTTTCGGAGGACAAGATTTGCCAGATGTCGCATGGGTTGCTGTCCCCGTTTGTGTTTTTCTGTAACAAGTCTTCATACCCGCTGGCCCGCATCAAATCTTCAAAGGGGTATTGGTATGCATCGGCCAATTTTTTCAATACATGGGCCGAAGGTTTGATCGGTTTGCCTGTGGCGCGGCGGATGCCAAGTTCCAAATCCCGGATGTAGGTGTGGGAAAGTCCGGTTTTTTCCGAAACATCACGCAATGTTCTTTTGCCGCGGAGTTTTTTCAGTAAAATCCCCAATTCGCTGCGCATGGTTGAATTCGTTTCCTTTCTGAACAGGGAATATTCCACTTTCATTATAAGGGAAACCGGGCTTGAAAATAAAAACTGATGGCCGCTGAAACCGTGAAGAAGGGATCAGATTGGGGAGTGGGAGAGGGAAAGGGCATGATCCTGAAGTGCAGAATGAAAAAAAGGGGCTTAAAGGGCGGTAAATCCCTTGCCGGACACCCAAGGTTACAAAAGTTTGGTTTTGTAACGGTATAAATCAGAAGCAAAAAACGCGAAAACCCTTGATTTATCTATGGTTTTGGCGTTTTTTCATTTACGCAGGGCATGGGAGGGGGTCTTTTGTAAACTCGGTACAACAAAACATCGCCTGAAAAAACGGCCTTCTTATTTTGGTTTTAAGGGTGGTTTATTTTCACATCCATCCAATGAGTCGAAAAAGGGGGATGGGCGCTGTATGACCCCTTGGAGTCCGTCTCACGCGTTTGTCAATGATTTCCACGAAAAAACCGGACAAATGCGTCCGGTTTTTTCAGAAAATATTATTCTTTGCTCACGGTTTCCAACGCCATGATGATCATGTCGTTAAAAGTGGTTTGCCGTTCTTCGGCGGTGGTTTCCTCTCCGGTGAAGATGTGGTCGCTGACCGTTAAAATCGAGAGGGCTTGCGCTTGGTGTTTGGCAGCCAGGGTGTAAAGGGCGGTGGTTTCCATCTCGACGGCCAGAACGCCGTGTTCTCCCAGTTTTTTCACCATATCCATGTTGTCCCGGTAGAAGACATCGGACGTCAAAATATTTCCGACGCGAACGGATAACCCTCTTTCCACCCCGGTGTCATACGCTTTTTTGAGCAATTCAAAATCGGCGCACGGGGCGAAATCAAAACCGGGGAAAGTTTGCCGGTTCATGTTGGAATCCGTGCAGGATGTCATGGCGATAATCACATCACGGACCCGGATGTCTTTTTGGATTCCGCCGCAGGTTCCGACGCGGATCAATTGCTTGACGCCGTATTCCCGGATCAGCTCATTGACATAAATGGAGATGGAAGGCACCCCCATGCCGGTTCCTTGTACCGAGACGCGGGTTCCTTTGTATGTACCGGTAAAGCCGAGCATGCCGCGAACCTCGTTGTAACAGGTGACATCTTCCAGGAACGTTTCCGCAATATATTTGGCACGAAGGGGATCGCCGGGCAAAAGGATTTTTTCGGCAATCTCTCCTTGTTTGGCTCCAATGTGAACACTCATGTTGACACCGTTTCCGTCAATTCCGGATCCGGTGTTCACCTCCTTTATTCTCGATCTAAATATAACTATAACAGGAGAAAGAGGCATTTGAAAGAAAAAGGACTTGTGAATTGCATACAGATTTAATATATAAACAAGTTTGCTTTGCAAACAAAATAAAACCACAAAAGCGATCCGTGCCCCAGACGAAATCTTTTTTCAATCAAAGGATGGCATCCGGCCGGTTGATATAAAATGATAATATGGGAATGAACCTTTTTTTAGCGATGCAGTTTTTGGAGGGGTACAGATGAACGAAGTGATCAAAACGATAATGAACCATCGCTCCATTCGTCGATATGAAGACCGTCCTTTGACGGAGGAACAAATCCGGACCATTGTGGAAGCGGCCCAATCTGCTTCGACGTCCAGTTATATCCAAGCATACACGATCATTGGCGTTAAAGATCCGGCCAAAAAGAAAAAGCTGGCGGAGTTGGCGGGAAACCAACCTTATGTGGAGAAAAACGGCCATTTGCTGATTTTCTGCGCGGATTTGCACCGGCATGATTTAATCGCGGAGATGGAAGAGGCCGATTTGACCACCAGTCTGGAAAGCACCGAGAAATTCATGGTGGCCGTGGTCGATGCGGCACTGGCGGCCCAAAACGCAGCCATCGCCGCGGAATCGATGGGCTTGGGCATTTGTTATATCGGAGGGCTTCGCAACAACCTGGAAGAGGTGACGAAGCTGCTCAACACCCCCCGGCGGGTTTTGCCGCTTTTTGGCATGACGATTGGTTATCCTTTGCACGAATCATCGAAAAAACCCCGCTTGCCCTTGGAACACGTTTATCATGAAGAAGAATATGAGCAGGATGAACAGCGCTTGAAAGAACAACTGAAAGAATACAACGAAACGGTCCAATCCTACTATATCGAGCGCACCGGAGGAAAACGGGAGGACACTTGGACGGGACAAATGGCGCAAATGCTCTCCCATCCGCGAAGAATGTACATGAAAGAATTTGTGGAGAAAAAAGGCTTTAACAAACAATAACGGTGAAGACCAAAATGGCTTGAGTGCATGGAGGGTGCTCAAGTCATTTTGGTTTCATCGCTGAACAACAACCGGGCCATGTAATATTCATCCGCATACCGGTCCTGGATAAACAAGGATTTTTTTCGCATCCCCTCGATTTGGAACCCCATTTTTTTATAAAAGTAGACGGCTTTCAGATTGGGACGCAGGATGGAGATTTCCAACCGCTTAATATCTTGTTCCCGGGCCCACTGAATGGCTTTTTCCAGCAACCGGGTGCCCACCCGTTGGTTTTGGTACTTTTTCAAAACCCCTGTCTCCGGACGCGCGGTATGCCGGTTGTGCGGATCATCTCCACGCCGGATGGCAACATGGCCCGTCAACTTTCCGTCCGTTTCCGCTACGAAAACGTGCCGGTTGCCGTCGCTGATCTTGCCCGGGTCCGCATCGCCACAAGGAAACAAAAGGTACGGACTTTCCTCATTCAATTGGTTCAACAGCCGAAGGTAAGCCTCATGATCCTCCGGGCAAATTTCGCGTATCTGCAAGCGCCTCCCCCCCCTCTTAAGCACAGATCCTTGTCTCCCAACCATCATATGATCGTCTTACCCGGTTAATTCGAGTCTGTGGTGAAACCTATTTCCATTTTGAGTTGGTGACTGGTTGGACGATGATCCTTTGTGGCCGGCAGGGGAGCTGTTGCAGGAAAACCAGCCGGAATTGAGTTAATAACGGTTTGAAATTTTTCAGGTGGGTTAAGGCTGATTATCAGGTGGAGGTTTATTCCGATTGTGTCAATGCAGCAATGCATGCTTCCCGTATTTCCCACACTTTTCTTCAGTCCTTAATGGGTACACTCGGGGATGTCACCCAGTGTTTCAAATAATCTTGATGAAACCGGTTTTTTCCTCCCCGATTCCTTCGGGTGTAATCTCTTTTTCAACCAAAAATGATAGGGGGGTCCCATTTGTTTGACCGGTCAGACGCGTGAAATCCAAATACTGTCCCTCAAACCGCAAATAACAATTTGCTTCCGGGAGCTCCTTAAGGCCGTAACGTTCCAACACCTTGCCGACACCGGGGGTGTTGTCCTCATTCATCAAATAAATGCCGATCATCAACCGGACGGGCATGTTGTTTTCCTCCGCCAACATGGCCAACAGCGCGTGCTTCATACTACAGGTCCCTTTCCCCTCGCGCAAGACCGATCGCGCATCTGCCCGGTTGGCATTTCGCCCGTAAGGCAACGCCTGCAAATAACAGGCGGCTTCTTGGAACGTTTGAACACCCAAAGACTGAAACGCTTGGGACATTTCTCCTGCCGGTTGCAGACAAAAATCCAAACGTTGTTTAGCTATTCATTTCCTCACCCTCACAAATAAGATCCATTTGATTTAATCATACTTTTTCGATATTCATTCTAAAAAGTTCCTTGAATAAAAATATTCTCGTTAACCTGATAGGGATAAATTGGAACGAAGTGATCTAAATCATCGCTTGATCCGGAAATGCGAGGATTGTCCGTTTTCCGTTTGTTGATTTTCTGTGCAGGGGCATTGTCATGAATTGATCAGGGAGATGAGAGGGGGAAGAGATTTGACCGCCAGTCTGGAAAGCACCGGGGAATTTTTGGCAACCGTAGCAAAGAATCCTGAACGTAGTTTTGAATTTAACATACCGTCCGATCTTTAGTCTCTGAGATGGGTCAGTTTCTCTTAAGGTGCAGCAATGAGTAAAGCAAATGGACATTAAAAAAGGAGCCGTTTGCGGCTCTTTTTTTAGTTAAGAGGTTCCACAATGGATGCAATTAAACAGATTCTTTCGTTCCCGTTCCTAAAAGGGGACGTGAGTTTCAATTCCACAATGGATACAATCAAACCCCTTGCGTAAACACCAGTTATATCAAGCACTTTAAGTGTATCAAAAATCAAGATTTGCAGCAAACCACCGGTTGTGTCCGGCAAAGTTTCATGCGGAGGGCGATTGATGTTTAAAGAAGCTGCCAGACGAACGGGCAGCTTCTTTAAAATCAAAGGTTTGATATGTTCTGCTGTCTCAGCCGGATAAAAACTTTCCGCCACACCACCCATGAAGCAGCTCCCAGGATCACTGAGGTGAGAATGCTTCCTTCAATCCCGAAAGGGCCGCCGTGGAACCATTCGGGGCCGTGTGTCGTCGCGTGAAGAAGCGGGAAGGACAGGCTTTGTCCGCTCACAGCCAATCCGAAAACCGAGCCTTGTGCCCAGTTCCAAACAGAGTGAATGGCGCAAATTCCCCACAGGCTTCCTTCGTTTAAAACGTGACCGACGGCAAACAAGCCGAACAGACTGATGTTCAAGAAAGAAATCACGTTGATCCCGTCATTTAACAAATGCATGGCGGCAAAGAACAGAAAGGAGGTGCCCACCGCAATCCAGAATGGTGCGCGCATGGCCATGACCGGGAACAACCAACCGCGGACCACGATTTCTTCCGTTGCGCCCTGGATGATGAAGGTGATCATGGAAAGCAGTAAAATGAGAAGCGCGGGGAGATGGATTTTCGTGATCTCAAAGGTCAGAGAGCCAGTGATCCAAAGGAGGAACACAGGGGCGGAAATGAGCAAAAAACCCCACATCCACCCGGTTATGTACTTTTTAAAAGCCCTCTCTTTCGTAAAGCCGATGCTGGAGACCGGCCGTTTCTCCACCAACCGGACCCAGGCGAAAGTGAACAGTGCGGTTCCGCTGAAGGAAACGATCAGTTCCAAATGAAACCAAACACTTTGCATCAGCGGGGAAACAGGGGGCGGAAACAAAATGAGAAAGAAGATCCCGAGCCCACCGAAAAAAAGGAAAGAAAAGGCGATGACCGGGGCCAAAACCGGATGAATTTTTCTTTCGCCGGTTGCGGCCAGTTTTAACAGGGTAAACGTTTGGAAGTTCATAATCGGTCCTTTCGAAAAGTAAAGTTTTCAATATAATCTATCATATATGAAAACGACAACAAAAACCATCGGTGATCCTTTTTCTGTCTAATCGGTCAAAAAAAGTGTATACTAGTAGGGGATAGAAGAGAAGATTTTTTCTGACAACTGGGGGACTATCAGTGTTTAAAAAACAAAAGACGAGTTTGTATTCCAAAACGTTGATGGATATTACATCCTTGATCGTGGAGGCGGCTGAGCTGTTTCGCGAAAATGTGGAAAACCTTGAACAACGGGAGCAATATGGAGAGAGAATCAAACGCCTCGAGTCCAAAGGGGATGAATTTGTCCAGCTTTTGATTTCCCAATTGAACAAAGAATACTTCCCGCCGATGGACCGGGAAGATATTTTCCAATTGGTGGCCAAATTGGATGACATTTTGGATGGCATTGAGGCTTGTGCCGAACGTTCGTTGTATATCGAGAAGACGACACCGCAGCTGATCCGGTTTGCGGATATTTTGGTGCAAACGGCCAAAATTTTGCAGGAAGCATTCACCTCATTAAACGACCGCCGGTTCGAAGCGCTTCATAAGGCGACCATTGAAGTCAATTCCTTGGAAAGTGAAGCGGATCAATTGTTGCGGGACAGTCTGAGCGAATTGTTTTTTGATCCGAAAGATGTGGTCTTGCTGATCAAAATGAAGGATATCTATGAGCGGCTGGAAAAAACAACCGATGACGCCGAAGACATTGCGGATGTTTTTGAAAGCATGATCATTAAATACGCATAAGGAACGGATAAAAAAACACCGGCTTTACGGCCGGTGTTTTTTATATAAACAGGCGGACAATTTGGGTGATGGTGAAGGTGACGGCAACCGCGATGGCGGTGGGAATCAGTGCGGCCAGGAGAGACCATTTGACGCTTTTGGTTTCTTTATAAATGGTGAACAAAGTGGTCCCGCACGGATAATGAAGCAGGGAAAAAAGCATCATATTGAGTGCCGTCAGCCATGTCCATCCGTGGTCGAGCAGGATTTGTTTCAGATCGGCCAACTGATCAACTTCCACCATGGAGCCGGTTGCTAAATAACCCATGAGCAGGATGGGAAGAACCACTTCATTTGCCGGCAATCCGAGGATAAAGGCGAGCAAAATGAAACCATCCAGTCCCAGCGCATGTGCAAACGGGTCCAAAAAGCGGGCGGCATGTTCCAGAATGCTGGCCGAACCCATATCGATATTGGCCAGGATCCAGGTGATCAAGCTGGCCGGTGCGGCGATGATGACGGCCCGTTTTAACACAAACAAGGATTTATCCATGGTGGCCCGGTAAATGGTGTTCCAAAATTTCGGCCGCCTGAACGGCGGGAGTTCCAACGTGTAATGTGTGGGAACCCCGCGAAGTGCGGTTTTGGACAAGGTCCATGACACAAAGAGCGTGACGACAATGCCGAACAAAACCAGTCCCATCACCACGGCGGCGGTGACCATGGTGCCGATGCCGGAGCTGAAACCGGCTGCCATGAATAGTGATGCCAAAAGGATCAGAAGGGGCCACCGGCCATTGCAGGGAACAAAATTGTTGGTCAAAATGGCCAGCAAACGTTCCCTCGGGGATTCAATGATCCGGGTGGAAACGATGGCCGCTGCATTGCATCCAAATCCCATGGCCATGGTGAGGGCTTGCTTGCCGTGGCCGCCGGATTTTTGGAAGACCCGGTCCATATTGAAAGCCACTCTGGGCAGAAATCCGAAGTTCTCCAACAGTGCAAACACAGGAAAGAAGATGGCCATCGGCGGCAACATGACGCTCACCACCCAAGTGGTTCCCCGATAAAGCCCGAACACCAAAAGATCATGAAGCCAAACGGGGGAGCCCAAAGCCTGAAGGACTTGGGAAAGAACCGGTTCCCCCGCGCCGAACAGACGGGCCAGGGCTTGGGAGGGAAGATTCGCTCCCCAGATGGTCATATAAATAATCAAGCCCAAGATGGCCAGCATGATCGGAAATCCCCAAGTCCGGGAAGTCAAAATCCGATCCAGTCTGGCGTGGGAGGGGGGGATCCGGTGTTGCCGGGTGTAGCGAACGCTTTCCTCGCACAGTTGATGTGAGTTTTGATAAATCCGGCTGACAATCTCGTCGCGGATATTTTCGCTTCGTAAGGATTTGCTCTGTTCCATCAAATGATCCAATTCGCCCAGAGGAAATGCGGATGAATTTGCCATGATCCTTTCCTCCTTTTGTTTAGCCGTGAGCACGGGTGGCGCGGGCAGGTGGCTGTTTTCGGGCAAATTTTTGTTTTAACACCCGAAGCAAAGACTCATCGCCCTCCAACAAGCGCAAAGCGAGCCAGCGGGCGGGGAGGGAGTCGCCGAATATTTCTTTGATTTTCGGTTCGATGCGTTGGATATGTCTTTCAATATTCTCGCTGTACTCAATCCGGTAAGGTCGGGTGATGATTTGTCCGCTTACCATCTTGTGCAAGGTGTCAAGCAACCGGGTGATGCCTTCACCGTTGCGGGCGGACATTTTGACCACCGGAATGCCCAGTTTGGACGCGATTTTTTGGTCATCGATGACAATGCCTTGCTTGGAAGCCTCGTCGATCAGGTTAATGCACAAAATGACCCGTTCGGTCATCTCCAAAACTTGCAAGGCCAAATTCATGTTCCGCTCTAATGAAGTGGCATCGACGACGACCATGGTCACATCGGGTTGTTCGAAAATGATATAATCGCGGGCCACTTCTTCATCGGCGGAGTTTGAGAACAGGGAATATGTTCCGGGCAAATCGATCAAGCGATAGTCGTTTCCTTTATGGTGAAAGGTTCCTTCGGCAAGTGACACGGTTTTTCCCGGCCAATTTCCGGTATGCTGGTTGAGTCCGGTCAGGGCATTAAAAAGAGTGCTTTTTCCCGTGTTTGGATTTCCGGCCAGTGCAATCCGGTATTCACTCATTGGTTTCATCTCCCAATTTTTCACCCCATATTTTTTGGCTCTCTTCTTTTCGGAGTGCGATGGTGGATTGGCTCACCCGATAGGCGACCGGATCGCCCAAAGGACTTTGATACAACACTTCGACCAACGCCCCCGGAATGAAGCCGAGATCCAGCAGTCTGCGCCGGAGGACGCCTTCCACACGGATTTCCCGGATGCGGAAACGATCCCCCGGCTTTGTATCAAAAAGAGTATGATGATTCATTTTTTCACACCTGCTCTTTTTTTCTATTGAGACAAATTTGTTGGTTTAGGGCAACATTTAATTTAAAGAAAATCAATTATACTATATAAAGTATATATAACTGTAGATATAAAATCAATATGGTTTTGCAAGATATGTATCGTCTTTCACGCCGTTTGTCAGGAGGTTTGCGTTTGGTGCGATTCGAGTGATACCATTTTATGTGGTATGATGACAATGTGTGTCACATCCCTTTCACTTTTGTGAAGATTATCCATAAGGGATTTCATGGTAAGATAAAATACGGAAACAGGCTCTTGTTCAGAATGGAGGGATTCCGTGTCTGCGTCACAAATTTTATTCCAAATCTTTTCGTATCCCAGCAATTGGAACTATCAATTGAATCTGCTTTTCATCCTGATTGCGGTGGTTTATTTGTTGATCACCGGTCCCTTGCGGCATCGGTTCAAAGATGCAACTGAGGTGAAAGGATCGAAGAAAGCGGTGTTTCTGACCGGCTTGATTGTTTATTATTTTGCCGTGGGAAGCCCGCTGGCCCTTTTGACGCATGAGTTGTTTACCATGCATATGCTGCAAATGGCTTTGATGTTTTTTGTGGTTTCACCTCTTTTGTTGATCGGGATTCCGGTTTATTTATATCGTGCTGTTTTTCGCATCAAGCCGTTGAAAGCGGTGTTTTCGTTTTTGTCCCGTCCGTTGTTGACGGTGTTCCTTTTTAACGGTTTGTTGTCGTTGTACCATGTGCCGGCGGTTTTTGATACGATCATGAACAGCGAGGCGTTGCACGTGATCTCGCACACGCTCCTGATGGTTGCGTCCCTTTTCATGTGGTGGTCGATTGTATCGCCGGTGCCGGAAATGGATACCTTAAGAGACAGGCATTTAATCAAAATTGCGTTGATTCTCGGGGGGACGGTCTTGATCACTCCGGCTTGTGCACTGATTATTTTCACGGATACGGTTTTATTTGAAAGATTTCAAGAGACCTCCCAAATGCTGCCGCTGTTTGCTCCGCTGATCGACCAGCAATTGGGCGGGGTCATCATGAAAATCATCCAGGAGATTTCCTTTATGGCGGCCATCGGCACCGTTTTGGCCGGCTGGTTTAAAAGCGAACGGAAAAAAGACCAGGAAGATTTGATGCAAATTGAAAAGGAGCGGCAACTCAGATTCTCCGAAAATCAAGTGTGAAGGTGTGAAACATGAAGAAGATCCGAATTGCAGGTTTGATCGCGGGAAGTGCCATCTTGCTGGCTGCCTGCGGATCAAACGGAATTGGGCCCAATCAAAGCGGACAAGTGACGGAAGGGCCGGAAAAAGTGTATATGCAGCACTGCGCCAATTGTCACGGTGAACAATTGCAAGGAGGGTACGGCCCGGCACTCAAAGAAGCGGGAAAAAAATATTCTGAAGCTGAAATCTTGACCATTATTCAAAAGGGAAAAGGAAGCATGCCTTCGCAAGGCTTTATCAATGAAGAAGACCAAAAACAGCTGGCCAAGTGGCTGTCGGAGCAATAGGGACAACGTGTCTTTCATCAACCTGTCAGGGGTTGATGTTTTTTTATGCGCAGATGGAAGCCGGATGAATATAATGGTACGGAATGACAAGAAAGAGCAAAGGTCGATCGCAATGGAAGAAAAAAAGAATTCCTTGTTGATCCGGTTTCCCTCTTCGATTCCTTCCGCATACATGGCGCAGTTTCCGGCCGGACAAGGGATCCCGGCAGCCGACAGTCGGGAAGCATGGTCCTTGATCAGCCGGGAGCCGGAGTGGACGAAGGTGGAATTGGTGAATCCCCCGGCGGCGGTGTTAAAGCGGTTGCTGGAGGAAGGCCGGAATCCTCAAAACATCGTCTTGTATTATGATCATTTGCCCCAAGCGGAAGAGGGAACGTTTCTCCGTTCTTTCCATGTCCGGGTTCCGTCGCTTTGTTTTTATTATTTCTTCCGGCAACGGGAGGTGGACGTGGAGCTGATTCATCCACAGCCGGTTGAACCGCTGAAAGGCTCCGGGGACGGGGAAGAGGCCCCAAAAGACTTGAAGATGAAAAACAAAGTATGCTTGTGGATCGATGACCGGTTGGTTGCCCCGCGTTATCGCAAAGGATTGGCGCTGACGGTTTTGAAAGTGCTCAAGCAGTCGGATGATCTTGAAGTGATTTGGGCCGGGCCGCACCGGGAGGATTTTGATCAGCGGATCCGGGTGGTTCCTCCGGAAGAAGCAGACCGGAAACATCTTTGGCTGGCGGCAGATATCGTGGTGACATTGAGCCCGGTTGCCCAGTCGATGGCCCCGCTTCATGTCCGGTGTTTGGCGAATCAAAAAGCGGTGATCACGGATGACCGGGGGGATCATGGGGAGTGGGTGAATCATGCATTGACCGGCTTCTTATTGAGTCAAAAAGGAATGTTTCCGGAGTTGCGCAGGTATTTGCTGCGGTTGTTGCATCAGCGGGATATGCTGATGCGCTTTCAGCAAAACGGACCGCTTATGGTTGAAAAGGTGCTGAAGAAAAGATGAAACCCGAAGTCAGTTTGATCATTCCCCACCAAAACGATTGGAAACGCATGCGGGTTTGTCTGGAAGGGATTTTGGCGTATACCCATGCGGAATATGAAGTGATCATCGTGGATCATGCCCCGGGGAAGATCCCGGAAAAATTCCTGCAACGCCCTCCGTTTACGGTCATTCAACATCAACCGGATTTGGGGCGGGCCGCTTCACTCAACTTGGGAATGGAAAGGGCGAGGGGAGAGTACATTGTCTGGCTGAGCCCTTATGCCGTTCCTTCACACCGTTGGTTGGCACAGCTGCTTGCCGTTTTCAAAGCGAGGGAGTGGACGGGGATGGCGGGGCCAGTTACCAATCGCGGAAATGCCAAGCAAAAATTAAGCATTCCCTTTAAAACCATCTCCAAAATTCACCGGTTTTCCAACCAATTTAACCACAGCAATCCCACGAGGTGGAAAGAGACCGAGGTGTTGTCGGGATTTTGTGTGTTGTTCCCGCGGAGGCTGGTGGATGAAATCGGATGGCTGGATGAACGGTTTGGAGATGGTATCCACGCGGAGGCGGATTATTGCCGGCGGGTGCGGAGAGCGGGGTATTCTTTGATCATCGCCGCCGATACGTATGTTCATCAGCTGGCAAAAAAACCGTTGAGCAAAGAAGAAGTGCGGGATCAGATCAAAATCCGCAAACAAAACCAGAAATATTATGAGTACAAGTGGTTTTATTTACAAGATCACAATGGAGGCCAATCAACGCTTCATCCGTAAAATACAAACCTTGGCTGGTTTGTATTTTTTTTATCGGGTTATATATATTTCGGGGTTTGCAATCAGCCGGAAAATGGCTGCTGGACAGGCTGTGTCGAAAGGGGGATCGGGGGATGATTGGTGTTTTCATGGTCGTGATCGTGTTATTGGGCGGAATTCTTTATCTTTTTCTGAGTCCGAAGGTTCCGTCCATCAGTCCGGATGATTTGAAGAAGGTCATGGAAAACAACCATAACATATTAATCATTGATGTCCGCGAAAAACGGGAATATGAGTCCGGACACATCCCCGGAGCAGTCCATGTTCCGTTGCGCCAGCTGGAACGTCTCAAAAAAGAGGCAGATCAACAAGAAAACGGCGGGGGAGTGTATATCTACTGCCGCTGCGGTTCCCGCAGTGCGATTGCCGTGCGTGAATTACGGAAGCTCGGGTGCCGGAATGTGTACCTGCTCCGGGGCGGGCTCATAAATTGGAACGGTCCGGTCCAAAAAGCTGAGGAAAAAACAGATGAATAAAGGGGCGAGTCTGCGGGAGGGGTGTATGATGGAGGAAGACACAGTCCGATATTCCGTGATTTCAGCCAGGCAGACTTTGATATTGGCGTGGTGAATTGATGTGGATTGCGGAGGGATGCATTGCAGTTATTTAAAACTTGTTTGTAACACAAACTATCTGTTGAAACAAAATTTTTATTGAAACATTTACCGGTCGTTTGTGAGGTTTTAAAAACACTGGTTAAATTGAAAAACCTCTGGTTGTGAAAACCAGAGGTTGATATTCTAAAGAATCGTTTACCACCAGGAGCTGCATTGATATGATGTATCACTGAGGATACATACGCGGAAGCGGCGGTTCGGGTCGCTGGATGCCGGATATGCCCAAGTGGTAATGGTGGATGTTCCGGAAGTGATATAATCATACGTGCCAATGGTTTGTCCGCCATCAAAGCTGACATCAAAGAAAAGGGTATAGCCGGGGCTGGAAGTCGTGAGCCTTCCCCAACCGTATTGTTGTCCGTTGTAGTAGCCCACTCTTAATTCCGCATTACTGATGGTGCGGACGGTTGACCGGTTTGTCGTGCAATCAGGGTCCGAAAGCCAGCCATTGTAAATTTCACACGCTTGCGCTCCAACGTCTGCCGCATGCGATACTGCCGGCACTCCCAAAAATCCCATCACCGCCACCATGGCAATCGCAAACAGTCGTTTCAATCCAAACGCCCCCCGTTAAATTATACTGAAAATTCAAAACACACTTATAATTATAATCTTTATCGGATGGATTGTATAGCATAATTTTCAAATTTCTGAAAAAATGTCAAAAAAGGTTGCGTCAGCCGCCATATTAAAAGAGCGTCTGTTTACTTCAACGCGGTTGGATTTTCCGGACCATGTCATTGAACCGGAAGCGAAATCGATTATACTATACAAAGATGTAAAGATTTTCTAAGGAGGATATGATCATGAATCATTTAATGAATGGCAAAAATGTTGTCATCATGGGGGTGGCGAACCAAAGGAGTTTGGCGTGGGGGGTTACCAAATCCCTGCAAGCCGCGGGGGCTAATTTGATCTTTACATACCGGAAAGAACGTTCTTATCAAAAGCTGACTTCTCTGTTGTCAGAGGCTGGAATCGATCCTTTGCTCATTGTTCCGTGTGATGTTTCCGACGATGCCAGTATTGAAAACGCCTTTTCCGAAATCGAACAAAAAGTCGGGACAATCCACGGCTTGGTTCACTCGATTGCATTTGCCGACAAGGATGAGTTGTGCGGGGAGTATGTGGAAACTTCCCGTGACGGGTACCTGATGGCGCAAGAGATGAGCGCATATTCACTGGTTGCAGTGGCCCGGGAAGCAAAAAAACTCATGAGTGACGGTGGGAGCATTGTGACGCAGTCCTATCTCGGGGCCGAGCGGGTCGTGAAAAACTATAACGTGATGGGCGTTGCCAAAGCGGCATTGGAAGCCAGCGTAAGGTACTTGGCAGAGGATCTGGGGAAATATAACATCCGGGTGAATGCCGTTTCCTCCGGGCCGATCCGGACCCTTTCCGCAAAAGGCGTTTCCGGTTTCAACGACCTGATGGGGATCATTGCCGAAAAAGCGCCGCTGAGAAGAAACGTGGATCAAAGCGAAGTCGGGGATGCCACATTATTTTTCTTAAGCCCCTTGTCCAGAGGGATTACCGGGGAAGTGCTCCATGTCGATGCGGGTTATCATATCATCGGGGTATAGACGGATTTGCGGTTAAAAGTTAACCGTGTCATATCAATTAAAACCAGTTTGCGATGCAAACAACATAAAAATACCCAAATCTTCTTTTATAAGAAGAAAACCTACAAACCGGCTGTCCATCGGCACAGGAAAGCCGGTTTGTTTTTTGGAAAAAAGATTAACCGGCAGAGACTCCACCGTCAACAATCAGGATGTGTCCCGTTACATAGCCGGCTTCGTCGGAGCACAACCAAGTTACAGACCGGGCGATGTCATCCGGGTCACCGATCCGGTGGAGGGGGATTTTGGATTCATATTGGTTTGGGGTTAATCCTGTTTGCTTGAAGACTTGTTCCAGCATCGGGGTGCGAACCGCTCCCGGGCAGATGGCGTTGATCCGGATGTTGGATTGGGCATATTCCAAGGCGGCAGATTTGGTTAAACTGATCACTCCGCTTTTGCTTGCCGAATAAACGGCTGCGTTCGGATGGCCAACCAATCCGTTGATGGAAGAGATGTTTACAATGGTTCCGGATCCTTGTTTTCGCATCTGGCGGATCTGATGTTTCATGCAAAGCCAGATTCCCTTCAGATTGATTGCCATGGTGCGGTCAAAATCTTTTTCCGTGGTGTCGGCCAGAGGTGCCAATTTCCCGCCGGTACCCGCCGCATTGCATGCGAAGTCCAAGCGCCCGAAGCGCTCCATGGTTGTTTGGATCATTTTCCGGACTTGCTTGTCTTGCGAAACGTCGGCTTGAACCGCAAGGGATTCTCCGCCCAAACCCCTGATCATTTCTTGTGTTTCCTCAATGTTCTCTTTCGTCCGCCCGACGACCACGACTTTTGCGCCTTTTTTGGCAAAAGCCAGGGAGGTGGCTCTTCCGATTCCCGACCCCCCGCCGGTCACCATGGCCACTTTTCCGGCAAATGGTTTCATCTGTTCATCCCCTTGAAAAAACAAATGATTAGCAATTATAAAAATCGTTATACTGATTGTATCTTATCATGTATGAAAAAACCTGAATGAAAAAAGTACCCTTTTTGGATCCAGGAAAAAGAGCAAAACTGCCTTATACTCATTCACAGGAAAGAGAGGGGACGGATTTGGTGAAAGACGATTGGCATAATCCGGAGTTTGCGCTTTACTGGGATCAAACCGCTTTGGCAGAAAACCCGACCCGGAAGGAACAGATGGATCTGCTCATCTTTCTGCTTGAGCAAAAACTTTCTTAAACGCAACCCTTCTGGATCTGGGGATCGGATCGGGACTGATCGAGGAGAAATTGTTGGTCCGGAGGCCGGATATCACGGTTATCGGAATCGATGCTTCCAAAGCGATGCTGGACTTGGCCCGACCACGGTTGGATCCGGCGCGTTGCCAATTGATTCAGCATGATATGGGCGACACCGATACACTTGCCGTTCCAATGGTGCAAGCAGTCATAAGCGTTCAGATGCTTCACCAACTGCCGCATGACAAACAAAAGGCAGTGTACCGCTTCGTCCATCAACATCTTGAGCCAGGGGGGGCTGTTCCTGATCATGGACCGCATCCAATTGCCGGATGAGGCTTTGCATCCCGACTGCGCGGACATGTGGGACTGGCTTGAACGGAAAACGGATTATCCCGGCGGAACAACGGGGGAGGAATTTCTTGATAAATTCCAACACAAACATGATCACCCGGCAGGATTGGAAGAGCATCTTCGTTGGCTGCGTGAGTCCGGATTTACCGGTGCCTGTTTGCATTTAGCTTTAAATCGCGCCTTGTGGGTCAGGGTGAAAGTGTGAGAAAAGCATTGGAGAAGGAAGGACGAAGTTCCGCATGGATTGCAGAGAAGGCATCACAGACGAACGGTTACCGAATCGTTTTGGCCTCAGACAGAAAATCATGAAGAAACCATCGGATTAATTCCAAACAAGTTTGTAACACAAATAAACCAAAACGCTTTTCTTTCTGCAATCTGCAAGTTAAATGCTCACGCAACCGATCAAGTCGGACAATCCCATGATATATGAAAAGCAATGAACATCTTGCCGGGAAAATTGACTGTTCACCTGACAATGAAACGCCCGCCATGTAAAAAAGGACTTGGGAAAGTATCCAAGTCCTTTAAAAATGCCTAAAGAATAAGTAACACAGAATTCATGATCTACGACCCGCTCTGCCAGAAGGAAAAAGATATGGAAAGAAAGATATGGAAAGAATGAATGTAAATACGAAAGTTATGGCGATTGCAGGTCCTGTAATGGAAGAAGTTGAGCAAATGGAAAAACAATTCAGGCAGGTTACCAGATGAAGAAGAGAGTTAAAAAAAGAAAGGCAAAATAGAAGTTCAATTCACTTTATGAAATAAAAAAACACACCAAAAGAACCCAATAAAGCTTTATTGGGTTCTTTTTGAATAATTAAAAACGCTTTATTTCATTAATCGGGATTACAATGATTTTTCTATATTCTAACTCATAATACAAATAAGCCAACATTTCCTCGGGAAATTCAATATCCTTTTCATATAACATATATTCAATATAGGTTTCAGCCCATTCATGATGATCTTCAAAAAGCTCCCGTACTCTATTTTTAAACAATTCATCCATTTTATCTTTTTCATAACGAGGCTTCGGAACGCCTTGCCAACTAAGAAGGTCATACCCAAAATGCTCGACTAAACCCATATTTATTGACCGATTATAGACATCCTCCAAAAATAACCGATCATGGATGCCGACTTTTCGAATAAAAAATTGTTTTGCCTCTTGTGAGCTATTCGCTTCTACAATAAAGCATTGATTGTGTATTGTGTTTTGATTGACTTGTTCCCCTTCTATAACCAGATAAGAAGCCATCAAATTCACTCCTCAACAGAATTTAAATAAAATCTGAAAATGATAATTACATTTTATACAATGATATAATGAGAGTATATCCGAAATGCCAATAAGAAGCGATAAGAATGCCTAGAGTCAAACCAAGACCAGAATGGATCGAACTGGAGTTAAAAGAAGAAGGAAAGCCAGTCCGCAGAAATATCTCTTGCTGACTATCTTGGTGTATCGAAGCGATGATCAGCTTCGATATGGTCCTTATATAATTGATCGGTACTTGGCTGCAACGGATAGAGGTGGAACGTCCAAGCGCCAGGACAAAAACCTTTTATCAGTCGGGATCCCCAGCAGATTTTAAAACATATCTCAATACAAGATGAAATAGAGGATCTTGCTTTTAAGAGGCGGGGAAAGTGTGACTTATCATGAAGCGAAAAACGTTATCCAGAAATATATCCGCCAGTAAACTCCAATATTAAATGTGGAAAGAGTTTTTAAGGTGGTGGGGGGAGAGGGCACCCAAGGATCTTGGATGAGGGAGTAGAAGCGATGATAGTATCACGGTCCGGAGTGTGCGAGTAAGCTGTAATCGTGTTGTCAGGATTGATGAGATAGGGCTTTTTGGAGAGGTAATGGCCAAGGGACAATTCCAACGGATGTTTGATTGTGTTCAACAGATTTTGTTTGAATGAGAAAAGGCCCGTGTGGGCCTTTTTTATTTCTGTTCTCCTTTTGCTACATGCTCCAAAGTCTTTCAAATCTTCGCGAATCACTTCTTCATATAACCTACGACCCGTCATAAGCCCCAAGACTTGGTATTGTTGGGCTATCTGTATGACCGCTTTGGGGCTTATCTCGAATTTCCCCCCTTGTTTATTTTCAGCCATTTTTCCAGTTCCATATTGGGGAATTCATCTGCGGTATCGATTTGAAGCGGAGAAATTAGTTCTAAAAGATTTCCATCAGGATCTTTAAAATAGACAGCTGCATGTGCGTGAGGAACGTTTGACAATACAAGAGGTTGTCTATCGGGTGAAAATTCAAAGAAAGGACTCACTTCAACCCCAATCGATTGTAACCATTCTTTTGCTTTTTTAATGTCCTCTACATAAAAGGCAATATGACGTAAAGAAACATGATAAGGCGTATGAACTTGTTCACATTGCCATAACCCTAACCAACTCTTGCTTTTTTGAATCCAAAAAAAAGCTAAATTTTCACTACGGTGAGCCAATTCAAGACCTAAGTTTTTATAAAACTCAATTGAACGATCTAAATCACTGACAGGCAAATGGGCTTCATATAATCCTTGAATCATTTTGTCCCCTCCCTCAATATCCGGAATAGCCGAAGGTAATAAAAATCAGAAAAATGAGGTTACTCAATCGATAACATATTTACTCACCCAGTCTTATGATATTCTAATACCCCCTTAAATATATTTTATAAACATATTTATTTATTAAATATAAAAATAAAAGAGAGCAACGCTGTCTTCCATCCCACGATTCAAACACTTCCCGGGGAATTCAGGATTGGTTCGATTGTCCAAGCGCCGGGACAAAAAACGTTTATCAGTAGGGATCCCAAGCAAATTTTAAAACATATCACAATACAAGATGAAATAAAGAATTTTGCTTTGAAAAGGCGGTGGGCATTGCGACCGAGGTTTGAATTTTTCATCTGCTTTGAAAAGGGCCCGGACCTGGGATAAAGTCTCTTGGACCTTCCAAAGTAGCAAAATTTTCTTTGGTCAAAAGAAGAAAGTCCGGTTATCCGTCGAAATCTCTTGAAATTCAAGAGCCAATGCGGTTCAAAAGTACCCGGAATTTTTGAAGATGAATCTAATCCAAACTGGATTCAATGAACCTTTAGATATTATCATCGCTGAAAACCCTTGACAAAAACTAACAAAACCCTGCTGATGGCAGGTTTTTTTAATGGAACACATGTCAATGGCGGATACTTCTGGGAGATCAAGCACGACCCGGAGTTTGAGGGGTATAAACCGTTTGACAGTTGATCAGTTTGCGGAAGCCCGGATGGAAGAGTTTTATAATGCGTTACGTGCTTTAGTTGTTCCCGAAGAAATGATATCCCATCGCATACGCGTCGTTTCTTGGAGACCGGGCGTGAATGGTTACTAGTTTCCCGAACTCCTACATTTAAGCGGTGGGGTGTTACTGCAGAACAAATTAAAGAATTGCGGTCTCCTATAAGCGAGGTAAGATTTGTTAATCCAAGAGGACAACATGGTAAAAGAGGATCTACGACGGCTCATAATGAATTAATAGAAATCATTGATACCTCTCCGGATTTCGATACATTTAAGAGACGTCTTCAAAATTGGGCAAATTACCGGCTTGAAGGTGGAGCTGAAGCTTTACCAGAAGGTCTTAGGCCATAATCTTTAGGAGGAGAGCAAGTATGCAGAAAGAAGGATTTGTGTCATTGTTTATTGGCAACATGAGTTCATCTGAGGAACTGGATCAGTATGTTTTAATAGAGTATACAGAAGACGGAGATGCCATACCTTCTCAGTTCGAAAAGGACTTTGGCATAGATTACTACGATGAGGATTTTAGAGAGGTTGAATTTTATAAAGAACCATTGGATGACTTACGTAATCTCCTTGAGGGATTTTCTTATGATGAGGAAATAGTTTGGAAGTTTATAGATCTTTGTGGTGTTTATTTAGATCATAAAGTAAACTCTGTGATTTTACTTTATAATTTTCAGTATACCGGTACGATAAAGCGGGCGAATCAGTTTCAATTTTTGGGTGCAGTACAATATAAATCGTAATCAAATAATGAGATCTGGCTTCATGCTTAGATCTCATTATTTTAGGATACTTATGGGTTCGTTTCCGCTATATTTGGCGTAATATATGAGGAGGATTTCTCCCTTTAATCGTCCCGATTGCACAGAAGCAATTGAGAAAAAAGACTTTTAGATGATTTCCAAAGCCGATACAATGAAGTCTTTCATGACTTCCAAAGCTGATATTCTGAAATCATCAAACCCTTTCCCATGGTCATTTTTGGCTGTGGGATTCTTTATTTTGTTAAAGCACAGTTCATTTCACAGTTCAAACCACAGTTACACAGACAACATTATAAATAACTATAAAAAGAAAAATATAAATAATTAAGACTAAAAAACAAAATGTTTTTTAGTCTTGAATCAAGGTTTATTTAACAAGTCTTTTTATAAGAAATCAATCACGAAGAGAAAAGGGTTAAAATAAAAATTCTTCATTCATTCAACTTTTTTGCTGTGAGAATCTTCAAGTCAAAAAATATATAAGTCAAAGTTTCGCCAGCGAAGAGGTGGCCGCCACCTGCACGAACGTGACACAATGGCATTTTCGTTCACTGTGAAAGTGGCGTGCCAGGAGATTGACTAAAGAAAAAGGAGGTTATCGTATGAAAAAATTAGACGAGAGACAAAGCCGGTTCATTGAATCCAGTTTGGAATAAAAAAAGACCGTCCGATATGGACGGTCTTTTTTTATGCATGCAAAAATACATGCTGATCCAATATTAAAGTTCCCGGGTATTTTTCATAACCACTCGACATTTGAATTTCAAGAGGTTTCGGTGGTTATCTGGACTTTCCTCTTTTGAAAAGTAACGTAAGATTTTTTGTTACTTATTAAATCTAGCCAATCCGTTCCATCATTCTGACGGAACCTTGTTTGGTTTCTCCTTTTGTTTATGATCATCACGGTGGGAACAGGTTCCTGGGTTCATGCCCTTGTTCATGCTGACGGGGGTTTTGATGTTCCTGAAATCAATGATGATTTTAATCAATTTGAGCAAAAGACTCCGGTTCAGAAGGAACAACCCGTTCAGCCTCCACCAGTTAAGGAAGAGAAAGGATTTTTCGATTCTGTTACCGAATCATTGTCAAAGGCAGGAGATTGGTTCGGGGACAAAATTTCCGGAGCATGGGAATGGACCAAGGTAAAAAGCGTCTGCCTTTTGGGATTGGTTTACTGAAATTTGCTCCAAAATAGCAGAAGTCGTAATTGATACACTGTCTGCAGTTTGGGACTGGATCGTCAAATTTAAGGAATACATAGCGTTTGCCGGTGTCCTGATTTTGGGCATTGTCTTGTGCATCTTTGCCACACCGTTAGGGATTGCCGTACTCAGTGGTATGGCTTTGTCATTTGTGATCAGTATGGCCCTGAATGGTTGGGAAATTAACAAAATGACCTTCTTGGAAGCAGCCATTGGCGGCCTCTTGGGATTGATCGGAGGAGGCATCACTGCAGGAGCTTCCCGGGGATTGGCGAGTGGCATCGGGCAAAAACTGATCATGGGTGCCAAAAATTCCAAATTCTTGGGTCCTGTTCTTCGCGGAGGACAGAAACTGGTTTCCAAGATGCCTGCTCCCATTCAAAAAATGTTTACCAAAGGCGGATTCATCGGAGCAGCCGAGGGTGCTGGAACCAGTGTGGCGGACGATATCCTGCATGGGCGGAAGATCAATTGGAAAAATGCCGTTTTGGCAGGTTTTTTCGGAGCCGGTTCTGTCGTAGTGGTTCATTTTGCCCAGCCAGCGGTCAATAAAGCCGTCGCATCAATGGAACCGGTTTTGGCCAAAACCCCGATTGTCAAAAATCTTTTCACCAAAGTTGACGATTGCATTGCTGCTCGGCAAACCGGAGGATATCATGCCTTCTTCCTGGTGGTTAAACCCGGATGTGTTGATACAGGCATAACAGACCTACTAAAAAGTGATTTGAAAAAATGGAGAGAAACAGTAGGTACTGATTTAAATACGATTGCTGTCGCCAGAACGGATATTGAAGGTTTGGAAAATAAAGTGTTTGAAGGTGCTTCTACACGAGTTATAGAAGCAGCACCACCAGCAGCTGGATTAGAGCCTTTGGATCCGAATAGAAAAATAAAAGCACCATATGATGAAAACAATCCTTTCCTTAAACAATACACCAATCATGCTGAAGAAATGATTGTTAATAAGTTTGCTGACGCTGTTGATGATTTATATCCAAACCTCCTCGATGTAAAAGGTAAACTATATTTACATCAATCTAATCCAAAAGGTATGTGGAGCATGTAAAGCAGGGTTTGGAAAAAGCTCTAAAAGACAAGGGGTTTTATACCAACTTAGTAAGTGGTATCCAAATCTTGAGATCATTGTATCATCTGAAGTTAAAGAGGGGCAAAAAGTAACTAAGAGTCATTTTTTTATAGTAAAAGATGGT
Source organism: Thermoactinomyces vulgaris (assembly GCF_005886755.1). Classification (NCBI taxonomy): domain Bacteria; kingdom Bacillati; phylum Bacillota; class Bacilli; order Caryophanales; family Thermoactinomycetaceae; genus Thermoactinomyces; species Thermoactinomyces vulgaris. The sequence continues at coordinate 1,493,804 of NZ_CP039710.1, forward strand.
AAACAATATGATTATCCGGAAGATAGGAGGAAATAGAGTATGAGATGGTATGAAAAGGTAAACATAGATGCGAAAGCAGCATATTTTTTAGCGTTATCAGACAAAATAATAGATAAACTTACTCCTTATGAGAATTGGTATTCAATTGCGAGAAGTACCCTTGATTTGTGTTGGGAATGGGTCGAGGATAAGAAGGTGGATGAAGATGATATTTATATGAAAGTTAACGATGAAGATGAAGGGTTCTTTATGGTTGGTTTGGCTGAAATCGATCCTTTTCAAGGAAATTCACAGGCGGAATCTGCTTATTGGTGTATCTTTGGTGCTGTAAGTTATGTCATATGGCTGGGTCATATCTTGAACAACAAGGAAAATGAACTTCCACAAGAGCTTGAAAGTTTAGATGATGAATTCAATGAACAGCGTTTCATGGAAGAAATAAGAAAAGTAGAAGGATACCGAGAAGAATGGTCCGAGTACTTAAAGCAATACCTGTTGGAAAACTATCCGGCAGGCAGTGATAGGAAAATTAAGAGAGAAGAATTGTTGAGATTGATTGCATAAAAAAATGATTAAGTGGAAACATTTCCGCTATATTTGGCGTAATATATGAAGGGGATTTTCCCCTTTTAATCGTCCCAATTGTTCAGAAGCAATTGAGTAAAAGACTTTTTGATGATTTCCAAAGCCGATACACTGAAGTCTTTCACGACTTCCAAAGCCGATACTCTGAAATCATCAAACCCTTTCCCATGACCATTTTTGGCTGTGGGATTCTTTATTTTGTTAAAGCACAGTTCATTTCACAGTTCAAACCACAGTTACACAGACAACATTATAAATAAATAACTATAAAAAGAAAAATATAAATAATTCCAGCTTAAAAAAACAAAACGTTTTTGTTTATTTATCAAGAGTTTTATAAGAAATCAATCACAGAGAGAAAAGAGTTAAAATAAAAATTCTTCATTCATTCAACTTTTCTGCTGTGAGAATCTTCAATTCAAAAAATATCAGTCAGAGTTTCGCCAGCAAAGAAGGCGGCCACCTGTACGAAGTTGACACAATGGCATTTTCGTTCACTGTGAAAGTGGCGTGCTGGGAGATTGACTAAAGAAAAAGGAGGTTATCGTATGAAAAAATTAGACGAGAGACAAAGCCGGTTCATTGAATTCAGTTTGGAATAAAAAAAGACCGTCCGATATGGACGGTCTTTTTTATGCATGCAAAAATACATGCTGATCCAATATTAAAGTTCCCTGGTATTTTTCATAACCACTCGACATTTGAATTTCAAGAGGTTTCGGTGGTTATCTGGACTTTCCTCTTTTGAAAAGTAACGTAAGATTTTTTGTTACTTATTAAATCTGGCCAAATCCGTTCCATTATCTCCACATGCCAGGACAATAATTAAAAGCCCTCTCCATATCCGGAGAGGGCTTTTTGTTTCAATCCTCTAGAAGAGGTGTAACCATTTTGACAGCATGCGTCTGAAACCCTTGACACGCTTGAGGTTCAATATCGTTTTTCGAGCACCTTCGTTTTTTAAAGAGCATTTTATGTATCAAGTCAAAACGAAGGTGGCTTTTTCCTTTATTTCATACGGGTTTCAGCTTTTACGAGCAACCCCGGGGATTTTTGACATATCAAGGCGCTCGATAAATCCTTGTATGAACATCAAAAATATCAACTAATTTCAGTCTACAAAAAAATAAAATTCTTGTAAACCTTCAGTTCTAATATTAAAGCCCTCTCCGGGAAATGGAGAGGGCTGTTTTTGTAATCCTCTAGGTTCATGCTGACATTTCTTTTTGTTTATCCTTGCGGAAGATTCCCATTAATCCTGCAATTACAAGGAACATGGTTGCTAATACATAGAATATCGAGATGCTAATTATTCCGCCGATCCCTGAAATCAGCATCAAAGTGCCGCCGATCTTTGGATTGATCTTTACTACAATTGCTCCTACGATTGCCAAGATGGAAAAAAGGAAAGCTCCCCAACCTAACCCGGTTACCTCCGATGTACCGCCTGAAACAGCCTCATCCACAGCTCCAAAAAAGATAGCAAACAGTGCACCACCAAAACCGAAAATCCCACCGATAAGCCCAAGAACAAATTCTGTTGTCCGGCTCATTGTCTATCCTCCTTATTGCACTTTGATTTCAAACTTAACCTTTTTAGTGTTCATAAAATCGGATGACATCACTTCGCCTAAATCCATTTTGATTTCTTTGGCTGACTTGGGGTCCAGATGGTCATTATTATTGATCAAGAAAGTTAGAACGCCATTTTGTTTGACACCGCCAGCAATCTTGCCGTCAACCGAATCACCCATAAACATGTTGGCGTTTAATTGCTTATCGCCGACAACGATTTTCCCTTCTTGATGAGGCCGGGCATGTGACCGAAACCCCTGACACGCTTGAGGGTCAACACCGTTTTTCGGCACCTTCTTTGAGTTTGGAATGGGTAGACAGCACAAGTAACCTAAGGGATTGATGAACTGTTTGTTACGTATTATCTATATACAGGTCTTCGAGAAATTGTTTAAATGTATTCCTTACCACTACAACAGCTTCCGGATTAAATTTATTTTCACGGAAAAGATCCTGTGCTGCATGATTTGAGTCTACCCAAACAATAATAGGGTCATTTTCGTTATTGGCTGGGTAAAAGAAACAATACTGATTGATGAATCAAAAGCGAACGGAATGAGTTTGCCTTTGCTTTGAATTGATTCATCCTCATCCAATCTGACGTCATATTCTTCAATCATTTGGTCTGGCAAATAAAACCCATCCAGTTGAAGGGGATATGGGTAACCTTTTGCCTTTATGTATATTTCTCCTTCAAGATTTTCCGGCAAATCATATTGGCTGTAGAATCTTACAAAGTCTGGTGGCAATTTTATTCCACAATGTTCTTCTACTTCAGCCAATTCATCATCAGCAGGTTTCTCAGTTTCCTCTAATATCCGAAATTCAATCATATTTGTTTTTACCTCATTTTTTAAATGTCCAAAATTCCAAGAATGTCATCTTTCTTTATTTATTCAAGGCTTACACGTAATCAATGACCCGACACAGCCAAATCATATGATGGCGATCTTTTCCCCAGTAATCTTTGGCGATGTGATAAGGCTTGCCAAATTTCCTTAACCACTTTTTTTGTGCATGCATGTAACCGCTGTCCAAACAAAATTGTTCAATTCCGAATTGATGAAGCCGTTGCATCATGGAATGAATCAAAGCGGACGCCACGCCTTTTCCTTGAAAGCCGGGCAATACATAAAGACTGCCAAGTTCCCCGATGGACTCCAGCTTGCCACGGGTCAATTTTTTGATTTCACTTCCGCAAGGCCCGAAAGAAATCGTTCCGATCAGGCGGCCGTTCATTTTGGCAACCAGAAAGGAAATACCCGGGTTGGCATTCTCCAGTGAAGAGGTGAGCAGTTTCTTTTTGGAATCAATCTCAAAGGCCATATCATTGGTTAAATCTCCAAGGCCTTCTTTTTCAAAAGCGTCAATGATTGAGGCTTCAAACACGTCAAACGCTGCTTGGGTATCTTCTTTTGCCAGTTTGGCAATGGATAAATGATTCATCATATTGATTGTCCTTTCATGGAGAAGTAGGTGGGTTAAGACATCAAGTGGATTCAGTTGGATTGAAGCGGGGTTCTTGGAATTATTCGAATACTATGATACTGGTTTTATCTTATAAATGACGCTGAATGCCTTCAATGGTTTATTTGATAAATTTTTGCCTGCAGGTTGGAAGAAGGGGGAGATGATTAATTACAGCCGGCACTGGGGGCAATGGATTCAAGATAAAAACCATTATTTAATAAAAACAAGTTTGTAAAACAAACTAAATCAACAAAATACAAAGGACATAAAGCACACTTAGAGAAGTATATTTTGATCGCATCAAGTTAAACAAAGGAATAAATCATCTTAAACAAGGAAAAGGGAGGAAACCCCGATGAAAATTGTTGTGATGAGCTTGTTGGTGAAAGACCAGGACAAAGCACTTCGGTTTTATACCGAAAAACTGGGGTTTATAAAAAAGGAGGATATCCAAGCCGGTGAATACCGATGGTTGACACTGGTCTCCCCGGAGAATCCGGATGGCACAAAATTGTTGCTGGAACCTGCCCATCATCCGGCCGGCAAGGAATACCAAGAGAAATTATATGCTGACGGGCTCCCGGCCGTTCAGTTTGGGGTCGCAGATGTTCATCAGGAGTATGAGCGTTTAAAAGAGAAAGGTGTGAAATTTACCATGGAGCCGACCAACATCGATGGAATCTCCCTGGCAGTATTTGATGATACATGCGGGAACCTGATCCAGATTGTCCAAAGTTGAAGGGGGCTTTTTGGTTATTTGTATTGCTTTCTAAGAGGTATTCGATCCAAACAGATTTATCACATTTACCAAAGGGCAGTAAGAACCACATGGATTCCAGAAATGTCAATGATAAAACACCATTATATGCCCAAACCAGTTTGTAACACAAACACTCATCAACAATAAACATAAAAAACAAAAAACTATCACATACAAACAGCCTTGTCAAAAGGTTTGTATAAAAAGGACTTGGAATGCCCAAGTCCTTTTTATATGACATTGGAGTGCAAAACAAACTTGCCGAGCCGGTATTGCACAAGTCAATGAATGCCGCATAAGAAAGAGATGATCCCGATAACAAGCCCGGTAACGGAAATTCCCAGTTGCTCGTAAGCCCATCCGGATACAATATAGGATAATTGCATCACTCCGCCATAGGTTGCCATATGCAGAGAGAAGACACGGCCGCGAACGGCTTCGGTTGTATTCATTTGCAGCATGTATGTATCAAGCGGGATGATGATGCCGGAAAACAGCCGCATCAAGTAAAGCATGAAGATTCCCGTGAGCAGCGTATTGGTATGTGCAGAAAAGCGAAAAAAACGGCTTGGAAGAGATACGAAGCCCCGTACCACACAATCCCCCGGCGATATTGATGATTCACGAATTTCTTGACAAGATACGCCCCGGTCAAAACGCCCAATCCGTCAACGGCATACAGGATGCCGATCCCCAACCCCTGCATTTGATAAACATTGTTACCGAGCAAAGGGATCAATATGTAATATCCTCCGCCGGCAAAACCCCAACTGATGCCGATGAGGATGATGGCCCTGGCGACTTGATTGCGGGAGGCTTCATGAACCCCTTTTTTGAGTGATTTGAAATACGAATCAGAGTGTGAAGGAGAGACGGATTCGGACCATTTCATCTGAAAAATGCAAAAAGCGGACCAGAAATAAGAGATTGCATTGATGACAAAACAAACCAAAGGGTTGAAAGCTGTGGATACAATTCCGCCCAAAACCGCTCCCAGAATCCCGATCATGCTGTCCGTTGCGGAGGAAAATGAATTGGCTTCCGCCAAGTCTTTTCTGGCCACCACCGAAGGAATGGCTGCTTGGCGGGAAGGGTTAAAAAAAGCACTCAGGCATCCGATCAAAAAAGAACCGGCATACAAGATCCAAACTTGCTTGAAAAGAAAGGCAAACATAAAAGAGGATACTATCAGGCCACGCGCCAAATCCGAGAGAATCATGATTTTTTTCTTGGAAACATGATTTTTTTCTTGGAAAAATGATCAATCACGGGACCGGTGAACACCCCCAAAAGGGCAGAAGGCAGGGCGCGGCACATCAAAAGAATACCGACCGACAAGGCGGAATCAGACAAAAAAAAGAACGGTTTGTGCCAGCGCGACCTGATTAAACCAATCCCCCAAGACGCTTCCTGTTTGTCCCAACCACAGAAAACGGTAATTGCGGTTTCTGGATATGAGTCTTTTTTTCATCGGTGATCCATCGGTGATCCTCCTGTTGTGCGCAGGTTTATCTGCTTGAAGATGTTGTGATTTAAAGCACCGGCTCCTCGTTAGCGATAACCGGGGAACCGGTACCTGGAAGATTTAAAAATCGAGTTTCAATTGTTCGTATTTTAAAAAAGGTGGTGGCGCCATGGACGAGTTTAACGATTCCAACAAATATGGATCGGACAACACATTCTCTGCTGAAACCTCAAGCCAACGGGAAGATGGGAGACGGGGACTTTGTGCTTCATCAATGATTCCGATATAAAGAAGGGCTTTTCCGTCTTCGTCATGCAGGGAAAGATGGGAGGTGCGGTCACGGAAGCGTTGATCCCATTTGATCTGATAAACCGGGTTTAAGGGAATGGGATGCGGAGGTTGGAAGAAGAAACTGATTTGAATGGGAGTGGTGTTTTTTTGTGCCAACCATTGCTGAAAAACATGGCGGAGAGCCCATTTCGCCAAGGTGACCTGTGAATGGTACAGCAAACATTCGCTGTCTTTCATGTGATGATGGGAGAAATGTGTTTTTCTGCGGTTGCTTTTCCTTAATTTCAGCGGTTCTCTACACTCCGGACACCGGTATTTTTGAAAAGAGTCGGCATCCCGGGGGGCAATGAGTGTTTTGCCGTCGGGCGAAAGTCCACATGGGACCAACCCGTATAACTGACGAAACTTCGCTGGGATTCCGGAAGCCAAGCAGACAACCCCCGTTCCATTCGAATTAAAATTTTTATCTTCTAACAATATTATAAATATTTTATCCGAATAAAACTATTGTTTTCAGAGCTGTTTTTATCGGAATACAGACGTTGAACCATAAACTCCCTGGATGACTCCGCAAGCCAGGCGTTTTCCGGCATTTCCCGAAGGTTGGGAGCGGAAGTCATCCGGGTTTTGATGGATCATGACCGATTTTCCGATCACTTGGGATGGACGGAAGCGGTTGGTGAAAAAGTTCATCCGTGCATACCCGTTATTTGAAAAAAGAACGGGGAAATCGCCGGGATGATTGCCATGAGGTTGGTTGTCCGGATTCCAATGATTACCGGCCGCTTGAAACGGATCGCCAGGATTTCCAACGGCACAGCTGCCGTTTTCATGGAGATGGAATCCAAACGGACCAACGGGTTGCCGGCCGTTTCCTCCCGGTTGATAGGGAGGCAGTCCGCTCACTTCAATAAACACTTCGGTGCCGCCCGGCACTTCTGTAAACGTCACATAACCTCTGAGTTCCGGTGCAAGCGGACCTCCTTGGATCCAAGCATAAGCTTGATAATTGGGTTGATTGGCCAAATAACCGCCAACAGGGTAATGAGCAAGGTACATGTCATGCCACCTCCGGATGAAAAAAGAAGTTTCTTTTTATTCTATGAAGGGATTTCTGGATATCGACCCATTTTGCCGCCCATTTTTGCAGGTTGATACTTTACCGGTTTCCGGGCGTCATTTGTTGTCTTGGATAGTTCCAAGACGATCGCTTTGGACAATATGAAGGAGTGACGGTCTTCTTTTGGATGTTCCCGAAGAAAATCGACATATCAAATATCTTGATATGAACAGCGACGGCCGGGGAAAGTGGTGACAGGAATGAAGCCATTTGATCCATTCCTAGCCAATCTGTTCCATTATGCCGGGACAATAAAAAAGCCTTCTCCAGTCATGGAGAGGCTTTTTTCTATGGGTAAAAGTATGCGAGTTACGATAAAAAAGCACCGGAAATTGTACTACATTTACGATAGCGCTGTAGAAAAGATATTAAAGTTCATACAGACTTTCCAATAATTCATTAAACGATTCTTTTATAAAGGTTACAACGTAGTCCGGATCATCTTCATAATGAGCTTCCCAGTTAATAAGCACAATTGCGGGGGATTCAGTGGATTCCCGATAATCAAAACAATACCATTTATTCTGTCCATCCAATGCGAAAGGGACAAATCCTTCAGGAAGAGTCGGATCTGAGTTTTCGTCCAAGTACATATGTCTATAGGCTCCGATTACATGGCAAAAATCCTCTTCTTCTCCGTCTTCTTTTGAAACAGATAACAATTGATCAAATGGGTAAGGTTCCCCATCAACATCAATGCATACTCCTGGAACACTTCCGTGATAAACCTTCGCCAATTATACATAATCTCCAGGCAACTTTTTACCAACAAAATCCTCAATATGTTGAATATCTTCATCTGTCGCTGGTTGCTTTACAGCTTCCCATTTAATCATCTTTTTTACTCCTTTCTGTTTTTCCTGAATACAATACTTCGCTTGTATGATGATTCCTTTTACGATGCCACGCATAACTTCCGATTGGATGGGGTGTTGGATTCCGGGTAACGGATTGACAAAAGGCAGTTGGTAACCTATTATACTTATTAAAAGTAAGTTAATTACACAAATGTATGAAAGGAGAGGGGAAATAATCATTTTCATCAACCATAGCAAAGAAAGAATAGAAGAATCGGAAAGGCTGTGAACCATGATTCAAATTTATCCTGCCGAAAACCGTTTTGTGTCTGATCACGGTTGGTTGAAAAGTTATTTCAGCTTTTCATTTGCTGAATATTTTGACCCCGGGAATATGCACTTTGGGCCTATGCGTGTGCTCAATGATGACACCGTCCAACCGGGGACGGGATTTGGCATGCATCCCCACAAGGAAATGGAGATTGTCTCCATTGTGTTGAAAGGGCAATTAAGGCATGAGGACAGTGCCGGCCACATGGAAACATTATCTTTTGGTGAAGTGCAACGCATGAGTGCCGGTACGGGAATTATTCATTCCGAGATGAATCCGTCAGAAACGGAAGAAGTGAATTTCCTGCAGATGTGGTTTTTGCCGGAAACCAGCGGGCTTCAACCTTCCTATGAACAGATATCTTTTGACCCGGAAAACATGAAAAACCGTTTGTTGCCGGTGGTATCCAAGCATCCTGCATCGGATCAGACGGCATCGATTCATCAGGATATGACGATTTATCTTTCCAAACTGGAAGCCGGCAAATCCCTTACGTTTGAGCAGAAAGAAAACCGCCGGATCTTTTTCTTTGTGATCGAAGGCGATGTCCTTCTCAACGGGGATCATGTGTTAAAGCGCCGGGACTCGGCAAGAATAACAGATGTATCTTCGTTAACGGCGGAGACCGATAAAGGTTGTTTTGTGATGTTGATTGATCTTCCTTAACCGGGTGAATTTCCGGTGAGGATCAACCATGACCAACAGGAGGCATGAGCATGGAAAATGTGAAATTGGCGATCATTTATTACAGCTCGACCGGCACCAACTACAAGATGGCTCAAATCGCTGCAGAAACAGCCAAAAAAGAAGGAGCCGAAGTCCGTCTGTTGAGAGTGCAGGAATTGGCCCCGGAAGAAGCCATTGCATCCAATCCGGCATGGAAAGCCCACTATGAAGCCACCAAAAATGTTCCGGTTGCGACGCCGGATGACATTGTTTGGGCGGATGCGATTATTTTCTGCACCCCCACCCGCTTTGGCATTGTCTCATCCCAAATGAAACAATTCCTGGATACAACAGGGGGCATCTGGGCCCAAGGAAAGACGGTCAACAAAGTGGTCAGTGCGATGACTTCGGCCAATAACCCAAACGGTGGGCAAGAAGAGACGGTTTTGTCCTTGTACACAACGATGTACCATTGGGGAGCGATTGTCGTTGCACCGGGATATACCGATCCTTCCATCCCGGCATCCGGCGGCAACCCGTATGGCACTTCCGTGACCATTGACAATAACGGCAATTGGAAAGATGATGCGGAAAAGGCGGTTCAACATCAAACCCGGCGCGTCCTCACCGTGGCGGGCTGGATCAAAAAAGGGCAAAGCCAAAGCTGATTTTATGGCTTTCGGGAAAAAGCACCGGACTTCAATCACCGGTGCTTTTTCATATTATAATGGAAGGGATGGAACATCTTGAGAAAACAAGGAGAGTCTTCACAGTGAAAACAAGAGAAACCGCCCGTATTGTATTACTCAACGAACAAGACCGGATTTTGCTGTTTAAGATGAAAGACCCTTCCGTCACCAGCAAAGAGAATCCGGCCGGAGAGCCGGTTTGGTTTCCGCCGGGAGGCGGGGTGGAAGAAAACGAGTCTTATCTCGAAGCGGCCAAACGGGAGCTGTGGGAAGAAACCGGATTGGCGGACGGTGTGCATTGGGGGCCGTTGGTATGGATCCGGGATATTCATCTGTTCGTCCATCAAAGGAAAACCCGTTTTATTGAATATTATTATGTGGCACGGGTGCAGGGAAAGCAGATTTCGACGGATCATTTTACAGAGGTGGAGAAAGAGACTTACCAAGCCCACCATTGGTGGAGTGTGGATGAAATCTTGAACACCGGGGAACTGATTTTCCCCAAGCAGTTGGGACAAAAATTGATTCCGCTTTTAAAAGGGGAGTATCCTGCCGAACCCATTGCCATTGAATAACCGAATCCATTCTGAACTTTATTCGCATACAGATGCAAATGGGGTGAGTTGGAAAAAGCCGATTCCTGATAAAGGAACGGCTTTACAATATTTATATTTTCAGAAATGTCATACTCTAGGTCCTTGCCCACCTTACAAAATGAGTTCTTTTAATTGCATGGATTCAACTCCTACATCGATCCAAAAGAAACAAAATCATAAAAATATTCAGGGGGACATGAAAATTGCAATCAATTTTACAAAGCGTATGTCGGTTGCTTAGAACCACGGTTAATGACTGATTAACGGAAATAAAAAGTTCGCAATTCTCATTTATATGGGGGAGTAGTTTAAATGGAACCATTAAATCTTTGGAACAAAAACTTTATTTTGTTATGGTTAGGAAACGCACAATCTGGAATAGGAAATACATTTTATATTATTGCCCTGAGTTACTTAATGCTGGAACTAACGGGCTCACCTAAATATACCGCTTTTACTATGGCAGCCTTTGCTGTTCCTTTTGTACTCAGTCCATTAGTGGGCACGATGGTAGACCGGGTGAATATGAAACCATTTCTTGTGGTCGGCGATATAATCTGGGGTTTTTGTATGTTTTTGATTTGTTATTTATATGAGATAAACCTTTTGTCATCGTCTGTCATTGTCTGTTTAGGGTTTGTTTCAGGGGTGGTTGGTTTGATTTACCGTCCTTCTTTTGGTGCGCTGTTACCAAACTTAGTTCCTAAAAAAGATATTTCCAGAGCGAATGCATTAAATGCTTTAGCGGGGCAAATTTCGAGTCTTTTTGGTTTTGCATTCGGGGGATTGATGATTGGTTTTATAGGTACCATACCAGCGATATTTGTTAATGGGGCAACATTTATTATTATGGCCCTGTTATTATGCTTTATTGATTTCCCAATGGTAAAAAAAGAAAGTCAAGAAAGAAAATCTGTTTTGAATGAAACAATTGAAGGGATTAAATATGTTATTTCTTCAAAATTACTTTTTATCGTCCCTGTTATTTTCTTTGTATTAAGCGCTACTTACAGTCCATTGGAGTTTCTTATGCCTGTTAAGTTGAAAAGTATTAATGTAGGTGCAGAAGGTTATGGTGTATTTTTTACTATCCTGACCATTGGTTCCATTTTAGCCAGTGGAGTTATATCAAAGATTGGTAATCATTTGTCAGTTGCAAAAGGGACACTGACGGGTTTAGTCATAATAGCCGTTTCATTACTGGGGATTGCTTTATCAAATTCTTATATCTTGTTTTGTGTTTTTGCATTTACATTGGGATTTGGGATCTCCCTGTCTTCTGTTAATGTTATCAGTTATGCTCAAACGAATGTCAGCGAGAAGTTCAGAGGCAGAATGTTTGGTATATTTGGAGCGATTGAACAAGTTGCAATGCCGGCAACATTAGCTGGTGCCGGCATATTGGTTGATTATTTTCCGGTTCATTTTATATTTATTATGGGAACTATCGTTATTGCTGTTGTTTCAATATGGTGGTTTGTCCTTAATAATTTTGCAAGGTATGCAAATTAAGTTAAAGAATGAGCGGCATTCCGGCAGTGGTGGGCCGATGAAACGGATCCAAGACGGACAAAGAATCCGTGTGGATGGAAATCAAGGGAGCGTGTAAATTTTGGATGACGTATCATGAAGGGGAAATGGGGTCCGGTTTGGGCCCCGTTTTTTTGTCATTTTGAAGGTTTCCACTCGAACCAACGGCCATGCCCCTCGGTTTTGGCCAAAACCTCATGGTTTTTCCTTCCGCCAATATACGACTCCAAATGAAGAACGTCCCGGTCCTCCATGTTGTTGTATAAATGAAAAACGGTTTGCGTTCTCCCCAACTCCCCGATCTGATCCTTCAGCTTTTGCTTCACTTGATCCGGCATTTGGTTGGCCACATGGGTATGAAAGATGCAGAGGGCGGTATTTTCCGGTACCTGACGGGCTAACTTGGGAAGCATTTCAACTCCGTCGCCTTCAATCAGTCGGAGGGGGTGTTTTTTCAATTGCCGTGCGGCTTTTTCAAAAAGTCTGACCCGTTTTTGGTGTTCCGGCCAGATGAGGGATCGCATCCATAAAAAATCCTCCTGGTCCGTTAAATCCATGATGTGCAAGTCGATGCCCATCCGGAAAGCGACAGGGGGACTATCCGGGAACAAGAAGGGTTGCCGGCTCCCCCGTATTTCCGATTCAATCCGGACAGGGGAAGACGGATGCCCGTAAGTATGGCTTCCTCCATATGCATAACTGTAATGATCCCATAACAGTTGCAACCCCGCACTGGTCCCGATTTCGATCAGGGAAAGGGACTTTTTCACCCGGTTGTAAATCAGGCAAAAGCTTGGATAAAGATAAGCGCAACGTCCGATTTCGTTGGTTTGCACCCTTTTTTGCCGGAGAATAGGGATGATTTCGTCCTTGAACAAAAGGCAAAAGTCGCGAAAGGCAGGAAAGGCCTCGTCTGCTTTCCGCGGAGATTTCACCAGATCCGGATAATAGTCTCTTAAAGGATGGTCTTTCCCTTTTAACAACAGATAATGGACCGCCCCAAACAGAAGATTGGGAACGGGTTGTCCACGCAGGGCATGGGATGCCACGGCAAGAAGCTCATCGTCTTGGGCGATTTTTAATGACAACTGTTGATAGAGCGGGCTGGAGAGGTGACATTCTTTCCAAGCAAAATTCCGAAACAAAAAAGATAACTTTTCTCTTTCCATTTCCGAGCGCACCTTCTTTCGCTAAAAACAGTTTCAAAATAAAGGGAATCCGCCAGTTGTTTCCTAATACTATAAAGGGTTCCGATTTATTCCACGGAAAAGGCAGGGGACAAAATGAAAAACAGAGAGACGATTCCTGGGCATTTGCTCTATGATATCTATAACGACGGCGATCTGAATGTTCATTATTTAATGGAACCTTATGATGAATGGAGACAAATCTGGCGGAAAGTCCCTGTGGAGGTGACGGACTGCCTGACAACCCTAGGCTTGAAATACCGGCATAACTTGCATGTGATGAGCCAGAAGGAAAAGGAGATTTTGCAAGATATAAAGAAATATTTCCCTGAGGTGTGGAATTATTTACATCCGAACGGGGAGTTCAGCCGGTATCTTTGGGATTATGCCAAGTCGGCTTTCTGGTGCCGGTTGCAATTCAAAAAACAAGGCATTTCCGAAGAGGAGGAAATCCTGCAGGAATCCGCGCTTTAATCCCCGCGAACGTTTTACACCGATATGATATCAAACAGAAAAGAAGGGAAATATCATGATTACGATTCGTCCATTAAGCGGGTGCACGTGGGAGCAAACGTTGCAGTTGTGGAATGAAGCCTTTGCGGATTACTTTGTGAATATGAATTTCACCTTTGACCGGTTAATGAACAGGATGGTCCGGGAAAGAATTTCGCCGGCTCATTCCCTGGTGGCTTGGAATGATGCCCGGCCGGTCGGTTTTGTGTTTACGTCCATTGGGGAAATCAAAGGAAAAAAGATCGCCTGGAACGGAGGGACCGCCGTTCTTCCCGGATGGAGGCGAAAAAGGGCGGGGAACCGGCTGATGGAAGCGTTGATGGAGTTGTATCAACGGGAACATGTGCAGCTGGCGACACTGGAAGCAATTGCCGAAAACAAACCGGCCATCCGGTTATATCAGCAACACGGGTATGATATTGCCGATTCCTTGCTCATTTACCAGACAGAAAACTTTCGCCGTGGACAAAAAGGGGCTTCCGGATACAACATCCGCACCGCCCATCCGGCAACTGTCACCGCTTTTTCTTTTTACCCCGACTTGGCCCCGTGGCAAACCCATTGGTTTCAAGGAGATGAAGCATGGATCATTTCCGATTCTTCCGGAAAAGAAGCCGGGTATGCGCTGGTGAGGCGGAAAACCGATGACCAAGGACGAGGACGAGTGCAAGAATTGACTTTGTTGCAATTGGAGACAGCTCCGGGGCATCCGGAAGCGGAAGAACTGGCCCGTCAGTTGTTGCGACATGTGATGGCTTCTGCGGAAGCATCCCGATGCCAGTTTTTATACTGCCCCGAAAAGAAGAAAATGGTGACGAGTCTTCTGGAGGAGGAAGGATTTCACATGTTTTTAAGTAACGTCCATATGGTGAAGAAAATAGCAGAAGATTGATGTCTCATTAACAAGTTAACTTGGCGAGACAACCATTTGGCTCTCAAACGGATGGAGAAACCTGTGGAAAACATCCGATCGCCAAACCCCTTGATTTACAAGGGGTTTCAGTGTTTTACCCTTATATAGTTACAAAAGAATTGTTTTGTAACCCTATAGGACGTGTAAAAAGGATGGATCGGGAAGAAGGAGAAGAGCGCCCGCGACTGTTTTGCACCGAATTTGTTCTTATTTATCTGAACATACAAAATAATCTCAAAATAAACATACAAATAAAGAGCAATCGATCCCAATAAATGGAATTCCGATTTCCGTCCCAGGAAAAACGGCCTTCTGATTTTCGATTTAAGGGCGGTTTATTTCATTTGGAGATAAACAGGTCGAAAAGAGGGTCAAAAGGCTGTAAGAGGCCTTAGAATCGCTCTCTTTATGTTGGGGTTTTAAGGAAGAAAAAACCCTCTGAAAAACAGAGGGGAAGCGGCCGGAGGAATCCGTTTCTTAACTTTTGTTCCATTTTTTAGTCACCTCGCGGATGCGATCCAGTTGTTCCCAATAATTACGAAGCGCAGCCCGGCCTTCATGTGTGATTCGTATGGTGGTGTGCGGGATTTTTTTGCGTACGAATTGTTTTTGAATTTGGATATATTCGGCCTTTTCCAATTTGGATAAATGAGAAGAAAGGTTTCCTTTTGTCAAGCCGGTCAATTCTTGCAAAAACAAAAATTCAGCCATCGTACAGGCGTCCAGCGCACTCATAATGGCAAGGCGGGCCGGTTCATGGATCAATTTATTCAATTTCGCCATTTCCTTAAAGGGCATCAATGGAACCACACTCCATATGTATTATTAACTAGTTTGCATTATAAACTATGAAAGTAAATTTGAAAAGGGCAAAAGAAAGCAAAAGAGGCAAACATAAAAACAAATCAAATATTAGCTCTCAACTGAAAATGGTGCCGAAGAAGTAAATCCGTTAATACTACAAAAATACGGGAAAACCTCTGGAAGGGTTCTCAGTGAAAACAAACATGATATTAGTCAAAATAAGGCCAGTGAGGTAGAATCAAAAAAAGACTTGGGCCAGAATAAGACACTTCCTGATTCGGGAGAGGGGATTCGTCTGAAGGGGGTGGTCGCTTTTCCATTGATAAGCCGACCAAAAAACATAAAGGAAAGATTAGCATCGATGATGGGGATCATCATATCTAAAGCAAAGCCAATTGCAAAGTATTTGAAGGATGTTTTTTTAAGTGACTCAATTAGATATTCTTTGAAATCGGGTTCATTTTTTGTAATAAACCTGTTCCCTTATCTTAAGTGTTAAAAATGATTAAGCCACTTGCACAATAAAATAGGCATCCGGAGATGAATACAGTGAAAAAAATATCATTCTTCGGGTTCTCGTTGGCTTAGTTATAATTGGTGTTTCAATGTGATAGCGGCTTACAATGGATTCTTGCTTTGGATTAGATACGCTAAGTCGGAATTATTTTCGGGGGAAGTTAATGCAGCTATTATTACAGGAATAATTGGTCTTTTGACATTGATCGGTTCAATAATCATGTCCATTTATTCCGCGAAACAGGGGTAGAGGTAGCGAACGACGATTTTACCGCCATCTGTCCAAGAAACACTTTTAGATTTTTCGATTTATATGCCCTATTTCATTTCGGTTAACGATTTTTCGTCGCTCTGTGAGGCTCCTAGACCCCTGTTTTTACGAATGAAAACAGCTGCCCTTTGCGCGGGGCAGCTGTTATTATTCCAGGGGACAGAGTTTGCAGTTCTGGTACACATTGATTAATTCGTAAGATGGCACGAATTTATGACAAGGGTGATCCACCTTTTCCGCATGGGATCGCCTGCGAAGGTCTGCCACATTAGCGTCAAAACCTCCACCGCCTGCACCCGAGCCTTAATTTCAGAACGATTAGCTTTTTAATCTCTCAAGGGATAGAACCTCAACAGTAAATCCACCCGGCGCTTTAACATAAAAAGTCCAACCATGTGCGTTCTGTGGAGGATCTACATCGATGCCGTCTTCTTTCATTCGTTTATTGATCTTATTCACCTGCTCATCGCTTTCCTGCACAAATCCGATGTGAAATGTTTTGGGATATTCGGCTTGCCTTCCTTTCATTAAAGCCAGTAACATCCCTTGATCGTCAGTTAACAGAGTAAACGAGTCGCCGCGGGTAGTCACGGTTTTCAGATCGAAATATTTCTTCAAGAATTCTTCAGTGGCTTGAACGTCAGTAACCGTCAGATTCAGATGGTTGAGATTCATCGAATCTCCTCCTCATGATTTTTTTGTAAAAATGATCGCTGTTTTAGTGATCCTTAACGATGGCTTTCATGTACAAATTTACAATCGCTTCAAGGTCTTTGGTATCAGGTTGTTGGGGTGGACGGTCAGTAACAATGAGTCCGCCAAGCAGGATATAAGTAAGCAATGGTCCGACAAACATGCGTACGGCTGCATTGACGTCAACAACATTTACCAATCCTTTATTTTTCGCTTGCTCTAAAATAGCGGAAACGCTCTTTATGACCTTCTCCGGCAAGGTTGAACGAAAAAGGTTTCCTAGCTGTGGAAACCGAGGAGACTCGGCAACGATAACTCGCATCAATGCCAGGTAATTGGATTGCATAAGACTGGAGATATAGTGATACGCCAAGTTGTTCAATGCTTGGTGCAGTTCGTCACGATTATTCAACGACATATTTTCAAACGAACACAGATTTTCAGTTAAACTGTGAATCAGTTGCTTTAAGACGTCAACCAAAAGATCCTCTTTACTTGAATAGTAGCTGTACACGGTTTGTTTGGAAACACCAGCTTCAGTGGTAATGGCGTCCATGCTCGTCGCTGCAAAACCGTTCTTAAGAAATAAGCGTTCAGCCGCTGTTCGAATCTGATCCTGCTTTGTCCGTGATCTGGGTGAACGTTCTTTGGAAATCAAACAGTCACCTCCGTTATTCCTAGCGGTAGGTTTAATACAGAAATCAAACTGAACCGTTTGGTTTGATCATATGCTTTTATTTGTTAGTCTGTCAAGAAGATTCATCGTGTATTATTGTCCAAAATTGTTCAAACGTACGTTTTGCCCAAAATGATACGGTGACCCCGAATAGATGCCTCTTTTTTTGCTGCATTGAGGCTTTTGGATATAAAAAAACCGCCTCAGCGGAGGAGAGGGAGCATCCGTCGATTTTGGGGCCATCTCTCCAGTAAATGGAAAAATGACTTGAGACACTCTTTAGGGAGACTCAAGTCATTTCGTATTTATACAGGAAACTCAGGGATGACACGTTCATATTCATCCTGAGCATCGGTTATGGCCAATTTAGAATACACTTCAAGCGATTTACGGCTTGCATGGCTGAATGAGTGCATCGTCAATGCCTTGTTTCTTGAGCCACCTTAAAGCTGTGCTTCCCGATTGTTTACCCAATCATGCGCTTTACTTTTGGCTCCAGCCGTTCAGGCTCTTGACTGCAAATGTCACACTTCAACAGCAAATCGAATGTCCTGCAATGTTCTTCCGCCAAATGTCTTAAAAGCCATCATTTTCGAACATACAATCGAAACAAAAAATCAGTTTGTATTCAATCGATCTGGTTGGCAAAATAAGCGCGTAGTTCAATACATATGCAGGGGGGGCTGCCAATACGAAATCAATAATTGAACAAATTCGTACGTGTAGAATTTGGGTTTAAAGGAATACTTGTGACGAGACTAAGAAAAAACAAGGCTTTTACTTTTGGGTTTTAAACCCCAAAGTAAGAGCCTGTTTAACACGCCCAGCGCATTTTTTGGTCAAAGAGGAGACAGTTTCAAATAAAAAAAAGCTCGTATACAGGCAGCCGGAGAAAGACGGATGATTTAGCCATTATTTCATTGATGCACCGCGAGAGATAAATTCATGTTGAAGAATCCCCATGATGATGACATCATGATATTGCCCCTTTATCAATACGGCATCTCTTTTTCTGCCTTCTTCCACAAATCCTGCACGAAGATACGCTTGGTACGCCCGCTGATTAAAAGAAAACACTTCCAGTTCGATTCGGTGTAAATTCAGTTTTTCAAATCCAAACTGCAAGGTCATCTGTATCGCTTCTGAACCCATCCCACGACCACAGTCTTCACTTTTAAATAGTGCGATCCGAAAGTGTGCACACCGAAACTCTTCATCGATTTCATTGATCACGGACTCGCCGATGATCTTGCCTTTGGAATTGATGATTAAGAAATCATACCTTGAATCATCTTCTGTAATCTTTTCTACATAAGTCCTGATTTCATCCTCCGTCGGTTTCTTCATCGTACCAGTGTAAAGCTGAACTTCTTCATCAGGGGATGCAAAACCGCTTTGATAATATTCCGAGATATCGCTGTTTTTTATCAACCGCAAGGAGATCTTTTCTCCCTGAATGTCAATGTTTTTATTTTTCATGCCGTCTTATCTCCTGTGAAAAAGTTTAAAGGCTTGAGCGGAAAAGACCACTCAGGCCTTGTGCTCCCATGCTTCCTGCTCTTGAGCAAAGAGATCGCTTTCCACCCGGCTGTCGGTGTCAAACACCATGACCGGCCGATCTTTTTCTGCAAAGGGCAACCACGCATCAGGGAGATGGTCACCGTTCGGATTCCCTGTCCGGGCAAAAGCAATCCATGCTTCATGCATTTGCCGGGAAATTTGCTCCCGCTTCGGATGCGTTCCGGTGAAAACATCGGCACCCGGCTGATGCAGGTTGTGAAAGACAAAGGGGATTTCAAGCGCGTGACATGCTTTCAACCGGCCGTCAAAGAGCGGGGTTTCGTAATCAAACCGGTAGACCCAAACCTTCCCGCCTTGCTTGATTTGGGCGTCGGCCGTTTTTA
Source organism: Thermoactinomyces vulgaris (assembly GCF_005886755.1). Lineage (NCBI taxonomy): Bacteria > Bacillati > Bacillota > Bacilli > Caryophanales > Thermoactinomycetaceae > Thermoactinomyces > Thermoactinomyces vulgaris. Next base: position 1,513,156 of record NZ_CP039710.1, read on the forward strand.
ACATGCCCCGGGTAAAGATGTGGTAAGTCATGGCACGCAACAGTTTTTGCCATACCGGTTGGGATGGATCGCCGGAAGACAAGTAATATGGAAAGACTTTTTCCGGAACCGGCCCGATTTCCTGTTCGATCCGGTCCATCAGTTCTTCTTTTCCTGCTGTTGTCCAAGAAGGATCGGTCAGTGTAAATAAATTGTATTCATCTTTGGTAACCCCGATGATGATCGGGATGTCGCCGGCTGCTCCGTTATCCAACGCTTTAATCGGATGGGTTTTCAAAACGGTTCCGTCCACAACAGGACCAAAAATCATTCCCGGATGCACGGATTGTGCGGCTTCAAGAAGTTCACCGGCCGGGATGGATAACAACCGGTCGCGGTCTCCTTTGCGAATGCCGGCTTTCGTAAGAATGCGATCGGCGATGTCCAAAGCGGTCTGAGGGGAACGGAGCAAAATAGCACCCGAACCGCTTTGCAAGATTGCCCGTTGAAACAGCCCTTTGGTTTCCGGGAGGGAAAGCAGAACCCCGACACTTCCGGCTCCGGCCGATTCGCCAAAGATGGTGATTTGTTCCGGGTCGCCGCCAAAAGCGGAAATGTTTTCTTTCACCCAACGCAGCGCAGCCACTTGATCCAAAATTCCCAGGTTGCCCGATGCTGCAAATTCGTCACCGAACCAATCCTCCAAGTGCAAAAATCCAAACACGTTCAACCGGTAATTGATCGTGACAACCACCACATCTCCGTTTTTGGCAAACTCCGCCCCGTCATACCAGGGGGAAGAGCCGGACCCGAACTGATAGGCGCCGCCATGGATCCAGAAGAGAACGGGCCGCTTTTTTCCGTCGGCCGCAGGCGACCAGATATTCAGATAAAGCCCGTCTTCACTCACCGGGTGATCCGCTTCCCCAAGCACGGTGCTGAAGGTGGTGCCGGACGGCTGCATCACCATGGAACGGAATCGGGTGGCATCCCAAACACCATCCCATTTCTCCAGTGGTTCCGGCTTTTGAAAGCGGCGTTTTCCCACCGGGGGTTTCGCATAAGGAACCCCTTTCCAAAAACAAACCTCTCCGTCTGTCCCGCCTTGCACTTTTCCCAAACGGGTTTCCACCAAAGTATTCATTTGAATCACTCTTTTTAATTTATTTTAATTTTCATTTAAATCGTAAATGATTAAGGAGAGGTTGTCAAATTCAAGTGTTTTGAGGTTCCCTTGATGCGACCTGTTGCACCGGACCCCAGATATCCATGCAGCGATCACAAGATCCAGCCGGACCATTCTGTCTGTGAACCGGCGGTTGAAGATTTAAAACACACAGGAAAGATCCAGCATGAATGTGTTTTATCATCCGTATGGCGACACGTATAAGATGTTGAACCAGTTGTCCGTTTGAAATCTGTTCCTCTTTATTTTTCGTGCTGAATTTTGTTTGGGATGTTGTTATTCACACCTTATTGACACTGAGGGACAAGCCCGTTAACCTGAACGATATTCCAACAAAAAAAGGAGGAAGAGGGATTAGTGAAAGGGAAGGATGTCATCGGCTTTCTCATTCCTTTTGCCATCGTGCTCATCATTGTGCGGGCCGCGAACTTTTTTGGTTTTTGGAAGGTTGTGTCCATCATCTTAGGAGCCATTATTCTCGTATCAGGAGCCATCTTTCTGTTGTTCCTGATCCTTAAATTGCTGGTTTGGATTCAAAAAAAACGCTTGGCAAAGCAAAGAAGGGATGAATCCCAGACGTCATGAAAAGGCAAAGAGACTCAGGCAACATGCGGACCTGAGTCTCCCGGATTCATTTACAACTTCACGGCGATGTTCTTTGTTAACTGGCGCAATAAGGTGAGAAAGAGGACAATGACCGCCACAGAACTCAATACATTCAGCCCAAGCGAATATTTTTCGCTCCATTCCAGTGCTGAAACAGAAAGAAGGAAAAAGGCAATAAATCCGATTCCGGTGATCCAGTGGAACCGGTAAAAACCGACTGCGATCAGGTAGCCTGCCAAGTAATAGAAAAAGATATTAAGCAGATATTGAATCACCAGCCACCCGTTTCCGTTCAAAAACTCGTCAGACAGCAAATGGGACAGCTGGAACATCTCCAAAATCACGTATTCCAAATAAGTGAGAATCACGGCGAAGAAAGCGATCGTAGCCGTCAGCCCGAGCGCGGCAATCATCGAACCGGCCCAAAAATCTCTCCGGGTGACTCCCTGTCCGACATAATAAGACAGGAATCCGTTGACGGAAATAATTGCGATTATGATCATATAAACCTTTGCCGATGGAAAAAGATGCACCAAAATCCCTTTCACCGCGGTATCATCACCGATTGTAAAATAACTGGAATAAAGATGTACGATGTGGATAACCAACGCAAAAACCAGATACCAAACCGTCCATTTCATTTGTTCCAAGTACATGTCTTTGGCCACTTTAGGAAATACGGCTGTTGGTTTCATATGCATCCTCCTTGCCTGTTAAATGAATAAACAGATCTTGCAGGGAGCAGGTCCCGGTTTCCAATCCTTGTTTTTCGGCTTCCAACCGGAGATCTTCATGGAAATCCCCGAACACAATCACCGATTTTGTATTTCCGAGCTGCTCTTCATTCAAAATCTTCCGGCCTTTGGTAAATTCATCAACCGTCTTGGCATCCCCCGTGACAGTGAGCCCCTTGGAAATCAAGGTTTCATAGTCTTCGTGCAACAACAGTTTGCCCCGATCGAGAATCAGCACTTCTTCAAACAAATAATCCATTTCAGACACCAAGTGGGTGGATAAAATCATGATCCGGGGATGTTTGGCTTGGTCTTTCAACAATTCTTTATAAAACAATTCCCGGGTCGGAGCATCCATGCCCAGATAAGCCTCGTCGAAAATGGTGACGGGCGCCCGGCTGGCCAGTCCGATGGTCACATTCATCGCCGATTTCATCCCTCTTGAAAGTTTCCTGACTTCTTTGTTTAAAGGAAGTTGGAATTTCTCAACCAGCCGGAGTGCATAATCCATATCAAAGAACGGGCGGAACTTGGCTGCATTCTGAATGAAGGTGGAAACTTTTTTCCGCTCTTCCTTGTAATCTTTTTCGTAAACCAACGCAACATGAGGCATGATATTCGGGTTTTCAAACGGCGGTTCCCCACCAATCCGGATCGATCCTTCCGTCGGAAGACGAAAAGACGACAAGAGAGAAAGGAGGGAGGTTTTTCCGGCTCCGTTCCGGCCGAGCAAACCATAAATCTTTCCGCTTTCCAATCGGAAGGAAACATTTTTGAGCGCCTCAAAGTCTTTGTATCTCAACGATACATTGTCAAATTCCACTTTATAATTCATTCTTCATCCCTTCCCTTTCTTTTTTGATCAGTGCAAACACTTCACTTTCCGTAATCCCCAGTTTGTGGGCTTCTTGCACCAAAGGGACGACAAATTCATCCACAAAAGCCTTTTTTCGTTTTTGGATCAGTTTTTCTCTGGCCCCCTTGGCCACAAACATGCCGATGCCCCTTTTTTTATAAAGAATTCCTTCCTCAACCAGTTGATTGACGCCTTTGGAGACCGTGGCGTGATTGATCTTATAAAAGTTGACCAGTTGCGTGGTGGAAGGAGCTTGTTCGTCTTCCTTCAGCTGTTCGTTGACAATCATGTCCTCGATTTTTTCCCGGATTTGCAGGAAGATCGGTTTGCGGCTGTCCAGCTTCCGGCTCAATTCGTATCACCACCTTTACTTCCATACTAACCTCGTTAAACGGTTATATACTTGTGTGTATAAGTGTAACAGTAATTAAGAATCCGGTCAACAGGTTTTGTGGCTGATTTTGGATGAGGATCGAAAAAAGCCTGATGGAAAAGGGGGGGACCGGTACAAGAAAACGTTCCAAAAACCAAGAAATAAACCCATAAACCAAAGAAATGGCCCATGGGTTTTAAACCGGTTTTTAATGATTGGATTTTTGTTTGATAAAGAGTGAGATTCCTCCAATCAAAAACAGAATCAGCCACATGAGAACAATGATCAATACTTGAATGTGAAAAGAACGGAGCAATATTTGGTTCGTTCCGACCGCCGGGAGAGCCCAAGGGTAAACATAACCCAACCAAGTGTATTTTTTTGAACCGATGATCAAAAAAACCGGAAGGATGAGTAAAATATTGAGAATGACTGATTGTACATAGTTGCTCCAATATGCGCATACTGCCAAATGAAATGCGGCCAACGGCAAAATCCCTATCCATCCGAGAACCAGGCATTGAATCAGCAAGGTCCATGGAAACGGATGATTCAACCGGGCGAATTCCCCGATAACGGCAAACTCCGACAAGGCAATTACCTGAGCCAATCCCAATAAGAGGACAAGCCACAGATACTTGGATAAATACAGTTGTTTCCAAGAAACAGGACAGGTTAAAGCTCTAATCCAATTATGTCCTTCATGCTCCACCTTACACAGATTGGCTGCCAATAATACGGAAAGGATTGGAAAGAAGATGGTTGGATAAAAGTAGTTTGCCATTCCCCAAGCCATCAGCCAATCATTGGTCGCTTGATAATTTTCGGAGACAAACCGGGCATAAATGAAGATTCCATAGGCAATCGGAACCAATGGAAGAACCAGAATCAACCGCCAAATACCGTATTTTCATCCATTCAACCATTAATAAATTCCCCAATCATATCTCCCTTTCAGTCGATTAATCAAATTCTTTTCGGTAAAACACAGTAATTCCGATCACCAGCCAGATGGCGCCAAACAAAACAGATAACAAGAGGATTTCCCAGTTAAGCAATGCACTCGTTTCCCCAGGGGACAAAGCCTGAACCGACAAAGGCGGAGAGGGGAGGAACGTAGACCAAAATCCCCACGGTGTCCACCAACCCCATCCTTTAAAAACAGGGGCAAGAATAATTGAGGCGATTCCAAATGAAATCGGCACAGATTGGTTCTTGCTGGCCATGGATACGCATAATTGAAAAGCCACAAAGGGGATGGCCAGAAGAAAAGGGGCTACACATAAGAAAACAATTGGCCGATGGTGACAAGGTGTTCAACATCGTGCAATTCAGCCATGATGTATATGCCAAAAACAAACAAAAGCCCCATAACCAAGGTGGTGGCGAATCCCCAGAAGAATTTGGCAACATAGATTTTCCATTTCGCCAAAGGCATGGCAAAAAGAAACTTCCACATATTCGAAAACTGTTCCATGTTGACGATGTAGGCAATGAAGACAGGAACAGTGAAAGCGATGATTTGCCATAAGTATCGGCTGGTAAGTGACAAGATCAATCCCCAACCCTGTTCTGGAGAGTGGCCTTTTTGCAAATAGTACCCAAGGGCAAGTGTGAGGAGAAAACAGGTCACAACAGGAACAAAAATGAAAAGCCAAATGACCCAACTACGGCGGATTTTAATCCATTCGTTGATAACAGATGAATTCATGATCAATGATCTCCATTCTCCAAAATCTGAAAAAACATTTGTTCCAGCGAGTTTTCTTCTTCTTGGAAGTGATAAATGATAAAGTGATGGTCGATGAGTAATCTTTGTAATGAATTAATTTTTTCCGTCGGCAGGGAGTCGATATAAATAAACTCATGATCCCGCGAAATGGAATAGTGATGTTGCTTCAGCAATTTTTCCGCTTCGTCCAACCGGTCTGTCTTCATTTTAAACTGTTTTTGGTTTTGTTTTTTCAAGTCCGCAAGTGATCCCTGAAACAAAAGCCGGCCTTGATGAATAATACCAACATGGGAAGCCATTTGTTCCACTTCACTCAACAAATGGCTGGACACGAATACGGTCACATTAAACATCTGCGGAAGTTGTTTGATCAATTCCCGGATTTCTTGTATTCCGGATGGATCCAGACCGTTTGTCGGTTCATCAAGAATGAGAAAGTCCGGTTGATTCAGAAGAGCCATGGCGATTCCCAGCCGTTGTTTCATACCGAGCGAATAATCTTTGGCTTTTTTATGTTTTGCATCTTCCAAATGAACCATTTTCAGCACTTCGTCAATCCGTGACGGAGGAACTTTAAGCATCCGGCGGGCGATATCCAAATTTTCGTAACCATTTAAATGTCCATAGTAGCCGGGGGTTTCCACCAAACAGCCTACCCGGCTCAGTATGGAAATGCGATGTTTGTGAAATTCTTTCCCGATAATCCGGACCGTCCCCTCCGTCGGGCGGGTAAGTCCCAAAATCATGCGAATGGTTGTTGTTTTCCCGGCGCCATTCGGGCCCAAAAAACCGTAAATTTGTCCTTTTTCAATTTGTATGTTTAACCGGTTTACAACCATTTGGCCGCGATAAGCTTTCGAAAGATTTTCGGTTTGTAAGACCATGTCTTCCATAGGATCCTCCTTAAGTTGACAGATAGTTAAAACCAGATAAGGAACTTGGGATAGAAGGGTTAAAGTTTTGAACATTCATGTTTCGGGGATATTCAATTATCCATCAACTTTTTTCACCGGCTTGGTAGTTTATGCAAATCACACCTGAGCAAATGAAGATGAATCCGGATATAAAAAGAACAGTCAGAGGATTACCTCCGTTTGCTAATCCGTTGGCAAAGTCGTGGGTTGCACCGCCTGCACACCAAAATCCCAAAATGATACTAAGCCATCCGCTAAGTTTTGAATGAGCTTTTAGCTGTTCAGGCAGTGAATAATACATATGGAATAAAGTGAGTATAAATACGATCCAGAAAAACGGAACGTAGGATTTTGCAGTTTCTGCGATGCTTTCATTAAATAGATAATCACCGAATAAAACCATTACCGAGGAACCGAGTGTAATAAAATCACCGAAATAATTTAAAACAAACAAAACAGAAGGTGCTCTCAGTGAAAACATGTAGTGACCCCCTAACTGAATTATAGATACTGAATTTTTAACTCCTTGGTTGTTAAAACCAGTGTTTTTCCGTGGAAGCCATAATCTCAATCCTGTGTTTTCCCTGTAATGCCCGGGGCGGGTGATTTATGCTGTGGAACAATCGGCAGAGAAGAATTACCCCTTTTGGATGATCAACAAACACAAGTATTAAAAATATTCGTAAACCGAATAATTTTTATGGTATTTGCAGGAGGGAAAGCGGGGGTTTAAACAGAAGGGATCCATGTCATTGATTTTTCAGAGGGGATTACTGGATATGAACATCTTTAATTTGATTTACAATTTGGTGCTCATTGGTTTGGTTATTTTATTTTTCGTATCGTTTGCAAAGTTTGTTTACACCATCGTGAGCAGCTTGAAACAAATGGTGGTAATGACTCGCCAGATCAATCAGAAATTGGATCAGATCCTCTGTCATTTGGAGAAAAAGAAGGATGAACCAAAGGAGCAACCGGAAGAAAACCGCCCTTAGACAAACCGTCTAAGGGCGGTTTCAGTATTAATGATAGCGATACCAGACTTTCCATCCCTCATTCGTTTTGGCCACGAAAACTTGTCCTTGCGACAAGCTGGCGCTGGGGAGGAACTCCGGAAAGAACAGTTCCACCAGCAGGGATTTTCCGGCAACTTCTTTTCTGCATTGTTGTTCGGCGATGCCGGAGTAGGGGGAAGATTCGGGAGCCTTGAGGGTAAGGATTCGTTTGACCTCATAATTTTGGTAACGGGAATCGTCGCCATAGGTTTCTTGAATCAATTGCGGAAGGACATCGCGGATTTCTTTTTCCGCGTTTTCATCCGGTTGGATCAAATCCTCCGCTTTCGGGCACTGTTCCGAGGTTGCCGGCTGATCTTCCGCTGCTGACGGAAGGGAAGAAAAACCGGTTGTTCCGGCAATGGCCAAGCCCAGCAAAAAGCAGAACAAACCCTTTCCGATTAAAGAAATCCGTTTCACTTTTTCACTTCCTTTATGGTTCATTTGAGGAACAAATGTCCCCAACTTAATTTTATAATATCCATTTCGCGAATCCATCTCACCTTTCGCACCAATGGACAGGATCAACCGAAAAGTTTCAGGCGGAAGGAAGGGGGAAATGAACTTTTAAGGTTGATGAAAACAAACATCCATGTTAGACTTTACCGTGTTATTCCATCAAGAACGAAGGAGGATTTACCTGAAATGTATTTCTGCAGACTCCGATTCCAAGCTTTGAACAACTGATTTTAAAAAGTTCAAAGCCCTGCCTTGTGCAGAGTGAATCGGGATCAGTCTGCCCTTTTTCAGGTAAAACCTGTGCATATGAATAGATAAAAAAGGGAGGGGAATCCCCTCCCTTTTTTTGCTTTCATTGCCGACATCCCGCCAAGCCGGAACCACAGGCTTGGTGTGTCTTCGTGCGCCTGAAAAACAGGCTCATCTCCGCATTTGCTTTGCACCGGGCAGAATGCGGAAGGTGAGATAATATGAGTAAAAAGAAGTTAAGAAAAAATTTTCCGGGACAACATTTAATGAAAAGTAAACGGCTGGCAGCGGGCATTGTGGAGATGTCCGGAGTCGGCCCGGAGGATCAAGTGGTGGAAATCGGTGCAGGCAAAGGAGCTTTGACCGTTCATCTGGCGCAAAAAGCCAAAAAGGTCATCGCCATTGAAAACGATCTTTCTTTTGCAAAGATTTTGCGGGAAGAAATGAAACCACACAGGAATGTCAGGGTGATTGAAAAGGATTTTTTGGAAGTGAACTTGCCCGATAAACCGTATTCGGTGGTATCCAATATCCCTTATTCCATCACCACCCCGATATTGAAAAGATTGATGGACCGGCCTGAAAATCCGTTTCAAAACGGTTTGCTGGTGATGGAAAAAGGGGCGGCCAAACGCTTCACAAGCCATCCTTCCACGAACCCGCGCATTCTGGCTTGGCGGATGTATTTTGATTTAACGATGGGAAGGACCATCGCCCGGTATCATTTTGCACCGCCTCCCAAGGTGGATTCGGCCGTCTTGTTTATCAAGAGAAAAGCCCCTCCCTTGATTCCCGTCCGGTTTCGCACTTTGTTTTTTAAACTGGCGTCATATGCCCTGAAGCATCCGGAGTTGCCGGTCGGTGAGGTTTTCAGAGGGATTTTCACGGCACCGCAAATCACGCATCTTGTGAAAACGTTGAAGAAGAGCCGGAATACGCCGGTCGGACGGTTAAGCGACACAGAGTGGGCCGTGGTTTTCCATACCATGGTCCGGCATGTCCCGCCGTACCGCTGGCTGAAATAGCCGAAATAAAAAATCCTCCTGAAAAACAGGGGGATTTTTTAATATAATGAAAAGCGATTTTTCATGGAAAGGAAGTACGCCTGCTCATGGACATGACCAATGTTCTCTATTTTCTGCTGGCTTCTGTTGCACTCACTCTCATGCCGGGACCGGATATTCTTTTTGTGGCAACGCAAAGCATGGTGCAAGGAAAAAAAGGGGGAATCATGACAGCGCTCGGCTTGTGCACCGGTTTGTTGGGGCATACGGCCGCCGTGGCCGTTGGAATTTCCGCTGTCATTTATCATTCGGCGCTGGCATTTCAAATTCTCAAGTATTTCGGCGCGGCTTATCTGCTTTTTTTGGCATGGCAAGCGCTGAAAAGCTCCGGCACCGGTCCCGTGAAGCAAAAAACCTTGAAACAAAGCGCTTTTGCCTTGTATAAACGGGGAATCTGGATGAATTTGCTCAATCCCAAAGTATCCATATTCTTTTTGGCTTTTTTGCCGCAATTTGTTTCACCTCACGCGGGATCCGCCACTCTTCAATTCATCGGGCTCGGAATGTTGTTTATCTTTCAGGCATTAACTATCTTCAGCCTGGTCTCGGTGGGAGTCGGTGCGTTGGGGGAAAAATTTTTGCAACCCTTCATCCGTTCCCGGAGCGTTCATTGGATCGAAGCCGCCATTTATACAATTTTAGGCCTTCGCCTGGTGTTTATGGAAAAATGATTATTCCCGGTCTGCCGGGACAAATGTAAAAAAACCTCTCCATTACCGGAGGGGGATTACTCACCTTACGTTTTAAAGCCCAAACGGATTATTCATTAATGGAAACGACACAGATTTGTATGGTTAGCGCAGGTAACAATCCTTCTTAGGTTACTGGATCCAGATACCATTTCTCTGATCAATACTTGGGACGGCGCCAAAAGTAAATGAAAACCGAAGTGGATCAACAATGGGTGGTGATGTTTGAAAATAGTTATTATTGGATTGAAGAATATCATAGAAAAGTATTAAACGGATTTATCTTTGCCATCTATGGCCTGTATAATTATTACCATCCAACGAAATATAAAGAAACAAATTCAATGCTCTAGGCATCCTTGTCCATAATCTATGATCATCTTACAAAGTACCGGAAAGAAGAGATTCGAGTATGTACTGTCTCAAGAATGATTACCAGTCGCTTCATTACTTAGTCTATATCGAACAATTACAATCACTAAACCATATGATGGGAGACTTATTTCTTAGAATGAGTGAGAAATTTCACGATGTTTTGCGTGGACTTCCTGCTAAGGCGAAACGGAATGTTGAGTAGATTGTTGAAAATTAAATGAATGAAAATTTAAAGCATTTTTAAATAACCAATCATAAAACTTTAAAAATTCACTAGATTGTGTCTAAAATCATTTTTTTAGAGTGTTCACTCATCATGCGTAAATCTGGCATAAAATCCCGTGAGGATAATCAATAGTTATCAAGATAGAGAGAAGAGTAAATATTATGGTTCACTCGCCGAACAGAAAAAGCTGACTCCTCCATCTGTAAAAAAGGTTATTTTTCCATAAATTATTCGATTCCTGATTCAAAAAAAGAGCGAGGATTTCCCCTCACTCATTTGGTTGATGTAGATAGTGAAATGGATTGTCAAGAAGTTTTTCAAACTGTCCTGCTACAGAGTGATAGCCAATTGCATAAGCACCAAGCAATGGTGCCCAAGCGGAATAACAACGACAAGCATTGATTAACTTTTGCTGGATAGTGGAATCAGTTGGTGTATCTTTCCAACCTCCACCGGGAATCGGATCTCCTTTGGATTCAAGCTGCATACGTGTGGCCATTGAGATGATAAATCGAACATAATAATTGATTTCTCCTTCATTATAAAGATCCAGCAGAGCTTGTCCGACATGTGCGTGATCAGGATGCACATCATGATAAGAAAGAGTGTAATGGTCAGCATCCGGGAACATTATAATATATTTTCGAATGATTGCTTTTGCTTCGTCATATTCAAGCGTTTCTTCCTTTGAGGGGTTATCGAGATATTCCACAAATTGATTTTCCCGGGGAACACCCAATTGTGTACAAGCATGATGGAATTCGGTGACTCTTGCCTGTGCTAAGGTGTCTTTCGTGAGCGGTTCGTATCCTTCAAAAGAAGGATTATGATATCCTTTCCAGTAGCCGGAATATATTTCGCCATTAATCGCTTGCAAAGCGCTTGTTAAACGGCCTCGTGTCATCAAAACGACATAAGTAGGACGAGATGCAGCAACGTGCTCGGCAATCGTTATACCCATATTTAAGGTTTCATCATCTGCATGAGGTGCATAGAAAACAACAGGTCTGCTCATGATGTAATCCTCCTTAAGATGTAAAAAGAATCTTACGGTTTTATTCAGCTAGATAAGGAGAAATTTATTCTATTTCTTCAGAATTTAATTCTTTAGATTTATTTGTATGGCCCATAAATTCGAATAGTTTTACGAAAATATATACAAACAAAGCAGAAGTGGTTGAAAAGTATGCGAAAATGTTAGGGGTATCTATTTGTAAAATCCATCGGTCAGCAATAAAACCAAACAAACAATAAGAAAAGAATGCAATTACATGTTTCCATAGACTATTGAATGACCGTAAAAGCAGATCGGTTACATAAGAAACTGCTAGGCCATAAGTGAATATCCCTAATCCGCCATATAAAAAAGAAAGAACAAACATCACTTCAAGGATAGAACCGTCCTCTTGAGGAGTATCAATGACGCCAAGAAACATATAGTAAATTGCAAATAACCCTGTGGCACATAATAATGCAAGCAATCTTTTTCCGATATTTAGCATAATCAAACCCCTTTATTTCGTAATAATAAAAATTATATAAAAAATACTTATTATAAACAATATATTTTTGATTAATAATAAAATTGTTTTTTAAAATAAATCTGTTATAATATTTCTGTACAAAAGGGGGATTCGAATATGAAAAAGTGGTTTCTTATTTTTATCTCATGCGTTTTGGTTTTTTCATTCAGTTTTTTCGGGTACTCTGATTGGACATCTGCAAATGAAAAATTAAATCCAGAAATAAAAGTGGATGAAAATAACTTACGAATTTCGTTCAATTCAGTCGGGGATAAAGTAACAATTCAAAAAGATGATGATCAAGAAAAGGAAATTAAGATAAAAAAAGGCATAAAAGCTACCCTGGATTCAACATCTAACCAATTTGAAATGACTAACTTAGCAGTATTTCCTATGATGTAGAAAGTGAACTAAAAGCGACTGGGATTACAACTATCGAATTATCTCCTTGAATATTTACCATCCATAGTTCATGTGAAGGAGCTCTATCTTGATAACCGACAGCAGTAAATACTCCATTTTCATAAACTTTTGCTGAATATTGATAGTCAATATCTGGACCAGGATTAGCTAACGGGTTTCCAACTTGATGGATATAACCAAATTGCACATAGCGTCCTCCAGAATCACTTCCTGATTGTCGTTTATAAAAGTAAACTTTGTCCATACTTGCTCGGGCAACTCCGGCTACACTACCGTATTTATTATAAGCAACAGTAAGGTTAGCATGACGTGTCCCAAAATATGCTTTTGCTGGGCTCGTATCAAATCGTGCTAAAACATCGACACGGGTTCGATACTTTCCGCCTTCATCTCCCCACCATTCCGGCTTATACTTATTATCTCCAGCAAAGCTCTTATACCCTTTGGTAATTCTTGTACCACTAGGATTTGGAGCCTTTGATAGAGGGATAAAAGTTTGGTATCTGAATAAATAACCATAACCCATGTAATTAGAAGAAACGTTTTTATCGTTCGCTAAGTTATTTTCGCTTTCTTTCATGGTAACTCGTTTAGTTAGAGTTGCTGTCTCTGTAAAAATTTCGTTTTCTTTACTCTTTGGAATAAAAATATGGTTTTCTTTGGCAATTTTTTTTGCTTGAAAGAATTAGTGGAGCAAATAACTATGCCGTTGCTACAAATATTGCCTCACGTGTTCTTGATGACAATACCGACACAGCCATAATTACACCTATCGAAAACTTTGCTGATACATTGTCTGCATCATCTATTGCTGGTTATTCTCAAACACCAATTTTAACAACATCAAGTAGTAATTTATCTACTGAAGTGAAGACGTTTTTAGAAAAAAATACACAAATAAATCATTTTATTATTGTAGGAGGTTCGATCTCTTCTAGTGTTGAAGCGCAACTAAAATCATTTGGAACAGTAGAGAGAGTTTCGGGGAGCAATCGATTTGAAGTGGCCAATAATATGGCAGAAAAATACTTTGTTGATCCTTCCGTTTCTGTAGTTGCTGACGGTACAAACTATCAACAAGCTTTAGCTGGTTCCGTTTTAGCAGCTAGAAATGGGGGCCCCTTGATGCTTGTTACTCCAACATCTACTCCAAATGAAACCTTGGCATACTATGAAAAGTACACTCTCGGTTTAGATGCAATATACTTTCCTGGAGATACTAGCTCAATATCTGATTCCACTATTCAAACATTAAATAACTATATTCATTAAAAGGTGGTCTTTTTTGGACCACCTTAATTATTCCTTCATTGGAGAAATCATAGATTTACGAATAAATGTTATCGAGCTCTTAAGAAAGAAATAATTATTTAATCAAAAAAAGTTTCAAAATGCTTTCCAAAAAACGGGAGGAACCGGTTCGTTGAAAAGAAGGCAAAGGTTTCGTCTGCTTTTGTTGTGGATGTTTCTGTTCCTGGGGTTCCAAACCGGTGTATGGGCGATGTTGTTGGACGATTTGGTTTCTGATTTTCATCTGTCTCCGGGTCAACTGGGGATGGCATTGACGCTTCAGTCCGGGGCCGGACTTCTCAGTTTGTGGTTGGGAGGGCGGATCGCGGACAAAGCAGGCAGGAAGCCGTTGGCGTTGCTCGGGATCGGCGGGACGGGAATATTTTTCATTTCTCTTGCGTTTGTCGAAAGGGATCCGGCCTTATTGGCGGTATTCTTTGCCGGAGGGATTTTTATCAGCTGGTATGACATGATCGCCAACACATTGGGCGGGGATTATGAACGCAATTATTCATCGCACGTGATGACGCATCTGCATGCCGCATTCAGCGGAGAGGCGGCTGCCGGGGCATGGGCTTCCGGTTTGTTGCTGGCCCGGGGAGTAACTTATACGAAGATTTATCTTTTGACTGGATCGGCTTTGGTGCTGTTGGCCGTGTTGTTTCTGATGGTTCCGTTGCCAGGCAAATCCGGTAAGAGCAGGGAAGATGGCGGGGATTTCGCAGGAGAGAAACAAAGACCCGGACTTAAAAAGGGACTGTCCGTGATTTTGTTTGCTGGCACCATGGTCGCACTCTGTTTTTTTATCGACGGATCGTTGGAAGGTTTTCTGTCCCTTTACTTGCGCGGGTTTCTTCAGTCCGGCCCGCTGTTGGGAGGAATCGGGATCGCATCTTTGCATTTTTCGGCAATGATTGGACGCTTGAGCAGTTCCGCCTTGATTGAGAAAGCGGGGGAAAGCCGTATTTTAATCTTCAGCGGGCTCATCGCTTCTGTCGGGATCGCTGTGGTCATACTCACGTCCAGCCCGGTTGTGGCCGCTTGCGGATTGCTGGGGGTCGGGTTTGCTCTTTCACCGGTTGCCCCCGTCTCGTTTTCGCTGGCTTCCCGTGCCATCCCCGGACGGGGAGCCCGTTCGTTTCCATTGTAACGGGGGCCGGGTATTTATCCTTTATCGTGGGGCCGGTGCTGATCGGCCGGGTGGCGGAAATCGGTTCTTTGCAAACCTCCTTTGGTTTGTTGCTTGTCTCGTCGGTGATGATTCTGTTTTTGGCAGTCACGGGACTCGCCTCGGGTGTGACCAAAACAGGAGGAAGACCAACCTTAAGGAGATAACCTTTTGCGATACCCGGACGGACTGATTCCAAACTTTTTTTTCCAAACGCCCGTTCAAAAGAAGAAAGGCTGTTGAACCCGGACTCCAAAGCGATGGAGAGGATGTTTTTTTGGGAATGACGAAGCAGCTGCTCTGCCAATTGTAATCTTTGATCCCGGAGATATTGGCCCGGTGTGGTTCCGACATGTTTTTGGAACAAGCGAATGAGATGATATTTGCTGATTCCCGTGACTTTGCACAAATCGTCCAAGGTGACGGGGGATTTGCCGGCAGAAAACCAAAAGGCTGAGTGCCTTGCGACACTCAGCCTTTTCATGAGACTACAGTTTCAAGGAGATATTGTAGTCTTTCATCCATTTGTTGACTTGGAGGATATATTCCATCATTTTTCCGACTTCAAACGGAGATTTTTCAAAGAGATTGTCGGAAATGTGACGGATTTTTTGTTTGTCCAAAAGCACTGCAACCGGCGCTTGCGGATCTTCGATTAATTCATTCAACATCTTGCGGATGTTTTGATAGTAAACCGGATCCGTTGTGGACGGATATGCACTTTTCTTGCGGGTGCGCACTTCTTCCGGCAGATAACCTTTGAATGCACGGCGCAACAGGCTTTTTTCGACTTTGTCGACGGTTTTCATCGAATAAGGAATATTGAATAAGTATTGAACCAACCGGTAATCGCTGAACGGAACACGCGCTTCAAAACTGTTATGCATGCTGATGCGATCTTTCCGTTCCAACATAAACGGCAGGAAGCGGGTGATGAAAAGGTAAGACATTTCCCGTTGTTTTTCTTCGATTCCCGATTCCCCGTCCAATTTCGGAACCTCACTGACCGCTTCCTGGTATCTGCGGTTTCTGTGCTCCTCCGGCTGGAGCGTTTTGATCGCCTCTTCATTCAAAACATCTTTGAAGTAGCGAATTTGTGCGCTCCACGGGAACGTTCCGGAGAACAAAAATTCATCCTGATGGAACCAAGGATATCCGCTGAAAACTTCATCTGCGGATTCTCCGGAGAGCGTGGCTGCCGCATTTTTCTTCATTTCACTGAACAACAGATGCAACGATGCTTCCATTTCACCCAGTGCCGGCAAGTCGTGTGCCTCTACAGGGAGGAATACATGTTCCGTCAACTGATCATGGTTAATGATGACAGTATGGTGATCGGTATTTGCATATTCCGCAACGATTTTAACATACGGCTCATCCCGGCTGACATGCAACAAGTCGGCTTTGAAATGTTTGTCGCTTCCGGCAAAGTCAAGGGAATAGGTACCGAGTTGTTTTCCTTCTTCCGCCAAATACCGGGCAGCCATGGAAGTGAGACCGCTGGAATCCAATCCGCCCGATAACATGGAGACGACCGGGGCATCGGCGATCAATTGGCGTTTCACAGTGTCTTTCAGGATTTCCCGGATTTTTTCAACAGTGGTATCCACATCGTCTTCATGCGGTGTGCTTTCCAATTTCCAATATTGATGATGATCGGCTTTTTCTTTTGTGAAAACAACGTAATGACCCTGTTTGACTTCCTGAATTCCGCGGAACACACCAAAACCGGGGGTGCGGATGGGTCCCATTCCGAAAAGTTCGCTGAAGCCTTCGACATCCACTTCCGGTTTGACTTCCGGATGGGCCAGGATGGCTTTCAATTCGGAACCAAATAAAACTCCGGAATTATGTACTTTGTAAAAGAGGGGTTTGACTCCGATGCGATCCCGGGCCAAAATCAATGCCTGGCGACGTTCATCCCAAATGGCAAAGGCAAACGCCCCGTTGATGCGCTGGATGAAATCTTCTCCCCATTCCAAATAGCTGTGCAGCAAAACTTCTGCATCCGATTCCGTTCCAAAACGATGTCCGAGATTTTCAAGTTCTGCTTTCAAATCTTTAAAGTTATAGATAAACCCGTCAAAGGAGAGTACGATGGAATGATCCCCTGAGCGATAAACCATCGGCTGTTTTCCACCGGCAGGATCGATGACAAAGAGACGGCGGTGACCAATCGCTGCACGTTCCGAAAACCAATAACCTTCATCATCGGGACCGCGATGTTGAATCGCGTTGGTCATTTTGCTTAAAACATTTTGTTCTCCCGACAAATCTCTTTCCCAATCAATCCAACCTGCAATTCCACTCATGAATGAATCATCTCCCATAAAAGAATCAACAAAATTATCGATATATTTAATTATAAAACAAGAAGAAGAAAATAAAAATATTTTTTTACATATTTATATAATATTCTATGTGAAATATTAAAAAAACCGCTTTTTGAATGCGTTTTATGTAATTTATCATGAAAACAAGTAAAATTTTTACATAACGCAAAACATATGGAAATGCAGGGGGAGGATTGGCAAAAAAATCCGGTTTAGCTCCCAAAGAACAGGACGCAAAAGCCGTCCCGACAAATTGCAAAAGGCAACGAAACAAACCGTAACCGTCGGCATCATGCGCTGCAGAGGAAAGGGGGTTTGAGTTCTTGGGCTGAAAACAAGAAAGGGCATTTGCCCTCTTTTTTACGTAACAATGTTATGTTACAATGATGACGAGGAGGTGTCGGGAAATGGATCAAGACTTAATTTCAAAAAAAGACCTGTTGAAAGAAACTGGCATTTCATACGGACAATTATACCGTTGGAAACGAAAAAACTTGATCCCGGAAGAATGGTTTATCCGCAAATCCACCTACACCGGGCAAGAAACATTTTTCCCCCGCGATAAAATACTGCAACGGGTCAATAAAATCGTCAGCTTAAAAGACGATTTGTCCTTGGATGAGATTGCGCAAATGTTTTCTCCCCGGTTTATGGAAATCTCTCTTACGAAAGAGCAAATTCAAGAGAAAAAGATTGTTTCGGATGTTGTGCTTGAACTGCACCTGTCCGCCCATGATCAAGCCAATGTTTTCACCTTGGAACATCTCTTTTATCTCTTTGTTCTGGATCAGTTGCTTGAAACGGGCGAAATCACCCTGGACGAAGGAAAATCGCTTTATCAGTTTTTGAAAAACAATTATCACCGGTTTGAAAAGAAAAATGCAGAGTTATTCGTCATCCGCAAACTGGGGGTCACCTCTTATATTTTGGTGAATGAAATCAAAGAAATTTGTTTTGATGACCGTGTGAAAGTGCTCCTGCGCATTTCGCTTGCAGAGGAATTGGAAAAGTTAAAAGGGAAAATTCAACATTTCGGATGGGGAGATGCAAATGAGTGATTTACTGATCAACGGGTACGGAAATTTTTCGGGCGGTACATTCGAAAAGGTCCGCATCAACGGATTGGGAAAAGTAAATGGCGACCTGGATTGCCGGTTGTTTATCACAAACGGGGACAGTGTCGTGGAAGGAAACGTGCAAACACAAACGGTCAAAGTCAGTGGTTCGTCGGCGATTGAAGGGAAACTGAAGGCGGATGAAACAAAAGTGAATGGCCAATTGACGACAGAAGGGGATGTGCACACCCAAAACATCACGCTCAACGGGACCGCCCAAGTAAAAGGAAATTTCATCGCCGACCAGGCAGACATCCGCGGAACCTTAAAGGTTGACGAAGACTTGGAAGCAGAGTCCGTGGTGATCAAAGGGGTTTTTATCATCAAAGGGCTGTTAAATGCCGGAAACATTCAAGTGGAATTGCTCGGCAATGCCAAAGCAAAGGAAATTGGCGGAGAGAAGATCGTCGTCAAAAAGAACAGCTTTGCTTTAAACAAATGGCTGAAATCCTTTTTTGCCGACAAAACATTGCAAGCCGAAGTGATTGAAGGGGATGATATCGAATTGGAATACACCCACGCCGGCATTGTCAGGGGAAAAAATGTGAAGATCGGCCCCGGCTGCAAAGTGGACGTGGTGGAATACCAAAATTCGTTTGATCAACATGATCAAGCGGAGGTCAAAGAAAGCAAGCAAGTCTGAGGATGCCGCCCCGGACTTGCTTGCAGGGGCGGCTTCATGCTTGCTTCCATTTAATATTGCAACCCAGACTGGGTTTTTGTGTGACCGTCACCGGCTCACCGTTAATGATTTGATCCAATGCGGCACGGATGGATTCGCCGGTCACCGGAATGTCATTCCCCGGGCGGGAATCATCCAATTGCCCCCGGTAAACACATTTCAGATCGCCGTCAAAAATATAGAAATCCGGCGTGCAAGCTGCTTGGTAAGCCTTGGCTGTTTCCTGGGTTTCGTCGAATAAATACGGAAACGGGTATTGGAGTTTTTCTGCCACTTCTTTCATTTTCTCCGGCGAATCATCCGGATATTGCTCCGCATCATTGGCGTTGATGGCGACAAAGGAAATTCCTTTCGGAATGTAATCATTGGCCAGTTGCACCAACTGATTCTGAACATGTTTTACATAAGGACAATGGTTACAGATAAACATGATGACCGTGGCAATGGAGGATTTTACATCTTGTAAGGCCACCGTTTTTCCGGACACCGCATCCGGCAATACAAAATCCGGGGCTTCTTTTCCGAGCGGGAACATATTCGATTCCGTTTTCGCCATATCCGCATCCACCTCTTTATGTTTTTTCCGTATTATAACATTTCGCTCTCTCCTAGAGGAAGATGCAAAGAGGGAACGGATTTTCGTCAAAAAATTCTAAAATAAACAAGGATTTATGCTATAATAACGTTAAAGCGATGAAAGATTCGCAGAGAGGATGGGCTCTTTGCCACCGGTGAACAAAAGAATTCCGATTGAAGTTGTGCGGGTGATTGACGGAGACACTTTGAAAATCAAGAGGAATCAAAAACTGGAACGGGTCCGGCTTCTGTATATTGATGCCCCCGAGCTCAATTCCGCCAATTTGTTGGAACATTTCAAAGCGCTTGAGGCCAGAAAGTACATTGTCAGTCTCATCCATCGCGGCCGGAGTGTCACCATCGAGCAAGGCGCCTTTAAGCGGGACCATTACGGCCGGATTCTTGCCCATGTGTATGTGGATGACATGCATTTGCAACCGCTTTTGCTGAAAAGAGGATTGGCCCGTTGCGTGATTCCGAACCGGGCGCGAAAATTGAAATCAGAACGGAAATATCTGAAAGAGTTCCGGCGTTTGGAAATCATGGCGCAAAAAGCCGGGCGCGGGATATGGGAATATGAGCAAAACAACGGCACGATCTTAAGCCGGGTGAAAAGCATTCAATCTTAAAGACAGGGATCCTGGGAAAGGGTGTCCCTGTTTTTCATTTTCGTACGAACCGCATCATGATATAGTCAAAGCATGGAGGGGGGATGGAAAGTTGCATGAAAAGAAAATCATTTCTTCATCAAAGTATCAGTGGCTCCAGATGGAACTTTCCCGTTTTGAAGAAGCCGGGATCATCGATTCCTCGCAAGTTCAACAGATCTTATCTTCTTATGAGGTGAAAGGGAAAGGGAGTGCAGGTTTTATCCGCATCTTGTTGATTTTGGGTTCCGTTTTGATCGGTGTGGGCATTCTCAGTTTTATCGCCGGGAATTGGGAGGCGCTTCCCCGAACGGTAAAATTTCTGCTGATTTTGTTTGGACTGACGGGCGCTTATTTCACCGGCTGGAAACTGGAAGATTCATATCCCAAAACTTCCAAAAGCTTTTATTATATCGGCGCGGCAATATACGGAGCAGGGATTTTTCTCGTGGGTCAGATGTTTCACAGCTCATCGCCTTATCAACAGGCCTTTTTGGTTTGGGCCCTCGGGACCGTACCGTTGGCACTCTACTTAAAAGACCGTTGGGTGATGATCCTGTCCATTGTGTTTATCGGCATTTATGCCTCGCCGGCTTGGGATGCATCCGTGCCGTATCCTTTCTGGGTTTGGGTTTTTATTCCGCTTTTTTACGGATGCAATGAGCGCTGGTTGAACCGAAACCGTCAAGTGTTTTTCTTTGCCAATGCGCTTTTGATCCTCACGATCTGGGCGACTTTCGTCCGGTGGGAATGGCACGGGGGAGTCAATGCATTCATTTTGTTATTGCTGGGAGCAGGCATGACGTTTCTCAACATCCGGCCTTATGCGGAGGTGTTGAAACAGCAAGGAGCCCTCATTCACGGGGTTGCTGCCATTGTACTTACTTATCCGGACTTTTGGGAAATGTGGGGGGGAGTGTTTCATGCCCCGCTTTTGGGATATGCAGTCGCAGTGGCTTATCTTGCCTTTTTGATTTTTTTGCTCAGAAAGAAACAGCTTTCGGCTGTGGTGATTTCCTGTGCACTCATTTTTCGGTTCTATCTGGACTTATCCATCGAATTTCTTCCCAAGTCACTCTATTTCTTGATCGGCGGCATTTTGCTCATTCTCAGCGGTTATTGGATTGAAAAAAGCCGGAAAAGGGGGGGAGGGAAATGAAAAACATCCCCAACCGGTGGTTTTGGATCGTTCTTCTCATTCCGGTCGTTTCCCTGGTTTCCATGACCGTGCAACCATTGCTTGCTTTCATGAGCGGCGAACAGGTTACGCTCAAAACCATCCCGGTGGATCCGAAAGATTTGTTTTACGGGGACTATGTCCGGTTAAAATTGGAGATTGAGGAAGTGGACCGTTCCCGCTTTGATCCGCAGCTCGCACAGAAGGCTGCCCACCATCTGCCTGACCCGGGCATCCCGGTTTACGTCTCCCTAAAACCCAAGGGGAATCACTACATCGTGGACCGGGTTTCTGAAAAGAAGCCGCCCGGTGGCTTGTATCTGAAAGGAACGCTTCAAAAACCGGTGTTTCCCTTTCGGGATGGAGAGAAATACCGGGTGGATTATCATTTGGACCGCTATTATGTCGAGGAAGGATCCGGAGAAAAGTGGGAAGCCTTGGCCCAAAATGGCGGAGTTCTGGTTGAAGTCAAAGTGAAAAACGGTTACGGGGTGATCGTCGGAATCAAAGAAAGCCCCGGCAAATCATGAAAAACACGAGCGATTTCCCGCTCGTGTTTTTGGTTTAATCGACGGATTTTTTCCTTCTCATCAATTCTTCCCGTTTAAATCCAAACCGTTCATAAAGACCGTGCGCATCCCGGGTTGCCAAAATCATGCTGGTATCCCGCACAGCCTCATGTGATAGGAGGAATTTCAGCATCCATTTGGCCAATCCTTGCCGGCGATGATCCGGATGGATGATAACGTCACAAACCCACGAAAAGGTGGCATAATCCGTTACCACCCGCATGAAACCCACTTGCCCTTCTTCTCCGTAGACGCCGAAACACAATGAATTTTCCAAACTTTTCTCAATGATATCTCTGGTCCGGTGTTTGGCCCAATAAGTGGTTTGTAATAAACCGTAGACAGCATCCACATCCAACAAATCCTTCTGGTCACTGATCCAATAGGGTAATGTTTCGTGTCTCCATTCCATCTGTATCCCTCCCGAAAGTTCCTCTTCAGTATAATGGATGAAAATGAGTTGAAAAATGCTTAATTTTCTTATCTGTACCGGTACACAAGATAGAGGGAAGAAACCATGGCGGAAAGGAAATATGAAATGATTAAAAATGCGATAAAGAAAGAACTTCAGTCCGGAGCGCTGCAACCTGGCGAAAAATTGCCTTCCATCCGCTCGCTGTCCGCCAGGTTTGCCTGCAACAAAAACACGGTGATCCGCGCTTACCAAGAGCTTGAAAAAGAACATTTGATTTATTCTGTTCCCAAAAGCGGTTACTATTCCATCCGCCGCCCCGGAGTGCCCGACGAGGATGAAGCTGCGGAATTCGTCGATTTTTCGTCAGCCAATCCGGATCCGGAAATCATGCCATACAAAGATTTTCAACATTGCCTGAACCGTGCCATTAAACTGTATCAGGATGAACTCTTCACCTATTCCGATCCACAGGGGTTTTTGTCTTTGCGCAAAGAATTGGTCAAACATCTGGCGGATTATCAGATTTTCACCCGTCCGGAACAGGTTTCGATTGTCTCCGGATCCCAGCAAGCCCTGAATTTGTTGGCCATGATGCCTTTCCCCAACGGAAAAAATGTGATTTTGGTGGAACAGCCAACCTATCATGGGATGATTCGGATTATTGATGCACTCGGTTTAACAGCCATTGGCATCCGGCGAACCAAAAAAGGGATTGATCTTGATGAGTTGGAACGCCATTTCCGTAACAATCAGATTAAGTTTTTCTATACCATGCCGCGTTTTCACAACCCGCTTGGCACCAGTTATGACCAGGAAGTGAAAAAGCAGATCGCTAAACTGGCTGCAAAATATGATGTCTACATTGTGGAGGACGATTATTTGCTGGACTTGGAAACGGATCCCAAGAACGACCCGTTTTCAGTTATGATTTGTCCGGTCATACCATTTATCTGAAAAGCTTTTCCAAAGTCATGTTGCCGGGGCTGAGGATGGGGGCGATCCTTCTTCCGCCCATTCTGACAGAAAGCTTCCGCCTGTTTAAATCCGCCTGTGACATCAGTTCGGCCACACTGTCCCAAGCCGCTTTGGAAATCTATTTAAAATGCGGCATGTATTCCCGTCACACCGCGTCGATGCGCAATCTTTACCAAAAACGGATGAAAATTCTAAAAGAAGTGTGTAATCTGCATCTTCCCCCGGAGATGAACGTAGCCGCGGAAACAGGCGGCATTTTCGGGCAATTGGATCTCCCAAAGCAACTGCCGGCCAAAGAATGGATTGCCTGCTTGAGGCAACACCACATCCTTGTCTCATCCATTGACCATTGTTTCCTGAAAACCTTCCCGAAAGTGAACGGATTCCGGTTAAGCATCATACAAACCGACAAAACTCAAATTGAAAAAGGCATTCGCGTGATGGGAGAACTGTACAAAAAACAGTTGAAATCCAAATCAAGCGCCTTCCCGCACAAAACGGTGATTCATTGGATATGACAGAAAAAACACGAAAAAATGATTGACATTGACGCATACGTCAAGGTGTACAGTGAAGATGCCAGGAGGTGAAATCATGGAATACACCGTGCAGAAATTGGCCCGGTTGGCCGGAGTCAGCACACGGACCCTTCGTTACTATGATGAGATCGGAATCTTGAAACCTGCACGGATCAATTCATCCGGGTACCGAATTTACGGCCCGAAAGAAGTGGACCGTCTGCAGCAAATTTTGTTTTACAAGGAGCTCGGGGTGAAACTGGATGTCATTAAAGAGATCATCACGTCCCCGGACTATGACGGGCTCAAAGCGCTACACGAACACCGTCGGCAACTGATGCAAAAACGGGAACATCTGGACCGTTTGATTGCCAATGTGGAAAAAACCATTGATGCGATGGAGGGGAGAGGAACCATGACGGATCAAGAGAAATTTGAAGCTTTCAAAAAACGGATGGTTGAAGAAAATGAAGAAAAGTACGGGGAAGAGATCCGAGAAAAATATGGAGACGAGGTGGTCAATCGCTCCAATGAAAAACTGCTTCGGATGACCAAAGAAGAGTACGAAAAAATGCAACGTTTGAATGATGAGATTTTTGAAACGCTGACCCGGGCTTATCAGCAGAGAGACCCGGCCGGGGATCTGGCCCAAAAAGCGGCGGATCTGCATAAACAATGGCTGATGTTTTCTTGGAGTGATTACAGCAAGGAAGCTCATGCCAACCTTGCGCAAATGTATGTGGTTGATGAACGTTTTAAAGCCTACTATGAGAAGGAACCGGGGATGACCGAGTTCTTGAGAGACGCCATTTTCATCTATACCGGCATGCACAAAGTATAAAGGATGCAAGCCCGTCATGACACATCCCGATGACCAACGGATTCCGGCTGGATCATCGGGATGTTTTTCAGTAATCGTTTATGAAGTGGCATAAACTTCTTTTCTCAGGTCTTTTCGAATCAAATCATCATAGGTTTCGCGTTCAATCACGACACGCGGTGTTCCGTTTTTGACAAAAACGACGGCCGGCCGGGGAAGGCGGTTATAGTTGCTTGCCATTGAATATCCGTAGGCGCCGGTGGAAAAGATGGCCAACAGGTCATTGCTGCTGACTTTCGGCAAACAAATATCCTGAATTAAAAGATCGCCTGATTCACAACACTTTCCGGCAATGGTGACCGTCTCTTCCAAAGCGGCATCCGCTTTGTTGGCCAAAACGGCATGATATTTGGCTTGGTAAAGAGCGGGGCGGATGTTGTCCGTCATGCCGCCGTCAATGGAAACATATTTGCAGATTCCAGGAATTTGCTTGATGGCGCCGATCCGGTAAATCGTGATGCCGGCGTTTCCCACAATGCTGCGCCCGGGTTCCACCCATATTTCCGGGATGTTCAATCCACGTTCATTCCATGCTTTTTTCACTTCTTCCGTGATGGCTTGTACATAATTTTCAATCGGAAGCGGCCTGTCTTCATCGGTATATTGAATCCCAAACCCGCCGCCGACATTTAAAACTTTTGCTTCATAGCCGGTTTCGGCGCGGATCTCATCCAGATGCTTCCGAATCATTTGAATCGATTGAATAAACCCTTCCGTTTCGAAAATTTGCGATCCGATGTGGACATGAACCCCCAGCAATTCATAACAGGGTTTGGCCAACGCCCGTTTTACCGCCATCAATGATTGCCCGTGTTTGACACTGAAGCCGAATTTGGAATTTTCCTGGCCGGTGGTAATGTATTCATGCGTATGGACTTCAATGCCGGGGGTCAATCGGAGCAAAATTTTCACGTTTTTCCGGTACGCTTCGGCCAAGTCATGAAGCATCTCCAGTTCAAAAAAGTTATCGACGACAAAACAGCCGATGTTTGCCTCCAGAGCCATCCGGAGCTCTGCTTCCGATTTGTTGTTCCCGTGAAAATGAATGCGCTCTGCAGGAAAACCGGCCTGAAGAGCCGTATAAAGTTCACCGCCGGAGACGACATCCAGCGAAAGGTTTTCTTCATGAGCCAATTCCGCCATGGCCAGGCAACTGAACGCTTTACTGGCATAGGCCACTTGGTGGGGACAACCGCTTTTTTGAAAAGCCAGCAAAAAACGCCTTGCATTTTGGCGGATTTGCATTTCATCATACACAAACAGCGGCGTGCCGAATTGTTCTGCCAGTTCGACCGTGTCACATCCGCCGATTTCCAAATGGCCGGAATCGTTTATCCTCAAGTGATGCAAAAACATATAAAAAAACCTCCTAATCAACTGGTGTTAGGAGAGACAGGCAAGGGCAGAATCCCCATCCGTGAGACGGGTCGATATTTCACCACACCATAACCATTTCTCCTAAAGATAGCGCACCACACGATTCAAGAGAAGTGAACCGTGTGACAGTCCCGTTCCTGTTCGGAGACGGGCCCAGCCTGCTTGCCCAGAGAAACAAACAGACTTCGGCGGCTTTTCCTTTCCTTCACAGTCATCGGCATCTCTGTACCTCGCGGGAAGTAATCATAAAAGCCGCAACCTCTACCTCATCACTAGTTATGATGAGGTTTTTTTCAATATGATTTTTATTGGTGATTTTAATTACGTTCCAGTATAAAGGAAAGGACACATGAATTGCAAGGAATTGTTCAGATCTTTACAAATTAAAAATGAAAAAAGGATTTTTTAGGCATAATGATAAGATAAGAAACCAAAAAAAGGTGATCGGATGAAGCTCAAATCCAAATTGCAAACCCCGATGGCGGCAGCGTGGATCGGGTTGGTCAGCAATATTGCCCTGACCATTTTGAAACTGATGGTCGGCTTTCTGTTTCAAAGCCCTTCCCTGATTGCCGACGGCTTTCACAATTTGGCCGATATCGCGGCATCCGGCGCCACCTTGGGCTCCATGCGGATTTCCAAGATGCCGGCCGACCGGGAGCATCCTTACGGCCACGGGAAAGCGGAAGTAATCGCTTCCGGCATGGTCGCAATTGTGTTGCTTTTGATTTCCCTGTTTATGATTTATGAATCCGTTGCTGCCCTGTTTGAGCCGTTTGTCGAAGCGCATGTCCTTTCCTTGCTTGCCGCCGTGATTTCGCTGATTTGGAAACAAATTCTTTATGTCTATACCATCAAAATTGGAAAAAGGGTAAACAGCAAGGGATTAATCGCAACCGCATATGACCATTTGTCGGATGTTTACGCTTCCCTTGCCGCCGTGGTCGGGATTGGTCTGGCATTATGGGGACAGCACCAGTCGGTTCCTTTTGCGGAATACGGCGATCCGTTGGCTGGCATCGTCGTTTCTTTCCTGATTTTGCGCGTTGCCATCCATATGGGGAAAGAAGCCGTCGATATTTTAATGGAGCGAAACATCCCGGAAGAAGAGTTGAAGATTTACCGTGAATTGATCCTGAAAGTGGATGGTGTCAAGCGGATTGATCAATTGCGGGGCCGGGAACACGGCCATTACCGTTTGATCGATGTCCGAGTCGGGGTGCCTGCGGATTTGACCGTCAAAGAGGGGCATGATATTGCTTCGTGGGTCAAAGAAACATTGATGAATGAATTCCAGGAAATCCAAGAAGTCTTTGTGCACGTCAATCCCTGGCAACCGCCGGAACCGTAAATTTTTCAAAGAGGACACTAGAAAGGAGAATAAAGATTCGATATACATAATAATGGGAGTGACACGGGAGGAGGGATCCGGACGATTCATTACGATTTCCATCTGACAAGGAGCGATTATTGGCTGGACAGTCAAAAAAAGCCGATCGGAATCGGGGAATGGCAACAAGTTGTGGAAAAAGACGAGGAAATGAAACTGGTCAATGCCGTCGAATTAAAAACCGTCACCGGCGAAGTGATCAAGCTTGAAAACGAAGGACTTTCTTTATGGACCAACCCCGAAAACGGGGATATGACTTATTTTACATATCGCGACGGGCGGATCTCGGTGAAAAGCCCGGCCGACGGCAAATTGCAGTACCAGGTATTGCGCAAAATGAAGCAACTGGCTGAAGCATTGGAAGCCAATGTTCAAGGGGATGATGGTGAACTTTATTAACAATTCAGTGTCGCTCCCCGGAACATAAAATTCATCAAAAAAAGAAGCACTTCGGTTTGTAAGTGCTTCTTTTTTAATGCTTTTTACAACTATAAATCACATAATCTCTTCTTCACAGCAGTTTTCAAGACTATCGAAAGTAATTTTTTTTGCTCCAACTTATGATTAATATTAAGTTTATAAAATTAATAAATGAATGAGAAAAAACCGCTATACAACAAGTTGAGAAGTAATTTTGACTAATAAGCAATTCAGTGGGCTTATATTGACCAAAGAAGGGTTTTAGAAAAAAATAAAGAAATATAATTATATAAAAATAAAATTATTATTAAAAATATTAGTTATTTACTGAGTGCAGGAGGGAGCATATTGGATAATTATATATTAACAGAGTATAAAGCTGGGATTCATGCCAGTGAAATTAAGATTCATATCTACCGTATGCCGGTTAAAGACTTGGAAAAAATTGATTATGAGTATGGGAAATATACTCGTGATTTAAGACAAAAGAACCGCAAAACAATATCTTTTTATCGTTCGTTAATTGGTTCATTCGAAAAACTAACTATTGTACCAAAAGGTTATGAGAAATATGAATATCGCTCCATTAAACTGGACCAATCGGAAGAAAGCTTACAAGAAAGAAAATTATTGGAAAGATTGATTTTCGATGGATTAAGGGATTCAAACCGTAATCATTTTATGTCAACAGAGCAAAGTATTATTGAAAAGGAACCGATAAAATCTCTCTCCAAATGTAAAATTCATCGTGGAATATATATTGATATTACTGTAAAGGAGAAAGGTGACATCTTCATTGGCTTTGAACTAAAACACTCCATTCAGTCTACTCATACCATTATAAAAGCTTTAAAGGAAAAGAAACTTAACAAGGGTGACAAGGTATTTGATTTTTTGAATAGTGCACATTATGAGTTTGAGGGTATTTCTGACAAGACTATCAGTGATCCTCTACCGGAATTGGGTAATAAGAGTATCATTCAACATTATAAAACTAAACCAAGTATATATTGCCATTTAGTTAAGAAGCCAAATATGCCAGCTATCCTTGTTCGATCTAAATCAGGCAAAGTGTATCCTTATCCGCCTCAATTATTAAAAAAAGAATGCTTGATGAAAGACGTCCCCGCAAAAGAACATTCCTCTATTAAACTAAATCCTAATGACAAAATAAATTACTCCATAGAAATAATGAAAAGGATTATTGATGCCTTTGAAAATCGATATTTTCCAATTGGTTTTGAAAAAAACAATTTGAATATCGCCAAGTTAGGGTATCGTCGTCGTCTTGTGCCAGATCCACTGCTTCGTATTGGAAATGGTGCCACGTGTAACCATCGGGACTTAAAAGGAGCTTTTCTAAGGCATAAAATATATGATTCAGTTTCTTCGCCTATTTATTATCAACTTTTGCTCGATCAGCCATTTGAAAGAGAGTGGCAGAAAAAGATGTCCGAAGCGTTCATAACCAAAATGGAAAATAGATCAAGACAATGGGGAATTAAATTACAATGTACAGGTAATCAAATTCTCCCCACTTCTAATCCTTACGCTCTTAGGCTTCATTTGAAAGATATCAATTTAGACACTGATATCATATCTGTAGTTCTTCTTGATGAAACAAAACAAGAAGGAGAAGAGGTTTATTCTACCATAAAAAAAGAATTAGGAGGAACTCGTGGAGCTCATACCCAAGTCATTCTTATTGATTCATTGAAAAATGAATATACGATCCCACAGATTCTCTTAGGAATTTATACAAAAGCAGGATTGCAACCTTGGGTATTACATCAGCCATTACATGCAGATTGTTATGTTGGTTATGATGTAAGCCATGAAAATGGCCGACATACCACGGGAATTGTTCAGGTGTTCGGCAAAGATGGCAGCCAAATCTTCTCTCAACCTATTTCTTCTGCAGAAGCGGGAGAAAAAGTCAGTAAGGAAACCATTCAAACTATGGTAATTCATGTTCTATATTATTATCAAAAGAAAGTTGGAAAAATGCCTCAACATATTGTTTTTCATCGGGATGGCAGGGGATATGTGGAGGAAATTGACTGGATCAAAGATATATTATCCAATCGAGATCTCACGAATGGCCAATCAATTGCTTTTGATTACATTTCGGTGATTAAAGAATGTGGTCGGAGAATGGCATATTTTGATGATATAAAAAAGAAATACGTCAATGTTCCTGGAATTGCCTATCTTGATGACAATGCCCAAAAGGCTTATCTTTGCTCGACGAATCCATATGAAAAGGTTGGGATGTCGAAACCTATAAAAATAGTAAAGAAAATAGGAGAAATGACACTGGAACAAATTGTAGAAGATATCTATCATTTGTCATTCATGAACATTCATACCGATCGCAAAGTACGTTTACCGGTGACAACGAACTATGCTGATAAAAGTTCCACTTTCTTCAGCAGGGGTTATTTATCTTCTCAAAAAAAAGGGATTGGATTTGTGTAAAATGGATATAATTTTTTTAAAAGCCCTCTCTATTACTGAGAGGGCTTTTTTCTTACATAAAATAACCACTACTAATCAAGTTGGAATTTCAATTAATCCTATCTTCACGCAACCGTTTTGGTTGCTTCTTTTTTTGTTTTGTCCATGGATGAAAGCGCGACGCCGGCGATGATCAAAAATGCCCCCGGATAGAAGTTCCATGTGAGTTTCTCATTTAACAGCCAGGCTCCGAGCAGGGTACCGACTACAGGCTGGCAAAAGAAAAACAGGGACCCGACGGAGGCGTCGATATATTCAAATCCCTTGTTCCATAAATAAAAAGCAAGAGCAGTCGAAATGATTCCCAAATATAAGATGCCCAGCCATATCCCCCAATCCGTCGGCCATGTCACTCCTTTGGCGTGCCATTCCCACCAACTGACGGGAAAGGTAAACAACACGCCAAAAAGGTTGGCCCAAAATGTCGCGGTGAGTGAAGAATATTTGAGCGTTTGCACCCGGCTCAATACGGTATAAAGTGCCCAAGTGACCGCGGCGCCAAACAAGATCAGATTGCCGGTGAAGGTGGAAGAGCCGGTTTCTGCTGGATAACCGATGACAAGGATCACCCCGACGGTTGCGATGATCAGCGCCGATCCTTTGCGAAAACCGGGTCTTTCACGCAACAGTTTCCAAGCGAAAACGGATATGAGTGCCGGGGAAGCGGAAGTAATCAGTGAGCCGAGGGAAGCCCCGGACAAATGCGTGCCGACAAATTGCAATCCAATGGAACCGGTATAACCGATCAATCCGATCAAGGCCATCTGTTTCACATCGCGGAGGTCAATTTTCCATTCGCGGGCCAAAAAAGCCCAAGCCCCCAACACGCACAAACCGATGACAAAACGCATCTCCAACAAAACCCAAGGAGGAACGGTATTTAAAACCACTTTGCTTATTACATACATTCCGCCCCAGATGGAAGCGGCGGCACTTAAGCAAAGGGGACCGAGCCACCATTTTTTCATCTTGCTTTCCTCCTGCCAAAAAACTCTGCCGGTTTGACTGCGGTCTCATTGTGGGAAGAAAGAATGTACAATATAATGGAAATCGAAACCATTCATCAATGTTTGGGTTCATCCACAAAGCGCACCCGGGACAACTGCTGTTTCACTTGTCCCCGGATCGCTTTCAGGTAAATTTGATACAGCTTGGCTTGTTCCTTTTTTTCTTCCTCTGTCAAACCCTGCGTTCTTTTTTTGCGGGCCAGTTCATTGATTCGCTGTATGAGTTGTTCATTGATCACTCCAATCACTCCTTCTTGTTCACTGTACCGAATTCAACGAAGTCTGGCAAGAATGTGAGAGGATGAGAAGAGAGATTTGCGATGAAAGCGATCATTTATGCGAGAGTCAGCACACAAAAAGAAGAACAGGAAACCAGCCTTAAAAGGCAAGTGGAAGTTTTGACCGAATGGGCAAAAATATTAAAAATGGATGTGTGTCAGGTGATTAAGGAGCAACACAGCGGGTTCGATTTAAACCGGCCGGGGTTGTATCAAATGTTTGAGACGATTAAAAAGGAGAAAGCAAACGCCATTTTGATCCAGGATGACACCCGCTTGGGACGGGGAGAAGCAAAATTGGCGATTATCCATCAGCTGGACCGTTCCGGTTGCCGCATCTATTCCAAACAGCATCAGGGCGAGTTGGAATTGGAAGCCGGGGAATCCACCGTGCTTGCCATCATCGCCAAAGTCGAAGAATTGCAACGGAAAATGATGAACCAGAAGATCAGTTGGGGAATGAGACGCGCCATCCGGGAGAAAGGATACAATCCGGCGAAAAATCTTAAGAACCAGGGAATGGGAGGAAGAGAACGGAAAGAACTTCCGGTGGAACAAATCGTGGCATTGAAAGAAAAAAATCTGACATTCGAAGAAATCGCCGCAACGTTGAAAGGTTTTGGCTATCCGGTTTCCCGCGCAACCGTTCACCGGCGATATCAAGAATGGAAAAATCAACAAGAAAAGATGGAGGAGTAACCATGGCTGAAGTCAATTTGGATATTTACAAAGAGTTGACACAAATCCCCGGCACTTCCGGCTTTGAACATGAAGTGCGCCAGTGGATGCGTTCTTACATAACCCCGTTGGCGGATGAAGTCCTGACCGATCGGTTGGGAGGCATTTTCGGAGTCAAAAAAGGAAACGCTCCGGACCCGAAAGTGTTGGTCGCCGGCCATATGGATGAAGTCGGGTTTATGATCACCAAAATCACTTCCAACGGATTTCTCAAATTTCAAACTCTGGGCGGATGGTGGTCACAAGTCATGCTTTCGCAACGTGTGGAAATTGTGACCCGCACCGGCAAACGAATCCCCGGTGTCATCGGTTCCACCCCGCCGCATCTGCTCAGTTTGGAACAACGCCGCAAACCGATGGAAATCTCCCAGATGTTTATCGATATCGGAGCCGACAGCGATGAAGAGGCAAAGAGCTGGGGAGTCAGAGTCGGGGACTTTGCGGTGCCGCATTGTGACTTTGTGGAAATGGAAGGCGGAAAACGCCTGTTGAGCAAAGCTTGGGACAATCGTTTGGGCTGCGGATTGGCGGTGGAATTGTTGCAAGAATTGCAAAACGAGAAGCACCCCAACACCTTGTATGCCGGCGCCACGGTGCAAGAGGAAGTCGGCACCCGGGGAGCGGCAACGGCTGCCAAAATGATTGATCCTGATGTCTTTTTTGCCGTGGATGTCGGTCCCGCCGGTGACACTCCCGGAGTGAAAGACGGGTTTGGCGAAATCGGAAAAGGGGTCGTGATCCGGATTTATGACCGCTCGATGATTCCGCTGCCGGCCATGCGGGACTTCTTGCTGGACACCGCGGAATCCAATGACATTCCATATCAATTCTTTGTCTCGCAAGGAGGGACGGATGCCGGACGCGTCCATCAAACCGGAATCGGAGTGCCGTCGGCCGCCATCGGGATTTGCGGACGCTACATTCATTCCAACATAACCATTGTCGATAAAGAGGACATCGCGGCAGCCAAAGAATTTGCCGTCAAACTGATCAAAAACCTTAACCGTTCCACATACCAATCTTTGCTTGCCTGAGAAAGGGAAGGGATGATGAGTCAAACCGCCATTTCCGAAGAACTGTTTTGCTTTTTGGATGGAAACGACTTGGAAGACAAAACACGGGAGGCCATGATGCTGCTTTCGGTCAGCGAAGACGGCTGGCCGCATGCTGCTATGGTCAGTGTGGGGGAAGTGGTTGCTTTAAACCATGAGGAATTGAGAATTGCCCTCTGGCCAAAGACCCATACCGTCGCCAATTTAAAACGAACCCAACAAGCAACCTTGGTCGCCGTCCACAAAGGAAAAGTGCACTATGTCCGGCTGGCGATCAAACCGCTGCCCGCCTTGAAGGATGACAAACACAACCGGGAGCGGTTTGCGGCCAAGGTGGTTTCCGTTAAAGAGGATACAGCCAAATACGCTGAGATTACTTCAGGCATCCGCTTTGATTTATATGATCCGGAATCCGTTGTCCGGCGGTGGACCGAAACGGTATCCGGGTTGAAGAAATAGAAGACCCACTTTCAGGGTCTTTTTTTATTAATCAATCTCTTGCGACAGGCTTTGAATCCAGTCCAATTCGAGCTCCGCCTGGGCTTTTTGGAAATCGATCACTTTCAATACATAAGGGTTTTGCACATGATCTTGTTCAACCTTCCGGTAGTATTCCAGTTTTTTTTGTAACACTTCCTGTCTGTTTTGCATAATTTCTTGTTGTATTTCCGGTTCCAACCGGTCAAATAATGCCACCCTGACTAAAAATTCGATTTGTCTTGCCGCCAGTTTACCCGGGAAGTCACAGATCATTTCCAGAAAGATTTCCTCCCCGGTTTCGGTCAAACAATAGACGTGGCGGTTTGGTTTTCCTTCTGACTGAATCACTTCTTTGGAAATGGCGCCCATTTCCACAAAACGGCGCAACGCGGGATACAACAAGTTGTTGTTGATTTCAAATTCATCGCCGAGTGCGTTTTGGATGTTGCGTTTGATTTCATAACCATGTTTGGGACCTGACATCAGTTCCCCCAAAATCAATATTTCTGCATACATGGACATCACCTTGATTTGAAATTTTTGCGAATCGCTCCGGCGTCATATTCTAAGTTAATTTATCATATGTTATCCTAACATAGGGAGGGATTTTCGTTGAGTGATACCAACAACACCATCATCGTTCCTGAAATTTCCAAACTCAAAACCAAAGAAGAGCAATGGGAGCCTTATGCATGGTACAAAGAAATGAGAGAAAACCATCCGGTATATTACGATGAAGAACAAGACGTATGGAATGTGTTTTTGTATGATCATGCCAAACGGGTCCTGTCCGATCATGAACTTTTCTCCAACGTAAAAACCAGAAGTTTGATCCCCACTCCCAGAACGGACAACCGGGCCAATATCAACTTTTGTGACCCGCCGGAACATCGCAAAAGACGTGCGCTGTTGGCCAAAGCTTTCACCCCCCGCAGCCTGGATTCATGGGAACCGCGGATCCAAGCCATTGTCAATGACTTGATTGCCGAAATGGAAAAACACGAAACGGTGGATATCGTGGAGAAACTGGCCGTTCCGTTACCCGTCACTGTCATTGCCGATCTGCTGGGGGTTCCCAACAAAGACTGGCGTTTGATCAAGCATTGGTCCGATATCTTGTTCCGTCCCTATGAAAAAGAACACTATGACGATATTGCCGAGAAAAAACAACAAGCTTTGAAAGAATTCCGCGAATACTTATATCCCATTGTGCAAGAAAAACGCAAAAACCCTGCTGATGACATCATTTCCGACCTGACCCGGGCCGAACTTCACGGCGAACGGTTAAGTGATGAAGAAGTTGTTGATTCCAGCAGAGGGTTGCTCGGTGCCGGTAATGAAACCACAACCATGCTCATTGCTAATATATTTTATTGCATGTTGTTCGATCAACCGGGGGTTTATCAAGAGTTGCGCGAGGATATCTCCCTTGTCCCCAATCTGATTGAAGAAGTGCTTCGTTTCCGCTTTCCGGCCTCCAATGACCGCCGGATCGTAAAAGACACCAATGTCTTCGGCCCTTTGATGAAGAAAGGGCAAATGATCATTGCATGGGCCGGATCGGCAAACCGGGATGAAGCCCAATTCGCCAATGCGGAAACCTTTGACATCCATCGTCCCAATAACAAGCAACACCTCACGTTCGGATCCGGACCGCATTTCTGCCTGGGGGCTCCGCTGGCCCGCATGGAAGCCAGAATTGCACTGACCACCTTTGTCCAAAGCTTTGCCGACATCCATCCGGTGGAAAACTTTAAATTAACCGATCATTTGATTGCTTCCGGTGTGGGACAGTCGTTGAAAAACTTGCCGATCCGCTTGGTAAAAGCATGACAACATTGATCATCGAACTCATCTCCTGACAGAAAACACCTTGAGTCCGTCTCAAGGTGTTTTCTTTTTACCTGAGATTGCAAAGCACAAAAGCCATGATATGATAGGGGGGATAGATAATACTTTGGAAAAGGGGTTATGTCATTGTTCCAAAACAGTTGGCTCTGGATTTTTGTCGGACTTTGCATTTTGTTCTCGTTGATCATCACGATCCGATTAGGGGTCAACCAGAGTCCGGAACAAAACCAAGGTTATGTCAAACGCCGCAGAAAAATCGTTTGGCTGCTTCTTTCGATTTATGTCGCAGCCGTTGTGGTTTGGGTTGCCTTTGTGTTCCCTTTTTTATTCTGACGACAAGAGGTGGGGGAATTTGGGTTTGGTGATAAAACCTGAAGCTTTGCGGCCCGGGGATACCATCGGCCTGATTGCACCGGCTGGTCCGGTTCGCGAAAAAGAGTTGGAAGATTGCATCCGCATGCTTTCCGGCTTTGGTTATCCGGTGAAAACCGGAAAATCGGCCGGCAAGGCGTATGGATATTTGGCCGGGAAAGATTCATACCGGAAAGATGATTTGGAAGCGATGTTTCTCGATCCGGAGGTGAAAGCCGTTTTTTGTTTGAGAGGCGGATATGGAAGTTTGCGCATCATCGACCGGATCGATTATGAAGTGATTCGCCACCATCCGAAAATTTTTGTGGGATACAGCGATATCACGGCGCTTCACATTGCCATCCGGCAAATCTGCGGCCTTGTCACTTTTCACGGCCCGATGGGTGCGGAATTGTCCGGCGAACGGTACGATGAAGAAAGTTGGGGCGTATTGTTTTCCGTCTTATCCGGCCGGGATGTGAAGAGTTACACCCCGAATGAACACTTCTTTTCCATTGTTCCCGGCGTGGCGGAAGGAGAACTGACCGGCGGCAATCTGAGTTTGTTGCGTTCGGCCGTGGGAACCTCTTATGAGGTGGACACTCGGGACAAAATTTTGCTTCTGGAAGATGTGAATGAAGAAGTGTATGCCATCGACGGCATGCTGAATCAATTGCGGCTGGCCGGCAAGTTTGAACATGTGCGGGGAGTGATTCTCTCTGATTTCCGGCTCGCCGAACCCGGCCGCGACAAACCTTCCCTCCCGTTTCGGGAAATGATTGAAACCTTTTTCGCCCCGCTCGGCATCCCTTGCTTTTACGGCCTTTCCGCCGGACATTGCCGACCCAATTTCACATTGCCCATTGGCGGAAAAGTGAGAATGGATTCCGAGCGGGGAAGGGTTCAAATCACTGAGCCTCCGGTGATTCCCACCTGATTTGGAATATTTCCCGGATCAAAGCGGGCAGTTCGTTTTCGCTCACTTCTCTTTTTTCTTTTCCGGACGGGGTCACTTGAACCAGCTTTCGGCCGATCAAAGAGACTCTGCCGTCCGGCGTCATTTTGGAGATATAAATGGAGCGATTAAAAGGAGAGCGGGGGGAAGTTTCGATTAAACGGCAAGCTTCATGAAAATCCTGAAATGTTTTCGCTTCCCCTGTAAACCGGTATAAGACCTGCCAACTTTCAGCCCCGGGCTCTTTTTTCTCCAGGACGTATCGATCCGGGTTGGAACGGATCCGGTATTGTCCGGCAATATCTTGCACAACTTCTCCGGATAATGGAACCGGCCGACGCGGGGCGTTTCCGCCAAAACCCACATCAACCAGATATTTTTCATCATTCAGATAAACAAGATTGGCCAGGTGGGTTCCTTCCAATCCCCAATCACCGCTGGACGGTTCGTATACCGTTCCTGCAACCATTTGCACGTCAAACCCCAATTCGTTTAAGAGCAAATGAAACAGGCCGTTTAACTCAAAGCAAACGCCTCCGCGGTGATTAATTATGATTTTTTGAAAGAGGGAGATTGGATCCAACTGAATGGACCGGCCGGAGAGAATATCCAGGTTTTCAAAGTGGATGTGTTGTTGGTGTTTTTGCATTAACCTGGTGAGGCCGGGAAGATGGACCGGAACCGGAGGTTGAACACCGATTCGCGCAAGGTATTGAGGAATCATTCTGATGTCTCCTTTTCCTTTTCTTCGCGCACTTCTTATTGTATCGGAAAGGAATTATGTTGGAAATAGAGAAGTATTTGCTTGAAGGAGGTTGTTGCTGTGCAAGATCGTGAATTTATCGCATTGGTTGTGGACCGGAAGCAAGATCAATATTCCCATTCTTTTCAAACACTGAAGATCAAGGACTTGCCGGAAGAAGATGTTCTGATTCGCGTTCAGTATTCCAGCTTGAATTACAAAGACGGAATGGCCGTTTTAAATCGCGGGAAAATCGTCCGCAAATTCCCCATGGTTCCCGGTATCGATTTGGGCGGCACGGTGGTCAAATCCAAAAACAGCGCATTTCAACCCGGCGACAAGGTGATTTTAACCGGATGGGGAACCGGAGAAACACACTGGGGAGGATATGCCGAATACGCAACCGCGAAACCCGAATGGCTGGTTCCGCTCCCGTCCGGCCTTCAATTGAAACATGCTATGAGTCTGGGGACCGCAGGGCTTACGGCCATGCTGGCCGTGTCGGCTTTAGAGCGGCATGGAATCAACCGGGAAAAACCGATTTTGGTTACCGGGGCATCCGGAGGGGTCGGAAGCTTGGCCGTAGCCATTTTGTCCCGTCTGGGATATACGGTTGCCGCATCGACCGGAAGTCCGGACAACCATGACTTTTTAAAATCCCTGGGTGCAAGCAAAATCATTGACAGGAAAGAACTTTCCAAAGCGTCCCGTCCGCTGGAATCCCAACGGTGGGGAGGCGCAGTGGACGTGGTGGGCGGTGACACGTTGGCTCATGTGTTGAGTGAGATGAGCTATTACGGAACCGTGGCCGCTTGTGGCTTGGCCGGAAGCCATTCGCTTCACACCACGGTATATCCATTTATTTTGCGCGGAATCAAATTGGTCGGCATCGACTCCAACACCTGCCCGGCGGATGAAAGAACCCAAGCGTGGAACCGTCTGTCGGAACTTTTGCCGGCAGAACTTTTGGACCAACTCACCGAAGTTCACGGCCTTCGCGATGTTCCGGCTTTAAGCGAAAAGATTTTAAGCGGCGACGTCAAAGGGCGGATCGTGATCGATGTTCAGTCATTGTAAGCGTTTATTTCAATGATGATTTTTGCGGTGTGGTCACAAAAAAGTCCTCTTTGGATCGATAAAGAGGACTTTTTTAAAAATGCATGTTCATCAGCGGTTGATATAACGTTCAAACACAAACCCGTAATCTTTGACATGATACTGATTTCTCGCTTCAACAAGCCAGGAGAATGCCGCCTGATTTAACTCTTTGAATTGCTCGACCGGATTGTGTTCGGTGGTCCGTAGCTGGCTTAAAGTGGACGAAGCCAGATTGAGACTCCGGTTGGCGTATTCCAGGATAATTTCGTTATCACGGGAGATTTCAGCGATTTTCAACAACGCTTTGTATAAGTCTTTCAACTCATCCAAATGTTTTTTATGGACATCAATGGAGAACACTCTGGATCCGATCTTGAATTTGAGTTCGATGTCCAAATCGACGGTTCCGGCGGTTTCAAGCGTCACTTCCGAAATCTTGTGCGTGCTGTAATCAAAGCGGTAAAGAGAACGTTTTTTGCTTGTTGCGCTGGTTCCGTCCAGATGAATTAACGCTTTATTCGTGAAACAATACTCATCGGTTTTGGATTTGATCAAAAAATAGATTCTCTCATTATCTTCGTGCATCACAAAATCGTCCGATTCAACTTTGTCATAATCTTCCGGTTTGATCACGGACCCGATCTCACTCAATCCGAGCACATCCGAGGCGACTTTTACAAACATTTGAATCAACCTTTCCCGTGTGATTTGTTGACGGTTGGATATTTCGTCCCATTCGTATGGTACCATAATTGGAATAAAACGGTTAAAAAAGATCAGCCGGCCCGTTTTTCATCGGGAGGCCTGGGTATAGGCATCGTAAACCCATTTGCCGATATGGTTGATTTCCCGTTGCGCTTGATGATGATCCAGCCCGCTGCTTAATACCACCAAGATCAAGGAATGGGAAGCGATGTATAAAATTCCCCCGTCGTGAAGCGTTTGGTTGACCCACCCGGTTTTGTGCGCCATTTCCCATCGTGGCAGACTGCCGATGATTTCGGAATCGGAGGGAGGAAGCCGTCCGGGCAGGCAATTCCGCCATTGTTGTTTTTTTAATATTTCGACCATCTTTCGGCTGGCATCACGGGAAACGGCTTGACCGGTTGCCAGCAGCCGGAAACAACGGGCCATGTCTTTGGCAGTGATTTGATTGGTTATATTCGAGCCGGCCGGGACAATATGGAGGCGGTTGATGAAAACCGTATCGGTCATTTCCAGTGCAAGGAGTGTTTCTTGGACAAATTCTTTCCCCAACCGGTCAATCAAAAGGTTGGTTGCTGTATTATCGCTTTGGATGATCATCAAGGTGACCAAGTCTTGAATGGTAAATTTCGTTCCATATGAAAGATGCTGCAAAACCCCCGAACCGCCGACTCTGTCTTCCCGTCTTAATTCAATCCGATCGCTCAAGCAAAGTTTTCCTAGCGCATGGGCCCGGTAAACCGCCACCATCACCGGTACTTTGATCATGCTGGCTGCCACAAAAGGTTGCTTTTCATTCCAAATCCATTTTTCTC
This sequence comes from Thermoactinomyces vulgaris, assembly GCF_005886755.1. Lineage (NCBI taxonomy): Bacteria > Bacillati > Bacillota > Bacilli > Caryophanales > Thermoactinomycetaceae > Thermoactinomyces > Thermoactinomyces vulgaris. The sequence goes on from NZ_CP039710.1 coordinate 1,553,720, forward strand.
CGGTGTTCAGATCTTCCATCCAGATCCCCCAAATCCCCGAAGATTTTTTCTTCCAGGCATCCAAAGAACCGCTCAACTTTTGGAACGGCGATTGTCCGTTCATGAACCATCCCCCTGATCATTTGACGTCATGAATATTCTAATGCAATTCCGGGGTCATTTCTATTTATTCATAAAAATATAACTTTTTTCCTTGTTTTAAAATATTAATATCTGTTTGTCGTTTTGTTGTATAATGGAATCAATAACAGAAACTTCATATCATTCAGGATCTAAAAACTCAAACAATCCATCCAGACATTGCAAAAGACTGATCTTTATAAAACAGGGAGCGGAACAATGACGGAAGATCTTATCGAGTTACTGGAGATGTTAAATAAAAATTCAGGATGGTTTTTTGACTTTTTAGTGATTATTATTGCTGTCGGTCTGACAGCCACCTTGGTGATCCATATTTATCGTTATGCCACAGGAAAAAATGATTGGTTGGGCCGCAGTTTGGAAGAAGGGGACCAAAACAGCCAAATGGCCATGATCCAACTGGACACTTGCCGAAACGAGAAAGAAGAGCTGGAAAAGAAAGTGCTGCTTCTGGAACAGGACCGGCAAGAATTAATGGATTTGTTAAAAGAAAAAGACCAGCAGATTGATCAACAGAATACCCAATTGGCCAAAGCGGAAGATGAAATTGAGATTTTAAAAAGTTTATATGAAGAATTGGACAGCAAATACAACGATGAAACCTACACCATGTCTCAAATTATGTATACCATTGAAGAAGTGGCCGCGGCCATCGCCGATCAAAACCGCTTCCGGCAAAACCGCGATGAAATCTTCATGAATTTGCTGGACTATCTGGTGAACACGCTGAAAAATTTCCGAAAAAAGCAACCCCGGGTCATCATTCACGTCAAACATCCTGAAAAAAATGATGTTCTTGTGCATTTCGCCCATTCCAGCGGACACTCTCACCGCGTAAAAATATATGAACCCCCGATCCATGGCAGTGCAGCGGGTCGTGCATGGAGAACAAAAGAAATTTATTATGTGCCTGATGTCGAATCCCCGGATTATGAATATGACCAAAAAAAGAATTCACGCAAGGTATATCGCACCATATTATGTGTGCCGATCAAAGCCGGAATGATGGAACCCACCCGGATAGGGGTTCTGACCATTACCGGAGCGCCGGTTGATGCTTATGAAGATATCGAAATTGAACGGGCTGCATTGTTTGCCAGTTTGCTCTTTCCACTGGTCTACAACGATCTTAAACACCGAGGTGGGAATCATCTATGACGCAAGGACGCAAACCATCGTATGAAGAAAGAAAAAAACTGAACCGGATGTATCGCGAAGGATTATTAAGCAGGGAAGAATTGATGGAGAAAATGAAAAACGGACTGTTTGACCACGAGCGGTTAAAAGTGAAGCGGAAGTTCGTCAAACTGTTCAAGTCAAACCCTTCGAAAAGAACATGATTTTTTCATGTTCTTTTTTGTTTTTCACCGGCAAAAGGGAGGAGGAGGCTTTTTTGACGCTGTTGACGAAGGCGTTTGAAAGCACTATGCTACAGAAGGGAATTCAGGATTCTCCGGATTGATTCGGAGGCCCTGAAAATCAAACAGAAAGAAGTGTACGGCAATGGATGTCAGTTTCATGGTGCTGATTTTTCTGCTTGGTGCCATCGGATCTTTTCTCTCCGGAATGTTGGGGATCGGCGGAGCCATCGTTCAATATCCGGTGTTGTTGTATCTTCCGCCTTTGTTTGGATTCCCTGCATTTTCCGCTCATGACGTTACAGGGATGGTTGCGGTTCAAGTGTTTTTCACGTCCATGGCGGGACTCGTTGTTCACGGGAAAGGGGGATCCTTCAATCAATCGCTGGCCGTTTATATGGGAACGGCCGTATTGGCCGGGAGTTTTCTCGGTGGATATGGTTCCAAATGGCTGAGTGAAACATGGATTCATTTCATCTACGCCATCTTGGCTACCTTGGCGGTATGGATGATGTTTCACTCCGAAAAAGAGACAAAGGAAACCGCGGCTCGTCCAATCGTTTCTCATCCCGCGACGGTGATGGGGATTACGTTGGTTGTCGGGGTTTTTTCCGGTATCATCGGTTCGTCCGGTTCGTTTATTCTGGTGCCGGTCCTGTTGTTTGTTTTTAAAATTCCCACCCGTACGGCCATTGCCACGTCCCTTGCGATCGCCTTTGTATCTTCTGCAGGATCGGTGGCGGCCAAATTGGTTTCGGATCAAATCTTGCTGCTTCCTTCCATGATTCTGGCAATTTCCGGACTGATCGCCTCGCCGGCGGGAGCGATGGTCAGCAAGAAAACAAATCCCCGTACATTGCGGGTCGGCTTGACCCTTGTCATCGCCATCACATTTTTGAAAATCTGGTATGATTATCTCGCAATCTATATCGGATAACCCGGCGGTTCAAATGTTCATAAAGAGAACCGCCGGGCAAATTCAAATTCATTTTTTACGCGCAGGGGGGAGGGAGCAGCTTTGTGTTTCACGACCGAAGCAGCCGGGTCTGCGCACAATGTTCAGTAAATACAGAAAAATCGTTTTTAATAATAAAAGAAATAATTCCGTGTTTTTTATTCAATTCCCAATGCGAATGTTTCGATGCGCCATTAAACATTTTTTATTTCTCAAAACTATAGTTAACTTTTCTTAATGAGATAACATCCAAGGGGGGAATGCCATTTTTTGAGAAATCGGTGTCTGCTTTTTCCCTCATCAACTGACAACGTTACAAAATATAGATTTTGTAACCGTATATAACGGTTTTTTGGAGGAGGGATCCACTGGTTATTTCCAATAGAACCATTCATCCCCAGTCGTTTAGGCTGTCTGTTTTACATTTATTTCCGATTAAAGATCCATTCTGATGATCGGATTGGATTTGTAAAAATAAATTTCTTTAAATCCATACAAAAAACGCCCGAGACACCATATACAGGTTTCCCGGGCGCTTGGATTTTTACCGGCTGTTCGTTTCCGATATCTGTCATTCTTAAAACCCTGCCAGATATCATATGTATCAATGGATCTGCGGAAGTTCAGGATTCAAAGATAATGATGGGCAATACAATAAAGATCCCGACGACAACCACCGAAAAAACCAGGATGCTTAAGATCATGACGATGATTTTCCAGAAGCTCATGTCATACGCCCATTCATTCATCCGGTCCAAGGTTCTTTTCAAGGGTTTCTTCCAATGAAGGATGCAAAAGGTTGCGACAAAAAATAATACAGGGAAATAAAAGACCATCCATTGAGGAAATTCTTCGTCGTCATAATTTTTTCTTATCAATATGATACCAAGCAAAATTAAAGCGTATAATGCAGAGTATAATAAATTTTTACCGACTTTCACCGCATCTCCCTCCTGCAATGTTTTGATAACATGGGAATATGTCTATTTCATAATACATGGAACACATGATTTTTCAACAACCACCGGATATGGATATCATTGATTTGCAACTTCGGGCTCAAAAACAGCGAGCGGAACCCCGATCAACAAGATGATGGCAATCACCCAGAAAAGAACCATGCCTGCAATGATCATGATACATTTCCAAAAACCCGCTTGCGCCTGCTCTTTCAACCGGTCGATGAATCTTTTCAACGGTTGTTGCCAATGATTGAAGCTAAAGGTCATGACAAACAGGAGTACGGGAAAATAAATCAGCATCCACAGGCGAACATCCGCCCCGTAAAGCCGTTGAAGCAAAAAATAAACCAGCGTGAAAAGCGCGAAACATCCTGACATGACAAGATTCGGTCCAACCCCCATGGTCATTTTCCTCCCGGTGTTTTTTTGATAACATGGGAACATGTCTGTTTCATGTTACATTTCACAATCGTTTTTCAACAGATGCCAAAGGTACTAATTTTTATGGCGAGGTGAAACAATGGATAAAGAATATCAAGTGCAACTTTCCGTGCAAGATCTCAAGCAGGCAGCCAAAATCATGCGCCGGGCTGCAGACCGGATCGAATCCATCAACCAGACGGAGTCTTTTACACTGCAAACGTTGATTTCCGATATCGAAGAGTTGACCGACCGGTTGGATAACAAAGGATGAAAAAGAAAATAATGGAATGAGCAAAAAAATAAAGGCCTTCACATTTCGTTTGTAAGGCCCCTCTTTTTTTATTCACGACCCATATGTCCAAAAGAACCTAACGCCTCTTAAAACCACGCCAGATTCGCTCTGAGGCGATTTTGGATTTTTTGGGAATATACGTTCGCTTTCTGTGGCCGATTTTATGCCGGTTTCCCCCTTGCTCTCCCCTCCTGCCACCTTTTATCTCAATATTCAAAATGATTCGCGATGGAAGACAGCTTTGGCTCGTTGCCGGTCAAAAAAGAATACCACCGGTTTCTGAACCGGACTTGGGGTCCGTCTGCCGCAACATGCGCTTCCAAACGCAGGGATTCCGGTATGGGCCGCGGATGCTGACTTTCCACGATTTCCTGATCCTCTTTCAGTACCTTGAGGCTGAATTTGGACAAGATTTTGTCCATCAAGAACGATTTGGCAAAATTTCGGCCGATATATCCCCGGATGTCCGTGGAATGAGAATCAACCGGCGTAAACGTCACGAAATTAATCAACCGGTGTTTTCCGCGGGATCGGGGGCGTAATATCCATTGTTGCGGAAACCGGTACTCCAATTCGGTTTGATTATTTTCAATGCGGATCCGATCCCCTTCCGCATGAAATTGAATTTTTACATCCGGCGAAGACTTTCTCCCGATCGTCCGGCGGTGAACAACCGGAAGATGGGCCACATCCAAGACGCTTTCCACCACCCGGGTAAAATGGGCTTTCCATGTGGATTGAAAAGGAACAAGCCGGAGGTCCGGATCCTCCAGTTCCGGAAACAACGTCAGCTCATCGTGGGCGTGATCGGAAGGATAAACCCAGATCAGCCCGGCCTTCTCCATCACCCGGTATGCCGTGGCATGGGCAAATTCAGGAATCCTTGCTCCGGGCTGGGATGGAATATCCGTACATCTTCCGTCTCCTTGAAACAACCAACCATGAAAAGGGCACCGGACTCCACCGTCTGCACAAAATCCCAGCGAAAGGTCGGCTCCCCGATGGGGGCAATAGGCATGAATGGCATGCGGGGTGTTGTCTTCTCCCCGGAATAACACAATATCCCGGCCGGCGATCCGTTTTTTGAGGGGTTCCTTTTTCAGCTCCGACGACCATGCAACGGCATACCACCGGGCGGGAAACACCGAGTCTTCCGACATGAAATAACCTCCTTGAGATGATTGTTGTCAAGACTTTGTATATGTGGATTCCCGGTATTTAGACCTCGAAGTTTTCCTCAATGGACGGCCAAAAAACGTTTTCCGTACTCCCCGTGATCATGAACGGCAGGATGTTCGATCTGGACGGTGGAGTGGACAATTCCGTATTTTTGAGAGAGAGTCTCATTGATGTCCTTGATCACAAGAAACGGTTCTGCCGCTTCATCAATAAACACATGAGCCGTCAGCGAATAATGGTCCGTGGAAACCGCCCACAGATGCAGTTCGTGCACATCCCGAACCCCTTCCACTCTGCTGATGTCTTGGCGAACCGATTCCAGATCAAACTTTTCCGGCACGGCTTCCATCAGAATGAAATAAGATTCGTAAAGTATTTTGGAACCGCCGTAAAAAATGATTCCTCCGATCACCATACTGATCAGCGGATCAAAAATCAAAAACCCGGTCACGGAGATCAGGATGAAGGAAACAATGATCCCCACGGAGCTCAGCAAATCCCCAATAAAATGCCAGAGAGCACTTTGGATGTTCAGATTTTCTTCTTCTTTGGAACTGCGGCTTAAAATCACCGTCAACACAATATTGACCATCAACCCGATCACCGCGATCGTCAACATCAAAGGCTTATCGATTTCCCGGGGTTCAATGAGCCGGCGGATGCCTTCAATAAAAATCCCGATTGCAATCACAACCAGAGCCAACCCGTTTAAGAAGGACGCAATGATTTCAAACCGGAGAAAACCAAACGTATATTTTCCGTCCGGATTTCGTGTGGCCATGTAACTGGCCGTCAAACTCAGGCCCAATGCAAACACATCGGAAATCATATGGGCGGAATCAGACAACAAAGCCAGCGAATTGGACAGCAGTCCGCCTGCCACCTCAACCGCTGTGAAAAAGACGGTTAACGCCAGGGTGATCCACAAGGTTTTTCGGGAGGTGTGCTGTTCTTTTACATGGTTGAGATGGTGGTAATCATAAACTTTCATTTTCATCCTCCTAAATTAGAATAATTATTAAAAAGGAATCATTCTAATGATATACTTCTTTGCCGCAATGATCAACCTCCAATTGCAAAAAAAGCCGGTGATTTACCGGCTTTTTTTAAAACTCTGAGACCATGTCCTTTATCCGTCTGTCATCAATCCATGTCATTTCCTCCGTTGACCGGAAGATAAGCGCCGTTCATAAACGAATTCCAATCAGCCACCAAACTCAAAACAGCCCCGGCCACATCCTCCGGTTCGGCCAGGCGTCGCAAAGGCGTGACATTCCGGATGGATTCATGCATTTCTTTCGGTTGGTCTTTTGTCGCATCAGTCAACACCAAACCGGGGGCAATCACGTTGGTCCGGATATTTTTGGGCCCCAATTCCAGTGCCAGGTATTTTGCAAACGACACGATGGCTGCTTTGGCTGTCCCGTGAGCAACAAATCCTGGCGCGGGCGTCCGGGATAACCCGCTGGAAATCAAGACGATTTTTCCTCCTCCCTGTTTTTCCATATACGGAACCACTTCTTGGCAAAGATGGAAAGCAGAACGCATCTCGTCGTTCAACTTGACGGAAAACTCCTCCCAGCTCATCTCCAAAAATGGCTTGACTGCAAAGGCAATGTTGGCATTGTTGATGAGAATATCCACTTTTCCGAATGCCTGAACGGCCCGGTCCACCAACTTTTTCACATCTTCTTCCTTCCGGACGTCCGCTTGCACCACAATGCCTTTTCTTCCGACGTCCTCCACTTTTTCAAGCACCTGCAAAGCCTCTTTTTCAGAATGATGATAATTAATGACAACATCGGCTCCGGCTTTGGCGAATAACACGGCCGTGGCGGCACCGATGCCCCGGCTGCTTCCGGTGATCACGGCCACCTTGTCGTTGAGTGGTTTCATTCTTTTCCCTCCTGCTTCTTTGATCGTAGTACTGTCAGCATAAATCATTTACGCCAATTTTTCATCTAATTATGCATGTCTGGATTCGCTTAATTCACGGGCCTTTTTAATTTTCGGGCAATAATAAACGATGAATCTTCTTGACATACTAACAAATAAAAGCGTATGATCAAACCGAACTGTTCAGTTTGATTTCAACTGAAAATTTGGATTCGTTTGAAAATAATTCGTTGAATCATCGTGACGAACTGCACCAAGCATTAAATAACTTTGCGTATCACTATATCTCCAGTCTTATGTAATCCAATTACCTTGCATTGATGCCAATTTTCGTTGCCGAGTCTCCTCGGTTTCCATAGCCAGGAAGCCTTTTTTGTTCAACCTTGCCGGAGAAGGTCATAAAGAGCATTTCGCTATTTTAGAGCAAGCGAAAAAAAGGATTGGTAAACATTGTTGATTTCAACGCAGCCGTACGCATGTTTGTCGGACCATTGTTTACTTATATCCTGCTTGGCGGATTCATTGTTACTGACCGTTCACCCCAACAACCTGATATCAAAGACCTTAAAGCGATTGTAAATTTGTAGAGGAGGAGATTCGATGAATCTCAACCATCTGAATCTGACGGTTACTGACGTTCGAGCCACTGAAGAATTCTTGAAGAAATATTTCGATCTGAAAACTGTGTCTACCCGTGGCAACTCGTTTACTCTGTTAACTGACGATCAAGGGATGTTACTGTCCTTAATGAAAGGAAAGCAAGTTGAATATCCCAAAACATTTCACATCGGATTTGTGCAGGAAAGCGATGAGCAGGTGAATAAGATCTATAAACGAATGAAAGAAGACGGCATCGATGTAGATCCTCCACAGAACGCACATGGTTGGACTTTTTTTGTTAAAACACCGGGTGGATTTACTGTTGAGGTTCTATCCCGTGAGAGATCAAAAAAATAATTCGTTCTGAAATTAAGGCTCGGATGCAGACGGAGGAGGTTTTGACGCTAATGTGGCAGACCTTCGCAGGCGATTCCATAATGTGTACCAGAACTGCAAACTCTGTCCCCCGGATAATAACAGCTGCCCCGCGCAAAGGGCAGCTTTTTTCATTCGTAAAAATGGGGGGCTGGAAGCCTCACAGAGCGACGAAGAATCGTTAACCGAAATGAAATAGGGCATATTAGCCGGCGCATCCCATCAATTAAAGGTACAATAAACCCTCCCATGCACTTCAAACCGGGAGGGTTCGGAATCCGTTTATGCAGCCAGTTTTCTTTCATCCGGAACCATGAACGCACATAGAACCGCCAAAATGGGCAATGCGGAAATCAACGATAAAATGGTGGGCACCCCGAACAAGTCGATCAGATATCCCATGAGCGTGGCTCCGATTCCCCCGGCTCCGACACCAAAACCAATGGCCAAACCGGAAGCCATAGCGATATTGCGGGGCAGCAATTTTTGCATATACACCACGGTCACGGCAAAAGAAGATAAAACAAAAAAACCGAACAAAAAGATCACCAGCCACATCGAAACCCCTTGGGCATAAGGCAACCATAAGGCAAAAGGCACCGAAGCGAGCAGGGAACCGACCAACCAGCGTTTGATCCCCAAATAATCAGACAACGCCCCGCCGATAAACGTTCCCAACGCGCCTGCCCCCAGAAACACGAAGTTTAACACCTCTGCCTGACTGTAAGACATGTTCATTTGATGCAAAAAGAAAAAAGGCAAAAAAGCGGAAACCCCGACTTGGCACCAAGACCGCAATGTGATCACAATGACCAGCCAAAAAACCCCCGGCCAGTGGTTTTTTCCTTTGGATTGTTTTTTGGCTGCCTGCGACCTGCTCACCTGTTCTTTATACCAAGGCAATAAACGCAAAAGCAAAATGAGCGCGATCACTGCCAGCACACTGAACCAGAGCAGCCCTTCTTTTCCCGTATAAACCAAAAACAACGGAATCATCAACGGTCCCAAAGCCTGGCCACCGTTGCCTCCCACCTGAAAAATCGCCTGCGCCAGCCCTTTGGTATTTCCTGATGCAAAGTGGGTTCCCCGGGATGCTTCCGGATGAAAAATCCCGGAGCCGAGCCCGGATAAGGCGATCAGAAACAAAACCCATCCATAACTGGGTGCCCAGCCGGTCAGTGCCAATCCCATCACAGAAATAAACACACCGAGCGGCAACATCCAGACCATCGGTTTGTGATCCGTCCATGCGCCAAACAATGGCTGCATGACCGAGGAAGTGATATAAGAAGCGAGAATAATGAGCCCCGATTGCGTGTAAGTCAAATCAAAAGCCTGCTGATACAGCGGCAATAACGCCGGGACGATGCCGGTCGTCACCAAGTCATTCATCAGATGCGTCGTGCTGAATGTCCATACTTTCCCTTTGGACATCGGTCTTTTTGCCGGCATGGATTGTTGTATGGTATCCACCAAAGGCCCCCCTTTCCCTAAAAAAAGGATGATGCCGGTTTTCGGCATCACTAAAAAATTCGGTACGTTAAATATTATTATACAATAACCTTCACAGTTTAAATCAAAAAGAGCATGGATCCAAGCTTTTCTCCTTACACCCCTCCGCTGTCGGAAGCCAAAAATTTAGGTTCTAAAAAAGTTTTTCTAAAAAATCATAAGAAAAATAATTGATATAATGAAGGGAATATAGCATTTATAACTAAATGTTATTTATAAGGGTTTTTCTCTAAAACACCCTAACTCAACTTGCAAGGAGGATCGAAATGGGCAAAACCATTGCTGTCATTGGTGCACTGGATACCAAAGGGCATGATTATGCATTTATCAAGCAGGAAATCGAAAAACACGGGCACCATGCATTTGTCATTAACACAGGTGTTTTGGGAGAACCGTTTTTTGATCCGGACATTCCTGCCGAAAAAGTGGCGGAAGCCGGTGGGGGCTCTTTGGAAGAGCTTCGAAAAAAAGCTGATAAATCTCATGCCATGTCTGTCATGACCCGGGGAATTGCCGTCATTATGAAAGAGCTGTTTCTGGAAGGAAAAATCGACGCCGGTTTTTCGATGGGAGGATCCAACGGGACCATGATCGGGACGTCCGGCTTGCAAGCCCTTCCGGTGGGAGTCCCGAAGGTGATGGTGAGCACGGTGGCCTCCGGTGATACAAAGCCTTATGTGGGGATCAGCGATATTGTCATGATTCCGTCGATATTGGATGTGGCCGGAGTCAACCGGATCAGCGCCAAAATTTATTCCAATGCCGTCGGTGCCATTGTCGGCATGTTGGAAGCCGAGGTGCCGCCCATCGATACCAAACCTTTGATCACCGCCTCCATGTTTGGAAACACCACCACGCTGGTGAATCAATGCAAACATTTGCTGGAACAAAAAGGCTATGAAGTATTGGTGTTTCACGCAACCGGCACCGGCGGGAAAACCATGGAATATTTGATTGGTCAAGGATACATAACCGGCGTGTTGGACATCACCACGACAGAATTGGCCGATGAACTGGTGGGAGGAGTGCTGTCCGCAGGCCCCACCCGGATGGATGCCGCCGCCAAGTGGGCGTTGCCTCAAGTCGTGGCGCCGGGGTGCCTGGACATGGTGAACTTTTGGGGACCGTCCACCGTGCCGGAAAAATTCAGAGACCGACTCTTTTATTATTGGAACGATAACATCACATTAATGAGAACCACCCCTGAAGAAAATGAAAAACTGGGCCGGATCCTGGCCGAAAAAATCAACCGGTCCAAAGGAGAATCCGCCGTCTTTCTTCCATTAAAAGGCGTTTCCGAACTGGATGCTCCCGGAAAAGAATTTTGGTGGCCGGAAGCCGACCAAGCGCTGTTTGATGCCATCAAGCAATACACCAATCCGGATATCCCAATCTACGAGTTGGATTGCAATATTAATGATCCGGAATTTGCCGATGCCGTGACGAAAAAATTGATGGAACTGATTCAAAAAGAAAACGAATGAAAGGAGTTTGACATCATGCCGTTTATCAGCAGAGAAGAATCACTAAAACGTTTAAGAAACACAATTCAGCAAGGAAAGCCGATTATCGGCTGCGGGGCCGGAACCGGAATTTCTGCCAAATTCGCCGAACGAGGCGGAGCCGACATCATCATTATTTATAATTCCGGCCGTTATCGCATGGCCGGTCGCGGATCCCTGGCCGGTTTGCTCCCCTATGGAGACGCCAACGCCATTGTGGTGGAAATGGCTTCCGAAGTGTTGCCGATCGTCCAAAACACTCCTGTCTTGGCCGGCGTTTGCGGCACCGATCCCTTCCGCAGAATTCCCGTTTTCCTGAAACAACTGAAAGAAATGGGATTTGACGGGGTGCAAAACTTCCCCACCGTCGGACTTTTTGACGGGAATTTCCGTCAAAACCTCGAAGAAACCGGAATGGGCTTTGATTTGGAAGTCGAAATGATTCGTGAAGCCCACCAACTGGATATGTTGACTTGTCCATACGTCTTCAATACGGAAGAAGCCGGCGCCATGGCTGAAGCCGGCGCCGATGTCCTGGTGGCGCATATGGGGCTTACCACCAAAGGTTCGATTGGAGCGGAAACGGCATTGACCTTGGAGAAATCCGCCGAACGGATTCAGGCCATCCATGATGCCGCCAAAAAAGTGAATCCCGACATCATCATCCTTTGCCACGGAGGACCCATTGCCGAACCGCAAGACGTGAAAGAAATCTTATCCATGACCAAAGGCGTGGACGGGTTCTTCGGCGCATCCAGCATCGAGCGCCTCCCCACGGAAGTGGCCATTCAAACCCAAGTGGAAAACTTTAAGAATTTATAAATGGCATAATGCAAAAAAAACGCCTGGATTCATTTTTCCAGGCGTTTTTTAATGGTGGTGTGGCTGGATGGTATTGGTTGTGGAAGCCGGAAAAGCATCCACCCACACCGCATTGAGCGGAAACGAAACGATAATGAGTGCGATCGAAAACAAAACCCCCCAACCGGCGATTTTCTTTTCCCGCATGGCTTCCATCTTTTTATCCGCTTTTTTCACTTCCTGTGCAATCAATTGGATGATCAACGCCATGGCAAGGACAAACGAGACAATCACCACGGCCAGGGTCCATGCCGAATTTTCGGGAACCATCATCACCCCCAGCATGGCCCCCATCATTCCTCCCATGATCCCTGCCAAAAACCCGTCCAGGGAAGCTAGGAGGTGAACCGGTTTACCGGTAAAATAACCGGCAACCATCCCAAACACCATGGCAATCTCCGTGGAAACCCTCATGGTTTCCAGAAAAACACCGAGCAAGGTTCCCAATAACAAACTGCTCATCATGGCCACACCCATGGAAACCATCATGCCCGTCATTTTGCTCAGAAAACGGTTATGTATGTTGGCGATGATCATCACATAAGCCGTAAACCCGATCCAGATCAGACATCCGACTGCCAATGTAGCCAATCTCGCACCCCCATCCCGGGTTTATTATATTTATAGTCCTCCTTTTTCGCATGATTCCTTCGGGCTATATTGAGAGATTTTTTGCTTTAAAAGAACAAAAAAGGAGGAATCACTCCTCCTTTGAATCCAATGAACAGGCAAAATCCCACAAAGTATATTCGCTCGAAACCAGAACGGAACGGCATCCCGCTCTTTTGCCCGCTTCCAGATCGACTTGCCGGTCCCCCACCATCCATGACCGGGACAAATCCACTTGATGCTTCTTTGCCAGCTCCAAAATCATGCCGGCTTGGGGTTTGCGGCAAGAGCAACCTTCAAAAGGTTTGTGGGGACAATACAAGATGTCGTCAATGATGGCCCCGGGATGTCCGGCGATTAAATCATTCTGCATTTTTTCATGGATTTTTTTTAAGGTTTTTTCCTGGATATAACCCAGTCCCACCCCACCTTGATTGGTAACCACAAAAATTTTGTACCCGAGTCCCCTTAATTTGGCAATCGCTTCCGGAACTTTCTCCAGCAAATAAAAATCCTGCGGCCGGTTGACATGATCCACCCGGCCCGTCATCACTTCGTTGATGACCCCGTCCCGGTCGAGAAAAACGGCTTTGTTTTGTCCCTTCAACTTCTTCCCACCTTTTAGTCTTTTTGATTATCATAATGGAAAAAAGGCCTTTGTGCGATCAGCTTCGGTCCCAAGCCGTACTTTGCGTTTTCGCATGTCTGTTGTATACTAAAAGGCAGGACTTTTTTCGGGGAAACTGATGAAAAGGGGAAGTGATCTGTATGGAAACCAATGATCAAAATTATCGTGTGCTCCTATACTATAAATATACACCTTTGGAAGACCCGGAATCCTTCGCGGATGAACACCGTGCATTTTGTAACGAACTGGGCTTGCGGGGACGGATCTGGGTTTCCAAAGAAGGAATTAACGGAACGGTGTCGGGAACGGTTGAGCAAACCCAAAAATATATGGATTACATGCATCAGCATCCGCTGTTCCATGATATACCCTTTAAGGTGGACAAACACCACAAACATGCATTCAAAAAAATGATTGTACGCCCGAAAAAAGAATTGGTCACCTGGCGTTTGAAAAAGAACGTGGATCCCAACAAAAAAACGGGAAAACGTTTGTCGCCCAAGGAATTTTATGAAATGCTCCAACGGGATGAAGTAATTGTGTTGGACGGAAGAAACGATTATGAGTATGACATCGGCCATTTTCGCGGAGCCATCCGCCCGGATGTCAAAACCACCCGCGAGTTCCCGGAATGGATTCGCAAAAACATGAGCCAATACAAAGACAAACCGATCATCACTTATTGCACTGGGGGTATCCGTTGTGAAAAATTGACAGCCTTGATGTTGGAAGAAGGGTTTAAGGAAGTTTACCAGCTGGACGGGGGAATCATTACCTACAGCCAGGATCCGGAAGTCAAAGGGCAACTCTTTGACGGGAAATGTTATGTGTTTGATGAGCGCATCTCGGTCCGCATCAATCAAGTCGAAGACAAGATCGTCGGGAAATGTTCCCATTGCGGAAAACCCGAAGACCGCTACATCAATTGCAAATACGATCCTTGCCATAAACAGCACATTTGTTGTCCCGAATGCGAAGAAAAATATGAAGGCTATTGCACCACGGAATGCAAAGAACAGGATCTTCAAAAAGCAGCCAAAGAAGCAAGCGCTTCTTAATCAGCGCAACAATAAAGCTTGTCGCCAAGTCATCCGGGCGACAAGCTTTATTGTTTCTTACCGCACTTCAATCATTTTGTCCGGATCATGCCGGTGATCTTCATAGAATTTGACACAAACCTGAATGTAATCTTTAAAATCCGCGCACTTGACCCCTGAATCTTTTAAATCTTCCAACGCTTGTGAGCAATCGTATTCCGCCTTCAGGCGAAAGTATTCGATGGTCTCTTTTTCCACCATCAACCACCTTCGAAACGCGGGGATTGAAAGCAAACCGTATACAATGAAAGAGGGCAGCGTAAAGGACGCTTTCTTTCCAACCAGTGTCTCGCAAATGATACCGAACGCTTCCCGGGCCGGATAAGGGTTGGGGTCGGTCAAATGATACACTTTTCCTTCCCCCACCGGATGCGTGGCCAAATAACACGTTGCGTCCACGATATAATCCACCGGCACGAGATTTAACAAGGCTTTCCCCCGGCCCGGATAAGGAATGGGGAAACGGGAAAATTTGTCCAAATAACGCATCACAAAGTAAGGTCCGTCAAACTTGACCGTTTCCCCCGTTTTGGAATCTCCCATGACAATTCCCGGCCGGATGATTGTCAAAGGCACTTGCTTCATGATCTTCTGAGTGATAACCTCCGCTTCAAACTTGCTCGCTTCATAATGGTTTTTAAAAGACTGTCCTTCATCCAATTCAGTCTCCAAAATCCGGCCGGTCCGCTTGCCCGATACATAAGCGGTACTGAAATAGACGTACCGCTTCAATCCGGATAAACTTAAGACGAAATCGTTTACATTTCGGGTGCCGGTCACATTGACCTTATAGGCGGTCTCCTTGGAAACCGCCAAGTCATAAATCGCGGCCAAATGAAAAACATAATCGATCTCCTCCCGGAGGCGTTCCATGCGTTGCTGCGGGATGTCCAAATTTTCCTTGGTAATGTCGCCGGGGATCGGGATGAAACATCCTCTGGACCCTGCTTTCTTTTGCGTTAATTGCGAAATCACCTTTTCCGCCTTCTCCTGTTGGCTGGGGTGAACCAACAGCAGGAATCGGGAAGACGGATCCTGGTCAAACAACTTTTCAACCAGCCTGGTGGCAATAAATCCGGGGAAACCGGTAAAAAAGTAAGTATGTGAAGGCATAGGATCCCCCCTTTAAATGAAATGCAGGCACAGCCTCCCTGTCCGGGAGGCTTGTGTGCCGATATTACTTTCCTTTAAAAGACGGTTTGCGTTTGGAAAAGAAAGCGGCAACTCCTTCAATGGCATCCTCCGTGCGCATCACGGCCAGCATGTTCTCGCGTTCGACTTTTAACCCTTCTGTTAATTCCTTCCGGCTCCCGTTGATGACCGATTGGATGATTCCTTTCATGGCAACGGGCGGTCCTTCGGCCAATTGTTTGGCCCATTCAAACGCTTCTTCGGCCAACTGTTCCGCCGGCACAACTTTATTGACCAGTCCGATTTCCAATGCTTCCTGTGCGGAAATTCTTTTTCCTTCCAGCATGATTTCCAAAGCGCGCCTTTGCCCGATCAGACGTGGTAACCGCTGTGTCCCTCCATAACCCGGCATGATCCCCAACCGGACTTCCGGCAACCCGAGTTCGGCATGGTCGGCGGCAATCCCCAAATGGCAAGCCATTTGCAATTCGTTCCCGCCGCCCAACGCTTTCCCGTTGATGGCGGCAATCACCGGTTTGGGGAAGTTTTCAATCCGGTTGAATAAATCATGGATTTGTTTTAAAAAACCTTCTGCCTGTTCCCGATCCCCCATTCCGCCAAACTCGGAAACATCCGCACCGGCGGAAAAAGTTTTCTCTCCCGCCCCGGTGAGGATCAAACTCCGGACGGACGGATCCTTTTCCAGCTGATCCAGAATGGAACCCAATTCAAAAAGGGCATCCCGGCTCAGCGTATTCATTGGCGGGCGGTTGATGGTGATCCGTGCAACCTGATCGCGAATCTCCACCAAAAATTGCTTCCACTCCATCAGTCTTCCTCCCGTTCAATAATGACTGCAAGCGCCATTCCAAATCCGATGCACATCGTGGCCAACCCGTAACGTTCCTTTCGGCGTTCCAGCTCATTGACCAATGTCGCGATAATCCGGGCACCACTGGCTCCGAGGGGATGCCCCAATGCAATCGCGCCTCCGTTGGGGTTGACTTTTTCCTTGTCCGGTTTGATCTCCCGCTCCCAGGCAAGAACCACCGAAGCAAACGCTTCATTGACTTCAAACACCCCGATGTCATCCAAGCTTAAACCGGCACGGTCCAACACTTTTCGGGTGGCGGGAATGATCCCCGTCAGCATGATATCCGGCTCCACACCAGCCAATTGTGTGGCAACCACCCGGGCTTTCGGAACGAGCCCCAAGTCTTTGGCTTTCCGGCGGGAGGTGAGCAAAACAGCGGCCGAACCATCACTGATCTGGCTGGAATTTCCCGGTGTCACATTGCCGTCGGGACGGAAGGAAGGCGACAATTGAGCCAGTGCTTCCAAACTGGTATTGGCCCGGGGCGTCTCATCCTTGTCCAGTTTTACCCATTCCCCTTTATCTCCTTTGATTTCCACCGGCACCAGCTCGTTGTAAAAACGTCCTTCCTGTTGTGCAACCAGTGCCTTTTCATGGCTGTGCAATGAAAATTCGTCCATCTCCTCACGGGAGATTCCCCATTTTTCGGCAATCATTTCCGCTGAGAGCCCTTGCGGAATAATGTTGTATTTGGACAACAGCCGGTCGCTGAAACTGCCGCCGTCACTGCCCATGGGGACCCGGTTCATGCTTTCAACCCCGGCCGCGATCACACAATCCGCCATCCCCGCCATGATGGCATGAGCCCCTTGGGCAACAGTTTCCAAAGAGGAAGCACACATCCGGTTGACACTCACTCCGCACACTTCCACCGGAAACCCTGCGATCAAGCCGGCCATTCTGCCGATATTGTATCCTTGCTCGCCGATTTGCGTGACGCATCCCATTTTAATGTCTTCCACTTCTGCCGGATTCAATTGGTTTTTCTCCACCAGCTTTTGCAGGACGAAAGCTGCCATGTCATCAGGCCGGACCGTCGAGAGTGTTCCTTTTTTCCGCCCGATCGGTGTCCGGATGGCATCAATGATCACTGCATCGCGGTCACTCATGCTTTTCTCTCCTTTCTTCATCAAAAAGTAAACAGATCGATTCCGCCTGCAACCGGAAGTCCGACCCCGGTAATGTATTTGGCCTGATCTGATGCCAAGAACACGATGGCATATGCAATATCCTCCGGTTCCCCCGGTCTTTTAAAAGCCGTCCGTTCAATCATGCGCTCCCGCATTTTCGGGTTGGTGTATTGAAAAGCCTCCGTATTGATAATTCCCGGCACAATGGCATTGGACGTAATATTGTACCGGGCCCCTTCCAAAGCCAAGGTTTTGGTCAAGCCCAGGATTCCCGCTTTGGTGGTTGAATAACTGGCTTGTCCGTATCCTCCCAAGGTTCCGGCCACAGAAGCCATATTGATGATGCGTCCCCATTTCTGTTCTTTCATATAGGGCCAAACCGCTTTGGAACAGTTGTAAGCTCCGGTCAAATTCACCTTCAAATCCCGGTCCCAAAAATCATCATTCTGATGTTCCAAACGCGCTGTATGATCCAAGGTTCCGGCATTGTTGACCAAGATGTCAATCCGACCGAACCTGTCTTTGATTTCAGCCATTACCTTTTGGACTTCTTCCCGATCTGTGACATCCATCCGGTATGCCGCCGAGCGCCGTCCCATTTCTTCAATTTGTTTGGCCGTAGATTTGGTGTAAATGGTTTTGGATTGAGCCATGATTTGGGACATCGGCCCGTACTGTTCGGACTTTTCCTCCAATTTCTCGTCTTCTTCGATCAAAATATCCGTCACCACCACATCGGCTCCGGCTTCTGCCAACTTCAAAGCGTCCATTCTCCCCAAACCGCGGGAAGCCCCGGTGACAACCGCCACTTTTCCTTTGAGTGGAAGATTCATGATGTACCTCCTTGCTTTGCGGATTCTAAAATAATCATGCGCGGATGAGAAACATCCCCGTACATTTGGGCAATTTCATTTTTATAAATTTTTTCGATCTCATGTGTCCGTACTTTCAATGAAGGCGTGATCTCTCCGGTTTCCTCTGTCCACTCCCGTCCGGATATCCAAGCTTTTTTGGGCCGTTCATAACGGGGGAAATTCTTGACCGCCTGCTTGATCTCGTTTTGAAGAAGCGTTTTCACTTCTTCGCATTCGACCAGCTTCTCACGGGAATCGGCAGGCAAATTCTTCTTCTTTGCCCAAGGGACCAGCTGTTCAAAATCAGGTTCGATCAACACGGTGGTGTATTTTCGGTCTTGGCCGATTAAACAGCACTGGTTGATGTACAAACTGGCGCAAATCGCATTTTCCACCGGTTGGGGACTCACATTTTTTCCGGTGGACAATATCAAAAGCCGTTTTTTCCGGTCCGTGATTTTCAAATAACCTTCCTCGTTGATTTCACCCAGATCCCCTGTCTTCAACCATCCGTTGTGGAACTGATTGGCGGTTGCTTCCTCATTTCGGTAATACCCTTGCATCACATTGGGACCGCGAACCCAAATTTCGCCGTCCTCGGCGATACTGACTTCCAAGTTGGGCAGCGGCAGCCCCACAGTTCCGATCCGGGCACGGGAAAACGGATTGACACTGATCACCGGTGAGGTTTCGGTCAGTCCGTATCCCTCCAACACCGGCACATCAATCGCCCAAAAGAACCGGGCGATGTCGGGATTCAAAGCAGCCCCGCCCGAAATCAAACCGCGCAGCCGCCCGCCCAGTTGCGATTTGATCTTCTGAAAAACGAGCTTGTCGGCAATTTTCCATTTCCATTTCAGATCCGGCGGCAAATCATGCATCATCAAATAATCAGCCGGCTTGCTGGTGTACAGTTCATACCGTTTTTCCCCGATCTTAAGAGCCCATTCAAAAACCGCACGGCGGATCGGTGTCCCCGATTGGATCTCTTCTTGGACGCGGGCATAAATTTTTTCAAAAAGCCTTGGCACACTGGTCATCACCGTGGGACGAACCTCCAACAGATTTTGCGGGATCGTCTCCAGGCTTTCTGCATAAGCAATCGTGGCCCCGACCGATAACGGCATAAACTGTCCGGCCATTCGTTCAAAAACATGCGCCAGCGGCAGATAGGACAAGAAAATGTCATCGTGCCGGGCTTCCATGCACCAAATTTGAATTCCCTCAATATTGGATAAAAAATTTCCGTGTGTTAACATAGCACCCTTGGGAACACCCGTCGTTCCGGATGTATGGATGATGGTCATCAGTTGATCGCGCCCGATTGCTTTCCAAATCTCTGACCATTGATCCAGCGGGTGTTCCTTTCCTTGGCGCTCCAAGGAAGAAAAGGTGACGATATTCCCGTTATTTCCTGAATATTCTCTGAATCCCATATAAATAATGGTATGGACATCGTTTTGGCCATGGATGACTTTTTGGAGTTGTTCTTCATCCTCTACAAAAACCACTTCGCAGTCTGCTTGTTTTAAAATGGTGTTGACATGGTCCGCAGGAAGGGACGGGTAGACCGGCACGCTGACAGCCCCCAAACTGCCGACAGCCAGATCCGCAATGGGCCATTTGTATTGATTGTTGGAAAGGATGCCGACTTTGGTATCCTTCCGGACCCCGAAACGATACAATCCTGCGGCCACCCATTGAATACGGTTCCAAAAATTCTGATAAGTGAGTGTTTGGTAAGTGTTGTTTTCTTTCCACTTCAGTGCGATATTGTCCGGATATTTTTCAACGGAGCGCCATACCATTTCCACCAGATTTTGGTTTTTCATTGGCAGCCCTCCAGAAGCAGTGATATGACGCCTGAGGCAGTTCCCGGTCCGGACCGGGAACTGAAATCATACATATTTGCTTACGTCATATTGACGGAGCAAGTTTTCCATCTTCATCGCAGCACCGATATTTCCTTTGATTTTCAATTTCCCGGACATGAACGCTGCGGTTCCGCTCAGATTTCCCAAAAGCAATTCTTTAAAATCATCGATTTTCATTTGCAACACACAATCCGCTTCAGCCGGTGAACCTTTCTCCACTTTGGCTTGACCATTGGACAATTGCAGCTGATAGGTGACTTCTTCTTCGCCTGTGAGATCATATTGATAAACGGCATTCATTCCTTCAATCGGCTTGGAATCCTCATTTAACGCCTGCTCGATTTTTTCGAAAATTTCATGAATGCTCAAGTCTTTCATCATCATTTCTCCCTTCATATTGATAATGTTTAGAAACTGTTGGTGATCACTTTATATTGAATTTGTGTGGTTCCTTCATAAATGGACAGGATTTTCGCATCCCTCATCCACTTTTCAACCGGATAATCCCGCATATAACCGTATCCGCCCAAAATTTGCACCGCATTGGTCGTGACTTCCATGGCTGTTTCGGCTGCGAATGCTTTGGCCATACTGGCTTCGGTCGTACAGGGTTCCCCCCGGTCTGCCAGATCGGCCGCGCGATAAGTCAGCAGGCGAGCCGCTTCGATTTTGGTTTTCATTTGTGCAAGCATAAAGGAAATCGCCTGGTTTTTGATGATGGGACGCCCGAATTGCACCCGGTTTTTTGCATACTCCAATGCATATTCATATGCAGCCTGGGCAACACCGACAGCGCCGGCAGCCACAACCGGTCTTGATTTTTCCAACATCTGCATGGCCCCGAAGAATGCCATGTGCTCTTCTCCCAGCAGGTTTTCCTCTGGGACGCGGACATCCTCAAAAATCACATCTCCGGTATGAGAAGCCCGAATTCCCATTTTTCGCTCTTTTTTCCCTCCGGAAAGTCCCGGCGTTCCTTTGGGGACAATGAAGGCCGACACCCCGTGATAACCCGCATCCGGAATGGTCCGTGCAAAAACAACGTACAGATCGGCAATGCCTCCATTGGTAATGAAACATTTCCGTCCGTTGATCACCCATTCGTTGCCGTCTTTTTCGGCGCGGGTTTTAATCGCTTTGACATCGGAACCAGCGCCTGGCTCAGTCAGTGCCATGGCTCCCATCCGCGGGGTTTCCGGATCACACAAGAACGGAATCCATTTCTTTTTTTGTTCTTCCGTTCCCATATAATAAAGAGGTAATCCGGCCAACCCTGCCACCATCAGGGATGTGGCAATTCCCGCGCACCCCCAATACAACTCCTCGGCAATCAGGCAAGCAGCCATCACGCTGGTCAGGCCGCCCCCTCCATATTCCACCGGAGCCGCATAGCTGGTTAAGCCGGCTTTCGCAGCTTTTTCCAAAACTTGCATGGGGAACTCTTCTTTTTCATCATACTCGGCCGCGATCGGGCGGATCTCCTTTTCTGCAAATCCATGCGCCCACTTTTTGAGATCCAGTTGTTCTTCAGAAAGTTGGAAACAAAGTCCCGAATTCGCTTCCTTATTGGTTCCTGACATAATGGCATCCCTCCGTTTGATACCGATACGTACTGGTACTTCCCGTCCAAAGACAGGCCTATTGACGAACCATGTTTCCAGCTGATTTCCCAAACGAAAAGTTGACATACGAACTGACCATGATCCGGTTTAACAACCGTGCCAGGTGGTCCGTGTCGATTTTTTCATCAGACCGGAAAAGATTATGCATCACGACTTCATTGATCGCTCCAACCATGGCTTGCGAAATGATCCGGGCATCCTGGTTTTGTTTGGCCGGCGGAAGAATCTCCTGCACAATCCGGTCAATCAAATCGGCAAATCTCAGGTGAGCTGTCCGGCGCATCCGTTCCACCGCTTTACTCACCCCGACAGACTCCACCAACAATAATTTCGCAACGGTTGAACGATTCACACAAATCTCGATGTAACGGCGTATGCCGGCATACCCCTTGTACGCAATTTGCTCTTCCCGGAGAACCGCTTCCTCCACTTCCTTCAGAACTTCGTTGGCCAACAGTTCAAACAAGCAGACAAGCAATTCTTCTTTGCTGCGGAAAAAACGGTAAAAAGTCGTTTTGGACACCCTTGCCTGTTCCACCACTTCAAGGATCGAGGTCTCTTTAAATCCTTTGGTGGTAAACAGTTGAAGAGCGACATACAATAACTTGTCTTTTGCTTCTGTTGGCATTTTGGTTACATGAAGCATATCCATCATCCATTCTTCAATGAGTACCAGTACGTATTAGTATTATACTACAAAATTAAATCATTTATCAATTAATTTATTATTTTTTGAATAATATATTTTTATTGTTTTTCGATCGCGATGTTGCTCGGTTTGATTGATGTTTTTTGGTTGCCCGGGAGAACGTCGTAAATTTATCCTTTGTGTGTTTTTATTTTTTGAAGGTTTGTTTGTGTTGCAAACTTGTTTATGTTGGTGTTTATGCGCAAACTAAAGCTTCTTGGATAAAATACCTTCATTAATGGATTAAATGTTGATTTTGTTCAATTCGTTCCGCTGAAATCCAGGGGTTTAATTTTGAATAGTGGGAATAGACAAAAATTAAATCCTCCTTACGAATGATCCATTATCGGGATGAAAAGGAGAAAAAGATATGATTGCAAAAAAAATATCAGTCATTCTCGTATTCTCCCTCGGCTTTTTGTTTACATTTTTTCTCATGTTTTCCACCCCTGCCCTCGTCATGAATCACCCGCCGGCAAAAATAAATGGCATCCTGGACAACAGCCGTTTGGATCCGCCCCACCCGGACCGCTTAACATTGGCAGAGCAACCTGAAACTGAAATGGCACACAGGTGTCCCGTCCGGTTGTCCCGGCTCATTCTTTGTTTCCTCTCCCACGGGCAATGACATGCCACAATGAATCTCCTCACCCATGTAAATATGTCGTCCCCACAAAAAAAGAGGCCGGATCCGGCCTCTTTTTTTAATGCATCATCCATGCGGAAGCAACAAAATAGATTAAAAACAATCCCGCTGTCATATAAATCAAGCGCGAAACCTGTTTCCATTTTCCGCTTGCGGCTTTGAGCAACGGATACGCGATGAATCCCAACGCCAATCCATCCGCAATACTGCCCGTAAGCGGAATTCCAGCGATGATTAAAAAAGCGGGAAATCCTTCTGAAAAATCATGGAAGGGAATCTCTTGCACGCTTTTCATCATCAGCGCACCAATCACCATCAATACAGGAGTAACTGCATTTTCCGGAATCATGCCGATCACCGGCAGCATAAAAACCGAAAGGGCAAACAATCCGGCTGCAACCAGAGCCGGAATGCCTGTTCTTCCCCCTTCAGCAATTCCGGCTGAGCTTTCAGCCGATGCCACCGTCGGGCTTGTTCCGAAGATGCCGGATGTGAGTGTGGATACCGCCACAACCTGATAAGCCCGCGGAAATTTTTCGGCATCCGGCAGCATACCGCTTAATAAGCCCATGTTTTCAAAAACCACAATCATGGTCATCGAGAAAACAGACAGCCAAAACGGAATCTGCCAAAGGTTGAACTCTGCTGCAGCAAACAGATGGAAATAATCTTGCAACTTCACATCGGCTGCCTGGGGACGAAAATCACCGGTCAGGATCATCGTCAGCAAGCTGGTGATGATCAGCCCGATCAACATGCCCCCTCTGGTCCCCCGGACAAACAAAAACAGAGTAACAACAAGGCCCAAAATCGTCGCGAGGGTTACCGGATGGGAAAAATCACCCAGTTGAACCACGTTGATTTCACTCGGTTGGATGATCATCCCTTTCTGCAAGCCGATAAAAGTCAGCAAGAAACCAATCCCTGCTGTGATTCCGTGCTTCAACGAATCCGGAACCCCGGTGACAAGCTTATCGCCCCAGGATGTCACACTGGCGATGAAAAAGCAAAGCCCGGAGAGAATCACCACAGCCAACCCTTGCTTCCACGAAAGCCCGAAAGATTGCACAATGGTGTAACTGAAAAATGCATTGACTCCCATCCCGGGTACCAGGATAATCGGAGCTTTGGCATACCATCCCATGATCAAACAACCAAAGACGGAAGCGCAAATGGTGGCCATCAATCCTGCTCCCAACGGAATGCCGGCATCTTTCAAAATCAGTGGATTAACAATCAGAATATAGGCTGTCGTGAAAAAGGAAGTCACTCCTGCAATGATCTCAACTTTCAATGTTGAACGATCCATCTTGCCTTTCTATTCCTTTGAGATGATCCCTCACCCACCCGTCACGCAACAAGTTGCGTGACACAAAAAGATTGATGTCGTTTATCATATAAAATTGGATTATGGTCATTAAAAAACGGGTGTTTCCCACACCCGGATAGATATTATAGATGATCTTGTCGGCTGAAGTCAAATAACCTTCCATTCTTTATGTTAGAATAATGACACTGACTTTCAGGAGCAGGAGGTGGA
This sequence comes from Thermoactinomyces vulgaris, assembly GCF_005886755.1. NCBI lineage: Bacteria > Bacillati > Bacillota > Bacilli > Caryophanales > Thermoactinomycetaceae > Thermoactinomyces > Thermoactinomyces vulgaris. Next base: position 1,578,469 of record NZ_CP039710.1, read on the forward strand.
TTCGGCTTGAAACCGGTTTTTAAATCACGTAAACTGCCAGAAAATATCAATCGGATCATCTCTCAGTTTCCTGCAGAAGTGCAAGAATTTTTTCTCGAGATGATCAGCGCCGAACGTTCAAAACAAACCATTGCAAATTATGCCTATGATTTTGCACTCTTTTTTGATTATCTTGATTCCATCAACAAAACGATCGATCAAGTGGATTCGATGATCATCAAACGTTTTTTCCGGCAGATTGAAAACGGCTATGAACGAACCGTACATATTTTAAGAAAGAAAAAAGACCCGAAAACCGGGAAAATCAAGGAGGAGTGGATCACCCGGACACACTACCGGGAAAACTCCCAAAGTGGCAAACAAAGAAAGCGCGCTTCGTTGCGCTCTCTCTTTCGTTTTCTGGTCAAAACCCATGTGCTGAGCCAAAATCCAATGGCAGAATACGAAGATGCTTCATTGAGAAGCCGTTCGCGCCAGAAAGTTCCTGTCTTTCTGACCAAAGAAGAGGCCCTGCGCCTTCTTCACGCCGTCAAAACGTACCATCAAAAGAAAAACACCAAAAGCCCGGAATGGATGGAAAGACGCGATCTGGCCATTCTTCTCCTTTTTTTAAACACCGGGATGCGGGTGTCCGAGCTGATTCAATTAAATCTGAACAGCATCCAGTCCGACGGCGAAGTCATGCGGGTGATCATCTTGGGCAAAGGCGGAAAAGAACGGATGCTCAAATTGAATGAGACGGCCAAACAAGCGTTGAGAAATTATTTGTCCGTCCGCCCCGAAAACAAAGCAGATCGGGAACATCAGCAAGCCTTGTTTCTCAATAAGAACTATCAGCGCATCAGCCGGAAAGGAATCTCGGATATTATCAGCAAATACGTGCGCGAAGCCAACCTGCCTCCGAAGGCAGCCTCCATTTCCCCTCATAAACTGCGCCATACCCTGGCCACCCTTCTTTTGTCCAACGGGGAAAACCTGCGGGTGGTGCAAGAAATTCTGGGGCATTCCAATATTCAAACCACCCAGATCTATACCCATGTCATCAATACGGAAAAGGATGAAGCGCTCGACCGGCTGGATCAAATGTTATAAACTGTGTTTTAAGAACAAACATTCTGCAAATGTTTGTTCTTTTTCCATTGTTCATGTATACTAATAGAAGATATGTCGATGTGGAGCGGGTGAATGTGATCAAAGGGGGATGAAAACGTGGACAAACTCTCACCCAGGCAAAAAGCCATTTTAGACTATATCCAAAAAGAAGTGGCCGAAAAAGGATACCCGCCTTCCGTTCGGGAAATCGGTGAAGCCGTGGGTCTTGCCTCCAGTTCCACCGTGCATGGACACCTGGCTCGTCTTGAAAAAAAGGGATATATCCGGCGTGACCCGACCAAACCCCGTGCCATCGAGCTTTTACACCGCCCTGAAATCTATACCAAAGGCGTGGAAACCGTCATGGTCCCGCTGGTCGGTAAAGTGACGGCGGGCGAGCCGATTACAGCCATTGAAAATATCGAAGATTATTATCCGCTTCCAAGACGGCTCGCCGGACAAGATGATCCCGTTTTTCTCCTGTCCGTGCGCGGGGACAGCATGATCAATGCCGGAATTTTGGACGGGGATTATGTGGTCGTGCGTCAGCAACCAACCGCCGAAAACGGCGACATCGTCGTGGCCATGACTCCTGAAGGGGAAGCAACGGTCAAACGGTTTTTTAAGGAAAAGGATCATATTCGTTTGCAACCTGAAAATGACACCCTTTCGCCGATTTTATTGCCCAGTGTGAAAATCCTCGGCAAAGTGATCAGCTTGATTCGTGAAGTTTTGTAATTCATGTGATGCTTACAAGGATTTTATCTGTCAAAAAAATATTCTGATGGATGGCAAAAAGGCTGTTGACCACGGTCAACAGCCTTTTTTCATGCCTGAGATTGGGAAACGAACCGTTCAATCCGGTCCAAAGCCTTTTCCAATTGTTCCAATGAGGTGGCATAAGAAATACGGATATGATCTTTGGAACCGAAACCGGAACCCGGAACAACGGCAACCCGTTCGGTTTCCAACAAATCCGCCGCCCACTCATCCGGGGTTTTGTAACGGCCGCCGGAGTTTTCGAGCGCTTTACGGATATTGACAAACGCATAAAACGCGCCCGCCGGCTTCAGGCAAACAAAACCCGGAATTTTGTTCAAGCGGTCCACCACGTAATCTCGGCGTTCTTTGAAAGATTTTTTCATTTCTTGAATGGGTTCCTGTGTACCCGACAAAGCTTCCAAAGCGGCATATTGCGCAATGGAAGTGGGATTGGATGTGCTGTGGTCGGAAATTCCGTTCATGGCTTTGATCAGCGGCTCCGGACCCGCAGCAAATCCGATCCGCCATCCGGTCATGGAATAAGATTTGGAAACCCCGTTGATGATGACCGTATGATCATAATAATCCGGCCCCAGACCGGCCATGCTGACATGTTTTTTGTCCGGATCATAGATCAGATGTTCATAAATTTCATCCGAAATGATGAGGATATCCCGGTCAATGCAGACTTTTCCAATTGCACGCAACTCATCCTCCGTATAAACCATGCCGGTCGGGTTGGACGGGCTGTTTAAAATCATCGCTTTCGTCCGCGGAGTAATGGCTTCTTGCAATTGTTGAGGTGTGATCTTAAACTCTTGCTCTTCTGTTCCTTCGATCACCACCGGCTTTCCTTGGGCCAGTTTCACCTGTTCGATATAACTGACCCAGTAGGGGGCCGGGACAATGACTTCGTCCCCTTCATCCAATAAGGCTTGGAACAGATTGTAAAGCGCGTGCTTCGCCCCGACGGTCACAATAATTTGGCCGGGTTTGTAAGTCAACCCGTTATCCTTTTTCAACTTGTTTGCAATGGCTTCTTTCAGCTCAGGGATCCCGCCTGTTGCCGTATATTTGGTATAACCGTTGTCCATTGCAGATTTGGCAGCTTCAATGATGTGTTCCGGTGTGTTGAAATCCGGTTCACCGGCTCCCAGGCCAATCACATCATGCCCTTGTTGTTTCAAGGCCTTTGCTTTGGCAGTAATCGCAAGTGTCGGCGACGGCGCCAACTGTTGCACACGTTTTGAAAGCTTCAAGATCGGGCCCCTCCCATGTTCAGCAGTCTAACAATCTATCTCACTATTATCCATCTTATCATGAACATGCCTTATTGAACCAGTGCTTGTGTTTCTCTGGCAATCATCAGTTCTTCATTGGTCGGAATGACAAGAACATCCACTTTGGACCGCTGCGTACTGATCCGGCGCTCTTTTTTGCTGCGTTCAGCATTTAATGCCGGATCCAGTTCCACGCCAAGGAAGGTAAGCCCTTCGCACACTCTTTCCCGGATCAAATCAGCATTTTCGCCGACCCCGGCGGTAAAGAGAATGGCATCCACGCCGTTCATGGCCGCAATATAAGCCCCGATGGTCTTTTTGATTTTATAGACATACATGTCAATGGCCAGACGCGCGTAATCATTTCCGTTCTCCATGGCTTCGGTCACTTCGCGCATATCCCCGGAAATTCCGGAAATCCCCAGCAACCCGCTGTGCTTGTTCATCATGGAATTGACTTCGGCAAGGGTCAAATCTTCTTTTGTAATGACAAAAGGAACGATCGCCGGATCGATATCCCCGCTGCGTGTTCCCATCATCAAACCTTCCAGTGGTGTCATCCCCATGCTTGTATCCACCGATTTTCCGTTTTGAACAGCAGTAATGCTGGCTCCGTTCCCGATATGACAAGAGACAATTTTCAGTTCATCCAGCGGACGACCGAGGAATTTGGCAGCCTGTTCCGAAACATATTTGTGCGAAGTCCCGTGGAAACCATAACGGCGAATTTTATGTTTCCGATACAAGACATAAGGAAGCGGGTACATGTAGGCATAATCGGGCATGGTTTGATGAAAGGCCGTGTCAAAAACGGCAACATGGACGGCATGCGGAAGTTGGGCTTGGGCCGCGTCAATGCCGAGCAGGTTCGGCGGATTATGCAAAGGAGCCAAATCGATGGTTTCCCGGATGGCCCGGCGCACATCGTTGTCGATCACCACCGAGCTGGAGAAGTTTTCTCCCCCGTGAACAACGCGGTGCCCGACGGCCGCCACTTCTTCAGCGCTTTTGATCACGCCATCTTCCGGATCCATCAACAAATCAAGCACTTTTTTCATACCGACCCGGTGATCCAGAATCTCGCTGGCAATCACCAGTTCTTCTTTCTCCGGCACCTGATGTTTGATAATCGAACTTTCCGTCCCGATTTTTTCAACCAATCCGGTGGCCAAGACGGACTCGTCCTTCATGTCAAACAGCTGGTATTTAATGGATGAACTGCCACAGTTGATGACTAAAATCTTCATTGCTGCTCCTCCTTGTCGATACGTTCACCGTCTTCATCATACCGGAAAAATCCTTCCCCGGTTTTCACTCCCAAATGCCCGGCACGAACCATTTTTTTCAACAGCGGAGCGGGACGATATTTAATATCGCCAAATTCACGGTAAAGGCGCTCCAATGCCGCCAAAATCGAATCCAAACCGAAGTGATCCGCCATTTCCAACGGACCCTTGTCGAAGTGATATCCGATTTTCATGGCCCGGTCAATGTCCTTCTCGCTGGCAACTCCTTCCATCAAGGTATAAATCGCCTCGTTGATCAAAAGAACAATCAGACGGGTGGTGACAAAACCAGGAGATTCGTATACTTCAACCCCTTTGATTTCCAGTTTCGGCAGCAACCCCATCACGGTTTCCACGGTTTCTTGAGAAGTTTTTAAGCCGCGTACCATCTCCACCAACGGTGTCCGGGGAACCGGATGCACAAAATGAAGACCAATCACATTCTGAGGGCGATTGGTCGCAGCCGCAATCTCCGTCAAACTGAGGGTCGATGTGTTACTGGCTAATACGACTTCAGGACGGCACAGTTTATCACATTGTTCAAAGACTTGAATTTTCGTCTTCATGTCTTCGTAAACGGATTCAATCACAAAGTCCGCTTCTTTTAACACATTCATGTCACTGGTGACATGTAAACGGGAAAGGGTCATTTTCTTTTCAGCAAGCGTAATGCCCCATTTCGACAATTTCTTGTCTAGGCTCATCTCAATAGAGTCGTACGCTTCTTTGGCCAATTCATCGTTTTGTTCGATAATGGTGGTATCAAAACCTTTGGACGCAATCAATTCGGCAATGCCGCGTCCCATGGTTCCGCCACCGATGACTGCGATGTTTTGTATGCTTGCCACGATAAGTACTCCTTTCATCTTTTACCTAACTTGATCTATTTTAACAGTTCTTGCAGCATATTTCTTTAACATTTTCCGAAAATCGTCACCAGATAACACTTCTTCTTCTAATAAAATGCGCAATGCATCCTGAAACATGAAGGAAAATTGCACAATGTCGTTCAAAGTTTCCCGATACAGGTTATCCAATATTTTCTTGGCTTCCGTGTACATATCTTGTTTGTCCGTCCACTCGGGGTGAATGATTCCGAGCCCCGACAAGCCGGCTTCAATCAATTGCCGGGCATAACGGTAAGCTTGCTCATAATCGTTCTTGGCCCCGGTGCTCTTTTGGCCGTAAACATGTTCCTCCGCAGCCGCTCCGGCCAAACAGACACGGATGCTTTCTTCCAAATCCTCCCGGGTATACAAAAGCCGGTCCTGTTCCGGTTTTTGACGCACATAACCCAGGGCTTGCCCGCGGGGAGTCAAAGTGATTTCCGAAACGGAACCGGGTCTTAACCGTTCCGAGACAATCGCGTGACCCATTTCATGAACCGCCACCCGTTCTTTTTCCTCTTCGCCGGCTTCCCGGTCGGTTTGCTCCCCCATCAGCACTTTGTCAATGGCGGATGCAAAATGCGCTTGTCCGATTTCGGTTTGCTTGTCGCGCAAAGCGTAAATCGCTGCTTCATTTGTCAGGCTTTCCAATTGTGCACCGGAAAACCCGAAAGTTTCGGATGCGATTTTTTCCAATGACACATCCGGGTGCAACGTTTTGTTTCTGGTGTGCAATTGAAGAATCTTTAACCTTGCTTTTTTATCCGGCAAATCCACCTGGATATGCCGGTCAAACCGTCCCGGACGAAGGAGTGCCGGATCCAAGATATCTTTCCGGTTGGTCGCCGCTACAATCAAAAGCTGCACATCCTGATCGGACCGGATCCCGTCCATTTCCGTAAGTAGCTGATTGAGCGTTTGGTCATATTCGCGCTGTTGGCCGCCATCCCGTTTCCCGCCGATGACATCAATTTCGTCAATAAAGATAATGGCGGATGACTTTTTGTTTTTCTTGGCTTTTAAACGGGCATTTTCAAACAACGAGCGAACGCGTTTCGCCCCGACTCCGACATACATTTCCACAAATTCACTGCCGGAAGCGCTGACGAAAACCGAGTCCGTGTAGTGGGCAGCCGCTTTGGCCATCAGCGTTTTCCCCGTTCCGGGAGGGCCGGTGAGCAAAATCCCCTTGATCGGACGAATTCCAAATTGAGCGATCTTTTTCCGGTCGATCAAGAATTGAAGGGCTTCCTTCAACTCATTTTTGGCCCGGTTTTGACCGCCGATCTCGTCAAAATCAACAGTGGGAATCACTGATGTTGTTTTTTTCTTTTCAAAAATCTTTCCTGTCCTTTGCGCCATGCGGGAACGCTGAAAATAAACCATTCCTCCGATCGCCGCCAAAACCAAAACTGGCAGCGGATCCACGCCCAGATATAGAAGAAAAATAACGAGAGCCGCACCGGCTCCCGCCAAAACCGGCTTAATCAACACTGTCGCCTCCTTTCTGCGCAGAATTGACATGCATCACACGGGTTAAATAATGATCTCCGTCATAAAGCAAAATATAAACAGCATCTTCATTCATTTTGACGCCATAACCCAAATGGTACTGGTCCGCCCATTTCCCGATGGTTTCAGGAATTTCCGTAAATTTTTGCGTTTCCAAGCCTTCCCGGATCCCAAAGATCATTTGATCCCAAGCAACCAGCAACTTCTCATTGGGACGGTCTTTCCATTTCACATGAAGAGAACGATGCTTGTTTTTTTCCTGAATCCGTCGGATTAAATCCGGAGCCTTTCTTGTGAAGACCTTTTGGTCGGGACGGTTCATTTCCAGTTCAATTTCTATGTCAGATGGATAAACATCGATGTTTCTCAGCATCATCCCGGTTTGTTTTTCAATCATGGAAACAACCGGTCTTTTCACCAGCAGCTCTTGGTATCCCCAAAAACCGCCAAACAATAAAACAAGCGTGACCAAGCAACTGATGAAAATGATTTTTTTATTTTTCACACGCCACGCTCCTTTCTAAAACGACATACACAAATACATAAAAAGTATAACATTTTTTATATATGATCGTATTGACAATCCATTCCAATAAAAAAAGACAGCATTCCGGTGATGCTGTCTTTACCCCTCAATCTCATAAGTCAAGGTTTGTTTGGCTTGCTTTTTGTCATGCACATGCAAAATCATTCGTTTCAGATCCATTTGCGGTCCGGTGTAAATCAACTCATAATAAATTTCCATCTCTTCATAAACCGGAAACAACACTTGTTCGGTCCCGTCATTGACGCGCTGTTTGAAATTACGGGTTAACTTCGCCGAATCGACGGATACTTTCATCCTTTTTGCGTCCGGATTCTTTTCAATCTCTCCATAAACCTGTCCGATAAACCGCAAATGGTCTTTCAACGAAACCAAACCGGCTTGTTCCGGTGTCATTTCTTCCTTTTTTCCTGAATGATATGCCCAAACCTTTTCTTTTTTTCTTTCCATGACTTTGTGTTCCTGCGCATCCAAAATCACCCAATTTTCCCCATTTTGCATTCCTTTGTATTCTTCTTTTTGTTTGGAATTTTGTATTTGCAAGCAAAACGCGTAATGCTTTTTTTGCTCCGCACGGTGGATCAGGTGCTGAAGTTCTTGCTGAAGCCGGCTTTGCTCCGCACGCTTGATTTCCGCTGGAGAAGGCTTGTTCGCTTCTGTCCCGCAACCGGAACAGAACCACAACAGGGAAAACAACAAAATGCAACAGAACGGTTTCATGCGACACCTCCTTTCAACATACTTACGTCATTTCCTTGTTTTTTATCCCGAAAAGAAAAAATGGTTCAAGAACCGTCGGGTTCTCAAACCATTTCATGCCAAAAGCCGTCCGCCGCGAATTTTGCAGACGGGCAAAATGTGCTAATCATAAACGGGTTATCTCCGGTGATACTAACACCAACAAGGGAGGTGAAGGCAATGACAACCCCTTCCCTTTATCCCGATTGGATTTACAAAGAGTTACAAAACCGATTGACCGAAGAAGAATGGAAACAGCTGTCCGCCTTTTTACCCGCGGAAACATGGGCTTCCCCTGCTGCTCAAAAACGGGAATGGCAAGAAAGAAATACAGACATTCCCTTGCGCTTCCAATTGGATATTGATATGGAAATTTGATTTGTTCTTAGTATGACTTAGAAACTCCTGCCTATTCCCCTTCGCCAACTCTCTTTTCGCTGCCAATGATGCCAATAATTGGCGGCTTTTTCTTATAAGATCTCCTGAATGGCCTGATTGGCTTCATATTTGACTTTTTCTTCATCCATGGTCAGCAATTCCCGGTTTCGCATGACCGGTTTTCCATCAATGTAAACATCCCGCACATCATTTCGGTTGGCCGAATACACAATATGCGATACCACATCATGCAAAGGCTGCATATGGACCCCCGACAAATCCAACACCACAAAATCCGCTTTCTTTCCAACTTCCAAGGATCCGGTTTCTTTTTCCAAAAAGGCGCATTCCGCACCGTACAAGGTAGCCATTTTCAATGCCGTCATTGCGGGAACCAGCACCGAATTTTCATGAACGCCTTTATGGATCATCGCTGCGATATGCATTTCTTCAAACAGATCCAGATTGTTGTTGCTTGCCGCCCCGTCCGTGGCCAATCCGGGACGGATGCCTTTTTCAAGCATTTTCGGAATGGGAGCAATGCCGCTTCCCAGCTTCAAATTGCTTTCCGGGTTGTGAGCGACTTTAACATCATAAGAAGCAAGAATATCGATCTCCTCATCCGTCACATGCACGGCATGCGCCACCAACGCAGGCTGATCAAAAAAGCCCAAACGGCGTAAATGTTCCACCGGACGGACACCGTAATCCCTCACATTTTGTTCCACTTCTTTCGCGGTCTCCGACATATGGGTATGCAGTGGCAATGAGAGTTCGGCTGCTTTTTCCACAAATTGGCGGATGTAATCCGGCGAACAGGTGTAAGGGGCATGCGGCGCCAGCATGGTGGTGATTCTCCCGTCTGCTTGTCCGTTCCAATCCTTGGCGAATTGCACGGCTTCATTCAGTTTCTGTTTTTGTTCTTCTTCACTGCAAAGTCCGATGGAACCGCGGCACAGCCGGGCGCGCATCCCGGATTCCATCGTGATTTTGGCCACTTCATCCATATGGTCATACATATCCACAAAACATGTGGTCCCGGATTTTATCATTTCCGCGACCGCCAAGGCCGTTCCGGCCGAAACTTGTTTTGCTGTAAACCTGGCTTCCAGCGGCCACATTTTTTCTTCCAGCCACGTTTGTAACGGAAGATCATCGGCATACCCTCTGAGCAACGTCATGGCCGCATGTCCGTGTGTATTGACAAGCCCGGGCATGATCGCGCGTCCCCGGCAATCGATGACTTCATCATAGGAAGCCAGTTCGTCTTCTCCCGGAACCGGACCTATATATGTAATATCGGTGCCATCCACACCCATGGCTCCTTGTTCAATCACTTCTTGTCCTTCCACCAGGGTGATGATCGTGCCGTTAATGAATATCCGTTTCAATCATTTTCCTCCTCACCATTCAAGTAAAAATGCACATCAATATTAAGATAACACGACCGATTTCCTTTTTACAGTTTGCGTTTTTCAATAAACTGAAGAATCGCATCCAATCGTTGTCTTTCACCGGATAAAACCGGTTCAAACAAATCCCCTTTTTCTTTCAAACGGTCAAAAATGTTGAGCAGCGTCCATTCCTTGGGCGAACGAAGTGTTTGGAGTTCCTCCCACTCCAGCGGCGTCGAAACCGTTGCTTCCGGCACGGCCCGCGGCGAATAGGGCGCAATTAACGTTTTGTTGTGCCAATGCTGCAGATAATCAATATAAACCTTGTCTCCCCGCTTTTTGACCAGGCGTTCCACCGTGACCAACCGGGGATGAAGTTCGGTCAAATAATGTGCAATCAATTCCCCGATTTTCCTTGTTTCTTCATAAGAATAAACCGGTTCGATCGGGACATAAATTTGAAGTCCCGTTGCGCCGGAGGTTTTCACCACCCCGAATAATCCGATTTTCTCCAGCACTTCCTTGATCAGCCACGCCACTTCGGCCACTTTTACAAATCCGGGAGCACTGGGATCCAGGTCAAACACCAACTCGGTGGGAACCGGGCGATCCACCCGGTGAAAAGAAACATGGTATTCCAGACAAGCCAGGTTTGCCAGCCAAATGAATGTCGGGACATTATTGAGCAAAATATATTCAATATCCCCTGACGTGCTGGTTTCCACCCAATCCGGGCGGTAAAAAGGCGCGTTTTTCTGATAAAACGAAGAATGGTTCACCCCGTCCGGAAAACGGATCGTCGTCAGCAAACGATCTTTGCAATAAGGCAGGAGATATGGAGCCAGACGGGCGCAATACAAAATAAAATCCCACTTTTTGATCCCTGCTTCGGGAAACCAGATTTTATCCGGATTGGTGATCTTTAATTCCCGTCCGTCAACTTGGACGTATCGCTCTTTTTCAGCCATGTGACCTCCCCGTTCAAATGCCTATTTTTCATTGGACAATGACCCGGGACGTGATAAACGCATAGTTTATAACAAACCCTGAAACCCGAGCAAACAGGAGGAATGAAACGTGTTGGAATCTGCCAATCAGCCGCTTCATGATGATTCTGCAGAATTTGTGGCATCCGGGTTGGAGCAGGAACCCATCCATGCATCTCAATTTTTCCCGGGGCCGTTTTTCGGAGCTCCCTTCATTTACCCGCGTCCCTTTTTTTATTTTGGATTTTTTCCTTTCTTCCGCCCTTTTGGACGGTTCGGCCCGTTTTAACTTCATCACCCGTTAAGGAGGAGATTTCGTATGTATCATCATGATAAGGAATGGATGGATACCGAAGAAAATGAAATTGAAACCAAACAACGGGGTTTTTACCCGCCTTTTTCACCCTTCTGGCCACCTTATTATCCCCCGTTCTATCCATTCTATCCGCCGGTTTTGTTTCCCCCGGTTTTCCGGCCACCTTTCTTTCCCCGGGACCGGCGCCGGGACAGAAGGCGCGGCTATTGACGGAAGGACACTTCCCTTTTATTGGGAGGTGTCCTTTTTTAAAACCTGCAAAAAATATAAAAAAAGGAGGCTTTCTCATGGATTTGAAGCCAATCATCCCGTTTGAACCGGTGCCAACGGATGACTTTCCGCAAGGAAAACAATGGATCGCGCAAGTGAAATGGGACGGCGTCCGCATCCTGGCATACCGGAACAGAAACGAAATCAAACTTTTTAACCGCAAAAAAAATGAACGGACGTTTCATTATCCCGAGCTTCAGCATTTGGATCAATCCTTAAGAGCCAAATCGGCAATATTGGACGGGGAAGTCATCGCATTAAAAGACGGGAAACCTTCTTTTTATGAAGTGATGAAAAGAGACGGCCTTCGCAAGATCGACCGGGTTTTGACCGTGCAAAAACAAGTTCCGGTTACATATATGGTTTTCGACCTGTTATACTTGGACGGCCAATGGATCATCCACCGGCCACTTTCGGAAAGAACCGCGTTGCTTCATGAAATCTGCGAATCTTCCGGTCCTGTTCAGCTCGTCCCCTCTTATGAAGATGGAAAAGCGCTGTTTGAAGCCGTGAAAGAACACGGCTTGGAAGGAATCGTTTTCAAAGACCAAAACAGCACCTATGCCATCGGCGGGAAAGATCACCGCTGGCAGAAGAAAAAAAATATGCAAGATTTGATTGCGGTGGTGGGGGGCGTCGTTGTACGCGATTCCGTGGCCCGTTCCCTTCTGCTCGGATTATATGATGAAAAGGACCGGCTTTGGTATATCGGACACGCAGGAACCGGCAAATTGACTCACGAAGATTGGAAAACGCTGACCCGCATGATTCAACCTGTTGTGCAGGAGAACATGCCTTTTGTCAATCCGCCTTCCCGGATGAAAAACACACTTTGGCTGAAGCCGGCCATCACGGTGAAAGTTGAATACTTGGAATGGAGCCACGGACACACCTTAAGACAGCCGAGCATTCAGGCTTTCGTGACCCATCCTCCCCGCCAATGCCGCTTCGACCAATAAAAAACCCCGGCGCAAGCAGAAAACCCGCTAACGCCGGGTCCGCATGCCGGGCAGCTCATCCACGGTCGTCCAGGGACAAAGCCTCTTCATCGGCAATGATGGTGACATTCGGATGTTGTTTCAAAATGGAAGCCGGCAATTCCGGGGACGGCTCGTCCATGGTAAACAGCCGGTGCAAGACCGGGGCTTTCATCTTCCCGTTGGCAAGCAAGACAATCTTTTTGCTTTTCATAATGGTCGAAAGCCCCATTGTGATCGCATGGGTGGGAACCTGATCCTTCGCATCAAAAAAAGGACGGTTGGCTTCCCGGGTCGATTCCGTCAACTTCACCACGTGGGTCTTGGAGGAAAAAGGGGTTCCGGGTTCATTAAATCCGATATGCCCATTTCTGCCGATCCCCAAAATTTGCAAATCGATGCCTCCGTGTTCTTCGATCTCCCGCTCATAACGCACACATTCCTCTTCCGAATTTTTTGCCAAGCCATCCGGAATATGGGTTTGGCCGACAGGAATATCGATATGGCGAAAGAGATGTTCCATCATGTAGAAGAAATAACTGGTTGCATCCTCAGGTCCCAACCCGACATACTCATCCAAATTGAAGGTGGTGACATGCCGGTAGGAAGTACCGTTTTGCCGGTGGTCCGAAACCAGTTTTTCATAAACACCGGTGGGGGTCGCGCCGGTCGCAAGTCCCAGCACGGGAGACTCCGTTTCCTTTACAACCCGGATGATTCGTTCAGCCGCCAGATCACACATTTCTTCATAGTTTTGTACACGGACCAGTTCCATCATTCATTCCTCCTGTGTCTGTTGATACGCAAACTCGCCGCGGCAGATCGTGAGGTAAATTTCCAAGTCGGGATTTAACACCACCAGGTCCGCATCTTTGCCGACCCGGATACTCCCTTTGCGATCATCCATCTTTAATTCTTTGGCCGCGTTGGAAGCGGTAATTTGGATCACTTCTTCCATGGTGCACCCGGTATATTCGATCATATTTTTTGCAGCATCCTTCATTTTTAAAATGCTTCCGGCCAACGTACCGTCTTCCAAGCGGGCATCCCGGTCCGAGACAAAGACCTTTTGTCCTCCCAGATCATAATTGCCCCTCTTCATGCATTTGGCACGCATGGCATCAGTGATCAGCAAAATCCGGTCACTCGTGATTTGCTGGTAAGCCAGCCGCACGCTGCGCGGATCGATATGGATCCCGTCCACAATCATTTCCACATTCAATTCTTTACGTAACATGGCCGCGCCGGCGACACCGGGCTCCCGGTGATGAAATCCGCGCATGCCGTTAAAAAGATGGGTGACGTGGGAGATACCGGCTTCGATTCCTTCCATCACTTGATCATAGGTGGCATCGGAATGGCCGATGGAAGCAATGACCCCCGTCTCCTTCAAATAGGCAGCCAGTTCATACCCGCCCGGTTCTTCCGGGGCCAATGTGACCAATTTAATGGTTCCGCGGGCAGCCTCCTGCCATTTTTTAAACTGCTTTACATCGGGTTCCAAGATAAATTCCAACGGTTGCGCGCCTTTTCGCTTGGCATTGACAAACGGCCCTTCCAGATGAACCCCCACGCATTCTGCTTTGCCCGGGGTTTGATGATGCTTTATATATTCCGCGGCATTTTTCAGCGCCTTTTCAATGTTCTCCGGTGACTGAGTAATCGTTGTCGCCAAAAATGCGGTTGTCCCTTCCCGGGCCAAAGCAACCGCCATTTGATCCAATGCTTCCGGCGTGGCATCCATCACATCAGCCCCGGCGGCACCGTGAATATGGACATCAATCATTCCCGGAACCACGGTTCTTCCTTGGACATCCAGCACGGACCCGCCGGAAGGAGGAACATCATCGTCCATGGTGCCGATCGCCGATATTTTATCCTTTGTCACAGAGATAAAACCGTTTGGTATCAAACCGTTTTCAGCATAAATCTTTGCATTGATCAAGGTCCACGTAACTTCGTTCATATGAATAACTCCTTTGTTCTGCTTGTCATTCTAAAGTTTAACGCTGTGCATCCCATCCGTCCATCGGATGGCAATGTCCGTTCATATCAGATACCCGGCCCGAATAAAGCACGCCGCTTTTTCATTGCCAGTTTGCATTATCTTTGCTAAAATATCTTCCAATCAATAAACCCTTTTATCTTTTCATATTTCCAGTCGACTTGTAAAGAAGATGGCGGTCTCTCATGCCATCTTTTCTTTTATCTTCACCTTGTCAATGTCAACGAAAAAGGAGTCCACAGCATGAATCAGCCATCATCGGTGAAAAAAGCCATTTTAATTGCAGGGATTGTTTTTGTTGCATTTAATTTACGCCCTTCGATCACTTCCGTCGGGCCCGTGATTCATTCGATTCGCGCCGATCTGAACATCTCCAATGGAACGGCCGGATTTCTCACCACTTTGCCGTTGATTGCTTTTGCCCTGCTGTCTCTTGTGGCCCCGCTTTTATCCCGCAAGTGGGGAAATGAGCGAACCATCTTCATCGGGCTTTTCACACTGGTATGCGGCATTCTTATCCGTTCGGCCGGAACGGTGTTCACCGTCTTTTTCGGCACGGTTTGGATCGGAGTCGGAATTGCCATCGGAAACGTGCTGCTTCCCGGGATCGTAAAAGAAAAATTTCCGGATCAAGCCGGCTGGATGACCAGCATTTACACCACTTCAATGAACACCTTTGCCGCCATCGGATCAGCTGTGAGCATTCCGCTGGCGGATGCGTTGAACGGGGGATGGAAATCCTCTCTTTCTTTTTGGGCATGGATGGCCGTTGCTGCTTTGTGTATCTGGATTCCCCAAGTCCGAAGCAGAGATCAAATCCGGCCGGCCAAAGCGGAACCGGTCCGGACAGGCGGCACCTTGATGTGGCGTTCGTCGCTTGCTTGGTATGTGACCATTTTCATGGGACTGCAATCCTTTCTGTTTTACTGCACGATCACCTGGCTTCCCGCCATCATGCAAAGCCGGGGATTCAGTGAAGAAACCACAGGTTGGATGGTATCGGTCATGCAACTCATCAGCCTTCCGGCCACTTTTGCCACCCCGGTTCTGGCCAACCGGCTTTCCCAGCAAAAAGGAATCGCCTTCGCCATCGGACTGATTCACCTTTCGGGAATCATCGGTTTGTTCACCAGCGAACCGGTTCTTCTGTATATCAGTATTGCCCTGATCGGGATGGCCCAAGGTGCCAGCGTCAGCCTGGCCCTCACGCTGATCACACTGAGGACGGCTGATGCCAAAGAAGCCGCCAATCTTTCCGGCATGTCGCAATCCGTCGGGTATCTCCTTGCCGCCTTTGGTCCGATCCTGCTGGGTTATCTCTTTGATGCAACCCGCTCATGGGTTCCGTCCCTTGTGCTCCTGCTGGCAACAACGGTCTGTTTGATTCTTTCCGGACTGGGGGCCGGCCGCCGGGGTCATGTCGCATGATACGAAAAAAGAAGGTTCGCATCCTGCAGGATGTGAACCTTCTTTTTTCATGAATCAAACCTGATCCGTCGCTCTCCGTTTTAAGAAATAATAAACCGGCAGTCCGATGACCATAATGAAGATTGCACCCAATCCGCCGACCGGATCATGCCGGAGCATGCTGACAATGATGTAAATCGAACCGACAATGGCAACCAGAGGCACCAACGGGTAAAGCGGAACACTGTAAGGCCGCTCTTTCCCGCTGTTTCTTCTGCGCAAAGTAAACACGGCAAAAAAGGCAAAAATATAAAAGAGATAAATGGAAAATACCGAGATATCCGACAAACGGTTCGGATCGCTGATCAGCATGAAAACCGTGGCGATCGCCGCTTGTGAAATAATGGAAACATAAGGCGTGTGAAATTTCGGATGCACCTTGCCCAACCCTTTGGAAAACGGCAATTGGCCGTTTTTGGCCATCGCATACGGGATCCGCGGAAAAGCCATCATTTTTCCGTTCAGGCAACCAAAAATCGAAATAATGATTCCAATGGTGATCAAAATCCCGCCAAAATCGCCAAACAACGTTGTTGCCGCCGTACTTGCCGCGTTTTCACCCAACTTCACAATATCTTCTGCAGGCAACACATACAAAAGGGCCATATTGACAAGCAAATAAACCACGGTGACCCCCGCCAAACCGATAAAAATCACCTTCGGCAACAATCTGGTCGGGTTTTTCATTTCCCCGGCAACGGATCCGACCAAAATCCATCCGTCATACGCAAACAAGGTTGCCAGCACGGCCGCGCCAAAGCTGAATTCTTCCGGCTCGAAAGCCCCCGGGGTGAAGATCGACTGTTCTCCCTTCCATAAACCGAAGATGATAATGAGCACAATCGGAATCAGTTTGGCCGCCGTGGAGATGTTTTGCACCCATCCTCCATACTTCGTTCCGGTGATGTTCACCAACATCAGCAATACCACAAACCCGATCCCGATTCCTTTCAACCATGACTCGTCCAGGCCAAACAGATGAACAATCAATGAACCCAGATACAAACCCAATGCGGCAATGACCGCCGGACCGTACACCACGGTCTGCACCCATCCGCATAAATATCCCCAAAACTTTCCATACGTTTCTTCCAAATAAATATATAACCCGCCCGTTTTGGGAATTTGCGCTCCCACTTCAGCAACGGTCAGTCCGCTGGCCAATGTGATCAATCCCCCCAAAAGCCAGGCGAACAAAGCCATCTTTGCATTTCCTGAAGAGGCCAACACTTCGCCGGGTTTCATAAAAACCCCGGAACCGATGACTGTTCCGATTACAATGGATAATGCCGTAATAAATCCAATGTCCCTTTTTAAATGATTGCTGTTGTGTTCTGCGTTCATGGTGTCCTCCTTATAAAGACAAATGTCTTTTAGAGGATTATACATTATCAAGATGGGAATATGTATAAAAATAATAAAGTAACTCAATTTAGAATATATCCATAAAAAAGAAACCGTCTCTTATGAAAGAGACGGCGTTTGGTACCGGCATTTAATCTTTTTGGACACCCGCAGGTTCATCGGATGGATCGCCGGTGGTTTCCATTTTTTGCTTCCGGATTTCTTCCCGGATCCGCGGCTGGGGATCTTTCCACCCCGGCGGCTTGATCACTTTTCCGTCCGTTTCCCGGTAACGGGGTTTTCCATTCGGCCACAACTTGCTCATATTGGCTTCATGGACGATTTGAAAAACCGCTTCCGGCTTCACTCCCATTTCCACCAGCGTGCCCAACGCCAGGTAAATGGTATCGATCATGGCATCCGCTTGATCTTCAATGGTCGAAGCTTTGGCAAACTCGTCCAATTCTTCCTCCATCCATTTTTTGCGCTTGGCGACCCGTTCTTCGGACAGTTTCCCGGGTTGGTCGCTCACCGGAACCGAGTAAGCTTGATGAAATGCTTTGACTTTTCTCCAGGCCTCATTCATGGTCAGAATCCTTCCTATCCATATTAAAGGTCACTGAAATCCAGGTTTCCGGCTTTTGCATAGTTGGTCACTTTCTGCTCAAAAAAGTCGGTTTTGGTGGCATTGAGATTGGAGAAGCTTTCCACCCATTTCATGGGATGGGACGTGATTTCCGGATACAAAATTTCCAGTCCCAGCCGTCCCAACCGTTCATTGGCCAAAAATTTGATGTACCGGTCAATGAGGTCATTGTTCAATCCCTGAATGTGATTGTTGGTGATATATTGTCCCCAGCGGATTTCATGTTGCACGGCAGTCCGGGTCATTTCCCGCAATTCTTCAATCAATTCCGACGTAAACAGATCCGGGTTTTCCTTACGCAACTCTTTGATCATGTTTTGGAACAACACCACATGGGTCAGTTCATCACGCTGAATGTATTTGATAATCGTTGCCGTGGCGGTCATTTTCCCGTTTCGCGCCAAGGCATAGAAGAAGGAGAATCCGCTGTAGAAGTAGAGAGATTCCAGCAAAAAGTTCGCCATGCAGGTCCGGACAAAGTTTTTGTCATTCCGGTCATCCACAAACTGCTGATATAAATCGGCAATAAATCGGTTCCGTTCCAAAAGCCGCGGATCATTGCGCCATTCATCATAAATGTTTTCCCGTGTTTCCGGCGAACAAACACTGTCCAAAATGTAGCTGTATGACTGGGCGTGAATCTCTTCCTGAAACGCCTGGATATTTAACAAGGAGCAAACTTCCGGCGCCGTCACATACTCATTGATGTTCGGCAGGTTCTCCCCTTGAATCGAGTCCAAAAAGTTGAGAAAGGAAATGGTTTTGTCAAAAGCGCGCCGTTCTTCCGGACTCAATTCCGCGAACATTTTGGCGTCTCCCGCCAACGGAATCTCCTCGGGAATCCAAAAGTTGTTCAGCATGGTCCGGTACAATTTGTGTGCCCAATCGTATTTAATCCGGTTCCACTCTCTCAGGTTGGTGGTGTTTCCGTTAATCATGCGTTGGGTTCCCCGTTGTCCGTGTTCATTAAATATTTTTTTCCGTTGCAGTTTTTCCATTTTCTTCATTTCCCCTTCCCTTTATGATGAACAACTGACGCATTCTTCCACTTCAATGGATTGATTCCGGACATAGTAGATGGTTTTCAGCCCATGCTTCCAGGCATCCATATACAGTGACAAAAATTCTTTTGCCGATGTATCGGGGGTGATATACAGATTAAACGACTGGGATTGGTCGATATGCCACTGTCTTTTCCCCGCAGCCCGGATGCTCCAATGCTGGTCAATCCGATGGGCTTCTTTATAGTACCAAGCCGTTTGGGGCGACAAATTGGGAGCCGTAAGCGGAATGACCGCCCCCCGTTTCTCCTCCACAAAATATTTGGCATAAACCGGATCAATGCCCGCCGTCGATCCGGCAATCAAGGAGGTCGATCCGGTCGGTGCCACGGCGAATAACCACGCATTTCTCAACCCGTGTTTTTGCACGTCCTCGCGCAATTGTTGCCAGCGTGAACTGGTGTAACCGCGCCGCCGGAAATACTCTCCGGTTTGCCATTCGCTTCCCTCAAAGCAAGGATAACTTCCCTTTTCTTTGGCAATTTCCATGGACGCTTTGATCGCTTGATAAGCAATTTCTTCAAAGAGACGGTCCGCTTCTTCCAGATGTTCTTCCGACTCCCAAACAATTTGATGTTGTGCAAGATATTGATGGTATCCGCTCGTTCCCAAGCCGACGGCCCGGTATTTTTTATTGGTCCGTTCCGCTTGTTTGACCGGATAGATATTCAAATCCACCACATTATCCAACATGCGCATTTGAACCGGGATAATCCGCTTGATGTCTTCAAGGGATTGAATCCGACCCAGATTCAGCGATGACAAGTTGCATACGACAAAATCGCCCGGCTTGGTTTTGGTTACGATGACACCGTCTTCCAACTCCTCGCTGATCAATTCCGTCGGGGACATGTTTTGGCAGATTTCGGTACACAGATTGGAAGAATAGATCATCCCTTGATGTTTATTGGGATTGGCCCGGTTGACCGCATCCCGGAAAAACACAAAGGGCGTTCCTGTTTCAAAAGCGCTGACCATGATCCGTTTCATGATCTCAATGGCCGGAACCTTTTGCTTTTTCAAGTCCGGATGGGCTTCACATTCCAAGTAGCGTTTTTCAAACTCGCTTCCCCAGTAATCTTCGATGGAATATCCCATCACTTCCCGGATCTCGTGGGGATCGAACAAATGCCAGTCGCCCCGTTCCTCCACCCGTTTCATAAACAAATCCGGAATGCAAACGCCCGGGAAAATATCATGGGCTTTCAACCGGTCATCCCCGTTATTGGTTTTGAGATTGAGAAAATCAAAAATATCGGCATGCCAGACATCCAAATAAATGGCAAAAGCCCCGCGGCGGACTCCCAACTGGTCGACGGCCACCGCCGTGTTATTGTAATTCCGGATCCAGGGAATCACCCCGCCGGAAGCGCCATGATGCCCGCGGATCTTGGAACCTTTGGCCCGGACTTTCCCCAGATAGATGCCGACCCCGCCGCCGTGCTTGGACACTTGGGCCGTCACCGAATTGGTGTGGTAGATCGACCACAACGAGTCCCCCACCGTGTCGATAAAACAAGAGGACAACTGATGGAGGGGTTTTCCCGCGTTGCTCAACGTCGGGGTGGCAACCGTGATTTCCAATTTGGACAAAACATCATAAAACCGCTTCGCCCACCCCACACGGTCTTCTTCTTTTTGCGCCAGATGCATGGCAATGATCATAAAACGCTCTTGCGGCAATTCCATGATCCGTCCGTCATAATCCTTCACCAGATAACGGTCTTGCAACACTTTTAAACCGATGTAATTAAACAACAAATCCCGCTCCGGTTTCATGTACGCTTCCAATTCATTAATTTCATTCTCTTCGTATGATTCCAACAAATAAGCACCGTATAACTTTTTCTCCGTCAATGTATGTATCAGTGGATAAAATCCGCCATACTTTCTGGAAGATGGATAACCGCGGTTCTCTGCCGCCTCCATGTACAACTCATGTGCCAACAGATGCGCGGCGACAAATTGCCAATCCGGCTCTTCCGCCGTTGTTTTTTCCACCGTGGTTCGAATAATGGTTTGCAACACTTCTTTGTCCGTCATATTTTCGTGCAATTGCGCTTCCGCTTCCCTCAGCCATTCTTCCCGATCCAAATGCGGAAAGCGCCGGCACGCTTCATTCATCAAATTTCGAAACGGGCTGATCTGATCCAGATTCGTCTTCAACACAACGAACACCTGCCATTCATACTATATATAGTTGCCATCTAAGTATAACCAACACAATATATAGTGCCAAACAGCAAAAAAAAAGCTAACATGACTTCTGTCCGTCCGAGAAGCAAAATTCAACCCGGGATATTCCTTTTTCTCGAAGAAGCTCGGTCCCCCGGGGGTTGACGAAGCCCTGTCCGGATTGATTCCTTGTTTTTCTGCATGTTTTTTTATTTTAATTCATGCAAACACATGAATTTAACATTTATTCATGGCATCTTTCATTTGTTTTTTCTTTTTGCGCTTTGTTTGTGTTGCAAACTTGTTTACAATTCCCCAAAAAACGGACCCGCTTCCTTCTCGCCCCCGTTTTCTACACTTTCGTGCAGGAAACTTTGTAGAATTCACATTGCCGGCATTTTGGCAAATAAATGTTCACCCGGGTTTCATTCGTCTGTTCCACTTCCCTCATCTGTTTGATGACGGTCAATAATTGTTCCTTTAATTGCGGAGTCCACTCCACCTCGCACACCCGATTTTGATAGCGGATTTCCCCCCGGATTTTTTTCGCTTGATACGTTTCCTCCACGAGCATGAAATAAGCAGCCAATTGCAACCGGTCGCCGTCATAGGGGCGTGTCCTTTTTAACATTCCTGATTTGTATTCCACCACGAAATAAGTTCCGTCCTTCATTTTCCAGATCTCGTCGGGCTTGCCCCGGATACCCCATTTTCGGTTGACCAGAACTTTCCCCGCACCGGTTGCGTCTGAATACACCAAACTTCTTTTGGATTTTAAGAAAAACCGTAAAAAGATCAACAGGAAAACCAGCAAAACAGAGAGGAACATGGCCATCAAGCATTCATCACCGTCCAAATCACAAACAACAGGATCACGACAAGCAACACCGCCACTGCCCAATCCGTCCCTTTCGTTTTCACCCACACCAAAACGGCTTTCTTCCGGTGGTAACGCTTCCCTTTTTGAAAGAGCCGTTTTTGGGTTTTCAACTTTTGTTCATCGGCTTCGACCAGCCCTTGACGGTGCAATTTGGCCAGCCTCCATTGCTCGGGACAATAACAAAACTGATTAATTTCCTTTGCGGTGATCCACCTCTTTTTCAATCCGGATATCCCCTTCTTTATGCCATTCTTTTTGTTATATTTTACCAAATTTTCTGTATCTTTTAAATAAAAAACACCCCTTCCCCGTCGAAAGTTTCAAGGAAAGGGTAACGAATAAACTTCATTTTTATTTCAGCGACTGGCTCCAGTCTTGTGCGGCATTCCCTTCCAAAAAGCGTTCACAATCAAGTGCTGCCATACAACCGCTTCCGGCCGCCGTGATCGCCTGACGGTAAACCCGGTCCTGCACATCCCCGCAGGCAAAAACGCCGGGGACATTGGTTTGCGTCGTTCCTGGCTTCACTTGGATGTAACCCAACTCATCCAACTCAATTTGCCCTTGAAGGAAGCCGGTGTTGGGTTGGTGCCCGATGGCGACAAAAATTCCGTCTGCTTCCAGAATTTCTTCTTCCCCTGTTTCGTTATTTTTCACTTTTAATCCTTTGACTCCTTGTTCCCCACGGATCACTTCCACCGGTGTCCGGTTCATGGCCCACTTAATCTTGTCGTTTTGCCGTGCCCGGTCCTGCATGATTTTGGATGCCCGCAATTCATTGCGCCGGTGAACAATGGTGACTTCCGATGCAAAACGGGTCAGGAAAGTGGCCTCTTCCATCGCGGAATCGCCGCCGCCTACAACCAGCAATTTTTTGCCGCGGAAGAAGAAGCCGTCGCATGTCGCACAAGTGCTCACGCCCATCCCGATGCTTTCTTTTTCGCCGGGAATTCCCAACAATTTGGCCGTTGCCCCCGTCGAGATAATGAGCGCAGACGTTTCAATCACTTCATCTTCTCCAAGAAACAATTGAAAAGGACGTTTGGACAAGTCGACCTTTTTCACCCAGCCGCGTTTGAAGGTGGCTCCAAAACGTTCGGCCTGCTTTCGCATATTATCCATCAATTCCGGGCCCATGATTCCGTCCGGAAAGCCCGGAAAATTTTCCACTTCCGTCGTGGTCGTCAGTTGTCCGCCCGGTTCAGGCCCTTCAATCACCAACGGTTCCATGTTGGCGCGAGCCAGATAAATGGCTGCGGTCAACCCTGCCGGACCGGTTCCCAATACAATCACTTTTTGCATGTTGTTTACCCCCTGTTCAAAACGATGATCTATGTCACATATGTAACCTTCTATGATTACAGCATCCCTTCATCATTGTAACTGAAATTTCGCCATGAAGCCAAACGGATTTCCGGCCTCCTCTTTGAAAACTCTCCTTGTTCAGGATGCTTTCACTTCCTGGAATGCCCGCAAAAAATTATCTTTGGGATGCGCCCCGGCCATGGCCAACCGGCCCTGGATAATAAAAAAAGGAATGCTTTGAATCCCTGAATTCCCGGCCTGTTCCAAATCTTTTTCGACTTCGTGCCGGATGTTCTCGTCCAGAAGCGCCTTCCTCGCCTCATTCGGATCATATCCCACGGATTCAGCGATCCCGGTCAACACATCCATATCACCAATATTATGCCCTTCTTCAAAAAAAGCCTGATACAATTTTTCAGCCATCTGCGTTTTCTTACCGGGATCGGTCCACTTCAGGAGCATATGAGGCGCCATGGTGTTGGGAAGCCACTCAATCCGGTCAAATTTGAATTTCAAACCGACGGGGGCCCCGGCTCTTGAAATCTGTTCCAATGCCTGATAAGCCCTCGACATGTTTCCCATTTTGCGCACCATCATATCCATAAACAAAACGCCACGGGGCGGGATCTCCGGATATAACATATACGAACGGTATTTAATTTCAAACGGTTCGCCGGATTGTTCCGTCCATTCCTGTATGGCATCTTTGAGATTTTTATGGCCGATCCGGCACCAAGGACAGGTCAAATCATGATAAACCTCAATATCCATTTTGTCTCTCCTTTGAAATCACACAACTGCAAACTCCAGTATATCACAAGAAAAAAATATTAGATACGATACCAAAGTAAGCATCAGACTGCATGGAAGCCCGCCCTTGTGCTATTATGTTTTTTGTGAATCAAGAGAAAGAGAGCGTGAATCAGATGAAAAAGAAAAGCCAACGCTTGGATAAAGTCCTGTCCCATGTGGGGATCGGAACCCGCAAAGAAATCAAAAAACTGGTAAAAGCCGGCCGGGTCAGAGTCAATGATGAACCCGCAACCAACCCAGGCATGCATGTGTTCCCCTTTGAAGATCAAATTGAAGTCGATCACCAACCGATTTTGTACCGGGAACATATCTATTTAATGATGAATAAACCGCAAGGAGTCCTGTCTGCAACCGAAGATGCCTTTCAGGAAGTGGTGACGGATCTGTTGGAACCGGAACACCGCGTTTTCTCGCCGTTTCCGGTCGGACGGTTGGATAAAGACACCGAAGGTTTACTGTTGATGACAAGCGACGGAAAACTGGCACACCAGCTTTTGTCTCCCAAAAAACACATTCCGAAAGTGTACGTTGCTGACATCGAAGGAGAAGTGACAGAAAACGATATCCACGCATTTCAAACGGGAATTACATTGGAAGACGGTTACACAACCATGCCGGGGGATCTTCACATCCTGCATGCCGGCCCCCAATCCACCGTCGAAATCACCATCTATGAAGGAAAATTTCACCAGATCAAAAGAATGTTCCGGGCCCTTGGGAAAAAGGTGCTGAATTTGAAACGAATCCGCATGGGTTCATTGGAACTGGATCCGGACTTGGCTCCCGGAGAATACCGTGAATTAACAACGGGAGAATTGAACAAATTAATCAAATAATAATTGGTCAAAAACAACTTAAGCTTGGTGATCCAATGGATCACCCACCCCTCGTCAGAAACCCGAGGTCATCGATTCAGTTGAAAACGCTAACAAATTCATTTACAATGTTCTATATCAAACATTCATTATACTAATACAATCATTTATTTCAAGGAGGCAACTTAATGGATAGCAAAAAAAACAATTCAGTCAATGAATTAGAAAGGGGGCTTGGTGACCGGCATATTCAATTGATCGCGATCGGCGGGGCCATCGGTGTCGGGCTTTTCCTTGGTTCAGCCCAGGCGATTCAAACAGCCGGACCTGCAATCATCCTCTCTTATGCACTTGGCGGGCTCATGATCTTTTTGGTAATGAGAGCTTTGGGGGAATTGGCCCTTTTTAAACCTGTTGCCGGATCCTTCAGCACCTACGCGACGGAATTTGTGGGACCCTGGGCCGGATTTGTCACCGGTTGGAATTACTGGTTTATGTGGGTGGTAACAGGAATGGCCGAAATTACCGCGGTGGGTGTTTATTTCCGTTACTGGTTTCCGGAAGTGCCGCAATGGATTCCTGCACTCGGGGCTCTTTTGGCTGTTTATATTGTCAACTTGATTACGGTGAAACTGTTTGGGGAAATCGAATTTTGGTTTGCTTTGATCAAGGTGGCCACCATTGTTGCCCTGATCATCATCGGTTTCATTATGATCACGACCGGTTGGGGCAATGGAGGGGAAGCCGTCGGCTTTTCAAACCTGTGGGCCAATGACGGGTTTATGCCCTTTGGCATCGCAGGTGTCCTGTTGGCCCTGCAAATGGTGATGTTCTCTTTCTTGGGAGTGGAACTGGTCGGAGTGACCGCCGGGGAAGCAAAAAATCCGGAGAAAACCCTTCCAAAAGCCATCAACAGTGTGATCTGGCGGATTTTGATATTCTATATCGGAGCCTTGGCCATCATCTTATCCCTGTATCCTTGGAACCAAATGAGTGGTGAAAACAGTCCTTTTGTGCTGATTTTCACAAAAGTCGGGATTCCCGCTGCCGCCGGCATCATTAACTTTGTTGTCCTCACGGCCGCTCTGTCTTCTTGTAACAGCGGAATCTTCAGCACCGGACGCATGCTTTACACACTGGCAAAAGACAGACATGCCCCACGCGCCTTGGGACAATTGAATTCAAGAAAGGTTCCGGCACGTGGTATCACGTTGTCTGCAGCGATCCTGCTGATTGGGGTACTGTTAAACTATGTCATTCCGGAGAAAGCCTTTTTATATATCACCAGCGTGGCCACTTTCGGTGCGCTTTGGACCTGGGGTATGATTCTTTATGCTCACTTAAAATTCCGTAAAAAAGCAGACCATGCAAAAGTCCATTTCAAAATGCCGGGTTATCCCGTCACCAACTGGATCGCCATTCTCTTCCTGGTCCTTGTGGCTTTCTTACTGTCCTTAAACCCTGAAACCCGGATTGCTTTGATTGTGGGGCCTGTTTGGCTCTTGATCTTGCTCATCAGCTATCAATTTGTGAAAAAAAGTACAGAAAAATAATTATGAATGAGGCTGCCTGTTCAGGCAGTTTTTTTGTCCCTAATTAACAGATTTTTCTAAATTATACATCTATTTTTGGTATAATAATAAAGAACAAACGATAAAGGAGTCCCTTTTATGTTGATCGCCTCCCTCCTTTACACCCTTCTTTTTTTGTCTGCAATGTTTTTTTCCCTCATGTCCATTCGGGCAGTGCTTGTAAACCTTCCGGTGATCCCCTGGATTTTGGGCCTTCTGGCGACAGGCAGTCTTTACATGTTCTTGGAATCCATCGAGGAGCTTTTTTTTTCGTTTTGACAGGACTGCGACGATCGGGAATCCTTTCTCCGTGCTTTCCATCAAAACGCCGGTGGATTCCCGATTATTCTGTAAATTTTGTTATTCGCCCGCAAACAGAATCCATCGTTCCCCGCTTTCCGGCACACGTTTTATCCTTCAGGCGGATCACAATTCACTGGCTGACTCTTTTTTCCGGAAGGGAGTCATATTTCCCCAGACCCAACATCCGGATATGCTCTTGAATCATTTCATCGTTGTAACCTTTGGCGCGCAATTCCTTGATTTTATTTTCCCGGCGCCGCAAAATATCTCTCATTTCTTTTTTGTCATATTCCCGGACGAGCTGTAATTGCTCCTCCTCCGTCGGCGGGATAAATTCATATAATTCATCCGGACGAACCCCGAGCAACCGGGCCATATGAAAAATCGTTTCCGGCCTAGGCATCGCCCCGCCCCGGGCCCACAAAGAAACCTGTTGCTTGCGAACCCCCAACGCCCGGGCCAAAGCGGTCTGACTCGGTTTTTTTCCGCAGATCTTCCAACCTTCTTCCCTTCTTCTCATCAACACACTGTCAATGCGGGGAATCAGTTTCATTCATCATCCTCCTCTTCTTGTCAAATCCACTCTTTCCGATCCTTCAACCTTTGAATTTGACCAATATATTCATATTTTTAAGTTTAATATTTCTTGAGAAAATAATCAAAAAACAAACCGTGATTCTCTTGGGAAAATCCTGCACCAAACAGCCCACCAATACAGAAGACGACTGTTTCATTTAAGATTTCGACAAATTGCTGTAAAAAAGGGATATATCATTTTAATATAGAATATATTTCTTTGTATTGTTTTATGAAGGAGGACGCTTTCCATGAACCGGAGATCGATGAATGCCTTGGCACTGACCATCAGCATGGCTTTTTCACCTGCCTGGGCTTATGCCTATCCACAAGTTGCAAAGGCCAGCCAACCGGCCGGCACCTCGGTCCAACAGCTCCAACATTTCAATGAAAAAACGGAGACCGCACAAGTTCTGGGACCTTCATCCCCCCATTACCGGGCCAACCTTTTCTATGACAGCCAAAATCACCGCATTCAAGGCAAGCTGTCCGTCACTTTTACCAACCATCTGCAGCAGGAAATGCAAGAGGTGTACTTTCATCTCCGGGGAAATGCCAAAACTTATCAGCAAAAAGGCGGAAAAACAACCATCAACCAAGTCCAAGTCAATGGAAGAAAAGCCGGATTTCAAGTCAAAAACCACACCGCCCTCCATCTCACTGGTTTTCAACTTCCATCCAAACAAAGCGCAACGGTTTCCATGGACTTTGAGGTCAACATTCCTCATGACCAAGGCCGTTTTGGGTGGCATCACACCACAACTTCACTGGAAAATTGGTTGCCGGTGCTGGCTGTTTACGATCATGAGAAATGGAATGTGGACCCGTATTCTTCATATGGAGAAAGTTTTTATAATCTTCCCGGAAACTATGATATTACTCTGACGACCGACAAACATCAAGTGATTGCCGCCACCGGGATCGAAATTGGATCGGCAAAGGTGCAAGGGAACTTGGCGACACACCGTTATCAAGCCAAACATGTCCGTGATTTTTCCATCCATATGGATCCCGGCTTTCAAGTGATTTCGGATCAAGTCCGGCACGTCAGGGTCACTGTATACTATACCAAAAAGCATGAAAAATACGCGGAAACCATGTTAGAAACCGCTGTGAACAATGTGGAATCATACATCAAAAAGCATGGAAACTATCCATGGCCGGAGTTAGATGTTGTCTGTACCGATGGCAGATTTGGAGAATGGGATTCCCCGCAACTGTTGATGGTTTCACAGGTTCACAATAATTCCCGCAAAATATAATCCGTGATCGCCCGTTGAAACGGGCATTCTTGCCCCGTAAAAATTTGGGGCCTTTAAACCGATTATTCCGGTTTCCAATTATGATTTTTCATGGTAATATATTGTACTCATAGGAATGATTTTTTTATCCCAAAAACCAACTATATTAATCGGAAAGGAAGTGATTGGGGATGGCCATGATCTCGACTTCATTGAAATCAACAACCCGTCCGGTCAATCCCTCTCCCTTGCCTTCGGTCCAAACCGGACTGGCATGGGCATCCGGATTGTTGTTTCTTCTTTTGGGATCGGTCATTTTATGGCAACAAGGCTCCCACCAAAGCCTTTTCTATGGAATCGGCTTTTTGTTGGGAATGACCTTGTATCATGCACGATTTGGATTTACTTCGGCATTCCGGCAACTCCTCACCGTCGGGCAAGGGCAAGGAATCCAGGCCCATATGGTGATGCTGTCGGTTGCCAGCATCCTTTTTGCCATCATCTTTGCAACAGGAGTCACTTGGACCGGTGCCGCTCCGCAACCCAACTTGTCTCCCGTCGGCACAGCCATGATTGTCGGCGCCTTTTTGTTCGGAATCGGGATGCAGTTGGGAGGGGCTTGCGCGTCCGGAACCTTATTCCATGTTGCCGGAGGACGATCCTCCTTGTTGCTGACCCTGACCGGATTTATCATCGGATCGGTTTTGGCCGCATGGAATTGGGATTTCTGGCAAGGGCTTCCCAGCTTCGGGGCGTTTTCTTTAGCCACCTCCACCGGTTGGGGATACGGACCGGCGTTGGTGGTCCAGCTGGCGGTTTGTGCGCTGATCTATCTTGCGGTCTCCTGGATTTCGAAAAAGAGAAACGCTCCCTTTCGGAAACCGGTTCCCACCACCCGGGGATGGAAACGGATCATCCGGGGTTCCTGGCCGCTATGGACGGCGGCGGTTCTGTTGGCTGTCTTAAACAGCCTGACTCTTTTCTTCAGCGGAAAACCATGGGGAATCACTTCCGCCTTTGTGCTCTGGGGATCGAAAATTTTGCAAGCAACCGGAATCGATGTGGCTTCATGGAGTTATTGGTCCGGGGCAAACGAACAAGCTTTGAAAGAATCCGTCCTGGCGCACACCACCTCCATCATGGATTTTGGCATCATCTTCGGCGCTTTGTTTTCAGCCGCCATCAGCGGAACCTTTAAACTGCAAAAAATCACCCCCAAAGTGGCGGCCGCTTCTCTGATCGGCGGAATCATCATGGGATATGGCGCCCGTCTGGCATTTGGTTGCAACATTGGCGCTTATTTCAGCGGGATTGCCTCCTTCAGCCTGCACGGCTGGGTTTGGGCTGTCTTTGCATTATTGGGAAGTTATGTCGGCGTCAAATTGCGCCCGCTTTTTACATTAAAAAACCCGAAACCCACCGATCAATTTTGTTGATAAAAAAACGGCTCCCGCAAAAAGTGGGGAGCCGTTTTTTCTTCCGGCCGCCCGTTTTTCCGGCGCGGCGATTATTTGGTTTTGCGCAACAGCTTGCGCAAAAAATAATACGG
The DNA here is from genome assembly GCF_005886755.1 of Thermoactinomyces vulgaris. Taxonomy (NCBI): domain Bacteria; kingdom Bacillati; phylum Bacillota; class Bacilli; order Caryophanales; family Thermoactinomycetaceae; genus Thermoactinomyces; species Thermoactinomyces vulgaris. Next base: position 1,608,642 of record NZ_CP039710.1, read on the forward strand.
ACCGATGATTAAATAAAGCGGATTGGAGAAAAAAGTCGGTTTTTTTCCCTCAAACGCATGACCAATGAACTGAAACATCCATCCCGCCACAAACAACCCCAGTGCCCATTTCCAATGAAAGAAAAACAGGGGCAGCGAAATAATGATCATTGGAATGCCGATCATATGGGTTCCCCGATTGACCGGATGTTGATGATCTCGGCGGTATTTTTCCAACATTTCAGAAACTTTCATCAGTACCTGCCTTCCTTTTTTTCCTGATTACTCTTATTATAACAAAACATCCTGCAATCAATCAGTGATTCTATCGTTTGAGAAAAAGTCATATACATCTTAAAAACAAGAAAGAGGGATTTATATGAAGTGGATCCGTTCCTCACTTTTTCAACCCCTTCTTGCCATGATCGGCATCGCCGCCATGATGACCGGCGGTTTGTGGCTGGGAAAAACTCTCGTCCCGATTGATAAAGCCGTCTCTTCCTCTGCCGAACCCGAAACCGGAAACTTGACCCGGGTTGAATATGTGATGGAAAAAGTGGGATCCAAAAAGGTTGAGGCCGAGCCTGCCCTTTCGGCTCCCACCGGTGCAAACGGTTACTGGATTGTGGAACATTACCGCCAATATGAGTATCATTATGATGCCAACCATCGTTTTCTCTACAAAAACCCCACACAACATGAAACTTATCTGCGCTATTGGCATGCCCGTTAGGAAGAAGCTTTCTTCTTGCGGCCCTTTTTTTTTCCTTTCGTGGCATCGATACTGGCTTGCAGCGCTTCCATCAAATCAACCACTTTTTCCGGCCGGCGATGCGGGGATTCGACGATTTCTTCATCGTTTATTTTCTTGTCGATGGCGGATTGGACAGCTGCCCGGAATTCGTCTTTGTATTTTTCGGGATCAAACTTGGTGGTCAATTGTTCAATCAATTGGGTCGCCATTTTTAATTCTTTTTCCGTCACTTTCGCATTGTCGGGCACATACGGGACTTCCTCGATGTTCCGGACTTCATCCGGATAGAAAATGGTCTCCATCACGAGGCAGGACCGGTAAATCCGAATTACGGCCAAGGATTGTTTGGAACGGATCGTCACCTTGGCCACCCCGATTTTCCCGGTTTCTTCCAAGGCTTGCCGAAGCAAGGCATAAGCCTTGTTGTTTTCATCCTGTGCCCCCAAGTAATAGGTTTTGTTAAAATAAATTGGATCAATTTCTTTTAACTCGACAAAATCCAAAATCTCAATGGCCTTGTCCGGATCCGGCGCAATGGCATCCAACTCCTCTTTTTCGAGCACCACAAACTTTCCATCGGCATATTCATAGCCTTTCACCACTTCATCCCAAGGAACCTCCCGCTGGCAATGCGGACAAGTCCGTACGGTTTTGATCGGTGTCCGGCATTCTTTGTGAAGGTAACGGAAACGAATGTCTTTGCTCTCGGTGGCTGCATACATTTTCACCGGAATATTGACAAGACCGAAACTGATCGATCCTTTCCACATGGTATGCATGATTCACACCTCATTTTTTAAGGATAATTGACTCCAGCAATCACGGGTGGCATCCGGATGACCTTCAATCAAATGGCAAATCCCTTCAAAAAACAACGGATCCTTCCAAGATGAAACCAACTTTTGAGCCTGGCGGAAATGTTGAATCGCTTCCTGGAGATCTCTTTTTTCCATCAAAGCCCGTCCTTTGTGATAATGCCCCATCGCCCGAATCGATGAATTCTCTTGTTTTAACAACTTCTCGGCTAAATCGGCGGCCTCATTCACATTTCCGGTATGAATGGAAAGCCTGGAACGCACCGCCGTCCACACGGGTTCTTCCGCCACCTCATCCGGCAAGGCATTCAACGCTTTTTCCGCCCGGTGATGATCATGGACATCCATACACATCCAAACATAAGCCAACAACAATCCCGAGTGTTTCGGAAACAAGGTCAACCCTTTTTTGATCCAACTGAAAGCCTCATCTGATTTTCCGGTTAAAAAAAGATTCCATGCCATTCCATGATAGGCTCCCGGATGCTTCGGATGTTTCGCGGCCAAACGCCGATACCATTCCAAAGCTTTGTGCGGCAACCCCATTTCTTCATAATCATGAGCAATCGATTCCAACACATGCGGATGTTTGGTTTTTTCATAAGTTGCCAACCGCCAGAAAGAAACACTTCCCCATTCCTTGATCTCACGGTAGCAATGCGAAAGATAATACATGGACTCCCAATCATCCGGATTGGTCGACAAAGCCTGATAAAAACAAGGAATGGCCTCATGGTATTCCTTCAAACGATAGTGGCAAACCCCCATGTTGAACCAAGCGTCGCTGTGGTCCGACATGAGCTCCACCGCTTTTTTAAACTGACGGATTGCCGCGCGGTCATCCCCTTCCTTCACCGCAATACACCCCAGCATGTGGCGGGCAAAACCGGCAAACGCCTCATGCCTTGCCGTGTTGGATACCAATTGGAATTGACGGCTCGCTTCGGTAAACTTTCCTTCATGGAAAAGCGTCAGCCCGTAATAAATCCGGCCCAATAAAAAATCCGGTTCATCATCGATGACCTTTTTAAAAATATTTCCCGCCTCTTGAAACATCGTGAGTCCGTAATATCCCTGTCCCTGGCGAAACTGCCGCACTGCTGATTCGTTTAACCAAAACTCTTCTTCAAACTCCTCGACTGATGACGATAAACCGGGATATTTCTTCGTCAGTTCCGCCAATTGCTCTTCCACTTTTGCCCAAGCTTCCAACATTTCATCGCAAGACCGCTTGATTTCCATGAAACGCCGGCGCCATACCGGCCGCTTGGATGCCGGGCTTTGGGAATAATTTTTTTCAATCTCTTTGATCGCGGACTCCGCCCATTTCAGCCATTGTTGATGAACCATTTTTTCTCCTCCATCCACAACATCGTTTATGTTGTTAGCCTAACTCCGTGCTTCCTTTTCCATACCTTTTTTCACAAAAAAACTCCCGCCTCTTGGGTGCGGGAGTTTCAATTGAAGTTTTTAAAAACGGGATACGGCCCGGTTTACAAAATGACACCGTGAACCTCTTCCCCGATCAATTCCACAATCCGGTTGTTTTCATCCATGATGGCGATTTTCGGCTGATGTTTCCGTGCCTCTTCTTCTTTCAACATCACATAAGACATGATGATCACTTGATCTCCGGGTTGCACTTTGCGGGCAGCCGCTCCGTTTAAACAAATCACTCCGCTGCCTCTTTCTCCAGGAATCACATACGTCTCCAAACGGGCTCCGTTATTGTTGTTGACTACTTGGACTCTTTCATTGGGCAAAATGTCCACTTTCTCCAAAATTTCTTCATCAATCGTGATGCTGCCCACATAATTCAAATTGGCTTCCGTCACCGTGGCGCGGTGAATTTTCCCTTTCATCATGAACCGGAACATGTTTCACTCCCCCTTTCCTTCATACAAAAAGTTATCGATCAAACGCGTTTTTCCAAAGTGAACAGCCACCGCCACCAAGACCGTCGTGCGGTCCAACCGTTCCACCGGTTCCAATTTCGGATAACTCACCGCTTCCACATATTCGATGCGTGCCAGCGGCCGGGTTTCAATTTGTTCCGTAATAAACCGGATGGCATCGCGGGCTTCCACCAGTTTGCCTTTTTCTATCCGCTCTTTGGCTTGCTGTAAGGATTGGGAAATCACCAGCGCTTGTTCTCTTTCCTCCGGAGACAGATAAACGTTTCGCGAACTCATGGCCAGGCCGTCTTCTTCACGGACGATCGGACAAGGGACAATCGTAACCGGAAAATGGAGATCCCGGACCATTTGTTCGATCACGGCCACTTGCTGGGCATCTTTTAAACCGAAATAAGCACGGTCCGGCTGAATGATATGAAACAGCTTGCTGACCACTGTGGCCACGCCTGCAAAATGACCGGGCCGGCTCTTTCCGCATAACCGTTCCGTAATTTGTTTCACATCCACTTGTGTCAGCGGAGCCTCCGGGTACATTTCCTTGACATCCGGATGAAAGATGAAGTCCACTCCGGCTTTTTCAGCCAGTCCGGCATCCCGGTCAAGATCCCGCGGATACCGGTCATAGTCTTCATTGGGGCCAAACTGCAAAGGGTTGACAAAAATGGACAGGACCACCACATCGTTTTCCTTCCTTGCCCGTTCCACCAGACTGAGATGGCCTTGATGCAAAAAGCCCATGGTCGGCACAAAGCCGATCGTTCCGGTTTGCTTTTTTAATTCCTTTCGCATTTCAGCGACCGTTTGGATGATTTTCATTGGTCTGTTTCTCCTTCACTGGATCCGTATAATTCATGAATCAGTTCATCTTTTAAGTGAGTGACATGGTTCTCCGCCGGGAAGCTTCTCTCTTTCACCTCTTGCACATAGTCTGCAATCCCTTTGCGGATGACTTTCCCGGCATCTTGATAAACCTTGACAAAGGATGGCCGGAAGTCGCCGGCCATGGCCAACAAATCATGATACACCAAAACCTGGCCGTCGCAATGGCGTCCTGCACCGATCCCGATCACGGGAATCCCCACCTTTTTGGTCACCAGTTCCGCCAATTCTTCCGGAACACATTCCAACACGATTGCAAATGCTCCGGCTTCTTCCAACCGTTGCGCCGCATCAAGCAAACGTCTCGCCGCAGGCAAATCTTTTCCCTGGATCAAATACCCGCCCAATTGATTCACGGATTGGGGAGTCAAACCGAGATGCCCCATCACGGGAATCCCTGCCATGGTTAAATTATTGACCTTGTCAACAATTTCGATGCCGCCTTCCATTTTCACCCCGTAAGCCAGTCCTTCCTGCATCAGGCGGGCTGCGCTTTTCAACACTTCCCCTTCCGGCAAATGGGCGGTTGCAAACGGCAAATCAGCAATGACCATTGCTTTTTTGGCTCCCCGGGTCACCGCTTTGGTATGATGCAACATATCATCCAGCGTCACGGGGATGGTCGAATCATAGCCCAAAACGACCATTCCCAAGGAATCGCCCACCAGCAAAATATCGGCTCCCGCTTCCTCCGCCAGACGCGCAGAAGGATAATCATAGGCTGTAATCATGGCAATCGGCTCTTGCTTTTGCTTCATGCCGAGCAACGTTCGTTTGGTCACTTTTTTTCCCGTCATCAAAACTCCCTCCCAAATTTGGGCCCTTGGGCGAGAGAAAAAACGCCTTTTATTCGTCATCCACCCGAGACGAAAAAAGGCGCAGGTATCCGTTACCTTTCTGTCCCCGTCCCAATGGCTCGAAGCAGATTCATAAACTCAAATATTGACCTTTTGAAAAAAACAGGAAAACGATAGTGCAACTCTTCCACAGATGTTGCCTATCTCTTTTAACGTATCGGATCTTCCTCCTGAATGCAATATTTTCATGAAAAAACCCAGCGAAAAAATCCGCTGGGCAAGGTTTTTCGTTTTAAATAAACAATCCGGTCATTGCCGCCGTCAGGAAGCTGGCCAGGGAGGCGCCGAATAATAATTTCAATCCGAAACCGGCCACCACCGGCATTTGTTTTTCAGAGATCGCTTTAAAGGTTCCGGCAATGATGCCAATGGAACTGAAGTTGGCAAAACTCACCAAATAAGTGGACACCACGGCAACCGTCTTTTCGCTTAATTTGGGAGTCAATTCTTGGAATTGCAACATGGCAACGAATTCGTTCAAAATGATTTTGGTTCCCATCACACCGCCGGCCGTCACCGCTTCAGACACCGGAACACCGGAAATCACGGCAAACGGCATCAGGATATACCCCAAAATGTTTGGCAAGGTCAATCCGGTCAAGTTGGTGGTTACAAAGTTGATTCCTTCCATCAGTGCGATAAATGCGATCAACATCCCGGAGATGATGGCCACCAGCTTTATGCCGTCGGATGCCCCTTCCCCGATCACTTCAAACAACCCGCGGCGCCGGTCGTTGGAAATTTGGATCACATCTTTTTCACTGTCCACCTGCACCGGCATCAATATGCAGGCAATAATCAGCGCACTGAACATATTGAGCGGCAATGCCACCAGTACATAGGTCGGAGGCAAAATGGTCATATACGCTCCGATAATCGTCGAACTGACCGATCCCATCGCAGAGGCACAAAGCATATACAGCCGCTCGCGTTTCAATCCGTCCAGATGAGTGCGGATCGCCAGCAACGCTTCACTTTGTCCAAAAAAGATGGAGCTGACAGCATTAAAACTTTCCAATTTCGGAAGCCCGGTGATTTTGGAAACCACAGCCCCCACAACCCGGATCACCCAGGGCAAAATCCCGATCCAAGTCAGAACGGCCATAAATGCCGAGAAGAAAACAATGGGCAACAACACATCAATGACAAAGACTGTATCCACACCTTCCGGCTTTAATCCGCCCACCACAAAGTCGATCCCGGCATGGGCAAAATCGACCAGCTTTAAAATCCCGGCAGAAACGCCGTTAATGATGATGGCCCCGATCTGAGTGCTCAACATCCCCCAGGTCACAATCACCTGAAGAACCAACATAATACCGATGGCTTTGTAGTTGATTGCTTTTTTGTTTTCTGAAAACAACCATGCCACGCCCATCACGATAAAGATACCTATGATGCCTATATAGTCCATCATCGCGTTCTTCATTCCTTTCGGTTTTATGAAGCCAAAAATAACATTATCATTAAAGCAAATTTAACTAAACAAGTAAACCCTTTCAATAATATTTGAAATGAATGTTTCTTATATAACCATAAAAAAACCCGGATTTTAATAGGAATCCGGGTCCTTTGTGGTTAAAACAACAAACTGATTCCAGTTATTGCAAGATAAATCAGGTTGATGAAAATCAGCCTCCACAACCACTGAATCATCGGACGCTGCCGGATGACAGCATAGATTGCCATCGCTGCACAACCCACGGTTCCCAAAATATCCACCAAATATAGCATACTGAAAAACATGCCGGAAACTCCTTCGTGATCAAGGCAATAAACCAAGCCATGCCAGTTTTTTATTTAATTGATTTAATTCTTGAATCGATTGACGAGTAAGTTTGGATAAGTCCAATAAACTTCGATTCTCACGGTTTGACTGTTCGGAAATGGTTTGGCTCAACTGCTTGATTTCTTTGTTTTGAGAGGAAATTTCCCCTAATCCTTCATATACATTTTTGGTATATTCGTTCAATTCATCCAAGCCGGTGATAATCTTTTGTTCACTGGCATTCACCCGCCCGATTTTCTCATTCATATGATTCAGGCGCTTTTTCGTATCCGACAATTGTTGATTCATCTCTTGCATCACGGCGGCCGTTTGTGAAAGCGGGGCCAAATGCCGGTTTGTCTGTTCTGTCAACGCTCTGGAGCGGGAAATATTTTGGTAAACTTCTTCCATCACCAGGTTCGTATTTTTTTGGTTTACAATTTGTTGATAGGTACCGGCTCCAAATAAGATCAACAATACCACATTAGCGATCAGCCATGGTATCCTCATGTGACTCCCCCCCTGTCGTCTGACCGGATCCGGAACCACTCAGGCCGATCTTTCTTTTGAGATCATCCAGCCATTCAACAATCCGCCGGATGAAACGCAAATTGTCATACGATTTGTTTAATTCCACCATCAAATCATCCATCAGCGGGTGAAGTTGCTGACTGTTTTTCCCGATGTCTCCGGTGACGGCTGCAACATTGCCCAAATCCCCGATCACTCGCTCCATCTGTCCGGATATTTCGTTTGTTCTTGCGGAAACTTGCCCCGTCAAGGCGGAGGTTTCCTTTTGCCGGATCAAGATTTCCTCCATCTTGTCGCGGGCGGATATATTTCCCTGCAATTGCGATTCAAGCTCCGAACGGATGCCTTGGTTGATCCGGATTTGTTGATCCGCCAATGTCAATTGCCGATCCAACACCCCCAAAGACTGCCCCGCTTGTTTGACCTGATCCTCCAAAGCTTCGGTCTCATCAATCATGCGGTCTGTCAATCCCACCAGATCTTTGGTGATTTGAAAAATGTTATACTTGGATAACGAAGTAAGCAATACATGGTCGCTGAACCCGCTTAAAAACGGCATGCTCAAAAGAACCAACAAAAGTCCGATCAATCCTGTCTTCACATGGTGCCGGTTCCATGATTTTTTCATTGTTCTTTCCCCCTGAGCGGAGGGATGAAATCCGTCTTGTCATTCATTTCTTCCAAATTTTTGTTGATTTCTTTTTGTGTCGATACCATATTGGCAAGTGACTGGCGGATTTTCTGATTGCTTTCTGCCATGGACTGCAAATACCCGGCACTGTTGGCAAGAGATGTCTTGATCCCGTTTAAGCCGGCCGTGGTGGCATTGGTCTCTTTTCCGATCCATTCAACATGATCCGCAATCGACGCCACCACTTGATCTAATTGGATCAACTCCCCCTCCAATTCCCCTGTGTTGTTTTGAATTTTCGTGATTTTATGTTGCAACTGATTTGTTTTTTGCTTGATGACAGCAATCGTTTCCAATTGTTTATTCATTTGCTCAGACTTTGCCGCCGATTGATCCAGCGTTTCTTTCAGTTTTTTGGAATCGCTGGCAATGCGGTCCTGAAGCCCCAATTGCAGCCAAGTGTTTCCGGCAAGCACAATCAGCAAAACACAAGTTAATGCGGATAAACCCAATGATGATTTACTCATGCTCATTTCACTCCCGGAATTTTCCCGTTTAAGGATTCCGTCGACTCATTCAACCGCTTCATATGCTCCTGATCTTTTTGCGTCGTTTTGGATAATTGGCCCAATAATTGATCCAACTTTTTCAAATGCGGTTCCATCTCTGCCAGCGTTTGATTCACTTTTTCGATCTCTTTGCCGGTGTTGATGGAAGATTGGTAAGTTTGGCGGTTCAAATCCAAACTTCCACTGATGTAATGGACCACTTCAGACAAAGAATCTAACGTTTTTCCCGTTTGTTGGATGGTTCCGTTCAAATCACCGTCCAATTGATCCAGCGTTTGAGTCATCCGGGTTAATTCCTCATTCTTTTGAATGATGTTTCCCTGCACCTGATTCAATTGTTGAACCGCTTTCAAATTTTTGTCCAAGCTGCTCTGGATCTTTTTCATCTGTTGGGTCATGGTGACACCGTTGATCAACAAAGCCGTCAGGCACAAGATCCCGAGCACTTGAATAATCCTCAGCATTTTCTCCCTCCTTTAAGGCAGAGAGTTTTTCACTTGTTCGGCCATCTCGGCAGCTTGTCCCAACTTTTTCTCCAATAACTCATTTTGCTGCAAGACTTCATTCAGATTGGCCTCGGTTTGTTCCGTGATTTTCTTCAATTGGCCCGCTTGCGTTGCCTGTTTTCCCCCGCTTTTGGAAATGGTGTCCATCTGCTTGGCCAACCGCTGGCTGAGACTGTGCAAGTTTTGGCTCAACGGGACTTGCTGGCCGGTAACCACCCGGATTTGATTCAGCTGTTCCACCTGGGCGCCGGCCAACTCTCCCACCCGGGCCAACTTTTGATTCACTTCTTTTGTTTTTCCCGATTGCTCTTCCAGCTTTCGGATCCCCTGAATGATCCCTTGATTTACATTGCCGAGTTGCTCTGTTCTTTCATGGATTTTGGCAAGGGTTCCACTTAAATCAAAGTCTTCAAACGATATCTCGGACCACGGGACTTTGATGGCGGCGGCCCAACCTCCCCCGGCAAGGATCACAGCTGCAATCAAGCCGGAAACCACCCGCTTTTTCTGCAACCCTTTTACACCCCCTTTCCCGATTCTTCCCGCAAAATCTTGCTCAGCATTTTTTCCAAAATGGTTGCGATGTGATCCACGTCCGGCTGTTTATCTGACAACAGAGATTGGATCACCACTTGATGAATCGCCCCCACCATGGCATTGGAGATAATCCATTTCTCATTTTCTGTTTTAAGCATCATTAATTCCCTTTGGAAAATACCAGCAAAAAATCGCATCATCTCTTCACGTTTTTCCTGCAACTCCGGGACAAATCCGATGGTATCGATCAAAAGCAGCTTGGCCAGCTCCTGATATGTCAGACACATCCCGATATATTCCCTGATCGCCTGATAAGTCCGTTTTGCCGTTGTCGGGGGATAATCACGCAATTTCTTTTCCACGCGCCGGACCACTGCGCCTGAAACCAGATCGAAAAGATGGCTCAACACCGCTTTTTTATTGGGATAATGCTTGTAAAAGGTGGATTTGGATGCATGAGCCAATGCGACAATGTCACTCACCGTCGTGGCAACATAACCCCGTTTCGAAAGCGCTTTCGCAGCTGCCGACAAAATCCGCGCCTGCTGCTCTTTGAGACACACTTCCGTTTGAAAAAAACGGTCAATCGGCGATAATTCCTGCCCTTTGATTTCCGCCAAACGCTCCCCCCTCCAAACAGTACGTTGTCGTACTATTTAGATATATTATAATATAAAGTATATTATTAATAAATATAATAGGCAAACATTATAAAGATTTTATGCCAAAAAATAAAAAACGGACAGACGAGTTTTTTCTCGTCTTGTCCGTTTTTTATTGCCATTCGATCTCCGCGGAATAAACCGGAACAACACCGGAAGAAGTCCGGATCAGCAATGCCCCTTGTTCATTCAAGTGTTCTGCCAAACCGGTGATGGTGCTTTGCGTGGAACGGGCCGTGATCACTTGCCCCAGCATCCCCGCTTTTTCTTCCCATTTTTTTCGAATGGGGGAAAAACCTTGTTGCAAATAAAGGAAATACGTTTGTTCCAGTTCTTTTAACAATGCCGCCACCAAAGAAGCGCGGTGGATTTTGCGACCCGTCTCCATGGCTAGCGACGTTCCGACATTCGCCAGTTCTTCCGGAAAATCTTTGGCTTCTGTGTTGACATTCATTCCAATCCCCATAATGACATAGTGGATCCGGTCGTGTTCCCCCCGGATTTCTGTCAAAATCCCGCACACTTTTTTTCCTTGCACCAAAATATCATTGGGCCATTTTATTTTTGTCGGCAAATTCGTTTCTTTCGAAATGGCCTCCTGAACCCCCACCGACGCCAGCAGGGTTAATTGGGACGCCTCCGCCAACGAAATGGGAGGGCGCAAAATCAGGCTCATCCAGATCCCCGACCTTGGTGGAGAATGCCAGGCTTTTCCCATCCTTCCACGCCCGTTCACCTGTTCCTCCGCGATTACGACGGCCCCTTCGGGAGCCCCGTCTTTTGCCCATTGATGAGCAATGTTTTGCGTGGAAGGCGTGGATTCGACATATCGGATTTCACACCCCAACCGCTCCGTCTGCAAATGGGGATAAATCTCTTCGGGAGCAACCCGGTCGGGGCGGTACCTTAACCGGTAGCCTTGTCGGGGTTTGGCCTCAATTTCATAGCCTTGTTTCCTCAGCTCTTCAATCTGTTTCCAAACGGCTGCGCGACTGCATCCGATCCGGCGGCTCAGTTCTTCACCTGACAAGGATTCGTCCGGATTCTCGACGAATAAGCGAACAATTTCATTTCTGATGGAGCGCTCCAATTTTACACCCTTCCTTCAGCAAAATTTCTTTCTCATTGGGAAGTTTTCCAAGTGCCACTTGTTCCAAAAGAACCTGCAGGACTTTACCAATCCACGGGCCTTTTTCCCATCCGCAGTGCCGGACGAAATCCCGGCCGCTTACCTTCAACTCCCGGGCTTGATGAATCTTCAGGCCGTTCCACCACTGTACAAGCTGTGAATCAGAAGGAATCCGCCGTGTGTCGGGGCCGGTCAGTTTGGCCAGATTTGCCGCGTTGGCCACAATCTCCGGCCCTTCTGCCAGCAAGAGACGGCACCAGTCTTCCCGGCTCATGGAATCAACCGGATCTTTCCACTGGGAAGCCAGCGAAAAACAAGCCGATATTTCTTTATTCTCCTTTTTGGAAAGCTTTAACTGGCGGAGCCGTTCCGCCAACTGATCCCGGCGGGTGCCGCATAAATGGAGCAGATACGCCCATCTCACCGTCCGGCTTTTCATCTGATCAATCCGTGGCGTTGCCTTCACCGCCTCATCCGGGAGATCCCACCGGCGAAAAGGAGGGAGGAAATGGATCAGGCGTGTTAGAAACAGAAGACGGAATCCTTGAGACACGGTATCGGCATCAAACATTTTGTTGAGTTCCGAAGTCACCCTTTCGACCGACAAATAGCTTCCCTTGTCCCGGTGCCGGCAGATGCCTTCTTCTGTCGCCGGATCCAAAACAAACCGGAATTGGTTGGCAAAGCGAATCGCCCTCAGCATCCGGAGTGCATCTTCCTGAAAACGTTCCGACGGATCGCCCACCGTGCGTATGATTCCTTCATCCAGATCTTTCCGCCCGCCAAAGTAGTCGATGATGCGGCCGTTTCGGTCCTTGGCCATGGCATTCATCGTAAAGTCCCGGCGTTTCAAATCCTCCTTCAACGATTGCACAAACTCCACTTTTTCCGGTTGCCGGTGATTAGAATATTTTCCATCGGTTCGGAACGTTGTCACCTCAACCGGGACTTTCTGTTCCACCACCATCACCGTTCCATGCCGGATTCCGGTCGGGATCACTTTTTCAAAGATCTCCATCACTTGTTCAGGCCGGGCATCAGTCGTTACATCATAATCTTGGGGAATCTTTCCCAAGCATTCGTCCCTGACGCATCCGCCAACCAAATAAGCTTGATAACCCGCTTGTTCCAGTTTCTCCATCACATGAAGCGCCGCCATTTTTCGATGGTCCATGGAAGATCACCAACTCACCCGTTAATCACCCGACGATAAATTTCTTCATATTGTTCAACGATCTTCATCCCGCTGAACACCGTTCTTGCTCTTTGCAGGCCCGCTTTTGCAAACGAATCATGCATCTCGGGATCCTGCAACAATTGAACGGCATAACCAGCCATTTCATCCACCGCGCCTACCGGGGACAAAAAACCGGTTTTCCCGTGTTCAACAACCTCCGGGATTCCTCCCGCATCAGATGCAACGGCCGGAACCCCGCAAGCCATGGCCTCCAGAATCACCAGACCAAAACTTTCCTTGGCAGAGGGAAGAAGCACCAAATCGGCCAGGGATATCAGCCGGGACACTTCATCCTGTTTTCCCAAAAAGATGACCCTGTCTTCCATCCCCCATTGTTTCACCTGATCAATCACCCGTGGAAGTTCGGGTCCTTCGCCCACCATCAACAACCGGGCCGGCACGGATTCACTCACCTTGCGGAAGATCTCAATCACATCCATCGGCCTTTTGACGGGACGAAAATTGGAGATGTGAAGCAACAGCTTTTCATCCGGATCCACATACTTTTTCCGAAGGTCGGAAACATCCCGCGGATAATACACCCTTGTATCAACAAAGTTGTAAATGCAGTCAATCCTCTTTTCGTAATCCTGACAAAAAAGGGATTTCGTTTGTTTGGCAAGATCCTCCGATACCGCCGTCACCGCATCACTCTGCCGGATTCCGAAACAAATAATGTCCCTCAGCGATGGATCTTCCCCCAACACGGTGATGTCGGTTCCGTGCAGGGTGGTGACGACCTTCAAATTTTCCCCCACCATTTGTTTGGCCAACACGGCGGCTATGGCATGCGGGACGGCATAATGAACATGGAGCAAGTCCAAATCATATGTTTTCGCCACTTGTGCCATCCGGCTGGCGAGCGACAAATCATAGGGCGGATACTTAAAAACCGCATACCGGTTGGCCTCAACCCCGTGATACCGGATATTTTGGTGAAAGTTTCCCAACCGGAAAGGCATGTCATATGTAATAAAGTGAATATCATGCCCTTTTTCGGCCAATAGTTTGCCCAGTTCGGTGGCTACCACGCCAGATCCCCCGTGTGACGGATAACAAGTAATCCCGATTCGCATCCAAATCCTCCTTCATCTTTAAAGAAAATCTTTTTTTACCGGATGAGGACTCACCAATCCTTCCCCATAGCGTGCACCGATTTGTTGCCCCCATAACTGATCCCGGCCTTGAATCATAGCCAAATATGCGGGCTGGTTCAGCGGGGTTTGAACCTGTCCTTCCCCGGGGGAAAACTGGCTGCGGTAGGCAAGCAAGGCTTGCTTTTTTAACTCGTAAACATCCGAAACGTCCACAACCACATCCGCTTCACCCATGTGATTAATAAAATAATAATAAACTTGCTCCACACGATGGGCTCCCTCGCCGCCAGGCGTTTCTTTCTTCCGGATGGCTGCGTCAAACACCGCTTCTGTGACCATTTTGCTGCACTGAACGTGATCCGGATGCCGGTCTTTCCAATAGGGGGCGAGCACCACACGGGGACGGAGCTTGCGGATCACCTGCGTCATTTTTGACAATTGTTCCTTGCTGCCGGTCAGCCCCCGGTCCGGGAAGCCCAGATAAATGCTTTTTTCCACTCCCAGGATCGCCTCGGCTTTCTTCGCTTCTTGTTTGCGAAGCTCCACCGTCCCGTTGGAAGAAAGCTCGGCATCCGTCAAATGACAAAAAGCAACAGAATAGCCGTTTTTTGTATGTTTTGCCACCAAGGCGCCCGCCCCGATTTCAATATCATCAGGATGAGCGCCAAATGCTAAAATATCAACGGTTGTAGTATTCACTTCACACCCTCTTTTCCTGTCTCATTTTTTATAAGTTCCCTGCTTGGTTTGGTGCTTGAAATCACGCTTCATCCTGTGAAAGGGAAGAAGCGTGGGTAAAGACAGCCGGAGTTCCGCCGGTGTGCCAAAATAACACGTGTTTATCCTTTAACAGCCCCTTCCGGGACCGGTCAATCAATCCCGACAGGGCTTTTCCCGTATAAACCGGATCGGCCATGATGCCTTCCAAACGCGCAAGCAGACGAATGGCTTCATTGCCATCTTTGGACGGGACCCCGTATTTTTTCCCGATGTATTGATCAAACAATTTCAAAGCATCCATGGAAACCGACTGGTCATGACCCACCCATGACAACAATTGGGAAGTGAAATTCCGAATCTCTTGATATAAAGTCTCTTTCGATTCCCAAACGCTGATTCCCATCAATTTCGTTTTTTGCGGATATAAATGAATCCCGGCCAGCAATCCGGCAATCGTCCCGCCGGAACCGGCTGCCACATAAATTTCATCAAAAGGAGGAAGCTGTTTCTTTTCCCGCTGTTCCTCCAGCTCTCTCCAAGCGCGAAGGTAGCCGTAATCTCCGACCGGAGTTGATCCGCCGACCGGAATGGTGTAAGGTTTTTTCCCTTCTTTTTCGGCTTCGGCCGCTTTCTCTTTCATCGCCTGATACAAATTTTTTGATCCATAAACCCCTGTTGTGAACATGGTCGCTCCCATAATATGATTCAGCAGCAAGTTTCCTTGCCGCATCCCCATATGGCGACCGGCAAAACATAACCAGGTCTCCATGCCGGCCTTATTGGCAACCGCAGCCGTCAGCCGGGCATGATTGGATTGGGGGCTGCCTCCGGTGATCACCAGATCACACCCCTTGGCCAAAGCATCCCCGATCAAATATTCCAATTTCCTGAGTTTATTTCCCCCAAACATCAGTCCCGTCAAATCATCCCGTTTGATCCATAAACTTTTCAACCCCAAGTGCTCTGCGAGACGAGGCAACGGTTCAAGCGGAGTAAAACCATCCAGGATTACAAAATGATTCATCGGATGAGGCACGGTTCCATTCTCCTTTGATCACAACTCCAAGATATTTTCCAAACCGTAGACCAGCTTGTCCAACGTCATCACTTTTTCAATCGCCAATTTCACGCCCGGCATGAACGATTCCCGGTCGAAAGAGTCATGCCTTACCGTCAGCAATTGCCCATCGCCGCCAAACATCACTTCCTGGTGAGCGACCAATCCGGGCAACCGGACACTGTGAATCCGGAAACCGCCGACATAAGCGCCCCGGGCCCCTTCGAGCAACTCTTTTTCTTCCGGATGTCCTTGTTTTAATTCAACCCGGCTTCTCTGAATCATCTCGGCTGTTTTGACCGCCGTTCCCGAGGGGGCGTCCAGTTTCCGGTCATGATGGGATTCCACAATTTCCACATGGGGTAAATATTTCGCCGCTTTTTGCGCAAAAACCATCATCAATACAGCACCAATGGCAAAATTGGGAGCAATGATCGCACCCACCCCGGTTTGTTCACTCATTTCCCGGAGGGATTTTATATCCGATTCAGACAACCCGCTGGTTCCCACCACCGGACGAACGCCCGCCTCCATGGCGAGTTCCATATTTTCTTTCACCACTTCCGGTGTCGTAAAGTCCACCAATACATCCGCCCGGGTTTTACTGATGGCTTCGAGTGTGGAGGAAACAAAGGAGACCCCCAACGGCCCGATTCCAATCACTTCTCCGACATCCTTTCCCGCGTGGGTTCGGGATGTGGCTCCGACCAGTTCCAAGTCTTCGGTTTTTGTTAACATCTTCACAACTTCCCGTCCCATTCTTCCGCTTGCTCCGGCTACGATGACTCGAATCTTCATGGTGTTTCGTCTCCTCTTCTCCCTTGATGTTTTTATTTGTCTTCAATCCGCGTCCAACGGTCGGCATCCCGCGTTTGGTATTTGTCCATCACTTTTTGGTAAGCCTCTTCCAAATCGATGTCCAACGAGTTGGCAAAACAAGTAATGATAAACAAAAGATCCCCCAACTCATTTTCAATCGAATTTTCTTCCTCCTCCGGCTTTTTGGGTTTTTCGCCGTAGCGGTGATTCACTTCCCGCGCCAGCTCCCCCACTTCTTCCGTGAGGCGGGCCAGCATGGATAACGGATGAAAATATCCTTCCTTAAACTGACCGATATATTGATCAACCTCTTTTTGGAGGTCATTGATCGTTTTGCCTGCCATTGCTTCACCCTCCTGCTCCATACTCATGTTAACGTAAAATACTGTACAAACTCAATCTCCTTCATTATACCGATCTTTTTCAAGCATTGAACCTGGAAATCAGGGCATGTATAATATATCGGAAATGATCCTTTGACAAGGAGAATCCAAATGAAAAAAAACAAAATTCTTTTACATATTTCCAAGATCGTGATCCTTTTGACCGGTTCACTGATTTTTGCCATGGGGATCAACTATTTTGCCATCCCCAGCAATTTGGCTGAAGGAGGATTTACCGGGATCAGCCTGCTTCTGTTTTATTTGTTCGGCTTTTCGCCCGGTCTGGTGATCCTGCTTTTAAATATACCTCTTCTCTTTGTCGGATACAAAGTATTTGGAAAACAATCCTTTATTTATACGATCCTTGGGATCGCCTCTTCCTCCTTTTTCTTGGAAATCACCAAAAACATTGTCACATGGTTCGGTCCCCCGCCGGAAGACACCTTATTGTGCACTTTGTATACCGGAGTGTTGGTGGGAATCGGCCTGGGGCTCATTTTCCGGACCGGCGGCACGACCGGCGGCGTGGATATTATCGCCCGGCTTGTAAACAAATTTTACGGCTGGAGCATCGGCCGCACCATGTTGATGTTTGATTTCGGCGTCATTCTCTCATCTGTCTTTATTATCGGGCTGGACATGGCCATGTACACGTTGGTTTCCGTTTTTATCAGCGCACGGGTCATCGACTTTGTCATTGAAGGTTTAAACGCATCCAAAGCCGTCACCATCGTGTCCAACCGCCCTCAGGAATTGGCCGGCACCATTGTCAAAAAGATGGATCGCGGCGTCACCATTTTGACCGGACGCGGCGGATACACCGGGAAAACGCGCGAGGTTTTGTATGTGGTGGTTGGCCGCAACGAACTGCCCAAACTGAAACAAATCGTCCATCAAATCGATCCGCAAGCTTTTGTCGTTGTCGGCGATGCCAGAGATGTCCTGGGCGAAGGATTCAGTTATGAAAAAACCATCGCTTACAGCAATCACCATCGGCCCTGAACCGGAAAGCCCTTGAAACAGGGGTTTTCCGGTTCTTTTTTGTTTTTCCTTTCCCATGCACTCCTGTTTGTCGGTGTTTGGAAGGGTTTGTTTGTGTTGCAAACTTGTTTACATTATGATTAACGGGTTTGATCGTTTTCTTTGCCCGCGTCACTAAATCCCATGATCTTGACATTTGTTTTTGACAAAAACTGATTGCTTTCTACGAATAAAAATAAGAAGCGCCCAAAACCATGATTCCATTCCCTAAATCAAAAGAGCTGCCCGGTTGGAAGGCAGCTCTTTGATTTACTCAATCGATTTCGATTACCTTTGAAATTTCTAAAATTATTAATAATTTAATTCTCTTACAACCCCAGTAGTCCAAAATAACTCTTTGGAAACTGGATTTTATTTTATTATTGTTAATCTTTTAATTGACCTTGAATATTAATAATACCCCATCTTTCCTTTTCCAATCCATACCCCTCTCGAGGTTAGCAGGTGGGAGCAATCCGCTTCTACCTCTACTTCGTCACTTGCCTTTATTGATAAAAAAGCTGGGAAGTTCCCAGCTTTACGGAAAGAATTATATGATCAGTTAAATTCAAGTTCTTGTTGGACATTTTTTTCTTGATTTTTGGTAGTTGGTTTAATTTGTTTCAGCAGCGTTTCTTTCAGGAGCTCAATAGCACTTTCCTCTCCAGGGTTATTTGTGCCAAGTTCACCACGAAAGGCTTTAAGAAGAATTGATTGTTTTAACTGATTTAATTTCTCTTCTAAACCAATCAACTGCTTGGCTTCATTGATTTTGTCCAACAGGGATTCAACACGTTGGACAATTCTTTTTTGTTCCGGAAGGGGTGGGAGGGGAATAGGATATTCGATAACATCCTTTGATTTAAAAATCTCATCAGCGTATTTACTTGGTTCAATACTTTTTTGACTTAGTTTATTGTCGTTTAAGGATTTCAATCTCACCCACACCCAATTCTCCGGCACAGGGTAAGGCTGCTCCTCCTCTGGCACCAACGCTTCCTCCAGCAACTCCTCTAACGTCTTTCCCTTTTTCCCCTGCTTCTTACTCACTTGCATCCCCCCTCGGTCACTTTCAATTCGTGAACGACTTCATTTAAAAGCGCGATGGCCTGTTCCAGCTTGGCGATGGCTTCTTCGGCAGATTCAATGGGATCGGGCAGATTCTCATAGTCGGAAAGAGATTTGTCTGCGATTAAGCCTAAGTCCAGCGTATCTCCTTTGGCGGCGATTTCTTCACGGGTATAGCAGGACCAGCGTGGGTCGTCCACTTGATGGCGGTCTTCGGCGGTGTATGCTTCAATAAAATCTGCAAAATGCTCTTCGGTGAGCGGGTTGCGTTTGCCGAAGCTGGGCATGTTGGTGCGCAAGTCGTAGAACCAGACTTCTTTCGTGTTCCCGTGATCAGTCACACCCCGGGTAAAAAAGAGAACGTTGGTTTTAACACCCTGAGCATAGAAAATCCCCGTAGGCAGACGCAAAATGGTGTGCAGGTTGCATTTGTCCATCAAATCGGCCCGCACTTTGCGGCCATCACCGTCCTGGAAGAGAACATTATCGGGTAAGACGACAGCTGCACGGGCTTTGCCATTGGGTTTTAAGGCTCGGTAAATATGTTGCAAAAAGTTGAGCTGTTTGTTTTTCGTAGGGTAGGTCAGGTCATCCCGGGTGGGGCGCTCCCCCCCTTTTTTGGTTCCGAACGGCGGATTGGACAGGATCACATCCATGTTCATCATTTCTTTTCCCAAGTTGGAAAGGGAGTCCCCCAGTAAAATATTGCTTTTCAGGCCGTGCAACATGGCGTTCATCAAAGCCAGCCGGTGGGTATCCAACACCAGTTCACAACCGCTGAACTGCTCGTTGATGAAAAATTCCGCTTCCTGCTGAGTCATTTCAAACGTGTCTTTAATTTTCTCCACATGTTGGGCAGCAGCGATCATAAAGCCAAAAGTTCCTGCTGCAGGGTCATTGCAACGCTCCATCGGCTGGGGATCGATCAGTTTGACCATTACATTGACCAGCGGGCGAGGGGTAAAGTACTGACCTGCTCCCGATTTTTTCTCGCTGGCGTTTTTCTCCAGTAATCCTTCATAAAGGTTGCCCAGTCCTTCTTCCTTGGCGCTGTACCAATCCAACTGGTCAATTGAACGGATAATTTTTTCCAAATTGCGGGGTTCTTCAATATTGGTAGAGGCGTTGGTGTATATCTTTTTCACCAATCCTTCTCCTTCTTCGCCGAGGTGGATCAGCAGTTTCCGGTAAAAGGTGTGCATTTCTAAACCTTGTTTGGACGAAAGATCATCCCAACGATATCCTTCCGGGAGAAGGTATTCTTCTCCCGTTTCTTTCAACATTTTGAGAAATAAAAGATAAGTGAGCTCCGTTACATACTGATGGTATGTAATTCCGTCGTCGCGCAAGACATTACACAGGTTCCAAAGTTTTTGTACAATCTCTTGGTTGGTCATCTTCTATGCCTTCTTTCTAGTCTGGAATAATGCGTGGTTAATTTTTGTCAAAACTTCTTGAAGCTGTCCTTTGAAGATGGCATCCAATTTTTTGTAACCGCCATGCCGTTTAAAAGGCTCCACTTCAAAGGCGGTTTTGGCATCAGGTCCCAGCACCGTCTCTGCGAGAAGTTGTTTTTCAATGCGTTTCAGCCACTTTTTCTGCATGGGGTTCCATCTCTGCATCCGGTAAATTCCTTCCATCGCACGTTTCACCCGTTCTTCGTGGCTGATCAGCGGCTCACCGAGGATGCGTTGGCGAATAAAGCTGATGATATCCGCCAAAATTTCCTGATTAGTCATATCCCTCCAGGCAGTGCGCAGGTTAGCTTCACTGTAGCCATGGCGATCCAGCTCCCGTTTCAGTTTGCGAAGATCCTCCCGTGTCAAATCACTGGGGCGGGTGCAAATGATCTCGAGTGCAGGGATCAAATTCATGTTCCTCTCGATAAACGCTTCAAATTCATTAAGAAAATCCTCGGGCTTTTCTGCATTTCCATATCCCTGCGTGTGAGAAACCATTTCATCCTCATGCTCGGAAATCCATTTCTTTTTCGGCGAGGGTCTGGCCTGATCCAACTGTTCAAAGAGATCTGTCTGCTTTTTCAGCGCCTCACTCACTTCTTCCAATGGAGCATTTTTTAACCAATGTACATACTCATTGATGTTTTTTCCTCCCGACAAATGCTCAAAAAGTTTCATATCTTCTTCTGTCATATTTCGTTTCTTACGCTGAATCTTGGCAATGATCTGCTCCACATGGTTCCTTCGGGCTGACGGTTCATCCAAACTTAAACACTCATCCACCAATTGTATAAAAGAAACCTTGGGATTGACAGCCACCGGTTTCATATTGCTCACTTTTTCCAATGCTTCGTAAAGACCGACGGCATCAAAAATTTTGAAATGAGTTTTGTTGATTTCCGGACATGTACGGGTGGCCCGTCCCAACATTTGTTCATATAAAATACGGGAACGAACACGGCGCAAAAAAACCAGATTACAAATCTTAGGCACATCAACACCTGTCGTCAAGAGGTCCACCGTAACTGCAATATTCGGGTAAAACTCGTTTTTATAGCGGCGAATGGCTTCTGACGGATCATGGATGGAAGCGGTGATCTTCATAATCGCATTGTCATCCAAATTTTCATAGAAGAGTTGCATCTCCTCTTTTAAAATGCGGACTACCATATCGGCATGATTATCGTTCACCGCAAAGATGAGCGTTTTTTCATCGCTGGTTGGATCTAAGTAGCCATTTTCCACCAAATATTTGAGAATGGTACGGTTAAAGTTTTCAGTGATGACCATCTTGTTAAACTGATCCACCTCGACAGCTACCTCATCAGGCAGTTCAATGGTATCCACTTCACCGGTTCCTGTATTGTATACAGCAACCTTCTCCCCAACTTTCCAGGTAATCCCGTATTTTTTCAGCTTGGTATCAAGCTGGTTCGGGGGTTCATGGTCAACCAGATAGCCGTCAATCACGGCATCCCGATAGGAATAGGTAAAAACAGGCCTTCCGAAGATTTGAATCGTATGCAGAGCCGGGGTAGCGGTCAGCCCGATTTTTACCGCATCGAAATAATTCAAGACTTTTGTATATTTGCTGACATAGTCGCCATGATCACGAAACTGGTATTCCAGCTCTGTCATTTCTTTATCCAGGGTATATCCCCGGTGCGCTTCATCGACGAGAATACAGTCAAATTGATCAATAGACGGCTTGGAAAGGTGTTTGGACCCCCCCATAATGCGTCGGACCATGGCCTGAACCGTGGAAATGACCACTTTTGTTTCCGGATTGGGCTCTTTTTCCTTTAATCCCTGCAGTTCATAGAGTTCGGTAAAGGTTTGTAAGTTTTCCAGTTTCGATTCCTTAAATGCAATTTCCGCTTGCTCACCTAAAGCATTCCGGTCTACCAAGAACAAAATCCGTTTAAACCGTCTAGTTTTAATCAAACGATAGATGAGCCCAATCGCCATTCGTGTTTTACCTGTACCCGTCGCCATCGCAACCAAAATTCGCTGTTGTCCTTCCGCTATGGCTTTTTCCACAGCACGGATGGCGTCATTCTGGTATTGACGCAATTCCAGATATGTCAACGGTTCATCTTGAAGGCTCTGGTTGGTTGACTCGACATCTTGTTTCAGAAGATCGATCAGCCCTTGAGGAGTATACCATCCCATCAAAGGTTTAGCCAAGTTAGACGACCGGCGCAGATCTTGAAACCAAATTCCGGATTTTTCCTTATATTGTGGGAGATAAGGACGTCCATTGGCTGCAAATACAAAGGGAACCCTGTAATCTCTCCAGCGTCCCACGAGCTCTTCTTCTCCGTGTACTTTGACATGTTTGGCATATTTTTTAGCTTGTTCCAGATCAGAAAGAACATCTTTGCCCTTTCTTTTGGCTTCTACAATGGCTACCAATTGAAGACCAACAAAAAGAGCATAGTCGGCAGTTCCATATTCGAGCGGCCACTCGGCAATTGCTCTGTTTTTTCCTTTTTGTGGCCGTGTTCCTTTAGAATAACGAAGTAGCCGGGAGTCCACTTCCCATCCCGCTTCTTCTAACTGTTGATCAATAAGTTTTCTCGTTTCTTCTTCAGTGAGATAAAGTTTAGTCGCTTTTTGACGGGCCCGTCGCCGCCTTTCAAGGATTTTTTCACGACTTGAATTTTCCCTCCTCAGTTGATCCAATTCCTCCTGTAAATACTTAACCTTTTCATCATAAATCTGTGTAAGTTCCTCCAACTGCTGTTTCAGAGCTTCCAAAGGTTCCGAAGGATCAGGCGGAGAAGGGAGAACAAATGGTTTGGCCTCAAAATTCCATTCTCCATAGCTCTGCATAAACCAAACAGCTAAGTTATACGCCAAAGAAAGTTGAGTTTTGGCTTCCTCGAAAGAATCATAGCCTTCGTGAGCTGCTTTATTCCCCGCTTTACGAAGTGAATGAAATACAGAGGCAAGCTGTCGGTCGATAATGTCTTCCCCTTCCAGAAGGTGGATCAAACTGACCAATCGGGAATCTTCGGGTTCAGACATGTTTTCCAAAGCCAGCAGATATTTTACCATTTTTTCTCCGAAAAGCCGGAGTTTAAGTAAAGTAGTATTCGGGTCATGATATAAATTTCGTTCTGCCAGTTCCCCTAAGCTCGCTAACAACGGCCAACGATCAGTAAGAAAAACGAAGTTGCTTTTCATACCCACCGGAACACACTCCTCATGATGCAAGAAAATATAAACACTTTTGGTTATTGGAGGAAAATGAAATTTCATAAAAAATATATGTAATTCTATTCTACTATCTTTTTAATTAAAAAAGTATGCCTTTTTAGATCTTGTTGCACAACTAAAATAAAACCCATTGAAATTTAGCGTTTCCAAGACGCTTTTAAAGTGTTAAAACCGAATCAAAAAAACTTTCTATTATTACTTGTGTGACTGGATAAATTTCAGATTGCTGAATACAGACTGAAAAAAACTTGTGATCATTTTAAGCAACACTTGGCAGCAGCATTAAAATAGGATACTCAGCTGCGTGAGGGATCAAATGAGTGCACTGAGTATCATATACTTTGAACGGCTCCTGAATAAACAAAAAATTTCTTATTTTAAATAAATTAAGTGTATAATCAAAGAAACAAAAAAGGGAACAAGAGATAGGCAGGCTTGCGAGTAGGAAAAAACTCCCCCGCCTGACGCTCTCTCATCCCCACAGCTGAAGACAGGAATTTTCCTCGCTTGCGAAGATATAAACATTTCCCATAATAAAATGTCTTTATTTTAAGATCCTTTACCCGGCTTCAAACGAACTTTTCGCCTGTTCATCATGTGAAAACAAATCCAAACCAACAATTAAAGATTTTGATTGGCTGCCTATCAATTCTCTCCTTACCTACTTGACGATCACTTTCGCTAACTCTATTCTCTCCTCGGTATCATAACTTTTTGCCATCTCCTAAAAAAACACTTTTCCATACCCTGTTTTCCCATCAAATCGAAAGTCATAACTGTCAGTATGGCAATCCAAGACAGAAATATCGACCGGAAACTTTTTATGTATCAAAAAGCCAAGAAGCTTAAGACAATCTTAAGCTTCTTCTTTGATCTCATTGATAAAATCAATCCATGAAAAGAAAATATCTGTAATTGAAAGCACATTGATTTTAAACACGTTTTAGTCCGTCACCTTTTGAGTGCGCGGATATCTCCGCCAACTGACATAAGCCAGGACACCGGCAATCAACCCGGAGATCCATCCTCCGATTTTTAATAACACTTCTTTTTCATCCCAAGGGGACACCATGGACAAGACATCTTTTTCGGAACCGAAAAATAACGGGTCCAAAAGCCTTTCCCATTGCCGGATTCCCCGCTCGCGTTCGGCCCAATCATTGGTCTTCCGGATCCATGTCATCAATGAGTCCAGTTTTTGTACTGTTGTTTCGCTTTTACTGATCATGACCGCCGGACGGATCAATTGGTAATGCTCATAAAACTGATCAATTTGTTGCTTGTAACCTTTTTCATTTTTCGCTTTGATTTCATTCTTGATCTGCCCGATATCCCGCTTGAACTCGCCGTAATACTGATGCCACATCGGCTGATGGGGATGAGACACAGCATCAAAAGCCATTTGCATGCGAAGCGCGGAACGGTGAATTTCGGCATGATTGGGCCGGATTTGGTTCAGATTCCGCTCCACATCCATGATCACCCCCGATAACATATGAATCGCGGGCACCGTTAATTGTTTGTCCACCCAATTGGATTTGGAGAACTTTTGAGACAAGGCGGTTAGTTTTTCCCTTGCCGATAAATAATCTTTCTCCTCAATGCTTTTCATCACTTCATTGGCCAACCCGGACCAGGATTGGCTTTCATCAAAAAAGCCTTCATTGGCTTGTACTCTTTCAATCGGGACGATCCATAACACCATCAACAAAGTCCAGATGATCCATCTCAAAACCACTCCCTCCCGTTCACCACCGATAGTACAAGTTTATTTGCCCTCTCATCCGGTTATGTCCACCAAACAAAAAAAGCCGGTATCATTTCCCGGCTGAAAACCAAAGATCATAATTCCATTTTCGGTGAGAACTGTTCAACATGGACAAGGTTGCAAAGAAAAGCAATGTCGTCAAGCTTAACAGCAACGTAAAATAACCGACCAAATGGTCATAAGGCTCCAACGGGGGCGCCAGCCACGGATGGATATCGAGTCCGTAGTCCAGAGCATCATTGAACAAAGTCCACCCACCGACAATCAAAATTTCCCGGACCCCATATGTATAAAAAGGAGCATACAAAACAGCCTGCAAAGCCATTCCCAGATGAGAGCCGATCAACATCCAATGTTGCCAGGTCAACGCCTCCATAAAAGGACGCGAATCCAACATTCCTCCCAAAATGATCATCACCACGGCCCATATGCCGTATTTCACCAAAGTGATGGAAGCGAATGCCTCCAAAAGCGGGCTTCTGCGATGGCAAAGATAAGAGAGCAGGACCAGGCAGAAAAAAGTACTGGCGGTGGGACTGTCGGGAACAAAAATATTCAGGTATTTCGGCTCTGTCCAAAGGAGTTGATTTTTGTACCAATAAAATCCGTAAATGGATCCCAGCAAATTGATCACAAACAAAACCTGCAAAAAAAACCGTTGTTCCATGATCCACAACCACTTCTGTTTGAGGACAGCAATGCTCATTGATATTCCTCCTTTGAAACAAAAACCTGGTTGCCAAAGCAACCAGGTTTTTTCATCTTATTTTTGCGTCTGTTTTGTCAACCATTCAACCAGTACTTTTTCCTCTGCAGGGCTTCCTTGGAACATTCCGGCAGGCATTGCCCCCCGGC
The DNA here is from genome assembly GCF_005886755.1 of Thermoactinomyces vulgaris. Taxonomy (NCBI): domain Bacteria; kingdom Bacillati; phylum Bacillota; class Bacilli; order Caryophanales; family Thermoactinomycetaceae; genus Thermoactinomyces; species Thermoactinomyces vulgaris. The sequence continues at coordinate 1,634,881 of NZ_CP039710.1, forward strand.
CTTCTTCAACAATTTTGGTGATTTGATCAGCTGATAATTTGTTTCCAACGCCCAGCAAGCTCGGTCCGTTTTTCCCTTCCAGGTTCTCGCCATGGCATTTGATACAAGCATTTTCAGAATAAATTTGATACCCTTGAGAGTCTTTTGCCACGACTTCCGTATTTTCCGGTGCTTCGCCGGGTGCAGACTCCAATTGCTGTTCATGCTCGTATTCCGCTGCCCATGTTAATGCCGAAATCGCAATCAAGGTCGTCACCATAATCCCTGTGGCCACCGGACGTTTCAAAGGGCGGCGATCCTTGCTGCGATCCAGCCACGGGGCAAGCATCAATGCCGTAAAAGCGATCCCCGGCAAGATCACGGTACCCACAACCACAAATTTCCCAGCTGCCCATTTGTACTTCAGCAATTGGTACAAAAACAAGAAGTACCAGTCAGGAACAGGCAAAAAGCTGGTGTTGGTCGGGTCGGCAAGCTCACCGAGCGGGGGTTCTTCCGACATGACCAAGGTCATGAAACCCACCAAAAAGACAACTGCAACCATCCACTCTTTTAAAAGGAAGTCCGGAAAAAAAGCTTCCGTTTTTCCTGGAAACTCAGCGTAGTCCTTCGGATATAACTTCGGACGGTCAGCACGAACGCGTGAGTCTCCCACATAGTGGACTTGTTTGTCGTTTCCTTCTTGATTATGTGCCAAAGTGGATCCCTCCTCACGCGCAGACCTTATAGAGGTCCGGATATGCCCTGACGACGAATCAGGATAAAGTGTGCACCCAACAGCGCAAGCAATGCAGCCGGGAGGAAGAACACATGCAGAGCATAAAAACGTGCAAGAGTCTGAGCACCTACGATGTCTCCCCCTTGCAGGAATGTTGCGATGTAAGGCCCGATCACCGGCACAGAAGCCGCGATTTCAACCCCTACTTTGGTGGCAAAATACGCTTTGTTGTCCCACGGCAACAAATAACCTGTAAATCCAAGGCCCAACATGACAAAAAAGATCAACATTCCGATAATCCAGTTAAATTCACGCGGATGTTTGTAAGATCCTGTGAAAAACACGCGCAGGGTATGTAAAAAAAGCATGACGATCGCCACACTTGCACCCCAGTGATGCATGCCCCGCACAATGACACCCATTGCAACCTCATTTTGCAGATAATCCACGCTCCGGTGAGCGTTTTCAATATCCGGAACATAACTCATTGCCAAAAACATGCCGGATAGGATTTGAATAACGACGACAAAAAAAGTCAATCCACCAAAGCAATAAATAAAAGCAGAAAAGTGGTGAGCCGGGTTCACGTGTTCCGGCACCTCATGGTCCGCAACATCGCGCCACAACGGCGTAATATCCAACCGCTCATCCACCCAATCATAAATGGCGCGCAGCACTTGCTACACCTCCGTTTCAGCAACCATTTACTTCTTGATTAGCGGTCCAATCAATAACTTTCCATCTTGCACTTTCGTTTCATAGCGATCAAGAGGTGCTGATGGGGGGGTACCCGGGACGTTGGTCCCATCCTTCGTGTACCGGCCAAAGTGGCAGGGACAGAAGAACTGGTTTTTAAACTGCGGGTTGCTGTTCCAGTTTACGGTACATCCCAAATGCTTGCAAACAGGGGACAAAGCCACAAATTCACCGTTTAACTTCAGCACCCAAGCAGTCATCTGTTCCCCTTTAGGCGGGTTGTACCAGCCGTCTTTACGGTGAACCGTAAAACGTACTTCCTTTGGTGTATCGGTAATTTCATCCACGCTCAAACCAACGTCGTGGAATTCGCCGCCTTCTCCTTTTCTGAGTAACGGATCAGCAACAAACCGAACCATCGGGAAAAGGACTCCCGAAGCAAGGAAAGCACCGGTCCCACCTAATGTGTACGTTAAAAATTGCCGGCGGGAAACTTTCTTACTCACGTTTTGTCCGACCTCCTTCTATCCGGCTTACCGTCCACTCGGACCGGAATCTATGCTAGGACACTTTCATCTTTTACTAGGACATATACATGATAGCGAAAGCTTTCCATAAAAGTCAAGGAAGGGTTCAGACTTTCAAGGACAATGTTCCCAAAAATCTTGAACATTAAGATTGATGTTGCCAGAGTTCCAACACTTTTTCATAAAGTTTCCGGGTTTCTTCCTCCATTTCTGATTGGGTGGCCTCCGGTGAAAGTTCCATGGCATGGAACAACAAGTTTTGCTCATTTTCCCCGTAACTCTTTTCCACCAACGCTTTCAATCTCCCGTCGTAAACGATGACAAAATAGTTAAAACCAGATTGCCTGATATCTTTTATTATTTCATGAAAATACGATTTAAAAACCTCCGGGTTTTGTCCCGTATATGAAATGGACGGCAAGAGCAACAACCGCCCTGTTAAAGTTTTTTCCAGTTCTTCAGCAAAATATCGAACCATTTTCCCGTTTTTAATATCCAAATCTTTTTCCTTGATCCGGACGGAGGCAACAGGCAGGCACAATGTATCCACAAATGCCGCCACTTCCTTCCAACCGTCCTGATTGATTTGATCCAGTCGCATCTTGTAACCTTCTTTCCAAAAAAAATGCCCAGCTTCTGCTGAGCATTATAACGAATATATCATGTGGACTCCAGTATTTCCTTCCATTGTTTGCTAAGTTGTAAAAATGTTTCAACATCTCGCTTGGCCAAAGCATCATCAATTTGTTCGTACAAACGTTTTTTTTCAAAATCCTTTACCGCCTGATCCAGAAGCATCTCCGCAAACAGACTCAGCAAATGGTCTTGCACCAAGTCATGTTTCTCCATGGAATAAACCTCCAATACCGCGGTAAATTTGGAACACGAGAAACGTTTTTTAAAATACAAACCGATATATAGCTCTTCATGGGGATACGCCCGGATATCGTCTAAAGCCGTCTCCACATTCGTATACACCCGTCTGTTTTTCGTAAAACGAAATGGGACCATTTTACTGCAACGGGTTGATATAATCATGGATTTGGGCAGGTTGCGGACATGATCCACAAAACGGACTTTTTGGAGCAACCGGTCATCGGAAAGCAAATAACCGAGTAACCATGCCGCTTCTTTTTTCTGCAAATCGTAATTTTCCAGGAACCAATGAATGAATGATTTTTTCTTTGCCACAGACACGTTGCTTTTCATATTCCCCCCCACCCCTTGTGCCGTTTGGAAAATTCATTTTATTCCGGCTGCAATCCGGAAACAAGCCGTTTCCGGGTACAACATGTTTTCGGCGCCAAGGACATTGATTCCTGCCTCAGGTCCTTTGGAGGAACCCTTCCTCGATCGCACGCTCCCTGAAGGCCGAAATCCCGTATAACCATTTGACTCCGGATGGTGTAAGGGAAATATATTGTTCCTCTTCTTCCCGGCCGATCTTCAGCACTCCGAGATGCACCATCATTTTCAGCACTTTATGGAAAACGCTTTCTTTTGTTTCGTAATAAAAAGGGTTGAGCCAGGATTCCGTTGCCTGATAAACCGTAACCGTCCGGATCCATCCCGGATAAGCCAACAACGCGATCAAACGAATGACCATCGGCAACTGTGGAACCGCCCGCCGGTAAAGACGTATCCAAAACCGGACCATTTCTTTTCCGTGGTCAATCTGTTGCTTCTCTTGATTATTTAATTTCCCCGAACCTTTCTCCGTTAAACACAAATATCCATCTTTATCCTCTATAAAATATCCTTTGTAATAGGCATAATCATACAATAGTGAAAAACGGTCCGGATACAGATGATAACAACGGCCGAATCCAAACCGGGGGCCTTTTTTGGAAATCGGCTCTTCCGGGACATAAAACGTTTGAAACATTTGCTTTTGTTGATTTTTATAGATCGCCCCGTCCAAGGTCAACCGGACAATTTCCTTTTTTAAGAACAGGAGGAAATGATCCAAGTCGTGAAGCAATTGGTTTTGTTCATCACGATAAACCGCCGGTGGATCCTCCCGGTAACTTCCTTTCAACCGGAAAGGCTTGAGCAAAATCTCACTCACTTTTTTCCGCAAATCGGAAGGAACATGATACAGCGATTGCGTACGATGGGAATAGCCGGGAAAAATCCACCCTCTTTTCAACGACTCCACAATGAACCGGCGCGGCTCGCCTTTCTCTCCGTCCAAGGCTGCCCTCCCTTTGGCCAGAAGTTCTTCCATGGAGTATTGAAGGCTCGGATCCAACATGATCAATTGCAGAAAACGGAATTCATATTTGTCGAGGGAAGCAATTTGCTCCTCCAGCTGGTTTTTTTTGTTCATGCGCTGCAACAACGACCGGATCAGGTCATATTTGGAACTGGAATTTTGATTTTCACACCCGTAGTACCGGTTCATTCGTTTCAGCTGTTCAATGTCCGCATAGGTTAACCATTCTGCCATGTTCACCGTCCATCTTCCTCCTCGAAGACTCGTTATTTTTATTTTGGACGAATCGGGAGAAAGATAGACTCTTTGCCGTCATGGTTTTCAGAGATTCTTCTCATTTAACGGGATGGATGATTTCCGGTTGTCGCGGTGTTCTTCCGTTTTTTCCTCTTTCACCTGAATCCCTCGGCCTGCCAGAAAAAGAATAAAATAGATGATGACCAAATGCCAATCATGAATGGTTTGTTTTGGAAAAAACAAGGCCAATAAATCCCCGATCAAATCTTTCCAATATAAATAAAATTGATCAATCACGGACACCGTTTGAATAAAAAACAAAAGATGAAGCCCCGAAAACACCGCCGTTGCCTGCCACAGCGACAACCCATGGGTTTGCTTTCCGGAAGAGCCCAACCCCAAATAAATAAACATCATCATGACACCAATAATCAGCACGGTCCACTCCATCAAATGATCCGCCACCAACCGGGCTGGAAACCAAAATGAAATCAACAAAGGAAAAAACCAGATTTTCAATGCCATGACCAGTCCGATCACGATTAAAAATTCAAGGCTAAAACGACCGACTCTTGTCCGCATGAAACCACCTCATCCCACTTTTATGTTTACAAGAAAAAAAAAAGAACCGCCCGATCTGATCGGGCGGGTTGCACAGGACGTACATATTGGATAGGAGTGGAGAGAAACCATACTGTAGTTCCCATTATAAGGTCAGAAGTGGACAAGGTCAACAACATTTTTTAATTTTCAGATTTGACTCACTTGCATTTTTTGGATGTAACGGAAAAATCCGGGGAAAGATACATCGATGGATTCCACATCCAATACCTTGACGGTTTCTTTTGAACCCAATCCGGCAACCGCCATCGACATGCCGATTCGATGATCCCCGTGGCTGGTGGTGATGCCGCCGCGCAGGGTCACGGGTCCTTCGATCACCATGCCGTCTTCGGTTTCTTCGATGTTTGCCCCCAACTTCTTCAGTTCGTTGACTGTAGTGGCAATCCGGTTTGATTCCTTCACTTTTAATTCTTTGGCATCTTTGATGACCGTGGTTCCTTTGGCTTGAGTGGCAACAACGGCCAAAACCGGAATTTCATCAATGAGGCGCGGAATCATCTCTCCGCCAATGGTCACTCCATGAAGCTCTCCCGTGCGAACTGTCACTCTGCCGACGGGTTCATTACACCAGCTTCCGGTTTCTTCCACTTCCACTCCGGCTCCCATTTGTTTAAAAGCATCCAGGATTCCGGTCCTTGTCGGGTTTAACCCGACGTCTTCCACCGTCACCTGACTGCCCGGCACCATCAGGGCAGCGGCCAGCAGGAACGCAGCAGAGGAAATATCCCCCGGCACCCGGACTTTGGTTCCTTGCAACGATTGTCCACCTTCTATGGAAACCACATGATCTTTCGCCGTCAATGCGGCTCCAAACGCCGGCAGCATGCGTTCGGTATGGTCACGGGATAGAGAGGGCTCCGCCACCGTGGTGACCCCTTCTGCGCTTAAACCGGCCAGCAAGAGACAAGACTTCACTTGGGCGCTGGCCACCGGGCTGTGATAGGTGATCCCCTGCAAACGGCCTCCTTTTATGGCAAGAGGGGTGTAACGCCCGTTTTCCCGCCCTTCAATGCGTGCTCCCATTTTTCGTAACGGTTGAACCACCCTGTCCATGGGACGGCGGCCGATGGATTCATCACCGATCACCGTTGAAAAAAACGGCGCTCCGGCCAATATTCCCAGCATCAACCGGATGGTCGTGCCGGAGTTTCCCACATCCAGCGGGGCCACCGGCTCTTTTAATCCGTGAATCCCCCGTCCGTGAATCCGCACGGATGTGGGGGACAATCGTTCAATTTCCACTCCCATCTGCTCAAAGCATTGCATGGTCCCCAAACAATCCTTTCCGGGCAGAAAGCCCTCGACTTCGGTCACCCCTTCAGCCAATGCCCCCAGCATGATGGAGCGGTGGGAAATCGATTTGTCACCGGGTACTTTGCAAGTCAATTGAAACGGTTTCGACTGCGATATTTCCATCATCCTTTGCTTTCCTCCCAGCTTTCGTCCTCACTGAATACTTCCAAGCCTTCCCTGCGCAAGACAGAGATGGCGGCCAGATAATCTTTTTCTTTTTTAAAGGCAATTTTTAAGACGCCGGGAATCTCTTCCCGGTTTTCCATCACTTCCAAATTGCTGATATTGATGTTTTCGTCTCCCAACAGGGTGGCAATCTTTCCGATCACCCCCGGCTGGTCCGGCACATCCACATGCAATTCATACCGCGGTTCCAGAATCCCCCGGCGCTTTTTATCCGGCAATTGTTGCCTTAACCGGCGGGAACGGCTGAAAAACACTTCAATTTGCTCTTGTTCCCCGTCAGAAATGGCGGAGCGGACTTCTTCCATTTTTTCAATCCAATCATCCATCAACTTTAACAGCGCGTTCCTGTTGGAAAGCAAAATATCCCGCCACATGACCGGGTGACTGGCACCAATGCGGGTCAAATCCCGAAACCCGCCTGCCGCCAAGCGATGAAACCATTCATTTTCTTCATTATAATTGCCGACCACATTCACCAATCCGGCCGCGATGATATGGGGCAAATGGCTGATCGCCCCCACAATCCGGTCATGATGCGCTGCATTCATGATCACCAGCTCGGCCCGGGTCGCCTTGTGCAACAACTGGCTGATCTTTTGCACCTCCCAAAGGGAGGCCTCCGGATCCGGTGTCAAAACATAGTAAGCATTCTCAAACAACAAAGACCGGGCCGCCTGAATGCCTGACTGATGCGATCCGGCCATGGGGTGTCCGCCAATAAACACGATTCCTTTTTCTTTTAATTTGCGGCTTGCTTCCATGATCTCCGATTTGGTGCTCCCCACATCCGTCACAATGCATGACGGCTTCAGGGGAAGTTCGGCCAATGTCTCAATCATTTGCTTGATTTGGCCCACAGGCAAGGCGATGACAACCATGTCGGCATTGCTGACCGCCTGCGGGAGGGAAGTGGTCCAATCATCCACGGCGCCAATCGCCATTGCATACCGCAAGTCTTTTTCCGAACGGTCATATCCGACCACCACGGCATCGGTCCGTTCTTTCAATCCCAGTGCCAATGATCCGCCGATTAATCCAATTCCCAGAATCGCAATTTTTTCAGGCATCGGGAGATTCTATCCTTTCATTTCCAAAAGTTGCTCCAACGCTTTTAAAAACCGGTCATTTTGTTCTTTGTTTCCAACCGTGACACGGATGTAAGTCGGGAAGCCCAGCGCCTCTCCGGACCGGACAATCACCCCTTGACGAAGCAATCCCTGAAACACCTCACCGGCCGGCATGGTGGTATCCATCAAGATAAAGTTTCCATGCGCCGGATAATAATGAAGGTTCCATTCATCCAATTTTTCCGTAATCTGTTTGATTCCCAACCGATTTTGGTTCCGGCAATAAAAAATAAATGTTTCATCCTCCAACGCCGCCAGTGCCGCAGTTTGCGCAAGCCGGTTCAGGTTGAAAGGTTCACGGACCCGGTTTAACTCGCGAACCACATCCGGATGGGCAATCCCGTATCCGGCACGGAAAGCGGCCAAACCAAAGATTTTGGAGAAAGTGCGCAAAACAATGAGTTGCGGATTATAATCCAGCAAAGACAAGGAATCGGGGTAATCCGGATCCGTGACATATTCATAATACGCTTCGTCCAACACCACCAAGACGTGTTCCGGCAGCCGGTCCAAAAACCATGTCAGCTCTTGCCGGGTCACAATCGTTCCGGTCGGATTGTTCGGATTGCAGATCCAGATCACCCTGGTCCGGTCCGTCACCGCCTCCAACATGGCTTCCAAGTCATGCACGCCGTCTTTTAAAGGCACCTTCACCGGCCGGGCTCCTTCAATCCGCACCGCGGTTTCATATCGCGGGAAAGTGAGATCAGCCATCACCGATTCCGTCCCCGGCTCCAGATAAGTGCGGCCGATCATCTGAATCAATTCATCCGATCCGTTTCCGAAGATGATACGCAGCGGGTCGGTTTCCAAGTACTCCGCCAATTTTTCACGCAGTTTCGGAGCATTCCCTTCCGGATAGAGATGGAACTCCCCTTTCATCTCTCCCAAAGCTTCCCAAACCTTCGGGGAACAGCCGAAAGGATTTTCATTCGAAGCCAACTTGACCACATCGTGGATCCCGTACTCCTCTTTTACCTCTGCAAGTGTTTTGCCAGGTTGATAGACTGGTAGTCCTTGAACGGTTGCTTTTGGTTTCATGCCCATTCCCTTTCAATTTTTTATTTCTATCTTACTCCGATTTTAACTGTCTGACAAACACCCTGATGTTCTTCAACCCGTCTTCCCTTTTCCCCGGATCCTTCAACAAGTCCGATTGTTCCTCGATTTTCTTGACCAACGCACTGCCGACCACAACAGCATCGGCATGGTTTAAAAAGTGCCGGACGTGTTCCCGGTTGGAAATGCCAAAACCCACTGCCGTGGGAACCGGGCTGAACTTCCGGACCGTATCCAGAAACTGACTGGTGTGTCCGGCGAATTGATCCCGCATCCCGGTCGTTCCCAGTGAAGAGACGCAGTAAACAAACCCTTGGGCTTCTGAAACGATTTCTTTCACCCGGTCTTGGGATGTCGGCGCCACCAGGGGAATCACGCACAAACCGCGTTTTTTCCCCAAATGGCGTAATTCTTCGCTTTCTTCAAAAGGCAAATCCGGGACGATCAACCCGTCAAATCCGTGAGCGGCTGCTTCATCCACCAGTTTTTCCATGCCAAACCGGTACACGGGATTGGCATACGTAAACAAAATCAGAGGCACTTCACTGCCGTTTTTTCGCATCTTTTTTCCCAATTGAAGCACTTTGGCCAAAGTCACTTGGTTTTTCAAAGCACGCTCCCCCGCGGCCTGAATGACCGGACCGTCGGCCATCGGATCCGAAAAAGGAACCCCCAACTCAATGGCCGATGCCCCTTCCTCTTCCAGCAACCGGATGAGGCTTTCCGACACTTCCATATCCGGATCGCCGCACATGATGAAAGGAATGAAATGGTTCTCTTTTTGAACAAAGGTTTGTTGCAAACGGTTCATCACGATTCACCTCTTAACGCCCGGCGGATCGTTTCCACATCCTTATCCCCGCGGCCTGATAAACAAATCACAATCAAATCCCGAAAATCCCGTTGTTTGGCCAACCGGATCCCTTCCCAAACGGCATGCGCCGACTCCAACGCAGGCAAAATCCCCTCCGTCCGGCAAAGGATTTTCACCGCTTCCAATGCTTCTTGGTCGGTCACCGACGTATAGCGCACCCGGCCGGTCTTGTGCAGGTACGCATGCTCGGGCCCGACCCCGGGGTAATCCAGTCCGGCTGAAATGGAATGGGCCGGCAACACCTGGCCGTTTTCATCCTGCAGGAAATAACTGTACATGCCGTGCAAAACGCCGGTTTCCCCTTTGTTGAGCGAAGCGGCATGCAATCCGGTGGACAATCCTTTTCCCGCGGCTTCCACCCCGTGAAGACGCACCTCTTCCTCATCCAGAAACCCGGAAAACATGCCGATCGCATTGCTTCCTCCCCCGACACAAGCCACGACATCCGTCGGAAGTCGTCCTTCCCGGTTTAATATTTGGATCCGGGTCTCATCGCCGATCACCCGTTGGAACGTTTTGACAATCAGCGGATAAGGATGGGGACCCACGGCCGAACCGATCAGATAGAAGGCATGGTCCACCTCCGCCACCCAACGCCGGAGCGCTTCATTGGTGGCATCCTTTAATGTGCGGGTACCGGAACAAACCGGTTGCACTTTCGCCCCCAAAAGTTCCATCCGAAAAACATTCAACTGTTGCCGCTGGATATCTTCTTCTCCCATAAACACTTCGCATTCCAAGCCCAAAAGTGCGGCAACCGTTGCCGTGGCCACTCCGTGCTGACCGGCTCCGGTTTCGGCAATCAATTTGGTTTTTCCCATCCGCTTGGCCAAAAGCGCCTGCCCCAAGGCGTTGTTGATCTTGTGGGCACCGGTATGGTTCAAATCCTCCCTTTTTAAATAAATTTTGGCCCCACCGGCATATTCGGTGAGTCTTTTTGCATAAGTCAATGCGGTCGGGCGTCCTGAATAATGTTCCAACCAATGGTTTAACTCTTCTTTAAAGGAAGGATCCTTCATTGCCTCTTCAAATCCGGCTTCCAGTTCAATCAGGGCATTCATGGTGGTTTCGGGAACGTAACGTCCCCCGAATTCCCCGAATCTCCAAGACGCGGCTTTTTTATGAAGTAGCGGCATAAGCTCTTTTCACCCTTTCCAAAAAAAGACGCATTTTTACGCCGTCTTTGCGTTGATTGATTTCTATTCCGCCGGACACGTCAATTCCGTCGGGACGATAGCGGGTGATCAACTCCACCACATTGTTTTCGTCCAATCCACCGGCAACCCAACAGGGCAGATTCAACTTGTTGCACGCCTCTTTCCAGGCCGGGATCAAACGCCAATCAAACGGTTTTCCGGTTCCGCCTTTGATGTTTCCGGCGGCGGTGTCGAGCAAAATTGCATCGGCCCACGGCTGATACGCTTTTAGCCTCGCCGGTTCCGGCCAAGCATCTTGCATATGAATCACTTTGGTAAGATGAAGGCCGGGCCGGGCCGATTTGATTTTCCGGAGCAACCCTGCAGGTTCTTCTCCATGCAATTGAATGCCGGACAGGGACGCGGTTTCCAACCAACTTTTCACTTCATCCCAAGAAGGATTTTGTAAAACCCCGATGGCCGCCTGCCCTGCAGACAGATGCCGGATCAATTCCGGCAATCGGCTGCGGGTCACGGACCTTCTCCGACCGGGAACCAAAATAAATCCCACGGCATCCACCGGCAACCGGCTGACCTTTTGCACATCCCGAACGCTTTGAAAACCGCAAAACTTAATAAACGGCTTTTTCATCGGCTTAAACCCTCTCGCAAATCACGAACGGCCCATTCCGGATTTTCCTGGCGCATCAGGTATTCCCCGACCAGCAATCCTTGCACTCCGGCTTTGTGAATCCGCTTTGCATCTTCCAAAGAGAGAACGCCGCTCTCACCGATCACAGGGCGTCCCGGGGGAATGAGCGGTCTCAGCTTCTCAGTATGGGAGATATCGGTTTGAAAAGTATGCAAATTCCGGTTATTGATTCCGATCACATCCGGATCGCACGAAAGCGCCAGAGGAATTTCGTCTTCTTCATGGATTTCAACCAAAACTTCCATCCCCAGCTCATGGGCCGTCCGGGTGAACCGTTTTAAGCGCTTTTCATCCAATAAAGCGGCAATGAGTAAAATGATGTCGGCTCCCAACAGTTTGCTTTCATACACTTGCAATTCATCGATGATGAAATCTTTGCGAAGCACGGGCAAGCCGACATTTTGTTTCACTTGTGTCAAATATTCCGGTTTACCGTGAAAATAAACGGTATCCGTCAACACCGACACGGCCGCCGCTCCGCCAAGCTCATATCCCTTGGCCACCTTCACCGGATCCACCTTTTCCGAGATCACCCCTTTGGACGGAGAGGCGGATTTCACTTCGGCAATAACGGCGGCCTCCGTCCCCGCAAGCTTCTCTTTTAAAGACAACCCGTTCGGAAGGCGTTTGGCACGCTTGCAGTCATGCGGGGAAATTTGATCGTGAAGGGCTCTGATTTCTTTTGCTTTGGTGTTTGCGATTTTTTCAAGAAACATAGGTTACCTCCTTCGAAGCATGAACCACTTTGTTCAGCTGCTCCCGGGCACGTCCCGATTGAATGATCCGTTTCGCCTGCTCCGTCCCTTCTTTCAATGATCCGGCTTTCCCCGCAAGATAGAGGACCGCCCCGGCATTGATGCTGACGATATCGGCAGGAGCCCCCTCCTTGCCCGCAAAAACTTCTTTCATGATCCGGGCATTTTCTTCTGCGGTTCCGCCCCGAAGACTGGCTGCATGCCAACGGTTCACTCCGAGGGACTCCGGAGTGACCTCGTAAGTTTTCATCTCTCCGTTCTCCAATTCACTGATGCGGGTCGCATCCGTCACCGTCATCTCATCCAAGCCGTCCAGCCCCGACACCACCAGCGCTCTTTTGACGCCCAAGTGATTCAATACATGCGCCACCTTCCCGGTTAAGCCGGCATCATAAACGCCCAACAATTGCACTTTCACCCGCGCCGGATTCAACAGGGGCCCCATCAAATTGAAACAGGTGCGAAACCCAAGCTCTTTCCGGATGGACATCACCTTTTTGACCGCCGGATGGAACAAAGGGGCGAATAAAAAGCAAAGTCCTGTCTTTTCAAGCATTTTTACTGCTTCTTCGGCATTCAAACGGATATTCATCTTTAAGGCCTCCAAGGCATCGGCACTCCCGCTTTTGCCGGATACCGCGCGGTTTCCGTGTTTGATGACGGGCACCCCCGCCGCAGATGCAACGATGGATGCCGCTGTTGAAATGTTAAATGTATTTTGTCCGTCCCCGCCGGTTCCGCAAGTATCCACCGCTTCTTCAAACGGGTTCCGGACGGGAATGGCTTGCGAATGGATGCCTTCGACAAAACCGATCAGTTCTTCCACCGTTTCCCCTTTCATCCGCATCGCTGTCAAAAAACTTGCGATTTGTGTCTGTGGCACGTTTCCGTTGATCATCTCTTCCATCGCTTGTTTTGCTTCACTGCGGCTGAGAGGTTCTCCTTCCACCACTTTTTTCAGAAACGGCTTCATCCTACCGAACTCCCTGCCTTTTCCGGCCGAACCATCGCCAATGCTTTGAGCATTCCCTTTGCTTTATGCCAGGTCTCGAAATATTCCCTTTCCGGATCCGAACCGGCGACAATGCCCGCACCGGATTGAACCTGTGCTTTTCCGTCACGGAACACAATGGTCCGGATGGTAATGCATTTGTCCATATCCCCACTGAAACTGAAATAACCGAGCGCTCCCCCGTAAATGCCCCGGGGAGACGCCTCCAGGTCGGCGATGATTTCCATTGCCCGCACCCTGGGCGCTCCGGACAAGGTTCCCGCCGGGAAACAAGCGAGCAAAGCATCCATGGGTTTCTTTCCTTCTTTCAGTTCCCCTTGGATCCGGGAAACCAGATGCATGACGTGGGAATACTTTTCGATCTTCATATAATCCGGCACTTTCACCGTCCCCACTTTGGCAACGCGCCCGATGTCTTCCCGTCCCAGATCCACCAGCATCACATGTTCGTCGCGTTCTTTTTGGTCTTGCAACAAATCCTCCATCAATGCCTGGTCTTCCAGTTCGTCTTTTCCGCGCGGTCTGGTTCCGGCAATGGGACAAGTTTCAGCGGTGGAACCGGTGACACGCACCAACAATTCCGGCGAAGTCCCGACAACCTTTTCGTCACCAAAGTTCAAATAATACATGTAAGGGGAAGGATTCAAAACCCTTAACGCCCGGTAAACTTCGAAAGACGGAGGTGCCGGATCAACCGTCAGCGAACGGGCAAGAACCACTTGCAAAACTTCGCCGTTTTGAATGTATTCCTTGGTTTGCTTCACCATTTGCATAAATTCGTCTTTGCTGACGTCCGCTTTGACATCCTGTTCGGAAACTTCCCTCTCTTCAAAAGATAATGAAGGAACGGGGCCCGGTTTCTTCAAAAACTCCGATGACCATTTCTCCAGCCGGTCCGCCTCCTGATCATAGGCCTCTTTTATTTCCTGATTGGACATCCCGGGGGAAACCTTCAGGTGGGAAACAAAAATGACTTCTTCTTTCAGATGGTCAAAAACCAGCAATCGGTCCACAAACATGTAATGAAGGTCGTTTTGGTCAGAAGTCCCTTTGGTCACCTTCCGGTCCGGCTCCTTAAACCGGATGGCATCGTAACCGGTATAGCCGACCACCCCTCCCAGAAATGAGGGAAAATCTTTATAAACCGGGGTTTGATACTGTTCAAGCATGGATTGTAAAAAAGCAAACGGGGAAGGAGTCACTGTTTTTTGGCTTTCGCCATTCCGCTTTGTCGTCGTGATTTCGGTCCCTTTTCCTTTTACCGTCAAAAACGGGTCATATCCGATAAAGGAATACCGGGATCGGTGCTCACTCTCTTCGACACTTTCCAACAAAAAGGAATAAGGTTGATCCTTCACCCGCGCATACAAACGGATGGGGGTTTCGGTATCAGCCAGCACTCTTTTGCAAAGCGGAATCAATTGATATTTTTTGCTCAGTGACAACGCAGTTTCTCTTGTGGGGTAAATCAAAAAAATCCCTCCTCAAAAATGGGTTTTGAGAGAAGGGAACAGCGGGGAATGCAGAGGAAAATATAAAAAACCAAAGCAAGCGTTGCTTTGGCTGCTTTTTCATGTATCATTCAGCCTCCACTCTGCTCCGCTATCTCCATTCTCTGCTCAACTCAGCTCATCTGAATAACTATGCTACTCATTCTATGATTATTACTTTATCGAAGAGGCAAAAAATTGTCAACCCGAAATCAGGATTTCATTTCCCGGTCCGGCAACAATTGATGCAAGACCCGTTTGATCTCTTCCTCCGGCACATCCCGTACAATCTCCACTTTGCCGATATCCCGGGCCAGTACAAACACATATTGTCCTTGTTGAGCTTTTTTGTCCCGCTTCATGATCCCGATCAGGGACTCAACCGGCCATGAGTCGGTACAAACAACGGGCAGTCCGAATGATTTCAGAATCCGTCCGGTTTCCCGGACCACCTCCCGGCCCGTCCCCAACAACCGTTCACTTAACTGTGCGGCACCGTTCATTCCAATGGAAATCGCCTCTCCATGGGTGTAAACCTGATATTCGGACACCGCCTCCAAGGCATGGCCAATGGTGTGGCCATAATTCAAAATGGCGCGAAGTCCGGTTTCCCTCTCATCTTGTGACACCACATCCACCTTGACCTGACAACCCCGGTAAACGGATTCCATCATGGCATCATGGTCCCGTGCATCAAGCGACTTGCGATGTTCATCCAACCATTCGACGAAGGAAGCATCCCGGATCAGCCCGTGTTTGATCACTTCTGCCATCCCGGAGCGCCATTCTCTCACCGGCAGTGTCTTTAAACAGGCCACATCAAAGACAACCATCAACGGCTGATGAAAGGCGCCGATATAATTTTTTCCCATGGGATGGTTCACGGCCACTTTGCCGCCGACACTGCTGTCATGGGCCAATAAAGTGGTGGGAATTTGAATGAACGGAATCCCCCGCATGTAACTGGCCGCCAAAAAACCGGCCAGATCGCCTACCACACCTCCTCCCAAGGCCAGAATCACACTGCGGCGATTTAGACCAAACTTCAAACATTCCCCCGTCAAATGTTCCAGCATTTGCAAGCTCTTGCTTTTCTCCCCTGCTTCGACGACAGATATCCCCGCCTGAAATCCGGCTTGCTCCAACGCTTCGCGCAATTTGCCGGCATAAAGCGGAGCCACATGGGTGTCCGTGACAATCATCAGCTTGCAATCTGTTTCAATGTGATGTTGCTTTAAGAACGAAGGCACTTTTTCCAACAAACCGTTTCCGATATAAATCGGGTAAGACCGTTCCTTCCCATGTACCGTTAATGTTTTCATCAGAAACTCAACACTCTTTCCCGATACTGCTTCAGTTGCTGTTTCACCTCATCCATGGTGTCTCCTGAAAATTTGTCCATGAGTGCTTGCGCCACTTCCCATGCCACCACATTTTCCATCACCACGCTGGCCGCCGGAACCGCACAGCTGTCAGAACGTTCGATACTTGCCTGAAATGGTTCTTTTGTCTCAATATCGACACTTTGAAGCGGTTTATACAAGGTGGGAATGGGCTTCATGACGCCTCTTACAATGATGGGCTCGCCAGTGGTCATTCCACCTTCCAATCCTCCCAGCCGGTTGGTCCGGCGGTAAAAGCCGCGTTCCTTTGACCACAAGATTTCGTCATGAACTTCGGATCCCTTCCGCTTGGCGGCCTCAAAACCGATTCCAAACTCGACTCCTTTAAAGGCATTGATGCTGACCACAGCACGCGCAATCTTGGCATCCAGTTTGCGGTCCCAATGAACATGGCTTCCCAGTCCGACCGGAACCCCCTGCACAATGGTCTCCACGACGCCTCCCAGGGAATCTCCCTCTTTTTTCGCTTGATCGATAAGGGCCATCATTTTTTCTTCAGCGTTTTGATCCAGACAACGCACCGGCGACAATTCGGCACGCTCCACCATCTCCTCAAAGGACAAATCCACCGGTTCCGCAACGACATCGCCAATGCGAATCACATGACCGGCAATGCGGATTCCGCATTCTTCGAGAATCAAACGGGCCACCGCTCCTGCAGCGACACGGGCTGCGGTTTCCCTGGCGCTGGAACGTTCCAGAACATCACGCATATCCCGGTGTTGATACTTGATGGCTCCATTTAAATCGGCATGACCCGGTCGCGGTCGGGAAATTTTCCGTTTCTCCGCTTCTTCCGGAATCGGATCCACACTCATCACTTTTTTCCAATGGGTAAAATCCCGGTTTTCAATCACAAGGGTGACAGGAGCTCCCGTTGTCTTCCCGAACCGGACACCGGACAAAATTTTCACCTGATCCTTTTCAATCTGCATGCGACGACCGCGACCATATCCCTTTTGACGACGGGCCAATTCGCGGTCGATTTTCTCTTTATCCAAGGAAAGTTGGCTGGGCAATCCTTCAATGATCACTGTTAATTGTGGACCGTGTGACTCTCCTGCTGTCAGATACCTCATGCTCATCTCCCTCTCATCTCAATGAAAAAATTTGATAGTAATCATAACACAGATCGACCGAACTGGGGAGAGCCAATTCCAAATGAAACCCTTTTTCAAACCCGGTTTGAAATATGGTCCCGGCATTTTCCAATCCACCGGCTCCAGTAAAAAAAATCAAGGCATAGCTTTTTCGCTATGCCTTTTCAAACCGGCTTTCAGATCCAACGATTGATGGTTTTCTCATAATGATTGAAATCTTCCACATCAAACCACAATGCAATTTCACGCTCGGCGCTTTCCGGCGAATCGGAACCGTGAACGATATTCATCGCCACATTGACGCCGTAATCGCCCCGGATCGTTCCCGGCAACGCTTCGGAAGGATTGGTTTTCCCCATCATTTGGCGGGCTGCCGCAATAATGCCGTTTCCTTGCCAAACCATCGCAAAGACCGGTCCGGAAGTAATGAAGTCCACCAACTCGCCAAAGAAGGGCTTCTCTTTATGCTCGATGTAATGTTGCTCCGCAAGCTCGCGGGATACGGTCATCAACTTGGCACCCACCAGTTGGTAACCTTTCCTCTCAAAACGGGATACGATTTCTCCGATCAATCCGCGTTGCACACCATCCGGCTTTACCATGATAAATGTTTTTTCCATTTGGTTCATCCTCCACCTTTATGTATGAACAAAAAGAAAAAAGCGTCATGAAAAATTTTAACAAGTTTAAATTGTAAACGCAACCATCCCGTCAATAAGAACGTTCAACAATGAATTCTGCAATCAGCCGGAGGGATTCCCGTTCCGTGGAGGCCGGTAATTGCTTTAAACAGTGCATCGCTTTATTCATATAGCGCTTGGACAAATCCAAGGTATATTCGATTCCCCCGCTTTCTCTGACCTGATCCAACACCTGTGAGAGGGCGACCGTTTCCCCTTGCGTGCGCAAATAAGAACGAATAGAGTTGCGCGCATCTTCATCGCCTTGGCATAACGCATAAATCACCGGCAAGGTCACGTTCCCCTGCCGCAAATCATTACCCGCCGGTTTGCCCAATGTCTTTTCATCCCCGATGAAATCCAATACATCATCCTTCAGCTGAAAAGCCATTCCCACGTAATACCCGTATGCTTTCAACCACTGAACATAGCGGGGGGAAGCCTGGCTCACGAGTGCCCCCAATTGACAACTGACCGACATGAGCAAAGCAGTTTTCCGTTTAATCCGGCGTAAATAACGGCGCAACGACAATCTTTCCGAATACAGATCCTCGATCTGGTCCATTTCCCCCAAGCAAACCAAGGTCATCGCTTTGGCCAGAATGGGATGAACCGTCTTGTCCTTCAAACCGGACAACTCCATCAAGGCCCGGGCCAAAATAAAGTCCCCGGTATACATGGCCACTTTATTGTCCCATTCCTTTTTGATGGTCGCTTGCCCCCGTCGTGTATCCGCATCGTCAATCACATCATCATGAACCAGGGTAGCCATGTGTATCAACTCCAGCGCCACGGCTACCCTTTTTAATTCTTCACGCTCATAATGACCAAACCGACCGGACAACAGCACAAACACAGGGCGCATCCGCTTGCCGCCGGCTTTGAGCAAATGTGCGGATGATTCATTGAGCACCGGCTGTCCGGTCTTGATAGCGTTTTGTAATTCTTCTTCAATCCAATCCAGATCCTTTTTGATCACATGGTAAATTTCTTGCAAATTCATCATCTTCACCCTAACACATGCCACCCCGGCAACCGGTTGGCATGCCAATTTCAAAATCCTCAATCCGGCTTTCCTTAACGAACCGGCCATTCGCCTTTACAGCCATACATCCAGAAGCATAAAGGCGAACACAACCACACTCAGAACCCCGTTCATGGTAAAAAACGCAGTGTTTAAACGGGATAAATCGTCTGCAGAAACAATGGCGTGTTCGTAAATCAGAACCCCCAATGCAATGGCTGTTCCGATCCCGAACCAGATGCCCAGGTTGGTCAGCAGCAACAGCGCAATCAATCCGACTGCCGTCCCAACGTGCATCAGTGAAGAGATCACCAATGCTTTTCTGACTCCAAAGCGCGCCGGGATGGAGTGAATTTTTTCTTTCCGGTCAAACTCAACATCCTGGCAGGCGTAAATCACATCAAATCCGCCAATCCACAGCGCCACTGTCGCAAACAAAATCAGGGAGACCCAATCGATTTGAGCGGTGGTGGCCACCCATCCCCCCAACGGGCCCAAGGCGGTGGCGATTCCCAAAAAGAAATGGCATGTCCATGTGAAACGTTTGGTATACGAATAAAACCACAGAAAAAACACGGCCACCGGCAATAAATACACGGCCAGCATATTCAACTGATAAGCCGAGAGAAAGAGCAGCGCAAACGAAACAATGACAAATCCCCATACAAAGGTGGTTGAAACCAAACCGGCCGGAATTGCCCGGTTTTTCGTGCGGGGATTTTTGGCATCGATATGCCGGTCGATCAATCGGTTCAGGGACATCGCCGCACTCCGCGCACCGACCATCGCCAACGTCACCCATCCCATTTCGGCCCAAGAAGGAAACTCCCCTCTTACTTCCAAACTTCCCAAGATTGCCCCGAGATAGGCAAAAGGCAACGCAAATATGCTGTGTTCAAACTTGATCATTTCCAACACGATTTTTAATTTGTTCCATGCATTCATCCAACCATCTTCCTTCTGTTTCTTATCCATTGATTGGTTTTTTTCCGATATGAAGAGCGGTAATGCCGCCGGTCAGCGGGTAAACCCGGATCTCTTCAAGCCCCGCCTCTTCTTTCATCAACTTCGCCAACTCTTTGTAATCGGGAAAAGGAACGAGTGATTCCGGCAGCCAGCGGTATTGCTCATAACGGCCGGCAAACCATTTTCCCAACAGCGGCAAAATCCGTTGAAAATAAAAATAATAAACCGCCCGGAATGGAGGCCACGTCGGCTTGGACAGTTCCAGGGAAACAACTTGTCCTCCCGGCTTGACAACCCGTTTCATCTCTTTTAACACTTGGACAAGATCCGGAACATTCCTCAGTGCAAAACCGATGGTGGCATGATCAAACGTATTGTCCGGAAAAGGCAGATTCATCGCATCCCCGTGCACCAGCCGGATTTGGCCGGACAAAGCTTCCTTTTCCACTTTCTTTTTGCCGACATCCAACATTTTTTCACTGAAATCCAGTCCGACAATTTCCCCGGTCCCGGATGCGCGGGCCAGGGAAATTGTCCAGTCACATGTCCCGCAACAGACGTCAATGGCTGTTTCGCCCGGTTTCACTTTCATTTTTTTCATGGCAAACTTGCGCCAGACTTTATGCATGCGAAAACTCAGCAACGTATTCATCCGGTCATAATCTTTGGCGATATTTTCAAACACCTGATGGACAAACCGGGATTTCGCTTCGCCTTCCCGTGTCAAGATTCATCACTCGCTTTCGATACAGCCGTATCTGTCTCCGGCAGTTGATGGATTAAGAATGTCAAGAAAGGATCCCCGGCTTGGCGGCCTGCCTCCTGAAGAAACTCCACTCTTTGCCGCAGTTCATTCGTCCACACCTCATGTTGATGCAGCCGGGAATCAGCGGTTTGCGTCGTTTCATAAAGAACGACCAACGCTTTTGCAATCTGAACCTTCAAGTTTTCTTCAACATGAAAAAAGTCGGCGAGCGCCGTAACCCATGCTGTTGCAATTTTTTCAAAGTAAAACCAGACTTTTTCCACGTCCGGATCCTTTTTGTCATGAAGCAGAGAATGCAAAGACATTTTCCATTCATTCACCCGGCAAGTCACACCGGCCAGACAACGGATCCCTTCGGTTTCATGCCAGCCGGCCAGATGCCAATAAAACAAGCTGCTGTAATGATCCCCGGCTAAAACCGTCAGCTGCTGTTTTTGCTCGTTTTCGGAATCCGGGGAAGCGACCGCCACGCGTTCATGCATATCCGTTCCCATTTTCACCAATGTGGTTGCCAGAATGTACAAGTCCGCCCTTTTTTTGTCCACAGCCAGATCGCCGAGCAACCACTGTAAAACTTGGACAAAAAAAACTGGGACTTCCGCTTCCCCGATTATTTTGCGTACATATTTGTGATTTGCATCATTTTGAATTTGTGTAATCAACTGATTTAATGATTCATTATGTATGAATGCCATAAACAAAGTTCCCCCATTGAGGTAGTTCAAACACTGCGAATAGTATACCATACTTTTTTGGTGGATAGGCATTCTTCCAAGGTTTTCCCCTCATCACGGGAACGGGAAGAAAACCGGGTCATTTCAAACACACCCTCCAAAATCTCCTGATCCGACAACGCTTTCATCGGTGCTTTCTGCAACGCCGGCAAATCTTCTTTTCCGGCTTCCACAAAGTAACTTTCACCGGGTCTGAAATGCACAAGAACTTCCACCCGGTTGATATTTTCGACTTGCTCCAGCATCGGACAAATCAACCGCACCATCTCATGCTCCATTTCCGGTTTGGTCTGTCTGAAAGCAGTGAGCTCCAAATAAACGTTTTGCTGACGAAGGTCGGCCCGTTGAATCGTCAACTTGATCTGCCGGCTCACCAAATAGTCCACTAAATTTTCGTTGGTCAACCGATGAACTTTTTCCTCTTTAAAAACCGGTTTTGTCGGCGGGTTGTCGGGAAACAACGTCCGGCTGCACATCCAGGAAATCATCAGCGCTAAAACCGTGGACAACAAAACCGCAGCAAACCATCGGACCAGAAAACTTCTCACCCTTGTTTCCCCCTTTGATCTCCCTGATTTTATTTTATAAACAACAAGGGGGAAACATGCCTTGGGCAACAAGACCTCTACTCATCCGTCTCGATTGTTCCGAAACTGGTCATGACCGTTGCCTTTCCGCGAACTTTAATGGCGGAGGTGTTCTCCGTGAATTGTGCAATCATCACTTCGCCCCGGTCCAACTTTTCTGAATGATGAAAACGGGTGTCTCTTCCCCGGGTCAATCCGATTACATTCACCCCGTTCTCTTTGGCTTTGATAATCACATAATCACCTGAAGTTTCCTTCAATGCAAATCCCTCCTTGAGAAAATCAACTTTATTTTACCACGGTTTCATCCTTGCCATGACAATAAAAGAGACTCTCCCATGAGGAAGAGTCTCGTTGTTGGTCGGGCTAGCCAGATTTGAACTGACGACCTCTTGCGCCCCATGCAAGCGCGCTACCAAACTGCGCCATAGCCCGTCATATAATTCATATTGTCTCTCAGTGACAACTAAGATTATATAACGGGTTTTATACAGTGTCAAGAGGTTTTTTTCATTATTTTAAACCAATCAAACTCATGGCTTCGGCACGGGCAGCCGAATCTTCTGCAAACACTCCCCTGACGGCCGAGGTGACGGTTTTGGAACCCGGTTTTTTAACCCCCCGCATGGTCATGCACATATGTTCTGCTTCGATGACGACAATCACACCATACGGATCCAACGACTCCACAATGGAATCGGCCACCGTCGAAGTAATCCGTTCTTGCAATTGGGGTCTTCTGGCTACCGTTTCAACTGCGCGGGCCAACTTGCTGAGCCCGGTCACTCTTCCTCCGCGCGGGATATAACCAATATGGGCTTTCCCGAAAAACGGAACCAAATGATGCTCACAAGTGGAGAAAAAAGGAATGTCTTTCACCAAGACGAGTTCCTCGTGATCTTCACTAAAAACCACGGAAAATTGATCCTTCGGATCTTTGTTTAATCCCGAAAAAATCTCTTCATACATCCGTGCCACACGTTTTGGGGTATCTAATAAACCTTCACGGTTTGGATCTTCGCCGACAGCTTCTAAAATCATGCGTACCGCTTCTTCAATCTTGCGATGGTCTACCATTTATGTTCCTCCATCCAAAAACAAATTCCTGTACAATAAGTATTATACCAATAG
Organism: Thermoactinomyces vulgaris; assembly: GCF_005886755.1. Classification (NCBI taxonomy): domain Bacteria; kingdom Bacillati; phylum Bacillota; class Bacilli; order Caryophanales; family Thermoactinomycetaceae; genus Thermoactinomyces; species Thermoactinomyces vulgaris. The sequence goes on from NZ_CP039710.1 coordinate 1,657,933, forward strand.
AAACAAGGAACATTATATCATATTATAAAAAAACAAAAAGACCTCGAAGAAACGAGGTCTTTTTGGCAGGTTATGTAGTCCCAGCAATCATTACTTATTGACTTCTTCGCGCAATTGTTTACCTGCTTTGAAAGAAACACTTTTGCGAGCCGGAATGATCATTTCTTCACCGGTGCGCGGATTACGCCCTTTGCGCTCAGGCTTATCTTTCACTTCAAAGTTTCCGAATCCAATCAGTTGCACTTTTTCTCCTTCACGCAATGCTCCGGCAATGGCTTCCAATACAGCTTCAACCGATTTCGAAGCATCTTTTTTCGTCATTTCAGTAGCCTCTGCTACTTTATTGATCAGATCGGTTTTGTTCATATTCGCACCTCCGTTTACGAATCCAACACTCTTGCCATACAACCGGCAAATGAGTGGATTTGCGTGGGACAATCCTATACTAATATAGACAAATCGTAAGTTCAAGAGAATCTTTGCGATTTTCCCGGATAACAATAAAAAAAGCGCTGAAAACGCGCTTTTCATATGATTTATAATATAATGGCAATTAATCCCCCGGAACCCTCATTAATGATCCGCTCGAGTGTCTCCTGCAATTTATAGCGGGCATTTTCCGGCATCATGGACAGTTTGGCCTGAATGCCTTCCCGGACGATAGAATTCAGGGAACGGCCAAAGATGTCGGAATTCCAGATTTGCAACGGGTCTTTCTCAAAATCGCGCATCAGGTAATTGACCAGCTCTTCACTCTGTTTTTCCGAACCGATGATGGGCGCAAATTCGGAAGTCACGTTCACCCGGATCATATGGATCGAAGGTGCGGTTGCTTTCAAACGGACTCCAAAGCGGCTTCCCTGTTTGATCAATTCGGGTTCATCCAATGTCATTTCCTCGATTGCAGGGGCTGCCACGCCATAGCCGGTCGTACGCACCATTTTTAATGCATCTGCCACTTTGTCATATTCCCGCTTGGCAATGCTGAACTCCTGCATCAATTCCAACAGGTGATCCCGACCGCGAATTTCAACGCCGACCACTTCCTGCAACACCTGGTCATACAGATCATCCGGGGCATACAGATCAATTTCGGCAACGCCTTGCCCCATATCCATTCCGGACAGAGATGCTTTGTCAATGAAATCATATTGATAAAACTGTCCCACCACCCGGTCCACATCCCGGAGCCTTTTAATGTCTTTGACCGTTTCGCGCACGGACTCTTCAAAACTTTGCCGCAACCAATGATCTTCTTCAAGAACCATGACCCAGCTCGGGAGATTGACATTGACTTCATGCACCGGGAATTCATAAAGCACTTCCTTCATAATGCCCAAAATATCTTCTTCACTCATCGTGGCCACACTGACAGCCAGAACGGGGATGTCATATTTTTCTGCAAGTTCGCCCCTTAAAGCCTGGGTTTGTTCACTGTACGGCTGGGTTGAATTCAAGATCAGGATAAACGGTTTCCCCACTTCCTTCAGTTCTTCGATGACACGCTCTTCCACTTCTTCATAAGACTCCCGGGCCAAATCGGTGATACTGCCATCACTGGTGATTACAATGCCAACCGTTGAATGCTCCTGAATCACTTTCCGGGTGCCCACTTCCGCCGCTTCCTGAAACGGAATCGGCTCTTCAAACCACGGGGTGCTGATCATCCTCGGCCCGTTTTCATCCTCATAACCTTTGGCGCCCTCTATGGCATAGCCCACACAATCCACCAAACGAATATTGACATCCAATCCTTCGTCCACATGGATCTGAATCGCCTGATTGGGCACAAATTTCGGCTCGATGGTTGTGATGGTACGTCCTGCACCGCTGTGCGGCAACTCATCCGTCGCTCTCACTCTTTCAGCTTCATCTTCAATGTTTGGGATGACAACCTGTTCCATGAACCGCTTGATAAATGTTGATTTACCGGTGCGCACCGCACCGACCACACCCAGGTAAATATCTCCTCCTGTTCTCTCTGCAATATCTTTCAGGATATCTACTTTTTCCACGAAATTCCCTCCTCCAGAACTTAAACATCACATGCTGGTCTTGTCGCCGGTGCGAAGGCAACCCCTCCCTCCGGAACCTTCCTTGGACACTACTAATATATGAATGCTTCGCTCCAATATGATTCTTTGGGTAAAAAAATAGAGCTCTCTTTTTGCAAGAAGCTCTAAGATGAACGGGATGACAAGCGGTCTTTGTGACGGGAAGAGGTTACTTTCGTCCGGAATGCGGATATTTTCACAGACCCCGACAACCTTCCCAACAAGAAAACCGACGGGATCGCCAAAAGGTGAAGCAAAAGCAGTTCCATGGGACTTCACTCCTCGGGCCCAAAGTTCTTCCGCTTGTTTTCATCCTTATTCAAAGAAAAAACAGTTATTCATTTTTTGCTGTGGCTTTCCTCATCCACCGGCAACAACCAAGGTTCGTTCCCCTTCATTTGGATCTTCGGGGAAAATGCGGGGACAAAAAGTGCATCTTCGGATAACCACAGGCGCAAATCCGTCTCTTCATCCGGTTTCTCTTTCGCATTTTGCCATTTTTTCATCACTTCTGTCCGGTAATCGAGATAAACTTTTCCTTGCCCGTTGACCACCAAAGGCAGGTTTTCCCCGGAATAAGGGCTGGGCACCTCCACGGGGTCCATACGCAGTTTTTGGAAATCGACGGTGTAAAATGGCCCGTTGATTTTCTCTTTGACCGGTAAAGAATGATGTTGTTTCACATAGCTGTTCACTTCAGCTTGGACTTTCATGACCGCATCATTGACGCGAAGGTCAAATAAGCGGACTTTGGGATCCTTTTCCACATCGACCAGAACAAACAAAAAATATCCGCCCTTTTCAAATGCCGATGGCGGGATATTCCCCAAAATCCCTTTCAGCTCTTCAAAGTTCACCTTGTACTTGGTCGTTAATTTTTCGTCCTCTTCTGTATACTTAAATGGCAAAACCCGGTTTTCCCGGTAATAGGCATCGACCGCCCCCTGCACTTGCGCCACTTGTTCCGGAAGCCGGTCGAGCTGCATCCGTTCCTCCTCCGGATACATACAACCGGCCGCAAGAAGCAGAACAAGGCTGAACATCCCGGGTAACCACTTTTTGAACCGCAAAACCATCCCTCCTCACGTAAACATTCGAATCACAAAGAGCACAACCACCAACAGGAGCAAGAAGGAAACGGTTGAAAAAATCATACTCACCCAGGCCCTTTTTTGTTGCCGTCCGATGGCCACCAAGATATTGATCAGCACCAATAAAAACAAGACAATCATTAAGTCCAATCTTTCCACACTTCCTTTTTCGTTTTCACCGGGATGGGTGAAATCCGCACCGGCCCAGGGGATCACAGGACATCTGCCTCAATACATTCGCCTGCCCTGTGCATAAGATAAATGGACATTAGCCTGAAATGGAGGAAGCCAACATGAGTAACCAACGAAATCGACCAAATGCTTCTCGCAAAAAGAGAAGAAAAAAAGTGACTTCCCCGGCAAAACCGGTTCAGCCGCCCGGCAAAGCGAAGCCGGAACCGCTGCCCCCCATGACATCCGAACATATCGCAAAAGTTCTGAGCGGATTTATGACCTTGCGTTCAACCATCCAAGACTTGAGCAAGTCCATCCAAAAGCTTGAAAACATCATGGATTCGGCATACAAAATTTTCGAATTGTCCAATCAGATGAAATCCGCCCAGCAAGCGTTTCCGTCACAACGCGCTTTTCCCATGCTTCCCCCGCCGGATCGGGAACACACCCCTTCTTTGCCAAGGGAAGAAGACATCCCGGTCATTGATTGGCCGGACGAAAAAAAAGCGGATCCCCCATCCCTCTTTTCATCCATCAGCATCGGCCAAATTCTTGAACTGTTACAATCTCCGTGGATTCAAAGAATGATTGCACAACTGTTCCGTCCCAAAACAGCTTCCACTTCTTCTTATTCCCAAATCAAACGAAAACAGGGGTAATGCTTATCAGGCATTACCCCTGTTTCTTGTACCCTGCTTCTCCTGACCAATCTGATTCCCTGTCCTTGTATCAGTGCTCAAGTTTTGTGGATATTGGTTGAAGCTATTACAGAGTATGAAATCACCGAAAAGCTTGCAACAGGGAAAAAGCCCAAATATCATTTTACCAACCTTGGACGATTTCTTCCAGTTCTTTTGTCCGTCCACGCTCCATCAATTCTTTTACGGCTTGTCTAGGTTCTTTGTTCTCAAAAAGCACCAAATACAGTTGTTCATTGATGGGCATTTCCACATTGTATCGCTTCTTTAAAGCATGGGCGGCACGGGTGGTTTTCACCCCTTCGACAACCATTCCCATCTCCTTAAGAACCTCATCCAACTTTTTGCCTTGGCTCAGCATATTGCCTGCCCGGAAATTCCGGCTGTGCTTGCTGGTGCAAGTCACAAACAAGTCCCCGACTCCGGCGAGGCCGGCAAAGGTAATGGGCTCGGCTCCCATCGCGGAACCTAGGCGGGCAATTTCGGCCAATCCGCGGGTCATCAGTGCGGCTTTGGCATTATCCCCGAATTGAAGCCCATCAGCCAAGCCGGAAGCGAGAGCGATCACGTTTTTCAGCGCCCCGCCCACTTCGACACCCACCACGTCCGGATTGGTGTAGACACGAAAATAATGGTTCATAAACAAGGTTTGGACCTTTTCCGCAGCCGGTAATCCGGAGGATGCAACAACAACGGTCGTCGGACACTTTCGAATCACTTCTTCCGCATGGCTGGGACCGGATAATACGACCAGCCGATCCCGGAACGACTCGCCCAGTTCTTCCAGCAAAACCTCCGACATTCGCTTCCACGAATCCAATTCGAAACCTTTTGTCGCATGCACAACGAGTGCATCCGGAGGCAGATACGGCTTCACTTTTCCGGCCACTTCCCTCATCGTGTGCGAAGGCACCACAAAAACGACGATGTCCCGCCCCTTCAGGCACTCAGCCAGCGAAGGGGAGGCAAAAAGCGATTCCGGAAGTTTCACCCCCGGCAAATATTTCTCATTGGTGTGAGATTGGTTGATTTCATTTGCCTGCTCATCCCTGCGGGCCCATATCTTCACATCATGGCCATTTTCCACAAGAACCGATGCCAGAGCGCTTCCCCAACTCCCTGCACCCAGCACTGCTATTCGTTGTTTCATGCCTTCTCTCCTCTGAATGAGATCTTCCGTTCTTTTCCGCGAATCAAATTACGAATGTTCTCCCGGTGGCGCCAAACGGACATCACCGTGATAATGAGCATCAGCCCGATCAAGCCCCCGGAATAATCCAGGATCCACATCATAACCGGGATAAAGAGGGCCAAAACCAGAGACCCCAATGAAACATAACGGGTAATAACAATAAACAAAATCGCCAAAATCCCGGAAACGAGGGTGGCGCCAAAAAAACAGGTGGCTGTCACCCCGACCATGGTGGCGATCCCTTTTCCTCCCCGAAAACGAAGAAACACTGGCCAGTTATGGCCGACAATGGCCGCAATCCCGCAAACAACCATCCATACCGGGTCTCCGTGAGACAACCAGTGACCCAGTCCCACCGCCGCCACTCCCTTGACGGCATCAAGGACAAAGACGGCCGCCGCAGGTCCTGCGCCAAGAACACGCAACGTGTTTGTCGCCCCGGCATTCCCGCTTCCATATTCCCGAATATCCACGCCTTTTAACCAGCGTGTAAACAAATAACTGAAACTGATCGACCCCAGTAAATAGGAGATCAATAAAGATATCCCCCAACTGAACAACATATTCTCCTCTCTCTCCCTGCTTGTGATTATCAACTTTTCTTTCTTAATTTTATTTTAAGAGGCGTGCCATGGAAAGGAAATGCCTGTCGCAATTGATTTTCCAAATATCGGAGATAACTGAAATGAGCGATCTCCGGATCGTTGACGAAAAACACAATTGTCGGCGGTCTCACGGCGACCTGCGTAATGTAGTGAACCCGGAAGCGGCGTCCCCTGTCGGAAGGAGGCGGTGTCGTCGCCATCGCATCTTGAATCACTTGGTTTAATACGGATGTGGGGATGCGCATCGCATGCTGTTCCGCCACTTCGCCCACGGTTGGCAAAATCTTTTGAATCCGTTTGCCTGTTTTGGCAGAAACAAATAAGATGGGGGCATAGTGCATAAACTGGAATGAATCACGAATTTTTTGCTCAAATTTATGCATTGTTTTTTCGTCTTTCTCAACCGCATCCCACTTGTTGACGATGAAAATGGCCGCTCTTCCCGCTTCATGTGCAAACCCGGCGATTTTTTTATCCTGTTCCGCTATCCCCCGTTCGCCATCAATGACAATCAGACAGACATCGGAACGCTCAATCGCCCGCATCGCCCGGATGACACTGTATTTCTCCACGGACTCATAAACTTTTCCGCGTTTGCGGATCCCCGCGGTATCAATCAGCACATACGACTGCCCGTCATACTCAAAAGGCGTGTCCACCGCATCGCGGGTGGTTCCGGCTTCCGGGCTCACTATCACCCGCTCTTCCCCCAAAATCGCATTGACGAGGGATGATTTCCCTACATTGGGCCGGCCGATGAGCGCTACCCGGATCGTGTCCTCGTCATACTCTTCTTCTTCTTTGTCCGGAAAAAGAGAAACAACGGTATCCAGCATGTCCCCGGTACCCGTGCCATGAATCGAAGAGACCGGGATCACATGTTCAAATCCCAACCGGTAAAACTCGTACACGCCTTCAATATGTTTGACATCATCAATTTTATTCACCATCAAAACAACCGGCTTTTTGGACCGGTGCAACCAACGGGAAACTTCTTCATCCGTTGCGGTGATTCCTTGCCGGCCGTCCGTGACGAAAATAATCACATCGGCTTCTTCAATCGCCAGTTCGGCCTGATTTCGAATATGTTTAAGGATCCCGTCTTTTTCATCAAATTCTATTCCGCCTGTATCAATCAAATGAAACTCGCGACCATTCCATTCCGTGCGGGAGTAAATCCGGTCACGGGTGATTCCCGGCTGATCTTCCACAATCGCAATCCGCTCTCCCGCCAAGCGGTTGAAAATAGTCGATTTGCCCACATTGGGCCTTCCAACGATCGCAACAACAGGTAAACTCATACAAAATCCTCGCTTTTCCATTTTCCAATCATTATATTAAGACATACCTAATCTTATCGATAAATATTTTTTAAGGCAAGCTCTTCTCATCCGGTTTTGATGTTCTTTCAAAGCTTTGGCAGAGACAGGCGTTTTTTGGATATTCGTGAACGAAAATGCTTTTCCAAAATATGAGCGAACAAAATGCCGGTCAAAGACAGCCATAACACATCCATAAAAACATCAGACCCCAAAACGACCGGGGCGAATCCATCCTGATGAAAATAAAGAATCCAAATATACAAGGTCATCAAACTCATGCCCGCAAACCAGATCCGCTCCGGGAGACGGGGAGAAATCAAAAGCGAAAACAGGATTACTCCCAAAAACAACATGATTCGAAAAGGTGGATAAGTCCAGTCGGCATGGGCATGGAGCCATTCATGCCCTAAAAGGAACAAGGTGCCTGCACAAAAGGAACTGCTGAGTAAAGTCATGAGGATATCCGGTGAAAATTTGCTGACGAAATAAATAAATATAAGAAGAAAAGCAATCCATGCGGGATGTATATACAAATACTCATGAACCATCCAAGGTTGACATAAACTGAACAAAGACAAGGTCCACAACACCCATTGGATGTTGGTGCGGGTCGATTCAAACGCTTCCATCCAATGTGACAACCATCCGGTGCCATATAAAATCAACAAGCTCCACGAACAAAGGAAGGCCGCAATCCTGTTCACCTTCTTTCTAAATCTTTTTATATATTTTTTGTAGAAAAAACTTTTCTTAAGCATACAAAAACCAGCCAACTTTTGGCTGGTTTAAACATACTGTGTTTTTATTTTAAGTTGCGCAATTCCGGATAAACATCACCCAAGGTCACATTCAAACCGGAGGATTGTTGCAATTTGTTCTCTTCTTTTTCTTTTACTTCTTTTTTCGGTTCTTTCGGTTCCACTTCTTTCATGCTTAAGCTGATCCGTTTTTGATCCGGAAGGATATCGAGCACTTTAACTTCCACTTCTTGTCCTTCTTCCAAAACCTCCGCCGGTGTTTCCACATGACGGTGGGAGATTTGGGAAACATGAACCAATCCTTCCACTCCCGGGTAAACTTCAACAAACGCACCAAACGAGACGAGGCGTTTCACTTTTCCTTTCACAATGTCCCCGGCGCTGATTTCTTTGGCCACCTTTTCCCAAGGGCTTTCCAGGGTTTCTTTGATGCTGAGGCTGATTCTTTCTTCTTCCTGGTTGACTTTCAGGACTTTCACCTGCACCTTGTCGCCTTCCTTCAACACATCGGCCGGATGCTCCACGCGGTGCCAGGCGATTTCGGATACATGAACCAGACCGTCCACACCGCCAATATCCACAAATGCCCCGAAGTCGGTTAAACGTTGTACGGTTCCTTCCAGCACTTGTCCTTCTTCCAGCTGGCTCAAGCGTTCTTTTTTGCGACGCTCTTGTTCTTCTTCCAATACGGCCTTGTGTGATAAAATCAGCTTGTTTTTCTCAGGATCCAATTCCACCACTTTTAATGTCAGTTCACGACCTTTGTAATCGGAGAAGTCTTCGACAAAGTGTTGTTCAACATGCGAAGCCGGGATAAAACCGCGAACGCCCACATCCACAACCAAGCCGCCTTTGACAATGTCATGAACTTTTGCCGTCAGCGTTTCGCCTGTTTCAAATTTTTGTTGCAACTCTGCCCACGCTTTTTCGGCATCGACTTCCTTTTTGGAGACAATCAATTTTCCTTCGTCTTCTTTAATGCGAAGCACTTTGACCGTGACTTCGTCTCCTTCCGACAAGACATCGGAAACTTTATCCACATGCAAACTAGACAATTCGGAAATGGGTAAAATGGATTCGAATTTATAACCTGTATCAACCAATGCTTGATTGTCTTCCACTTTCACGACTTTGCCTGTTACAACGTCGCCCACTTCTAAATTTTGAACTTCAGCCAACTCAGATTTCATCTCTTCTGCCATCACGAGCCCTCCTCATCATTGCCAGACGCAATCAAAACTATTTTTTATAAAAGAAAGATCAGATTTGAAAAGGTGAGCCTCTGAGTTTCCTCACCTTTTCGATGATCTTCATTCCCTGTTTTCATTTTGCATCGAACGGATTTCTTCCATCACCCGTTCCGTCAATTGTTTCGCCGTTTTCATGTTTGCTTTTTCCTGTAAATACGGCGTGATGTCAATGGGGGGACCATAGGTGATCTTGACCGGACGAAACAACCGGTAAGGTCCGGTGATGTTGACCGGCACAATAGGTGCTTTCCCCTTCAGGGCAACCAATGCGGCACCCACATGAAAATCCAACAGCTCCCCTGATTTGGAGCGGGTCCCCTCCGGAAAAATCCCCACGACTTTTCCGTCTTTAAGGAGTTGAATGGCTGTTTTCAACGATTTCAAATCCCCGGCTCCGCGCTTGACGGGAAAAGCCCCGAAACGGTGGATCAAACCACTCAGAACCGGAATGCGAAACAACTCCTCCTTGGCCATAAAATAAACCTGACGCGTCGTGGTGATCCCCACTAAAGGCGGATCCAAATTACTGATATGATTGGAACATAAGACCACAGGACCCTCTTTGGGAATATGCCCTTCCCCCTCAGACTTGAAGGGATAGAGCAAAGCCATCAAAAATCGAACAATGGCACGTGAAACACGGTATAACATATCTTACTCCTCATCGTTTAATTTGTTACGACAAAGTTGAAGGATCTTTTCGACAACTTCCGAAACCGGGCAATCCGTCGTATCCACCAACACCGCATCCTCTGCCTTTTTTAACGGGGCGATTTCCCTCATGCGGTCGTTTTCATCGCGTTTCGCCAGTTCCGCTTTCAATTGTTCGAAATCCACTTCGATCCCTTTTGCTTTCATCTCCCGGTATCGACGCATGGCCCTTTCTTCAATGGACGCCGTCAAAAACACTTTTACATCGGCATGCGGCAACACATGCGATCCGATATCCCGTCCGTCCATCACAACACTCCGGCCTTCGGCGATCCGTTGTTGGATGTTTACCAGGATGCGGCGAACCCCGGGCATTTTTGCAATGTTTGACGCAAGTTGCGACACTTCGGAAGTGCGAAGTTCATCTTTTAAGGGCTGTCCGTCGACACAGATTCCATCCGGATGCAGATCGATTTGAACCGATTCCGCAAGCTGAGTCATCGCTTCCTCATCTTCCGGATCAATCTGGTTCTGAAGCGCTTTCCATGCAATTGCCCGATACATGGCTCCTGTATCCACATAAGTTATTCCAAGGCGCTTTGCCACTTGGCGCGCCACTGTGCTTTTTCCGGCACCTGCCGGACCGTCAATTGCCACTGAAATCCTACTCATTGATTCTGTTAATCCTCCCTGAAAGTCGGGATGAAAATGATAAGAGCAGGCGTAGCCTGCTCGATTGGAAATACTTTATTCGATTCAAGTAAATTCCTCTCGACAAACTAAAACGCAACTGCTACCTGATCATATCAACTATGTATTTCCTTTTTAAGTAAAAACATGAAATTCGAGCGAATGACATCGCGCATCACGATAAAGGAAACCTGTTAAAAGAATAACATAATTTAGTCATAGTTGCAATGAAAACAATTAAATGAGCCGATCTTATTATATCGGCCCATTTAAAAGTTTAAACAAAAAATTAAATCTGATCGGCGTCTGCTTTTTCAATCCGCTCCACGTACTCTTCCTCGCCGGTTTTGGCATTTAAGAAGACGCGATACTGATTGTCTTTGATGGTACCCAAAAACTCATGGCACAATGCCGGCTGCCCGTTTTGGTTATAAATCACCGCAAGCCCGTTCTTCTGCACTTTCAAATACGGACTCAGTTTTTTCCTGGCCTCTTCCACCGTCAATTCCGGTTTGGTATCGACCACTTTGAATTGATTAAACACATATTCATCAGCCTGCAGCCCCATGATTTCCCCGTTATCCAACGCCACTTTGACGGCGAGGGTTTGCGGATAAATCATCACTCCGTTCAGCCGGCGGACAAACGTATATGACAAAATGTTGGCCGTTTCATCGTAGGCAACCGGTTCCATGTCCGGATAACCGATCCGTTCCAAAAACTGTTCCGCTTTTCTCAGCGCTTGCTCAGAAGAAATTTGTTTCTTTTTCACCGGCCGGTCAAACACCATCCATACCAGATGGCCTCCTTTGGTGGTCATTTCCGTGTAAACATCGGTGTTACCGGCTCCCTTGTAACGGACACTGTATGTCTCAAAATCTCCGTTTTTGTTTTTCGCCACTTCCATGCCTTTGGTTGTTTTTTTGCCAAAGGCTTTTGCGACAATTTCCCTTGCTTCTTGCGGTGTGATCTTCTTGCCGGAAATTTGATTGGCACGCTCTCTTTCCCGTACTTCCATATTATTCACAGCGGGTCCCCAATCCACTTCCGGGAACTCTTTCACTTTCTGATTCACCAACTTAAAGCCGTCAATAATGGTGCTGTCCATTTTCTTGTCTTCAGTGGCGATCGCCAGTTCGACATCCATCCAGCGCAAGTTGTTGTCCAATACCTTATGTTGCACATTTTGCAACTCATGGGTGATATTTTTGGATTGATTATAAAGTTCTTGCAGTGTGTTCCATTCTTTTTCACTCAAAGGCTCCTTGTTAAAATCGCGAATTCCGACTTGGTAGGCAAAACGTCCTACTTTTGCCAAATATTTTTCAGCCTGGTCAAAAGGAACCAACGTGAGCGGCAATTGTCCGATATCGTTTTGTGCCGCATAGGCCAGTCTCCACACATTGGTCATTGAGGTTGCCAACTGCTTGGGGGATTTCATTGCCAGCGACTTTCCCAATTCCCCGTGCAGACGGTCCAAATTCTCGTTCAAATCATGGAAAGCCCGTTGATAGGAGTTTTCCGCTTTAATCAAAACGGCATTTTTGTCTTGATATTCCTGGTATCCCCAGGCTGCTGTCCCCACCAGGGCCACCAAGGTAATCGGAAACAAAATGGCCGCCACTCTTTTGTACATGAGATCACATCCCCTTTAATCACAGAAAATATGTTTTCCGATTTTCTTTTTTTGCGGACGGGACCAGATCCATTTGGAGGTGGCTGTTTCCGGATTGAAATAATAAACCGCCCCTTCCGCCGGATCCCATCCGTTTATGGCATCCATCACCGCTTTGCGGGCTGTTTCATCCGGTTCCATCCAAATCTGTCCATCCGCCACGGCGGTAAAAGCCCCCGGTTGAAAAATGATCCCGGAGACGGTATCGGGAAAACTTTCACTTTCCAAGCGGTTTAAAATAACCGCGGCGATGGCGACCTGTCCAATATAGGGCTCGCCACGCGCTTCACCGTAAACCGCCTGGCTCAACAGCCGGATTTCATTTTCACTGAATCCTCCACTCGATTTTCCGGCATTTGCCGCATGAACCTGTCCCCGGTCTGCAGAAACCGTACAAACCATCATCAGGATCAGACAAAACCAAACGATGATCGACACAAACCTTTTCACCGTTTCTTCCTCCGTTTTTCATTTCTTCCAGTAGTTTGAACGGCCAGCCGGTGATTTATGCAATAAGAAAAGAGAGCCATTCGAGCTCTCTTTTTTCAACCGGTTCTTTATTTGTCATCCAATGAGGTATAATCAATTTCAAAATCCGAATCATTATCGCACAAGCATTTCTTAAAGCCTGTCTGCACTTGCCCCTTTTTCATCCTGCCTTTTAAAATAAACCGTTCGCCACATTGATTGCATTGGATTCTGACCATGTATCTTTCGTTTTCCTTCATTCTTTCACCATCCAAACCACTTGATAATCCTATTATTGACAGGGAATACTGGATTCCATACGATAGATTTGGTGTAAGCCGCAAACACGGACGGATGGAAAGGATGTGAACCGCTTGGATCAAAAAGTGGTTGTGATCACAACCGGAGGAACCATCGCCATGTCTCAATCCGATGAGACCGAAGGCGTCAAACCGGAAGATCCGGCAGCATTACAGGACACACTGCCGTTATTGAACAAATATGCAAAAGTGGAAATGGACCATTTCCTGAACCTGCCCAGCCCCCATATCACGCCGGCCATCATGGCTCAAATCGCCGGGCGGGCCAAACACTTCCTGGATCAAAATAACGTGGCGGGGGTCGTCATCACCCACGGAACGGATACCCTGGAAGAAACCGCATACTTCTTGAGTTTGGTCCTTCCCCAAGATAAGCCGGTTGTCATCACGGGTGCCATGCGAAGCCAAAACGAACTGGGTGCCGACGGCCCGTACAATTTGGTCAACGCCGTTCGCGTCGCCTCTAACGAAACAGCCAAAGGCATGGGAACCCTTGTGGTGTTTAATGATGAAATTCATTCCCCCAAAACGGTGACCAAAACGCACACAAGCAATGTTGCAACTTTTCAATCCCCGGGATTGGGCCCTCTTGGCATGATCACAAAAAAAGAAATTTTGTTCCAACGGCAAGCGATCAGTGAAAAACAACTGCCGTTAAAACCCCCGGCGCATCAAGTCGCTCTCATCAAGGCGGTCTCCGGAATGGACAGCTCCTTGATCGAGTGGTCGATTCACCAGGAAATGGACGGGCTGGTCATCGAAGCATTGGGACAAGGCAACCTTCCTCCCATGATGTTACCCGGAATCCGAAAAGCACTTTCCCGCAACATGCCGGTCGTGCTGGTTTCCCGGTGCTTTAACGGAGTGGTGCTCGACACTTATGAATACGAAGGGGGCGGAAAACAATTAAAAGAGATGGGGCTTTTGTTCTGCAACGGGATCAACGGGCCCAAAGCACGGATCAAACTGATGCTGGCCCTTCAACAAACAACCGATCTCAAAGAACTGGAGCCTTACTTTCAAATGTAAAAAAGGCCACATCGTGGTTTCAAAAGGAAAGCGGAGGGGCCTCCCTCCTGAAACCACCACACATGCCTTCATTACGCTTTGAATTTCTTCTTCAAATCCTCGGCAATGAACCGTCCGTGGTGTCTTCCGTTTTCAATAAAGATTTTGGTGGAATCATGACCGGTTGTGACCACCCCGGCCAGATAAAATCCGGGCACCGTTGATTCCATCGCTTCGGATAAAACGGGAACACCGGTTTTCGGATTCACTTCCCCTCCCAATCTTTTCAAAAATGTGAGATCGGGCCGGTATCCGGTCATCGCAAACACCACATCAGCCGGAATGGCCATTTTCTCCCCGTTTTTTCGAATCACCACGGAATTTGGCAAAATTTCTTCCACTTCCGATTCCCAAAACATCTCTATGCGTTTCTTTTCAATCGCAGTTTCAATCACCGGGCGCACCCAGGCTTTCACACTGTCGTGAAAAGCTCTTTTGCGGTAAACCATGGTCACCTTGGCTCCGGTATAGTAAAGCTCCAAGGCCACATCAATGGCTGAATTGCGGCCTCCGATGACAACCGCTTTTTGGTCGGCATAGGGATGGGCATCATGAAAATAATGATGGACATGCGGCAACTCTTCACCCGGTATTCCCATCCGCTGGGGATTATCATAATAGCCTGTTGCCAGCACCACCGCTTTCGCCTCGTAACGATGTTGTTCCTCTCTTTTTCGGGTTCGGACCACAAATGCATCCCCGTTCTTTTCAATGTCCAAAACTTCTTCATAAGTATGGATATTTAACTGAAAATATCTGGCCACGGTCCGGTAATAAGCCAACGCCTCGGCGCGGGTCGGTTTTTCATTTATAGTGGTAAAAGGAATTCCCCCGATTTCCAGATTGTCAGCGGAACTGAAAAAAGTCATGGATAACGGATAATGATAAATGGAATTCACCAGACACCCCTTTTCGATGATAAGCGGATCAAATCCTTCCTTCTTCAGTTCAATGCCGGCAGAAATTCCGCAGGGTCCGGCTCCGACAATAATAACATCTGCCAAGTGAACCACCTCCAAAATACATGCAAAAGAAGAACACCCCGCAAAGGGTGTTCTCCAAGTCTTTTATTATACTATACCCAGCCACGAAAACGCGATGCTTCCGCCATATTTCTCACGCCGACCATATAAGCGGCCAAACGCATATCCACATTTCGTGTTTGAGCCGTGCGATATACATTCTCAAACGCTTTCACCATGATTTTTTCCAATTTTTCCTCGACTTCTTCTTCCGTCCAATAATAGCCCTGGTTGTTTTGCACCCATTCAAAATAAGAAACCGTCACACCGCCGGCACTGGCAAGCACATCCGGCACCAACAAAACTCCGCGATCATTCAGGATTTTGGTCGCTTCCAAGGTCGTCGGACCGTTGGCGGCTTCCACCACGATATCCGCCTTGATCCGGTGTGCATTTTTGGCGGTGATTTGATTTCCGACCGCGGCAGGCACCAGGATGTCACAATCCAGCTCCAGCAATTCCTGGTTGGTTATCGTGTCTTTGAACAGATTGGTCACGGTGCCAAATGAATCGCGGCGATCCAGGAGATATTCAATATCCAATCCGTCCGGATCATAAAGGGCTCCATAAGCATCGGAAATCCCGATCACCGTGGCACCGGAATCATGCATGAATTTGGCCAAATAACTGCCCGCATTTCCAAATCCCTGAATCACAACCCGTGCAGTTTTGAGATCAATGTTCCGCTTTTTCGCCGCTTCGCGGATCATCAAAGTCACGCCTTTGGCCGTCGCTGTTTCCCGTCCGCGTGAACCACCGAGCACCAACGGCTTTCCGGTAATAAATCCGGGAGAATCAAATTCACGAATCCGGCTGTATTCATCCATCATCCATGCCATGATTTGCGAGTTGGTGTAAACATCCGGAGCCGGAATGTCTTTGGTGGGACCCACAATCTGACTGATCGCCCTCACGTAGCCGCGGGACAAACGTTCCAATTCCCGAAATGACATATTGCGCGGATCGCAAACCACGCCGCCTTTACCGCCGCCATAAGGAAGGTCGACAATCCCTGCTTTTAAACTCATCCAAATTGACAACGCTTTCACTTCTGTTTCAGTGACATTCGGATGGAAACGGACGCCGCCTTTGGTCGGTCCGACCGAATCATTATGTTGTGCCCGGTATGCAGTGAAAACCTTGACGGACCCGTCGTCCATCCTCACGGGAATCCTAACCGTCAAAACCCTTAACGGCTCTTTCAACAATTCATAAACCGCTTCTGAATAACCTAATTTTTCTAAAGCTTCTTTGATCACGGTTTGCGTGGAAACAAGAACATCCATGTTTTCTTTATCTTCTTGATGACTTTCTGCAACTGATTGTTGTGCCATCCTGACCACCTCAGAAAAAATACTACTTTTCATTCCCTTTAAACATATCTAAGTATACAATATTCCTCAGAAGAACTAAACTCAAAAAACAAGCGCCCTACACCACTACGTTAAACAAAGAAAGGAAAATCATCATGTGTCAAAAAATATTGTACGTATTTGCCCATCCCGATGATGAAACCTTCAGTTGCGGGGGAACCATTTGTCACTTTCATCAATTGGGATACGAACAGATTCTTTTTTGCGCCACCCGTGGCGAAGCCGGCAAAACCGGCAACCCTCCCCTGTGCACGCAGGAAGAGCTGGGGGATGTCCGGACACAGGAACTGAAAAATGCGCTGTCCATTTTGGGAATGGACCGGTTGATCCTTAAAAATTACGGTGACGGACGTTTGGCCGGGCAGCCTTTTTCGACCATCGTCGATGAACTGTGTTCCGTGATGAATGAGATTCGCCCCGATCGGATTATCACCTTCCCACCGTCCGGAATTTCCGGACATCCGGATCATAAAATCATCCAAAAAGCAACACTTACAGCTGTGCAAAATATTTCTTTCCCAACCAAACTTTACTATATTGTCATACCAGAATCAATTGGCCATTTTTATTCCTCTCCCGTTTCCTTTGTACCGGACGAGCATGTAACCGAAAAAGTGGATGTAAGCCCTTACCATCAACAAATCGCCAAAGCACTGGCCGCGCATAAAACCCAGCATCTGTCCGTCGAACGCGTCTTTCCGGGGGTCCTTTCAGGCAAAACCGGCCAGCTGCGAAAATTTGAGCATTTCCAATTGGTTGTGGATAAAACATCATGAAAAGCGCACCCGCCTGAAAACGGGTGCGCATCTATGTCATCCAAAATAATGGGATATTTGTTGAACCGCATGATCTTCACAAACCACTTTCCCGTATTCCTGCAAATAAGGAATGGTACACGTGGACATTTCCCCGAATTCGGACAAGATGGCCACCAAGGTTCCCAAATCATCCGATTGCATCTCTTGCCCGAAAAGGAGATAGTAACGATTTTGAAAAGCGTAAACCTGTCCTCCTTGGGTAAGATGTTTCACGCGATGGGCGGCCTGCACCAAATTTTCAAAGTCATGGAAACAGAAAACCAGGTCCTTTGTTTCCTCCATCGTCACTTCCAGTTCATAGATTTCCGGATCTTGGCTGATTTCCTCCGCCATATCGCCCGGAGCCTGACCACGGGTGACGACAACCACCATCCCCTGTGCAGGCAATGCAAACACTTCCACAGCCACGGGTCCGGTCACTTCAAATCCTAACTCCTGATAGGCATGTTCCATCATGTCATTAAATAACTCGTGCACTTTGGGGATATCCCGCCAAATATCCTCTTTTTCGATCCCGCGATCAGCCAAATCATCCAAAGTGAGGAAAAAGCGGATTTTATCCCCCCCAAGCCGTTCGACACGCATGGCCTACCCTCCCTCGCTGGAGACCTTCCCCTATACCTTATGTGAAAAAAAGATCATGTGACGGGGCAAAGTCTCCTTTTTCTATATTCATCATACACAATCAACAACTCTCTTGCCTAGATCAGCATATAAAATAATTAAAACATCTTGAAGTGGCTGTCAAGTTTTGAGCTTCCTTCCTCCTTTTGCCCTGTAACGGATGAACAATCCCGAAACAAAGTCGATCAGCCCGTGCGCAATCACGGCGGGAGTGATGTTGCCGAAACATTCCGTTAACCAACCGAGCCCCGCACTGATTGCAAAAACAGCGGCCACCAGCAACCATTTTTTCAAATACCGCGTATGCAAGAGCACAAACACAACACTGGTCATCCAGATCCCCAGCCATTCCTGGAGAACTCCCCGGAAAAACATCTCTTCCGAGACCGCCGCGACCACCGCAATCACAAGAACATGCACCACGGAACGATTTTCAAACAGCAGTTGATTCAAGCCCCCGTCGTCCAGCCAGCTTTTGGGGACGCAGGCCATGAGCACGGCGTCGATGGCCAGAATCAATCCTCCTGCACCGATTCCCCACAACCACATATGTATATCATGAAAGGAGAATAAATGCTCCAGTGATTTCTCTTGCCACCATAAAGCGACGGCACTGATTGCAAATAACAGTAACTGGGTAAAATAAAAGGCGAACAGCACTTGCTTCGCCGCAGGTGATGAATCCTTGGAAGCGTGTTCCCTCATGGTCATCCCTCTCAATCCGCTTCTTGCAATTCCAACCAATTCGTTCTAAAATGAGGGTTGGTAGTGGACTTAGCTCATTGGTATTTATTCACGGGAGGAGATTTGTACTTATGCGCACTTGGGTAGATAAAGATACTTGTATTGCTTGTGGTGCTTGCGGAGCAACGGCTCCCGACGTGTATGACTATGACGAAGACGGCATTGCTTATGTGATTCTTGATGACAACACCGGAACCGCTGATGTTCCTGAAGAACTTTGGGAAGATGTCCGCGACGCTCAAGAAGGCTGCCCCACGGACTCCATCAAAGTCGAGGAATAATGCCCACAAGCTACCCGGTTTTTTTCCGGGTAGCTTTTTCATTTTTCAAATTCCTCCAAATACAACCGGACGCGTTGAATTCCCCCTTCAACATTCACCACATCGGAAAACCCTTGTTGGAGCAAATATTGCGCGGCATAGAAGCTGCGGACGCCATGGGCGCATATCACATAAATTTTTTGCTGCTTATTCAGTGCATGAATTTGCTGATGCAATGTCCCCAACGGCATTAACTTCGAGTCTTCCAAATGATAATCATGCCATTCTTCAGGTTCGCGCACATCAATGATCACCATTTCATCCTTCTGTGGCTTTTGGCTTTGAACCTTTTTCGCAAACTCTTTTGCAGAAATTTCACTTATCATATTTACTCCCCTTTTTTATGATTGTAGCATACCCGGGGTGCCTTCTTTATTGCGAATCTGTAAAAAAACGTCTACAATGATGGTTAGGTTATACATACCAAAGGAGGAACAAAGATGTCCAATCCACTCGTAGTTGATGCATTCATTGAAATTCCGACCGGAAGCCAAAACAAATACGAATACGATAAAGAACTTGGCGTATTCCGACTGGACCGGGTTCTTTACTCTCCCATGCATTATCCGACCGAATACGGTTATCTTGAAAACACCCTGGCGGAAGACGGGGATCCGTTGGATATTTTGGTCCTGACTTCGTTCCCGACCTTCCCGGGTTGCGTGATTTCCAGCCGGGTGATTGGCGTGTTGCTGATGTCGGATGACAAAGGACCGGATGAAAAATTATTGGCCGTTCCGGTTGACGATCCCCGTTTTGACAAAGTCAACTCCTTGGAAGACGTGGCTCCCCATGTGTTGAAAGAGATCGAACACTTCTTCCAGGTTTACAAAGACCTCGAAAACAAAGAGACCAAGATCGAAGGTTGGAAAGATGCCGA
This sequence comes from Thermoactinomyces vulgaris, assembly GCF_005886755.1. NCBI lineage: Bacteria > Bacillati > Bacillota > Bacilli > Caryophanales > Thermoactinomycetaceae > Thermoactinomyces > Thermoactinomyces vulgaris. The sequence goes on from NZ_CP039710.1 coordinate 1,677,730, forward strand.
CTTTGCGGCTCAACTTTATGAAGAATGTCAAAAACGGTATCAAGAAAATAAATAACGCTTATTGAAAAAGCACCTGAAAGGATCAGGTGCTTTTTTTGTGCCTCCTGTTGCCCGTTCAATTTGTTTGTTATATTATATATATAACATATAGAATAAACGGAAGGTGGTGGAAAGGTGCAAATTTTTTTGGACTTTGAATCAGATGAACCAATTTATTTGCAGTTAAAGCATCAAATCATCGCCGGGATCGCCAAAAAAGAATTAAAACCGGGCGACCGCCTTCCTTCGGTAAGAGCCCTGGCTGCTGACATCGGAATCAACCTGCACACGGTCAATAAAGCTTACCAACAGTTAAAACAGGAAGGCTTCATCTTGATTCACAGACAAAAGGGCGTGGTCGTTCATCCGGAAGGGGTTCCGGAAGCGGATGAAGCATACCGGACAAAACTGGAACAAGCCCTTTCTCCCCTGATCGCCGAATCCGTGTGCCGCGGAATCGGGGAAAAGGAATTTCAACAGCTTTGCAGACGCTTGTTTCAAAAATTCACCGACAGGGAAGGTGACAACCCGTGAGTACAAGTGTGTTACTGATGTGCCTCATCATGATTCCCGTATTGATTTCCCTTTGTTTCATTCCCTATTGGACCAGACGGACAGAAAGTTTTGGCGTCTCCATCCCGGAAAAAGCTTATCATCTTCCGGAACTTAAAAAGATGCGCAAGCAATACGCCTGGATCATGGCCGGTATCGGATTGGCCGTCCTTGCCATGTTTGTTCCGGGATCCACGGTATTAAACGACGAGGAATCGCTCGGCCTTTGGTTTGTTTTTCTTCTTCTTTTTTATCTGGCTGCCCACTTTCTGGCTTACTTAATCTTTCACCGAAAAATGAAAGCATTGAAACAACAGGCCGATTGGGGAAAAGAGAAAAAACAGATGGTGGTCGTGGATACCAGCTTTCGCCAAGAAAAGCTGACTTACTCCCATTTATGGTTTTTGATTCCCTTTTCCCTGACGCTGGCCACTTTGATCTTTTTAATCCATTTTTATGAACGGATCCCGGAAAAGATCCCCATGCAATATGACTTTAACGGAAAGGTAACCCGCTATGCGGAAAAATCTTACCGGACGGTTCTCTTTCCACCGGTGATGCAAGTCTATTTAACCCTGTTGTTTTTATGGATCAACATCATGATCGGCAAAGCCAAACAACAAATCAGCGCGGAAAACCCGGGAAAATCCATCCGGCAAAATGTGATTTTCCGGCGCAGATGGTCCCTTTTCACCATCCTTTCCGGAACCGCTGTGGTTTCGATGTTCTCTCTGTCATCCTTTTCATGGATTCACCCGGTTTCCGCGGGACCGGTGACTGCCGTTTCACTTGTCATTACCATCGGAATTTTGATCGCCGCACTTCTCATATCCTTTACAACGGGACAAGGAGGAAGCCGGGTCAAAGCGGTTTCCGGCAAAAACGGGGACATGATCAACCGGGATGATGACCAATACTGGAAGCTCGGACAGTTTTACTTTAATAAAAACGATCCGGCAATTTTTGTGGAAAAACGCTTCGGGATCGGCTGGACCAATAATTGGGCTCATCCGCTTTCCTGGATCTTCATCCTTCTTGTCATCGGTCTTGCGTTTGCCATTACCTATTTTTTTGGAAATTGACAAAAGGTCAGGGAACCTGTGTCCCTGACCTTTTTCATGCCTGCCGGATCAATCCCAACTGCCGGGATAATTCATAGTGCAAGGATTGCCGCTCGCCTTGAAACCGCACCAGAATTTTTCTGCCGGGAGCCACCCCTTCAATGGGAACAACATCTTCAATGACCCCGGTTCCGAACCGGGTATGGTGAATCTGCATGCCGATGGTGATTTCTTCATGGATAAATCGCATTTGCGGTTGTTTTTTCAGATCGGACAGTTTTACAGGGGAAGCGGATTCCGGCTTCTTTTCCGTTTCCCCTTGTGCCCTCCGGTTTTCCCCGGTGATTCCGATGTCTTTTAAAAACGGGGAAGGAGCGGTTCTTTTCCCCTGCCTGGTTTTGGCCGAAGACAAAATCAGTTCTTTTCGCGCACGGGTCATTCCCACATACAACAAGCGCCGTTCTTCTTCCCAAGCGGCACTTTTCCGTTCCTCCGCCACCTGAAGGCTCCGGTGATGCGGAAGGATTTGCGCCTGTAAACCGATAATGAAAACCCGGTCAAACTCCAGCCCTTTGGATCGGTGAAGCGTCATCAACTTGATTTTGGCCGTGTCGGGATTGCTACGTTTCAACGCTTCTTCCACTTTTTCCGCATGCGCGAGCATCTCCGTGAGATCAGAAAAACTTTCCGCGGCGACCATCAGTTCATCCAACGGTTCGATCAACTGCTCGAGATCCGCCCCCGTTTCCTTCGCAAATGCTTCCAAATACCGGTCATATCCCGTTTGAAACCGCAAATGCCGGATCGCTTCAACCGGTGAGCATGCCTGAATTTCGCGCAGATCTTTTCCCAGCTTGTCCAAATGGCGGACCTGATACGGTTCCAGTCCCGGCAACGCCGGTAATGTATCCACCAGCGACCGCCCGCTTTTTTTGGACAGGAACCAGCATGCATCGATCCATTCTTCTTGAAACAAGTAACGTTTGGGTTTGTTGATGATGCGGATCAAGGCATCCAGATCATCCGGATCATTGACAAGACGAAAATAAGAAAACAGATCTTGGATCTGCCACCGGCGGTAAAAAGAAAATTCCCCTGACATATAAAAAGAGATGCCCTTTCGTACCAACGCATCGACCAAAGCGCGTGCCTGAGTGGCGGTTCGAAACAATACCGCCGTGTCGGTGCCGTCCTGGATCCGGAAAAGAATCCGTTCAGCTTCTTCATTCTCGTCTTCCGGCTCCATCCATTCCACGTCCGCTCCGTCCTTCCCCAGTCCATGCCGGACTTTGGCCTGTCTGAAGCGGTTTTTTTGGATCAAACGTTCACTGGCTTGAATGATCGGATCGGCGGACCGGTAGTTGGTGGTCAAGATCAATCGCTTCAAATCGGGAAAATCTTTTTTTAATTGCAGCATGATTTCCGGATCGCTTCCCCGGAATCCATAAATGGATTGATCATCGTCCCCGACGGCATACAACAGGCGGTGCCTGGAAGCCAACCGGACCAGAATATCATATTGAATCCGGTTGATATCCTGAAACTCATCCACCAATATATGTATCAACCGTTTTTGCCACCGCGCAAGAAACTCCGGTTTTTTCACCTGATGGTACATCGCCAGCAAAATATCATCATAATCCCAATAATCCTGCTCCCGTTTCCATGCTTCGTATAAAGAATAAATTTCCCGAAACAAGATGTTTTTTTGCTTTTGGACTTTCATTCTGGCCGGAAGAATGGCATGCGCTTTACATAATCCGATTTGCTGAAGATAAGTGCCGATCGTGTCATCATCGGTGGGCTGGTTCAGTTGGGACAAGATGTTGCGGATGGCTTCTTTTTGCCTGCCGTCTTTCAACAAGGGAGGAATTCTCATGCCGCTATCCTTTAACATCAAAAGAAACAAAGAATGAAACGTTCCGATCCACAGTTTGTCCGTTTCCACGGGATTCACTTCCTGTAAACGGCTTTTCATCTCTCGTGCCGCTGCCCGGGTGAACGTCACCACCATGATCTGTCCGGGCGGTGTTCCCTGTTCCATCAAATATAAGATTCTTCTTGTCAGCACCGTCGTTTTTCCGCTCCCCGGCCCGGCAAACACCACGGTCGGCTGGCAGGGTACCGTTACGGCCTCTTGTTGTTTGTCATTCAATCCGGACAAAATGTATTTCGTTCCGCTGATCCCCACCGCTTCTCCTCCTTTCCTCCGGATCGCCATCGACACAACTGAATAATTCAATGTTAACACAAACCTTTTTTTCTATGCCTCAACATTTTTCTTCTTTACGGGTTGACAGTACTTCCCCTCCATGTTACATTATTTATCAAAATTCAGATGATTAAAGCGATGAAGGAGCCAAGCATCAGCCGGCAAACTCTCAGAGAGCCGATGTTTGCTGCGAATCGGCAGTTTGCCCGATGTGGAGCACTCCTGAGCGGTCTGCTGAAAGAATGAGTAGGCAGATCCGGATGATCCGTTACATCATGAGTCCTTTTCGGACTTGATGAGGCAATTGGTGCGAACCAATTGCGAACGAGGGTGGCACCACGGACCTTACGTCCCTCACCTGTTGCCACAGGTGTGGGGATGTAAGGTTTTTTTTTATTGACTTTCACCTTGGATAGGAGGAGATCTTCATGCCATTGAAAGACAAATATCATCTTCGCATTCCCGGTCCGACACCCGTTCCGCCTCAAGTCCAGCGCGCCATGACACAGCCGGTGATCGGGCACCGGAGCCGCCTGGCTTCCCAATTGATTCATGAATGTTCCGAGCGGCTGAAACCCATCTTCGGGACCGGACAGCAACCACTCATTGTGGCAGGCAGCGGAACTTCGGCTTTGGAAGCGGCTGTCGTCAACACCTTATCCCCCGGGGATGAAGCCATTGTCGTGGTCACCGGTGCATTCGGCGACCGCTTTGCCAAAATCGTCGAAAAATACGAGATCGATTTGCATCGCTTGGATATTCCCTGGGGAAAAGCATGCGAACCGGAGCAACTGGCTGACTTCTTAAAGAAACATCCCGGCGCCAAAAGCGTCTTTCTGACTTATTGCGAAACATCCACCGGCGTTTTGAATCCCGTTCCGGAACTGGCCCGAACCGTCCGGCAACATTCCGATGCCTTGGTGATCGTTGACGGCGTCAGCTGTGTCGGGGCGGTTCCCTGCCAAATGGATGATTGGGGAGTCGACATCATGGTGACCGGTTCCCAAAAAGCACTGATGCTGCCTCCGGGGCTTGCTTTTCTTGCCGTGAGCGAACGCGCATGGCAAGTGATTGCCGGCAACCGGCAACCCCGTTTTTACTTGGATCTGGAAGCGTATCGCCGGAAACTGGAACAGGAGGACACCACTCCTTTCACCGCTGCCGTCTCCCTATTATACGGTTTGAAAGAGTCTTTGTCCCTTTTGGAAGAAGAAGGATTTGAAAATGTATGCTCCCGGCATGAACGTCTCAAAAACATTACCCGCGCCGGCATCCGGGCTTCCGGCCTGACCTTGATGGCCGATGATCGCCACGCTTCCCCGACTGTCACCTCCATCGATGCGTCGCAAGAGAAGTGGGATGTGGAAGCGTTCCGAAAAAAATTGCAAAGCCACGGTTTTTATGTTGCCGGCGGACAACAACACCTGAAGGGGAAAATCTTCCGAATCGGGCACATGGGTTACTGTGACGAGTGGGATATCCTGACGGTTCTTGCTGCCGTTGAAGTCACTCTTTCGCAAATGGGACAACCCGTTGAACCGGGAATGGCCACCAAAGCAGCACAAGAGGTGATGATGAATGTTTAAAGTATTGATCACCGATCCGATCAGCGACCAAGGGATTGAAAAATTACAACAATCCCCGGATATTCAAGTAATCCAAAAATCAAAATTATCCCGAGAAGAACTGCTTACAGCCATCGAAGATGCCGATGCCCTTTTGGTTCGCAGCCAAACCAAAGTAACCGCCGAAGTCATCGATAAAGCCCGGCGTTTGAAAGTGATCGCACGTGCCGGGGTCGGTGTGGACAACATCGATGTCCATGCCGCCACACAAAAAGGAATCATAGTGGTCAACGCTCCGGACGGCAATACGATATCCACCGCTGAACATACGTTTGCCATGTTGTTGTCATTGGCCCGCAATATTCCGCAAGCGTACCATTCCCTGCTGCAAGGCAAATGGTTGCGCAAAAAGTATGTGGGAACGGAATTGAACGGAAAAAACCTCAGCATCATCGGACTCGGACGGATCGGATCGGAACTTGCCAAACGCGCCAAAGCATTCCGGATGAACGTGATCGCATACGATCCTTACCTGTCCAAAGACCGGGCTGAAAAATTGGGCGTCACCAAAGCCGGGTTGGAAGAAGCGATCGAAAAAGGCGATTTCATCACGGTACACACGCCGTTGACCAAAGAAACCAAACACTTGATCAATCATGACATGTTTTCCAAAATGAAAGATGGTGTCCGGATCTTAAACTGTGCCCGGGGCGGGATCATCGATGAGGAAGCCCTGTACCAGGCCATTTTGGACGGAAAAGTGGCCGGAGCCGCACTGGATGTGTTTGAGTCGGAACCGCCCGAGGATCATCCGCTTCTTTCCCTGCCTCAGGTGATCGCGACTCCGCATCTGGGAGCCTCCACCGTCGAAGCCCAAGAAAATGTGGCACTGGACGTTGCGGAAGAAGTGCTTCACATCCTGCGTGGGGAACCCTTTAAAAATGCCGTCAATCTGCCATCCGTCCCCGCCGAACTGAGACAAAAACTGCTTCCGTATCAAGAATTGGCCGAAAAGCTGGGAAAATTCGTCTCCCAGATCAGCAACGGCGCCCTGTCGCAAATCACCATCACCTATGGGGGGGAAGTGGCTGAACTGGATGTTTTCCCACTGACCCGCACGGTATTAAAAGGAGTGCTTTCCCATTACTTATCCAATGTAAATGATGTCAATGCCCCCCATCTCGCAAAAAAACGCGGCGTTCAAATCGTGGAACAAAAAACGATGGCAAGCCATGGTTTCACGCAATATATCCGGGTTGAAGTGCATACCTCCAAAGAAATCCGCAGTGTGGCGGGAACCCTGTTAAACGGCTTTGGGCCCCGCATTACCAAGGTGGACGATTATCCGGTGGATGTCACCCCCAAAGGGCATCTCCTGTTTATTCAGCACCAGGATTTGCCCGGGGTCATCGGACGGGTTGGAACGTTGCTTGGAAGCGAAGATGTCAACATTGCAACCATGCAAGTGGGGCGGCTGGGAATCGGCGGCCAAGCCATCATGATTCTTCGAATTGACAAACCGCTGACCAAAAACCTGATTGATTTGATTCTGCAAATCGATAACATTCAATCTTTGCATGAAATTGATTTATAATAGAGATTCAGAATCAATGTGTCAGGATTGGAGGAAAACGGTATGGAAGCGGAGCAAAAAATCGCCATTGTGACAGGTGCAAGCAAAGGATTGGGCGCTGCCATCGCCCGACGCCTAGCCAAAGAAAACATCAAAGTTATTGCCACGGCCCGCAGCACCGAAAAACTGAATGAATTGGCCGGGGAGTTCCAAGGCACCATCGATCCCGTCGCTTGCGATGTCACAGATTCCCGCCAAGTCAAAAAAGTCATGGATGATACTATCGAAAAGTACGGCCGGCTGGATATCCTGATCAACAACGCCGGTCTCGGATATTTTTCGCCCGTGGAAGAATTAAGTGAAGAAGAATGGGACGAAATGATGAATGTCAATTTGAAGGGCGCTTTTCTTCATTGTAAATATGCCATTCCCCATTTGAAAAAGACCGAAGGGCACATTGTCAATATTTCCAGCATCGCCGGAACCGAGGCATTTGCTTCCGGAGCCGGATATTGCGCATCCAAATTCGGATTGATGGCATTGACCGATGCACTGACGCTCGAATTAAAACCTCATCAAGTCAAAGTATCGGCTCTTTGCCCGGGGTCGATCAAAACCAACTTTAACAACTACAAAGAATACGCCATGGAAGCGGAACAAGTGGCCGAAGCGGTATGGACCATTGTTTCAGCACCCAAAGGGGTGATTTACAATCAGATTTTGATGCGCCCCTTGGTTCCCAAAGCGTTCCAAAAGTAACTTCCTTCCCATAAAAAAAGCACGGATCCTTAAGATCCGTGCTTTTTCTTCAGCCGATAAAAAATTCATTATTCTCTTCGATCCGAAGCGGCAATTCAATCATAAACACCGTTCCCTTTCCGGTCTCGCTTTTGACAGAAACATTGCCTCCATGCGCATCCACCAGGTGTTTGACAATCGACAAACCGATTCCGGTTCCTCCGGATTGGCCCCGGGTCCGGGCTTTGTCCGCTTTATAGAAGCGCTCAAACACAAAGGGCAAATCTTCTTCCGGAATTCCCGAACCGGTATCTTCCACATCGATGTTCACTTTTCCGTCTTCGACACCGACGTGTACATAGACGTTTCCTCCACTCGGAGTATGGCGGATCGCATTGTCGATCAGATTGGTCAAAACCTGCTCAATTTTATCTTCATCCCAATAGACAACCGGTTGCGATTCTTCTTTGAAAACGGCAGCCAACTTAACATTGCTCTCCTTCGCCATTCCCTGGAATTTGCGGATCACGCGCTGGATAAACTCATCCAGAGGAACTTCCGTGGGAGCGATTTGAATATGCCCGGATTCAATACGGGCAAGGTCGAGCAATTCACGGACCAGACGGCTCATCCGTTGAGACTCTTCATTGATCACTTTCGCCAATTCCCGGCGCTCTTCCGGTGTGTCGGCAATGTCATCCATCAAAGCTTCACTGTAACCTTGCAACATTTGCAACGGGGTTCTCAGCTCATGAGAAACATTGGCAACAAAATCTTTTCTGAGTTTGTCCAATCTTCTCTCTTCCGTGACATCCCTCAACACTGCCACCACCCCGCGCACCTGGTCCCCGGTATCGGTGTAAAGCGGGGACATGACCACCACCCATGTCCGTCCCCGGGCGGTGATATCCCCGGTATATTCTTTATGGTCGTCGGTCACTTGTCTGAAAAGATCTTGCAACGGCTTGGGCAAAGCATCTTTGGGGGTGTCATCTTTCCACTGCGCGAGAAAACGGTCGGCAATGGGGTTGGTCAAAATGATTTTTCCATATTTACTGATGGTCAAAACGCCATCCGACATACTTTTTAAAATGCTTGCCAATTGTTCTTTTTCTTGTGACAGCTGATGAATCGAGTCTTCCAGTTGGGAGGCCATCCGGTTAAACGTCATCGATAACTCGGCAATTTCGTCCCGTTCATGATAGCGGACCGGAACCCGGGTGGAAAACTCTCCGCGCGCCATTTTTTCCACCGCTTTTTTCATCTGCACCAACGGAAGGGAAATCCGGGTTGACAAGAAAAAGGCAAAAATGGTCGTCAACACAATGCCGATCAGCGAAGAGTAAAAAATCCACCGTTTGATGTCCGTCTCGCTCAACTGTTCCTGGGTTTGATAAAGCACGATCGCACCCACCGTTTTGTCGTTGACAATATGCGGAACGGCAACAAGCAAGACGTCATTTTTAAAGAACGGAAAATTTCCCGGATCGGACTTTACCCGGACTTTTCCCTGAATAAAAAGCGTTTCGCCTTTTAGCACCCGGTTTAAATCATCTTGCGATAAAACTTCCTGCCAGGGAACGTTCGGCACATGGGGAGAAACCCCGTAGTTGCTCACCGATCCGCTGGCATCCAACGTGACGATATATGTATGGAAAAGTTCAGAGACTTGCAGGACATTATTCAGATACTGGATATGATCATATCCGGGTTGATTAAACTTTTTCTGAATCTCTCCAGCAAGTTGCTCCAAACTTTTCTTCTGGTCACGAACATAAGTTTTCTCCACTTGTTCATTCAAAAAGAGATTTAACAGCACCAACACCAAGGAAACAAGAATGATGATGGTGATCCACAGCTTGCCGACTACACTTCTCCAAATCACTCTTTCGGCACCTCTAGTTTGTAACCGACTCCCCACACCGTGGTGATCATCTTCGCCGCTTTGGTGGAAGCGCGGTTCAGTTTTTCACGCAATCGTTTTACGTGTGTGTCAACCGTGCGCAAATCCCCAAAAAATTCATAATGCCATACATCCCTCAACAACTGTTCCCGGGTAAAAACCTTATCGGGAGATTTGGCCAAATAATAAAGCAGCTCATATTCTTTCGGTGTCAATTGGATCTTTTTGCCGCCCGCTTTGACTTCATGGGCATCATGATCAATTGTCAGTTCAGGAAACACAATCACATTATGCGTTTCAATATTGGTGGTCAAGAAGGCAGTCGCCGAGGCCCGGCGCAACACCGCTTTCACCCGGTGTACCAATTCCCGGGGGCTGAACGGCTTGACCACGTAATCATCGGTTCCGGATTCAAACCCTTCCACACGGTTGGCTTCTTCTCCCCGGGCCGTCAGCATAATCACGGGCGTTGCTTTTTTCTTTCGCAATTCGGCACAAACATCCAATCCGTCCATCCCCGGCAACATCAAATCCAGCAAAATCAGGTCATAGTTTTTATCCAGCGCCATTTGCAAAGCTTTTTCGCCATCTTCCGCTTCTTCGATTAAATAGCCTTCTCTTTCCAGATACATGCGAAGCAACCGACGAATGCGGTCTTCATCATCCACCACCAGAATCTGATACTGTTTGTCCAAGTTACTTCACCCCTGCTGCTTTGATTTACGCATATGAATGCAAACCAGTGATCACTAAATTAACTGCGATCAAATTAATCATGATAATCACAAAACCGCCAACCGCCAGCCATGCCGACTTCAACCCGTGCCAACCGCGGGACAGCCGCAAATGCAGATAAGCGCTGTAAAAGAGCCAGGTAATGAGCGCCCACACTTCTTTCGGGTCCCATCCCCAGAAACGGCCCCACGCTTGATGAGCCCAAATCATTGCAAAAATCAGCGCGCCCAATGTAAAAATCGGGAAACCGATTGCAATCGCGCGGTAAGAAATTTCATCAACCAATTCGCTGTCCAAGTCTTTCACCAGCGGATGAAGCGCTGTTCGAAGCGGCTTTCTCAAGATCAACCGCAAAAGCCCGTATAAAATCAGTCCGGTAATCACAGACCAAATGACGGAATTCAATTTGCTTGCCGCTTTTTCTCCCTTCATCCAGCCGGGACTTTCAAACAGCGGTTCATTCAGGCCCGGGAAGGAATCCATTTGAATGATTTGGCTGTCAGTCGGACTCACGATGGGAGGAAGAGAGTACTCTTGAACATTTGCCTCCCCATCAACAGTATGCGAAAATTTCGCTTCATAATCAACGAGGCCAAATGCAAATTGAACAATACTAAATCCAAGAAACATCAAAACAATCAACAGGGTGGTTTCCAGCCAAAAAGCATTTTTCCCTGCTTTCTGATTCCCGACGTTTTTAACCAGATAAATTAATCCGGCGATAAAACCAATCCCAAAGGCCCCTTGCCCCAGCGCCGCCGTCGACACGTGAATCGGCAACCAGTAGCTTTGCAAGGCCGGGATCAGCGGCTGGACATCCCGCGGGAAAACAGAAGCATAAGCCAGCAAAACCACAGCCAGAGGCATGACAAAAGCCCCTAAAACAATATTTTTATAAATAAAGTAAACAATTACAAACGCAATGACAATGGCATAACATAGAAAAGCCGTAAATTCAAACATGTTGCTTGTCGGGAAGTGGCCACCGATCATCATTCTTGTAATAATGAACAAAGTTTGAAAAACGGCTCCCACGATCGCAATTCCGACGGCAATATTTCCCCAGCGTCTTTTTCTTTGTTCACTTTTTTCATTTTTGTCTTTGGAGATTCCCATCACAAACGCGACAGAAGAAATCAAATATAAAAAGAATGTTCCAAAAAGGAGATTCTCCATCAATTGTTCCATCGTCTTTTCCCCCTATTTTTTCGCCGGCTTCAAGTCATAATCTTTCAATACATCCAGCGCAGACAGTTCGCGGTAAAAACTGTACCAGTTTTTGTTGGTGTGCCCGCCAACGTATAAGGAACCGTCGGTCACACGGACCCAGACCCGGCGATGGTGCCAGTAAAATCCCATCACCAGCCCGATCATGCATATGAATCCTCCCAAAAAAATCACCGGCAAACTTTTATCGACGCGTACCATGAGCCCGGAGGAATTCACCGTGTGGATATTGGCCAGATCAATGTTATAGTGATTGTCTTTCAACAAATCGCCCAAGTCCTGACCGGAGATGACCCAGGATTTCTCTCCCGTTTTCGCTCCTTTTTCCCGGACTTCAAAGACAAAAGCCGGGCGGTTCGGTTCCTGCGATTTGGTCACCGGTCGATTGTTTTCCATGGCAAAGTCCGGATAATATTCCAGTGCCCGGACTTCCAAATTTCCGACCGGATAAACCTGGTCCTTCCGGAGGTTATTCAAATCAACGGTAAAGGTTCCCAACTCTTTTTTCGTATTTTTCTCCGTGACTTTAAAAGAAATTTTTTGGAGCAATCCGGTCTCAAAGCTGGATTGATATAACAACAAGCCTTTGTATTTCAGCGGTTCATTCACAATGATCGCATGCTTTTTGACCGGCTTTAACTGCCCCGTCTGCTTGTCCTTTTCATACAACACGGCATTGGTTTGGTATTTCTTGACAACCGGTCCTTCATCCTTGCTTTGTTGATCATAAAACTCCATGGTGAAGCGCTCATTTTTCACATAATACGGTGTCTCCGGAACTTTTTTGGTTTCCCCTTCCCGGACCCACAACGTTTCATTCAGATACCATCCGGGCACATACCGCAGCAAAACCCCGAATAAAAAAATAATCAACCCGATATGATTGATGTAAGGACCCCATCTGCTGATCCGTCCTTTTTCTGCAAGAAGCGCCCCGTTTTCGCGCCGTATGTGATAACGTTTCTTGCTCAATGCTTGCGCGATCTCATCAATCTTTTGCTCCGGGTATTCGTCGGTCACATGCTCCACATGCGAAATCCGTTGCCGGCGGATAAATTCCGGGCTTTTGGTCACGGTTTGGTTTTTAAGCGCTTTATACAGAGGAACAACCCGGTCCAAACTGCAGACAACAAGCGAAACCCCGATCATTGACAAAAGCAGAAAAAACCACCAGGAGTTGTACATATCCGAAAAACCAAGTGCATAATAAAGTTTTCCCCAGATTCCATAGTGCTCCTCATAGTAACTCTTTGGATCGGAAGAGGGGACATATATTTCTTGAGGAAAAATGGTGCCGATTCCGGCGGCGATCAAAGTAACGACAATCAAAATAATGGCAACTTTCACTGAGGAGAAGAACTGCCAGACCCGGTCAAACGGGGAGGGTTGTGCCATTTGGGAACGTCTTGCTTTTCCTTCATAGCGCATCTCCTCAGCAATATTTTCCTTTTCTTTGATGGTCTTGTCCAGCGGTTTTCCGCAGTACTCACACAATATGGTGCCAACAGGGTTATTGTGTCCGCACTCACATTTGCTGTTATCTATCACGCATGACTCCCCCCTGTGATCCAATCACGAAAAACTCCATGATTTCATTAACTAATTATACATTTAAGTTTGGTTTTCGATTAGGAACATGTGACGATGATTTGAAAGTTGTTCACAAAATCTCTTTTTTTAACCGTTGAATTTCTTCATCCGTCAATTCCCTGAATTCCCCCTTGCTTAATCCTTCCAGCGTCAAAAATCCAAATCGGACCCGGATCAGATGAATCACCTGGTGCCCGACCGCCTTCAACATGCGTCGGACCTGTCTTTTTCTCCCTTCATGAATCGTCAGTTCCAACCGGGAGGTATTGTCCCGGCTGGAATGGGAAAGAAAGCGGACTTTGGCCGGGGCGGTCCATCCATCCTTCAGTTTCACACCCTTTTCCAGCTGTTTTAACGCTTTCGGGCCGGGTTTTCCCTCCACAGTGGCAATGTATACTTTATTTACCTTGTAACGCGGATGAAGCAAACGATGGGTCAGTTCTCCATCATTTGTCATGATCAGCAGACCTTCGGTATCGTAATCCAGCCTCCCGACCGGGAAAACACGCTCAGGGATATGGCGGAAATAATCAGCCACCACTTTCCGTCCCTGCGGGTCATGCATACTGGTAATCACTTGCTCCGGTTTATAAAACAAAAATGTCCTTTTTCTCTCCAACACGACCGGCCGGTCATCCACCTCGATCCGGTCTTGGCGGGGATTCACCTTGGTTCCCAGCTCGGTGACCCGTTGTCCGTTGACTTTCACTCTCCCGGAACAGATCAATGCTTCCGAACGTCTTCGGGAAGCGACTCCCGCCTGTGCCAACACTTTTTGTAAACGCTCCATGCCATGCTCACCTCTTAGTCATCTTAACTGTTTACAAAGTTTCGTACAAGTCAAACCGGACAGCCCTGTTGTTTTCAGACATTATAAAACCCGGTATCGCAGAAAAAGCCTTTCTCTGCTTAACCGGGTAAAAAAATCAATGTACAAATGATCCAGGCAGCCAAAAATCCCGCCAAGTCCGCCCACAAACCGACTTTCAGCGCATAGAGCGAATTGCGGATCCCCACGGCGCCAAAGTAAACCGTCAGCACATATAAAGTGGTATCGGTACTTCCCTGAATGGTGGATGCCAGTTTTCCCAGAAAGGAGTCCGGCCCGTAGGTGCGAAGAACGCTTTCCACAAAGGCCAGGGAACCGGTTCCGGAAATCGGCCGCAAAATCCCAATCGGAACCACTTCTTCCGGAATCTTCAGCCAACCGAGCACCGGCTTCAAAAATTGCAAATAAAACTGCAAAGCGCCGGTATCCCGGAAGATGGAAACAGCCACCATCATACCGACCAGGTGTGGAATAATCGAAATCGCTGTCGGGAATCCTTCCTTGGCCCCCTCGACAAAACTGTCATAAACGGGAACCTTGCGAAACACGGCATACAGCGGAACAAACACCACAATGGCCGGCAACATCAGATTGGAAACAAAACTGATGATTTCAAACATCTGATTTACCCTCTTCCCTGTTTGATTACTTCTTCAGCCGCCCGTTCTCGTCAAACGTGCGCTTTCGGTAATAACGATCCAACAGGATGGCAAAAGAAGTGGCAAGCAAGGTGGCAAGCAATGTCGGGCCGATAATCTCCGTCGGGTTCACCGAACCGTGTTTCAACCGGATCCCGATAATTGTTGTCGGAAGCAATGTCAGTCCCGAGGTGTTCAGAGCAAGCAAAGTGCACATCGCAGGAGTGGCCGTCTTCCGGTCGGGGTTCAATTTTTGCAACTCTTCCATTGCCTTGAGTCCCATGGGGGTCGCGGCATTTCCCAATCCAAACAGGTTGGCGCTCATGTTCGATAAAATGTAGCCCATCGCCGGATGATCATGAGGCACGGATGGAAACAAAAACCGGGCAACGGGACGCAAAATCTTCGCCAGCTTTTCCAACAAGCCGGCATCTTGGGCAATCCGCATCATCCCCAACCAAAACACCATGATACTGATCAGTCCCAGACAAACGGAAACCCCTTCTTCCGCACCATTTAAGGCCGCTTTTGTCACCAACTCCAACTTCCCCTGCAGTGCCGCTGCCACCACCCCGCTTAAAATCATAAAAATCCAAATATAATGGATCATTTTTGCTTCACCCTTTTTTCCAAAGCATCAGCCCGAAGGATTGGAACCACTTTTTCATCATGGATGGTTCGGGCTCCATTTCGACTTCCAAAGGAACCGATCCGATCAATTGCCGGTTCACGTAAATCCGGGCGCTTCCCACTTGCATGCGGTCGCTTGTCACCAGCCGGAGAGGATAACTGATGACCGGCTTTACCGTAACCTGTTTTTTTTCTTCTTCCGTCAGCGGATAATCAAAGGAAGCACCGGCGACAACCCGGAACTTTTTGTGATCATCCGTTTCATATGCCTGACCGGACAGAACCTGTCCTTTTTTCAATAAGGAGACCAAATCATAATGCTGAAACCCGTACTCCAGCATGTTCATGGAATCTTTCCAATCATCCCCGTCATTCAAAGTGACGGTGATTAACTGGTGGCCGTCTTTGGTCGCAGAAGAAACCAGCGTTCTTCTCGCCTTTTTGGTGAACCCCGTTTTAACGCCGTCCGCCCATTTATAAAAGCGCAACATCTTATTCTTATTGTAAAATTTTCTTTTCCATTTTTCGCCAGGCCAGGACACCGTCTTGACCTCTGTTTTGACAATTTCCTGAAAAACCTGATTTTTGAGTGCGTATGCCGTCAATACGGACAAATCTTTGGCCGATGAATAATGCCCCTCTTGATCCAGACCGTGCGGATTGGCAAAATGCGTGTTTTCCAGACCCAGATAGGCGGCTTTTTCATTCATCAAATAAACAAACCCTTCCACCGATCCGCCGATGTGTTCGGCGATCGCCGTTGCCGCGTCATTTCCGGAACGCAACATCAGTCCGTACAACAGGGTGCGAAGCGGTATTCTTTCACCGGCTTTCAGATAGATGGAAGAGCCTTCCACTCCTTCCGCATTGGGGCTGATGGTCACTGTTTCATCCAAATTCCCGTTTTCAATCGCAATGATTGCCGTCATGATTTTGGTCAAACTGGCAATCAACATGGGTTCCTCTGCATTCTTCTCAAATAAAACACGGCCTGAAGAAGCATCATACAAAATGGCGGCTTTTGCCCCGGGAGCCAAATCCCCTGTCACTTCGGCTCTTGCTCCTTCCGGCCAGACAAAGATCATCATCAAGATGGCTGTGACAAGCCCAACCGAACAGATCCGCCCCAGAATCAAATGATCTCACCCCACTCCCGTTCGGGTTTGTACAAATATATGCACTCCGGACAAGATTATGTAAAAAAACGACACTGCCCCGGGCTGTGCCGTTTTGTATCCGGTTTACTTTTCACTTTTATCACTTTTTTTAACCATGTTTTTCAACTGCTCCACAAATTCAGGGACCGTGTCAATCAGGCGGTCATATAAATGGGTTTGTTTATCCATGTTTAACACACGAATTCCTTTTTCACTGACAACAAGAAATGCAACCGGAGTGACAGAGACGCCTCCGCCGCTTCCTCCACCAAACGGAAGCTTTTCTTGGCTTTTTTCAGTGGAATGTCTGGAATTCCCCCGCTTTTCCTGATCTTCCCCCTCTTTATCATCCGAATGTCCTCTGAATTCACTTCCTCCCGCTGCAAATCCAAACCCGACCTTGGAAACCGGAATGATGACTTGGCCATCCTGCGTCTCCACCGGATCACCGATAATGGTATTGACATCAATCATTTCACGAATATTTTCCATGGCAGTTTCCATCAAGTTTTGAATAGGGTGCTCAGACATTTATTGGATCCTCCCTTTCCGCATATGATCTGATAAACGTTTCACAGCAAGGATAGCATGCCCGATCCGGAACCGGATTATACTGTGAAAGTAGGTTTCCAATATCGCTTCATTGAATCTTGGATCCACCTTTAACTCCGGTTTGGCATTCCACCGGATTTGATTTCCCAGCCAACTGAGAAGCATCCACTTAAAGCTCCATGCCAATCCGGTTAAAAATCCCGCCTCTGCTGCATCCCCCGTTCCGATCTTGGTGTTCCAAACGAATTTTTCACAGGTGATCTTTCCAAAGAACCACCGCATGATTCGTTGAAAATCATGGTACCGGTAAAGAATCTGGCGATATTCAAAATGAAATTTCTTGACTTTCCGTTTATCAATGTGAATCGATTTCTTTTTCGTTTTGGTTTCTTTCTTGCCAATCTTACCGGTCACGTTCTGCTTGAGGGCCACCCCTTCATCCAAACCACCCCATAGGATTTGCGGCAAATTGTATTGAAATCTGAGCAATCCGCCAAACATCTTCACTTTGATTTTGCCAAAATCATTTTGCGCTTCCCGTTTAAACAACAATTCAATTTGAATGTTGGAAAACCAAGTTCCGATGAAGAAGACCAGCAACAACACAAGAATGATCAGAAAAAAAATCAACCCCACCACCTGCCATCACTGGGTAGTTTGGGCAAGATGACGGGTGAATATACAATATTATCCAACAAATTTTTAAACCGTCCGGCCTTTTTGAAAAAATTCCGACCACTAAGTTGCTAATTGCACTGTTTTCTTGAATATTGATGAATCAGTTCTTCAATTTCTTCAATTTTTTCGGTATGTATCATCCGTTCAATATTTTTCTCTTCAGACAATAATTGAGATAAATCCGACAATGCATGTAAGTGAAACTTTTGGTCGATGGCTGCTAAAATAATAATCAGATGCACCTCTTGTCCTCTTCCAAAAGAAACACTCTTCTTTAACCGCAAAAGACTCATGGATAACCGGTTCACTCCCGCATCCGGTCGCGCATGGGCAATGGCCACATGGGGTGTCAAAACCACATAGGGGCCCAGCGTTTCGATAATATGGATCATGGCTTTTACATATTCCGGCTCAATCCATCCTTTTTTTAACAGGGGTTCGGATGCATATTGAATCGCCTCTTTCCAATTGCGGACTTCCTCTTTTAAAACAATGGTATCCCTCGTGATCAATTCATGTAACAAATTCAGCCTGCCTCCTCTCCGATCCAGCCATTCACGTTTTTTTCATCTTAAAAGCGTTTACAAAAACGGCAATTTTTCTTTTTTGTTTTTAAAAAAGGAGGCCGGCCGGCCTCCTTTAAACGGGAGATCCTTCATCCGTCTCCGCCTCTTCCATTTGTTCCACACCCAAACGCTTAAACAAATCCTGGCGCTCTTGTTCCCATTCCTGCCAATCAAAGATGGATTCCGGCGGGGGAAGTTCTTCGATATCGTTGAGTCCGAAATAATCCAGAAAATCTTTGCTGGTTCCGTATAAAATCGGGCGTCCCGCTCCTTCCGCCCTGCCGGCTTCCCGAATCAATCCCTTTCGCGAAAGGACTTGCAACACCCGTTCGCTTTTGACCCCCCGGATCTCTTCAATCTCGACACGCGTAATCGGTTGTCGGTATGCGATAATGGCAAGGGTTTCCAATGCCGCACGGGACAGCCGAGAACGGTTCGGGGCTTGGGCCATCTTTTCAAAGTAGGACGCATGTTCGGGCAATGTGGTCATTTGGTAAACTTGGGCCACTTTGACGATTTGAATGCCTCTTTGCTGTTCCTTATAGTCGACCCTGAGATCATGCAAACATTGTTCCACTTCGTGTTTTTCCAAGCCGGTCACATCCGCCAGTTCTTTAATGCTCATTCCTTCTTCTCCGGCTGCAAACAAAAGACCTTCCATCACTGCTTTCATATCCCGGCTCATCAAGGCTGCACCTCCGCCTGCAGTCGTTCCACCCGGATTTCCCCAAACATATGTTCCTGATAACAAACGATCCTTTTTAATTTCATCAATTCCAGAAGCGCCAAAAAGGTCGTGATCACCCGTTCTTTGGTGGCGGTTTTCCAATCGATCAGTTTGGAAAAAAGCAACTGCCCTTTTTCTGTCAAAAGCGCATCAATTTCATTCATCCGGTCACTGACCGAAATCTCTTCCCTGGTCAACTTGGCTTCCGGCTCATGGGTTTCCCGGTCTTTCAGCGCCTCGACAAATGCCTGCAACAAATCGTCCGGAGAAAGCCCTTCAACCGGGTTTACTTCTGGTGTGTAGGCCGTCAGATCCATCGCCGGACGGGAATAAATTTTGCTTCTTTCTTCTTCCCTCTGGCGCAACACTTCCCCCAAACGCTTGTATTTCTTATATTCCAGCAACCGTTCGACCAATTCCGTCCGGGGATCTTCAAACCATTCATCCTCTTCCATCATAAAATCTTCTTCAAAAACCTCTTGCTTGGGCAGGAGCATTTTGCTCTTGATGGCCAAAAGAGTTGCCGCCATGACCAAAAACTCACTGGCCACATCCAGCTTACTCTCTTCGGCTTCATTTAACACTTGCATATATTGTTCGGTAATTTGCGCAATCGGAACCTCATAAATATCCACTTCCGAGGTTTCGATTAAATGCAACAACAAATCAAGAGGCCCCTCAAACATATCCAGCTTAATTTTTACTTCTTCCATATGATAATCGTTACCCCATCAACGATTTAACTGTTTCATCAAATCAGCCATTTCGATGGCTGCCAGTGCACTTTCCCATCCTTTGTTTCCAGCTTTGGTGCCGGCTCTTTCAATGGCTTGCTCAATGTTTTCGGTGGTGATCACTCCAAAAATCACCGGCAGTTGATGACGCACGCTCGCCGCCGCCACTCCTTTGGAAACTTCATTGCATACATAATCGTAATGGGTGGTGGCGCCGCGGATCACACATCCCAACGCGATCACCGCATCGTATTTTTTCGATTGAGCCAATTGATCGGCAATCAGCGGAATTTCAAAAGCTCCCGGCACCCAAACAATATCAATGGCATCGTCTTCGGCTCCATGGCGTTTCAAACCGTCAACGGCTCCATTCACCAATTTGCCGGTGATAAATTCGTTAAACCGTCCGGCGACAATCGCAAACCGCATTCCTGTTGCCACAAGCGTTCCTTCATATACATTTGGCATCCTTGTTTCCTCCTCTTTTTACAAATGCAACATGTGACCCAATTTTTCCTTTTTCGTTTCCATATAACGACGATTATTTTTGTTTGCGGGGATTTCCAGAGGAACCACCTCTGTCACTTCCAGACCGTAACCTTTCAAACCGGTGATTTTCCGCGGGTTATTGGTCATCAGGCGCATTTTCCCCACGCCCAAATCGCGCAAGATTTGCGCGCCAATCCCGTATTCACGCAAATCATCGCGGAATCCGAGACGCAGGTTGGCTTCCACCGTATCCAAGCCTTCTTCCTGCAGTTTGTATGCTTTTAATTTATTGATCAAGCCGATTCCGCGCCCTTCTTGCCGCATGTAGAGAAGCACGCCTTGTCCGGCTTCTTCGATTTTCCGCATCGCTGCATGCAACTGGGGTCCGCAGTCGCATCGTTTGGATCCGAAAACATCCCCCGTCAAGCATTCGGAATGAACACGGACCAGGACGGGTTGATCCGGGTCAATGTCTCCTTTGACAAAAGCGACGTGTTCTTTTTCGTCAATTTCATTGGTGTAACCGATCATTTGAAACTCGCCGTATTCGGTCGGCATCCGAACCGACACGATGCGCTCGATCAATGTTTCTTTTTGCCGCCGGTATTGGATGAGATCTTGAATGGTAATCATTTTCAATCCAAATTTCCGGCTCATTTCTTTCAAATCGGGCACACGGGCCATGGTTCCGTCTTCTTTGATCACTTCACAAATCACTCCGGCCGGATATGCCCCGCACAACCTCGCCAAATCAACAGCTGCCTCGGTGTGGCCTGCACGGCGCAACACACCGCCTTCACGGGCAATCAGCGGGAAAATGTGTCCCGGGCGCCGGAAGTCTTGGGCTCCCCGCTTGGGATCGATCAATTGCATCACCGTAAGCGACCTTTCAAAAGCCGAAATCCCGGTCGAGGTTTCCATCGCGTCCACCGATACGGTAAAGGCCGTTCCGTGCCGGTCTGTATTGTGATTGACCATCAGGGACAAATCCAATTCCCGGGCACGTTCTTCCGTCATCGGCACACATACCAGTCCCCGCCCGTGGGTGATCATAAAATTAATGGCCTCCGGCGTCGCTTTCTCGGCGAGCACCACCAGATCCCCTTCATTTTCGCGATCTTCGTCATCCACCACAATAATGATTTCTCCCTTTTTCAAGGCGGACAGCGCTTCTTCAATCGTATCAAAAGACATGGTATCCCCCCTTATCCGATAAATCCGTGTTCTTTCAGCATCTCCCGGGTAATCGGCGAACCGGAACCGGTTTTATTTTCAAACCACTTATGCAGATATTTTCCAATCATATCCACTTCGATATTCACCATATCTCCCTGCTTTGCATCACGCAATTGGGTATGCTTGTAGGTATGCGGGATCAAGGACACCGTAAAGTCATGATCACTGACCTCCACAATCGTCAAACTGATGCCATTGACGGTCACGGATCCCTTTTCAATCATGTATCGGGTCAATTGCGGGCTGGTTTCAATCCGGTACACAACGGCATTTTCATAAGGGGTCTTCGACAGGATCGTACCGACTCCGTCCACATGCCCCTGAACAAAGTGGCCGCCCATTCGTTGTCCGGCGGCAACCGCCCGCTCCAGATTGACCGGATCCGACACATTCAACTTGCCCAGATTGGTCCGTTTCATGGTTTCAGGCATGGCATCGGCCATAAAATAGTCACTGCCCAGCTGTGTAACCGTCAAACAAACCCCGTTGACGGCGATGCTGTCTCCCAGTTGGGTGCCCTCCAAAACCTTCCGGCACTGAATGGTCAATTCCATGGTCAGCGGATTTTTACGCAACTGCTTGATCCGTCCCACTTCTTCAATGATTCCTGTAAACACATTGACGCCCCCCTTCTAACCTTGTGCCGGCTTTTCATAAGAAATATATCCCGTAAGCAAGAAATCTTCCCCGAAGCGCCGGATCTCCGTGTGTTTTAAAGAAACAGCCTCCTTCATCCGTTCGGGATTCTCTCCCGCAATGGCGCTTTTGCTGTCTTTGCCACCCAATAATTTGGGGGCAAGATAAGCCATCACCTTTTGCACGTGGCCGCACCTTAAAAAGGATGCATTGACCTGGCTGCCTCCTTCCACGATCAACGATAAAATCCCCTGCTGTCCCAAGTAAGACAACACTTCATCGATATCGACCCGGTCTTCGCTTTGGGTCACGATCACTTTGACCCCTTTTTCGATCAACCGGTCCACTTTGCTCCGGTCACAGCGGGGCGTTGTAAAAATCCAGGTCGGAGCAGCTTGAGTGTTCACGATTTGCGCATCCAGCGGGGTGCGAAGCCGGCTGTCCAAAACGATCCGCACCGGTTGCCGGACCGGCTCTCCGTCGATCCGTGCGGTCAATTGCGGGTCGTCTGCCAAAACCGTCCCCACGCCCACAAGAATCGCATCACTTTTTTTGCGGATTTGATGCACATGTGCCCGCGACTCATGGCCTGTGACCCACCGGCTGTCCCCGTTGTATGCTGCAATCTTTCCATCCAGGGTGGTCGCCATCTTGAGCGTGACAAACGGTTTTTTGGTTTTCCGGTGGTGAAAGTATGCTTCATTCAGCCGCAAACATTCTTCGCGCAAGATCCCTTCCACCACTTCGATTCCGGATTCGCGCAGCCGCTTGATCCCCTCACCGGACACTTTTTCATCCGGATCCACACACCCCACGACCACACGCCGGACCCCGGCTTCGATGATGCGCCCGGTGCAAGGCGGCGTGCGCCCGTAATGATTGCACGGCTCCAAAGTCACATAAAGCGTGCTGCCTCTGGCATCATCCCCGGCCATGTTTAATGCATGGACTTCCGCGTGCGGTGTGCCGGCCTTTAAATGGGCTCCGGCTCCGACAATTTGCCCGTCCTTGACCACGACGGCCCCAACCATCGGATTCGGGGAAGTTTGACCCTCCGCCGCTTCGGCCAGTTGCAATGCCAAACGCATCCAAGTTTCGTGTGTCGTCAGCATCCTTCTCTCCTTATTCTTTTTTGTCGAAGCAAATAAAAAACCTCGAATCTTTATGAATTCGAGGCAGTCACGGAAGAAACAGCTGTGTATCCTGAAAGTAATAATTTTGCATACAGAAATAAGCCTTTAACAAATGTGAAAAAATTCACAGGTTAAAGGTACACATCTGTTCATCCTTCTCCCATCCAGACTTTCACTGTCGGTTTCGGAGTTGCACCGAATCCACCGCCAACGCGGGTCACGGACTGAGGCAAACGTGCCATCACCGCCGGTCGGGAATTTCACCCTGCCCCGAAGGATGTGAAAAATCCATATCCAATTTTCACACCTTACCAATGAGTATAGCTTATCTTCAGCAGATTGTCGATATCTCTTCTTTTTA
This sequence comes from Thermoactinomyces vulgaris, assembly GCF_005886755.1. NCBI lineage: Bacteria > Bacillati > Bacillota > Bacilli > Caryophanales > Thermoactinomycetaceae > Thermoactinomyces > Thermoactinomyces vulgaris. The sequence continues at coordinate 1,701,291 of NZ_CP039710.1, forward strand.
AACAAAAAAATGAAGGTGAAAATCCACCTTCATTTTTTTCAGCTTGTCTGCCCGACTCCCGTCGAAACATCGGGCAAATGCGTTTTTTTGCTCCAGGGTAAGCCGATTTGCATGCACATATACGAAAGGACGGCAAAGAACGCCGAAATAATGGTGGTATGCAACAACTCGGCCATTAATTTTCCGCCCGTCCAGACAATAATCGCACCGCTTAATGCCTGGAGTGTGATCAAAAGAAACGCAAGCCAACCCCCGTGCACCAAATCTTTCCGGTCACGATGTTTTTTCAAAATAAAAATCAACGTGCCGAGGACAAGGAAAAAGAGCAAAAATGCAAAGTAACGGTGAAGCAAATGAATCTCAGCCAGGGAAGAAAAGCCTGGGAAAACGGTCGGGCCGCATAACGGGAAGGAATAGCCGCATCCCATCGTCGCCTCGGAATGGCGTACCAAAGCTCCGGTATACACCACGATATAAGTGTAGGCAGCCAAGCCCCAAAGCCATTTGGCCAGCAGGGTGTTCCTCATATCCATGAGCCCGTTCTTCTTCCCGGGTTTGGACAATTGAAACAGATAAACCGTCAGCAAAATCACACTGGCAAATGAAATAAGGGAAAAGCCGAAATGCAAGGCCAGTGAGAAGTTTTTGGCAAACGTGCCTTCAAAAACAACCGTCAATGCTCCGAGAATTCCTTGAAACACGACAAAAAACAAACTTAAAAAACCCAAAACCTTCACACGTTTATTCTCTTTAAACGCCATCCAGGACCAGACCGTCAGAATCAGGATCAACAAACCGTCCACTCCCGAGACAATCCGGTGGCTGTATTCAATCACGGTTTCCATCGGCAAACTTTCAGGGATCAGTTTTCCATGACAAAACGGCCAGGTGTTGCCGCATCCTTTCCCTGATTCCGTAGCGCTTACAATGGCTCCAATCGCCAACATGAAGTAAGCGCCAATCGAAGTGATGATTCCGAATATCTGCAATGCGCGCAGTTGCTTCATCTTTTGATTCCCTCCCTCCAACGAGGAAAAAATGTTCACAACTGATCATACCACAAATTTTGGCGAAAAGCCGCACAGGGACAAAAACGGCAAAAACTTATCACAACTCCGTAAAAAAAAGAGTGGAAACCCCCACTCATTTATGCTTAAAATGTATTTTTATATGTTTTTATCAACTGTTTTTATCAACCTTTGGGCTTGAAAATCGCCGCTGTCAGAAAGCCGAAGATAATGGCCGCGGATATACCTGAACTTGTGATTTGAAAGATCCCTGACAACACCCCGATGAATCCGTTGCGATGTGCTTCCGACAATGCCCCGTGCACCAATGAATTTCCAAAGCTTGTAATCGGAACCGTTGCGCCGGCTCCGGCAAACTGGATCAACGGATCGTACAATCCGAATCCGTCCAACACCGCACCGGCAACCACCAATAGGCTGAGGACGTGTGCCGGTGTCAAATTGGTTAAGTCAATCAACAACTGTCCAATCACGCAAATCAACCCCCCCACCAAAAAAGCAGCCCAATAAGAACCCATTTCTCATACACCCTTTCTTTCTTGATCAGTATCAAAAAAACATCCATTCCGCAATGGAACCGGCCACTTTGCCGAGTGCCATTGCCAGCAGAAAATAAACCAAATAACCTTCCATGTTCAAACGCTTTGCCATAATCGGGATGACGTTTACCACCTCTGTCAGTGCCGCCGCCAAAAGGCCGACAAACACCCCCATGAACAGGCCGACGATCAAAGTGAAAACACCTGGTATCGAAAGCGAAAACGAACGAAAGTCCAACCAGGTAAAAAACAAAACGCCAAGTCCGATGCTGTACTCATAGAGGGCGATCATTTGTGGTGTCCTTGTCACTTGTGCCAGTCTCGGAACAATGTCAAGCACGGTGATAAAAGCGACAAAACCGCCACCGACCACCGTCCCTCCCGCCAGACCGATGATGATGAGAAGCAAGTCATGGAACAGATTCATGGCAACCGGAATCCTCTTTCCGCTTTTCATGATCGATCATGTATTGTTCAATATTTTCCTGATACAGGAACATCTCCAGCTCCAACGGACTTGGTTCTTCTTTCAACCGTTTTTTAATCAAGCGGTTAAAAAAGACAAAAATGCCGATCCCGATGCCCAACGAATAAGGAATTTGCATGATCAAGGGGGATGATTTATGTTCCCCGGTAATCAGATAATAAATTCGTTCATGAACCTGGGGCATGCTGACATCCATGTGAAAATTCATGATGGCCAGTCCGGAACCGATAAATAAAAGAATCATCACCATCAGGACAAGGATGATCGAAGGCGGCCGCAAATTGCCGGAGATCTCAACCAATGTTTGCGGCGGCCCCGCATGACGAACATCCAATGCCGGAAAATGTTTGTGGATGATGTCCATGACATCCATCACATCAATCACATAAAAACTCCCATGCTGTACCTGCGGGTCATAAATGATTAAATCTTTGACTTTGCATGCAATTTCCTCTCGCGCAGAATCCAACCGGGAAATATCTTTCAGATACAATGGTTGCCCAGGTTTTATGACGACTTTCTTTTTGAGACGGATGGTTAACATGTCTTTCATCTGCGGGCAACTCCTTTAAAAAAACACTTCGATCATCCGTTAGTATGTGCAGAACTGGTAAAATATAAAAAAGCACCGTCAAGGTGCTTGAAGCCTGAAATTACCGGTTTTCTTTCTGGATATCCAGCTCCTGTCGCATTTTGGCAATAATTTTTTTTTCCAACCGCGAGACCTGAACTTGGGAAATGCCCAGCCGGCTTGCCACTTCGGACTGTGTCTGGTCTTTGTAATAACGAAGATAAACGATTAACTTTTCCCGATCGCTCAAACGATGAATCGCTTCTTTGATGGCCAGCTTGTCAAACCAGGTGGTCACCGGCTCGTCTGCAATCTGGTCCATCAAGGTAATCGGGTCGCCGTCATTTTCGTAGACGGTTTCATGGATCGAAGCAGGAGCCCGGTTGGCTTCTTGGGCAAAAACAATCTCCTCGGGGTCCACTCCCATCTCATTGGCAATTTCCTGAATGGTCGGCAAACGCCCGTATTTTTTGGACAAATGGTCTTTCGTTTTGCGGATGCGGTTGGCCATCTCCTTTAACGACCGGCTCACTTTCACCATTCCATCATCACGCAAAAACCGCTGTATTTCGCCAATAATCATCGGAACGGCATAAGTGGAAAATTTCACGTCATAGTTCAAGTCAAATTTATCCACTGCTTTCAACAAACCGATACATCCGATCTGGAATAAATCCTCCGCCTCATATCCGCGGTTCAAAAACCGTTGCACCACCGACCAAACCAACCGAATATTATGACGAATCAAACGGTTCCGGGACTCCATGTCCCCGTTTTGACTGGCCTGAATCAGTTTTTTCACTTCTTCATCCGACAAATGGCTGTGCCTGTTGTTGTATACATCCGGTTCCATAGGCATCCCTCAATGAGCCATCGTCTGCTGACGGCTTTTCAAGTATTTCACCATGTGAACGGTTGTGCCTTTCCCCGGTTTGGAATGAATCATCACTTCATCCATGAAATTTTCCATGATGGTAAATCCCATGCCCGACCGTTCCAATTCCGGTTTGGACGTGTAAAGCGGTTGTCTGGCTTCGTTGATATCTTCAATGCCGATGCCCTGATCGGAAATGGTGATGCTGATTTTTTGCCCCTCGATATCCGTCCGGATATAGATGACCCCATCCTCTTTTTCTTCATATCCATGAATCACCGCATTGGTCACCGCTTCGGAAACAACCGTCTTGATCTCGGTCAATTCCTCCACCGTCGGATCCAATTGAGAGATAAAAGAAGCGACCGTCACTCTGGCAAACGCTTCATTTTCCGAACGACTGCTGAATTTCAATTCCATGAAATTTTTCCCTGTTTCGCTCATGACGCCACCCCGCAAGCTGAAATTGCATGCTTTTCATTTTCGTATGTAGGCAAAATTTTAAATAACCCCGACATTTCCATCAAGCGGTATACAGGCGGCTGAATGGAACAGAGAATCATTTTTCCTCCCAACTGGGAAACTTTTTTATAACGCCCCAAAATCACACCCAATCCGGAACTGTCCATAAATTCCAAACGGGCCAGATTCAACACCAGGTGGCGAAACTCCCCTTTTTCCAATTCGGCTTCAATCGAAGCACGCACTTTTTCGGCATGATGATGGTCAAGTTCTCCGGCCAGCCGGACGATCAAAACCTGACGGTCGGAATCCATTTGCAGGGATAAGCTCATCTCTCCCGCCCCTTTCTTTTTTTCCCATATCTTCTATGATTTTTCGGCCCTTTCCTTCCGTCTGCAAAAAATAACCAAAAAATGAGGATTCCTGACAAGATTGTCCAGAATCCTCTTTCCTTCTACATCTGTGTATTCACATCATCCGGCAAAAAAAGCATTTCTTTCAAACTTCGCTTCACAGAGGTCCAGAGGTTTGCTTTTTGGATCTCCATGCTGCTGATCAAATTCCACTCGGCAACAACTTGTCCGTCCTTAACGATCTGCAGTTTTCCAAGACGGTCTCCTTTTTTGACGGGAGCCTTTAAATCCTCCCAAACCCATTTCTTTTGATAATCACGGATGGATTCGCCTTTTTTTATCAACATGTCGATCGGCTGTTTGGCTTCAATGCGGATTTTGTCCGGATTTCCTTTATCAATCCGTTTTTCCGCGATCAAATCCCCTTTGTTGTAAATCCGTTGGCTTGTGTAATGGTTAAATGCATGATCCATCATCGAGAAAACTTCCTGATTCCGCTTCTTGACATCTGGTTCGCCCATCACCACGGCGATAAACCGGAGATTGTTCCTTTTGGCCGTGGCCGTCAAGCAATATTTCGCCTCGGAAGTGTATCCGGTTTTCAACCCGTCCATTCCCGGATAAAACCGGACCAATTTGTTGGTATTGACCAGCCAGAACGGTTTTTTCGAATTTTTCCTCAGGTAATCTTCGTAAAGTCCCGTATAGTTGGTCACTTTGGGATAAGAAAGAAGTTCCCTGGACATCACGGCAATATCATAAGCGGAAGAGTAATGGCCTGATGCCGGCAAGCCGTTGCAATTTTCAAAATGTGTATTTTTCAGTCCCAATTCCTTGGCTTTGTCATTCATCATTTTCACAAAACGCTCTTCCGTGCCTCCCAAATATTCCGCCAGTGCCACTGCCGCATCATTGGCTGATGAAATGGCCATCGCCTTAAACAAGTCATGGACGGTCATTTGTTCCCCCGGTTCGAGGAAAATCTGGCTCCCGCCCATGGAAGCGGCATGTTCACTGACACGCACCGGATCCGACCAGGATATTTTCCCCTGATCGATTGCCTCCATGACCAGTAACATGGTCATCACTTTGGTAATGCTTGCAGGAGGCAACGGTTGATGGCTGTTTTTTTCGTACAACACTTTTCCCGTCCCGGCATCCAGCAGAATGGCGGAAACGGCTTCCGGCGCCAAATCGGTTTCCGCCTCTTCGGCCGAAACCGGTTGTGACGGGATCAACGAAACGGCCATCAAGCCGAGCGACAGGATTAAACAGCTGAGCTTTTTCAGCATTCCAATTCCCTCCCCAATAGCAGTATCTATAGTTTGAACCACGAGCCGGATAATTATGCCAAAAAAGAAAAGACTTTACCGCTAAAAGCAGCAAAGTCTTTTTTCAGTCATTGCTTTTTATTTTTTGGATACTTCCACAATCACTTCTTTTTCACCGTTTTTCACTTTTTTCAAAGCGATTCCGATTCCGTAATGGGGCAGGATCTTTCCTCCGTCCGGATTAAACGGGCTGGTGTAATCGTGTCCGTCATAAAACGCCGGAATTCCCGGCAACGGATCATACTTCATGTAGGAACCGTTGAACTCGATATCGATAGGGGAAGTCTTTTTGAATCCGAAAGCCGCATCATTGATTTGATACCGGGTGTCCGCCACGGTTCCGTCGTTCCAGTAATGCCCGCGTTGATGGGCATCAACCACGCCGAGGAAACCTTCTCCCGGATGGAGCCCCGTCATGTTGTCTTCTCCCCAACGGGCATCATAAAACCAGACCACCATTCCGGGATCATAACTCAACATGGTTTGTCCGCGGCGAAGATGCTTCAGGGCCAGATCCATTCCGTGATGGGTTCGCCATTCCACCAAGTAATATTGTTCAAAGGGAATTTTGGACCCGTCAAATACTTTGAAACCATCCAGTGTGAATTTTGGATCGCCTTCGGCATCATCGGAAAAGACCATTTTTCCATCTGCGGTGACAGCGATATTGTCCACATAGAACCCTTCCATCATCAATCCGATATCCGTGACGTAATTAAATTCGATTTTGATTTTTTTGCCGGTGTACGGAGTCAAATCCAACTCTTCTTCAACCCATTTGCCGTTGGTGTCATCATCGTATTGCCGGATGGTTTCCTTTTTCCCGTCGGCATAAACATTGACATACAAGAAATCATAACCTGCCTCAATCTGACGCCACGATTCAAATTGCAATTTCGCTTCCGAAGCATGGGTCAAATCAATTTCCGCCGATGTCAGCTTTGTGTTCAGCATATTTCCTTTGTCAGAGAAATACGATTTCTTTCCTCTTGGCTGGGTCGGCGGATCCACCAGCTGGTCCGGCAGGTTGATTTTCAGGATTTTTCCTTTGCTGGATTGCGCCACCGCTTCTTTTAACACCGCCGCTCTTTTTTGGTGCAGTCGGTCGTAATCTATGACAGTGGCGATCGGCCAGGTTCCGCCGTAAGTTTCTTGGAAATACAGTTTTGCCCACGGGCTGAATCCGGTCGGTTCGGTCCCCGGGATTTTCCCCGTCCAACTGCCGTAAGACATCAAAGACCAAGCCTCGATCGGGGAACCGGCTCCGGTGTATCCGGTGTCATATTCATCCGGCAATCCGAGATTATGGCCGTATTCATGGGCAAAGACACCGGCCGCACCATCTTCCGGCTGAATGATATAATCAAAAGCCTTTAAATTGGTTCCCGGAATCGGAACCGGCTCCGGACCGATCACTGAACGGTGGGACCAAATCGCGTCTTCGCCCAAATCGCCGCCCCCCGCTTCTTCGCCTTCACCGGAGTGGACAATGAACAGGTTGTCCAACAAGCCGTCCGGTTCCATGACATCGCCGTCATTGTCAAGATCATACGGATCCCGTTGGTCATACAATTCCTCTTTTCCGGCAATTTGTTGGCCGACGGCCGCCAACGTTTCCATCACCAACTCACGGGGACGGGCATCTTTTAATTCATAATCCCCTTGGTCCTGGTGTCCTCCATAATATTTCGCTTCATGCTTTGCTTGAACCCAAGGGGTCACTTCGCCAACCACATTCCAGTACCCGACGGATTGTTCGAGATAAAATTGGCGCAAGGACGGGATTTTCTCCCCGTTATCCATGGTAAATCCATCGCGGTTGAACAACAGCTGTTCGTAATGTTCCGGATTAAAATCTTTCACCCAAAACTGGTTTTCTTTCTTTTTGATGGAATTGTGTGGAAAATCAGGAAATTCAATCAAGGCCACAACCGCGCGGTCATTAAAAGATTTTTTGTTCTCTTTCAGTGCTTGAACGGTATTTTCATCGATTTTGCTGATTTTGTCGAATACTTTTTGTTGGATCTTTTTCTTCCCTTTGTATGCTTCTTCACCAAATTTGGAAGAAGTGTCGATCCCTTCGGTTTGGCTGAAAGGAACACTTCCGTCCATCACGTATTCTTTCACGGCTTGGTTGATTTCCTCAGGGCTTGCATCTTGATCCAGTTTCCCCTTCTCTTTCAAATGCTGAATCAATGCATTTTCATTCACCAATGACCAATCAACCCGTGTTTCCGCTTCTTTTGCTTCCACTTTTTCCGTCCATCCCGCCACCGGCGACATAACAATGGATCCGAGCAAAAGTGAAGAAGAAAGAAGGGCAAACACCTTTTTCGTTTTCTTCATCGGTTTCCCCCTTTGATTAAAACATAAAAACACATCTATTATTATAAATTATGTTAATTTTTTTTCAACATGGATGTACTCTGTTTATCCCAAAAAACACCATAAAAAAGAAGATGGAACCATGAAAAATCATGGTTCCATCTTCTTCCCTTCCGATTAATCCAACTGTTGCAAAATCCCTTTCACCAGTTTGATAAATTTCCCTTTGACACGGTTACCGGTTTCGATCACTTCTTCATGCGAAAGCGGTTGCGGCAAAATGCCCGCCGCCATGTTTGAAATGCAAGAAATCCCCAATACCCGGATTCCCGCATGCCGGGCCGCAATCACTTCCGGCACCGTCGACATGCCGACCGCATCTCCGCCCAGCGTCCGGATCATGCGGATTTCGGCCGGCGTTTCATAAGACGGGCCCAACACACCGGCATAGACGCCTTCCTGCAGGGAGAAACCCTGTTCCTTCGCAACCTGATGGGCCAACTTGCGCAATTCTTCATCATAAGCAACCGACATATCCGGGAAACGGTCCCCGAGTTCCGGATCATTCGGACCGACCAAAGGATTCCGGAACATCAGATTAATGTGGTCGCGAATCACCATCAAGTCCCCCGGTTCATAAGACTGGTTGACTCCTCCGGCCGCGTTGGTGACCAAAATCGTTTCCACTCCCAGTTCTTTCATCACACGGATGGGGAACACCACCGATGACGGGTCATGTCCTTCATACAAATGGAATCGTCCGGCCATGACCATCACATTTTTATTCTCCAATTTCCCGGAAATCAGCTCTCCTGCATGCCCTTCCACCGTGGAAACCGGGAAATGCGGGATATCTTGATAACGGCTGGTGACCGGCTCCTGAATTTCTTCGGCCAACACGCCCAGTCCGGACCCCAAAATCAATCCGACTTGCGGTTTATCCTTCATTTGTCCGCGAATCGACTCTGCGGCTTCTTTGATTTGTTCTTTCGTCACACTCACGGTTTCAACCACTCCTTTTATTTCAATTCTTTCAGAAAGCTTTTTCCGATTTTCGGCATGGTCACATCAAAGTTTTCTGCAATAGTGGCTCCCACGTCTGCAAAACATTCCCGCACACCCAACGATTGTCCGGGCTTGACCAAACGTTTCCCATACACCCAAAGCGGCGTGTATTCCCGGGTGTGATCGGTTCCATGATGGGTTGGATCGTTTCCGTGGTCGGCGGTGATGATCAATAAATCATCTTCTTGGAGAGATGCCAAAATCTCCGGCACCCGCGCATCAAACTCTTCCAACGCTTGTTGATATCCTTCCGGATCCCGGCGATGGCCGTATTTGGCATCAAAGTCCACCAAATTCACAAACGCCAGTCCGTGAAAATCCTCTTTCATGATATTGAGGAACTGATCCACGCCATCCATATTGGATTTGGTCTTCAGGGAATATGTAATTCCTTCACCGGCATAAATATCGGAAATCTTCCCAATGGAGATCACATCTTTGCCCGCTTCTTTCAAATGATTCAACACGGTTTTTTCCGGCGGTTTGACCGAATAATCCCTGCGGTTGGCCGTACGGGTGAAATTTCCGGGTTGTCCCACAAACGGCCGGGCAATCACGCGAATGACGGAATATTTTTCATCCAGGGTCAATTCACGGGCGATTTCACAAATCCGGTACAATTCCTCCAGTGGCACCACTTCCTCATGGGCGGCAATCTGAAACACGCTATCGGCGGAAGTATAGACAATCAATGCACCGGTTTTCATGTGCTCTTCGCCCAATTCTTTGATGATTTCCGTTCCGGAAGCCGGTTTGTTCCCGATCACTTTGCGTCCGGTTCTTTCCTCAAACGCTTGAATCAATTCCGTGGGAAATCCGTCCGGATAGGTTTTAAAGGGCTTGTCCGTATAAATCCCCATAAACTCCCAGTGTCCGGTGGTTGTATCTTTTCCTCTGGAGATCTCCTTCATTTTTCCGTACCAGGCCTCGGGTTCCGCGACCGGCTCAATCCCTTTCAAGGCTTCGATATTTCCCAACCCGAGGCTTTGCATATTCGGCATTTTGAGCCCGTCTCCATATTCGGCAATATGCCCCAGCGTATGCGCACCTTCATCATTAAATTCACCGGCATCCGGCAAAGCCCCGATTCCGACACTGTCTAATACAATCAAGGCGACACGTTTAAAACGATTCATCTCTTCATCTCCTTCCGATTCCCATTATAATCCATGAGAAAAAAAAAGAACGGTGGGCGTTCTTTTTCATTCCCCCATCCAGTAAAACAAAAGCAACCGTTCTTTCATTTCTTTCAGCGTGGATGAGGATTCATGAGTATCTATATTTTGTGCAATCACTTTCACCGCTCCGCCGGAAGGCTCTTCATACAGAAAGTCCGGTTGGAAATAAGGAGCCAGGATCATGAAAAGCTGATACAGCAAAAGCGTAAATAAGGTAAATAATAACAAAAATTTTACCCACTGTTTCACCTTACGCAAAGAAATTACCATAAAAGATCGTCCCTTTTCAAACATTTTTATAAACATTATGTGAAAGACAATCTTTTATGACATCATCCGGGAGTGAAACATCCCTTTATCCCATCACCTCATCAAGCGGCGTATAAGGCAAATCGAGGCTTTCCGCCACGGCTTTGTAGGTCACGTGCCCGTGGATCACGTTGACTCCTTTGGCTAGCGCCTTATTCTCTTTTACGGCCTGCTCCAAACCTTTATCGGCAATCTCTTTGGCATACGGCATGGTGACATTGGTTAAAGCCATGGTGGAAGTCCGGGGAACCGCACCGGGGATATTGGGAACGGCATAGTGCACCACCCCGTATTTCTCATAGACGGGATTACTGTGTGTGGTAATCCGGTCGACCGTTTCGATGGATCCCCCCTGGTCCACCGCCACGTCGACAATCACGGATCCTTCTTTCATCGTTTGGACCATCTCTTCCGTGACCAGCTTGGGTGCCCGCCGTCCCGGAATCAGAACCGCCCCGATTAATAAATCCGCCTGTTTGACGGCTTCGGCAATATGGAACCGGTTCGACATCAACGTTTGAATCCGTTGTCCGGCAAACAAATCATCCAGCTGTCTGAGCCGCTCCGCATTGATATCGAGGATCGTCACATTGGCCCCCATGCCCAAGGCCATTTTGGCGGCTTGGGTTCCGACCGTTCCGCCTCCGATAATCACCACATTGCCAGGGGCCACACCGGGCACTCCACCTAATAACACGCCTGCACCGCTTTGCGGTTTTTCCAAAAAGCGTGCTCCGATTTGCACGGACATCCGGCCGGCCACTTCACTCATCGGGGTTAAAAGCGGCAGGGACCCGTTATCCAATTGCACCGTTTCATAGGCAACGGCGGAAACTTTTTGGTCCATCAGCGCCTTTGTCAATTCCGGCTCCGGCGCAAGATGCAAATAAGTAAATAAGATCAAATCCTCGCGAAAATATTGGAACTCCTCTTTCAACGGCTCTTTTACTTTTAAAATCATATCCGCTTTGCCCCACACATCGGCCGCGGAAGGAAGAATATGGGCGCCATGCTCCAAAAATTCTTCATCCTTGAATCCGCTTCCCTCGCCGGCACCGGACTCCACCATGACTTCGTGCCCGGCTTGCACCAAAAGGTCGACACCAGCGGGTGTGATGGCGACACGATTTTCATTGTTTTTGATCTCCTTGGGAATTCCGACTTTCAATATTCAACACCCTCCTTTGGTTTGAGCTTCCATTTATAGGATGGAATATATATCGGATTTTAAACATAAAAAAACGTGAGATCTGAAGAGATCTCACGTCACTTTAGATCCTACCAGTTTTTTTAAATTGGATACTTTTCCTTTACAACGATGGCAAATTCCATGGAATGTCAACCGATGATCCACAATCTGAAAATCAAAATCTTTCTCCACCTGTTCCTCAATCGGGCCTAGCAAATCCTCCGTAATTTCATCGACTGTACCACAATGGAGACAGATGAGGTGATGGTGGTGATGTTCCGCCCCTTCAGCCCGAAATTCATACCGTGTTACACCATCTCCGAAATTCAACTTATGGATAATCTGCAATTCACTTAAAAGCTCCAGCGTCCGATACACGGTTGCCAACCCGATTTCCGGAGCTTTTTCCTTCACCAACAGGTAGACATCCTCCGCGCTCAAATGATCTTCCTCATTTTCCAAAAGCACACGGACCGTCGCTTCCCGTTGGGGGGTCAATTTATAGTTATGGGCGGATAATTGTTGTTTAATTTGATTCACCCGATCTTCCAATAACGACACCCCCCCTGTCTGTCTTACACCATTATATTTGACCAAAGCAGAGGAGTCAATCCAATCGAGAAATATTATCAAATAATAATTGTTATAAATTATGGATTTTGACTCATAGTGATGTCGGTTGGCACAACCTCTTTCATCATCACCGGGGAAACATAAGCTTCAAAGGCGGAAGAAACCAGCATAACCACCGCCATGCCCGTCACCAACAGCGAAAAGGAGACAAAATGCGGATAAATGGCTCCACGATGATGAATCAAACGATTCTTGATCAGGGTGATGGAAAAACGGATGCCGGCCATGGTGATGATAATCATCGACGGGATGATCAGCAAATTTTGCGGCACAATGGAAACAAACGCAAACCAAAGCCCCTGCCAGGACAATTTTGAAAAAAGAAACCCCACCGTAAACCCGATGACCAGGCCTTTTAAGAACAAGAGAACCAACAAAACAGGAATCCCGATGACCGACAAGCCCAAAATCCACATCAAACCGATCGTTTTCAAATGGTCTCCCAATGAATGTTGGAAAGCAACCCCCGGCTCGGCAATGGTCTCGTCTTTTAACCCCTGAAAAAAATACCCCAGATAATGAAGCAACCCTTCTTTTTGAGACGGATCCAAGGAGTTGACCAAAACGGCGCCAAAAATCACTCCCATCATAAACAGGGTCGTGACGAAAATATATAACGACTTTTGACTCTGAAAATGGGACCTCAGTGTATGCTCAAAGGGACCCGGTCTTCTTTTCATACTTTCCGCCTCCTTTGTCCATCACTATGAAACTATGACGGACAAAGCCAAAATATACGAAAAGATTCTATAGATTTGCCTGCTTCCGGTTCATTCGCCCGGATCCCGGTTCCGCTCCGGCAACACCTCGTCCCCCCACCAGCTTTCAATCACCCAGCCGTCTTTGGAACCGCCAGCCGCCTCGGGATGGGTCCGGGTGGCTTTGAATCCCAGGATTCCCCGTACGGGGCCGATCCAGAACAAAACCGCCAGGCCAAAAATGATCAGCGTCATTCCAATCTCCCAAACCGGATCCCCGTCAAAAGACGGATAAATCAGAAATCGATAAATAAATATACAGATCAAACCATAGTAAAGGATAAAAAAGACAGCCCAAATCCCTTTGAAGCAAGCGATGAAAACCGATAATTTTTTGTTGCGGAGAAGGAAAATCAATCCTTTGAACAAGATTAAAAGAATCACACATACAAGAACCCATGACCCGCTCACTTTCAGCAACTTCTGAGACCAATCCAAATAAGCCATTCCCATCACTCCAAATTTCACCTCTGGTGTTTTCCCAATCCCTTCTTCACCTTTCATCGCTCAAACTTAACCGGTACAGATGTTAAATCCATTATACTACGTTCTTCTTTCTTGTTCCCGGAATGGATCATCTTTTAAGAAAAGGCGGGAATAAAAAAAGCCGGCCACAATTCATGTGGTCAGCTTGGTTTCACCCGTCCGTATATGCCTCCCCCGCCTTCTTCGAAAGCCAGTTTTTGTTCCCGGGCCATGAGAATGTGACGGGCGATGTGGCTTCCCGCCACGCTTTCAAGCGCTTCGACCGGAACTTCATGAAGAATGTTCATTTCAGTGCCAAATGCATCCAGCAGTTTTTCCAGTGTCCTTTTCCCCAGTTTCGGGATAAATTCCAAAGGAACTTGATATTGGTACGGAGGACGGAATGACGGATGGCGGCAAGATTGGTCACTGATTTCCAAAATCCGGTCCAAAACGCCTTTGACTCTCTTTTTGCTTCCGCAATGCATGCAAACCGGCGTTTCTTCATGAGTCCAGAGCTCACCGCACTCCAAACACCGGGTCCGGTAATATTTTCCCAGCCGCGGATTCAACCCGTAGTTTTTAAGGATTTTGCGGCCGTCCGTCCCGTTCAACGCCTTGCGGAATTCTTCAAAACTGGCTTCTTTCACCAAAAGCTGGTTGTACTCCCGTCCGATTTTCGGCAGGGAGTGCGCATCCGAATTCGTTAAAAACAGAAATGCATTCAACTCCGAAATCCGGTCCGCCAATTCCGAGTCGGAGCTCAGCCCCAATTCGACCGCAGCCACTTTCTTCAAATCAAAAAGCTCTCCCATGGAGTCGGCGGCGCTGCCGTAAACACTTTTAAACGGCGTAAAAATGTGGGCAGGAATCAACAACCCGTCCAGCTCTTCCACTTTTTCCTGCAACTTTGAAACCGGCTGATAAAGCCTTTGGGTGCTCAACTGGACATTTTTCATCGACTTTTTCAGCCAGGCCGTCAATTGCTGCATCTTCTCCAACGTTTTTACAAACACCAACACATGGGCCGGGCCCGTGCCCGGTTCCCGGATCTCAATTTCGGCTCCGAGCAAACAGGTCGTCTCTTTGTAAACGATGCCCCCGTCCGGATGCTCCCGGAAACATCCGGATCGAAGCCCGTCGAGAATATCCTCCTGCACCGGCGGGGACTGGCTGTCAATCACGCCGATCATGCCGAGCCCCTTGCGATGGTGTGCCTCTTTGACGATGTTTTCAAAGGTCATGTTTCGGGCCGCGGTAATCTTTACCGGATGATTGCGGCTGGTTCTCCCGATATGAATATGAAAATCGGCATAAAGGGTCTTCAGTTCACTCATTGCCGGCTTCCACCCGGTTTTTCCAATAATAAACGGCAAAAATCGTTTTGGCGTCGCAGATTTCTCCGGTTTCAATCCGCTTGAAACATTCTTCCATGGTCAGCTCGACCAGCTCCACAAATTCGTCTTCATCCGGATTGCGGGTTCCTCTTTGCAGCCCGGTTGCCCAATACAAATGAATTTTTTCATCCGCAAAACCGGGGGAGGTGTAAAACGAAACCACTTCTTCCAGACGACCGGCCTGATAACCGGTTTCTTCCTCCAACTCCCGCCGGGCACTGTCCATCGGATCTTCGCCTTTTTCCAATTTTCCCGCCGGTATTTCCAAAATCGTTTTTTCCAACGCTTTGCGGAATTGCCGTACAAGCACGAGCTTGTCTTCTTCATTGAGCGCCATGACCGCCACGGCGCCGGGGTGTGTCACAATTTCCCGTTTGGAGACGTTTCCGTTGGGAAGCAGGACATCATCCACTTGTAAATCAATGACTTTTCCGGTGAATATTTTTTGGGTGGCAATCGTTTTTTCTTCCAGATTTTGTTTCATGACCAGTCACTCCTGTTTGGGATGTCCACTCCATTATAACGCAGTAAACCGCATATACCGGAAACCGGATCAAAAAAAAGAAAACAGCCCAGCCGGGGCCGGACTGTGGCTGTCAGCCGTTTACATATAAAATTTCAATTTATTTAACACCCACTCATAATGATCTTTGTCAAGGCCCGGGGCAAACTCTTCCGGTTTTTTCTCCAAATCAGGCACAGGGGCTCCTTCCGGCGTTCCCTTCACCACACGGAGCGGTGCACCCGTTTCCGGGTTTTCCCCTCTCCAGATCTTGTCGATGTCGCGGTAGTCATGGTCACTCCAGGTGTAAAGAATGTTGTCCAGTCCTTGTTCAATGTATTTTCTGGCATGATCAAATTTGGAGTTGTCCAGACTCGGTATGGGAAGCATGCGGGTGACATCGACACCGGTCAGGATTTCGAGCGCCTTGGCATAGGCAACGATATGCACGCCTCCCCGCACCAATAGGTAACCGATCATCTCCCGGGCCACCGGTGCATCGGTCATTTCGTAAACCCTCATTTTGTGGGTGCGGGCACCGATCTCCAGGAAAAAGTTGTGCAGAAAATCTTCAATCAAATTGCCGCTGTTAAACACATAAGTTCCGTTCCATGGATTGCCCATCGAATCGGCAGGAAGCGCGGTCTGGGCCGTTGCGATAAAGTAATAGGAATTTCGGGCATCCAACCCGTTTCTTAATGGGGTGGTGTCCGGATCCCCCGGACGGGTAAGGCCGGTGGACAATAAATTGATGGCTGCACTGACAAGTTCCACATGACCGAATTCCTCGGCCGTGATGCTGGCAACCAGATCGTAAAAGGGTTTCAGTTTCTTTTTGGAACGAAAATTGAAGGATTGGAACATATAGTTGTTCAGGGTAGACATTTCACCGAAACGTCCGCCGAGCAATTCCTGAACAGCTGCCGCCGCATTGGCATCCCCGTGTTCGGGGACGGGCAATTCGATCAACATCCGGTTCAACCGCTTAAACATCTTTTCCCCTCCCTTGGTTCATGCATCAGAAACCGGATCAAATTCAGGTCATGCCATCAATAAGGCAGCGGAGGAGACATCGGTTGTCTTTTGCTTTTGGTTACCGGCACGACCCAAAGGATTTGTTGCATGCGAATAAAAAAAGGAGCCCCGCCGGATTGAACCACGACATGATCACTTTGAATGTGTGTGAGCCTTCCCGTTACACTGCCGCGGATTGTTTGCACGGAAACCTTCCGTCCCATGAGCGGATACAGGCTGGATTGGAAGGTGGCATCATACATGCTCCCGCAGGGTGACCAAGGGTGCATTGAAATCCCTCCTTATGATCTGAGGAAACTTCCTCTTGATAACAGCAACCCGAAGAAGCAACCGTCCCTTTGAAACCCATTCAGAAACCAGGTTATATGGAGAATCGTACCTCCCGTAAATATATATATGCATCCGGATTCCCAATATAAATTGTCCAATCAAATTCCATATTTTTCCCCAATGTTTGCACCCTCCATGTCTTATCCATGTCTTTTTTCTCATCCCGCACCGGTCTCCGAGACGTCAGCGGATGTATAAGTTCACTTGCGCTGACGTAAAAAAGAATTAAACACTTTGTTACCGGAGGCGTGCAAGATGGAATTCAAAGCCGGTCCGCACGGCATTCTCCTGACGGGAACCGCCGGGCAAATCCGTTCCTGTTTAAAGAAAATGGCCGTCCATCCATTAACGGTCAAGCAATATCTTGAAAAATGCCATCCCCAACATCCCTATTTAGTCAAAATGAAATAATTGTTAAAATAAATCCGGATACTTTTTGCACAGGAGGATCCGGACATGAAAACCATCCTTCAAAAAGCGCTCCGCCAACTTATGGATGAAAAGGATCCCCCCGATATTCACCCGGTTTCCGGCGGAAGCATCAATCAAACCTTCCGGATTGACACGGCCAAGCGGTCTTATTTCGCCAAAATCAACCGCCCGGTTCCGGAAACCTTTTTCCAAAAAGAAATCAACGGATTAACCGCGATTAAACAGACAAACACCTTATCCGTTCCCGACGTTTACGGAACCTTCTATGAAAAAGAAAGCCAAACCGCCCTGCTTCTGTTGGAATGGATTGAAGGAACGGAAACCCCTGCAACCATCCCACAACTGGGCAGAGGACTGGCCCGCCTTCATCAGGTTCGCGGACAAGCCTTCGGATTTCATGAGGACAATTTGATTGGAACCCTTCCGCAACGAAATGCCTGGATGGCCGACTGGCGCTCCTTTTATCGCGATCAACGCTTAAAAGTTCAATATGAATTGGGAATTGAACGGCAAACGATCACCGGAACACGAAGAAAAAAACTGGAATCGCTGATGAATCAACTGGAACGTTGGATTCCCGGGCAGGTACAACCTTCACTGATCCATGGCGATTTATGGGGTGGCAATTGGATCACCGGCCCGGACGGCTCTCCCTTTTTGATTGATCCGGCCGTCTTCTTTGCCCATCATGAGCTGGAAATCGCGTTTACAGAATTGTTCGGGGGATTTCCTGCATCTTTTTATGATTCCTATCAAGAAGTTTACCCGCTTTCTCCATCCTATCCGGAGCGGAAACCGCTCTATCAATTGTATTATTTATTGGTTCACTTGAATGTTTTCGGTGAATCTTACGGCCATTCGGTGGACCGCATTTTAAACCGGTACGTCGGGTGACTTTCCGTTATGAAAAGAGGGGATCTGTCTAAATGAAACGTTTTTCACAGGACAGCAAGGAATTCTTGTTAAGCGAATTGGAAAGGGTCCGCCAATGGGAAAAAGATCAAAAAGATTTGTGGTTTTGGGAAAAAATCGGACGGCTCCCTTTTTCGCTGTTGGATAAAATCACGCCTCAAGCCATCCATAATGTGCTGGGGAAATTTTTTGATGAATTGGGAAGCTATGTTCAAACCGGCGGCGAATATTTGATTCAGGAACGCCAAACCGTGTCAGACATCGCCGCGAAAGCAGGGATGCCCGGTTCATCCCTTTCGCCGGAAGAAATCGGGCAACTTCCGTTATCCCTGTTAAACGAGGTTGCCGAAAACACCATGCAAAAACACAAGCAACTCGCCACCATGCAGGGGGCCACCACCGGATTCGGCGGAATCTTCACTTTGGCCATCGACATTCCCGCCTTGCTCGGCATTTCACTTCACGCCTTGCAAGAAATGGCCATGATCTACGGTTATCAGCCCAAAGAAAAATCAGAGCGAATCTTCATTGTCAAATGTTTGCAATTTGCTTCCGCCGACTATGTCGGCAAACAATCCATTCTCAAGCAGCTGGCAGAAACCGGTTCCGAAAAAAGCCAGCGGGAAGCCATCTCCGAATTTCAGGGATGGCGGGAAGTGATTGCAACGTACCGTGACCATTTCGGTTGGAAAAAACTTTTTCAAATCGTGCCGGTCATCGGCATTCTCTTCGGCGCCTTCATCAACCGGTCCACGGTCGAAGAAGTGGCGGAAGCCGGCATGATGTTATACCGCAAGCGGCGGATCATGGATAAATTAAAAACACTGGATTCAAACTTCCGCACCGACACGCCATCCTGATTTTCACGGCCGGGGCACCGGGAATGCCATGCATAGTTTCCGGAGAAAAACCGCAAACTGATGTATGTGTCCAAAAAAAGAAAGAACCCCCGGCCGGGGTTCTTATGATTGAATACTTTGCGGCACCGGAACTTTGGCGCACTCCTGAACCAATGCCACAACCAGTTCGGCTGCTTTGATCAGTTCCTGAACCGGCATCCGTTCACTGGTTGTATGGATGTTTTCATAACCGATTCCCAGATTCACCGTCGGGATGTTGTATCCGGCGATGACATTGGCATCACTTCCTCCGCCGCTCACATTTAATTTCGGTTTGCGGCCGACCCGTTCCACCGCCGCCATGGCTTTTTGCACGACCAAATCTTCCTCGGTGAATTTAAATGAGGGATAAAGCACGTTCGTTTCGACTTCGGCACGGGCTCCGAGCTCGTCTGCCGCTTCTTTAAATGCTTGGACCATATGCTTGACTTGTGCTTTTAATTTGATTTCATTGCGGCTGCGGGCTTCGGCAATGATCTCCACTTTTTCCGGAACCACATTGCTGGCCGTCCCGCCGTGAAATGAACCGATATTGGCGGTGGTTTCACTGTCGATCCGGCCCAGGCGCATTTTGGAAATGGCCCGGCTGGCCACCTGGATGGCGCTGATCCCGTCTTCCGGATTCACCCCGGCGTGAGCCGCTTTTCCGTAAATCGTCGCAATAATTTTCACTTGGGACGGAGCGGAAGTGATGATTTCGCCCACTGGTCCGTTGGAATCCAAGGCAAAACCGAAATCAGCATCCACCAGACTCAAGTCTAAATGGCGAGAACCGATTAATCCCGATTCTTCACCGGCGGTGATGATAAATTGAATTTTTCCGTGCGGGATTTTTTGTTCCTTCATCAGGCGGATTCCTTCCATCAACGCTGCCAATCCCGCTTTGTCATCGCTTCCCAAAATCGTCGTTCCATCCGATTGGATATATCCATCTTTCATGACGGGCCGGATCCCTTTTCCGGGGGCGACGGTATCCATGTGGCAGGTAAAATAGATTTTCGGTGCATCTTCCAACGTTCCGCCTAACGTTGCCACGATATTTCCGGCACCGTGTCCGGTTTTTTCATAGGAATGATCCTCTTTCACATCAAAACCGAGGTTTGCCAACTTCTCCTTCAATAAATCACAAATGACCCGTTCATCCCCTGTTTCGCTATCCGTTGTGACAAGTTCGATGAATTCATCAATCAGCCGTTGTTGGTTAACCAATGGTAATCCTTCCTCCATTCGATGCAAAAAATTTTTTCTTATTGTAACACCATGATTTAGAATCGGATAACAAAAATTGGTACAAACTTCATTTTTTATACCATATTTTATCATACCACTTTCTTATTTTTTTCACCTCCTTATTCCCCTATCATCCCCTTTTCCCATTTTTTTCATCCGGATCAAAAATATTGCCTCAAGGAAAAAGTGGAAACCCTTTTGGATTCCCACTTTTCGCATCCTTTTCCCTTACAGCGGAATATTCCCGTGCTTTTTGGCCGGGCGGCTTTCTTTTTTGTTTTCCAGCATCTTTAAAGCTTGTTTTAATTTCTGTCTGGTTTCCCGCGGATCGATGACATCATCCACCATGCCGTGGCTGGCCGCGATATAAGGATTGGAAAACTTTTCTTTGTATTCCCGGATTTTTTCCTGCCGGGTTTGTTCCGGATTTTCGCTCTCTTGGATCGTGCGGGAAAAAATAATGTTGGCCGCTCCTTCCGCACCCATGACGGCAATTTCCGCACTCGGCCAAGCAAATACCAGATCCGCGCCGATCGCCTTGCTGTTTAAGGCAACATAAGCCCCTCCGAAAGCTTTGCGCAAAATGACCGTGATTTTGGGGACGGTCGCTTCGGAATAAGCGTATAAAATTTTGGCTCCATGCCGGATAATCCCGCGATGCTCCTGGTTGACCCCCGGGAAAAAGCCGGTCACATCCTCAAAGGTGATGATGGGGATGTTGAAGCTGTCGCAAAAACGGATAAACCGGCTTAACTTATCCGATGAATCGATATCCAGACTGCCTGCCATCACTTTGGGCTGATTTGCGGCAATTCCCACCGTCCGGCCGGCAATCCGGCCGAAACCGACCACCAGGTTGCGCGCGAACGATTCATGGACTTCCATAAAATCCCCGTCATCGACGATGTATTCAATCACTTTCCGGACATCATACACTTTGGTCTCTTCCACCGGGACGATTTCCGCCAGTTCTTCGATCCAGTCATCCTCATCCCGGTACGGAACCACGGGCGGTTTTTCCCGGTAGCTTTGCGGGAGAAACTGCATGAGGCGCCGGACCTGCTCCAAAACCTCCGGCTCGCTCGGCGCGGTAAAATGGGCATTTCCGCTCACACCGGCATGCACTTTTGCCCCGCCCAGTGCTTCCGAACTGATTTTTTCTCTGGTGACGGCTTCAATCACTTTTGGTCCGGTGATAAACATTTGGCTGGTTTTTTCCACCATAAAGACAAAATCAGTGATGGCCGGCGAGTACACGGCCCCTCCGGCGCAAGGACCCATAATGACCGAAATCTGGGGAATCACTCCGGAGTAAATGGAATTGCGATAAAAAATATGGCCGTATCCATCCAGCGAAACCACGCCTTCTTGAATCCGTGCCCCTCCCGAGTCATTCAAGCCGATGACCGGAGCCCCGTTTTTGGCGGCCAAATCCATCAAGCGGGCAATTTTAAGTGCATGCATTTCGCCCAATGCCCCGCCAAACACGGTGAAATCCTGGGCAAAGACATAAACGTCCCGGCCGTGGATTTTTCCGTAACCAGTCACCACCCCCTCCCCCGGAGCTTCTTTTTGATCCATGCCGAAATGCACCGCCCGATGTTCCACAAACGTGTTCAACTCGACAAAACTGTCATCATCCAGCAGCAAATCAATCCGTTCGCGAGCCGTTAATTTCCCCTTGTCATGTTGGGCCCGGATCCTTTTTTCCCCGCCGCCCATTTCAGCTTTGCGGCGCTTTTCATAAAGCTGGTCAATCTTTTGGTACATATTCATGGTGATTTACTCCTCTCTTTCACGAGGTTCACAAAGCTCGTATAATACACCGCCGGTTACTTTCGGATGCAAAAAAGAGATATTCATTTGATGGGCTCCGGGTTTCGGCTGTTCATAAATCAACCGGATCCCTTTCTCTTTTAATTCCGACAGCCGCTGCTTTAAATCACTGACCTCCAGGGCGATGTGATGAATCCCTTCCCCTTTCTTTTGCAAATATTTGCAAATCGCACTGTTCTCAGACAATGGTTCCAATAATTCAATCCTACTTTCTCCGATCTTAAAAAAAGCCACGCGAACCTGCTCGCTGTCCACCACTTCTTCCCCTTCGTATTCCAACCCGAAAACATCCCGGTACAAAGGAACGGCTTCCTTAAGACTGCGAACGGCAATTCCGATGTGGCTGATTTTTTTGGGTTTTCCCTCATTCATGCTGCTGACGCTCCTTTCCGGCAACCAAATTCCGTATATAATCAGCCGTCTGTTTCGTCGGGGTTCCCGGCGTAAACACTTCGGCAATGCCTTGCTGTTTCAAAAACTCCACATCTTTTTGCGGGATCACCCCGCCTGCAATCACCGGAATATCTTCAGCGCCTTGTTCTTTTAACAGGCGCACCACTTCGGGAAACAATTCATTATGAGCCCCCGACAAACAAGACAAGCCGACCACATCCACATCTTCTTGAATCGCTTGGGCAACAATCTGCTCCGGCGTTTGGCGCAAACCGGTATAAATCACTTCCATCCCTTCGTCTCTCAACGCTTGTGCAATAATAAGCGCCCCCCGGTCATGGCCGTCTAACCCGGGTTTTGCGATCAACACACGGATCGTCCGTTTCATTTCGATTTCCCCCTTTTTATCCCGCTCGATATTCACCAAAAACTTCCCGTAACACTTGACAAATCTCGCCGATCGTACAATAAGCTTTGACGGCATTCAGAATATGAGGCATCAGGTTTTCCGTCCCTTGCGCCGCTTTTTTCAAGCGCTTTAACTTTTCCTCCACTTCCGTTGCGTTCCGGTTGGCTTTCAATTCCCTTAATTGTTCCACTTGTTGTTTGGCAATGGCCGGATCCACCCGCAACAATTGCGGTTCGGTCTCTTGTTCCAAACGGTAACGGTTCACACCAACCACCACTTGTTTGCCGGATTCGATTTCTCTTTGGATGGCCAGCGCAGCCCGATGGATTTCTTGCTGCATGTACCCTTCCTCCACGGCGCGGACCGCCCCGCCCATTTCGTCAATTTTTTCAATATAGCGCCAGGCTTCTTTTTCGATTTGGTCAGTTAACGCTTCGATATAATACGATCCTCCGAGCGGATCAACCGTATCGGCAACACCGCTTTCATGCGCAATGATCTGCTGCGTCCGCAAGGCAATTCTTGCCGACTCTTCCGTGGGCAGGGCCAATGCTTCATCCCGGGAGTTGGTGTGTAAACTTTGAGTTCCGCCCAAAACCGCCGCCAAAGCTTGCAAGGTCACCCGCACGATGTTGTTATCCGGTTGTTGGGCCGTCAGCGTGGATCCCCCTGTTTGCGTATGGAAACGCAATTGTAACGAGCGCTCGTTCGACGCGTTGAAACGCTCTTTCATGATTTTGGCCCAAATGCGCCGGGCTGCACGGAATTTGGCGATTTCCTCAAAAAAGTGGTTATGCGCATTGAAAAAAAAGGACAAACGGGGTGCAAACCGATCCACTTCCAAACCCGCTTCCAGTGCGGCTTCCACATAAGCGATGCCGTCGGACAAAGTGAATGCGATCTCCTGAACCGCGGTGGAACCGGCCTCCCGTATGTGGTATCCGCTGATGCTGATGGTGTTCCATTTGGGAACATGTTCCGCACAATACCGGAACACATCCGTAATCAAGCGCATGGACGGCTTCGGTGGGAAGATATAAGTTCCACGGGCAATATATTCTTTCAAAATATCATTTTGAATGGTTCCTCTCAGTTTTTCGGAAGGCACTCCTTGTTTTTCCGCAACGGCAATATACATCGCCAGCAACACACTGGCCGGTGCATTGATGGTCATGGAAGTGCTGACCTGATCCAACGGGATGCCTGCAAACAACCTTTCCATGTCTTTCAGGGAGTCAATGGCCACCCCGACTTTCCCCACTTCCCCCTGCGACATGGCATCATCCGAATCATAGCCAATCTGGGTGGGAAGGTCGAAAGCGACACTGAGTCCGGTTTGTCCCTGTTCCAACAGATAACGAAACCGTTTGTTGGTTTCCCCGGCTGATCCGAAACCGGCATATTGCCGCATAGTCCAAAGCCGGCTGCGATACATGGAGGGATAAATCCCGCGTGTATAAGGATACTCTCCCGGCAATCCCGGGTTTTCCGGTACATCCGCTTCTGTATAGAGGCGTTTCACTTCAATCTCCGAAGATGTATGAAACGTCTCTTTTCTTTCCGGCGTTTTTTGGAGGAGCCGATTGGTTTTTTCTTCCCAAATTTTCAATTTTTCTTGCTCGGATGATTTATTCATTATTGACAGTCTCCTCTCAAGATATGATAAAACGCTTTCACTTCTTAATATAACAAATATTTATCATCTTTGAATGATTTTTTACGATCGGAAAGAACATGGACATTGGTGACAATGTTGGTTACAATGTAACCTGAGGTAAATTATTTTACAATCGGCCTGGGTTCAAGCCATGGTTTACTTCATTGTTACGCTGGTTGCAACTTCCACTTGCACCGGTATGTTTTATTCTGATTTCCATATAATAACGGTTAATGAATCATTCACAGGTTTATACTGAAAACGACTGGAGTTTGAGAAAGTAGGTGGAATGACGATGGATTACTTTATGGTACCGCTTTTGGTCATCATCAGTATTCTTGCCGTACGCGGAGCATGGTACAACAAAAAAACCGGGAACAAACCCGGTTTTGTGATCGGTGGCATCTTTACATTGGGAGTCGTCGGAGTGACATTGCTTGCTTTGTATGATTTCTTTATCGGACTCCAATAAAAGCGGTAACAAGGTTTTCATCGGCCCTGGTGAGAACCTTGTTTTTTTGTTCCATCAAAAAAAGGCACCCGAAAATGGGTGCCTTTTTT
Source organism: Thermoactinomyces vulgaris (assembly GCF_005886755.1). Taxonomy (NCBI): domain Bacteria; kingdom Bacillati; phylum Bacillota; class Bacilli; order Caryophanales; family Thermoactinomycetaceae; genus Thermoactinomyces; species Thermoactinomyces vulgaris. The sequence continues at coordinate 1,726,451 of NZ_CP039710.1, forward strand.
GGTCAACGTCAAATTTGCGTGTCGGGGCCATAGGATTCCAAGCGTTCTTTGACGCGATTCAAGAAACGTCCTGCCACCAGGCCGTCGAGAATCCGATGGTCGAGGGACAAGCAAATGTTCATCATGTCCCGGACGGCAATCATGTTGTTATAGATCACCGGTCGCTTCACGATTGCTTCAAAGGACAGGATGGCTGCCTGCGGCGCATTGATGATGGGTTGCGATTGGATCGAACCGAAAGAACCGGTATTGTTCACCGTAAACGTTCCGCCCTGCATGTCGGCCAGTTCCAATTTTCCATTCCGTGTTTTTTCGGCCAAGTTCTGCACGGCTTTAGCCAGTCCCAAAATGCTTTTTTCATCCGCATCATGGATCACCGGTACATACAAGGCATCATCGGTGGCCGTGGCCATCGAAATATTGATGCGTTTCTTCAAGATGATTTTGTCGTCCGCCCAAACCGAATTGAGGATCGGATACTCTTTGAGCGCATCCACAACCGCCTTGATGAAGAAAGGCATAAAGGTCAACTTGACCCCTTCGCGTTTTTGGAAGTCATGTTTGATACGGTTGCGCAATTCCACAAGTCCCGTTACATCCACTTCCATCATGGTCCAGGCATGGGGAGCTTCATGCTTGCTTTGCACCATGCGGTTGGCAATGGTACGGCGCACGCTGGACACAGGAATCTCGGTGTCGCCATTTTCCAGTACAATGCCGGAACCGGATCCCGGTTTGGCAGCGGGTTTGTCTGCCGCGGCTTTGGGTTCGGCCGCTTTTTCCGCAGCCGCCGTGTGAGACGGTTGAGCCGGAGCAGCGGCCCGACCGGTACCTTCTTCAATCGCTTTGAGTACATCTTTCCGGGTGATCCGTCCCCCTTTTCCGGTTCCGGTCAATTGCGTCAAATCGATGTTATTTTCCTGAGCCAGGCGCATGACGGCCGGAGAATAACGGTGTTTGTTGGAATCATCTTTTTGTGCGGCCGGTTTTTGTTCCGGTGCTTTTGCTTCTTCCCGGGCGGGAGCGGAAGCTTCTTCTTTTGCCGGTTCTTCTGTTCCGCCTTCTTCTCCTGCCACTTCGATGCGGCAAATGAGTTGCCCGACTTCAACGGTTTCGCCTTCTTCAGCAATGATTTCCGCCATTTTTCCTTCATAAGTTGACGGAACTTCGGCATTCACTTTGTCTGTGGACACTTCACAAATCGGTTCATATTTGGCTACAGGATCTCCTGGTTTTTTCAGCCATTTTGCAATGGTGCCTTCGGTTACACTTTCCCCGAGCTGAGGCATTAAAATATCGGTCGCCATTTTGGGAAGAACCTCCTCATCTGGTTAGAATTCTGCTAATTCGCGAATGGCATTTGCGATTTTTTCCGGATTCAACATAAACTCTTTTTCAAGCGGCGGGCTGTACGGCATGGCAGGTACATCCGGACCGCAAAGACGTTTGATGGGGGCATCCAATTCAAACAAGGCTTCTTCGGCAATGACCGCAGAAACTTCCCCGGCAAATCCTCCTGTTTTATTATCCTCATGAATCACGATCACTTTTCCCGTCTTTTTCACTGCATCGAGAACCGCTTCTTTATCCAGCGGTACCAATGTGCGCAAATCCAGCACATGGGTGCTGATTCCTTCTTCTTTTTCCAATTTTTCAGCAGCCTGCAAAGCGTAGTGAACCATCAGACCGTAGGTAATCACGGTGACGTCGGATCCTTCCCGCTTCACTTCCGCCTTTCCGATCGGAACGGTATAATCCTCTTCCGGAACTTCTCCTTTAATCAACCGATAACAACGTTTGTGCTCAAAGAACAACACCGGGTCGTCATCGCGGATCGCCGATTTTAATAATCCTTTGACATCATAAGGAGTGGATGGCATCACAATTTTCAATCCGGGAACACCGGTGAACAGCTTTTCCACGCTTTGTGAATGGTACAACGCTCCGTGAACGCCTCCGCCGTACGGTGCACGAATCACCATGGGCACATGCCAGGTGCCGTTGGAGCGATAACGAATCCGTGCCGCTTCACTGACAATTTGGTTATACGCCGGCATGATGAAATCAGCAAATTGGATTTCAGCCACCGGACGCATCCCGTAAGCCGCTGCACCAATACCGACTCCGACAATCGCAGATTCCGTCAGGGGTGTATCCAGCACCCGGTCCGGCCCAAACTGTTCATACAGGCCGTCGGTTGCCCGGAAAACACCGCCGCGCACCCCCACATCTTCTCCAAGCACGAAAACACGTGAATCACGTTCCATTTCTTCCTTCAGTGCTTGTGTCACCGCATCAATATATGAAATGACCGGCATATTCATTCCCTCCTGCTCGATTAGGCATATACATGATCATGAATGGTTTCAGGTTCCGGATAAGGTGCTTTTTCCGCATAATCCGTGGCATCATTGACTTCTTTGGCGATTTGATCCTGAATTTCTTTTTCTTTCTCCTCGGTCAACACACCTTGATCCATCAAGTAATTTTTAAAGACGACCAATGAGTCTTTTTTCTTTGCTTCTTCCACTTCTTCCCGTGCCCGGTAAGTACGGTCATCATCATCACTGGAGTGCGGAACCAAACGGTAGGAAACGGCTTCGATCAAGGTCGGACCTTCTCCCTTCCGGCCACGTTCGGCTGCTTCTTTGACCGCTTTGTAAACTTCAAGTGGATTGTTTCCGTCGACTTTGATGCCGGGGAATCCGTATCCCTCTGCCCGTTTCCATACTTCGCCCCCGGCCACTTGCTTGGAGAGCGGCACGGAAATGGCATATTTATTGTTTTCCACCATAAAGATCACAGGCAGTTTATGAACCCCCGCAAAGTTGCATGCCTCATGCCAATCCCCCTGGTTGCTGGAACCTTCCCCGCAAGTGGTGAGTACCACATGATCTTTGTTTTCCAGTTTACCGGCATAAGCGATTCCCACCGCATGAAGCACCTGGGTCGTCACAGGGCTGGAACCGGTTAAAATGCGGAAACGGTGATCTCCATAGTGTCCGGGCATCTGGCGTCCGCCGCTGTTTGGATCTTCTGCTTTGGCAAAGGCAGACAGCATTTGGTCTCTGGCGGTTTGCCCAAATACCAGCATCATGCCCAAATCACGGTAATAAGGGCAGAGCCAGTCTTTTTCGCGATCCAATGCAAACGTAGCCCCCACCTGGATGGCTTCCTGACCTTGACAAGAGATCACGAAGGGAATTTTACCGGCCCGATTCAAAAGCCACATGCGCTCATCCACTTTGCGCGCCAAAAGCATGTAACGGTACATATCCAACACTTGGTCATCGCTTAATCCCAATTCCCGATGGTTCAATTCGCTCATCAAAAAACGCCCCTTTCGTTAACCATGGATCGGTTTTCCGTCGACAGCCATCGCTGCTTCGGCATAAACCTCGGATAATGTCGGATGCGGGTGAATGGTATGGGCAATTTCCCAAGCCGTTGCATCCAATACTTTCGCCAACCCGGCTTCCGAAATCATATCGGTTGCATGGGGACCGATGATATGCACACCCAGCAAGTCATCGGTTTTCTTGTCAGAAATGATTTTTATGAATCCGTCCATTTCTCCGAATACCAATGATTTTCCGACGGCCCGGAACGGAAACTTGCCGACTTTGACTTCATAGCCTTTCTCTTTGGCCTGCGCCTCTGTCAAACCGATGCTTCCCACTTCCGGACGGCTGTATGTGCATCGCGGAATGGTGAGCGGATCAATCGGATAAACTTCTTTGCCGGCCATGTGTTCCACTGCCAAAATTCCTTCATGCGAAGCCACATGAGCCAATTGATATCCGCCGATGACATCACCGATGGCGTAAATGTGGCTTTCTTCCGTCTGCATGAATTCATTGACTTGAATCACACCTTTTTCCACTTTGATCGAGGTGTTTTGCAAGCCAATGTCATCGATGTTGGCTTCACGCCCGACGGATACAAGGGTGCGGTCGGCCTCCAGTGTTGTCACTTCCCCGCCTTTTTCCACCTGCATGGTCACTTTTCCACCCTGAGCAGTGACAGTTTCCGGCAGCACTTTGGCACCGGTCAGGATTTTTACTTTTCTCTTCTTCAAAAGACGGGCCATCTCCTTACTGACATCCTCATCTTCCAAAGGCAAAATCCGGTCCATATACTCCACAATGGTGACATCCACACCAAAGTCGCTGAGCATGGAAGCCCACTCAACACCGATAACGCCGCCTCCGATGATAATCATGGATTTCGGAAGCTCTTCCATTTGCAAGGCATGATCCGAGTTCATGACAAATTGACCGTCGACTTCAAGCCCCGGCAATGTTCTGGGCCTGGAACCCGTTGCAATCAACACGTTTTTGGGAACCAGCATCGTCGGTTCTTCACTGCTGTCCGCGTGCTCAACGGAAATGGTTCCGGGCATCGGCGAGAAAATGGACGGGCCCAAAATGCGGCCGGTTCCGTAATAAACATCCACTTTATTTTTCTTGAGAAGTCCCTCGACTCCTTTATGCAAGGTATCGACCACTTTTTGTTTTCTTTTTTGCACCCGGTCAAATTCCAGATTGACATCCCCGACGGCGATTCCAAATTCTTCGCTGTTTTTCATATTTTGGTAAAGCTCAGCGCTTCTCAACAAAGTTTTGGTCGGGATGCATCCTTTATTTAAGCAGACGCCTCCCAAGCGTTCCTTTTCGACAACAGCCACTTTCATTCCCAGTTGGGCGGCACGGGCGGCGGCGACATAACCGCCGGGCCCGGCCCCCAATACGACGAGATCATAGTTCTCAGCCATGGACTACCTCGACTCCTTTTTCTATCGGTGGATAATGCTTGGCCTCTTCTTCGCCGCGAACCACACGCAACGTTCCTTCGACCAATGCTTGCAATTCATTTTCTCCAGGGACCACATGCACAGGGGCAATCCACTCCACACGATCTTGGATCATTTTGGTGAAAGATTTCCCGTAGGCCAGACCGCCCGTCAAAATGATGGCATCCACTTGTCCGTTTAACACCGTGGAATAAGCTCCGATTTCTTTGGACACTTGATAAGCCATCGCTTCATAAATCAAAGCTGCCTTTTCATCCCCGTTTTCAATCATCTTTTCTACTTCGCGGGCATCCGTCGTTCCCAGATAACCCATGAGTCCGCCTTTCCCGACAACCATGCGCATAATTTCACTGGCAAAGTATTTGCCGGAAAAACAGAGTGAAATCAAATCGCCAACCGGCACCGTCCCCGCACGTTCGGGCGAAAACGGTCCTTCTCCGTTCAATCCGTTGTTGACATCAATCACCCGGCCTTCCAGATGCGCGCCCACGGTGATGCCGCCTCCCATATGCACAACTATGAAACGGCTTTTTTCATAGGTCATCCCCAATTTTTGGGCAACGCGCCGGGCCACTGCTTTTTGGTTCAAAGCATGGAAAATGCTTCTCCGCTTAATTTCAGGAATCCCGGAAATCCGTGCAACCGGTTGCAATTCATCCACCACCACCGGGTCCACGATGAATGCCGGAATATTCAATTGATCCGCAATTTCTTGGGCAATGATGGCACCCAGGTTGGAAGCATGCGTGCCATATTCCGCTGAACGCAGATCAGCAATCATTTCTTCATTCACTTTGTAAGTTCCGCCCGGAATCGGTCTCAACAACCCTCCGCGTGCGACCACGGCGTCCAGTTTGTTCAAGTTGATCCCTTCGCGATCCAAGGTGTCCAGAATCACCTGTTTGCGAAACGGATATTGGTCAAACATGTCTTTAAACTTTGCTATTTCATTTGGATCATGGCGCAATGTTTCTTCCAAAATCGGTTTTTCGTCCGCAAACACACCGATTTTGGTCGAAGTTGATCCAGGGTTAATTGCCAGAACCCGAATCGGCTCCACCTTCAACACTCCATTCTAATCTGCCTGCAATTTTCCATCCCTTATTTGTTGTTAAAATTGATCAGGTTGCGTTGATCTTGCAAAAATGTGCTTCTTGTTTTGCGCATCATTTCAATCCGTTCTTCCGCCATGCGGTCTGCTGCGAGATAACTCGGAATGCCATCCCGTTTTGCAATCTCAAACACTTTCAGGATATTGTCGTAAATGCCTTCCACTTTTTTCATCGCACGCTCACGGTTGTAACCCAACAATTCGTCGGCGACATTGATCACGCCTCCGGCATTGATGACATAATCCGGCGCATAGACGATTCCTTTTTCTTCAAGCATTTTTCCATGGCGCTCTTCTTTCAGCTGATTGTTTGCCGAACCGGCCACCACTTTGCATTTCAAGCGTTCAATGGTTTCGTCATTAATGATCGCCCCGAGCGCACAAGGAGCAAAAATGTCGCATTCCACATCATAGATTTTGTCCGGATGAACAAATTCGGCACCAAATTCTTGCACGGCACGGTCTGCATTTTCTTTGTTGATGTCGGTCACAATCAATTTGGCCCCTTCATTATGCAAGTGCTTACATAATTCGTAAGCAACATGTCCCACTCCTTGAACAGCCACCACTTTGCCTTCGAGTGAGTCATCGCCGAAAGCTTCTTTTGCAGCCGCTTTCATTCCACGGTATACGCCGTAAGCGGTCACCGGTGAGGGGTTGCCGCTGGAACCGAAAGCGGGCGACACGCCTGTCACGTAACGGGTTTCCTCATGAATGATATCCATGTCTTCCACGGTGGTTCCCACATCTTCCGCCGTGATGTACCGTCCGTTCAAACCTTGAATAAAGCGTCCCAAGGCACGGAACATGGCTTCGTTTTTGTCTTTTCTCGGATCGCCGATGATCACCGTTTTTCCGCCGCCGAGATTTAAGCCGGCAGCCGCATTTTTGTAAGTCATCCCTCTTCCCAAGCGCAGCGCATCCTCAATGGCTTCCTCTTCCGAAGCATAAGTCCACATGCGCATACCACCCAGAGCCGGCCCCAGGGTGGTATCATGGATACAAATGATGGCTTTGAGACCGGACTCTTTATCTTGGCACATGACGAGTTGTTCATAATCATATTTTTCCATGTAATCGAAGATTTTCATCTTTCATTCCTCCTCAATCAGATCATTGGGCAGCTGCCTGCAACACGGCAAGCGCAATCGAATACAATTTGGATTCCGGCGAGTCCGCACGGGAAGTCAATACCACCGGGGCGGCAGCTCCCAAAACAACGGCACCGATTTTACTGTTGGCAAAATACACCATGGACTTGTAAAGCATGTTTCCTGCCTCAATGTCCGGCACCAACAAAACATCCGCACGTCCTGCAACCGGACTGTCAATTCCTTTATGTTCCGCTGCTCTCACGGACACTGCATTGTCCAAAGCAAACGGCCCGTCAACCAAAGCACCTTTAATTTGGCCCCGGCGGTTCATTTGTGCGAGCGCGGCAGCATGAAGCGTCGCATCCATATTGGGATTCACCACTTCCACTGCACCCAGGACCGCAACTTTCGGTTCGGTATTTCCGAGTGTGTGACAGTACCGGATCACATTTTGGGCAATTTGGGTTTTTTCTTTCAGATCCGGAGCCACATTCAATGCCGGGTCGGTGACATGAATCAAGTGATCATATCCCGGAACTTCAAACGTGGCCACATGGCTCAATACGGCGCCGGTCCTCAAGCCTTTTTCTTTATTTAAGACGGCCCGCAAAAAGTCAGCCGTTTGAACCATCCCTTTCATCACCACATCGGCTTGTTGGTCACGAACGGCGGATACTGCCATTTTTGAAGCTTGTGCGGGGGAATCCGCATGAATGATTTGCCCGTCTTTGATATCAAGACCGATTTCTCGGCTGATCTCCCGGATCTTGGCTTCGTCCCCAAACAACAGGAAATCGGCAATTCCATGTTGCATGGCATCACGAACAGCCTCCAACACATCCTGATCATCGGCTGCTGCGACAGCAACCTTGACCGAAGGCAAAGATTCTGCTTTTTTTAGTATTTCTTCAAAGGATCTTAACATACTTAACACCTCTTCATTCCGGCTGATTGTTTGAGTCGTTCCTTTCATTTCATCAACGATAGTTTTTACGATTTCGCCGGCCGACATACTGATATGCAAATGGCATGCCAACCGGATCAAAAAATGAAAATCCCGCGATTTTATTAGCAGCTTTTGTTATTTTAGATTTTTTTCGTTTGCAAAACTGTGCAGAGAAAGGAAATTTTTTTCATGCAATTTTTTGCAAAATCAAATCAGATCGTATTTTTCCAGCTTGTAATAAAGGCTTCGAACGGAGATCCCCAGCGCTTTGGCTGTCTCCGTTTTGTTCTTGTTGGTTTTTTCATACACTTTTTTTAAATAATTTTTTTCAAATTGTTGTATAACATCTTTCAAAGGTTGAATATCTGTACCACTTTCCAACCGGCCTTCCAAATCTTGTCCCTCTTTTGCCCGGGATAAATCCAAGGGCGGCAAATGTTTTTTCCTCATGACCCTTTCGTTAAACTCCATATTGATCATGGCCCGCCCCAAAACGTTTTCCAATTCTCGTACGTTTCCCGGCCAGGAATATTGATGCAAGGTTTGGATCGCTTCCAAGTCAATCTCTTCCACATTCCGGCCATATTCCTGGTTAAACTTTTTAATCAAATGCCGGGCCAAATCCACCAGGTCTTCTTTCCGCATGCGAAGCGGGGGAATGTGAATCGGCAATACGTTCAGGCGGTAATACAAGTCTTCCCGGAAGCGTTTCTCCTGAATGGCTTTTTCCAAATACACATTAGTTGCCGCAATCACCCGGACATCGATCGGAATCGATTTGGTGCCTCCCACCCGCAAAACCTCTTTTTCCTGCAGCACTCTGAGCAGTTTTGCCTGGGTGCTCGGCTTCAGCTCGCCGATCTCATCCAGAAAAATGGTTCCGCCGTTGGCTTCTTCAAAAAGGCCTTTTTTTCCGCCGCGCCTTGCCCCGGTGAACGCTCCTTCTTCGTAGCCGAACAACTCGCTTTCCAACAAGGATTCGGACAAAGCGGCACAATTCACCCGGACAAACTGGTTGTATTTGCGGTCACTGGCATTGTGAATGGCATGAGCAAACAATTCCTTCCCGGTTCCCGATTCCCCTCTCAACAAGACGGTCGCCCGGGTTTCCGCCGCTTGCTTTGCCTGTTCAATGCTGTATCTCATCGTTTCGGAACTTCCGATAATGTCATCAAATGTATATTTGGCCTCCAGGTTTCGGATAATCCGGCGCGCCCGTTCGAGATCCCGGTTCAGCCGCTTGATCTCGGAAACATCGTGTATAATTCCCACACTGCCTTTCAATTCCCCTTCCATCATGATCGGCGCAACATTGACCAACACCTCTTTCCGATGGGGACCCACTTTTAATTGGACGCCGCGAACCGGTTTTTTGGTCCGGAGCACCTTCATATGCATGCTTTCCCCTTCGGAGATATCCGTATCCGCCGGCTTCCCGATAATGTCCTCCGGTTTCAGTCCCGTTAAACGGGTGTAGGCCGGATTGATCAGGATCCCCATTCCGTTGGTGTCCACGACGGAAATGGCATCTTCCGATGAATCGATGATGGCCTGCAGCAAGCTTTTCATGCTTTCCAAATCGATGATTTGTTGGGACATGTTCTTCAGCTCGCTGATGTCCCGGAATACTGAAACTGCTCCGATCACCTTTCCGTCTTGCCCCTTCACCGGAACACGGTTGGTCAATATCTCCATTCCGCTTGGAAGTTTAAACTTTTGATTCAGTTCCGCTTTTCCGTTGTGCAAGACCCACTCCAGACGGGATTTTGGGATCACATCCTCAATTTTTTTCCCCAGCACTTTCCCGGCCGAGGTTCCGATCATCCTCTCTGCCGCCCGGTTAAACAACGTGATCCGGGCTTCTTTATTCACCGCGATCATTCCGTCATGGGTGGAATCCAAAATTGTTTCCAACTCTTGTTGCCGGCGCTTGTAAGCCATGAACCACTTCTTTTTTTCTTCCACCAGCCGGATCAACAGATCAACCACCGCGCCTGAGATCAACAGGGTATCTTCATGTTTCATTTCCCCCAGCCGGTCATAAACTTTCGGATCTCCCGTCACTTCCAATACCACATCAGGCGCCGGATCCAGGAAAGGTTCGAATTGCCTTCCTGTGGGAATCCCATGTTTCTCAGCTTCTGAAATCGCAGGAGCGTCAGGATTTAAATCAACCACTCCGATCACTTTGACAAAATCAATGGACAACAAGGTTTGCAAGATGGCAATCCCGCCCTGACCGCCTCCCACAATAAGAAACGTTTTCATCGGAATTCCTCCTTCCTCCTTCGCCATTCATCTTATCATATTGTTTCTGTGAAAAGCGGGTGGTAATATCCGCTAACCTGCGCTACTATGTTTAAAGAAGATACAGAAAGGACGGACCGGATCGATGAAACCATCAAAACCTGTGTATCAACGTATCTTGGCCATCATTATCATGTGCATTCCGGGAGCATCGGCCGCATACAGTTGGAAATGGATGCGCGACATGTTCCACGACTTTCTGTCCGGCCAATCCTTTGCCTGGTTGCCGTTTACCGGTTCCCTCATCTTATTTCTGGCCAGCATCGCCTTTCTGGGTGGTTTCATTTTTCACCATGACAAAAAAAGAAACCGGCTCAAAAGTCAAAAAAGCAAAATTTCCTCTTAACTTTTTGAGCGAACAAAAAAGAGGATGAAGGGTTTCTTCCCCCATCCTCTTTTTTTATTTCTCCCCGCCGCGTCTTCAGGCTTTATCCAAAAGCCCGGCGGCGGAAGCAGGATCCTTCTCTTTCTCCGCTTTGTCTTTTTCAAACAATGCCACCATGCCCGGCAACAACATGCCCCGGATTAAAAAAGTGTCCAACAAAATGCCCACAGCCACAATGAAACCAAAGACAAACAAAAGCTGTATCGGCTGGGTCATCAATACCGCAAAGGTGGCGGCCAAAATGACTCCGGCGGAGGATATAACCCCTCCCGTGCTGGCCACGGCATTTTCGATCGCTTGTTTGACGGTGTGATTTTTCCGCTCTTCCTGGAACCTGGACATCAGCATGATGTTATAGTCGATGCCCAGTGCCACCAGAAACACAAACGAATACAGCGGAACCCGGTTGCTGATGGAATCAATGCCGAAGAACCACTTGGTCAACAGCATTCCCAGCCCCAACGCGGCCAAAAACGATATCAAAATGGTTCCCATCATGTATACCGGCATCTTAAAGGATCGGGTCAAAACAATCAGGAGCAAGAAAATCAAAATGGTTTCCAACAGGACAATGAGCCAAGTGTCCTGGTTATTGATGATGCGGTCATCCACTTTGTGGGCGGTTTCCCCTGCAAAGTACAAGTTGCCTTTCAATCCGCTCTCATTTAAAATCTGCCCCGAATGGTTGACCATTTGTTCCATGGCATCAATGGTTTTCACCGCATAGGGATTTTCGTCAAAAGTCAGCTGAAAACGGACCACTTTTCCGGATTCGTCCGTTCCGTTGGGACGCACTTGGCTGACGAGCGGCTGTTTTTCCAACGTCTGTTGCAAGGAATCCATCTGCGTTTTGGTAACCTTCTCCTCGGCTTCCAACAGAACGGTGGTCGGTGCCAAATCCCCTTTGGCAAACTTTTGCTCCAGCACTTCATACCCTTGGCGCGAAGGCATATCTTCCGGGAACGATTTCATCGTGTCAAACTCATAGTTCAAGTTCGCCAAATAGCTTGCCGACAAAAGGAGAAAAATCCCGATGGCCGCCACAAAAACCCCCGGTTTCTTGACGACCGTATGTCCAATCCGGCTCCAAATGGCGTTGTTTTTGATATTCGCTTCCCCGACCCGAGGCACTTTGGGCCAAAATGCCTTTCTTCCGAAAGCCGCAAACAAAGCAGGAATCAAGGTCACGGATGCCAGCATGACCACCGCCATCGCCGTGGAAAAAGTCGGGGCAAAGTTCCGGTAATCCCCAAACTGGGCAAAGAACAAAACAAGCATGGCGGCCAAAACCGTTCCACCCGAGAAGAAGACCGGCATTCCCGTGCCTCTCATGGCCGCTTTCATGGCGGCAAATTTGTCCTCATGCACCTTCAGTTCTTCCCGGAAACGGGAAAAGACGAACAAAGAATAATCCGTGATGGTTGCAAACAAGAGAATCGACATAATCGAAACCGTCTGATTACTGTATACCAGCCCGGCTTTCCCCATCAATCCCAGAATCTGCATCACAGCCTCATAAACAAATGCCGCGGCAATCAGCGGAATCAGGGCCAACAATGGAGAACGATAAATCACAATTAAAAGTACAAGGATTAACCCGATTGTCGAGAAAAGAAGCACCAGATCTGCTCTGGAGAAAAGATCCAGTGTGTCCGCGGCGATTCCGGCCGGTCCGGTCACATAAAGCTGAATATCCGGATGATTCCCGGCTACCTCTAAAATTTGATCCCTTACCTCTTTGATCTCTTTTGTTTCCAGCGATTCATCAAACATGTAAGGAAGGACTGCGGTTGTCTTGTCATCCGAGAAAAATCCCATCATTGCCTGGGGAGGCAGGTTTTGCAGGGGAACGGCGGCTTCCAGTCCCTTCGGATCCGCTCCCTCAATTTTCTTCAACAACTCCAAAAGCGCTTCGGCTTTCAATTCCCCTTGTTTTGACTGAAAAACAAAAATGGCGGGTGTTCCGTCCTGACGAAAGTACTGATCCAGTTTCTTTTGGGCAATGACCGATTGGGCTTCCCCCGGGAGAGAGTCCACTTGGCTCACCTCATAATCTTTTGCCCCCGGAGCAAAAAGGGCGAGCAGAACCACGGCAATCAGCCATACGGCCAACGTGATCCAAACTCCCTTCTTTGTTGTCACACGATCCGTCACTGCTTGCAGAACCTTGTGCATCGCTTATCCGTTTTCCCCTTTCCATGAAAGTAACAATACTGTCACTTTGAATGCAAATTGACACAAGTGTCACTTAAGATCATAAACAATGGTGACACTTGTGTCAATCAAAAAACATATACGAATTCTTCTCAACGTTTAACCATTCCATAAAAGATGATTTCCTCGATGCTCTTGACCCATTGATCCCATGGGACTTCACCGCGTGGAATGGCCACAGAGTTAAAAATAAATCCCAAGATCAGTTCATCCGGAATTTCCTCTTTCAACACCTGTTCTTTGCGCCCCAATTGGATTAATTGTTGCAAGCGGCCATAAATCATTAAATGGAGTTGGCTTAATTCTTCTTTTTTCTCTTTGACTTTGTTCGTACTTGCTGAAATTTGCTGTCCGATCTCCATAAGTTGATCAATATTTTCGTTTTCAAATAAAAGGTGCAACAGAAATTCAAACTGGGCGAAAAAACCTTGCCTGGTTTCCATTTCATTCAGTTTCACAAGAAACCGATTCATTTCATCAATCATATAAGCCATAATTAATTCATCTTTATTCTCATAATATTTGTAAATGGTCCCGCGTGATACATTCAAACATTCTGCCAACCGGCTGAGGGTAAAGGCGTCATAACCTTTACATTGAAGAATTTGTTTGGTTTCACGAAACAATTCATCGGTTGAAAACTTGCGTTCCCGAGCCACCTTGTCGCCTCCATTCACTTCAAACTCTCACCACATTCCAACACTCAACACTGTAACCATTTATTTTAACATGTTTCGACACTAAAATTCTCTTTTTTATCCCAAATTTCATTCACGGTTTTGGGCGACTACACATATTGTGGAAAAAACAACTTTGCGGAGGAGAATGGAGCGAATGATACATCCAAACCTGAATGGGTTCAACCATCTGCAGAAGCAGTCTTTTGCCTTTATGATTCAATATTACCGCACCTGGCTGGAACAACAACTGCAATCCATTACCGATCCTCACCAGAAAAAAGCCGGACAAAAATTGTGGAAACAGATCTGCCATTTGGAAAGACAAATGCCTTTTAAAGATCCTTACACCCTTTACCAAACTTTTCAGCAACTCATCGCACGATTCCAAAACCTTGCCTCGCCCATCGCAACTTCTTTTGCAGAAAAAACTCCGAAATCGCCGGAATCCCCCAAACCATTGCAAGAGCCCCGCGTTCCCGTTGGAAAACATCAACTGCCTCCGCTCCCCTATCCCTATGATGCGCTTGAACCATATATTGATGCGGAAACCATGCAACTGCATCACGACAAACATCATCAAAGCTATGTGGACGGACTGAACCGGGCTGAAAAAATGATTCAAACCGCCCGTCAGGAAGGGGATTTTACTTTGTTGAAGCATTGGGAACGGGAAGCGGCCTTCCACGGAGCCGGTCACTATTTGCACACCATCTTTTGGGAAATTATGAATCCGGAAGGCGGTGGGGAACCGTCCGGCTCTCTCAGAAACCAAATCGATATGGATTTTGGCAGTTTCGTACGGTTTCAGGAACACTTCTCCCGCGCCGCAGAACAGGTGGAAGGAAGCGGTTGGGCCATTTTGGTCTGGAGCCCCAGGGCACATCGACTGGAGATTTTGCAAGCGGAAAAACACCAAAACCTTTCCCAACAAGATGTGATTCCTTTACTGCCCCTAGATGTTTGGGAACACGCCTATTATCTGAAATACAAAAACAATCGCAAAGCATACATCGACAACTGGTGGAATGTGGTTTACTGGCCTGAAGTGAAAAAACGTTTTTCAACCGCCAGGAAAGTGACCTGGTCCCCTGCTTAAAAAGGAGGCAATGACCGATGGGCAAAAAAAGAAGACTTTCGACAAACCGGCAGGAACAACGTCCTGCAAAACCCAAGTACACTACCCGGGCAAACATGTTTCATCAACAAGTGGTGGCACCGCTGGAAAAAAGATTTCGCCAAGCTTTAAAAGCCCGCAGATATGCCGAAGCCGAATCCCTTTATCGAAAAATCACCGAAGCGAGAAAAGAACACCGGTTATGGATTGACCGTTCCGAAAAAGTACGAATCCGCTGATGAAAAAAGCCGCCACGATCAAGTGGCGGCTTACCCGACTTTATGTTCAATGCGTAATTTATCGGCAACCATCGCGATAAATTCACTGTTTGTCGGTTTTGCTTTGGTTACGTTAATTGTATAACCGAACAGCTCCCGGATGGAATCCATATTCCCACGGCTCCAAGCCACTTCGATCGCATGGCGGATCGCCCGTTCCACACGGCTCGGAGTCGTGTTGTATTTTTTGGCAATCCGGGGATACAGCGACTTGGTGATCGCTCCGAGTAACTCCACCTCATTGTAAACCATGGAAATGGCTTCACGCAGATACAGATACCCCTTGATATGGGCCGGGACACCGATCTCATGAATCACGTTGGTGATATTGGCATCCAAATTATTGGCTTTTTGTCCGGAGGCCGCTTTTCCCGACGGGACGGAAGAGCCGGATTTCACCAATGCCGGCTTGGAAGCAATGCCTTTCATCTGCCGGATCCGGTGGGTCAACACATCCAGATCAAACGGCTTTAATATGTAATAGGAAGCTCCCAGTTCCACGGCCCGGTGCGTGATGTTTTCCTGGCCGAATGCCGTGAGCATGATCACTTTCGGATCAAACTCCAGATCCATTTGCTGGAGCTGTTCCAATACGCCAAGCCCGTCCAGATGAGGCATGATAATATCCAGGATCAAAACATCGGGAATTTCCTGTTTTAACATTTCAATGACCTCGCCCCCGTGGTGGGCCACACCGATCACTTCAATATCTCCCTGCCCGTTCAAATGTTCTTTAAGCAAATCGGCAAATTCCCGATTATCATCCGCTAGGATCACTCGGATTTTATTCAATGGAAGACCCTCCCAATCGTCCAAAACAGTTTATTTTTTCCATTCGACAAAGAATCAAAACTTCCTGCATTCCGCCTTTTGATGAGGGCATAATTTTTAAGAAAATAAAAAAATATACAATTTCATAAAACGAATTCGGTGTAAAACCACGAAAAAGTTGCATATTAAAATTAGAAAGGAGTGAACCGCTTTGAAAAAACCGTCCAATTCCAGCTTGGAACAAAAGAAAAAAAACGAGAAAACCAAACAGCAAAACAAATCCGAAACCGAATTTGCCGCCGGCTTTGGAAACAAGAAGCTGGAAGGGCCGGACCGCCCGTCAACTTAACTTCATTATTCAACGTTAAAAAACTGGGATATATCTTCCCGGTTTTTTTTATCTCCAAACTTATAGATTGAAAAACAATTATATTCAAATAAATACAATTATTGTTATAAAGATTGATTCATCTTTAAATTTCTTTTAACATATTATTTGTCGTTTATTTACTAGATCAATTAATAAATAGTCATAAACATTTATAATCATGTCATTTTTTTGCGAGGTGATTGAATGAAAAAGGTTAAAATCAGTCTGGCATGGCAAATATTTATCGGGCTCATTTTGGGTATCATTGTCGGGGCCGTTTTCTTCGGCAATCCGAATATCGAAAAATATCTGCAACCCATTGGCGACATTTTCTTGCGCCTCATTAAAATGATTGTCATCCCCATTGTCATTTCCAGCATTATCGTCGGCGTAGCCGGTGTCGGAGACATTAAAAAACTGGGGAAACTCGGCGGAAAAACCATTCTTTATTTCGAAATCATCACCACCATCGCACTGCTTGTCGGGTTGCTCGCCGCCAACGTGTTTCAACCGGGTAAGGGCGTTGACATGCAATCCATCGAGCAAACCGATATCAGCCAATATCAAGAAACCACGAAAGAAACGGAAGAACACGGGCTCATTGACACCGTCGTCCAAATCGTCCCCGAAAACTTGTTTGCGGACATTGTGGAAGGCGACATGCTGGCCATCATCTTTTTCTCCGTCATGTTTGGCCTTGGGATCGCCGCGATCGGTGAAAAAGGAAAACCCGTGCTCAGGTTTTTCCAAGGAACCGCCGATGCCATGTTTTATGTCACCAATACCGTCATGAAATTTGCTCCCTTTGGCGTCTTTGCCCTGATCGGAGTCACGGTTTCCAAGTTTGGGATCGAATCCTTGATTCCATTGAGCAAACTTGTGATCTTGGTTTATGCGACCATGATCTTTTTTATTGTCGTGGTCTTGGGGCTTACCGCGAAAATCGTCGGAGTCAACATTTTTCATTTGGTCAGGATCTTAAAAGACGAATTGATTTTGGCTTACTCCACTTCCAGCTCGGAAGCCGTTTTGCCAAAATTGATGGAGAAAATGGAGCGGTTTGGCTGCCCGAAAGCGATCACTTCGTTTGTCATTCCAACCGGTTATTCGTTTAACTTGGACGGTTCCACGCTTTATCAAGCCATTGCCGCCATTTTCATCGCCCAGATGTATGGCATTGATTTGACTGTCACCCAACAGGTCACCCTTTTGCTCACACTTATGATAACCTCCAAAGGAATTGCCGGAGTTCCGGGAGTTTCCTTCGTGGTCCTGTTAGCCACCTTGCATGTTGTCGGCATCCCGGCAGAAGGATTGGCATTCATCGCCGGCGTCGACCGCATTATGGACATGATGCGTACGGTTGTCAACGTCCTGGGCAATTCTTTGGCATCGGTTGTCATGTCCAAATGGGAAAAACAATTTAACGAGAAAAAAGCCAAAGACTACTATGAAGAAATCAAAAATGCCGCCTAAGACTGCTGCGTTCAAACAGCAGTCTTTTTCATTGATTGAAACGACTCATAACATAACACCTTCCCCTTCCCCTTGCAATCTCCAACCGACAGCATCTGACCGTAAAAGATGCAATTTAAACTCCATGGAATGAAATTATGAATGACTTTATCTGATTTACTCCTTTTTAATAAATTTCCTTCCTGATTTCTCCCCTCATCCCTACCCTTCCAAGTCAAAATATGCTAATATAAAAAAATATGTTGAAAGAAATTTGTATTTTTCCCTTAAATCATCCATTTCAATCGTCTTTAAAGAAGAATTAACAATATAGACAAGAGTGTTTTAAATCGAATATTACAAAAACAAGTATAATTGGCTATGATTTATGAATTATTTACATAGGTTGTAAACCGTAAACCGGTTTGCAAATAAATCGAAATATTGCTTAAACAGAGTGAACCTCCGGGTTCATTCTGTCTGTTATGACAGCCATGAAAACACATCCATGAAAGGAAGGTGAATCTGTTACGGAAAACAAATTACATACATACTTGCGCCAGCGAAGGAAACGGTTTAAAATCCATCCTTCTGCTTTTGTTTTCCGTAACCATGTGTATGCGTCACATGCGAAAAAACATCCCCCGCCGCCTGCTGATGGCAATCATCTGCATGATGATCGGAATTGTCATTCCATTGTCACCGGCGATTTCCCACGCCGAAGGAGGCGGCATCAACGTTCCTTCGGTCGATGACCATTTTTACAAGCCGAAGGAAGGGCCGAAACCGGAAGAGCAAAAAAAGATCAACGATGAAAACACCAAAGTGGAAACACCGGAGCAAAAACAACAACCGCAATCCAAAAACGAAAAGAAAAACGACGGTCCGGATCCCTGGACAGTCATGAAATTTGTGATCAATGACTTTTTCAAAGAACAAGCCGCTTCCATTGAACCTTATCTTTACAATCCGATTGATGAAATCTCCCCCAAAGGAGCCGTTTACGGCAACATAGTGAAAATCCCGCGGTCAGCCATGGGAAACTTGGTTTTTAAAGATGGGTCCGCCGGGAAAATCTTTATTGATACTTGGGATGGGGCAGAAAAGGGCAAAGAAGTTTGGGATAAATATAAAGTTCTAAAAGAAATCCGCAACCTGGAAAACCTCCAAGAAATGGGTTCATTACTTCAAAGAGCCGAGATTCAAAGTCAAATCGGAAAACTCAGTTCCGTTTCCAAATTGTCCAAAGGTCTCGGCTGGGTTGGCATTAGTGTTGCCGCTATCGATACAGGAAATAATCTGATTGACACCTACAAAAATTGGAAAGCCGGCAAAGGTGCAGAAGCCCGGGATGCAGCCATCAAAGCTGTGGGAAGTTTCGGTGAAGGTCTGATTTCGGCAGGAGCCTTGATGGGACCCACTCCTTGGGGAATCGGTTTAGCCGCTGCCGGTACGGTATTATGGGCTGGAAGTGCCATTTGGACCCATCGGGAAGGCATCAAAAAGATGGCACAAGGAGCCGTTGATTTGGCGAAAAAAGGGGTTAACGCCGTGAAAAATGGTGTAAAATCGGCTTGGAACAAACTTTTCGGTTAAACAAAGGAGGGCTAAAACAATGAATTTGGATGAACTTAGAGGTAACCCCCTTCCAGAACCGCCAGAACATATCAAAAATATGGCAGAGAATTATTTGCGAGACGGAGAAGTATATAACATTTATCCCCAACGAGCCGTTGTAAACGGCAGTACATTTTACAATATTACTTATGGCTACTCTGAAAAAAAAGTGAACGGTATTTTGATTGTCAAGGAAGACGGCACTTTGCCTCTTCATAAAGATTGTGTTGAAGTTTATCATTATATAACTGATGTCGAATCAGGATTGAAACATGTTTTTACTTATGGATCAAAATGGTCGGAAAGACCCATGGGTATATGGAAAAAGTTGCAATCCCTGCTGGATTCTTTTGCAGATACTGTCAACGCATCTAATGATCCATCCTTCAAAAAAGGTTATGAAATCTTTTGTTCTATTCCACAAACGATGTTTGAAACACAAGAGGAACTTAAACAAGTGGTGGAAAACGCAAAAAAACAATTTACCGAACTCACAACAGATTATCTGGTTACTAAAGATATCTATGAAAAGGTCAGAAAAAATTTCGAGCGAATGATGGACATTCAAAAAATACAATTTGAAGTACAGATCGAAACGGAAGAAGAACGGACAAAATTCATGAAGCAACTAAAAGCATCCATTTCTTTTTTGGATCTCTCAAAACAGGTTTCCTATATGCGGCTGAATAAACTGCATAAATGGCTGAATGCCGACAAGGCAACCATGGCTGAATACGAAGATTTCAAAAACGATGTGTATAGAGATAAGGCGAATAAAGAAAAACAAAAAAAACAAATAGAAAGTATTCGCAACCCCAGAGACTAAATGTTGAAGGAGGACAAAATGCTCATTCGGGATTCGTTTCAACTGTATCGCGAAGAATTTGGCAAGATTTTAATGCTGGGTTTGATCGTGATCGTTCCAATCCAGTTTCTGTGTATACTCATCAACAACTATTTATATTTCTATTATTGGTTACCTCAGATTCATATCGCTGATTTGTTCTACGGCATCAATATGTTGATTGCCGGATCACTGGTCCAAATTCCCTTTATCAAGATCTTGGACAGTTACCGGAAACGGGAATACATTGAGTTTTCGAGTGCATACGGGAGCTTTTGGCAATATGGTTTTGTCGTTTTTGTGATGTCCGTTCTCTATACTTTGGGAGTGGTCACCGGAACTTTCCTTCTGCTTATCCCGGGATTTGTTTTGATGGTTCTGTTTAATGCCTTCCCGTTTGCCGTGGTACTGGACGAAAAAAAATGGTGGGAAGGCTTCAAGCAAGCCTTTCAATTTGGCAAAAGCAATTTCTGGAAACTGTGTGGTATTATTTTTGGCTTCTTGATCGTGGAGCTGGCTGTCGAGTGGATCGTCCAATCGATCACATTCTTATTCACCGACCGCTACCTCGTGGTGGCATCCGTGGTCATGCTGGTCAATATGTTGTTTGTTCCGCTTGTCACTTTTGCCACCGGCTTGTTATACCAAGATTGGAAAGAACAACCCGACTCAGCAATTTGAAGCCAAATTCAAAGGCAAGATTCCGAAAATGGATTCTTGCCTTTTTTTTCTTGTTGGTTTGCTCTTTGTTTGTATAAAAGTATTTTGAATTAGAATTTTTTTATATAAAAAAGCAGGTTTTCCCTCCTTTGTAGCCAATTATATAGTCAGAATATTTTTATAAGGAGGGTTTTTCTTGGCCAAAAAATTGGTAGTCCTCAGTTTGTTTGTGGTCACCCTGCTGGCATGGACTCCGGCCTTTGCTTACAATTTGTGGGGTTACAGATGGTCAAGCAGCAATATTACGTATGAATGCGATATGGGAGGCGACTATACGACACAGTGCGAAAACGGCGCTGCGGAATGGAGCAGCCGGACGGATGTAAATCTCAGTTACGGAGGGTCCAGTGCCGGGATTCGCACGGAGGCCGGCAATTATGGAAATGTTTCCTGGAGCGGCCTTTGCACCGTTACTTCCGCTTCAGGCAGCACGGTTTACCAAATGGATATTTCCATCAACCGTTATTATACCGACAGTTATTCCTCTCAGGTTCGAAAAGGAGTCATCACGCACGAACTGGGGCATGCGATCGGTCTTGCCCATGAAGACCGGCTGGGACCCGGTGGAGCAGTCATGTACAGCAATGACGGGAGAACGGTTTATTCCCCGACCCAGGATGACATCAGCGGAGTGAATGCCATTTATTAATTTTTAAGGAGGTTTATTTATGCTGAGGAAGTCCAAACACCTTCTTTATTCCATCGGGATCACAAGTCTTGCTTTGTTGACGGCGGCCGGGATCTATGTTTCTTTCTTCCAACCGAAAGAGGTGGAAGTGGGTGTGTCCTTGAACAAAATGTATTCCAGTGTGAAAGAAATGCAGCTAGAAGCTGATTTAATCGTGGAGGGCAAGGCTCTTTCCGGGCAAAAAAGTTTTTTCTATGACCGGGTTCCGTTTACCCTGACTTCGTTTCAAATTGATCAGGTCTATGAAGGGAACGCTCCGCAAAAAGTCATATCCATTTTGGAAACCGGTGGTGTACAGAAAAATATGAATTTTACCGTGGAAGGAAATGAAGTCATGGATGCGGATGACTCGTATGTTTTGTTATTGAAAAAATACGAAGGTCCGGTGACAAATGATCCCAGTTACGTGATCGTGGGCGCTTATCAAGGGAAATTTGCTTTGGATGGAAACCGGGTTTCTGCTGCTGAGCAAGTGGATGCGGCCCTTCAACAAATTCAGACGAAAGATCAACTTTTAAAACAACTGGATCGATCCTGAAGAGAAAAAAGCGGCTACGATGTGTAGCCGCTGTTGATTGAATCACCCCTGCATCTTGCAACATCCATTCGATAAAAGTTCCATATCCCGAAGTTGGATCATTGACAAACACGTGAGTTACTGCCCCAATTAATTTTCCGTTTTGAATGATCGGGCTTCCACTCATTCCCTGGACAATGCCGCCGGTTTTTTTCAATAACCGGGGATCCGTCACTTTGATGATCAATCCTTTGGTCGCCGGAAATTTTTGTTTGATGGCATGCACGATTTCAATGTTGTATTCCTCCACTTTTTGCCCCTCAACCACCGTCAGGATTTTGGCAGGGCCCTCTTTCACTTCATCAGCGAGAGCAACCGGAATCGGTTTTTGGTATTTTCCGTTAGCCGGGGCCTCATTCATCTGCCCGAAAATCCCGAACGGTGTATTCTGGCGGATGTTCCCCAACACTTGATTTTCCCTGAAGAAAATGGCTCTTTTTTCACCCGGTTCACCAGATTCCCCTTTTTGAATCGAGGTCACATTGGATTGGACAATCTTTCCTTCCCCCACACGAATCGGCAGTCCGGTATCCACGTCTGTCACGACATGTCCCAATGCCCCGTACACATGTTTTTCAGGATCATAAAAGGTCAGCGTTCCCACCCCGGCCGCGGAGTCGCGGATATAAATCCCCAAGCGGTAACGGTTTTCCCTGGCATCTTTTTGTGCCTGAATGGTGGTGTTTTTTTGTTTTCCTTCCCGTATCAGTGTGACCCGGATCGGTTTATCCTCCGATTTTTCGACTTCTTTGGCCACATCCTTCACCCGGTTGACCGGCTTTCCGTTCATGGCCACAATATAATCGCCGATCCGGATGTCAGCTTTTTCAGCCGGTGAATCCACCTTTTCATCGCTGGTCTGGATACGATGGTGGCCGACAACAATCACTCCTTTGGAATAAACCTTCACTCCAATGGATTGTCCGCCGGGGATCACCTTTAACCGGGGATAAACATTCACTTGGACTTTTTTAATCGGGAATGCACCAAATAAGTTCAGGGTCAGCCAAGTCTTTCCGGCTGTGTTGGTAAATAAAGTGACAGGCTTTTTGAGATCCACCGGAACCTCAGCTTGACGGAATCCGTTCACATGGAGAATACGGGGATCGGATACACTGGCAGTAGCGGTGGCAGGCATGGATAAAGGAAGCTGTTTTGATTCACCCTGAAAAAGGCGGATCTCATGTGGAAATTGGATCCATTGCTGAAAGACACTTGTAGTACTTCCCAACATCAGGAGAAGCACCAGGAGAAATCCCAACCATTTTCGTTTCCCTTTGCTTTGCAATCTTACCACTCTCCTGAGCTTCCCGCCTTCCCTTTCGCCAATTTTGAAAGGTGCAGCTTACTAATCTTAAGGTAACCGCTTCACCGGCCTTTTATGTCCTTCAAAACATTCCTGCTCATGAACATGTTCCCTGAAAAACCAAATGCCAATTAAAAAACAAAAAAGCCTTTAACACCTGGGTTAAAGGCACTCACCTCACATATTGTTTCTTTTGTTCTTCAGCCAGCCGGATCATTTCCCGGGCGTGATTCCGGGTCGTACTGGTCACTTCCACGCCGCCTAGCATGCGCGCCAATTCAACCGTGCGACCTTCCATGTCCAGCTTCTCCACTTTTGTCCTTGTCTTGGATTGCAATACTTCTTTTGCAATGTACATATGGCAGTCCGCCATACAAGCCACTTGGGGCAAATGAGTCACGCACAGGACTTGATGCCTGTTCGACAAAAACGCAATTTTTTCCGCAATGGCTTGCGCTGCGCGGCCGCTCACTCCCGTGTCAATCTCGTCAAAGACCAATGTATCATTCCGGTTCACTTCGGTAAAAATACATTTGAGCGCCAGCATCAACCGGGACAATTCTCCCCCGGATGCAATTTTGGCAAGCGGCTTTAACGGTTCGCCAGGGTTGGGGGCAATTTGAAACTCAATTTGATCCTGCCCGTGAGCATAAAAAACGTCATGGCGGTAAGGCTCCGGAAAAAAGGCGACGTGAAAAACGGTCGACCCCATATTTAAATCCTTCAATTCCTGCTCCACTCTGGTTTCCAATGCAGATGCGGCTTTTTTCCGTTTCGATGTGAGCTTTTGCGCCAATTCTTTCAATTGCTCCGCATATTGGCGGCATTTTGCGCTGAGTTCCGCTTCAATTTCCTCATGATTTTCGAGCTCATGCAGTTCTTGGTCCACTTGTTCTTTATAAGCCAAAATCTCTTCAATGCTGTCCCCGTATTTGCGTTTTAATTGGTGAATCAAATGGATTCTTTCTTCCACCTCGTAAAGGCGTTTGGGATCGAACTCAAAACTGTCCTGATAGCGGGCAATTTCAATTGCCGCTTCTTCCAGTTGGTAACAGGCCGACCGGGCCAGTTCCGCCACATTTTCCAAAAACTCGTCCACTTCGGAAATCTGGCTTAAATGGGATATCGCCTCCTGCACGAGGCTGATGCCTCCCTGTTCACCGTTTAAGTATTCATATGCCTTCGCACTGTGGACCATCAGTTTCTCGGCGGAAGCCAAACGTTTGTGTTCCGATTCCAAAGCTTCTTCTTCCCCGGGGGTCAACTGAGCTGCTTCAATTTCATCGGCCTGAAAACGGAGCAAATCCAAACGCCGGTCCAAATCCCTCTGATTTTTTCGCAATTGTTCCAATTGGCGCTTTACTTTGTCGTAAGAAACATATATCTCTTCATATTGCCGGCGCAATGAAAGAATTTCCTCGCCGCCGAAATGGTCCAGCCACTCCAAATGTTCCTCCGTTTTCAGCAATGATTGGTGCTCGTGCTGTCCGGAGATATCAATCAAACGGGGTCCGACTTGTTTGAGCAAGGACAGCGTGACCACTCTTCCATTGATCCGGCAGGTGCTTTTCCCTTGCGCAGTGATCTCTCTGCGGATGATGATTTGATCCAACTCTTCCTCATCAAATCCCCACTCCACCAGCGGAGCCCGTGCAGCATGCTCTTGATCCAGTTCAAACACCGCTTCGATTTCGGCTTTTCCTTCTCCATGGCGGACAAAATCCGCAGATGCCCTGCCGCCGGCAACCAAGCCCAGAGCATCAATCAAGATGGATTTCCCGGCGCCCGTTTCGCCTGTTAACACATGAAACCCATGGTCAAATGCGATATGCACCTCTTCAATGATGGCAAAGTGGCGAATAACGAGTTCCTTCAGCATCCCGACCGCCTCCTTACAGCAAATCCAAGAAGCGCTGCATTAATTGAGGTGCCTGCTCTTTGGTCCGGGAAATGATCAATATGGTGTCATCCCCTGCAATCGTTCCCATCATCTCTTCCCAATCCAAATGATCCAACAAAGCGGCCACAGCCTGGGCATTACCGGGCAAGGTTTTGAGCAAAACCAGGTTTTCGCTGTAATCGATGCTCACGAAAGATTCCTGAAGTGTCCGCTTTAATTTTCTTAACGGATCAAAACGTTTTTCCCCGGTGGGAAGTGAATATTTATATGCCCCGCTGGCTGTCGGAACTTTCACCAGATGCAATTCTTTAATGTCCCTGGAGACGGTTGCCTGTGTCACATTGAAACCCGCTTTTTTCAATTCCGCGACCAAATCGTCTTGTGTTTCAATCTCTTTGCTTGAAATGATTTCACGGATTTTAATATGGCGCTGTACCTTCATGTTCTCCACCTACCCTGCTAACATCCACACTCTCGCCTTGCAGTTTTTGGCGTACCACCTCAAAAAATGAACGATCCTGCCATTTGATCAGTAAAGCGGAGTGCTTATAACGCTTTACCCGGACAATATCTCCTTCCTTCAAACAATAGCCGATCTGACCATCGATGGTGATGCCCATCTCCCGGTGAACGGCCGAAACATGGATATCGATGACCGATTCAGACGGAAGAACCATGGGTCTGGAAGTCAATGTATGTGAACAAATCGGCGTCAAAAGCAATGCCCGGATTCCCGGATAGACAATCGGCCCTCCGCAGGACAAGGAATAGGCAGTCGAACCGGTCGGCGTGGAGATAATGACCCCATCACCTGTATAGGTTCCGAGAAAATTCCCGTCCATATACGCTGTGCAAGTGATCATCCGGCCGAAAGAGCCTTTGGCGATCCCCACATCATTGAGCGCAACCCCGGTTTCAATCACACGGCCGTTGCGGATGACTTCCGCTTCAAGCATCAGGCGGCATTCGATCACATAATCCCCGGAAAGCACCCGTTCAATCGCTTCGGACAGACCGCCGGTTTCCGCTTCGGACAAAAAGCCCAGATTTCCCAAATTAAAACCGAGAATCGGGATTTGATACCGCGCTAACTGTCTGGCCACCCCCAACAAGGTTCCGTCGCCGCCCAGGACAAAGACCAGTTCGACACGGTTGGCGAATTCCTCCAAAGGAAGCCCCAAGTCGGGATATCCCAAGTCAGCTGCAATATCTGGTTCAAAACAGACATCAACCCCTCTTTTTTCCAATTCCCGTTTCATTTTCTCTGCAACCGCAAAAGCTTTCGGTTTGGATCGATTTACTTTAATCCCGATTGTTTTCAACCATTTCCACCCCAATAACCACGTTGCAATCATAATAATATAAACAGAGCGGCGAACAAGATCAATATCACCGGTGCCAAATAAAACAAAACATGTTTTTGCTTTTGAAAGGAGACATCCGGTATGTCAAATTCGATCTTCTTGATCGTTCCCTGCTCGCGGTCCACATACAAAATGGCATCCGGACGGTACAACAAATAATACGGCAGGAAAAAGTCCCTCAATCCGGCTCCGGATTCCCGGATGGGTTTGCGTGGTCTTGCGACAATCACAACATACCACGCATCATCGCGGCGGGCGACATAATCGATGAACAACCGGCTGGCATACTGGCGTCCACCGTAATCGATGTCAAACGGAATCCTCTCTTTTTCCCCCACCACTTCATATCCTTGTTGCCGCAACAAGTCCGGAACTTCACCCTCAATCTCTTCATCCGGTTCTTCCTTTTTCGGGTATAAGTCCAATAACTTTTTCCAAATTAAATAAAAGATGACTCCGATTAGCAGAAAAAGTACAAGGGTATCGCCCGGTCGGGTCACCATTCCCCCCTCCTTTACCTACTAATTCGAAGTCATGCGGGTGAACCCTTTTTTCAATTCATCAAAACCGCTCGTGCGCTTCATCCACCACTTCTTTTATCTTGGTTTCCCAATCGATGTTGCTTTCCCGGGTTTTCGGGAAAGTGAGATATCCCAGAAATTCAATATTTCCTTCTCCTCCCTGAATCGGGGATGGCGTGATTCCTTCCACCCGGTAATTCAGGGATTCGGCCAGCTTCACGGTATTCATCAAAACTTTCCGGTGCACTTTGGGATCTTTGACAATCCCTTTTTTGCCGACTTCTTCTTTGCCAGCTTCAAATTGGGGTTTGATCAATGCCACCACTTCCCCGCCGCGGCTGAGCAGGTCTTTTAAATTGGGAAAGATATGCTTTAAGGAAATAAATGAAACATCAATCACGGCAAAGTCAGGGATATCCCCTGTCAAATGTTCCGGTTTGACATACCGGAAGTTCGTCCGCTCCATCACGATCACCCGCGGGTCTTGCCGCAATTTCCAAGCAAGTTGTCCATAGCCGACATCAATGGCATACACCTGTTTTGCACCGTTTTGCAGCGCACAATCGGTAAATCCCCCGGTGGAAGCCCCGATATCCAAAAGGACGCGGTTTTTCAAATCAATGCCAAATGTTTTCACCGCTTCTTCCAGCTTTAATCCGCCGCGGCTGACATAAGGGTGAAGTTGCCCTTTCACCTCGATGGACACATCCACCGGGACTTTGGTTCCTGCTTTCTCGATCCGTTCCTGATTTACATAAACCAGTCCGGCCATGATGGATCGTTTGGCCTGTTCACGGCTTGCAAACAGGCCTTTTTGAACCAGTAAAGTATCAATGCGTTCCTTTTTTTCCACGTTCAACCCTCAAGCTTTTTGGATTTTTTGTGATAAAAATCTGTTAACAGTATCGGCAATGCCTTCCGGAGTTAATCCGACTTCTCTCCGTTGGTCATCGATGCTTCCGTGTTCCACGTAGATATCCGGAACCCCCAAAATTTTCACCTTGGGCATTTCGATTTCTTTTTGCTGGTAATATTCCAGCACGGCACTGCCGAAACCGCCAATCACCGCGGCTTCTTCCACCGTGATCAACGGGATGTTTTCGTCAGCCAGCTGATCCAAAAGCCCGGTATCCAGCGGCTTGGCAAACCGGGCGTTGATCACACGCGCATCAATGCCCTTTTCTTTCAACTGTTCAGCCGCTTCCAAAGAGGTTTGAACCATCGGACCCAGTGCCAAAATGGCAACATCCTTTCCGGGTCTCACCTCTTCCGCTTTCCCGATGGGCAACAACTTCAATTCATCATCCATGGGAACCCCGACCCCGGCGCTTTTGGAGTACCGGACGGCGACAGGCCCGTCGTTGTATTGGACGGCCGTATGGATCATGTGCTGCAATTCATTTTCATCTTTTGGCATCATGATCACGATGTTCGGCTGACTGCGCATATATCCGATGTCATAAATCCCCTGATGGGTTTCCCCATCTTCACCGACAAATCCGGCCCGATCCACTGCAAAAACCACATTCAGGTTCTGCCGGCAAACGTCGTGAACCAGTTGATCATAACCTCTTTGCAAAAAGGTGGAATAAATGGCGAGCACCGGTTTCATCCCTTGGGTTGCAAGGCCTGCGGCAAAAGTGACGGCATGTTGTTCCGCGATTCCCACATCAAAACAACGCTGCGGAAACTTTTTCTGAAAAGCTTCCAATTTGGAACCGGTCAGCATCGCCGGGGTGATCGCGACAATGCGCTCGTCTTTTTCAGCCAGCTTCACCAGGGTTTTTCCAAAAACCGAGGGGTAATTCGGAGGACCTCCTGCTTTCTTTTGAAAAGCACCGGATTCAATTTTGTACGTTCCGACTCCGTGGTACACAACGGAATCATCTTCAGCGGGCTTATACCCGTATCCTTTTCTCGTGATGACATGGACCAACACCGGCCCTTTGGTCTTGCCGGCCAAACGCAGGCTTTCCATCAATTCATCCAATTGATGGCCGTCTACCGGCCCGATATAAGTAAAGCCCAGATGTTCAAAAAAGACTCCGGATACCACCAAATATTTCAAACTGTCTTTTATTCTTTCCAATGTTTTGGCGAAAGGCACGCCGACGGTCGGAATCTTCTTCAAAAGATGCTGGATTTCGTCTTTCATCTTGTTATAGCTTTTGTTTGTGCGAAGACGGGCCAAATGATTGTGAATGGCACCGACATTCGGGCTGATGGACATTTCATTGTCATTTAAAATGACGATCATATCGCTTTGGGATTCCCCGATATGGTTGAGTGCTTCCAAAGCCATGCCGCCAGTCAGGGCTCCATCCCCGATCACCGGGATGACTTTGTAGTCTTCCCCTTTCAAATCCCGGGCCGCAACCATCCCCATCGCCCCAGACAAGGATGTGCTGCTGTGTCCGGTTTCCCAACAGTCATGCTCCGATTCTCTCATCTTCGGAAAACCGCACAACCCTTTGTACTGTCGCAAAGTGGAAAACATTTCCCGGCGGCCCGTCAAAATTTTATGCACATAAGCCTGATGGCCGACATCCCACAAAATTTTGTCTCTGGGACTGTCAAACAAATAATGAAGGGCAATCGTCAGTTCCACCACACCCAAATTGGAGGCCAAATGTCCTCCGGTCTTCGACAAACTTTCAATGAGAAACCGGCGGATTTCCTCCGCCAATTTCGGAAGTTCTTCCACAGGTAATTTTTTTAATTCATCTGGCGAATTAATCTGCTCGAGGTGCACGAAAAACGCCTCGCTTTCGCTTTCTTTTCATTTTGGTTTACATGACTTACTTGAAAAATAATAAGATGAGCAAAGGAAATTGACAAGCGGCTTTGGTCCGAAAAATCACTGCGAAAAAAGAGAGAGGTTGGAAGCGATTACGACACCACAAGGTCAAGTCCGCTTTTCACAGCAGCCTATCCCCGCTTTCACGGGATTTCCTCCGCCATCGTTGCCATCATGAATATGATCCGATACAGATGAGTCCTGATCCCTTTAAAAATGCAGTGACATCCTGAACATCCGTCATCTTTCCTTTGCCCGAATCCATTCAGAAAAATGCCGGCCGCAAGGACCGGTGCCGTTCATCGTTTCTCCAACGATGGATATGTATTTTTCCCGGTTCTCGCAAGTGGTACCCCTGGGGACGAGTACCGCATCAAGCAGGCTTTTCCGGCAAAATACAGCCTGCTTGTCATCTGACGGTTCCCGATGTGCATCCCTTTCCCTTTTCAAGAGACCCACTTGCTGAAAACATATTTTATTATAGCACAAGGCTCTCTCTTTATCATACATTGGCGTTAATGATCACGGGACAATAAATAATCGGCGATTTCCAACAACCGGGACGGTTCAATCCCCGGATGGGCCATCAACGTGTTTTTGGCATCCTCCGTGAGCAATTTCAGTCTTCTTTTGGATTCTTCAAGACCGAGCAATGACGGATAAGTTGCTTTATTGGATTTGATGTCGCTTCCGGCCGGTTTTCCAATCACTTCGGTGGTGCCGGTCACATCCAAAATATCGTCCTGGATTTGATACGCAAGACCGATTTGATAAGCAAAACGCGTCAAAGCATCAAGCACGGAGGATTCAGCCTGGCAAAAATGCGCTCCCATGCGCACCGAAAAGGCGATCAAATCCCCGGTTTTTCTTTTGTGGATGCTTTCCAGTTCTTCCAAGCTGATCTTCCGGTTTTCGCTCAACAGGTCATCCGACTGGCCTCCGACCATTCCGCGCGCCCCTGCACTGCGGGCCCCTTCTTCAATCATCGTCAGGGCCACTTCCGCAGGCAATCCTTCCTTTTTGGCCGCGGCGGCCATTAAACCGAATGCTTCCGTCAACAGGGCATCCCCGGCCAAAATGGCCTGAGCCTCCCCAAACACTTTGTGGTTGGTCAGTTTACCCCGTCTGTAATCGTCGTCATCCATGCTCGGCAAGTCATCATGAATCAGGGAATACGTATGAATCATTTCAATGGCACATGCAAATGGCATGGCTTTTTCGGGATCTTTTCCAAGCGACTCCACGGTGGCCAGCGTCAACACCGGACGCAACCGTTTCCCCCCGGCCAAAAGCGAATACCGCATGGATTGCCGCAACACATCGGGCAGGCTGTCCATCTGGTCCAAATATTGGTCCAAAGCCCGGTGGACCCGATCCGCTTGTTCCTTGATATATGATGTAATGGATTGCACTTACTCCAAATCCTCCTCTATTTCAAACGGTTTTTTCAGCCACTCTCCATTCTCCTTAACCAGCATCTCGACCTGATGTTCAGCCCATTCCAGCTTTTTTCCGCAGACATGGGCCAACTTCATCCCTTCATCAAACAACTGAATCGCCTGCTCCAGAGGAGTGTCGCCTTTTTCCAGCTGTTGCACCACTTGTTCCAGCCGTTTCAATGCATCTTCAAACGGCAGGGACTCGAATGCGGACAGATCTTTTGATTCAGTCATTGTTCTCCTCCTCCGCTCTGTACACTTGACATCTCAACCGCCCGTCAGCGAGACGGACTTGAATCAAATCCCCGGGCTCCGCTTGCCGGACGGATTTAATCAGTTCATTCTTATGAAGTCGGTAAACGAGAGAATATCCGCGTTGCATCACCTTTAACGGACTCAGTGCATCCAATTGGGCCAGTTGATGATGGTAGCGTTGTTTTTCGGTTTTCAACCGCTG
Source organism: Thermoactinomyces vulgaris (assembly GCF_005886755.1). Lineage (NCBI taxonomy): Bacteria > Bacillati > Bacillota > Bacilli > Caryophanales > Thermoactinomycetaceae > Thermoactinomyces > Thermoactinomyces vulgaris. Next base: position 1,758,219 of record NZ_CP039710.1, read on the forward strand.
ACGCATCAGGGCCCGGCTGTCTTTGATCAATAACGCCAACTGCTCACTCAGTTTAGACAATTTTTGCGACGGATGGCAAGCCTTTAATTGAAACTTCGCTTCTGAAAAATCCCGTTTTTTGTTTTCAAGCGATGTTTGCATGGCATTTTCCAGCCGCGTCTGTAAATGATCAAGCCGTTGGGTGTATTGATAGAGGCGTGCTTTCGGATCCAGAAAGACAGCCCGGTTGACTTGGTTTTTGACCCGTTCTTTCATCCGATCCAAGACCGACTGCTCAGACTGAATCAAACGCCGGGTTAACTGAGTGGTTTGATTTTTCAGCTCCAACAGCTCGGGGACCACAAACTCCGCAGCTGCCGTCGGAGTGGGAGCCCGTAAATCGGCCACCAAATCGCTGATGGTCACATCGGTTTCGTGCCCGACCGCCGATACCACCGGCAATTTGGAACGATAAATGCTCCGGGCAACCACTTCTTCATTGAATGCCCACAATTCCTCCAACGAGCCGCCTCCTCTTCCGACAATCAATACATCCACTTCATCCATTTCGTTCATGTGATCAATGGCTTTGGCGATTTCCCGTGCCGCTTCATCCCCTTGAACCGAAACCGGATATAAAAGAATGGATGCAATCGGATAGCGCCGGCGAATCGTTACAATAATATCACGAACAGCGGCTCCGCTGGCAGAGGTAATTACCCCCACTTTTCCCGGAAACTTGGGCAGGGGCTTTTTTTCTTTGTCAAACAGTCCTTCCGCCGAAAGTTTTTCTTTCAGACGCTCAAAAGCGATGTACAAATCCCCTGTTCCGCTGAGCCGCATATCCTGCACATAAATCTGCAGATGACCGTTTTTCATGTATAAAGAAACATACCCGCGGATCAACACCCGGTCCCCGTTTTTGGGCACAAAGCGCAAACGGCGGTTGTTTCCCGCAAACATGACCGCATCGATGGCGGCTTGATCATCCTTGATGGTGAAATACATATGGCGGCTTTTCCGGTTTTGGGAGAAATTTGTAATTTCTCCTTCCAGCCAGATCTTTTTCAAATTTTCATCCAGATTCAGCGACGTATAAAGGTATTCCACCAGGTCAGTGACTGACCAGACATCGCGTTCCGGTTCACGGAACATAACTTCCCCTCACTTTGCCTTTTTAAATCACTTATCTTTTCCATTATAAAAGAAAGAGGCTCTCCTCCAACAGAGGAAGCCTCTTTCTTTTTCATTTAATTTGCACGTTGCCACAGCTTTTTCGCCGCCATGACGGTGTTTTTCATCAGCATTGCCACCGTCATCGGGCCGACGCCGCCCGGCACCGGAGTAATCGCCGAACAAACCGGCGCCACTTCTTCAAAGTTCACGTCTCCCACCAATTTGCCGGCTTCATTCCGGTTCATCCCCACATCAATCACCACGGCTCCGGGTTTGACAAACTCTTTGGTAATCATTTCGCCTCTTCCCACAGCGGCGACAAGAACGTCCGCCTGGCGGGTGTGATGAGCCAGATCCACCGTTTTCGAATGGCACAATGTCACAGTGGCATTGGCCTGTTGCAACAACATGGCCATCGGCTTGCCGACAATATTGCTTCTTCCAACCACAACCGCATGTTTCCCTTCGAGAGAAATTCCCGTCCGTTTAAACAATTGCATGATTCCGTAAGGGGTGCACGGCAACAAACCGTTTTGTCCGATCATCATCTTTCCCATATTGACGGGGGAAAAGCCGTCCACATCTTTGGACGGGGAAATGGTTGCAATCACTTTATCCGGGTCGATGTGAGCAGGTAGGGGAAGTTGCACCAAAATTCCATGAATGGCCGGATCCTCATTCAATTCTTTCACTTGATTCAACAACTCTTCTTCTTGAACGGTTTCCTCCATCCGGATCAACCGGGAGTGGAGGCCGATTTCTTCCGATGCCCGGATTTTACTCCGCACATAAGTTTCGGATGCCGGGTTGTTTCCCACCAGAATGACGGCCAATCCCGGTTTCAACCCCTCTTCGGTTAATTGGCCGACTTCCTTTTTCAACTCCGCACGAATTTCTTTGGCGATTTGTTTTCCATCAATCAATTGATAAGACAACGCGCTCACTTCCTTAACATTAAAGGTTAATAATTAATTAATGTTCAGTTTATATGCTAAATACTTTGATGTAAAGACCTTCCGCAAACACTTAAAATACAAGCGTTTTCATATATAAAAAAGAGGGAAGGACCCATCCCCTCTCCTCTTTATTCAAATTTATTGTTCGGTTATTTGCCCGGCTTCTTCTTTTGCCACTCTTCCCAAAACCCCGTTGATAAACCGGCCGGATTCTTCGCCGGAAAAAGATTTGGCCAGTTCGACCGCTTCATTGATCACCACGGCCTTGGGCACATCTTTTTCATATGACAATTCAAATATGGCCAAGCGCAAGATCATTTTATCCACGGTGGGAATCCGTTCCAATGACCAGCCTTTTTTCAACAAGGGGCGAAACACTTCATCCAGACTGGAAGCATTTTGCAAAACCCCTTCCGTTAAATGCAAAAAATGCGAGCGCTCTTCCCCCGCGAGTTCGGTACTGCGCACAGACACGATTTCCTCCCGCTCATCCGGGCGAAATTCACACTCATACAATGTTTGAATCACTTTTTCCCTGATCTCTCTTCTGCTCATCAACAATCCCCCAAAAAGAAGCCCGAGCCATTCAGCCCGGTCTTCGATCTTCCCACTTTATTTTAACCAAAAAACTGCACAAGCCATTCTTATTTCACACGTGGCGGGTTTGGCTCATTATTTTCATCCCCGGAATCGTTTGCCGGCATCTTGATGCCGCTGATTTTCACGGAAACTTGATCCACTTGAAGCCCGGTCATGTTTTCGATGGCTTGTTTTACTTCCTCCTGCACTTTACGGCCCAGTTCAGGAATACTGAAACCATATTGTACCACAATGGACAAGTCAACTGCCAATTGTTCTCCCAAATCCACATGAATTCCTTTTTTCAAATTTTTGCGGCCCAACAACTGATTGATATTCGCGGCGGTTCCCCCGCTCAATCCGATGACGCCCTCGACGGAAGCCGCTGCAATCCCCGAAATAATTTGGATCACTTCCGGCGCAATCTCAATCTTGCCAATCGCATTTTGATCATACTCGTAGATTTCGTTCATTGATCCATACTCTCCTTATTTAATGGATTCTTCTCCAAGAAAAGAATGTCAAAATCCCCTTCGGCAAATTTCGGATGTTGCATCAGTTTCAGGTGGAACGGAATGGTTGTATGGATTCCGTCGATCGCAAATTCATTTAATGCCCGTTTCATCCGCTCAATCGCTTCATTGCGATCTTTTCCCCATACAATCAACTTTGCCACCATGGAATCATAGAACGGCTGAATCTTAAAGCCTTGATAACAAGCGCTGTCCACCCGCACTCCGTTTCCTCCCGGCTGCAGGTAGAATTGGATGGTTCCCGGTGAAGGCATGAAATCTTTTTCCGGACGCTCGGCATTGATCCGGCATTCAATCGACCAACCGTTGATCCGGACATCTTCCTGACGAAGCGAAAGTTTCTCGCCGGCGGCAATCCGGATTTGCTCTTTCACCAAATCCACACCTGTAATCAGCTCGGTAACCGGATGCTCCACCTGGATACGTGTATTCATTTCCATGAAATAGAAGTTTCCTTCTTTATCCAGGAGAAACTCCACTGTGCCGGCTCCCGAATATTGGACGGACCGGGCTGCTTTCACTGCCGCTTCCCCCATCTTTTCCCGCAATTCCGGAGACAATGCGGGAGAAGGTGCTTCTTCCACCAGTTTTTGATACCGCCGCTGGATCGAACAATCCCGTTCTCCGAGGTGAATCACATTTCCGTGCTGGTCCGCCAATACCTGGATCTCAATGTGACGGGGTTCCACCAGGTATTTTTCCAAATAAACACCCGGATTGCCGAAATTGGCTTCGGCTTCCTTCTGCGCAAGTGCAATCGCCCGTTTCAGCTCTTCTTCGTGATGGACCACACGCATTCCTTTTCCGCCCCCGCCGGCGGTTGCTTTCACAATCACCGGGAAACCGATTTCTTTGGCGGTCTGCACGGCCTCATCCACATCCTCAATCACTCCCTCGGTCCCCGGCACGACCGGCACTCCGGCCTCTTTCATGGTGTCACGGGCCGTCGTCTTATCCCCCATTTTTTGAATCGCTTCCGGCGAAGGGCCCACAAAAGTAATGTTGCAAGCAGCGCATAACTCGGCAAAATCAGCATTCTCAGATAAAAAACCGTATCCCGGGTGAATCGCATCCACTCCGACCAGCGTTGCCGTGCTCATCAGGTTGGTCATATTCAAATAGCTGTCTTTGCTTGGAGCCGGACCGATACAATAGGCCTCATCCGCCAGCGTTACATGCAATGCTTCCCGGTCTGCATCGGAATAAACAGCCACCGTGGAAATCCCGAGTTCCTTGCAGGCACGAATAATCCGCACAGCAATTTCACCGCGGTTAGCGATTAACAGCTTTTTAAACATTGTCATCCTCCTTCCGCGGCCGTTGTTATGTGGTTTTCACCAAGAACAAAGGTTGGCCGTATTCCACCAGTTGTCCATTTTCCACCAGCACTTTCACAATGGTACCGTTTACTTCCGCTTCAATTTCATTCATCAATTTCATCGCTTCCACGATGCACACCACTGTATCTTTTTGAATGGTGTCTCCTTCTTTTACATAAGGATCGGCATCCGGAGCCGGAGCGCGGTAAAAGGTGCCAACCATGGGCGAAACAATTTTATGTAAGGTCGGATCATCTTCCTCCGCCGCTTGCGGGGCCGGTTCCTGAACCCCCTGTTCCTTTGGCGCCGCGACGGTTTCCGGAACCACTGCTTTGGGGGTCGGGACAGCTTGTACAGGTGCCGCTTGAGCAGCCGGTTCGGATGTCGTGACCGTTGCAGAAACTCCGCTGTTTGTGCCGGACTTTTTCATGTAAATTTTGTTTCCTTCAAACTCGAGTTCAAACTCATCGATTTGAGATTCATCAATTAATCGGATCAGTTCGCGAATCTCATACGGTTTAAAATTCATCTTTGATTTCCTCCCTTAAATTCTGCCCAAAGCAAATTCCATGATAACGCTAATAGCATAACGCATTTTCAGTGGTTTGACCACCTCTATACATAGTAAAACAACCGACCCGGTTTTACCAAATGCCCCGTATGAAAAAATAAACCAGTTTCCTTTCTGAAACCGGTTTTTTGATCATTTCTTTTTTTCAACGGTATGCGACGGTCACATGATGCGGATCGACTTGCAAATGCTGGCGGACCAGACTGATTAATTTCACCACTTGTTTTTTGTCCAGCTTTTCGCTTTGGACAATCACATCGACGTGTGGAAGATTGGTAATGACCACGGCATCCTGATAGCCTTCTTTCCGGATCAGTTCTTCCAACACAGTCTCCTGATTGTCAATTTTCATCAATTGCTGGATTTTCTGATTGGCCTCTTCCACTTCCTTCTCGGGTGCTTCCGGATTGGTCAGCACTTGCATGTATTCTTCAACCATTTTTTGGCGCAAAGTGCTCCGTTGCAACTGATAACCGACAAAAAAGTCATTGGACTGATTTTCCAGAACTTCTGCCGATTTTTCCCCGGAAGAAGACGGTTCATCGACCGGCTTGATATCCACTTTGATATCCCCTTGTTTTTCCTTGGCGGTTTGCGCCACCTGCTCAGCCGGTTCAACCGGACCCGTCACGATATAATAGGCAGACAAAACGACCATGACGGACAACATCGTCACCAGCCATACCGTTTGCTTGTTCACCGACATTCAGACTTCCTCCTTTTTATCCTTTCGGTAATACAGAAATTCGATGCACCGGGACATCCAACGTTCTTTGGACTGCTTCAATCACAATTGCTTTCACCTTCAGGTTTTCCACTCCGCGCGCAACGACCAACACCCCCCGCACTTGCGGTTTTAACTTCTTGATCACCACGGGCTTCTCCCCGTTTTCACCGCGGTAGTAGGCGGTTTTTTGATCTTCGGTGTCCTGGGTGACCGAACGTTTCCCGCCGTTTTTATCCGTTTCTGTCGTCACTTGGCGCGATTCTCTTTTATCCACTTGCAGAACCTCTTCCACGGTCGAATTCAAGTTGACGATGACGGAAACATCTTCCACCCCCACGATCTTGCTCAACACTTCCTCCAGTTCTTTTTCGTACCTCTGCTCGTATTCCACCATGCTGAGGGCATCGTTTGCGGAAGTGGTCACAGCCGCCGGTTTGGCATCGGCTTCCGCTTGGGGAGAATCATTTTTATCCGGCGGCAACGAAGCTTCTCTCACTTGGATGAAGGATGAAAGAATCATAATCGCCACACCCGAAGCCCCCAAGATCAGGATCCATCCCAACCGCTTCGACTTCTCCCCGTCCCCTGTCGTGTTTTGGAAAAGCTTTTTGAACATGTTTGCTTTTCACCTCCGTCTTTGATGGTTATGTAAACCCGGTGACCATGACTGTAACCGGCAAACATCTACTCCCCCCGCACTTCCACATGAATTTTTTCCTTGGGTACATTCCAATGGTTTTCAAGATAATGCATCACATCCCCTTGCAGTTTTTTCCGGTTCGCTTCCTGATCTTTTTCTTTGGCAATGTCGCCGGATTTTCCCACATTGATTTCAACGGGTTCAATGGACCGGTCCGTTTGCGACGCCGGGGAAGATCGGGGCCGCATGACCACCAGGATGCCTTCGATTGCCTGCTCGTTTCCGTCCATTTTTAATTTCACATCCGCTTTTTCCACTTCGGCTTGGAAGCGCTGTTGCAATTCGTCTTTCAACTGCTCCCCGATCCTTGCTTCAGCTTCTTGCCGGATCCATTGTTGTTGTTCCTGCTTGAGGGCTTCCCCTTTTTGTTTTATTTCTTCCATCGAAACTTCCCTGGACAGCGCCGGGTTTGAACTGAGAAAGGCAAAGGATCTTAAATCATGGTCTTCCGAGAGCAATTGGAAAACGGGTGACAACATCGCCAAAATGATGAGCAGCCCCATCACCAATTTCACATATCTGTCCAGACGATTATTCGGCAATAATAAATCAATAAAGGTGGCGATCAAAACCAAGAGGACAATTTGCTTCAACCAATCACTCATCCAGGAGACCATCTGTTTCACCTACCTGATCATGGCGGAGATGTTACCGGCCGCTACCAATATGGTTACGGAGAGAAAAAACATGAGCCCGACGGTTGCCAAAGACGCAAAGATATAGATCAGCGTCTTGCCGATCGTGTTTAAACTTTCGATGATGGGGCTGCTTCCCAAAGGTTGCATGACGGCAGCCGAAAAATTATAGATAAAAGCAAGCGATAGTATCTTCAACGCCGGGAAAGCGCAAATAAACAGGAGGATCAGCACCCCGGAAAGCCCCACGGTGTTTTTCACCAGCAAGGAAGCGCTCATGACGGTGTCTGCCGCTTCAGATATGGTTCTTCCCACCACCGGCACAAAATTCCCCGTAATATATTTGGCGGTTCGAAGCGTAATCCCGTCGGTCACCGCACTGGTGGCTCCCTGAATGGAAATCACCCCTAAAAAGACGGCCAACAGCCCTCCCAATAAAGTGATTCCGATTTTGCGCAACAATCCCGCCAAGTGATTGACTTTGTACTTATCCGTAATGCTGCTCACGATGCTAAGCACTGCCGAAAAAAACAACAGCGGAAAAACAACGGTATAAATCAACGTTCCAATAATGTGGATCATAAAAACAATCAAGGGATGAAAAAGGGACACGGACACCACATTGCCCATCGTCACCATCAGCGTCATCATCAACGGAACCAAAGACAGCATGAAATCGGTCATGCGCCCGATCGCCAGCTTGGCCGAATCGACGGCGACATAAAAACTGTTCACCGCTAAAATGATCACCACCATAAACACGATGGCATAGGCCACTTTACTGACCTGATTTTGTTCAAACGCTGTCTGGAGTGTTTGCAAAATCATGCTGAAAACCGTAAGGATGATGATGCTGCCCAACAATTTCCCGTTGTACAGGACTTCATCGAAAAAATACCGGATCAAACCGCTTAACACGTTCTTGAGGCTGAGATTGTTTTCCCCCGAAAGAATCCAATCAAAAATATCCTTTGAACTCTGCCCGCCCAAATACTTTTCATAATCTTGCGCAATTTGTTTCCAAAAATCCTCGACTTGTTCGGTTTGCAACTGATCCAGGCGGGAACGGATCATTTCATTGACCACCCGGGAATCCTCCTCGTTTTCAGCAGTGGACAAGAGAGGAAAGCCTGTGATCAAAATCAATATCCATCCAAGCAAAATCTTTTTCTTCATTCCCTTTCATCCTTACGCGGGCAGAATTTGGATAATAGTCTCAATCATCACGGTAATGATCGGAATTGCCATCACCATGATCAAAATTTTTCCTGCCAGTTCAATCTTGGACGCAATGGAATCTTGTCCGGCATCCCTTGTCACTTGTGCCCCAAACTCGGCAATGTAAGCAATTCCGATGATTTTCAAGATGGTTTCCAAGAACAGATCATTCACCTTGGCCAGATGCGCCAGATCCTTCAAGATGCCGATCACTTCCCCGATTTTGGTTGCCAGGAAGATAAAAATAACCACGCCGACAAACAGCGCCAATGAGAATGCAAAAACGGGGCTTTGTTCTTTTACGGCCAGGACAAGGAATGTGGTGATGAGGCCAAGGCCCGCCACCTGGATGATTTCCAAGCGGATCGCCTCCCATCAAGTACGAAACAAAAAGACATTTTTAATGGTTTGAAACAAATCCTGAAGCAACATTGCAACCATAAACAAAACGACGACAAAACCAAACAAGGTCACCCAATGAGCGAAATCTTCCTTGCCCATTTGTTTTAACACCGTGTGAATCATGGCCACGATGATTCCGATCCCCGCAATCTGGAATACCGAATCCAAATGGTAAGGCATAAAGCCAGCACCACCCCTTCATCCAAGTTTAAAACATCAAAATCACCAGAAGGGCTCCAGACAATACTCCGAGTGTTTTCACCATTTTTTCATAGGTTTCTTGTTCTTCCCGGGCTTTGTTTTCTTCCATTTGCAAGTTTTCTTGCGCCAAATCCAAGTGATGCAATTGATCCGACCGGTTGGAACTGCCCAACACTTGACACAGTTTAAGGACGATGCCTTTCTCCTCTTCCCCCATCACGGTTTTTTTCCACTTATCCTCAATGGCCTTTTTCAAGCATTCATAGGTGGATTTGCCATCCGAAGATTTTAAATTCCGGCCCGCTTCAAGGAAGACCGGCTTTAATTCGCCGCTTGCCGCTTCGGCAATGCGTTCGAATGCCTCGGCGAGCGGCCTTGTCCCATAATTGATCTCGGTTTTTAAAATTGCCAAACCGGAGCGGAGTTCTTGTATTTGCCGCGGACGCTTCCGGAGTTGCCGGGCCGAGTCAAACCCAAGCTTTGACGTCGCCATGAGGATCAAAACCGCCCCCAAAACTTTCAACATAACGTTCCCGGCCTTCCTGCCCTTTGCCTTGTATCCAGCCGCTCAAAAAATTGATTAAAAACGCCTTCCACCGTTCCGGGGCCTTTTCTCCTGCTTAACAAGACAATCCGGGTGAAAACCTTTTCCTGCAAAAGTTCCTTCAACACCGGACGCGCGGCGATCTCCTTGATGGATTGCCCGTGAACCGTGGCAAAGATGTGAACCCCCGCATAAATCGCTTCATGGATGGCATCGCTGTCCGCCTTTCGCCCGATCTCATCCACCACCAGGATATCCGGTGACATCGAGCGGATCATCATCATCATTCCTTCCGCTTTCGGGCACCCGTCCAACACATCCGTCCGGGGACCGACATCATGCTGGGGGATCCCTGCCACACAACCGGCTATTTCCGACCGTTCATCCACAATGCCGACTTTGAATGCCGGAAACAACGTGCTCCCTTCACTGGCCCGGCGGGCAAGGTCACGGATCAGTGTGGTCTTCCCGCATTGGGGAGGAGACACAATCAAAACGTTTTCCGCTTTTTTGTGATGAAACATATAAGGGAGCAACGGATCTGCCACGCCGGGAACCTGCCGGGCGATCCGGACATTAAAACCGGTGATGTCGCGGAGATATTTGACTTTCCCTCCCTCCACAATCACCTTTCCGACCAGTCCGATCCGATGCCCGCCTTCCACTGTCACATATCCCTGCCTTAACTCTTCATCCATGGTGTACAAAGAATGGTTGCTGATCAGATTTAAGAGATTCAGACAATCTTCCTTGTTCGGAATCATGGCATCGTGCGGCTGTTTGGAAAGGCGCGAAGACCTGCTGACAAACCACGACTCTTCATTGGTGACGATTTCCAGCGGCCTCTCCTGGCGGACTCTGACTTCTTCCAAACACTCCAATACCGGAGAAGGAAGCGCCCGGATCACCTCACGGAGGGAAAGCGGAAGAACTTGAAGAACCGGCTGAAAAGACATGGAGCACCTCCTGTCCCAAACCTTTTTTCTTATTCCCATTCATATGTGGACTTGTTTTGAATATGACAAGCAATGCGGACAAAATCACCGCGACCGTAAAAGCAAAAAAAGAGCGGGGCGCCCTTTTTCAGTCCGTCCCGCCATCCATGATTTCTTTGGCTTCTTCATCGTGTATGTCTTGTAATTCCAGCACCGTATTACACTTGGGACAAAGAAGTTCAATGGAGTCGTCTTCCAAATCTTCCGCTTCCACCACGACTTCTTCCCCGCATTCGGGGCAAACCACATACACCGGTTCATCAAACTCTTCGTCATCTTCATCGTCATAAACCAATAATTCCAGATCATTCAAATCTTCATCCACGGCTTCCACATATTCTTCCAATTCCGACTGTCGCCGGTCCAATTGCTCAACGGACTCGACCAACTGATCCACAATGTCCAACAGACGGTGCAACGCTTTGGATTCCACGTGATCCCGGTGATTTTCATCACCTTCCAAAAGTCCCTCAATATAAGACAAATCCCGTTTTAAGTTGACATACATACAATCACCTCATCGTCCCTGATGATTTTTCCTTAGTGTGTCTTTTTCACCGGAGACACAAACAAATCAATAAATGGAAACAAGTTTTTTCGGAAAACGGGACATTCTAAACCAATAAAAAACAAAAGAGGTGAACCGAATGCCTCATCATCAAATGGCGTCAAAAGAAAAAAATGCCGCGGCTGATTCTGCGGTTTTACTCACATTAAGCACCATTCCGTTTATTATGGTGATCGGAAACTCGATGCTGATTCCGGTATTGCCGACAGCCGAAAAAGCACTGAATGTAAATTCATTCCAAGTCAGCCTGCTCATTACTTTGTTTTCCATCCCTGCAGCCATCGTCATTCCCGTTGCCGGGATTCTGGCGGACCGGATCGGCCGCAAACAAATTGTTTTTTACAGTTTGCTTTTATATGGCTTTGGGGGGTTGTTGGCCGGCTTTTCGTCCATCGTTCAAGGCGGATCTTACACCATGGTTTTGATTTCAAGGATCATCCAGGGAATTGGTGCCGCCGGAACCGCTCCGATTGCCATGGTCTTGTTGGGGGATTTGTACCAAGGGCAAGCCCGGAGTAAATCGCTTGGCATTTTGGAAGCCTCCAACGCATTCGGGAAAGTGATCAGTCCCATTCTCGGTTCACTCATTGCACTGATTACCTGGTATGCCATGTTTTTTATTTTTCCTCTCTTGTGTGTGCCGGTGGCCATCGCCTTGTGGAAAGTGATCGAAGAACCGTCCAAAAAAGAAAAGCCCCAACCTTTGCGGGAATACAAACAACATATCCGCCAAGTCTTTCAACGCAGGGGCTCCTGGCTTGTCATTACCTTTTTGTCCGGGTCTTTGATCATGTTCACCATGTTCGGGGTTTTGTTTTACCTCTCTGATTTCCTTGAGGAATCCTTCCGCATCGGTGGCGTGGTCAAAGGGTTTATTTTGGCCATCCCGTTGCTCGCCTTGTGTTTAACCGCATACTTCACGGGAACTCATGTCAAAGAAAAAACGCACCAGATGAATCATTTGATTGTGATCGGTTTGATCATCACCACCATCGCCACTGCGGCCATTCCCTGGTGGCCCAATGTCTATTGGCTGATCCTCTGCTCTTTTGCCATCGGCATCGGAAGCGGATTGATCCTCCCCTGTTTAAATACGTTGATCACCTCCGCCGTCGGCATGCAGGAGCGCGGTATCATCACTTCGTTATACAACAGCGTCCGCTTTTTCGGAGTGGCCCTCGGCCCGCCGGTTTTCGGCGCTTTGTCATCCCATCCGTATCTTTTGTTTCTCGGGCTGGCAGCCATATTGTTTGTCATGATTTTCCTGACCCGGAAATTTATCGACCGTCCTCAGCGGTTGCGGGGAAAAGACGGAAGAACCCGGTTGTTGCTGCGGAAAAAGAAGCTTTCGCCTGTCTGAAGTGTTACATGCGGATTCGCCGCGCATAAAAATAAGATGTAATTCATTTCAGGAGGCGAAATCCATGAATCAGTCATTATGGCCGGATGCACTCGTTTCATCCCGAAAGCGCCCGCCAAAACCCCGTCAGAACGGTTTGACCATGGTGATTGACAAGGGGTTGGGGTTGAGCGCTTTTTGCGATTTGCTCCAGCTCGCCGGCGAATATATTGATTTTCTCAAGTTGGGCTTTGGCACCGCCGGAATCACTCCGCCCGGTATCTTACGCAAAAAAATAGAACTCGCCCGGCAATCCAATGTATCCATTTACCCGGGCGGCACATTTTTGGAAATTGCCCATGCCCAAAATAAGCTCCAACCGTACTTGGAGACCCTCGCCGGATTAGGGTTTGAATGGATTGAAGTTTCCGACGGATTGATGGAATTTTCCCCGGCCGAGCGCTCCCGCCTGATCCAACTGGGGCAAGAAATGGGTTTTCGCGTCATCACTGAAATCGGAAAAAAAGCATCAGGCGTCCCCCTTGATTTGAAATCGTTTTCAAACATCTATGAACGGGACCGGGAGGCGGGAGCCGCCTTTGTGATCGTGGAAGGAAGAGAATCAGGAAAAAATGTCGGGATCTATGATGAAAACGGGCAAATCCGCCGGTCCATGCTGGAATACATCCGGAACCAAACCGATCCCGACACCATTTTATGGGAAGCCCCCCAAACCCATCAGCAAATCCAACTTCTTCATCTCCTCGGCCCGAATGCCAATCTGGGAAACATTTCACCCCATGACATCCTGTCACTGGAATGCTTGCGCAGAGGCCTTCGGGCCGATACCTTCCGGCCGGGCGACCCCCGCACTTAAACATTCATAAATCAACCCTGTCCCACATATTTTTAGTACAAACTTGACAGGACAGGGGTTAACCGAATGAATCCCGATCTTCTTTTAGTGACCCTTATCATCATTGGCGTCATCGGACGATCGCCGTTGATCGCAACGGCATCCAGTTTGTTGCTCATTCTTAAATTGATTCATTTGGAGCGGTACTTCCCTGCTTTGGAACGAAGAGGGCTGGAATTCGGATTGTTATTTTTAACCATTTCCGTTTTGGTCCCTTTTGCTTCCGGACGAATCCAAAGCAAAGATGTTCTATCCGTTTTTATCACGCTTCCCGGGATTTTGGCACTCATTGGCGGGGCCTTGGCTACATATATGAACGGAAAGGGATTGGACCTTTTAAAAGTGGATCCGCAACTCATCGTGGGGCTTGTGATCGGCTCCATCTTCGGCATTTTGTTTATGCGCGGCATTCCGGTCGGCCCTTTGATGGCCGCAGGAATCACGGCTTTTTTGCTCCGGCTTTTGAAATGGCTTTTTTGAATCCGGTAAAAAAAGATTGCAACCGGTTTGATCTTTCACTAAAATAAAAGTACATCATTTTCAAAAAAATCAAGGAGGCGGAAAGGATTATGAAAAATCTGCAAATTGCGGACGTGTTTCCCCTGAAAAAACCGGTGATCAAACAGATCCATCAAGGCAAGGCCCCTGTAGGCAAATTAAATCCTTTCCGCCCCGATGACGGATAAATTCTTCTTTTGCTGGGACTTTTATCTCCAAAAGAAGCCATGGGTAAGGATTTTCTTGCCTGTGGCTTCTTTTTCTTTTTATAAGGGGGAGTGCTGTGCGAATTCGAGATTGGGACCAAAATTTAAAAGTCCGGCTCTTCGGAGAAGGGCTGATTCACATCCTTTTTTGGATGTATATCCCGTTTATGTCCATATTCTTCGCCGACGCTTACGGGAAAAAAACCGCCGGGATCTCGTTGATTCTGTCGCAATTGGTAAGTGTCCTGGCCAATCTGGCCGGAGGTTATTGTGCCGATCGCTACGGACGGAAAAAAATGATGGTTATCGCCTCCGTCGGGGAAGCCGTCACCTTTTTCTCCTTTGCATTGGCCAATTCGCCTTGGTTTTCCTCACCGGGTTGGTCATTTGTCTGCTTTACCGTTTTAGGGGCGTTTCAATCCATTTATTGGCCGGCAAGTCACGCCATGATCGCGGATGTGGTGGCCGAAGAGAACCGGAACCAGGTTTTTGCCACCTTTTACACCGCGTCCAATCTGGCCGTGGTCGTCGGACCGGTCTTGGGCGGATTTTTCTTTTTTCAACACCGGTTTGAATTGTTGCTGGCATCGGGCCTGGCCACTCTGTTTTTATCTGTTTTGATCCAAAAATATGTCCGGGAAACGGCCCGGCTCCGGGAAGGAAACGCCCCTGCGTCCGGAAACGGGAGATGGATTGCATTTGCCAAACAAAATTTGCGGGACTACCGGATTATTTTTTCCGACTTTAACTTCATGCTTTTTATCCTGGCAGGCATCCTGGTTTCCCAAACCTTCATGCAACTGGATTTGATCATTGCCGTTTATGTCACAGAATCCATTCCGGTTCAAACCCTGCTTCAATGGGGTTCTTTCAAAGTCGAAACGGGAGGCGCTGGATTTTTCAGTTGGCTGATTACGGAAAACGGTTTGATGGTGGTTCTTTTTACGGTTTGGATCACCAAAATGATCCGCTCTTTTCACGAAAAGAACGTTTTTGTCACCTCGTCTCTGCTGTACGGCCTTTCCATGATTTTACTTGGCATGACACATCTGTGGTGGCTCGCCTTTTTGGCCATTTTTATTTTTACCATCGCTGAAATCCTGGTGGTCGGATTGCAGGACAGCTTTATTTCGAAACTGGCTCCGGAGTCCATGCGCGGACAATATTTTGCCGCGGCCAGTCTCCGGTTTTCCATCGGAAAAACCATTGCTCCCGCCGCCATTCCCTTGTCGGCATGGGTGGGATATCCGTGGACCTTTGCCATTTTGGGTTTGATTGCTTTTACCGGGGCATTTATGTATCATCTCATGTTCCGGAACTTACGGCATCGTCCGCTTCCGTCCGGCCATCTAAAAAAACGGGGATCCCAAAAAGCGGTGTAGTCCGGAAAGAACCGGTGTCCGGGCGGAGATTAGAAACGCCATGAAGATAAAAAAAGCGGATGAGATGTTCATACTCTGAGCATCCATCCGCTTTCTGCCTTCTTCAGGAAAAAAATCCGCGCCGTGTTTTATTTTTTTTCTTCTTCCATCCGCTTCATCATTTGCTGCCAAACCGTTCCGCTGGCTTCTTCTCCCCGCTTAATGCGTTCCAAAGCCATTTGGGCTTGTAACCGCACTTCGAATTCGGCGTCATTCACAGCTTCTTCCAAAGCAGGAATCGCGCTTTCATCGCCGACCTCAAACAAAAACCGGGCGGCACGCCAGCGCACCAGTTTGTTCGGATCTTTCAACGCTTCACACATCGCCGGAATGGCTTTGGGATTCCCCAGATCCGACATCGTATCGCCGGCTGTGCGGCGGACAATGGCCGATCGGTCCTTCAGGGCTTCTTCCAGATACGGAAGCACCCGCTCATCTTCCAAAAACCCGAGATACACCACGGCCAGGCGGCGAATTGCCGGCTTTTCGTCTTTCAGCGCTTTTTCCAGCAAATCAAGATCCCCGAGTTCCGGTTCAAATTGTTCCAAAGCAGCATACCGTTTTTCCCACTTTGGAGAAGTGAATGCTTTTTCCACTTCTTCCCGGCTGATTCCTTTATCTTTTGTCTCCGTCTCCCCGGAAAACGCCCGTTTCACCAGATTTTCCAGCCGCTCTTTGTCATAGGCGGCAGAAATTTCTTCCACGATTTGGTTTCCGACTTCTTCAATCTCCCCGTATCGCGGCTTTTGTTCAACCCATTGCCGTTCAAAAATCAAATTGGAGGTCGTTCCCTGGACTTTCATCACTGCTTCTTTAAAGCGATCCGGCAATCCAAAACGATACTCTTCCCCGTCTTTCAACAGTTTCACTTGCATGGGGATCTCTTTCAACTTTTGAATTAAAACCGTGATTTCCCCGAAAGAAGACGATTCTTCCTCCACCGTTTGTTCACTCTGTCCTTCACTTTTGCCTTCGGCCTCCCCGAGGATTTTGCGCGCTTCGGCCAAAACCGCCGGCCAATCCGCTTTGGGATGCCGTTCCAAAGACAAAAAGTCCGATACCTGAAAAACGCTTGTCACTCCGTCAATCGCCAGCAGCTCCCGGATGTGGTCCGGCGCTTCATCCGCTTTCTTCTTGGAAAAATTGTAACTGACTCCGTCCGGAAGCGCCTCATCCATATTTAACTTCATCACGTTGGGACTGGGGGTCGGTTCAATGGATACGATCCTCATGTTATCCCATCCTTTGCTTCAAATAATCCTTTAAAAAACGGATAAAACCCCCATAGCAAAGCTACAGAGGTCTCATCTTCCCCTCAGGCACGGGATACATACTCACCACTGCGCGTATCAATGATGAGACGGTCTCCCTCATTGATGAACAAGGGAACCTGCACGGTAAACCCGGTGGACAATTTTGCCGGTTTGCTTCCGCCGGTGGCCGTGTCTCCCTTGATTCCGGGTTCGGTTTCCACCACTTCCAACTCCACGGTGTTGGGCAATTGGATTCCGATGGTTTCCCCTTTGTAAACCATGATTTGGATGTTCATGTTTTCTTTCAAAAAGTTGAGTTCATACTCCAGCCGTTCCTTCGGCAAGGTGATTTGCTCATAGGTTTCGTTATCCATAAAGGTATATTCGCCGCCGCTTTCATACAAGTACTGCATTTCACGTGTTTCCACCATCGCGCGGGGAACTTTCTCACCAGCCCGGAAGGTGCGTTCCTGGATGTTTCCATTTCGCAAATTGCGCAATTTGGAACGGACAAACGCCGCGCCTTTACCCGGCTTCACATGTTGAAATTCCATCACTTGCCAAACATCGTTGTCCAGTTCAATGGTTAATCCTGTACGAAAATCGTTGACACTGATCATCCTTCTTTTCCTCCCAAACTTTAATGAATCATGATGATTTCTTTGGAAACGTTTGTGATGTTTTCATATCCGGATTCGGTAACAATCAGATCGTCTTCAATCCGAACGCCACCCAAATCAGGAATGTAAATACCCGGTTCAATGGTGATCACCATTCCCGGAACCAGTGCTTCTTCTCCCCTCGTGGAAACGAGCGGCTCCTCATGGACTTCCATTCCCAAGCCATGGCCGGTGCTGTGTCCGAAATAATCTCCATAACCATGCTCTTTAATGTAATTGCGGGCGATGGCATCCACTTCTTTCCCGGTTTTGCCGGGTTGAACCCCGGCAATCGCCTTTTTGTTCGCTTCCAGGACAATTTGATAAATTTCTTTTTGTTTCTCGGTGGGTTTGCCCATCATGACGGTGCGGGTGATATCGGACGCATATCCTTGATAATAAGCTCCGAAATCCAATGTGACAAGATCCCCTTTTTCAATCACTTTGTCACTGGCAACCCCGTGGGGGAGAGCCGAGCGCCAACCGGATGCGACAATGGTGTCAAAGGAGGAAGAAGTTGCCCCGTGTTCCCTCATGATCACTTCCAAACGCAGAGCCACTTCCTTTTCCGTCATACCGGGGCGGATCTGTTGCAAGATCTGTTCAAAAGCACGATCCGCAATTTTGGCCGCTTCTTTGATCAGCAAAAGCTCCTCGGGTTCTTTGACCAGACGAAGCTTTTCGATAAGTCCGCTGACCGGCTCCAGGCGGATGGAATTCAACCGTGCCTTCAGCTTGGACACTTGGGCATAGGTCAAATGATCCTGTTCAAAAGCCAGCTGTTGAATCCCCAGTTTTTTGCAGCAAGCCGCCACCTCATCGAAAATGTTTCCTTCGTGCCGGACCAATGTATAATCCGGACATTGTTCTTTGACTTGGGCCACATACCGGAAGTCGGTAATGAACATAGCTTCTTTCTCCGTCAGCAAAGCAACTCCCGCCGTTCCCGTGAAACCTGTCATATAGCGCCGGTTGATTGGATGGCTGATCAGAATGGCTTCCAGGCCTTTTGCCGCCATCTCTTCGCGCAAACGTTGAATTCGCCGTATCATCCTGTTCCCCCTTTTTAACGGATAAACGCCCCGCAATTGGTGTTATGTAGATATTCGTATTGTACCACAGAGGAGAAGTCATTTCTTCGCAATATTATATTTTCCCATGATCCCGTTTTTTTGTCTACGTTTCTTCCCGGAGAAGAGGAAAACCCCTTTAAAAATCGAATTGTTTAATCAAAAAAGTCTGGGAGGGATCCTCATTTTGCTCCGTTTTTTTTCCACCCTTTTTATTGTTTTACTTGTCTTGTCCTTTATACCTTCCGCTGTCTTTGCCGCAAGCGCCTCCGTCAGCCACAAACGGTTCATTTCTCTTGCATCCGGACTTCACCATGGAAACTTTGACGGCACTTTTTACGACGGTGTTGCGCTTCGTTTACATCCCGCTCATCTCAAACAAGGAACGGACACATCCGGAAAATACCATTCCGGCACTTACTATTACGGTACATGGACTTCTCCTGTGATTAATGAGAATTTTCTTGAATCGATCGCCTCATGGGAAGCCAACACCCCTTTAAACACTTGGATCGAAGTGGAGCTTCGCGTCCAAAGCGGAAACCGCTGGAGTTCGTGGTACAGCATGGGGGTTTGGCATGAAAACGACCTTCCTTTCCGGCGCCATTCGGTCAGCGGCCAATCAGATGAATTCGGACGGGTTTCTGTTGACACGCTGGTTTTAAATCAGACGGTTTCAGCCGTTCAAGCCCGGGTCACCCTCTTTACGACCGAGCCCGGCCGAAGCCCCGTCCTGACTTCCTTGGGCCTCTCGGTTGCCTCCGGCAAAGATGAGCCCGGCCAAGTGCCCGGAACCGGCTTGACCAGCGCATTGGATGTTCCCATGCGTTCCCAAATGGTTTATCCGGACGGCGGAGAAGTCTGGTGTTCCCCCACCTCTGTTTCCATGGTGATGGCTTATTGGGCAAAAGTGATGAATCAACCCGGTTGGGATCAACCCGTACCACAGGTTGTCACAAAGTGTGGGATTATGTTTATGACGGAGGGGGAAACTGGGCTTTTAACACGGCCTATGCCGCTTCGGCAGGGCTGGAAGCCAAAGTGGTGCGGCTGAAAAGCCTGGCGGATGCGGAACAATGGATCGCACACCGTGTCCCCGTCATCGCCAGCATTGCTTATGGCAAAGGGGAACTGCCCGGGAGCCCGATCCCCTCTTCCAACGGGCATCTGCTGGTGATTCGCGGTTTTGACGAAAAAGGGGATGTCCTGACCAATGACCCGGCCGGCCCTAGCAACGGGGAAGTCCGCATCACCTATCCGCGCGAAGCATTTGAAAAAGCTTTTCTCAACCACTCCAACGGCACCGTCTACCTCATTTACCCCAAAGGTTGGGACATTCCGCAGGGGGACCGTTGGTAAGATTCATTCTCTGTCTATTTACTCATTTGCCCAATTCAAGTTAGAATGGACTCCAAACGGCAAGAAGCGGACCGTCCGGTGGCGTGTCCGCCTCTTCGTCCGGCATTCGTTCTGTTTCTGTGAACATTCCATAAAAACAAGGTGGTGCACCCTTTCGTGTCCGAAAACAAAATCGCTTATGGCGGACAAGCCGTCATCGAAGGCGTCATGTTCGGCGGCCGTTATGCACAAGTCACGGCAATCCGGCGGAAAAACGGAGAAATTGAGTGCTTTGAAATAGAAAAAAATGAAATCGCTTGGCTGAAGCCGCTGAAACATCTTCCATTCATCCGCGGGCTGGTTTCGCTGATTGAATCCAGCGCACTGGGGGCCAAACATATGCAATATGCCTCCGAAAAGTATGATCTGGATCATCTGGATCCCGAAGAACTGGAAGAAACAGAAGAAGAGCCGAAATCCGGATCCAAATGGGAAATGATCGTGAGCATCACCCTCATCGGGATTTTGTCTTTTCTGATCGGGAAGGTCATCTTCACCGCTTTGCCCGCTTATCTGGCAAGCATCCTGTTTGACCGTTTCACCCAAAATCTCATCGTGCAAAACTTGATCGAAGGTGCCATCAAAACCTTTTTGCTGTTGGGCTATCTCTGGGCCGTTTCCCAAACTCCGCTTGTCAAACGCGTTTTTCAATATCACGGGGCGGAACACAAAGTGATCAGCGCCTTTGAACACGGAGAGAATTTAACCGTGGAAAACGTGCAAAAATATTCCACGCTTCATTACCGGTGCGGAAGCAGCTTTTTGGTTTTCACCATTATCATCGGAGTCATTGTCTATTCATTTTTCAGTTATGACAATGTATGGGAAAGAATCGGAATCCGGATTCTTTTGATTCCGGTGGTGATCGGATTATCTTATGAATGGTTAAGATTCACCAATTCTCTGCGCCATTTGCCGGTTCTCAAATATTTGGGCTATCCGGGACTATGGCTGCAAAAACTGACGACCAAAGAACCGACCGATGATCAGGTGGAAGTGGCCATCAAAGCCTTTGAACGCATGCGGGAAATGGATGCGCTTTTGGAAAAACAGAAAACACCCGCTTCCCCGTTGAAACCCCCGGTGAACTCTCCAATACATTAAAAGGAGGCTACAAAGTGCCAAGGCGAACGCAATTTCCATGGTATTATCTGATTTTGGGGCTTGCCGCCATCGGTTTGATCTCTAGACTTGTCCATTCTCCCACATCTTTTATCATCCCGGTGCTTGTCATCGGGTTGGTCTGGTATTTTTACAAGGCGCCTCCCCGCTGGTTCATCCGCCTCGTCAGCCCTTCCCGCCCCCGCGCCTCTAAAAAGCCGCCGAAAAAAAAGCGTAAAAAACACCGGTTTCAAGTCATCAACGGAAATAAAAAATAAGTCAGGCCCTCATCCGCCGGGGGCCTTGACTCCGGGGTGGATTTTAAAATATTCAGACTTGTTTTTGTCAGCTTCCCGCTTGATCCGTGCGTTTTTTCCGGAGACTGTTTCGCTTGCCCCTTGCTTTCAAATATTCGTCGAATGTCCAATGGTTGAAAAAGAGTTCGGCCGCTTTGACCCCGGACAAGAACAATTCCCTCTTTTTTTCTTTCGATAATGAAAAATCAGTCAATTTGACATCCAAGGAAGGAACCTGGATTGAACGCACTTGCTCCAATTCCTCAATATAACGGTTGTCATGGGCCTCCAACATGGTAAAAAACAGGGAAAGCAACATGGAAAACGGACCGGAAATCTTGTTAAACTCATGATCTTTTTCGGAAAACAACCGGAAACCGAAAGTGGGCCAACGGGGATTCTCCTTGTCAAACAGCCAGACCGGAAAGTTGCTCAACACGCCTCCGTCGACGATGTAGCAAGTCTCCCCTGTCGGTTTGTACGTTAATTTCACCGGATCAAAAAAGAACGGAATGCTGCAACTCATGCGAACCACTCTGGCCACCGAAAAATATTCCGCCTGATAGCCATAATCCTCCAAATCCCGTGGCAAGACCAACAGTTGTCCCCGCGTGATGTCTGAAGCAATGATGTGAAGCTCCGTTTCCCGGGATAAGTCTTTAAACGTATATACCCCTTTTTGCTCGAGGAGCCGGGCAATCCATTTCTCTAATTCATTCCCGGAAAACAATCCTTTTTTAAACCACAACCGGATGGCGGATCCCACATACGGCAAATATTCCGGCCATTTCGGGGTCAAAAAATCACTGAAATCTTTTTCCATCATGATTTCAGCCATTTCTTGGGCGGTGTAGCCGGAAGCAATCAACGTGGCGATGATCGAACCAGCCGAAGAACCGGCAACTTTTTTCCAGCGATAACCGTTGCTTTCAGCGACAGACAAAGCCCCCACCAGCCCGATTCCTTTGACACCGCCGCCTTCAAACACAGCATCAGCCCACATACGATCCCTCCTGAAAAAATTCTCCTTTTCCCATAAATATGTCTCTCAGTTGAAAAAAACCCTGGAAACATGTCCAAGGTTTTTAGGGTTTTGAATCCACTTGCTCTTCTTTTTTCAACGAATGGAGAAACTTGACCAATTCCGGATTCTTTTCCAGGTACTCCACAAGGTTTTCGATGCATGTGATCGAGTCCCAGCTCAAGTGATGTTCAATGCCCTCGACATCCTGATAAATTTTATCTTCACTGACTCCGATCAATCGCAAGAATTGTTCCAAGAGATCATGCCGGTCCATTAAGCGCTTTCCAATCTTTTTCCCTTTCGGCGTGAGAATCAAACCACGATATTTCTCATAAACCAAATATTTATTTTGGTCCAGTTTTTGCACCATCTTAGTTACAGAAGAAGGGTGAACCTCTAAAGCCTCGGCGATATCCGAAACCCGTGCATAACCTTTTTGTTCAATCAACTTATAAATGTTTTCCAAATAATCTTCCATGCTTGGTGTAGGCATGAAGAGGCCCCCTATCTATCCTTATTCATACACGCACAATGCCGCTCGATCGTTTTGACCAGCTCAACACCCAAACTCTTCAGACGCCTTTCCAGCTTTTCGTCTTTCAACGAGCCATCCGGATGAAATGCCTGGTAAGCCTGAGGAACAGACGGCATGGATGGCAACGGCCAGGCATGCAATGTCCGGCAGATGATGTTTAAGGTGTTTAAGGTATTGGTGGCTCCCAAGGCTCCTCCCGAAGTTCCCAACAGTGCAACAAATTTTCCTTCCAATTCTCTCGCTCCGATAAAATCCAGTGCATTTTTCAACACACCCGAGACCGAACCGTGATATTCAGGGGAAGCCAGGATATATCCTTCAGCTTCCAACATCTTTTGTTTAAACCGGTGAACA
This sequence comes from Thermoactinomyces vulgaris, assembly GCF_005886755.1. Lineage (NCBI taxonomy): Bacteria > Bacillati > Bacillota > Bacilli > Caryophanales > Thermoactinomycetaceae > Thermoactinomyces > Thermoactinomyces vulgaris. The sequence continues at coordinate 1,781,392 of NZ_CP039710.1, forward strand.
TTTTCCGGATACGTCGATTCATCGGAGCGGGCATCATAAATGGGAAGCGGATACTTTCGCAAATCAAAGATTTCCACTTCGGCTCCGGTTTGCCTTGCAGCTTCAGCCACAATCGCCACTGCTTTGTGGGTGGTCGAATCTTCCGTCAAGCTGCCGGGAACAGCCAAGATTTTCACCATATCAGCACCCCCGTCATTTCTATGTATCCTCTTGCCATTGATGTCCCTTGAAAAAGACCTGTATTGTTTCATTTTAGCACGTTTCAGTATACCTAATTCATCCGATCTTTTCTACAAAAACAAAAAGCTATCTCTTAAAGAGTAGCTTTTTCTGAAAAGCGAAAACATTATACCTGTCATGGAACCTTTCCGTCAAATGTCATGCGAAGCCAAACGGATATAATCCACAAACAACAAGCCTTTTCTGAGCAAGAACACCACCGAAACATACCGGGCGTTTAAAGGAGGAGACGGGACAATGGTAAAATACGAATACCATTTGTTTCCCAAGTAAGGAGGACGAATGAGAAGCGGAGTGGATCGGATCATCTGCCGCTTTTCGTCTAAATAAGCAACCGCGGCATACAACTCTGCTTTGCTTTGCGGAGGGGTCACGTTCAGCAGGCGAAAGTACAGATAATAAGCACAACCTCTTTCGAAAGGACCGCGAATGGTCTGTTTCAAGATGGAATCGCCCCCTGCCCTCGTTGCCCCCATCCACATGGAATAATCCCCGGCGCGAAGAGGGTTTTTCATCCGGCGTATCCGTTTTCCCGTCCATGGAGCACTTCCTTTTTGAAAGCCTCCGTTGATTAAAATATTCCGTCCGGAACATGCCATCTTTGCCAGCCTCTTTTCTGTTTCAGATCAATTCATTGTATTCTCCTTTCTCCAAGATGGTGCAGGCTCATTCTTTTCTTTATAGAAATATAATAAAAATACTTCAAATGAAAGGAGGGTTGGGATTCTCCCCAACCCTCCTTTCTCTTGATCACTATAATACAATGAAAGGAGAAAGCGATAAAATGACAGCGAGCCAAACAGTAAAAATTAAAGGGGATGGATTGAATTTTTATCAATTTTCAGCTGTTGTTTTTAAAAAAACCCCGGTTACATTGGACAATGAAGCCATCAAACGGATGCAAGCTTCCCGGGATTTTGTCAAGCGGTTGATTCAAAAAAGAGAAGCGGTTTACGGGATCACCACCGGATTTGGCCGGTTATGCAGCCGTTTCATCGATCCCGGCCAGGCTTCACGGCTTCAACACCATTTAATCCAAAGCCATGCCTGCGGGACGGGTGAACCGCTTTCGGAGCCGGTGGTTCGCGGAATGATGCTACTTCGGATCAACGCTTTGGCCAAAGGTTATTCCGGAATCCGCCCTTCCACGGTGCAAGCTCTGGTGACGTTGTTGAACCGGGAAGTGTATCCGGTCATCCCTTCGCAAGGGTCGCTCGGTGCCAGCGGAGATCTGGTCCCTCTCGCCCACATGTGCCTTCCGCTTTTGGGAAAGGGGGAAGTCATGTATCAGGGAAAACGAAGGCCCGCGTCGGATGTATTGAAAGAAATCGGCCTGTCGCCGCTCAAACTGGAAGCCAAGGAGGGGCTGGCCTTCATCAATGGAACGCAAATGATGTGCAGCCTCGGAGCCTTGGCCGTAATGGAAGCCAAAAAACTTTTGCTGGCTGCAGACATTATTTCTTGCATGACTTTGGAAGCATTGGAAGGCATCCCGCATGCCTTTCATCCCCGCTTGCAACAAGTGCGCGGGCAATCCGGCCAAATGGTCACCGCGGATAACTTGCGCAAACTGCTTCAAGACAGCGAATGCATCAGCAAGCCCGGGAAAAAACGGGTTCAGGATGCCTACAGTCTTCGTTGCATCCCGCAAGTGCACGGCGCTTCCAAAGACGCCTTCCATTATGTCGAAAAGATTGTGCTCCGGGAAATGAATGCCGCAACCGACAATCCGCTTCTTTTCGCTGATGAAGAAGAAGTCGTCTCCGGAGGGAATTTTCACGGGCAGCCCCTTGCTTTGGCTTTGGATTTCTTAACCATGGCGATGGCCGAGATCGCCAACATCTCCGAACGCCGCACGGAAAGGCTCGTCAATCCGCTTCTTTTCGCTGATGAAGAAGAAGTCGTCTCCGGAGGGAATTTTCACGGGCAGCCCCTTGCTTTGGCTTTGGATTTCTTAACCATGGCGATGGCCGAGATCGCCAACATCTCCGAACGCCGCACGGAAAGGCTCGTCAATCCGCAACTCAGCGGTCTCCCTGCGTTTTTGGTCCCGAACGGGGGCTTAAACTCCGGTTACATGATTTTTCAATATGTCGCCGCTTCCCTGGTTTCGGAAAACAAAACCTTGGCGCATCCGGCCTCCGTCGATTCCATCCCCTCCTCCGGCAATCAGGAGGACCACGTCAGCATGGGATCGATCAGTGCCCGAAAATGCCGGCATGTGATCGAAAACACCCGCAAAGTGCTGGCCATCGAATATCTGTGTGCCGCCCAAGCCTTGGAATTTCAGTCGAAAAAACCGGGCAGAAGCACTCAGCTGGCTTACGATCTGCTGCGCCAATCGATCCCTCCCTTGGAAAAAGACCGGGAAGGTTACCGGGAAATTGAATGGGCCGACCGCCTCATCCAAAGCGGACAACTGACCGATTTGATCCAAAGCCGGATCAGGCTGGAAGTTTGATCTGCAAATAAAAAAGCAACGGACTTTCCTGTTCCGTTGCTTTTGCGTCATCAATCCCAAATCTTCACCGGGCAAAACCCGACGGCATCGCATGAAACCAAGCGCAATTCGATTCCGTCGACATTTCCTTCCATCGCGTCTTCTTGCGCCCTGCCGTGCAAATGACCATAAACGCACAGTTTCACGCCATATTTCTTCATGAGATCCATAAATCCCGATTCGCTGGCCATCGGCGTGACCGGAGGATAATGAAGCATCACGATTTTTTCTTTATCCGGATGTTCACGCTCCGCCATGCCCAAAGCGATCTCCAGCCTTCCCACTTGGCGCTCATAAATTTTCCGGTCTTCTTCTTCGTTGTAAAACTTATCTCCCGGCAGCGTCCAGCCTCTCGTGCCGGCAACCACTTTTCCTTCCACCAGCGTATAATCGGCATCAATCCACTCCATGCCTTCCGGGAGCATCTGGCGGACTTTCTTTTTGCTCTGGGCGTAATAACAATGATTTCCCGGCGACAGCACTTTTTTGCCGGGAAGCTGATGGATCCAGCCAAAATCGTAACGGGCCACTTCCAGTTTCATCGCCCAGCTGATATCCCCGGGAATCAAAACGGTATCTTCCGGATTGACAGTATTTAACCAATGATCGCGAATTTGATGATAGTGCCGATCCCATCCAAACACATCCATCGGTTTATCGATGTCTTTTTCCGGATCAATGTCATACAAACTGACTTCCCTGTTAAAAGATAAATGCAAATCACTTAATGCGTAAATGGCCAATCATCTTCACACCTTTTTCTTCTTGTAACGGTTTGTCGGTTATGATTGTATAATACAAAAACCCGGTCACTTGAGCAATTTTTCACAACAAACGGAAGAAAAACACCTCCCGCATCGGGAGGTGTTTTTTTGGTGATCAGGAGCAACCGGTGGTGGCACCGCAATCCAGGCAAACATAACAGGATCCGTTCCGTTTGGTCATTCCGCCACATTCAATGCACAAGGGGGCTCCACTGCTGGCACGGATGGCATCGAGATTGCTGTTTTCCACGGACGCGGCCGACAGTTGGGATGATTCTTTCCGTTCCTCATCTGCCTTCGCTTCCTTCACTTCCTTCGCTTCCGCTTCCGCTGCATCAGCGGCCGTTTCTTTCTTCTCCTTGTTCAGGTAACAGCGCAATTCTTCTTTCTTCGGCGGGACTTGAACAAAATCCGTTTTTCCCAGATATTCCATGCCCAATAAACGGAAGACGTAATCAATCACCGAAGTGGCCATTTTGATATTGGGATGGTCCACCATTCCGGCCGGTTCAAACCGGGTAAACGTCAACGAATTGACATATTTTTCAAGCGGCACCCCGTATTGCAAGCCGAGAGAAACGGCAACGGCAAATGCATCCAGCATGCCCCGCATCGTGCTTCCCGCTTTGTGCATATCAATAAAGATTTCTCCCAGCGAGCCGTCTTCATATTCCCCGGTGCGCACATAGATCTTCTGCCCGTTGATTCTTGCCTCTTGAGTGAATCCGTCCCGTTTCCGCGGCAACTGGCGACGGACACCGGACACACGGTCTTGGGAAACCGCTTGTCTTGACTCATGGCCGGCAGACAGCGCCTCTTCTTCCGCGGCTTCCTCATCGTTTTGATCGTCCCCTTTGGTATTGAGCGGCTGGGAGCTTTTGGATCCGTCCCGGTACAAGGCCACGGCCTTCAAGCCCAGTTTCCATCCTTCTTCATAAGCATGGAGGATGTCCTCAACGGTGGCACTGTTCGGCATGTTAATGGTTTTTGAAATGGCTCCGCTCAAGAAAGGCTGTGCCGCGGCCATCATCCGCAGATGTCCCATGTAGTGGATAAAGCGGGTGCCATGTTTTCCGCATGGGTTGGCCGTGTCAAAAACCGGGTAATGCTCTTCACGCAGATGTGGCGCTCCTTCAATCGTCATCATGCCGCAAATCACATCATTGGCTTCATCGATCTGTTTCTTGGTGAAGCCCAACGACCTTAAAACGTCAAAATCCGGTTTTTCATACTGCTCGGGTGAAAAGCCCAAACGTTTTAAGCAATCATCCGTCAATGTATAACGGTTGAAAGCAAATGAAAGCTCAAACACCGTCGGCAGGATTTCTTCCACCCGGTTCAGATCTTCATCGGTAAACCCTTTTTGTTTCAAAGTTTCACGGTTGATGTGAGGCGCATTGTCAAGCGATAACGTGCCCGTTACATAAGTGAGAATGTCGTCGATTTGTTCTTTGCTGTAACCCAGCTTTTTCAAGGCCGGGCGGATGGAATGGTTGGCAATTTTAAAGTATCCGCCGCCGGCCAGCTTTTTAAATTTCACCAACGCAAAATCCGGTTCAATTCCCGTTGTGTCGCAATCCATCAACAGACCGATGGTTCCGGTCGGAGCCAAGAGGGTTGTTTGCGCATTGCGATAACCGTATTTTTCTCCCATGGCAAGGGCTTCGTCCCAAGCAACCCGGGCCGCTTTCAACAGATATTCCGGGCAAACTTTTTCATCAATGCCCATCGGCTTGACTTCCAGGTTTTCATATTCCTCTTCCGGTGCATTGTATGCCGCACGGCGATGGTTGCGAATCACCCTGAGCATATGCTCCCGGTTTTGCGGGAATGCTTTGAATGTCCCCAACTCTTTGGCCATTTCCGCCGATGTGGAATAAGCCACCCCGGTCATGATGGCAGTGATTGCTCCCGTAATCGCCAAGGCTTCTTTGGAATCATAGGGAATGCCGGAAATCATCAGCAACGTTCCGATGTTGGCATATCCAAGCCCCAAGGTGCGATACAAATAAGAAAGCTTGGCGATTTCTTTGGACGGATATTGTGCCATCAACACAGAGATTTCCAGAACAATGGTCCACAAACGGCAAGCATGACGGAAAGCGGGAATATCGAACTTGCCGGTTTCGGCATCAAAAAATTTCACCAAGTTCAACGAAGCCAGGTTACAAGCGGTATTATCCAAAAACATGTATTCGGAACAAGGATTGGAAGCATTAATCCGGTTGTGCCTTGCCCCGAGTTTTCCGTCCATTCCGGCGGGAGTGGTATGCCACTCATTGATGGTGGTGTCATATTGGATTCCCGGATCCGCACATTCCCAAGCGGCTTTTCCGATTTGTTCCCACAAGGAACGGGCCGGGATTTTTTTGCACACTTCACCGGTCGTCCGGTACGTCAGCTCCCAGTCTTCATTGTTTTTCAGTTTCATGAAGAACGAATGGGGAACCCGGACCGAGTTGTTGGAATTTTGCCCGGAAATGGTTTCATAAGCTTCTCCGTTGAATGAGGAATCATATCCGGCTTGAATCAATGCTCTGGCTTTTTTCTCCTCGACCAATTTCCAATTGATAAACTCTTCAATATCCGGGTGATCAATATCCAGGCACACCATTTTCGCCGCCCGCCGGGTGGTGCCTCCCGATTTGATCGCCCCGGCTGCGCGGTCCCCGATTTTAAGGAAAGAAAGCAGTCCGGATGAAGTGCCTCCGCCTGACAAGGTTTCCCCTTTCCCGCGGATATTGGAGAAGTTGCTCCCCGTACCGCTTCCATATTTAAACAACCGTGCTTCCCGCACCCACAAATCCATGATTCCATTTTCATTGACCAGATCGTCTTCCACCGAAAGAATAAAGCAGGCATGCGGTTGTGGACGTTCATATGCACTTTTCGATTTCTTCAATTCTTCCGTTTTGGGATCCACATAATAATGGCCTTGCGGTTTTCCGGTAATGCCATAAGCATAACTTAAACCCGTGTTAAACCATTGGGGGGAGTTTGGCGCGGCCATTTGGTGCAACAGCATGTACACCAATTCATCATAAAAGGCCTGGGCATCTTCCTTCGTATCGAAGTATCCGTGATCTTCCCCCCATTTCCGCCAGCATCCGGCCAAACGGTGCACAACTTGTTTGACGCTTCTTTCCGGTCCGAGAACTTTGTTTCCATTTTCATCGAGGATTTCATTTCCCTCTTCATCCGTTTGGGGAACTCCCGCTTTGCGGAAGTATTTGGAAACCAAAATATCGGTGGCAACCTGCGACCAATCCTTCGGAACTTCGGCACCCTTCATCTCATAAACAACCGTTCCGTCCGGATTGGTGATGCGGCTGTCCCGTTTTGTATATTCAATCGTGTCATATGGGTTTTGGCCTTTTTTGGTGAAGTACCTTGTGATCTTCATTGTTTCCCTCTCTTCTTTCTACTATATGTAGTATCAAAAACAGTATAATACTACTATATATTGAAAATCAAAAGACATCAAATAAAAAAATAGTGAAATATCTTGTTCTTTTTTTTTCTGTCTTGCAAACTATACATATAACACGCGAAAGGATGAAACCTCATGATGATCTTGTACAATGATCAATTCAAAAAACGCGAAGATGTCCGTATTGACATTGAGGACCGTGCCTATCAATTCGGCGATGGAATTTATGAAGTGATCCGGGTGTATGATGGAAAACCTTTTTATTTGAACGAACATTTAGAAAGACTGGGGAAAAGTGCCAAAAAAATAAGATTAAATCTCCCTTATTCCCTGGATGAGCTGGAGGATCGGTTAAATCAATTAATCAAACAAAACGATTTTACACAAGGAAATCTTTATTTACAAGTAAGCCGGGGAACCGCTCCGAGAAACCACGCTTTCCCGAAAAACAGCGCCCCTCTTCTCATCGCATACACCCAACCGGCCGAACGCCCCGTCAAAGAACAAACGGAAGGAATCCGTGCCATCACGGCGGAAGACATCCGCTGGCTTTGGTGTGACGTCAAAAGCTTAAACCTGCTCGGAGCCGTATTGGCCAAGCAAGAAGCTTATGACAAGCACTGCAAGGAAGCCATCTTTATCCGGGACGGCATCGTCACGGAAGGAAGCTCCACCAATCTCTTTATGGTAAAAGACGGCATGCTCCTCACACATCCGGCCGACCATTTCATTTTACACGGAATCACCCGAAAGATCACTTTACAATTAGCGGATCAATTGCAAATTCCTGTCAGCGAAAAGAAATTTGGCAAAGAATCCCTTTTTGATGCCGATGAAATCTTTATCACCAGTACCACCATGGAAATCTGCCCGGTGGTGGAAGTGGACGGAAAAACCATCGGCGACGGGCGCCCCGGTCCGCTTACCCGACAATTGCAAGAAGCTTTTAAGCGGCTGATCCCGTCAAAAACCGAAGCTTGAATGCCCGCTTTCCCTGCCCGGTTTCTCATGAGGCTCCGCAAATGACAAAAAAGATGAAAAATCACACTTTCTCCAGAAACAGCCAAGGAAGACCGGATTTTATGGGTCTTCCTTGGCTGTTTCTGGATCATTTTTATTTTTTCGCCTCAATGATTTTAAACCCGGTATTCCGGAGCGTGACATCTTTGATCAATACAGGATTTTCCGCCGTATGGTTGAGCTCGGTGACATTCGAACCATGAGTCAACTGGATGTTCAAAATATTCAGCGTCGTTGTGACGGCCACCTCAAGGGGAGTTTTGCCATCATAATTGTCCAACCGCTGTTCGGCCACTTTTTTCATATTCCCGTTAACATCAAAAAGCTCCACCTGATCTTTTTTATCCGACCACACCAACCGGAACCGCTCATCCCCCACAGACTGAATATCCATGGCAAACGAATCATTTGGCGGAGGCTGGATCAAAAAGCCGGAAGCTGCACCCGCATCCAACCGGACCTGGGATTTCGGGAACACATCCAGGTAATTGCGGTTTTGCTCATCCACCGACAAAATGGCCTGACCGAAATCAATGATCCAAGGCTGATGGTTCAACCAGTTACGCAATGCGGATGATTTATCGCTGATGCCATCCACTTTCGGCGCATTCAGCCGGGCCCCTTCATCGCCACGGAATTTGAGCTTCATTTCCCCACGCATCGGAGTGATTCCGACCGCGATCCATTTCTCTTTTTTCCCTTCTTCCTGAAGCGAGATATGTACAGGATTTCCGGAGAGATAATAGATCTCGAAATGATATTTCTTGTTGGGTGAAATACGATATTGATTGCCGGAATTTGCAATCGTCGTGACTTTATCTCCGCCAACCTGATGGAACAGACCGATTTCCCCTTTTTCATCAATATACAGACCGTAAATGGAAGACTTGTCTTCCGCTTCCAGATACCCCAGGAACGTGTTGGTTTCTTTCAGGATGAAATCCCCTTTTAAAACGGAGTTGCCCTGGATGCTTTCGGACATGGTATACTGATCCTTTTCTTTCGTGAACTGGATCACCTGATTTTCCCCTTTTGCCTGATTTGCTTTCTCCCCGCTTGTCGCAAACAAACCGGCCAAAGGATTGTCGGATGAATAGCTTTCCTTCGGCTGCCATTGGGCCACCGCCAAGGATACCAGAACCAAAGCCGCCGCAGCCACCGTCACGGTAGCATAAACTTTCTTCCGGTTATTCTTTTCTTTTCTTGCGCGGGACAATCCGGCCTCATCCGCATGATGCTGAAGATAATTCTCGATGCTTTCGGCAACTTCTTCAAAATTACGTTGCCGGTTCAAGGCAAACAAAGCTAATTTCGCAATTTTCTGCGGAATTTTCTTTTCGTTTAATATCTTTTCAGCGGACTTATGTCCCCCAATCGGTGACTGGCCGGTCAACAAATAGAATAACAATTCACGCCATTTCTCATCATATCTTGGCTTTTCCGGATCTTTCATGTAGTAGAACAATAACAGCGGTTTTTGCCCGTTGAGCAAAATGTTTTTCGGATCCAGCGTTGCGCTTAACGGAAGTGGCAAACGGGACAAATCAAGCAACGTTTTAAAGCACCGGTTCACCACACGAACGGCAACTTCCGGCTCCATCGCCCGCTCTTTATTCACGATCAAGGGCAAAGGATCCCCAGAAAACGGCGGATGAACCAAAATGATTTGGTCCTTTTCTTCCATGACATCCAGAATTGGTGCCAAGTTAGGATGCTGCAAACGGCGAAAGGATTCGCGATAACCGGACGGTAAAGGTCGACGGGTGATTTTGATGGATTGCAGGAATACCTGAGCACCATCTGGGGATTTTGCTTGTAGAAGTTGTCCGGAAAAGAAATTAATCACGTCTTCTACTTGAAATCTCTCGTAATAACGACGATTTAATCGACTTCCCTGTTTCAACAGCATTTTCCCCTAACTTATATAAGTTTTATTATGATCAAAAAATGAATTAGAGCAATTATAATCAGCAATCTATATGCTATCATAAGAACTCGAAAAATCAAGCAGGATGATATCGCCTGTCCCAATTAATCTCAAAGGAAAATTCAGAAAAAAACTTACGATTATGATGATACTCTGTCCAAAAAAATAAATCAATTCATATATCGAAATAAGAAGAAATAGCAACATAAATTTCATGAAAATTTCATATTCGCACAAAAAAGCTTTCCAACCGTTTCTGTTGGAAAGCCGAAAACGTACATCCTCTCTTATCTGCGGAGGTTCCAATCATCGGAATCATAGCGTTCCCGGATACGGGCTTGGACCCGTTCTTTTTCTTCCGGTGTCAATTCTCCCGGTTGCAATTCGACGCCGATTCCTTTTTGGAATCCTTCGTAAAAAGCCTGGATGACTTCATCCAAAGAAACCGGATAAGACAAAATCCGGTTGATGGCCACCGCTTTTTGCAAAAATTGCTCTTTCAGCCTTTGCCGGACCCGTTCGGAAGGAAATACCAACAAGGTAAACAACAGATCTTCATCGAAGTCCATCAAAATCGAACCATGCTGAAGAACCACTCCGTGTTGCCGGGTTTGTGCACTTCCCGCCACTTTTTTTCCGTCGATCACCAATTCATAATCCGAGGGGGAATCAAAACAAGCTGCCGACATGTGTTCTTTTTTGGTCTTTTGCGGATCGGACAGATAAGCATCCAATCCCAGCGCTTTAAATCCTTCCAACAGCCCCTGGCTGATGACCCGGTAGGACTCGCTGACGGTTTTGGGCATGATCGGATCCTCTTCCGGCACGATCACGCTGTAGGTCAACTCCTTGTCATGGAGAACTGCCCGTCCCCCGGTCATCCGCCGGACAAAGCCCAGATTTTTTTCCTTTATGTAAGACAGGTTGACTTCTTTTTTGGCTTTTTGGAAGTAGCCGATCGACAAGGTCGGAACCCGCCAACCGTAAAAACGCAAAGTCGGTGGAACCTTCTTCTCGGAGACAAGCTCCATGACCGCTTGATCAATCGCCATATTTTCCGCGGCGGAATACGCTTGATAAGGTAAAAATCGCCATGTTGTCATTTCCATCACACCTTTGTCATCAAATCCGTTTACTTTTCATGATACAACACTTATGCGAAATCTGCATGCGACCGGTGCCGCTTCTCCCATTCCAACACCTTTTGCAGCGTTTCATCCAGCGGTGTCATGCGATAGCCCAGCTCTTGAACCGCTTTTTGGGAGGAATAATAAATGTTTCTCCCGGTCAGTTTGGCCAAATCCCAAGCAAAAGGCGGCTCCTTTCCAATCAGCCAGGAAAAACCTTCACCCAGCCACGAAATTCCCTTCACCAACGGGGCCGGAACCGTATAAATCGTCCGGTTGCTTCCTGCGAGGCCGGCGATCCTCTGAAAAAGCTCCCGCAGGGGAAGATTGGTTCCTCCCAAAAGATACCTCTCTCCCTTTTTGCCGTGCAATGCTGCCAAAAGATGGCCTTTTGCCACATCATCCACATCACAAACATTCATGCCGCCTTCCGGTGCGACAAACAAACGCCCTTGCAACACGGAACGGACAAAATTCGAAGCATAATTCCTTCTGCCAAGGATAACCGTGGGATTGACAATTGTCGCACAGAGCCCTTTTTTGACATACTGAAGCACGACCTCTTCGCCTGCTCTTTTCGCCATGGAATACCCGACCTTCAGGCGGTCCCCGTTAAACAGGTAGGATTCATCGGCAATTTCATTGAAAGGCAGCCCCACCGCAGCCGCCGAACTGGTGTGGATAAACTTTTTCACACCGCTTTTCAGTGCTTCTTCCACAATATGTTGTGTCCCGTTGACATTAATCTTGAACATGTGCTTTTTCCCGGCTTTTCCCCACGCCACTTCCCCCGCAACATGAAAAACCCAATCCATCCCTTCACAACAACCGGCAATCGTATCCGGACGGGTCAAGTCCCCGGTGCGAAGCGAAATCTTTTCCGGGAGATCACGCAAACGGGATGTTTCCCGATGCAGGACGGTTACATCATAACCTTGTTCACATAAATAATGCACTAGATTCCTCCCCACAAAACCGGTGCCGCCCGTGACCAACACTTTCATCCAAACCCCTCCCATTCAAGATATTCCAAGATCCATTATTTCATATTCGTCCTGTGCAAAAAACAAGCGACAATAAACAAAGCGCCGCATTCCTGTGCATGCAGCGCTTTGCCTTTCCTTAACCCTTGAAGGAGATGATCTCTTTGTCCCCCCGGTTTACATTTTCTTTTTCGATGTGAACGGTTTTTCCTTCTTCCAGGTTGGTAAATACGATTGGAGAAATAAGCGATGGCGCATTTTCCTTCACAAAATCGAGATCAAACTCCAGCAATTTTTGACCAGCTTTGACGGAATCGCCTTCCTGAACAAAGCTTTCAAACCCTTTTCCTTCCAACTTCACGGTATCAATTCCGATATGAATCAGCACTTCACGGCCGTTCGGAGTCCGGATGCCGATGGCGTGCTTGGTCGGGAAAAGATTGATAATTTCACCGTCAACGGGGGAAACAACCACTCCTTCAGCCGGATCGACGGCAAATCCGTCTCCCATCATTTTTTGCGAGAACACTTCATCCGGAACTTTTTCTATCGGCAGAAGTTTCCCGGTCATGGGAGAAACCAACGTCTCCTCTTGGTCGTTCTGAACCGGTGCCGCTTCTTCTTTCTTGGTGTCTGTTTCTTTGTCTTTCTTCGCTTCTTGCGGTTTTTTCCCCATCATGATGCGCTTCATTTGTTCTTTGATGTTATCCGACTTCGGCCCGAAGATGATCTGGAAGTGGTTTCCCATCTCCAAAACACCGGAAGCTCCCAGTTTTTTGAGGCGATCTTTGTCCACCTGACCGGCATCATGGACCGAAATCCGGAGTCGGGTGATGCATGCATCCAGGTTAGCGATGTTTTCTTTTCCGCCCAACGCTTCCAAGACATTGGCCGCAAGTTCCCCGGTCGGTGCCGCATCCGTTGCATCCGCACTTTCCGTATCATCTTCCCGGCCCGGTGTTTTCAGATTCCAGAACTGGATGGCAAAGCGGAATCCAAAGTAATAGATCACCGCAAAGACCAGCCCGACCGGAATGATTAACCACGGTTTGGTATCCTGTTCCCAGAACATGATCAAATCGATCACACCGCCGGAGAAGGTCATTCCGGCTTTGACACCCAAAATATCCATCATCATGAAGGACAAACCTGCAAACACACAGTGGATGGCATAAAGAACCGGAGCCACAAACAAGAACGAAAACTCAATCGGTTCGGTAATCCCGGTCAAAAATGAAGTCAAACCGGCCGATAACATGATCCCGCCGACCAATTTTTTCTTTTCTTTGCGGGCCGTGTGGTAAATTGCCAACGCAGCTGCCGGCAAACCGAAAATCATGAACGGGAATTTCCCGGACATGAACGTTCCGGCCGTCGGGTCTCCGGCCATGAAACGGTTCAAATCCCCTTTGATCACTTCGCCGGAATCGGTGACAAATTGTCCAAACTCAAACCAGAACGGCGAATAGAAAATATGGTGCAGTCCAAACGGAATGAGAGAACGCTCGATCAAACCGAAGATGAAAGCCGCAACCGCCGTATTTTGGGTTGTCACGATTCTGGACAGGTTGTCAATTTGCTCCTGAATCGGCGGCCATACAAAGAAGAAGATCAGTCCAAGCAAAAACGCCGAAACAGCCGTTACAATCGGAACAAAACGTTTTCCTCCGAAAAAGCCGAGGAACGAAGGCAGTTCGATATCGTGAAAACGGTTATACAAATAGGCGGCAACCCCCCCGATGATAATTCCTCCAAACACACCCATCTGCAAAGTGGGGATCCCCAGCACACTGACGGTTTCCACTTGATTTAACTTTGCCATTTCCCCCAGGGTGGTGTTCATCACCAAATACCCGACGACGGCAGCCAACCCGGCTGTCCCTTCCCCGCCGGACAAACCGATCGCCACACCGATGGCAAAAATCAATGCAAGGTTTTGAAAAATGATGTCTCCTGCACTTTCCAAAATGCTGATGTCCAGCTTATTCCCGAATGCCAAAAGCAATCCGGCAGCCGGCAAAATCGCAACGGGCAGCATCAATGCTTTTCCGATTCGTTGCAGGACGCCAAACAAATTTTTAAACATGCAAATTACCTCCTCTGATTCTCCTATTTTGCCCTTTCCACGCAAAAAGGCATGAGCAAAAAAAGCAGACGGAAAGCGCTTGCACAAGGTGCAAACCGCCCTCTCGGCTTTTTCCACTCATGCCTGATCGAATCAGTAACACGTGGTAAAAGAACAAAAACAGGAAGATTTACTTTTTATCAGACCAAAGTTGTTGCAGATGCAAGGTCAAATAACTGATCTCTGCAGGATACACCGGTTTATTCAGTTCCTTTTCCATCACTTTGGCTAGTTTCCAAGCCATAGTGTAACACAAAGGATACTGAGTTCGCAACATTTCATTCATCCCTTCGGGTTCGGAAATGCTTTCCCCTTTTTCCGTCCGTTCAATGGCATAACGCAAGTGTGTGACCAAGCGCATATAGGATAAACTTTGCTTGTCCAGTTTTTGACCCAGCGTATTTTCAACAAATCGAATCAATTTTAAGATTAATTTGGAATATTTCTGAAGTTCCGCCAAATGCCGCCTCGTCAAAGCGCTGTGAATGTGAAGGGCAATGAAACCGATTTCTTCTTCCGGCAGATGCACATCCAGCCGCCGGTTGATCCACCGGACAATCTCTTCGGCAACCTGATATTCTTTTTGATATAACGTTCGCGTTTCGATCAGAAAAGGGTTGTGAAAAGAAAGTCCCTGCTCGGTTCTCTTGATCGCAAAAGCAATGTGGTCCATTAAAGCGACATGAATATGCTCATTCAAAGGGGATTGAAACCGGTCCTGAATATGCTGAACCACTTCATTCATCACTTCCACCAACCGATCATCCACTTGGTTCAGCAATTGCTTGTATTGTTCTTGTTCCTTCGGATCATATAAGACAAAACATTTCTCCACTGTTTTTTCATCGATCACGGCGCCGGCTCTTTTATGGAATCCCAAGCCTTTCCCGATTAAAACTGTTTCTCCAAAGACCGGGTGAACGGCAATGACCACATTGTTATTCAATATTTTTTTTATACGAAACAATCCGCTCACTCTTTCCATCCTCACTTTACTCGTTGCCTATGTGCTTTGAGTATACGTGAACATGATTTTCTTTTCAATAACAGTGTAACCATACTCGATAATAAAAAAAGTTCCTTTCAAGGAAACCACCCTGAAAGGAACTTTTTCCAAACGGGAAAATGAACAAGATGAATTCAAGGAAAACGTTATGGTTGTTCGGTCAGTTCTTCTTTCTTTTCATGGATTTGACGGGCTTCTTCCTGCCACCATAATGCTTCTTCAGGATTTTCCAGAATTTCCTTGATTTCGTGATGTTCTTCCACAACCGGCAACGATCCCCGGAGCGCTTTTCCGGATGTTTCCTTCACAAACCAAGTGACCACCAGAATTCCCACCACCGAGGCGAAAATAAGGTAATACGCCGGAACCATTCGGTTATTGGTCTGACTGATGAGCCAGGAAACAACAAGCGGTGTCGTCCCTCCGAACAAGGAGGTCGAAATGTTATAAGTGATGGCCAATGCCCCGTTGCGTACATTGGTAAAAAACAAAGAAGGCAAGACCGACGGCATGGTTCCCTGAAATGTGGAAGAAAAGACCGCCAACAGCATCAATCCTGCAAATACAAGGATGGCATTGCCGCTTCCGATTAACAAAAATGCCGGAACGGACAAGAGAATCAACCCGACCAGACCGCCTTGTACGATTTTTTTGGCTCCGATCCGGTCACTGGCATATCCCATCAACAATACAATCGGAATCATGATCAGCATCACAACCACAATCAACAGCAGCCCTTCGGCTTCCCCGTATCCAAGCACGGCGGTCAAATGCGACGGCATGTAGGATAAAACCGTATAATTGATGACATTATAGGAGAACACCACAAACAACCCAATGAGAATCGGGCGCCAATGAAGCCGGAGAATCTCTTTGACAGATGCATGTTCATCATTTTCTTCCTCCGGTTTGTCACTTTCCATCGCCTCGTAAACCGGCGCTTCATCCAACTTGTTCCGAAGATAAAATCCAATCAGTCCGATCGGCGCGGCAACAAAAAACGGAATTCTCCATCCCCACGCCAACATGGTCTCTTCCCCCAAAAGATAAGTCAGCGCCGTGACCAATCCGGCCCCGGCAATATATCCGACGAGGGTTCCCACTTCCAAACCGCTGGACATAAACCCTCTTTTTTTATCCGGCGTGGACTCGGCGATATACGTCATGGCGCTGGCATATTCTCCGCCGGTGGAAAAACCTTGGGCCAAACGCGCCAACAGCAACAAAATCGTTGCGGTGGATCCGATGGATGCATAGCCAGGAATCAAACCGATGCTCAATGTCGAAACAGCCATGATAATCAAAGTGGCCGACAAAATATTTTTTCTTCCGAACCGGTCTCCCAGTATCCCGAAAAAGATCCCGCCGACGGGCCGCACGAGAAAAGCGATGGCAAATGTGGCAAACGAATAGACCAATTGCATGACCCCGCTTGCCTCCGGAAAGAATACTTGTCCGATGGTGGCTGCCAGGTAGGAATAAATCCCGAAGTCAAACCATTCCATCGCATTCCCGGCGGAAGTGGCCATGACCGCACGCTTGGATTCCTTGGCATCCACCACGGTAATGTCGTCTTTTTTCAGCTTCATCTTTAACTTTTTTCTCAATCGGTTTCTTTGCTCCATTTTTTCTTCCAACCGGCAATTCCTCCTTTTGGCAGTCAGTTAATCTTAATGTATCCGCATTTCAAAAGAATTAACCGGCAAACCCCGGTCAAAAAAAAACAGTCCTTTCCGATTGGAAAGGGCTCTTCCGTCCTCAAAACCTGATTGGTTTATCCAATTTGACTCTTCAGCAAATCGCCACCGCCAAAGATCCCCCGGGAAACGGATTGCCACTTGCGCCTGAAACGACTTTCCGCCTTGCGATCCAACCATCGATCCAGTGTCCCTGCATCCAAACCCTGTTGATTTTCTTTGTGCTGGTACATTCATCCCGTTCACCTTCCCAACCATTTATATACCTCTTTTTACAACAAATAAACGTGAAATTGCGGAGACTCTGGAAAATCAGGATTTCGGTATTAATTTAATTATTATTAATCTTTGTTTTTTTAAATTAAAAAAGAAGCACAAACGAAGGGCACTCCCCCGTTTGTGCTTTTTCATTTTGTTCATTGATCCGGTTTCGTCCAACGTACGACCGGCTTTCTTGCCGCCTGCACTTCATCCAATCTTTTCAATACGGTATGGTGCGGGGCTTCTTGCACGATCTCCGGATTTTCTTCTGCTTCTTTGGCAATCTGAATCATGACCTCCACAAAGGCATCCAATGTTTCTTTGCTTTCCGTTTCGGTCGGTTCGATCATCAGGCACTCATCCACGATCAGCGGGAAATAAATCGTCGGCGGATGCATGCCGAAGTCGAGCAATCGTTTGGCCATATCCAGGGTCCGTACCCCCAATTTCTTCTGTTTTTTGCCGGACAGGACAAATTCATGTTTACAATGTTGCGGATATGGCAGGTCGAAATAAGGCTCGAGCCGGCGCATCAGATAATTGGCATTTAATACGGCATCTTCCGACACCCGGCGCAAACCGGCGGGCCCCATCGTCCGGATATAGGCATACGCACGGACCAAAATCCCGAAGTTTCCGTAAAACCCTTTGATGCGGCCGATGGAGCCGGGAATATTTTCATCGAGATAATAAGTTCCCTCGTCATCCTTTTTAACGACCGGGGTGGGCAAAAACGGCGTCAATTCCTTGCGCACCCCGACTGGTCCGGCTCCCGGGCCGCCACCGCCATGCGGGGTTGTAAACGTTTTGTGCAAGTTTAAGTGCACCACGTCAAATCCCATGTCCCCGGGACGGGCAATCCCCAAAATCGCATTGGCATTGGCTCCGTCATAATACAGCAACCCGCCCGCTTCATGGACCAAATCGGCAATCTCCTGAATCTGTTCTTCAAACAAGCCCAAGGTGTTGGGATTGGTCAACATCAGGGCTGCCGTATCTTCCCCCAAAACTTTTTTCAATTCTTCCACATCCACCAGGCCTTTTTCGTTGGAAGGGATGGTGATGGTTTGAAATCCGGCAACGGAAGCACTGGCCGGGTTGGTTCCGTGTGCCGAATCCGGAACAATCACTTTGTTTCTCCCGTTTTCCCCCCGCGATTCATGGTAAGCGCGAATCATCATCAAGCCGGTCCATTCCCCTTGCGCTCCGGCGGCCGATTGCAACGTCACAGCATCCATTCCGGTAATCTCGGCCAAGTCGTTTTGCAATTCATACAAGAGTTGCAAAGCGCCTTGAACCGTTTCTTCCGGCTGATAAGGATGAATTTTGGCAAATCCGGGATAACGGGCCACGTCCTCATGCACTTTCGGATTATATTTCATGGTGCAAGATCCCAGGGGATAAAAGCCGTTGTCCACACCATGGTTGCGTCTGGACAATTCCGTATAGTGACGCATCAAATCCAGTTCGGACACTTCCGGGAGTTCCGCCGGTTCTTCCCGAAGCAACTCTGCTGGCAGATCATCCACGTCGGGCACATCGGACTCCGGCAAACTGTATGCCACACGCCCCGGGCGGCTCATTTCAAAAATCAAGGCTTTCTCTTTGCTCTTCATAAGATTTCCTCCAATCTTTCTGCCAACTGGTCGATTTCTTCTTTGGTCCGCACTTCGGTCACTGCCATCAGCATCTGTTTCTCCCAAGCCGGGTTTAACTTGCCAAGATCATATCCACCGATCATTCCGTGGTGAAGGAGGGCTTGATTGACTTCTCCGGCCGGGCGGCTGAGTTCAATCACAAATTCATTGAAGAAAGGTTGCTGATAAACCGGGCGAACCCCCGGAACTCGCGACAGGCGTTTTTGCGCGTAATGAGCCTTTTTGGTGTTTAACCAGGCCACTTCCTGCATGCCTTTTTTCCCCAATGCCGACATGTAAACACTCGCCGCCAGGGCCATCAGCGCCTGATTGGAACAAATATTGGATGTCGCTTTGTCGCGGCGGATGTGTTGTTCCCTGGCCTGCAAGGTGAGAACAAATCCGCGCACTCCGTCCTCATCCACGGTTTGTCCCACAATCCGTCCGGGAATCTTGCGCATCAACTTTTTCGTCGTCGCAAAAAACCCGCAGTGGGGACCTCCGAAGGAAGCCGGGATTCCCAAAGGCTGTGCATCCCCGACAACAATGTCCGCTTTATAATGGCCGGGCGGTTTCAAAATGCCGAGAGACAACGGATTGGTGCTGACAATCAACAAACCTTTATGCGCATGGGCAATTTCTTCAATCCCCTTTAAGTCTTCAATATTCCCAAAGAAATTCGGGGATTGGACAAGGACGGCCGCCGTTTTTTCATCCGCCAGCTGCCGCAGGGCTTCGATGTCGGTGACCCCGTCTTTGGTCGGCACCATGACGATCTCCCATCCGAATCCTTTGGCATTGGTTTGAAGAATCTGGACGGCCTCCGGATGGATGGTTTCGGAAACGATCATTTTTTTCTGACGGGATGCCCCCGCTGCCACACTGGCTGCTTCCGACAAGGCGGTAAATCCGTCATACATGGATGAGTTGGCCACTTCCATGCCGGTCAGTTCACAAATCATGGTTTGGAATTCAAAAATGGCTTGCAGTTCCCCTTGGCTGATTTCCGGCTGGTAAGGAGTATAAGCGGTATAAAATTCAGACCGCGAGATGACATGATTCACCACACTGGGAATATGGTGTTCATACACGCCGGCTCCCAAAAAAGAAACATATTGGTCCAGCGAAGCATTTTTTCCCGCCATACGGGCCATATGCCTCACCAAAACCGGCTCACTCATCGCTTCGGGAAGGTTTAATTCACCTTGAAAGCGCACCTCTTCGGGAATCTCTGCAAACAATTCCTCAACCGATCCGACTCCAATGGTTTTCAACATTTCTTTCCGATCCTGATCCGTCATCGGCAAATAACGAAACTTTGTCATATCCGACCTCCGCCTTTCTCTTTTACTTCTCGCGCTTATAAAAAGGGGTTTTGACGATTTTCGCTTTCAGTTTTTTCTTGCGGATTTCCACTTCAACCTCTTCACCGGTTTTGGCATATTCCGAACGGATCAATGCCAGCCCGATATTCTTTTTTAACGTGGGGGACTGTGTTCCCGTGGTGACTTCCCCGATTTTTTCTTCTCCCCGATAGACAGGGTAGCCGGTGCGCGGGATTCCCCGCTCCGTCATTTCCAGTCCGACCAGTTTGCGGGGAGCGCCTTCCTTCTTTTGCAAAGCCAGGACTTCCCGCCCGATGAACTCCCCTTTATCCGGTTTGACGGCAAAGCCCAATCCCGCTTCGACCGGGGTAATCGTTTCGGACAGTTCTTGCCCGTATAACGGGAGCTTGGCCTCAAAGCGCAGGGTATCCCGTGCTCCCAAACCGCAAGGCAAAACTCCTTCCGGCTTTCCTTCCTCCAGAATCGCCTTCCACAACCCGGGAGCATCCTCAGCGGCAAAATAGATCTCAAAACCGTCTTCCCCGGTGTAACCGGTTCGTGAAACCAGACATCCTTTGACTCCGGCAATCTCGGTTTCCTGTTGGAATTTAAAAAATGAAATCGTTGATAAGTCCGTTTCCGTCAAGCGTTGCAGCACCTGTTCCGCCAGCGGGCCCTGCAAAGCGAGAAGCGCCACGTTCCCGGAAATGTTTTCCACAACCACTTGTCCGGATGCATGTTGTTTGATCCATTCGTAATCTTTATCAATATTTGAAGCATTCACCACCAGCATGAATGTTTGTTCTCCTGTCCGGTAAATCAACAGATCGTCAATGGTTCCGCCATCCTCATT
The DNA here is from genome assembly GCF_005886755.1 of Thermoactinomyces vulgaris. NCBI lineage: Bacteria > Bacillati > Bacillota > Bacilli > Caryophanales > Thermoactinomycetaceae > Thermoactinomyces > Thermoactinomyces vulgaris. The sequence goes on from NZ_CP039710.1 coordinate 1,802,287, forward strand.
GCACATGATGGTATATTGTGCGGCTCCCGTTTTCAGCTTGGAAACATCATTGGTGGTCAGCTTTTGCAGCAGATCCAAAGCATCCGGCCCGCTGACCATGATTTCTCCCATATGGGAAACATCAAACAATCCGGCTTTGGTGCGAACCGTTTCGTGCTCCTGTTTGATGCCGGAAAACTGGACAGGCATTTCCCAACCGCCAAAAGCAACCATCTTGGCATCATCCTTGTAAACTTCATACAACGGAGTTTTTTTCAGCTCACTCATGTCTGGTTCCTCCTTACATCATGGGTCATGAAAAAAAGACAGAATGCCCCCTGTCACGGGAAAAACACTCTGTCCTTACGACCTGAGAGTTGCTTTGCGAAATGAACGCAAAGTTGCCCCTTTGGTGGCTGTGATCCAAAAGACCAGCACTCTCCAGAGGTGCGTCCAGCGGGCCTCCTTTTGCCTGAGAGATTCGCCTTCTTCCAAGGCTTGCTCCTTCGGCGCCACGGATGTGGTCTCTCCTCCCGCCTTCAACCGCCGAACAATATTTGGTTATCTACCCCTCATTTTGCCATAATCCACGATTATTTTCGATATGATTATAAAAAAAGTTCGTTTTTTATTTTTCTATGCATCCATTTTTTTCGTTTGAACCATACTATAACAGGATCAATGACTATCAGAAAGGTGGATCGACGGATGCATTCACCTCCGATTCGTTTTGACCGAACGTGGCTTCAATCCTTTCTGACCCAAGCGGAAACGGACCAAAACTGGTCCACATGGGAACGCTTCCAATTGGCGGTGGAAGCGACCGAAAAAAAGATCATCCCCTCTTTTGAATCTATCCAATGTCTGAAACAAATTCAAGGGTTTGAACCGCTTCCGCACCAAATTGAAGTCGCAAGGCGCGTCATCAACGAAATGCGCGGCCGCGCCATTTTGGCGGATGAAGTGGGACTCGGAAAAACCATTGAGGCCGGTTTGATTTTCAAAGAATATCTGATTCGCGGACTGGTCAAACGGGCTTTGGTTTTGGTGCCTTCTTCTTTAGTATTGCAATGGACCCGGGAATTAAATCAAAAATTTGACATCCCGGTCATGGCCCAAAAAAAAGTCTGGATGTGGGACAAATATGACTTTTTAGTCGCTTCCATCGACACCGCCAAACGGGATCCCCACCGCGAACATGTATTGAAGAAACATTATGATCTTGTCATTATCGATGAAGCCCACAAACTGAAAAACCGGCGCACAAAAAACTGGCAATTTATTAACCAGTTGCAAAAGAAATATTGTCTGTTGCTGACGGCAACGCCCATTCAAAATGAGATACAAGAATTATATAACCTGGTGACCCTTTTAAAACCGGGACACCTGGGAAAACAATCCGATTTCAAAAGTGATTATGTCGCAGGAAAACGAAAAGCCAAAAATGAGGCCCAACTGAAAGAGGAAATTCAACGCGTGTTGATCCGAAACCGCCGGTCCGATCAACAATTGCCGTTGACCAAACGGCATGTTCAGACCATTTCCATCGAACTTTCCGCTGCCGAGCGGGCTCTGTATGACGGCATGACAAACTTCGTACGCCAAAGATACCACAAATCATCCGATATGCAAAACACGCTTTCCCTTCTGGTTTTGCAAAAAGAAATTTGCAGCAGCCGGGATGCAGTGTTTCATACTTTATTTAAACTACTGCAAAAAGAGGCAAAAGGTCAATCCGAAATTTCACCGGAGATTTCCAATCTGATCACGCTTTTAAGAAGCATAAAATACTCTTCCAAAGCCAAAGCCGCCGTTGAATTAATCCGCCGCCTGTCCCCGGAAAAAGTGGTGTTGTTTACGGAATACCGCGCAACCCAGGAAATGCTGATGCGTGAATTACTCAATGCCGGGATTCAGGCCGTTCCCTTTCGCGGCGGATTTAACCGGAATAAAAAAGACTGGATGATGGAGCTGTTCCAAAAAAGGGCCCAGGTCCTTGTCGCGACGGAGGCAGGCGGCGAAGGCATCAATCTCCAATTTTGCCGCCATATGATCAACTATGACATGCCCTGGAACCCCATGCGGGTGGAACAACGAATCGGCCGGATTCACCGGTTGGGGCAAAAAAGCGATGTGCATATCTATAATTTTGCCACCTTAAACACCATCGAGGAGCATATCATTTGGTTGCTGCATGAAAAAATCGATCTGTTCCGGTCCGTCATCGGCGAGCTGGAAGTCATTTTGGAAAAAATGGATTGGGAAAAAGACGTGGAACAAAACATCATGCGGGTTTGGCTGGAAGCAAAAGATGACGAGGAAGTCCGCAAGCAACTGAGCAAATGGGGAGATGCCTTTTTCGAAACGAAAAAAGCGGTCCTGAAAGATCAGAAAGACAAAGAGGATGTGTTGCTTTATGGATCCAGCCCAAGTTAGAGAGTGGACAGAGAAATACCTGAAGCTTTATCAATGCCCGGTCATTGAATCGGGCCCTTCTTATCTGATCACGCAATTATCGATCGAAGCCGATAAAGATTTGCTCAACCGCCCCTTCTATTGGATGTACGTTGAAAAAATGAACATTCCGCCCAAACCGGTCCAACTTTGCTTTATTTTCGATCCGGAGAACCATCCTCCTGACATCCGGGGGGAAATTTTGCATTATGGGTCCCCCCGTTTCCAAAAAATGCTCCAATCCGCGCAAAAACACGGAAAATTTGTCCGGTTGTACGAGGATCCCGGTTGGCAACCTAGCCATTCGCCATCCAAGCCGTACACTCCCTGGCTGTTGGTGAATTATCAGCTTTCCTATGTTTGTGACCAGAAAAAGAATCGCTTGAGTTCGCTTGGTATCAACCTGTTGAACGGGGAAATTGCCGAGTCATTTTATGACTGTCTGAAAAAACGAAAATGGGTAAACCGCCTGCCTCCCCACCGCTATCTCCCCGCGCACGGAATGTCTTTGACCGAAGCCGTCGGCGAATTGGAATATTATCTGGAAGAGCAGCTGAAAGAAGAAGACCAGACATGGGCAAAGGAAGCGAAAGAACGATTGAACATGGAACTGGAGCAATTAAATGCCTTTTATCCGGGGGAGGAGAAACAAGACGATGAAATCCGGAAGGAAAAGAAAAACCGGGAACAAGAATTGGTTTGGCAATTTCATCCCCGCATCGAAGCGGAAGTGATCAATGCCGGACTGTTTTACATGGAATCATGAAAAAACAGGGTGTGGCTTGAACCCCGGCACACCCCCTGTTTCCGTTTGTCCTTATGTAACTTTAACGTTTTGTGATCAACACGATATTCCCCGGAATCCCATTGGTCTCTCCCATCAGGCGCAAGGGAAGAATGGGGCCGAGGGTGAAATGATCGGGTGAAAACAGCGACTCAATCGTTTCCTTTGCCAACGGTTTGATGGCAATTTTCCTTTCGCCGGCTGCTGCTTTCAGCTCATCGGTCAATTCGCGGCAACCCCGCAATAACAGTTGTCCGCCCGGTTTTAAAATGCGCAGAATCTCTTTTACATACCGGGAACGGTCTTCTTCCGGAATCACATGCAGGCAACCCCGGTCATTGGCAAAATCAATCGATTCATCCTCAACGGGAAGCGCCAAAGCATTTCCTTGTTTGAAATCGACTTGAACCTTTGCGTCTTCCGCCCGTTTTTTCGCCAATTGAATGGCATTGGACGAAAAGTCGATCCCGGTGACATCAAATCCGCATTTCGCCAGAAAAATCGATTCCCATCCGCCGCCGCAACCGATGTCCACCGCACGCTTTCCTTCAGGCGGCAAACCTTTGACGGCAAATAACGCAACCAGTTCCGATGAAGCTGTTCCAAAATCCCAATTTTTAAAGTCGCCGGTTTCATAAGCTTGATTCCAGTCCATCTCCATCCCCCATTTTGGTGAGTAATGAAATGATGAAATTATTATATTCCCTTTTCTTTTAAAAAAGAAACCACGTCACGGATTCAGCAATTTGGACAGAAATTGACGGGTGCGTTCCTCCCGGGGATTGACAAAAATTTCATCCGGCGATCCCGATTCGATCACCTGTCCGTGATCCATAAAGATGATTTGGTCCGCCACGTCACGGGCAAAGGACATCTCATGGGTGACAATCAGCATCGTTTGTTGCTCCCGGGCCAGCTCTTTCATCGTTTTCAGCACTTCCCCGACCAGCTCCGGATCCAGCGCCGAAGTCGGTTCATCAAAGAGCAGCACCTCCGGTTCCAGCGCCAACGCCCGGGCAATGGCCACGCGCTGTTGCTGTCCCCCGGAAAGCTGGCTCGGAAAAACATGCTTTTTGTCGGACAACCCCACTTTTTCAAGCAATTGTTTAGCTTTTTCCCTTGCTTTTTGTTTTGATTCCTTTTTGACCACCACCGGCCCTTCCATCACATTTTCCAGCACCGTGCGATGCGGAAACAAATGAAATCCCTGAAACACCATCCCGGTTTTTTCGCGCAACTTCCGGACTTCCGCCGGCGCAATTTGCCGGTCTCCAAACGACAGCGTGACATCGGAAATGGTCAGTTGCCCCCGGTCCGGGGTTTCAAGCAGGTTCAAGCAACGCAACAGGGTCGATTTTCCCGATCCGCTCGGTCCGATGATGCAGACCACTTCCCCCTGGCGGACTTCCAAATGAATCCCTTTCAACACTTCCACATCGCCAAACGATTTATAAAGATCTCTGATCCCGATCACAGTTGCTCCCCCTTTCTATGCCGCATAACGTCCATATCGTTTTTCCAGTTTTTCCTGGACAATGTTCAGCAATGTACAAATCACCCAATAGAAAAATGCGACCAAAATGTACACCGTCATGTAATCAAAAGCACGGGCTCCGACAATTTTGGCATGATAAAACATTTCATTCACCGTGATCATCGCCAACAAAGAAGTATCCTTCACCAAACTTAAAAAAGTGTTCGCCAAAGACGGGAGAGCCACACGGGCCGCCTGCGGAATAATCACCCGACGCATCGTTTGCCAATAAGTCATGTTGAGGGAGGATGCGGCTTCCCACTGGCCTTTGGGAATGGAAAGGATAGATCCCCGGATCGTTTCCGCGGAGTATCCCCCGACATTGAGGGACAAACCAATGATCCCTGCCAGCGTGGCCGTTAACTTGATGCCGATCACCGGCAGACCGAAGTACAAAATAAATAATTGCACCAACAAAGGCGTCCCGCGGATAATGGAGATGTAGGCGCGGGCGATCCACTGAAACAAAAAGTTTTTGGACATGCGGCCGACGGCGGTGATTAAGCCGAGCAAAAGCCCGATTGCCATGGACACCAGGCTCATCCAGATCGTGGCTGCCAACCCTTCCAAAATGTAAGGCGCGCTTTCGACCGCCAATTCAAGGTCAAATAATTGTTCCCAGCGAATTTGCGTTAACACATCCATTTTTTTACACTCCATCGCAAATATATTATAAGTCTATCAATTTACTTTTATTTAAAGGTGGATGTTTCTATCATAATCAGCCCCTGACTCCATGTCAAAGCAAAAAAGGCGACACGAAGTCGCCTCTTTCCCTTTCATTATGCCTGAATCCCTTCCATCAGGATCACCCGCGCCGGAGCGGCTTCCGTTTCCATCAATTTAATCGGCAGAGCCACCATAAAATAAGTTCCTTCCGGTACTTCTTTCAACCGCAATCCTTCCATGATGATCACACCGGCTTGAAACAAAGATTTGTGAGTGGGATGCCCCGGTTGCGAACGTTCGATCCCGAGCGCATCAATCCCCACGCCTCTTACTTTCTTCTCTGCCAGAAACTTGGCTCCATCTTCTTTTAAATAAACAAATTCAAAATCAAATTCGTCTTTCCCGGAGTTTTTGGTTTTCAGCAACAAAAACTCGCCGGGCTGGATGTCTTTGGCTTCGAGATCCTCTTTGCCGATGGCTCCTTCCACATCGGAAAAATCCAACACCCTTGCTTTACCGACCAAATGTTCCAGGGGAACGGTTTCCATCGTTCCTCCATCCGGAAGCATGTGAAGCGGCGAATCGACATGGGTGCCACAATGCACATCCATCGTGATTTTTGATTCTCTGGCTGCGGCCGTGTCAAAATCCTGCACGACTTGGATCAACGGCTTCTTCGTTTCTTTGTTTTTGTAAACAGGCATGTCCGGTACAATCGGCATGGAAACATCATAAATTTTCATGGCACACTCTCCCTTGTTATGTAGTTTTCAATTCATCGGCCGTGACCACCTGAGGATCGTTTTGAAGGATGGGCGGCCACCAATGGTGTCCTTCTTCCGCCAACAAATCATGCGCTGCTTGCGGGCCCCAGGTCCCACTTTTGTAAAAATGGAGGGAATCTTGTTCCTGTGTCCAGGCTTGTTGCACCGGATCAATAAACTTCCATGACAGCGCCACTTCTTCCCAATGCGTAAAGAAGGTCTGATCCCCGACAATCGCATCATAGATCAATGATTCGTATGCTTCCGGCGTACGCTGTTCACAGTTATGGCAAAAATCCAATGCAACGGGCACAATTTGATGGTCGGATCCGGCTTTTTTGGCGTTTAGCACCAATTTGACGCTTTCTTCGGGATGGATGCTGATGACAAGCAGATTGGGACGCAAATTATTTTGCCTGTTGAAATAAATCCGGGGCATTTCCTTAAATTGAATCACAATTTGCGTCACTTTTTCCGTCATGCGCTTGCCGGTCCGGATATAAAAAGGAACACCGGCCCAACGTAAATTATCCACAAAAAGTTTGGCAGCGACAAATGTTTCCGTCATGGAACGGGGATCGATGTCTTTTTCATCCCGGTACGCGGGCACCGGTTTTTCCCCCATGGCCCCTTCTTGGTATTGAGCCCGCACAAAATATTTTCCCACTTCCTCTTGATCGTAACGTCTGAGCGAGCGCAACACTTTGATTTTCTCATCATGAATCGCTTCCGTTTTCAACCGGCTGGGCGGTTCCATGCAGACCATCATCAGCATCTGCAGCATATGATTTTGCACCATGTCCCTCAACGCACCGGCTTGATCGTAATAACCGGCCCGCTGCTCAACGCCCACCGTTTCACTGGCCGTGATTTGTACGGATTCAATGTATTGATGATTCCAGATCGGTTCAAACAAAGAATTGGCAAACCGCAACACTTCGATGTTTTGCACCATTTCCTTGCCCAAGTAATGGTCAATCCGGTAAATTTCCTCTTCGGTAAAGGCTTTTTTGATCTGCTCATTCAACTGTTTTGCCGATTCATAATCGTGCCCGATCGGCTTTTCGATGATGATTCGTTTCCATCCGTTGGTCCGGGTCAATCCGGATTCCTTCAAATGAGAGGAAACCGTACCGTATAAATCCGGTGCAATCGCCAGATAGAACAAGCGATTTCCATTTCCGGCCCCTTGCCAAGCTTTTTCCTTTTCATCAATCAATGCCTTCATTTGTTGATAGCCAGCCGGATCGTCGACACTGGAAGTGACAAATTGGAAGTGCCTTATAAAACGGGACCATTCCTCTTCATTTTCGGCTTTGATTCTTCCAAACGAATGAACCGAATCTTTTACCGCTTGGTGAAAATCCCCGACGTTTCGGATCGAACGGCCGATTCCGATCACCTGAAAGTCCTCCGGCAATTGCTCTCTTTTATATAAGCTGAATAACGCCGGAAACAATTTCCGTTTCGCCAAATCACCCGTCGCTCCGAAAATCACCAAAGAAAAAGAACCGACAGATCTATTTGAAGTCATTCTACTCCCTTCCTTTCAACCAGAAACCAACATTCATCCTTAATATGTGTTTCATGTGATCAAGTCATTCTGAAACACGTATCTTAAATTCTAACAAATGTCATCAACCAATGGATTCAAAGAACGAAAAGCATATAATTCTCAACATTCTTTCTCCTTGTTTTTTTGATTACAGAAAAAATATATAAAAGAATCCTTCTTTCCTGTTTTCACCCCGTCATCCTTCACCTCCCTTGCATGCCCCCCTGAATGCAACCGTCCTGTACGATCCATGATGCGCGTGTTTTTTCTTTTTTCATTTAAATTTTTCTTCATTTGACTCTTTTTAATAATCCTGTTTCCCTTTTTCTGCCGGGACGGCGTTTCGCTTCACAAAAAGCCCTTTCCTTTATCAGGAAAGGGCTTTCTTCTCATTATTTGGTCACATCGGTGCCAAACCATTTTTCGGATATTTTCGCCAGCGTTCCGTCTTTTTCCATTTCATCCAAAGATTTGTTGATGGCCTTTACCAATTCTTCATTGCCTTTTTGCACCGGGAATGCCGATTCGGCCCGGTCACTTTGGATGTCAATGACTTTCAATGGCAGATCATTCGTTTTCAACATTTCCGCAATCGCCAGTTTATCATTGAGGGAGAGATCGATGCGCTTGGCGGCCACATCCTGCATCGCCCCCATCATATCTTCATAAGCCACGATTTGAGCGCCATGCTCTTCCGCCATCTTTCCATAGTTGCTTGTCGGGGTTTGCCCGGCTTTTTTTCCTTTGATATCTTCAATCGTGCGGATGGTTTGATTATCCTGATGCACCACCAGCTGTGCATATGAAACGGTATACGGTTTGCTGAAATCAAATTTCTCCTGCCGCTCGGGTTTAATCCCCACTTGGTTGGCCACCATATCGATTTTTCCGGTTTGCAGACTGGTCAACAGCCCGTCCCACGGAATTTCCACAAATTCCGCTTTCACACCGAGCCTTTTGGCCACTTCCTGTGCCACTTCCACATCAAAACCGGTTAACTGATTGGTTTTAGGATCATGAAAACTAAAAGGCTTATAAGTCCCTTCCGTTCCTATCCGGATGGATCCCCTCTCTTTAATCTGACTCAGCATGTCCCTGTCGGTTTGCACACTGCACCCGGTCAGTTGCACAAGAACCATCAATCCAAGCAAGTAAACCAAACCATGTCTGAACCACTTCACAGAGCGTCTCTCCTATCAAAACACAAGTTTTTCGATCTATTTTAACGGATAAAGCAATTTTATGCTACTTACTATCGATCCCCTTGTCAAGGAGTGATTATACAACGAAACAACATAAAATTTTCCTGTCAATCATCGTTTTTCTTCTGTTGCCGGTGAAACGTCATCAGTCTCCACAGCAACTTGCGGTACCGCTGATTCACTTCTTCCAAGTAAGTTTGGAAGGATTCACCCGTCATGTTCAGCCAGCTGAAACAACATAGTTCCAAGTAATACACCAACTCTTCCAATTGGGGATGAATGCCTTCCCATTCTCTTTTTTGAACTTGGTCCAACATCCATTCCACTTTCCGTTGAACCTTGCGTATTTGTGCCGTTTTCCGGTACAACTCCGAAACTTCATTCAACTGGCGGACACTCTCATCAATGCCGATCAAAATTTCTCCCAATTCATTGGATGGATTGCATTCACGGGAGCACGGTTTCACGTTAAAGATCATGTCACCACCCCTGTTTCTTGCAGAAACCGTTGAAGAGCCTGGACAGCCAGACAAAATCACGTCTACTATATCACCAATTTTCACCATCCTGCAATGACGGATGATCAAAAATCAAAAAAATTGCGACTCAACCCGTACAACCGGCCATACATCCGCATCGCAAACGAATCTGTCATTCCGGCAATATAATCACAGATTACGCGAGCCCGCTCTGCTTCCGTGGAAGCCTGGTTTAACAGCATCCGGTCATGTTCGGTCAACAACCGCTCTTCCGACAATAATGCCTGAAACAAAGAACGGATGATTTGTTGCCCCTTCCATGCAATGGTTTGAACCCGTTGGGAGAGAATCACCTTCTCGGATACCAATTCTTTTAACCGGTCCAACAAATCCCGCAAATCATCCGGCAACATCACCGAATATTTCAATCGCGGCGACCGGACATTCAGATCGTTCTTTTTCACTTTGACGTGGGTGATCAGCGTGGAAATCAATCCGGAAAACACTTTTTTTAACCGGTATTTCAACTGGGGATCTTCCGGATCCGTCCGGTCCAGAATCATACATGCTTTTTGCAACTCTTGATAAACAGGGTTTTCACCAAAAGGCATCAACAGCTCTTTCAACTGTGCCAACCGGATAAATCCCAGATGAACGGCATCTTCTGCATCGTGCGTGCCGTAAGCTATATCATCCGCCAAGTCGATGATCGAGCACTCCAGCGTTTGATGAACGGTCAGGCGGCGGTTGGCATCTCCGGTCTTCATCAGATAAGCCTTTTCTTCTTCGCTCAGGGACGACACAACCCATTCAAACGCTTCCTGATCACAGCGAAACATGCTGGCTTTCGGTGGAAGAGACGGCTCATCCCGATCCCGTTTTTGCTTCATGGCGGTATCCAGAAAGATCGGGTATTTCATCACGGACAACAGCAACGCGCGTGTCAAATTTAATCCGCCGGCATGCGATTCCCCTTCCAGCCTCGTTAAAATCCGGAATGTCTGCGCATTGCCTTCAAACCCGCCATAGTCCGACATACATTCATGCAACACTTCTTCCCCGCGATGGCCGAAGGGGGGATGTCCCAAATCATGGGCCAATGCCGCCGCTTCCAACAATGAAATATCCAGCGCCTGATTTTCCGAAAAAAAAGGGGAGTGCTTGTTCAGATAAATGCCTATGCCCCGGGCGATTTGGGCGACTTCCATGGAATGCGTCAAACGGGTCCGGTGAAAATCCCCTGCACTTTGCCAAAACACCTGGGTTTTGGACTGAAGACGGCGAAACGCCGCACTGTGCACAATCCGTCCGTAATCTTTCTCAAAATCATCCCGTACATCTTTGAAATTTCTTGGGCTGGAAGCTTTCCGCCGCTCCATGTCTTCAGGCAGATACAATTGGTTTTCTTTCGGACGAACAATCAACATACGCTCCACCCTTATCCATCCGTTCTTTCTTTACAAACGCTTTTAACATTTCTTGGTTTTTTGCCAAATCCCTTCGCGCGTCATCAATTTTCTTTTTGTATAGTTTTCCATTTTTCCAAACATGATAAAAGCAGAACCTTAAAAAAGGAGCGATGGACATGGAAATCGAACGCGCAAAACAGATTTTGCAATCACCGGAGAAAATCACGGTCTTGTACCAAGGAGAACCGGTCTGGATTGACATGGTGGACGAAAGCGCTGAAAAAGCACAGGTTCATTCCGAAACCAATCCCGATGATGTAAAAAAGATCCCGGTTTGGGATCTGGAAGAGAAAAAAGAAGTGCACTGATCTACCGGGGCCGTAAGAAAGAGGAGCCTCCCTTCTGCAAGCGGTACATTTTCCGGTATAACCCCTTCCTTTCCATTAATTCCTGATGTGTTCCCCGCTCCACAATTTCCCCCTGATGTAAAACCAAAATCAAATCCGCGTCCTGGACGGTCGACAACCGGTGCGCAATGACCAGTGTCGTCCGGTCCCGGCGCATATTTTTCAGCGCCGTTTGAATCGCTTCTTCCGTCTCAGTATCCACATGGGCGGTGGCTTCATCCAGCAACAGGATTTTCGGTTCGATCGCCATGGTACGGGCAAAAGAAATCAACTGCCGCTGTCCGCCGGACAGAGTGGCTCCCCGCTCGACAACCGGCTCTTCCCAGGCCCGTGGCAATTTTTCAATAAAGGCATCCGCTTGGACAAACCGGGCAGCTTTTTTCACTTGCTCTTCATTCATCGGATGATGCAGGCGGATGTTGCCGGTCACATCCCCCGCAAACAAAAACGGCTCCTGCATCACCAAACCGATCTTTTGGCGCAATTCCCCGTTGTCATAAAAGCGAAGCGGCACCCCGTCAATAAAAATCTCTCCGCGTTTCACCGGATAAAAACGCATCAGCAAATGAATGATCGAACTTTTTCCGCTTCCTGTATGCCCCACCAACGCGACGGTTTGCCCGGGTTTGACTTCAAAAGTGATATTTTTCAGCACATCCGTCTTTCCATCGTAAGAGAAGGAAACATTTTCAAACCGGATGTGCCCTTTTTTGATTTCGGGTGAGTGATCCCCCTCTTTTCCCGGGGCAAATTCTTTCTGATCCATCAATTCAAAAACTCTTTCCGCCGCCGTGAGCGATTGCTGCAAAGGGGACAAACGCATCATGATTTCATTGACCGGTTCGAAGATTCTTTCAATCAAATTAAGGAATCCATATAAGATCCCCAATTGAACCGCTCCGTCCCGGGAGACAAAGCCGAAATACAACAACACGGCAACCGTTGCGGCGATGGACAAAAACTGTGTCGCAGGCCGCAACATCAAAGCGAAGAACCGGATGTTTCTCATTCCGGACCGGTAATGCAAATCATTGACCCGGGAAAATTCCTTGATAAAACGCCGCTCTTGCAAAAAAGCCTGGATGATGTTCATCCCCGTGATGGAATCATTCAATTTGGCATTCATCCGGCTCAGCTGATGTCTTAAATCGCGGTAAGCCGGCAAACTGAAATCACGATATTTTTTCATCAGCCAAAAAACAACGGGAAGCACGATCATCAACCATGAAGCCAAGGTGACATCGAGCCAGAACATCCCGGCAAAAACAAAAAGAATAAACACCGTGTTTTGCAAAAAAGAAGACAAAACATGCACATAAAAATCTTTCACGGCCTCCGTGTCATTGGTGATCCGGGAAACCAGAGACCCTCCCGGCACCTGATCAAAAAACCGGAGCCCCAATCGCTGGACATGCAAAAACACATCCTCACGCAACGATCTTACCACCCATTGTGCCACAGTATGAAAAGAAAGCATCTGGTAGTAGTTGAGTCCTGCCGCAACACTTTGCAAGACAAGGATTCCCAATCCGTAAACACTTAAGACGGCAAGGTCAAACCGCCCGGGAACCAGGTATTCGTTAAGATAATGGCTGACCAGAAGCGGCACGGTCACTTCGGCGCCCGACCCGGCCAACAAGGCCGCAAATGCCAGCCAAAACCGCTTTTGATAAGGTTTCAAATATCGCAAAAGGCGTTGGAACACCACAATCCATTCATTCCTCCCCACATTCACCACAATTCCAGTTGTTGCCGCTCGTACATATGCCGGTACCAACCGTTTTTTCTCATCAAAGACGTGTGATCTCCCCGTTCGATGATTTGCCCCTGATCCAACACGATAATCCAATCGGCGGATTCGATCGCACTGATCCGATGGGCAATGATCAACGTGGTTTTGTTCTTCCGGTTTTCGGCAAGCTGTTTCAAGATGTTGTATTCCGTCCGTGCATCCACAGCTGACAAAGCGTCATCCAAAATCAAGACATCCGGGTCGGTGATCAGTGCCCGGGCCAGGGAAATCCGCTGTTTTTGCCCCCCTGACAAAGCAACGCCCCGTTCGCCGACGATCGTTTCATAACCATCGGGAAAATTCAAAACATCCTGATGAATGGACGCGATTTTGGCCGCCTTTTCCACTTCCTCCGGCTTCGCGTCCGGTTTGGCAAAAGCAATATTTTCATAAACGGTTCCGGTAAACAAAATATGTTCTTGCGGAACATAACCCATTTTTTTCCTCAGCGATGCCGGCGACACCCGCTCGACCGGGAAGGAACCAAACAAGATTTCCCCATCGGTCACATCAAATTCCCGCAACAACAACCGGATGAGGGTGGTTTTCCCGCTCCCGGTCTTCCCTGTGATTCCGATCGTTTGCCCGCAGCCGATGGAAAGATGAATATCTTTTAAAGCCGGCGTTTTTTGTCTGGGATAATGGAACCGGTTTACCCGGATGATGATGTCTCCGTCCGGAATCTCCCGCTCGGGCTCCGGTCCGTCTTTTACATCCGATTCTTCCTCCAAAAGCTTTATCACACGGTCATAAGAAGCTCTTCCCCGCTCCACCATATTGATGAGAAAGCCAAAAGCCAGCATCGACCAGACCAATTGCCCCAGATAGATGGTGAATTGAGTGAGCTGGCCGATCGTGAGGCTTTCTCCGGCAACCAGATAAGACCCGTAAGCTATACTGAACAAAAAAGAAAAACCTGTGGACAACATGATGGTCGGATCAAACAAAGCATGCACTCTCGCCACAGCGATGTTTTTGTCTGCCACTTCACCGGTAATCCGGCTGAACGCTTCTTTCTCCGCTTCCTCCATGCCAAACGCTTTGACCATCCGCACACCGGAAATGTTTTCCTGCGCCTTGCCATTCATCCTTGAAAAGGCCTCCTGCGCGTCCCGGAACCGGCGGTTCATCATTTTCCCGTATTTCCGTGTCGTCCAGGCAATCACCGGCATCGGCAATAACGCCACTACCGTCAACGACTCATCAATAAAGAAAAACATCGTCAAGACCACCAGTCCGCCGGTGATCAATGAATCAACCAGTGTTAAAACCCCATCCCCGGCGGTTGCGACAATGGCTTGAATATCATTGGTGGCATGGGCCATCAAATCCCCTGTTCGCCACCGGTGAAAAAACGACGGCGACATCCGGGTGTAATGGACAAAAATTTGATTCCGGAGCCATTTCCCCAGCCGGTTTGCCGCGCCATACAACGCGATCCGCCATACATATCCGAGCACATACCGGATGAGCGCGGCCAGAAGGCACAATCCCGTCCAAAACCACAAATCCCGGACAGTCAGTGTGCGGCTTGCCATCAAGTCCACGACTTCCTTCACGGCATATGGCGGGAATAATTGTATCAACGCAATCAAAAGCAGTGCGACAATTCCCAGCAAATAGCTCTTTTTTTCCCTTAGAAAAAACCATTTCAAGTATTGATACCGATCCAATCCTCTCCACACCCTCCATCATCCTGCTGGCGCGAAATCATATCCTGTGATACGATTTCGTTTGTAAATATTTTTCAAGTTAAAGGAAAAGGGGGTTGGGGTCCGTGTGACCCCACAACAGAATGAAACCGGAAAACATTCGAAACATCGCGATCATTGCTCATGTGGATCATGGAAAAACAACGCTTGTGGATGCCATGTTAAGACAAAGCCATATCTTCCGGGAAAACGAACAAGTCGAAGAACGGGTCATGGACTCCAACGACTTGGAACGGGAACGCGGAATCACCATCTTGTCTAAAAATACAGCCATTCATTATAAAGACATCAAAATCAATATTGTCGACACCCCCGGCCACGCCGACTTCGGTGGAGAAGTGGAACGGGTGATGAATATGGTCGACGGCGTTCTGCTGCTTGTGGATGCCACTGAAGGACCCATGCCGCAAACCAAGTTTGTGTTGAAAAAAGCGCTGGAACGCGGACACAAAGCCATTGTGGTCGTCAATAAAATCGATCGTCCAAGCGCCCGACCGGAAGAAGTGATCAACCAGACATTTGACCTGTTTATCGACTTGGGGGCCTCGGAAGAACAATGTGATTTCCCCATTGTGTACGCGAGCGGCCTGACCGGTTCCTCCGGTTTTTCTCCGGAGGAACTGAAACCGACCATGGAGCCGCTTCTGGACACCATCATCGAGCAACTTCCGGCTCCTGTGGCCGATCCGGACGGGCCTGCACAGATACAAGCCACTTTGCTGGATTATGACGATTACAAAGGGCAGATTGTCATCGGCCGCTTAAACCGGGGAACCATACAAAAGAACCAAACCCTTGCCTTGCTTCCGCAAAACGGCGAAAAACGCACCGTGAAAGCAGGACAAGTTTTCACACACCAAGGATTAAACCGCATGGAAGTCCAACGGGCCAGTGCCGGAGACATCATTGCCATCACCGGCCTTGGTGAAGTCGGAATCGGGGACACGCTCACCGATCCGGATCATCCGGAACCGCTTTCCCCCATCAAAGTGGAGGAACCCACTTTGCGCATGATGATCGGGATCAACACCAGTCCCTTCGCCGGACAAGACGGTGAATTTCTCACATCGCGAAAAATTCGTGAGCGCCTGATGCGTGAAACGGAAAGAGATGTGGCATTACGTGTTGAAGAGACGGATTCGGCGGATCACTTCCTGGTATCCGGCAGAGGTGAACTTCATTTAAGCATTTTGATCGAAAACATGCGCCGGGAAGGTTATGAATTCCAAGTGAGCAAGCCGGAAGTGATCCTGAAAGAAGAGAACGGAATCAAGCTGGAACCTTATGAGATCGTAGAAATTGAAACCAGCTCGGAGCAACAAGGAGCCGTCGTGGAATTGCTCGGTAAACGAAAAGGACAATTGCAGGATATGGTGGTGTTGGACAGCAGAAACATCCGTTTCACATACAAAGTCCCGTCACGGGGACTGCTCGGCTTCCGGTTGCAACTTTTAACGGCGACGCACGGGGAAGCGATGATCAATACGATGTTTCATGGTTATGAACCTTATGCCGGAGACATCGAGGCATATGATCACGGCTCCCTGATCGCCTGGGAATCGGGAACAGCCACCACCTATGCCCTTCATGCCGCCCAGGAACGCGGACAGCTTTACATCACTCCCGGCACGGAAGTTTATGAAGGAATGGTTGTGGGGCAACATATCCGCGAAACAGATCTGGAAGTCAATGTATGCAAGAAAAAACATTTGACCAGCATCCGGCGCGCCACCGCGGAAGAAGCGCTCCGTCTGGACACGCCGCGCCAACTCTCCATCGATGATGCACTTGAAATCATGAAAGAGGATGAACTTTTGGAGATCACTCCCAAAACATTCCGCTTGCGCAAAAAATTATTGAAGAAAAACGAACGGGACCGGGCCCGCAAACACAAGAAATGAATCCGGACCATAACTGTCCGGCCCAATCCGTTCGCAGTCAGCCGGGGTTATTCGCCCCGGCTTTTTTGTGTTTTAACAGCCACTGATCATAGGAAAGCCGGGGCATGGAAAACATGTCTCCCCCTTTCACGTATGTCCTTCCTGCCATCCGCCCCACCGGTTTCAGTGCACCGGTGTCCACTTTCCCTTGATCATACAGCCCTTCATCCAGATGCACCCAAACCACTTCCCCGATCAGAAAATCCGCATTGGGATGCCGCCCGTTTCCCCCGATCGGCAAATGGCAGTGCAATCTGCATTCCATGTGAATTTTTGCCTCTTGAATCCGGGGAACGCGAACCACGGTCGCCGGGAGCAAATGAAGCCCGACTTTTTCCGCTTCACTTTGATCCGGCGGAAAGTCTACTGCGGTTTCATTCACCAAAGCCACATTTTCCTCGCTTACGGTGTGAACAACAAACTCCCGTTGACCGATGATATTTTTCGCCGTGTCTTTCATTTCCCCGTCCGGCTTGCGCATACAAGCAAACCCCACCATCGGAGGTTCGGTGGCCACCACATTAAAAAAACTGAACGGGGCCGCATTCACAACCCCGGAGGCACTGATGGACGTCACAAAGGCGATGGGACGGGGCAACACCGTTCCGATCAACCATTTATAATTTTCCTTTTGACTCAACCGCCCAGGATCCAGCTGCATCATTCTCCCCTTTCTATTCCGGCAGCCAACTGTACATATATTGCCGGTCTTCCATGTCCAAGGCTGCCTTGGTTACTTTCAGCGGCCGGAATGTGTCAATCATCACCGCCAACTCTTCCGTTCTATCTTTTCCGATGCTTTCCTCGGCTTTATTGGGATGCGGACCGTGAGGCAAACCGCAAGGATGCAACGTCAGGGAACCTTCATGGATGCCGCGCCGGCTCATGAAATTTCCTTTCACATAATACAGCACCTCATCGCTGTGGACATTGCTGTGATAATAAGGAGCCGGGATCGCCAGCGGATGATAATCATACATGCGCGGGACAAAGGAACAAACCACAAAGTTGGTGCCGGCAAACGTTTGATGGACCGGCGGCGGCTGATGGATGGAGCCGGTGATCGGCTCAAAATCATGAATACTGAAGGCCCATGGATACAAATAGCCGTCCCATCCGATCACGTCAAACGGGTGAAAATCATAAATATAGGCATGAAGCCCGCCGCGCACCTTGACCCGGACTTCAAATTCCCCTTTTTCATCCCGGGGGTTCAACGTCTCCGGCACCCGTATGTCCCTTTCGCAAAACGGACTGTGTTCCAACAATTGGCCAAACTCATTCCGATAGCGGCGGGGGGTCGTGATTTCCCCGGTGGATTCGATCACCAAAAAACGCTGGTTTTGATCTTTCATGTTGAGTCGCCAGGTGGTGCCGACCGGAATGACCAGGTAATCCCCCGGGGAATACGGAAGGTCGCCGAAAACCGTCTCCAGCACCCCTTCACCTTCATGCACAAAAAGGATTTCATCGCCGTCACTGTTGCGAAAAAAATAATTCATCTCTTCCACTGGCCGAACCGTGGCAATCGCCACATCCTCATTGACCAGCCAATACACGCGCCCTTCCACGGGGTCTTTTCCCGCTTTGGTTTGAAAAGTGATAAAATGCCGGTGCCGTTGGGCACCTTCTTCCTCCACCGGAATCGACCACGGGCGGATCCACTTGGCTTCACTCACCTGTGTCGGAGGATGAATATGATACAAAATGGATTGGATCCCGGAAAATCCTTTGGTCCCCATCACCTGTTCCCGGTAAAGACTGCCGTCAGGCTGGCGGAATTGAATATGCCGCTTTGGGGGCAATTGTCCCAAACGATGATAAAAGGGCATGGCCTCGCCTCCCCATTCATTCGCATAATAGTCAGATCCAATTTCTATTTTAACAAAATATTTAGTTTTTTGTCTAAATCAATGATTCTGATAATTCATTCTCCTCCGGCGGACACACGGACCGCAACAATTTTTTCATATTTGTTGCAACCCGGCCAGGGTAAAATCAGTCTAAATAAAACAGAAACCATTTTAAAGGCAGGTTTTCAAATGTGAATAAAGATCTGATTATTTCCGGTTTGTCGTTGGGATTTTTGTTTTTTATCGCCTGTTGCATGATTTTTCTTTCAAATCCGACAAAACCTTTTACCGCCGATCAGATCGAAGTTCCTGCCACAAGCGAAACAACCATTCCATAAAAAAAATGCGCCTTTTGAAGGCGCAAAAATCAAATGGCTCACTCAACAAACCGAGCAGCTGCTTGTGGCACTTGTTCCACAGCTTTTGCAAAAATGGACTCAGCTTCTTGCGGATTGGCTGCCATCCCTTCAGCAACAACAGACTGAACATCGGTGATTCCGATAAAGCCCAAAATCGCACGGAGGTAGCGATCCGCAAACTCCAATTCCCGGGCGGGACCTTCGGAATAAACGCCGCCGCGTGCATGCAAATGAACGGCTTTTCTCCCTTCAAGGAGACCAACCGAGCCGTTTTCCGTGTATTTGAATGTTTTTCCGGCCATGCAAATGGCATCAATATATAGTTTCAAGCGCGGTGGGAAGGACAAGTTCCACATCGGGGTGACAAACACATACTTGTCCGCATCCACAAATTGGTCAACCAATTCGTTGAGCCGGTTGACTTTTTGTTCTTCTTCGGGGGTCAGGCTTTGATTTTGAGCCAATTTTCCCCATCCGCTAAAGACATCCTCATCCAGAAACGGAATGTCAGCCTTGTATAAATCCAATTCAATGATTTCATCTTCCGGACTGATTTCTTTTACTTTTTCCAAGAACGCTTTTCCCAAGCGCAAGCTGAAGGCTTCGTTTTCCGGTTTCGGATTTGCTGTGATGTATAAAATTTTAGCCACTGCTGTTCCTCCTGCTTCTGTATAAACTAACCTTTAGTAAGAAGCTTAATATATATAATTAATCAAGTCAACTTAAAAAAATTTCCTTCCTCAGGTCATGCCTTCGCCCACTGGTTTGGCGAATTCCACTGCCGTTCGCTTTGCCAATTGCTTGGCCTGATTGATAATCTCCTGGTATTGAGACGGATCGGCCGTACCTTCCGCAATGATCGATTTCACATCATAAATCCCCATAAAACCGAGCACCATGCGCAAATAACTGTCTCCATATTCCATCGCTTTCATCGCCCCGTGTGAATAAATCCCCCCTCGCGCCTGGATATGTACCGCTTTTTTTCCCACCAACAAGCCGACAGATCCTTCTTCGGTATAACGAAAGGTTTTGCCGGCCATGCAAATGAGGTCAATATAAGCTTTCAACATGGGAGGCACCCCGAAATTCCACATCGGGGTGACAAACACATATTTGTCGGCCATGACAAACTGGTCGGCCAATTCATTGATTCTGGCCAGCTTTTTTCTTTCTGACAAAGAAAGCGGAACACTCTCTTTCATTTTGGCCCACGCATCAAACACTTCCACATCCAAAAGCGGGATCTCATCCCGGTAAACATCCAATTTAATGATTTCATCAAAAGGATTGGAAAGCTCATAGGCATTCAAAAACGCCCTGCCTATTTGCAAGCTCACTGATTCCGATTCTTGTTTCGGGTTTGATGTAATATAAAGCAGAGTAGCCATGGATGACAACCCCCAAATCTTAAAAAAATGCACGGAACATTTCTGTACTCATCAAATATACCATTCTTTTAGAATAAAACCATCAACAAAAATAAAAAAAGCCGGCAAAACGCCGGTTTTTTTATCAAAAGTGAATGCTTTTTGGTTTTATTCGTAATATTTTAACAAGTAGTAATGAACCTGTTCTTCCGGACTGGCTTCCTCTTCCTGCTTCAAAACGGCCCCGCACTGTTCGCAACGGACTTCTTGTTGTTCAGGAGCGTGTTGGGACTCCACGAAAACCCCTCCATCCGAATGTTGTGTTTGAACATATTATATTACAACAGTTTCTGTTGTGCAACAGTTTGTTATAATACATTATTCTGTTTTTTTATTAAATCTTGCAAAACAAGCACAAAAAAACGCACATGCAGACAAAATCTGCTATGTGCGTGAAATGGCCATGCAAAAACGGCCGGGTCTAACCGGGGGGGGGATCCACCGGCTTTAGTCATAGCGAACCAATGAAATGATATCCAATCCTTTCAATTTATCTCTTCCGCCAAGATAACCCAGTTCCACAAAAAAGGCCGCTCCCACCGGATCTCCGCCCAATTGCTGAATCAATTCCAATGTGGCGGAAATGGTTCCGCCCGTTGCCAGCAAATCATCGGCAACCAATACTTTTTGCCCTGGAACAATGGCATCTTTGTGCATTGCCAACGCATCTTTTCCGTATTCCAAGCTGTATGTGGTTTCCACCGTTTCATACGGCAACTTTCCAGACTTGCGCACCGGTACAAATCCCACTCCCAAGGCATATGCCAAAGGAGCACCGATGACAAACCCCCTCGCCTCCGGCCCGACAATGAGATCAATTTCTTTTCCTTCCAGTTGGCGGGCAATCTGATCAATGGCTTCTTTGTAAGCTTTTCCATCTTTTAACAGCGTGGTGATATCTTTAAACCGCACCCCCGGTTGCGGAAAGTCTGGAATCACTCGAATCTTTTCTTTGAAATCCATCTGTATATCCTCCCATGTGTGTAAAAGAAATCGTTTCAAACAAATAACGGCACAAATCTTTATAGCTTGAATAAACCAGTGTCTCCAAAACCCGTTCCCGTTCTCTTTGGTGTTGATATGTTTTGGATTCCATCAGCGACCTCTTGGCCGGGTTTTCATGGACGATCAAATCTTCCTGATCCAAGCTGACAAACCCTAATTCTTCAAACACTTGAATCATAAAAGAAATGACACGCTTTTGCAATCCTGTCACCCGCATCAGCGAAGACATATATTTGCGCAGGGAGATCTTCCCTTTCCCTGCAATCACCCGGTACAACTTTGAAAAATCTTCACGGGAAGGGGTTTTCGGCAACAAATGATCAAACTCTTTATCCCCGAACATGACATAAATCCGTTCCGCCTCCCGTCCGTCTTTCAAGCGGTTACGAAACACCTCCAATGTCGGGGGCGATTCCGCCAAGACCAGATGTTTGGCTTGCTTCATGCTTTCCTGTTGCTTTTTATCCATCAGCTCTTCCCATGTCACCACGATTCGATTCGTCGATTGGGACAATTGTTTAAACAGCGTTGAGCCGTTGGAACAGATAAAACATATTTCTTCCGGGTTCAATCCGGCAAGCTGCGACCATTCTTTCCGGTTGCTTCTGAAATCAAACACTTGCAGATGGCGGACCTCCATATCCCGGATAATGATTTGGGGAGCTCTGTGGCCGTTCCATTCATTCATCTCCAGCTCACCGAGCAAACGGATCCGGCCGTGGGGACTGAGCCCGTCAGCCTGATCCCCCATGCGAAAACCGACCGCGCTTAAGATCCCGTTCTTCCGGTTCAAATACAATTTGACATGTTCTTGTTCCCTTCCCATGCGCTGAATCCGCGCGACAGGCATTTCTTTTACAATAAACAGCGGCTGTGGATTTCCCACTCCAAACGGAGCCAGGATCTCCAGCTGTTCAATGAGGTCTGCCCCGATTTGCTCGGCATCCAATTCTCCTTCCGCCCATTTGAGCGGCACGTAATCTTCCGGGCGGATCCGTTCTTTCGCCAACAACGAAAGCCGCTCATGCAGTTTGGAAATGTTGCGGGCCTCCAGCGTCATTCCCGCAGCCATTTCGTGTCCGCCAAATTCGGGCAACCATTCTTTACACTCGGACAAAGCTTGAAACAAATGAAATCCTTGAATGCTTCTCGCTGATCCCTTGGCCGTTTGTTTTTCTTCGTCGATTCCCAACACCACAACCGGCCGGTAATATTTTTCGACCAACCGGGACGCGACAATGCCGACCACGCCCACATTCCATCCCGGGCGGGCGACGACAATCACATACTTGTGCTTGTCCGGATTCTTCTCAATCTCTTCCACTGCTTCCAGGGTCATCTCATCCACCAATTGTTGCCGTTTTCGATTGAGCGCATCCAGTTCTCCCGCAAGGGATTCCGCTTCTTCCGGGTCCTCCGTCATCAGCAAACGGACCGCCGTGTCCGCTGTGTCCAACCGTCCGCATGCATTGATCCGGGGACCGAGCAGGTATCCCACATGACTAGCCGACACGTCATGATCAATATCGCAAGCCTGAATCAAAGCTTTCAATCCAATATGAACCGTCTGGCTCATTCTCTTCAATCCGTAACAGGCCAAAATGCGATTTTCCTCAACCAGCGGAACCAGATCGGCAATGGTTCCCAATGCAGCGATGTCCAGCCACTCTTCCGGCACCTCTTGCAACAAGGCTGTGGCCAGTTTGAAAGCGACACCGACCCCGGCAAGCATTTTAAAAGGATAGGGGCATCCCGGCTTCTTCGGATTGATCACCGCCAATGCATCCGGCAGCGTTTCCTGGGGTTCATGGTGATCAGTAATAATGAGATCCAATCCCAACTCTTTGGCATAAGCCGCCTCCTTGACCGCGGCAATCCCCGTATCCACTGAAAGAACGAGACGGAAACCGCGCTCCTTGGCTTGTTTTAAGGCCTCTTGATTGATCCCGTATCCTTCCCGGAAACGATGGGGAATATAGTAATCCACGGTTGCCCCCAACCGCCGGAGCGTTTTCAGCATCAAACAGGTGCTGCTGACGCCGTCCACATCATAATCCCCGTAAACAAGTATAGGCTCTTTGTCCCTGAGGGCCTGGCGAATTCTTTGGACAGCGGTTTCCATTCCATCCAGCAGGAAAGGATCATTCAGGTCGGCAAGGGAAGGATTTAAAAAACGGCGGGCCTCCGGGATCTCTTTGACCCCCCGGCGAATCAGCATTTTTGAAATGATGGGATGAATGTCCAGTTCTTTAGACATCGCTTCGCTTAAATCCTCATCCACCGGCTCCACATCCCACCTTGCTCTTGCATGCAACATGACCGAACACCTCTCTCTTCGCGCTAACCATTATAGCACAAAGAAAAACGGTCAGAAGACAGAAAAAAAGCCCCAAAAAAGAAGCCATGGAAAGGACATGGCTTCTCCGGTGCATTTTTATTCCGTCACGGCTTTTTTGGAAGGATGCTTTTTTTGCATCGATTTCCATTTCCAAGTGACCCAGAGCGGGCTGGCCACAAAGATGGAAGAATAGGCACCCGAAATCAATCCCAAGAGAAGGGCCAGCGAGAAATTCCGGATGCTTTCTCCGCCCAACAACCACAAAAGAAGAGCGGCAAACACCACCGTTAACACGGTGTTGATGGAACGGACCAGCGTTTGCATGATGCTGTTATTCACAATCGCCGCCAAGTCATCCCATTTGGCGGGATTTTCCTGTTTCATGTTTTCGCGGATCCGGTCAAATATCACAATGGTATCGTTGATCGAATATCCCACAATGGTCAGCACCGCGGCGATGAAAACCAAATCCACCTCGATCTGAAAGAGGGAAAAGGTTCCGACCACAAACATGACATCATACAGCAATGCCAACACGGCGGAAACAGCAAACCGGAATTCAAAGCGAATCGCCACATAAATAATGATGAAAATGGAGGCGATGAGAACCGCTTTGATGGCGTTCATGGCCGTTTCCCGCCCGACCACCGGGCTCACGGTCTGGGCCTGAATATTCACGTCGGTTTGAAAGGCCTTTTCAAAAGCCGCTTCAATCTGATTGATCTGGTTTCGCTCCATGCTATGGCTGACCCGGAAAAAAACAAACTCATTTTCCGATCCACCCGTGCGGACATCCGGATCGTGATACCCGAGTCCGGTCAAAACGGTCCGTGCTTTTTCCAGATCCACATTTGGCTTCACATGAATGTCCAGCCGGGTTCCGCTGACAAAATCGACTCCCAGGTTGAGCCCCCGAACGAACAGCGAAATGATGGAAACCGCCACGATCAACAGCGTCAGGATAAAAATCTTTTTTCGATGCTTCACAATATCAAACTTATAGATCACTGATCTCATCCTCTCTCACCCTGAACCAAACCGGGCTTTTCAGCAAGTTGGACCGGACCAGCAAATTCATCATGATCCGGGAAAGCGCCACCGCCGTCACAAAGCTGACGAGAATACCGGCAATCAGTGTCACCGAGAACCCTTTGACACCGGCACTTCCGAAGATAAACAACACCGCTCCGGCAATGATGGTGGTAATGTTCGCATCGAAAATGGTCAAGAAAGAACGTTTGGAACCGGCACGGACGGATGCTTTCATGCTTTTGCCGACACGCATTTCCTCACGAATCCGCTCATTCATAATGATATTGGCATCCACCGCCATTCCGATCCCCAGAATAAACGCGGCAATCCCCGGCAGGGTTAAGGTCACGCCCATCACCATGAAAGTCAACAGCAGCAAATACGAATAAGCCACCAGGGTCGTAACCGCCACAAATCCCGGCAACCGGTAAAAACCGATCATGAAAATAAAGATCGCAACCACGGCATAAGCCCCGGCGATGAGACTGTCCCTCAAGGAGTCTTCCCCAAGGCTGGCATCCACGGAATGGCTTTGAATTTCCTTCATTTTCAACGGAATGGCACCGGCATTCAACAGATCGGCCAGTTGTTGTGCTTCCTCCGTATCCTTTTGGCCGGTGATTTGTGCCGTTCCCCCGGTGATCACTTGCTGAACCACCGGTGCGCTGAGCTGCTGCTCGTCCAAATAAATGGCAATCGGTTGTCCCAGATGTTCACGGGTGATCTTGGCGAATTTATCCGCATTTTTCAGTTGCAACGTGACAACCGGCTGTCCCATCTGGTCATAATCGACTTTTGCCCCTTTTTCCTTCAAATCGCTTCCCTCCAGCAACACTTTCCCCGAAGCATCGCGGAAGGTGAGCTTCGCCTGTTTCCCCAGCAATTCCCGTGCTTTGTTTTGGTCTTTGACTCCGGCCAGTTGCACCCGGATGCGATTGGGCGGTTCAATGGTGATATCCGGTTCCGACACGCCCAGGACATTGATCCGGCTGTTTAAGGCCGCGGCGGTGTCTTTCAAAATCTCCGTATTCACTTTTTGTCCGGGCTCCGCCTCATATAACACTTCAAATCCGCCTTGCAAATCCAAGCCCAATGTGACATGTTTCCATATATAACCGGTAGTTGTGGCCGCCAAGCCGAAAATTGCAACCACCAGGAGGATAAATACGACGATATTGACTTTTCGCACCCTCATTCCTTGTCCTCCTTTTATGTATAAAACACCGTAATTTTAATTATCCCTGCATCCAAAAGCCATGTCAATTTTGCAAAAAAAGACGACAGCGGGATCGCGGCTGTCGTTTATTTCTTTTCATTCTTGTCATCATCATCCTTGTATACCGATAACATCAACCAGTTCATAAAGCGGTTTGCTTTCAAAGAAATGATGTCATTCACCAGCCGGTTCAGCCGGGGCCATCCCCTGCGGTAATTTTCAGAGACACAAGCCCAAACCTGCTCACCCGTCACATTTTCATAACCATACATCCGAAATTCCCTGGCTTTGCTGTTGCACAACTCTTCAATGCATTGCATCAGCTCATGCTCAGGCATCAGTTCGACAGAATCCTTCTGATAACTTCCCACCGGTTTCAAAGGACCTTGTTTCTTTCTCACTTCGCATTCACATCCCGTTTTAAAGGTATTATTCTGAAAGGTTTCCCAAAAATCCTACTTATTTTAGTTAACAACTCTGTGGGCATTCATGCAAGCCCTGTTGAAAAATTTTGCTGTTAAACATTTTTGTCATGAGTTGTCCCAGCAACTCATACGTTTAAATAGGAATCAGCGAAGGAGGGGCGTGATGGTGCGCAAAGGATTTTTATACGGCACTTTTGTTTTGGTCAGCGCCGGGTTTATCACCAAAATTCTCGGTTTTATCTATCGGATTGCCCTGTCCAGAATCATCGGCGATGAGGGAATGGGCCTGTTTCAAATGGCGTTTCCGATCTTGTCCTTCACCATCGTGATCACCACCGCCGGACTGCCGGTGGCCATCTCCAAACTCGTCTCCGAAGCGGAAGCAAAACAGCAAGAAGGAAGGATTCGTTCCATTCTCATTATTTCGATATTTATCGTCATCATAACCAGCACCATCGTCACCGGAGGCGTTCTCATAGCAGCCCCATGGATTGCACGGATGCTCCTCACGGATGAACGGGCCATTTACACCTTGCTCGGAATCGCCCCGATTATTCCGATCATTGCCATTTCATCCATATTCCGCGGTTATTTTCAAGGGCGGCAAAATATGAGCCCTTATGCCATTTCAACCATTGTCGAACAATTCGTCCGCATCTTCACCGTCCTTCTCATCGCCGGTTATTTATTGAAATTCGGCGTGGAATATGCCGCGGCCGGAGCCATGCTCGGAATGGTGGTCGGTGAATTCGCCGGCATGATGTTTTTGATCCGTTCCTTCAAAAAAGATCCGACCCGCCCAAAGTTGGACAAAACCTTTTTGAAACCGGGTTGGAAACCTTTCCGGCAAACTTTCCGCGATCTTTTTCGTTTAGCTGCTCCGGTGACAGCCAGCCGCATGATCGGTTCTTTCTCTTACGCCATCGAACCGATCGTCGTAGCGCAAAGTTTGGCCATGGCCGGATTTGCCACAACAACAGCGACCGCTTTATACGGGCAACTGGAAGGAATGGCCGTCCCGTTGACCTTCTTTCCCGCGTTCATCACTTACGCCTTGTCCGTGTCATTGGTTCCGGCTGTCAGTGAAGCGGCCGCAAAAAAGAATGACCGGCTGATCGAGCACCGTTTGCAACAAGCGATCCGGTTATCTTTTATTGTCACCGCGCCTTGTGCCCTGATTTTGTATCTCTTGGCTGAACCGCTTTCCATTCTGTTGTATCGCCAGCCGGATGTCGCCCGCTTGATCCGGATCATGGCCCCTTTCACC
Organism: Thermoactinomyces vulgaris; assembly: GCF_005886755.1. Lineage (NCBI taxonomy): Bacteria > Bacillati > Bacillota > Bacilli > Caryophanales > Thermoactinomycetaceae > Thermoactinomyces > Thermoactinomyces vulgaris. Next base: position 1,829,892 of record NZ_CP039710.1, read on the forward strand.
ATGATTCATGCTTTGCAAGGTCCGTTCGCTTCGGTCTTGCAGGGATTGGACAAAGCACAAGCACCCATGCGCAACTCCATCATCGGGGCCGTTTTCAAAACCATTCTCATTCTCATGCTCGCATCCCGGCCGGAACTTGGCATCGACGGAGTGGCGCTTGCCATCAACTGCGGCATTTTGATCGTTACGACGTTGCATTTCATCGATATCGTCAAGCTGGTTCCATTTCACCTGAAAATAAAGGAATGGGGAAAGCTGGCCTTAACCATTTTCATCGCCGCGGTGGTTTTTCGTTTCAGCAATTTCAGCGGTTCGGATTCGATGCTGATCCAAACCGTCATCCAAGCCGGAGTCACCCTGTTGTCCTATGGAATCTGCTTGATTCTTTTTTCACTCATCCAAAAAAACGATGTCTTGCGTATTCCTTTGATCGGAAAGTGGGTTGCCCGGATCCTGCCTAAGTAAGGAGTTTAAGAATCTTTCCGGTCGATGAACAGTTTTCCATTGTTGTTTATAGAAGCATAAAAGATTTCTTTGAAATCCCGGTACCCTTGTTTTTGAATCTCATTTTTCAGCCAGAAACGGGTTTTTCCGATTTGTCTCAACCCGTCATCCTGGACCTTCCCGTCAATAATGAGTGGAACCGGCATTTGAAACGGACGCAAGGACTTATGTACGCTTTCTTCGGAAGTCTTTTTTTCTTTTGGAAAAACACTTAACTTCCCGGTGGTTTCCAAGATCGCAAATTCCACATCGGAAATATCGGCAATGTTTTTCTCTCTCAGTTGAACCATCAGATCATCCATGTTGTAGCGGGCTTTGGCCATCTGATCATCCAGGATTTTTCCCTTTTCCACAATGACCACCGGCTTTCCGTCCGCCCATTCTCTGATTTTTTTGCTTTTTAAAGAAAGATAGGAAATGAACACTTGAAAGATCGCCAAGGTCAATATGGAGATAATGCCGATATACAGGGGCTTTTCCGAATCGATCGCCATTGCGGAAAGATCGGCAATCATGAACGAAACAATCAGATCAAACACCGACAGTTTGCCGATCTCCCTTTTTCCCATCAATCTCATAATCACAAGCAGGAAAAAATAGATAAATACCGTGCGTAAAATGATGGTCCATATCAACCTTGGTCACCTCCTTTTCAAAACATAGTTTGACCAAATGCCCCCTCTTTATGAATGCTCAAAAAATACCAGGCATAAGGATGTATTAATAAAGAAAGGAGAGGAAAAGCAATGAAAGAAGCTTTTTTCGACTCCGCCAAAAAAGGCGTCCGGTCTCCCTGGCTCATCGGGCAATGCGTCATCTGGGGAATTGTCCTTTTGGGCTCGCTGATGGTAACCTTGTTTTTGCAATACTCCACCTTGTCCTCCCACCGCCTCCCGATGATTGCCTATGTGTTGAATTTCGCCGCCTTGTTAAGCGGAGGCTTTGTCACCGCCCGCAAATCGGAGCATCGCGGTTGGATGGCCGGCGGGATTCAAGGAATCATCTATGCCCTGATCATCTTGCTCATCGCCTTTTTGGCTTTTGACAGCCTGACGTCCATTCATCCGCTTTGGCTTTCCTTGTTTTCCTTCGGTGGAGGCGCACTGGGAGGAGTTATGGGGGTACAAACCAAAAAAGATTAAATGCCCGGTAAAACCAAAAAAAGCTTCTGATCACAAGATCAGAAGCTTTTTGGCCTTATTTGGATTCCTCTTTGGCTTCTTCTTTTTTCTTCTCTTCTTTCTCTGAGGTTGTATCCTCATCGGTTACCACCGAATTCACCGAAGAGCGTTCAAAAACCAAACGGGTATTGTCACTGACTTTTAACGTCACCCGGTCTTCCGTCAAATCCACAATCGTTCCGTGAATCCCGCCGATGGTGATCACTTTGTCACCTTTTTTCAAAGCATTCAACATGGTCATCCGTTCTTTTTGCCGTTTTTGCTGTGGGCGGATCAACAGAAAATAAAACACGACAAACATCAGAATAAGCGGTATCAACGTACCCCATTGTCCCATAAATTGGTCCTCCTTCAAAAAGGTTTTTCCGGATGCAAACTTCCGTAATACTTCATCATAAATGCATCACGGAAATCAAGCAGCCGGTCTTCCAGGATCGCTTGGCGAACCTGTTTCATCAATTCAAGCAGAAAATAAAGATTGTGGTATGTGATCAGACGCAAGCCGAAGGTTTCATCCGCTTTGATCAAATGCCGCAGATATGCTTTGGTATAGTTTCGGCAAGTATAGCAATCACATTCCGGATCCAGTGCGGTGAAGTCTCGAGCATATTTGGCATTGCGCACCACAACACGCCCTTGGCTGGTCATTGCCGTCCCGTTGCGGGCAATTCTTGTCGGCAATACACAGTCAAACATGTCGATCCCCCGGATGGATCCTTCAATGAGCGCATCGGGTGATCCGACCCCCATCAGATAGCGCGGTTTGTGCCCGGGCAACAAAGGAGTGGTATAGTCAAGCACTTCATACATCAGCTCCTTGGATTCACCCACACTGAGCCCGCCCACGGCATAACCGGGCAAGTCCAAATCAACAAGCTGACGGGCACTTTCCTCCCGCAAATCCTGATACATCCCGCCTTGGACGATGCCAAACAGGGCTTGCTCGGCCGGACGCTGATGCGCTTTCATACATCGTTTCAACCACCGGTATGTACGTTCGGTTGAAGCTTTGACATACTCACGGTCAGCGGGGTATGGCGGACATTCGTCAAACGCCATGATAATGTCTGCTCCCAATGCGTTTTGGATCTCCATTGCCTTCTCCGGACCGATAAACAGCTTTTCCCCGCTGATATGGGAACGGAACGTCACTCCTTCTTCCGTGATGTCGCGCAACTTGCTCAGACTGAACACCTGAAACCCGCCACTGTCCGTCAATATCGGACGATCCCAGTTCATGAATGCGTGCAATCCCCCTGCTTCCCGGACAATATCATGTCCCGGACGCAAAAACAGATGGTAGGTATTGCTTAAAATAATTTGCGCATTCATTTCTTTGAGTTCTTCCGGGCTCATTGTCTTCACGGTTGCTTGCGTTCCCACCGGCATAAAAATAGGAGTATCGATGGTTCCGTGTGGTGTATGTAAGCGACCCAACCGGGCGCCGGACTGTTTGCACGTTTTAGTGAGTTCATATTTTACAGCCAAGGTGTTTCCTCCTATTGAACTAACCATTCTGACAAAAATGTCATACTCCTTCTAAACATTATAGAGAACACCATGAACAAGAACAAGCTTTTCGTAAACTCTTTTTAAAGAATCAGCATCGCGTCCCCGAAACTGAAAAACCGGTATCGTTGGTTCACTGCTTCTTCATAAGCCGACAAAATCAATTCACGGGAGGCAAAAGCGCTCACCAGCATCAGCAAGGTGGACTGCGGGAGATGGAAATTCGTCAAAAGACCGTCCACCACACCGAACTGAAACCCGGGATAAATGAAGATATCCGTCCAGCCCTGATCTTTTTTGATTTCCCCGTTTAATTTCCGGTACACGGTCTCCAAAGTGCGCACACAGGTGGTTCCCACAGCAACCACTTTATTTCCCCTCTGTTTGGCGGCATTGATTTCTCTTGCGGTCTCCCCGCTTATCTCATAGTATTCCGCATGCATCTGATGGTCCTCAATCCGCTTGGCCGTCACAGGACGAAAAGTTCCAAGCCCCACATGCAACGTGATGAAAACCACTTTGACTCCTTTTTCACGGATTTGGGCCAATAACTCCTCCGTGAAATGGAGTCCTGCCGTCGGGGCCGCTGCCGATCCGACCACTCTGGAAAAAACGGTCTGGTACCGTTCCGGGTCGTCCAGCTGTTCATGGATATACGGGGGAAGAGGCATTTGCCCCAGTTGTTCAAACAACTTTTCGAGATCCTCCTCTTCGTACTGCAACGCAAACACCCTTCCGCCCGCCACTTCCGTCTGCTCTTGGGCGACAGCTTTCAACCGGCCTTCCCCGAATTGTATCACGGTTCCCTGTTTGACCCTTTTTGCCGGGCGGACCAATGCTTCCCACCGGTCATTTCCGAGCGGATTTAACAAGAGCAGCTCAATCTTCGCACCGGTTTCTTCTTTCACACCGATTAACCGGGCCGGGCGGACACGGCTGTCATTTAAGACAAGCACATCCCCGGGATTGAGATAATCGAGGATATTTGTAAACTTCGCGTGGCGGATTTGTGATGTTTTCCGGTCCACCACCATTAGCCGGGAGGCATCCCTCCTTTCGGCCGGAGTTTGTGCGATCAATTCTTTCGGCAAATGATAATCGTACAAGGATACATCCATTTCGTCGTTCCCTTCCTTCTTCCATCCAAGCTCAAAGAAAAAAGCCCGTTCCTATCGAAACAGGCGAAACAAATAGCTTAATAACGATAAGACAATGCTGATTACAATGCAAGTGACAATCGGGAAATAAAACCGCGTATTTCCTTTTTCGATCACAATGTCACCGGGAAGTTTGCCCAACTGCAAATACTTCCCTCCCACTTGCCAGAGAAGCCCGATCACCACAAGAACCAAGCCCATGACAATCAACGTCTTTGCAAAAGGATTCATTTCGGCCACTCCATGTTAAAATGCTCGTAACATCGTTTGGTAACCATCCGGCCCCTCGGGGTGCGCTCCAAATAACCGATTTGCATCAAATACGGTTCATATACGTCTTCAATCGTGTGCGCTTCTTCCCCGATCGTGGCCGCCAGCGTGTCCAAGCCGACGGGACCGCCCCGGAACTTTTCGATGATGGTCATTAAGAGCCGGTGGTCCACATGGTCTAACCCCATTTTGTCCACTTGAATGCGATCCAATGCATCCCGGGCGGCTTCTTCCGTAATCAATCCGTCACCTTCAACCTGGACAAAATCCCGGACCCTTTTTAACAGCCGGTTGGCTATCCGCGGCGTTCCCCGCGCCCGGGAAGCAATCTCTCTGGCTCCGTTTCCAACCACCCGGACATTTAACAAATCGGCCGCCCGCTCCACAATTAAGGCCAACTCTTCCACCGAATAAAATTCCAGACGGCTCATCACCCCAAACCGGTCCCGCAACGGCGAAGACAGGGAACCGGCCCGGGTGGTGGCCCCGACCAAGGTGAACGGGGGAAGATCCAGCCTTACCGAACGGGCGCTGGGGCCTTTTCCGATCATAATGTCCAAAGCAAAATCCTCCATCGCCGGATATAAAACTTCTTCCACCGAGCGATTCAGACGATGAATCTCATCGATAAACAACAAGTCATTGGGTTCCAGATTGGTTAAAATCGCCGCCAAGTCCCCCGGACGTTCAATGGCCGGGCCGGAGGTGACCCGGATGTTTACGCCCATTTCATTGGCAATGATTTGGGAAAGCGTGGTTTTCCCGAGTCCCGGCGGACCGTACAGCAGCACATGATCCAATGACTCGCCGCGCATCTTGGCCGCTTCTATGTATACTTTCAGATTCTCTTTTACCTGCTTTTGCCCTATATATTCGTGAAAATACCGAGGGCGCAGACTGTATTCGACCATCTCATCGTCATGGTTCGCCTTGGCAGAGATGATCCTCTCTTCCATGTCCGACCCTCCTACCTGTTCATCATGATCTTCAATGCCTGTTTAATCCATGTTTCGGTGTCCAACTCTTCTTCCGATCCTTTCAACACTTCCTGTACAGCCCATTTTGCTTCTTCTTCATTATAGCCAAGGACCTTTAATGCTTCAATCACATCCCTTTCTTTTGCAGCCGGCACGGACCGGGGCATCGGGGATGCAACCGCAAGATCCGGAAGATGAATCTTTTTCAACTTGTCTTTTAAATCCAACACCAGGCGTTGAGCCGTTTTTTTCCCCACTCCCGGCAACCGGGTCAATTGTTTGACATCCTCCATTTGGATCGCCCGCACCAACTGATCCGGCTTCATTCCGGAAAGCATGCCCATCGCCGCTTTCGGGCCGATGCCGGAGACTTCCAACAGCAGGCGGAACAAATCCCGTTCTTGTTTGGTGTCAAATCCGTATAACAGTTGGGCATCTTCCCGCACCACAAAATGGGTGTACAAAAACACTTCCGCCTCCTGCTCATAGGCATACGGTTTCGTCACATAAACCTGGTAACCGATTCCGCCTGTTTCCACCGCCAAATAATCCTCTTCCAGATAATGAACTATCCCTTTCACAAAATCGATCATCGCTTCAATCCCCACTTTTTGTATTTTTGCACCGTTCCGGAAGAATGCGCTTCACAAATGGCAATCGCTAGCGCATCCGCCACATCGTCCGGTTTTGGCACGGACGGCAAATGAAGCAACAATTTCACCATTTCCTGCACTTGCTTCTTGTCTGCTTTTCCGTAACCCACCACAGCCATTTTCACTTGCAAAGGGGTATACTCCGTGATCGGGATCCCGGCCTCTTCCGCAGCCAGCATCATCACGCCCCTTGCTTGTCCGACGGTAAATGCCGTCGTCACATTCCGGTTGAAATACAATTTTTCAATGGCCACGACGTCGGGCCGGTATTTGGAAAAAAGCAATGTACAAGCATCATAAATTTCCTTCAAACGCGCGGGAACCGGCATCCCGGCCGGCGTTTGGATACTGCCGTAATCGACATCTACCAGCCGGGTGCTCCCCTGTTTGTCAAGGATGCCGTATCCCACGATGGCGATCCCCGGATCTATGCCCATAATACGCATCTCAGTGGTTCCTCCCCAGAACAAAGCGAACATTTATTCTTAAACCATGACTAATTATATCACAAGTCTCCGTACAAATTGGCCAAGGATTTCCACCGCCGATTCCCTCCGGCAAAAAGCCCAATAAAAAAACGCTTCCCGAAGCGGTCAGCGTTTCTTCCATCCCAACATGTCAAAAATTTTTAATTCCCTTTTGGCCTGTTCTCTCACCTCTTTCGGCCATCTGCTTTCCCACTCTTCCCAGGTTCCTTGACCGCTTTGTATCTCCAAAGCTTCTTGAATCGCCTTGTCTAGCACAAAGTTCCAATAGATCCTTCCCATCCAGAAAACCCCTGTTCCAAAAATGGCTTACAGTATATTTTATGGAACAGATGACAAGACATGAACTTTGTTTCTTTTTATTTTCTCCAACGACCAACGTTTTATCAGCCCCCAAACCAACGGCCTCACACCTCCATAGGCGGGAAACCGTCTACTTCCTAGCCTCCGGCAAAAACGTGCGCGGCCGCCCTCCCGCACAAAAAAGAGACCATCGATTGGCAGATGGTCTCCTCCTAAACGGCCGTGTGCATATACACGGCTTCAATCCTGGATGTATTCAGCCAATTCCTCATCGTTCACTTCAAAATTGGCATAAACATTTTGCACATCATCATGATCTTCCAACGCATCAATGAGCGAAATCACGTTTTTGATGATGTCTCCGTGGATTTCTGTTTTGTTGGACGGGACAAAGGTGACTTCCGCCGTGGAAAAAGAAAACCCTTCTTTCTCCAACGCTTCTTTGACCGTTTCAAACTCTTCCGGTGCAGTGGTCACCTCATAGCTTTTCCCGGTGGATTCGATATCCTCGGCACCGCATTCCAAAACGGTCAGCATCAGTTCTTCTTCATCCAGATCGGTTTGATCCCGGACAATCACCAGCAATCCTTTCCGTTCAAACATCCACGAAACACACCCGGACTCACCCAGGTTTCCGCCGTTTTTGGAAAAGATGTGGCGTAAATCGGCAGCGGTCCGGTTCCGGTTGTCCGTCAAAGCTTCCACCATGATGGCCGTTCCGCCCGGACCGTAACCTTCATAAGTAATCGCTTCATAATTCTCGCCTGTTCCGCCGCCTGCGGCTTTTTTAATCGCACGTTCGATGTTTTCATTGGGCATGTTTTTGGCTTTGGCTTTGGCGATTGCAATCCGCAATTGGTGATTGTTCTCGGGATCTTTATCCCCGCTTCGGGCCGCCACATAAATCTCACGTGCCAGTTTGGCAAAAATTTTCCCTTTCAGCGCATCTTGACGCCCTTTGCGATGTTGAATATTTTTCCATTTGGAATGCCCTGCCATCCTCCATCACTCCCCTTGCAAATTACGATCCCCAATCCCGTAAATAACGGAAATCGATGCCGACCGTCCGTTCGCTCAATTTGATAATCACCGGCATCGTCCGTTTATACTGATTGCGGATGATCCGTTTACTCACCTGACGAATAAATGCATCATCAAACTGGAGGGCTTGCAATTGCTCCAGGGTATATTGCCGGTCAATCATGTAATACAAGAGCCGGTCAACGTCCAAATAGTTAAACCCGAGTTCGTCTTCGTCGGTTTGGTCTTCCCATAAATCAGCACTCGGCGGCTTGACGATGATCGGCTCCGGCACGCCCAGGTAAGCCGCCAGCTGGCGGACTTGGGTTTTGTACAAGTCCCCGAGCGGGTTGACGGCCGAGGCCGAATCTCCGTATTGGGTGCCGTAACCCAACAACAATTCCGTCCGGTTGCTTGTGCCGATCACCAGTGCTTCGTATTGAGCGGATAAGTCATATAAAATGGACATGCGTTCCCGGGCCATCTTATTGCCGCGCCGCAAAGGCGTCGCATCCGGAACGCGTTCAAAATACGCATCAATCTGCGGGGTGATATCAATGGTCAAGCTTTCCACACCGGTATCGTCAATAGCCAGTTGCGCATCTTCCAAACTCGCCGGACTGCTTGTCTTATACGGCATCCGCACGGCGATCACGTTTTCCGCGCCGAAAGCTTTGACACACAAATACAAGGACAAAGCAGAGTCGATTCCCCCCGACAAGCCGACAATGACTTTATCGAATCCAGCCTTGTTCACTTCTTCACGCAAAGCGGTTGTCAAGAGACGGGTCGCCACTTCTTCATCCAAGCGCAAAAAAGGCGCTTTTTCCAACATCTCATCAATCATTTGCATGATCAGCTTCCCCCTCCAGTCCGCTTTTGCCTGATGCGATTTAATTCACGAATGGTCAAGTCCAAATTTTCATCCCGCAACACGGGAAGTTGAAAACGGGCTTTCCGGATCTTGTCAAGATCCAAGTCAACAATCATGAGATCCTCTGTAAACAGTTCCGCTTGCGCTTCCACTTCCCCAAACGGATCCACCACTTGAGAACCGCCGAAGAAAGTGACTCCGTCCTCGGTTCCCACGCGATTGCAATAAATCATGTAACTTCCGTGGCAAACAGCGTTGTTTCTCAGCATCAAATCCCATGATTTTTGGGAACCCGGTACCGGGCTGCTGACATCCCGCACCGGGGCATTGGACAACACAATCATTACCTGCGCCCCGTCCTGAGCCAGCAGATAAGGGGCAGAGCTGTGCCAAACATCTTCACAAATCAACAAGCCGAATTGTCCAAACCGGGTCGGGAAGCTGCGAATCCATTCGCCTTTTCCAAAATAACGAGCTTCATCAAACATTCCGTATGTAGGCAAATACACTTTTCGATACAAATAATGCAAATTTCCGGCCGTCGCATAAATTGCAGAGTTATACAAAATATGTTCAGGGCTGTGCTCCACGAAACCAAACACCAGATCCATATCACCGGCGGATTGGATCAGCCCTTGTATTTCAGGACTAAAAGGATCTCTGGCCATTTCGTATGTCAGATCCAACAACTGGTATCCTGTCAGACTGAGTTCCGGAAAAATAAGAAGATCCACCTGTTCCTCCCGGGCCCGATGGATCATTTCCTCATGCAATTCCAGATTTAAATCCACTCGCCCCAAGCGTGGTCTGATTTGTGCAAGTCCTACTCTCATTCTTTTGCCTCCTCAAGCAAGAACAAGGCTTCGATAAAATCACTCTACATCATAACATAAGCGCGATCGGACTACCAATACAAGAATTCGGCAATTTGTTTTTTCCATTTCTTTCTATTGACTGCGATTTGTTTGAGGTATGGATAAGAAGCCTTGATTTCATATCCTCTTTTTCTTTCCACCAACCCGATCATTTCCCGAAAAAATTCATTTGGAAACAAAAATAAACAGGCCAGAATCTCTTTTTCCATGGCCTTTAAAGGGCGAACAGACTGGTAAGCCTGAAGAACCGTCGCCAATCCTTGATCCGGAAATTGGTTTGCAGCCAGGATTCGCATCGTCATTTGCCAGAGATCCCCCACTTGCGCATCATAATCCGCCGTTTCAAAGTCGATCAGCCACAATCTTCCCGCTTGGTCCATCATCCAATTATGACTCGCCAAATCGCGGTGGGCCAGCATGTGTTGCATCCGCTCATGTTCCACCCATTCCTGAAAGGGGATTTGCTCCAGCCGCTCCCAAGCTTTGATGCCGTCCAAATAAAAATCCGTTCCGGCTTCGCACAAAAGATCCCGCAACCGTTTGTCTTCGATTTGATCCATTCGTGTGAGGATTTGATAAAATTTTTGCAACCGCCTTTGCAACCGGTGAGTCAAAAGAAACGCCGCCCCTGACGGCGGCGGCGTTTTCAGATATCGGCCCGCCTGATGGAAAAACGCCAAAGTATGAATCATCCGGATGACTTCACTGACATTGTTATAATTGCATGTTTTTCCCTGAATAAACGGGGTAAGAATCCAACTTTCACCATCGGTTATCATCGGAAGCATCGACTGAAAGCCGCGCTCTCTCAGTTCACGATCCACTTGTATCAGCCAACTGGCTTTCAAGCCGTCAAAAGGCTTTGCAATCCACCACATAAAATCGGTCTCAATACACCAATTATTACGGTAAGGACTGATGCGCCGCACTGGTGTATGTAATAACTTTTGTATATGAAGTGGATGGGGTTGAATCATCGGCTCTCCCTCATTCTTTATCCAACACTTGAAGAACTTTCTTTCCATTCCCGGTATTCCATGGCGATATGGTTGCCATAGGCATCGGGATGGTTCATCGGGACAGGCGGCGGATAAAAAGGTTGCAAAGGCCATGCGCTGCTTATCATAAAGGGCTCTTGAAACACCGGAACCGGGAGCATCGGGGCAAAACCTTGCCAATAAGCAGGATAAGGGGCCGGCGAATCCAAATAGGAAAGATTCGGTTCAGCATCATAATACGACGAATCCGTCACAAACGAGGAAGAATCGTCCAACACCGTCGGCGACCACTCCGAAAATTCACCGACAGACGGCGGCTTGGGTAATTCTTCTGTCACAACACCGCTACTTTCGGCGGACTCCTTTTGGAAAGGCGGATCTTCTTCCTCTTGGATATGCGGTTCTTTCTGCTCCCCCTTGGGTAATTCCTTCACTTCCGACGGTCCGGCGGTTTCCCGGGTGTCCTGTCTGGAAACGGCCAGGGGAATTTTGCCGGTGGGAATCCGGATTTTCTCACCTCTTTGCAATTTCTCCGTATCCGCCAAATCCGAATTCCATTCTTGTAACCGTTCCAGCGGTATATTATACTTTTGAGCAATATCCCACAATGTCTCCCCTTCACGGGCAATATGGATTTTCATTGGACAACCCCCTTCATAAAGGCTGAATCAATATCATCCTATGCATGAACAAACACTTTCTTGCTTAAAGAAATAAGGCGTTTCATAAAAAGTCTTTTGCAATCACCAATAAGGAGGAGCCCGGAATGAAATCCATGTCCATTTGGTTGAAGTCCATCTATATCCTCACCTGGGGGTCCCTGTGTCTCATGCTGGCCGGTTTTGGATGGGCCATCCGCGAGATGGTAAAACCGCCTGAAAAAAACAACCCCTGCCGGAAACGGCCTCCCTTTCTCTGGAACCGGGCAAAAAGCTTTTGCTAGGCCTCGGCGATTCCTTGACCCGCGGAGTCGGCGACCACAGCGGACAAGGTTACTTCGGGATCATCCAAAAAAAGTGGCAACACCATTTTCCCCGTTCCCAATCCATCAATTTAAGCGTCCGGGGACAAACTTCCCAACATTTGCGGGATCAATTAAAAAGAGCACACATCCGGGAATTTGTCAAAGAAGCGGATGCGCTGGTGATCACCATCGGCGGCAATGATTTGTTCCACGGAAGCGAAGACTTGAAAAAAACCGACCCCCAAGCCATTTCGAAAAGGGAAAACCGTTTCCGGAAAAATCTCGTGTCCATCTTGTCAGACATTCAGCAGTTGAATCCGGACGGTTCCGTTTATCTTCTCAGCCTCTACAATCCGTTTGCCGATTTAAAAGGGAATGAACTGACATCCAAAATCGTGGCAGATTGGAATGATACCCTGACGGCCACCGCCCAATCTTTTCCGCAAGTCACTGTCATTCCGGTGTATGATTTGTTCTGGAAACATCCTGAAACGTATCTTTACAGCGATCATTTCCATCCAAACCAACAAGGATACAGACAAATTGCCGATCGGTTGTGGCAAGTGATGACCCTTGAATCCCCGGAGGTGGGAAAATCCCATGCAGAACAAGCTGACTCATGAGACGGTGCTGTCGATCCAAGGATTGGGCAAAATCATCCGCGGCCGGCACATTGTCCAAAATCTTTCCTTTGAAGTCCGTGCGGGAGAAATATTCGGTTTTTTAGGCCCGAACGGCGCCGGAAAAACCACAACCATCCGTATGCTGGTCGGACTCGTCCGCCCGAGTGAAGGAAGCATCCACATTGCCGGCCACGACCTGAAAAAATCGTTTACCAAAGCCATTTCCCATGTCGGGTGTATCGTGGAAAATCCCGAATTGTACCCATCTTTAACCGGGTATGAGAATCTGGAATTTTTCGCGCGCATGGCCGGCCTTCCAAAAAAACGGATTGATGAAGTGATCGAACAAGTGCGGCTTTCCGGACGGATTCACGATCCGGTCAAAACCTACTCGCTGGGAATGAAACAACGGCTGGGGATTGCCCAGGCTTTGTTAAACCGGCCAAAGCTGTTAATTCTGGATGAGCCGACCAACGGGCTCGACCCGTCCGGCATTCACGACTTGCTGTCTTTCATCCGGCGGCTCGCCCATGAAGAAGGAATCGGCGTATTTCTTTCCAGCCACATTTTGCATGAAATCCAAGCCCTCTGTGACCGGGTGGCCATTATCCAAAACGGACAATTCATTTACACCGGTCCGGTCCATCCCCCCGCCGGCGACCTTGAACGGGTGGAGTGGAAAGTGACCCCTTGTGACCTAGGGATGCATTGTTTGAAACAACTTCCCTATGTTACAAACATCGAGAAAAAACCCGGTCCCCGTTTGTCGGTGGAGATGCCTGCCGGGAAAATCAGCGAAACCAACCAATATTTATTAAACCACCAGATTCAAGTGTGGGAAATCACGCCCCGAAAACAAACATTGGAGGATCTTTACATGAACCTGACAAAGGGGGATGCCTCTTGAACCGTTTGATTTACAATGAAGTCGTGAAAATGATAAAAAACAAACGGATTTTGGTGATTTTGCTGATTTTGCTTATTTTAATCCCTCTTTTCACTTACGCGCAATACCGAAATACAGCGGAACAGATCAAACAATCGGGAACCGACGACTGGCGCTTGTTATTACAACAACAAATCGTGGATCAGCAAAACCGCCTGGCATCCAGCAGAATTCCGGAAGAGTGGAAAACATGGGCCAAAATCAATATTGAACAGCAACAATATTATTTGGAACACAACATCAATCCGGCAGCTCCGGGTGCCCCCACATTCCTCAGAAAATTCATCGAACAGTCCTCTTCCCTGTTCCTGCCGTTATTGGTGGTCGTATTGGCTTCTGACATCGTTTCCGGGGAATATGTGCGGGGAACCATCAAACTGCTTTTAACCCGGCCGGTTCCGCGGTGGAAAATTTTACTCAGCAAATATATTGCTCTGTTACTGGGGATTTCGCTTTTGTTATTGCTGACGGCGGTCATCGGATACGTCATCTCCGGCATCGCCTTTGGCTACCGGGGATGGTCCCTGCCGGTTTTAACCGGTTTTCAAATCCAGGGGGATCAGCTGCTGACCGAACATGTCCGTCTCATTCCGCAATGGAAATACATTTTTATGGCTTTCGGGCTCGTTTGGTTTTCCAGCATCGTGGTTGGCACCCTATCTTTTATGGTCTCCGTTTTGGTAAGAAGTACAGCGGCCGGCATCGGCATTTTGTTGGCCGGCATCATCTCCGGCAACCTGCTGATGCAAATGGCTCCGTCGTGGAATATCCTCAAATACTTCGCATTCACGCATTTAAGCCTGACGGATTATTTGGCCGGAAAACCGATGAAGATGGAAGACATGAGTTTCCCCTTTTCCCTGTTCATTTTAAGCATCTGGGCTTTGGCCGCTTTGTTCATCTCATGGATCACCTTTGTGCAAAAAGACATTTTGTCTTGAAAAAGCAAAGCCATGCTCAAAAGAGCATGGCTTTGCTTATGTCCGGCATTGATTGAGCAGGGGATATTATCCCACGACTCCGAATTTTTTGTTTTCGTAGACGGGAACCCCTTCCTGGCGGGCATATTGCGCAAACGCTTCTTTTAGTTCTTTCGTCACCTTTCCGGGAACCCCTTCCCCAATGGTTCGTCCGTCCACTTCCACAACCCCGATGACTTCGGCAGCCGTTCCGGTCAGGAACACTTCATCCGCCACATACACATCATGTCTTGTAAACGGCTGTTCTTTGACCTCATACCCTTTTTGCCGGGCCAAATCCATAATGGTGGCACGGGTGATCCCTTCAAGCGCCCCGATATAACTGGGCGGTGTATATAAAACGTTGTTTTTGACGATGAAAATGTTGTCTCCGGATCCTTCCGCGACATACCCTTCAGAATTCAACATCAAAGCTTCGGAAACCCCGGCCAAATTGGCCTCGATTTTCACCAGAATGTTATTGAGGTAATTGAGCGATTTGATCTTGGGATCCAGGGCATCGGGAATGTTTCGCCTCGTGGGAACAGTGATGATGGAAATTCCCTGTTCATAATATTCATTGGGAAATAACCGGACCTGATCGGCGATAATGATGACGCTCGATTGGGAGCATTTATTCGGATCCAGCCCCAAATCCCCCACTCCCCGTGACACCACCAAACGGATATAAGCATCCCGGAGCTGGTTCCGGCGCACGGTGTCACAAACCAAGCGGCTCATTTCTTCCTTCGAATATGGAATCGTCAACAAAATGGATTTGGCTGAATCATATAAACGGTCAATATGTTCTTTCAACTTAAAAACTTTTCCGTCATAAGCGCGGATCCCCTCAAAAACACCATCACCATACAAAAAACCGTGATCAAAAACGGAAATGAATGCTTCTTCTTTTCGTTTGTATTCCCCATTCATGAAAATCCATCGTTCAGTCCCCGTCAAAATAAACACTCCTTATGGAATGGATGTTATGATAAAAAGCCCCTCAGAGGCAAATTCCAATCCTTGAGAATCAGAACCTGCCGCTGGAGGCTTTTATCCCCACGGTGTACACCGGTTGGTGTTGGTGCCGCTCGGTCCAGACTTCTTCAACCGAAGAACGGAACCCTAGGCACCCTTCTGATTAAACTGAAAATTCATTATCGATAAATTTTTAATCATTATACCCTGCCGGTTTACAGATGTCAAACAATTTCTCAACTTCTCTTGTGGATCGCTAATGTTTTTCCGACTCCCTTGAAAAAACAAGGGAACGACCCCAGAACACGAACTTGGCATCCCAACGCTTCAATCTCTTTGATGGCTCCCTGCATCAAGACATGTTCAACCGGCAACTCGGCATCGATCCAGAAGAAGTAATTTCCCAGCCCCGTTTTGGTCGGCCTGGACTCAATATGCGTCAAATTCACTTTGCGCCAGGAAAAAGCCGCCAACACTTGATACAGCGCCCCCGGATAGTCGGAAGGCAAGATGACCTGCAAGCTGGTTTTGCGGGTGTCGGAATCCGGGAACGAAGAGGATTCTTCACGGCTGACAACAAAAAAGCGGGTAAAATTGTTCGGATGATCTTCTGCATGTTCCTGTATGATTTGCAACCCGTACTCTCGGGCGGCAGCTTCCGGACCGACGGCAAGCCACGGTTCCCCGGGATGCCCCGCAACCATTTCCGCCGCTTGCGCCGTGCTTTCCATCATCTTGTACCCGGCACAAGGATACCGTTTTCTGAGGGTCAACTCGCATTGGGCGATTCCCTGCGGATGGGAATAGATGCGCTTGATCTCATGCGGATCCCGGTTGATGACAGACGGATGCCCCATGATACACTGGGTGATCGGATAAACCAATTCAGCGCAAACCGGCAGATCCACATGGTGAATCAGCCAATCCAGTGTGGAATTCACCGATCCTTCAATGGTATTTTCAATCGGAACGACAGCCCACCGGGCTTCTTTTTCTTGAGCGGCCTTCAGGCAATCGGGAATCGAAGCATAAGGCATGAATTGAATGTCTTTTTCATGCGCGAACAAAGCTTTTGCAGCCATATAACTAAACGTTCCGACAGGTCCAAGATAGGCAACACGTTTATCCATGCACAAACTCCTTATATTTTTCAAATGAATTTACTATGTTTTTCTTTGGCTGTCAACTCCACTGCCGCCCCTTGACCAGCCGGAAACATCTTTTCCATCCGGACTGGCACATTCAGATCATAAAACAACCGGCGGAAAAACCGTTCCAGCTCCATCCAGTCATTCACGAAAGCCACCATGGTCGGTCCCGCCCCGCTTAAAGCAATCCCATAAGCACCGTGGGAAGTTGCTTGGTCTAAACTTTCTTTCAAACCGGGAATCAACGTTTCACGGTAGGGCTGATGAAAAGCATCCTGCATGGCCGTTTTCAGCAAGTCCCACTGCTTCAAAAACAGAGCCGCCACCAGCAAATTGGCCCGGCTGCTTGCCAACACCGCATCATCCCGGGGATATTGATCCGGCAGCGCCCGGCGGGCCGTTTGGGTCAACAGGGATTGTTCCGGAATGATCGTCATCACGGGCATATCCGGTGGTTCGCATGCCACCGCCTCCACCCGCCGGCCATCCCAGGAGGCAATCACCACCCCTCCGAAAAGGGAAGCCCCGACATTATCCGGATGCCCTTCCAACAGCGTGGCCCTTCTCAACAATTCTTTGCGGCTCCAGTTCATGCCTAGCAGATGATCGGCCGCCATGAGGCCGGCCACAATCGCCGCTGCACTGCTTCCCAAACCTCTGGCCACCGGAATGTCATTTTCAATATGCAACTTAAAAGTCGGAAGAAAGACGCCCTGTTCCCGGGAGACATCCCGGATGACACGGACAATCAGGTTATCCTCATCCCGGGAAACTTGACCGGCATGCTTTCCCCCGACTGTGATCTCCCAACAGGGTGACGGTTCAAAATAAAGCGTCAGATAACAATTCAGAGCCATCCCGATCGAATCAAATCCCGGACCCAGATTGGCCGAGCTGCCCGGAACTTTCACCCTAAACGGAGAGAAACTCATGACGGAAAACTCCCTGATTTTTGTTTTTTTCAAACAGACAATCCAAAATCGCTTCCTTTTCACAAGCGATGACTCGCGGCTTTACTTGAACCGTGTCCAAGGCGGTGTGCGGATCCTTGAGGCCGTTTCCCGTCAACACGCACACCACTGTTTTTTGTTTCCCTTTTCCCGAACGGAGCATTTTCATCACGCCGGCCACGGAAGCGGCAGATGCCGGTTCACAAAACACTCCTTCTTTTTTGGCGATCTCTTGATAGGCAAACAACATTTCACGGTCTGTAACGGCCGAAATCAACCCTTTGGATTCATCCGCAGCTTGAACCGCCTGTTTCCAGCTGGCCGGATTTCCGATCCGGATTGCGGTCGCCACCGTTTCCGGCTCGGCAACCGGTTCCCCTCGGACAATGGCGGCTGCCCCTTCTGCTTCAAATCCCCACATTTGCGGGAGGTTTTGGATGATTCCTTTTTGGTGATACTCTTTGAATCCTTTCCAATACGCCGTGATATTGCCGGCATTTCCGACCGGAATCGCCAACACATCCGGGGCTTTCCCCAACTGTTCCGCAATTTCAAATGCCGCGGTTTTTTGTCCTTCGATCCGGTACGGATTGACCGAATTAACCAAGGTGACGGGGTGGGTTTCCGTGATGTCACGCACCACTTTCAGCGCTTGGTCAAAATTTCCTTTCACGGACAAAACCGTGGCCCCGTACATGACCGCCTGCGATAGCTTGCCCATGGCCACATGCCCGTCCGGCACCACTACAAAACATTGAATGCCCATTTTGGCGGCATAGGCTGCTGCCGATGCGGCCGTGTTTCCCGTCGATGCACAAATCACAGCCCTGCTTCCCTCTTCTTTTGCTTTGGCAATGGCCAAAACCATGCCACGGTCTTTGAAGGAACCGGTCGGGTTTGCGCCTTCAAATTTCAAATACAACCGGACTCCCCATTCCTTGGATAATGTTTCAGCATAATAAAGCGGGGTCTCTCCTTCGTACAAAGTCAACTTTGGCGTCTCCGGGTTGATCGGCAGATCCTCTCTGTACTTTTCCAAAATTCCTGTTCTCATCTTTGCTCCTCTCCTCACTCACTTTTTACTCGCCGGATCCGACAACGGCGGCCCGCCGCACACCATCCAAACGGGAAAGCCCGTGCAAAACGGTTTGGATATCGGCTTCCATCTGCGTGGTATCCACGGACATCGACACCGTGGCTTCCCCTTGCAAGGGAATGGTCTGGTTGATGGTCAGGACACTGGTGTTCATACCGGCCATATATTGGAGCACTTGGGACAAAACCCCTGCCCGGTGTTCCAGCGTCAAGGCAATGGTGACAATCTTTTCTTTCACCATCGCGTTAAACGGAAAAACACCGTTTTTATATTTGTAGAACGAACTGCGGCTCAAGCCCACTTTTTCCACTGCTTCCTGCACCTTGGTCACTTCTTTGGTTTCAAGCAATTTTTTCACTTCCAATGTTTTCTGGATGGCTTCAGGAAGCATATCCACACGAACCAATGCGAATATATCTTCTGACATACCCAACTGTCCCCCATTAAAAAACAAATGTTTTCTATATACGGACATTTTAATCTTTGAGAACGTTTTCAAGCAAGCTTTTTTCATATATTTTTTCGTGTTATGATAAAATCTGCGATCATTTGCAATCAAAAGGAGCGATTTGTCAATGATTTCAGTACTGTTTGTCTGCCTGGGCAACATTTGCCGTTCCCCCATGGCCGAGGCCGTGTTCCGCCATCTGGTCAAAGAAGAAGGGCTGGATCAGGAAATCCAAACAGACTCAGCCGGCACCGGGGACTGGCATACCGGAGAACCCCCTCACCGTGGAACGCAAAAAAAATTAACCGAAGCCGGGATCTCCTTTGAAGGCATCTCAGCTCGTCAAGTAAAGCGGGACGACTTTTCCGCTTTCACCTATATCATCGGCATGGATAACCATAACGTGCGCGATTTGAAGCGTTTGGCTCCGGACCCGGATCACAAAATTTACCGGTTTGTCGACTTTATTCCCGGGACTTCTTACACCGAAGTGCCCGATCCGTGGTACACCGGCAATTTTCAAGAAACCTATGATTTAGTCAGCGAAGGATGTAAAAATTTACTTAATTTCATCAAAAAGGAACATAACCTTCACTAAATTTTCGGGAAACTGTCCGGTTTCCCTTTCATATTCCATCCAATCCTGCTTATACTAAATAGAGCAAGGTGGTGATGAAATGCAACAACTCTGGAAAACAAAAATTTTCTCCATCCTCTTACTCGTTTGTTTTTCAGTAGGCTTTTCATTTCCGGTTGAACATTCTTTGACATTAACCCCGAACCAGTCCCAGCCCTCATCCTGGACCGATTGGTTTCACCTTGAAAAAGGAACCATGACCATGGAAATACAAAATGACGGCCCTTCTCCGATCTATTTCTATGTATTTACCTACTGTGACCATTTGGAATGTCCGACCATCGCCGAGGGAGAGGTCCCGCCGGGCACAAAGAAAATACAAAAGATTGCGCATGATGAAGGTAAATTCATGTTCAAACTGGATCAGACCTCGGACGAAAACGCCCGTCCTTCCCATGCCACCGGGATCATCCGCCAATAAAAAAGCAACCGGATCACCGGTTGCTTTTTTAATAATCCACGGCATCATTCAATTCAAATTCCATGTCCCCGATCCGTACCGTATCTCCATCTTTTGCCCCGCGTTTGCGGAGCGCTTCTTCCACTCCCATATTCCGGATGATTTTTGCAAAGCGCATGATGCTGTCATGATAGGAAAAGTTCGTCCGCTGAACCAACGCTTGGATCCGCTCCCCTTCCACCACGTAAACTTCATTTTCTTTGCGAATGGTAAATGCCGGTTCATCCTCTTCTTTGTTCCGGTAGACCTTCCTCTGTGCAGGCAGTTCCATCGATTTCCCGTAAGCCGGCATCTCTTTTTCCACTTTCTCCAACAGCTGAACAACCGCATAAATCAACTCTTTGACTCCTTCGCCGGTCGCTGCGGAAATCGGATAAACCGGCACTTCTTCTCCCACTTGCTCTTTAAACAATGCAAGGTTTTCTTCGGCATCCGGCAAATCCATTTTGTTAGCCGCCACAATTTGCGGGCGCTTCTCCAATTCCTGGCGATATTGCTTCAACTCTTCATTGATCTGCAAATAATCCTGATAAGGATCCCGTCCTTCGGAGCCTGCCATGTCAATGACATGGACGATCACCCGGGTCCGTTCAACATGGCGCAAAAATTGATGCCCCAAGCCGACTCCCTGATGGGCGCCTTCAATCAATCCGGGAAGGTCCGCCATCACAAAGCTGCGTCCGCTTTCGACATGAACCACTCCCAGGTTGGGAACCAACGTCGTGAAGTGGTAGGCGGCCACTTTGGGTTTGGCTGCAGAAACAACAGATAACAAAGTTGATTTTCCAACGCTCGGATACCCGACAAGGCCGACATCCGCCAATAATTTCAATTCAAGCTCAATCCAACGTTCTTCACCCGGTTCCCCGTTTTCTGCAATTTGCGGCGCCGGATTGACGGGGGTGGCAAACCGGATGTTTCCGCGGCCGCCACGGCCTCCACGGGCAACGACTGCTTTCTGGCCGCTTTCCGTCAGATCCGCAATCAATTCACCGGTATCGGCATCACGAACCACCGTTCCCGGAGGAACTTTCACCACCAAATCTTCTGCATTGGCACCGTGTTGTGATTTGGAACGCCCGTTTTCTCCCCGTTTGGCCTTAAAATGCTTTTGGTACCGAAAGTCCATCAACGTCCGCAAGCCTTCATCCACGATAAAAACGACATCTCCGCCACGGCCTCCGTCTCCGCCTGCCGGCCCGCCTTTGGGTACATACTTTTCCCGGCGGAATGCCACCATGCCGTTTCCACCATCCCCGCCTTTTACATAAACCTTGACCTTATCCACAAACATTGCTTCGTCACCTTCCCAGTCCATTCGGCTTCAGTTGATATGTCAACACGAATGCATTCTCCAGGTTTTGGATCGCGATCGATGGTTCCACCGTTTTCAGACGTTCTTCCAATAACGGCAACCATTTTCCGGAACAAAGGGAAGCCTCGTTTGACCGGACCCCGACCCGCACCTGGTTTTCCTCTTTTTCCAAAGAAAAAGAGACCCCGGTATACGCATCCGTTTGTTGATGCCTGTTTTCGATCATCGTCATCAACTGCTGCCAAATTTTTAAAAATTTCTTTTCTTCTTCCACCGATTCAAACCGGAACTGATCCGAAACATCCAAAGACAGCTCCCACTCTTTCAGACGATGGCGAATGTCAAGCAAAGCAACCGCCAGCGGAGCATAAGACAGATTCGAGATGATGCGCTCGTTTTGGGCTTGTTTCACCAGCCGGTTGAAGTAATCTTTCATGGCCTCTTCTTTTTTCATCATCAAATATCCCATCAAAACCTGAATATGATTCATCCATTCATGCCGCAAATCGGACAACATTTTCTTGATCCGGCCGGCTTCCCGGATTTCATTTTGGTGTTGCCAATAAAAGATCCCTCCCAAAAGAGCACACCATGAAGCGAGGAAAAAGAAAACATCCCCCGATTTTCCAAACGGATGCACAAGCCACCCGGTCATCACCAACATCAACGGAACAAACGGCTTACTGAGCATAAACCCCCGCTTCAAAATAAACCTCTCCCATCTTATGTATATCCGAAATTTTGCTTTGCCATTTATTGTACAAGATTGCCCCTGAAAGAAAAACCCATAAATAAAAGGTAAGCACTTGCCCGACGACGAACAATGCTTACCTTTCATTGGAATGCTATTTGAAATTCAATCTTACGCACGTGCAGCGGCTGCTTCTTTTTCTGCAACCGGAATGATGCTGACGCGTTTTTTGTTGCGTCCCATACGCTCGAAACGTACGATTCCGTCAGCTTTCGCAAACAAGGTGTCGTCTCCGCCACGGCCGACATTCAAACCCGGGTAAATTTTGGTTCCGCGTTGACGAACCAAAATATTTCCAGCCAATACGAATTGGCCGTCTCCGCGTTTTACACCCAGACGTTTGGAAATGCTGTCCCGACCGTTTTTTGTGGAACCCACACCTTTTTTCGAAGCAAAGCATTGCAGGTTAAGTTTCAGCATCATGTCCACCTCTTTCTGTTCATTATGATTTCCAATCACTTATTCTAACATAAGAAGAATAGGCTTCTGCCACGTTTTCGAGTGAGACGACCATCGCTTCCAGCAACAAGCCGATTTTTTCACGAGTATCAGGATCTTTCACCTGATCCGGCAAAAAACAATCAATTTTCCCGTCTCCATCATCATCACGATGAACCTGGACACCAAACATTTGTTCAATGGCATTCACCATGCCGATGGAAATGCCGGAAACAGCGGCACACACAATATCTTTTCCATACTCGCCATAATCGGCATGCCCGGTAATCAACACCCGTTTCACACGGTTTTGGCCGTCACGCTTCACCCGAACCTGGATCATTGGGCTTCAATGCCGCTGATGACCACTTTGGTAAACGGCTGACGATGCCCTTTTTTCCGTTTGTAATTCTTTTTCGGTTTATATTTAAACACGGTGATTTTTTTTCCTTTTCCATGTTTCAATACTTTACCGGTTACTTTTGCACCTTCCACCAGAGGGGTTCCCACTTTGACTTGTTCACCGTCATTCACCAGCAAAACTTTATCAAAGGTGACGGTTTCCCCTTCTTGTGCATCCAGTTTTTCAATGTAGAGAACACTGTCTTTCTCCACGCGATATTGTTTGCCACCTGTTTCGATTACAGCGTACATTTCCAATCCTCCTCTTAAATAGAGACTCGCCACCAGCAGGAAAGGCATCAAGCCTTTTGGAATCCTGTTGTGAGCGGTGATAACAACAACGCTTATCTTAGCACATTCCAATGGAAATTGTCAAAGTGTTTTCGCTTCCAACTCCACCCAATTTCATGACGCAAACCATTCCTTGATGGTTGTTTTGCCGTACGGACAAGACATGTAAGCATCGAGCAGCCATTCTTCGGGCAAAATACTTACCAGTTCCCCGTTTTGATCCACAATCTCCAAAACATGGTATTTTTCTTTACAGAGCTTTAAAATCACCTCATTCAAACGGGTGTCGGGTTTCATGCGCAACTTTTTGACCGGGCGGGACAGATCGGGATGATGACGCCGAAAGAGAAGAAAACGGACAAAATGGATATTTTTCTGCCTGAACATCCGCAAATTGGAATAAAACAAAAAGATGCCGAGGATCAGCAAGTGAACCAAAATCCCCCCGGGTGACCAAAAAAGGGCCAGCACGCACAATGCCAGCGACCCGGCCATTCCCGTCCACAGTGTAAAGTGAAGGCAAAACCGGTACGGGAAAAAATAACTGAGCGCCGAAAGAAAAACACGCCCCCCGTCCAAAGGATAGACAGGCAACAGGTTAAACCCGGCGATCATGAGATTCCCTTGGATAAAATATTCTGTCCACTCCTTTGTCCACCATCCTTGCCGGAAGAAAAACAAACTGATGAGGATCATCAGGATATGTTGAAACGGTCCGGCCAAAGCGACGGTCATCTCTTCCCGGGACGGCACCGTTCCCCATTCATCGGTTTTCACCACACCGCCAAACGGCAACAGCTCAATGGAATCCACCCTCCAGCCGAATGCACCGGCAGCGGCGGCATGGCCCAATTCATGAATCAACACCAGCACAAACAAAGTGATGATCTCAATAAAATAGCCTGTCCATACCGCTGAACAGACAATGAGCCAAAACAAAGGATGAATTCGAACGGGCACCGGAACCATCCGCTTAATCAAACGGAATCACGCTCACCGGATTGATGAATGCTTTATTTTTCCGGATGGCAAAATAGAAAAAGGATTGATTCTCCATCTTTTTGACCGTACCAATCTCTTTTCCTTTTTGAACCCAGTCTTTTTCTTTTACTTTCATATCTTCCAACCAGCCGTACCATGTTTCGGTCCCGTTGGCATGCTGAATAATGATGGTGTTGCCAAGTCCTTCTTTATACCCTGTAAATTGAACCCTTCCCTCTCCCGCAGCCACCACTTTGGCCGACTCCGGGGTGACGAGAACCACTCCTTTTCGTTTCTCATCAAACGGCAAGGCTATTTTCCCCGCCACCGGGGCAGTCCACTGCTCCTCTTTTTTTTCTTGATGGTTCCCCGAAAAGGCAGGCAACAACGCCGGGGATCCGGCGGCATATTTTTGATACCAGTCCAACACGGTTGCGAATTGAAATTCCTCTGTGAGCGACCGGGATATCCAATGTTTCACAGGAGCGGTCCGGGCAGACGGCAACGAATAAACCGCGGCGGTTGCCAAAAACAAAATCATCACAATGATCCACTGATTCAAAAATGATTGGAGCGGTTTGCGTTTGGCTTTGTTTTCCTCCGGCTGTTTCACGGATGCCTGATACCACGGGACCGAACCGGATTCCAAGCGGTTTCCGGCAAGATTCCGTTCTCTGATCTTATTCATCTGACGCCATTGTTGCTCCCGTCTTTTTCGAATTTGCCGAACCCACTCATGTTCACTGGCCATAGGTTATCACCCGTTTGTCCATTTTTCATCAATATATGTCCAACCCATCCGGAATATGAAAAAAGCAGACCGTCCCGGCCTGCTTCGTTTGTCGCATCAAGCAAATCCCAACCATTTTTTCATTTTGGTGAACACGCCGGCTTCTTTTTCCAAAACCATGAGGGGAACCATTTCCCCCTGAATCCGGCGCGCGATATTCCGGTATGCTTTTCCGGCTGGATTCCGATGGTCATAAACGATCGGTTCGCCCGTGTGCCCGGCCCGGATCACCTGCTCATCATCGGGAACCACCCCCAGAAGATCCACGGCCAGGACCGCCACGACTTCATCAACATCCATCATGCTTCCGTCTCTGGCCATTTGCTTGCGCAACCGGTTTACCACCAATTTCGGTGCCGCCACTTCCTCTTTTTCCAATAAACCGATCACCCGGTCCGCATCCCGGATGGCCGCATTTTCGGGTGTGGTGACGACAATTGCCGCATCCGCACCGGATACGGCGTTTTTAAAACCGACATCAATGCCCGCCGGGCAGTCAATGAACACATAATCAAATTGCTCTTTTAATTCGGCAATCAACCAACGCATTTGTTTTCTGGAAACGGCGGTTTTATCCCGCGTTTGGGCGGCCGGCATCAAATAAAGCTCATCACAACGCTTATCCTTGATCAAAGCCTGTTCAATCCGGCATTTCTTCTCCAACACGTCAATCAGGTCATAAATGATCCGGTTCTCCAATCCCATCAATACATCCAGATTTCGAAGACCAATATCTGCATCGACCAAACACACTTTTTTCCCGGACAAAGCAAGGGCGGTTCCAATATTGACCGAAGTCGTCGATTTCCCCACGCCCCCTTTGCCCGAGGTTACAAGAACACTCTCTCCCAATGCTCACCCTCCAAACCATCTGTCATCTATAAAAAACGCCGTCTGTTTGTTTTCCACTCGAATTCCGGACGCAACTGCCCCAGAAGATGAATTTTCTCCACAGCAATTTGATGATCCGACAAATAAGCAAAACGCATTCCCACTTCGGCCTCGTCCCAACGATCCGGCGGGCGGGAAATCACATCTGCAATGCGAAGCTGTGTGGGACGCAAAACCGATGCGACGATGATGGCATTTTCATCTCCCTCACATCCGGCATGGGCCAGCCCCCTCAACGCCCCCAATACATAAATGCTTCCCGTGCATTGAATCGTTCCGCCCGGATTCACATCCCCCAGAAAAAGGAGATTTCCGCTATGTACCAACACTTGACCGGAACGCACCGTCCCCGATTTGACTTCAATCTCATCTTCTTCCCTTTGCAGATAATGCTTTCCTTCCGACTGGAATTCGTGAATAATCAAGTTCTTTCGCTTGGAGAACAATGCGCGTATCGACTTTTCTTCCGTCCGGGTAATCTGCCGCTCCCCCAGTTTGATGATGACTTTCATGTCAGGACCATCCCAAATATTTGCGGCTTGCGTGTTTTCCAGCTTATGTTTTAACTCTTCCAATACAGCTGAAAAGGGACGCGAATCATCGAGATAGAAGAGAAGGCCGTCTTTGGTGCCTTTGATCGTTACGCCCGGTTTTAACACTTTACCCATCTTGACGTCACCCGCCTCACTATTGATTTCGCTTTCTCCCTTTATTTTCCTTCCATCCGTGTCGCGCTTTAAAGGCTTAACGCAAAATCGTGTCAAAGATAATGGAGCGATTTCGTTTTTTCTGATAGATCCAGCGGATCGGCTGATGAATGAGATAGGCCAGCAACAAATTCAACAGGATGGACGGAACGATATGGAGCCAAAAGGCATAAGAAAAATCCATCTTTGCAAAACCAAACAACCAATACCATCCATAGAGGATGATAAAATATGCGGATTGCCCCAAAAAGAAGGTGATCCCTGCGATCCATTGATACAACGAGAAAGCGCCGGATAACAGATAAGTGCCGTATGCGACAAGAGGGAACGTGAACGCTTTGATCCCGATGGCCGGCCCGTAAACAATATCATGGAACAATCCGAAGATAAAACTGATCAATAATACATAACGGCGCGGCAAATAGAAAGAAATAGAAATCAAACCACTTACCACCAATGCCGGAATCATGACAAAAGTGCTCCCCCAAGATTGAGGGAGCAATAACTGCAATTTGGATCCTTCCAATATAAATAGGAAGGAGAGAAAAGCGACGAAGTATTTTTTCATCGATTTTCCCCTCCTGTTCCCGGTATGTTTTTATTTCTGAAGCTGATTTAATTGTAATTTCTCCGGATCTTTCACCACCATGACAAAATCCAGATTCTCAAACGATGCGGACGGTTTGACGTAAACCACCTGTTCAACTTTTCCTTCACTCATTTTCACATCGTCGACGGTACCGATCAAAATCCCCCCCGGATAAACATCCGATAACCGGGAAGTCACCACCATTTGTCCTTTCTTCGGCCGGGCGGTGACGGAGACTTTATTTAAAATCAAACATTTTTTCCGGGGATCATACCCCTCGACAATTCCCAACACTTCCTCCGAACCGGTCTGAATCACCGCTGCAATCCCGGGGCCTCCTTCGGAATCCGTCAACAGCTGAATTTCGGACATGTACTTTGTCACATTTTCCACCCGTCCGATCAATCCCTCGGAAGTGATGACCGGCATTTTGGGCTCGACACCGTCTTCCGAGCCCCGGTTAATCACCAGCCGGTTATTCCAACGGTCCGGATTGCGGTAAGCCACCCGGGCCGTAATGGTATCCATCGGATGCTCTTTTTTGTAGCCGAGAAGCTTTTTCAGCTCCTCATTTTCCTTTTCCAGGTTTTGCGCTTGAACTTTCAATTTCATCATGGCGGTTTCGGGGCTTTCTTCTTCATTTCCCGCCGCAAGAAGGGGTTGGACAGGGAGATGAATCAAGGATTGGATCCATCCGAAGCCGTTGATGAACCAGCTTTCCGGTGCCGTAAGCGTTCCCCTTTCCCCCCGTGTCACATTGACAGTCAGAAAGATCGCAACAACAAGGGCCATCACAATTAGAAACCGATTGGTACTGCGCCTCATCCATTTCACAACCCTTTAATAAAAACGTTTCCGAAACGACTCCAGATAACCGGATTGATTTTTCGGATTCAATTTATCAAGATGCTCCAAAGAAGCACCCGTCCCAATCGCCACGCAATCCAGCGGGTTTTCCGCGATCATCACGGGCATGTGGGTCTCCTGATGCAAACATTCATCGATATTGCGAAGCAAAGCCCCTCCCCCGGTTAACGTAATCCCGCGTTCCAAAATATCGGCCGCAAGCTCCGGCGGGGTTTCTTCCAAAGTCAATTTCACGGCATTGATAATCTCTCTGACCGTTTCGGACAAGGCTTCCGCAATTTCTCTCGAAGTGATGGAAATTTTTCTGGGAAGACCGGTGAGCAAATCCCTTCCTTTGATTTCCCGTTCTTCCTTGCCGGAATCATCATCGGTCGGAATCGCCGAGCCAATCTCCAATTTCAGCATTTCCGCCGTCCGCTCGCCAATCAATAAGTTATGCTTCCGGCGGATATATTGGATGATCGCTTCATCCATTTTGTCGCCGGCCACCCGCAACGACTGGCACGTCACGATTCCCCCGAGGGAAATGACCGCCACTTCGGTGGTGCCGCCGCCGATATCCACCACCATGCTCCCGGTCGGCTCCCATACGGGCAGACCGGCCCCGATGGCCGCCGCAAAGGGTTCTTCAATCGTGTAAGCCTCTTTGGCTCCGGCCCGCGTCGATGCTTGTTCCACCGCCCGCTTTTCAACGGGGGTCACCCCTGACGGAATGCAGACCATCACATTCGGCTTACGGGGAATGATCATCTTTTGATCCATCGCTTTTTTGATAAAATACTCCATCATGGTTGCCGTGGTGGTGTAATCCGCAATCACACCATCTTTCATCGGGCGGATCGCAACAATGTTACCGGGGGTGCGCCCGATCATGAGTTTGGCTGCATTTCCCACCGCTTTGATTTCTCCGGTTCCCGATTCCATGGCCACCACGGACGGCTCCCGGACCACGATTCCTTCCCCTTTGACATATACCAAGGTGTTGGCCGTCCCCAAATCAATTCCCAAATCTTTGACAAAACCGCCAAACATAAAATTCCTCCTCCCCATGATACCTGATCTGATTCATCGCCGGTCATTCCTCCGGAATCATGCCGTGCTCACGCATGCTCATATACAATTGATCCCCGATAATCAGGTGATCCAGAATTTCAATCCCCATTAATTTCCCAGCTTCCACCAACCTCTCCGTCACTTCGAGATCTTCCGGGCTGGGGGTCGGGTCCCCGCTGGGATGATTATGTACACAAACGATTGCCGCAGCACTGAAACGGATCGCTTCATGGAAGATTTCCCGGGGATGTACAACAGAGGCATTTAAACTCCCTTTAAAAATGCACTGTTTTCCGATGACTTGATACTTGGTGTTTAAAAAAAGGCAAACGAAATGTTCCTGTTTCAGAAAACGAAGCTCTTCCATGACGTAGCGGGCAGCATCTTGCGGGGAATGTATGGCATACCGTTCCTCAGGCAGCAACCTTGAAATCCGTTGCCCGAGTTCAACCCCTGCCATGATTTGCACGGCTTTGGCAAGGCCGATGCCATGAATTTGCATCAATTCTTGGAGTGAGATTTGTGTGAGGGCTTTCAGACCCCCCGTTTTGCTCAACACACGTTGCGCCAGCACCATGACCGATTCTCCCGTGCTTCCCGTCCGAAGCAAAAGAGCCAACAACTCCGCATTGGACAACTTCTCCGGCCCGAAGCGCAACATCCGCTCACGGGGTCTTTCTTCCTCCGGAACATCTTTTAACATCGGCAAAGAATTTTTCGGTTCCTTCATCTTCCATCCTCCTCTGCCGGCCGCTCCACTCCTTCCTCCCGGAGGATTGAACCAAGTTGTCAAAGGGCAGCAGAGATGAATCTCCGACGTTAATCCTGTGCAAGGGTATAACCGGTTTCGGTCAGCATTTCATCCAAGAGGGACAAAGACATGCCGACCACATTAAAAAAGCATCCTTCAATCCGGTCCACCAAACAAGCTCCCAACCCTTGGATTCCGTAAGCTCCAGCTTTATCTAAAGGCTCTTTCGTGTTCACATACCATTTGATTTTCTCATCGGAAAGCGGTCGCATCCAAACACGCGTCATCCGGTGCGATACAACCTCTCTCGTGATTTCTCCCTGATCAACGGTGATCACAGAAAGACCGGAATAAACCTGATGCTCTTTTCCTGACAACATCCTCAACATGGAAGCGGCATCCTGTTCATCTTTCGGCTTTCCCAAAATGTTTCCGTTAAACACAACCACTGTATCTGCTCCGATAACCAATGCATCCCGGCATCCGGCGGCAACCGCCTTCCCTTTGCGCCTTGCCAGTTCTTCCACAACTCTTTCCGGCAAACCGGGTAAATCCTTGTTCTCATCAATGTGGCTTGTTTGAACACGAAACGGAACTCCAAAACGAGCAAGCAATTCTCTTCTGCGAGGAGATCCGGAAGCCAAAACGATTTCGCGTTTCATATCCATCCATGAACACCTGCCTGAAAACAAAAACCAGCCAACGTTATAATCAATTTCCAAAAATTTACAGATTGTCTTATCAAGGAAAAAAGCACCCGCTTTCGCGGGGTGCCGTCAATTCATATATCATTTTTTAGTTTATCAGATGGCAAGCTCTACAACAAGATTCCAAATGCCCTTGGAGCCATTCGACCAAAAAATTTCATTGTTCTTTTAAGGATTGAATCAATTTCTCGTAACCAACCGTATACCGGATCAACCCCTCTTGCATCTGCCACAGAAGCGCCTGTCCGGGATTTTTTTGTGCAGCCAACCCGCTTTGCACGGCCTGATCCAACGCTTGGATCATCTTGTCTGCCGATTCCTTGGCGTCACCCGGGAGTTTTCCTTTCACCGATTGCATCCGGACGACGAAGTTTTGGAATTGTTCAGATAACCCCCCCGGCACCTTCAGCGGTGTTTCCTGCTGTGCCTTCCCCCGGATGGCATCGGCTGACAGGCTGCTTAGTTGTTGCACCAGGTTGTTTCCTTGTTTCAATGTATCCAGAAGTACTTGGTTCACTTCCGGATCCAATGCCGCTTCTCCTTGTAATTGGACTTCCTTCAAATAGACGGAGACATCCTGTTCCTGATAAATCGCCGACAATTTTAACGCCAAATCCCGGTCAGGCGCCATCCCCAGATAAATCCGGTACGGAGCTTGTTCCGACATCACGGCGGCCAACCCTTGCACCCGGAATTGATTCATCGCTTTTTCCGCTCCAGCTTTTTCTTCATAACTTCCCGCCTGCAACATCACGGTCTGAAGCGGGGGAAGAGACTGGGAACGGCCGGTTGGTTCCGGTACCGGCGTTTCTTTCCTCCCCGCATCCGCCGGCGGATTGAGATGAGAATCAATGGTTCGGTTGGAAAACGTGGCATTTTCGTTAAAAAACAAATTCAACACGGAAAGTCCCATGACGGTGCCGATCACCAGCGCGGCCCCGGCCGAACATATCATTTGCCAGGCAGGGCTGAACCGCCTTTTTTTCCCGGTTCTTTTATGATGAAACGGATTGTTCGGGGAAGCCCACTGAATCACCCGTTTTTCATTCTTTGCCTTTTCCCACGGCCACACGCTTCCTGCCGTCAAATTTTTCATTTTCAGCCATGGTTCCAAAAACGGCTTTTGCGTTTTTGTTTTCGGCTTGTTCAGCGGTTTGGTTTCCGCTGTGACGGAACAGTCATGCTTCGGCTTTGCAGCTACCGGTCTGGTTTGGAGCCTTACCTTTAATCCGGTTTTATGCACTTGCACTTGAGATTTTCTCAGTTTTTCCATGGATTGACTGCCCCCTCTCTATCATCCTGTTAATATAGTTTATGAATTCATAGGAACGATAGAACCAAAACAGGGCAGGAAAATTGCAAAAACTGTTCCCCGTACCAATCCCGGAGCATATCCCCGCACAATAAAGAAAGGATCATTCCGACGGCCAAATGAGGACCGAAAGGAAGCGGTTCACGGATGGCCGCCCTCCCCCGGGTTTGGAGACGTCCGGTCACATGAAGCATGGAACTCAGTGTAGCTAACCAGATGGACAACAAAAGTTGCGGCCATTCAATCACCCAGGATGCCATGGCGACCAGCTTGACATCGCCCCAACCCAGCCCGCGGCTGATCCAGCTTACCAGAGACAACCCCGACGTGATGAAAAATCCTCCGGCCAAATAAACGGGCACATGGGTTCCATCCATAAAGAAACGCCACGACATAAAAAGGAAAAACCCGCTGTAAGTGACCACATCGGGAATCAGAAAAAACCAGATGTCGGTCAATGCTATCACCAATAACAACCAAACCAGCACCGTCGCCATCCAACTTTCCCAACCGGTCCCCAGCTTCCATTGAACCACCCATGACAAGCCGGCGGAAAAGATGGCGAAGAAAACCCGGTACAATGGTTTCAAACGGAATGAATAACGCACTGGCTCCCCGACTTTTCCCGATCCGATCCAATAAGCCAGCCCGGGAATCCAATAAGCAACAATGCCGCTCAAGACCGCCGTCATCCATCCAAATTCATTCAATGCAACTGATTCCTTCCTCTTGCAATTTTCTCAATTCCATTTCCATGGTCTGCATGCCTGAAGCCTGATGAGCCTGCATCACGGAAGGGAGCTGGTGGATCTCGCCATTTCGAATCAGATGGGCAACAGAACGATGGTTCAACAAAACTTCAAACACCGGCCGCTTCTGCCTGCCGTTTGGTCCGGCCATCTTTTGTGCCACCACTGCCGACAGCGAAGCAGCCAGTTGTGACCGCACCCATCTTTGCCGATCCGCGGGAAAACTGTCAATGACCCGGTAAATCGCTTTTTCCACATTCCCGGCATGGAAAGTGACCATGACCCGTTTCCCCGTTTCGGCAAGGTGAAGGGCGGCCATGATGCTTTCAGTGTCTCTTAACTCCCCGACCATGATCACATCCGGACCTTGCCGCAAAGCGGACAACATGCCGCTTACATAACTTTCGGTGTCTTTCCCGATTTCCCGTTGGATGACCAGCGACTTTTTTGACGCATGGAGATACTCGATCGGATCTTCCAAAGTCAGGATATGTAAGGCTTCCGTACGATTCAATTCCTGGATCAAGGAAGCCAGCGTTGTCGTTTTTCCGCTTCCGGTCGGCCCCGTGACCAACAGCAAACCGGTTTGAAACATCACTTTTTGATACAGCACCGGGGGAAGATGAAGCTCTTTCGGAGTCGGAATGCGATCCGGCAAAAAGCGGATGGCCAGCGCCAGCCGTTCTTGTTTTTGATAACAATGGACCCTCGCCCGGTGATGACCTGAATACCATGTGAAATCCGACTCCCTCGCCGGATCGGCCCCGGATGCCATGCACTTTTCAATTTCTTCTCTTTTTCCCCGGCCGGCACACAAAACAAAGACCTTC
Source organism: Thermoactinomyces vulgaris (assembly GCF_005886755.1). Classification (NCBI taxonomy): domain Bacteria; kingdom Bacillati; phylum Bacillota; class Bacilli; order Caryophanales; family Thermoactinomycetaceae; genus Thermoactinomyces; species Thermoactinomyces vulgaris. The sequence continues at coordinate 1,863,331 of NZ_CP039710.1, forward strand.
CCGTTCACCCGCACACAAGGATGCTCCCCCTCAATGTAATGCAAATCGGTCGCGCCTTCTTTCAAGGCAAGATGAACGGCTTCCTCCAAAAGCATCCGCTTCCCTCCTCCCGCAAAAAACATCAACAATTTTTACCAATTCTACTTTATTTTGAAATTTCCTTTCCATCCGCGGATCATTTCCCTGCTTGCAATCCTTTCTTTTTTCACGCAAACTAATGGTAAACCATATCCATTTTTCAATGCATAAAGGAGTATTTTATGCTTTCAGTCAAACAACTTTACGGTGGATATGCCCGTCAACATCCGGTCATCAAAAATGTCAATTTTTCGGTGAAACCCGGTGAAATGGTGGGCCTCATCGGATTGAACGGCGCCGGAAAGAGCACCACCATCAAAAATATCCTGGGCCTTGTCACCCCTTTTTCCGGCACCGTCACCATCAACGGGCACACGTTGTCAGAAAATCCGAAATCGTTCCGGTCCCAACTCGCTTATATCCCGGAAACCCCGCAATTTTATGAAGAACTCACTTTATGGGAGCACCTGGAACTGACAGCCGGTGCTTATCAATTGTCTCGGGAAGAGTTTAAACAGCGCGCAGGGGCCTTGCTGGAACGTTTTCGGATGAACAAAGTGAAAAACTGGTTTCCGGACAATTTTTCCAAAGGAATGCAGCAAAAAATCATGATCTTGTGCGCTTTCTTGGTCCGCCCCCGTTTTTTGATCATCGACGAACCCTTTGTCGGGTTGGATCCGCTGGCCATCCGTTCTTTGCTCCAATTGTTGGAAGAAGGAAAAAAAGAGGGGATGGGCATTTTAATGTCCACACACATTTTGGAAACGGCCGAAAAACATTGTGAGCGCTTTGTATTGCTTCATGAAGGCGAAGTGCGCTTCTCCGGAACCTTGTCCGAGATGAACCGGCAGGCAGGAACCCGAAACAAGGCATTGGATGAATTGTTTATGTTGGCGATAGAAGGGAAGCGATCATGAATACCGGTAAACTTTTTTATGACCGAATGAAAAATTCCTGGTTGGCTGCCATGCAACGCATCCGGATGGTGGCCAGCGGCGGGGGGACGCCCCTTTTTCTGGGAATCTTATTCATTGCTGTGTATTTTGCTTACGAACAATTCCTGATCTGGCTGCCCCCCGATTTTCCGATCGAACTTTTGTTAACCCTTCCTTATGCCTTGCTCTTGACATCCAGCCGGATCCGCACATGGATTCAACCGGCGGATTCCGTTTTTCTTCTGCCTCTGGAAACCCGGATGAAGCCATATTTTCGGGCCGGATTGATCTACAGCACAGCCATCCATCTGATTCACCTGGCCATTTTCACCCTGCTGGTTTATCCGGTTTATCTCGCGGTTTGGAAAAGCCATGGGTTCTTTTTTGCCTCCTTTATCTTTTTTGCCGTCATCCAAGTGGCAAACATCTTCGCCGAATGGTGGCAAATGCGGTTAACCGTTTTGCTTCCCGTGCATCAAGTGCGTCTGGTGACCGGAATCCGCTTTCTTTTCAACGGCGGGGCCGCTTATGCTTTTTTGCATCAGCAGGGAATCCTCGCGTCAGGCATGCTCATCGGCCTTGTGCTTTTAGCCTTTGCCATTTACCGAAAGGCTCCCGCCTATCCCTATCCCTGGCGGTTGATGCAGAAAACGGAAACAAAAACGTTAGCCCGTTATCATTCGCTGGCCGGCCTGTTTATGGACATGCCGCGGCTCAAAACCCCTGTCAAGAAACGGACATGGCTGATCCGGCTCCTTCCCAGTTGGTCTTGGCAAAAAGCATCTTCTTATTTGTATTGGCGCACCTTTTTTCGGAAAAGCGAGCTGTTTTCCATTCAGATCCGCCTGCTCATCTGGGCCATGATCTTGATCGGGATCTTTCCAAACCGATGGGTGAGCGCGGGCGTCTATGTCGCCTGTGTCTGGATGTTCATCAAGCAATTGCCGCAATTGGCAGATCCGAAACAATACCCGGGCATTCGCCGGTTATATCCCCTCTCAGCCGCTCAATGGGCAAAAGGGTTGACGTTCATCGGATGGGTAAACCTGGGAATCCAAACCTTATGGATTGCGTTATTCGCTTGGGGGGTTGATGCATTGTCAACCCTGGAATGCTTGTTGTGGATCATCGCCGGTGCCTTGTTCAGCTCGGCGCTCAGTTTTCTTTATTTGCCCCGCCAAGGGGAACGTCTCATCAACTCCCGTTAAAAAAAAGGCTTGAGAATCATCTCAAGCCTTTTATTTTTGCAAGTTTTTAATATCCTGAATGATCCGGTCAGCGTCCGGCTTCAATCCGTCATAAAATTTCACGACTTTCCCGTTTTGGTCAATCAGATAAAATTGTGTCGGGTGATTGATCAAAAGCGGAACATCGGGGGACGGCCCTTCCTGCTGAGAGATGGAACCCTTAAAAGCCTCCCGGGTCAGCTTTTGGATCTCCTCCAGGGAATAACCGGTCAAAAAGTGCCATGAATTCAAATCGGCATGGTGCTTTTCGGCAAACTCCCGCAACTGTTCCGGTTGATCATGTTCCGGGTCCACCGTGAAAGATACGATTTCCGCTTCCACCCCGGCTTGTTTCAGAGCTTCTTGAACTTTGGACATGTTTGCTGTCATCGGCGGACAAACATTGGGACAACGCGTGAAGATAAGGTCGGCCAGCCATACTTTTCCCTTCAAATCATCCAACCCGACGGTTTCGTTGTTTTGATTGGTATATGTAAATGAAGGGACCCTCCAATTCAGATCGGACACATCATTATCGGATGCGGCACTTTGTCCGGTTTGGGTTTCTTCTGCCGGACGATCGCCGGCACTGCATCCGGCCAAAACGGCCAACATGCCGATCAAAATCAACGTAAGCCATTTTCCTGACTTCATCGGTCTCTCCTCCTTCCTCATGCAAAGCATAGCATAAATCCTTCCTGCAGAAAAAGAGCCGATGAAATACCGGCTCTTTTCCGACTCCGCTATGAATTGTTACTCATTCACCCGTTCTTTTTGCAATTCATCTTTCAGCATGTGAGCCACCCGCCAAATATCGCCGGCTCCCATGGTCATCACCAAATCGTTGGGCTTCAGATGTTGAACCAGATATTCAACCACTTCTTCTTTGGTGGCCAAAAACCGTGTATTGGCATTGCTGTTTTGCTTGATCAGTTCGGCCAAACGCTCGGCGGTGACGCCGGGAATCGGTTGCTCGCCGGGCGGTGCATAAATTGTATTGATGATCACTTCATCTGCATCGTAAAAAGCCTGGCTGAATTCATTCATCAATAAATGCGTGCGTGAATACCGCTGCGGCTGGAAGACCACAACCATCCGGCGGTCGAGCGCCTTTGCCCCTTTTAATGTGGCTTGGATTTCGGTCGGATGATGGGCATAATCATCCACAATCAAGATGTCTTGTTCTTCGCCAATCACTTGGAAGCGGCGTTTGGCTCCCTGAAAACGGAACAACGCTTTCACAATTTGCTCAAACGGCACCCCGGCTTCCAAGCAGACAATGACGGCCGCCAAAGCATTGGCCACATTGTGGCGTCCCGGGATGTTTAACAGCACATCCCCCAAAACTTCCTCCCCGCGCACAACGGTAAACTGAATCTGACGCAAATTTTCGCGGATGTTCACCGCCCGGTAATCCGCATCGCGTTCAATGGCATACGTGATGATACGGCCATTTACATCATCCGCCATTTCCCGGACATATCCATCGTCCCAAAACAGCACTGCCGCACCGTCCGGCCTTACCTGATTGAGGAAGGAACGGTACGCCTTTTTCAAGTTTTCAAAATCGCCGCCATAATTTTCAAGATGATCCGCTTCAATATTGGTCACGACAGCCAGATGCGGATAATACTCCAGGAAAGACCCGTCGCTTTCGTCCGCTTCGGCGACGACATAATCGCTCCGGCCGGCTTTGGCATTTCCTTTCAAGGCAACAATCTCTCCACCGATGATATAGGTCGGATCCACTCCGCACAATTCCAGCGTCTGGGCAACCATGGAGGAAGTGGTTGTTTTTCCATGAGCCCCTGCAACAGCGATCCCTTTTTTGTCATTTAAAAGGCGAGCCAACATTTGAGAACGGTGAAGCACTTCAATCCCTTGTTCTTTGGCCGCCACCCGTTCCACATTGTCCGGAGAAATGCTTGAAGAATAGACAACGATGTCCGCCCCGTGAACATGCTCAGCCGAGTGCCCGATCGAAACCTCGGCTCCGCGCTCCATCAGGTTTTTCACCAATGCGTTTTCGGCCACATCCGAACCGGACACCTGATAACCCAAGTCCAAAAGAACCCGTGCAATGGCACTCATGCCATATCCGCCAATTCCTACAAAGTGAACCCTTTTTTGACTATTCATCGTGAAATCACCAACCTTCATGTAAGTCCCTGTCTTCCCCCATGGTTCATCAATAACGGCCGCACTGCAGAAACCAAATACAGCGATCCGGCCACAATGCCTAAATCATCATCATCCAATTGGTTCAGGAATACGTGAAGTGCATCTTGTTCTCCTTGGACGGGCACCACATTTAAATCCGGATTGATTTCTTTCAACATGCGAGCCAGTTCCTCCGCCTCAAGGGAACGAGCATGCTCCTCAAGCGAGGTTGTCACAACAAAGTCAGCTGTTTGCGCAAGGTGCTCCAACATTTCCCTGACCGGTTTGTCTTTCATCATGGCAATCATAAAACCGATTCGGCGATAACGGGATCCATATTTTTTTATGGTTTGAACCAGCGCCTTGATCCCCTCTGTATTGTGAGCGCCGTCCAGTCGGATGTGCGGCTGGTCACCCGCTTTTTCCAACCGGCCCGGCCACGCTGTTTTTTTCAATCCGTTGATGTAATGCTCCGGCTCGATGACCGTTGCATAATTTTGGCGCAAAATTTCCAACGTCATCAATGCCGTTGCCGCATTTTGCAACTGATGATCCCCGGCCAGCGGGAGCGAAAGATTTTCCAGCTCGCGATACACATTTTGAAACGTGAATCTTTGTTCATCCAGATCCTGATGATGTGCGATGACAGAAAAATCTTCATTATACATATATAATCGGGAATGTTTGTCTTTGGCAACACGTTTGATGACGGACAGTGCTTCTTCTTTTTCGCTGCCGCATATCACAGGCACTCCGGGTTTGATAATCCCCGCTTTTTCCGTTGCGATCTCTTCCAACGTTTCGCCCAGCCACTTTTTGTGATCATAACCGATTTCGGTGATCACGGATACCAACGGGTACACCACATTGGTGGAGTCAAATCGTCCTCCCATCCCGGTTTCCCACACCACAAACCAAGGGCAGGCTTCTTTTGCAAAATAACATAATGATACCAAAGTCCAAAATTCAAAATGAGACGGGGCCCCCGGCCCTTCTTCCGCCATTTTTTCGATCAGCGGCTTTAATTCATTGACCCAGCGAACAAAAGAAGATTCATCCATCGGTTGTCCGTCAAATTGAATTCGTTCATGCCATGAAAGGACATAAGGAGAAACAAACATCCCCACCGAAAAACCGGCTTCTTTTAGTACCGATGCAATCATGGCAGCAGTTGAACCTTTCCCGTTGGTACCTGCAATATGAATAAATTTCAACCTACGTTCAGGATGATCCAACCGCTCCAGCATCCATTCCATGCGTTCCAGTCCCGGTTGAATGGTTTTGGCACATGTTTGTTCCATCCAAGCAAATACTTCTTGAGCTGTTTCGAATTGAGTCATTCTCCCTCAGCTTCTTTCCAAAACTATTTTAATTAATAAGAATACATTCACTTTGTCCATTTTGCCTGTTATCCGGCCATCCGTCAATATGAAACGGGGAGGGGAGAACCCTCCCCTTTGTCATCCTTCCATTTCCTTCAAACGGGCGAGCACTTTCTCTCGTTTTTCTTTATACTCTTCACCTTTTTTCCGTTCTTTCCCGACCACTTCAGCGGGTGCTTTGGAAACAAAGCCGGGGTTTGCCAGTTTTTTCTCCACTCTTTCCACTTCGGCATTTAATTTTTTCAATTCGGCTTTCAGACGGGCAATGGTTTGTTCCACATCCACCATTCCGGCAAGCGGCAAGAATATCTCGGCGCCGGTCACCACATCCGTCATGGATTTTTGCGGCCGTTTGAGACCGGAATCAATCGTTAACCGGTCGACACCGCACAATTTTTTAATCGCCGATTCGTGCTTCCGGATGGTTTCTTCCATGTCACCGTCCGGACGGATCAAAAGCTCGATTTGCCGTTTGGCCGGAACGTCCATTTCCGCCCGGATATTGCGCACCGACCGGATGATTTCAATCAACACCCGCATCTGCCGAACCGCTTGCGCGGATTCGAACTGTTCATCTTCCACCGGCCACGGGGCGATCATAATGCTTTCGCCTTTCACCGGCAAATGCTGCCAAATTTCTTCCGTGATGAACGGCATCATGGGATGCAACAATTTGAGGGATTGGTCCAGAACATGAACCAACACAGACCGGGTGACTCTTTTCGCCTCTTCATCTTCACCGTAAAGAGGAAGTTTGGCAAACTCGATATACCAATCACAAAACTCATCCCAAATAAAGTTGTACAGCACCCGTCCCGCTTCTCCAAAATCAAAACGATTCAAGAGCCTGGTCACATCCCGGACCGTTTCGTTCAGGCGATGCAGAATCCACTGGTCGGCCGTTGAAAACGGGCCGGTCAAGGAAAGATCATCTTCTTCGACTCCCTCCAGGTGCATCAGGGCGAAACGGGAAGCGTTCCAGATTTTGTTCGCAAAGTTTCTTGCCGCTTCCACGCGTTCAAAGCGGAAACGCTGATCATTTCCCGGCGTGCAACCGGTCGACAACATGTACCGCATGGCATCGGCACCGTATTGGTCAATCACTTCCATCGGATCGATCCCGTTCCCGAGCGACTTGGACATTTTCCGACCTTCCGCGTCCCGGACCAAGCCGGTGAACAGGACATTTTTAAACGGAATGTCATCAGTGAATTCCAGTGCCAAAAAGATCATGCGGGCAACCCAGAAGTAAATGATATCATATCCCGTCAATAAAACATCCGTCGGATAGTACCGTTTTAAGTCCCCGGTTTCTTCCGGCCACCCCAATGTGGAAAACGGCCAGAGTCCGGAACTGAACCATGTATCCAGGACGTCTTCATCCTGCTTTAACTGATCGCTTCCGCAATGCGGGCAAGTCTTTGGTTCCTCACGTGCCACCGTCATCTCACTGCATTGGCCGCAGTACCATGCCGGAATCCGGTGTCCCCACCACAGTTGCCGCGAAATGCACCAATCCCGCACATTTTCGATCCAGTTGAAATAGATCTTTTCAAAACGTTCTGGTACAAAACGGACGCCTTCGCCTTTTTTCTGAGCCTGAATCGCCCGTTGTGCGAGCGGCTTCATGGCCACAAACCATTGGGTGGAAAGATACGGTTCCACCACCGCGCCCGAACGTTCGCTGTGCCCGACCGAATGCACATGTTCTTCCACCCGGATCAGGTACCCTTCGTTCTCCAGATCTTTGACGACTTGTTTGCGGCAGTCAAACCGGTCCATGCCTTGGTACTTGCCGGCATTTTCGTTCATTTTCCCGGATTCATCCATCACCAAAATCCGTGGCAGTTCGTGGCGATTGCCCACTTCAAAGTCATTCGGGTCATGGGCCGGCGTGATTTTGACAACCCCGGTCCCAAATTCCTGATCCACATATTCATCGGCAATCACCGGAATTTTGCGTCCGGTAAGCGGCAGAACCACTTCCTTGCCGATCAAATGTTGGTAGCGCTCGTCATCCGGGTGAACCGCCAATGCCGTGTCCCCGAGCATCGTTTCCGGTCGGGTGGTGGCCATTTGCACCGATCCGGAACCGTCTGCCAGCGGATACCGGATGTGATACAAGGCGCCTTGCACCTCTTTGTGAATCACTTCAATGTCCGACAGGGCCGTCTTGGCAACCGGATCCCAGTTGATAATGTATTCCCCGCGGTAAATCAGGCCTTTTTCGTACAACTTGACAAACACTTCTTTGACCGCTTCCGAAAGCCCTTCATCCAGCGTAAAGCGCTCCCGGCTGTAGTCCAACGACAACCCCATTTTCCGCCATTGATTGGCGATGTTTTTGGAATACTCATCCTTCCACCGCCATACAACGTCCAAAAACTTTTCCCGTCCCAGCTCATGGCGGCTGACTCCTTCTTCCCGGAGTTTCGCTTCCACACGGGATTGAGTGGCAATTCCCGCGTGATCCATCCCCGGCAACCACAATGCATCATATCCCTGCATCCGTTTAAAACGGATCAAAATATCTTGTAAGGTGTTGTTCAAGGCATGGCCGATGTGCAAATTCCCCGTTACGTTCGGCGGCGGAATCACAATGGTGAACGGTTCTTTATCCGGGTCTTCTCCCGCTTGAAAATACCCGCCTTTCATCCAATAATCATACCATTTGGATTCTGCCTGTTTCGGGTCATACGTTTTTGGCATCGTCGACATTTTATCAACCTCCTGCTCGCCTTTCTTCCGAAAATAAAAAAAACCTTCGCCAACAAAGGACGAAAGGTCTTTTCGCGGTACCACCTTTATTCACTAATTAAAAAATTAGTGCACTCTGACCAGATAACGGCTGGAACCGGGTTATCTTACACGGTTTCGTCAACCTTTCAGACAACCTGCTCAAGAGCGACGTTCAACGGTTAAATGCAGAAGAAACCTTTCAGCCAAGGGTTTCTCTCTCTGACTGCTTTAATCCGTCTACTCTTCTCCGTCTTCGCATTTCCCATTCACATCAGATATTGACTATTATATTACACGTTTTCCAACTTTGCGTCAAACTATACCCCATTTGAATAAAAAACGGCGATATCGCCGTTTCAAAAAGACAAATCCATGATTCCCTTTTATGAACGGACGCCAAACGTTTGTTTAATAAATTCATACATCGCCTGGGGATCAGCCAAAAAAGCCAAAAGCAACACTGTGCACAACAACAGGATACTGAGAAAAGTTAAGAACAACACACCTTTGTAAGTTTTTTTCACGATCATTTTAACTGCTCTCAAGTGAATAAACCCCTTCCTGTCAGCATCCGAAGTCTTTTCATTGTAACATATTCCTATTCTCCACATTTTGTACGTATCTGTCCAGCATCCGAAACAAATTCCTTCGCTTTTAAACGATTGTATCTTAAATCGGTCTTCCATGAGATGCAAATGACTGATAATAAGTTTATCATCAAAAGAGCGCTTGAATAGTGACAAAAAACAAAAAACCGGGAGATCCCGGATTTATTCTTCGTTTATCTGCGTATTTCTTTATTTGCCTTTCCTTTTTTTCTGTTCGTCCACAACCGGCGAACCAAAACCTTGTTTTTTTCATACCGGGCCATCTCTTTTTCCAAGCGTGAAACTGCTTCGGGCTCATCATTTAAAAGCTTGGGATCATGATAATAAATCCGGAGAGTCTTTAGAAGCCGTTCCGGATAGGACAAATATAATCCGAGCAGCTTTTTTTCCTTGGGCCGGAGGGGGCAAATCTCTTCATAGGCCTGAATCAGTGCCGAAGGCGAATTTTTCGGATCGGACGGATCACTGAGGCGTTCCACCGCCAGTGCCAGGTCACGCACCGGCGAATCCACCCCGGCATGGTCAAAATCAATAAAATAAAAGTTTTCTTGATCCGCGACAATGTTGCTTGGATGAATGCGGATGTGGCAAAGGGCGTAACGCGGGGGAGCACCATCTTCCGATTCCAGATAGCGCTTCATGCCCCGGATCGCAAACGAGAGCGATTGGTCCAGCTGTTTGAAGATTTGCTCTGCCGACTGATCAAAGGGGGACGGAAATTCCCTTGCGCGGATTTGTTCCTGGTAACTTTTCAAATCCCGCCGTTTCTCCTCCCACTCGTCGATCAACCGTTCGTCCGTTTTTCCCGCCAATTCCGGATAATCTTTCAAGACCGGCTCCGAAAAGCGATGCAAATGCGCCAATCCCATGACCACATCCTGTGCGGATACTTCGTCCGCCCCTTTTTCTTTCCACGGAACCGCATACCAACAGCTTGTACGGGTGCGTACGACGGGCTCACCTTCCGGGGTCAACTCCCAAGGCAACGTGTGCACAAACCCCTGATGGTTCATTTTTTCCAAAATCCGGTGAAGCAGCATCAATTTTTCATATGAGGCCCCCGATCTTTTCAGCCCCAATTCCCGGTCCGGCAACGTCACTTTGAAGACCCGCCCGTCTCCTTCCACCCGGACCGGTTGCCAACCATACTGGTCACAAGCCATTTTCCATTCATCATTACGGGTGAAATCCAATCCACATCCTCCTCTCCCCACTCCAAACGAATACCGAAAACCGGTTTGGAAATTCTTCATCGGCACAAGAAAATGAATTTCCCGGGCTTTTCGGGTTTTCTTGTTTTTTCCGGCACTAAGCTTCCCTTTTTTCGTGCGATTCGGTCGGTTTTACGGGGACTTGCAAGATTTGCCCGGGCTCCAGCCGGTCCGTTGTCAACCGGTTTTTATTCACAATCTCGTCGGCAGACACCTCATACTTGCCAGCCACCTGGTCAATGGTCTCATCTTCTTGCACGATCACCATTTTGATCGGAACAAAATGTTCTTCCTTTCCATGAACCAACCAGCGGATCCACTCGGCCTTGCTCCGGGCTTCACCAGATTCATCCCTTTCTTCCCCGTCAGCAGAATCTTCCGTAGTGCCTTCCTCTTCTACAGTGCCTTCCTCTTCGGCAAGAACCGGTTCCGGTGTGTCATCTTCCTGTTTCGGCACCTCCACCTTCTCTTGGACAGGGTGTTCCTCTTCCGCTGTTTCGGCGGGGATCAAATCTTCCTCCGGTTTCAATTCCATTTGCTTGGATTTTTGTCTTTCATACCAGAAATCTTTGGGTGACAGTTTAATTTCCTGTACAACCTCTTTGCTTTCTTTCTCTTCCGGTTCTTTTTCCGGTTGTGCCAGCTCGTGCAAAGCCGGTTCCGAAACTTCTTTCGTCTCCTTTACTTCCTCCTTGGCTTTTTCTTCTCTTACATCCTCAGCCTTTCTTTCGCCGGTTTCACGGGCCGGTTCCTCTTCCTGTGCTTGCCGCTGTGCAACAGCCTCCGAAGGATCCTCCTCTTTCTCTGCCGCCTCCTTGTTCCCGTCTTCCCCGGCAATGGTTAAAGGTTGAGCCGTCGATCCGGAGAAAACCGGATATTTTTGCACATTTTCCCCGCTTTGCTCTTCTTCCTCATGGCTGCTTTCGGGAAGCAAACCGTCAATCATTAAAATCGCTTCAATCTTCAATTCAAATGGAGACAGGACTTCATAATCAAATGTCTCCACTTCCGCGGAAATCCGGGACTGCTCTGCTCTGTCGGCAGGAAGCGTGATTTCCACCGGAATCACATAAGCCAGTTCATTGGTTTCTTCCTCCACTCTCCCGTTATGTAAGGCCCCGCTTTCCTCTTCAGCGGTTTGTTCTTCCCCTACATAAACGCCGTTTAAACGCAAATAACCTTGGATTTTTAAATGTTGACCCTCGTCTTTTATCTCTACGTCCGGATATAAGTCCAGTTCCAGGAGGGTATCGATTCCCGGTTGTTGCGGATGTAAACGCACCTTCTCCGAAATGTCGAAGCGAAGCTGAGTGAATTGATCTTCCATTTGATTCCCTCCTTTTGAGGATTTTCTTCACCAAACGACATCACAGTACCCGTCGTTTGGGATATTAGTAAACTATATGCAATTCCTTTCCGGTTATAACCGGTTCTTTTGGACAGGAGGTTGAAAAAACAAAAAAAGAGACGTCAATTCTTCTGCAACTGCCGTCTCTTCACGGTTCAATGTTTTTTCAAAAACAAAGGCTGCCGGCCTCATTCCGGCAGCCTTGGGATCATATTCATTTGGACAGTTTTTTCAGTGCACGCCGGTTTGCTTCGATGGTGCGCTCAATGTCCGATTCGCTGTGGGCCATCGAGACAAACATGCCCTCGAATTGGGAAGGCGCCAACAAAATCCCTTCTTCCAGCATGTTTTTGTAGTACGAAGCAAACAAACCGGTATCGGACGATTTGGCCTGTTCATAGCTGGTCACTTTTTCATCGGTAAAGAAGAGACAAACCATGGAACCGACCCGGTTGATATGATGCGGCACGCCGGCTTCTTCAGCATTTTGTTTCATTCCTTCTTCCAACATGGCCCCTTTCTTCTCCAGCTCCTCATAAGCTTGCGGGGTCATGGCTTCCAAGGTGGCCGTACCGGCTGCCATGGCCAACGGGTTTCCGGACAAAGTGCCGGCTTGGTAAACCGGGCCGACCGGAGCAATCATCTCCATGATCTCGCGTTTGCCGCCGAAAGCCCCCACCGGCAAACCGCCGCCGATCACTTTCCCCATGGTGGTCAGATCGGGCATGACGTTATAACGCCCTTGGGCGGAGTAATAATCCACGCGGAAGCCGGTCATCACTTCGTCAAAAATCAGGACGGTTCCATATTGTTCGGTGATTTCCCGGATTCCTTCCAAAAAGCCGGGCTGAGGCGGAACCACGCCCATATTGCCCGCAACCGGTTCGACAATCACCGCGGCAATCTCTTCGCCGAATTTTTCAAAAGCCAGCCGGACACTGTCCAAATCATTATACGGAACGGTTAACGTCGATTGGGCCAAATCCATCGGAACACCGGGGCTGTCCGGAAGCCCGAGCGTGGCCACCCCGGAACCTGCTTTAATCAACAAACTGTCCGAGTGCCCGTGATAACTTCCTTCAAACTTCAAGATTTTCGTCCTTTTGGTATAAGCGCGTGCCAAGCGGATGGCGCTCATCGTGGCTTCGGTTCCGGAATTGACCATGCGCACGATATCCACGGAAGGCATCCGCTCGGTAACCATCTTGGCCATTTTCGTTTCCAGTTCCGTCGGCGCCCCGAAACTGGTTCCTTTTTCTGCCGTTTCTTTCACTTTCCTGACAACATCGGGATGGGCATGTCCCAAGATGAGCGGCCCCCAGGAACAAATATAGTCGATGTACCGGTTCCCGTCGACATCCGTCACCACGGAACCTTGCCCTTGTTCAATAAAAATCGGGTTCATATCCACCGATTTAAAAGCGCGAACCGGGCTGTTGACACCGCCTGGGATCACTTTCACCGCTTCCTGGTAATCGGCAACGGATCGTTCAAAAGAAAGACGCATAACGGACCCACCTTTTTTCATGTTCTTGAGCGATATGTAAAAGCGCTGTCTGTATTGTAACGCAAAACCCGCATCCGGCAAATCAACCAGCCGGATGGACCGGCTGGTTGAAACCCGGCATGCGAAAAATCATTCTTTCAGCCAACGGGCCAAATCTTTGGCATGATAAGTAATGATCAAATCCGCACCGGCACGTTTAAATGCCAGCATGCTTTCCATCACCACTTCTTTTTCATTGATCCAACCGTTGATGGCCGCCGCTTTGACCATGGAATACTCCCCGCTTACATTATAAGCCACCACCGGCAGATCAAAACGTTCACGAACCCGTTGCAGCACATCCAAATAAGCCAATCCCGGTTTTACAATGAGCAGATCGGCGCCTTCTGCCACGTCGGATGCGGCTTCACGCATGGCTTCCCGAATATTGGCCGGATCCATCTGGTAAGAACGCCGGTCCCCGAATCCCGGAGCCGATTGTGCCGCATCACGGAACGGTCCGTAGTAACCGGAAGCATACTTGACGGCATAGGACATGATTGGCACGTTTTCAAATCCGGCTTTGTCCAGCCCTTCACGAATGGCATAAACAAACCCGTCCATCATATTGGAAGGAGCAATCATATCCGCTCCCGCCTCGGCTTGCGAAACGGCCGTGGAAACCAACCGTTCCAGGGACGGATCGTTTAGCACCTGCCCGTTTTCCACCACTCCGCAATGGCCGTGGGAAGTATATTCACACAAGCAGGTATCTGCAATCACATACAGGGACGGGTATTCTTTTTTCAGATACCGGATCGCTTCCTGGACAATCCCGTGCTCATCATCAGCTTGAGATCCGCATTCATCCTTATGTGCCGGAATGCCAAAAACCAAAACCGAACGGATTCCAAGTTTCACCACTTCATCCATTTCCTCGTGAAGACGGTCCAAAGAATATTGATAAACGCCCGGCATGGAGGGGACTTCCTGTTTGATCCCCGTTCCTTCGATAACAAAAAACGGATAAATCAAATCATCGATTTTTAAATGTGTTTCTCTCACCAGAGACCGGATGTTTTCATTCATGCGCAAACGGCGATGACGAATAAATGAAGCCACTGATTTCATCCTCCTTCTAACAACCTTATGGCAACTGCTTCAATACTTCCACCAATCCTTCAATGGTGTACTCTTTGGCAATGCCGTCCACTTTCAATCCCAATTCCCCGGCCGTTTGAGCCGTAATCGGGCCGATGCAGACAATGTGCACCCCTTTTAGTAATGAAGGCACATCTTTTTCCACCGTTTGCAGGGACCGGACAAAGTTCCGGACCGTGGAAGGACTTGTGAAAGTAATCACATGAATCGTTCCTTCCCGTAACCCCTCAACGATTTCACTCACATTTCCAGTTTCTGTCTCCGTGTCATATGCATCGGCATCGGTCACTTCACAACCCATCTCAGCCAGCTTGACCGCTAAAATTTTGCGGGCGATGTTGGCACGGGGCAATAAGATTTTTTCTCCCGCTTTGACTTGGTGGCGAAGACTTTCAATCAACCCTTCCGCCTGGTATTCTTCGGGAATCACGTCAACGAGCAACCCTTTTTCCCACAAGGCTTCTGCCGTTTTCGGGCCGATGGCGGCGATCTTCGCTTTGCCCATTTGACGGATATCGATCTTTAACTCGCGCAGTCGCGAAAAGAAAAATTTCACCCCGTTGACACTGGTAAAGATAATCCAATCATACTCATGAAGGCGGCGGAGGGATTGATCAAGAAAGTCCTGGCGTTTCGGGCGGGTGATTTTGATCACCGGAAACTCCAGCGATTCTCCTCCCAATTCATGAATCTTCTCCGACAAGCTTTGGCTTTGCTCACGCGCCCGGGTAACTAAAACCCGTTTGCCAAACAATGGTTTTTGTTCAAACCATGCCAGCTTTTCACGCAGGCGGACCACTTCCCCGACCACAATCACCGCCGGCGGGCGGAATTTTCGTTCTTCCGCCTTTTCAACAATATCCTCCAGCGTGCCGGTCAAAGTTTCCTGTTCCATTTTGGTTCCCCAACGGATCAAAGCCACCGGCGTATCGCCGGATCTTCCGTATTTTCTCAACCGTTCAACGATATAGGGAAGATTTTTGACCCCCATCAAAAAAACCTGGGTTTCGGTTGCTTTGGCCAGGGAAGCAAAAGAAACGGAGGGTTCATTTTTTTCTTTCCGTTCATACCCGGTGACTACCGAAAACGATGCATTCATATCCCGATGGGTGACCGGAATCCCTGCATAAGCCGGAACGGCAATGGCAGAGGTGATGCCGGGGATCACTTCAAAAGGAATGCCTTCTTCCACGCAACGTTCGGCCTCTTCCCCGCCGCGTCCGAAAACAAAAGGATCCCCGCCTTTCAGCCGGACCACCGTCAATCCTTGTTTGGCCTTTTCAACCAGCAGATCATTGATCTCTTCCTGGGTGTGTGTATGATGGTCGGATGATTTTCCCACATAAATCCGTTCGACATTCTCTTTTGCATGATTCAAAAGCTGGGGGTTGGCCAACCGGTCATAAATGATCACATCCGCTTTTTTCAGCGCCTTTAATCCCTTGACGGTGATCAGGCCCGGATCCCAGGGACCCGCTCCAACCAGATAAACCATACCGGTCATATCTTAAGCCCCTCCCGCACGGTTTCCAACAGACGACCGGCCCCTTCTTCTTTTAAAGATGCCGCCAAATCTTTTCCGAGCTTTTCGGGATCTTTCCCACGGATGCTTTTTTTGATCACGTCTTGTCCCCCGGGATCGGCAACCAGACCGGTCAAATGAATTTCATCTTGATCCAATACAGCATGAGCCGCAATCGGCAAATGGCATCCGCCTTGAAAAGCATGCAAAAAAGACCGTTCGGCAGAAACGGCTTTGTTCGTTTCCTCATGATTCAACCGCTGTAAAACAGACAAAAGCTCTTCATCATCCGCACGGCACTGGACAGCCAAAGCCCCTTGCCCGACCGCCGGCAGCATGACATCCGCGGTTAACTCCTGGCAAATTTTGTTTTCCCAGTCCATCCTTTTCAATCCGGAAGTCGCCAAAATAATGGCATCAAACTGGCCTTCTTGCATCTTGCGGATTCGCGTTTGCAAATTGCCCCGCACCGGTTCCACTTTCAAATCCGGACGATAAGCCAGAATTTGCGCCTGGCGCCTCAAACTGCTGGTTCCCACCACCGCTCCGGACGGGAGTTCATCCAATGTTCTTCCGTCGATGGATAACAGGGCATCTGTCGGTGTTTCCCTTACCGGAACCGCCCCGATCACCAATCCCGGAGGCATTTCAGAAGGCATGTCTTTCATGCTGTGTACGGCAAAATCAATTTTCCCATCCAACAAAGCTTGTTCAATTTCTTTTACAAACAATCCTTTGCCGCCCACTTTGGACAAGGTGACATTTAAAATGCGATCGCCTTTAGTTACAATTTTTTTCACCCGGATATCCAATCCCGGTTCCAATTCCTTCAAGTGTTCCATCACCCAATGGGTTTGTGTAAGTGCCAACTCACTTCGTCTTGTTCCTGCCACAAGCGTCCGCATGCCACAGACCCTCCTTTCTCCTTCGCTCCGCTTAAAATCATGTTTTCCAACCATTCCGCCATTTCACGGTGAACCCCGTCCGGATTTCGGCGGCAAGCTTCAATCCACCGGTCCGATGCCAATTCTTTGTACAGCTGGTACCGGATCCGTTTCTCCGTGACTTGGACTTGAATTTTCTGCCGCATCTCTTGCACCAGGTCCAAATAAAGCTCATATTCCTCGCCATAGGCATCTTCCAGTTCGCGGCGGATTTTCTTGGCCACGGACGGGCTTGCCCCTTGCGTGGAAATGGCGATTTGCAGTTTCCCCCGTGTCAATACCGCAGGGATCGTAAAATTGCAAAGCCCGGGCTGATCAACAACGTTAATCCATTGATCGCGCATCTTTGCATGACAATAAACAGTCCGGTTGACACCCGGATCATCGGTGGCGGCAACCACCAAAAATTGGCCTGCACCATCCTCTTGTTGGTAAGGCCGGGCGAACCATTCCACTTTTCTGGAAAGCGCCCAATA
This sequence comes from Thermoactinomyces vulgaris, assembly GCF_005886755.1. NCBI lineage: Bacteria > Bacillati > Bacillota > Bacilli > Caryophanales > Thermoactinomycetaceae > Thermoactinomyces > Thermoactinomyces vulgaris. The sequence continues at coordinate 1,880,607 of NZ_CP039710.1, forward strand.
TTTGATCATGGGCGTGATTGCCGGACTCACCACTTTGACATGAGCCCCGGCATCGATCAACGTCTTCACTTTGCGCCCGGCCACTTTTCCTCCTCCCACCACCAAACAGGGCTTTCCTCTCAGATCAATCATCATGGCATAGGGTTGTCTCATCTTTGTCGTGCTCCTTCCGCTCTCAGAACCATTGATGAAAGGAAACACCTGTCCGGGTAATGAAATAATTCAGCAAGATGGATAAAAAAGAAAGCGAACTCCACCAAGCCAGGCGCCGGCCGGTCAACCGGGTGCGCGTCCATTGCCAGATGATCCAGCCGTACAAAATCATTACCCAAAACGTTCCCCATAATTTCGGATCCAACCAAAGCCGGTTGCCAACCGTTTGGTAACCATAAATGATACCTAATAACACGGAAATTAGCAAGAAAACGGCACCGGCGACAACCGACCAAACGGAAAATGACTCCAACCGGTCCAAGCTGGGCAAGATGCGCAACAAACGATTCCACTTTTTCTCTTTCAGCAAATGATTGCTGACCAGATAAAGCCCTCCGCTGATACAGGCCAGCGAAAATGCGGCATAGGACATCATTGCGATGGTCACATGAATGAAAACCAGCTCCGTCAACAACAAATATTCAAAAGCTGCGGATTGATGACGAACAAAAAACAGATTCAACACCAAAACGACAAACCCCATCAGATTGGCCAGGAAATAATAAACCGGCATGCGATAGACCAGATGCATTACCAGTGTAAAACTGACCAAAATCCATGAGTAAATAAAAAAAGCATCAATCCAAAACGGCAGTTGTTTGGGCCACCAGTTAAGAACCACCAGGATGAAAACTGCCGTTTGGATCAACCATACAATCCCCAAGAACAAATACGATATCTTCTCGGAGCGCCTGTTTCGGTGCAACAGATCAGCAAAAGAAAACAAGATGCTGAACGCATATAAATAAATGATGAAGTCATAAATCCAACGCTCCGCAAACATCAAGGTTTCCTCCTTTAAATGCGGGCCCAAGCCTCTTGACCAAGCGCTGGATTTTTCACTTCCACTTTGGCCGGTTCTTCCTCATCTTCCTGTTTTAAAAGCTCTTCCAAAGCAAACAAATAAACAAACATTTCCTGTGCTGCTTCTTTTTGTGGCGTGGTGGCCAGTTCCTTCAGGCGGACAATCGGATCACGCATCATTTGGTTCACAATGCTCTTGGTATGTTTGCGAATGACCCGTTTTTCCCGCTCGGTCATCTCCGGCAACTTCCGTTCGATTTTGTTCACGGCATCTTCCTGAATGGACAGCGCTTTTTCCCTGAGCGCCGAGATCAGGGGAACCACACCCAAAGTGTCCAGCCATGTGTTAAATTCCCGAACCTCTTCCTCAATCCAGCCCTTGATTTTTTCGGCTTCTTTCTGCCTGAGGGACATGTTGGATTCAGCAATTTCACGTAAATCATCAATGTCATATAAAAACACGGACTCCAGCCCGGCAATGGACGGTTCGATGTCCCGGGGCACGGCGATATCGATCAAGAAAAGCGGGGACCGGCGGCTTTTTAAAACCGGTTCCACCATGGAACGGGTCAAGACCGGCTCCTTGGCTCCGGTGGAACTGACCACGATATCCGCTTCTTTCAGGCAAGCAATCAAATCTTCCCATGGCCTTGCTTCCCCGTGAAACTTTCCGGCCAGCTCCTCCGCTTTCGAAAAGGTCCGGTTGACAACTTGTACACGCTTTGCCCCGTTGGAATAAAAATGTTTCGCCGTCAATTCGCTCATTTCCCCCGCACCGACCAAAAGAATCGTTTTATCCTCAAAGGAGTCAAACATTTTCTTGCCCAATTCCACAGCAACATAACTGACGGATATGGCATTTTGTCCGATCTCGGTTTCTGAATGAACGCGTTTTCCAAACGTGACGGCCTGTTTAAACAATGTATTGAATAACGTTCCGGTTGTTTTGCTTTCCATCGCTGTGAAAAAGGCTTGTTTCACCTGTCCCAGGATTTGGGTTTCGCCCAGCACCAAGGAATTCATGCCGCAAACGACATGAAACAAATGCCGGACGGCATCTTCGTTCTTTTTCACATAAAGGTAATCGCAAAACTCTTCTTTGGGGATACGAAACCAGTTCTCAATAAAAGTTTTGGCGTAATATTCACCGGTGTGGAGCTGGTCACAAACCACATAAAGCTCCATACGGTTACAAGTGCTCAAGATCACGCATTCCATAATGCTTTTCATATCCCGCAACGTTCTTAAAGCATAATCCAAGCGGTCTTCCGAAAAGGCAAGCCTTTCCCTCAATTCAACCGGAGCTGTCTCGTGATTCAGTCCAATGGTCAGTATATGCATGTTGCTCTTCACCTCGAATCCCAACACTGGGCACAAATCTGCGATGAATCAAACTTCATTATAACATACTGTTGTAATCCCCGGAAAAACGGGTGTGAACACATTTTGAAGCCACCGGAATCCCATTGAACAAATATTGGCAATCTTATTATATAATGGAAATATAGATCCATGCCTAATTTAAATGAGGTGATCGACTTGAAAAGGTCTGTCAAGCGGCTTCCTAGTATCCTGCTCGTTCTTTCTCTTGTCTTTTTGTCAACGGCATGCACATCTTCCTCTGACAATAAATCCAACATCCGGCTGGTCGAGGTGACTCATTCCATCTTTTACGCACCGCAGTATGTGGCCTTAAGCCAAGGCTTTTTCGAACAAGAAGGATTGTCGGTTGAACTGGTCAACGGAAACGGCGGGGACAAAACCATGACCACCCTCCTGGCCGGGGAATCCGATATCGTTCTGGTCGGCGTGGAAGCCGGCATCTATGTCACCGCCCGTTCCCGTTCCGATACGGTCAAAGCCTTTGCACAACTCACCCAAACCGACGGATCGTTTTTGGTATCCCGCAAACCCGTCCCGCAATTTGATTGGCAAATGTTAAAAGGCCAATCGTTGTTGGGGCAACGGCGGGGCGGCATGCCGGAAATGGTCAGTGAATATGTACAACGGAAAAATCAATTGATCCCCCATCAAGATGTGCGAATCATCCAAAATGTCGATTATCAAAATTTGGGAAATGCGTTTTTGGCCGGAACCGGCGATTTTGCCCAACTGTTTGAACCCGTTGCTTCCAAAATCGAAGCCGAAGGCAAAGGATACATCGTCGCATCGTTTGGAAAAGAAAGCGGCCGTCTCCCCTACACCTGTTACTTGGCGAAAGAGAAGTGGCTCCGCGAAAATCCGGATATTGCCCAAAAATTTGTCCGGGCCGTGTACAAAGGACAAATCTGGGTGAAGAACCACTCCCCCGAAGAAATTGCCTCCGCCATCCAAAGTTATTTTCCCGATACCGACCGCTCCATCTTGATTCGTGTAATCAAACGCTATAAAGATCAGGATTCTTATGCAGACAATCCCGTCATCGATCCGGATGAATACGGGCATTTCCTCCGGATTATGTCCCAAGCCGGCGAATTGCCCAAAAACGTCCCTTATGAACAACTGATCGATCCTCACATCAGCCAAAAAATTGTGGATGAACTCAAAGGGGGGACACCATGAAACCCACACCGGCCATCCAGTTTCAGAACGTGACGCATACCTTCTTCAGCAAAGAAGAAGAAGTCACCGCCATCCGGGACATCAATTTCACCGTCGAACAAGGAGAAACCCTGGTTTTAGTCGGTCCCAGCGGGTGCGGAAAAAGCACTATCCTCTCGCTTCTGGCCGGCATTTACAAACAGACGTCGGGGCAAATTCGGTTGTTCGGCAAAGAAGGGAAAACCCATGCAGCCAAATACACCGGTTACATGCTGCAAAAGGACGGATTGCTGGAATGGCGCACCGTCCTCAAAAACATGATTTTGGGCTTGGAATTCCGGAAACAAAACACGCCCGAGCGCATTGAGTACGCCCTTCATCTGCTCAAACAAATGGGTCTGGAACATACATCCCATCAATATCCGTCCCAATTGTCCGGCGGCATGCGGCAACGGGTGGCGCTGGTCCGCACATTAGCCGTCAATCCGGAAATCCTGCTGTTGGATGAACCCTTTTCGGCTCTGGATATTCAAAACAAAATCGCTTTGGAAGACTTGTTGATGGATGTCATGAAACGACACAAGAAAACTGCTGTCCTTGTGACCCATGACCTGGAAGAAGCCCTGGCGGTGGGCGACCGGATATTGGTGATGGGCGGACGTCCCGGAACCATTCAAAAAACGATGGTCGTTCCGGAAGAAATCCGCGCTTTGTCTGCGCTCAAATCCCGCAGCCATCCTGTTTTTCGCCGGCTGTTTGAACAGTTGTGGCAGGAGGTGGAACAACCATGAGCTTCTTTTCATGGAAAAAGTGGTTGACCAAGGGGGCCAAGAGCCCCTCACATGCCGATTTCCTGCGCCGGTTGCGGCTCCGGCAAATCGGGGTTTGGTTCTTGCGCTTCCTGATCCTGGTCGGTTTTGTCTTTGCATGGGAATGGGGGGCCCGGGCCGGTTGGATTGACTCCTTTTTATTCAGCAGTCCTTCGCTCATGATGAAGCAAGCGGCCGAATTGGCCCGTTCCGGGGAATTATATGCCCATATCGCAATCACATCGATGGAAACCATCGCCGGCTTTTTGATCGGCACCCTATCCGGGGTCATCCTGGCCACCATTATATGGGCTTCGCCGTTTTTATCCCGTGTTCTGGACCCCTATCTGGTCGTTTTAAACAGCATGCCGAAAGTGTCGCTCGGCCCCCTGTTCATTGTTTCGTTTGGTTCCGGCTTCATCTCCATTCTGGCCATGGGAATCGCCATCACCGTGATCATTACGACCATCGTCATTTACACCAGTTTTCAAAGTGTGGATTCCAGTTATCTCATTTTGGCCCGTTCGTTTGGGGCCAGCCGCAGCCAAATCTTTTGGAAGATCATCTTTCCCGCCGCCATTCCCGATATGATTGCCGCCTTGAAGGTCAATGTCGGGTTGTCATGGGTGGGGGTCATCGTCGGCGAGTTTTTGGTCTCCAAACAGGGACTCGGTTACTTGATGATTTACGGTTTCCAAGTGTTTAATCTGCATCTTGTGATGTTAAGCCTGATGATCGTGGCGGTCATCGCCACCATCATGTATCAGTTGATCGCGATCATTGAAAAACGGCTCGTTTCTAAAGGACAGCAGCAAAACGGCTAACCAAAGCGTATGTTTTGTCCCGCTTTTATTCAGCCGTTTTCTGCTTCCCAACCCTTTCTTCATTTTTTCTTCACGGCCGGCAGGATAAAACCGGCCGGATCGATAAATCTGTACCTTGCTCCTGCTGAAATTGTGATAAGATGTAAAAGGAAAATTCTACTTATTGACAAAGGGAGAAGGGGTTATGCAAACAAAGATTATCGGTTTTATCATCACACTGGTCGGAATCATCCTTCTGCTTGTCCAAACCGATCTCACTTCTCTTGCTTCCTTGATCACTTGGCCGTTTCTCATATTCTTGTTCAGTGTCCTTTTGCTTTATGTCGGAATCTTGAAGAAAATCAGCACGTTGACCTTATGGGCCGGTTTCGCCGCCACCATCAGTGTCACGGCCTGGGGATTGAAATACGTCAACGGCTGGCCCAAACATTGGAGCATATTGGTTGCTCTTTTCGGATTGGTCGTTTTGTTGCAATTTACCATTAATAAAAGCAAAATCACGGCTTTGGTCGGGGTGATTTTGATATTGACGGGAATTTTTGCATACCCGGGCATCACCGAACTTCCTTTGGTTTCCCCGATCACTTCGGTCTTTCATGCTTATTGGCCCGTCTTGATCGTGATCTTGGGACTGGTTTTTATCTCCAAAAAATAATCCGGTCATGCAAGCGACGTTGGACAAACGTTCCGGAAACCCGGTCTTCATCAGGTCAACCGGAGATTCCCGGCGGACCGTTTACCGGAAATGGGAAGGGCATGATGAATCATCGCCGGCCAAATCCACCGGCCCCGGTGCATGAGGATGGGACAACCGGGGATGCCGGTGGTTTTCTTGCTGAAACCGGTCTGTGAAACCGCCCCTTTCTTATGGGAATTGCAATCCCTCAATGGTTTGTGAATAACTTAATGGTGAAAAACGGTACACATTCCGATGAAGAAAACAAGGGAGAGATCGCGGGATGATTTCATTAAAAAGCCCCCGGGAAATCCGTAAAATGCATGAAGCGGGAAAACTTCTTGCCCAATGTCATCAGCACTTGAAGAAACGGATTCAGCCGGGAGTGACAACACTTGAGATTGACGAATGGGTGGAACAGTTTTTGAAGCAACACGGGGCCACCCCGGAACAAAAAGGATACATGGGCTATCCTTATGCCACCTGTGCTTCGGTCAACGATGAGGTGTGCCACGGTTTTCCCCGGAAAACACCGCTGAAAGAAGGAGACATTGTTTGCATTGATATGGTCGTCAACCTGGACGGCTGGTTGGCCGACTCGGCTTGGTCTTATGCAGTGGGGGAGATTTCCGAAGCGGCCCGAAACTTATTAACCGTCACCAAAGCCGCATTATATAAAGGCATTGAACAAGCCAAACCCGGCAACCGGATCGGGGACATTTCCCATGCCATCCAGTCTTATGCCGAGGAAAACGGAATGTCGGTGGTCCGTTCGTTTATCGGACACGGGATCGGCCGGCGCATTCATGAACTCCCCGAAGTTCCCCATTTCGGCCCGCCCGGCCAGGGGGCCGAATTAAAAGAAGGAATGGTGATCACGATTGAACCCATGCTGAACTTGGGTAACCATTTGGTCAAAATCATGGAGGACGGATGGACGGCCAAAACAGTGGACGGAAGTTTGTCGGCGCAATACGAACACACCGTGGCAATCACCAAAGACGGGCCGCTCATCCTGACCCGGCAACCGGATGAAACCTTTGATTTTTAAGCGAAAGAAAAAGGGCTGTGCGGATCGCGACAGCCCTTTTTTGCTTAAAGGTCAAAAACAGTTTTCAAATTGGATTTTTCCTCATAACGCTGAAGTGCCAACTCAATCAGTTTGGAAATTAATTCCGGATAAGAAACCCCCGAATGCTCCCACAATTTCGGATACATGCTGTAAGGCGTAAAGCCCGGCATGGTGTTAATCTCATTGATCAACACTCGGCCGTTGTCTTTGCGGATGAAAAAGTCCACCCGCGCCAGGCCGCTGCAATCAATGGCTTTGTATGCCTGAATCGCCAGTTGCCGGACCTTGCCGGTTGTCTCTTCCGGAAGTTCGGCCGGAATCCGCATCACGGATTTCCCGTCAATATACTTGGCTTTATAATCATAAAATTCATTGGAAGATACGATTTCCCCCGGCATGGAAGCTTGCGGTTCATCATTTCCCAACACGGCCACTTCCACCTCATGCGCGGGAATAAACTCTTCCACAATCACCTTCCGGTCATATTGGGCAGCCAACTGCAAAGCCTCCGTCAATGCTTCACGGTCTTTTGCCTTGGAAATCCCCACACTGGAACCCAGATTGGCCGGTTTGACAAAGCAGGGATAGCCAAGCGCTTGTTCCACTTTTTCGATCACGCTCTCGATGTCTTTCTCAAGCTCTGACTTCAAGAAATAAACATATTTGCCTTGCGGAAGACCCTCTTGTTCAAACACTTTCTTCGCCAACACTTTATCCATGCCGACAGCCGATGCCAACACCCCGGCTCCGACATAAGGAATCTGTGCCACTTCCAACATGCCCTGAATGGTCCCGTCTTCACCGTATGTGCCGTGCAAAACAGGAAACACCACATCCACTTCATGCGGGGCAAACGCAGGCAAGGTTCCGCTTCCTTTGGACACAAGCGCCGGCAGATGGTTTTGCAATTGCTCGCAAACTTCTTTTTCAAGCGTGCCGGCAATGGCGGGAATCGCTTTTTCCCCGAAATGCCATTGTCCTTCATGCGAAATCCAAACGGGAATCACTTCGTATTTGTCCCGGTCAATCGCCTGGATCACGGATGCGGCCGAATTTAAAGAGACTTCATGCTCCCCGGATCTTCCTCCGAACAAAACCGCAACACGAACTTTTTTCTCCATTCTCCCACCCTTTCTTCCGTCTAATCCTGATTTGCGTTCACTTGTTCCTCAATCAAGTTCCACAACCGCTCTTTACCATATGCAGTTTGCGCGGAAAAGAGAAGGAACGGATCTTCTTTTTCCATATTCAAAGTTTCCCTGATGATCTTGGCATGCTTTTGCCATTTTCCCTTCGGAACTTTATCTGCCTTGGTGGCCACGACCCATGTCGGGATGGAATAATACGTTAAAAACTCGTACATATTCTGATCATCTTTCGAGGGTGGGTGTCGCAAATCAACCACTTGGATCACCGCCTTGAGCGGTTCCCGTTTCAGCAAATAAGTTTCCATCATTTTTCCCCACTGTTTTTTCATCGCTTTCGGAACGCGCGCAAATCCGTATCCGGGAACATCCGCAAAATAAAAAAGGTCATTGATCCGGTAAAAATTGATGGTTTGGGTTTTCCCAGGTTTCGAACTGGTACGCGCCAGATTTTTTCTTCTGATCAGACAATTGATGAGCGATGATTTACCCACATTGGAACGCCCGGCCAGAGCAATCTCCGGCAGGGCGTCATCGGGGTATTGATCCGGTTTCACCGCACTGATCACAAACTCAGCTTTCTTCACCAGCATAAGGATCCCTCACTAACGCCAACCGCAACACTTCATCCATGTGCTCCACCGCGGTAAACTCCAATTCTTTCCGCACGCTTTTGGGAATGTCTTGGAGATCTTTTTCATTGTCCTTGGGGATCAACACATGTTTGATGCCCGCCCGGTGGGCACTTAACGATTTTTCCTTCAATCCGCCAATGGGCAGCACCCGTCCGCGCAAGGTGATTTCCCCGGTCATCGCCACAAAACGGGAAACCGGAATTCCGGTCAATGCGGAAACCAAAGCGGTGGCCATGGTAATTCCGGCTGAAGGGCCGTCTTTGGGAATGGCTCCTTCCGGAACGTGGATATGAATGTCATGTTTCTCATGGAAAGACGGATCAATGTTCAATTCCTTGGCGCGGGAACGGATGTAACTGAATGCGGCTTGGGCCGATTCTTTCATCACGTCTCCCAATTTCCCCGTCAATGTGAGCTTTCCGTTTCCGGGCAACAAGGAGACTTCCACGGACAACGTGTCCCCGCCCGCTTCCGTCCAAGCCAGGCCGGTCGCAATCCCGACCTGATCCTTTTCTTCCGCCCGTCCGTAACGGAAACGCTCCGGTCCCAAATATTTTTCCAAATTATTGGATGTAATGACCACTTTCTTTTTCTTGCCGGAGACAATTTGTTTGGCCGCTTTCCGACACAAGGTTCCGATCGTTCTTTCCAGATTCCGGACGCCGGCTTCCCGCGTGTAGTTGCGGATCAATTTCAACAATGCCCCCGACTGGATTTGCATGTTTTCTTTGGTCAATCCGTGTTCTTTTAACTGTTTGGGGAACAGATGGTCTTTGGCGATATGCTCTTTTTCAATTTCTGTATAGCCCGAAATGTATAAGACCTCCATCCGGTCAAGCAACGGACGGGGAATATTGTGGATCACATTGGCCGTGGTGATAAACATCACTTTGGACAAATCATACGGAATCTCGATGTAGTGATCGCTGAATGCCTGGTTTTGGTTCGGATCCAAGACTTCCAAGAGCGCGGAAGCCGGATCACCTCTGAAATCCATGGACATCTTGTCAATCTCATCCAGCAAAAAGACCGGATTGGTGCTTTGTGCTTGTTTCATTCCCTGAATGATCCTGCCCGGCATGGCACCGACATAAGTGCGGCGATGTCCGCGAATCTCCGCCTCATCCCGCACGCCTCCCAATGAGACACGGACAAAATTCCGTCCCAGCGCACGGGCAATGGAACGTGCCAAGGAAGTTTTTCCGACTCCCGGCGGGCCGGCCAGACAAAGAATGGGGCCTTTCATTTTCTTGACAATTTGCTGCACAGCCAGGTACTCAAGCACCCGTTCCTTTACTTTTTCCAATCCGTAATGGTCCTCGTCCAGCACTTTTTCTGCTTTCTCCAGGCTGAGATCGTCTTCGGTTTCATGAAGCCACGGCAAATCCAATAACCAATCAATATAATTGCGAACCACACCGCCTTCAGCGGAACTGGTCGGGATTTTTTCCAAACGGTCAATTTCCTTGTCAATCTTTTCTTTGATCTCTTCAGGCGCTTTTAGCTCGGACAGTTTTTGCCTCAATTCTTCCACTTCGCCCATGCGCCCTTCTTTTTCTCCCAGTTCCTTTTGAATGGCTTTCATTTGCTCACGCAGATAATATTCTTTCTGCGTTTTTTCCATCTGTTTTTTGACCCGGGAGTTGATCTTTTTCTCCAACTCCAGAACTTCTTTTTCATTATGGATGAGTGACAACAATTTCTCGAGACGTGCTTGAACGTTCAACGTTTCCACAATCGTTTGCTTATCTGCAATCTTCAGCGGAAGATGCGATGCGATGATATCCGCCAGCCGTCCCGGTTCATCAATATCCGCCACGACCGAATACGTTTCCGGCGAAAGCTTTTTGGACAAGCGCAGGTATTGTTCAAAATGCTCCAACACAGCGCGCATCAGAGCCTCCGTATCCAGGCCGTCTTCTTCTTCTTCTGCCAATTCTTCATACCGGACGATGTAACAATCTTCATCATCCATGTATTCAATGATGCTTGCCCTTTTCAAACCTTCCACAAGCACCCGGATGGTGCCGTTTGGCAGCTTCAACATTTGACGAACCTTTGCAATCGTACCGGTCCGGTAGATATCGTCTTCGGTGGGTTCCTCTATTTGAAGCTCCTTTTGCGTTGCAAGCAAAATCAAATTTTGGTCGTCCACCATTGCCTTTTCCAATGCTTGAACCGACTTTTCTCTTCCTACATCCAAATGTAAAACCATGGTGGGAAATACAACCAAACCTCTCAATGGCAAAAGAGGCAATACATGTTGTTCCCCTTCTTTTACAGCCATACATGCACCTCCGTTGCTGTCAACACAAGGAACAGGATGCCAGCTTTGTACGATTTTATCTTATTCATTCTCTTTTGTCTACGACACGAGGGCAACCGCCGGAAGCCGCCCGCAGCCGGACAAAAACATTCTGCATTCCTTATTATACCGGAGCAGAAGTGGGTGAAAAGAGAACCGGCATCTCCACGGATTTTTCCCGGCCAAAAGCAAGTTCAAAAACCGTCTCAATGCGTTCAACAGGAATGACTTCAATCCCTTCCAACTGCATAAAAATCGACTGCATGTTTTCTTTGGGAATCAACACTCTCTCGGCTCCTGCCTGCTTGGCGGCTTCCACTTTGGCAATGATGCCTCCCACGGGCTTCACATATCCGTGAATGCTTAATTCTCCGGTCATGGCCATTTTGGGGTCCATCGGAATGCCTTGAATGGCGGAATAAATTGCCGTTGCCATGGCGATTCCCGCTGAAGGGCCATCCACCGGCACACCACCGGGAAAATTGATGTGCAAATGGTAATCATCCGGTTGCAACCTCATTTTTCGCAGAACCGTCATCACATTTTCCACCGAACCCCGGGCCATGCTTTTCCGCCGCAGTGTCCGCTGCCGGTTGGCCATTTCCTCTTCTTCAACCACTCCTGTAATCCGGACGGTTCCTTGATCTTTTGCTGCGCGGGTTGCCGACACTTCAATTTCCAAAGTCGCCCCCATGTGCGGTCCGAGAACGGCCAATCCGGTGACGAGCCCCACTTGTGCTTTTTCCGGCATTTTCAATTCCGGCCGCGGATTTAACTGGCTGCTGTTTACAACCCATTCCACGTCACGGGCTTCCACCCGGTTGCGCTGTTCACTCAATGCCACGCCCACTGCGGTTTGGACAATATTCACCGCATCGCGCCCGTTCATCGCATAACGCATGATCACCTGAACGGCTTCCGGGCTGTAATCAAAATGAATCCTCTTCAAGGCGTCGGTGGCAATTTTCTCGATTTCATGCGCCAACAGCGGTCGAAAAAAAATCTCCATGCAGCGTGACCGGATGGCCGGAGGAATTTCTTCAGGAGGTCGTGTGGTTGCACCAATGAGGCGAAAATCAGCCGGCAAACCGTTTTGGAAAATGTCATGAATATGCCGGGGGGTATTGGTGTCTTCTTCATTGTAGTAGGCACTTTCCAAAAACACCTTGCGGTCTTCCAACACTTTTAACAGTTTGTTCATTTGCACGGGATGCAATTCCCCGATTTCATCAATAAACAACACCCCGCCATGCGCCTTGGTCACCGCTCCCGGTTTGGGTTGGGGAACCCCGGCGACTCCCATGGCTCCGGCTCCCTGATAAATCGGATCATGCACGGAGCCGATCAAAGGATCGGCAATGCCCCGTTCATCAAAGCGGGCCGTGGTCGCATCGATTTCAATGAACTTGGATTTTTCATTAAAGGGAGAGAAACGGTTCTTTTTCGCCTCCTCTAAAATCAAGCGCGCAGCCGCGGTTTTCCCGACTCCGGGCGGCCCGTAAATCAGGACATGCTGTGGATTCGGCCCGCACAACGCCGCCTTTAACGAACGAATGCCCTCTTCTTGTCCGACAATGTCCTCCAGTTTGGCCGGCCTGGTTTTTTCCGCCAGGGGTTCGGTCAAAGAGACCTCGCGCATCGACCGGAGCCTTTCCAATTCTTTCCGTGATTCTTTATTCACCGCACTGCGGCTGGATTGTTGGCTTTTTAACAAACTCCAGAAATAAATCCCGATAATGATGGAGAAAAACACTTGTAAAAACATAAGTAAAGAAGTCCAGCTCATAGGCCCCTTCCTTTCCTCCCTGCAATTTGGACAGACATCGTCCGCTTTTTCTGTATTATGACCGCAGGAGGAAAGGGATACTCATGCTTTTGCAATAGCCAAAAAGCACCAAAACCTTTGCATCAACGACTTTTCATGTACATGTCAAAAGCCCAGTGCAGCATCGGGATGACCGGGTAATCCCACTCTCCCATAAATTGACAGGCTTCTCCGCCAAAGCCCATTTTAAATTGCAGCAACTCAAATAACCGGTTGTTTTCATCCAAAACCGTGGAAATTCCCCGGAAATCAAAAATGGTGTCGCCATGCCGGTAAGCATCCTGAATCATCTTCCAACGCAACAAGTACGCGGACGGATCCTCGTACGAATCACTACGCCGTGCATTGTACAAATCCCATGTATGCCCGTCCACTCTCACAGCCAGCGAGGCGCTTAACAACTGATTGTCTTTTCGTGCCAAATAAAGCCGGATCCGGTAAGGATTTTCCAATATCAATGTTTCAAACATTTTTTCAAAATAAGAAACATCGCGGACATTGGATTGTTCCCTTTTGGCCGTCAACGAGAGCAACTTGTGAAACTCCGGCAAATCGTTTTCAGTTCCCAAGTTGACATGCACTCCGCTGTTTTCCGCTTCCCGGATCCTTTGTTGCCAGTCCGGATGGAAACCCGAAAAAATCTGTTCCAACGATTTTCCTTTCATGTTCAGGCGAAAGACAAACTGTGGTTGCACGGTGTCGAAACTGTCTTCTCCGCCGTTTTGTCTCCATCCCATCTCCACCAGTTCCTGTTTTACATACTCCACCGCATTAAAGACCTGATCCGGCAAAATGTCGGTCAAACGTTTATTTTTCAATCCATGGGATTTAAATTCCTGAACAGCTTGGGAAATCCGGTTCGCAGACCACTTTTTGCTGACAAGCGGCGGATCCATTTTCACGGAGAATACATTACGGTTTTTCAAATGGTGAAACAAAGGATGGAACCAGTCGGTCAGGGAATAACTTGAAAACCAATCGATCATCGGTCCTCGGGGTATGTATGCCAAATATTTATTTAATCCGGGTACCTTCCTGTATAATACAACAGCTCCGCCCACCAATTTGCCGTCTTTTGTCACCCATCCCAAAAATTCATGTATCCATTTCCATTCGGATTTCAAGTCCGCCCAAGACGGGTACTGTAAGAAATTTCTGTAAGGTTGTGTCTCAACGAAATCCAGAAATTTTTCTCGCTCCACTGAAACGATTTGTAACAAATTTCCTCACCCCTTTGTTAATCGAAAAAGCAGCTCTACCCGCAACGTAGAACTGCTTCTAATTCGATCAGAAACTACTACATTTTAACATATCATGAACCATAGAAAAAAGCATCTGCTATTTCTTCAGCAGATGCCCAAATCCCATTGTTCCTCAAGCAGATTCTTCTTTTTTTGTCGTAATGACGCGCCCTTCACGGGTATAGAGTTTCGGGCTTCCTCCTTGCACCACCGTGTCCTTGGTGATGACACATTTGACGATATCATCGCGCGAAGGCAATTCAAACATGACATCCAACATGATGGACTCGATGATCGCCCTGAGTCCCCGGGCACCCGTTTTGCGCTTGATGGCCTCTTTGGCAATGGCCTCCAGCGCGTCTTGTTCAAAGGACAATTCGACATTGTCCATTTCCAACAGTTTTTTGTACTGTTTCACCAGTGCATTTTTGGGCTCGAGCAAGATGCGCACCAGCGCTTGCTCATCGAGCGGTTCCAATGTAGAAATGACCGGAAGCCTTCCCACAAATTCCGGAATGAGACCAAACTTCAAGAGGTCTTCAGGCAACACCAGCTTCAGATATTCGCCCGGTTTCATGTTGACGTTTTGCTGATCCATTCCAAAACCGATCACTTTCTTGCCGATCCGCCGTTTAATGATCGTTTCCAATCCGTCAAAAGCGCCCCCGCAAATAAACAAGATGTTGCTGGTGTCAATTTGGATGAACTCCTGATGCGGGTGTTTGCGCCCTCCTTGCGGTGGCACACTGGCAACGGTTCCTTCCAAAATCTTCAGCAACGCCTGTTGGACACCCTCACCGGACACGTCACGGGTGATCGACGGATTTTCAGATTTGCGGGCGACTTTGTCGATTTCATCAATGTAGATGATTCCGCGTTCCGCTTTTTCAATATCGTAATCCGCCGCTTGGATCAATTTGAGCAGGATGTTTTCCACGTCTTCCCCGACATAACCCGCTTCCGTCAGCGACGTCGCGTCCGCAATCGCAAACGGGACATTCAGGATGCGGGCCAATGTTTGGGCAAGGAGGGTTTTCCCGCTCCCCGTCGGCCCCACCATCATGATGTTGCTTTTTTGCAGTTCAACATCATCGGATTTCTGCGAAGAATTGATCCGTTTGTAGTGGTTGTAAACCGCAACGGACAATGCTTTCTTCGCTTCTTCCTGACCAATGACGTATTCCTCCAGAATGGAGCAGATCTCCTGTGGTTTGGGCAAGTTTTGCAAATCAATTTCTTCTTCATTGCCCAATTCTTCTTCCACGATTTCATTGCACAATTCAATGCATTCGTCACAGATATATACACCAGGTCCGGCAACCAGCTTGCGCACCTGATCCTGGGATTTTCCACAGAAAGAACATTTCAATTGTCCTTTTTCTTCATTGAACTTGAACATCTTCTCTCTCACCCCTTTCAACGATTGGTGGCCATCACCTGATCCACGATGCCGTATTCCTTGGCCTCTTCGGCACTCATGAAATAATCGCGGTCCGTGTCCCGGGCGATCTTGTCAATCGGTTGCCCCGTTCTTTCAGACAAGATCCGGTTGATTCTCTCTTTGGTCTTCAGGATCCAGTCTGCATGAATTTTTATGTCTGTCGCTTGTCCCCGGGCGCCTCCCAACGGTTGGTGAATCATCACTTCGCTGTTTGGCAGCGCCAAGCGTTTCCCTTTCGCACCGGCGGCCAGCAAAAAGGCTCCCATGCTGGCGGCAAGGCCGACGCAAATGGTGGAGACTTGCGGCTGAACATGATTCATGGTGTCGTAAATCGCCATTCCGGCGGTTACGGAACCACCTGGTGAATTTATGTACAAATAAATGTCTTTTTCCGGGTCTTCCGCACTCAAAAACAGCAATTGGGCAACAACCAAATTGGCCACATTATCATCGATGGGGCCTCCCAAAAAGATAATGCGGTCTTTCAACAGTCTGGAATAGATATCGTAGGAGCGCTCTCCCCGATTGGTCTGTTCTACCACCATTGGCACCAAAGGCATTAAAAACACCTCATTTCGGAGTGAAAAATTTGAAAAACAAGGCACGTTTTCACGTGCCTCACTTCATCTCCTATCATCATTATGCCTTATTTTTACTGTTCGATACAAGTAGATCGATCGTTTTCTTCATGCGAAGTTGATCCTTCACGGAATCAAGGGCACCTTGATTTTCCAGAATGCGGCGAACTTCATCCGCTTCGCGGCCCATTTCCTCAGCCATTTGTTTGATTTCTTCTTCTACTTCTTCATCTTTGACTTCAATTTGCTCTTCTTTGGCAATGGCTTCCAAAACGAGATCAGCGCGAACGCGTTTTTCCGCATCTTCTTTGAACTGGTCTTTTAACGCTTCTTGATCCTGGCCGGTGAATTGCGCATAGGTTTCCAGGTTCAAGCCTTGATACATCAAGCGTTGTTCAAATTGGCGCAACATGTTTTCCGTTTCGTTTTCAATCATCACTTCCGGAATTTCCACCGTTGCATTTTGCGCCGCTTTTTCCACCAGCTCATTGCGGATGAAGTTTTCTTTGTCTTTTTCCGCTTTTTCTTTCATGTTTTTCTCGATGTCGGCTTTCAATTCTTCCAGCGTGTCAAACTCGCTGACATCTTGAGCAAATTCGTCATCCAGCTCCGGCAGGTTCATGCGTTTAATTTCATGAAGTTTCACTTTGAATGTAGCCGGTTTTCCTTTCAAATCTTCAACATGGTATTCTTCCGGGAAGGTGACTTGAATTTCTTTTTCTTCTCCGGCTTTCATGCCGATCAGCTGGTCTTCAAAACCGGGGATAAACGTTCCGGAACCGACTTCCAGCGTGTATTGTTCCGCTTTACCGCCTTCAAAAGGTTCTCCGTCGACAAATCCTTCAAAGTCAATGATCACACGGTCGCCTTTTTCCACGGCTCCTTCTTCCACCGGTTCCAATTGACCTTGTTGTTTTTGCATGCGTTCGAGTTCTTTTTCCACATCTTCGGGTTTCACGGCGAATTTTTCTTCGTCCACTTCCACTTCCAAACCTTTATACTCGCCGAGTTCCACTTCCGGCTTTACGGTCACCGTCGCCTTGAAGATCAACGATTTGCCTTTTTCCAGTTGCTCAATGTCGATTTCCGGACGGTCCACCGGCACGATTCCCGTTTCTTCCACAGCTTCTTCATAAGCTTTGGGCAGCAGGATATCGAGGGCGTCCTGATACAACACTTCGACACCAAACCGCTTTTCGAAAATGGCACGCGGCACTTTCCCTTTGCGGAATCCGGGGACATTCACTTGTTTGACCACTTTTTTAAACGCTTGATCCAGTGCGTCTTGAACCGATTGCTCATCTGTTTCGACCGTAAGGATACCTTTGTTTTTTTCTGTTTTTTCCCAGCTTGCCTTCATTACACAGTTACCTCCTGCATCACAAATCTATCATATGGTATGATCAGTCCGATTCACTAGTATCGCTCCCCGCAATAACCACTTCATTATAACACAGTAAAGCAACTTTTCAATAAACATCCATGAACAGGAAAAAAGCCCCTATGAACCCGGGGAACTTACTATTCATCATTATGTATCCCATACCAACAGCCACTATGTTAAACCATGTGATCTCATCTTGTAAAGAAGATCAACAATTAACTATAAATATTCGTTTCATCTTTTCCATTTCCTCTTTTTATCCGTGATCCCGGGACAAAAAATGCCGGACAGCCCGGATGGCATCGAATGAACGACAACCCCCGCGGTTATCCGGGTCGGCCCGGACATAAAATACATCAGGTGGCTCTTGTGAAAAGAGCCACATTCCCTTTCTTTTTAAGAGATTTTTCCAACCGCTTCCTCGTATTCCCGCTTCAGCTCCGCCACCACTTCCTGAACGGTTTGGACTTTCCGGATCTGACCCACTCCGTGGCCGGCCGACCAAATGTCTTTCCATGCTTTGGGACCGGTTTCATTCATTTTGGAGAAATCGACGGTTCCCTTTTTCTCCAAGTGCTCCGGATCCAAACCGGCTCTTTCGATGCTCGGTTTCAAATAGTTGGCATTGACACCGCTGAATGCGTCGGTGTAGATGATATCATCCAAGTCTGACTCAATCAGCATGTTTTTGTAATCTTCACTGGCCAAACTTTCAACCGTCGGAATGAAACGCGTCCCCATGTAAGCGAGATCCGCTCCCATTACTTTGGCTGCCAGGATATCGCGGCCGTTGGAAATACTTCCGGCCAGAATCGTCTTTCCGTTCCAAAATTTGCGCACTTCACCAATGAACGCAAACGGGTTGATCGTCCCGCCATGCCCCCCTGCGCCGGAACAAACCAGAATCAATCCGTCAACACCGGCAGACGCGGCTTTTTTGGCATGAGGCAAAGTGCTCACATCCGAAAACACCAATCCGCCGTATTCGTGCACAACATCCACCACGGGCGCCGGATTGCCGAGGGACGTGATCACAATGGGCGGCTTGTATTTTTGGATCGCTTTCAAATCTTCCTCATATCTCCGGTTGGTCCGGTGCACCACCAGGTTGACCGCCCAAGGGGCCACGGTTTGGTTTTTTTCCAATTCTTCGATGGATTCCGTAATTTTTTTCATCCAAACATCCAAATCTTCGGACGTCCTTGCATTTAACAAAGGAAATGAACCGACGATTCCGGCTTTGCAACACTCGATCACCAATTCCGGGCCGGATACCAGAAACATCGGCGCTGCAACCACAGGCAAAGTTAATTGTTCCAAGTTTGGCATGTTTCATCGCCTCCTCTTCTACATCTTACCCGAATCTGAAAATATTTTCAGCCTAAACGTAAGGTTTTATTTTTTCTGTCAATTTTTTAATTTCCGTTTCCAAGTTTTTGATCTTTTCTTCCAACTGTAAAAGCTGTTGTTGCTTTTCTGAACGCCCCGTCCTCCACTTTTGAATCCGCTCAAACAAGAGCAACAGGCTGGGATCATGCATAACCGTCCAGATGACCGCATCCTCAAACGTTTCTTTCCTTCCCGGCATTCCGTGGTCTTTTCCGTTTCGCAAATGTTCATCCAAGAGCTTTTCGATTTTGCTGTTGTTTGGGCCGCCGGATTGCCGGAAGAAAGCTTCGATTCGCTCTTCCATGGTCATTTTGCGCTCTTTCAACGCCATCCCCCTTCCCGTCATCCCGTCAAGCTCTTTTGGAACGGAACACTCTCCATAACAGGTAAACACTCAGCGCCGATGCCCCCCACAGCATTCCTTGCATCAACCATTTGATCGACTGGACTGACTGCATCCATTCATTTCCAAAAGCAAGAAAAACTGCCGATCCCACGAATAAGCCGCTTGCCAGCCAAGCCAACGCCATCCGGTTGACCATCTTGTTCATTTGCCGGACCAAATGATCATCGGTCCGGTTTTCCACCACCACTTTCCAGTCATTCCACGCAAGCCGCTCCAGGATTTTGTTCAGCCTGCGCGGCAAAGTGCCGGTCAGCTTCGCCACTTCACTGATCCAACTGGCATTGGCCCGGTAGTTAAACCTCCGCGACAACCAGCTTTTCAAGATTTGCACATCGGCCGATTCCACAACCGTGTGGTAACTGATTTCCGGGCACAACCACCGTGCCGTCCCTTCTGCGGCCGTGAATCCTTTTGCCCACAAAGCCATGGCATTGGGAATGCGGCAATGGTTTTTCACCCCGATCACAATCGCCTGGATCAAGAGATTCCCCCAATTGTATTTGCCCGCCTGATCACTGTTCACATAGTGCACAAAATGGGAACGCAACTGATCTTTTAAGCGGATCGGATCGGTGTAAGGCGTCGGTTGGATAATATCCAAAACGGCTTCCGCCGCATCTTCCGCCTGATTCAAGCGGGTGTGAAGCAACATGCGGAAAATGGCTTCGGTATGGAGGGAATCCACCCGCCCAACCATTCCCCAGTCAATCACATACGCCTTTTTCGTGTGCTTATCGATCATGATGTTGGAACCGTGCGGATCACCATGATAATATCCTTCGGAAAACGTTTTGACATAATAATGGGCCAAATCGACCATCCGCATAAACCGTTCTTCAAACGTGAGAAAATCCACCGGAAATTCTTTGAGATTCCAACCGTCCACATACTCCATCACCAGGACATTTTTTGAAACCTTGTACACTTCGGGGACGGAAATGGTCTCAAAATCCTTCATCATCTCCCGGTGCTCTTTCATGGTCCGGGCTTCGGCCAGCATGTCCAGTTCGTTGGTCGAACTGCTGTAATAATCACGGACCAACCCGTTTAAATCCACTGAAGCTGCGTATGGGGGAGGGAGCCTTTTTTGCAACCGGCCGGCAAATTTTTGGATGATGGAAATATCGATTTCAAACAGTTTGTCCACGATGGGGCGGACCACTTTGACGGCACAAACCCGTCCATCCTTTAATTGTGCACGGTACACTTGGGCCAATGAAGCGGATCCGACCGGTTCCGGGTCAATCCACTCAAACTCCTTTAATCCTTCCGGAAGCCCGTCTTCCATCACCGCGGCCATATAGCGGAAAGGCATGGGAGGAACTTCGTTTAACAACTCCGAAAGTTCCGTCGTCACCGGCTCGGGAATGATTTCCTGCCGGGAAACAAGAACTTGTCCCAGTTTGATAAAAGTGGGACCCAGTTCCTCAAAAACCATCCGCAGCCGGCGTCCGAACCGGTGCAGTTTTTCTTCTTCTTCCCGGGTCCGCTTTTTAAAAAACAGCCGGAACAACCCGCGGTCTTCCAACAAGTGAAGCAACCCGTGCTTGGCAAAGATTCCGGCAATGGTGCGATACCGTTGACTTCTCGTGATTTTCAAACGCATTTCAAGAATTTCCCGCCTCGCCTGATCCAACTCCAAATCCGAAACCTCTTTCGCCGACACGACGGACACACCCATCCCCCCTTCCAAAGATTAAGACAGGCGGACACCGGGTCCGCCTGATCCAATGCAAAATTATTCATCCGTCAAGCCGACATCTTTTTCGCTGATGGAATAAATTTCATCCGGCGTTTTTCCGCGCGCCCGCCGGAGCACTTCCATGCGTGTTTGAAACTGTTTCATTGCAAAAGCAACAATGTCATCTTTTTTGAGATCAAACGGAAACGGATCCATCGTACCGAAGATTTCATCCACCACACCAATTGCATGCGGAAGCAGCAACTCCATCCGTTTGACAACCACATCCCATATGTGATCATGCTCTGAAATGAGCCGCTGCAAAAGATAGCCCCCGTAACTGATATGCCGGGCTTCGTCTCGTTTCAAATTCGTAACGGCTTCAAACATCCCGGGCATGGCCAGTTGTCCCTGGAGAGCGGTATAAAATGCATGATAACCGGATTCGGCCAGGATTCCTTCCACCACCATGTTATAAGTAACCGAAGCTTCCGCCTGCGCTTCCGGTGACGGATCATCAATCAGACGTTCCATCGCCTGCGGCAGGTACTCGTAAAAAATTTTCTTAAAGTGGCTCTGATGATAAATCGTCAAATCCCCGGCCCCGCCGACCACTTCATCCAAAAACCTCCGGAATACCTCGGTATGTTTCGCTTCTTCAAACAGAAATGTCGTCAAATACAATTCCTCTTCCAAACGTCCTTCCATGGAAATCACCCGGATGAGCGGAAGCAAATCCCGGGTTACTGCTTCTTCCCCCGCCTGAAACATCGCCCCCAAGCGCAGACTCGCTTCTTTTTCTTCATCCGTGAAAGTTTGCCATGTTTCCTTATCTTGGGTAAAATCAATGTCTTTCGGATCCCACACCCCCAGCTTCTTCGCTTTGTGGTATAACCGCATGGGCAAAAGCGAATGATCCAATCCCTTTTCACCGGTTGTTTTCAGTTCCCGCATGATCGATCCCCCCTCAATGAGTCAAACAAGATGTCACCGCTTACAACAAGCCTTCGCGCCCCTCCTTATCGCATCCAACCATTTCAATTAAATGTTATTTTATTTGAAATATTTAGACAATCCCTGATATTCTGGGTTATAATACCCCTAAAACCAAGGTTTTTAGGGGGTTGGCCATGAAAAAAGAGCAACTGCTCGATCTGATCTCCGGCAGATATCCGGAAGGTTTGGCACGTTGGCATTTGAAATTATCCAAGTGGAATGCCCCGGATGAAGAAAAAGCCGCTCTGTCCCGTCTTTTCTCTTTCCTGCTTGATCACCTGGATCTCGCACTTTCCGACGAAAGCGCTTTGATGAGCCGGTTGCAACAATGGATGATGGATGAAACGCCGGTCGCTGATCCGAACCATTGGTTTTTTGCCGTCGGATCCCTGGAACAAATCCTCATGGAATTCGTCATGGAATCGCAAGATTCTTCGTTTGTCCAACAGGCCTTTCACAAGATCCACACACTGTGCATGAACATCAACCAAGCCCTGATGCAATGGCCGTTTTTGACACTCCGCGCTTTCGATTCTCCCCGCATCCGGTCTTATTCCCCATTGGTTGAACTGCTGCAAGGATTAAAAATCCGGCCGGATGTCCGGTGGAACAAAATAGCGGTGCTCACTTCCGAAGGAAAAGTCCTGGACCTGGCCGTTCACCACCCGCGGAACAACCGTTGGGTTGCGGCATACCCCACGGACAGACAAACTTTATTTGTCCGCCGCATCCTCCAAGGAAAAGCCCGGGGATTCACCGAACCCGTCAACCAACATCTCTCACTGGCCATTTCGGGCAGCAAAAATGCTTTGTCCCGGTCTTATGCCCGGGAAATTGCGGGTTGGATCCGGCACGCCCTGCGGTTTTCCCGACAATATACCAGCGGCCCGTTATATGACACCCTCCGGCAATATGAAGCGATTCTGGAATTTGATGACACGTTGCTTTCCACCAGCGGCGTCAAGGAAACCTTGCTCACCAGCATGAAACAAATCTGCCGCCTGACCGGCTTTCAACGCAGCGCCTTTTTTTGGTACTATCCCTTATTAAAAAAGGTGGAAGGCATCTGCTCGTATAATGTGCCATTGGAAGAAATCCAACGGATTCATGAGTCCGAACAAAATGTGCCCGGGATTTCCAAATTGTTCGATGTCAAACGCCCCGTGTATTTCCGGCAGGTACACCATCTGCTGCCAAAACATCACATCCGGCATTTCCGTTTGACTTCCCTTTTGGTCGCTCCTTTATATGAAGAACACCATCATGTCACCGGCGTGCTTTTGTTGGACCAGAACGGACAACAATTTGACGTTTCACAAACCACCATCGAAATCATCCGCTCCCTGTTGACCCGCGTGTCCCGGAATTTACGCACCAAACTTTATGCCAACGCGTCTCCCCTTCAACTCTCCTCCCCGCTCACCCACCGGGAAAAACAAATTCTCCGGTTCAGCGCCAACGGATTAAGCACCAAACAGATCGCCGCCAGACTGAAAATCAGCGAACACACCGTAAACGAATATATCCGGTCGGTCTTTAAAAAGTTGCACGCCAAAAACCGGGCCGAAGCGGTTGCCAAAGCCCTGCGCCAACGGTTGATCAAATAAAAAGGACGGTTGAGCTGCGGGTTCAACCGTCCTTTTCTCATATTCACCCTTTTATTCATCCAGCCTTTCAATAATGGTTGCATTGGCCATGCCGTATCCCTCGCACATGGTTTGCAGTCCGTACCGGCCGCCGCTTCGTTCCAATTCATGCACCAGGGTCGTCATCAACCGGGCTCCCGAAGCTCCAAGCGGATGTCCAAGTGCAATCGCCCCGCCGTTGGGATTCAGCTTTTCCGGATCAGCGCCCGTTTCACAAAGCCAAGCAAGCGGCACCGGCGCAAAGGCTTCATTCACTTCAAAAAGATCGATCTCTTCCAATTGCAATCCCGCTTTTTTCAGCACCTTTTCCGTTGCAGGAATGGGTCCGGTCAGCATCAGGGTCGGATCGGACCCGGTCACCACACGGGACAAGATGCGAAAGCGGGGCTTTAACCCCAGCTGTTCCGCTTTTTCGCGGGACATCAACAAAATAGCCGCCGCGCCGTCACTGATTTGGCTGGAGTTGCCGGCATGAATTTTTCCGTTCTCCACAAAGGAAGGAGACAAAGCGGCCAGTTTTTCCATGGAAGTGTCTTCCCGCGGCCCTTCGTCCTGATCAATCACCTGTTCGCTTCCGTCGGGCAACCGGACGGCAACCGGCATGATCTCTTGCTTGAAACGCCCTTCTTTGCGTGCTTGTACCGCTTTTTCATGGCTGCGGAGGGAAAATTCGTCCAGCTGCTCCCGCGAAAACCCCCATTTGTCGGCAATGCGCTCCGCCGAAATGCCCTGATGGATCATCTCATACCGGGAAGTAAGCTTTTCACTGAAGACGGCGCCTTGAAAATTGGAAGACATCGGCACGCGGGACATGCTTTCCACGCCAGCCGCCACGACCACATCCATATCCCCGCTCAAAATCGCCTGGGCCGCAAAATGGACGGCTTGCTGGCTGGAACCGCATTGCCGGTCGATGGTGACCCCGGGCACTTCCACCGGAAATCCGGCGATCAATGCGGCCAATCTCCCGATATCTCTTGCTTGTTCGCCGGTTTGCGTCACACACCCCATCAACACATCTTCCACCAGTTCCGGAGGGATTCCGGCCCGCCGGACCACCTCTTTCAACACCATGGCCGCCAAATCGTCCGGGCGGATTCCGCTTAAAGTGCCGTTCCGCCGCCCAATCGGCGTACGAACTGCTTCGATGATAACTGCCTCCCGCATGGTCTATCTCTCCTTTGTTCTTTTTTCACGTTTCATCAGGCTTGGTTTTTGTGTTGGTTTCGCAAAAGAAACTTCTGAATTTTCCCGCTGGCGTTGCGGGGAAGCTGCTTGACAAACCGGTATTCTCTCGGCCGTTTGTAACGGGCCAGTTTTTCGCTTTGCCGGCAAAACCGTTCCAGTTCATCCGCCGTCACCCCCGGATCTTTTTTAACGACATACGCCACCACCCGCTCCCCCCAAGTTTCATCCGGTTCCCCCAACACCGCCACATCCAACACCCCGGGATGCTCATACAGCACGTCCTCCACTTCCCGCGGATAAATATTTTCCCCGCCACTGATAATCATATCATCCAAACGGTCGGCCACCCACAAATATCCGTCTTCGTCCAGATAACCCAGATCCCCTGTATGATACCACCCTTGATGCAGCGCTTTGCCGGTCTCCTCTTCTTTCCGGTAATATCCTTTCATCATGCAAGATCCCCGGACGAGAATCTCCCCGGTCTCACCGGGTTTGAGCACGTCCTCCGGATCCGACGGCACTCCTTCCTTCACACGCACCACCCGGACTTCATGGTTTAAACAAGGCTTTCCGGCGGAACCGGCTTTGGTGATCTGTTCCACTTCCAACAAGAAGGTGACCGCCGGTCCCATTTCCGTCATTCCGTAGGCTTGAACCAAACCGATGCCGAGCTTCTCCCGGCAACGTAGAATCAATGCCGGAGCCATGGGAGCCCCGCCATAGAATCCCAGCCGCAACGACGACAAACGGTACCGGGACAAATCTTCCTGCAACAACATGTTCCACATGGTGGGAGCGGCAAAGAAAACGGTGACCTTCTCCTCCTGCACCAGTTTTAAAACCCGTTTCGGATCAAATTGGCGCATGATCACCTGGCCGGCTCCGATATGCACTCTCGGCAAAAACGCACAATGCAGTTCGGCACAGTGAAACATGGGAGCGGTCACCAGCCCCCGGTCTTTCGGGGTCAAACGCATCATCGCCAAAATGATCAGACTTTGCTCAATCATGTCGCGGTGCCGGTGCATCACGCCTTTGGGCCGGCCGGTGGTCCCGCTGGTGTACATGATGCCGCAAAGGTCCTCTTCCGACACCTCCGCTTCCGGCCGGGTATCCGGAGCCATCCGGATCCGTTTTTGGTAGCTTTCCGCATAACAAGGAGGGTCCCCGTCCGTCATCCAAAACGAGATCCAGGGGAATCTCCCGTGAATCTTTGCGATATGACTTTCCAGCTCTTTTTCAAATAAAACGATTTTGGGTTCGGCATCATGCAAAATATAAGCCACTTCTTCGGCCGTCAAACGGAAATTGACCGGGTTGAAGACCGCGCCGATTTTGGCGCAGGCAAAAAAAGCAGTGGCCAACTCCACGGAGTTGTATAGGTATGTGGAAACCCGGTCCCCCTTTTTCACCCCGGCTGCCAAGAAAGCCCGGGCCAGCCGGTTCACTTCCCGGTCCCACATCCGGTAAGTCCAGCGCCGGTTCTTCTCCACATCAAACAGCGCTTCCTTTTCCGGATACTTTTGAACCGTTTGCTCCAGGATCTTCCCGATGGTTGGGTACATGAACGAAGCGGACCCCCTTTAAAAAAGTGAATCAACCTTTGATATATTTCTTCCGCAATTCCATTTTGAAAAATTTCCCTGCCGAGGTGCGCGGAATAGAGTCCGTGAAAACAAACTCATCCGGCAGCCACCATTTGCTGAACTTCGAAGCCAAAAACGCACGCAATTCCTCTTTGCCGGCTTTTTTTCCTTCTTTCAGCACGACGACCGCCAGCGGGCGCTCCTGCCATTTGGGATGCGGCATGGCAATCACCGCGGCTTCCTTGACCGAAGGATGGGCCATCAGTTCATTTTCCAAATCCACCGAACTGATCCACTCTCCCCCGGATTTAATCAGATCTTTCGTCCGGTCGGTAATCTTCATGTAACCTTCCGGATCAATCGTTGCAACATCCCCGGTTTGAAACCAGCCATCGTCTGTCAACACCTCTTTGGCATCCGGACGGTTATAATAACCGGCCGTCACCCAAGGCCCCCGGATTTGGAGCTCTCCCATCGTTTTCCCATCCCAAGGAACTTCCCGGTCCCCGTCCATCACCCGGATCTCGACAAACGGAACAGGAGTTCCCTGTTTCAATTTGTATGCCAATTGCTCCTCGGCAGGCCTTTCTTTTAAATGGGGCTTCAAATGGGATACAGTTGCCACCGGCGTGGTCTCGGTCATTCCCCATCCGTGCACCGCCTGCAGGCGATGCCGTTCCAATCCCCGGATCAACGATTCAGGCGGGGCAGCCCCTCCGATCAAAAGCTTGAGATCCGGATCCAGATCCCACCGGTCCGGCTTTTCGTCCAGCTTGTTCAACACATCAAACCAAATGGTGGGAACCCCGGCCGCAAAAGTCACTCTTTCTTTTTCCATCAAGTCCAGAAGGTTTTCGGCATCCAGGAACGGACCGGGAAAAACTTGCTTGGCGCCCAACATCACCGAAACAAAAGGAAGCCCCCAGGCATTGACATGAAACATGGGAACAATGGGCATCCCGGCATCCTCACTTGAAATCCCCAACCCGTCTTTGAGCCCCAACATAAAGGAATGCAGCACCAAAGCCCGGTGGGAATAAACCACGCCTTTCGGCTTTCCGGTCGTTC
Organism: Thermoactinomyces vulgaris; assembly: GCF_005886755.1. Classification (NCBI taxonomy): domain Bacteria; kingdom Bacillati; phylum Bacillota; class Bacilli; order Caryophanales; family Thermoactinomycetaceae; genus Thermoactinomyces; species Thermoactinomyces vulgaris. The sequence goes on from NZ_CP039710.1 coordinate 1,908,063, forward strand.
CGGAAGTATAGCACATCACCGCGGCGTCATTTTCGTCCAGCCCGGCATAAGAAAAGGTGTCGCCGGCGCTCCCGAGGAACTGTTCGTAATCTTCACCGAAAGAAGGAACCGGTTGGCCGGTGAGCGGGACAACAATGATTTTTTCCACGTCAATTTGATCCCGAAATTTTTCCAGAAGGGGCAAGAGGATATCATCGACGATCAGAAACCGGTCCCCCGCATGCCGGATGATATAAGCAACTTCCGTGGGATGAAGGCGCAAATTCAGCGTGTGCAAAACCCCGCCGGCAACCGGAACGCCAAGGTACGCTTCCAAATGAACATAATGATTCCACATCAAAGTGGCCACACGATCCCCTTTTTTCAAGCCGGCTTTTTCCAATGCTCCTGCCAACATCCGGGCACGCCGGTAAAAATCCGCGTAAGTATATCGATGCAATGATCGGTCCGGCATTCGGGAGACGATTTCAACAGAACCATACAAATCGTTAGCCCTTTCCAATAAATGCGAAAGCGTCAGCGGAAAAATCATCATGGTGGCACGCATTCCTTAAAATCCCCCCCAGATTCCTTGTAATCCATCATCCAAACAATAAGCAAATCCAATGCCAACGGTGTGCGGAAAAAAGGGCCGGAAAATCCTTTACTCCCTTTCTCCCGAAACGGGATGATTCCGAAAAACCGGACACTTGTCAAAGGTCGGTGTCCGGTTTCCGGACAGCAGGATGGTTCCCCCGGGACCGTTCGTTCAAAACGCATTCGGCAGTTGGTATTTTTTTAATTTTTCGTATAAGACGGAGCGGCTGATTCCCAACAAACGGGCCGCTTTCACTTTATTGCCTCCCGTCTCCAAAAGCGCCTGGCAAATTGCATTTTTTTCTGCTTGTTTCAGCAAACCATCCTCCTTTTGGCATGCGGTTTTTTTCAGGTCCCGCAGGGGAGAGGGGAGATCCTGCCACCGGATGCAACCGTGCCCGGCAAAAATCATCGCCCGTTCCAAAGTGTTTTTTAATTCACGGACATTGCCGGGCCAATGATAATTCAACAAAATTTGTTCTGCTTCGGGATCGATTCCGGTGATGGCGGTCATCAGCTTTTGATTCAGTTCTTTGACAAAGTGCCGGCACAACGGCAAAATATCCTGCTTCCGTTTCCTTAGCGGCGGGATGTGTAGTGCAATGACGTTCAACCGGTAAAAAAGATCCTCCCGGAACGTTCCCTTTCGGATCATCTCTTCCAGGCTTTGATTGGTCGCGGCGATGATCCGTACATCGGTTTCAATCCGTCTGGTGCCGCCGACCCGGTAAAATGATTTTTCCTCCAGCACCCGAAGCAGTTTGGCTTGCAGTTTCAAGGACATGTCGCCAATTTCATCCAAAAACAACGTTCCGCCATCCGCCAATTCCAATTTTCCGGGCTTTCCTTTCTTTCCGGCTCCGGTAAATGCCCCCTCATCGTATCCGAAAAATTCCGCTTCCATTAAATGTTCGGGAACGGCTGCACAGTTGACGGTGACAAACGGTCCGTTTCTGCGCGGACTGTCACCATGAATGGCATGGGCCACCAGCTCTTTCCCGGTTCCGCTTTCCCCGCGGATCAGGATGGTTGAATCCCCGGCGGCCGCTTTTCGGGCACACCGCTTTAACCGCTTCACTTCCGGATCGCTTCCAATCACCTGTTTCCAAGTAAAAAGGGACGGATTGGCCTGCCACTTTCTTCCGGTTTCCGCGTTTTGCCCCTCGTCCAGCTGTTCCAACCGCTTTTTGATTTGATTCCAATGCCGGTATATCACTTTCCCGGCCACCCCCGCCACCTTCCCGCTTTCAAAAACCGGGTAACAGTGAACCAGATACCGGATGCCGTTGGCTTCCAACCATCCGGACACCTCCTCCTTTCCCGTTTTCATCGTGTTTGTCAGCTTCAATCCGGGAAGCATTTGGCCGATCGGTTTTCCCAGCCATTCTTCCCCGGAACAAGCCATGAGTTCGAGCAGGCTTTGGTTGGCAAAAACCATTTTCTCCTCTTCATTCACCAAAAACCAGCCGTCACTTCCTTGTTCCAGGATCCTCTCCATCATCCGGCACCAGGAAAACGCCCTCCTGAGAAGGTCCGACCGGGAAAGCGAACCGGTGACTTGTCCTTCCCGGTTCAACACAAAAACCGTTTCCACCTGACTGTGAACCATTTTTTCCAAGATTTCTTCCCAAGCGGGATTGTAAACAGCAAACGAATCATCCTGCGGAAAATGATCTTGGATCGGGGCATGAAGCGGCAGCTTTCGCAAAACCATTTGAAGCAAATGGTCCCGGGTGACGGCGCCCAGGAAGGTTCCGCGGGGATCCACCACGGGGATGGCCTCTGATGGGGAACAGAGCAATTTTTCGGCAGCATCCAACACGCTATCCTCCGGATAAAGAAAAACATCCACCTTCTTTAAGATTTCCTGCAGTCGAATCATACTCTCCTCCCGGTAAATTCAGAAAATACTAATTTCATTTTAACAAAAAACCGCTCCCGGCTGTGAAATCGGCTGATCTGCTTCATAAAATGAATTTTGTCCGGATCACAGAAAATAAAATCATAGTAAATCGATGAGAAATTATGAAAATAACAATTGACCCGGATCAAGATTTGTAATACATTAATTTCAAAAGAATATAATGAAACGAACAATTCTTTCAAAAACGGCTTGTTTCACCCATTTCCATGCCTTTGCCGAATAGTCGACAAATTCACTCAAGATTGTCAAGAATTCTTTGGCTTGTTTTCAGCTGCAAAGGGGATTGAACAATGAAAGTTTCAACCCGTGGCGAATACGCCTTGCGCACCCTCATTCTTCTCGCACAGCATCCCGCGGTCATCCCCGGTGCCGAAATTTCCGAAAAAACCCGGGTGCCTCTCAATTATCTGGAACAGATCCTGCTTCAGCTGAAAAACCTTGGTTATGTCCAAAGCAAGCGGGGAGTCCGGGGCGGTTATTTTTTGCATAAACCGCCCGAGCAAATCATCATTGGAGAAGTGATCCGGCAGCTGGAAGGGCCGTTGGCCCCCATGGGATGTGTCAGCGTGACCGCTTATGATCCCTGTCCACTGGAGGAAGGTTGTTTGTTGAAACCTTTATGGGCCTTCATCCGGGACACCGTTGCCCGGTGTTTGGAACAGACCACTTTAAAAGACTTGCTGGAAGGTCAAATTCCGAATGTCAAAGGGGCGTGAAAACCAAGATGAGACCGTCTGCTGTTTCGGATGAACAAATGCTGCGCATTCAAAAATCATTGGAAGGGCTCGAATACGGGACCGTCGTCATCACAGTCCATGATTCCAACATTGTGCAGATCGACCGCACGGAAAAACACCGTTTCTCGTTGAAAAAATCCCGTCCCTCCCCGGACCGGGCAAATCACAACCAAAAAAGCGTTTAACAGCCGACCAGAAAACTGGAGGCCCCACACCCTGTTTGGACTCAGGGATGTCGGGGCTTTTTTTCATTTTTTAAGCAAGAGGTGAAACGTTTCATGCGTCTGCGATTGATTCCTGTTGCTCTACTCATCACATTACTCTTTCTGACCGCCGGTTGCCGTCCCGGTGAAGCAAATAAAAACGAAATCCGGATCGGTTATCAAAAATTCGGGGTTTTAAGCATCTTGAAAGCCCGCGGATCCTTGGAAAAACGCTTCGAATCCCAAGGGGTCCGGGTAAAGTGGGTCCAATTCCCGGCCGGACCCCAACTTCTGGAAGCCCTTCATGCCGGAAGCATTGACATCGGGGAGACGGGAAACACCCCTCCCATCTTTGCCCAAGCGGCGGGCACCCCGCTGGTGTATATCGGAGCCGGAAAGCCGCGGCCCGAGGCTGAAGCGATTGTCGTCCATCATGACTCACCCATTCATGACATCGGGCAATTGAAAGGGAAGAAAATCGCTTTGAACAAGGGATCCAATGTTCACTATCTGTTGCTTAAAGTATTGGAAAAAGCCGGGCTTTCGTATTCGGATATCCAGCCGGTCTATTTGCCGCCAGCGGATGCCAAAGCGGCTTTTATCAGAAAAAGCGTGGATGCATGGGTCATTTGGGATCCTTATTTTGCCGATGCCCAGACGGATTTGAATGTCCGGATCCTCACGGACGCAAAGGGATACACATCCAACCGCTCCTACTATTTCTCGTCCAAAGACTTTGCACAAGAGAATCCGGACAAGATCCAAATCCTTTTGGATGAATTGCAAAAATCAGCCGAATGGTTTAACCAAAACCCCGATCAAACCGCCAAATTGCTCGCCGAACAAATCGGGATGGACTTGAAGCCGGTCGATATCGCCATCCGGCGGGCGAAATACGGGATTGAACCCGTCAGCCCGGACATTGTTCAGGACCAGCAACAAATTGCCCGGGCTTTCCATGAAACCGGCCTGATCCCCCAATCCGTCCAAGTCCGCGATGTGATTTGGTCACCTAAATAAAATGGAAGGATGAGATTGATGAAACTGTTTTGGTTTCTCCCGACCCATGGAGACGGACGTTATTTGGGAACATCGATCGGAGGGCGCGCCACCGAGTATCCTTATTTGCTCCAAGTGGCTCAAGCCGTGGATCATCTCGGATTCAGCGGGGTGCTCGTCCCCACCGGACGATCCTGTGAGGATGCATGGATTGTGGCGTCCTCTCTGCTTTCGGTCACCAAACGGATGAAATTTTTGGTCGCGGTTCGTCCGGGCATCATTTCCCCTTCAGCTTCTGCGCGCATGGCCGCCACTTTTGACCGTTTGTCCAACGGACGGTTGCTCTTAAATGTCGTCACCGGGGGGGATCCGGTGGAACTGGCCGGGGACGGCATTCATCTCGACCATGACACCCGCTATGAATTGACCGACGAATTTTTAACGGTCTTTCGCCGGATCATGCAAGGGGAAAAAGTGGATTTTCACGGGCGCCATCTCCATATCAAAGGCGGAAGCCTGCTGTTTCCCCCGGTTCAAAATCCGCATCCGCCTTTGTATTTCGGCGGCTCCTCTGCTGCGGGAATGCAAGTGGCCGCAAAACACGCGGATGTTTATCTCACATGGGGAGAACCCCCGTCCCAAGTTGCTTCCAAAATTGAGCAAGTCCGCAAGCTTGCCGCTCAACAAGGAAGAACCGTAACGTTTGGCATTCGCTTGCATGTCATCATCCGCGAAACCGAAAAAGAGGCGTGGAAAGCGGCCGAAGAAATGATCCGCCATTTGGATGAAAAGACCATCCGCAATGCCCAACGTATTTTTTCCCGCTTTGATTCCGTCGGCCAACAACGCATGACCCGGCTTCATCATGGCAAAAAATCCAATTTGGAAATCAGCCCCAATTTGTGGGCCGGAATCGGACTGGTCCGGGGCGGCGCCGGCACAGCGCTGGTCGGGGACCCGCAAACGGTTGCCAAGAGGATCCGGGAATACGCCGATTTGGGAATCGAAACCTTTATTTTGTCCGGCTACCCCCATCTGGAAGAGGCCTACCGGGTTGCGGAATGGCTGTTCCCGGAACTGTCCCTTCCGGCCGGTTCTCTTTACTCCCGGCCGCACGCCGTGAGCCCGTTCGGGGAAATTGTGGCCAATCATCATCTTCCGCAAAAGAAAGGAGAGGTGAAATGAACACCAAAACCATCAGGCCTCATGCACGCAAATTTCACTTTCTCCTGTCTTGGCTGGTTCCGGCCCTGCTGATTGTGCTCTGGCAACTATTCAGCAGCATCGGCTGGATTTCCGACCGGACCTTGCCGGCACCCCTCACGGTGATTGAAGCGGCTGTCCGCTTAACCCGGTCCGGGGAATTGCTGCAGCACATTGCCGACAGCACGGTCCGCGCTCTTTTGGGATTGGGTATCGGCGGCGGAATCGGGCTGCTGCTGGGATTTTTAAACGGAATCTCCCGGGTGGCTGAAAAGCTTCTGGATTCCACGGTGCAAATGTTGCGCAACATTCCTCATCTCGCTTTGATTCCGCTTGCCATCATGTGGTTTGGCATCGGGGAAGAATCCAAATTATTTCTGGTTGCCCTCGGGGTCTTCTTCCCCGTCTATTTAAACACGTTTCACGGCATCCGCCACATTGATCCCGGATTGATTGAAGTGGGCAAAATCTATCAACTCACCCCCGGGTATTTTTTCTGGCACATTCTTTTGCCCAATGCGTTGCCTTCCATCCTCATCGGGCTCCGCTATGCCCTGGGAATCATGTGGCTGACCCTGATCGTGGCCGAAACCATCTCCTTTGATTCCGGCATCGGCTACATGGCCATGAATGCCCGGGAATTTATGCAAATGGATGTCGTGGTGTTAAGCATTCTGCTCTATGCTCTGCTCGGAAAAGCGGCAGACCTTTTGGCGAAAATGTTGGAGAACCGTTGCCTGAAGTGGCGGGAAACCCAATAACCATATGCAATCGCAGGAGGTGTTTCACCTGAACCGTCAACCTTTCGGAACCCGGCTCAACTTGAAAGACTTGCAAAAACAATACGACGGCCGTTTGATTCTGGATCACATCAACCTTCAAATCACCCCGGGAGAATTCATCGCCGTGGTTGGCCGCTCCGGCACCGGAAAAAGCACATTGCTCCGATTGATTGCCGGAATCGAAAAAACCAGCGGGGGAAAAATCATTCAAGACGGAGAATTCCTGACCGGAATCAATTCAGCGGCCCGCATGATGTTTCAGGAATCCCGCCTGTTGCCTTGGAAAAAAGTTTTCCAAAATGTTGCCCTCGGCATCCGGGACAAGCGCCATCGAAAAGAAAAAACCGAATTGATGTTGGAAAAAGTGGGACTCGATCAGTATAAAGATGAATGGCCCCGTATTCTCTCCGGGGGACAACGGCAACGGGTGGCGCTGGCCCGTGCCCTGGTCAGCCGCCCCCGCCTTTTGTTGTTGGATGAACCCTTGGGCGCTTTGGATGCTTTCACCCGGATCGAAATGCAAAAATTGATTGAAGAACTGTGGCAAGAACAAAAATTTACTGCTCTGTTGGTGACGCACGACGTCGAAGAAGCGGTGACTCTGGCAGACCGGGTCATCTTGCTGAAAGACGGCAAAGTCGCAACGGACATTCCGGTGACTCTTCCCAGACCCCGCCAAAGGGACGATGCGCGTTTCTCTTCCCTGACGGGCCGTATCCTGAAGGAAGTCATGGACACTGCCCAACCCTGCCGGAACGAATCATCCGCATCTTCCCACTCCCCTGTGAATCCCGCAAACAAGCTTCCCGAGCCTTCGCGCTTATAATAAATATGCCAGACACAGCGTCTGGCATATTTTATTTGCCAATCATTTACTTTTATTAACAATAAAAATAAAATTAGATTATCATTTTCATAAAGATTTTCTTTTAACAATATGTTATGATGCTAAAGGGTTTTTTGAGAATCCCTTCATAAAATGACCTGAAAGAAAGGAGGATCAACATGTCTCAACAAGAACAAGCCATATCCGCCAAGAAAATCCCTGAAACCAAAAAAGAGCATTCCATAGATTTTTCTTTACCGATTTGGAAGACGATGATCCCGTTTTTGATCCCGTTAATTTTTAGCAATGCATTGCAATCTTTAGGCGGAACGGTCAGCTCCGTTCTGATCGGAAAACAGTTGGGCGAAAATGCTCTGGCAGCCGCCAGTACGGTATTTCCGCTGACCTTCTTTTTGATCTCCTTTGTGATTGGCCTGGGAAGTGCCAGCTCCGTGCTCATCGGGCAAGCTTTCGGAAGCGGGAACACGGAGAAAATGAAAGAAACTGTCGGCACTTCACTCACTTTTAGTTTTATTTTGGGAGTCATATCTTTAATCATTGGTTGGTTATTTTCGGACCAATTGCTCTCCCTCATGGGAATCTCGGAGGAGATTAAAAACGATTCTTCCAAATTCATGCATGTTCTTTTTCTCGGATTGCCCTTTTTGTTTCCTTATGTGATTTACACCACCTTGTTGCGGGGAACCGGCGATTCGAAAACGCCCTTTTATTTTTTGATCGTCAGCACATCCCTGACCATTTTGCTCACCCCCCTGTTTTTGTTCGGATGGGGCGTTCCGCAGATGGGGTTGGAAGGAGCGGCGCTGGCTCAAATCATCGCCAGCCTGGTGACGTTTATCCTGTTGATCCTTTATTTGTTCAAAGTGCGACACCCGCTTGCCTTGGACAGAGATACATTGAAAATGCTGAAATTGAACCCGCAAATTTTGCGATTGATGGTAAAAATCGGGTTGCCGACCAGTATCCAAATGGTTGTCATCTCCGTTTCGGAATTGGCCATTGTCACGTTTGTCAACCATTTCGGGGCAAAAGCCACGGCTGCCTACGGAGTCATTAACCAAGTCATCAACTATGTGCACATTCCGTCCATGAGCTTGTCGATCGCCGTGGGAATCTTCGGCGCCCAACTCATCGGGGCCAATCTTCAAGAAAAACTGACGGAATTAATCAAAACCACCGTATGGTTGAACTATGTGGTCGGCGGCTTTTTGACCATTCTCATCTATGTGTTCAGCCGCCCGATCCTGTCCATGTTCTTGACGGACCCGTCCACCATTGACATCACGCAAAAATCTCTGTTCTTCACCTTGTGGGCGTTCACCGTGCTCGGCCATGCGGTGATTTTATCCGGATTGATGCGCTCCAGCGGCACCGTTTTCTGGCCCACCACCATCATTATCGCAACCATCATTTTGGTGGAAATTCCATGTGCGTTTGTCTTCTCCCGGCTGTTTGGCTTATACGGGGTCTGGATGGCTTATCCCGTTTCCTATTTCGCCACACTCCTCGGACAATACATCTACTACCGGAAGTATTGGAAAGGGAAAAGACATCAACAATTCTTCGAACAGCCGGAACCGGCCAACGGATGACTTCTGCCAAAGAAGAGCCCGTGAATTCAAGATTCACGGGCTCTTTGTTTTTATTTCATTTCGCTTTTAAAACGCGGGAACAAAATGTTGTTTTCCAAATGAATGTGCTGGAACAAATCCGCTTCCAACCTCTCAAGCATGTGAAAGGTCAGTGCATATGTCCGGCACGCCCCTTCCGGCAGTGTGTACCCATTGGTAACCTCTCATTTTCTTGAGGAGCTCCCCGGCCTCACTGTACTCCGATTCCAAAACAAACATGTGATCACCGTGCCGAAGGACATTTCCGAAAAGGCCAAACGGGCCATTGAAAGAATGGTTTCCATCGGATAAACCATAAGCTGTTTTCAAGAACATCCGTGAAGCGGAAGCCGCCCGGTAAAGACAGCCCCTTTTCCAGGCTGATTTCCGGCAAACAGATCCCCTTGGTGGGCATGAAGGATCCGTTTTGCAATCGTCAGTCCCAAGCCGGTTCCCCCGGTTTTGGGATTTCTTGATTTTTCCGCCCGGTAGAAGGGCTCAAAGACATGGGGCAAATCCTGCTCCGGAATCCCCGGTCCGGTATCGGCAACCGCAAAAACGACTTGATTTCCTTCCTTGCGCCATTGCACGCAGATTTCGCCCCCGGAAGGCGTGTAATAAAACGCATTGTCCATCAGATTGAGCACGGCCCGTTCCAGTAAGTGTTTGTCCCCCCGCACCAAACATTTTTCCGTTTGCCGCTGCACGCAAATCTCAATGTTTTTGGTTTGTGCGACCAGCCGGAATTGATCCACGATTTCTTCCATCCAATCTCCAAAATCAAACGTCTCGCTCCGAACCGCGGACGACGGTTCCTGAAATTCCGTCTTTGCATAAGCAAACAGATCGGATATCAACCGCTCCAGCTGTTCGGCTTTTTGCCTGCACACATGGATATACCTTTCCATTTTCTCCGGGGACCGGACCAACCCTTGCTCCATCCTCCATAAACTGCCCCGCAAAACAAACAGCGGCGTGCGCAGGTCATGGGCGATGGAGGAGATAAAAAAGCGGCGTTCCTCTTCCAATTTTGCCTGTCGGTTCAGCGACTCCCGGAGGCTGTCCCCCATCTTCTCAAATGCCGTCCGGACCTCGGCCACTTCCGTCAACCGGGAGGCAGGCAGCCGGAAATCCAAATTCCCTTTTGCAATTTGTTTGGCAGCTGCACTCATGCCCGAAAGGGGCTTCAGCACATATTTCCCCATCAGCCATCCAATGAGAAAAATCGTGGCAATGACCCCAAAAACAGCGGATAAAACCGCAAATACCTGCTGGTGGTTGTTCAAATACAGATGAACCACTCCCCGGACTTCTCCGTTTTCGATCACGGTCATTTGCCGGCTGTTCCATGGGTTGGGATGCGGACGGCCCGTTTGAAAGATTTTTTGGCCGGACGGATCGGTGATGAAAACGGGAATCCCGGAAGATGCATACTGTTTTTGGAAGGCTTGTTGCCACCCGGGATCTTTCCACTCATCCGCATGCTGCGTGATGTCCCGCATCATTTGGTCAGCCAAAGCCCTTTTGGACTCGGTTTGATGTGCCACGACCGGCTCAAGCACATAGTCCGTGAGGATGTAAAACAATCTCGGCAACAGCACCATGGCCAACAAACCGGCAAAAAGAAACTGGCGGATTCGCAATGTTTTCATGGCTCATGCCCCTTCAAAACGGTACCCGACTCCCCAAACATTGACAATCCATTTGGGATGATTGGGATCTTCTTCGATTTTTTCACGGATTCGGCTGATATGCACAACCACCGTATGTTTGTCCCCCACCCCGTCCCAAAATTTCTCAAGCAATTGATCGTAGGTGAACACTTGGCGGGGATGTTCGGCAAACAAGAGGAGAATGTCAAACTCTTTCGGCGTCAGGGAAACGGGTTTGCCATTTACGAAAACCTCATGCGCCCGGACATCCAAGCGGAGCGGGCCATACCGGAGAACCGCTTTTTGCGGGGAAGCTTGTTTCCGGTAACGGCGAAGAACCGCTTTGACCCGGGCCACCACTTCCACCGGCGTGGCTGACTTGACAATGTAATCGTCCCCGCCAATTCCGAGCCCCCTGATTTTATCCATGTCTCCGTTGCGGGCGCTTAAAAACAAAATGGGAACATCATTGTTTCTCCGGATTTCGCGGCACAGTTCAAAGCCGTCCTGCCCGGGCATCATCACATCCAAAAGGATGCAATCCACCGGCACCTGATTCAACAGTTTAAGCGCTTGTCCCGCATCGAAAGCCTTTTCCACCCGATAACCCTCATCTTCCAGAAAATCCTGCATCAATTCCACGATTTCTTTATCATCATCCACTACCAATATGGTCTCTTTCCTGTCCATGGCGAACCTCCATGCATCCAAAAATCAACTTCATCTTAACACAGCCACTCTGCCCGTTTGAAAAGACAAGCAATTCCTGATGGATTCGTGACCGGTCTGTGACTTTTTCACAAATTTATTTGTGATGAAAAAAATGTATCTTATACCCGTGCAAGGTAGTTTATCTGACCATTTCAATCAGAGAGGTGATCTTATGTTTTTAACCGTACACCCGGCAACCCATGCTCCCTTTTTTCCTTTTTTCATTTTTCCCATTGCATTCTTCTGCCTGCTGATCGCGGCGATTTTGATCTTCCGGTTCATGAACCGCCGTTCCGGTTGCCGCTCTCATTCCACCGGCATCCATCTGGAAGCCGAAGAAATTTTAAAACTCCGCTTGATCAATCATGAAATCAGCGAAGAAGAATACCTGAAAATGAAAGAACTGCTGAGGAAATAACCGACCGGCCGGCAGAACAAAAAAGGAGTCAGGAAACTTGCCCTGACTCCTTTTCTCATCAGAGAAACCATGCTACCGGTTCCCCGGTTCAAACGGAATTTCATTTTCAATGCCCCGTTTCATCTCTTCAATGGCTTTTTGTGATGATTCATCAAAGACAATGTCCCCGTCACCGGAGGCTGAAACCTCTTCCTTGACGGTCAAGGGAACATCCCCGGCATTGGGAACAAGGGTGTACCAATCGTGAACCGAATCGTAAACTGTGGCAAACAGGTAGATTTTCCCGGGGATCAACATCCGGTCCCCGTCAATAGTAAAGAAATCCCCGTTCTCATCATATCCGGCTTGTTGGTTCACCGTTACTTGGCCCACCGCTTTTCCTTTGAGGGTTTCGATCACTTGCACGTCAAACCGGGTTTCAGGAATGGCGCCCGTTGGGTTGCTCCCGGATTTTTCAACCACCTTGCCGATGAAAATATCGCTGGTAAACCCGGAAAGCTTTCGCGGGTCATCGATATCCGTCACATAAGAAGCGGCCGCATTGATCACTTCGGGCTCCTGTTTGGAAAAATGTTGATACGCGACGATCACACCGGTGAAAAGAAACAGCAGTGACGCCGCCACGAAGACATAGCGCTTTTTCATCTTAGTCCCTCCATTTGGCATAATAATCTTGCCGGTCATGGTGAGTCGGTGTGTTATAGGGGTTACAGGTGGAACATTTATACATTAAGATTTTCCGGTAGCTGTATTCTTCATGATCCCCCAAACCCAGAGCATGCCCCATTTCATGGGCGGCCACGCGGGCTTGAACGGGTGTCGTATACTTGTCCATGTAATAGATATTCAAATGAATGGTATCCGCTCCGGATTTCGGCGTGTACAGCCCGTCCCAGCTTGCCGTGGAGTAATTGGCATCATAAAAGATCAAATCCGGTGAGCTTGCCGGATAAATGGATATCGTCGTCAGCTGGTTCCAGGCATAATCCGCATGGTCGACCGCCTTCAGATACCGGGAAGAATTTTTATATCGAATCGCTCCATTTTTCACCGAATCCGAGTCAATGTAATGAGCTGCATATCCGCTCGGAAACAAGCCGAAAAACACCGCCAAAGCCAGAAGCAAAAGAAAGGTGATTTTTTTCAATCCATGAACCTCCTGCTTGTCCATCGATGATCTAATGTGATTTTATCATAAAAATATTCTAAATATAAATAAAAATATATCCACCTTCAATGATGTGTTCCTTTTCCTGTTCAAAATCCGGCTGTTTCCGGCTCATGGTTCATTTTTCTTCCCATAGCTCCATTTCATGATCTTCCGCAAACGCTCCCCATTTTCCTTTAAACAGTCCGTCCACCAATAAACATCGTCTTGACTCCGACGGCTCTTCATGTATCATACATGTATTCCAATCAAATCTTGGCAGAAAGGGAGAACAAGGATGTCCGATCACACCAACCCTAGAAGAATCCTTTTGGATTTGGCCGTGACGTTGGATGGTTTTATTGAAGGGAAAAATGGAGAAATTGATTGGTGCATCATGGAACCGGATATGGACTTCATTTCCTTCCTGAATCAAATCGACACGATTCTGTTTGGCAGAAAAAGTTATGAAATCTGGGAACAATACCGCCCGCACGCCGAAGCACCGGAGATGGAAAAAGAAATTTGGCAACAGATTCAACGCAAAAAGAAAGTTGTCTTCTCCCGGACACGGACGAAAACCGGCCCGCAAGCAACGTTCATCCATGGCCCTCTTTATAAAGAAGTCATGAAAATCAAAAACCAGCCCGGCAAAGACATTTGGCTGTATGGCGGCGCCGATCTCATCGCCTCGTTCATCGATTTGGGGCTGGTGGATGAATTCCGGTTGTCCGTTCACCCTGTTGTTTTGGGAGAAGGAAAACCGTTATTTACCGATTTGAAAAAGCGGCTGAATTTAAAACTGGTGCAAACCCGGACGTTTTCTTCCGGTGTGGTGCAACTGATCTATCATCCAAAAGACAAATAAAAACCATACGCTTAAAAGCGTATGGTTTGGATTGGGTTTTGTCATTTTTCCGCGTGAATGGTGATATGCCCGAACGTTTCGGTTTGGTTAAACAATTTAATCATAAAAGAGAGCCTTTCTTTGGCCTCCCCGGACTTCGCCGCATTTTGCAAAATCTCAATGGTTCGGTCCCACCCCTCGTCATACAGGAGACCATCCAGGGTTAACAGGGTCATCTCCCCTTCTTTGAATTCCACCTTGGAAAAGGGGGTTTGGGCATAGATGCCCTCCCATTTTTTCCGGTCCAATGGTCTGACGATCAAATTCAATGCATGATGCAACAGCTTGACAACAACCGGGTTGTCCGGCAAGGGAACATCCATGATATGTTTCACCATTTTCAACATTTCTTCGGTCGGCTGCCGTTTGATCAACAAATCGTGGGTTCCCAGTTTGCCGCCTTTTTTCAAAACCCGGTAATACTCATTCAAAGCTTTGATTTTATCCTGATCAGGCAGCATTGTCAGCATGGCCTCATTGATCACACCATCAAACGTTTCATCCGCAAACGGCAAATCTCTGGCATCGGCCCTTTGCAGGGTGATTAAATGCTCCACCCCCGCCTGTTTGATATTCTTTTCCGCCTTTTTCAAACTGTCTTGATGAAGGTCCACGCACACAATGCGGCAACCGTATGTTTTGGCCAGATGCACCGCCGTGGTTCCCATGTTTCCCGCAACTTCCAAAAGACAGGAATGTTCATCCGGTTGCAGATGATCGATGATTTTCTGTGTTCCCCTTCTTCCCCCGGGCCGGAGAACCGTTTTTCCCAGACTTGCCAGAAACAGATGCCCGGGCAGTTTTGCTGTTGGTGCCGGCATTTTTTCACCTCGTTTTATTTCCTGAACCTTGATCAGGAGGTGTCCTTTGCCTTTATCTTAATTAAATGGATTGTGCCCTTCCGTTAAATCCATCACACTTGTCTTCCCGGGATTCCTCCGTCCGGGTTGACCCGAAGACCCGCTTTCTCTATGATGGGGAAAAAGAAAAACTCCCGCTTGGGATGGGGTGATCTTATGTGCGGACGCTTTTCGCTGGCCATGGATTTCAACCTTTTACAAGAAAAATTCGGGTTCACGTTTCCCGATGAGTGGAACCCGCGATACAACATTGCTCCCAGCCAACCCGTCCTCACAGTGACCCGACAGGGAAACCGCCGTGTCGGACAACCCATGCGATGGGGGCTGGTTCCCTTTTGGGCCAAGGATCCCAAAATCGGCTACAAAATGATCAATGCCCGCGCGGAAACCTTGGACGAAAGGCCTGCTTACAAGCATCCTTTCCGCAAACAACGCTGCTTGATCCCGGCGGACGGCTTTTATGAATGGAAAAGAAGCGGAAAAACCAAACAGCCTTACCGGTTTCAAATCAAGGGCGGGGAACCGTTTGCTTTTGCCGGGCTGTGGGACCAATGGAAACAAGGAACAGACTTTTTGTATACCTGCACCATTATCACCACCCGGCCCAATGCCCTCGTCAAAGAGGTGCACAACCGGATGCCAGTCATCCTGAGGGAAGACGACTATGAAACCTGGCTGGATCCGGAAATGAACAACCCCGTTGTTTTGCAGTCACTGCTTGAACCTTATCCGGAAGAACAAATGGAATCCTATCCCGTGTCACAACGGGTCAACTCCCCCAAAAACGATGATCCGTCCCTCATCGAACCGGCTGTTCAGGGATAAGCCCCAGCAAACATAAAAAACCAGGGATGGTTTCCCTGGTTTTCGTTCGCTTTGCAAGCAAACATTAATCTTTCTCTTCTTTGTCGTTGCTGAATGCATAACCGGCTCCGCCCAAGCCGGCGCCAATGGCAACCCCGATCGCCATCCAAAGCCCCAGGTTATCCATGGCCAACCCAATGCCGACGCCGATGGCAACGCCAATCGCCATGCCGAAACCCATTGACTTTCCCATTTTGTTCTCTTGGTCCTTTTGATCTTTGGTCATGTTGTTACCTCCAATGGAAAATATACCAAACCATCATACCGCTATGTATATACCCGAAAAATAAGAACTTGAACCATATAAGCATCCATACCCTTAATCATCCCATTCATCCACCCATCCGCAAACCCAATTCCACGCATGGATGCGTTCATAAGCAACCAACAGGTCAAATGGAAGCGTTTCTCCTTTTTCATAAGCTTCGGCCTGTTGGTGGTAAATTTGCAAATGCCGCTCCAGCATTTGTACAATCTCTTCCACCGGGCGCAAACGGGCTTTCCTGATAAAGGCTTCCAGGGAATCTCCCGGCATCGGCAACACATCCTGCATCACGGTGCCGTCACACCGGTCGAACGGCGGTTCCAGGGATTCAACCAAATCGAGGCTCCATAACAACGCAAGCAAACCTTCGATACGCCACGTCAAAAGATGCGATTGCAGGGCTTGTTGCTTCCACCGGATTTCTTCCGGGGAGAGACCGGAAACCGGAATCCGGAAAATCTCTTTCTCCTGCTGGCTCAAATGTTCCCACAATCCCTCTTCGTGTGCCCATTTCACCACCTCTTCCGGCGCAGGATGAAAAATCACGCCCTGCAACAAATGGAGCGCCAAAGACCGCCTGGCCACATCCTCCGCCGGACGCACGCTCACTTCCCTTCTCTTCGGCTCAACCGGAAAACCGAAGATCATCACCACACGCTCCCCGCCGGGATCCATCACGACTTGTTTCTGCATCTCCGCCATCGGCCAACACCTCTTATGTTCTAAAAATTCACCTGTGCCATTTTAACCAAAAACATTTTATTTTCTATTGATTTCATTATCCTTGAATAACAAAGACATATCAATTAATACATCATCCTCACCATGGCGGAAATACATCAATCGATAGAAACCCAAGAAAACAGCCCGCTCCTGTCAACCAAAGCGGGTTTCTTTAAACAAGACAAAAAATAATACAGCAAATATCTCATTGAATCCTTTTTACGCTATCAAATTCAATAATTCTTCTCTTTGGATCTTCTTGTCACTGTCCGGCGGATAATTTTTAAGCAGGTATTCCTTTAATCGCTCAGCCCATTCTTCTTGGTAGCCGTTTACTTTTCTTATTTCTTCCATAAACACCTCATCAATAAATTCGTCGTGTGCAATATTAACGGTTTGAGGACATTGATTTAACTCACCATCATAAACATAGGCTTGTCTTGTGGCGCAAGCTGCTGCATACAATACACAGTCAAACACTTGCTTTACTTGGGGATCACCTGATACCGGCATCTCACAGTCGATTTCTTCAATATAGAGAACAAATAACCCTTGATCTTCATCGTCTTCTAACTGGTCATACAATTCGTCACCACGATACTTCTTTCCCTCCACCCATTCCCAGCACATATTCATCGTTTCTCTGATTTGAGAATACCATCGGCAATTGACCAATTTATCAATTACTCTCTCTGTCAATGTTAATACGAATGCCACTTTTGCATCGTCATTTACATGATTGTACCAACGCATTCGTTAACCCTCCGTATCCATCAATGATAATATTTATACCATTTCTCCATCCTGTTTACTTCCAATTCAGAGCCATGCTGATCATCAATGATCAAGCCATATCACTGAGGACGGGAACCCTGCCATGGTGGAACAAGGATATATCAAAACCCAAGAAAACAGCCCGCTCCTTCAACCGGAGCGGGTTCTTTTCATCAGGCCGGAAACGGTGCCCCCATGACCCATTGAATCCTTTTTACGCTATCAAATTCAATAATTCTTCTCTTTGAATTTTCTTGTCACTGCCTGGCGGATAATTTTTAAGCAGGTATTCCTTTAATCGCTCAGCCCATTCTTCTTGGTAGCCGTTTACTTTTCTTATTTCTTCCATAAACCGGTGATCAATCATCTCATCATTTATACTTTCAATCGGTTGAGGAAGTTCATTTTCCATCTTATCAAATTTAAACCCTGACCATATCGTGTAACATACTGCATCAAAAACACACCAAAAAGCTGACTCTGCCTGTAAATCTCCCTGAAAAGGATCTGTTTCTATTATCCCGATAACAAATAACCCTTCATCTTCATCATCCACTTCCATATAAAGATCACATCCACTCACCTTTTTTTCCTCGACCCACATCCAACACAGATCCATCGTCTCTTTCACAATCTGATACCAATCATTATAAGGAGTTAAGTTATTCAATATTTTTTCTGACAGTGCTAAATAATAAGCCGCTTTCGCATCCATTTTTACTTTCTTATACCACTTCATCCCTGTTGCCTCCTCAAATGCAGATCAGCAAACCGGATTTGCCATCAACTTTTCTGCGGTCAATTGAGCTTTTTGTTTTTTATGACAGATATCATGCTTTCTCGATGAACCACCTTGTGATTCACCATTAAAAACTGAAGGAGTTTCTCTGAGATCTCTTTATACCGGGCTCCGATGGAATGAAATTGCTCAATAAAATACAAAATGAAATCTTCGTCAACTTCTTCTATAGGTGCCGGAAGATATTTTTCACCGCGCTCCTGATAAGCTTTCCAAGTCGTATATGAAATCGCACTGACCACACAAATCCAAACCCTCTGCTTTACAGCATCTTTTTCTAACTGCATCAAGATAAAAAGCCCGGTTTCATCAATGTTATCCAAAAATTCATAGAGACAATCTCCTGAAATCCTTTTGGTCTCCACCCAATCCCAACATGCTTTTAAAGCTTCCGAAGCTTTTTCATACCCGTCAGAACCAGACAGCTTTTGGATAATTGTTTCTGATAAGGTCAGTAAATAAGCGACTTGAGCATCAGAACGCAATTGAGTTACTTTGGTGAACATACCGGGTTGCTCCTTCATCTGAACCATTTCCCATTTTCTTTATGTAAATTTTTTCCGAATCCTGAGTATTTCATATTCTTCCGTTCCCTTCCCATCTCAATGTATCGTCAAGTTTCCCCTTCAATAAAGACCTCGCCATATTATTTATAGTGGGGAAAAATCTTTTAAAAGCCGCATTCATCTTTAACAACATTGATATAATAATTTTCTTTGGCATCCAGCTTTCGTAAAAAGTCTTCAAGGGATTCCGCAATGATCACCCCTGCATAGTCAATCGGATGGATTCCTTCTCTAGTCTCTTGACTCAAATCAAAAAAATCAAGTCATCATTACCCAAGAAAAAAAACGGGAACAAATGTGGATCCTCTGCAATTTCCCCAACCAAAAAGTAATCTTCCCAAATATCTTCACCCAAGATCAAATCTGCGATGGAATGGGGACCCATAATCAGGTTATCAAAAGTCTTCTGATGAAAGCACATAAAGCCATATCCAATCTGCGAGTAAAATTCCCGTAACTCTTTTGGAAACGTTCGATTCAGTCTTTTTTCTGCTTCTTCAACTTCACTTCTATCAAGAGGATAAAATTTATGTTTATACTCTGGTGGTGCTTGAACCTTTTCGGATGGAAGGGCATATTTTTTCAAAAAAGAGAAGTCACACATTGTTCTGATCACCTTTCAAGATATGAGATCAATCATAATTTCACCGCATCATTTAGTTATGGCCCATAAAAACATGGTATCCCTGTTGCCATCTTTTACAAAACCATGGTCCGCTCCTGTCTCACCGGAAACGGACATCCAAAGAACTTTTTATGAAATTATGTTCAACAACTCTTCTCTTTTGATCTTCTTGTCACTGCCTGACGGATAATGTTTCAGCAGGTATTCCTTTAAACGATCAGCCCATTCTTCTTGATATCCGACTGTTTTTACTATTTTTTCCATAAACTCATCTATCGTCCTGTCACTTTCACCTTCAAGAGATTGCGGCAGATATTCTTTTTCATATTGATAGGCTTGCCAGCACGTATAACACACTGCATCCAATACACATGCCCAGACTAATTTAACTTGGGGACTATATACTTTATCGCTCTCATATGCCACCCCTTCAATAAAAATCAATCCTTCCTCATCTTCGTTCTCCACATTCTCATAAAGATCATCACCATGATTCTTCTTCTCTTCCACCCATTCCCAACAAGCATCCATCGAAGTCCTCACTATTGCGTACCAATCATAATTTTCTATTGGATCAAGAACTCTCTCAGTCATTGTTAATAAAAATGCCGCTTTCGCATCCATATTTACTTTTTTATACCATTCCATCTCTTATCACCTCCGATTCATGGGGGTTGTCACATGGAGGGAAACATTATTCAAGAACCTATTCGTCATCAACGTATAAATAATAATTTTCTTTGGCATCCAGCTTTCGTAAAAAGTCTTCAAGGGATTCCGCAATGATCACCCCTGCACAGTCAATCGGATGGATTCCTTCTCTAGTCTCTTGACTCAAATCAAAAAAAAATCAAGTCATCATTACCCAAGAAAAAAACGGGAACAAATGTGGATCCTCTGCAATTTCCTCAACCAAAAAGTAATCTTCCCAAATATCTTCACCCAAGATCAAATCTGCGATGGAATGGGGACCCATAATCAGGTTATCAAAAGTCTTCTGATGAAAGCACATAAAGCCATATCCCATCCGCAAGTAAAATTCCCGTAACTCTTTTGGAAATGTTCGATTCAGTTTTTTTTCTGCTTCTTCAACTTCACTTCTATCAAGAGGATAAAATTTATGTTTATACTCTGGTGGTGCTTGAACCTTTTCGGATGGAAGGACATATTTTTTCAAAAAAGAGAAATCACACATTGTTCTGATCACCTTTCAAAATATGAGATCAATCATGATTTCACCGCATCATTTAGTTATGGCCCATAAAAACATGGTATCCCTGTTGCCATCTTTTACAAAACCATGGTCCGCTCCTGTCTCACAGGAAACGGACATCCAAACAACTTTTTATGAAATTATGTTCAACAACTCTTCTCTTTTGATCTTCTTGTCACTGCCTGACGGATAATGTTTCAGCAGGTATTCCTTTAAACGCTCAGCCCATTCTTCTTGATATCCATCTACTTTTGCTATCTCTTTTGTAAATTCATCAATTATTTCATCATCAACGGTTTCAATTGGTTGTGGAACAGCTATCGCATTTTCATATTCATAAGCCTGCCAAATCGTATATTCCATCGCATAATTAAAACATAACCAAATCACCTCTTGCTGAGGATCTTCTGCAAACTCATAATACATGGCGACTCCCTGAGCTTCATCATTTACAAAAACTTCATAAATATCATCGGCATGATGCTTTTTTTCTTCCACCCATCCCCAGCACATGCTGATTGCCTTTCTTACATCTTTTTTCCCTTCAGCTACCTGATTAATGATTTTTTCAGTTAAACAGAGTAAATATGCCACTCCAGCCTCACTATTAATATTCATATACCATTGCATAAATCTTCCTCCAAGTAATTCCTCAAAAATCCCGCGCTCCATAAATAACGGAATAGAATTAATCCTCAACCTCTTATAAGTAAATCGTACATAATAATCTTGTTCGGCATCTAACTTTCTTAAAAACTCTTCCAATGAATTTGCAACCTTCAGACCTGTATAATCTACGGAGTGATTTCTGTTATCTGTTTCCAGACTCAAATCCAAGGAAATCATGATATCATCGCCAACCTCAAAAAAAGGAAATAAGTGTGATTCCTCTGCGAATTCATCTGACAGATAATAATCTTCATAGACATTTATACCCAAAAGCAGATCCGCCACGGAACCCGGATCCATAATCCGATTGATGGACATCCGATCTTTGATTGTCCACATAAAGCCGTAACCAATCTGCAAATAAAATTCCCTTAACTCTTTTGGGAACATTCAATTGAGTCTTTTTTCCGCTTCTTCCACTTCACTTATATCAAGAGGATAAAATTTATGTTTATACTCTGGTGGTGCTTGAACCTTTTCGGATGGAAGGACATATTTTTTCAAAAAAGAAAAGTCGCTCATTGCTCTGATCACCTTTCAAGATATGAGATCAATGATTTCACCGCATCATTAGATAACCCATTGAAACATGTTACCCCTGCTGCCATCTTTTACAAAACCAAAGCCCGCTCCTGTTTCAACGGAAACGGACTTCCAAACAACTTTTTATGTAATCAAGTTCAACAACTCTTCTCTTTGGATCTTCTTGTCACTGCCTGACGGATAATGTTTCAGCAGGTATTCCTTTAAACGCTCAGCCCACTCTTCTTGGTAGCTGTTTACTTTTTTTATTTCTTCCATAAATTCATTTGGCGTATTTTCATCATTGACCGGTTCAATAGGTTGCGGAACTTCATTTTGCTCACCAGCAAGGATATATGCTTGTTTTATGGTGTATGATACGGCATCCAGAACACACCAAAAAGCTGACTCTGCTTGAGAATTTCCTGAAAACGGATCTGTTAAAGTCGTGACAACAAACAATCCCTCGTCTTCATCGTCTATCTCCAAATACATGTCGAGTCCACTTAACTTTTTTTCCTCGATCCATTTCCAACACAAATCCATGGACTTTCTTATTGCCGGAAACCAATCAAATTTAGTTAATTTATCTAAAACTTTCTCAGATAAAGCTAAAAAATAAGCCGCTCTCGCATCCATATTTACCTTTTTGTACCACTCCACACTCTATTGCCTCCCAAGTTCGTTACATTGTTCCATAATATCGGCCGCAAAATCGGAATCAACTTTTCAGCATTTGATATTCTATCGTTCAATCAGGTGCCACTATATTTTTTATAATGGGGGAAAATCTTTCAAAAACCCGATTTATCATCAACAACATTGATATAATAATTTTCTTTAGCATCTAACTTACGTAAAAAATCTTCAAGGGATTCCGCAATGATCACCCTTCCATAGTCAGCCGGATGAATTCCTTCTCTTGTCTCTTGACTCAAATCGAAAAAAATCAAGTCATCATTACCCAAGAAAAAAAACGGGAATAAATGCGGTTCTCCGATCTCTTCCATCAGATCATAATCTTCCCAAATGTCTTCACCCAAGATCAAATCTGCAAGGGAATCGGAATCCATGATACGGTTATCAAAAGTCTTCTGATGAATACACATAAAGCCATATCCAATTTGCAAATAAAATTCCCTTAACTCTTTTGGAAACGTTCGATTGAGTCTATGTTCCGCTTCTTCCACTTCACATATATCCAGAGGATAAAATACATGTTTATACTCTGGTGGTGCTTGAACGTTTACGGATGGAAGGACATATTTTTTCAAAAAAGAAAAGTCGCTCATTGCTCTGATCACCTCCAAAAAATGAAATCGAATCATTCAATGATAACCTATGGAAACACGTTACTTTTCTTTCACCTTTAACAAAAACAAAACCCGCACCTTTTGACCGGGCGGGCTTTCAAAGAAATCCATGAAACCGATTTTTACGCAATCAAGCTCAACAATTCTTCTCTTTGGATCTTCTTGTCACTGCCTGCCGGGTGGTTTTTTATCAGGTATTGTTTTAACCGCTCAGCCCATTTTTCTTGGTAATCATGAATCTGGCAAATTTTTCTCATAAATTCGCCGTCTGTAAATTCATCATTTACAACTTCAATTGCTTGCGGAACATAGCCTTTCTCTTCATACTTACAGGCTTGCCAAACCGTGTAGGCCACTGCATCGATTACACAGAAAAACGCAAGTTCATCTTCATCGTCATCTAAACCAGCATCGACTTCATTTATGTGAATTGAAAATAACCCTGTTTCTGATTCTTCATCATCAAGCCTTTCATAAAGATCATGTCCACTCCATCCTTTTTCCTCAATCCAATCCCAACACATGTTCATGGTTTCTTTTACATGAGGAAACCATTCATAATGACTGATTTTATCCAATACTTTTTCTGTTAAAGATAAATAAAAAGCCGCCTTTGCATCTTCACTAACATGATCATACCATTTCATAACGACCCCTCGATCCAATCCGGATGATATTCAAAGGATTATGAATATATATACCATCCCCAGGATAATCCATCTTTTGTTGTAAAGAAATATCTCATAGTCCTCTTTTGTCTTTCTTTCATTGCTGATGATACAATCATCAAGAGATATTTTTAAACGACGTTTACTGACATCCCACTTTAACAGAGTGAGAAATTTTGAATAAAACGATTCGTGAGGTTCGTTTTTCTGTTTGGTTTGAAGAAGATGATTTTTTAGATCTCCAAAGTCAATCGTATCAGGACTTGGTTGGGTTCCATGAGAAATAATTGCAATTTGTCGGAAATCGGAAGGGAGTTGAATCCCAAAATTTTTTTCTATCTGATCAATTGATTGCTTATCAGCAGGCACCTTGCTTTTCTGCATTTCATAATGTGCATCTCTAAGCTTTCAAATTTGGATCAGAGGTTCTGCAGAAATCTGAATAGCAAGCTGTTTACACTGTTTTGTTAAAATAACTGTTTGACCTTTCTTTGTCCCTTTTTTCAGTTCGGATTTCCCGTGCAATTTTTTCTTACTTATTTCTCTCTTCCTGCCTTTTGATATTTTCCAGAAAACGATGCATTGCTTGTTTGCTCTTTAAGATGACAACCGTTTTGCCAGCACCGGATTTTTGAAAAGCTTCTAATCGCTCCATCATTTTTCTCCGGCGGGAATCATAAGTGGTAAATACATACTTTATGAAATCCTTATTCCATCTTTCCGGACACCCTTCTCCCATACGCCGCGCTTTCCCCATGTTCACCAAAAAGCGCCTGATCACACGCAACAGGCACAGATATCGGGGCAGTTCCAAATAGATTATTGTATCCGCATGTTCTGCCCGGATCTCAAACGTACGACTGTAATTCCCTTCCACAATCCATTGGCATTGGTTCACAATTTCTTGCTGAGCTGCGACGAACTCCTCCGGGGAAGACTCCACCCAGCCCGGTTTTCAATAGAAAGCATCCAAATGATAAACACGGATCTTTAAGATTTGCCCTAATTTCCGCGCAAACGTCGATTTCCCAACTCCGGATGAAACCCCGATCACCATAATGCGGTTCACCACATGCCACCCCCTTTTCCCGTTTCCGGCCACAGAACCGGCCATTCCGGTTCAAGACCACACTTTGCAAGATACACGACAGCGCCACTTCCCTCCGCTTTGATCGTCGAAAAACCTCTCTAACAAAAATGATTCGCTCTTTTCGGCGCTTCTTTTCGTTTTTTATGTGCATAAAAGGTTACAAAACGCACATTTTGTAAAGATGATTCGGCAAACAACGCTGTTTTACGCACAGACCATCTGAATCCGGCTGACAACAGCCAGGCTTTGCTTTGCATGCACACAAAAAAATAACAGCCTGAAAAGGCAGTTATACCAGCACCGCACCGCGTTTTTTCCGTATGGATTCGTGAAACTCCGCCAATTGGCGGCAGCTTTCGGTTGGCACCCGTATTCTCTCTCCATCCAACCGTATGTACATTCCATCTTCTTTCGCTTCTTCATACGGATATTTGTCCAGCAACCAGAGTGCATTGATTTCGAAGTCTTCTATATCAGTGACAAAGCTGCATCCGCAATAAATCAACCCGATTTTCCGTCCTCTCATCCACCGATATTCTTCAATGTTTCCTTTTCTCTCTTCTTCCATCATCCGTACGTAAAAATCCACGGCTTTCGGCGGGAAACCCAAAATCGTCCCCAAAATCCGGTCGGCTTCTTTCGCGGATAGCGTTCCGCTGCGTTTCACTTCTGCGTGGAATAAAGATTAGATCAGCTCGTTTTGAAAGAACAAGTAAAAAGGTCAAATCATAATCTTTATCCCCGACCATACGGGTAATTGTCCAGCAAATACTCCATGTGTCCCGTTTTCCATCTTTCAAGGGGAATTTCCAAGAAGGCCGGTTTGTACCCTTATAAGAACGCATCCACCGCACGCAAGTTCATCGCTCCCCCGCTTACAATTGTGCGGGTATTTTATTCGTTATAGCCGCTATGATTCCTGCATAAAAAAACGCCCGTGACGGGCGCCAACCGTTCAACCGTCGTCTTCCCCGCATCCGTCGTATTCTTCGTATCCGCAGTTGCTGCAATACACGTAGCCGTCCCGGGACTTTCCCAATGTTTGTTCACCACAGCGAAGGCAAAGGGGTGCCATCTTTCAAGCCTCCTTCCGTTTGTGGCGGGTCTCGGATCGGCATTGTGAATAAAATTAATAATTTTCTTTATATTTTTATTATAACCCATTCAATACCGGATATTAAAAACCTGGAAATGTCAGCCGGGCCCGTTTTTCATCACAGTGGAGAAGTCTGTGCTTCGTGTTGGCAGGTTCCCCTTCACAGACACAAAAAAACGTTTGCCCCGTCCATATAGGGAAGGGGCAAACGTATTCCCTTGATCATTTTGGCGTCCCAGGAGAGATTCGAACTCCCGACCGACGGCTTAGAAGGCCGCTGCTCTATCCAGCTGAGCTACTGGGACATTTTTCTAATTCGCTGTGACGACACAAAATATTTTACAACAGATTATTCTTTCCGTCAACCACTTTTTTTATTTCAGCGAAAAAAACAGGCAAAAGGAAAAGGAATTATCGTTACGACAATTCCCCTTCAAATCCCCGCTCGGTAATCGGAGTTCCATCGGTTTGGTAGAATACCACTTTGATCTTCCCGTCTTTTTTCTCCAAAACAGCATAGGTCGGCACAGTAAAGCCCCGGGGTTGCGTGATGCTTCCGGGATTGATCAGCAAGACGCCGTCTTCTTCTTCACACACCGGGAAGTGGGAGTGGCCGAAACAAGCAATTTGTGCTCCCGCCTCCTGCGCCCGGTATTTGACGGGAAGCAAAGATTCTTTCACCCGGTACCGGTGGCCGTGCGTGACAAAAAAGCGAAGGGAATCCGCTTCAAAGACCTCTTCCTCGGAAACTTCTTCCCAATCGCAATTGCCTCTCACCACAGTCAACGGCACAGAGGGAAGTTCCGATCGGCCGGTGCAAAAATCTCCGCAATGGATCACATGATCGGCTTTCACCCGGTCCACGATTTCATTCAACCGCTTCGCCCGGCCGTGTGAATCGCTGATGATCAACACTTTCATCATCATTCCTCCCCTTATGAAAAATGATACATGTTCTTCATCTCTTCGATCAACAGACGAGTGGCTTTCCCGCGGTGACTGATGGCGAATTTTTCTTGATTGCTCAGCTCCGCCATTGTTTTGTGAAGCGAAGGCACATAAAAAAGCGGATCATAGCCGAAACCTTGATCGCCTCTCGGCTCCCGGGTGATCTCCCCGTGGCACGTTCCTTCCACGGTTTTGGTCGGTTCACCGGGCACGGCCAGCGCCATGACGCAAACGTAGTAAGCCTGGCGTTTCTCTTGCGGGATGGATTCCATTTGCTTCAGCAATTTCCGGTTGTTCTCTTCATCTGTGGCATTTTCTCCCGCATAGCGGGCCGAATAAACGCCAGGCTCCCCGTTTAGCGCCGGAACCACCAGCCCAGAATCATCTGAAACCACCGGGGCATTCAAATGCCGGGAAATTGTTTCCGCTTTTTTGACGGCATTGCCTTCAAAAGTATCCTGATCCTCCACAATGCCGGGCAAATCTTGAAAGTCTTTCAACCCTTTGACATCCAGGTTCAAATGCTCCAAAAACAGTTCCCGGAATTGTTCCAGTTTGTTTCGGTTTCCCGTCGCAATGATGATATACGGAAAAGGCCAGTTTCTTTTCATTTTTCTCTTCCTTTCCCTCTCAGTGGTTCATGGGAAAGCCCATGAACAATAAAAAAGCTCATGGGCCCGTTTTGATTATTTGGTTGCCGAAGAACTTTCCTCCGAAACGGTTTCCCCCACCAGTTCGGCGTCGCTGCCCAAGATTTCTTTTTGCATGCGAATCAATTCAGACGTTCCTTTTTTGGCCAGCTCTAAGAGTTGGAAAAGCTGGTCGCCCGAAAAAGGAGATTCTTCGCCGGTTCCCTGGATTTCCACATATTTGCCGAGACCCGTCATGACTATATTCATATCCACAATGGCGGAGGAGTCTTCTTCATAACAAAGATCCAAGAGCACTTCTTCCCCGACGATCCCCACACTGGTCGCAGCCAAAAAGTCTTTGACCGGCATCTCTTTTAAAACACCGTTTTTCACCATGGGAGCCAGTGCATCCACCATGGCAACAAACGCTCCGGTAATCGCCGCGGTACGGGTTCCGCCGTCCGCCTGGATCACGTCGCAGTCGATCCACAGGGTTCTTTCACCGATGGCGGATAAATCCACAACGGAACGGAGCGCCCTTCCAATCAGGCGCTGGATTTCCATCGTCCGGCCGCTGACTTTCCCCCGGCTGGATTCGCGAACGGTCCGTTGATGGGTTGCTCTCGGCAACATCGAATACTCCGCGGTAATCCACCCTTTACCGGAATTTCTCAAAAAAGGGGGGACTCTTTCTTCCACCGTCGCCGTGCAAATGACCCGGGTATCCCCCACAGTTATGTAAACGGAACCTTCCGCCGTCTTGATAAAGCCTCGCTGCATTTCCACTTTTCTTAGTTCATGATTTGCGCGTCCATCGGTTCTCAATGATGCTTCCCTCCTGTGCCAAGTTCCTTTAGTATAGCATACCCTTATCCCAAATTCCGAATGAGAAAAGAAAAAAGGAATGAAATTTGACTCATTCCTTTTGCACCTGCATCAGGATTTATTTGGATTGACAAAGACCGGCCGGGCCACGGGCTGGCTGACGGTTCCTTCCCCTTCCACGGCAACGCTTTGTTTTCCGTTCACGGTCAATTGCACTTTATCCGCATCGGTGTTTTCCGTCAAGGACAACACGATCGTTTGGATGGCGTCTTTGGAAGCGGTGTTTTTTCCGTACTGTAACAGTTGCTCTCCCAGGTCCGCCGAAACCACCTTGCCTTTGACCTGAACTTTATTCACCGCCAGGGTGTTGTCCAGCGCCGCACTCAAACCGGAATCATATTGCGGCCCTTTGATCAGCTCATTCATCACCGTTTCGCCGATTTGGTCTGATGGACTGACCATCCGGGTCACCGGTACATAGTAAATCTCGTTATTGGGCAATTGCCCCATGAAATACAGGATGACCGGCATGCTCCGTGTCAGGTCCGTTCCTTCGGCCACCTCCAGATTGATCCCGTCTTTGCGGGTCAAACCTTGAGCCGGTGTCTTTTTCTTCGGCATGACCGCAAGCGGTTTCCCATCGACCCAGATATTCACCTCATCAATGGTGGAAAAACCCGTCAACGTCCAAGTCACGGCACTTAACAAATCTTCTTCTTCATCCTCTTTGTAGTTCAAAAATTCCTTTGAAAAGTCAATGGTTGCAACCCCGTCTGAAATATTTAACGCCTTCACCTGCGTACCTTTGGGCAAAATCGGAGTCAACCCTTCCGGCAACATGGATACTCCCGGCCCTTCCTTCACCATGAACTTTAACACTTCTTTGGCAATCCCTGTGGAAGCCGGAAGATTCAAGGTATAAGGCGCGACGTGGCCGTTATTCGTTTTGAAATAAAGTTCGACTCCGGTCGTCTTTTCCTGTTTGTCATCTTTCTTTTCCTGGCCGGCCCCCACCGGCGTCGCGTTGTCCAAATTGGCATTGGCCGGGGGCGGGTCTATGGGCTTGGTGGATTCTTTTCCCGGTCCGAACATGCATCCGGTCACCAGCAAAGGAATGAATAATAGAAAGACGGCTGAGCGTATGAATCTTTGATCCATGAACAATCTCCCCCCAAGGACAAGTCATTTATTACATGTATACGGGCATGGGGGGAATTTAGCACTTTCCGGGACAAAATTTTATCCCACTGAAGGGAAATAAAGCTCCACTTGTTCCACCTTGACCGGAAAACCGAACCAGTCTTCGGCGATCTTCGAAAAGCTTTCCGTCGACCCCGTCGTAAAGAAACGGTGTTCGGGGGAATGCTGATCCGACAGCAATTGTTGATGCTGCAAAATTGTGCTTAACTCCACCGCGGTCTCTTCCGCCGAACTGATGATGGAAACCGATTCGCTCACTGCTTTTCGGATGGAATCCGCCAAAAGGGGATAATGCGTGCATCCGAGAATCAGGGTATCCATCGAAGTATTTCTGAGCGGGGACAACGTGTCGGCAACAATGTCATCGGCCAAAGCGGTATGGCGATACCCGCTTTCCACCAACGGCACAAAGGCCGGACAAGCCAGACTGTGAATGGTCAAGTCGGGATGGATTTTGCGCAGAGCCTGTTCATAAGCCCCGCTTTGAATCGTTCCCTGCGTGCCGATCACGCCAATCGTTTGGTTTTTCGTCGCTTTAATGGCCGCCCGCGCCCCGGGATCAATCACTCCCAGAACCGGAATGTCCACCTGTTCTCTCACCAAATCCAGCGCTGCGGCGGTTGCGGTGTTGCACGCGATCAAAATCGCTTTGATCGGATGACTCATCAAAAACCGGACAATGCCCATGGTAAATCTCCGGACTTCTTCTTTGCTTCGGGGGCCATATGGACAGCGTTTGGTATCCCCCACATAATAAATGGTTTCCCGGGGCAACTGCCGCATCACTTCACGGGCAACGGTCAACCCGCCGACTCCGGAGTCAAGGATGCCGATGGCCCGGTCTCTGGTTTGCTGCATCATACAAAAATCCAACTCCTATCCCTCTGTCTCAACCGGATATGTTATCATATTGTTTTTTCCAAGAATTGGAACACGGGCAACAAAAACCTCCATTCGGTGCATGAATGGAGGAAAACCTCAATCTTTTTTCATTTCATGATACAAAACGGATAAATGTTTCTGAATTTGCTCTGTCTCTTCGGATGACAAATGCGAGAGAATGTCAGACAAGTACTGCCGACGGGCTGCCAATACTTCTTCAATGATTTTGCTCCCTTTATCCAATAAACGGATCCGCACCACGCGCCGATCACGTTCATCCCTTATCCGTTCCACCACTTTGTTTTTCTCCATCCGGTCAATCAAATCGGTCATCGTACTGCAAGCCAAAAACATTTTTTGGCTCAATTCCCCGATGGTTAAATCCCCGTTTTCCTGAAGCAACAACAAAGCGGAAAACTGGGGAGGGGTCACCGGAAACCGGTCCAGGATTTCCCTTCCTTTTCTTTTGACAATCACACTGATTTCCCGCAATAAAAATTCTATTTCTGCAAATCGCTCGTAAGAGACCGGTTTTTTCTTTTCCATAAGTCTCTCCTTTATTCCAAACTTTCATCATACCCTTATCAAAAAAGTATATATAAAATTATACTCCTTGACAAACCAAATCCAGTAAACAAAAAACTGCAAAACAATGACACATCTGATAAAATGGTGTCTCGGTAACATATGTTTCAAGGAGGTTGGACGGTTGAACCAAACACCATTTCTGCAAGAAAAAAACGGGGATTTATGGCTGATCGAAGATGAACGGGAAAACATGAAGGTAAGTTACCGGATTAAAGAAGTTGTATTTTCGGAGAAATCCCCTTTTCAACATGTCATGATTTTGGATTCATATGATTTCGGGCGCATGCTCGTTTTGGACGGCGTGGTGCAAACCACTTCCCTGGACGGCCACATTTATAATGAAATGATCACCCACATTCCGCTTTCCATCCACCCGAATCCCGAGCGCGTGTTGATCATCGGGGGCGGGGACTGCGGAGCCGCCAGGGAAGTATGCAAATATGAAAATGTCAAAGAAATTGACATGGTGGAAATTGACGAGCTGGTGGTGGATGCCTGCAAAAAATACCTGCCGGCGGTTTCCGGAAACCTTTCCGATCGCCGGGTGAACTTTATTTTTAATGACGGGATCAAACATGTGGAAAACATCCAGGATCACTACGATGTGATCATCGTGGACTCCTCCGACCCCGTGGGCCCCGCCAAAGCGCTTTTTGAAAAGAGCTTTTATGAAAACATTCACCGGGCTTTAAAAGAAGACGGATTGATGGTGTGCCAAAGCCAGTCCCCGCTGTTTCACCGCTCCGTCATGAACCAAACCATCCGCCACATCCGGGATCTGTATCCGGCGGTCAAAGTATACACGGCAACGGTTCCCACCTATCCGGGCGGCTTCTGGAGCTTCACCCTGGGCTCCAAAAAATATGATCAAGTGTTTGTGAACCGCTTCGAAAAAGACACCAAATACGTCAATCATTCAATTCTGACAACCTGTTTTGACGTGCCGGCCTTTTTAAAACACGATTAAAGTAAAATGCACTTCTTCAGAGATAAAAAAATCCCTCCTGTTTAAAGGAGGGATTTTGCTTAATCGTTTTCCTGCAATTGATTCAATAAATTGCGCCAACCGTGAAGGTGCGCAAGTGCCGTCACTTCGCGCCGGATTTTTTCGTGGCGGCAATCGGCAAAATCGGCAAACACTTGCTCCAGATCCCCGATTTCCCGTTTGACCAAGGGGCAATCCAAGTATCCGAGCAAATGAATAAACCATTCATAATTGCCGTTTAATGCCTCTTCTTTTAACTCTTCAATGGTAAAGAGCTGATAAAAAGGGAAATGATTCAGGGCCAGAACTACATCAAAGGGAACATCCACCGGCAATTTGCCGGCAGGTTTCTCCTCCGACACCAGTTCGTTTAAAATTTGCCTCTTCCCTTCCAGGTATGGGCACGGCCTGTAGTGGACAAACAGATAAAAAATGCCCCATTGATCCTCCATCGGGATGCGGTACAAGGAGAAAATGGAACCGGAGTAATTCGTGTACCATTGCGACCACTGCCCTCCGTCCGCAGTGGCCGTCACCATCCGGTCGGTGCGCAAAAAAGGATTGAACGCCGCGCTGTTTTCCAAGTCAACCATTTCATGTTCGTAATGGCCGACGCCTATGTAAAAAGAAGACCATTTCAAACGCTCCTCCGTCAGCGGTGTCAACTGCCGCTGGCTGGTTCCTCTCCAAACTCGCGGGATCGTGTGATGAGGCAAGCGCATTTGCTCCATTTGCCAACCCGGCGACAAATAATAATCTGAAAAGCGACGGACTTCATCCAAATCGGCCGGAATGGCCAACGGATGTGAAACACATCCTTGAAAGATTGCAAAAATTTGATGTTCCACCAAAGGTTGATAGGCAAGCACAATACCGCGGGGAATACTCAGATCCTTTGCTTCGGCAAAAACGATCAAATCAGCTTCCCGATCCATGAACTGTGCCAGCTCATCCAAAAAAGCAGCTTCATCCAAAAACTCAAATCCCGTTTCCTGCCAACGCTGATCCCATTTCCAGCTTTGCAACCAGCCGGGTAGCTGCATAAAGATCATCCTTTTTATCAATATCCTTGAATTGTATTGAATACACAACTTTCGCCATTTGACAAATCCGCCCTCCATTTCTGATCTTTTTTAAGGGGGATTTTTCTCTTTTTTTACTGGCATTTTGGCGTCTTTTTGCAGTGATAGACCCTTCAACATTTTCCGAAAAAATTTATTCCGCCCGTTTTTCGTCGTTTACAATTCTCTCCAGTTTTTCATAAATTTCCAACAAGCGGATCAAATCGTCTTGGGACAAATTGGACAAATAATGTTTCACCACTTCTTCACTGATTTTTTTCGCTTTGGACAATATATTTTTTCCTTCTTCCGTCAGTTCAATGACAACCACACGACGGTCAAAAGCATCCTGGGAGCGCCTTACCCACTGGTGGGCTTCCAAACGGTCTATCATCAACGTCACCGCACTGGGCTTGACCTCCATCATGTTTGCAATGTCGGTCGCCCGGCATCGGTCGCTCGATCCGATATAATTCAATATATGAAACTGCGCCCGGGTCAAACCGATTTCGGATAACGCCGTGGTGATATGCTGTCCGATTCTCCGGGTAATGGCATATTGTTTCATTTGAATGTTGGTAATAATGTTCTCATGATCAAATGTCATCCGTCTCCCCGCTTTCCATCTCATTCCCATTGGTTAGGAAAGTTAATATTTTATTTTATTAAATATTAACCACCGGCCCGTTGTCAACCTGAACGGAAGCGATTACACCGCGATCACTGCCATGCATGAAATACCAGCCGGTCGGTCCGGGAAAGTTCCTTAACGGAACCGATGCCTGCTCCAAACATGGCGATTTTCATTTCCATCATCACCTGCCGGAGCCGGTCGATCAACATATCCTGCCGGTTATCGGCCGCATAGGGCAAAAGCGAACGTCCAAATCCGGCCAGATCTGCTCCCAACGCGATCGCCTTCGCGGCATCCACCCCGTTTTTCAATCCGCCGCTGGCAAGGATCGTTCCGGAAGGAGCCGCACTCCGCGCTTCGATCACACATTCCGCCGTCGGAATTCCCCAATTTTCAAAAGCTTGCGCCGCATTTTTCAACAAGGGGGTGGTCCGGTGTTTTTCCACCTGACTCCACGAAGTGCCTCCCGCTCCGGCCACATCCACAAACTGTACACCGCAATCAAACAGGGTTTTGACCAATTCGCCGTTGATTCCCCAACCCACTTCCTTGACACCGATGGGAAATGAAACGCGCCGGCACAGCTTTTCAATTTTCCGGAGGATGCCTTTGAAATTGACGTCCCCCTCCGGCTGAAACACTTCTTGCATCGAATTCAAGTGCAAAACCAGCGCATCGGCTTCCGCTGTCTCCACAAAACGGTAACATTCTTCTTCCCCGACCCCGTGATTCAATTGCACGGCTCCGATATTGGCAATCACCGGAATATCCGGGGCATGGCGCCGGACTTGAAAGGTGTGTTCCACCGCCGGCCGATCCAGAATCACACGCATTGATCCCAGCGCCATCGCCCACCCGCACTCCTGGGCCGCAATGGCCAACATGCGGTTAATCTCCCCCGTTTCTTCGGTCCCGCCGGTCATCGAACTGATGAAAAGCGGGGCCTTCAAAGGTTTCCCCAAAAAGGTACAGGAAAGATCAATTTCACGAAAATCCAGCTCCGGCAACGCCTGATGAACAAAGCGGTAATGTTCCAATCCGGTGGTCACTTGCCGGCTGGTCACATTTTCATTCAGCACGATTTCGATATGTTCGTTCTTTCGTTTCTGCACCCGAGACTTCGACTTCATAACGCAATCCTTTCCTCACAGGCAATTCCAACTATAGTTTAACGCAAGTCTTACTGGCTTCATGCAAAGTTCAACGTTTTTTAACCATTTTCTTCATTGAAATCCCGGTGGAAATATCCCATCACTTCCACGGTTTCCATGATATTGACAAACGCTTTGGGATCGTTTTCCATAATCACCCTTTTCACTTCCGCCAGTTGGTAGCGGGAAATAATCATGAACAAGACTTTCCGTTTTTCCCGGGTGTAGGCTCCCTCCCCGTCGACAATCGTGATTCCCCGCACCAATCTGGAAATCAGGCTTTTCCGGATTTCCTCACCTTTGCTAGTGATAATCATCAAGGTGACTTTCAAATGTTTGGTATGAATCATGTCAATCACTTTACCGGTGGCAAAAATGGACAACATGGTGTAAAGAGCCGTGTCCCAGTCAAACAGAAACCCTGAAACAAACACGATCACCGCATTCATGGTAAAGGTGAGCGTCCCCAAAGAAATCTCTTTTTTTCGGGTCAGCAAAAAGACAATGATATCCAATCCACCGGTGGAACCGGATGAACGAAAGATAAATCCGGTGCCGATGCCGGCGAGCACACCCCCGAACAGCGAGGACAAGATCGGGTCGCTGGAAATCGGTTCAACAGGAATCAACCACAAAGCCACCGAAGTGACGACCACCGAAAGAATCGTATTGGTGATAAACTTTTTTCCCAGCTTCATGTATCCGAGCAGAAGCAAAGGAAGGTTCAAAGCAAAGTTGATGACCCCGGTGTTGATCGGCGTCAACAAACTGATAATCATGGCGATCCCGGAAACGCCGCTGCTTAAAATCTTATGCGGCAACAAAAACACATTCCATGCAAAGGCAATCAAGATGGAAGAAAGGACAATAATCACCATTCGCAAAACCATTTCGCATCACTTTCACTTTCTGTTTTCTGATATTCACAGCCATCTAGTATAACATCATCTTTCTCCGGAAGATATCCTATTCTTCGATTTTCCTGATAAAAATAAACCCTCTTCTCCAAAGAGGAGAAAGGGCTTAGTCATTGTCTGGATCCATGGTATAAATCTTCACCGGTTTACCCGGTTCATAATAAGCGATCATCAACTGTTTTTTCAAGAGGAATTCGCCGGTCTTAAGGTATCTTTTCAAATCAAACGGCACCGACTCGATCACCGCATGCTTGAACAACTGCCTTTCGCTCACCGGTTGCTCCCCGAAATCTCCCGAGACTTTCTCCGGTGATTTCAGCGCCATTTTCAAATAAGCGGCTTGTTCCTCCTTGCTCAGCGTCCAGTCCCACCACACTTTGCGCGGACGGTGACGATGATTGAGATAATAGTCATACTTCATCAATCCCAAAATCACATCCGGCTGTGAAGTGCCCCTGCTTTTCAGAAAGGAAACCAGACGCAAAAAGAGATCTTCCAACTGATGCCCGATTCGTTGCCATCCCTGCTTCTCCCAGTAGTCGCCAAACTCCTGGAAAAAGTCAAAGGCAGAAGGAAACTCGTGCTCAATCAAATAGTTCAAGGTGTGGTCCATGCGATGCGCATTCCAATACTTTTCCAACACATCCTCCACGCGCTTGATGCGGACAATGTCGGCAAAGGAAAGGTCCTTGTTGCCCAAGATCTCATAAGGTGCCCGCTCCATGTAAACATACTCATACTGATCAGCCTGGATGCGAAGTCCCGTTCCTCTCAACATTTTCAAAAAGCCCAGTTGCAATTCTTCCGGCCGCAGGGCAAATACATCATTAAATGTCTTTTTAAACGTGTCATAATCTTCATGGGGCAATCCGGCGATCAAATCCAGGTGCTGGGCAATCTTGCCGCTTTCTTTGATCATGTTCACCGTGCGCGACAGTTTGGAGAAGTTTTGTCTCCGTTTCACCGCCAAGTTGGTCGGGTCGTTCGTCGATTGAACCCCGATTTCAAAACGAAAAATCCCCGGAGGCGCGTTTTCCGTCAAAAATTGCAACACTTCCGGCCGCATGATATCTGCCGTGATCTCAAACTGGAACACACATCCCTGGTGATGGTCAATGAGAAACTGGAAAATCTCCAGCGCATAATCCCGCTTGATATTAAACGTCCGGTCGACAAATTTGATCAGCTTCGCCCCGTTTTCAATCAAGTACATAAGGTCCGCCTTCGTCCGCTCGATATCAAAATACCGGACCCCCACTTCAATGCTGGACAAACAAAACTGGCAATTGAACGGACATCCCCGGCTCGTCTCGAAATAAATCACCCGTTTGGACAAATCGGGCAGATCTTCCGGAAACCGGTGCGGAGTCGGGATCTCATTCAAGTCCAACTTGGGCCGCGGCGGATTGAGAATCACTTCTTCCCCTTGGCGGTAAGCCACGCCCAACACCTGATCATACCGCTCTTCTGCGCTGATCTCCTTCAGCAAGTGATGAAACGTCGCTTCCCCTTCCCCCATCACAATAAAATCCACTTGCGGCAACCGGTCCATCCATTCACGGGTGTCATACGACACTTCCGGACCGCCCAGCACAATCTTTGTCTGAGGCATGATCTTTTTTATCATATCCAAAATCGGGATGGTCTCTTCAATATTCCATATGTAACATGAAAAACCGATCACATCCGGCCGGCGTTGAAACAGATCCGAAACCACATTCATCGCCGGATCCTTGATCGTATACTCCGCGATCTCCACATCAAATTCCCGGCCGCTGTACGCTTTTAAATACCGCAACGCCAAAGATGTATGAATGTACTTTGCATTTAACGTCGCCAATACCACTTTCATCTTCATCAACCTCTTCTGAATTCATATTCTGTTTTCCATTTCATCTTCTCTATCCTAAACAGAATACCACAGAAACAGACAAAAAGCCCTCCCGCCGCGTTCCTTTCCCGCCAAACAAAAAAACCGCCAACCGGCTTGATGTCCGGAAGCGGATTGTATGACCAAACCCCGATTCTGCAAATCTTCCATTTTCTCAAATCAATGCCCTTTCCCCAAACAACCGGCCCATCCAGGGGGTTTTTCTATATCAATATACCGTTTTCGTCCAAGTCCAACAAATGATTCTCCCATATTGACACTCCACACGGCTGAAGCCGTGGGATTCTTGGGTCGTTAGCGTCCGTAGTCCGTTTCCGTTTTGGACAACGCCCAAGTTCAGGGGTGTGTCATCACCCCGTCCCATGTGGTTAGAGTGTACCCACATGGGCGGCGTACCTGTTACCAGTACGCTAGGCTACTAACCCAGAATGGGCTTTAGCTATATTAATTGCTCCATTCAGATCAGCATGGCAGGTATAACCACACTTTTTGCATCTGAACTGGATGCCAATTCGATTCGCTTTTTCACGATGACCACATTTACAAGTTTGACTGGTGTAGTCCGGTTTAACTAATTCAAAGCAGATACCTACCATTTCTGCTTTGTACTTAATCATTTTCTGTAGCTGATAGAAAGCCCATGAATGAAGGTTTCTACCAGCTTCTTTTTTAGACTTTGCCCGATTTCAAATCTCCGTCAAATCTTCCATTCGAATGATACCAACACCGTTGGTCAATGCGAAATCTACGATTTGACGGCTGATTTTATGGTTCTGATCTTTCATCCAACGAGACTCTTTATCTTTTGATTTTTTGATGGCGGAAAGTTTTTTCAGTTTACCTAGCTTTCTTCGTCTAGCCGCAAAAAGTCTACGAACAAAAGCAACTTGATTTCCTTTGAAGAATAATGATTTTGTTCCAACACTGGCGACAGCTATGTATCTCAGTCCCAGATCAACTCCCATGACTTTAGTTTCCGTTGTTCTACTTCAAAAGTGATTGGAATGGCGATATACCATTCCTTTTTTCCTGTATAGCTCGCTGGCACCCTGTTTGACGGTTCCGTTTAGGATTCTCTCTAACCATGCTTGCTGATAAGGACGGGCTACAACGGGTACACCGATCCGCTTTTCCAAAGTTGGAAAGGAAACCGTATAGAAGTCTCCAACCTTTTCCATCTTGAGGTTCTGATTGTTGAAGCAACACCATAGCTTTTTGAATGATTTCGCGTTTTGCTTTTTCTTTTTTGACTTGACTTCCCGAATCGTCTGGTTCACTACAGCAGACGGAAATTTCCCATGAGAAAACTCTTTGAAAATCTTACTGGTTGCTTTGCTCACCTCTGGGTGAACAAGTAGCCCGATATTCTTGGTTTGGTGTTTATACGGAGACGTATCAGACATATTTTGTTTTATCCCATATCATTCCTGGTGCGTCAGGACTGTGTTGAACAAAACCAAATCTTTCATAATAGCTGAACTTTCCTTTGGCACTAAATAGCATCACCAAAAGGATGTCATTTTCTTTACACTGATCTAAAAGCCTGCATAGAATACGGGTTCCGATCCCTTTTCCTTGATATTTTGAACTTACAATCAAGTCGCAGATCAGGGCTTGATAAACTCCATCAGATATCACTCTTCCAAATCCGACCAGCTCGTCTTCTTTGTAAGCTGAAACAGAATACCAGCTGTTTGATATTGCCTGAAATAAACGCTCTTTAGTAAATGGATGTTTCCATCCCGTCGTTTGGTACAGGTCAAAAAATTGCTTACTGTTTGGCAAATCATCTTTTAATGTAATTAACATTGTTAAATTCCCTCTCTTTACTAAATTCCGAATATAGTTATGACATCAATTATTTTTGTTAGATCATAAGGCTTTATGACTCCATGGAAAAAACAGTATTAATGTTTGGTTTACACGTTCAGAAGCACAAGAACGGTAAAATTGAATAGCCTAAATTTCCTTTGGTTCCGGTTCCTTTTTCAGTTCAACCCGGACTCGTTTCCCAACCACCCAGGCTTTGATCCGGCTGTAAGATGGACGTTTTTGTCGGTTCCACGATTCCCTCCAACGGATTAGAACATGTGCATGCCTTTCGTCCGTTGTGATCCATTGAGAATCCCGGAGGGAAAGCAATGCAAATCCTTCCGGACTGCTGTATCCGATATAGCTTCCATCCGATCGCTCTGCCGTTGTCAGACCATCGGGATTTACTGCCAGCAAGAATGCCCGAAGCTCGTCGCCAACTTCCGGAAAAGGAGGAGTTGTTGGATTGAGATAGAGGAATTGACAGACCCAGTCAGAATCAACCGGTCTTTCCATCCAGGAGGAACTGACCCACCACGGATTCTCTCCTTCTCCCGACCAGTGGGCATGAATCCAAGGTCCGAAAAACTCTTCCGGTGTTCTTTCCGTCATGGCAATGTACGAACCCGGAATGACATTTTCCCCTTTCAGTTTCCCGTTTCTTTTGATCAGTCGAACCACAACATTGGTGTCCGCAATTGGAAGCGCTTTAAATGGCGTTACCACCCAACCGCCTTCTTTCAATTGATGTTTCCACGCTTCAGGAAGAAGATCCGGGGTTGTCCAAGCCACAATCCGGTCATATGGGGAACCCGCTGCCCAACCGTTGCGCCCGTCCCGGGTTTCAAATTGCACCTGATGCAAATTTTGGTCTTCAAACATCCGGCGTGCACGTCGGGTGAGTTTCGGCTCAATATCCAAAGAGACAACCTTGCCGTCGGGCCCGGAAAGTAAGGCGATCAATGCCGTGCTGTACGCGGAACCCGTACCGATCTCCAGGACCCGCTGTCCTTTTTGGACATCCAATAATTCAAGACTGCCACGGATCGCGCCATCAGATGAAATCTGCGGGATCAGGCTCCCGTCCTCCTTGCGTATAAACTTTTCACGATTTACGCGCTGAAACACTTCCGGGATCGTCGGCATAATCTTCTTCTTCCTCCTTTTCACGTCCAAGATCAGGAAGAGCCTTTTCATTTATATTGTTAATATTATATATTTTTAATATAATTTTTGTATAAAATACAAAGGAGATTCCCATGATCAGTTTCGGAAAAAGGTTGTTGGCATTATTTTTTGCCACTTTGTTATTTGCCATATATTATATGTTTCTCGGTATCATCGATGATCCTGCTTTAGACAGTTCGACGGTTGAAACAATGTTCGTTTTCTCTTTTATATATGGCGGTTGCGGAATCTTTACTTACGGACTGGCAGTCTCTTATGTAACCGACCGGCTTTTGCATTCAGTTCAGAACCCGTGGAAACACGGGATTGCATTGCTCTGCTACAGTTTGTTTGGATGGATGGCTGACCGGTGGATTTTACAAATCGATACAACCCATTGGATTGGATATTTCTCAACAACCGCTGCTTTATTTGTATTTGTTTGTGTGAAACTCTTTGAATTTCAAGAGAATCGGAAAAGTTGATTTGTGTCATTCAAACACTTCCACACCTTAATCTATGTGGATAGTACTTAGAAAGCAACAATCCATCATAAATATCCAGAAAATAATTTCTTATTGGTAAAATAGAATATAGGAAAAGGTGAAAATACAATGCAAGCGACAATTATACAGCGGGGGATCCTCCGGCTGGAAGGCCGATTGAATAATCCATGATTGACTTTGCTCTTTTTCGATCCCGGTTGAACCTGAGCCAGTGTTAGAAGAAAACCACGGTCCAGAAAAAAGGTAAGACTTACTGCGACAAAAAGAACCCAAGGAAATCTGTTTTTTTAGGTTATGAAATATTGAGCATCCCCTTTTCGCTTATGTACACTCTTTAAAATCTTTTCTTTGTTAATATTCTCTATATTCTATATAATATTTATGCCAAAAACAAAGGGGATTCTTATGATCGGTTTCGGAAAAAGGTTGTTGGCATTATTTTTTGCCGCTTTGTCATTTGCTGTTTACCATATGTTTTTATATATCATCATTTTTTCTGATGCCTCTTATCCTTTATGTTGAAATGTTATTTGTTCTTTCTTTTCTTTACAGCTCATGTGGTTTCTTTACTTACGGACTTGCAGTCTCTTATGTAACCGACCGGCTTTTGCATTCAGTTCAGAACCCGTGGAAACATGGAATCGCATTGCTGTCATATCTCTTCTTCGGTTTTATTGCTGACCAATGGATGTTTAAAGTAAATTTGCAAATGGAGGACAGCCCGAATTTTCTTCCTTTTTATTACTCAACGATCTCCGCTTTGCTGGTCTACATTTTCGTCAAACTGTTTGAATTTAAAGAACACAGGAAAAGAAAAGCCGATGGATTTCAGAATTGAACCAGAGGTATCTTTGCCACTCATTCATTCAAGCGGCTGTACACAAACAAACACAAGGGATAAGAAATCATAAAAATGGACAATGCAATCAAAACACCGGATTCGGTATCAATAAGATTCGCTCTTGAAGAAGCATACACAACCCCGACACTGATCAGACCGATTACATAAGCCAAAAATCCACTCTTGCCTTTGATCAACTGAGTTCTTTCATCATTCTTTCTGATATCCAGATTAGAAAATACATAAAGAACAACAGACACCCCCAATGACAAGGGCAAAAGAGCATCCATCCCTTTGTTCATTGCTTTCAAAACACCTGAAAAGATAATGATGACAGCGCAAATTCCCAGCCAAAGACGATCGGATCGTTTCCCTTGCATGATTTCTCCCTCCTCTGAGACCATTTTTCCGCAATCAAAAACTGAAAGGAAGCCCCAAGGCAACCGGAT
Source organism: Thermoactinomyces vulgaris (assembly GCF_005886755.1). Lineage (NCBI taxonomy): Bacteria > Bacillati > Bacillota > Bacilli > Caryophanales > Thermoactinomycetaceae > Thermoactinomyces > Thermoactinomyces vulgaris. The sequence goes on from NZ_CP039710.1 coordinate 1,950,315, forward strand.
CCTTTGTTTTTTTGCGGTCAATCCTTCTGAAATGACAAGGAAGACATATTAAGTTTTTTCAATCACCTTGAGAATATTGAAGGAATATTCCGTATCATTTGACCCCCGGGATTTCTTTTCCGCCGGGGGTCGACGACCATTTTTCAGTCCAAGGTCAATGGCTTGTCCGAGAGCACAATGCCATCTTCATCGGCGTAAGCATACCAGCCTGGTTTCCAGTGAACGCCGGCGAAGGAGACGGTGATGTCCCGCTTGCCTTTTCCTTCTTTCTTGCTTTTGACGGGGCAGGTGCCTAGGGCCCGCACGCCGAGATCCATTTCATTGATTTCGGCTGAATCGCGAATGCAACCGTTGATGATGACGCCGGCCAGATTCCGTTCCACGGCGATCGTTGCCAGCCGGTCCCCCATCAATGCACAGCGGTTGGAACCTCCGCCGTCGACGACCAACACGGCGCCGGAGGGAACAGTTTGTATAGCTTCTTTGACCAGCACATTGTCTTCAAACACTTTCACCGTATGAATCGGGCCGTTAAACCGCTTTTTCTTTCCAAAATTCAAAAAAATGTTTTCGCACACACCCAGTGACGAATAATGATCGCATAAATCCGCTGTTTTCACCACTTATCCTCCTTTCAGTTCTATTATATAAAAATATCCGATCCAAACGAGTCCCCTTCCCTTTCTTTCCCGGAAATCCTTGACAAATATATAAATTGTTTAAATAATGAGGGAAATTCAGCTTTCAGGAGGAATGCACCCATGCGCTTCTATTCTCTTTTTTCCATTTTTGTGTTGCTGATGGCGGGAAGCTTGGGATGTACCCCGAGCGAAGATGCCACGGCTCCCGGGGATCCTCATGCAACGGAAGAAAAAACACCGGAAGGAACCCCTCTGCGCAAAGCAGTGGCCAATCTGACCGACAGTGGGGGACATTCCGTGGGACAAGCGAGAATCACGGAAGATGAAAACGGCGTGCGAATCCATCTCACAGCGGATCACCTGGCTCCCGGCGAACATGGCTTCCATATCCATGAAACCGGCAAATGCGAAGCACCGGATTTCAAATCTGCCGGCGGACATTTTAATCCGGAAGGCAAAAAACACGGAAAAGAAAACCCGGAAGGAGCCCACGCCGGGGATTTGGACAACATCACCGTGAATTCGGACGGAAAGGTGAATGTCACCTTGACTGTGGACGGAGTGACGCTGAATCCGGAAGCATCCCATTCTCTGCTGAAAAGCGGGGGAACCGCACTGGTGATTCATGAAAAAGCGGATGACCTGAAGTCGGATCCTGCCGGAGATGCCGGGGACCGGATCGCTTGCGGCATCATCGAAGAAACAAAATAACAGGCAGGGCGGTGGAAGCCCTGCCTTCTGTTTTCAGATCATGCCAAACGCTTCGGCGATCAACCGATAAGATTTCAGCTTGGCTTCAAAGTCATGCATGATGGAAACCAGCATCACCTCATCGGCTTGATACGCTTCGCTCAGCCGGAGAATTTTTTCCTTGACATGAGCGGGATCGCCGACAACCACCCGTTTGCGGTTTTCTTTGATTTGGAACCGGTCAAACGCGTCATAGGGATAATTTAACGCCGTTTCCACGGAAGGAATCCCGCCCCGGGCTTCTCCTTTTTCGATCAAAAGCAGGGACAAATCGAGCGAGCTCGCCAGCTTTTCCGCTTCTTCCTCCGTTTCCCCGCACACCGCAAAAATGGAAACCATGGTCCGCGGTTTTTGGTTCACCCGGGAAGGTCGGAAATGTTCCCGGTAATACCGGGTCACTTCTTCCCCTCCGGCCCCGTTGATAAATTGGGCGAACGAATAACCTGCCCCGTATTCGGCCGCCAGCGACGCACTGCCCCCGCTGGAGCCCAAAAGCCACAATTCCGGAGCCGTTTCGATTTGCGGGGTGGCCAACAGGCCAGGGAACTTTTCATTTTCCTCCGTCAAATCATACAGATAAATGATCAAGTCTTTCAATTGCTCCGGATATGTGTCATGACCCAACGTTTTCTTTCCTTCCTGCAGGGCGCGGGTCGCCAGCGGCATTCCGCCCGGTGCTCTTCCCACCCCCAAGTCAATCCGGTTGGGATAAAGTGCCTCCAACACCTTGAAATTTTCTGCCACTTTATACGGGCTGTAGTGCGGAAGCATCACGCCTCCGGAACCGATCCGCATGCGGGAAGTTTTGGCCGCCAAATGGCTGATCAAAACTTCCGGGCTCGATCCGGCCAAGCTTTGGGTAAAGTGGTGTTCGGACACCCAAAAGCGATGATAACCCATTTTTTCGGTTTCTTGGGCAAACCGGGTCGTATCCGCCAAAGCTTCCACGGCATTTTTCCCCTCAGGGATCGGGGATTGGTCCAAAACACTTAATAACATAAACGGACATCCTTTCTATTGGTGGTTCGTCCTCTGAATACGAAGTCTGTTGCAGGGTGTGTTTCCGGTTTCTGCTACGGATTTACCTTTTGCACCCGGGCCATTGATTGCAAATCTTTGTCAGTAACCCAATGCAGTTGATCCAAAAAGGCCGTTTGGAAAGATCCGGGGCCCTTTTCTCCTGTTTCTTCAGCCGCCAATTCGCCTGCCACCCCATAGGCGGCGACACCGGTGACGACGGCCTGTAAATGGTTTGCCCCCACTGCGGTAAAGGCTCCCAATACAGAAGAAAGCAGGCAACCCGTGCCGGTTACTTTCATCAATAAAGGATGGCCGTTTTGCACCAAATAATGAGTGGATCCGTCCGTGATGAGATCTTCCTTGCCGGTCATTGCCACCACCGCTTTGAAGGATTTTGCACATGCGGCTGCATTTTCCACCAAACCGGCGGTTTCTTCCTCCTGCGCATCCACGCCTTTGGTCAATCCGGTCTGACCGGTCAATCCGGAAATCTCCCCGGCGTTTCCCCGGATCACCGAAACGTTTACTTCCGACAAAATTTTTTGCGCCATTTCCAGCCGGTAGGGGGTGCTGCCCACGCCAACGGGGTCAAAGATGACCGGAACCCCGTGCCGGTTGGCTGATTTGCCGGCAATGATCATGGCTTCCACCACGTCGGTTTGAAGCGTGCCGATATTTAAAACGAGCGCTTGCGAGAGCTTGGCCATGTCAGCCACCTCTTCCTTGGCATAAGCCATGACAGGGGACGCTCCCAATGCAAGCAACCCGTTAGCTGTAAATGCCGTCACCACCACGTTGGTGATATTGTGAATCAAGGGTTTTTGGCTGCGGATCCTGTTTAACAGATCTGCGTCGATCATTTCCATGCAACTCATCCCTTCATGAACAGACTATGTTTATTTTATCACGAAACCCTTGATTCCGTATCACCGGCTCACCATGACCGCCACCATACGCCCGCCCATTCGGGCACTTGCACCCAGCCGTTTTTTCTCACTTTGTCCGCCACTTCACCGCCAAAGAAAAAGCGTGTCAATTCTTCCGCTTCGTCCAGATCCCGGAATGTGTAATCAGTGCGGTTGACCGAATGGGAAAAACCGTATTCTTCTTCCAGAGCCCGGTAATACCGGCGTAAAAAATCCGGAGGATCCGGTTCTTCCGTGGCGGTTCCCATCGTTTCAAAAATGACGACGGTCCCCCCCGGTTTCAAGACACGCCGGATCTCCCCGATGATTTGGCTTAAATTTTTTCTCCATGTCGGATGATTGGAACTGGCCAGATAACAGATGCTCCATCCGGCCACCACCAAATCGGCTTGGTCATCTTCCATCGGAAGGCGGCGATGATCGGCCACCTGCACCTGCCAATGATCTAGGCCCTCCGCTTTCAGCTTTTCTGCCGTCACAGCCAGCATCCCGGCTGATTCATCCAAGGCCACGATACTGCGGGCAACTTTTGCCAGCGGCACGGTCAGCCTTCCGGTCCCGGCCCCTATGTCCACAATATCGGCTCCTTTTCCTGAATGGATTTTTTCAAGAAAAGGGATCACGCTTTTTTGTTTGGAAATCAACCGGTCATACATGGAAGCTTGTTCTTGATAAATCACGTCATGATCCGGCATCTTCATTCCCCTTTCTTCGCAAACGAACAATTGTTTGCAATTTTCGCCTTATCCGGGTAAAATAAAAAATGCGTCAATTTTTGCTTCTTTTTCCATCACGAAATATTTCATTTTATGGCAAATATTTTTTAAATTTTACGTTTCAGACATAATTATTATATCTAAAAAATTTAATTTATGCTAAAATATTACACAGATTACGGAAGCAAAGGAGTCAAAGTGTTATGCGAAGTTTGTGGAAATTATTTTCAGTCATGACCCTTTCGGGGGCCCTTCTCTTGACGGGTTGCGGCGGCAAAGAAAACGAAACGGCCGCAGATCAACCCAAACTCACTCCCACCCAAGTGATTGATAAATCCATGCAAACCATGGAAAAAGGCGGGCATACATACGATGTCAAAACGAATCAAACCATTACGGTAGCCTCCGGCGATGTGTCGCAAGCCATCAAAACCCGCAACACTTCCACCATTGATGTCACCATGAATCCGGTGGCCTTACACTTAAAAGGAAAAACCGAATCCAGCGGTGCATCGGAAGAAATTGAGATGTTCCTTGCCGACAACGCCCTTTACAACAAAATCCCGCAAATGGGTTGGGTGAAAACCACCGTGGACACCGACTCCATGGATGCCTCCCAGGATCCGATGTCAGGCATCAAACAGGTGGAGCAACTGTTTGAAAAATTGGGTGGAAATGCTCTTCCCGCCGGCGTTTCCTTAAATGAAGAAGGCAACCAATACGTTCTGTCCATTGATTTTACGGCCTTGAAACAAGACGGTCAAACCTTTGAGAGCATGATGAAAGATCAAGTCATCCGAGGCCTGCAAAGCTCGGGCTTCGACCCGTCCAAATTGCAAAATATGAAGTTTGAGAAATTGAATCAAAAGATTTATATCGACAAAAACAACTTCAAACAAACCAAGACCCTGCAAGAAATGCATATCCTGGTTACCAATGACCAAGATACCTTGAAACTGGAACAACAAATGGAAATGAATTTAAAAGGTGAGTACAACGGTAAAATCGAAGTGCCCGCTGATATAAAAAACAGCGCCAGACAAATTTAAAAAACCAACCGCTTTGCGGTTGGTTTTTTCGTCATTGATGTTTGGATCCCCGTCCGGAAGGGTATACAACTTTCACTTGGTTCTGTACTTCATTTCTTTTTTATTCAGAAAGGAAATGATATTGATGGAACTGAGAGAAGTCACGCTTTTAAATTTTGACAATACGTATCAGGAACAACCTCAACTTTCCCGTGTCGCCAATGAATGGATTGAACTTCAAGATATCCCCGGAACCAACCTCTATTGTTCCGGACAAGCATGGCAAAAGTTAACGGAACGGATTCCTGAAAAAACCGGCCGGGGCATCACCTTTATCGGGAACGGGAATCATCACTATGTCACCTATTTGTTTTTACAAAAATTCCGTCAACCGTTTACTCTTGTCCTTTTTGACAACCATACCGACAGCCAGCCGCTTACAGGAAGCAAGTTGCTTTCTTGTGGTTCCTGGGTCGCGGAAGCGCTCGGAAATTTGCCTTTTCTCCAAAAGGTTTTTTTGGTAGGGACCTGTTCAAAGTCCAAAGCGTTTCCGTCCCGGTTGAAAAACAAAATCGTTTTGTGGCTGAACCGGCAATGGGATCAACTCGTATCGGCCATTCCAACCGAGGATATCTATATCAGTATTGACAAAGATGTCCTGGACCGTGCCGACGCAATTACGAACTGGGACCAGGGAAACATGCGGTTGTCGGATTTGCTCGAGGCTCTTGGCCGCCTCATCCGCCGGAAAAAAGTACTCGGTGTGGATGTCTGTGGTGAACTTCCCGTTTCCCCGGCTGAAGTTTGGTCTCACCGCAACGAACTGAAACGAAATGAAACAGCCAATTTATCCATCCTTCAGCAAATCTTGTCCTCTTAAAGCTGAAAAGCGCCCGGACCATTGATGGCCGGGCGCTTTTTTTATTGATTCCTCATCATCCCCGCTCAAGCTGCTTTCTGCATTTTGGCCAACGGTTTCGGCAACGGCCAATCGGAAGGCGTGATCAGTGGTTGTTTCTTGTGGTCATGGGGACAAGTGGAATTCCATTTATTCCATCACTTTGGCGGTTCCTTCTTCACACGTGTCAATCACAATTTTTTTGTACTTGAAAAACCTTGCAACGATCAGGCAATGGCCCGTCTGACTGCAAGGTTTGGAATGGTTTTGTTTAACGCGTCTCTCCGGTTGCCAGATGGTACTTTTTCATCCGATACTGCAAACTCTGCCGGGAGATGCCAAGAGATTTTGCAGTCCGGGTGATATTCCCGTCATTTTCTTTCAAGGCTTCTTGAATCAGCCTTTTTTCCGCCTCTTCCATTTTTTCCTGCAAGGTTTGGCCGCGGAACCATTCCGGAATCCAACCGGTGGATTGTGTCGGAACCGATCCGGCCGCGCCGGAGTCATGCTCGTATTTTTTTCTCAACCGCAACGGAAGATGGCAAACATCCATCACCGCTTCATCCACAATCCGGTTCATCGCTCCTTCAATCACATGTTCCAATTCCCGCACATTTCCCGGCCAGTCATGCTGAACAAAAATCTTCCAGGCTTCCGGGCTGACCGCCCGGACATTTAAATGGAACCATTTATTGTATTTGTCGATAAAATGATGTGCCAACGGTTCCAGGTCTTCTTTGCGTTCACGCAAGGGCGGAATGTACAGCGTCACCACACTGAGGCGATAATACAGGTCTTTTCGCAACCGGTTGCGGTGCACCGCATCGACCGGATCTTCATTGATGGTGGCAAGAATGCGCACATCCACCTTTTTATCCCGGGTATCCCCGACCCTGCGGATGGTTTTTTCCTGTATGGCCCGGAGCAATTTGGCTTGCACCAAAGGATTCAACGCATGGATCTCATCCAGCAGCAGGGTTCCGCCATCGGCCTGTTCAAACAAGCCCGGCTGATCCACCGCTCCGGTAAACGCTCCTTTTTTGGTGCCAAACAGAATGCTTTCCGCCAGGCTGTGCGGGATCGCCGCGCAATTTTGCGCAATGAACGGCCCTTTCATGCGGGGACTGCCATTGTGGATGCTTTGCGCAAACAGTTCCTTTCCGGTTCCGGTTTCCCCCGCCAACAGCACCGAAGAAGAAGTGCGGGTCGCCCTTTGGGCTTCTTTGATGACAAAACGGATAGCTTCGCTTTGCCCGATAATTTGGTCAAACGTGTAAGTGGTGTTTTTGTTCCGCCACGCATTGTCTTTCATGACATGTTCCAGTTTGGTGATGTCTTTGGCCATTTCCACCGCCGCGATGATTTCACCGTCAACCCGGATCGGATACGTATCATTGATGGTGGTGATCTCTTTTCCTTTATTGTTGTAATACGTCTGTTTCACCCGCCGGGTTTCTTTTCCCGTCCGGACCGCTTCCAACAAGGTGCTTCCTTGATCACGGGAAAAGGAAAACACCTCCAAAACATTTTTATGGAGAACATCTTCACGCTTCATCGATTCGATTTCCGCCATTTTTTGATTGTAAATGATGGTCTTTCCGCTGCGGTCGATCATATGAATGCCGATCTCCACATCATCGATCAATTGCTTAAAAATTGCATCCATCTGCCTGGGAGACAGACCCTTCTTTCCTTGCGAACTGTTCATCTTCCTTGCCTCCCGCATCCGTCGGTCATGGAGTATATACTTTGATTATAAACGGATTTTCGCCGATGCAAAATATCTTGGCACATTTTTGGGTCAATACTTGTCATACGCAAAATTTATTTGCACCCGTTCTTACATAAAACCGCGCCATCCGGGCAACGAACTGACTGGCATGAAATTTGCTCTGTACTCTTACCGAACAGTTTTATCCCATCAAACTTTCCTCACCCATGAAAAATCAAGTTGAAAACTGGAGGGATCATCATGACCACGACAAACCGGTCCGGTCAAATCATTGACCAAACCAACCGCTATGGAGCACGCAACTATCATCCGCTTCCGGTCGTTGTCTCCGAAGCGGAAGGCGTTTGGGTGAAAGATCCGGATGGAAATAAATATTTGGATATGCTCAGTGCTTACTCCGCCGTCAACCAAGGACACCGGCACCCGAAAATCATTCAAGCTTTGAAAGAACAGGCAGACCGGGTCACCCTGACTTCCCGTGCGTTTCACAATGACCAACTGGGACCGTGGCTGGAAAAAATCTGCAAGCTGACGGGAAAAGACATGGCCCTGCCCATGAACACCGGAGCCGAAGCAGTGGAAACCGCCTTTAAAGCCGCCCGGAGATGGGCTTATGAGAAAAAAGGCGTGGAACCGGACAAAGCGGAAGTGATTGCCTGCACCGGAAACTTCCACGGACGGACCATGCTCGCCGTTTCGTTGTCTTCCGAAGCCGATTATCAGCGCGGTTTCGGCCCGATGTTGCCCGGAATCCGGCTTATCCCCTACGGCGACATCGATGCGTTAAAAGAAGCGATCCATGAAAACACGGCGGCCTTCCTGTTTGAACCGATCCAAGGAGAAGCCGGCATCAACATCCCGCCGGACGGATTTTTAAAGGAAGCGTATGAAGTCTGTAAAGCGCATCGTGTTTTATTTATGGCCGATGAGATCCAAACCGGGCTCGGGCGGACCGGCAAAATGTTTGCCTGCGATTGGGAAGGCGTGGTTCCGGATGTTTACATCCTCGGGAAAGCCTTGGGCGGCGGCGTGATGCCCATTTCTTGCGTGGTTGCCAACGAGGAGATTCTGGGGGTCTTTGAACCGGGTTCCCATGGTTCCACATTTGGCGGAAACCCTCTTGCCTGCGCCGTATCGATCGCTTCCCTTGATGTGATTACAGAGGAAAAATTGGCCGATCGTTCATTGGAACTCGGCGACTATTTCCAATCCAAATTAAAAGAAATTGACCATCCGGCGATCAAAGAAGTCCGGGGCAGAGGCCTTTTCATCGGTGTTGAACTGCATGAAGCGGCCCGTCCTTATTGTGAAAAATTAAAAGAAGAAGGATTGCTCTGCAAAGAAACCCATGAAAATGTGATTCGCTTCGCCCCACCGCTGGTGATCAAAAAAGAGGAGCTGGACTGGGCGATCGAAAAAATCAAATCGGTATTTGCCCGCTGATCATTTTTTCCAACACAAAAACTGCATGGAACCGGTTTTCTTCCATGCAGTTTTTTCATTATAAACGTTTCTTCCTGATGTTTTTGTTTTTGCTTCGGATCCCGTATTGGTACGCTTTGCGGATCGCGGTGGACTGGCTGATTTTCAGTGCTTTTGCCACTTCATAAGAACTGTTGTATTTCTGAAAGGCAGAAGAAATGATCTGCCGTTCCATCTGTTTCATGACCTTTTTCAATCCGCCGAGTTTTTCGGCATCCAAGTATTCGACAGCTTCCGCGAACTCATTTTGGGCCGTCCGCTTGCCACCGGATAAAAAAGGCAAATGTTCCGGAAGGATCACATCCGATGGCGTTGTCACCAGCAATCGTTCAATCAGATTGGCCAATTCCCGGATATTTCCCGGCCAATGATAGTTTTGCAACACCTGCATGGTTTCCCAGGCCATTTGCTTATGGGTTTGGTATTTGCGGTTATATTTCTCCATGTAAAAACGGATCATCGGCACAATATCCTGCGGCCGTTTCCTGAGCGGAGGAATCTCAATCGGCACCACGCACAAACGGTAATACAAATCTTCCCGGAATTTCCCCTCCGCCACCATTTTTCTCAAGTCACGATTGGTGGCGGCAATGATCCTTGTATTCACTTTGATCGTTTTCACCCCGCCCAGCCGGCGGTATTCCTGATCTTGCAAAACCCGGAGCAGTTTGACCTGCAACCGAACCGGCATTTCCCCGATCTCGTCCAAAAAAAGAGTTCCCTCATGGGCCAGTTCAAACAAACCGGCTTTCCCTTCTTTTTTCGCTCCCGTAAACGCTCCGGATTCATAACCGAAAAGCTCTGATTCCAAAAGTTCTTCCGGGATGGCCCCGCAATTGACTTTAATAAACGCACCTTTTTCATAGCGTTTGCTGTTTTTGTGAATCATGCGGGCAATCACTTCTTTCCCCACGCCGGATTCTCCGAGCAATAACACCGTCGTGTCGGTTTCGGCGACGCGTCCGGCCAGCTCCATCACTTGCTTCATCTCGGGGCTTTCAACAACCACCGGTTCATCGCCGGCGTGGAATTTGCGAAGCTGCGACAACTCTTCTTTCAGCCGGTTTAATTCGGAGATATCGCGGAGATTGGTCACCACCCGGATCACTTCACCTTCCTCATTAAACACCGGGCTTCCGGTCATCAACAACACTTTTCCCGTGGCCGTTTCCTGAACCATGGTGACCGGCTTTTTCTTTTTCATCACCTCAAAGGAAACCGATTTTTTCACAATCCCCCGTTTCTCCAGATAGCGCATATCCTTGCCGATATAATACTCCTTCGGGATGCCGGTCAACCGTTCGATCGCATCATTGGTTTTGCGGGTAATGCCGTTGGCATCCACAATATAAATGGCATCATAGGAATTTTGAATCGTGGCATCCAATTCATCCCGCACGGCTTTAGCTTCCTCCAATTGCTCTTCCATCTCTTTGAGTGCGGTCAGATTAACCACAACCAAGATGACCATCCCCTGGCAGGAATACAGATTCATTTGCAAATACCGCTCTTGGTGCTTGATGATCCAGCTGGCAGGCAAAGACGTTTTTTTCTCAAAAACCAATTGTTTTAAACCGGTTTGTCCGGTCCCCTCCAACCACCGCAAAATCTTTTTGTCCGTATACAAAGCTTTTCCCTCACGGTCAAAAACGGCGATTCCCGTTTCCAACTTCTTCATTTCTTGAATCTCCCCGACTTTTTCCATCTTGACGCCCCTTCCAAAAAAAGGTCATCTATTAATAATTATTTGTTAAATTTGAATATTCCTCCATAAAAAAGGCTTACCGTGCCGAACATCCGGCCGGTAAGCCCAAACGAATCTACTTCCCAAGCAGTTGGGACGCAATAATATTCTTTTGGATTTCATTGGTCCCTTCATAAATTTTGGTGATTCTCGCATCCCTGTAATACCGTTCCACAGCGGTTTCCTTCATGTAACCGGCGCCGCCGAAAATTTGCAGGGCACGATCCGCCACCCGGTTATAGGTCTCAGTGGCATAATACTTGGTCATGGCTGCTTCCTTGATCGCTTTTTCCCCGTTTTCCAATTTCTTTGCAACGTGGTAGTTGAATGCCCGCCCCACTTCGGTTTCCGTGGCCATCTCTGCCAGCATCCATTGCAACCCCTGGTTTTCGGCGATGGGCCTGCCGAATTGCACCCTTTGTTTCATATACTCCGTGGCCAACTCAATCAATTTTTGGCAGGAGCCGTAAGCCCGTGCCGCCAGGGTGCACCGCCCTTCCGTCAAAATTTTCAAGGCGGATACATAACCGTTTCCCACTTCGCCAATCACATTTTCCTCCGGCACCTCACAATCTTCAAAGAAGATTTGTGCCGTGTGTGAACCCCGAAGCCCCATTTTTTTGTCGACCGCTCCGACTTTCAAGCCGGGGAAGCTTTTTTCCACCGCGAAAGCAGTAAAACCTCCCTTCACCCCTTTGCCGGGATCGGTCACAGCAATCACTGTGAAAAGATCGGCATCGGGCCCGTTAGTGATAAAATGTTTCATCCCGTTTAAGATCCACCGGTCTCCTTTTTTCTCCGCCCGGGTTTTGATGGACGCGGCATCCGATCCGGCTTCCGGTTCGGTCAAGGCAAAGGCGGCCAACTTGTTCCCGGCGGCCAGATCCGGCAAATATTTTTCTTTCAAATGCCGGCTGCCCAACCGGACAATGCCGGTACTGCCAATGCCGGTGTGGGCACCGATGATGGAAACAAATCCGTTATGGGTGCGCCCCAGATTTTCCAACACCAGGCATTTGCCTGTCACCCCGAGCCCCAATCCGCCGTATTCCTCGGGAATCCCCAGACCGAAAAGCCCCAACTGTTTGGCTTTTTCCAGCAAATGGCCGGGAACCTGATCCTCTTCCTCAATCCGGTTGGCATACGGCTCCACTTCATTCTCCACAAAATCCTTTACTGTTTTGGCAATCTGTCGCAATTCATCCGGAAAGGTGATCATGGGAACCATCTCTCCTCCTCAGTCTTCAAAAGGCCAAGCCGGCAAATTCCGGTTTAACGGCCGGTCCACCCGGTAACCAAGCGCATATTCCCCTTGCATGATGGTATGGATTTCACGGGTTCCTTCATAAATCACCGGCGCTTTGGCATTGCGGAGATAACGTTCCACCGGATATTCATTGGAATAACCGTATGCCCCGTGAATTTGGACCGCATCATTGGCCGCCTCAAAAGCGGCGTCACAGGCAAACCACTTGGCCATCGAAGTTTCCCTTGTGTTCCGTTTTCCTTCGTTTTTCAACCATCCGGCCCGGTAGACCAGCAAGCGGGAAATGTCCAGGTTCCGGGACATTTTGGCGATCATTTGCTGGACCAATTGATGGCGGCCGATTTCCTTGCCAAAGGTTTTGCGTTCATGGCAGTACTTGACACTGGCTTCCAGACACGCCCGGATCAAACCGCAGGCTCCGGCGGCCACCGTGAAGCGTCCGTTGTCCAGGCCCGACATGGCAATCTTAAATCCTTCTCCCTCTTCCCCCACACGATTTTCCGCCGGAACCCGGACATCATCCAGAAACACTTCTCCGGTATTGCCGGCGCGAATTCCCAATTTTCCCTGAATGGCCCGGGCCGTGACGCCCTCAAAAGTGCGTTCCACGATAAAACAACTGATGCCCTTGTGTTTTTTTGAAGGATCCGTTTTGGCAAAAATCAGAAAATGATCCGCCACATCGCATAAGGAAATCCATGTCTTTTGCCCGTTCAACCGGTAAACATCCCCGTCTCTCACGGCCGTCGTGGAAATTGCCGCCACATCGGATCCGGCATCCGGCTCGGTGAGACCGAAAGCGCCGATCTTCCCGCCACGGGCTTGGGGCGTCAAATACTTTTCTTTTTGCTCCTCATTGCCCCATTGCAACAGCGTCAGGCTGTTTAAGCCGGTGTGAACCGAAACCGCGGTGCGAAAAGCAATGTCCCCCCGTTCCAACTCTTCACACACGATGGCCAGCGTATTGTAATCCATTCCGGCACCGCCGTACTTTTCCGGGATGCATACCCCCATGAGTTGCAATTCAGCCAGCCGTTGCAAAATCTTTGGCTCAAAATGCCCTTCGGCATCCCACTTCCGGATATACGGCCGGATTTCCCGGTCCACAAAGCGCCGGACCAAATCGGCAACCGCCTTTTGTTCCGCGGACAAAGCAAAGTTCATCACGGGTTGTCCCCTCCTTTTTTCGCTTCATCCCTCAACACCCGGCGTAATATTTTCCCGACGGCATTTTTGGGAAGGGAGGAACGGATTTCAAACTGTTTCGGCACTTTAAACGGTGCCAGATGCCCGCGGCAAAACGCTTCCAACTCTTGACTCGTTGCTTTGGCCCCCGGTTTGAACACCAAATACGCTTTAACCGTCTCGCCGCGGTACGGATCCGGCACCCCGACCACCGCCGCTTCCAGTACGGCCGGATGGGTGTACAACACTTCTTCCACTTCCCGCGGATAAATGTTGTATCCGCCGGCAATGATCAAATCTTTTTTCCGGTCCACGATGTAAAAATAGCCGTCTTCGTCCATGCGGGCGATATCCCCGGTATAAAGCCAGCCGTTCCGAAGGGTTTGTTTGGTTTCATCCGGCATGTTCCAATACCCTTTCATCACTTGCGGACCGCGGATCACAAGTTCCCCGGTTTCCCCGATCTTCACCGTCCGGGTTCCGGTTTCCAGATCCACAATTTTGGCTTCGGTTCCCGGAAGGGGAATGCCCACACTCCCCGGCTTTCTCTGCCCGGAACGCGGGTTGCTGTGCGTGGTGGGGGAGGCTTCCGACAAACCGTAACCTTCATACATCACGGCACCGGTCTTTTTCTCAAACGATTGAATCAATTCGACCGGCAGGGATGCCGATCCGCTGTTGATGATCCGGATGGCATCCACACCGTATTTTTCCGCTCCCGGATATGCGTTTAAAGCGACATACATCGTGGGCACCCCGGGAAAATAAGCGGGGCGGTGCTTTTGAATGGTTTTCAGCACTTCCAGCGGTTCGAACCGGGGCAGCAAAATCAGGGAACTGCCGAGAAAAAAGCCGAAATTCATGGCGCAAGTCATACCGTACACATGAAAGAGCGGGATCACGGTCAAAATTTTGTCCTGCTCCGTCAAGGGGTTTTCGCTGGCATGCGCATGAATTTGCTGGACGTTCGCCACCAGATTTTGATGGGTCAGCATGACGCCTTTCGAACGTCCCGTGGTTCCGCCGGTATATTGAAACACCGCCACGTCCCGCTCCGGTTCCACCGGTTCATCGGGAACCGGTGCCGACGCATGAAGAAACGCTGTCCAAGAAACTTCGTGGGACAGCGGATTTTCCAACCGGAACGAATCCGTTTCCACGATGATCACTTTTCTCAACCGGGAGAAAGATTTTATTTTTTGGACACGCGGATACAACTCCCCGAAAACGATCAACACGTCCGCTCCGGAATCGGTTAAAATGGCTTCCAACTCCCGCCGGGTATACATCGGGTTGATCTGAACCACGACCGCTCCCCTCCGCAGGACACCAAAAAAAGAAATCACATAAGGCGGACAGTTTGGCAACATGATCCCGACCCGGTCCCCTTTTTTCACCCCGCAGGCCCGCAAAGCTCCGGAAACCCGCTTGGACATGTCTTGCAACGTTTTGTAGGAAATCTCCCGGTCATAAAAATAAACGGCGGTCCGGTCCGGGTGTCGTTCCACTGTGCGGTCAAACATTTGCGGCAGAGACAGCTTTTCGTATGCAAACGGTTGTCCTTTGGCATGACTCACCCCGCCCACCACGGTTACCTTGGCCACCAAAGTCTCCCCCTTTTTCGCATCAGATTTTCTGATCCAGGATGGCAAAAGAGGCGCTGGCGACGGCGACCAGCTGATCATCCCCGTCATAAATCCTGCACTCTGCCACCGCCGTCCGCTTGCCCAGATGCAACAACTCCGCCTGTGTTTTCAATCTCCCTTTGTGCACGGCACGGATGTAATTGATTTTCATTTCAGAAGTCACCGACATTTTCCCCGGCGGCAGCCGGGAGTAGACCAACGATCCCATCGTCGTATCCGCAATGTAGGCAATCACGCCGCCATGGACGGCTTGATTCAGGTTCCACAAAAACGGAGTCACTTCGGTTTCAAATTGAAGCGTTTTTTCGGATGTCCACTCCCCTTTGAACCCAATCATTTCATGAAGATGTGTCGAGACATTTTCCCGGACGTTTAAGATCGCCTGTTTCACCCGCTCAAGCAGCAGCTTTTCCATCCCGGTGCCGTTTTTTTGCACCTCTTCCCAAATGGACGGTTTCAATCAAACCCCACCCCGGACATAAAGCACTTGCCCTGTGATGAAACTGGCTTCATCCGACACCAGGAACAAGACCGCATTGGCCACGTCAATGGGTTTGCCTGTTCGCCCCAGCGGAATGGTTTGTGCTGCCGCTTTTTTAAAATCTTCAAAGGGAACCCCGATCCTTTCCGCCGTTTGCCGGGTCATGTCCGTTTCGATAAAACCGGGGGCCACGGCATTGACATTGATGTTAAATTTGCCAAGTTCAATGGCCAGCGTTTTGGTGAACCCTTGAATCCCCGCTTTTGCTGTCGAGTAATTCAATTGTCCCCGGTTGCCGAGCGCCGAAGTGGAACTGAAATTGACAATTTTCCCGTAGCGGTTTGGCACCATGAACCGTTGGGCCGCCCTGGATGCATAAAAGGTTCCTTTCAGATGCACATCCATGACGATATCCCAATCTTCGTCGGTCATTTTATGGACCAGATTATCGCGGATCACCCCGGCATTATTCACCAGGATGTCCAACCGGCCAAACGTGTCCACGGTTTTTTGCACCATGTCTTCCACTTCTTGCCGTTTCGTGATGTCGCAAGGGACCGCAATGGCTTCTCCTCCGGCTTCGCGAATTTTTTGCGCCGTTTCTTCACAGGTTTCGGCATTCACATCCGTCACGGTGATCTTGGCTCCTTCTTCCGCCAGGCATATCGCCGTTGCAGCACCAATTCCTCTTCCCGATCCGGTGACAATCCCCACACGGTCTTTCAATCTCATATTTCATCCACTCCTTATTGAAAAAATCACGCTGCCGGGACGGAAAATTCCGCCTTGCCGGTGACAACCCGGTCCCCATTTTGCGTCGATGCCCAAATGTCACAACAAACCACTTGTTTTCCTTCTTCCCATCTCGTTTCTTTCACCCGTCCTTCACAGGTGATCTCATCGCCCGGACGAACCATTCCCGTAAACCGGACCCCGAATGTTCTCAAATCCCCGTCCGTCCCGATCAGGTTGGTCAGCATTTGCCCGACAAAGGCCATGGTCAGCATGCCGTGGGCAATCACTCCGCCCAATCCGGATTTTCGGGCATAATCGTCATCATAATGAATGGGGTTGAAATCTCCCGACGCTCCCGCATACATCACCAACTGGGTACGGGTGACCGGCGGTTTTTTGAACGGGCCGATCGGATCCCCCGGTTGAAATGTCCGCAACTTCATCCCTCCTGTCCCCGGTAAATCACATTGGACCGGGCAATAAAGACCGTCTCTCCCGCTTCATCCACGCCTTTTTGCTCATACAGCAAAAAGATCATCTTCCCCAATTTCCCTTGCTTTTCATAAACATCCGCCAATTTCGTCGAGCAGTAAATCACATCCCCTGCATAAACAGGACGGAAGTATTCAAACTGTTGTTCCCCGTGAATGAGACCGTCCGTCTTGAGAGAAAACCCCGGAATCATGCCATAATCAAACGTCCGACAAAACGTCGGCGGTGCGACGATCCGGCCGTGGCGTGTGGTTTGGGCATACGCCTCATCATGATACAGCGGGTTGGGATCCCCGATTGCTTCGGCAAATTTGCGGATGGCGCCTTTTTCCACTTCATTTTTGACCGGGGCGGATTCTTTGCCCACCCATTTCCGGAATGCATTCACATCCACTTTTCGTTTCCTCCCTTACCGTCATTTCCCGTGTTTGGCAATGGCCCGGGAGATCACGAGTCTTTGGATTTCGGCCGTTCCTTCCCAAATTTGATAGATCTTGGCGTCCCGGGCCCATTTTTCCACCGGATACTCCTTGATGTATCCATAGCCGCCGAGGATTTGAATGGCATCCATCGTGGTTTCTACGGCGACATCCCCGGCAAACAACTTCGCCATACTGCCTTCGCCCCGGTGAAAAGGAATCTTTCGATGCCGCATCCAACCGGCCCTCCAGGTCAAAAGCCGGGCGGCATCAATCCGGGTCGCCATGTCAGCCAGTTTAAAGGCAACGGCTTGATGCTCAATAATCGGTTTTTTAAATTGGATTCGCTCCTTGGCGTACTGCAGGGCATATTCATAGGCCGCCCGGGCAATGCCGATGGCGGAGGCAGCCACTCCCGGCCGGGTGTGCTCCAACATTTTCAAAGCCCCGACATACCCCGGGACATATTCCGGATCCCCCGGTTCCCCGCCCAGCCGGTTTTCAACCGGAACCCGCACATCTTCCAGGATGATCTGGGCGGTATGCGACGCCCGGACCCCCATCTTCTTTTCTTTGCGTCCCATGGAAAAACCCGGCGTGTTTTTGTCATCAATGAGAAACGCCGCGATGCCCTTCCAGCCTTTGCTCCGGTCCAAAGTGGCAAACACCACGTGGATGTCCGCGATGCCCCCGTTGGTGATAAACTGTTTGGTCCCGTTTAATACATACACATCGCCTTCCCGCCGGGCCGTGGTTTGAATGGAAGAAACATCCGAACCGGCTCCGGGTTCCGTCAGCCCCATGGCGCCGATCAAGCAACGATCGGGATCACACAGCATCGGGATCCATTTTTTCTTCTGTTCGGTGGTTCCCATGGCCATGATGGCGGCAGCGGGCAGATGCGACCCGTTGATGGCCACCGCGATGCCGGCGCATCCCCAAGCCAGTTCTTCGGAAACCAGCAGGCTGGCCACCGGATCTTCGATGCCTCCGCCGCCGTATTCCTCGGGATACGAAAAGGTCGTCAATCCCAGCTTGTGTGCCTTTTTGACAATCTCCCAGGGAAACTCCTCGGTCTCATCATGGTAAGCCGCATGAGGACGGATTTCTTTTTCGGCAAAATCATGTGCCAGCCGTCGGATTTCCTTCTGCTCCGGGGTCAGCTCAAAATCGATCATGTTCCGCCTCCTTCAAATCAACCGCTTATTTAATCAGCCAGCCGCCGTCGACCACAATGTCCGCCCCGGTGATGTACGAAGCATCATCGGAAACCAAAAAGGCGACGGTCCCCGCCACTTCCTCCGGTTTCCCAACCCGTTTCAAAACAGTGTGGCGCTCAATGGTTTTGACAAAACCAGGGTTATTCAAACTGTCTTCGATCAGCGGGGTTTCAATAAATCCGGGGCTGACCGAGTTGACACGAATGCCGTATGAGGAAAGCTCATAAGCAAACGCACGGGTCAGATTGATCACTCCGGCTTTGGCCGCGGAGTAATGGGCAAACAGCGTCCCCGGTTTCATTCCCGAAATGGAGGCAATATTGACAATGGCCCGGTTTTGTCCGCCCTTCATCCGTTTGGACAATTCTTTGGTGACCAGAAACACACTGCGCAGGTTGGCTGCCTGCACTTCTTCCCATTCTTCAACCGAAATATTTTCCAACAAATTCAGTTTTGAACTGCCGGCGTTATTGACGAGTATATCGATCTGGCCAAACTTTTCTTCAATAAAATCCGAAAGCCGCTTCACTTCCTGTTCACTTGTCACATCAGCCGAGTACGTGGTCGCATGCGACTCCCCGATTTCGCCGGCAACCCTTTCCAACTTGCTCAATGTCCGGCCGACCAGAACCACGTATGCTTCTTCCTGTGCCAACCGTTTGGCAATCGCTTCGCCTATCCCGCTTCCTGCACCGGTGACAACCGCCACTTTTCCGGCAAAGCGCAAAAAAACCCCCTCCTTGTCCCATGTCTCGTTATTTTTTAAATTGCAAATTTTATGCCAAATATAAATGTACAATCCGCCGGCATGAAACCGCTTGTTGACAGGGAGTTTGGGAATCATGTGGATCCACCCGGTTCATGTCGTAAGTCGTTTTTGCATTGGTTCAGTCATTTATGCATGAGCAAAAATGACTTATTTTCCGCGACAAAAAAACCCCTGTTCCCCCACCGGGACAGGAGTCTTCAACCGTTTAACACCGCCAGAGGATCGTTTGCGCGATCCCGATAAAATATTCCGATTCCCGAATAATATGATTCATCACCACTTGCGCTGTCCTGTTCCCTTGAAAAGCCGCGCTTTGGTCGCGAATCATCCTGCACAATTTGAACCAAATGCTTCACCCGGTATTCCAACTCCGGATTTTTTTTGCAGGGCAACCGGATCTTCGTCTCAATCCAGCGAACAACGAGCTGATGGGTGTCCGTCAAAGCTTTTTCCCACTCATTCAATGCCTCCACATACCGGGATTCCAAATTTTTGACCAGTTCCTTGATCACAACGGTGTGTTCCGCCTCCTGCTGCTTCCAAAATTCGGCTTCATCCAGAATGCGAAGCGGCATTTTTTCCCCGTAATAAAATTGCACAAAACCTCCTCCTTTTTTCCTCCCCGTCGCAAGTAAATATATATGCCGAAAAAAGAAAGATATGCTTTGAAACCACTCACAAACCCGGACCCGTTCAAATCAATAAAGCCTTCCCGTTATCCGGAAAGACTGTCCCGGTTTCGTATTAATCGATGTGCTTCAATAGTTCATTTCTCTTGATTTTCTTGTTACTTCCCGCCGGATGGTTGTGAAGCAGATATTGTTGCAAACGCTCAGTCCATTTCGCTTGGTATCCGTCGATTTGTCTGATCTGCTTCATAAATTCATCAATCGTGTCATGATCAACCATTTCAATGGGTTGGGGAATGTATTTTTCATTTGCGTGATCATATGCCCGCCATATGGTATAACAAATGGCGTACATTGCACACACCCAAATCTGCTCTTCTTGCGGATCATCGGTCAGCTCAAGATAGATCGATACCCCCGTGTCATTTTCATTGTCAAACTCGAAATAAATATCATCCGCACTGTGTTTTTTCTTCTCCACCCATTCCCAACACATGCCAATCGTCTTTTTCAACTGCGGATAACCCTTTGTTCCTTTCAACCGGTTGATCAGTTTTTCTGTTAAAGCCAATAAATAAGCCGGCCCGGCGTCATCATGAACGTTTGAAATCCATTTCATGGGTATCACCTGTTTATCTTTTCATTTCTGATTTATGCAAAAACCTGCGGGCAGGAATCAATATATCAAAAATCAATTCATCAACTTCACTCAGTGCTTCCCTTTTGATTCTTCCTGCTTCCCGCCGGATGGTTGTGAAGCAGATATTGTTGCAAACGATCCCTCTCCACTTATGGTCATAAAAAAGCCGCTTTGATCTGAGTGGCATGCACCAAATTATCCTTCAAATGTCCTTTTCTTTAAAAGTAACAATCCATTACCGATCAGCAACAAATCCATGAGCAACCAAGCCACGGAATAAGATTGCATATCCACGATAAACCCGAAAACAGCCGGAGCCAGGATGATGGCCACTTGGTTGAGTGTGAGCGCATAGCTGACCATCAATCCGTCTGCCTGAGGCGGGGCGTTCTCGGCCACTGCCAAAAGAAAGGAACTGAACCATCCGATGCCAAAAAAGCCCAGCCATGCCGACAAGAGAAAGAGAACCCACACAGGCAGAGACGCGGGAAGGAAAATCAAAACAGAGACGCCCAACACGGATGCCCAGATGGAAAGATGAAGCGGATATTTCCTGTTTCCGCCCCACCACTTGTCACTGATGTAAGCCAGCACAATCCTCCCTGCCATTCCGCTCAGCAAAGCCGTGGATAACAGCTGTCCCGCGTGAACCAGTTCCACATTGGTCTCATTGCTGAAGAAGATCATCAAATGGCCCACCAAAACCATTTGAAGGGAAACCATGATGATCCCGGTGCATAAAACCGGAAACATTTTTTTATTTTCGGCAATCTCTTGGATCTTTTCTTTGAATTGTGCATTGCGGTTGTTTTGGCTTTGGCGCGGAAGAGGCGGATCACGGTATAAAACCAAGAACAACAAGCCACCGAAGATGGCAAGGGACGCCTGGGTATATACCGCCGTTTTCCATCCGAAATGAAAAGACAAGAACGGAAGCAACATTCCGCCGATGGCCCCTCCGATGGGAATGCCAGCCTGCCGGATGCCCATGGCCAAGCCTCTTTCCCTTTCTGAGAACCAGCGCAAAATCACCTTGCTTCCCCCGGGTTGGGCCGTTCCATACCAAATCCCGACAATCCCGAGCAATCCCAACAACAAGAAGTAATTCTCCGTAAACGATACAAAGAAAAACGAAAGCCCCAACAAAACCGAACCCAAACTGATCAGCCAGCGTTCCCCGTATTGATCCAATGCATGACCAATAAAGAGCATCGACAATAAAGGGCCGATTTGGACGGCAGAAACCAACAACCCCGCCTGGAAAGTGGTCCATCCCCATTGTTCCTGCCAAATCGCGGCCAGCGGCCCGACTCCGTAAGTGACCAACGTTGCAGAAGCTTGAGACCAAGTTGCAATCGTCAAAATCAACCACCGATAATAAGCCGGTTGTTGAGATCCCATCGTTTCCCGTTGCAAAGGCAAACGGGTGTTCATTTTGGTTCGCCCCCTTGTTTTTTGATGAGACAAAAATAAAAGATTCACATCGGACCCACCGCAAGAAAGAAAGTCCGGTACATCCCGAAAGTCCCGTTTTCCGCCTCCAGCTCTTCCCTGCTCCGCATGTTTCCTGCCGGATCTTATTGTTACTTCCGGACGGATAATTTTGCAAAAGATATTGTTACAAACGTTCCGCCCATTGCTCTTGGTATCCGTTAATTTTATTCACTTTGTCCGTAAACTGATCAATCATTTCATCACTTTCCAACTCCCAACACCTGTCCATCGCTTCCCTTGCTTCTTGAAACCATTCACGGCCGGATATTTTGTACACGATCTTTTCGGACAAAGCCAATAAATAAGCCGCTTTTGCATCGGTGTTTACTTTTTTATACCACTTCACTTTCTGCTGCCCTCCCTGTGTCATCCAACCGGCCGCCACCTTTAAAAACAAAAAATTTATATTTATATTTTAAATCAGATAAGTCCGCAAATCATCCCCTCTCCGATTTTCACGCTCAATAAAAAATCGAGAGCTGAATTTCTCAGCTCCCGGCTTTCCGATGATATGCATATCAGCAAATCAAACCATCTTCCACTTGCTCAAGAATCACCGCCCAATAGGTTTCTTCCTCTCCCAAAGCTTTTGGATCGAATTGATGAAATTGTCGTTTGATCTCCCCGACGATCCCCCGAATTCTTTCTTCATCCCCCGTCTCCATCGAATCGATCAGTTGCGGCTGGTGACGCAGATAAATTTTGAGAAACATCAGAAATGTGGAAAGGTCCGCGTTCATCCACCTTTTTCCTTTGGCAAAGAAGGAATCCAAATAATACAAACAATCCGTCTGGCAATGGATCCCGATTTCATTTCCTTCATTCTCAGCGATCATCAAATAGTCCTCACCCTCATGATCCCTTTTCATTTTGGGCTGATCATAAAAATGAAGATAAAAAGGGCTTCCTTTCACCTTCTCAGAATCCAGCGGCAACCCGACCGATGATAAGAACGTCAGAGTTGAATCGGACAAACCGGATTGGGGCAGCTGTTCATGATGAAACGGAACCAGTTGGTCTTTCCAAAACGCTTTTAATTCTTTAGTCAACTCAGCCATGGATCCAGCCTCCCTGTTTATGCATTCCAACACTTTTGAACATCTGGATGTCCCAGTCTGTTATTTCATTATTTCTTTGACTGATTTTTTAAGTTCATTGACTCCTTTCCTCCTTGACTCTCTGGTGTTTCCGTATTCAAAACTATAAGTAACTTTGGCATTTGGAAAATTTTTATCGATAAACGGTTGGCACATTCCACCCGGGATCACGCAAGGCTCCAGTTCCGAATAGATTCGGGTTACCTGCTCAGGATGTATTCCTTCTTGTTCCAATTCTCTGGCGATTTTTCTCTCAGAATGTCCATAACCACTTTCTTTTATGATGATTTTGTATTCGCCATTTTGGATATATTCAAAGACGGCTACGTTTCTTCCTGAGCTTAGATTGTTCTTTTTCCGGTAAGCTTGGACAATTTGACTTAAATCGGATTCTCCGTACTGTATTTTTCCAGTGAGATTGACATGAGGACTCCGCATCTCATCCGGAATGGTTTTGGAATCCAATACTTTTAAACATGAACCGGGGATTTCAATAGAGGCAAGATAACCTGCCGATGTACGGTTTCCCACACACCCGTCCACTTTCATGATGATGTTTTTGACAATCGGGGTTTTGCCCAGAATCGGTTCCAGTGAAGTGAAAGCTTTATAGACCGCCGGAGTGGCAAAATGAACCACTGCAACGGCACCAGCTCCAAAAACGCCGGCCATAATGGCATTAAGCACATTGATATTCCGGTTATGAAGGATATCATCTGCCACACTGGTTCCGGCACCCTCGACGGCTCCGATAAGCCCGGTTCTGGAAAACATTTTTTGAAACGGACCAGGCAACTTAGGAAGCAGTTGTTGTCCTCCCCGGAGAACAGCACCCAAGCCCGGGGTATTTTTCAAACCCATGATCAACTTTTGACCAATGCCGGATGCCAGTCCTTTGGCAAGACCTCCGGCAATGCCAAATCCCAAAACCCCAAGCACTCCACCGATGGCCGCCTCCATGAAAGTGTCCTTATTAATTCCGCCATTCAGACCGGCACTAACCAGAAAGGAAATCCCCATTCCCCACAGAATGGAAGCTCCCAATCCGGACGTGAGCGGAAAAAAACATAAGACAATGCCAATGACCAAAACAACAGCACAAGCAATATATTCTTTATATTTTTTCACCCATTCCCAAACTGTTGACAGCGCATCCACAACAACTTCCGCCATTTTGGAACAAATCTCAGTTAACCAATCCCAAAAGGCAGCGGCTTTCGCTTTGAGCCATTCCCATGATCCGGAAATTTTGTCCCCCAACCAGTCCACGATCTCTGACAATGGTTCGGTAATCTGATCCACAATTCCTTTCTGTTCATCGACCGGAGGGGACGAAACAGGCTGTTCCTGTTGAATCGGTTCTTTCTGTTCAAATTGGTCAAACTCGTCATTGACAGTGGGAACTTGAATGCCGTCTGCCAGCACCACACCTTGATGCCAAAAACCAATACCTGACAATGCCATCAAACTAATTAAAAGATATTGAATCAGTCTCTTCGCCATTGTCCTTTGGTTACGAAAACCCGTAACCCCATTCCTCCTTTTCCTTTCAACCGAAGAAATGGATGATTATTAATTTTATGAAATTTCTGTCCTTATTACAAGATTATTTCATTATCCCCCATACAAAAGCACCTGCAACAAGCAGGTGCTTTAATCCACAAACTGTTTATCAACCACCTGTCCGAATACCCCGGCATCCTGTCCAAAAACCTTCCGGATCGATCGAGCGGAGGGTTTTCAGTTCTTTTCCGGAAGGTGGCGGGGTTTCGGTAAGCGAGTCAAACCGCTTTAACGGCCAGTCGGTGTTTTCTTGCACTTGTTCAAAAGCGACGCCGGGATGAATGGTTGCAAGCATCAATTCTTTGGTTTCAGGATCCGGCTTTAAGACCCCCAAATTGGTGATTAAAGCGGATAATCCTCCCCAGGGCAATCCCACGGATTCCCGCCATCCGCTCCCATTGCCGAACCCGGGGGAAGTGATGTAGTCCACACGGTCGGTGAGTCTCCGCTTTTCATGGTTCATGATGGCCAACAACCGGTTGGAAAGCGAGGCGATATCCGCCGCTCCCCCGCTTCCGGGCAGTTTCACCTTGGGAGTTGTGGTCCCTCCGAGATAGGAGGTATTGATATTTCCGTAACGGTCGATTTGCGCCCCGCCGATGAACCCGACATCGACACATCCTTGTTGCATGAGAAACATCAAGTGATTGGTGGAGGTACACCACTGGGCTCCTGTCACATTGGGAGGATCCCCCATCGTGTATAACAGTTCATCGGAAGGCTCGTCCCGGACGATACCGCATTCGAAAAATCCGATGGCGTCGGGAGCATGCAGTTTTTTGGCCACGGCAAAAGCCAGCATCGGGAGCCTCATCCCGACAAAGACGACATCTTTGTCCCGGATTTCCCTCGCTGCGGCAATCACCATCAGTTCTTCGGTGGTATAATCCATTTCCCCACTCCCTCTCCGGCATTATTCGTAAGCATAGTTCACTTCTGCCGCCAACGCTTTTTTCGTTATCTTCAGCCTCTCCCAACGGCTTCCGAGCAACCGGAGGTATTCCTCATGGGAAGAAACCGACAAGACCCATTGGTTCAGCCACTTCCGAAAACCTTCTTCATCCCTGCTCTCTTGATGGTAATCGTGAAAGAAGGAATGATCCCGTTGATAATATCCCGGCATGGGGGAGGGATGGCAAAATCCCGGACAATGCACCACGGCCGACACTTTGAAGCCGGGAACCAGCAATCGGTTGGGGTCGCTGGTAATCACGTCGCCCGGCACGATTTCTTCCGCCAGCAAAATCACTTTTTTGCTCGCCAGGGCGGCTTCTTGCGCCACGCCGAGATTTCCCCAGAGGTGCGCATTCCCAAATTCATCCGCGCGCTGTACGCCCAAAATGGCGACATCCGGCGTCAGGGCGGGTACATACACCAGTTTTTCCTCCCCGAGCGGAGAAGTGCCGACCTGAAGCTTCGGATTGGTTTTGAGAAGATCCGATCCCAGCAACGACCGGGTCGGCAAAAACGGAACTCCCATTGCTCCGGCCAACAGGGCCAAACCGATGGTAAAATTGCTGTGATCCTCCACTTTGAGGGGGCGGGGAATCCCTTTTTCCATCGCCCGGCGGTAATTGTAACCAAGGCCCGCACTCACATTGCCGGACCACGCGGCAATCAGGCGGTCCACCGCGCCGGCACCAATCATCACATCAAACAAAATATCGGAGATGGGCGCAATTAACGTTAAATTTTCTTTTTTCTGACGAATCAACTCATAAGCAGCCGCAAACGGAATCATCGCCTCCAGACAGGCGCCCATCACAACCGATTCGCCATCTTTCACCAAGTCTGCCATGGCTTGCTCCAAACTCATGCGTTTGGTCTGACGCATTCATCTTTCACCACCCGTCACCTGAGTCATCCGTTTCAAACGTAAACTCTTGCCGTTTGCTTCACCACATCGACGGCTGAATCCGCGCAACCAACGGATCCCGTCCAACTTTAAGCATATCATCAGATTGTCCGTAAGACCAGAACACAAAAAAGCGATCAGGATTTCTCTCCCGATCGCTTGCAACCGTCTGAAAAACCGGTTTTCTCTTCAGGCTTTTTGCGCCGTCATCAGCCATACAAAACGGTTCAGCTGTTTGAAGGCCACGGTCAACCCCGCCTGTTGGAAAGCGTTTTCCAAACGGCTCACCACCGGATAAAACTCCCGTTTCAAATCCGATGCCAGCTCGTGGAAACCGCGTTCTTCCGCTTCTTGTTGCATGTTTCGCTTCGCCTCTTCATCCCGGAAAACAGTATCGGCAAACACGATTTTGCCTTCCGGATTCAACCGGCCGGCCAACTCGCGGAGTGCCCGGTCTTTCATTTCATCCGGCAAATGATGAAAGGCATAAGTGCTCACAATCGCGTCAACCGAGGGGATTTCCTCCGGGACATCCAAAAAGTGTCCTTCATACAGCTTTAAATCCGGCACTTTTTCTTTTGCCTTTTTCCGCATCGCTTCCGATGGCTCGATACCGATCACCCGGTAACCGGAATTTAAGAGCAAACGGGACAAATTTCCGGTGCCGACACCAAACTCCAACACCAGACTTTGTTCCGGAAGTTGAAGAGCATCCACTACCGCTTTCAAAATGCCAGCATATCCTTCAAACACCTCTTTATATTCCTCATGGCCGCCGAATACGGTTTCATCATAATGGTCGGCCCATTCATCAAACAAATCATTAAATAATGCTTCTGTCATATCCATGCCTCCCGGGCAAACGCCAATAAATCTCATCAAAATAGTGTGTTTTTATTTGATATTAACAGAATATACCTTTGGATACAATCCCTTTCTTTGATGATATTCCTATGCATATTTGCCGGTCCCCGTGTCTTTCCGGACTCCCGCTATCTGCCCAAAAAAAGAGCCATTTCATCTTTGCGACAAAACGGCTCTGCTATGTATCAGGAGATCCTCCGGTTTAATAACTGATCAGTGCGGCCATCAAAATTCCGGCTGCAATATGGAGTCTGGATGAGAAAATCGCCACGGCCACATTGCCTTTGGGGATTTCCTTCAACACACTAAACGGCGCAAACCAGTGGAACAGGAAAAAGATCGCCAAATGAAACAAAATCCCCACGACTCCCCAGATGATCAGATCCACCAGGTTCACGGAATTAAAAATGGCAGAAGCCACCACAATGACCAACCCCAACACTTTTCCGCCCAAATCATGGGCCGCCGCTTTGGCCGCCCGCACTTTGGTGTCATCCTCCGTATCCGCTCCGGCGCGGATCAACCCGATTTCGCGATAAGGCGTTGACCACAAAAACAACAAATAACCCAAAAGCACAAGCGGAATGGAAACGCCGAGATAATAAATAAAATTCAAAAAATATCCCCATTGAGCCACTGTTGTTCCTCCTCTCTTCAGGCTTCTTTCCATTATACAAATTTTTCGTTCCCGGGCCTGCCTGTTTAAGATTCGTTTCCGCTTTCCTTTTCCCCGCGCAGGATTCCCCGGACTTCCATCAAAATTTCCCCCAACCGGTTTTTTCCTTTTCCGTCGGGGCCACATCCCCAATAACGATCCACCGGTGTCTTTTCAACAATCCGTTCATCTCCGGTGGACAACAAGATTTCCCGGATCTCCTTGTGGGTTTGAAACTTTTTGAGAACGGCTTTCCGCATGATGTCATCTTTTACTTCTTCCCAATCATCCCGCAAAGGCAACCTTCGATCCCGTCCGGTATTGGCCGCTTCCATCGGACTTTTTGCCAACCGGACTTTTTCTTCATATGGCGTCCCGGCAAATTTTTGCGCCTGAAAATAATGCTCACTTGTCGGCCACCATTTCCCATCCAACCTGAAGCCGTGCGGAGAAAAATTGGAAAAACAGCCATATGGTTCATTTACCCGGTAAAAATAAATCGTCATGATGCCACCTGCCCTTGAGCAAAAAATAGACCACTCAAATTATATCATGCAGATACGAATAAGGATTAGCTTTATGATCTCTGATCATATGATTTGCCAGAAATATAAAACCGAAAATGTCCAAAGTAATTGACATCCTGTGATGAATTGTTAAACTGTAAATGTCCAATTCTTTTGACACGGGTGATACGGTTGAAAAACAAAATCAAAGAAATCCGCAAAAAGCTGGGGCTCACTCAAGAGCAACTTGCCAAGGCTTGCGGAGTGGCGAGACAAACAATCAATTGCATCGAAAATGATAAATACGACCCCACGCTGGAATTGGCATTCAAATTATCCAAAGTTTTAAAGGTAAAGGTGGATGAGTTATTTATCTATGAGTAAATTTCACGCAGGTTATACCATTACCATGAAAGACATTGTAAGAGAAGGCCATCCGATCCTTCGCAAACGCACGCGGGAAGTGAACGTGCCTTTGTCCAAAGAGGATCAAGAAACATTGATCTGTATGATGAACTTCTTGAAAAACAGCCAAGACCCCGTGTTGTCCAAAAAGTATCAACTGCGGGCAGGTGTCGGCTTGTCCGCCAATCAAATCGGCTTGAACAAACGCATGTTTACGGCTTACTTCGCGGATGAGGAAGGGACGGAACACGAATATGCCCTCGTCAATCCAAAGATCATCAGCCATTCCATTATGATGGTGTATTTGCCGCAAGGGGAAGGCTGCCTCTCCGTCGACCGGGATGTAAAGGGCTTTGTCCCCCGTTACGAATGGGTCAAGGTCAAAGCATTTAATTTAGAAGGCAAAGAAGTCACCTTGAAATTGAAAGGTTATGCTTCCATTGTCATTCAACATGAGATCGATCACCTGAACGGAATCATGTTTTATGATCGAATCAATAAAGAAAACCCTTTTCAAGTGCCGGACGACTGCCGGAGCCTTTTTTAACATCTGTTCAAAAAGAAATTGCCGGTTGAAGTGTTTCAACCGGCAATTTTTTATCGGATTTCTTCAAAACGACCGTAACCCACAGCCGTCTTGGCCCCGGCCCCGGTCCAACTCATCGCTTCTTTCAACCAATGAACCACTTTGTCCACGTCTTTTATGTTTTTTTCCTCACGGGGAGCAACCGCAAAGAGAAATGGCTGATTTTCGTCCACGGCCAAAAAAGGAATGGGAATGGGGTTCTCCCATTCTCTCGGAGAAATATTTCCCGGATCCGTGTAGTATTTTGAAAAGTGTGGGGTCATCACATCTTCCACCAACTGGATTGGAGTTGCCGGAATGGCATCAAAAAAGATGACACTTCCTGCTTGGCGGTTATTTTCGTTTTGTTCCGAACCAGTCCGGTCACTCCCAAAGATCTGTTGAATATCTTTTGGATCATTCTCCTCATAAAACTCCGCCCAAGTCCGGACAACACCTTTGACCGAAGAACCCGGAAAATAGGGAACCCCCAGTGCGGTCTCCCATACTTTATCGGCACATTTGTCATTGACAACTGATACAAATAGTGAAGAATGATGATCCAGGATGGTATGGCTTTGTTCATCGTTCGGATCATGGTTCACCACGAAATTATTCCAGCATCTTGTTAAATTCTCTTCCCAATCTTCAAGTGATTTGGCGTTATGTAAAATCGGGAAATCATTATCGATCATGGATTGAAGCTTTTCACAATTTTTCGCTTCCCATTTTTCCAAAGCAATCGTCCCGTATCCGCGACGGACTTTTGCTCCCACACCTCCAAAATGGCCGAGCAGCCAAATGCTGGCCAGAAGTCCCCGCCAATCTGGATCCGGTTTTTTACCTTGTTTTAAATGAGGTCGTAAAAGAAATTCGATTTCAAAACTTTTATCCTTATAAAAATCTGAGTTTCCTTTTCCCTTGGTTTTTTCTATAAACCGCATCAAAAAAGCCGATTGTCCGGCTTTTCCATTGGCACCGCCAAACAGATACTCTTCTTGAGTGATCCCGAGTGGTTTCGCCTTTTTCTTATAATGCGGATTGGCAGCCCGGTACCAATACCGAAGCTCTCCTTTAATGGAGTCATCACACGAAACCTGGC
This sequence comes from Thermoactinomyces vulgaris, assembly GCF_005886755.1. Classification (NCBI taxonomy): domain Bacteria; kingdom Bacillati; phylum Bacillota; class Bacilli; order Caryophanales; family Thermoactinomycetaceae; genus Thermoactinomyces; species Thermoactinomyces vulgaris. The sequence continues at coordinate 1,980,841 of NZ_CP039710.1, forward strand.
TGTAATCCTGGGATGCTTCATGTGCTCAGCCCTCCTTTTTTTCAGGGAGTGCATGGATATATGTAAAGATATGGCCTAATAAGGTCACTGAGGAGTTGGAAGGGGTAAACCATCCATATTTGTTAAGTGATTTTATATCATCATTTGAAATCTTTTTTTTCGGATCATCAGTATAAACAATAATCGGAATATCCGATTTCTCTTTAGTAAGTAATTGAGTTACTTCTCTGATTCTTAAATCATCACTTTGATTTTCATTGTTGTAATAGAAAACAAGTATATCAATATCTCTCAATCTATTTTTAATTTCCCCTTTAGGAAATTGTTCTGGATTTTCCCCTAATGAAATATATTCAGGTTTCCTTACCCCACGTTTAGTCATCGCAGGATCCAGATATTTTTTCATATTTTTCAAGTCTTCCTCTGAGCCGAGCACCATCACCTTCACTTCTTTATATCGCCGTTCGTTTTGTATTAACCGCTCTAAATCATCCACTCTTTGGTTTAATTTATTTTCTTGCACAAATTGATTCCATTTCTTATTGAGTTCTGTTTCTATTTCTAATCGTTGCTTCTCAAATTTTTTAATAGCAGTTTCCTTTAATTCTGCAAAAGCTTGTTCCATTTTCTGACGTAAATTTTTGGGAAATGTATAAATTTCAGTACCAATAGCAAAGCTTAAAACTCCTCCCATAAGAGATAAAAACATAAAAACCTTATCCCATTCTCTTTCTACAAACGCACGGTAATCGTCCATGTCCTTATCTGCTGATTTTTTAAATTCCTTGATCTGCTCTTTTAAAAAGTTGTACTCATCATTTTTGGTTTTCAGCTTTTCGACTTAGAGCGAAGGCTTTCCACTTCTTTTCTTAACGCTTCCACATCCTGAGATTCTTGAGCTTGTCCTTCTGCCGGAATCAGGAAAACTCCGGAAAGCATCAGGACTGTCAGTAAAAGCAGAAAGTGTTTTCGCATCTTTCTCCTCCTCTCACATCGACAAAAATTTTGTTTTATTATAATAAAACATAAACATTTAAAAATTATCCAACGCTTTTTGTAAAAAACCCTCTTTTCTTTACAAATCAGTCAAAATCAAAATGAATTTGATAAAATTAAATTCCTTCTCTTTAGCGAAAAAAGCCGGATTTCATCGTTTATAAGCTTGTTGCCACTTTGCAACCACATAAATATTTCACAACATCCGATTTGTCACTGTTTCAAATCCTCACATAAAAATTAATAAACCAAAAAGATACCAGATCGATGTCATTCCCCGCAAGAATTTGAAGAATACGGAGAAAAAATGGTTAAATCCTTTTGGATCAAGAATCATAGCAATCGAATTTTGATGAAAATTTTTGTATATATTATATTTTCATAATATAATCGTTTTATGGCTTACGGGAATCAAAAAGAAGGGGGAAGTCCAATGAAAATCCAAGGCAACGCCACTTTTAACAGCTCCAAAAGCCAAGTCAATATTGCCAGTGATCAGGCAACCATTCACGCCTCTTATTCCCAATCATCCCAAGAAGACCTCATGGAAAAATTATGGATCGCTCTTCAAAAGTTGCACGAAGCATTGGTAAACGTGCCCAACCCTGACAAAGAACTGGTAAAACTGAGTGCCACGACGGAGGACCTCTTGGAAGAAATGAAAAACGATGAAGTCTCCAAGAGCAAACTGACACGCTTCCGGGAAAAAATTGAAAACATCCATCCAGAGCTTCAATTGGGTTCCACTTTGCTTGCAGCCATCAGCACCGCCAGTGATGTAATTCAAACGATCACAAATACATAGAAAGAGTGATGAACATGGAGAAAATCAATACCAAAGAATTAAAGGATTATTTGTATTGTCCGGAATACTGGTTCAAACGAAAGACGGATAATGAATATCAATGGAATATTGATATATCTGCTCAACGAAGGCGATATGAAAAACGAAAAAAGCGTTATGAGCATTATCAAAAGCTAAAAAAGGACCTCTTTTACGCCAAGAAAAGAGCAAAGACGAAAAAGCGTAAACGTCACACCAAAAAGAAAAGACCAAATGAGCCAATCATTTTCCTAGGTTCCTTACTCCTGGCTATGTTGGTCCTCAAATCGTATGTGTTATATATCTTTCTGACCGGATTAGTAATCGGGGTGCTCTGGTGGCTCCATAAGAACTGGAAACAGTGGACGGTCCGCATCCTGGAGAAACAATTGGATCCATACCGGCTGCTTTTGAAAGAATTAAAAATCAACCCTTCATTGGTTCTCTATGATTTTTCATCAAAACCTCCCCTTGGTACCAAACTGGAGGTGACTTATGAAGGAAACAAATTTTATATCCACTTGGATCGTTCCAATGATAAAATCCCCGGCTATCTCCGGTACAGCAAAAAAAGTGATCTCATTGAATTGGCCGCCCAAATGAAAATCTTCCATTCACATTTTTTCACAGATCACATCATCGGCCAAATTAAATATCAAAACGAAACCAAAACAATTCTTTGGAAAAAAGAAAAAAAGCTGACGAAAAAAATGAACACTTTATTAAGTGGAGTCAATGAGATTGTTCATCAAGTGGAAGGCGGCCTGCACAAAAACTCAAAACCTTTGCCCTTTCGCTGTGCGCAATGCCCCATTCAGTCCGAATGTCAATCCTGCACTATCTATCCAAAAGCCAGAACCTCTCCGAATGAAGCAGTGGAAAAAACTTATGAACAATTCGTCGAAACTGCCTCCAAATTGCTTTCCACCTCCAAAAAACACTGGCAAAACGATGCAAAAGAACTGTTCAACGTCATCCAATCCTCTGCGTCCATTCAAAAAATAATCCAAAAGCACTGCACTTCCAGTCGTTCCTTTGACATCGAAGAGTTAATTGAAACAGCCGCGTTCCACAAAACCCGATTATTTAACACCACATTAAGCAAAAAAGACGAATTGTCCTTAGCTTACCAACTGCTCCAATATATTGCTTATAAAGGGCGCAGCTTCAAGCAAAAAACCATGGAAGATTTGGCGGGGGCTTATGGTTTCACCAAATGGTACGATCACCGAACCCACAGTGATCAAACCATCCGCTCCTTTTTCAACACCGTCATGAACCGGTTGATCCAAACCATTGAATCTGAATTGCAAAAGCAAATTCCCAAAGAAAAAATGGAACAAGTCATTTTCAACCTGAACCGAAGCCACCTGAATATGCCTCGGATCTTGCAACCATTCGTGCAAAAATGCGTGTGGATGATGACTTTAGAGATGAAGAGGAAGAAGATGCAGATAAAAAGGATGGAGAAATGGAAATCTCGACGAAAAAGCAGTTTGCAAACCATCTGCGTTAAATAACAGACCTCCGTCTTGTTCAGACGGAGGTTTTGCACTAAAATAAAGAAACAATTTGTCAATTCATTATTTTTTCATAAAGGAGCAAAAATTATGCTTTCAACCAATCGAATTTATATCAGAAAGTTAGAACTTTCCGATGCCGAAGCGTTGTATGAATTGAGAACCCGCAATCTGAAATATTTCCAGCCGTTTGAACCCATCCGGCCCGACGCTTATTACACGTTGGAAGGGCAAAAAGAAAAAATCGAAAAAAACCTTCGGAAGTGGGAAAACGACTCGGGATACAGTTTCGGTATTTTCCTGGCCTCCACGGATCAATTGATCGGCCAAGTCAATCTGAGCCATATTGTTCGCGCAGCTTTTCAAAATGCCACCATCGGTTATTTGATGGATCATTCGATGCAAAGAAAAGGATATACAACAGAAGCCGTCACTTTGGCTTTGGACTTCGCTTTCAACCAAGCCGGTTTACATCGCGTTGAAGCCGCGATCATGCCTCGAAACACCGCTTCCATCCGGGTGGTCGAAAAAGTGGGCTTTCTTTATGTCGGTCTCTCCAAATACTATTTACAAATCAACGGTGTCTGGGAAGACCATCACATCTATGCCATCACGCAGGAAACGTGGCAGGAGAAATCATTGAATAACTAAATGCTGAAAACAATGACCGCAAATCGTTTATTTCCTTTCCTTTAAATAGCGGACCGGAACATGATCTGTCAACCAAACCCCATTGGCAGAACGAAAAAAGACATATCCTTCCTCATGCATCTCCTTTGCCAGAACAACCAAAATGACAGGTTTTCCGTGTCTGCTTCCCACCTTACGGGCTGTATCCGGATCCCCGGACAAATGCACATGATGCCGTTTTCCTTTCACCAGCCCCTTTTGACGGATGGAATGAAGAAAACGTTCAGGCGTTCCATGATACAACCGTTCGGGCGGTTGCACCGGCTTGAGATTTAAATCCACCACGATGGAATGCCCTTGATTCGCCCGGATCTTTTGTCCGTCTTCACTAAAAGCAAAACGCCGCTTCTCATTCGTCGCCACAATCCGCTCCAACACCGTCCGATCCATCGGAACCCCATGGTTGCGGCATGCCATCAAAAGCTGCTCCACATCCACCCATCCATTTTGATCCAACTCAAGACCGATCATCTCCGGCTTATGACGTAAAACTTTGCTCAGAAACTTACTCAGACGGACATCTGATTTTAACAAAACCATCAAGCTCCTTTGAACGAAAAATGACAAGTTGAATATAAACAATTTTACGAGCTGGGACAATCCTAAAAAAGAACCCGACAGATATATTGGAAAGCCTCCGTCTTGTACGAGTAGTTTTTCAAACAAAAAATTGAACGATTTAGCTTTAATGATTAGAAAATAATCAAATAAAAAAAGGTTTGGGTATAGAATCCAAACCAAAAACAATAAATCATTTCAAGCTATTAGACTGAATTCAATCAAGATATAATTTATAAAATTTTCTCTTAAGAATATCAAACCGTTTCCTCATTTTACTCTCAAACCATTCAGCTGAAATTAAATCCTTTCCAGAACTATCTTTTTCAAAACAAATCTCATGAGGAGAAATAAATAATTGACCTTCTAAATCCTTTAATTCTTTCGCTGCTTTTTCATAAGATAACTCATTTTTATTAACTAAATCTGTATAATACTCAATGAACGTTTTATTCTTTTTCTTTTTATTCAATTGATCACTAATAAGCGCAAAATTGGCTACACAACGAATCGGCAAATCATCAGAGCACTTTCTTAATCTCTCCAATGGAAAGATATGATCATACTCAAAAGTTAACTTTGAATGTTGATGAAAAGTCATAGTTTTAGTATATAAAAAGTTTAAAAACAATTTCTCTGGCGGATTTATTTTGCGTCTATTTTTCTCTTTCTTATCTAATTGCTGTTGTTCCCACTCCTTAAATAGAAAATCCCAAGATTCTTTCCCGATTGGTTTTAGGTATTTTGAATGTTTATCAATGTTCCAATTATCCCCCTCACCAAATACTATTTGCTTAACTTTTCGGTCAGTTGCCCCCCTCCATTCTCTGCTAATAATGTCATATAAATAATGGAGAGGCAATGTTTTTTCAAGATTTTTCTTTATTTCTATCCAATTCTCCTTTTTTTCTAAATCCTGATCATACATCAAGCAAAAAACTGTCCCTATTATTGAAATAATTTGATGATCTGTGTGAAATACAGTAACCGGCAATTTTTCTTTTGAATTTGCTTTAAAAGCAATATAAGGCTCGAGAATTTCATAAGTAACATCAACAGATTCTAATAAAGCTTTTTCGAATTTACATTGATCTTTATTTAAATATTTTTTCTCTAAATTTTTCATCTGATCAAATGATAAACCACAGCATATGCTGACTAGCATAAAAGAAATTGCTTCTTCTGTATCAATCTTTTTCTCATCTAGCCGCCCAAATAATAAAGGATAATTTTTTTTCAAAAGCTTACCAAGACCAAACAAGTACTCAAATAAGTTAAAATCTGCATTATCAATATTATCAGGGTCATAATCTTTTATTTCAAAACCATCTTCAATTGCTTTATCATATTTTCTTTTTATCATGCTTATTATTTCAGCATTATGTATTTTAAAAGTTTTATTCCAAACCGCAGAATAAATTTGATATTTATTTAATTTAGTCCCTTTTGAATTAATTAATTCAAAAATCTCGGGCAGATTTTCTTCATCTCCATAATAAACTAAAACAGGGATACTGACCTCATTAATATTTGATTCTTCCTTAACAGCATCAGTGAATTCAGCCAAACACTTCCGAATATTTCTGAAAGCGGTTTTGTCAAGCTCATTATTAAAAAAATGCTCATCCAAATATTCAGCTAAGTCAGAGGCAGAAAAACCATCACTTTCATCAAAACTTTTTTGTTCAATAACCCACTTATAAATATAATCTTTTAAAATTACTACTAAATCATCTTCTGAGTTATTTTTTGATGTATTATTATCAACATAACTTAAAATCTTTTTACATAATGTATCATCAATATTTGACCTTGGAAAATATTTAGTAGGTTGTTCATAATAATCTTTGATCGTCGATGACCTTTGGAGCCCATCAATCAATGAAAAGATATCGTCTTTGTCTTCTTGCTTATATAATAATAATGTTCCAAAAGGGTATCCTTTTTTCAAAGACTCAATAAACTCAATTTTATTTTTCTCCTTCCAAACCAAATTTCGTTGAAACTTCGGTAATTCAATAGTTATTTTTTTTTTGGTAATCGATTCATTCAACGCTTCCACAATATCTTTAACGGTATAACTCTCCAGTTTAGTGTAACTTTTTATTTTAGCCACATTATCACCCTTTTCTAACACAATCAATTTTTTAAAATTTTTCATCCGCTTGGTAGAGTGATTGAGGTAATCCTTCTAACCTTACATCTAATTTTAATGAACTTTCTACTTTTTTAGATGCATTATGTATTCTCAAAGAAATGCTCCATCCTTGATCCATAGCAATAATAGCTTTGTTTGTCGAATTATCTACAAAATCAATATAATAAAATTTAGTAGGCAACTTTAATTTAGAAATTTTAATCTGTGGTTCTATTCTAGATGCATCTTGATTCAAAGTGCCTGTTAAATTAAAACCCTGAACTTTTAATACCTTTTTATTTCTATTAACTATTGTTTTATAGAAATCATGCCTACCTAAAAAATACTTTAGCAGTCTTCTCGGTATTTCTCCAGGGTACAATAAATCAAGCCTTTTTAACTCATTTATTAGTGCCTGCAAAATAGGTTTATAATAACTTAGATCTTTTTTATCTATTTGATCCCATTTCACCCCTTTCCTTCTTAACTCACCTAGTTCATAAAAAATAGGTCGAATTTCACTAAAATATTCATTTGTTGACTGAAATCCAAACCATGACTTTCCCACATCTATCAATCCTGATAATCTGGAGTGTTTGACTGCATCATGATTATGCTTACAACTTATACCTATGCACCAATTATCCTCGTTTCTTTGCACCAATACATCCCTTACATCTCCTGCCTTGCCTTTAGCATCTTTTTGGATGGATAAAGTTAATGGACCATTGCCTGTAAGTAAATTGGGCTCTAGACGCGTTATCATTTTCACCCCTACATCGGCTGCCGAAAAAAGTTCTGCTTGATGCTTCCCATCTAATGAATAAAAAGCTTTTTCGGCATTATAATACGATTCAGATTTTAATGTTATAATATTTTGATCGCTTGAGAACTCTTTATTAAACATTATTAGAAACGCATATTCTAGAGCTTTCCCATTAACAACCTGGTTGCTTGACATTTTTATACAGTCACCTTCTTGTTTTTTTTCTCTTTTTCTTTTATTGCATCAGACAAAACAGAATATAAGTTTTCACCAATTACCTTAGCCATTTCACAAGGAACAGCATTTCCTATTTGCCGGTACTTGGATGTCAAATCTCCAGCAAAATCCATCCCTTCCGGAAATGTCTGAATCAAGGCTGCTTCTATCCAACTAAACCTTCTAGTTTTGCCTTCTCCAAACTTCCATAAGTCTTTATCTACTTTTATCATATCGGGTGAAGAAGGATGCAAAGTTACTTGTTTAGCCATAGCTGGAATAGTGTATGAAACATCATCCCATCCTCTTTTTCGGTTTCTTGACATATAACGGGAGCTAAATGGGGCTTGGCATACATCTTTTGGATCAGGTTCTGGCAAATGCCCTATTGCTTCAGCAAGAGTTACACGACCTGTTGGTGCAGGAAAATTAAATCCATTATCGATATCTTTACGCAAACCAATTAAAATAACACGGTATCGATCTTGTGGCACTTTATAATCTGCTGCATTTAATAGTTGGTAATAAATGTTATATCCCTTACTTTCAAAATCGTTAATTATTGCTTCTAAAATTGATCCATTTCCTAAAGTCAATATACCTTTGACATTCTCTCCGATAAAAGCATAAGGTTTTTTAGCTTCAACAATTCTAACAAATTCACGATACAAAATATTCCTTGAATCATTTAATTTACGCGGACCAGCTAGAGAAAAACCTTGGCAAGGAAACCCTCCAGTTACAATATCTGCTTCCGGAATATCATCAGTGTGGACTTTGGTTATATCTCCACAGTGGACATAAGCCTCTGAATTCCACATCTTAAATGTTTCACAAGCATCTTTATCTATATCATTAGCATAAATTGTTTTAAACCCAGCTGCATGCAATCCTATATCTAATCCACCTGCACCAGCAAACAATGATACAACTGTTAATTTCTTCACTTCAACATCCTCCATTTTATTATATCTTATCCAAAAAAATTTGTGTTATATTTTTAATTTTTTTTAGCCCTAGCAATAAATTTAGTTATATCGTCTACTACTTTGCTTAAATCAGTTTTAATCTCATGTTCCCATATTCTCATTAGATTCCAACCTTGTGAAATATAGTATTCATTAACTTTTCTATCCCTGTTTTTATTTTTTTGAAGTTTGACTGTCCAGTAGTTGAAATTGCTTTTAGGAATATGCCCGTGATCTGGGCAAAAATGCCAAAAGCACGAATCAATGAAAATTACAACCTTATATTTTTTTATTGCAATATCAGGATTTCCATACAGGCTTTTAACATTTCTTCTAAATCTGATTCCTCTTCTCCATAATTCCTTACATATAATATCTTCAAGCTTAGATACTGACCGAATTGATTTCATGATTTTGGATCTATCCTCTTTTGAAACCCTATCAGCCATAAAATCACCTTGAAAATATAAACCAATTTGATACCTATTAATATAGATTAACATAAATCTTTGTAATAGGCATTGTTACTATGGAGATATGTTTTTAAATACTTCATTTTTTAATTTTTATTTCTATATATAATAACTGCTTTAACACCACTAAATTGACAGCAATGGATCATTAAACAAATAAATAATATTTCTTATCAGCCAGTATTACAAAAAGAGAGAAATATTTTCCTGCCTTTTTTTACATAAAAGACCAACGCTTAAATTAATATTAATGTTTGGTCAAATCTCTATGTATGATGCCCGAATCCACTATTTAAAATCTCACTAAGGATACAATGAATCATCTTTGTAAAAAACAGTAAGATAAACCATTTTCAGTTTAACAAATGAAGTAAAAGCAAGTAAACCCAGACTTTTTTCAGAGGTTCACAAACTGACTTTAATTATTTTGATGCTAAATCTAATTAAAAACAATTTAAAATAGTATAGATATTGTCTTTATATAGATAAAACCCAAATAATTCATTGAAAATCTTTTTTACAAGAGAGAACCCATTTTCTCCCGAAATCCTCCACAATAATGAGAAAACAAAACAAAAACAGCATGAGAAGGACCAAACCGCCGGAAATGAAAACCCATCGCCTTTGATTCTGTTTTACAACCCTTTTACCGGGGAGTAAGATGATTTCAATCTGAATAAATCTCTTCATAAAAATCGCTGAATCCCATGATGGGAGCGGGGGAACCACCTATTCCGGGGTGAATCCCGGGCAAACCGTTTGTCCGGGTAGGGTGACTCTCAACACCCGAATCCGTCAGCTAACCTCGCAAGCGTTCTGAGAGGAGGAGTGACATCGTGCTGAAGCCACGGTTTCTTTTGTGGTGCAAAAAAAGCCGCAGGAAGTCTTCCTTCTTGCGGCTTTTTGTATAAGGCAAGGTGGTCATCAATATATTTCCTTAAAAAACAAAGTGATTCCAAGATCCCATGAGACCCGTTAACGTATTTTTGAAAAAGGAAGTGAATGACTTTGAATTATGTTTTGCGTTTTGAGGAAATGGATCGCCACAGCTTGCCGATGGCCGGGGGAAAAGGAGCCAATCTGGGAGAATTGGCCAAAGCCGGATTTCCGGTGCCCCCTGGGTTTTGCATCACCACCGGCGCTTACCGCCGGATCATGGATGAACAAGATGAGCTCAAAAACTGGTTGGATCGCTTGAATGAGCTGAAACCCGATCAGTTGGACGCCATTCGTTCAATCGGACAAAAAGTGCGGGAATTTTTTGAGTCCCTGGAATTTCCCGCTTCAATAAAATCTGAAATCATCGGGGCTTGGACGGAATTGGGAACCGGGCATGCCTATGCCGTCCGCTCCAGCGCAACGGCTGAAGACTTGCCCCATGCCTCTTTTGCCGGCCAGCAGGAAACTTACTTAAACGTCAAGGGAGAAGAACCGCTTTTAAAGGCCGTCAAAAAATGCTGGGCCTCCCTTTTTACCGACCGGGCCATTGTCTACCGCCTCAAAAACGGTTTTGATCATCACTCCGTTTCCTTGGCCGTCGTCGTCCAACGGATGGTATTTCCGGACGTGTCAGGCATCCTGTTTACCGCCGACCCGGTCACGGGACACCGGCGCACGGTCTCCATCGATGCCGGTTTCGGATTGGGGGAAGCACTGGTTTCCGGGATTGTAACCGCCGATTTGTACAAAGTGCGGGACAACGAAATCATCCAAAAACAAATTGCCAAGAAAGAAAAAGGGGTTTTTCCTCTCCCGGAAGGCGGTACCGAAGTCCGGGAACTTTCTCCGGAACTTCGCCAAAAACAGGTGCTCCCGGATGAAAAAATTCTTGCCTTGGCAGCGCTGGGAAAAAAAGTGGAGAAACATTTCGGCTCGGAACAAGATATGGAATGGTGTTTGGAAGGCAATAACCTTTACCTGCTTCAGAGCCGGCCGATCACTTCCTTGTATCCGATCCCTACCCGAAAAAATGAAGGCTACCGGGTATATCTGTCCGTGGGGCACTCGCAAATGATGACCGATTATATGAAACCGCTCGGGATCTCTATGTTCCAGTCCCTCATCCCCTTTGATGATGAAACGACGCCGTTTGTGGAAACAGGGGGACGTCTTTTCTGGGATTGTTCCAGTTACTTGTTTTTAAAGCCCGTGCAGCAGAAGATCCTGCAAAGCACCCTCGCCGATGACAGCATCCTGGTGCTGAAAAAAGTGATCCAAAGTGAAGACTTCCAACGATTCACGCCAAAGCGGGGTGCATTGAAACAAGCTTTGCGTCCCATTAAAGTAATCATGAGTATCTACGGAAACATCATTCCCAGAATGATTCGGACATGGTACTTTGAAGATCCGAATCAGATTGTGAAGCGGGCCTATTCCACTTTTGAACAAGTCCTGGCCCGCTTCAAAAAGGAATTGTCCAAACACGCCGGGGCCGAACGCATCCGGTTGATCCGGGATCATACCTTGTTCAAAACCATTCCCGATCCGTTGGCCTATACCTACACCGGAGTGATCGCTCTGGCGGTGATCAAAAGGAAAATCAAAAAATGGATGGGCGAAGAGGCTTGGGATCACGCCATTGAAAAGTCTCCCCCCGGTAATATCACCAGCGAAATGGGGCTGATGATCGGGGATTTGGCGGATGCAGCCAGACGTTATCCCGACGTGGTCCGCTATCTGGAGCAAGCAGAAGACCACAATTTTTATGAAGGGCTTAACCATGTGGAAGGCGGTGCAGCTTTCCAAGCCGAACTGGACCGGTTCATGAAAAAGTTCGGGATGCGGGCACCCGGTGAGATCGACATCACCCGGGTCCGCTACAAAGAAGCGCCCGCCATGCTCATTCCGTCCATTCTCAGCCATATGAAAAACAATGCCCCCGGGGAGCACCGCGAAAAATTTAAACAAGGGGAAAAAGAAGCACAGGAAGCCATCCAGTCCTTGCTGGAAAAAGTCAAAGCAACCCGCGGCGGAGCCCGGAAAGCCAGAAAACTTTCCCGGTGGATCGCCATTTTCCGAAATACGGTGGGTATCCGGGAATTGCCCAAATATATTATGATACGCTATTTTGAGCTGTACCGGGAAGCGATTTTGGAAGAAGCGCAAAAACTGAGTGAAAAAGGTATCCTGAAACAAAAAGAGGATGTCTTTTACCTCACGCTTGACGAATTGATCCGACTGTTGGAAAACCGGTTGGCTGGGGACGAAGCTATCAGACGTATCGACAGGCGCAAAGAAGAGGAAAAAGTATACCGGAATTTCACGCCTCCCCGGATCATCACCAGCGAAGGGGAAACCTTCAATGGAGGTGTGGAAAACAAAGATGCCCCGCCGGGCGCTCTGGTGGGCATTCCGGCATCAGCCGGGGTGGTGGAAGGGTATGTCAAAGTCATCCGCCGGTTGGAAGAAGGAACATTAAACAAAGGAGAGATCCTGGTCGCTCCCTACACCGATCCTGGTTGGACCCCCTTGTTCCATTCCGCCAAAGCGCTCATCACCGAAGTCGGGGGAATGATGACCCACGGATCCGTCGTTGCCCGGGAATACGGCATCCCCGCGGTCGTCAGCGTGGAAAAGGCAACCCAAATCTTAAAAGATGGCCAATACATCCGTGTTGACGGAACCAACGGCTATGTCGAAATCCTGGAGGATAAAAAGGAATAATTTCACCAAGCCAAAGCCCGCTCCTTCTTCACCGGTGCGGGCTTCTTTACAACAATTATGCAATCAAGTCCAACAACTGTTCTCTTTTAATCTTCTTTTCACTTCCTGCCGGATAATGTTTCAGCAGGTATTCCTTTAAACACTTGGCCCACTCTTCTTGGTAGCCTTCTGTTTTTGCTATTTCTTTTGTAAATTCATCAATTATTTCATCATCAACGATTTCAATGGGTTGTGGGACAAAACAATCATCACCATACTCAAATTTATACGCCTGCCAGATGGTGTACTCCAATGCATAATTGATGCATAACCACATACCTGCCTGCTGAGAATTTTCCTCATCCACTTCATCTTCATAAAACATGGAGACTCCGCCATCTTCTTCATTTTCAAATACAAGGTAAAGATCACCGCCATCATATTTCTTCTCTTCGACCCATGCCCAGCACATATCAACGGCTTTTCGGGCATCAGCGGGACCTTTGGTTACTTGATCCAAGATTTTCTCTGTTAAACTCAATAAATAAGCCACCCGAGCCTCTTCATTGATTTGGGTGTACCAACTCATGGCACCTCTTTCACCCTTTCCCGGGAGTATGAATCTGCAAATATGCAGCTTCGGCCTCTTCATTTACCTTTTCATACTTCACCCTTGATGGATCGTTGACATGACTTTTAAACACATCGGAACGATTTTTTCATTTTTTAAGGACTCTGTGTGCTAAATCTTCCCAAATTAGTGCATCGTCAAGTTTTCCTGTTTCAAAGAAATGTTTAAAAGCTTGAATCATCGGATCATATTCCACCAACCATTCCTTGTTATAATCCGCTCCCACTCCTTGGGTTGTGATCATTTCAAATTCTTCATCTCGTGTTTGAACCTCAGGATTTGCCAAACAATATTGTATGCGATAATCAAATTCTATCGGGAAAAATGATACTGCGTACAGTCGGCGACCATCGATTTCATTTCCCCCGGTGACGGTCATGTCGCCAAAATCCGGGTTGGTTAAATATAAAGTATCAAAGTAATCACAACCCACTTGGTCCCCATCCACTTGATCCAAGTAACTTTTGATTTGTTTCCAATCCGGATTTTTAATCTTTTCTTTCCCGCCACCTGGCTTGAAAATAGTTAGTTCCCATTTACTCATTCGATCACCTGTTCAATCATACTTTACCGATAAGGCGATTTTTACGGCCTCTTCAAGTTTATTTTCAGCTACAAATTCCTCAATTCGCTTCGATTCTTCATCCCAATCCGGGCCATACGCATAAATGAAACGGGCAAATGCGATGATTACATCTTTGTCCAGAGATCCTAGCATGAATGCTTGGTGAAATAAGTCAAATGCCAAATCAACTCGCAATAAATACACAATTGCTGGATATGATTTAATAATGTCTTCGATTTCATCCTTGGATGCCGATGTTTCCAAATACCCCCTGATTTCGCCAATCATTGCCTCGCATTTTTTCTCCAACAGTGGATAATTCCTCGAATCAATGTCATATTCTTCAGATTCAGTGATTTCCAGCAGTCTTTTTAATCGGGAGTACAGACAGTTCATCTATTATTTTCCCCCATTTACAAATCCACTTGCATTTTTAACCAAGCCAAAGGCCTGCTCCGGTGAAAAAGAACAAGCCTCACTTATACTTCTATTCAATCATACATTTATACAATCAAAGCCAACAATTCTTCTCTTTTGATTTGCTCGTCACTTCCGGCTGGGTAATTTTTAAGCAAGTGCTCTTTTAAACGCCGGGACCACTCTTCTTGGTAGCCTTCTGTTTTTTTGATTTCTTCCATAAACTGAATATAGGTGGAATCGTCATTGACGGATTCGAGTTCTTGCGGACCATGATGTTCCTTGTTTTCAAATATTAATGCTTGCTTTAAGGTATAAGATACGGCAAAGAACAAACACCAATACGCCGATTCCGCTTGCAAATCATCTTGGAAGACACCGTCCAAAGTTGAAAGAACATAAAAACCCTCGTCTTCATCCGTCAGTCCATCATACATGGCATAAGAATCATGCATCTTCGCCTCAACCCATTCCCAACAAAGATTGATGGATTTTCTGATAACCGCATCCCAATCATCACCAAAATCCAATGGTTCCGATATTTTTTCTGACAACGTTAAATAATAAGCGGCTTTTGCATCCATGTTTACTTTCTGATACCATTTCCCCATCAAGATCCCCCGTCACATTGATAATTTTCAAAATCCACATTCTCCAGAAAGCCAATCTGATTTTTTCATTAAAAATTCACGTGGAAAGGATTCGGTCAAATCCATCCATGATTTCCAAAAATTCATAAACGGTTTCCCAAGTTGGATTGGAAAAAACTTTGAATTTATCTTGAATGCTTAATCCTCCATCGTCTTTATGAAATTAACTTCAACAATTCTTCTCTTTTGATTTGCTTATCACTTCTGGCAGGGTAATTTTTTAGCAAGTATTCTTTTAAATGTTCAGACCATTCTTCTTGATAACCATGAATTCGCTTTATTTTTGCCATAAAATCCATTTCTATCGATTCATCACTCACCAAGTCAAGGATTTGCGGAAGATAATCTTTCTTTTCATACTTATAAGCTTGCCACATTATGTAACAAATTGCTTCCAGAATCGTATGGAGAATGAGCATGAATTGCGGGCTTTCCGCCACTTCCTTCTCTCCTTCAATAAAAATGAGTCCGTCTTCTTCGTCATCAAACTGATAATACAGATCATCTGCACCATACTTTTTCCCTTCAACCCATTCCCAACACATATCCATCATGTTCCGAATCAATTGATGCCACGGGTAACTTCTTGTCAAAACCAATATCTTTTCCGATAAGCACAGTACATAAGCTGCTTTTGCATCCTCACTGAGATGTTCATACCAAGCGATGGCAAGTCCCGCCTTTCCAACTTTTAGAGTTCCAAACATGATACCGGTCAAGCGATCATCGGAGGGACGATGAAAGCTGGCGGAATCGTGGGAAGAGAAGTTGTTCGGAGAGTGATCCGAAAAGAATAACCACCCTTCCCTTCCAAATTTTCCGATGGGCATGCGCTAAGAAAATCAATGAAAGTGATGAACCAACCTTTTTTCATCGCATAGGCCCTGAAAAAGCGTATGGATTTTTTCTATAAGTTTCCGCTAAATTCGGATCATACAAAAAAGCGTTCATGATGGTCAACGCGTTATGAAAATTTACTTTCCCTTTTTCCATGATGAACTTTAAATCAACACCTTCAACATTGAAATTAGAGATGCTCCGATCCTTCATCCACTGATCCATCGTTTCCTGAAGCCGATCGTCCAATTTTTTCAGGTTTTCTATGATAAAGGATGTTTTCGATTCCTTAATTCCTTCTTCTTCAATCAAAACAGATTTAAGTTGATTTTCATCAAAACTCAGCAAAAGTTCTCCCTCCTGAGCTAACGTTCAAGATAATAAAATAAGAAAATCATCCAAACGATAAGTATAATTAATTATAGTTTAAAAAATCAGGAGGTAAACAAATGCTTGAATTCAATGAGAGAAAATTAATCAGAGTTTTACAAAGAGAAGGATGGCATGATCATGAAATTGAAGCGATGATATCCCTTTTAGACAAGGTGACAGATCGGCTTCAAAAGCCTTTTGATGAATGGCTGGATCATCAAGCCGTCTCTGATGAACCACTGGTTGAAGGGTTGAGTATACAAACCATCATGAAGTTGCGGAAGTGCCATTTTTTGGATGCTTTGACGATCATGGATACCTACTTGGACCACCCTGACTTGGCAAAACAATATAAAAATCTTTTTCAAAGCGCAGAAGTAAATGAATAAAGCGATCAAAGAATTGGTTTCATGATTGAACTGAAGATTGAGTAAACTTAACGCCAAAAGAAATCCGCCTGTGATTATGTACTTAAAAGAAGAGGCGGAAAAGCGGAAGTGAATAGGGATGTTTATGAAAGACTTTCTGGTCTTTGACAAGTGCTAATCTAATCAAGATAAGTCGGAAGTGAGCAGAAGGATTTGGAAAATCAACCGGACCTCATGATGAACATTGTGTTTGCCCAAAGAAGGAATTTAAGAGCAAGGTGGAACAACCCAGGCGGCGCAATCGATACAGATTCTTCCAAATTAGCAATATCAAATTTTTTTCAGATCAGTTTCAACAACTCTTCTCTTTTAATCTTCTTGCCGCTTCCGGCCGGGTAGTTTTTAAGCAAATATTCCTTTAAACGTTCGGACCATTCTTCCTGGCAGCCATCCACTTCTCTGATTTTTTCCATAAAGAGCTCGATGGATTGATCACTTTCGCTTTCCAGCATGGGGGGAAAATAATCTTGCTCTGTTTGATAAGCTTTCCATATCACATAACAAATGCCGTCAAATATGCAGAAAAACAGAGATTTTAGTGCAGGATTATCAACCACTCCCGGATAGTGCTCAATGAAAACCAGTGCATCATCTTCATCAGCAAACACGTCATAAATCTCCACCGCACTGTATTTACGATGTTCAACCCATTCCCAGCACATATCCATCACGTTCCGAATCAAGCGATGCCATGAGTAATTTCTTGTCAAAACCAACATCTTTTCCGATAAGCACAATACATAAGCCGCTTTTGCATCCTCACTGAGATGTTTATACCATGCGATGGCAAATCCCGCCTTTCCAACTTTTTAAATTCTCGAAGAAAAGTCTCACATCACTCTGATTATTTCCTTATTGGATATATAACTTATGACAGGATTCCCCTTCAAGGTGATCAAGCCAAAACGAAAAAACGCCTCTTTTTACCGGTGCAGGCCTCTTTTTATGATCAAAAAAGAATTATGAAATCAACTTCAACAATTCTTCTTTTTGGATCTTCTTGTCACTGCCTGCCGGGTGGTTTTTAAGCAGGTACTCTTTTAAACGCTCCGACCAATCTACTTGATAGCCGTTTAGCTTTTTTATCTTCCGGTTAAACTCTTCATCCATAAATTCATCATCATTGATTCCAACAGGTTGTGGAAATGCTTCCCCTTTCATTTCATACGCCTGGCGGGCAGTATATAACACAGCATCAACCGCACACGACCAAATCAGTTCTGCTTGAGGACCGTATGCATTATCACCTGCAAAAGACATTCCTTCAATATAAATCAATCCATCTTCCTCCTCATTATCTGCTGTTTCATAAAGATCATCGCCACTGTACTGTTTTTCTTCCACCCACTTCCAACACTTATCAACCGCCTCTCTGACCATCTTAAACCAATCATAGTTTTCAATCTCACTCATATGTTTTTCCACCAAAGCCAAAGCATAAGCTGCCTTTGCATCTGACCTGACATTATTTACCCATTCTATCCATTTCATTAAATATCCCTCCATTGCATTTGCATTATAAATAGAGTATGTCATTCAAGCTATTTAAAAGGTGATATGCAGTATCATTCCTCAAACCGTTGATTCATGGCAGATATCATGCTTTCTCGATGAACTTCCTTGTGATTCTCTATCGGGGAATGTGCCAAACTCTGCTTATAAAAATTCCGGTTGATCATAATCTTCCCAGATATCTTCTCCCAAGATAAAATCTGCAACGGAATGAGTTTTTAAATTCTTTCAAAATATAAAGTTTTTTATTTCGTCGCAATATTTACTAGTCAACCCACTTCAATTTATCCGTTAGATTTCCGGAATTATAAAATTCTTCAAATGCAATAATAGCCGTGTTTAAAGGAACAAGCAAACGCTGTGGAAAATCAATGCCTGTTTGTTGGCAGCTAATATATTCATACTCATCTATATTGTTCACCCTCATATTTTCCACTACCAAATGAATGGAATTGTTCTCCGGACTGTATTGAACAGCATAAAGGCGTCGGCCTTTTATCTCATTTCCTCCCATTAAAGTTAACTCCCCTTTGCCAACCACCTTTAATCCAATTAAATCAATGTTTATTCCATCAACTTGTTTCATCACTTTTTTTACTTGATCCCAAGATGGATTTTCAATTAATGTTGAACCTGTTTCGTTATAAATATGGAGTTGAATATTGTTCATTTTCATCACCAAGACTTTCTTAATTTTTCTTTATCTACTTTTAAGATTTCAGACCCGCTCGGGCTGATAACTTCCAGTTCTTCCAAACCAACTTCGACCATCATTTGACGTACATTTCTTTTGCATGATATTTAGCAGCCCAGTTGGTTCCTTTTTGTTTAGGCAGCCTTGAATCAATTCATTCCTAATCCCTTTCTTGATATTTTTTTGGATTATCATCTCCCCAACCATTTCGCCGCCAAATTCGTTTCCCATCCACTTCCAATACCGCTGATCCATCAAAAACGAAAACCCGCTCCATTTTAACGGTGCGGGTCTTTTTATGATCACCAAAACAGAATTATGAAATCAATTTCAACAATTCTTCTTTTTGGATCTTCTTGTCACTGCCTGCCGGGTGGTTTTTAAGCAGGTACTCTCTTAAGCGTTCCGCCCATTCTTCCTGATAGCCGTCTACTTTCACTATTTTTTCCATGAACCAATCCATCCCTTCCTCATCAACCAATTCTACAGTCTGTGGAACATATTCTTCCCTTTCGTATTCATAAGCCTGAGATGTAACATAAGCCAAAGCCGTCGTTACACAAAACCACATTGCTTCTTCTTGAGGATCCGGTTGATCATCTACAAAAGCTACCCCTTCGATATGAATTAACCCATCACCATCTTCATTATCCAATCTCAAATAAAGCTCATCTGCATGATGCTTTTTCTCTTCCAGCCATTCCCAACACATATCCATGGCTCTTCTTGCCAAACCATACCAATGGTATTTTTCGGTTTGATGCATCATTTTCTCTGTCAAGGTCAGCAGATAAGCCACTTTTTCATCGGAACTCAACTTCTCAAGCCAATCCATCTAAAAATCTCCTTACTCTGATTTATATCTCAATAAATAAATAGCAATTTTCTCTGGCATCCAACTTCCGCACAAACTCTTCGATGGAATCCGCAATGATTATCCCGGCATAGTCCACCGGATGAATTCCAGCCCTTGTTTCTTGACTCAAATCCAAAAAGATCAGGCTGTCATTGCCTAACTTAAAAAAAGGGAACCGGTGTGGTTGCTCCGCAATTTCATCCACCAAATCATAATCTTCCCAGAAGTCTTCTCCCAAGATCAAATCTGCAATGGAATGGGGATCCATGATCCGATCAAACTAACCTGGTTATTACACAGAAAGCCATAGCCAATCTGGAAATAAAATTCCCTCAACTCTTTTGGAAACGTTCGATGGAGCCTTTGTTCCGCTTCTTCCACTTCACGTTTATTAAGGGGATAAAATACATGCTTTTGCCCTGGTGGTGCTTCCACATGTTCAGATGGAAGGACATACTTTTTCAAAAAAGAAAAGTCATTCATTGCTCTGATCACCTCCTTAGGATTTATATAGCTAAAAAAAGAATTCCCCTTCAAGGTGATCAAACCAAAACGAAAACCCGCCCCTTCTTACCGGTGCGGGCCGTTTTATCATCGAAACAACGTCCATGGCCTTATGCAATCAAGTTCAACAATTCTTCTCTTTTGATCTTCTTGTCACTGCCTGCCGGGTGGTTTTTAAGCAGGTACTCTCTTAAGCGTTCCGCCCATTCTTCCTGATAGCCGTCTACTTTCATTATTTTTTCCATGAACCAATCAATTACTTCATCATCTGTCATTTCTATCGCCTGTGGAACATATTCTTCCTCTTCATATTCATAAGCCTGCCATGTAACATAAAACGCCGCCTGTGTTACACAAAACCACAGCGCCTTTTCTTGAGGATCCGGTTGATCATCGACAAATGCCACCCCTTTGATATGTGCTAATCCATCCACATCATTATCTATTTTCAAATAAAGTTCATCTCCACTATGATTTTTCTCTTCCAGCCATTCCCAACACATATCCATGGTTCTTCTGGCCAAGCCATACCATTTATAATTTTCTATTTTATGCATGATTTTCTCTGTTAATGTCAGCAGAAAAGCCACTTTTGCTTCTGAACTCACATGCTCAATCCATTCCATCCCAGGAAACCTCCTGATTTTCATTCAATATATTTACCATTTTTCAATCTAAAGAATTGTCTTCCAACTGCTTTTTTTCCTTCTACTATTTCCGATGTAACTACTATTTCAAGCTTAGGATACATCTTGCTAAATTCCAAGAATATACCGCTCTTTGCATCAGGGTTTGTAATTCCCGCAATACATGCCGGGCATGCTCCTCTAGGGTTTGATTGATGGATATATATCTTTCCAGATACTTCTTTTGGGTTTAATTTAGCCTCTTTTACTGCAGCTTCAAATTCAGCCATGACATATTCTTCAGCATGTCTAGACATTTGCGGACTATCAAACGGTGACTTAATTGATCTGTTTGGATATTTTTCATCCAAAGGAACTAACTCGGCTTCTTTTGATGCTTTTTTTATGGCCCCAGGAGAAGCACCTTTAAACAATCGATCTTCCAATCCTTTAACATCTGTTCTGGCAACAGCAATCGTATGTTTATTATGACCTACTTTTCCTCTCAAATTTTTTAAGTCTTCTTTCAGAATGTCTGTTATGCCTGAATAATCACATTTAATATTTGTCGCCAAGAACAAAGCATGGTACCCTCTGGTTGGCTGTACAGCAAAACAATCGTCAACTTTGTTGAAAATATTTTTGACAATCGGGGTTTTGGCCAGAACCGGTTCCAATTGCTGAACGGCTTTATTGATCGCTGGTTGGGCAAAGTGAACCACGGCGACGGAGCCGGCTCCAAAAACTCCTGCCAAAATGGCATTTTTCCAATTGATCTTCCGCCCATGCAGGATATCGTCTGTCACACTGGTTCCGGCACCCTCAACCGATCCGAGGAATCCGCCTTTGCCAAACACTTTTTGCAGAGGTGCCGGCAATTTGGAGACCAGTTTCTGTCCTCCTTGCAGAACAGACCCCAATACTTTGGAATTCTTAGCACCCATGACCAGCTTTTGCCCGATGCCGCTCGTCAATGCCCGGGAAGCTCCTGCCGTGATACCTCCTCCAACCAATCCCAAAATGCCGCCAATGGCCGCCTCCAAGAAAGTGTTCTTATTAATCCCGCCATTTAAAACGGCACTGACTAAGAAGGATATACCCATTCCCCACAGAATGGCCGCACCCAATCCAGACGTGAGCGGAAAAAGACATAATACAACACCAACCACTAAAACGACGGAAAAAGCAATATATTCTTTATATTTTTTCACCCATTCCCAAGCCGATGACAGCGTATCAATCACAACTTCTGCCATTTTGGAGCAAATCTTGGTGAACCAATCCCAAAAGGCAGCCGCTTTCTCTTTGGTCCATTCCCATGCTCCTGAAATTTTGCCCTTGAACCAATCTCCAACCTTTGACAATGATTCGGTAAACTTATCCACAATTCCTTTCTTTTTTTCAACCGGAGGGGATGAGACCGGTTGTTCCTTCTGAACCGGGTCTTTTTGTTCGAATTGATCGAAATCTTCGTTAATTTCAGGAATATTAATTCCCCCGTCAGCATAAACAAGGGTATGAACCCAGAAGGCTGTTCCCACCGAGACGATCAGCAACAAAAGGAGAAACCGTACAAAATATTTTCCCATATCTTCGACGGGTACGAAAATCCGTAACCCCGTTTCCTCCTTTCTTATTTCTCTAAATATATTGTACAGGAAACAATTAATAATTTTAAAAAATATTAGTCTATTTGGCAATTGTATTTATAAATAATTTTTTATAAATAGTGCATGAATTTGTTTATGACAATTGCGATAAAAAATAAACCTGCTTGATGCAGGCCAGTTCAATCATTGGGCAAAATTTCCATTACACGATTTAAAGGTCACTTCTGTAAAACAAAAATCCGTCATTCTAAAACCTTAGAAAAAAATAAATTCCGCTCCGGTTAAGAGAACGGGATTCTTTTCATTTATGCAATCAACTTCAACAATTCTTCTTTTTGGATCTTCTTGTCACTGCCTGCCGGGTGATTTTTCAGCAGGTACTCAATCCACTTAAAAATTAATGATGTTGTGGATAACGAGGAATTCATCAAATTTATCAAAAAACTGTCTATTGATGATCGAATAAGCGTGGAAAACGCGAAATTAATTATCGATAAATATAAACAAGAAAAGGATGGGAATTAATGGACATTGGATTTTATGGAGTTTTTATTATTGCTGGTGTTTTAGCCGTTCAATTCTTCTTTTCAACCAGGAATAAAGCATATTGGGGAGCAATTCTACCAGTTGCTTATATTGTGTTATTAACATGGATGTTAATATCAAATCGAATTGAAAGTACTATTGGTTATGTCCTTTATTTATTGCCAGGTTTGCTTTTTCTGATTGCGGAATGGAACGGTGGCCGAAAATATTTTCATGAGAAAAGAAAAAAGAATTAGATAAAATGAAAACTCGTGATATAAAATAAAAATAAAGATAATTCACGTATATTCTAAAGGAGCATTCCTGTAATGAAGAAATCAGGGCGGATTGACAACTAGTTGGATCGTTATTTTCCGGAATTCCGTACCATCTTTCAAGACTGGGATGGCAAGACGGATTTGTACACGCTCACCCATTTTCCGCTGCCGGAGAAGATCACCGCGATGTCGACTGAAGATCTGTTGAACAAGTGGAAAGATGTCGTAAAGCGAGGCGTCGGAATCAAGAGAGCAAACGAGCTGCGACAAGCAGCCGAACGCTCTGTCTGACTGACCGTGGGGACACGCATGGCCAAACGCGTACTCCTAAGCCTGCTCAAGCAATATGAGCATCTTCAAGCCAGAATCATGGAGATTGATGACGAGATTGAGAGGCTAGTCAAACCGATTCCGGGGAACGAAGAGATGATCGCGATGAAAGGTCAGCGTGCTAACCGTGGTGACCTTCTTCGGTGTATCACAAACTATGAGCATCCGCGTCAGATCCAAAACCTTGCCGGGCTGGTTGACCCACAAAGTCGTTCGACACTCAATGACATGGGAAGACAATCGAAGCGCAGAGCCGACCAAATTTTATCCATCAGGGCATAGCCCCCGCAAAGGAGCATTTTCGGCTTCTATCTCATGGACACGCCGGACGCAGGAATGTGAGGAAATGTGAGGAAACGAACCCGCGAGACATGGGAGGGGAAGCGGCCATGAATCGTGTGGAGAAAAAAACGCACGATCATAAAAAAAATTCAGAAATCTCCCCCCCGGAGGAGGTTTGAATCGCCGTCCCCCATTATATTGAAAAATTCCGAAAGAAAGGGTTCTGTCCAAAAGGTGCGTGAAGAAGCTTCGAACAAATGACCATGAAATTTTGATAAAGAACAAACTTGTTGAAGAAAATCATTTATTTCAAGAGGGAGATAAAATAACATACTATCGATTCTAATTACAGAACTGAAGTATTTATCTTAGACAAGTTAAGGGGGGTATAAATTATAATGTTTACTGTGAGACTTGAAGCAAATAAAGTCATATTAAAAAGAGCTAGTTATTTTTTAATATTAACAGCTGCTATAACCTTTATTGCGACAATAATAACCTACATGGTTAATCCAGATTTAAAAGTAGTAATGGAAAGGATAGGGAATAGTTCACCAAGCCAAATAAAAGAATCTACAGGTATTGATAAAGTATGGTCGTATATTGTTCATAATGGTTTTGCAGTACCTTTGCAAATGTTTATCTTAGCTTTAGTGCCAATACAATATCTATATTTAGTAAATATTATTTCAACAAATTCTTTGCTTGGTGTAGTCTTTGGGATTGCATTACAAGTTGATTTTAACAAAGGCTGTGAGCTAATAATTTCTTCCATCCCTCATTCTATTTTCGAAATTTCCGCCTATTGTTTACTAGCGGGCGTCCTATTTGAATTAAATCAGGTTATTAGAACGAAAATTATAAATATGTTTAAAAAAGATAAAGAAGGAGACTCCATTATTAAAAAAATTCTAAAAGTATTAAGAACTTATATTGCTTTTGTTTTGCCACTAATCATTATAGCCGCGTTACTTGAAACATACGTAGCTGATATTATACTCAATTTATTTCAATAGCAAATGAAGTGCCTTTATCAGTCCAAATGAAACAATAATTGTTAAGGATTGTTCTTAAGAGATTGTCGGATACCAATTTTCACGATTTTGTCGTACAGAAGAGCTGCTTTTGGCTGTTGACCAGGCTTTAAACAACCGATTTCCTTTTGGTACAAAAGACAAGGGTCTGACTATTCCGGAGTGACAATGGGTGCCAAATGACGAGCCGCTGCTATATGAAAGCACTAAAAGATGCAGGCATCAAGCAAGAAAGAACGGGATACAACAATCCTGACGCAGATGCTTATATTGAGCGATGGTTTCGCACCCTGAAAGAAGAAACGGTTTGGGCTTCAGGAATATTCTTCTTTCTTGGAAGCTAAAAACAACATTGATCAATATATAAAATTCTACAATGATGAGAGGCGCCACATTCTGCTTTGGGCTATTGATCCCCTAAAGAGTTTCGCAAATCTATAACTTCAATTGTTGCTTAAATGTCTGGACAATGAGTTCATTAAGTCGGCACACCCATTCCCAACACATCTTCAATAATCTCCGAATAAGTCTGTACCATTCATAATCTTTTGTTTGTTTCGCAATCTCTTCTGTCAAAGACAATACATAAGCCACTTTGGCATCGTCAGTTATGTTTTCATACCAAATCATCATAAGCCCCTCCTCAACCAGGATTATAAAAACAAATTCCGCTCCGGTTAAGAGAGCGGAATTCTTTTTATTTATGCAATCAACTTCAAGAACTCTTCTCTTTGTCACTGCCTGCCGTGTGATTTTTCAACAGGTACTCTTTTAAACGTTCGGCCCATTCTTCTTGATAGCCGTTTATTTTTCGGACATTTTGCATAAATGCTTTCTCCATATATTCATCATCAATGGGTTGTATTTCCCGAGGGGTTTCATGTTCTTTTTTTCAAAGAGAAGTGCTTGCTTTACGGTATAAGAAACAGCAAAAAACAGGCACCAATAGACAAAATCTTCCTGTGAGCCTTCTTCGAGATCGTCATATTCCAGTCCGATGATATAAAATCCCTCATCTTCGTCAGCCAATTCCAAGTACATGTGATAGGAATCACCCTTTTTATTCTCTGTCCACTCCCAACACATATCCATGGATTTTCTCACAGTGGAAAACCAGTCATATCCGGCTAATTTATCGAGGACCTTCTCAGATAAGGCCAAATAATAAGCCGCTTTCGCATCCATATTTACTTTCTTATACCATTTCGCCATTGTTTATCCTCCGATTTATTAAAAACCCGTCGTTTGTTCTCTGCTTCTCACCTTGAGATTCCCATGATCTTCTTCACTTGTTCCATGTCCATGTGTTCACGGATCCATTGCGCCAGAAAAGCGTAAATCTTTTCCCTTTCTTCCCTTCTTCGTTTCATCGTTCGTTTCCGTTTTGGCAACCCTTTTTTCAAGCGGAGATGGCAGATCCAATGCCCGGTAAAGGAAGGATTGTCAAAAACGCCGTGAAGTCCGGTTCCCCACACTTCTCCGTCTTCGGAAACCGCGCCGTCGAACCGGCCGTCGGACAGCTCAAACAGCGGAGAAACTCCCGCGGCTTTCCGGGGGCGGACGGAATGAATCTCATATCCTTCCACCGGGTCCGGTCCTCCCCAACCGGCCAAAGGTTTTGCTTGGCTCCGGCTGGTTGGTGTGTTGAAATTCCATTGTATTTCCATGGGAAGAAGCCCCAAACCGGCCTCTTCGCGTTCGGACTCACAATCAGGATAAACCCATTTCGTCCCCAAAATGGGAAAGCCTCCGCCGATCCCGACAACCGAACTTCCTTGTTTTTTTAACACCCGGATTTTTTCTCCCAGTCCGGTCTTTTTCAGCCAAGCAAAATCTTCTTTCGGATTTTCTGTCCCGGGCAGAATGATGACATCCGGTCTTCCCAGTTCCCGGGCCGCTCTTACAAACCGGACCGACAAATCCGGATAATCCATGAGCGGGGAAAAATCCGTGAAGTTGGCAATACGGGGAAAACGGATCACGGCCACATCCAGATCAGCCGCTTCTTTTTGGTTTCCTTTTAACGCCAGTTCGGTGAGCGACAGGGAATCTTCCGGATCGATGCCAACCTCCATAAAAGGAAGGATACCCAAAACCGGAATCCCGGTTCGCTGTTCCAGCCATCGGATTCCCGGCTCCAATAATGCTTTGTCTCCACGAAACTTATTGATGATGATGCCTTTCACCCGCCGCCGCTCGTCCGGTTCCAGCAATTCCAAGGTGCCCACAACCGAAGCGAACATACCCCCGCGGTCAATGTCGGCGATCAGCAAAACCGGCGCATCCGCCATCCGGGCCGTCCACATGTTCGCGATATCCCGTTCTTTCAAATTGATCTCCGCCGGACTCCCCGCTCCTTCTATCACCAGAACGTCATATTCCCAGGATAACCGGTTCAAAGACTGTTGCACGGAGGCCAGAATCGAATCGCTTGCGTGATGGAACGAACCGGCACGAAGTTCAGCAAAAAGGTGCCCGTGCAAAATCACTTCCGACACCATTTCCCCTGTGGGCTTCAAAAGCATTGGGTTCATATCGACCGTGGGTTCAATTCCCGCTGCCTCCGCCTGAACGCCCTGCGCCCGGCCGATTTCCCCTCCATCCCGTGTCACATACGAATTTAGAGCCATGTTTTGCGACTTAAACGGAGCCACCCTGAAACCTTCTTCAAAAAAATAACGGCAAAAAGCCGTGCATATTACACTTTTCCCGACATCGGAAGCCGTTCCTTGCAGCATGATGGCCTTCATCTTGTTACACCTCTCTTTTGCGATCCTGTTTCGTTTCATTATTGCACATTTTCATTCTTTTTCCCTTTTATAAAACGATGCTCTCTTCGCTCCCGCCAATGAAAACAGACAGAAAATGCTGTGACGGCACTGAATGTGCAAAGAAAAAAATTCCCCCAACGCAAGCCGGCATATTGATCCGAAAATCCGTAAACGGCTGAGAAAACCGGCTGCAGAAAAAAAAAGCATTTCCTCAACCTTGTTGAAGAAATGCTTTTTAATGTTACTCCTATGGAAGGCACTTGATTGCCATGGATTCAACGGGCAAGCCCTTTTGATATCGTTCGATAAAGGCTTCATATCCGGAAACTCCTTCAGGCTCCGGAGATAAGATGGTGCTTTCAAGGTTCGCAAAAACTTCCCGGTCCAAAAAGTCCTCCAAATTTTGATACTGATCTTTTCGTTTGGCGTAAATCGCCAGCAAAGCCATCCCCCAAGCTCCGCCTTCCCCCGCTGTACTCATTACCGCAATGGGTGTATTTAAGGCGTTGGCCAGAACTTGCTGGGCAATGCCCGGCGTTTTAAACAGACCTCCTTGGGCAATAAAGAATTCTGTTTCGATTTGCTCTTCCTTTTTCAGAATATCCATCCCGATTTTTAACGGGGCCAAGGCTGCATACAACTGAGCCAGAACAAAATTTGGCAAGGTAAACGTGCTGTCGGGATTCCTGACAAAAAGCGGGCGTCCGGCAGGCATTCTGGTAATATTCTCCCCCGACAAATAACTGTAATTGACCAATCCCCCTGCATCGCAATCCGCCTTGGCTGCAGCCTGAAACAATGTTTCATATAATTTATCCGTATTTATATCCACACCCAAGCATTCTGCAAACTCTTTAAACAGATTGGCCCAAGCATCAATATCCGATGAGCAATTGTTCGTATGGACCATCGCCACAGGGGTGCCATCGGGTGTCATGACGATGTCGACATCTCTGTAAACTTTTTTCAATGGTTTATTCAATACAATCATGGAAAAAGCAGAGGTTCCGACTGATATATTTCCTGTCCGTTTACGAACACTGTTGGTGCTGACCATCCCGGTTCCGGCATCCCCCTCCGGAGGAACCATCAAGCTGCCTTCTTGAAGCTTGCCGCCGGCATCCAGCAACCGGGCCCCTTCCTTGGTCAATCTCCCTGCGCACTCACCTGCTTTTAAAACTTCCGGCAAAATCTCTTTTATCTTCCATGGATAAGACGCCACATTTTCCAGACTCTCAAACCGTTTTAAAAGGCCGGCAGAATAAGTTCCGGTCACTTCGTCGATGGGGAAAACCCCTGAAGCATCTCCGATTCCCAACACCTTTTTTCCGGACAGCCTCCAGTGAACATAACCAGCCAAGGTGGTAATAAAATGAATGTCTTTTACATGGGGCTCTTGGTTTAAGATGGCTTGATACAGATGGGCAATGCTCCATCGTTCCGGAATATTAAATTGAAACAAGTCGGTTAATTGGCTGGCGGCTTGTTCCGTGATGTTATTACGCCAGGTTCGAAACGGGGTTAACAAATCTCCGTTTTTCGAAAAAGCCAAATATCCGTGCATCATGGCACTGACACCGATGGCGCCGATCTTGGTGAGAGGGACCTGGTACTTGCTTCGGACTTCTTTGGCAAGTTGCGCATAACTGCTTTGAATCCCTTCCCATACTTCATCCAATGCATACGTCCATATTCCATTTTCAAATTTATTCTCCCAGACATAACTTCCCGTCGCAATTGTATGAAAATCATCCGCTACCAATACAGCTTTGATACGCGTCGATCCCAATTCAATGCCTAACGTGACATCCCCCTGTTTAACGGCCTCTGAAACTTTAACCAAATCCACTTCATTCACCCCAATCTATTCGTACCCTTCTCAAATTTCTCAATTTCTTCCAAAGTATGGCCACGTGTTTCCGGAACGCGTGTGCGGATAAACAAAACACCGAGTAAACAAATAATACCGAAGATTGCAAATACTGCTTCTTGAGACATTGAAGCCGTCATAATCGGGAACAACAGTCCCACCAAAAAAGAACCGATCCAGTTAAAAGACGAAGCCAATCCGGACGCCCGCCCACGGATTAACAGCGGGAAAATTTCCCCTACGATTACCCAGGTCAACGGAGCCCAAGTAAATGAATAAAAAGCGACATAAATACTCAAAAAAACAACGATCATCATCGGGTTTGCATCTGGAATCAACACATTCATCACAGCCGGGAAAATAAAAGACAATCCCATGATGGTTCCGCCTATGGTCAATAAAGCCCGGCGGTTAAATCTATCCGCAATCAACAGGAACACAAGGGAACCCAACACCAGAATGATCCCTTGAATTATCGGCCACATCAATGCGGATTTTGCCGCATGCCCTGTTGCTTTTTCCACAATCAAGGGAATGTAATAGAAAATGGCGTTCGCTCCCTGAAATTGTTGAAAAGCAGCAATCCCGACACCGGCAATGACCAAATAGCGATATTTGCTCTGAAAAAGCGTACTCCATGATGCTTTTTGATTTGCCTTTTTTTCCTCGATCACGGTTTCTTGAATTTGTTTTATTTCGGATTCGATTTGTTCCGGGTCCTGACGAATATAGCCCAATACTTTGCGGGCTTCATTCAGTTTGTTGTTTTTTATCAGAAAACGGGGAGACTCCGGCAGCCGCAAAACACCGATAAACAGAATCAAAGCGGGCAGGGCGGCCATTCCCAACATCATACGCCAAGCCATGGTTACGGATAAATCTTTCAATAAATAATCAACAATATATGATAGCAACATTCCGGAAACGATCATGGTTTGGTTAATTCCTGACAAACGGCCGCGCAATTTTGCCGGTGCCATTTCCGACATATAAGCCGGGACCAGCGCTGAAGCGGCTCCGACAGCCAGTCCCAATAAAATCCGGACACCGGCCAAAAAATAGATTCCATTGTGCGGGGCAATCCCTGACAAAACAGAACCAACAACAAAAATCAGGGAAGCAATTAAAATCATTTTTCGTCGTCCCAAACGGTCTGAAAGTTGTCCGGCCAAAGCCCCTCCGAAAATCGCCCCAAACATCAGAGAAGAAGTGATCCAACCAATTGCACCGGCATTGTTCTGCAGATTCCAATCATGTTCCAAAAAAGGCAATGCCCCCGTCATCACACCGATATCATAGCCAAAGAGGATACCGCCAAAAGCCCCGAAAAAATAGATAAATCCACTGGGAATTTTCTTATCATTCGCCATTCCTGTCCCTCCTCGTGTTGACAGCTTACTGACTTGCCCTTCTTTCATGTAACAATATCGGACAAACAAATAAAACGTTTTCAAAAATGTGTTTGGCCTTGTTTTCCCTGAAACCATGAACGGGAAAGTGACCAAGATCCCCTTTTCCAAGAAGGATCCCTTCCGGGGAATCCGATTCCCCGGAAGCTGTGATTACTTGATCACCACGTATTCTGCACCGACAAGTTTTGCGTAAGTGACGATCTGATCCGTTGACAAATCCAATGAAACCACGGTATGATGACCGCCTCCGTTCTCAATCCAGGCCTGAACCCCGTCATGAAAATTCGGCTTGACGCGCCAAAGCACACGGGCCACCGGAAGTTTTGGCGCAGGAACGGTCGGCTCAAATGCGGAAACTTCATTGATCAACAATTTGAAATGCGTACCGAAGTCCGCCATTGAAACAACAACGCCATCCCCCGCCTTTCCGTCAAACACCAAGCGGGCCGGATCCTCACGATTGCCTATCCCCAAGGGAGATACAACAATTTTCGGTTTGTTCTTTGCCAGCGCGGGATCCACTTCCAGCATATGGGATTGAAGCACATACTCTTGACCACTCGCCAATTCATACGTGTAATCTTCCATGAAACCGGTTGAACCGTTGCGGCTCATGATTTTGAGCAACCGGTTGAGTGCCGCCGTCTTCCAATCCCCTTCGGCGGCAAAGCCGTATCCTTGGGCTGTCAAACGCTGCACGGCAAGCCCCGGGAGTTGTTTCATGCCGTGCAAATCTTCGAAATTTGTTGTGAAAGCATTGTAACCCCGCTCATCCAAAAAGCGCTTGATGGCGATTTCATAACGCGCCTGAACTTTCACGCTTTTCTCCCAATCTTCCCTGCTGTACGTCCCGTAATCAAATTCATAAAGGTTTGCATACTCTTCAAATAAGGCATCAACTTCCTCATCTTTGACGGCATTCACCTCTTGAACAAGATCGCCGATGCCATAGTAATCAACAGTCCACCCAAATTGAATCTGCGCTTCGATTTTATCCCCTTCGGTTACCGCAACATTGCGCATGTTGTCGCCAAAACGGGCTACTTTAATCTGGAAGCTTTCGTTATAAGCAACTGCCACATCCATCCATTCCGCAATTTGCTTCTGTACTTCCTCGCGTTTCCAGTATCCGACAACCACTTTATTTTGTTTTTTCAAGCGGGCATTAATGAAACCATATTCACGGTCGCCATGCGCCGCCTGATTCAGGTTCATAAAATCCATGTCAATCGTTTCCCAAGGAATGCTTTCATTGAATTGTGTTGCTAAATGAAGCAATGGTTTTTGCAATAATTTTGTCCCGCGAATCCACATTTTTGCGGGCGAAAACGTATGCATCCATGTGATGACTCCGCAAACTTCGTCCCGATAATTGACTTCTTTCATGATGTTCGTGATTTTGTCGGCACTCACGGCCAGGTCTTGCAACACAATCGGGTACGGCAATAAACCGCTTTCATTTAGTTCATCCGTTATGGTTTGTGCATGCGCTTTCACCCTGGCCAACGTTTCTTCCCCATAGAGATGTTGCGAACCCACGACAAACCAAAATTCCCGTCTTTTCGGCGTTGACATCGTACCCCTCTTTTCTTTATTTTCTTTTAATTTTGTCCGTAATAGGCATTTTTTCCGTGTTTTCTATAATAGTGCTTATCTAAAATATGTTTCGGCAATTCTTTTGCAAAGCGATTTAATTCTTGTGTAAAGAAATTCATTTTTGAAATTTCTTCAAGCACGACACTATGCATGACCGCCGATCTTACATCTTTCCCCCATGTAAACGGACCATGTCCTTTTAACAAAATCCCGGGAACGGCCAAGATATCCAATCCCCGTTCTTCAAATGTTTCAATAATCACGTTTCCCGTTTCTGTTTCATATCCGCGTTCAATTTCTTTTGGCGTCAGATAACGGGCGCAAGGAATGGAACCGTGGAATGTATCTGCATGCGTGGTTCCCATCGCGGGAACATCCAACCCTGCCTGAGCCCAGATGGTTGCCCATGTCGAATGCGTATGCACAATCCCGCCAATTTCCTCATAATGCTTATAGAGCACCGCGTGAGTGGGTGTGTCCGATGAAGGCTTCAGCTTACCTTCAACCACATTGCCTTCCAAATCAACCACCACCATGTCACCGGGCTTCATCGTTGCATAATCAACACCACTGGGTTTAATCACAAATAAACCGCTTTCACGATCAATCGCACTTGCATTCCCCCAGGTATATTTCACCAGCCCGTGTTCAACCAATTGCAAATTGGCTTGAAACACTTCTTCTTTCAGCTGTTCCAACAATTTCATCCCTCCGGTTTCCGACTTAAAATCAATGGTTAAAAACAACCACCGGGAAGCGCTTTCAAGGTAAGTATATTTTTTATACGTACATATGTCAATCTTAAACAAAATATGTGCATACATCCTCTACAAAATAAATGATATTCTCATTTATATTTATGTATTAACAAACGAAATGAATGACATCGATTACGATTATTGGAAATTTGTTCGCACCAATTGTTTAACCGCTTTCGATTCATTTCACAACATGTTAAGATATGTCCATACAAATTTTTAAAGCGGAAGCAAAGAACAAACAACTTTCAGGAGCAGTGGTAATATGAAACCAAAGTATCAAGCAATCATCGATGACATCAAAAGTAAAATTCTTTCCGGGGAATACAGTGTTGGAGAACAAATCCCCACGGAGTCAGCCTTGCAGGAAATATACAAAGTCAGCCGGCACACCGTGCGAAAAGCCATTTTGGAACTGTCAAAGGAAGGCTTTTTAAGAAGCAGCAAGGGGTCCGGAACTTATGTCAGCAATCAGTTCCAAATAAAGTCGGGGGCCCACTCAAACCAAAAAACCATCGGGGTGATCACAACCTATATTTCGGATTATATTTTTCCTTCCATCATTCGGGGCATTGAAAGAAGACTGAATGAGGATAACTATTCATTGCTGTTGGCCAGCACCAATAATGAGATCGAACAAGAAAAAAAGGCTTTGGAAATGATGTTGTCTTCCGGCATCGACGGGTTGATCGTCGAACCCACCAAAAGCAACTTGTACAATCCCAACATTTCATACTACTTGTCATTAAAAAAGCAAAACGTTCCGTTTATTATGATCAATGCTTATTACAATGAATTGGATGTCCCTTTTCTTTGTCTGGATGATGTACAGTCCAGTTATCTTGCAACCAATGAATTGATTTCCAAAGGACACACGCAAATCGGACTCATTGCAAAAATGGATGATTTACAGGGTAAGCACAGAATGAAAGGGTATATCAAAGCGCTTGAGGAAGCCCGACTCCCTTTTCAACCGGAGTTGGTTCTTTCCTTCAATACAGAGACAAAACCGGCTTTGGGCATGAACTTAAAAGATTTCCTGAACAAACATCTGAACGAATTGACAGCCATTGTTTGCTACAATGACGAGGTCGCTTTTGAATTGGTGAATGTATGCAGACAACTTGACATCCCGGTTCCGGACAAATTGTCAATTATTGGTCAGGATAATTCTTTTCTCGCCAAAACCTCTTTTATCAAGCTGACGACATTGACACACCCGCAAGAACAAATGGGTTGTGACGCCGCCGATTGGATTATTAAAAAACTACAGGGTAAAAAGGATTTACCTTACCAAACCTATTATCAACCCAGATTAATCGAAGGCGAAACGGTGAAAGAATTAAATAAAGAGAACCCCTGATGATTTTCCATAAACATAAAAACAGACCCGCTTGAAACTTCACTGAGTCGGGTAAATTAAGCGGGTCTGTTATGTTTCAGTGCACACACCTTGCCAGATTTGGCAACAATCCATACAGCTAAACGTATCCTCTCCAACCGTGACATGGACAAATAAAAAAGAGGGGATGTTCCCTCTTTTAATACGGCCGGTCGCCAACAGTTCGGCTTGTTTTTTCTCCAATTCTTCTTTTGTCATGAAATCGCTGAAAGCCGGGGTAAAGTCGTGAACAGCGGACAGCCCGTTGATGCTTTCCTTATGAAACGTTTACCCCCTCTTGCCATCCCTGTAATTCCGGCAAGCCGCAATGAAACGTTTGGCCATGGAAGGGTTGGAAGCAAAATGGAGATGGGTATACCCGGCCAAAAGATTTCTCCGTGCATATCCTTCCCGGTGTTTGCCGGCATGCCCGCTGATTTCATAAGCCCAAGCATCCTGCTCTTTTCGTATCGCCAGCGTGGAATAATGAAATTCATGTCCACGCGCTTTCTCCCCTTGCTTGAGCAGCAGATTGTCCGTCACGGCTTCCACTTCCCGGTACCCCAGCGCCGTCAGCCGGTCACTCATCCGGACCACAGCCGGGATCACGCCCGTCATCGGATGAAGTTTCCCTTTTCGATCGATGATCGCCTCGGTCAGATACATGTATCCGCCGCACTCGGCATAAGCCGGCATGCCTCTTGTGATGTTTTCCCGGAAAGAACGTTTCACTTCCTCATTTGCAGATAATTCCCGGACAAACTCTTCCGGGAACCCGCCACCCACGATCAAGCCATCGGCTTCTTCCGGCACCGGTTCGCCTTTGAGCGGGCTGAAAAACCGCAACCGGGCTCCGTACTGCTTCAGCAACTCCAGATTTTCCGGATAATAAAAATGAAAAGCCGCATCTTTTGCCACCGCGATGATGACGGGATGTGGTTCCATCCGTTTTTGTGAAAAAAGCCGACGCCCGGGCCCGGCAAGCAAAGGGGCATTCCCGGCAACCTTCTTTAAACCGTCCAAATCCACTCCTTTTTCCATGAGCTCTGCCAACCGGTCAAACAGGGGAACCATTTCCCCCCGTTCAAGGGCAGGGATTAAACCCAAATGGCGTTCCGGGATGTCAACGGACGGATCCGGGGGAAGCCAACCGAAAACCGGAATGCCGCACTCTTTTTCAATTGCAGATTTGACAAGCTGAAAATGTCCTTCCCCTCCGGCCCGGTTGGCAATCACTCCGGCCACGGGCACAGACGGATTCAACCCCTGATAACCCTTCACCACCGCCGCCGCACTGCGCGCCAAACTGTAAACATCCACCACCAGGATCACCGGGCTTTGCAACAAAATGGCTATCTCCGCCGTGCTCCCCTTGTCGCTCAAAGGATCTTTGCCGTCATACAGTCCCATGACCCCTTCTACGATGGAAAGATCGGCATCCCGGCTGCCATTGAGAAAAATCTCCACCATGTCCTCCGCCGGCACCATCCAAGTATCCAGATTGCGGGAAGGGCGCCCGGTGATCGCCGTATGGTAACCCGGATCAATATAATCCGGCCCGGCCTTAAATCCCTGCACCTTGAGCCCCCGCTTTTGAAACGCCGCCATCAAACCAAGGGTCACCGTCGTTTTGCCCACTCCGCTCCCCGTTCCGGCAATGACGAGCCTCGGTCTTTTTTCGTTCATGGCACATCTCCCCCGTTCCTTCCCATTTCATAAGAAATCCCCTGCCACTTTATTTGCAGCAGGGTGCATTCCGTTCATTAATAAGACTTGGCAAACCAGACGGTGTATTTGGCTTTCTCTCCGCATGCGACACATGTTTTCATGGTTTCCGGGGGATCAAAAGGAATGTTGCGGCTGACGGCACCGCTTTCTTCTTTCACTTTGGCTTCACAACGGTCATCGCCGCACCAGCCGGACAAGACAAAACCGCGCTTGGCTTGGATAATATCCGTCAATGCTTCAAGGGTTTCCGCCATGTGGGTGTTCCGGTCAAAATTGGCTTTCGCTTGTTGATACAAGTTCTCCTGAATCTCATTGAACAGACGATCGACCGTCTCCAAAACTTCCGCGGTCGGAACCGTGATTTTTTCCAATGTGTCCCGGCGGGCGAGCACAACCTGATCCTGATTGACATCCCGGGGCCCGATTTCCATGCGAAGCGGGATGCCTTTCGCTTCATATTCGTTAAATTTCCATCCGGGACTGTAATTATCCCGGTCGTCCAGTTTCGCCCGGATTCCCTTCGCTTTCAATTGGTCCAGGATTGGTGCGGCATAAGACAGCACACGCTCCCGTTCGCCTTTTGCACCGATCGGGATGATGATGACCTGTGTCGGGGCAATGCGCGGCGGCAGCACCAACCCTTGATCATCGCCGTGAACCATGATCAATGCCCCGATCAAGCGGGTGCTCACTCCCCAGGAAGTGGTGTATGCATACGCCAATTGGTTGTTTGCATCCGTAAATTGGATATCGAAACTTTTCGCAAAGCGTTGCCCCATATAATGGGAAGTTCCTGCTTGGAGCGCCTTTCCGTCTTTCATCATGGCTTCCACGGAATAGGTGTGAACCGCCCCGGCAAACTTTTCCGAAGGTGTTTTCTCTCCGCGGACAACGGGAATCGCCAAAACGCTTTCAATAAACTCCGCATATAAATCCAAGATTTTAAACGTTTCTTCTTTGGCTTCCTGTTCAGTGGCATGAGCGGTATGCCCTTCCTGCCACAAAAACTCGCTCGTCCTCAAAAACGGCAACGTGCGTTTTTCCCAACGGACCACGTTGCACCACTGGTTCATGAGCAAAGGCAAATCCCGGTACGATTTCACCCATTTGGAAAACATGTGTCCGATCATGGTTTCCGAGGTCGGGCGGATCGCCAGCTTTTCCTCCAGCGGATCACCCCCGGCTTCCGTCACCCAAGGCAATTCCGGATTAAACCCTTCCACATGCTCCTTTTCTTTCTCGAAAAAACTTTGCGGGATAAACAAGGGGAAGTAGGCATTTTCATGGCCCGTTTCTTTCAGCCGGGCATCCAGTTCTTTTTGAATCGCTTCCCAAAGCGCATATCCGGCCGGTTTAAAAACAATGCACCCCCGGACCGGCGAATAATCCATTAAATCCGCTTTTTTGATCGTCTCTATGTACCATCCCGAAAAATCTTCGCTCTGCGACACAGTCTTCTTGGAACTCATCCGACATCATCCCCTTCCGGTACTTCAATTCATAATTTTCTGCCCGAGTGGATTCATGTTACTATATTTCATTTCTTTCTTCAACGCGTTTGTTTTATTTCCATTCTTTCATTCCTGAGAATTAAAAATTCCACGCATCCTGCAAGAAAGACCCCTGCCACTTCCTGTGCAGCAAGGGTCTTTCTTTATCTGCTCAAGATTGAACTTCTGCTTTCTCAACGCTTCTTTCAGCTTCCAAACCGGCTTCATCCTTTGACAAACGCGCTTTCTTGCGGACCGGTGATCCAGTAAAGTTTTTGAGTATTGTATCTGAAATCGGCATTGTACCTTCCTCATTCGATATCGTTTTCTCATTACAGGGAATGGGTTCGCACCGGCCCCCGTTCTTGCGGGCATAACACGTTAAAGACCCATTAATCCACTGCACGAATCCCTTTTATGACAGCGATAATCAGCGATCATCCAATATCTTCAAATGCCTTTTCAACTCTTCAAATCGGAGCGTTTTCGGAATCGAGATCGTAAAAATCTGAACAGTATAATTATTACAATACACTTCCAGATAGATCTCCTTTCGAAGTGGGACCTGCATTTTTCCATGAAGGGCAGATGGTGATGAACTAGATAGTAAGATTTCTTTAGC
Organism: Thermoactinomyces vulgaris; assembly: GCF_005886755.1. Lineage (NCBI taxonomy): Bacteria > Bacillati > Bacillota > Bacilli > Caryophanales > Thermoactinomycetaceae > Thermoactinomyces > Thermoactinomyces vulgaris. The sequence goes on from NZ_CP039710.1 coordinate 2,019,409, forward strand.
AGGATTACAGTAACTAATGGAACTGATACTCGAAAAACAGTTTCGTGTCAGTTAAAACAACCACTTGAATCTATCTGTTTAAACTTCTACATGCGAACATCTAAGGAAAGGATCCAGTTAGGTACAATAATAATTTAAACAAGTGTGCCAAACTAATCGACTATCTTTACCAGGTGAATAGATGAATAGTATGCATGTAACCACAACCTAGGTAATGTGCGCTCCCCTCTGTAGAACGTGAAATGTGTGATTGACAATGGATCGCTGAAAAACCAACTCCCATTGAATACATCCCTCAGCCAAATTTCCTTGGAGGGAGATTTAAGCAGTGGGACTGCGCAGGGCAAGGCATTTGACAATTGCAAATTTCCACTTGCGCCTTCCCCGCGAGTAAGGGCTACCAACCGGACTCCATTTTACCGACCTAGAGTGAGCCAAGACACCTCGGGACAAAGCTTATCGATTCAATTTCCCGCTTCAGCGATCACACGTGTACTCACTGATAGTGCTGTGAACACGCTCCCTCTATAAACGAAATTGAATCTCTTTTAATGCTCCTATTTACTCCTTTTTTTAAAACGAGGCTCAAACCAAGTCGATGAATAAAATCCCTGATATGTAAGGAGTAGCAAAGTCCAATTTTAAAAGCCATTTTTTTGAAAATATAAGGGCACACAACGGATCTCTACAGAAACCCAAGCAGATAACCCTCCCATTTCTCCCTGTAATATGTCCTTACATTCCTTCGTTCGTCCTGGCTTGAGGTGAAGGCTGAAAAATTGCTGTAGTACAGGGTCGATGCTCGAATCGTGTTCTTTGACAGCTTCTCCATGCCTCGATTTGCAAAAGAATCATCAGGCTGCACTCCAATCTTGTGCAATCTGCAAAGCTTCACGAAGTTTTGGAATTTATAGGACACCTTTCGAACGCCAATCACATACAGAATCGCAGCGGATTCTTTCTCCTAGAAACATAGAACAACACGTAGTCTTGCTCTTCCACGTTTGGTCACCAACTTCGGATAAAAAACCGGCAACCGTAAGGAAACTGACTTCAGGAACCGATTGCATTTCTTGAGTACCAGGGATTTGATCCAACAACGTTTTGATTTGCACATTGAGCTCATTCAACTGTTGATTCATTTCCACCTGTTGCAAGTTAAATGTTGGGCGGATTCCACCGTTTTAATCCGACAGAACGTTGAACATCACAAGGAAGGGGGAAGTATCGTAACGATTGGGTCGCCGTTTTCCCTTTCCAATCCTTGAATACAGTAAGAAACTCAGGAAAATATTGATCCAACCAACGATGCACCCGACCCTCCATTCGAATAGATCTCTGGACAACTGGTCTCGTATTTTTCATGGCCGTTCGTAAGTCTGCAAATGTATCTTCCGGAAGATACGCTTCAAAGTACCGTGCCCCTTGAATTAGCCGAGCAATGACATAAGGCATCTTTAACATCGTTTTTGGTTGGAGAATTTTCCTCAAGTTCCTTCATACGATGAACATGAAACGGATTGACCACGACTACTTTGTTTCAAAAAGTAAGCTAGGTTCAACCAATAGTGCCCGTTGGCTCCATTCCAAACAACACGTGTTGTTTGGAATAAGATTTTTGGATCGTTCAGATCCAAAACAAAGGCTGCTCAAATCCTTTTCTCGTATTGGTAAAGGACAAGGGTTTTCTTAGTTCATTTCCTCGGTCATCCACTGCTCGCGCGATATGTTTTTCTTTGCCCTTTGTCCACTCCTACAATGAGCAGCCAAAATGAATATGATCTATTTTTTCGTTTTGGTTAAAATTCGTATTAAGTACCTCCTTGGTAAAAATGAGCGATCAGTGCGCGCAACCTGACACCCCGTATATTACAGGAGGTAGGTACTCTTTCTTTTTCAAAGCTAATATTAATTCATCATAAGAATGCTGGTTTTTCTGCAATACTATTTAGACATTATTTACATGAAACCTAATGAATCTAGATATCATTTGAAGTAACTTCTGCCCCTTGGTTATGATTGTACCTCTACTTTCCCAACGCTTCCGTTAGGTTCAGCCTTTACTTCAACCTTTGATGGATTCTTTTTTTTGCGGACAGGGAACAGGATTCCAAGTAAAGAGATAACCGCACAGCCCCAAAAAATCTCCGAAATCCCCCACTTGGAAACAACAGCCAACGAGCCTATAAAAATGACATCAAAAACGGAATCAAGAATACTCAACATAGATAACGTGGTCGCACGGCTTCCCGTTGAGATATATTGGTTTCCAATATTGGAAGAAATCGGCCAGCGAATGGATCTGGCCGCTCGAATCATCAGACCAGACATAATAAAAACAGCCAACGAATGATCGAATATCACTGTAGAAACATAAGAAGCGATGATCAAAGCACCGGATATATACATCCAAGCCACTTCCGACACCTTTTTCGTCAGCCAACCGACATAGGTGGAAACCAAATAAGAAAGAAGATAACCAATAGCAAAAACAATCCCCAAAGCCTCAACCGGAAATCCCAATCTCTTAAACCATGGCTGCTCAAAATTTGTAAATATATTTGTTCCAATAAAAATGATGGTGACATTGGCAAAGAGGAACAGCAAATTGGGGTTCTCTATAATTTCCCTCGTCCCTTTTTTCACATGGCTCCACGGGTGATCACGATAATTATCCAAGCTGGCTGGCTCGATAATTCGAAGAACGAAAAAGATTTGAAGCAAAACAAACAACAAATTCAGCCCGATCAGGATATGGAATTGCAGCAGAGTCAAATCTTTTGCCAACCATGCTCCCAGTATAAGCCCCACCATTTTGGGAAGCATGCCGGCCCCTTCAATTTTTCCGTAAACTTTCGCCATATCTTCTTCCCGGCGATCCTCTTTTAACGATTCATAAAGAATGGCTTCCACAGTTCCTGAAAAGAAAGCGGCAGTTATCCCGGACAAAACTTGGCTCGCATAAACATACCACTCATTAGTTGCCAGTAATAACAAAATAAGTGACAAGGCTTTAACCAAAGTTCCAGCTAAAAGCGACTTCTTGGCGCCATATCGGTCAGCAAATACCCCTGTTGGTATTTCAAAAATCAAAATCGATACGCTAAAGCAAAGCAAAACAACAAAAATATTTGTATAATTCAAACCAACCGACAAATAAAAGAATGTCATAATGGGCTCTAATAGATTAAATCCACTAAGTAAACTAACCCAGTATAGTTTTTGTGTATTGTTATTAGAGATCGACATCATATCATCCTCATTCTATATAATATTTATTATTATATGGGGAGAGGTATGCTGATTTTCATTTTGTACCAACATACCTCAATATACAATCACGCTTGGGGGAGTGGAAACTTTGCAATTTCCCAATCTCTCGCATGAGCCACGTGCTCGGTTAAAACTTTGAAATATTCGAGAATCCGGATCATTTTACTCTTTTCGAAATATTGGTCCAGATAAGAAATCATCAATTTCAACGGCTGATCTGGGATGACAATTGCTTTAAGCGGAATGTCCGAATCCGGCACAAAAATGGGATTCGTTAATTTCCCAGAGCGAAATCCTTCCAAAAGTATTTCATTCTGTTGGACATTTTCAAATACGAGACAGTTATTGAGCAACTTTTTCTCCTGACCCAATTTATTCCATACAATAATTTGCCCCAAGGGAATGTGTTGATTTTGAAGAATGTCAAAATGTTTTCCTTGCTGTTTTTTAATCCAATCAAAGAAATTTCCCCTTTGAGCAACATTCATTCGAAAAGGCAACATATTGACAAATCGGCCAACAATTTGGTCGGACCGATCCAAAGAAGCTGGCCTTCCCGAATAGATCATGCCAAACAGTACGGGGACAGGTCAAATACCTGTTCAAATGTTCCATGCGTATCCAGCAAACGTTCCAATCGTTCTTCCGTTAGTGTGGCCAACGGAAAATCTGATACAGCCAACCCCTTTTTTTCCTGCATCTCATGGCAAAGCACTTTTAATTGTGCGATCAAATAATCCACAAGCGCTTGAATCCGTTCTGTTCGATGGATATTTTGATTGTAACTCCAAACAACCCTCAATTTTCCCTGCACGATCATCGCATTGACATCCAACAAATACATACGGGGTGAACTTGGCGCCCATGCATATTCCCGTGCGGTTCCAGTATAGACTCAGATAAGAAAGTTTCTCGATTCACATTCTCAAAATGCCCTAAATAGTTAAAGCTGATTTCCGCATGATGCTTTCTCTTTAATTCCTTACCATAAGAAGTTAAATACTTCAGTACTCCAAAACCAAATCCCTTATTAGGAACAGAACGCAATTGTTCCCTTATTTTTTTCAATACCGCCAAGGGCATTTGACCAGGATCGGCTTCCAACAGGATGGGGTAAACTGTGGTGAACCACCCAACCGTTCTAGATAAATCAAATTTGCCAACCAACTGCTCTTCACGGCCATGCCCTTCAAGATCGATAAGCACCTTTGATTGCCCGGTCCATTCGGAAATCGTCAGGAATAAAGCGGCCAATAGCAATTCATTCATCTGGACCCGATTTGAATGAATGGTTTGAATGAGCCAATCCGTTTCATTTTGATCCAATTCGACATCAAGATGTTGCACCGAACGAACCAAATTGGATTGGTCCTTCCAGTCGACAGGAAGTGCCGGAACTTCTGTGTCCAATTGTTCTCTCCAATAAGCCAATTCTGTCAACAGCGACTCTTCCTTCGCATATTGGTAAAGGGCTTGTGCCCATTCTTGGTATGAAGTGGTTTTCTCCGGCAATGCTGGGGTCTGTCCAGTCTCCAATCCACAAACAAGCATTTCTAAATCCTCAAGAAGGATTCTCCAGGAGACCCCATCCATGACCAAGTGATGTACTACGATCAGCAGACGGGATGATCCACCGCTTCCGTGATCGAAATAAACTGCCCTTATTAGGGGACCTTCCGAAAGATTCAGCTGCTTTCTCTGCGTTCTTTCCCCGATTTCTTCAACTTTTTTCAATCTCTGCTCTTCTGAAAACTTGGATACATCCACATATTCAACAATTTGGTGCAACTCCTTTGGCGCATTGCTTTGCTTCCATCCCCCCTCTTCCTTGTGGAACCGAAGCCTAAGAGCGTCATGATGTTCGAGCAGCTTCTTGAATGCCGTCGTTAACACGCTCATTTTCAATGGCTTCAATACTTTGTTTAGCACCGATTGGTTCCAATGGTGCGGCTCGGGGATTGAACGCTCAAAAAAACCGGTGTTGAATCGGAATGAACATGACTTCCCCGGACACTGCTTCTTGTTGCGCCTTGACCCGGGAAGTGCTTCCCATGATTTTAACCAGCTCAGATACCGTCTGGTATTGGAAGAATTGTCCTGGAGTAAGGTGAAGATTGGATCGTTTGGCGAGCGAAACCGCTTGGATAATCATAATCGAATCTCCACCCAACGCAAAAAAGTTGTCATGTATTCCCACTTGATCGACACCGATCACTTTTTGCCAAACTTCGCATAAGATCCTTTCTTCAGGTGTGCTAGGGGGGACAAAATTCGCATTCGCGGCCAATTTGTTCTCTTCGGGTGACGGTAAAGCCCTGTAGTCGATCTTTCCGTTAGTGGTTAACGGCACCTTCTCCAATTTCGTGAAAGTGGCTGGTACCATGTAATCTGGCAAACATTGTTTCAAAAAGCTCCTTAATTCCTGCAATTCCAGGTTCCGTCCCACTTTTGGCACAAAATATGCGGCTAAACGTTTTTCCTCCTGGTTGCCATCATCAATCCCTATCACAACGGCTTCCTGAATGGATGGATGCAGACACAATGCCGCTTCAATTTCACCAAGCTCCACACGGTGCCCCCGCACCTTCACCTGATGATCATTTCTTCCTATATACTCGAGTGACCCATCTTCCTGAAATCTTACCAAAACGGTCACCCGGTTTGTTGGAATAAGGATGGGGAACAAAACGTTCATTGGTCAATTTTGGATCATTAAGATAACCGCGCGCCAGTCCAGCTCCCCCTATATAAAGTTCCCCCGTGGCGCCGAATGGCACTATTCTCAATTTTTCATCTAAAACGAACACCTGTGTATTGGCAATGGGATAGCCAATGGATGGAAGCCGTTTCTCCCGGATGCAACAGACTGTCGCATCAACTGTACATTCGGTCGGACCATATAAATTATAAAAAACGGTTTTCTCATCATTGTGTAGTTGCCGCCACATATCGGGACGTATGGCCTCTCCCCCCACCAAAACATAGTTGGGACGTTCCTCCAATTCCAAAAATCCGGCTTGAATCCACACTGCCAACTGTGAGGGCGTACAATCAATCACATTCACTTTGTATTCCCGCAAATACTGAAACAATCTCTCCGTTTCAAATCGAATTTCGGGGACAAAAGGTGCAAAGTATGGCCATCGAGCATCTGGATTATTTGTTTCACCGAAGTGTCAAATACAAACGGACCATTCAACGCAACTTGCAAAGAGTCGTGTGCATCTTGATAAATCTTCTCCCGTAACGCTTCCAACAGGTTCACTACAGAACGATGCTCAATTAAAACTCCCTTTGGTTTCCCTGTTGTGCCAGAGGTATAAATAATATAAGCCAAGTTTTCAGGACCTGCTAATGGTGTCGGATTTTCCCTCGACTCCTTTTTTATTTCCTTCCAATACATAGGTCTTTTGGTCTGGCTTGAGGAATGTTTTGGAATTTTCCGTGCGCAACGCTTCGATTTCGACCGGTTTGGGATCCGGTGCAGCCAATGCCTGGTAAACCCAGTCTGGCCACAAGGTGAGGATCAGGGTGAGAATGACGGCCAGAAAGACCATTCTGCGATGAGGCAAGTAACGCCCGGAATAGAAGAACTGCAAACTCATCCCTCTTTCCTTCAAAGAATCGCCTTTCTTTTGTAACAATATTTTCGGATTTACGAAATAAATTTACCTCTTCCTCTGAACAATTGCAAGATGGTTTCGATTACATTTATATTGCAAAATTTATATTTTAAATAAATATTCCTTATAAATGGGTAATTTTACTTTAGATATAAAATATAGTATTTATTCGATTGTATTTATTGGAAAATATCAGTGATCCTTCCTACTCATCCTTATCATAAATCAGCATTTTTATCTGTCTTGAGGGGAAAAAGGGGCTTGAATCCCCCTTCCATACAACAAAAACCCCTGCCACATGCATGCAGGCAGGGATCATCCCATTAAATTTTCAATTCGCCCAACCGGACCAACTCGACGACAGCTTGGGAACGCCCTTTTACATTTAACTTTTGCATCACATTGCTGATGTGGTTACGAACGGTTTTTTCGCTGATAAACAGTTGTTGGGCGATTTCTTTGGTTGTCTTGTCTTGCACCAAAAGCTCAAACACTTCCCTCTCCCGGTTGGTCAACAAGGAGTTGCCTCTTCGGTTACTCAAATGATGCCACCCTTCCTTGCTCGAGCACTTGATTTACAAGGGTCAGGGACCAGTCAAGTTATATTATGTCGGGGCTCCGCTAATGGTGAGTATTTATCGGTTATTTAGGCGCGTATCCTGTTATTTTCGAAGCGCTGCGTCACTTTTCTCCATCATCATATTCAACATCCCCTGTAACGGTTCCGGAAACTTCGGAAGGAAGGGATGAAAAACGGGAGAGTAAAAATTTTATTCCGGAATGTAGATGATTTCTTCCGGGGCGGTGGTCAACGATTCCAATCCGTTTTTTGTCACCAGGTATGTGTTTTCAATTCCGACGACCCCGCGGCCCGGGAAGGTAAACTTCGGTTCAATGGCGATCACCATTCCTTCTTGCAACGGCTGGTCAAATCCCCTTGCCAAAACGGGAAGCTCGTCCATTTCCAGACCGACGCCATGCCCCAGGAACTTGGCCTGATCCGGCCCGTACCCCATGAAATGCTCCGCCAATCCGGCTTCCTTTGCCATTTCCAGCGAACGGAGATACAATGACTTCCAGGAAACCCCGGGTTTTCCCATCTCTTCGGCTTCTCTGATGATGGAAACGGCCACCTTGTAAGCCTGCTTTAAATCGTCATCCAAATCTCCGATCACTGCCAGCCGCGTTTGGTCAATCAGATAACCTTCCACTGTTGTGGCAATGTCCACCAGAATCGGTTCATTGGCTTTAATCGGTTTGGCACTCGCCCCTTGCGGACTGGCCAGTTGCGCACCCAATCCGCCGGCAGGTCCGTCAAAATAAGTGGGCGTGGCCGCAGCGGAACCGGAAGCCACCATTCCCAGGCAAAGTTCCTGGTTATACCCCCGCATCCGGAACAATCCGATGCTTCCTTTTAACCGCAAGGTGTATTCAATTTCTGCCGACAGTTCCAATTCGGTTTTGCCTTCCCGGATCAAACGGGGAAGGGATTCCACGATTTCTTTGACATGGGAGGCCGCCTGGCGCATTTGCCGGAGTTCATATTCGGACTTGACCGCTCTTTGGAGCCTTAAATCAAAGGAGATGTCCACCGGTTCGGCCCCGGGAAACAAACCGATATATCTTTGGGCGAGGCCGTAAGGAAGTACATCCCATTCCAGCCCCAACCGTTTGACCGGCCCGAAGGCCGATTCGATTTTCCCGCCCAACTCGCGTAATCTTCCCAAAGGTTGCACAGGAAGAACCGTCTCAAATTCGGCTCGGGTTACACTTTTTTTTACATAAAAACAGGGTTCTCCTTTTTGTGGCACATACAAGACCCCGTTTTGCATCGTCCCGGTCAAGTAATAAAGATCGATGTTCTGGGTGATCAAAGCACCGTCTGTTTCCTTCTCTTGAAGCATGGATTGAAAACGGGCAATCCGTTCCCTGATTTCCGTTTCCGGCACTTTTGAAAGCGTATGCATTTTTGCGCGATCCCCTTTCTGACTTACGCCTGAAATGTTAAAATCCTCACTCTTTTAAGGTACAATGTTTTTTTCCCCACCGTCAAACCCGGGCATAATTGCCCCGAGTCCGAGCCAAACTACTTGCAAACAACCAAGAGAAAGGAAACCACGGAATGATCCTCATGGGAATAATCCTCATTGCACTTTTCATTGTCATCCTGGCTGTCGGATCGGGGCTTTCCGGTTCCAAAGAGCGTCGTAAGCAACAGCAGGAAATGCAATCCTTGAAATATTCCCCGGCGCAAAAGCCGGTGGTTTTGATCATCATTGATTCTTTGATGCACATTCCATTGAAAGAAGTGCTGGATTTTGGCAAAGCACCGGCAATGAAATATTTGGTGGAAAACGGGCAATATCATCCCAAGGTGGTGACCAGCTTTCCAACCATGTCCGTGAGCATCGACACAACCTTGCTCACGGGAGCAACCCCCAATGAACATCATATTTACGGCCTGGTTTATTTTCACAAAAAAGAAAACCGCATCGTCAACTTTGGCACGGGTTTCAAAGAAACGTTTATTTTCGGCTTGAAAACCGTGTTGCAAGACAGCCTCTTGAATCTGAACCAAAAATACATCAGCCAAAAGGTGAAAACCATTCATGAAGAAACGGACTTGCCCACCGCATCCATCAACGGATTGATTTACCGGGGTAATTATCAAAGAACGTTGTTTCCTCCTTTGTTGGCGCGATGGACCGCCCTTTTGCCCAGTCGCATTCAGACCAAAGCCCCGTTTCTTTTTTCATTTGGTGCCATGTCCAAAATCTCGAAGTCTGGTAAATATGATTCGCTTTGGAGACGTTTCGGGTTTAATGACTCCTTTTCGCGAAAGGAACTGGCTTCGCTTATTAAAAAGGGCAATTTGCCGGCGTTTACCATTGCCTATTTCCCCACCAATGACGATGCGGTTCATCGGGAAGGCCCGTCGCAAATCAAGGGGATTGAAAAAGCGGACAAAGAACTGCAAAAGGTTTTGGATGCCTTCGGTTCCTGGGAAGAAGCCATCCGGCAAGTCACTTGGATTGTCATGGGCGACAGCGGACAAACCCCGATTCTTCCCAATCATCAAGCCGCTTACATCGATTTGCGAAAACTTCTCAGTGACTACAAAATCATGCCCATCCGGCAAAAAACGCCGCGAAAAGAAGACCAACTGGTGTTATGCGTCAATGAACGGATGGCTTACATTTATTTAACAGACCCTGATCTTAAGATGAACGAAGTGGTTCAGGCATTGAAAAAGGAACCCAAACTGGACCTGATTGCCTGGCAAGAAAAAGATTGGATTCACGTCATCAGCGGTAATGTCCCGGAAGCCCGTTGCCGGTTTCAAAAAGAAGGCCCGTATGCGGACGAATACGGCCAAACCTGGAAGCTGGAGGGAGACCTGTCCGTCCTGGACCTGAAACCGGATGAATCAAACCGGATCCGCTACGGCATTTTTCCTGATGTGTTATTCCGTTTATCCGGTGTCATGAATACTTGGGACCGGGTGATCATAGTCACTGCTTCGCCGGGATATGAGTTGACGGGGGAAGGCTCTCCGACACATAAAGGCGGATCTCACGGTTCCCTGCATTATCTGGATTCGGAAGTGCCCATGATTATTTGCGGGACAAACTCCAAGCCCGAAACGCTGCGCTTTATCGACATCAAAGACTGGATCCTTCAATTAATCTCGAAAGAAACAAATCTCTGATTGGTTGGAATGAGTCAAGCCCGGTATCGCATAAAAGTAACTGTAAAATAAAAATATCGGGGAGAAACCAATATGAGCCGCGTGGCGAATCCGGACAAAACCTTGATGAATTTGGATGAGCGGTGTCCGACACTGCCTCCGAAATGTTTATTTGTTTTGGAACTGGAGCAAGATGAGTATTTTCCCCATCTGTCTCCATCCGAAGTTCCTTTGTTGATTGACCAGGCCATTCAAAAAGGAATCCTTGCATCCGGCAAATGGGCGGAACAAAAACAATCGCTCAAGGATATGATCAATCTGCTCATAAGACAAGGAATCACCGTGCGCTTTTTGGACCGGCATCCGGAAAAACCCGCCATTCGCGCCGAATATAACAAGAAAACCAAAACCATCCGCATTTACCGCAAATCCATGCATCAAATCCAGCGGTTCTTCGAAGAACTCAACATCCCGGTAACGGAAGAAGATCTTTTCTTGCTGCATTTATACCATGAATGGTTTCATCACTTGGAAGAAACCAAAATCGGGCGGACCGATGATGAATTGCCCCGTGTTACCATCAAGCAGAAAGGCCCTTTCGCCATTCGCAAACGATTGAGCCGGTTGCGGGAAATCGCCGCCCATGCGTTTGTCCAACAAGTGTTTGACCTCAACTGGTCCCCTCTGTTACTGGATTATTTGCTTTATTTCAAAGAAAAAGGATGGAGCTTTGGGCAAATCCGCGAATCTTTCCAAAAAGAAAAAGAAAGAATTCAATCGGTTTATCATTTGGGCGGCACATAGATTGGTCGACAAGACCAATCTATTTTCTTGAGAAAGGTGCCAACATCCGGATCATTTGCTAAGATAATAAGAGAGGTGAAAAGCTATGGACCGCTGTATTTGTCCGAAATTTGAAATGGCTGTTGAAATTATTTCCAAAAAATGGACAGGCCTTATCATTCGTGTTTTGATTGAAAAAACAAGCCGCTTTCGGGATATTCGCGAGCAAATTCCTTTGATGAGCGAGCGGATGCTTGCCGAACGATTGAAAGAACTTGAGGCCAAAGGATTGGTGGAACGGAGAGTTTATGCGGAAACGCCGGTGCGGATCGAGTATGCTTTGACCGAGAAAGGAAAAGCACTCACCCCTGTCATTGACGCCATTCAAAAATGGGCGGACGAATGGATCGACTGTGACGAATAATTTTTAAAAAAGCAGGGGACATTAATGGCACCGGAGGTGTCCAACGATGTCATTTCCATATCGATGTCCGGCTTGCGGCACAAACCGGAGTCGTTTTAATATCATTGAACAAGTGGTGCATTCCGTCAAAAAGGATCGGCTGACCGGTGAAATCATTGAGACCGTGCCGGAAGACGATCCTTTTCAAATTCGGTACCGCGGCGAAAAATACCGTGTCCAATGCGGTGTCTGCGGAATGATTGACAAAGAAGAACGGTTTGTCAAATCAGCGCAAAACGCATTGGACCCGGCAAACTGAATTTGCTGTTTACAAATGCCGAAGGGACTTCCCCTCGGCTTTATTTATGGAGAAAAACCCTCTCTTTTTATCATGCTGAGAAATGTTTTAAATATCGTTATAATAGATATTGAATAGAAGATTCTGTTCTTATGCCTTATGATTCTGCGCTTTGTTCTCACAGCGCTTTCATCATTCAGATCATGCGTTACCAATTCATAAAAGAAGAAGGGGTTTACATGCAAGCGTTCAAAGAGTCCATATTACAACTGATCACCGAAACATCCACCAATCTTCCGGCAGATGTGCGCAAAGCCATTAAAAAATCCAGAGAACTGGAAAATGCGGGGACGCGTTCCGCTTTGGCTTTATCCACCATTTGCGACAACATTCAAATGGCTGAAGAAAACGTTTCCCCGATTTGCCAGGACACCGGCATGCCGACTTTTAAAATCAAAGTTCCCGTCGGCGCCAATCAGATTGAAATGAGCAAAGCCATCCGGGTAGCGATTGTCGAAGCCACGCAAAAAGGGATTTTGCGTCCGAACTCCGTGGACTCCCTCACCGGGGAAAACAGCGGAAACAACCTGGGAGAAGGCGTTCCGGTCATTCACTATGAACAATGGGAAAAAGACGAAGTGGAAGTACGCCTGATATTAAAAGGCGGCGGCTGCGAAAACAAGAATATTCAATATAGTTTGCCTTGTGAATTGGAAGGCTTGGGACGGGCCGGACGCGATTTGGACGGAATCCGCAAGTGTATTTTGCATTCGGTTTACCAAGCCCAAGGGCAAGGATGCAGTGCTGGCTTTATCGGCGTCGGGATTGGCGGCGACCGGACCACCGGCTATGAATTGGCCAAAAAACAATTGTTCCGTCATTTGGATGACACCAACCCGAATCCAAAACTGGCTGAATTGGAAGAATATATTCTCGAAAAAGCCAACACGTTGTCCATCGGAACCATGGGCTTCGGCGGAGAGGTGACTTTATTGGGCTGTAAAATCGGCGCCATGCACCGGATTCCTGCCAGCTTTTATGTATCGGTCGCATATAACTGTTGGGCTTTCCGTCGCCAGGGTGTCACCATCGATCCCAAAACCGGAAAAATCACCCGCTGGCTGTACCAATCCGATGAAAAAGTGGATCTCCAAGTGAAAGAAGAAAACCATGCCGTTTCTTCTGAAAACACACGCACCGTGGAACTTCACACCCCGATCACCGAAGAACAAGTCCGTCAGCTGAAAGTGGGGGACATCGTCATCATCAACGGTCCGATCTACACCGGCCGTGACGCCATCCACAAACACTTGATGGATCACGACGCTCCGGTCGATTTAAACGGCAGCGTCATTTACCACTGCGGTCCGGTCATGCTCAAAGATCAGGACGGCAACTGGCATGTCAAAGCCGCCGGCCCCACCACCAGCATCCGCGAAGAACCGTATCAAGGGGATATCATCAAGAAATTCGGCATTCGCGCCATCATCGGAAAAGGCGGCATGGGCAAGAAAACCTTGCAAGCCTTAAAAGAACACGGGGCGGTTTACCTCAACGCCATCGGCGGAGCGGCCCAATATTATGCCGACTGCATCACCAGCGTGGACGGCGTCGACTTTATGGAATTTGGCGTTCCGGAAGCAATGTGGCATCTCCAGGTGAAAGGCTTTGCCGCCATCGTCACCATGGATGCCCATGGCAACAGTTTGCATGAAGACGTGGATAAAACTTCTCTGGAAAAACTGGCTGAACTGAAAGATCCGATCTTTTAACCGGATGTATGACACAGGAAGCGTTTGCCGTTTGAAAATATGTCCGTCCTGCCGGCAAACGCTTCTTCCCAATCCTGCATTATTTTTCTGATTTTTCAGAAAAATAAATGATAAATTTTGATTTCCTGCCTGCTTTTTACTGTTCACAGAATCCACGGAACAAGTTAAAATAAGCTTGAGCCACTTTACCTCAATGGAAAATGAAGGAAACATCTGGATTGTCACATGTTTCTTTTCATGAAAAGGGGGATTTCATTACGGATGAAAAATATTAAATTGTGGAGCATCCTTGCCCTTGTGGCAATGACGGCTTTCTCCTTGATTGTACCGCAACCGGCTTCCGCCGATGCCATTAAAGGAGAAACCGTCGTCACCTTGGGGAAAGATTTGACCGGAACCCAACGTGATCAAATTTTGAAAGAAATGGGTGTCAGTGAAAGCGCGGATACTGTCACCATCATTGATGTAACCAACGAAGAAGAACATCAATACCTTGGAAAATATTTGGGGGCGGATGTCATCGGACGCCGGGCCATCTCCTCGGCAAAAATTGTACTTACTTCTTCCGGGGAAGGTATCTCGGTGAAAACCAACAAAATCACCACCATTACCCCCAGCATGTATGCCAATGCTGCCATTACAGCCGGAATCAAAGATGCGGACATTTATGTCACCGCTCCGTTTGAAGTTTCCGGCACCGCAGGTTTGACCGGGATTATCAAAGCTTTTGAAGCAGCAACCGGAGAAAAAATTGATGAAAATAAAAAACAAGTGGCTAACGAAGAAATTGTCCGGACGCAAGAGCTCTCCCAAGAGATCGGCGATCCCAACAAAGCTGTTCAATTCATCAACGAAGTGAAAAAGCAAGTCTCTGAAGAAAAACCAAAAACTCCGGAAGAATTCCGGGATATCATTATCAACGTTTCCAATGATTTTGATATCAACTTGAATCAGCAAACCATCAACAATCTGGTTCAATACGCCCAAAACTTCGATAAATTGGGCATCGACTGGGATCAATTGAGCCAGCAATTTGAAAGCTTGCGTGGAGATATCAAAGACATTTTAAACTCGGAAACCACGCAAGGAATCATCGACACCATTTTTGAATGGTTGGGCAATCTCTTTAAAGCAATTGGTGAATTCTTCACCTCTGCCTCTTCACGGCAATAATTTTTAAAAAAAGAACCGCTGGAATCTTTCCAGCGGTTCTTTTTTGTTTAAATGGACAACCACTTTTTAAACAAATATTTTGTCGCATCGCGGTTTGATTTGGCAATCGCTGTTGTCAGCGGGATGCCTTTCGGACAAGCTTGCACGCAGTTTTGCGAGTTTCCGCACTCTTGCAAGCCGCCTTTGTCCAAGAGGGCTTCGAGACGTTCTTCCTTGTTCATGGCCCCTGTCGGATGTGAGTTAAATAATTGCACTTGTCCCACCACAAAGGGTCCCATGAAATCCGATTGGCTGTTAACATTCGGGCAGGCTTCCAGACAAACCCCGCAGGTCATGCATTTTGACAATTCATAACGCCATTGCTGTTCATTTTCGCTCATCCGCGGTCCCGGACCGAGATCGTGAGTTCCGTCAATCGGAATCCATGCTTTCACCTTTTTCAAGGCATTAAACATCCGGCTGCGGTCCACAATCAAGTCCCGAATCACCGGGAATGTTTTCATCGGTTGAACCCGGATGGGTTGCTCCAATTTGTCAATGAGTGCGGTACAAGCTTGGCGTGGCTTTCCGTTAATTACCATCGAACAAGCTCCGCACACTTCCTCCAGACAGTTGGACTCCCATTGAACCGGAGAAACGGCTTTTCCTTCGCTGTTTACAGGATTTCGTTGGATTTCCATCAATGCGGAAATGATATTCATGTTTTTGCGATAAGGAATTTTAAACTCTTCTTCATAAGGTTTATCATCAGGTCCGTCTTGGCGTGTTATGATGAGGTGCACTGTTTTTTGTTCACTCATTTTTTCGCACCTCCTTTATCCACATCATAACGACGCGGGCGAGGCTTAATCAAAGAAACATCAACCGGTTCATATTCAAACACAGGGCCTTCCGGTGTAAATTTCGCTTTGGTGGTTTTCAACCATTCTTCGTCGTTCCGGTCGGGGAATTCCGGTTTATAATGGGCACCGCGGCTCTCATTCCGGTTGTAAGCACCCAGCGTGATCACACGGGCCAATTGCAACATGTTCCACAAATGGCGGGTGAACGGTCCGGCCTGGTTGCTCCATTTGCTGGTATCCACCATATTGATGTTTTGATAACGTTCCATCAGCTCCTGGATTTTCTCGTCGGTTTTCTTCAGACGGTCATTGTACCGGACTACCGTGACATTATCCGTCATCCATTCACCCAACTCTTTGTGCAAGAGATAGGCATTTTCATTGCCGCTGTCCATTTTCAGGATGCTTTCATATTTTTCTTCTTCCGCTTTGCGTTGCGATTCGAACTGATCCACGGACATGTCTTCAACGCTGTGATTCAGTCCGCGCACATACTCAATGGCTTTCGGCCCGGCCACCATTCCACCATAGATACTGGAGAGCAAGGAGTTCGCCCCCAGGCGGTTGGCTCCGTGATATTGGTAATCACACTCTCCGGCGGCAAACAGTCCGGGAATATTGGTCATTTGATCAAAATCAACCCACAAGCCTCCCATGGAGTAGTGTACGGCAGGGAAAATTTTCATGGGGACTTTTCTCGGGTCTTCTCCGACGAATTTTTCGTAGATCTCAATGATTCCACCGAGTTTGATATCCAATTCGTGCGGATCTTTGTGAGACAGATCCAGGTAAACCATGTTTTCGCCGTTGATTCCCAATTTCATATCAACACAAACTTTAAAAATGGCGCGTGTTGCGATATCCCTCGGAACCAGGTTTCCGTATGCGGGATACCATTCTTCCAGGAAATACCACGGCTTCCCGTCTTTATAGGTCCAGACGCGTCCGCCTTCACCCCTTGCCGATTCCGACATCAAACGCAACTTGTCATCTCCCGGAATGGCCGTGGGATGAATTTGAATAAATTCACCGTTGGCATAATAAGCCCCTTGTTGATACACCGCACTGGCAGCCGTTCCGGTATTGATCATCGAGTTGGTCGATTTCCCGAAGATGATTCCCGGGCCACCGGTTGCCAGGATCACTGCATCGGCCAAGAAAGTGACAAATTCGCTGCTCCTCAGGTTTTGGGCGACAATCCCCCGGCAACGCCCTTCATCATCTTGAACAATCCGGACAAATTCCCAATGCTCGAATTTGGTGACTTTCCCTTCCACCTCAAACCGGCGGACTTGCTCATCCAGCGCATAAAGCAACTGTTGTCCGGTGGTGGCTCCGGCATATGCCGTCCGGTGATGTTTGGTCCCCCCGAACCGGCGGAAATCGATCAATCCTTCCGGGGTCCGGTTAAACGGGACACCCATGCGATCCATCATATAAATAATTCCCGGGGCTGCTTCACACATTGCTTTTACCGGCGGCTGGTTGGCCAAGAAGTCTCCGCCGTAAACCGTGTCGTCAAAATGTTCCCACGGGGAATCTCCTTCACCCTTGGTATTGACAGCACCGTTGATACCGCCTTGTGCACATACAGAGTGAGAGCGTTTCACAGGAACAAGCGAAAAGAGTTGTACATCGGCACCGGCTTCAGCCGCTTTGATGGTTGCCATCAAACCAGCCAAACCACCGCCCACAACGATTATTTTTTCATTCATTGGCAAGTGCTCCCTTCTAATGCTGTGCCAATTGTTGAATAAATTCAGGTCTGGCAAACGCGAATAGTGCTGAAATTCCCAAATAAGAAACAATCACAAAAACTGCGCTCCACACCCATGTGGAAACAAGCTGGGCACGCGGTCCCACCGTCACACCCCAGCTGACAAGGAATGCCCACATTCCATTGCTGAAATGGAAAACGGCGCAAAGGACCCCGATGATATACAGAGCGAAAACAACCGGATTTTGCATAATGTCTGCCATGAGCTGAGCCAATTGTTCAGACGTCATGTCATACAAAGCAACCTTTACCCTGGTTTCCCACACATGCCAGATGACATAAACCAATGTCACAACACCGGTTACCCGTTGCAAAACGAACATCCAGTTACGGAATGTACCAAAGTTTCCCACGTTGTTTTTCGCCTGGAACACAATGTACAATCCGTAAATGCCGTGATATAAGAGAGGCAGAAAAATAAAGAAAATTTCAAGTACAAGCAAAAACGGTAAACCCCAAAGCCATTCGACTTTTTCCACAAACGCATCTGCCCCTCGTGTGGCGTAGTAGTTGGTGAATAAATGCTCAACTAAAAAAAAGCCCACCGGTATTACGCCCAACAACGAGTGAATCCGACGGTTGAAAAAGCTGCGTTGTGTGCTCATCATTTGCCTCCAATCTAGGACATAATCGCAATCAGTGAATGAATTGAAAAGTCTATCAATAATTTTTAAGAAAATAGAAAAGGGTTTCAACTCGCTATATATTTTACTCCCATATTGTTTCCGCCGTCAAGGAACGGTCAAATTTTATCCTCCGTTTAAAAACCGGTGAATCTGCGGACCGAACCGGTTGAACTCGACAAGGAAAGCATCATGCCCGTAATCGGAAGAAAACTCATGATAAACAGACTTGACCCCTTTTTTCAGACAAATTTGGTGGAAATCGCGCTGTTGCCAGACGGGAAAATAAATGTCTTCCTCGATTCCGATGTTCAAAACTTCGGCATGAATTTTCTTAACCGCTTCTTCCACGCCGCCCCGTCCGCGTCCCAAATCATGATGATCCATGGCATCGAGAAACCTGAGATACGTATTGGCATCAAACCGGTTGACCAGCTTGCGGCCTTGATAATGCAAATAACTGTCCACCATTTCCCGCGCATTTTCCGGATTCTGCCGGGAAAAACGTTCTTCAAACAAAAGATCTGTACGGTATGTCACCATTCCGATCATCCGGGCAATGGACAATCCCCGAACCGGACCTTTTGACGGGTAATAATTCCCTCCCTGCCAATCCGGATCACTGACAATCGCTCTGCGCCCGATCGTGTTATAAGCCATGGACATGGCCGACAGCGAGGCGGCGGTTGCAATCGGGATGCACTTTTCCATGAAATCCGGGTACATCACGGCAAACTCCAAAGTCAGCATCCCGCCCATCGATCCGCCGATCACTGCTTTCAAACGATGGACGCCCAGCTTCAAAAGCGCTTCATATTGCGCCCGCACCATGTCGCGAATGGTCACCTTTGGAAACCGGCTTCCATATGGTTTTCCGGTGCGCGGGTCCGTCGAAGCCGGGCCGGTGCTTCCTCCGCATCCTCCGAGCACATTCATCGTGATCACGGTGTATTCGGTCAAGTCAATATATTTGCCCGTGCCAATCAGTCCGTCCCACCATCCCGGATCCGACTCATCTCCCACTGCATGGGCATCCCCGGTCAATGCATGGCAAACCAAAATGACCTGGTCTGATCCGATCCGGCCCACTTTCTCATAAGCCAGCGTCACTTCCGGCAAAATTTCCCCGCATTCCAATTCAAAAGGTCCGATCGACACCGTATCTTTTATCTTGACCAACTGTAAAGTCATTTTTCATTCCCCCAAAAGCTCCTGGATAAAAAGATGAAGCCCTCTCCTTGAGCGAAGAGGGCTTCACGATCCGTCGCACGTTCCGTCAACCTCTTCTCATCTCTCAGGAATCAAATCCTGCAGGAATTGGCACCATCCGCTAATAACTAGCGAGGTTGCCGGGTTTCATCGGGCCAGTCCCTCCACCACTCTGGATAAGAAGCAGTTTCTTATATGGTTTTCCAATCAATTATAGAGATAATTCTATAAATTGTCAACCATCTTGGAAAAATCCGCCGGCGGCGCCTGGGGGTCTTCCAACCAACAGCGCACTTGATGCGTATGGGTGACCGGAGTGACTTCCGGCATTTCTTCAAAACAGATATTCATCGCATGGGAGCAGCGATCCGCAAACGGACATCCCCGGGGAGGAAGGAACAAATCCGGAGGGGATCCGGGAACCGGCCGGAGTGCTTGTTCTTTGGACCGATCCAACCGGGGCATGGATTGAATGAGTCCCCAGGTGTAAGGATGATGCGGTTGATGGAATATTTCCCGCACGGTTCCGGTCTCCACGATCTGTCCCCCGTACATCACCGCAACCCGGTCCGCCGTTTCCGCAACAATCCCCAAATCATGCGTAATCAGCAAAATGGAGGTGCCGGTCTGTTGTTGGATGCTTTTCATCAAATCCAATATTTGCGCCTGAATGGTGACATCCAACGCCGTGGTCGGTTCATCGGCAATCAATATTTCCGGAGAACAGGACAGGGCGATGGCAATCATGACCCGCTGCCGCATCCCGCCGCTGAATTCGTGCGGATATTGCTTCATTCTTCTTTCCGGATGGGAAATCCCCACCCATTCCAAAATCTCCAAGGCTTTTTGACAGGCTTCACGATAACCGCACTGCTCATGCCAGCGAATGCCTTCCATGAGCTGATACCCGATGGTCATGGTTGGATTCAACGAGGTCATCGGATCCTGAAAAATCATTGCAATCCGGGAGCCGCGAATCTGATACCATTCTTCCTCCGGCAAATTCGTCAATTCCTTCGGCCCCAAAAAGATTTTTCCCTGTTTGATCCTTCCGGGAGGAGACGGGATCAGCCGCATGATGGATAAGGCCGTCACGCTTTTTCCGCTTCCGGATTCACCGACGATGGCCAGCGTTTCTTTTTGATTTAACGAAAAACTCACGCCCCTGACGGCCTGCACTTCCCCTCCGGGAATCCGGAAAGATACATGGAGATCCTCGACTTTCAAGATGGTTTCCAACTCAAACCCTCCTTTGTCCTTTGCTACTTCCTCATTTTCGGATCAAGGGCATCACGCAAACCGTCTCCGAAAACATTAAAAGCCAGCATGGTCAAACAAAGAAACACTGCCGGGAACAAAAGGCGCCACCATTCTCCGGACAGAATCGTGATGAGCGAGTCATCAATCATCGTCCCCCAGCTGGCAACGGGAGATTGGACCCCCAAACCGAGGAAACTCAAAAATGCTTCTGAAAAAATGGCAGAAGGAACCGTTAAGGTCAACATGATGATGATGGGGCCGAGCGCATTGGGGATCAGATGCTTAAAAAGCAGTCTCGGCGTTCTTGCCCCCAGGGTTTTGGCGGCAAGCACAAATTCCTGCTCCTTCAACTGTAAAATCTGCCCCCGCACCAGACGCGCCATATTGAGCCAGCCGGTCACCGTCAATGCAATAATGATGGTTGTCACACCCGGCGGCATCACCACCATCAATAAAATCACCGTCAACAGATGTGGCAGTCCCCATAAAACATCCACCACCCGCATCATGATTTCATCCGTGCGTCCCCCGCGATAACCGGCAATTCCTCCGTAAATCACACCGATCACCAAATCAATGAGTGCCGCGGCCAAGCCGATGGTGAGGGAGATTTTTCCTCCTTCACACACCCGCACAAACACATCCCGTCCCAAATCATCGGTTCCAAACCAGTGTTCTTTGGAAGGAGGAAGGTTCCGCCCGTGTTCCAAATCCTGTTGGTGAACATCATAAGGGGAAACGACCGGACCGATGACTGCAATCAGTGCAATCAGCAAGATGGCGGCCAGTCCGGTGATGGCCAGATAATTTTTACGGAGCCGCCCCCATACATCCTGCCAATAAGTTTGGGTGGGACGACGGATTTTTTCGATGGACGCCGGATGGCGCCGGGCAGGTTGAAACCGGGGATTCACTGATGGTTGCATGTCATTTCCCCTCCTTTTTGCCCAGTTGGATACGCGGATCAATCAGTCCGTAGGCCAAATCCACAAGAAAATTGATTCCCACCAGCAAAACGGAATAAAACAACGTAACCCCCATGATCAACGGATAATCGCGATTATGAATGCTTTCCACAAAATATTTGCCGATCCCCGGAATGGAAAAGATATTTTCAATCACAAAACTTCCCGTCAAAATGCCGACCGCAAGAGGACCAATCACGGTCACCACGGGCAAAATGGCATTTCGGATCGTGTGGCGGGAAATCACATAAACGGGTGGCAATCCCTTGGCCCGGGCCGTGCGTATATAATCTTGCGTCAACACTTCCACCATGCTGGAGCGCATCAACCTCGTAATGGTGGCAAGCGGCAAAGCCGCCAGTGCCAGTGTCGGCATGATCGTCGAGGCAAACCCTTCCCAGGTGGCCACCGGCAACAGTTCCCACTCCACGGCAAGATACTTTTGCAATAAAGGCCCCAACACAAAACTCGGGATGGAAATGCCGAGCACAGCAAGCACCATAGCAAAATAGTCTGCCGTCCGGTTCTGTTTGAGTGCGGCAACAACCCCCAGCAACAAACCGGCAATGATTGCGCAAACCAATGCCTGGATTCCCAATTGGAAGGATACCGGAAACCCTTCTTGGATCATGTCATTGACTGAACGGGTTTCAAATTTGATGGAAGGGCCCAAATCCAATTGCAATAATCGCTTCATATAGTTCAAATATTGAACCGGAATGGGGTCATCCAACTGGTAATGGGCGCGCAAATTGGCCAATACCTGCTCCGGCAGTTTCTTTTCATCCGAAAACGGATCTCCGGGAATTGCTTTCATCATAAAAAAGGTAACCGTTGCAATCACCCATAGCGTAATGATCATCTGGATGAAGCGCTGAAGGATGTATTTCAGCAATCCTCTCCCCCCCAACCTGCATAAAACTGAAACATTTTCATCTCTTTTTCAATTGCTATTTTTCGGAAAACAAAGTCAATTTCCGGTCACAGCGCAAACCCATCCTCTTCCGCTGTGTTCTTATTTCATGATGAAGAAAAAACTGCATATTAAATATTATTCTATAAAAAACAGAGTAACCCTTTGCACGGGTCATCCGTTCATGAAAAAAGAGAGCCGATCAAGATCAGCTCTCTTTGGCCACTCCCTGCAGAACGGGTTCTTTCCCTTCGGTTTGATCCAACCCGAAAGCCGTATGAAGCCGGCGCACGGCTTTTAATGCCACTTCCCTGTCCACCACACAAGAAATTTTGATTTCAGATGTCGAAACCATTTTCACCCGGATTCCGGCTTCACTCAGCGTGGCAAACATTTTCGCGGCCACCCCCGGCTTCGTCATCATGCCCATCCCCACTGCAGACACCTTGGCAAGACCGGAATCGGAAATCAACTGGGCATAACCCAGGGAATCTTTTGCCGATTCTAATAATTCAATCGTTGCATCCTTTTCAGATTCTTGCACACTGAAAGCCACATCGATCTCCTTATGGTCATGTTCACTTTGCACAATAATATCTACATTGATATTCGCTTCACCGATGAGTCCGAATAATTGCGACAACATATTTTCGCGGTTGGGCAGGCCCAGCACTTTGATTCTTGCTACATCGAGATCATGAGCGATGCCCCGTACGTTTAATTCGTTTTCCACGGTTTTCTCCCCTTTCACCCATGTTCCGGGTTCATCCACAAAGCTGGAACGGACCACCAACCGGACTTGATGATGGAGCGCCGTTTCCACCGAACGCGGATGAAGAACGCCGGCTCCCAAGTGTGCCAGTTCGAGCATTTCTTCATAAGTGATTTCATCCATTTTCCGGGCGGCGGGCACCACCCGCGGGTCAGCTGTAAATACCCCGGTGACATCCGTGTAAATTTCGCAACAATCCGCCCCCAGGGCTGCCGCCAAAACAACCGCCGTTGTATCGGAACCGCCGCGTCCCAAAGTGGTGATCTCATGATCTGGGGAAATCCCCTGAAATCCTGCGACCACAACGACTTCACCCTGTTTCAGGCATTCAAGAACGGCTTCGGTGCGGACTTCTGTCACCCTCGCTTTACCATGCGCATCATCCGTTTGGATTCCAGCTTGCCACCCCGTCATGGATCTTGCTTTCAATCCCCGTTCTTTAAGCGCCATCGTCAACAAAGCGATGCTGACTTGTTCTCCTGTGGCCAAGAGCATATCCATTTCTCTCGGTTCCGGATGTGCACTAATCTCATTGGCCAGATGAACAAGCTCATCTGTGGATTTTCCCATCGCAGACACCACGATGACACACTGATGTCCCTGCCTTGCGGTTTCAGCAATCCGGTCAGCCACTTTATGGATTCTTCCCACATCGCCCACCGAAGTACCGCCAAACTTTTGCACAACGATCCCCATGGTTCCTCTCCTCTTTCCTCAGCTGGACTAAACTCGCTCAGAAAAAACAGAAGGCCACAGCAGAGATAGCTTGCTGTCGCCTTGGTTTCCAACGCTCCAGCCCGCATATTCCCTGCGGATTAGCTCTCCACAAAAGCCGTGGCTTCTGTGACAGTGTTGCCCCTGTTCGAGCACAACACCAGCTTGTGTTCAATCGGGATCTCCCACAAGCTTCGGCGGCATTTTCCTTTCCTTGTCCATCCTTGTGTCCCGACACTCCGGACAAGTACTCATAAAAGCCGCGCCTCTAGTCCACATGATCAGCGAGCAATATTTATTCATTGTCCTGATTTTTTACGATCTTACCATAACCGGGTTCCGGATTCAATCCATTCAAACACTTTTTTCTTTAAATCAAAGAAAAATCTTCACGGGAAACGGCTGACCAAAATGCATCACTGGTACAAGCCCGCTTGAAAGATTATAATAAACAACATAAAGGAGTGAAAGTTCATGGCAAACATCGGATTACCCGGACTGATCATTATTCTGGTTGTTGCCTTGTTAATGTTCGGGCCCAAAAAGCTGCCCGAGCTGGGAAGGGCCACCGGACAAACGTTGAAATCTTTCCGCGATGCCTTAAACGGCAAGGAAAAAGAAGAAGAAAAAAATCCTCAAAAGGATTAATCGTTCATTCCTTCTGCTGACTGGAAACCGGTGCCTTGTCAGCAGTTTTTATTTTGGAGGCACGACGGGCTTCTTTCTTTAATTGCTTTGCTTTCCGCTTTTCCTCCAATCCGATGAAGTATTCATGATCATCGCGAAGAATCCGTGCCACATGAAGCCCGCTTAAAGCCGAGGCAGAAACTCCTCCGTGGCCCGGATACGTCGTGGATCCCGTGTAATACAGGCATTGCACTTTTTTATCTTTCATGGGCGGACGGATCAAAGACCGGAAACCGTGAAAAGCCCGGCCGTTTAAGGCTCCGCCCTTGGCACCGGTTAATTCCTCCAGCTCAGCCGGCCCCATGATTTGCTCCGTTTCGATGTGATCTTTCAAATCTTTCAATCCCCATACTTTATCCAGCAAAAACAACAATCGTTCCCGGTAGGTTTCCATATTCTCCCGGCTTCCTGAGGGCACCGGCACCATCACCGTGAGATTGCCGGCTCCTTCCGGTGCGCGGTCCGGTTCGGACACACTGGAATTTCCGACATAGATAAGAGGAGACTCCGGCCATCTTTGTTGTTCAAAAATATCGATATACTGCCGGCCGACATCATCCGGATAAAAATAGTTGTGGTGCAACAATTGCGGATAGCTTTGCTTTACCCCGAGCAACCACAAAATCCCGGAACTGCTCATCCGCTCCGGTTTGTCTTCTTTCCTTCCCAGGAAGTATTTTTTCGTTACTTGCACGTCCACATTGCTGATGACAAAATCCGCTTCCCATTTTTCTCCGCCCGCCTTGACCCCTGACGCTTGTCCTTCTTTGACCAGGATCTCTTCCACCTCGCAAGAGGTATGTATCATCACCCCCACCTTTTCGGCCAACCGGACCAACGCTTCCACCAAACGCCGGTTCCCGCCTTCGACATAGCTTAACCCGTGCACCATCTCCAGATAACTTAAGATCGCCAACGCTGCAGGCGCCTGATAAGGAGAAGAACCCACGTACAGTGCATACCGGTTCATCATGGCGATCAGCCGGTGGTCCTTGAAGTAGCGGCGGTGAAAAGCATCCAGCGATTCAAACGGGCGGGCTTTCAAACCACGCCAAATCGCTTTGTTCCGGAAAAAATCGGTCCAACTGCGGTTGGGTTTTCGTATCACATAATCTTCAATCACTTCATACATCTGCTGCACTTCGGACAAATAATCAAAAAAACGGTTTTGCTCTTCCTGGGAAAAAGCTGTCAATTGTTCCATCATATAATCCGGATCGGCCGACAAATCAATGACCGTTTTATTATAAAAAAAATGGCGGCTGTTGACCGGAAGCGGAATAAAACGCAAGTCGGGATCCATTTCCTCTCCTGCTTCCCGGTAAACTTCCCCGATCACTTCCGGCATCATGACCGGCACGAATTCCCCATCAAAAAAGTAAGAATTCAGCTGAAAAGAACGACATCGCCCTCCCAACTCTTTTTGCTTTTCCAGCAAGGTGATTTCATAGCCATATGCCGCCAGCCGGATCGCGGCCACCAGTCCGGCAATCCCGCCTCCAATGACAATTCCCTTTTTCATGGAGTGTGTCACCCTTTCTTTATTTTCTGTATCCATTGTTCAATTTGCTTTTTCCAATCTTCTACCGGCGGCCACGGATGGTCCCCGGCCATGATTCCTGCCAGTACACACTCAAAATCGCCAAGATTTTCGGAAATGACCTGTTCCTTGACCATATCCAGATGATAGGTGAGTTCCTTGCTGCAGGCGGCAATCCATGCCCGGCGGTTTCCCTGTTCAAAAGTGGAAGGCACAATCGGTGCAGACAATTGGATGCAAGCTTCCGGAGAGGGTCCGGTCATGGAATAATAAAACGCAACCGGCACCACTTGCACATGTTTCACCTTTTCAAGCAATGAGCCCAGTCCCGGCAAAAAACGAAGCGGGCGAAAATCCGGATGTTTCACTTCTCCCTGCCCGAAAACCCAAAGCGAGCCAAATCTTCCATCCAGGATCTCTGCACCGTGTTCCAAAGCTTCTTGAATTTGTTGATAGGAATCCCCGTCAAAAGAGAGCACCTCTTCCTTCCCCAGCCATCCATACGTGTCGGTTTCCTGTTCATTGAGCAAAAAATAAGCATCTTGCCGCAAGTAATTCCGGCTGATCCACATGGCCAGGTAAAGATCCCACCAGCTTGCATGATTGGCCATATATAATGTAGGAATCGAAACGTTGATTTGTTCGCTGCATCGGACATACACACGGGCAAAGTGTTTTTTTAATTTCCTTGTCAAATAAACCTGCCAAACCCAATCGGCCACGAGGTTTTGTTCCCCGGATTTTTCCCTCATACGCATTTCTCCTTTCCCCGATTTTCTTCTGAAACAAACATAAGGATCTGTATCGAAAATGACGCCCTGTATACTTTCTTCGTAAACTCTTGTTCTTTTCGGCCGGGAAGACTTCCTGCCAAGCACCAGACCAATCAAGGATTATAACCGATTCACCCCAAAAAGAAAAAAGACCCCTGCAGGCCTTTTTCATCTTTTTCCTTTTTATTTCATCAGATTAGACAATCGTTTCAGATGTGATTCAATTTGATCCAATTGTTGATCCATGTTCAAAAAGGATTCTTTGATTTCCTTCCGCAACTCATGCAGCTGTCTGGCAAGCAAAGCAATATTGGTCTCCACATATTCCATATTGTATTCCCGGCTTTCCGGGTTGGAGGTGCGCGAAACATCAGGGGATGAAGACGGGTGTTTCCGCTTTTGCAAACTTTTCAAATAATGCAATGCTTCTTTTCCCGTGGAAATGTTTCTCCGGAATAAGTCTTCAGCCAGGTTGAGCACATCGGCACGGATGATCTTATAGTTATTTTCCAACATGCAAAATTCGAGTAAAACGTTGATGACCCCGTTGGAAAAAGAATACCTTTCTTTTAATTCATAAATCAACTGCACCATTTGTTTCGAAACAGCTTGTCCCCTTGAATATTGACGAAGAAAATAAACAGGATCCATGGCTTCAATTTTCTCATGAATGTCACGCACCAAGAAGTCCCCCTTACATCATCAAATGATCGATTGGTAAAAAAGATCCTCACCCTCCCGACGGCGAGGATCTTATTGGTTTAACTCCTTCAGAATGGTCCGGGCCAGCTGATCGCCAATACCCGCCTTCCGAAACTCTTCAATGGAAGCTTTTTTCATGTTTTCAATGGATCCAAAATGTTGATAAAGCAGTTGCTTTCGTTTCGGCCCGACTCCCTGGATTTTATCCAATTCGGATTGGAACATGCTTTTGCCGCGAACCTGCCGGTGAAACGTGATGGCAAAGCGGTGTACTTCTTCCTGAATGCGCTGGATCAGGAAAAAAGTGTCGCTTCCCCGCTCCAGCTTCACTTCCTCCACCGGATCCCCGGCCATCAGTTTGGCTGTTTGGTGTTTGTCATCTTTCACCATGCCGCCGACCGGGATAAACAATCCCAATTCGTTTTCCAACACATCCACGGCCGCATGGATTTGCGCTTTTCCGCCGTCCACCAAGACCAAATCCGGCAACGGACGGTTTTCTTTCAAAACGCGCGTATAACGGCGCCGGATCACTTCCCGCATGGTTTCCACGTCATTGGGGCCGGAAACGGTCCGGATCCGGTATTTGCGGTATTCTTTTTTGGCCGGTTTTCCATCGATAAAACATACCATCGCCGACACCGGATCGGTCCCTTGGATATTGGAGTTGTCAAATGCTTCAATCCGGCGGGGCAACCCGATGCCAAGCGCCCGGCTCAAACTTTCCAACGCATTCCACGTTTTTTGCTCGTCCCGCTCCAACAATTGGAAACGTTCTTTCAAGGCAATCTCCGCATTTTCGGTGGCCATGTTCACCAGATTCTTTTTGTTGCCGCGCCGGGGAACATGAATGTGAACTTCCGGAAGCATTTTTGTGAGAATATCCGGATCCACTCCTCGGGGCAAATGAATTTCTTTCGGGAGTGTAGGCATTTCGTGATAAAACTGGGCGACAAAAGAAACAAAATCTTCTTCTGCCTCGTGGTAGTGCGGAAACACCGATACTTCCCGTTCAATCAATTTTCCCTGGCGCACAAAAAACACCTGGACACACATCCAGCCCTTTTCCGCCGCATAGCCGAAGATGTCCAAATTCTGTTGAGCGGGAAGGACAATGTTTTGTTTTTCAATGGTTGAGTCAATATCCAAGAGCAGGTCCCGGTACTCTTTGGCTTGTTCGAACTCCAAGTTTTCCGCTGCTTCTTCCATTTTTCTTTGCAATTCTTTTTTCAGTTCCGTAACTCCCCCGTTTAAAAAGCGGACGATTTCCTTCGTTATTTTCTCGTAATCGTCCGGATCCACATCCATTTCACAAGGAGCCAGACATTGTCCCATATGGTAATACAGGCATACCCGTTTGGGGATGGTTTTGCACTTGCGCAGCGGAAACAAGCGGTCCAATAACTTTTTGGTGTGTTGAGCCGCTCCGGCATGGGGATAAGGTCCGAAGTATTTGGAACCATCCTTTTTTAAGTTCCGGGTCACTTCCAGGCGGGGATGTTTTTCTTTGGTCAGCCGGATGTAAGGGTACGATTTGTCATCTTTTAACATCACGTTATATTTCGGGCGGTGTTTTTTGATCAAATTCAACTCCAGAATCAAAGCCTCCACGTGATTGGACGTGACAATGTACTCAAAATCGGCGATATCCATCACCAAGCGTTGGGTTTTTCCGTCATGGCTCCCCGTAAAATAAGAACGAACCCGGTTTCGCAAATTTTTCGCCTTGCCGACGTAAATCACTTCCTGGTCTTGATTTAACATCAAGTAACAACCGGGTTTTTCCGGCAACAGAGACAGTTTGTCTTTTATCTCCAAACAAGTCCCCCCTCCTGGATTTAATTTCATTTATATCCATAAACATTTTTCTGTTTGCCAAGTTAACTATTTATAGTTTAGCATATTACCATTCGCTCCTCACGAAAAAAGATTGCGCATCTTCCGCACAGATCATTCATAAAATTCGAAATAAAACTTGAAAAAATACACAACATATTTTAGTATAAAGATCTGTACTGTCTCAATAAATACATAAATTTATGTAGGTGATTTGATATGTTTTTAAAAGACCAAGTCCAAAAAAACCTTTATCTGTCTTATCTGATTGTCTCCTTGCTCTTAGCGGTCTTTACATTTTTTATCAATGTGAATATCGATCCGGTAACCAAAGAACCAACAGCCTGGGCCTTTGTATTTATCATCATTTTAATCATATTAACTCCTGCCCTTAGCGGGGGAATTATGTCGGTGACCATTTCCGCTCACTATAAAAGTGAAGCTTCCGTTCAAGTTTTGCTTCAGGAAATGTTGCCGAATTACTGGAAAATTTTAAGACTCGGTTTATGTATTTATTTATTGTCCATTCCGGCTGTGCTGGTTACTTTTTTAGCGGTTTTTCTCTTTTTATTTTTTCCTCCGTTGGCAGTTTTGGCAGCCATATTGCTTTCAATTGGCTTGATTGCTTTGTTGTCTTATTTGTCTGTTCAATCTTCGGTTCTGGTTTTAAAAGACGGAATGAAGAGCTGGCAATCGATTAAACATGCCTTTGTTATGCTGAAAAAAGCTTTCACAAAAATTTTTCTTTCTCTTCTGACTGCATTTGGGTCCTACCTTGCTCTTTCAATTATTTTCTGGTTGGCGGGATCTTTGCTCATCATCGCCATTTACATGGTGTTTGGATTTTCGGACTCACATCCTGTTATCTTATGGATTGCAAGTTTGGTAGCACAACTTACAATCACCTTCCCGTCACTGTTTGCTTTATCCGTTTATGTCAAAAGATACAAAGACAAAATTGAACCGGAATTCAATCCGGCTGATTGAGAGGCCGTTTAAGATCATAAAAACAAAAGGCGATGCCAACCGGCATCGCCTGATGAACATCCATCAAACATATTCTTTCAACCAGGCTACCAATTGTTCTTTCGGTTGAGCCCCGACCATTTTGGAAACCATTTCCCCGTCTTTGAACACCATCAAAGTCGGCACACTCATGACTCCAAACTTCC
The DNA here is from genome assembly GCF_005886755.1 of Thermoactinomyces vulgaris. Lineage (NCBI taxonomy): Bacteria > Bacillati > Bacillota > Bacilli > Caryophanales > Thermoactinomycetaceae > Thermoactinomyces > Thermoactinomyces vulgaris. The sequence goes on from NZ_CP039710.1 coordinate 2,050,207, forward strand.
CGGCCGTTTCAGGGCTGTTGTCCACATTCACTTTGGCAATTTTCAATTGGTCGCCCATTTCTTCATCCACTTTTTCCAATTCGGGTGCCAACATGCGGCACGGACCGCACCACGGAGCCCAAAAGTCAACCAAAACGGTCCCGGCTTCTTTGCTTTGTACTTCTTTATCAAAATTTTCATCGGTAATTTCCACGATTGCCATAAGTTACTGCCTCCTTATTTTGCTTGCGCATCATGATCCAAACCAAAAATATCTTTGGCTTTCACAGTGTAGTATACCACTTTAGAAAAAAAAGTACCAAGTCATTTTGTAAGTAAACCAAAAAAGAAGAGCACCACCCGTGTGCTCTTCTTTTTAAAACCAATCTTTTCTTATTGTTGTTCACCCAACAACTTTTTAAACTCTTCCGTCAGCATCGGAACCACTTCAAACAAGTCGCCGACGATGCCGTAATCCGCCACTTGGAAAATCGGAGCTTCCGGGTCTTTGTTGATTGCAACGATGACTTTGGAGTTGGACATCCCTGCCAGGTGCTGGATCGCTCCTGAAATTCCGCAGGCAATGTACAAATCGGGGGTCACCACTTTACCGGTTTGGCCGATTTGCAACGCATAGTCACAATATCCGGAATCGCAAGCCCCCCGGGAAGCGCCGACGGCTCCTCCCAATACATCCGCCAGCTCGTACAAGGGTTTGAATCCTTCCTCGCTTTTCACCCCGCGACCGCCGGAGACGACCACGCGTGCTTCGGTCAAATCCACGCCATCCGAAGCTTTTTTAACCACATTTTTAACAATGGTCCGCAATAAATCTTTATCCAGATCCACGCTGAGCGCCTCAACATCCGGCGTGCGGCTGGTATCCGGCTCTTCCTGAGGAATATTGTTGGGACGGAATGTTGCAAAGATCACGCCGTCTTTCACCACTTTTTTCACAAACGCTTTCCCAGCGTAGATGGGGCGGGTGAAGACAATGTTTCCATCTTCCACCTCAATATTGGTGCAATCGCTGATCAACCCGTAACCCAAACGGGCCGCAATCCGCGGGCACAAATCTTTTCCCACCGCCGTGTGGCCGGTAAAAATCACATCCGGGTTGACATGCTCAATCACTTTTTTAAAGGCTTGGAAATATGCATCTGTAGTATATTGATCCAATTCGCCGTTTTCCACAACGATCACTTTATCGGCGCCATGATGAGCCAGCGGTTCGGCCAAATCTTTGGCAAAACTTCCGAATACCGTGGCGGTTACCGTCCCGCCTTCTGCCACCTGTTTTGCCGCTGCCAGCGATTCAAATGTCACATTTCTGAGTTTCCCCTCACGCACGTCTGCAAGAACCAATACATGTTTGCTCATGATTCGCTCCTCCTCGCTGTTAAATCACCTTTGCTTCAGAGTGCAACAATTGAACCAATTCTTTTACCTGATCTTCCAACTCGCCTTCCAAAATTTTTCCTGCTTGTTTTTTGGGCGGCAGGAATACTTCCGTCGTTTCGGTTTTGGCCTGAATTTCTTCTTCTTCCAGGTCCAAATCATCCAAATCCAAACGGGAAAGCGGTTTCTTTTTGGCTTTCATGATTCCGGGAAGCGAAGGATAACGAGGATCATTCAATCCTTGCTGTGCCGTCACCAAAATCGGGAGGGTTGATTCGATGTATTCAACATCCCCTTCCACGTCTTTTTCCACTGAAACTTTTTCGCCCTCAATTTCCAATTTGGTAATGGTGGAAATATGGGGAATCCCGAGCAATTCAGCCAGTCTGGGCCCCACTTGGGCAGACCCGTCATCCACAGCCATGTATCCACACAAAATAAGGTCATATTCCAGGTCTTCTTCTTCGATCGTCGCAGCCAGGATTTGAGCAACGGAATGTTCATCCAGTTCTACATCCAGATCTTCGGTATCGACAATGACTCCTTTGTCCGCCCCCATGGCCATGGCGGTGCGAAGTGCTTGTTCAGCCCGTTCCGGACCAATGGTGATGACCGTCACTTCCCCGCCGTGTTCTTCTTTCAGGCGGACGGCTTCTTCCACCGCATATTCATCATAAGGGTTGATCACAAACTCGACGCCATCCTCACTGATCTGACCATTTTCAATCGTGATTTTTTCTTCGGTGTCAAACGTCTGCTTGAGACAAACGAGAATGTTCATCTTCCACTCCCCCTTGTTGTCGGCTGTTTTTTATTTCTTCATCCCATGAATGAATAAACGGTGAATCTCGTTGATCTGGTCCAACAGGCTGTATTTAAAACCATTCATAATCCAAGATGTCACCGTTTCATCCAAGGTTCCAAACACCATTCTGCGGGCAATCCGCACATCCAGATCTTCGTGAAACACACCTGTCTTTTTACCGTTTAAAATGACATTGTCAATGATATCCAAGTACCTTTTTAAAATATTGTTGATTCCTTTTCGCACTTCCGGATTGGACTGCCTCAGTTCGATTTGGGTAACCAGTGCCAATTTGCGGTCTTTTTCCAAGTTTTCGAAATGGAGTTTGATCAAATGGTACAGTTGCTCTTCAGGGGATGTGATTTGGCTCAATTCTTTTTCGGCCTGGCTGATAAAAGAACCCATTTTTTCATCAAACAGTGAAACCAAGACATCATCCTTGTTTTCAAAATAAAGATAGATGGTACCGTCAGCCACCTTGGCTTCACGGGCAATTTTAGATATCTGGGCATTATGATAACCATATTCGGCAATCACTCTTACTGCAGCATCAATGATTGCTTCATATTTTTCCCCGGTTCTTTTTGCCATCTTTCCATATCCTCTCCGGCTTTTATGAATGACTATTCATTCAATTTTTAGTTTAGGATAACCGCTTTCAATTGTCAATTGATTTGAACAGATTTTATTATATCAAATTAATCCTATTATAGAAATTTTCAAGATAAATTTATGCATTTTTCTTGGTTAATTGGGAAGACCGTTCTTTTTCTTCATCCATCAACACCCGCCGCAACACTTTTCCGATGGAGCTTTTGGGCAATTCCTTGCGGAACTCATACAAGCGGGGGACTTTAAATTTGGCCAGCCGTTCGCGGCAGAACCGGTCCAATTCCTTTTCGGTCACCGAATACCCTTCTTTTAAAACGATGAATGCTTTCACCGTCTCGCCCCGGTAATCATCTTTCACGCCGATGACCGCTGCTTCTTTGACCGCTTCATGTTCGTACAGGATATCTTCGACTTCCCGGGGATAAATGTTAAACCCGCCTGCAATGATGACATCTTTCTTCCGGTCAAGAATATAGAAATAACCGTCTTCATCCATTTTGGCAATATCCCCTGTACACATCCATCCGTCTTTCAACACTTTCTCCGTTTCATCCGGACGGTTCCAATACCCTTTCATCACTTGCGGACCTTTGACTTGCAATTCCCCCTCATGTCCGGGAGGAAGCACTTCTCCTGTTTCAATGTCAACAATTCTCGCATCGGTATCCGGCCAAGGCAAACCGATGGTTCCGCTTTTTTTGCGGTCCCACAACAAATTGGCATGGGTTACCGGGGAAGTTTCCGTCATTCCGTATCCTTCCACCAACAAGCCACCGGACAACTCTTCAAACTTTTCCTGAACCTCCAGCGGAAGCGGTGCCGAACCGCTCAAGCAAGCATCCACCGAGGACAAATCGTATTGACTGATCTTGGGATGATTGATCAGCCCCACATACATCGTGGGAGCCCCGGGGAAAAAGGTGGGTTTGTGTTCTTGAATCTTTTTCAACACGAGATCCGTGTCAAACTTAGGAATCAAAATGATTTTTGCTGCCATTTTCATTCCCAGGTTCATCACGGTGGTCATGCCATACACATGAAAAAACGGCAAAGCCCCGACAAAGGATTGCGGCTCGGTTCGTTTGGTCTTATACAACCACGCTTCGGCCTGGCAACAGTTTGCCACCAGATTGCGATGGGTCAACATCGCCCCTTTCGCAAACCCTGTCGTCCCTCCGGTATATTGGAGCAACGCAATGTCATCCACTGACTCAAAAACCGGCTCCATCGGCTCGGGATCCGACTTTTTCAAAAGAGAAACAAAAGAATACGTGTCCCCGCCATAGTTAACGCTTACACTTTCGCCCGCAAGTTTGGATTTAAGCTGAAACAGCCAGTTTTTCGGAACAGGCAGATAATCGCACAACCGGGTTACGATCACCCGTTTCAGTTTTGTTTCCGGTTTTACTTCCTGCACCCTCGGCCACACCAAATCCAGGCAGACAATCGTTGTGGCCCCGGAGTCAGCCAATTGGTGCTTCAGTTCTGTTTTCATATATAACGGATTAATTTGAACCACAATTCCGCCGACCATCAAGACCGCATAATAAGCAATGATTCCCTGAGGCGTGTTTGGGAGCATGATGCCCACACATTCCCCTTTTTGCACTCCCAATTCTTTCAAAGCGGCGGCAAACCGATAAACTTCATCCAACAACTCCCGAAACGTCATACTTTTCCCCATAAAATCAAAGGCATCCCGCTCTGGATAATCTTTTGCGGCATCAAGCAGAAACTGTGTTAACGGAACTTCAGGATAGTCCAAAGTTGCTGGAACTTCCGGAGGATAATGACGAAGCCATATTTTTTCTTTTTCAGCCATCTGAACTCCTCCTTTTTCGACTGAATAGTCATTCATAATTTTATATATTTTTATAATAAAAAATAATTAACTAAAAGTTATTTTATCTAATTTCACGTTATTTTTAAAGATTAGTTTTTTGGAAATATTCGATATCTGTGTGTTTTTTTGCCATAAAAAAGGCAAGGCGTCTCCCTGCCTTGCAAAATTTCTTTGTGTTTGAGCCAAAACCCCCGTCATGTTTCCGGCTTTGCCTGCCGATCCGGATCTTGCGGAGCAATGCCGCTGGGTCTTTTCGTTTTGTTGGGCATGGGTGTCCGGATCAAAATATCCAGCATGGCCTTTCCGTTAAACGGAATCAACGGCCATAAATAAGGGGTTACCAATACTTCAATCCGTGCCAGCCAGACAATCCAGGCGATGCAGGCAATGATAAATCCGGCCCATCCAAAGAGTGCCGCTGCGACCAACAATCCGAAGCGGACCATTTTGTTTGCCATCCCCATCTCATAACTGGGGGACGCAAACGTTCCGATCACTGCCAATGAAACATACAGAACCACTTCCGGAATGAACCATCCGATTTTGATCCCGATCTCTCCCAATAAAACGCCGGCTATCAATCCCATCGCCGTCGCCAGCGGAGAAGGGGTGTGGATGGAAGCCATCCGCAAAATTTCCACCCCGGTCTCCGCAATGAGAATTTGAACAAAAAGCGGAATGTCCGCGGTGTTTTGCACGGCAAGAAATTGAAGAAAAGAAGGAAGGGATTCGGGACGCGTGGAAAGCAAATACCAAAGCGGCAACAAAAAAATCGAAACACCCATCGCCAGAAACCGGATCAAGCGTAAAAATGCACCGACCACCGGTTGTTGCCGGTACTCCTCTGCATGCTGCAGATGATGAAAAAATGTGGATGGGGTGATCATCACACTGGGAGACGTATCCACATAAATCAGCACATGCCCTTCCATCAGGTGAACCGCCGCCACATCGGGGCGCTCCGTAAAGCGCACCATCGGATAAGGATTCCAATAACGTTTAAACAAATGCTCTTCCAATGTTTTTTCCGCCATGTGCAAACTGTCTGTATCAATCTTTTGAATCGCCTCCCGCAACTCATTCACCACGCGGGGATCCGCCAAATCTTCCACATACGAAAGGCAGACATCGGTTTTTGACCGTCGCCCGACTTGCATGTGTTCCATCCGCAATCCGGGATCCCGCACATGCCGGCGTGTCAAAGCCGTGTTAAAAATCAGCGTTTCGACAAACCCGTCTCTGGCGCCCCTGACCACTCTCTCAATATCCGGCTCCTCGGGACCGCGTGCCGGATAAGTCCGGGCATCAATGATGACGGCTGACGATTCGCCTTCAATCAACATGGCGGTGGCACCGGACAACACCGAAGTGACGATTTGCTTCACCTGATCGGTCAATTCCGCTTCCACATAGGCGATTTCCCTCTTCAACAGCCGTTGCAAAGCATCGGTCTTCAAATCTTCCGCCCTCAAATCGGCGAGGCGGTCCATGATGTAATTCATGATTTCATCCTTCACAAAACCGTCCACAAAATAGAAGGCGCATGCTTTTTTTCCATAAGTCATCGGACGGCAAATCATATCAAAACTTTGACCGACTCCCAAAATCTCATTCAACATTTCGGTGTTTCGTTCCAAATCCTTATGAAGCGATGCATGCTCCCACCACTGGGTTTTGAGCTCACTCATCCGAAATCCACCTTTTCGATTGTCTGCATCCAGTCTCCATTATTGCCCGGCTCCGAAAGAGTTAGACCCCGGCGGAATCCAAAGATTTTTTAACCCGGATGACTGGATTCCCGGATCTAAAAATCAACCGATACGGAGCGTTTGAGCTGCACGATGATCCGTCCCGCATCCGATTAAGCGAAGCTCATTCAGCTTATCAGTGGATCTCCGAAGGGGAAGTCCAACATTACCTCCTGAGCGAGGAAACCAAGGATTCCATCTTGCGGGGCTTTCATCTGTCCGGGTGACAAGCGGTCTTTCCGGCACATCACGGATGAAGCCCGGATTCGTTACAACATCGTTTATTTCATTAAAGTTCCATGATTTTTAAATGAGTGCCATCCCGCAAAAACCGCATGAACTCCTCCATCGAATAAAAAAGCCATTGATTAAACCTTAAAAATTTATACCCCTGCGAAGAAAATATATAGACAAATATGATATTTCAAAATATGATAGAGGCAAGAGGTGATCTTTTTGAACGAACTTGATTTAAAAGTTTTGGGAGAAGCTTTGCGAAAAGTCCGCAAAAAGCGGGGACTCAGACTGGTGGATTTGGAGGATGATCAAATTTCATTCGCCACCATCTCCAGCATTGAGCGCGGCGTTCCCACCGTCAAACCGCAGAACCGGCTTTATTATTGCCAAAAACTCGGATTTGACGTTTCCCAACTTCCCTCCCTGATTCATCAGGAAAACGGCGAGCGCAATAAAACGGAAAACTTGCTCTTTTTAATTGAAACCTGTATACGTTTGGATTGCGATGCAGCTTTGGAACAGCTCCGCAAATTGCAATCCCAAGGAAAAGAATATTATTTAGACAAGATTTATTATTTAAAAGGCTTGTGCTATGTGAAGAAAAATAAACTAAAAAAAGCGGAACATTTTTTTCTCCAATCCATCCATGCCATCGAAAAGAAAAATCACGCCTCCGACTCCCATATCAAATCGGCTTGCCTGTATGAACTGGGGCAAATATATTACCTCCGGGATCATTTATATAAAGCGCTGGATTATAACGAACAAGGGCTGAACGCCTTTCAACCGGGAGAAAACCCTTCCGATCTTTATGATTATTTAATGATTGCCAAAGCCACATATCTGGAAAAACTGTACCGGACTGATGAAGCTTTGCAAATATTGAATGAATTATGGGAAAGAATCGGACAAATCAACAGCCTGAAAGTCAAACTATATATGTATGAATTAAAAGCTGCTTTGTTAAATAAAAAGAAAAAATATGATGAAGCCTTAAAATACGCCCGGGAAGGACTACATATCGCGCGTACAAACGGCGCACACGAACAGGCGGTCGAATTGTTGACTGTTTGGGGAAACATCCTACAAAACGCCAATGACTACCAGACTGCCGAAAATTGTTATCAACTGGCTCTCCGCTTGGAAAACAAGCTGAAAGACAAAAAAGTTTTACTCGTGTCAACCCTGACCCGGCTCGGGAAATTATACAGCAAGATGAACAAAAGCCGCGAAGCATACCTCAGCTTGTCAACGGCTGTGGAACGCGGAAAAAAATATAATGACTCCCATCGCTACTGTGAATCGTTAATGGCTTTGGGCGATTATTACATTGAAAACGGACAATATCCGAAAGCCGTCGATCCTTACGAAGAAGCCTTGCACATCGCCAGTTCCTGCAACTTTACCCGGCTCATGGAAAAGGCCTTGCTCAATTTATCCGAATGCTGGAATAAATTGGGAGAAAAAGAAAAATACATAAAAATGCTGGGTGAATTGCAACAACTCCGGTTACGGGATCTGGAAGTCATGGAAGTGTAAATGCAATTTCCTTCACTGCGGCATCCCCCCTTTGGAAGAATGAGTTTCCTTTACCGGGGGATGCTATTTTCATCACCGGATTTTTCATCTGTGGTATAATAGTGCCTGATTTTTTGGATGGAGCTTAACTTTAAGGAGGAAATACTGTGCAATCTCTTCCGCAAGACTTCTTGGAACTGATGAAATCCCTGTTGGACGATGAATATCCGGCATTCCTCAAAACTTATGAATCAGCTCCGGTTCGCAGTTTACGTGTCAACACGTTGAAAACCGGACACCTCTCCTTCCCGGAAAAAGTTCCTTTCCGGCTGGAACCGGTTCCATGGTGCCCGCCGGCTTTTTATTATGACCACGAACGGGACCGTCCGGGGAAACACGTTTACCATGCAGCCGGTTTATACTACATTCAAGATGCCAGCGCGATGGCTCCGGCAGAAGCCCTTTCCGCCAAGCCGGGAGAAAAAATTTTGGATTTGTGCGCCGCTCCGGGAGGAAAAACCACACAGCTGGCCTCCCAGATGCAAGGAGAAGGGGTCCTGGTTGCCAATGAAATTGACGGCAAACGGATCAAAGCCTTGGTGGAAAACCTGGAACGCTGCGGAGTTACCAATGCCGTCATTCTGAATGAAACCCCCGCCCATCTGGCAGCCCGTTTCCCCCAATATTTCGACGGCATTTTGATTGATGCCCCTTGTTCTGGAGAAGGCATGTTCCGGAAAGACCCTGAAACCGCCACCCGCTGGAGCCTGAAAGCGGTTGAGAAATGCGCGGAATTACAATATGAAATTCTCACTGCCGCTGCCCCGATGTTGCGTCCGGGCGGCCGGTTGGTCTATTCGACATGTACGTTCAACCCGACGGAGAATGAGCAAGTCATCGCATCCTTTTTAGAAAATCATCCAGGTTTTGAGATCAAATCGATCCAAGCGGCTCCCCACTATCAACCGGCACGTCCCGATTGGGCAGGCAACCGGGTGCCTGCATTAAATCAAGCATGCCGCCTTTGGCCTCATCACTTGAAAGGAGAAGGCCACTTTGTCGTGCTTTTGGAAAAAAAAGAAGATCAGGAAAGCAGAAAAGCCCGGCCCGGCAAATACCCGCCCGTTCCACAACCGGCGGCAAAAGTGTGGAAATCCTTCATTCAGGAAACTTACAACCAAACGGATCTTTCAGAAGGGACTTTCACCATGTACGGCGATCATCTTTATCAAGTACACCCGGATCTCCCTTCATTAAAAGGTTTGCGGGTGGAAAGGCCCGGCAGATACCTGGGGCAGGCCAAACGCAGCCATTTTGTGCCTTCCCACGCCTTGGCACTCTCCAGCCTTCCGGAACAGGTGAAACAAACCTGTGATTTTCAAGCGGATGATCCCGATCTTCTTCTGTATTTGCAGGGAGAAGCCTTGCCGAGCGATCTGGCCAAAGGCTGGACGCTGGTCACGGTGGACGGATATCCGCTGGGCTGGGGAAAAGTTTCCGGCCGTTTATTGAAAAACCATTATCCCAAATGGTTACGCTGGGATCGCACATTGAAATAAAAAAAGACGGGAGATATCCCCCGTCTTTTTTTATTTTTAATCATAAATCCCCTTTTGTCTCACATAGGTTACGGTAGATGAATCATTTTAAAGAGACAGAACCCAGGGAGGGGTTGCCCCGGTGGAAAAAAAGCCGTCCGATACCTGGCCGAAATATCTTCCCTACACCCAGGTGGCCATGGGAATGATTCAACCTGAATGGTTGTTTATGTCACATTTTTTTGAGGACCCGGAAGAAGAGGAAGAGCAAGAACCGCCACCTCCGGCTGTCAAACCCCGCAACATCCGGATCAATATCCGTCCCCGCAGACGCTAGCCTTGTGACTTTTTCTTCCACCTGACCACCGGGAACAGGCGAAAAGGCCTTTTTTCTTTTTGTTTTTTCTCTCCTTTTTCCTTCCATAATTTCTTCTTAATCATCAAGTAGCGGCGCATTTCATTGATAAAATACAGATAAGCGGCATGCGTTTCAAATTCTTCTTTTGTCGCAGGCAAAGGAGAATTATGAAAACTTTCCCTGATCTCTTGCAACCGGTCTAGGAACACTTGTGAGGAATCGCCGTAATGAATGGCATCCGCTACATCCTCCAGAAATCCGGCAATCATTTGCCCCTGTTCACTGCTGTTGTTTAAAGTGGAAACGGTCAGCGCAATCCGTTCCAAAACTTCAAACTGTCGCTCTCTCATTTCAAAATACTGGTAATAATCAAGAGCTGATCCGTTGAATTGATTTTCGATATCCCTGACAGCCAGCTCTTTGGCTTCCTTTAACCATTGCGCCGTCTCCGTGATTTGTTTCCCGTCCCAATACCGCTCGGGTTCACGGAGATAAGCGGCAAATTCCCGCAAGATAATCTTAAAATTTTCTTCGATTTTGTGCCGGTACGCTTTCAGCTCTTTTTCCGCACTGGGAATGTATGCATTGAGCAGAACCGCCATGCCGATTCCGATCACCAATAACATGATTTCATTGACGATGATCTCCACATTGACATCTTTCAACAAATAAAGATGCAGGATAACCACCGCACTGGATACAATCCCGTCTTTAATATTTAAATAAACATTCATCGGAATCAACACGAGCAACAATAAGGTCAACGTCCAGGTATGATAACCAATCCATTCAAAAAAGACGGCTGAAATCCCCAATCCCGCCAAAGAGCCGAAAAAACGTTCCCATGCCGTTTGATAAGATTGCTTCTTTGTCGTTTTAATGCAAATCATCGTAATGATTCCGGCTGCCGTATAATATTGCAGTCCCATCCATTGCGCAATGGAAATGGATAACGCAATGCCGATCGCCGTTTTAATGGTTCGGTATCCGATTATCATGCACACTCACTCTTTTATTTTTCTGATCTTGAATCACTATATACCATCATATGACGGCAGTGCCCAAGGTGCAAGCAAAACCGGCAATCAAAAATGCGCTGAACAGTTCGAAGCCGGCAGACGCGACTTTGTGACAAAAACATCAACGATACGGACCATGTTTCTCCGGAAAACTCAACTGTCTGGATAAATACATGCAGGAGAAAATCACTTTTTTCGGTTCGGGGAAACCGATCTTTTTTCAATTTTGTAATTTCCCGGGAAATCAGTGGTTCATTTTCAAATCTGGTATGATATGAATGTCGGGGATTTTACGGCAAGGAGAAGGTTTCAATGAATACATCCGTCATCAAAAACATTTCACCCAAAAAAACTTATTATCACTTATTGGCATCCAGTTACCAACGGGCTTTACATCTGCTTTCCCAAACGGAAACAGATCCGGTGAGACAACGGGATACCATGGCGTATTTACATCAATTACAAAAAGAGATACAACAGTTTGCGGAAGATCACGAAAAAGCGGTAACCAGCCATCCCGGAAGGGAGCCGTGAACCGACAACCCGTTTCAGGAGCTGATGATGCGATGATGGTCAGCTCTTTTTTTAAATTCCAAATTGTTAAAAATTAAAGGAGGATATATTACTTTTTTGTAGAAAATTATTTATGGATAAAATAAAAAGGAGGGTTGCCACCACTTACCTTTTTGTTTTGTTGTTTTGCTGAAAAATCAGATAAGGGGATCTCATCAAGAAACAGGAGGAGAAAAAATGAAACGTTTCCTGAGTGTTGCCACGGCACTGTTATTGGTTGTCCTTCTTGCAGTGCCCGGAACCATGTTTGCCGCCAGCCCTGCCTCAACCGATGACTATGTGCCGGGTGAGTTGATTGTGAAGTTTAAAGATGGCATCTCCGCCCAATCCACCCAATCGATTCACGCACAATACGGGGCCAAGTCGATCGAAAAATCCAAATATTTGGGTTTTGAAGTGGTTAAGTTTGATGGTTCGGTTGAAAAAATGATCGAAAAATACAAAAACAATCCCAATGTGGAATATGTTGAACCCAACCATTACGTTCACATCATGTGGACACCCAATGACCTTACCAGTCGCCAATGGGGACCGCAAAAAGTCCAAGCTCCCCAAGCTTGGGATGTCACCCGCAGCAGCAGCAGCACGGTGATTGCCATCGTGGACACCGGAGTCCAAACCAATCATCCGGATTTGCAGGGAAAAATCGTCCAAGGGTATGACTTTGTCGATAACGACAGCAATCCCCAAGACGGGAACGGACATGGAACCCACTGCGCAGGAATTGCCGCTGCCGTGACCAATAACGGAACGGGAATTGCAGGAATGGCTCCCAACGCCTCCATCATGCCGGTTCGCGTGCTGAATAACAGCGGAAGCGGAACCATGGCAGCCGTTGCCAACGGAATCGCTTATGCCGCCCAAAACGGGGCAGATGTCATCAGCTTGAGCTTGGGTGGCACTTCCGGAAGCTCGGCCTTGCAAAGCGCCGTTCAACAAGCTTGGAACAGCGGAGCTGTCGTCGTTGCCGCTGCAGGAAACAGCAGCAGCTCCACTCCCAACTATCCGGCTTATTACTCTCAAGCCATTGCTGTCGCTTCCACCGATTCCAATGACAGCCTGTCTTACTTCTCCAACTACGGAAGCTGGGTGGATGTAGCCGCTCCGGGTTCCAACATCTACTCCACCTACCTCAACAGCAGTTATGCATCCTTGAGCGGAACCTCCATGGCCACACCGCATGTGGCAGGACTTGCCGCTTTGTTGGCCAGCCAGGGCCGCAGCAACTCGCAAATCCGGGCTGCCATTGAAAATACAGCCGATAAAATCAGCGGCACCGGAACTTACTTCCAACACGGAAGAATCAATGCTTACAAAGCCGTCAATTATTAATAAAGAAGGAGGGGATTCCCTCCTTCTTTTCATGCATAAAACATAAAGAAAATAACCCCTGCTATGAAAAAAAGCAAAGAAATGGTTCCCAAGATCCATGGCAAGTGTTTCATCGGTTTCCTCCATATGCAATCTTTACTTCAATTCGACCACCGTCACGCCGGATCCGCCTTCATTATGGTTGCCCAAACGAAAACTTTTCACATGCCGGTGGCTGCGCAAAAACTTTTGCACTCCTTGGCGAAGTGCACCTGTCCCCTTGCCGTGAATGAGATGAATTTCTTTATAGCCCGCCAACAGGGCTTTATCCAAATAATTGTCGATTTCCAGCAATGCCTCTTCCACCAGCTTGCCCCGCAAATCGCACTCGGGTTTCACATTGGCAGACATCCGGTTGACCGTCGGCTTTATTTTCACGTCAGCCGGTTTTGGCGAAGAACGCTTTTCCAGCTGGTCTCGATGCATTTTCATCTTCAAAAAGCCGACTTGCACTTGATAATATCCGTCGCCCATATCCTCGGTGATGGTTCCGTTCTGATTCACAGACAAAACGCGAACTTCATCCCCCACGTTCAGTTTCTCGGCTTTGCCGGTGTTTTTCCTCGGCTTTTGCGGCAATTCCCAATCCGGCACGGCATTTTTCAGCCTGGCTTTTGCTTCATTCAATTCATGCTCTTTTAAATCCCCCGGCCGGGCTTTGGCCCATGCCCGCAATTGCTTCAAGACCTCTTCCGCTTCTCGCTCGGCATCGGCAATGATCCTTTGCGCCTCTCGACGCGCTTTTTCCTTGAGAGCGGCTTTTTCTTCCTCAAACTGTTCCCATTTTTCCCGGATATCCGCATACAAAGCTTCTGCTTCTTTCTGCAATGCATCCGCTTCCTTGTGCTTTTCCCGAGCCAGCTTCTGCTCAGTGGTCAAAGAAGAAATCATTTCTTCCAAGCTTTTTTCATCACTGGACAGATGTGCTTTGGCCCGCTCAATGATTTCTTCCGGCAATCCCAAACGGCGGGAGATGTTAAACGCGTTGCTGCGGCCGGGAACCCCGATCAACAAGCGGTAGGTCGGTTTCAATGTCTCCACATCAAATTCCATGCTGGCATTGACGGTTTTCGGATGATGATGGGCAAACAGTTTTAATTCACTGTAGTGGGTGGTCGCCATGACAAACGACCCTTTTTGGATCACATATTCCAAAATGGAAATGGCCAGCGCCGCCCCTTCTGTCGGGTCGGTTCCTGCGCCCAATTCATCGAACAATACAAGGCTTTTTTCATCCACCTGTTTTAAAATGCGGATAATCTTGGTGAGGTGTCCGGAAAAGGTACTCAAATTTTGTTCAATGCTCTGTTCATCCCCGATATCGGCATACACCCCGCCAAACACCGGCATGATGCTGTCTTCTTCAGCGGGAACGGGAATTCCGGATTGTGTCATTAAAGCAAACAAACCGACCGTTTTCAGTGTCACCGTTTTTCCTCCGGTGTTGGGGCCGGTAATAATAATGGCATGGTAATCATCCCCGATCGAAACTTCGATGGGAACCACATCTTCTCCTTTAATCAAGGGATGGCGGGCTTTTTTCAGGTGCAGTAACGATTCGGAAATCTCCGGGCAAATTCCCTTCACCCGATATCCGAACCGGGCACAAGCCATGATACAATCCAGGCTGGCCAAAATTTCCAGATTTCTTTTTAAGCTCTCCACTTCGGGGGCAATTTTCTCCGTCAGCTTTTTCAATACTTTTTCAACTTCCTGTTTCTCTTGCAACTCGAGCTGACGCAACCGGTTGTTCCATGACACCACCGCTTCCGGTTCGATAAATAACGTCGCCCCCGATGAGGATTGGTCATGGACAATTCCCGGGAACCGGGAACGGTACTCCTGCTTGACGGGGATGACATACCGGTAGAACCGCTGGGTGATGATGGCTTCCTGCATCATCTTCGTATAATGCGGATTGCGCAAGATTTCTTGTAATGTTTGTTGAATTTGCTTTTTCGCTTCCCCGATGCGGCTCCGGATTTTCCCCAATCCGGGACTGGCCTGGTCTTTGACAACTCCCTGTTCATCAATGCTTTTCAGGATTTCTTCTTCGACCCATTCCAAACTTTCAACCTGCTCGGTCAAACCACGCAGAATGGGAAGCGGCGCCTCTTCATCTTCCACTTGCCGCAAAAAGGACTTCACCTTGCGTCCGGCCGAAATGGTACCGGCGATGTCCAGACATTCCGATTCGGTCAAGACACCGCTCTTTTCAGCCCGCCGGACCGCTGCGCGTATATCCCGGACCCCTCCCAGCGGAAGGTCCCCTTTCAGCCGGATCAAGTCCATGCCTTCTTGTGTGGCTTGCAGGCGGTGTTTCACCTGATCCCTTTGGCCGGAAGGGGTTAATTGGCTGACTTTTTCTTTTCCCAAGACCGTTGCGGCCTCGCTTTTCACCATCTCTTTAACTTGGTCATATTCCAACGATTTCAGCGTCCACTGCTCCACGCCGGACAACTCCTCTTTCTTTTCAAAATCATTCTTTATTATAGCATTTCCTGTTAACGAAAAACCATCGAGCCGATCGAAATCAGCCCGATGGTTTTTCAGCGTGTGAAAATATGTTTCCCGATTTTTTTGATTTGCGGACGGTTCCAAATCCATTTGGAAGTTGCCCGTTCCGGGTTGAAGTAATACAATGCGCCTCCGGTCGGATCCCAACCATTTAAAGCATCCCTGACTGCTTTTTTGGCCGTTTCATCCGGCTGCATCCAGATTTGCCCGTCGGCCACCGCTTCAAATGCCAAAGGTTGAAAGATAATCCCGGAAATGGTATCCGGAAATTCTCTGCTTTCCAGCCGGTTCAAGATCACCGCGGCAATGGCAACCTGTCCGATGTAAGATTCGCCCCGCCCTTCCGCATAAACGGCTTGCGCCAACAGATGAATATCATTTTCTGACAAACCGTAACTGCTTTTTGGAATGGAAACCTGCTTGCTCTCTTGCGGCTGTTGCCACTTGGTTTCGGGGGCGTAATTTTTGGTTGCTTTCCTGAGTTTTTGCATTGTCTTCGGTCCCGCCACGCCATCCACTTTCAGGCCGAATTCATATTGGAACAACCGGACGGCGCGATACGTTCTTTCTCCAAAATTGCCATCCCATTTTCCGGTGTAAAAACCGATATGCTTGAGACGTCCCTGCAACTCCCAGACACCGCCGCCCCGGTTCCCGCGTTTTAGCACCGGTCCTTTCTTATTGGTCATTTCCGGTCGCCAATGCTTTGTCGATTGCCAAAGTTTCAATTTTGTCTTCGGACCGACCACTCCGTCAATCTTCAAGCCGAATTCATATTGGAACAACCGGACGGCCAAATAAGTGCGATGGCCAAATACTCCATCCACATCTCCGGTGTAAAACCCCAAAAGTTTTAAACGTCCCTGCAATTCATAAACATCGCCGCCTCTGGCACCTTTTTTGAGAATGGTGTCACCAAATGCTGTTGCCGACGACGCTGAAATCTTTTGTTGATCCGCCGCAAAAACCGGAGCCAACCATGCACTCACACAGAGACTGACGATCAAGCAAGACGCAAACCATTTCAAAGTTACACGATTGACCATACAAGCTCACAACCCTTTTTCTGGTTGATATTTACTGGTTATTATGCCAAGTCCCGTTCAAAATCATGCAGATTCCATCCACATCCACAAAACAAAAAAAGCCGGATCTTTTCCGTCCGGCTTTCAACGAAAAAATCCGGTTGACGAATCACGTCCGGCCGTTAATTCTTGTTAAGCACGGCTTTCAACCGGTCCAACGGGTATGCATTGATGACATCTTCTTTTTCCAACCAACCCCGGCGGGCGGTGGCAATTCCGTAAATGATGGAATCATACTCCGCGGTGGCGTGCGCATCAGTGTTGATCGTAAATTTTAATCCGTATTCTTCTTTGGCTTTCTTTAACAACCGGTCATTTAAATCCAAGCGATGCGGATTGGCGTTTAACTCCAAAATGGTGCCGGTCTCCCGGGCGGCTTGAAACAACCGGTCCACATCCACGTCATAAGCATCCCTCCGCAGTAACAACCGTCCGGTCGGATGCGCAATGATATTGACATAAGGATTTTCCATCGCCTGGATGATGCGGCGGGTCATGGTCGCTTCATCCTGCCGGAATTGTGTGTGCACCGATGCAATCACCAGATCCATCTGTTTCAGCAAATCATCCGGATAATCCAGGGTTCCGTCTGCCAGGATGTCGACTTCCGCCCCTTTTAAAATCTGAATTCCCAATCCCTCCCGGTTCAGCCGGTCGATTTCCTCCCATTGCTCATACACTTCATCCACTGTCAAACCGCCGGCAACCTTCAAAGACCGGGAATGATCCGTCACCGCCATGTATTCGTACCCTTTGGCTTTGGCAGCCAGTGCCATGTCTTTAATGGAATGCGCCCCGTCGCTGTACAGGGTGTGCGCATGTAAATCCCCGCGATAATCCTCCAATCGGATGAGCGAAGGGAGCAAGGACTGATCCGCTCTTTCCATTTCCCCGCGATCTTCGCGCAACTCCGGCGGAATGAAAGGAAGATGCAGGTGGGTAAAAAAATCGGATTCCTTTTCAAATTTTGCCGTTTGGCCGGTTTCGGCATCATAAATGCCGTATTCGCTCACTTTCCAACCATATTGTTTCGCCCGCTGACGGATGCGGATGTTAAATTCTTTCGATCCGGTGAAGTGACTGAGGGCACTGCCAAATTGGTCCGGGGACACCAGGCGCACGTCGACTCCCATCACCAGGCCTTCTGTATCCACGACAATACTGACTTTGGTTTCCCCTTGCCCGACAACTTGTGTCACTTCAGGCAATTGTGCAATCCGCTCCGCCACTTCGGCGGGTTGATTCGTCGCCAAAACAAAATCAATGTCTTTGATCGTTTCCTTAAACCGTCGGATGCTGCCGGCCAATTCCACCTTCTCCACCCCGGGAATGGCTTGCAAACGTTGTTGGATGACGGCGGCCACCGCCATGGCTTCATGCAGCAGAAAACGCTCGGGCCGCTTTTGAAATTGTTCGATGGCTTCCAGGATCTTTTTTTCTTTTTTGGATCCGAATCCCGCAAGGGTTTGGATTTGTTTTTTCTCTGCCGCTTGTTTCAACTCGTCCAAATTGGTGACCGAAAGTTTGTGATACAACGTATGGATGGATTTCGGCCCCAATCCGGGCAATTTCAGCAACAACGGCAATTCCGGGGGCAATTCGGCTTTTAATTCTTCCAGATAACGGGAAGTGCCGGTGGCGACAATTTCACGGATCACTTCCGCCGTTCCTTTGCCGATTCCGGGAAGTTCAGGCAAACGATCCAATGCCTCCGCAATCTGAAAGCGGCTGTTTTCAATCGTTCGCGCTGCCCGGCGGAAGGCGTTTACTTTAAAAACATTTTCCCCTTTGATCTCCATGTAATCGGCCAATGCATGCAAGGTGCCGGCGATTTGTTTATTGTTCAAAGCATTCCCTCCCGTCATGCCTTTTTTCAAAAAAAGCAGCTGTCAGGCGTCCCTCCCCGACAGCTGTTGCATACTAAACATATTATAATGCCTTTCCTTGAAACAACCGATCCAGTTCCCGGGTCAAATCCGGCGTCCAGCCGGTGATCGCATGAGCCACTTTCGACCCCTCCACCGCTTCCTGCCCGGTGCTCCAGGGAAGAACCGCAAGCACGTTGACCATAATAAACGTGATCAGCATCACCTTGGCCAGCCCGAGGATGGCCCCTCCCGCTTTATTGATGGAATGAAGAACGGGAAAGCTGGCCACCTGATTCAAAAGGGATGCGAAGATGGACAATACCCAGCGTGCACCGATCAACAGGATGAAGAAAGCCATTGCCGAGTAGATCATTTTATCCACCGGCACCAATGTCATCCATCCTTGTTGCGTGGAATCCGGCAGTTTCCACAAGTTGCTCAGCACCGGCGCGAGCTCATCGGTAAAATGAAAAGCAATCCAGAGGGACAAAATGTAACTGAGCAACGAAGTCACTTGCATGACAAACCCCTGCCGGTATCCTTGGATCAATGCACCGGCAAGAAGAAGAAGGACAATCATGTCAAAACCATTCATGCTGTTTTTTCACCTCATGGCTCTTCGTCTTCAATCAAGTGCATGATCTCATCGTATTCCTGTTTCAGTTTTAAATAATCATCCGCAATATTGACCGCCGACAAGACGGCCAGGCGGGCCACGTCCAAACGCGGGTTATTGTCGGCGATTTGCCGCATTTTTTCATCGACGTGGCTTGCCACCTGACGCATATGGCTGGGACTGGCTTTTCCCGTCAGCTGATATTGGGTTCCGTAGATTTCCACACTTAATTTATTTCTCACTGCACCGTCCTCCTTCACACTGTGAAGGTTTCCTCGTTGATCCATGCTCATTGTCTGAGCTGTGCGCCAAATTGCTCGGTCAGATAATGGACAATTCGCTCATGGATTTGATGAACTTCTTCATCGGTCAAGGTCCGTTCATTCGTCCGGAAAACCAAAGAATACGCCACACTTTTTTTACCTTCCCCAATCTGCTCCCCGGTAAACACATCAAACAGGGTTACAGATTCAAGCAATTCTCCGGCCACTTTCCGGATCCCTGCTTCGATCCGGCCGGCCGGCACATTTTCATCCACCGTCACGGCCAGGTCACGGGTTACGGCCGGATAGCGGGGAATCGGTTCATAAATCACTTGCAGATCCTTTTTAAGAAGTTTTTCAAGATCCAGCTGGAGCACAACCGGTTCACTTAAATCATATTCCTTGGACAATTTCGGATGCAGTTGCCCCAATACGCCGATCACTTCATCCTCCACCACACACAGTGCGGTCCGTCCCGGGTGGAATCCGTTCAAATCGGCCGCTTGATACTCGGCATCCCGCACTCCGAACCGTTCCAATACGCTTTCCAAAATTCCTTTCAGTTCATAAAAATTCTGCGCATCCACTTGCGGGGTTTTCCAGATGGACGCGGCTTTCGGCCCGGCAATGAGCGCGGCCAGTTGCAGCCGTTCTTCCGGCAAATCGGTCAATGTTTCTTCTTGCGTCAAATAAACTTTCCCCACTTCAAACAGTTGAACCCGTTCATTTCCACGATGGACGTTGTATGCCGCCACTTTGATCAATTGGGGCAACAATGTCGTCCTCAGCACCGCATGTTCCTTACTCATCGGCATGGCCACACGGATGGGTTGAAGATCATACAACGAAGCGATTTCCTGCTCGGCCTCATCCGATGTCAAACTGTAAGTCACCACTTCGTTTAACCCGAGTTCCCGCAACATATGCCGGGCATCGCGGTGCAGTTTTTGTTCCTTTGTCAGGGCGCCCGGCAATTGCTGGCCCCAGGGCAATGTCGCGGGAATCCGGTCATAGCCGTACAATCGGGCCACTTCTTCGACCAAATCCACTTCCATCATGAGATCGGGCCGCCGCGTCGGAATTTGCACCTGGTAAACATCGTTTTCAAATTCAGCCGGCAATCTCAGCCGACGGAAGATGTCCATGACTTCATCCGGACTGATTTGCACGCCCAACAAATTGACAAGTCGTTCATGGCGCAGGGAAATAGTGACTTCTTCAACATCTCCCGCCTTATGCACAGACGCATCCGAAGAAACGACCCCTCCGCAAAGTTGGCGCAACAATTGTACCGCCCGGTAAAGCGCGGGAAGAATTTGTTCCGGATCCACCCCTTTTTCGAAACGGGTGCTCGCTTCCGACCGGAGCCCCAGATTTTTGGAAGTTTGGCGGACGGTCAGCGGGTTGAAGAACGCAGCCTCCAGCAATACGGTTTTGGTTTCTTTCGTTACCTCCGAAGAAGCTCCCCCCATCACGCCCGCAACCGCCAGCGGCTCTTGTCCGTCCGTCACCAACAACATTTCGGGGTCACATTCACGCTCCACATCGTCCAACGTCACAATCTTTTCCCCATCGTTGGCGCGACGGACCAGGATTTGGCCGTTTGCGATTTTGTCAAAATCAAAAGCATGCAAAGGCTGTCCCGTCTCCAACATCACATAGTTGGTAATGTCGACAATGTTATTGATCGGCCGGATCCCGGCGGAAATCAAGCGGTTTTGCATCCATTGCGGGGAGGGTCCCACTTCCAGATTGCCCACCACTTGCGCGGCATAAAAAGGACAGTCCTCAACAGATTCTACGACAACTTCCACCCCGGTTCCTGCTTCGCTCGGAACTTGTTCGGAGATGACCGGCAGGCGCAATTCCCGGTCAAAAATCGCCGCCACTTCATGGGCCACTCCCCACATTCCCAAACAATCGGAACGGTTCGGGGTCAACTGCAATTCAATCACTTGGTCATCCATGCTCAAGTATTCTTTAATATCCATCCCGACCGGAGCATCCGGTTCCAATACAAAAATCCCTTCGGTTTGCTCCTTCATCAGCACTTTGTCGGGAAATCCCAGTTCTTTGGCCGAGCAAATCATCCCGTGCGATTCCACGCCGCGCAGTTTGGCTTTTTTAATATGGACTCCGCCCGGCAGTTTGGCACCGATCAAAGCAACCGGAACCCGTTGGCCTGCCGCCACGTTTTTGGCCCCGCAAACAATTTGCAACAGTTGCCCTTTCCCCACATTCACCGTGCAAATATTCAACCGGTCTGCTTCCGGATGGGGCTCCACCGCCAACACTTCACCGACAACCACGCCGTTTACTCCCGGATCCCGGGTGTAAATGACTTCCACCTCAATCCCGGTCCGGTTCATCTCCTCCGCGATATCTTCCGGCGAAATTCCTTCCAGGTCAACATATTGAGACAACCATTCATAAGATACTAACATCCTTCCAATTCACCTCTTCAGACGTTCTTAAATTGCCGCAAAAAACGCAAATCGTTGTTGTAGAAATGGCGAATGTCGTCAATGTCATATTTCAACATCGCAATCCGTTCCACACCGATCCCAAACGCAAAGCCGGAATAACGTTCCGGATTGTAACCCGCTTTTTCCAGCACGTAGGGATGAACCATTCCGGCCCCCAAAATTTCAACCCACCCTTTTTCAGGATGATAAATGTCCACTTCGACACTCGGTTCGGTGAACGGGAAGTAGCTGGGACGCAAACGGATCTCGGTTTCCTCGCCAAACATTTTCTCGATAATGGTCAACAGCACGCCGTTTAATTCGCTCATGGACACCCCGCTGTCCACCACAAGCCCCTCTATTTGCGTAAACTGATGCGAATGCGTGGCATCGTCGTCATCGCGCCGGTACACCTTTCCAGGAGCAATAATCCGCACCGGAACCCGTCCTTCTTTTTCCAAAAGGGTTCGAACCTGTACCGCGGATGTATGGGTCCGAAGCAGAATTTCCGGAGTGATGTAAAAAGAGTCCTGCATGTCCCGGGCCGGATGCCCTTTCGGCAAGTTCAACATTTCAAAGTTAAATTGATCAGTTTCCACTTCAGGGCCCTCCGCAATTTCAAAGCCCATTCCGACAAAAATGTCTTCCATTTGTTCAATGATCAGTTGCAAAGGATGCAACGTCCCCGGTTCGGGTTTGATCCCGGGCAAAGAAACATCAATCACTTCCCGGTTGATTTGTTCCTGAAGAACCGCTTCTTCCAATTCTTTCTCTTTTCCCGCAATCAACTCTTCCAGATATCCACGGACTTCATTGGCCATGCTTCCAATCACCGGACGCTCTTCGGGGGGAAGATCTTTCATACCCCGGAGCACTCCGGTCAATTCGCCCTTTTTTCCGAGATACCTCACTTTCAATTCACGTAATTCATCCAAGCTTTGCGCCTGATGAATGACCGAAGTCGCCTCTTCTTTCAAGACTTCCAATCGCTCACGCATTGTTCGATCTCCTTTCGGTAAAAACTGTCGTCAATGGCACCACAAATGGTATCAAATGAAAAGATAAAATAGAAAATTATTCCATAAACAAAAAAGACCTCACGCCCAAAGGGACGAGAGATCCGCGGTACCACCCTTTTTTGAGAAGGAAACATCCTTCTCCGCTTCTTTGCAATAACGGTCATCAACCGGTCCCCCCTACTCCATCGTTCAGGGGTCAGCTCCGGAGTGAATTTCAACAGCCGGTTCCTTAGAAATGCTTTCAGTCACGGCATTTCCTCCCTGAAAGGTCGTACTGCCTACTTGTCTCCTTCACAGCCGTTTATGGATATGATTTTTCTGCGGAAAAATTATTTTATATTATAATCGAACTCTCCATTTCCCCGCAAGGAGCCTTCGCGAATTCGTTCATACATGAGTAAAGCGCCGGTGACGGAAACATTCAGTGATTCCGTTCCGCCGGGCATGGGGATGGTCACATGGTCATCCACAAATTCCTCCAAGCGGCGATCCACCCCCCGCCCTTCATTTCCCAACAAGATGGCAACCCGGGACGGAAACGGATAATGAAAATAAGAGCGGGTTGCATGCGGAGAAGCGTTCACAACCGTCACGTTCCGATCCTTTAAAACGGGGATGACCGCACTTAAATCTTCCTGCCATAACGGCACTTTGAAAATGGCCCCCATCGAAGCCCGGATCACTTTGCCATTGAAAGGATCCACGGTCCCTTTGCCCAAAAAGATCCCGTCCATGCCCGTTGCTTTGGCAGTCCGGATCAATGTGCCCAAGTTTCCCGGATCCTGAATGGAATCCAAAAGCAAGAAAGTGTTCCCGCCTTTGGTTTGTTTCCACACTTCATCCAGCGACCAACGGGGGCAACGGACCACCGCCATGATTCCCTGGGGAGTCGTGGTCTCTGCCAGCTGTTGAAACAAAGACGAAGGCAATTCAAACACCGGAACATTCTCAGGGATCTTTTTCAACCAATCTGCCGTTTTGTCCTTCGCAGCTTCGGAAAAAATCACGGCTTGAAAAGCCATTTTTGCCCGCAACGCTTCTTCAAGCAAATGTTCCCCTTCGATCAGTAATGCGTCTTGCTGCTTTCTTCCTTTTTTGGTTTTCAGCTTTTTCCATTGTTTCCACTGTCGGTTTTCCGAAGATGTAATCCGTTCCATCTTTTTCATTTGGCATGCTCCTGTAATTTTTGCAAATCTTTGTTGTGTCCGATCACGACCAGAACGTCTCCTTCATGAATCGCATCGGTGGCCGAAGGCGCAATGTTAAAGGTGTTTCCCTTTTTGATGGCCATCACGTTGCAACCAAACCGGGCCCGGATATCCAATTCTTGCAACGTCTTCCCGGAAAAAAAGTCCCGGGCGATAATTTCAATGATGCTGTAGTCATTGGATAACTCAATATAATCCAGGATATTCGGGGAGATTAAACTGTGCACCACCCGAACGCCCATGTCTCTCTCCGGAAAGACCACCCGGTCGGCCCCGATTTTGTCCAACACCTTCCAATGCAATTCGTTGATGGCTTTGACCACCACCTGTTTACAGCCGATTTCTTTGAGCAGCAAAGTCGTTAAGATGCTTGACTGAATATCGTTTCCAATGGCCACGATGACCACGTCAAAATTGCGAATCCCCAAGGATTTGAGTGCATTTTCATCGGTGGTGTCCGCCTCGACGGCATGGGTGACGATTTGCGACATCTCTTGGACACGGGAAGCATCTTTATCGATGGCCAAAACTTCGTATCCCATCTCGTGCAAAGTGCGCGCCATCGTCCCTCCAAACCTCCCCAGCCCGATGACAGCAAAAGTTTTGATTTCCAATCGTTTGTCCACCTCTTTCTCCCATAAAAGCTGGCGCCGCAACTTTTTCATCCATTGTTGGATAATGTTCCATAATCCGCACAATCTATATTCAAAAAGGAGGATTATACACATGAATTTTGACATCCGTGGTGCAGTGATTCACAACATTCATAACATGAATGAAGAAGAACTGCAAGAATTGGTTGTTGACTCCATTCAACAACGTGAAGAAAAGTTGCTTCCGGGTCTGGGGGTTTTATTTGAAGTCATCTGGAAAAACAGCACGGAAGAAGAACGCCAGGAAATGATTGAAACCCTGCGTGAATCCCTTTCCAAACAATAATGCCCCAAAATAAAAAAAGCCTGTTCTTTAAAAAAAGAGCAGGCTTCTGCATTGTTCCTCACCAGAAGAAACCGCCGCCATATCCGCCGAATCCGCCAAAACCGCCGAATCCGTAGAATCCCCAAAAGCAAACAAAGAGGATGAACAGAATCACCAGGATCGCGATCAAAAACCACTTCGATCCCAAACCGTCATAGTGATCGTAGGGACCACTCGCCAATTTCCGTTTCATAGGCTGTCTCCTTTCATTTGCCTATCTCTCACTACTTTATGTATCAAAAGACAGGAAAGAAATGGACAAATCCCTAAAAAAACAGCCTAATTTACTCAAAATGGTTCCGTGCCCCCCACAGGAACCCGGTGATGAGCAGAAAAGCCACCAAGGCCAAAAATGGAATGGTGACGAAACCAAACCAATTGATATACATTTGCTCACAGGGAACGCCAACCCGACAAGCAGCAACTTCGGAGAGAAACGGAACTTTTTGTTTGAGATAATGGAAAAGCGAAATGCCCGCCCCCAATACGGTAAGCGGCAACACATAAGGAATGATGCCCCGGTCATTCCGGTAGGAGGCAATGCCGAGAAGGATCACCAGCGGATACATCAAAATCCGTTGCACCCAACACAACGTACAGGGAATAAATCCCAATATTTCACTGAAATAGAGGCTTCCCAATGTCGCGATGAGTGAAACGAGCCAAGCAAAATAAATCCCGTACGTTCTCACCAGACGCATCCTTCACTTCTCCTTGTTTGCCAGCTCGCTGTCGATCATTTTTTTGAGGGCTTCATAATCCAGTGCATTTTCCACTTTTTTTCCGTTGACGAAAACCGCCGGCACCGATTCAATGTTTAATTTTTTTGCTTTGTTGTTGTCTGCCGTCACTTCATTTAAATACGTTTTGTTATCCAAGTCTTCCCGCACTTTTTTTGCATCCACTTCGGGAATGTTTTGTTCAATCAATTGTTCCAAAAAGTCCGGAGTGGCCCATTTCACGGATTCATCTTTCTGATGGTTGTAAATGGCGTCATAAAACTTCCAATAAGCTGCGGGATCTTGTTGATAGACGGCTTCTCCGGCCATTCCCGCTGTGATCGAATCTTCCCCGATAAACTGGTAATTGGTGAAATACATCTGCACTTTGCCGGTATCGATATATTCTTTTTTCAATTTGGGATAAACGGTGTCATGAAACACTTTGCACACCGGGCACTTATAATCGCCAAACTCCATCAACTTGACAGGGGCATTGTCATCGCCAATCGCCGGCTGGCCGTCGTATTCAACCGGAAGCACACGGGCCGTCTCTTCGCCGGGATTATCCTTCCCCGCGAAAGAATTGATGATGGCAAAAACACCCAATCCGATAAAAACAACCAAAACCGTCACCATGGTAATGGTGCTCATCCGGGTCTTTTTCTTTTTTTTATGCGCATTGGCCATAAATCAAGTCACCTCCCTCATCGATTTTACAATAAAAAGAAAGAAAGTTCATTCCGTTTTCTTGGACGGGCAACCCTCCCTCTTTCCGGCAGGTTTTGCAGCTTTATTCTTTTGTTTCCCTTGTGTTACAATGCGATGGGAAAGATCAGGACAGAAGGAGAAGCACCATGAAACAGATTGCACGCGCACTCACCATCGCCGGCTCCGACAGCGGCGGGGGCGCCGGAATTCAAGCAGATTTAAAAACATTTCAAGAGCTTTATGTATTTGGGATGAGCTCAATTACGGCCATCACAGCCCAAAACACCCTCGGGGTTCAAAAGGTGGGTGTGGTGGATCCCGATCTGGTTGCCAAACAGATCGACTCCGTTGTCACAGACCTCGGAGTGGATGCAGCCAAGACTGGCATGCTCGCCAATGCGGAAATCATCGAAGTGGTTGCGGCCAAAGTCAAAGAACACCAAATCGGTCCCTTGGTCATCGACCCCGTGATGGTTTCCACCAGCGGACATCAACTGCTCACCGAAGACGCCCGGGTGGCGATGAAGAAAAAATTATTGCCGCTGGCAACCCTTGTCACTCCCAATTTGCATGAAGCGGAAATTCTTGCAGGCCAACGGATCACCGGCTGGGAAGACCGGAAACAAGCAGCCCGGAAATTGGTGGATGAAGGAGCCAAAGCAGTGATCATCAAGGGTGGACACGGCAAAGAAGAAGAGGCGATCGATTTGTTGTATGACGGAAAAGACTTTGTCTCCTTTTCATCGCCTCGCTTCAAGACCAAAAACACCCATGGAACGGGTTGCACCTTTTCGGCAGCCATCACCGCTTATTTGGCAAAAGGAGAGTCTTTGCATGAAGCCGTCCGTCAAGCCAAGAATTTTATCACTGCTGCAGTCGGAAATCCTTTGATGCTCGGAAAAGGAAACGGCCCAACCAACCACTTTGCACACCGCCTGAAGGAGGAATACCAATGAAATGGTCTGGCGACGTTCTGTCGGTTTATTTCATCATGGGCAGCCAGGATTGCTCCGGCCGTTCACCGGAAAGCATTCTGGAGGAGGCTATTCAAGGCGGCATCACTTGCTTTCAGTTCCGGGAAAAACATCCGGATCTTCACATGCACCAAGTCGTGGATTTGGGATTTCGCCTGCGCGCCATTTGCCAAAAACACCAAATTCCTTTTATTGTGAATGACCGTGTCGATTTGGCCCTCATCCTGGAAGCGGACGGAGTGCACATCGGCCAGGAAGACCTGCCTGCTTTCCATGTCAGAAAGTTGATCGGCAAAGAGCGGATTCTCGGGGTTTCCGCCAAAACCGAAACCGAAGCACTGGAAGCTGTACAAAACGGAGCCGATTATATCGGCGTCGGGCCCATGTTTGCCACAAAAAGCAAATCCGATGCCGGACATCCCGTCGGGCCTGAAACGATTACCCGCATCCGCCGTGTCGTCGGGAAAACCTTTCCCATTGTGGGAATCGGCGGCATTAACCGGCAAAATGCGCGGCAGGTCCGGGAAGCAGGAGCAGACGGGGTCGCCGTCATCTCCGCCATTGCACAAAGCCGGTCACCCCAACAGGCCGCGGAAGACTTGAAAAACGGATAAACCAACAATATTAAAAAAACACAAGATATTATTCTTATATTTCTAAAAATTATATTTACACATATAATAATATTATTATATAATTGGGTAGAGAACGCTCAAATCTCTTCCAATCTCACTTCCACTTTCCGTGAAGGAGGTGCGCCAATGCCTTCGCTCATCCTCTCGAAATGCGACAAATGCGGAACTCCGGATTGCAAATGCCCGGATTGCGACTGTAAAAAATAACAAATCCTCCCATGGCCAGTCCTTCAGGGCTGGGTTTTCTTTTAATAGAAATACTTTTGATAAAAAATACATGCGTTAGACAAAAATATAAAAGTATTATAACTTAGTAGATGATTACAGCAGCTGGGCATTCCACATTAGGAGGGAAACAAGTTGAAAAAGAAAGCACTCATTCTCTTCCTCATCACCCCTTTATGTGTGTGGATATTTCCTTCCATGACTTTCGCATACAGCTTTACGGGTGACAAATTATGTGATTATTATTATGTATACTATCGCTGGGGCGGACACATCACGAATGAACATCAGGAAGCTTCCAAAAAAGCGATTCAAAGCTGGAATGAAGCACAGGACAAACGCCGTTTTGTGCAAGGCGATTCCTCCGCAACCGGAGTGGTCGATTCTTATTACTCCAGCACAGATGGTTATTTTGGCTATTCTTACTGGCAAACCGGCGTGGGTTCCTGCATCAATTCCTGGGTGGCAAAAATGAATACATACTATGAGTCCAATAACGACTCCCAATTTGGGCAAAGCGTCCTGGGCCATGAAATCGGGCACATTCTCGGTTTGGCGCATACCAATTGGACATCCCTGATGAATACGGAACGTGACCGGTTTCATACATATACCCCGCAGACCGACGACATCAACGGGGTAAACAATTTATATGAGTGAAACTTCCTGGCTTAAAGGAGGATTTTCATTGAAGTGGAAAAAAATCTCTTTTCTGTTTACAACCGTCTTTCTTCTCTTGGCTGCCGGCTGTATGCCCGGTGACAAAAAAGAAGAAGTGAACATGGGCATGCATGTCGATTTGGCTATGGCAAACAATTTGCCGGCCATGATTGATCAAGCCCCCGTCATCGTCCTCGGCGAGTACAAGGGAATGGACCGGGTGGAAAACGGGGCACGGAATCCGAAAAATCCGGCACTCCCTTCCGAAAACACCTATCATGAAGTGCAAGTGTACAAATTTCAAGTCGATCGGGTGCTCAAAGGAAAACTGGAGCAAAAGAACATCGAAGTCGGCATTGCCCACAAGCTTCAACTGCAAACCAATGATGACCAAAAAATTGAAATCATCCATCCTCTTTACACCCAACCGGAGAATAACCAAAAATACATTTTATTTCTGAATCACCCGGACACGTACACCCGGTACCACACGTTTCGGTTTACACCGCATTCCATTAAATTGGACAAAAAAAATATTGCCCATTTGGTCATGCCTTCCATGAAACTGCAAAAACAACGAGTGGAAACGCAAGATCAAATCTTCCATATCAACATTGACGGTTTTCCGTCCGATTATCATGATCAAATCACAGGTAAACCTTTATCTTCCCTCTTTGATTTGATCCGTTTGGAATCAAACCCGAAATAAATAAGCACCCTGAGGGCAAAAAGGCTTATTGGATTGATTTTGGACAAGCGAACGTGACACTCGCTTGTTTTTTTTATTTTGTCTTTCAGAGATTTCAAGACGAGACGTCGAAATATTTTGATATAATAAATTTGCGAAACATTATCAAACAATTGAGAGGAGATGGATTGTGAAGCGATTGGTTCTGTTATTGCTTTCATCTTTGATGATCGCTTTCACATGGTATCCGATGGCTGAAGCCCGCACTTCCAGTCAAAGTGAATTCCGGGGGGTTTGGATCGCCAGTGTCACAAACATCGACTGGCCGTCCAATCCATATCTGAGTGCGGAAGAACAAAAGAACGAGTTCATCACGATTCTGGAAGAGTCCAAAAAAATGGGGTTAAACGCGGTGGTGGTGCAAATCCGTCCGACAGCGGACGCTTTTTATCCCTCCCAATGGAATCCGTGGTCAAAATATCTGACCGGGGAACAAGGAAAATCCCCCGGCTATGACCCGCTGGCCTTTATGATTGAAGAGGCCCATGCACGAAATCTGGAGTTTCATGCCTGGTTCAATCCCTACCGGGTGAGCATGGACACCCGACTGGATCAACTGGTTCCGGATCACCCGGCGCGAAAAAACCCGAATTGGGTGGTTTCTTACGGGGGAAAACTTTGGTTCGATCCGGGTATCCCCGCTGTCCAAGATCATATTGTGGACAGCATCATGGAAGTGGTCCGCAATTATGACATTGATGCCGTTCATTTCGATGATTATTTTTACCCGTATCCTGTGCAAGGACAAGACTTCCCGGATGATGAAACCTACCAAACTTACGGACAAAATTTTCCGGACAAAGGAGACTGGCGGCGGCATAATGTCAACACCCTCGTCCAGCGCGTCAGCCAGGCCATCAAAAGCGAAAAACCGGGTGTGAAGTTCGGCATCTCTCCGTTTGGCATCTGGAAAAACAAATCAAGTGATCCGACCGGCTCCGACACGAACGGATCCGAAAGCTATTTCACGGTTTATGCCGATTCGCGCACATGGATCCGGCAAGGATGGCTTGATTACATCGCCCCGCAAATTTACTGGAACATCGGCCATCCGGCCGCCGACTATGCCAAGTTGCTTGCATGGTGGTCCGGTGAAGTGGCGGGAAGAAACACTCATTTATATATTGGACATGCCGCCTACAAGATCGGCAATGATAACGAAGCCTGGGACAACCCGGAAGAAATCCCCAACCAGATCAAAATGATCCGGCAAAACGCGTTTGCAAAAGGAAGCATTTTTTTCAGTTACAAAGACTTAAATGCCAATCGTCTCGGCATCAAGGACCGCCTGGCAAACGATCTGTACCGGGAACCAGCCGGGATCCCGTCCATGCCCTGGTTGGACAGCACATCGAAATGATTTAAATTCCATTCAAAAAAGCCGGCAATGCCGGCTTTTTTCACTTTCATCTTCTTTAATTCGCTTGGGACAACACCGGAGAACACCGCTTCAGTTCTTCCACGACCAAATCTCCAAATTCCTCCGTATCCACCGCCATCGTATCCGGTTTTGCCAAATCCGGCGTCAGGTACCCGTTAGCAAGAACCGTTCGCACGGCCTGCTCCACTGCCTCAGCCGCTTGGTGGAAACCAAATGAAAATTTCAACATCAATGCAGCAGACAATATCGTCGCCGCCGGATTGGCCACTCCCTGTCCGGCAATGTCGGGGGCGGAACCATGAACCGGTTCATACAAACCAAAGGAATCTTCACCCAGGCTGGCCGACGGCAACAAACCGATGGAACCGGAAAGAATGGCGGATTCATCACTTAAAATATCGCCAAACATGTTTTCAGTCACCAGCACATCAAAAGAAGACGGGCGCAGAATTAATTGCATGGCGCAATTGTCCACCAGCATGTGTTCCAAGGTGACATCCGGGTATTCTTCCGCCACTTTTTCGGTCACCTCCCGCCATAACCGGGAACTTTCCAACACATTGGCTTTATCCACGGATGTCACTTTTTTCCCCCGCTTTCTGGCAATTTCAAATGCTTGCCGTACAATTCGTTCAATTTCGTATTCATGATACACCAGCAGGTCAGTGGCCACTTCGCCCTGTAACGTTTGCGAACGGGTCTTCTCTCCAAAATAAATGCCGCCGGTCAATTCGCGAACCACAATGAGATCCACGTCTTTCACCACATCGAACCGCAAAGAGGAATTTGTGTTTAATCCTTCAAACGCCATGACCGGACGCAAATTGGAAAACAAACCGAGTTCTTTTCTCAGTGCCAGCAAAGCCTTTTCCGGACGCAGTTCAGCCGGATACCGGTCCCATTGGGGTCCCCCGACCGCCCCGAGCAAAACCGCATCTGATGCTTTGCATAATTGCAACGTTTCATCGGGGAGGGGAGTGCCCACCCGGTCGATGGCCGTCCCCCCCACCAAGCTGTATTGAAATTCAAAGGCGCAACCATACATCCGTTCCACTTGATACAAAACCTTCACAGCCTCTTCCACAATCTCCGGACCGATTCCGTCTCCCGGCAATACAGCCACTTTTTTCTTTGCTCCGCTCATCTCTGTCCACTCCTTTATACTGTCGTCACTGCTGTTTTCTCGGCAGGATAATCTCCTTTGCGACGAATCAGACGGTTGATCGCATCCAGGTACGCCCGGGCACTGGCCTCCAGCACGTCTGTGCTCACACCTCTGCCTCTGACATAAAGCTCGCCTTGTCTCAACTGAACACTCACTTCACCCAGCGCATCTTTTCCTTGCGTCACTGAATGGATCCGATAATCCTCCAAAGACACTCTCTCCTGTGCAACCCGGTCAATGGCTTTAAAGATGGCATCCACCGACCCGTTCCCGCAGGCCGCTTCAAAGAAGGTTTTGCCATCACTTTCTCTTTTGATCTTAATGCTTGCCGTCGGAAGAGACGGATTGCCGCAGGTGACCTGCAATGATTCCATCACATAAAAGTCCTGTGCATGCACCAGTTTTTCTTCCACCAATGCAATCAAATCATCATCGGTGATTTCTTTTTTGCGGTCGGCCAACTCTTTAAAGCGTTCAAACAACGGATTGACTTGCTCCTCTTTCAGCTCAAACCCCAATTCCACCATCTTCGTTTTGAAGGCATGGCGGCCGGAATGTTTGCCCAACACCAGACGGCTTTCATTTAACCCGACGCTTTCCGGAGTCATGATTTCATAAGTTTCGCGGTGTTTCAGCATGCCATCCTGATGAATGCCCGACTCATGGGCAAACGCATTGGTTCCCACCACCGCTTTGTTTCCCGGAACCGGCATGCCGGTCAATTTGCTTACCATCCGGCTGGTGCGGTGAATTTCTTTTAAATTGAGTGTCGTTTGCACGCGGTAATAAGCTTCTCTTGTTTTCAC
Organism: Thermoactinomyces vulgaris; assembly: GCF_005886755.1. Classification (NCBI taxonomy): domain Bacteria; kingdom Bacillati; phylum Bacillota; class Bacilli; order Caryophanales; family Thermoactinomycetaceae; genus Thermoactinomyces; species Thermoactinomyces vulgaris. The sequence continues at coordinate 2,083,249 of NZ_CP039710.1, forward strand.
AGCCATGGCGATTTCCTCCAAAGCTGCATTTCCCGCCCTTTCACCGATCCCGTTGATGGTGCATTCCACTTGGGACACACCGGCCTCAATCGCTGCCAGACTGTTGGCCACCGCCATCCCCAAATCATCATGGCAGTGCGCGCTCAACCGCACTTGATCCACCCGCGGCACCCGGTTGATCACTTCGCGGAACATATCCGCATATTCTTGCGGCGTCAGATAACCGACCGTGTCCGGCAGGTTAATCACCGTGGCCCCGGCTGAGATGGCAGTGTCAACCACTTCGCACAAAAAGTCGATTTCGGTTCTTCCCGCATCTTCTGCCGAGAACTCAATCTGTGAAAAATACTTTTTTGCATAGGTGATCGCTTCACGGATCCTGGTTTTCACCTGTTCTTTATCCATCTGCAACTTGTATTCCCGATGGATTGGAGAGGTTGCCAGAAATAGATGGAGATATGGGGATTCCGCCGCTTGTAACGCTTCCTTTGCAAAGTCGATGTCCCTTTTCACCGCCCGGGACAAACTGCAGACAGACGCATTTTTCACCACTTGTGCCACTTCTTTGACAGCATTCAGATCTCCTTTGGAGGAAGCGGCAAATCCGGCTTCAATCACATTCACCCCTAACTTTTCCAACTGAATCGCAATCTCCACTTTCTCCCGGGTGCTCAAATTGACACCCGGTGACTGTTCTCCATCGCGCAATGTCGTGTCAAAAATCATGACTGTACGCATACCCGCTTCCTCTCCTTTAAACTCTATTGTTTCACAGGCTCAGCTTTCGTCCAGACCATCAACTTTCTCAACTGACTCCCCACTTGCTCAATCGGATGCTCTTTCCCAGCTCTTCTCAACTCTGCAAACTCTTTTCGTCCATTCTCGTTCTCTTGGATCCACCGGCGGGCAAAGGAACCGTCTTGAATTTCTTTTAAAATTTCTTTCATGGCTTCCCGGCTGGATTCTGCAACCACCCGTTTTCCGCTGACATAATCGCCGAACTCAGCCGTGTCACTGACCGAGTAGCGCATCTGGCTCAAGCCGCCTTCATACATCAAATCGACAATCAATTTCAATTCATGCAAACATTCGAAATAGGCGATTTCCGGTTGGTATCCGGCTTCCACCAGGGTTTCGAACCCGCTTTGGACCAGGCGGCTGACCCCGCCGCACAAAACGGCTTGTTCCCCGAACAGGTCGGTTTCGGTTTCTTCCTTGAAGGTGGTTTCAATCACGCCGGCTTTGGTGGAACCGATGCCTTTACAGTAAGCCAAGGCCATGTCTTTGGCTCTTCCGCTTGCATCCTGATAAACCGCGATCAGGGACGGAACACCAAATCCTTCTTCAAAAACTCTTCTTAACAGATGGCCCGGCGATTTGGGGGCAACCAGGATGACATCCACCTTTTCGGGCGGAACAATTTGTTTAAAATGAATATTGAATCCGTGTGAGAACATCAATACATTTCCCGGTTGCAAATAAGGGGCAATCTGTTCTTCATACACCTTTTTCTGAAGCTCGTCGGGAATCAGCACTTGCACAACATCGGCACGTTTGACGGCTTCATCCACCTCCAGCACTTCAAATCCGTCCGCGGCCGCCTGTTCCCAAGATTTCCCCTTCCGGAGTCCGATCACCACGTTCACTCCGCTGTCCCGCAAGTTTTGTGCCTGGGCATGCCCTTGGCTTCCGTATCCAATCACCGCAACCGTTTTCCCTTGCAACAAAGACAAATCCGCATCTTGCTCATAATACATTTTCGCCATTGTTCCATTCCTCCTTAATTAAAGTGAAACCATTTTGTTTTCAGACACACTGCCTCTGGAAATCGCCGTCACTCCGGTTCGGGCCACTTCCTGAATCCCGTAGGGACGAAGCAGTTCAATCATGGCTTCCAGTTTGAGCGGGTCACCCGTCACCTGGATCACCAGCGATTTTTGACCGACATCCACGATGTTTGCCCGAAAGGGTTCGATCACTCCGGTGATCTCGGCTCTGACCGACGGCGGTGCCGCCACCTTGATCAGGAGAAGCTCCCGTTCAACCGACTGGTCTTTTTCCAACTGTTCCACCTGGATCACGTCGATCAATTTGTTTAATTGTTTTGAAATTTGCGCGATGGTCGACGGGTTTCCCCTGGTGACGATCACCATGCGGGAGTAGGCCGGATTCTCAGTCTCCCCCACACTGATGCTTTCAATGTTGAAGTTCCTCTGCCCGATCATACTGGCCACCCGCGCCAAGACCCTGGGTTGATTGTTGACCAACACGGATAAAACTCTTCTCATCTCAACTCATCTCCCATCACCATCTCATCCAGACTCGATCCCGGAGCCACCATCGGATAAACATTTTCATCCGGTTCGACCCAGAAATCGACCAACGCCGGTCCGGGATGATTCAGGGCCTCATTCCAGGCGGAGACGGCTTCTTCCCTGTTTTTAGCCCGCCAGGCCTTGACTCCGTAGGCATCCGCCAGTTTGACAAAATCCGGACCGCCTGAAAGATCAACGTCACAATAACGTTGCTCATAAAACACTTCCTGCCATTGCCGGACCATCCCCAAACACTGGTTGTTGATGATGGCGATTTTCACCGGAAGATTCAAAAGAGGAAGAAGCGCCAGTTCTTGGGCGGTCATTTGAAATCCCCCGTCCCCTGTCACGGCGATCACCGGGCGGTCCGGCACTCCCAATTGGGCCCCGATGGCTGCCGGAAAACCGAATCCCATCGTGCCAAGACCGCCGGAACTTAACAGCGAGCGGGGATGGTGGAACCGGTAAAACTGTGCGACCCACATTTGGTGTTGTCCCACATCCGTGGTTATGATCGCTTCCCCTTTGGTCGAGCGGTAGATTTCTTCAATCACCCACTGGGGCTTTAATGAACAGCCGTCGTCGCGGTAAGTTAACGGATATTCTTTCTTCCAAAAATCCAACTTCTCCATCCACGCTTTTGAATTGCTCCGCGGCACGTTTCGGTTCACCTTTTGCAAAACGGTTTTGACATCTCCGACCAGCGGGATCCAAGTCTCCACATTTTTTCCGATCTCCGCCGGATCGATGTCGATATGCACGATTTTGGCCCGTTTTGCAAATGTGTCGATGCGCCCCATGGTGACCCGGTCATCAAAACGGACGCCGATGCCGATCAGCAAATCACACTCCAACAAAGCGTGATTGGCGGTGTACGTTCCATGCATCCCCGGCATCCCCAGCCAATACGGATGGGTGCCGGGAAATCCCCCGATTCCCATCAAGGTTGTGGTCACCGGGATCTCCGATTGCTCGGCTAACTCCCTCAGCTCGTCGGCCGCACCGGATGTGACCACGCCTCCTCCTGCCAAAATCAATGGTTTTTCGGCTTTGGAAATGGCGTCGTAAAGTTGTTCAATCCGGGCTTGCTCAGGCTCTTCCGGAATTTTTAACCCGGGGATGTGGACTTCTTCCGGATAGGAAAGCGTTGTTTTCGCATTGGAAACATCCTTCGGAATGTCAATCAACACCGGTCCGGGACGCCCCGTTGTGGCAATTTTGAACGCCTCTTTCACAATCCTCGGCAACTGGGAAACATCCCGGACCAAATAGTTATGCTTGGTGATCGGCATCGTGATTCCCGTGATGTCTGCTTCTTGGAAAGCATCCGTCCCCAGCAAATCCTGGGCCACATTCCCTGTGATACAAACCAAAGGGACGGAATCCATCATGGCTGTTGCAATGCCTGTGACAAGGTTGGTTGCTCCCGGTCCCGAAGTGGCAATGACCACCCCGGGCTTTCCGGTTGCTCGCGCGTATCCGTCCGCGGCATGAATGGCTCCTTGCTCGTGGCGAGCGAGCAGATGTTGAACTTTTTCGTGATATAACGTGTCATAGATCGGCAGTACTGCTCCGCCCGGATAACCGAATATCACCTCTACTCCTTCCCGGATCAAACTGCGAAGCAAAATCTCGGATCCAGTCAGTTCCTCCCTCTTCTCTGCTTCTGACTCAACTGCCTCCGTCGTTCTGGTTTCCACTTGGGGAGCCAACGCTTGTTCCTCCTTTTCGGATGTAAATAAAAAAACCCGATTCACCCCACACGACAAGTGCATGCCGTCATTGGGACGAATCAGGTTCGTGGTACCACCCAATTTTACCGACTTTTCGCAAAACCGGTCTCAATGGGTACAGACAAAACACCATGGCCTGTACCCTGTCGATAACGGGACAACCGGGAATGTACTACTCGATGCAAGCACATTGCATCTTTGGCCACCCGACTCCGAGGTGAGAGAATCATAAGCTCATGGTTCCGGTCTCAGCAAAATCCGGACTCTCTGTAACGCACTCGCTTATGTTCATTCCTCTTCATCGTCTCAATATACTGAATTATCAGGCTTGTTGTTGTTTTAAAACAGCCGCTTGAAAAACGGCAGAAATTTAGGAGACATCAGCGGTGAAGTTTTTTAAGAATTACAATTTCGACTATTTAGATGCTATTATAATCACCCTCTTCACAGGGTGTCAACCGGTTTTTCCGGGAAAATTCATTACAAATTTGTAATCGTTTGCAAATTTTTTAAATAAGTTGAATCACCTCTTTTTTCAGAAAGTGATTCAACCGTTAAAAATTCCTATACTTTTTTTAAAACAGCCCCGGTATTGGCGGAAGTCACCATATGGGCATAACGTCTTAAAAAACGTCCCTCCACTTCGATGGAAGGTGCTTTCCATGCCGCTTTCCTTTTTTTCATCTCCTCATCGGAAACCAAAAGCTGAAGCGTTCCCTTATCCAAATCGATTTCAATTTCGTCTCCCGGCTCGACCCATCCAATGGGGCCTCCTTCTGCCGCCTCGGGAGAAATATGACCGATGCAAATTCCTCTCGTCGCCCCGGAAAAACGGCCGTCGGTGATCAACGCCACCTCTTTTCCGAGCCCCATTCCCATGATGGCGGAAGTCGGCGACAACATTTCCGGCATTCCCGGGCCGCCTTTGGGGCCTTCATACCGGATGACGACAACATGTCCGGACTTCACTTTTCCCATGGCAATTCCGGCAATGGCCGAATCCTGGGAATCAAACACAATGGCTTTTCCCTTAAACCGGCGAATCGAAGGATCCACCGCCCCGGTTTTAATCACTGCACCGTCGGGGGCGAGGTTCCCGTATAAAATCTGCAGTCCTCCCGTTTCACTGTATGGCTTGTCAACCGATTTGATGACCGCGCGGTCTTTCACTTCCGTTTCTGCAATATTTTCACCCAGTGTTTTCAAGGTCACCGTCGGTCGATCCAGATTCAGCAACCCCCCGATTTTACTCAACTCATGGAGAATGGCCGAAATGCCTCCCGCCCGGTCCACATCTTCCATGTGCCAATTTCCCGCCGGGCTGACTTTACATAAGTATGGGACTTTTTTCGAAAGTTCATTGATGGACTCCAGTGGATAATCGATTCCTGCTTCGTATGCAATCGCCATGGTGTGAAGAATCGTATTGGTGGAACCTCCCATGGCCATATCCAACACCAGTGCATTATCCACCGATTCCTTGGTAACAATATCCCGCGGCTTCAGGTCCGCTTCGATTAAACGGAGAATTTGGCGGGCCGCTTTTCTCGCCAATTCATTTCGTTCCTCCGTACCGGCAAGGATGCTTCCGTTTCCCGGCAAAGCCAATCCCAGTGCTTCCGCCAGACAGTTCATCGAATTGGCCGTAAACATACCGGAACAAGACCCGCAGCTTGGACACCCAAACTGTTCCAACGTTTGCAATTCCCGTTCGTCCATTTTCCCGGCGTGATAAGCCCCTACTCCTTCAAAAACCGAAACCAGATCCACTTTTTCTCCCTGCGGTGTCACCCCGGCCCGCATCGGTCCGCCGCTGACGAAAATGGTCGGGATATTCACCCTCAAAGCCCCCATCATCATGCCGGGCGTAATTTTGTCACAATTAGGAATACAAATAAGCCCGTCAAACCAATGGGCCAACGCCACCGTCTCCACCGAATCGGCAATGATCTCCCGGCTGGGCAACGAATAGCGCATGCCGATATGCCCCATGGCAATACCATCGTCCACACCGATCGCATTAAATTCAAAAGGAACTCCGCCCGCCTCCCGGACGGCTTCTTTCACCACTTCGGCAAATCTATTTAAATGCATATGCCCCGGAATGATTTCAACAAATGAATTGCATATGCCGATAAAAGGCTTGTCAAAATCTTCATCTTTCAATCCGGCTGCCCGCAACAATGCGCGGTGCGGCGCCCGGTCGATCCCTTTTTTAATTTTGTCACTTCGCATTGTTCTCCCCCTTTTTTGATTTTTCATATCAGTTTATAACAAAACGGGACGGATGTCACGACTAAAAAAGGGACCAAAAAACAAAAACAACAGAAATTTATGTTGTAAAATTGAAAGAGAATGGTTTATAATCATGACTAATATTTCACTTCATAAAACAAAATAGGGAATCCCATGAAGGAGAAAGTGATGTTGGACAGAATTGAAATGTCAATGGAATTGGAACAAGTGTTTCGCCTCATTTTACGACAAATCCGTAAAGATTTAACGGAAATTTGGGGAGATCAAATTAACGGGGCTGAATTCGGCGTGCTCAAAAAGCTCCATAAAAGCCCTCAAATCATCACAGCACTGGCCCAGGAATTTGATGTGTCCGTCAGCCACATCACCCATGTGGCGGATCAGTTGGAGAAAAAAAATCTGGTGTACCGGCAACGGTCGCAATTGGACAAACGCGTGGTCGAACTTCACCTGACGGATCAAGGCAAGGAGATGATTCAAAAACTTGCCGACCAAAAATCAGAATACTTTCGGAAAAAGTTTGAAAACTTGTCCACGGAAGAGTTGAAAACCTTGCTTTCCCTGTTGCATAAAGTCATTTAAAAAAACCCCCGGCATCCGGGGGTTTCTCCATCGATCAGTCCGTTATTTTGCGTTTTTGGCAACATTGACCAATTCAGCAAACGCTTTTTGGTCTGTCACGGCCAATTCCGCAAGAACTTTTCGGTTGATGTCCACGCCTGCCACTTTCAGACCATGGATAAATTTGTTATAAGAAATGCCGTTCATGCGTGCGGCCGCATTAATGCGTGTAATCCACAATTTACGGAAGTCACGCTTACGTTGACGGCGGTCACGGTATGCATACATCAACGATTTCATGACTTGTTGTTTTGCCGTACGGAACAACGCATGTTTGGAACCAAAATAACCTCTAGCCAATTTCAGTACCTTTTTGCGACGTGCACGCGTCACGGTACCACCTTTCACTCTTGCCACAATAAATCCCTCCTGAAGTCTCTTTCTTTAGGCGTTTCTTACAGATAGGAAATCAACTGTCTGATCCGTTTTTCATCACCGGAGTGCATGATTGCACTTTTACGCAATTTGCGTTTGCGCTTCGGGCTTTTTGCCTCAAACAAGTGGCTTGTATACGCATGGGAGCGTTTCACTTTGCCGGTTCCGGTTTTCTTAAAGCGCTTTGCCGCAGCTTTTTTGGTTTTCATTTTTGGCATAACATTGTCCTCCTTCTACTGTTTCGGTGCTAAAATCATGATCATCTGACGGCCTTCCAATTTCGGAGCCCGTTCGATTTCCGAAAGGTCTTCCACTTCCTTTGCCATCCGGTCCAAAATACTGCGTCCCAATTCCTGGTGAGTGATTTCCCGGCCGCGGAATCGAATGGTCAACTTCACTTTGTTTCCTTTTTTAAGGAATTTTTTCACATTGCTTAATTTGGTTTTGATGTCGTTCTCTTCAATCGTCGGGCTGAGGCGCACCTCTTTGATTTGAATCGTTTTTTGATTCTTGCGTGCTTCTTTTTCGCGTTTGCTTTGTTCGTAACGGTACTTTCCGTAATCCATGATACGGCAAACCGGCGGTTTTGCCTGCGGGGCAACATTCACGAGATCGAGATTGGCTTCTTGTGCAAGCTGCAAAGCCTCACGGATGGGTTTGATTCCCAATTGCGTACCGTCAACGCCGATCAGGCGAACTTCCCGAGCACGAATCGACTCATTGACTTGGTGCTGATGTTCCTTGCTGATACCTGCCACCTCCGGAAAAAAATTGAAAAATAAAAAAGTGTAAGCGCAGAAAACGCCCACACTTTGCTTCCAATATCCAACAGGAAAATCAGTTGCATCAGAACCTGCCAACTCCGCGTTGACCAGGTGAGAAGCGGGCGCTTCTTCTTGCATGACAAAAATATACTATCACAGAAATAAAACCCGTGTCAAACGTGACGCACGATTTCAAAACGGCCACTTTGAATATATTCTTTTCTCCGGGATCCGTCAAACGGAAAATAAAGGGAAAAGTTTTGTCCGTTTTGTCACCTTTTTTACAGGAGTTTGTCAGTAAAAAAATGTATACTGAAGTTGAGTTCATTGCAATGAAAGGGTGAAACCATGGCTGACCAAACCAGGCAAATTCCGGCGGACGAAAAGAAGACCACAGCATGGATCGTCGCATTGACCATCATCATCAATGCCATCATCGTCGTCCTCTTTTTCATGCCGAAATACCAAGGGTTCGATCATGTGGATTTAACGTTTTTGCCCATGTTAAACGCGATTTTCAACAGCTTTACGACGGTGTTCCTCATTACCGCATTATATTTCATCAAGAAAAAAAATATACGCATGCACCGTCGTTTTATCTTTGCCGCCTTTGGTTCGACTGCTCTTTTTTTGATCACTTATCTGGTTTATCATTCGTTGGCGCCTTCCACTTCTTACGGCGGCGAAGGGTGGATCAAAATCATATATTACTTCATCTTGATCACCCATATCGTTCTGGCCGCCCCCACCGTGTTTCTGGCCCTTTTCACGATGGTTCGCGGCCTGAAGATGCAGGTGGAAAGGCACCGGAAAATCGCACGCTGGACCATGCCGATTTGGCTGTATGTCAGCATCACCGGCGTGCTGGTGTATTTGATGATTTCCCCTTATTATTAAAAAAAGCACCCCTTCACCAAACGGGGTGCTTTTTTCATTGTCATTTTTTCTCTTTGATTTCGGACACCAATTGTTCTATCACTTCATCCAGCAGCTTGGCCCCGAGGTCTCCTTCGGTCCGCTTCCGGACAGCCACGGCGTCGGCATTCATTTCTTTTTCACCGATCACCAGCATGTAGGGAACTTTTTGCACCTGGGCTTCCCGGATTTTATAACCCACTTTTTCATCACGACCGTCCAGTTCCGCGCGAATTCCCGCATCCCGTAACCGGGCCGTCACTTGTTCAGCGTAGTCATTGAACGCGCGGGAAATCGGAATCACCTTGGCTTGAACCGGAGCCAGCCATAACGGGAAAGCACCGCCATAGTGCTCGACCAATATCCCGATAAAGCGGTCAATTGATCCGTAAATGGCTCGGTGAATCACCACCGGGCGATGCCGCTCATTGTCTTCCCCGACATAGGAGAGATCAAATTTCTCGGGCATTTGGAAATCCAATTGGATGGTGGCGCATTGATGGCTCCGCTTCAAAGCATCCCGGATATGGAAATCGATCTTCGGACCGTAAAACGCACCGTCCCCCTCATTGATCCGGTATTTGATGCCGGACTTATCCAACACGTTCTGCAGCGCGGATTCGGCTTTTTCCCACAGTTCGTCCGAACCCATTGAATCTTCGGGACGGGTGGAAAGCTCGATGGAATAGGGGAAACCAAAAGTGCTGTAAATCTGATCCACCAGTTGAAGCGCGGCGGTCACTTCTTCTTCGATCTGATCCGGCCGCACAAAGATATGTGCATCATCCTGGGTGAAAGTCCGGACCCGGAGCATGCCGTTTAAGGCTCCCGACAACTCGTGGCGATGCACTTGCCCGAATTCAGCCAGGCGAAGCGGCAAATCCCGGTATGAGCGGATATCATGTTTAAATATCAGCATATGTCCGGGACAGTTCATCGGTTTGACGGCAAAAGCGGATTCATCCACATTGGTGAAGTACATGTTTTCCTTGTAATGGTCCCAGTGTCCCGATTGTTCCCACAAGCGCTGGTTCATGATGAGCGGAGTGCGGACTTCTTTGTAACCGGCTTTGATTTGCAAATCACGCGAGTATTGTTCCAATTCATTGCGCAAAATCATCCCGTTCGGCAAATAAAACGGCATGCCGGGGGCTTCCTCCGAGAACATGTATAAGCCGAGTTCTCTTCCCAGTTTCCGGTGATCCCGCTTTTTCGCTTCTTCCAGGAAGTTCAGATGTTCCTCCAACTGGGATTGTTTCGGCCAGGCCGTCCCGTAAATCCTCTGCAACATCTGGTTGTCCGAATCCCCGCGCCAATAAGCTCCGGCAATGCTTAATAATTTAAACGCTTTAATCTTTCCGGTGGACGGCAAATGGGGACCGCGGCACAGATCAAAAAACTCGCCTTGATGATACATGGTGATCACTGCATCTTCCGGCAGGTCACGAATGATCTCCAATTTCAGATGATCCCCGGTTTCTTCATAAATCCGGATGGCTTCCTCCCGGGAAACGACTTTTCGCTCAATCGGCAAATTTTCTTTGACGATTTTTCTCATCTCTTCTTCGATCTTGGGCAGGTCCTCCGGCGTCAAACGAACCGGCAAATCCACGTCATAATAAAATCCGTCTTCAATCACCGGGCCGATCCCCAGTTTCACATCCGGATACAATCGTTTCAACGCCTGCGCCATCAAGTGAGCGGTGCTGTGGCGGTAAACTTCCAAGCCTTCCTCATCTTCCAAAGTCAGAACTTGGATTTCGGCACCGTCCGGCACTTCTCTGGACAAATCCACCACTTGGCCGTTGATTTTGCCGGCAACAGCCTTTTTGGACAAGCTCCGGCTGATGGAGTCGGCAATCTCCCCAACCGTGACGGACGATTCATACTCACGAACGGAACCGTCCGGGAATTTGACACTGATGCTCATTTCCATCTCTCCTTTTTTCATCTTCAATAAAAAAAGCCCCTCCCATAAAGGGACGAGCTGGTCGTCGCGGTTCCACCCTTTTTCAACCTGAAACAGCCGGACCAGGCTGTTCAAGGTTCTCTCATCTCAATAACGGCGAGTCCCGGCAACAATTACTGGCATCCAAGATGCGTTCCTTGTTGCAGCTCTGAGGTGGTAAGCATTTTCCGATTGGGTTATGGAGGCTTCCAGCCGCTGACCCCCACTCTCTGAAACCGTCGGAGATGCCCGTGTCCTCATCATTGCTTTCGGATAAAATTTGTTATGTATTATACTCATTCCGTCACGGGTTCGTCAAGCATCTTCCAAAAACGGCCGGGCGGAAGGCTGACATTGGCTGCAGCCGTCACAAGTCATCACTCTTCCTTCAAAAATTTGCATCAGGGTCTTGATCACATTTTCATCCGGACAGGTGGTATGAATGATGATTCGCTCCGGCGTCATGCTTAACAAAATGCTCATCAGGTGATCTTTTTGGGATGCCGTTTGATCGGCCATTTCCATAAAAACCGGCTCCAGGTCTTTGTCCAAAACCGGGGTGCCGTCCGATTTCAGCACATGAAATTGTTGGTTGTCATGGATGACATGCACCAGCCCGATTTTCGGGGGCCGGGACTCGATGAACATGCGCAACAATTCAATAAATTCATGGTATTGCCTTTTCAAACGGTAAGCTTGAATGGCTTCCTCCACACAAGCCATCAGCGTTTTCCGGTATGCCTTCAAGCGAAAGGAAACAAAACCGTCCAAAGCAATGTGATGATTTTCTTTCAAAAATCCGGTGATTTGTTTCTCCAATTTCTCCCGCCGGCTGCGGTATATCACCTGTTGGCATTCCCATGCGCTGGTCTCCAATTGCTCCAACACCTGCTGCTGAATCTGCCTGATTTCCTGCTTTGTGAAATAATGGTGACTGGATTGAATCATTTTGCTGATCCATTTCGGTTCCAGATGGTCACAAATGTAACGGGTCAGGATTTTGCCCACTTGCCATACAATCCGATCCCTTTGTTTCTCATCCATCCACTTTCTCAACCGGATGAGGATGACAAAACGTTCTCCCATCCCCATCTCTTTCATGTCAAAAACCGGGCAGACGGAGCGGATGCCCTCCCGCAAGTCTTGCAAACAGGAACGAAATGGCTCATCTCTCTGATCAAACGAAATCAGATATTTCAACCGTCTCCCCTCCCATCCACGGATATTCTCAGAACCACTTTCCATACCAATATATGTTGCAACCAATAACGGTATACAAAAAAACAAAAGGACCCACAAGAAATAAAAAAGACTTGGTCAAAAAACCAAGCCTTCTCTTCAGAACCATCCGGCCATTTTTACTTCGTTATAAAGAATCAGTCCGATCAAATAAACAAACCCCAGCGCAGCCAACAAAATGGACAGCCTTCCGATCAATTTTTCTTCGCTCCCGCCCGTTTTCACTTTGATTCCAAAAGCTTTCATTGAAAATTTCTTTTTATAAGGCCACAAATAAGGAACACCCGCACTGGTTAACGTATCTGCAAAAAGATGGGACAAATAACCGACCAACACCGGTACGGACATCCACGGTTGAATCGTGTAAAACATCCAAGTAACATAAGCGCAGGTAAGAATCGAATGGGTAACCGACCGGTGAGGGGCATAAGCGACGCCGGCGGCAAAAACCCCCATCAGTAACACCCAAAGAGGCAGGCTTTTGATGAAAAACAACAGAATCATGACCAATCCCAAAGCCGCCAGCGCAAATGACCGGTAGGTCCTGCTCAGCGAAGGAAACAAAAAGTTGTTGATCAGGCTGCCGTCTTCATCGATGTCCGGGAGCAAAGAAGCAATTCCCGCCAAAACAATGGTTAAAGCAAGTTCTCCTACATCATCCGTATTTCCGGAGGCCACGGCCAGTCCGACACCCGATGCCACGCCGATGGCAAAATGTGTTTTTCCTGTCAAACCCTCTCCTCCTATCTCTCTGTATCTGAGGGCAAATGAAGGATTTGCCATAAGAAAACCTTTTTGATCACATATTTAAAATAGCAAATATATAAAGTAAAATCTATTTATTTTCTTAAATTATAAAATGACACCCCGGTACCGGAGTGCCATTGCATCCAAAACCCCAATCAGTTTTGCATCACGAAATCCTTTTCGGTATACTCTCCCTCTTGAAAAACACGCAAGATCTCATATTTCGTGTTCCGTTGCGCCGGAATTTTCCCGGCTTCCCGGATCAGGCGCAAAATGAGATGGTTGTTTACTTTATGAGTGGTGCCGGCAGCCGAAACCACATTTTCTTCGATCATGGTGCTTCCAAAGTCATTGCAGCCGAAGTGCAGTGATTTTTTCCCGATTTCCGGTCCCATGGTTACCCAGGAGGATTGGAGATTAGGGATATTATCCAGCATCAAACGGGCGATCGCCACCGCTTTCAAATATTCTTCAGGCGGCAATTTTTCCCGTTTCAAATTGGTGTTGTCCGGCTGGAACGTCCATACGATGAAAGCGAGGAAACCTTTCGTCTCGTCTTGGGCCTGCCGGATCCGGAGCAAATGATTCACCCGGTGTTCATTCGTTTCGCCAAAACCGATCACCATGGTTGCCGTGGTATGCATCCCCACGCGATGGGCCGTTTGCATGACATCCATCCAGTCCCGCCAAGAACCTTTCAACCGGCTGATTTTCCGGCGAATTTCATCATCCAGGATTTCCGCTCCGCCACCAGGCAGGGAATCCAACCCCGCTTCATGCAACCGGCGGACCACCTCTTCCAGGGAAAGGCCGGAAACTTCTTTCATTTTCAGGATTTCAGCGGGCGAAAAAGAATGCATGGTGATATCGGGAAAGCGTTTTTTAATTTCCCGTAACAGATTCGTATAATATTCAAACGGCAAATCCGGATTGGTGCCGCCTTGCATCAGAATTTCCGTCCCGCCCACATCCACGGTTTCCTGGATTTTTTGGAAGATCACTTCATTCGGCAGGACATATCCTTCTTCCGACCCCGGCCGGCGGTAAAACGCACAAAACCGGCAATACGTATCACAGATATTGGTATAATTGATATTGCGACCGATGACAAACGTTGTGATCGGCTCCGGATGCCATTTTTTCATGATCTGGTCCGCTGCCCATCCCATTTTTTCTATCTCATCACTTTCCCACAGAGCCAACCCGTCTTCAAACCCCAGGCGTTCTCCGGCAAGCGCCCTTTCGATTATGGAATCAATCTTCGACATATCTATTCAACCTCCTAAAGAGTCAGATCGACCGCCAACCCAATCATGTCCATCGTATCACAAATCAAAACGGATGGGGCGGGAATACTGCACAAAAAATCCTCCTGTTTTCAGGCGATGTGAATTCACCCATTGAAAACAGGAGGATTTTTTTTGTTATGGTGCCGAGGGTCGGACTCGAACCGACACGGTGGTACACCCACCGCAGGATTTTAAGTCCTGTGCGTCTGCCAATTCCGCCACCCCGGCAAAAAAATGGTGGTTCGGGACGGAATCGAACCGCCGACACGAGGATTTTCAGTCCTCTGCTCTACCGACTGAGCTACCGAACCTTATGTAACAAATTGTTGGCGACAAATGATATTATATCATGCAAGCATCAAACATGCAAGATGAATCAGGAAATTTTTTTCTTCTGACACCCCCTGCAACCATTCGTTGATTCAGGGGGTGTTTTTTTTCTCCTTGTTGCCGGCCACAAAGCGCTCATTCATCAACCGAAGTTTCGCGCGAATCTGTTCCTGCTGGTCAGCCCATTCATCTTTTGCCTCTTGTTCGGATTTTGACCGTTTGGATTGTTCCATTTGCATTTGCAACGTCCGGGGCAATGCTTCCGGCTTGTTGCGGGGACTTTTCGGATGGAAAGAACGCGGCTGCTGCTTTTTCCTTTTCGTTTCCCATTCTTCTTTTTTCGCCTGCTCCACGGCCTCTTCCACCGTGGAAATCCCCAGCCGCTTCCAATGGCCCGCAATTTTTTCCACCAAATTCCGCGGCAGTTTATAATCATATTTCAACAAGACATATTCCAAGAGCACATTGACAACCCCCGGCGGCAATCCGTAATGGCGAATCAACGACTCCACGATTTCCACATCGCTGGCCGGGATTCGCCCGCCTTTCTGGTAAAATGCCAAAAGTTGCATGGGGGAAATTTGCGCCAACTGCCGAATGTGCTTTTCTTCTTCGGAAAGCGGCTTATCCGGATCCGTCGGCATCTTTTTCTCCTCTTTTGCCTGTTCCGCATCCGCCTTCTTGGCCACCACGGGCGTGCTGCCAAACTGCATGCAATATTCACTTCGGACAAAAGAACGCAAGCGGTCCAGACGGATTTGCCCGTGACTGGTCACATAAGGATTCTGCAACGCTTTTAAAATCGCCCATTCATCCAGCTGATACAAAAAACCAAGCTCTCTGATTTCTTGTTTTAAATCCTCCGTCCAAACATCTTTTCCCAATAAATGCGCCAAGCGCAACTCCAGCATGGAAAAATCAATGTCCTGCTTAAAATCCGGCCTTTTTCCCTGATGCAGGCTTTCGTCGATTTTGGCCACCGGCACGGTCATTTCTTTTTCCCGTTCAGCTTGTTTGGCCAGTTCTGCCGGCGAAATGCTGTCAAACACATCCTGAAACGAGCGGGTGATGTTTTTCTTTTTTTCTTCCTTCCGGCCAGGTTGAAAACGGGTGTCCCCGGTCAGCCAGTCTTTTAATGCAATGTACCTTTCTTTGCCCAATGAGTTGTAAAGCGTGACACTTAAAATATCACTTTGAAAAAACTTTGCCGGCGTCAGTGGGGGAAGCATTTCGTATTCATAATAAACATGATCTTCTTCCTCTTCGATCTCATACGTATTGATCAGTCCGACACCTTCCAGCAAATGTCTGGCTTCCAACAGTTGATCAAACGTAAAAGAACATAATTGCAATAAATACGAATGAGCATACAACTTGGAAACACCGGCACGGTGAAGGGGAACTTGACAGGCCAGCGTCATGTATAATGAGATGGCAGAAGCTCCGACAATGGGTTGATACAGATGAATCAGCCCAATGAGATCTGCTTGATGGATCGGACGATGGGTGCGGCAACGCCAACCCGCGTCTTTCCAAAACATAGCCATGGTTTGGCCTCCTCTGCACTTCGCATTCGCTAGCATTGGAATATCATTGTAACATAAGAGCCTGCCGGATCATCAAATCCCATTTACCACCAATTCTTACTCAGACCCTTGTTTTTTTTCTTTATCAAAGGCCATTTGCGACCGTTGCAGCAGTTCTTCCAATTCATTGACAAAAACGTTGATGTCTTTAAATTGCCGGTAGACCGAGGCAAACCGCACATACGAAACTTCATCAATGTCAACCAGCCGCTCCATCACCATTTCACCGATTTCTTTGGACGGAACTTCTGCCGCTCCGCCTTGACGCAACTTTCTTTCAATATCCACGACAAGGTCTTCCAGCTTGGCCAACGGAACCGGCCTTTTTTCGCAGGCACGAATCAGGCCGCGAAGCAGCTTTTCCCGGCTGAATTCTTCGCGGCTCCCGTCTTTTTTGATCACGATGAGCGGTTGTTCTTCAATCATTTCAAAAGTGGTGAAGCGCTGTTCGCACTTTTCGCATTCCCTGCGCCGGCGAATCGCCCTTCCTTCATGAACCGGGCGGGAGTCCAGGACACGGCTGCCATGATTTCCGCAAAACGGGCATCTCAACGTTTCATCATCTCCTCCTGACTTCGTCTGCTTTTGCGTCTCTGTGCGAACCACCCTCATTCTGAGCGCAAATGTCATATTTCCATTTTAAATATTTGTTGACAGGATTCAACCCATATTTGTCACCGGTCCGGACTCACTTCTGATCCAACAAGGCTTCGATCCGGGGGGCAATCTTCTTGGGCGAGGTGGTCGGAGCAAAGCGTTTGACCACATTTCCTTGCCGGTCAACCAGGAATTTGGTGAAGTTCCATTTGATCTCTTTGTTTAACAATCCTTGTGCCGATTGGGTCAGGTATTTGAAAAGCGGATGTTGATTTTCCCCCTTCACATCCACTTTTTGAAACAAGGGAAAGGTGACGCGGTAGTTTATTTCGCAAAAATTGCGGATTTCTTCGTCCGTTCCCGGTTCTTGGTTTCCAAATTGGTTGCACGGGAAGCCCAGCACATAGAAGCCGCGGCTGTGGTATTTTTCATACAGTTCTTGCAACTCTTTGAATTGCGGGGCAAATCCGCACCGGCTCGCCGTATTGACGATCAACAGGACGTTCCCTTCATATTCTCCAAGAGATTGTTCCTTCCCTTGATTGGTTACAGCGGTATATTCATAAACACTCATGGTTCAACCTTCCTTTCAAGGATCATGTCACAGCTTCAGCGGCGTTCATCAGACCTTGTAAGCTGTTACAAATTTATTTTCCCAAAAGTGAAAAACCCTAAATAGAGAACATACATTCTATTTGTTTCATTAAATAAACAATCCGTCGAACGCCCGGCAAAAACATCCTATAAAAGGAAAAAGCTTGCAGAATCATTTTCCACAAGCTTTTCATCCCGTCACACTGTCACTTTCGTGTTCATTTTTTCCCCGACATATTTGGCCAAGTCGACGACACGGCAGGAATATCCCCACTCATTGTCATACCAGGCCAGGATTTTCACTTGCCGGTTGCCCATGACCATGGTCGACAAGGCATCCACAATGGATGAATGTTCGTTTCCGTTGAAATCGGAAGAAACCAGCGGCGCTTCACAAACATCCAAAATCCCTTTGAAACGGGTTTGGGCTGCATGTTTCAACGCTTGGTTGACCTCTTCTTTGGTCACCGGTTTTTCCGTATCCACCACCAAATCAATGACCGAAACGTTCGGCGTGGGAACCCGAAGGGCAAATCCGTTCAACTTCCCTTGCAGTTCGGGAATCACCAACCCCAATGCTTTGGCCGCCCCGGTTTTGGTCGGAATGATGGATTGCGCACAAGCACGGGCCCTGCGCAAATCTTTATGCGGATTATCCAGGTTCTTCTGGTCATTGGTGTACGCGTGAACCGTGGTCATCAACCCGTGGACAATCCCGAACGATTCATGCAACACTTTGGCCACCGGTGCCAAGCCGTTGGTGGTGCAGGATGCATTCGAAATAATGTGATGCCGGTCCGGATCGTAATCGCTTTCATTAACTCCCATGACAACCGTGATATCCTCATCTTTTCCGGGAGCGGTGATCACCACTTTTTTGGCGCCGGCGTTCAAATGTTTTTGCGCCCCTTCGCGGTCCCGGAATTTTCCCGTCGCTTCTACCACAATGTCAATATCCAATTCGCGCCAGGGCAACTCTTCGGGATTGCGGTTGGAAACCAGACGGACTTTATGTCCATCGACACGAAAACCGTGATCGGATACCGTCACATCTTTATGATATAACCCGTGAATTGTGTCATACTTAATCAAATGCGCCAAGGTTTCAGCCGGATAGCTCGCATTCACGGCAACCACTTCGATTCCCGGAACTTCCATAGCTTTGCGGAAAACCATTCTTCCAATGCGCCCAAATCCGTTAATTGCGATACGAACTGCCATAATGGTATACCCCTTCCCATTTGTCACACGCTAATATTCACTTTTATTATAATAAGTATGTCACATTTTGCAACCAGCAGAAACAAAAAAACCTGTTCCCGTACAGGAACAGGTTTCAAACCGTATTCATTTTTCTTGTTTTCTTTTGTATTCCTCGAATTCCCCTTGGTACAATTGTTTGTACTTCTCATAATAATAACTGACCCTGGTCACATAATGGCGGGTCTCCCCGAAATTCTCCGGAATTTGTGTGACATTTTGCCGTGTGCCGTCCCAAACCCCTTGCTCCAACCATTTGTCGACACGGCCATGACCGGCATTGTAAGCGGCCATGACCGCCACTTTATTTCCTTTATACCGTTCGGTCAAGTAAGCAATATACCAGCTTCCCAATTGTATGTTGATAGCCGGGTCATACACGTAATCTTTCAACGCTGGTGAAAAGTTTCCGTTTTTGATGATAAAATCCGCAGTATCCGGCATAATTTGCATCAAACCCTGTGCCCCGACATGCGATTCCCTTTTCGGTTGAAACTTGGTTTCCACCCGGATAATCGCCATGATCAAAAAGGGATCGGCGTTGGTTTCAATCGCACTGTTAAAAATATATTCTTCATATTTCAACGGATAGATCATCATGTTAAAAAGCGGGATGGCCACGATGACAAACACCAGCAACAGGATTAAGGCGATCATGATCGTGCGCTTGGGAGGCAGTGCATCCACTGCCGGCTTTACCCACTTTTTGAGATTAGTTGTTTCCATAACTGATCAACCTGTCTTTCCGTCTCTGACAAAGTTCCCCGATTGTCAATCACATAATCGGCATGCTTCTTTTTCTCTTCGATATCCATCTGTGCGAGAATCCGTTTTTCCGCTTCCTCTCTGGAAAGTGCGTTTCGTTTCATTAATCGTTCCAATTGGATTTCTTTCGGTGTATATACTAAAATAACGGCTTCCACCCATTGCGTCAAATTCCCTTCAATCAGCAACGGGACATCCCAAATCAACAAATCCGGATCTTTCTCTTTTTTTATTTTTTCCGTTTTGTCACGCATGGAATCCACGATCAACGGATGCAACAACCGATTCAACTTTTCCCGTTCGGCAGGGTTATGAAAAATTCTTGCTCCCAACCGTTCGCGATTCAGTTTCCCTTCATCATCCAGTATTCCGGGGCCGAATTCCCGGGCAATCCGCTCCAACCCTTCGGTTCCCGGCTCAACCACTTCGCGGGCAATTTGGTCTGCATCGATGATTTCCGCTCCCTTTCGGCGAAACATCTCTGAAACCGTGCTTTTTCCGGTTGCGATGCTTCCCGTCAATCCCACCAACAACGTCCTTCACCACCTTTTCACATGAATCGCATCACTCCGAGCAAAATCAAAATAACCCCCGGCATATATGCCCAGAAACGATTTTTTAAGTTCTTGGCACAGGAAAACCCGATCCACATCCCCAACCGTAAAAACAAGGCACTCATCAAAGCAATCAAAAAGGCTGTGGGAACAGGCGGGAACCCCATCATCGCCGCCCCGATGCCGGCGCCAAAAGCATCCAGGGACAAAGCCGTTCCCAACAAAAACGCTTCGGCGGAAGAAATCGATCCGGAATTATCCATATCTGCCATCACGGGGGTTTTTAACACCTTGACCACCAAGCCAAGGCGTTTGATTTGAAAGGTCCAGGTTTTTATCGATAAACAGGATGGACTCTGCGAACGGATTTCATCCTCATTCGTTTCTTTTAAATTCTTTTCCCCCTGCAAAATGATCCACAAGCCGAGGACGATCAATAAAACGGCTCCGAGTGCTTGGGTAAATACGGGGGAAAACAAAGCAGAAAAAAATTTCCCCATGCACATCCCCATGTATAGCACGGCGCCTGAGCATCCGGCAATGATGACGGTAGATACCAGGGGGATACGAATTTTTCTCAGCCCATAGGTTGTTCCCACTCCAAAACTGTCCAAACTGACCGCAAAAGCCAACGCGATGATCAACCAACCATGCAACATCACTGATCCCCCTCATAAGATAGGCATTTGTTACCCTATCTTATGAAGGAACCATCCATGAGGTCACCGTTGGCAATGGGAACACACATGCGTTCCCCGCCCGGCCACAACCATCCGTTCAATCGGCCTTCCGCATTTGGGACAAGGTTCATGTTTCCGGCCATAAACCTGGATTCTCAACTGGAACATTCCCATTTCGCCTTCCCCGTTCAAATAAGAACGGACGGAAGACCCTCCCAGTTCAATGGCTTCTTTCAGGGTTTGTTGAATGCTGTGGTACAAACGTTCCACTTCTTCTTCCTTTAATGACGAAGCCGTCCGGGTCGGATGAATCGCCGCCCGGAACAAAGACTCGTCCACATAAATATTTCCAAGCCCCGCGATATATTCCTGATTTAAAAGAACCGCTTTGATATTGGTTTTCCGTTTGGCGAGCAACGCCTGAAACCAGGAAAGCTGAAACTCATCCGTAAGCGGCTCCGGCCCCAGTTTCTTCAACGGCAACTGCTCATCTTCTTCCCCGTATGGAAACAAGTGCATGGTGCCAAATTGCCGCACATCCCGGTAGCGGAGCTCGGTACCGTCCGTAAAGTGAAAGATGACATGGGTATGCTTCTCGCAAGGCTCCCCTTGTTCCGCCAGACGATACTTTCCTTCCATGCGCAGATGAGAAACCAGCACCAGCGGATCGCAGACGATTTTCAAAAACTTTCCCCGCCGGCCGATCCCGATGATGGTTGTCCCGGCCAACATGCGCCGAAAGGCCTCTGTGTCATCCGGACGTTTGATAATTCTGGGCAAACGGACCGTCACATCTTCGATCTGTTTGCCGATGACCAATTTTTGCAAAGTTTTTCTGACTGTTTCAACCTCAGGTAATTCCGGCAATCGTTTCTCCTCCTATTTTGCTTCGTACCAGTTGCTCCCGACACTCACTTGCACTTTCAGTGGAACCGATAACCGGACAGCTTGTTCCATCGTATTCTGAACCAACTCTTTCATGACCGTCAATTCTTCTTCGGGAACTTCAAAGATCAATTCGTCATGCACTTGCAAAAGCAACCGGCTTTTCAACCCTTTTTCACGCATCAACCGGTCCACTTTCACCATCGCATGCTTGATGATATCCGCCGCCGTTCCCTGAATCGGAGTGTTCATGGCCGTCCGTTCGGCAAAACTTCTTTCCCCGAAGTTGCGGGCATTGATTTTGGGCAAATAACGGCGCCGGCCCAACATGGTGGTGACATAACCTTCTTTTTTGGCCTTTTCAATCGTGCTGTCCATATACTGCTTGATACCGGGATACGTTTCAAAATAACGCTCAATAAACAACTTGGCCTCTTTTTGCGGAATATCCAGCCCTTGAGCCAGGCCGTATCCGCTGATGCCGTACACAATGCCAAAGTTGACGGCTTTGGCTTGTCTCCGCATTTGATCCGTCACTTCATCTTCCCTGACCCCGAAAACATCCATGGCTGTTTGGGCGTGCACATCTTTATCTTCTTTGAATGCTTTTTGCAAATTTTGGTCTTCTGACAAATGGGCAAGGACTCTCAGTTCAATCTGGGAATAATCCGCAGACAGCATGTACCATCCTGTTTGAGAAGGGACAAAGACCTGGCGGATTTTTCTGCCTTCCTCCATCCGGATCGGGATGTTTTGCAGGTTCGGCTCGGTCGAACTCAACCGGCCGGTGGCCGTAACCGTTTGTTGAAATTGGGTATGGATTTTTCCATCCGGCCCAATCTCTTTTTTTAATCCTTCTATATAAGTAGAATACAATTTTCCAACCTGGCGATAATGTAAAATTTTCTCGACAATTTCATGTTGCGGAGCCAATTTTTCCAAAACATCCGCACTGGTTGAATAGCCGGTTTTCGTTTTTTTGATCACGGGAAGCCCCAATTTTTCAAACAAGATTTCCCCCAGCTGTTTGGGAGAATTGATATTAAACGGCACACCTGCAATGTCATGGATTTCTTCCTGCAACCGGTCCATTGACGCCTTCAATTCCCGGCCCAGCTCATCCAACCGTTCATGGTCCACCCGGACGCCCCTTTGTTCCATGTCAGACAAAATGGAGGAAAGCGGCAGTTCCATTTCATACATAAGCGCATCCAATTTGGCTTCTTGCACTTGCTCTTTCAACAACGGGGTGAGTCTGTGAACAAACCGGGCTTTCCGCGATAGGTGTTCTGCCAGCTCATCCCCTTCCAATTGACGGCGTTTGACTCCTTTTCCATACACCTCTTCATCCGGCGGCAAATACCCTTCCCCACGCCGCTCAACGATATCAGACAAAGCCGGATGCGAATCAGACGGATCGAGCAAATAAGCCGCCAACAGCACATCAAAAGCCATCCCGTCCACCTGAAGTCCGGCATGTTGTTGAAAGGCGGTTTGAATCGTTTTGGCATCGTAGACAAATTTCGTCTTTTTTGAATCGGAAAGCCAATCGCGAACCATTTGATTTTCCCTCACCAACCCGGCCGGCAAAACCAGCTGGGTTTCACCGTCGGAAACCGCCATGGCCAGAAATTCCCCTTTGATCGGATGCGGTTCGGTCATTTCAACCACGAGCGCCTTATCCCCTTTGGAAAAAAAGGACTCCCACGGGCCGAGCGCTTCACCAGTTTCAATCCGGTGATAAGAAATGCTTTTCAAATCCCGGTCATCCTTCCGTCCTTCTTGCGGGGACAAGCGGGAAAGCAACGTGTTAAACGACAGCTTCTTAAATAACGAAACGATTTTTTCTTCATCCCGCTCTTTCAAAGCCAGATCATCCAATTCCAGGGACAAGGGAACATCGGTAAAGATGGTCGCCAGCTTCTTGCTCAACAGCGCCTGCGCTTGATGTTCTTTCACTTTTTCGCGCAATTTTTTCCCCGGCAACTCATCGGCGTGTTCGATCACTTCTTCCACCGACGGATAGAGACGGAGCAATTTGAGAGCTGTCTTTTCCCCGACCCCCGGAATTCCCGGGATATTGTCCGAAGTATCCCCCATCAAGCCTTTGAGGTCGATGATTTGTTCCGGTTTTAATCCGTATTTCCCGTCGATCGCCTTTCTGTCATAGTGCTCCACTTCCGTGATGCCTTTTCGGGTCAACAACACATGCACCCGGTCATTCACCAGTTGCAGCAAATCTTTATCCCCGCTGACAATCCGGATATCCAGGTCTTTGCGGTCACACGTTTTGGAAAGCGTCCCGATAATGTCATCCGCTTCATAGCCGCTTTCCTCGAAGTAAGGAATTTGAAAAGCATCCAAAACCTCTTTAATGAGGGGAAATTGCTCCCTCAGCTCGTTCGGCGTTTCTTTTCGCGTTCCTTTGTATTCCTGAAAATCTTTGTGCCGGAATGTGGTTTTCCCGGCATCAAACGCCACCAGCATGTGGGTCGGCTTTTCGTCTTCCAGGATTTTCATGAGCATCATGGTAAAGCCGTACACCGCATTGGTATATTGCCCGCTGGCATTGGATAAAAGCGGCAACGCATAGTAAGCCCGGTACGCGATGCTGTTGCCGTCGATCAAAATCAATTTACCCACGCTATCTTCACACCTTTTCCCATCACGTTTTCAAACATAAACCTATTGTAACATGTCCAAAATTCCTCCTTCCAGTCAATTGGTAACAATATGCGAACAAACGATCTGGATCTGCGCCTTTTGGGAAAGGATTCCACAAAAAAGAAGGGTCGGCAACACCCCTTTCCGTTTGTTTGTCCGGCTTTTTCCCTTTTAATCAACTATTCCGCCCGGCAACGCCCCCGTGCTGATCCGGCTCCGGCGGCTTCACATCGCCGGGATTTTGCCCGTTGTTTCCCGGATGATCAATTCCGGGTTATACAAAATGCGTTGGCTTTGAAACCGGCCTGTTTGGATTTTGT
Source organism: Thermoactinomyces vulgaris (assembly GCF_005886755.1). Lineage (NCBI taxonomy): Bacteria > Bacillati > Bacillota > Bacilli > Caryophanales > Thermoactinomycetaceae > Thermoactinomyces > Thermoactinomyces vulgaris. The sequence goes on from NZ_CP039710.1 coordinate 2,107,686, forward strand.
CGATCAACAAATCCACCGCCGAATTTCCCAGTTCGGAGATCGGTTGGACCACCGTGGTCAGACACGGATAGGTGGCCCTTGCCAGAATGGTGTCATCAAAGCCGACCAAAGACAGCTGACCGGGAATGGGGATTCCTTTTTCTTTGGCCCCCAAAATCACGCCGATGGCCAACTGGTCATTGCAGGCAAAAATGGCGGTCGGCGGATCCGGCAAGCGGAAGAAGTCGTCCAAGGCTTTCATCCCGTTGGGAATCGAACCCCTGGTTTTGATCATATACTTCGGTTTCGGTTCAATGCCGTAAGTTTTAAGGGCTTGCAAATATCCTTCCGTCCGTTTCACGCTGGAAAGGGCCCATTGCTCACTGATGATGGCAATTTTCCGGTGCCCGTTTTGCAAATGGTGCATGGTTGCTTCATAGCCGTCTTTAAAATCATCCACAATCACTTTCGGTGCATCGATGGACGGGTCATCCTGCGTCAGCAACACCACCGGCAACCGATTTTGGATCAATTCGGCCAGGATTTTATTATTTTGGAATGTGGAACCGATGATAAAACCATCGATCAGTTTGTTTTGTAACAGTTCCACATACTTCGTTTCTTTTTCTTCATTTTCACCGGTACTGCACAAAATCACACTGTAGCCCCGTTCATGCGCCCGGTTTTCAATGATTCCGGCGATTTCCGAGAAAAAGGGATTGGATATATCCGGCACCAACAACCCCACTGTTTTCGTCCCTTTTCCCATGAGTGCCGAAGCCATGATGTTCGGATGATAATTCAACTCTTCCATCGCTTTTTATATTTGAAATCAATGTATTTTTAGACTATTTTGCATCATTGGCTTGACGGCTCATAAAAAAAGAGAGGGCTTTTCAGCTCTCTCTTTTCCCGCAGCTTGCAGGCTCCCCGTCCTCATCCACCTGCCTCACGCCCCCTCCAAAATGCCATCCGTTTGACTCCACCCATTCAAGAAAAGCGTCCACAAACTCATCCAGATCCACGTTTTGATTTTGGTCATTGGCAAAAACACAACCGTCCACCAGTACTCTGATCTGTTTTTTCTTATCCATATCCGTCCATCTCCTCCTCGCCAAGTTTATGCTTTTGAAACCGGCGGCTACTCTTTCATCCGCTCACCGGCCCCTCTTTCCGCCCTCTTTCTGGGATTCAACACATCCATCAATCGTTGCCTGAGAAGCCTTTGGTTCTTCTCTTTCACTTTGTTTTTGAGCTCAAAAAGATTGGTTTCCTCAGGATCGATCAGTCCGGTTTTCCGGTAGAATTTCTCGATTTCATCGATCGTTCCCTTAATTTCTTCGGAAACCTTGCCAAACGACTCATCGATCTCCTCTTCCAAGACCAACAAGCCCAAATCCATTTTCATGGCAATCACCAGCTGTTCCAAGCTGACTTTCCTTGCTTTGGAAGCTTTCCTGTATTCATGCCACTCCGTGATCTGCTCCAAAGGGACATTTCCATAGTGTCTCCTGCCCATATTGATTTTGCTTGTCACTTCCAAATAGCAACTTGCCGTCCAATTTCCCAACAGGTCCATCACCGTGGGGGAGACGACCAGGTATTTGCTTCTGCAAAACTGGTAAAAATGCTCGATTTCCTTTTTCAAATTTGCCAGTGCATCATGATAATCCGGCCGGACGGCCGTTCGCTCAAACTCCTGTTCAATCTTCTGCACCTTCTCCCAAATCCGGCTGTATGCCTCAAACTTTTGATCATACACTTTCTGGCTCATGACAGCCGTTTTCGACCGGTTGTAAATATAAAAGGTTGTGACCACCGTGAGCGCTGTCACCAAACTCTGAATAGCTCCTCCATATACCTCCGGACTGTTCAAAGCCTCCGGATCCAGCCCGAGGGATTTGAAAAAATCCTTGGTATGGGGGGAAATAAAAAATTTGAAATTGATGAATAAGAGCACGACAACAAAAGCGGCGATCCCCCATTTCACGGCTCTTTTCCATTTTTGCCTTCTCAAAATCTTCTGCCTCAATTTCCCGTCCATCGGCTCGGGGATGTCTAAAAACAGCATCATGCATGACCTCCAATCATCGTTGACATGAGACATTATAAACTGCAAAATGTTCCAAAACATCCCCCTTGAACCATTTTTGAGACAACGGGAGCAAAACACAAATGAAAAAACAGGGAACATCACCGTCCCCTGCCTGTCCTTCTTGCTTTTCCCAGGTCCCTTCAGCCTCCAAAAAATCCCCCAAAGGGTCCGGACAAAATCCTGTTAATTCAAATCCATTTGTTTACCGGTTTCCATATATACAACACTTTCGGCAATATTGGTGACATGGTCCGCTATTCTTTCCAAGTCGGATGCAATCTTCATCGCCTTGAATATCTTTCTGAGATCGGTGGCCAGGTTGTTGGGTTGCAATCAGTTTGACCACGGTATCATCGATTTTTTCTTCCATCTCATCGACATGGTGGTCTTCCCGGATCACTCCTTGCGCAACCGTAACTTCTCTTTTCTCAAAAGCCTTGAGCGCTTTGTGAATCGAAACTTCCACCTGCTCCCCCATCTTCAACAACATGGACTCCAGAGAGAAAAGAGTTAAAATAAAAATTCTTCATTCAATCAACTTCGGCTTTGAAACTTCAGTGTATCGGCTTTGGAAATCATCAAAAAGTCATTTACTCAATTGCTTCTACGATTAAAAGGGGAAAATCCCCTTCAGATAATACACCAAATATAGCGGAAATGTTCCACTTCATAATCTTTATGCAATCAAGTTCAACAATTCTTCTCTCCTAATTTTCCTATCACTGCCTGCCGGATAATTTTCCAATAGGTATTGTTTTAAACGACATTCTTCTTGGTATCCGTCTACTTTTTTAATTTCTTGTGTAAACGCGTTTATCATTTCATCATCAACAATCTCAATAGAAAGCATAACCACACCATTTTGCCCAGCTATTGGCATCGCCATGGATCACATCCCAAGCACTAATTTCTTAATAATCCATTGAATTGTTCTATTTATAAATCATACGCCTGCTTTCTTCCATATACATAATGGCTTAAGCAGGCGTATTCCCAGCTTAAAGTTTTTTATCAATCCCATAATTAAGATTCAATAAGTGATGCTTTCATTTAAAAATCATTCCCAATCCAGATCATTGGAAAGCTCTCTCGTTTGGTAAAAATACTTCATCGCATGGACTACTTCTTGAAAACCCACCAGATGAATATCTGCTATATCTGTTGCAATTTGACCTGTAGCTAAAAAAAGTATTCATCAGGGTCTCCATTTGGGTTAAGCAAGGTATTAAAATCACCATTTTCATCAAAGAACTCAACAATATATACTCTTTGTCCTTTCTCTTCAATAAACTCTCCACCCACTACTGTCATAAATCCAACATCTTCTATTTTTAGACTTGCTTGACTCACTTTCTTGCCATCCAGACTTTCCAAGACTTCATAAACTTTTTCCCAAGTAGGATTTGAAATTACTTTTGATTTATTTTGAATACTTAATTCATAATTTTTCAATATATACCACCTACCAACTTTGTCTTTTATATCCCGGTCTTGGACGAATTATTTCCTTTCCATCAGGTGTTTTAACAATCAATTCATCTAGTCCCACTTCTTCAACTAGATTTTGAACACCTCTACCATCACCACATGGTCCGCAAAATGGACGGTCTACCACTAATGTGGCTTTCCCACCTAGTATCTTTTTGCTCTTTCTATACTTATATAAATGCCAAAATACATCGCCTTCTGCATGAGTATAGGTTTGTCCATTTGTAGCAAATTTCTCCCGGGGGGTACCTAGTTTTCCTATTTTTCTTTTGCCCATTCCTTCCTCAATTCTGAATACCCTCCTACATCAATTCCCCATCCACTTCTTCCCCAAATTTGTACTCCATCCGATTCAAGTACTGCGACGGTATTTCCACTCTTCAATATATCATTTTCTATTAACAAGTTATCCTCTTTTAAAAACGGGATTCCTAATTCTTTTCTTAATTTAGCAACATATTCTAAGCTTAGTTTTCCTTCCGCTTTTCTATATTTTTCTATTGAATTTACCTTCACTATTTTCTGTCCTTTAATAATTGCACCGTTTTTTAGTTTATATCCTTTTCCTTTTAACCCTTCTTTACTTAAATCTGTATATTCTGCTATATGTTTTACATTTTCTCGTCTTTGTTCCAGAGAGAGTGGCTTTGCAGATGAAGAATTTCCACCTGAAGTTACTCCATCTGGAGCATGAAAACAATTAGAAAATGGAATATCAATTAAAGCGTGATATCTCCCCGTTTGCCGAACCGCAACACAATCGCCAACTTTGTTGAAAACATTTTTGACAATCGGGGTTTTGGCCAGTACCGGTTCCAGTGATGCAACGGCTTTATTAATCGCTGGTTGGGCAAAGTGAACCACGGCGACGGAGCCGGCTCCAAAAATTCCTGCCAAAATGGCATTTTTCCAATTGATCTTCCGTCCATGCAAAATATCGTCTGCCACACTGGTGCCGGCACCCTCGACGGCTCCGATGGCTCCGCCTTTACCAAACATTTTCTGAAGAGGTGCCGGCAATTTGGAAACCAGTTTTTGTCCTCCGCGAAGAACAGGCCCCCAAGACTTTGGAATTCTTGGCACCCATGATCAGTTTTTGTCCGATACCGCTCGCCAATCCCCGGGAAGCTCCTGCCGTGATGCCTCCGCCGACCAATCCCAAGATGCCGCCAATGGCTACTTCCAAGAAGGTCATTTTGTTAATTTCCCAACCATTCAGGGCCATACTGATCACAAATGACAAAGCCATACCACTAAGTACGGCTCTCCCTAACGGTGTGGCAAAGATGCACAAGACGATCCCCAAAATCAAAACACCGGCAAAAGCTATATATTCTTTATATTTTTTCCCCCATTCCCAAGCCGTTGACATCGTATCAATCACGACTTCTGCCATTTTGGAGCAAATCTTGGTGAGCCAATCCCAAAAGGCAGCCGCTTTCTCTTTGGTCCATTCCCATGCCCCTGAAATTTTGTCCCCGAACCAATCTCCAACCTTTGACAATGATTCGGTAACAGACAATTGAATTTCTAACTAATTTTTAACAAAAAAATAAACCTGCTCTTTTGCAGGTCAAGCAATATGCTTCAGTTTTTGTGTATATTAAATTTTCAGGTGTTCGAGTTTTTCAAGATCCATATAATCCCAGAAGAAATTAAAGTTAGGTTGGGCACAAGCTTTACTGAAGTGGAATTCTTTTAATGAATGATCCAACGGACGGGCCAAGAAGGACCCTCTCCTTTCCTCAACCAAACCGGCCTTGAATATATTCTTCCGTCCGGCGGTCCCGGGGTCGGGTAAACAGTTGCCAGGTGTCATTTTCTTCCAACACTTCTCCATTTAAGAAAAACACGGTTTGATCCGACACCCGGGCGGCTTGTTGCATATTGTGAGTGACCATCACAACGGTGTAATTTTCCTTTAACTGGACAACCAATTCTTCCAAGCGTTCGGTGGAAACCGGATCCAGGGCGGAAGCCGGTTCATCCATCAGAATGATTTCCGGCTCCACCGCCAACACGCGGGCAATCACCAAACGCTGTTGCTGTCCTCCCGACAACCCCATGGCCGACTGGTGAAGCCGGTTCTTCACTTCCTCCCATAAATGGGCTTGCGTCAATGTCCGTTCCACAATCTCATCCAGCTTCTTTTTTTCTTTCACCCCGTGAACACGGGGCCCGTACGCCACATTATCGTAAATGGAAACGGGGAAAGGGTTGGGTTGTTGAAAAACCATCCCCACTTTTTTCCGGAGTTGCACCAAGTCCACTTCCGGTTCATAAATGTTTTTCCCGTCAATCAAAATCCGGCCGGAAGTCTTCACCCCCGGAATCATGTCGTTCATCCGGTTGATGCTCCGGAGCAAGGTGGACTTCCCGCACCCGGAGGGACCGATCAATGCTGTGACTTTGTTTTTCCTGATATTGAATTGAATGTTTTTCAACGCTTGCTTCTCCCCATAAAAGAGATTGAATTGTTTAATGGAGATTTTGTCCGCCATTTGACTCCCCTTCCTTCAACCAAATCGTCCGGTCAAATAATCCCCGGTCTCTTTCTTCCCGGGCCGGGTAAACAGCTCCCGGGTCTCATTCCATTCAATCAAACGCCCCATGTAAAAATAAGCCGTATAATCGGAAACCCGGGCAGCCTGCTGCATGTTGTGGGTCACCATGACAATGGTGAACTCTTCTTTTAATTCCCGGACCAACTCCTCAATTTTGGCAGTGGATACCGGGTCCAGCGCGGAGGTGGGCTCATCCAGCAAGAGGATTTTCGGTTTCACGGCAATGGCTCTGGCAATGCACAACCGTTGTTGCTGTCCGCCGGAAAGCGTCAAGGCAGACTGATGCAAACGATCCTTGACTTCCTCCCACAACCCGACTTTCTTCAAGCTATCCTCAACAAGTCCGTTCAGCTCTTTTTTCTTGGCTCCGTAAATCCGGGGAGCAAAAGCAATGTTTTCATAAATCGATTTGTGAAACGGGTTGGGGCGTTGAAACACCATTCCGATCCGGCGCCGCAAGGCATTGGCATGAATCCCGGGGTCGTTGATGTCAATGCCCTCCACCAAAATTTTTCCTTCCACACGGGCGCCCGAAATCGTGTCATTCATCCGGTTTAAGCATCGCAAAAAAGTGGACTTCCCACACCCGGAGGGGCCGATCAAAGCCGTGACATGATGTTGATGGAAAGGGAGATTCACATCTTTCACCGCATGATTTTCGCCGTAATAAACGTTTAAACCGACGGTTTCCAACTGGACCACCCGATTTTTCGTTTCCAGTTGCCGGCCCTGTTTTACCTTTCCCTTCACAGGCAACCCGACCGTTTGTAACATCCCGCATTCCCCCTTATCGATTGGATGTAAGGCGTGCATGAATCCACCGCCCCAACCAACGGGCAAGCAGATTGAAAATCAAAACAGCGATCACCAGCAAAGCAGAAGCCCCGGCAGCCACTTCCTTGGCATCGGGAATGATCCCTTCGGCATTGACTTTCCAAATGTGAACCGCCAATGTCGATGCCGGGCGGAACGGATTGAACGGTGAAGCCGGTGAGGTAACATCCCAATGGGTAAAGTCCAGCGGAGGCGAAGTCATTCCCGCTGTAAACAACAAGGCGGCGGCTTCCCCAAACACACGGCCCGAGGCCAAAATGGTCCCGGTGATAATCCCCGGCAATGCAGCCGGAAGCAACACTCTGCAAATCGTTTGCCAATGCGTCACTCCGAGAGCCAGACTGGCTTCCTTCTGCTCCCGGGGAACCGAGGACAAAGACTGTTCCACAATCCGCACCATCAAAGGCAGGTTAAAGACGGACAAAGCCAGTGCCCCCGCCAGAAGCGAATATCCCCATCCGGTGTATTGGACAAACACCAACAGGCCGAACAGACCGACCACAATCGAAGGAAGGGAAGACAACACTTCGATACTCAAGCGGATGAAGCCGGTCAGCTTGCCGGGTTTGGCATACTCCGCCATGTAAATGCCGCCACCCAGCCCCAACGGGATGGTGATCAACATCGTCAACACCAGAAGATAAAAGGAATTGAACAACTGCGGCCCGACACCTCCGCCACCGGTCAAAACCGAACCCGGCGCTTCGGTGATAAACGCCCAATCCACCACTTTCAAACCGCGCATCAAAATAAAACCGATCAGTCCGAGCAATATTCCGACGATCAAAACGGCGATCGCATAAAAGATCGCGGTTGCAATCCGGTCGATAACTTTTGCGTTCATGTCAATCTTCTCTCCTTCGGGAAATAAAACGGATCAAAAAAATAAAAATCAGGGTCATGAGTAGCAAAATCAGTGCCATCGACCACAGCACATCCTGTTCGGTTGTTCCTTGGACGGTATTTCCCATGTTTAAAGTGATCACACTGGTCAGGGTGCTGATAGGGGTGGTGAAGCTGACCGGCAAATTGGGGGCATTTCCGATCACCATTTGGACCGCCAAGGCTTCCCCGAACGCCCGGGCCATTCCCAAAACCACTCCGGTCATCAATCCGGGCATCGCCGAACGAACCACCAGCCGGGAAATGGTTTGCCAGCGGGTTGCCCCCAGTGCATAAGAGCCTTCCCGAACCGTTTTGGGGACGGCTTGAATGGCATCTGCCCCGACACTGATGATGGTGGGCAAAATCATCACGGCCAAAACCAGCATTCCGGATAACAAGCCGAATCCGAAACCGCCGGCCACGCTGCGTATCCATGGAACAATGACTGTCAGGCCGATGAATCCGTAAACGACAGACGGAATTCCCACCAACATTTCAGTGACCGGCTGCAAAATTTTCCTCCCCCAACCCGGCGCAATTTCCGTCATAAAGATGGCTGCACCGATCCCGAGCGGGGCACTGATGATCACCGCACCCGCGGCAACCGCCAGCGAACCGTACACAAAAGCAAGCACTCCGTAAAAAGGGCCGCCTTGCTCCGGTGAAATGGCGGGACCCCACTGCAATGAAAAAAATTCAGACAAGGTGATTTCGTTTCGGAAAAACGGGGCAATTCCTTTGGAAGCAATAAACCAGATGAGCGAAAATAAGGTCACGATTAAAATCCACGCACAAAGAAACGTGATGATTTTTCCTTGTTTTTCAATTCTCAACATTTTCCGTTCGGGCTGAATCAGTTCTTCTTTCAGCGAACGGTTTGCGGAAGCAACTTGTTCCATCTTCCATCTCCTTCCTGTCCTGTCCAATGAAAGGGACAGAATTTGCAAACCCCTGTCCCTTCAGGATGCCGGAAATTATGATTGGATCGGGGTCACCTTGCCTTCAACGTCCCGCTCCACCTTCATTTCGCTGATGGGGATATACCCCAGTTTTTTCACCAATCCGTTTTGCACTTCATCGGACTGGATATATTGGATGAAAGCTTCTTCCAACTCTTTGTTTTTGCCGTTTTTATGGGTGTACATGTGTTCATACGCCCAGATTTTCCATTGATTGGTGTACACATTTTCATTGGTTGGCTCGTCACCATCCACTTTCAATGCCTGCACCGAATCATCCACGTAAGAGAAGGCAAGATATCCGATGGCTCCGGGCGTTTCTGAGACGATTTTGAGAACCGTTCCGGATGATTCTTCCTCAATGCCGCCTTCACCGCGGAATTCCTGATTTTCGTTTAATCCGTATTTGGTGAAGGCCGCCCGTGTCCCGGAGCTGGCCGGGCGGTTCACCAAGACTATCGGCTGATCTTTTCCGCCAAGCTCTTTCCAGTTTTTGATTTTGCCTGTGAAAATATCAATCAGCTGTTGCCGGGTCACATCCCCGACCCCGGTATCCGGATGGACAACCGGCGCAATTCCGACAACAAACACTTTATGGTCAACGACTTGATTGGGATCGATTTTTTCTTTTTCTTCAGCGTAAACATCGGAATTTCCGATATCGGCCGTATCATTCATGACCGCACTTAATCCCGCTCCGCTTCCACCTCCCTGAACATTGACTTGCACGCCGGGATTTGTGGCGGTAAAAGCATTGCCCGCTTCATCGACGAGCGGTTGCATGGCGGTGGAACCCACCACGGTCAACGTGCCGGACAATTTCCCGTTGCCCTCGCCTTGGCCGTTGCCTCCACAACCTGTCAAAGTTCCGAGGGCGAAAAACAAAACCCCGGCAAGCAAAAAACCTTTTTTCAGCATGGTAAAAGTCCCCCTACTGTCAGGAATGATTCCGTTCAACACTTTGAACTTTAATCTTTTTCTTTTATATACAAATAAAACAGCTGTAAAGATTCTGTTAATCTCTCACAGCTGTTCAGATTCACACGATTTAGTCATCCTTCAGGTGCAGGGGAAAAGTCAACCGGAATGACGTGCCTTGCCCCACCCGGCTTTCCACATCAATCTTGCCTTGGTGCACTTCCATCAAATGTTTCACAATGGCCAATCCCAGACCGGTGCCCCCTGAATCGCGGGATCTGGCTTTGTCCACCCGGTAAAAGCGTTCAAAAATGCGCGGCAAATCCTCGGCCGGTATGCCGATTCCCGTATCTCGAACTACAAGCGTCCATTCTTTGTCATCGCCGGTGGCCCGGACCGTGATGCACCCGCCTGGAGGGGTGTAGTTCATGGCATTGGAAAGCAGATTCAACAAAATTTGCCGGAACCGGTCTTGATCGATTTCCACCTCAAAAGGTTCCGGAATCTCCATGGAAAAGGAAAGCCCTTTGCTGAAGATCCGGTCTTTGACCGTCTTGCTCACATTTTCAAGCAGGGTTTCAACCGGAACCCGTTCCAATTTCAAAGGCATCTTTTTGGATTCGATTTGCGTCAATTCCAGCAAATCGCCAATCAGCCGTTCCAACCGCAAACTCTCTCCATGAATAATGTCAAGAAATTCCCGGCATGTTTCTTGATCGGACATCGCTCCATCCAACAACGTTTCGGCAAATCCCCGGATGGAAGTGATCGGCGTTTTCAATTCATGGGACACATTGGCCACAAAATCTTTGCGCAATTGTTCCAGACGCCGGATGGCAGTCAAATCATGAAAGACCACCACCACGCCGACTCCGTTTTTTTCCACCCACATCGGCGCCAGATTGGCTTCCAGCATTTTTTCTTCCGGATAGTACAAATGGATTTCTTTACGGATTCGCATGTTTTTTTCGGCACACTCGGTAATCAGGGAGCGAATGTCGTAAGGATAAGTTAATTGCTTAAAAGAACGGCCGATCAAATCACTTTCGGGTATCCCGAACATCCGCTCAAACGCCCGGTTGGCCAAACTCACTTTTCCGGTGGCATCAATCATGATCAGGCCGCTTTCCATCGATTCGATGATGCTGTTTAACCGGCGTTCGTTTTTCCGGATCATTTCCATCTGTTTTTGCAAACTGTGGGACATCCGGTTGATCGCCTGCCCCAAATGCGCCATCTCATCCCCGCTTTCATGCCGGATCCGGCGATGAAAATTCTTGCGGGCAATGTCAACTGCCACCTGGGTGATTTCTTCCAACGGACGAGTGACTCCGCCGGCAATGCGGGAACTGAAAAATGCGGCCAAAGCATAAGCAATCAAAAGTCCCAGCACCAGGGAAACCCACACTTGGTGCAACGACTGATTCACTTCTTTGATATCCAAAGACAGCCGGATCGCTCCGACCACTTCTTTTCCTTTTTGAACGGGAACGGCAGCATGCAAATAATCATCCCGGATCGCGGTTCGCACACCCCCTTCTTTCCCGCTTGCCAGTGCATTTTTCACTTCCGGAAGTTGCAGTCCCGTTTTTGAATCCAATGTTGCGTTGCCAAACGGCTTGCCATGTACGTCAAAGAAATTGACGTGCACGCCCAACGTCCGCTCATACAACTCTTTTTGCTTCTTCAAAGCTTGCTGATCCGTCCACTGCACGGTTTCAGCCAACACTTTGCTTTCTTTCTCCAAGCGGTCGGTTAATGAATCCAAATAGGAAGATCTGAGCAGCAAAGCCACAAAAACCCCGGTTCCCAGCACGGAGCACCCGATCAAAATCAAAAAAGACCAAGTGATTTTCGCTCTCAGTGATCTCATCTTTCTTTGGGCCCTTCAAATTTATATCCGATTCCGCGAACGGTTTTGATATAAACGGGGTTGCGCGAATCCGCCTCGATCTTATCGCGCAAATGGCTGACATGAACATCCACAATCCGGGAATCGCCAACATAATCATAATTCCAGACCGCATTGAGCAATTGATCCCTTGACAGCACTTTTCCGCGGTGGCAGGCCAAGTATAAGAGCAACTCAAATTCTTTCGGGGTTAAATCGACCTCCTGGTGATCCCTTAAAACCACATACCCTTCCGGGTCGATTTGCAAATTCCCGATCCGCATCACCGACGGGTTCCCGCGTTCCTGCGCTTCCCTTCTCAACACCTCAATCCGGCGGAAAATGGCTTTGACACGCGCCAAAAGCTCCCGCGGGCTGAATGGTTTGGTCATATAATCGTCAGCACCGAGCTCAAGCCCCAGCACTTTATCCAGTTCATCCGTTTTGGCTGTCAGCATCAAAATGGGAATATGCCTTTTCTCCTGTCTGAGCCTGCGACAGACTTCCAACCCGTCCATTTTGGGCAACATCAAGTCCAACACCACCAAGTCCGGATGGAATTGATCCGCCATCTCCAACGCCATTTCCCCGTCATACGCCACCTCAACCTGATACCCTTCTTTCTTCAGGTTGAATTGCACTAACTTCACAATGGACGGTTCATCATCCACCACCAAGATTTTTTTGCTCATCGCCGTTCGCCCCCCTTTTATTCTCGCCATGAATTATTCCAAATTCTTTCATCTTTTATTTACAAAGCAAATCATAACATAACAAAGTTAAGAAAAAGTAAAAAAAGCACCTTCCCTTAAGAAGGTGCTTTCGTCCTTTGTCAAAAATTATCCAACAGATTGTCCATCATGGGATTTAAGGGTTGCGGCGGCAATACATCAATTTCTCCTTCCGCAATGGTACGCGCATCGCCGGTGACCAACACTTGTAAAGTAATGTTCCGGTCCGCGGGATTCTTGTCCTTCACCGTCAGTGAAAAAGAAATTTCATTTTCCGGATGAAAGGTTTCAGGAAAAGACAAACGCATCTCTTTCACAACGCTTCCGGGTCCCGGCAACTCTGAAGAAATCAATGCTGAAATCCAACTGACAATGAGTCCGGACGGAACGATCACCTGGCGGTATCTTGTCTGAGCAGCGTAGCTTTCTTTCAGGTAAATGGGATTGCAGTCGTCTGCCGCTCCCAAATAAGCAAAAATATCGCGCAAAATCACCTTTTTCTTGACTTGAATCCCGTCGCCCACTTGAATTTCGTTCCAACCTTTTCCTGTGGTCACTAATTTTCCAAAGTCCAAGCGAACCCCTCCCTATGTATCCGCTTTCATTTTAGCATACTTGAATGAAAATTCATAGAAAAGCAAAAAGACTTAAAAGGCCTTTTTATGCCGGCGGGCAGCTTGATCAATCCGGTTTATGCCTAGTTTTCCCTTCCGCATCGTTTTTTCATGCATCCCACCGCCGTTTTTTGGTAAAGAAAATGCCCGGAGCATCGTCCGACTCCGGGCAAAGGCGCTTGTTATTGCTGTAAAACTTTCATCACGCTTTTCACAGATTCCGCCGATTTGTCCAGGGCTTTCTTTTCCTCTTCCGTCAAATCGAGGACGATCACTTTTTCCAAACCACTTCCGCCCAAAATGGTCGGCACCCCGAGATACAAATCGTTGTATCCGTATTCGCCCTCCAGATAAGCAACCGCCGGCAAAATGCGTTTTTTGTCTTTCAAAATCGCTTCGGCCATTTGAACCAGCGAAGCGGCCGGCGCATAATATGCGCTTCCGTTCCCCAGCAAGTTGACGATCTCTCCGCCGCCTTTGCGTGTCCGTTCCACAATGGCATCCAGACGGTCTTGGGGAATCAGTTTCTCCAACGGGATGCCGCCTGCATAGGAGTAACGCACCAAAGGCACCATGTCATCCCCGTGGCCTCCCAAAACAAATCCGCTGACGTCTTCCACAGACACGTTCAATTCCTGGGCAACAAAAGTGCGGAAACGTGCCGTATCCAACACGCCGGATTGGCCGATCACACGGTGTTTCGGGAAACCGGAGGTACGGTAAACCTCATAGGTCATGGCATCAACCGGGTTCGTCAACACAATGATGATGCAATCCGGGGAATATTTAACCACTTGTTCCGTCACGGAACGGACGACTCCGGCGTTAATGTTGACCAGGTCATCCCGGCTCATTCCCGGTTTGCGCGCCACTCCGGCCGTGATGATCACCAAGTCGGAATCTTTGGTATCTTCATAGTTGCTGGTTCCGATGATGTTGGCGTCAAATCCTTGGACAGGACTGGCTTCCAACATGTCCAACGCTTTTCCTTTCGTGGGGTTTTCCGCTTTTGGGATATCCACAAGTACAACGTCACCCAATTCTTTTTGTGCAAGCATTAATGCTGTTGTACTGCCGGTAAATCCCGCACCGATGACAGAAATTTTTCTGCGTCGAATGGCCATTTGGCATCCTCCTCAAATATTACAAGTTTTGAATCAGGTGGTCTGCAAACTCAGAACATTTGACTTCTGTTGCTCCATCCATTAAGCGGGCAAAGTCATACGTAACGGTTTTGTTGCTGATGGTTTTGCTCATGGATTGGTAAATGAGGTCCGCCGCTTCTTGCCATCCCAGATGTTCCAGCATCAAGACGCCGGACAAGATCACCGAACCCGGGTTTACTTTATCCATTCCGGCATATTTGGGAGCCGTGCCGTGTGTCGCTTCGAAAATGGCGTGACCGGTTTTGTAGTTGATGTTGGCTCCCGGCGCAATTCCGATTCCGCCAACTTGTGCCGCCAATGCGTCGGAAATGTAATCCCCGTTCAGGTTTAAGGTGGCGATGACATCATATTCGGCAGGACGTGTCAGGATTTGTTGCAAGAAGGCATCTGCAATCACATCTTTTACGATGATTTTTCCTTCTGCTTCGGCTTTGGCTTGCGCTTCGTTGGCAGCTTCCGTTCCTTTTTCTTCTTTGATGCGGTCATATTCGGCCCAGGTGAACACCTGATCTTTGTAATCGCGCTCAGCTACTTCATAACCCCAATTTTTAAAGGCCCCTTCGGTAAACTTCATAATGTTTCCTTTATGTACCAAAGTGACACTTTTCCGTCCATGTTCAATGGCATAATCGATGGCCGCTTTCACCAACCGCTCGGTTCCTTCCGAAGAAACCGGTTTGACCCCGATTCCGGCCGTTTCCGGGAAGCGGATTTTTTTCACGCCCATTTCTTCTTGTAAAAATTGGATGACTTTCTTCACTTCTTCGCTTCCGGCTTCCCACTCGATTCCGGCATAAATATCCTCGGAATTTTCCCGGAAGATGACCATATCCACATCCTGCGGTTTTTTCACGGGAGAAGGAACACCTTCAAAATAACGAACCGGACGCAAGCATACATACAAATCCAATTCTTGCCGCAACGCGACATTCAATGAACGGATGCCGCCACCCACGGGTGTGGTCAACGGGCCTTTAATGGCAACGAGATATTCACGAATGGCTGTCAAGGTGTCTTCCGGCAACCATTCTCCCCATTGGTTGTAAGCTTTTTCGCCGGCATACACTTCATACCAGGCAATTTCTTTTTTCCCTTGATATGCTTTTTCAACAGCGGCATCCAAAACCCGTTTGGCCGCCGCCCAGATATCGGGACCGGTTCCGTCGCCTTCGATGAAAGGAATAATCGGATTGTCGGGGACTTGAAGCTTTCCGTTTTGTACTGTAATGGGTTCACCTTTTGTTGGCGCTTCTAACTGTTTAAACAATGCCATCTTTCACACTCCTTTACAATAATCCGAAAAGGGACAGGAGAAAATGGCCCGTCCTGCCCGAACATCTCACTGAACAGGTGCTGGCAGGCATCGATTCAATGAAAAGCCGGCCACCCGTCCACCTTCACCATTTTATTTTAACAAAATTCAGTGGATCTTGCGAGGTGGGGGAGTTCTGCCCCATCCCGCCACCGCATCAACGGGATGGGGATGATGCCTGAATGAAAGAGAATTGCCTTTTACCTGTTTTCAACCGGAACATAACGTTGGTTGGTCGGCCCCACATACTCCGCACGGGGACGAATGAGACGGTTGTCCCGATATTGCTCCAAGATATGAGCGGTCCATCCGGTTACACGGCTCATGGCAAAAATTGGCGTGAAAAGATCCCGCGGAATGCCCAAATAAGTGTAAACCGAAGCGGAATAGAAATCGACATTGGGCTTGAGCCCTTTCTTCTCGGTCACCAGTTTCTCGATGGAGGTGGACATGTCGTACCATTTGGTATCCCCGTGTTGAGCTGACAATTGACGGGACATTTCCCGCAAATGTTTGGCGCGCGGATCCCCGTTTTTGTAGACACGATGACCAAAGCCCATGATTTTTTCTTTCCGGTCCAATTTGTCTTGGATCACCGTTTCGATGCGATCTGGGCTCCCGATTTCTTCCAACATGGCCATGACCCGTTCATTGGCTCCGCCATGCAACGGCCCTTTCAAGGTCCCGACCGCTGTCGTCACCGCCGAATAGATATCGGAAAGCGTTCCCGTGGTCACCCGGGCGGCAAACGTGGAAGCATTCAGCTCATGGTCGGCATGGAGCACAAGCGCTTTATCAAACGCTTTCACAGATACGTCGGAAGGCTCTTCGCCCGTTAACATGTACAGGAAGTTTGCCGCAAAGCTCAATCCTTTTTTGGGAGCAACCGGCTCCAATCCTTGGCGGATTCTGGCAAAGGCTGTAATGATGGTCGGGATTTTTGCCGTTAATTTGATCGCTTTTCTTTGATTTGCTTCCAGACTGTTGTCATCGGCTTCCTCATCATACAGGGCCAATGTGGAAACAGCCGTGCGCAACACTCCCATGGGGTGTACATCTTTCGGATACGCTTTCAATTGTTCATAAATGACATCCGGGATTTCCGCATAATCCTCAAAATTTTTCTTTAACTCGTCCAATTCCGACCGGGTCGGAAGATGGCCTTTCCACAATAAGAAAGCCACTTCTTCAAACGTTGCATTATCGGCCAGGTCATCAATGTTATATCCACGGTATGTTAAAACCCCATCAATAATCGAACTGATCTCGGAAGAACACGCCACGATACCTTCAAGACCTTTTGCAACCGTCATATGATCGCTCCTTTACTCAAAGATCTATGCCATGTGGGACACTACCTTTATTGAAAACGGTTAAAATTTTTTAATGAATGAACCATCATTCTCTTTACTAATTATAAAACATCTTTTTCAATAAAACATCATTTGTTCGTATTTACACAAATTTTGGACTTTTCTATTATCCTTGTTTATCAAATAATAATATTTAGCTAAATCATAATAAATATTATTATTTAAATTTATACATTTTGTAATTTTGGTAGTGCCCGGCTTTTTATATCGATTTTCATTTTATCATAAATTGAACAAATTATCACATCAGTTATTCACCATTGTTTATAATTGAACAAATTCAACGAATATTTTGCTTTGATTTTCTCCATGGATTGTCTTTTTCCATGGTATAATAAAACCGCAAAGAACGTTGTAACTGGGAGGTCCGCGTCAGATGGTTTATCCTAAGTGGATGGGAATCATTCTCCGGTCCCTTCTGGTGATCGGCGCACTGCTGGGTACATATTTATTGGTTTCATTCACCATGCCGCTGGTGTATCCCTTTGTGATCGGCTGGTTGATCGCCATGCTTATCGAGCCGATGGTCCGCTGGCTGAACAAAAAGGCCAAAATCCCCCGTTGGGCAGGAGTGACATTGATCCTGTTATTGCTTCTGAGCTTGTTGTTGACGCTGATTATTTTTTTGGTAGCCGAAATCGTGGTTGAATTAACGAAACTGGCGGACTTCCTGCCGGTGATTTTCGATAAGGTCGGCCAAACTTTTGTTCAGACATTCACGAAAGAAAACACTGATGTTCGCCGGATCATTGATACAGTGCAAACGTACCTGGAAAAAAATCCCGAACATGAACAACGCATCTCCCAAAGCATCCAGGAAAATATCGGGGTGATTGCCGATAAAGGAAGCGAATTCATCACCGGAATCCTTGTGGCCATCGGACAGTTTATCAGCAATCTGCCTTATTTAATCACGGTCCTTGTCTTTATCACGCTCGCCGCACTGTTTATCGGTTGGGACTGGCCGCGCTTACGAAAAAAAATATTATGGGTGATCCCCGTTGACATACAAAAAACAATCCGTACCATTTTAACGGATTTAAAAAAAGCGTTACTCGGATTTGTCCGTGCACAACTTGCACTGGTCACCATCACTGCCGTGATCATGTTGATCGGGCTCACGATATTAAAAGTTCCGTATGCCTTTACCATCGCATTTATCATCGGGCTGGTGGACTTACTGCCTTATCTGGGTGTCGGCGCCGTTTTGGTTCCCTGGATCATTTATTTGTTTTTGACCGGAAACCTTCAATGGGCGATCGGTCTTTCCATCACTTACGGAATCATTATCACCGTCCGTCAATTCCTTGAACCCAAATTGGTGGCAAGCAGCATCGGCATTGATCCGCTGCTCACCCTGATCTCGTTGTTTGTCGGCTTAAAGCTGTTTGGCATGATCGGGCTGATCCTGGGACCGGTTACGGTGGTGATTTTAATGGCTCTTCACCGGGCTCGTGTCTTCCAAGATGTCTGGAAATACATCCTCGGTCATCAACCGCCGGTTCTCCGGCAGAAAAAGGATTGACAGAAAAAACCCCATCCCCAAGCAAACAAGGAGTCCGAATCGGACTCCTTTTCAATATCTCCGGTACCATATGATTTCCCCGCGTTCGATTTTCTTCTTCAACCATCGGATGATCCAATGCTTGACAATCGCACGGGTATAAGGAAAGACCAAAAGAAAACCGGCCGCATCCGTAAAAAATCCGGGCGTGATGAGCAAAATGCCTCCGCTCAAAATACAAGCCCCGTCAAGCAAAGCTTCGCCGGGCAATTCCCCGTTTTGCATTTGGATCATGGCCAACCGGTACGTATTCCAACCTTCCCGTCTGGCAAAATAGGCTCCCAGCACTGCGCTCAAAAAAACGAGCATGATGGTCGGCAGGGCCCCGATCCATCCTCCGATTTCAATGAACAACCAGATTTCCAATGTCGGGATGACGATGATCGCACCGAGAAGAAACAAAAACAGATTTCTCATTTTCCTTCCTCCGTGAAACGGATGAACCAATCATAAAGCTCCGGAACCGCTTTCTTCAAATTCACCCGCTTCATGTTCCGGTCCACCCATAAATGAGAGGATTCCCCTTTTGCCAGACATTGGCCGGTCTCATGGTTTACCACTTCATAAGAAAAAATGATTTTCCACTTGTTCCAGTCTTTGATGCTTGTCCGCACAACCACCAAATCATCATATTTGGCAGAATACAGATATTTGCAGTGAATATCCACAACCGGCAGCAAAATGCCTTTCTCTTCCAATTTTTTATATGAAAATCCGTGTTCCCTCATGAATTCGGTACGCCCCGACTCAAACCAAACCAGATAATTGGCATGATAGACCACGCCCATTTGGTCCGTTTCCTGATAACGGACACGCAGCTTCGTTTCGGCCGTCTTTTTCATCATACGGATTCCCCCTTCGAATTGCACCGGTGACTTTTGACATATTGTTTTATTTGTCAACCTTTTTTTATAATAGCCTTAGCATAAATCAAACGGGAGCTTTCTTTACACATATTTTAAATCTTCCTCTCACATAATGTGAGTAACCACCCTCTTCATCCAACTCATATACAAACAAGGAGGGAAATCAATGAGCCGCAAAAAGAAGAAAAAGTTGCGCAGGAAACTTCGCTGGTGGGTCTTTCCGCGTTTGGGTCTGGTTCCATTTTCATTTTAATCATAACCGTCTTAAAGAAAAAGCGCTGGCTGATCCAGCGCTTTTTCTACAGAACGTTTGCCCTTCCTGAGTAAATTTGTCCGTGTTCCCCATCGACAGTCACTTCACTTTCGTTTGCCAACAGTTTCACGGCGTCTTTCACTCCCACAACCACCGGAATGCCCAAGCTGACACCAACCACCGCAGCATGCGAAGTCAAACCGCCTTCTTCGGTAATGACAGCCGAAGCCTTTTCAAATGCTTCCATCATGTCTTTATCCGTGCTGTGTGTCACAATGACGCCGCCTTTGACCATCTTGCGATTCAACTCATCCGCATTTCTTGCCACGACCACCGGACCGGTCACGACTCGTTTGCCGATTCCCTGTCCTTGAGCCAACACGCCGCCAATCACATGCACTTTCATCAAATTGGTGGTTCCTGATTTTCCGACTGGCACCCCGGCCGTAATGACGACCAGATCCCCTTGTTTCACGTATTGGTTTTCCAATGCCGTGGAAATGGCATAAGTAAACATTTCATCCGTTGTTTCCGCATTGATTCCCTTGATGGGATAAACTCCCCACACCAGCGATAATCTTCGCAAGGTCGATTCATTGGGCGTCACGGCAATCACGGGTGTTTTCGGGCGGTATTTGGACACCATGCGTGCGGTATATCCGGTTTCGGTCGGGGTCACGATCGCCGAACATTCCAATTTGTAAGAGGTATGCACCACGGCCTGGCTGATGGACTCGGTAATCGTGTGGCTGATCTCTCTGATTTTTTGTTGAAAACGTTCTTGATACCGAAGCGATGATTCCGTGCGAACGGCAATGCGTGCCATGGTACTGACGGATTCAACCGGATATTTCCCGGCTGCCGTTTCCCCGGACAACATGATGGCATCGGTTCCGTCCAAAATCGCATTGGCCACGTCGCTGGCTTCCGCCCGGGTGGGCCTTGGATTGCGTTGCATGGAATCCAGCATTTGCGTCGCCGTGATCACCGGTTTGCCCAGATGGTTGCATTTTTTGATCATTTCTTTTTGGACAATCGGCACTTCTTCAACGGGAATCTCCACTCCCAAATCGCCACGGGCCACCATCAAACCGTCACTGACATCCAAGATGCTGTCCAGGTTGTCAATTCCTTCCTGGTTTTCAATTTTGGAGATGATCGGGATATTGGCTTGGTGCTCCTCCAAAATTTCCCGGATTTCCAAAACATCCTGGGGCTTTCTCACAAAAGAGGCCGCGATAAAATCGACTCCCTGTTCAATTCCGAAAAGAATATCTTTGGCATCTTTCTCCGTGATGCCCGGAAGGTTTATTTTGACCCCCGGGATATTCACCCCTTTGCGGCTTTTTAAAACACCGCCATTGTCAATGATGCATTCGATCTCGGAGCCATGAACCCGTTCCACGGTTAATCCGATCAAACCGTCATCAATCAAAATCGTGGCGCCCGGTTGGACATCCTGCGGCAACCCTTGGTAGGAGACGGAAATCCGTTTTTCATTCCCCAATACCTGTTCGGTTGTTAGTGTGACCTTGTTTCCGGCAACCAATTCAATCTCCGGCTTTTCCAAATCACCGGTGCGGATTTCCGGGCCTTTGGTATCCAGCAAAATCGCAATATTTTTTCCTTCTTCTTTCGCCGCTTGCCGGATATTTTCAATCCGCTGTTTATGTTCTTCATGAGAGCCGTGGGAAAAATTCAAGCGGGCCACATCCATGCCGCTTTGAATCAGCTTTTTTAGCACCGGGATCTTTTCACTCGCCGGACCAATCGTACAGACAATCTTTGTTTTACGAAGCATCCTGCTACTCATCTCCTCATGTTAAATCGATAATATCTTTGCCAAGTCATATAATTCCATATCGGGTTGATGCTTCATGGAAAAAGCCTCATCAAAGTCAATTCCGACCAATTTATTATTTTGAATCGCCACCATTTTATCCTTTTCTCCTCCACGCAAAAGATCGACCGCTTTAGCTCCCATCCGGCTGGCTAAAACACGGTCGAAAGCAGTAGGAGATCCTCCGCGCTGCACATGTCCCAACACGGTCACTCTTGTCTCAACGCTGAGTTTTTCTTTGATTTTCTCTGCAAATTCGACGCCGCTGCCCACACCCTCAGCAACAATGATGATGCTGTGTTTCTTCCCGCTTTCCGCTGCTTGTTTCAACCGGTTAACCACATCATCCAGATCATACGGCGATTCCGGAATCAAGATGGATTCGGCCCCGTCGGCCAATCCGGACCAGAGGGCAATGTCCCCCGCATTTCTTCCCATCACTTCGATTACATAAGTGCGCTCATGGGAAGTGGCGGTATCCCGAATCTTGTCAATGCAGTCGATGACGGTGTTGACTGCTGTGTCAAACCCGATCGTGAAATCCGTACCCGGAATGTCATTATCAATGGTTCCGGGAACCCCCACAGCAGGGAAACCCAATGCCGTCAATTTTTGGGCTCCCCGGAAACTGCCGTCTCCGCCAATGACCACCAATCCGTCGATTTCATGCTTTCTCAATTGCTCGACCGCTTTTTTCCGGCCTTCCTCTGTTTGAAACTCTTTGCAACGAGCACTATATAAAATGGTACCGCCGCGATGAATGATATCCCCGACCGATCTTAAACTCAACGGGCGGATATCCCCGTTGATCAAACCAGAATAACCGCGGATCACTCCATACACTTCCAGGCCATGATAATGTCCGCTGCGCACAACGGCACGAATGGCGGCGTTCATGCCCGGAGCATCACCACCGCTTGTAAGTACAGCTATACGCTTCATTGTTCAAATCACCTCATCAGATTCAGTATATCCCAGCCCTCAGGGACAAAAAACGTCCAACCGGGACAAAAAGAGAAACCGTCAAAACGGCTTCTACTTTGTGACCATTGAAGTAAATTCTCCGATCTTGGAAAATTTTTGATACCGATCCTCAATCAGTTCGTCTCCTGAGAGCAAAAGCAAAGATGACAGATGTTTGTTTATTGCTTGTTTAATATATTTTGATTGTAACATGGGATCTTGGTGAGCTCCACCTTTTGGTTCTGAAATAATTTCGTCAATGACTCCTAATTTTTTCAAATCTGCTGAGGTTATCTTCAAAGCTTCGGCTGCTTCCTGGGCTTTTGCCGCATCCCGCCACAAAATGGCTGCGGCCCCTTCCGGCGAAATCACCGAATAATAAGCATGCTCCAGCATCAACAAGCGGTTGCCGACACCGATGCCGAGTGCGCCTCCGCTTCCCCCTTCACCGGTGGTGACACAGATGATCGGGACCGAAAAACCGGCCATTTCCCGCAAATTCCTGGCGATCGCTTCACTCTGTCCCCGTTCTTCCGCTTCAATTCCCGGATGGGCCCCTTGTGTATCAATGAAGCAAATGATCGGTCGGCCGAACTTGTCGGCTTGTTGCATCAAACGAAGCGCTTTTCGGTACCCTTCCGGATGGGGAAGGCCGAAATTGCGGGCAATTTTATCTTTCGTGTCCGTGCCCCGTTCATGTCCGATCACCGTCACCGGACGCCCGTCCAACTTGGCAATGCCTCCGACAATCGCCGGATCATCCCCGTAGAGCCGGTCCCCATGCAATTCCATAAAATCAGTAAAAATGGTCCGGATGTAATGCAGGGTCGTCGGACGGTTCGCATGCCGGGCAATCTGGATCTTTTGCCAGGTTGTCAAATTCCCGTATATCTCATTTTCCAAACGGGCGGCTCTGTCTTCCAGCTTTGCGATTTCATCCGACAGATCGAGATTTTTTTCCTGCGAAAAATTCTCAAGTTCCTCAATTCTTTTTCTTAATTCAATCAGTGGTTTTTCAAATGGCAATGCATTTTTCATCAAGCTTCCCTCCTATCGGCGTGAAAATCCAAAATCCGTATCAGGGTTTCACGCATATCTGAACGGGGAACCACTTGATCCAACTGGCCGTGTTTCAACAAAAACTCCGCTGTCTGAAAATCATCCGGCAATTTTTGGCGAACCGTTTGCTCGATGACCCGGCGTCCTGCAAAGCCGATCAAAGCCCCCGGTTCCGCGATGTTGATATCCCCGAGGGAGGCAAAGCTCGCAGAGACTCCGCCCGTGGTCGGATGGGTCAAGACAGAAACAAACAATACACGATTCCGGTGCAATTTTTCCAGAGCCGCACTGGTCTTGGCCATTTGCATCAAGGATAAAATCCCTTCCTGCATCCGTGCCCCTCCGGAAGCACAAAACAGAATAAACGGGTACTTTTTCAGAACCGCTTTTTCCGCCGCACGGGCAATTTTTTCCCCGACGACCGACCCCATGCTCCCCATGCGAAAACGGGAGTCCATCACACCCAACACAACCGGATAGCCTCCCATGTTACCTTCACCGGTTATAATCGCTTCATTCAGATTGCTTTTTTCCATATCTTTTTTCAGTTTCCCCTGATAACCCGGAAATTCCAAAGGGTCGGCTGACCGCAAATCCGCGTCATATTCGATAAAACATCCGCTATCCACCAATGACTCAATGCGCTCCCATGCGGTCATGGGAAAATGATAACCGCACGCCTTGCACACTTTCAGGTTTTTTTCCAGCTCTTTTGTAATCAAGATTGTCCGGCATTTCGGGCATTTTTGCATAATCCCTTCGGGAATCTCTTTTTTGACCTGTTCTGAAGGAATGGTTGCGTACTTTTTCTGTTTCCTGAATAAATCTCGTAACACGTTAACACCTTCTCTGAAAGTCTTCTTTTCAATCTGTCAAGTCCAATTCCATTCCACTTGTCGATTCATGATGACTGATTCCGGTCCGAATCGATCGCCAGGCGGCAAAGAGCCGTTCCAAGCAAGAGATGGCGGACCACTCCCGTTTCTCCTTGATTGCATCCACAATTTCCTCGTAGCACGCGATCATCTTCCGGTAAATCTTCTCCTCATCGTCCTTCTCTTTGCTGATCGCCTTTTCAAAACAAACAACGGGATGCCAAACACGGGTTAACAGATAGTTGTCTGTTAACTTGATCAAATAAGCATGAAAATCCATCATCACTTTTTTTGGATTTTGATGATCATAAACCAGCCTTTTCATTTTCTCCACCAGATACTCCAAATGAGCCGTCTGCTCTTTTGTCACCGGGTGTTTTTGAATGAGACGAACCGCTCCGATCTCCAGGATCATCCGCATTTCCATGACGTCTTTCTTGGCATTTTCGTTTTTTAAAATGAATCCTGCCAACAGATCGACAAATTGATGGGCATAGACAGGCTCCAGGAAAGTTCCTTCCCCTCTCCGGGTACTGATCAATCCCAACAGTTCGAGTGAGCGCAAAACCTCCCGAACCGACGATCGTCCGGCATTTAACCGCTCGGACAATTCTCTCTCGGAAGGGAGGCGGTCACCCGGCCTGAGCCCGTCTTCTTCTATCAGTTTGTGTATTCCTTTAAAAATTGCTTCAAATTTACTGGATCCACTCATCGTTTTCATCCATCACGCCTTATTTCTGTCATGGTACATATACTTTGGTCCATTGGATTGTTTTTTGGCGAATTTCCTCCGGATCGACTTGAATTCGCGCCTCACCGGTTTCCATCGCCGCTTTGGCAACTTCCATGGCCACTTTCGGGGCCACCCGCGGATCAAAAGGAGCGGGAATCACATAATCCGGATTCAACTCATGTTCCTCAATCAGACTTGCGATGCCATGCGCAGCGGCAATCTTCATTTCCTCGTTGATCGCTTTGGCCCTCACATCCAAGGCTCCCCGGAAAATCCCCGGAAAGGCCAAAACATTGTTCACCTGATTGGGGAAATCGGACCGTCCCGTTCCCACCACTTTCGCCCCGGCTTGTTTCGCTTCTTCCGGCATGATTTCCGGAACGGGATTGGCCATGGCAAAAATAATCGGGTCTTTGTTCATGGATCGAACCATTTCCGGCGTCACCGCACCGGCTACCGAAACACCGATAAACACATCGGCGCCTTTCATCACATCGGCCAATTCCCCGCGCAGCATCCGGTGGTTGGTCATTTCAGCCACTTTTTCCTTCACGGGATTCATCCCGTAGGGACGCCCTTTGTAAATGGCACCTTTGCTGTCACACATCACCACATCGCGGACGCCCATATTGAGTAACATTTGAATAATGGCAATACCCGCGGCTCCGGCACCATTGGCGACAACCCGGATTTCTTCCATCTTTTTGCCAACCACTTTCAAAGCGTTGATCAACCCGGCCAAAGTGACAATGGCGGTGCCGTGCTGATCATCGTGAAAGACCGGGATGTCCAGTTCTTTTTTCAACCGCTCTTCAATGATGAAACAATTGGGAGCGGCGATATCCTCCAGGTTGACCCCGCCAAATGTGGGGGACATAAATTTGACCGTCTCTACAATTTTATCGATTTCCGTCGTATCAAGGCAAATCGGAATTGCATCGACACCTGCAAACGATTTGAACAGGACCGCTTTTCCTTCCATCACCGGCAGGGCAGCTCCCGGACCAATATTCCCCAATCCCAACACGGCGGTGCCGTCAGTAACGACAGCAACCAGATTTCCTTTCATCGTATAATCATAAATGACGCCCGGATCCTTGTGAATTTCCCGGCAAGGTTCGGCAACACCCGGTGAGTAAGCCAAACTGAGATCATACGCCGACTCGACAGGAACCTTTGATTGCATCGTGAGCTTTCCGCGCTTTTCCCGATGCAACCGCAATGCTTCTTCGCGCAAATTAGCCAATACCGATTCGCTCCTTTTCTCCGAATAAGTGGTCTGACCACTAATAAGTCACATTATACCAGAACAGCCGGGGAAGTGAAAATGGCTGTTGTTACTTTGTATAACCCCTCACAAAGCCTGTGCTTGTCTCATCGGATGCGCACGGTTATTTTTCTTTATTTTCAGACTTTTATCCATCGTTCCGGATGCTTCCCCCGAAAACCATTATTTTGTCAACAAAACCTCCTCCTTTTGTTGATCCCACCGGATTTCCAGCGTCAACCGATCCGTCTCCTCCACCGGGGAAATGTCTTTCAAAACCGAATTCATGACCGCCTGGCCATTGCCATCCAAAAACGTTTTCTCCTCGCTTAAAACCTTTTGCCCGGATTTCAACTGATAGTGAACCGGCCCCACAAAAGCCGCTTCTCCGCCGATATACCGGATCATCAGTTTTTCTTCGCTGGTGTTTTCGCTTTGATGGTATTCCACCGCCGCTTCCCAGTGTTTCGTTTTTCCGGATAAACGGTCTGTCGCTTCCGGATGGGCACAAGCCGACATCAAAATCAAACCGGCCAAAAGAGAAAGAATGACCGGAAACCGGATGTTTTTCATCTGCACTCCACCTTTCTGAACCATCTTTTCCTATGTATCCAATCAGCTTTTCATCCCGCTGATCATTTTTTATATTTATGTTTTTATACATTTATATAAACAAAATCTATGATCTTCCGCAGGAGAAAAGCCCGCATCCGAGCTTTTCCGGACTTCCTGTCACAACACCAAACCCATTTCTTTTTTGGCTTCTCTATGAAACCAACATTCTCCCTTGGTGATCAATCCCAAAACATATTCCCTCACTTCCCGACGCTGCAAAGTCAAAAAACTCAAATCTTCGCCCATCCACACTTCCCATCCGGGTTCTTCCGCCTGACGGTTCACCCTGATATCCAACCCGTAATTCACATCAAAAAAACGCCAAACTTTTTTTGATGCAAACACACTTTCCAAATAATCATCTATCCCGGATTCAAACCGTTCGTACACAGGCTCCAGTTTTTGCGCAACCAATTTTCCACTCGTGAAAACTTCTTCTTTTTTTATTTCATTTATAAGTGAAACGAAAAAAATCTTTTCTTTTTCGAAATGGATACAGTATCGCTCATGATACACAGGATCCATCAGTTCACGGGTCTCTTGCTGTTTCCACAACCTGCGAATGGCCTTTTTCATCCCCATCCTCCTTGTCAAATATAAAAAAATATTCTAAAAACAATTTGTGAATGATTTCGTCTACTTTTATTATAAACAATCAGGGGAATTTTTCATTAAAGAAAGTAAATAAAAAGAAAAACTTGTGAACAAACATGCAAAAAGAAGTGTCCGCCTCCCGGCAAACACTTCTTTAAAAAGATCAAGGTTGATTTTTCATATATGGATTTGTATCGGGATGTTGATGAGCAATCCGCGCGGATGCCGCCGCCGCCACGCCGGCGACAATATCATCCAAAAACACATGAATCTGTTTCCCGTGGTTATTTAATTTCTCCATGATCCCGACTTTGTTTTTATCCAAATAACCAAAACTGGTCAGACCGATGGTTCCATAGACATTCGTAATACTGAGTGCCAGAATTTCATCAATTCCGTACAGCGGTTCATCCACTTCCATGATGGTTTGAAAAGGCTCGGGCAACTTCTTTTGTTCTGCGAGCATATCCAAGGACACACCCGTGATAATGGCATGTTGCACTTCCCTTTTTTTCAATACGGCTTTCACATTTTCAACGCAGGTTTGAAGTGACAAATCCTTGTTGTACGGTGATTGCAACTGATAAACGATCTCTGCGATTCCTTCGACGGTAACCCCGCGCTTTTTCAGCAACTTCAAGGAATGTTCATAAAACAAAATCTCACCTTCTCTTAGCGGCTTGCCGCCTGTTTGTGCCTTCCGTCTCTCTTTTGACCCGCAGCCCTTCTTCTCCGACAATTTGTTTCAGTTGGTTGACACATGCCTCCGTCAATGCGATCCCGTATTGTTCAACCGGCAACGCACGCACTTTTTTCAACCGCTCATAATAAAGATAAACGGGAATCCGCCCCCGGTTTTGAAGAATGACTGCTTTTAACCGGTTTAATCTTTCCGCTTGTTCCAACTCCGGAGTGATGCGCAGATACAACCCCTGCGGAGTGTCCGATCGGCGTGCTTTCACCGCTTTCAAATCCATCAATGCATCCACAACCACTTGAACCCGGTCATCCGGGTCGGTTTGGACACTTCCTTTGACCAGAACCATCGCTCCGTCTTGCACATCATCCCGGTATCGGGAGAAAGCTTTGGGAAACAAGATCGTTTCCACTTCGCCGTGCCGGTCGGCAAGCGTCATAAAGCCCATGGGTTCCCCTCTTTTGGTTTGAATAACTTTCAATCTGGTGACTTGTCCGGCAATCCAAACCCGGCTTTTGTTCGGCAGGCCCCTTTATTCCTGAATCGTATGGGTGGTGGTTTTTCGGATCTCTTCTTGATAAACGTCCAACGGGTGGCCCGACAAATACAATCCCAAAAGCTCTTTTTCCTTTTCCAATTTTTCTTCCCGTGAGTAAGGGGTCACCCGGCTTTGGGACAGGTGAAATTGAATGTCCTCCCCGTTTGAACCGGAAAAAGCAAAGCTTAACTGGTCTTTGTCGGCCAGTTGTTTTTCCAACAACGCCTGTTCCATGACATCGTCGAGAACGGATAAATTTTGCGCCCGATGCCCCGGAAACGAATCCATCGCCCCGCATTCGATCAACGATTCCAAGACGCGCCGGTTGCAGATTCGCAAGTCCACACGCCGGCAAAAATCCAACAGATCCTTAAACGGACCATCTTCCCGGGCTTCAATGATATTGCGGATGGCTGCAGTGCCGACATTTTTGACGGCCAACAGCCCGAACCGGATCGCCCGGCCTTCCATCGTAAACGTCAGTTGGCTCTTTTGAATGTCCGGAGGCAGAACCGGCAAATTCATCCTTTTCGCTTCCTCAATATATTCGGCCATTTTGTCATGATTTTCCATCACGGTGGCCAAAAGCGCCGTCATGAATTCAAGCGGATAATTGGCTTTCAAATAAGCCGTTTGATAAGCCAGCACGCCATAGGCCGCCGAATGGCTCCGGTTAAACCCGTAATCGGCAAACCGGACAATCAAATCATAGATTTGTTCTGCTGTCGATTTATCATAGCCTTGTCCGATGCAACCTTTGACAAACGCCTGCCGCTGTTCCAGCAACAAGCTTTTTTCCTTTTTGCTGACCGCCCGGCGCAAGATATCGGCCTGCCCCAGCGAAAAGCCGGCCATTTTGGCGGCGATTTTCATGATTTGCTCCTGATAGACAATAATCCCGTACGTGCTTTCCAGGATCTCTTCAAGATCCGGATGCAGATAATCCACCTTTTCCAACCCGTGTTTGGCGCGGATAAACCGCGGAATCTGTTCCATGGGACCCGGACGGTATAAGGCGAGCACCGCGATCAGGTCCTCAAAATGGGTCGGCTTTAATTCTTTGAGTACTTGCCGCATCCCGAAAGACTCCAACTGGAAAACACCGACGGTCTCACCCCGGGACAACATCCGGTAGGTGGCCGGATCGTCATATTCCATTTGCGAAAAATCCGGTGTCTGTCCGTGGGTTTCTTTGATGAGACGAAGCGCATTTTCAATAATGGTCAAATTGCGAAGCCCCAAAAAATCCACTTTGAGAAGGCCGATCTTCTCCAAGACTTCCATCGGATATTGCGTCAGCGGAATCCCTTCACTTCCTTCCTGTAACGGAACGAAGCGGGTCAGGGGTTCGCTGGAGATGACCACTCCGGCGGCATGAGTGGATACATGCCGCGGCATCCCCTCCACTTTTTCCGCCGCTTTCAACAATTTGCCCATCGCCGGATCCAAGGTTTGCTGTTTTAACCGTGGTTCGGATTGATAGGCCTTCTGCATGGTCATCCCGGGGCTTGCCGGAATCATTTTTGCCAGCCGGTCCACCGACGGATAAGGATAATCCATCACACGCCCCAGATCCCGGACCGCCGCCCTGGGGGCCATGGTTCCGAAGGTGATGATGTGCGCAACGTGATCCTCGCCATATTTTTTGACAACATAACGAATCACTTCATCCCGCCGCTCATAGTTAAAGTCAATATCGATGTCCGGCATGCTGATCCTTTCCGGATTTAAAAACCGTTCAAACAACAGTCCGTACCGGATAGGATCGATCTGGGTGATGTTCAGCAGATAGGCCACAAGGCTTCCGGCAGCCGAACCGCGTCCGGGACCGACAGCAATCCCGTTTTCATGCGCAAAACGGACAAAATCCCAAACCACCAGAAAATAATCGTTCAAATCCATTTGATCAATGGTTTCCAATTCATAGTGAAGTCGGTTGAAAATTTCGTCGGTGATTTTTTCATACCTTTCCTCCGCTCCCTTTAAACATAGTTTTTTCAAGAAATCTTTCGCGCTCATCCCGTCCGGGACAGGGAAGCGGGGGAACCATTTTTGCCCGAGCGGAATCGTCACATGACAACGCTCGGCAATTTCGGCTGTATTCCGGATGGCTTCCGGCACATGCCGAAAGCGCTCCTTCATCTCATCTTTCGACTTTAAATAAAATTGATCCGAACCGAAACGAAACCGATTCTCATCATCCAATTTACTGCCTGTTCCTATACATAATAAACAATCATGAATTTCATGATCATTTTTTTCCACGTAATGGACATCGTTGGTGGCAATGAGTGGAATCTTGAATTCTTCCGCCCACTTGATCAGCACCCGGTTCACCTGCTGTTGTTCCGGCAATGCATGATCCTGCAGTTCCAGATAAAAACAATTTCTCCCAAAAATATCCAAATATTCCCGGATCAAACGCCGGGCTTTTTCATATTGGCCGTTTAAAATCGCCTGCGGAATCTCCCCCTTCAGACAAGAACTGGTTGCGATCAAACCGGCCGCGTGTTTTCGAAGCAAATTCCGGTCGATTCGCGGTTTATGGTGAAATCCCCGCAGATGGGCTTCGGTACATAAGCGGATCAAATTTTGGTATCCTTCATTGGACTCGGCAAGGAGCAGCAAATGGTATGTTTTTTGCTCCTTGAGGGGCGGTTTTTTCGTGTAATCGTCCGTCAAGTACATTTCACAACCAATGATGGGTTTGATTCCTTCTTCCAGACAGGCCCGGTAAAAAGGGATCACACCGTACATCACACCGTGATCACTGATGGCCAATGCCTTCATCCCCAGTTGTTTTGCTTTGGCAACCACCTCTTTGATCCGGACCGCCCCGTCCAACAAACTGTATTCCGTGTGAAGATGCAAGTGGACAAAATCATCCGGTTCCACAGCCATCACCTCCCATCTTTCTCCCATTATATCAAAGAAGGTCGTCCTCATATTTTACAAGAAGCGCTCATAGGGTGAATAGAAGAAACCGAATGGAGGACGGTTAAGCGATGGAACAGGAATTTTGGACCACAGCCATTTTGGATTTTCTGATTGCATTGGGCGTTGTGTTGGGCGGAGTCATGTTGGGAGGACTGGGTGCTTTTGTGGCGGATGATTACCCGATGTACAAAATGTTGCGGTTGTCCGAACAGCTGAAAATCTGGGCCATGGTTGCCGCCATCGGGGGAACGTTTGACACCATCAAAAATTTTGAAATCACCATTTTGGGAGGACAATTGAATTTAGCATTCCAACAATTGATTTTTATCGTCAGTGCTTTTTTGGGCGCCCACACAGGAACCATCCTGGTTCGTTGGTTGATCCAAGGGGAATTTTAAAAAATGTCCAATGGCGTTTGGCAAATGCTGAAAAAAAACCGCCGTTCTTTTGTAATGTTCCTGTTGGGCGTTGTCACGGGCAGCAGTATTTTTCTGATTGTCTACGGACAAAAACTGGACGGTTTGCTTTCCGAGAGAAACACCATCTATTATGCAAACAACCAAAAATACAAAGAAATCCTGAAATTGGAGAAAGAAATTGAGCAACTGACCAAAAAAGGAAACCGGCGGCAAGACGAGGAAGAACGAATCAAAAAAATCGTTGTGGAGGTGGATGCCGAACAGCCTTTTATCTCGGACGCCGTCAAAACGCGGATCGAGAAAAAATTATCCCCCTTTCTGGACAAATCCATGCAATGGATCAGCAACAATCCGGATATCATTGAACTGATCCTCGAAAAAGAACAAGTCACCATTGATGACACCCAACGCACCAAAGTGGAAGTTCACTTAAAATATGTCTCGTTGTACAATGAAACGCTGAAAATCTGGCTGGAAGCCAAAAGCCTCAACAATGACGTGGCAAACACGAACGGTTGATGCAATGCTTTAAGATATACGATATGATGTAAAGGAAACCGGCATTTTAGCCGTAAAGGCAAAACGCCTTGTTCCATCTTGGACATGACCAAACGCCGCATGCGGTTTCAGGAGGTATTATCAGTGGAAGCCCTTGTCATCCTGTTGATTTCATTGATATGCATCAGCATTTTCGGAACTTTTTTCAACAGCATTTTATCGCGTCGCCAACAAGGAATATCCAAACATCTTCACCGGGCCCGGATGAATATCCATATGGGGGTCATGTTTGTCTCCATCGCCCTGTTGCAATTTGTCACTATCCAAACGACAACGATACAGGGAGTGTTCATCGCCATCATTTTTGTGCTGGGCCTGATCAACGGATATTACGGAATCAAAAACCATCACTATTTCAAACAACTGAGACAAGAAAAACAAGAAGCCTCACAGTCCTGAAAAAACAAAAAGGCTCAAACCTGAAGAGATTTGAGCTTACCATGACGGCATGGGCAATGAAGTCCATGCTTTTTTTAACGGTCGATGGCGTGCGCTGTGATGAGCGCTTTGGCCACAACTTGTTGATCCAATATCATTTCCACATCCATTTTCGCCTGTTTCCGCCCCAGATCCAAAATTTTGGGTTGGATTTTTACGTTGCTTTCGATTTGAACCGGTTTTAAAAAATAAAGCGTCACATTTTGGATGGTGAGATCCCCGCGCCGTTTCCGGCGAAGGGCACGAATGGCGGCCTCCGTCATCAACGTGGTGCACACCCCCGTGCTTAACATCCCCAAAGAATCCGTCATTTGCGGGGTGATTTGACCGCTGAATACGGTTTCTCCATTGGTTCCCTCTTCCGAGAACCCGCGAAAACTCAATTCCTGGATCGTTTCGCCGACTTGCGGCTGTTTTTGCATATAGTGCAACGATTTGATCACATCTTCGCGGCTGATCACCCCGATGATTTTCCGGTAATCATCCACGACCGGCAACAATTCAATGCCTTCCCACACCATTTCATGGGCGGCGGAAGCGAGGGATGTCTTTAAATTCACCGTGATCGGATTTTTGGTCATCACTTTTTCAATTTTCTCATCCGGGGGAAATCCCATCACGTCTTTCGCTGTCACCATCCCGACCACGCGGTCTTTGTCATCGGTGACCGGATACCGGCTGTGCGAGGTTTCCCGCAACAACTCGTGAAAACGGGAAATGGTGTCATCCGCCCGCAGATAAACGGGACGATTGGATGTTTTGATCACATCTTCCACCATCAAGATCTCTTTTTTGATCAGCCGGTCATAAATCGCCCGGTTGATCATCGTCGCCACCGTAAAGGTATCATAACTGCTGGAGATCACCGGCAACTCCAGCTTGTCCGCCAGCTGCTTCACTTCATCGGTTGCATCAAACCCGCCTGTAATCAGCACGGCGGATCCTCTTTCCAGCGAAACCCTGTGCACATTATCCCGATTTCCGACGATGAGAAGGTTCCCCGGTTCCACGTAACGCATCATGGCTTCCAATTTCATGGCTCCGATCACCATGCGGTTCAACGTCTTGTGCAAACCGGCCCGGCCGCCAAGAACACTTCCGTCCACAATGTTGACCACTTCGGCATATGTCAATTTTTCAATATCGGAACGTTGCTTTTTCTCAATACGCACCGTTCCCACCCGTTCAATGGCATGGACAAGCCCCTTGAGCTCTGCGTCTTTAATCGCTCTGTAAGCGGTTCCATCGCTCACGTTCAATTCTTTGGCAATTTGCCGTACAGATATTTTATGTCCCACTTCCAAGCTCTCAATGTATTTGAGAATTTGCTCATGCTTTGTCGCCAATTGCCTTCCCTTCCTTCGCCGTTACTGTTACACCTATTATATTACAAAACGGGAGACAGAAAAAATAAAAAGGAGCTTTCCAAGAAAACTCCTTCCTGTTTGCAATAGAAACAGTCTTGCCAAATAGAAAGAAACAGATTCAATACCCGGTGATCTGACGGTGTTTTAGGGTTTTCTTCAGTTCCAACATTCTGAAATATTGCCGGATCATTTTTTCTTTGCGTTCTTTTTTCAACAACCGTTTCATCTCCAAAATATTGGCCGCGATATTCAGGGATAACCCCGTCAACCACATCAGGGAAAAAAACGTTCCTCCCCCTCCATGGAGATCAAAGGGAAGCTTGGGGACGGCAATGATCAAAAGGGCCACACTGATTCCAAGTTCAATCATCCGTTTACCTTTCAATTCCCTTCCCCCCTCACCATTTACCAACAATATATTCTTTTGTCTTTTTATATAGCACCGGCTTATCAGCCTTATGAGCAAACAAAAAAGAGACGGCTTTAAAACCGTCTCTACCAAAGGGGGTTTTCATCTTCGTCTATTGTAGTGGAAAAAGATTACGAGTCAATTACAGTAAATTTACAAATCGTTATCTTAGAGGGTGAATGTTTCGCCGACGCCAAGCACACTGCCGCTCATACCTTTGGCATTCAGTTTCTCCACAAAAGCGCCGGCATCTTGCCGGATCGGCGGGAACGTGTTGTAATGCATCGGAATCACATGCTTGGCCCCGATCCATTCCGCAGCCGTCAGCGCATCTTCCGGCCCCATGGTGAAATTGTCCCCGATGGGGAGAAGGGCCAAATCGATTTCTTTTCCTCTTCCAATCAGTTTCATATCAGAGTAAAGCGCAGTGTCCCCTGCATGGTAAATGGTTTTACCTTCCAAGGTCAGCACAAAACCGGATGGTGGTCCCAAATAAATGATTTGTTGTTCTTCATTTTTGACAAATCCGGAACCATGCAGCGCATTCACCATTTTGACATGGCCAAAATCAAACGAATAGCCTCCGCCAATGGACATGCCATGGGCATTCACCCCTTGGAAACCGAGCCAGACGGCCAATTCATGGGGGGCGATCACGGTCGCTTGATTCCGCTTGGCAATGTCCACCGTATCCCCGACGTGGTCGTCATGACCGTGCGTCAATAAAATCCAATCTGCCTTGATCTCTTCCGGTTTCGCTTTCGCCAGCGGATTGCCGCTTAAAAACGGGTCAATGACAATGCGGTGTTTCGGGGTTTCAATTTCAAAACAAGAATGTCCGTGATATGTAATGTTCATCCGTCATCCTCCTTCTTTGCAATCCTTTCAACCTGTCTGACCATCCCGGGAAACCGTGACCGTGGACAAGGTCATCCTTCCACCCGTCCGGCTTCAGTCCCCCTCTTTTTCATCCTAACGATTTTCCCGCTTTTTTTCCATCCCTTCCGCCGAAGCCAAGCCTGTTTTATTCACCATGCGGTTGACGCCCACATACCATACATTAGTATTTTACAGGCGGAAGGGGATTGTCATGGGGCTGGCACAAGTACAAATTCAAATCTTGTCGCAACATCAGCTTCCTCACCACATTGATCTGGTGATGAGTCAGGCTTTGGCCAAAAAATTGGAGATAAAAACCCCGGTTTTCTCAGTCGCATTTGGTTCAGCCATCGCAAAAGGACGAGTCGCTTTCAGTCGCATGAACCATAAACTGATTTGCATCAGCTCTGAGCTTGCCGAGCAATTGAAAATGAACCCTCAGCCATGGATTCGGGCCCATTTTGACGCACATTCTCTCCGCTTGCGATTTGGACCTGTTTTTGGCATTTTGATCAATGCCCATCCACAGGAAAAGCGTGCTCAACCTTTTGGCCTGATGACCAAATTTCTGGATGAATGCATCACTGCCGGTCAGATGAGAGGGATCCGGGTCGCTGTCATCACGCCGGAACACATCGATTTAAACCGGAATGAAACGACCGTCTGGATCAAACAGAAAAACCGGTGGCAATGTACAAAATACCCGCTCCCGGATGTAATTTACAACCGCATCAACTCACGCCGCATCGAGCAACAAGAATCTTTGCAGAAAAAAATGTCCCTGTTAAAAAACCTTTTCCGGATCCCCATCTTTAATGAGAGGTTTTTGGATAAATTACAGGTTTATCAAATCCTGGTCCAAGATGAAGCAATCCGTTCGCGATTGCCGGAAACCTATTCATTCCGCGATCCGAGGGCCTTATCCCTCTTTAAACGATACTCCACCGTTTATCTCAAACCGACCAACGGCAGTCTGGGAAGCGGGATCATCAAGATAACCCATTCCAAAAACAGGTGGATTTATCAACTGTCCACTCCAGGGGGAACGGTTCGCCGAACCTTGAAGAACCATTCCAGCCTGATGAAATTGTTAAAACAAAAAATCAGAAGCCAGCCTTACATCGCCCAACAGGGACTCAGGCTGATGAAATTTGACTACCGGCCGGTAGACTTTCGCATTTTGGCACAAAAAACCAAGGAAGGGGTTTGGAAAATCACTTCTTCCGTTGCGCGGATTGCCAACATTCAACATATTGTATCCAATCTGGCCCGTGGAGGTACAATCCGCAAAGCAAGTGATGTTTTGAAGGAATTGTCCTATCCAAACAAACCGTCCATCCACCAACTTCGGGCCGCCGCACTTGACATCGCCAAAACGTTTGAACGTTTGGCCGACGGTCATTTCGCCGAACTCGGAATCGATCTGGCCATTGATGTGCACGGAAAAATCTGGCTGATTGAAATCAATTCCAAACCATCCAAAACCGATGACACCGTGATTAATCCAAACAGCCATTTTCGCCCGTCCGTGTTGCGGTTGATCGACTACGTGCTATACCTTTCCAAGCAAGGAAAACATCCTCCCGCCCCTTCTCCTTCGACGACTTCCGGGATCATGAGGAGGCAACGGCGATGACCGATCAAAAAAACAGGCTTGGCATAATGGTTTGCTACGGAAACAACCAAAAACACCCTCCGTTTAAAGAGCACACATTCTTTGAACAACTGACACTCGAAGGAAAAAAGCAGGGGCTGGAAGTCTTTATATTCAATCCGGGCCGGATTCATTGGAAAACCAGAACGGTTCCGGCTTGGCATTATCACAATCAGCGTTGGAAACAACAGACGGTTCCGCTGCCGTATTTGATCTATGACCGTTGTTATTATGTCAACGCCCGGCATTATATGAAGTATAAACCCCATGTTCAAAAAATCACCCAAGACCCGCAAATCCGGTTGCTTGGAAGAGCTTTGGGCGGGAAATACCAAACCTATCTCATCTTGAAAGAGCATCCGGAAATCCGGACTTATCTCCCGGAAACCAAGCGGTTGACCCATGCACAAGAGCTGTTCTCTTTCCTCCGGAAACATAACCGTGTTTTGATCAAACCCAATGGCGGCAGTCACGGAAGAGGAGTGGTCGCCATCGAACAAATCCCCCCCTCCTCTTTCTTGCTGAAAGGGCGGACGAAATTCAACCGGCCTTTTTCCGTTCAATTTGAAACCCTGGTCCAACTCAGCCATTGGGTGGAACAAACCATCCGGGACACCCGTTACATCCTTCAACCTCTTTTGTCGCTGAACACACCGGATGGACGCCCGTTTGATGTCAGGATTCTGGTCCAAAAAAACGGACAAAAAAGATGGGAAACAACGGGGCATGCCATCCGGACCGGCCAACCCGATTCCATCACCTCCAATTTGCACGGCGGCGGGCAAGCTTTACCGTTCCAACCTTTTTTAAAGCAGCATTACACCCCGCAAGAAGCAGCCAAAATTTCCTCGACCATCAACTATCTGAGTGAAATCGTGCCCCCTTTTATCGAAAGCCGTCACGGTCCTCTGGTAGAGCTGGGAATCGATATCGGCATCGATGAAAACAAAGATGTCTGGATTATTGAAGTCAACTCAAAACCCGGGCGGTCCGTTTTCTTAAAAACCGGAGAACTGGAAGTGCGGCGGCGTGCCATCCAGTTTCCCA
Organism: Thermoactinomyces vulgaris; assembly: GCF_005886755.1. Classification (NCBI taxonomy): domain Bacteria; kingdom Bacillati; phylum Bacillota; class Bacilli; order Caryophanales; family Thermoactinomycetaceae; genus Thermoactinomyces; species Thermoactinomyces vulgaris. The sequence continues at coordinate 2,146,067 of NZ_CP039710.1, forward strand.
TTCAATATGCGAATGCCTTATTGAACAGCTAGGAGGGTCAGTATGAAATCAATCCTTTGCCAAATACGAATTCACTCCAAAACTCCGGCCAAAGCCATTGTGATCAGCCAGGCATTAGGGAATTTATGGGGATGCCAAAGCGGGCAATCCATTAAAATTCAACTTGGAAACAAAACGATGATCACCCGGGTGATCATCGCTCCACTGGCCGGAAACAAGATTTTCCTTTCCCCGGCGGTCGCCAGACAGTTGCTCTTCCCTTACACGGGAACCATCCGGGCCCTGTTTACCGACAAAACGTTGAAATTCGGACCCGTGATCGGCATCCTCACCACCGGTTTCCGCCACCACCCGGAACAACCTTTCGGCAACCGGACCCAGTTATTTCGTAGTTTCATTCAAGCGGGTTTTGACGAAAAACCATTCATCTATGTCTTTACTCCGGAAATGGTGAATTGGCAGAATCAAACCGTCCGGGGATGGTACTTCTTCCAAAATCGTTGGCATCCCTTGCTCTCACCGTTTCCCGATGTCATTTATGAACGGATTCCCAATCGCCGGGCTGAATCCATGGCCCAGGTTCAGTCCTGTTTAAACCGCTTCAAAAAAAACACCGCTTGCAAAATCTTCAACCAAGGCTTTTTCAACAAATGGTCCATCCATCAGATGCTGAACCACCATCCGGCAACATCCACTTTCATGCCCGAAACTTACATGCCCCCCACTCTGGAGATCATGGAAAGAATGCTGAAAGAGCATCGGATGGTCTATTTAAAGCCCAGTGGCGGCAGTTTGGGGCTGGGGATTTTCCGCATCACTTACCACCCGGGAAAAGGTTACTATTGCCGGTTCCACAAAGGGAACAAAAACGTCCTTCACCTGTTCCGGTCTTTAAAAGCGTTAATCAGCCATTATTTTGGCAGCATCCACTCTCCCCGGTTCAAAAAATATCTCGTTCAGCAGGGGATCCGGTTGATCCGGAATAACCACCGACCTGTCGATTTCCGTGTTCACATGCACAAAGACAGCAAAGGGCACTGGAAAGTGGTTGCCATCGGCTCCAAGGCAGCCGGTTTCGGTTGCGTCACAACACATGTCAGGACCGGAGGCTCCATCATCCGGACGGATGAACTGCTTCTTAAAACATTCCATCAGCATGCCTCTGAAGTGAAAAAAATGATCATCCGCTCCGCCATCACCATTGCCGAAACATTGGAAGAACAGATTGACGGAACCCTGGGAGAGTTGGGGCTGGACATCGGGGTAGACCGCAACGGCCGCGTTTGGCTTTTTGAAGTGAATGCCAAACCGGGCAGGCACATCTTCTTGCATCCGAGTTTGCGCGAAGCCGGGCGCATGTCTGCAAAATATATAACCGATTATTGTTTAAATCTGACCAACTTCATTTAACAAAGGGGGAGCGCCATCTTATGAAATTACCCAAAGCCGGCTGGCTGTCCATCGTACCAAACAAAAACACCCTGGAATTTGTTCCGCTCAGACGATATCCAAAAAAACAGTTTCCCGGCATGGTTTCTGCCATTATCGGCCGTCACACGAAAGCGAAAATCAGATTCAACCCCCACGGCAGGCCCAGCCAATCCCATCACACGCCCGCCCGCCTCAGGCATTTGTCCCGGAATCATTATCAAGCCGGTCCTTTTGTCGCCATATTAACCTCAAACAATAAAAAGCCGTTTGGAGGAAATCACCAAAATTTCGCCGACTTGATCCGGACGGGAAGAGAAATGGGCGTCACCGTGTTTGTCCTTACGCCCCAAGGCATCGGCAACCATTCCACCGTCAACGGATATCTGCTGGATCCTCATTCGGTGAAACCGCGGTGGAAAGCGGCCCGGCTGCCCTTCCCGAATGTCGTGTACAATCGCATCCCCAACCGGATGATTGAAAAAACCCCGGAAGTCCGGCAAACCATCCGGCAACTGCAGCAAATGCCGGGCGTTTACCTGTTTAACCCCGGCTTTTTTGACAAATGGACGCTGTACCAACAGCTTGCCGCTTCTCCCGACTTACACCGGCTGTTACCGGAAACCGTCCGGCTTCACCACATGGAACAATTGGAGCGCATGGCCGCCAAACATCCGGTTCTTTATTTTAAACCGGTCGAAGGAAAAGCCGGCATCAAAATGATGCGCCTTGACAAAAAAAAGCAGCACTATGAACTCTCCTACCAGACCACCAGGGAAAAAAAGAAATACCGGGTGCGGACCCTGAAAGAAGTTTGGGATTTGTACAACCGGCTGAAACAAAAAACCGCCTATATTTTGCAACAAGGCATCCCGTTGGCCACCTTTCACGGCCATCCGTTTGACATCCGCATTTTGCTCCAGAAAAACGGCACCGGCCGATGGGGGTTATCAGGGATGGGGGTCCGGGTGGCCGGCGAACGGGCAATTTCCACCCATGTTCCCATGGGAGGGCACATCGAAAAAATCGACACGGTACTTCAATCCGTGTTTGGCAGCGAAACAGATCGTATCAAAGAACGGATCGAACAAGTCGGCATCCGGACCGCCCGGTGGATTGAAAACCAACAAAACGCCCTCCTGGGGGAAATGTCGATGGATCTCGGAATTGAAAAAGACGGAAGCCTTTGGATCTTTGAGGCCAATTCCAAGCCGATGAAATTTGACGAACCCAACATCCGGAGACGGTCTTTGCGCCGTTTGATTGAATACTCATTGTACCTGAGCGGATTTTCACATACATCGGAGGGGACGGCGACATGAAAATTCATGCATTTCCGCCGCAATCGTTGGAGCGGATCCGAAAACCCCTGCTCCGCTTTTTGAGACGATACGGAGACGGGAGAATCACCCATCAGGCGATGCGGTGGTTCCACCGGTTGACGCCTGGAGAATTGAAGGAAGGAACTTATATCGCCGCCGCTTATGACGAAAAAAAAGTGGCGGGAATCATTGTCTTTGGAAACTACGGAATTGAAGAATCTTTCATCGCGGTCCATCCGGATTACCGCCGGAAACGGGTGGGGGAACAACTTTTGAAGCAAGCGATCCAATCCTTGGGGAAAGTATATGCCCGGGTCGCTTCCGACAACATCCCCAGCTTAAAACTGTGTTTTTCATGCGGATTGATGGCTTTTTCGCTATGTAAAGGCCCGACCGGAAAAGACACCCTCTGGCTGGGCGGGGGAAATTTCGATCCGGCGGACGTGTTGAAGAAATCCGAACCGTCTGTCAGAATCCCGGTTCCGGAAAATTAAACAAATGACTGCTCAGAAACAAGATCTGAGCAGTCATTTTCATTTGTTGGAGCGACAACGAATATTTTCAACGGATGTTTTTTCCGAATTTACCGAATCACACGTTTACTGAATCACACGTTGGGCTTTGACAAACCCTTCTTTCAACCAGCGGTCGGACAAATCGTCATACCGGACACCACCCGGTCCCCAGGTATGCAAGATTTTGTTGTTCCCGGCATAAATGCCCACATGGCCGATCCGGCCCGGATTGCTGCTCAGCTCAAAGAACAACAAATCCCCCTTTTGGATTTCACTGAAAGGAACCGTTTGTCCAACCGTTGATTGTTGACGGGAGTTACGCGGCAAATCAATGCCATTTTCTTTAAACACATGTTGAACGAAAGAAGAACAATCAAAGGTTTTGGTTTGTCCTGATTTAGCGCCAAACTGGTAAGGTGTTCCCAAATATTTTTCTCCTGTTGCAATAATCTGGTCTGCTTTGGTCGTAGCTGTTTGTTCTGTATCCGTTTGCCCGTTATCGGACGGTGCTTGTCCAGTTTGGTTTTCAGGAACCGTGGTTTGTCCGGACGGTTCTGAAGCTTCCGGATTTTCAGGCTGTGCATTTGCCGTTTTTCCCTTGAACGCCCAACCAAACTGTTTGAAAATCTGGGAAATCAAGGAATGGTTGGCCGTTTCCAAAGTGGCGGCATGTGTGATGCCTGCCGGAAGTCCTGTAGAAATCACAAGAGATGCTGCGACAGTAATTCCCAATTTAATAAATTTTTTACTGTTTTGCATCAAATCCTCCTCTTCCATTTTTGCCGCTCCCAAAGCTAGGTTCATACTAACATAAATCCACGCTCCTTTAATATGTAATAAATGGTTATTCTTAGGAAACCCGATGAATACTGGCGTTGTGCGATTTTGATTTGACATGTTTCCATTTTTCATTTTGATGCATATACCTAAAAGAGAGTGGAAAATGCCCGATAGAAAGGAGTACGACCTTTGAAGAAGAGAAAGTCTCATTCAGCCAAAAAAAGGGAACGTCCCTCTCCTTACATGGCCGATGAACGAATTTTGGAGGAACTCATTCAATTGGAGCAAGCAGAATTGAAAAAGAAACGGAACAAAACCGGTCTGTTGGAAGACATGGAAAACACCGCGGAAATGTCCGATTTATCCAAACCTTTAAAAACTTCATCCACCCAGACCCGGCAAAGCCATTCGCCGATTTACACCAATGACATCGCCGACGCCGCCGTAACGGAAGAAAAAATCGCCAACCAGTCGATCAGCGGGAAAAAGATCAAACCGGACAGCATTGGCACCGATCACCTTGAACAGGCGGCCGTAACCGAATCCAAATTGAAAAATGAAGCCGTCACATCACAAAAAATTGCCAAAAATGCAGTCCGCTCCTTCCATCTGGATCATGATTCCATTGAAGGAAGCCACATCAAAAAAGATTCCATTCAAGCCAAACACATTAAAGACAATGAAATTCCCGGCAGCAAATTATCAGACGGCAGCATCAATGAAAGCAAACTCAAAGAACGCTCGATCCAAAGCAAACATTTGTCACTGGGCCATATTTTAAATGAGCATTTGGCCGATCAGTCCATCAGCGGCGAAAAATTAAAAAGCGGTTCCATCCGCACCATTCATTTGGAAAACGAAGTCGTGAACCAAGCAAAACTGGCCGATGAATCCGTCTCCGAAAGCAAATTGCAAAACGGCGCTGTCACCAGCGACAAAATCGCATCTCAATCCATCGAATCCCAACACATTCAACCCGGCTCCATTCAAGGTTCCCACATTCAGGAAAAAGCCATCAGCCCCCACCATTTCGGGGAACAATCCATCCCGGGGGAAAAAATCACCCATCAATCCATCACCGGACAACAAATCCGAAATCAATCCATTCACAAAGATCATTTGCAGCCGGGCATCATCACCCATGAACATTTGACCCCGGATTCCGTCAAAGAACAACACATCGCCCCAAACAGTGTCCATGCCGAAGCCATTGCCGAAGGCGCCATTCAGGAAAAACATCTGAACAGGAAAATCATCGGCGAAGAACACCTGCAAGAAAACAGCATCAACAAACGCCACATCCAGGAAGCAAGCATCAATGAGCAACATTTGGCCAATCATTCCATTTCCGGTTCCAAGTTGATCGACCATTCGATTTCCACTTCCAAACTGGCTCCGGAATCGGTATCCACCGACAAAATCAACGACTTTGCCATCACTTCGAACAAACTGGCCAACGGATGCGTCACGTCCGAAAAAATCGGACACCACACCATTTTGCGGGAACATCTGGGAGAACAGATCATCCAGTCCAGACACATTGACCGGGGGCAAATCCAACACAAACATCTGGCGGACGAATCCGTCTACGGGGATAAACTGGCCAATGAAAGCATTCAGGGAAAACACATCGGATCCGCCACCATCAGCGGCCATCACATCGCACCTTTTTCCGTCCAGTCCACCCACATCGTCGACGGAGCCATCACCAAAGAAAAACTGGACCACTCCGTCATCGAAAACCAACATATTGCGGATCAGTCCATTGAGGACCATCACATCAAAAACGGGCAAATTCACACACGGCATTTGAAAGATCAAGCAGTGACCGCAGAAAAAATCGGAGAAGGCGAAATCGATTCCCGCCATCTCCACAGCGAATCCGTCACCTCCCGCCACATCCGGGAAAAACAAATTGGTCCGGAGCACATCAAAGACCAGTCCATTTCCAACGAACTGATCCAAAATGAAGCGATCCATGCCCGCAACCTTGGAGAAAAATCGGTCGAATCCCGACATCTTGACGCTGAAGCCGTATTATCCCGGCATATCGGGGAAAAGCAGATCCAAAGCCACCATCTGCAAGACCAATCCATCGGCGAAAATCACATTGAGGACGGGGCAATCAACGCAAAACATCTGAAACACGGCGAAATTCACACGGACCATTTAAAAGACCATGCCATCGTCAGCGAAAAAATCGCCAATCACCAGATCAAATCCCGTCATATTCAAGATAAAGCCGTCAACGCCGAGCATATTCAGGATAAGCAAATCAGCGCCCGGCACATTCAGGAACAATCCATTTCCGGGGAGCTGCTCTGTGATGAAACGGTTTCTTCCCGGCATTTGACATCCGACTCCATATCGTCCCGGCATCTGTCCGCCGCATCCGTTTTGTCTCACCACATCGGGGAACAACAGATCCAAAGCGGACACCTGGATGAAAACTCGATTTGCGAACATCATCTGAACGAGGAAGCTGTCGGGTCATTGCACATCTCAGCCGGTGCCGTTTTGTCACGTCATATCAGAAAAGAACAGATCCAAGGCCACCATATTGAAGATACAGCCGTCTCCGGCCGGCACATCCAAGAAGAGGCCATTCAATCCGGGCACATTCAGGAAAAGCAAATCGAGTCGAAGCATATCGCGGAACAATCCGTGGCATCCGGACACATCCAGGATGAAGCCATCGCGGTCCGCCATCTGGCCCAAAATGCAATCTTGTCCCCGCACATTTCAGCCGGTGCCGTTTTGTCCCGGCACATTGAAAAAGAGCAAATCCAAGGCCACCATATTAAAGATACGGCCGTCTCCGGCCGGCACATCGAAGAAGAAGCCATCACCAAAGCCCATCTTCAAGATGACGCGGTCGATGCCGGCAAACTGGCTTCGCATTCCATCTTGCCGCGCCATATCGCAGATGATTCCGTGCGCTCCTGGCACATTGCCCAACGGCAAATCCAGGAAATGCACATTGAGCAAGGAGCCATTTCAACCGATCTGCTTCAAGATCAAGCCGTTCATTCCGACAAGTTGGCATCCCAGTCCATCTTCCCCCGCCATATCAACGATGATGCGATTTTGTCCTGCCACATCGCCAAAAAACAAATCCAGGGAACACACATCGAATCCGGCGCCATTTCTGCGGAACATCTGACGGACCAAGCAGTCACCACCGAAAAAATCGCTGATCAAAGCATCGGCTTGGAGAAATTGAATTTCCGTCCGCTCCTTGCGGATGAACAACCTGCCACGGTTTCAGGCATTGCCCGCTTCCAACTGGAAGAAAATATGTCCGGACGGACGTTTCAAATCCCGTTGGCCACTCCGATTAAATCGCCCTATGCCGTCGTGGCCATCACCAATCATCCGGAATGCCTGGTGACACTGAAAGAAAATCACGCCGACCACTTTGTCATCCAAATCGACCGCACTCATGAATCCACGACCTCCATCGAAGGATTGCTCCACTGGTTCGCCCGACAAACCCCGGTGGATGACATTCCTGCCGCCATCCCGGTTCCGGACACAGACAATGTCGCAAACGAAGAGAAAAAACCGGAAAACGCCAATTCCGACCATCATCCAAAAACGGTGAAACTGGAAGAAGAAGATGAACAAAACCACAACCCATTAACGGATGACCCGGTCCAACCCTTTCTCCCGTTAACCATTTCCTCTGCAACGGACATCGCGGAAACCGAAACAACCGGGGAAGAAAAACAGCTGGAAGAAGAAGAAACGGAAACGCCGGATAAAGAGGAAATGGAAACCCGGGGTAAAGAGGAGCCGGAAACCGGATCGGAAGCCGGAACAGAAGATGCTCAACAGGAGGAGCCGCGTTCCGGTGAATAAACAAAAATGTCCGCTTCAACCCCGAATTGAAGCGGACATTTTTTCACAAATAGCGCCGTGTGCATTTTTTCCCGTTATAACAAAAAACCACTTTTCTCTCTTCAATCACTGTCTCCAAATAGACCGGGCGGCCCCATAATGCATAAACATGCGGCAACGTTTTTTCCAGATATTTCGTATCCAACTCAACGCCTTCATACCGGTGGAGCAAATACAACCCTCCGTTTTCCGCATAATCCCCGTCTTTCACCACAATGAACGGATGTCCCCCGTTGATCCGGCTCATCACCAGCTCATCCCGGACCGACTCCCAGTTTTTGTCCGTGATTTTCCACTCGTCGCCTTTGCGTTGGAATACATACAAATCCAGTTTTTCCACCAACTCTTCGGTCAGGTAATTCCGCAAAAAGGAAATATCGGAATCCAACTCACGGACTTCAAAGATTTTTTTCCGCCCTTGCCCGGGCTTCATCCCCAACTCCCTCTGCTCTTTTTCGGTTGGATGATCCCACCGGCGTTCAATGTCTTCAAACATCTTCAATCCCAGGTAATACGGATTGATGGATGTTTTGGAAGGTTGCAAGACAGAGGCATTCAAACCGGCAAATTCAATCGCCTCTTCTTCATTCAAATCCAACTCGCGCATGATGCGGATGTGCCAGTAGGAGGCCCAACCTTCATTCATGATTTTGGTTTCCAGCTGCGGCCAGAAATACAACATCTCATTGCGCAAAATGGTCAAAATGTCCTGATGCCAATCTTCCAGCACCCGGCTGTGTTTCATCAAAAACAGAACCAAATCTTTTTCCGGCTGTTCAGGGAATTGTTTCTTTTTTGGAGAAGGCTTCGGGTGTTTTTCCGGTTGATCCAATTCCCACAAGTCATCATAAGGAGTGGAAGGTTTGGAAGGGGTTGACGGATTCGCTTTCTTCCGGTTGGCTTTTAAATCCAACAGGCTCGGATTGATGTGCTCTTGAATGGCGAGGGCATGATCCAAAAATTCCTCCACCACTTCTTTCCCGTACTTCATTTCATATTGGCGGATCCGCTCCGCGCTGGCGGCCATTGTCTCCACCATGTCTCTGGAAGTTGCCGAAAAACGGACGTTGTTCTTAAAAAAGTCGCAATGCGCCAGGACATGAGCCACGATCATTTTGTTTTGCGTCAAGCTGTTTCCCTTGAGCAAAAAAGCATAGCAAGGATTAGAGTTAATGACCAATTCATAAATTTTGCTTAAATTTAAATCGTATTGCAGTTTCATTTTGTGAAAAGCTTTGCCGAAGCTCCAATGCGAAAACCGCGTCGGCATGCCATAGGCACCAAAAGTATATATAATGTCTGCCGGACAAATTTCGTATCTCATCGGATAAAAATCAAGCCCGAAACCCTTGGCTATCTCTGTGATTTCGGCAATCGCCCGTTCCAACGCCTTGTGGTCCACACTCATCTCGCATCTCCTTCCCGAAAAGGAATTCCTTTCTATATCTGATTCAGACCCACATAGAACTGGAACGACTGCTTTCATGGAAGAACGAAATTTATATTAATATATAAGTATATTTTACTAAATTTTCCGTAAAAATTCAATCTTTCCGGTTGCAGGATGGCACCCTCCCCGCCCTTGTTTAATAAAATATAATGACAATATGTCCTTTAAGAAATTTCAACACAAGATCAATTGACAACCCTTTCTGCCAAGCGTTATACTTGACAACGTTCAAAACCTTATATTGTCATGGTTTTATCTCTGTTAGGTGAGGTTCCTGTTCGGAGATACGCTACTGCCCAAAAATGTCGAGAGACGCCAATGGGTCAGCAGAAAAGATCGGAACGAAGGTCTTTTCTAATGTAGCTGGTTGTTACAACCTATGCCGTGCAGTGCCAAAGCTCGATGAGGGAGATAAAGGCCGGCTCATGCTTCAATGGGCTTGTTTTGCTCTGTCTCCCGCTCTCATCGTCAGTGGGAGTTTTTTATTTTATAAAAGGGGGGAAACGAGATGAGTCAAGCAGCTTTCGTCAAGGAAGAGTTGCAAAACCTGTTCTGCTCCGAAAAAAAAGAAACGCGCTTGTTGGAGCTTTTGCGCCAAATGCAACCATACGATTTGGCCGAGATTTTCCGAGATTTGGATGTGGATCTCCAACGGGAACTCATCACCCATTTATCTTTGGCTCATGCCGCGGAAGTTTTGGAATATCTCGAGCCGGAAAGAACCTATGAGTTGCTGAGCCGCATGGACGAAACGGTCACCTCGTTATTGATCAAGCAAATGTCCAGTGACATGGTGGTGGACCTCCTGCTCGCCATCCACCCGCTGCAAGCCGAAAAGTTGCAACGGCTGCTCCCGGCGGATTACCGGAAAAAGATCAAACAGCTGATGACTTATCCGGAGGATACGGCCGGCGGCTTGATGACAGTGGATTATGTATCGGCCCGGGCCTATTGGACGGGGGAACAAACCATCCGGCACATCCGGAAAGTGGGTTATGAAGCGGAGATTGTCTCCTACATCTATGTCACCGACCAACGTGGCAAACTTTTTGGCGTGGCTTCACTCAAAGAAATCATTTTGGCCGATCCGAAAACCCCGCTTTCCGACATCGCCAAAACCGATATCATTTCCGTTCCGGCCGAAACCGGACAGGAAGAGGTCGCATCGGTTTTGTCCCGTTACGGTTTTTATGCCGTACCCGTCGTGGACCGGCAACACCGGTTGATCGGAATCGTCACCTACGATGATGTGGTCGAGGTCATTCAGGAAGAAGCAACTGAAGACATCCAAAAAATCGGAGGAAGCCAACCGTTGACCGAACCTTACTTCAAAACCTCCATCTGGAGTTTATACCGGAAACGGATTGTCTGGCTCTTCATTTTGTTTGTCGGAGGTGCTTATACCGCAACAGTTTTGGAAAGTTACCAGAGCACGCTGGATCAAGTGGTTGCCCTATCCTTTTTTATCCCTTTGTTAATCGGGACAGGCGGAAACACCGGTTCGCAAATTGTCACCACACTGATCCGGGCCCTCGGTGTCGGGGAAGTCAAGTTTCAAGATTTGTTCCGTGTCATCAAAAAAGAACTCCTCACCGGAATGTTTCTCGGCATGTCGCTGGGACTGATCGGCTTTATCCGGGCCTGGATCATGGGCGTCACCTTTGACGTGGCTTATGTGGTCGCGTTGGCTGCGATGTTTATTGTCATCTGGTCGTCCGTGGTTTCCGCAGCATTGCCGCTGATCCTGAGCCGGCTGAAAGCAGACCCGGCGGTCGTTTCCGGACCATTGATCAGCACCTTGGTGGATGGAACCGGATTGATCATTTACATGACGATTGCCAAAATGATATTGGAACTTTAAAATCTGATGAATCGAGGTTGATGAAACTTTGAGTACCGATCAAAGTTCTGATCAGGAGATGAAGGCAGGTGCCTTTGGTTAATCCTCTGTGAAACAACAACAGGACCAAACCAAAAGCACCTGCCTTTTAGTATGCAAGAAAAAAGAATTTCAGAAGGTTTTGATATTTTTACATAGAATTATTCATATGGATAAAGATTGCCTTCTTTTATCAATTGAATAGTTTCAATCTTTATCCAATTCATTATATTTTTGAAAGGAGTGCCTTTGTTCCCATGCTTTCCCGTAAAAAACGGTGGTTTTCCCTGACTGTCTCCCTGATGCTTTTGGCGGCCTTTCCGATGACCGGCTTTGTCAACAGCGCAACAGAATCCTTGGATGAAAACCGTTTTTCCACCACCGGATTCTACCACATCCCTGAAGTCAAAAGCAAAGAACAACGAACCGAAATTGCCCGGACCGGTGCATCCATCGAAGAGGTCGGAGCGGATTATGTGAGAGTGCTTGCAACCGACACGGAACTGAAAAGCCTGAAAGAAAAAGGCTTTCAACCCAAAGCCGAGCCGGTGTTGGGAACCCTCGATTTCCCCGATGCCGACTCCCGCTACCACAACTATGACGAAATGGTTAAAGAGATTGATCAAGCCGTTTCCGATCACGGCGACATCGTCCGCAAATTCAGCATTGGAAAATCATATGAAAACCGTGACCTGTGGGCGGTGAAGATCAGCGACAACGTTCAAGAGGATGAAGACGAGCCGGAAGTTCTCTACGCCTCCCTGCATCATGCCCGCGAACATTTAACCGTTGAAATGGCTCTTTATCTGCTCCACCTGTACACCGACAATTATGCCACCGATCCGAGAATCAAAGAGATTGTCGATTCCCGGGAAATCTACATCCTCTTTAATATGAACCCCGACGGGGGAGAGTACGACATCTCCACCGGCAAATACCAATACTGGCGCAAAAATCGCCAGCCCAACAGCGGATCTTCCTCCATCGGCACCGACTTGAACCGGAACTACGGTTACCAGTGGGGTTGTTGCGGAGGTTCCAGCAGCAATCCGTCCAGTGAAACCTATCGCGGACAAGCTCCTTTTTCCGCACCGGAAACTGCTGCTCTCCGCGATTTCGTCAACAGCCGGGTGATCAACGGGGAACAGCAAATCAAAACGGCCATCAGTTTTCACACCTACAGCGAATTGATCTTGTGGCCCTACGGATACACCTACGAAAACACCCCGGATGACATGAGCGCTGATGATTATCAGGTATTTAAAACCATGGGGGAAACCATGGCTGAAACCAACGGTTACACCCCCCAACAATCCAGCGACTTGTACATCACGGATGGAGACATGACCGACTGGGCATACGGCGAACATAACATCTTCGCCTTCACGTTTGAAATGTATCCGAAAGGAACCTCCGGCGGAGGCTTTTATCCACCGGATGAAGTCATTGAACGCGAAACGGAACGGAACCGGGAAGCGGCTCTTTATCTGGCGGAACAAGCCGATTGTCCCTATCGGGTCATCGGAAAAGAGGCACAATATTGCCAAGCTAAGGATTAACAATATAAGATTTAAGATCCTTTCTCACAAAATCTGTGACGGCCCATGTCCGGCCGTCTTTTTTTGCGCATGAAAAACAAAACATTGAAACACACTAACCATGAAGGTGATACCATGTGGGAATTTATCGTGGAGCATATTCCGGATAAGAAAATATTCATTTTTGCCATATTGATTCTCGTGATTCCTTGTGCCGTGACCCGCCTCTTTCAATGGATTCGTTCATGAAAGGATGACTGACGTTGATCAAGCGCCATTTCTACCGGAAACGGAAAAAAGACATACATGAAAACAAACAATCAGCCGATACGGATCGTTTGAAAAACAACCTTGAAACCAATGTGAATTATTTCAACAAACTGACAGAACAACATCCGGACTTGACCATCCGTTCCTTTCGAATCGGCGGGACCAACATCCAGGCGGCCTGTTTGTTTATGAAAGAAATGGTGGATGAGAAAACCATCAACGAACAAATTCTCGACCGTTTGATGCACAACTGGGATGAATTCACCACCGGGGAAACCGAATTCATCCAGTCGGATGAAATCATCAACTTGATCAAAAACCACGTTTTAAGTTTCTATAAGATCAAATCAATTCAAAGCTATTCGGATATTTTCATCCATTTGATCCGGGGATCCACGGCCGTGTTGGTGGACGGATGCGACCAAGCAATTGTAATGGCCACTAGCAAGAAGTTGACAACCAGCTTGGGACCCTCCGAAACCGAAGCAATTGTCCGGGGACCCCAAATCGGTTTCACCAACTCGCTGGAAGTCAATTTGGCGCTGCTCCGGCAAAGTTTGGCCACGCCGAATCTTACTTATAAGTCCTATGTTCTCGGAAGGCGGACACAGCGCAAAGCGTCAGTCGTCTACATCCAGGACCTCGCAGACCCGGAATTGGTCAAAACGGTGGATCAACGCATAAAAGAGATCGACATCGATGAAGTATTGGACACCAGTTATATTGAGCATTTGATCGAAGACAACACCTTTTCTCCATTTCCGCAAGTGCAAGACACCGAACGTCCGGACCGGGTGGCGGGGGCGCTGACAGAAGGACGGGTGGCGATACTTCTGGACGGGACCTCCTTTGCCCTGATTGTACCTGTCACGTTTTGGATGTTTTTGCAATCGCCGGAAGACTACTACACCCGTTGGATTCCGGGGATCCTGCTACGTTACTTGCGGTACATGTCTGCTTTTCTGTCGATTTCCCTGCCGGCTTTCTATATCGCCTTTACCTCCTTCCATCAAGGGCTGATCCCGACAAGGCTGGCGATGAGCATTGCCGCCACCCGGGAAGGTGTGCCTTTCCCGTCGGTTTTGGAGGCGTTGTTTATGGAAGTGGCAGTTGAAGTGTTGCGGGAAGCCGGGCTCCGTCTTCCCAAATCGGTCGGCCAGACCGTGGGTATTGTCGGCGGGTTGGTGATCGGGGAATCCGCTGCGCAAGCTGGCATTGTCAGTCCCATCTTGTTGGTGGTGGTTGCGGTGACAGCGATCTCATCCTTTGCCATCCCCCAATATAACGCCGGGATCGCTCTCCGGTATTTGCGCTTTGTGCTCATGTTATTTGCCGCCTTTTTCGGTTTGTACGGGATCATCATCTTTTTCTTGTTAACAATGACTCATCTCGTCCGCTTGGAAAGCTTCGGATTCCCTTACTTGGCACCGATTGCCCCCATACGAACCCAAGATTGGAAAGACATTTTGTTCCGGTCGCCGCTGAGTCGCACAAACCGCCGTCCGGTCACCTTAAAACCCCAAGACCCGGTCCGGCAAAAACAATGAAGGATGTGTCGTGATGCTAGACAGCAATCGGAAACAGATCACCACCATTCAAACATCGATATTCATCGCCTCGGTCATTCTGGGAATGGGCGTCCTAACCCTTCCCCGGAATGTCACGGAAGACACACAAGGACAGGACGGTTGGATTTCGGTCATTCTTGCAACCCTGATTCTTCTGTTGATGGGATGGTTGATTATCCGGTTGAACCGGTATTATCCGGATCAAACTTTTTTTCAATACAGCACGCAAATCTTTGGCAAATGGATCGGCAATTTGGCCAATTTGATCTTTCTCTCATATCTTTTTATCACTGCCGGCTATGAATTGAGAGGCATGGCCGAGGTGACACACTTCTATTTGCTTCCCAACACCCCGCCGGCTGTATCCATATCGCTCATGGTGTTTGTCGGGATTTATCTGATGACCGGCGGAATCGTTGCCGTCGCCCGGATGTTTGAAATTTTGCTTCCCATCACTCTCTTCTTTTTCTTTGTCGTATTGGCCACCAGCTTTAAAGTGTTTGAATGGCGAAACATTCTGCCGGTCATGGGAATGGGGGTGGAACCGGTGATCAAAGGGATTCACGGTTCATCCCTGACGTTTTCAGGTTATGAATTCATGTTGGTGTTAAACGCATTCATGCAACGAAAAAAAGAAGCATGGAAAGCGATTTCCGCCGGGATTTTGGTGCCCGCACTCTTTTACGTTGTCATTGTGATTGTCGTGGTGGGCGGATTGGGACCGGATCAGACGATCACCCTCACTTTTCCGACCATTGAATTAATCCGCTCCTACGAACTGACAGGCATATTTTTCGAACGATATGAAGTGTTTTTGCTGGCCGTCTGGATCTTGCAAATCTTCGCCACCTATGTGAGCATGCAATACATCTTTTGTCTGGGGATTTCCCAAATTACCGGAAAAAACATCCGTTTTTTTATCTACGGAGTCTCTCCCTTGATCTTTTTGATCTCATTCCTGCCGGCGGATATCAATGAATTTTTTAACCTGGGCACCATTTTGGTGCACATCGAGCTCTTCGTGGTCTTCATCATTGTGCCGATCGCACTGGTGGTTGCCTGGATCCGCAACCGGCGTTCAAGACACCATAATTAACGGAGGTCAACATGAACGGAAAAAGGCGACTGTTTGTCAGTTTGATTCTCGTAAGCCTGATCATGCTCACAGGCTGTTGGGACTACCGGGATATTGAAGAAACTTCAGCCAATATCGGACTGGCCCTTGATCTGGGTGACACAGAGACCGGTGAAGTCCGGATTGAAGGGGAAAAACCGGTGATCAACGCCACCCTTCAAATTATGGATCCGAACCAAACTTCCGGCGGGGAAGGAGAAGTCGATTATGAAAATACAACGATCACCGGAAACACCTTAGGCAAGATGGCTGTGGAAGTCGCTTTATTCAACCGGGGTCCGCTCATTGGACAACACCTGAAGATCACGTTGATCGGGGAAGAATTGGCCAAACGCATGAATTTTCGAAACATGCTGGACTATCTGTTTCGAGGCCCGTATGTCCGCTTAAGCAGCACCATCCTGTGCACGAAAGGAAAAGCGGGAGAGTTTCTGCAGAGCGATGATAAAAGCAAAGGCAATGAATTGCCGGCTCTTAAAATTCTCAGTATCGCAGACAACACCAAATATTCGCTTCGGATATTAGAGCCGGTGACGTATGGAAGAGCAGGGAAATTTTTGGCCAGCAACCAAAGCTTTTTGCTCCCCTGCATCGCCAAAAAAAATGATGAAATCGTACTGGAAGATGCCGCTGTCATCAGCGGGAGAAACAAAAAATTGATCGGTTTCATGAATTCCGAAGACATTGCTGGGGTCAACTGGATCACCGGAAAAAAGGGAGGCGGCGTGTTAAACGTTTATGATGAGGATCAAGCCATTTTCGCCGTCAGGATTTTTAACATGTCCAGCAAAATCAAACCCCGTGTGGATGGTGACAAAATTTCTTTTGATGTCCACGTGAAAACCGGAGGTTATTTGACGGAAGACTGGATTGAAGAAGAAGACGCCACGGATCCGAAATATCTTGAACGCTTGGAACAAAAGGCAGAAGAAAAAATCGTCCATCAAATGCGTTCGGCATTGTATAAAATGCAAAAAATTTATCAGGCCGATGTGGCCGGTTTCGGAGACGCTCTCCGCATCCATGACAACAAATTGTGGCAACGCATCAAGAATGAATGGGAAGTCAAATGGTTTGCCGACGTTCCGATTCGCATTAAAGTCGATCTCAATTTGCGGGACTACGGTGTCAAAGCCAAAGACGAGTGATCCTCCTCCTTCTCACGCCAAAGATATGTTATATTGTTAAAAAATAAAGGAGGAGAAAACCATGCATGCACAAATCATCCGCCAATTTGGTTCCCCGGATGTGTTTGAACCGGCAACCCTCCAACGACCGGCGGTGTTGCCCGGACATGTCCTGATCCGCGTCGCCGCCACCAGTGTCAATCCGATTGATACAAAAATCCGAAGCGGAGCCGTGCCGAATGTTGCCCCCGAACTGCCGGCCGTTTTACACGGCGATGTGGCCGGTGTCATTGAAGAAACCGGGGAAGGGATCACCTCTTTTCAAGTCGGGGATGAGGTTTTTGCCTGTGCCGGAGGCTTTAAAAACACGCATGGCGGGGCTCTGGCCGATTACCTGCTCGTCCGCGAAGAGTTGGTGGCACCAAAACCCCGCACACTCTCCTTCCAAGAAGCGGCCGCCCTTCCCCTGGTGTCGATTACCGCCTGGGAAGCCGTTTTTGAGCGGGGACGGATTCAGGAAGGACAAAACGTGTTGGTTCATGCCGGAACCGGGGGCGTCGGCCATATCGCCCTGCAACTGGCCAAACTCACCGGTGCCACGATACATACCACCGTCTCCACAGACCGGAAAGCAGAAATCGCCAAAAGGTTGGGAGCCGATCACCCCATTTTTTACCGGCAAAGCGAAGTGGATGACTATGTCAAACAATATACCGGCGGCGAAGGCTTTGACGTGGTGATCGACACCGTCGGCGGAGCCAATATCGACCGCTCTCTGCAAGCAGTCAAAATCCACGGCCATGTCGTCACCATCGCAGCCCGTTCCACGCATGATTTATCCCTCATGCACAACAAAGGATTGACCCTGCATGCCGTCTTTATGATCCTCCCGATTCTCACCGGCAAAGGCCTGCAACGCCATGGTGAAATCTTGAGACAAATCAGCCGGTGGGTGGATGAAGGAAAAATCAAGCCCTTGTTGGATGAAAAAACTTACGCTTTTGCAGAAGCGGCTGAAGCCCATCGACGGCTCGAATCGGGCCAGGCGGTTGGAAAAGTCACGCTGATCAACGAAAACTTCTCCTGAAAAAAGAGGCGGAAATGCTCCGCCTCTTTTTACCGCTTCAAAGGGATTCTGCCACCGGGCGAATCACGGCCCTGACCGGGCTCCCGTCCCCTCCGAGAATGGGAAGCGGCAAAGCGATCAATTCATAAATCCCTTCTTCCACATTGTCCAAAACCGCCCCCTCCAAAATGTGGATGCCTGCATCCCATAAAGCATGGTGTGCCGGCAACGTCTTGCTGTCGATCGGATCCACGGACGGAACATCCAGCCCGATCAGGCGGATCCCCTGTTTTTTCAGATACGGGACCGCATCCGGATCCAAATGACAAATTTCTTCGGGAAACACGTTCCGATCCCGCCACGAATCGGTCCGGATCAGAAGGCGGCTTATCCCGCCCCATTCTTTTTCCATCAGGTCCTCCGCCTTGATTTTTTCTCTTCCCGGCAAATGAATGACCCTGGCTTTGCCGATATAAAGATTCACATCCAATTCGTTCACCTTGCTCCCCGCCTCGTCAAAGTGAAAAGGGGCATCAATATGGGTTCCGGTATGGGTGCTCATTTGCACCTGACCGACATTGACCGATCCGCTTTCTTCTTTGGTGTAAGTGAATTCATATTGAAACGGGGCATCTCCCGGCCAAACCGGGATTCCGGAGTGAAGGGGCTGGGAAATATCAATCCAGGTCATCAAGTCACCTCTTTCGATTCAGTGGGGTAATGTTGATACTTTTTCTCATCCATAATCTGCTTCAATCGTTTCATGGCTTCACAAACATCGATGAACGAGTTGTATAAAGCCACCGGAGCCAATCGTATCACATTGGGAGGGCGAAAGTCAGGGATGACGCCCTCTGCCTTTAATGCCCTGCTGATTTGAAGGGCATCGGGATGTTCCAAAGCAAGATGCCCTCCACGCTGCTTGGGATTCCGCGGGGTTCCGGTTTCAAATCCGTAAGAAGAAAAAATCTGATCCACCATTTTGAAAAGAAAGTCCGTTAACATTAACGATTTTTTGCGTATGGCTTCCATCCCCGCTTCAGCAAAGATGGACAACGATCCAATGAGCGGAGCCATACTGAGCAAATGCGGCGTTCCGATCTGATAAGCCCCGGCGTCGCTTCCGGGGATCATCTCCGGTGCCATTTCAAATTGGCGCTCTTTGTCCGAACCAAACCAACCGGCAAGCCCCGGTTTGGTTCCGTGATGTTTTTTGTGGACATAGAGACCGGCCACCCCACCAGGACCGCTGTTCAAATATTTATACGTGCACCAAGCGGCAAAATCAACCCCCCACTCCGCAAACCGGTGGGGAACCGCCCCGACAGAATGGCATGCATCCCAGCCGATGAGGATGCCGCGCTCATGAGCCGCTTTGGTCAACTTTTCCATATCCAACAATTGTCCGCTTTTGTATAAAACGGGCGGCAACCAGGCCAGCGCCACCTCCTCATTCATCATTGCAATGATTTCATCCTCATCCAAATATCTCCCCGACGGGTCAGACGGCACACAGATCAAGTCTTCTTCCGCAGAATATCCGTGAAGAATCAACTGGCTTTTTAAAGCATAAAGATCGGAGGGAAAATTGAGTACATCCGCCAAGATCTTGCGGCGGGAACCTTGCGGGCGGTAAAAAGTGGCAACCAATTGGTGGATATTCACCGTCGTCGAACCGGTCACCACCACTTCCTCCGGCCGCGCCCCCACCAAAGGCGCCATCTTTTGCCCCAAATCCTCCGCGAAATAAAACCAGGGCCTTTTTCCCTGAACCCAGCCGTCTATCCCGAGTTTTTTCCAACTGTCCAAAACTTCCGTCAAGGCCAGCTCCGAACGTTTGGAAAGCAACCCCAATGAATTCCCGTCCAAGTAGATTTTCCCGTCCGGCAAATAAAATTCCCCGCGATACTTCCCGAGCGGATCGTTTTGATCCAGCTCCCATGCTTCTTCAAAAAAAGAGGAGAAGGACGGCACCGGATTCACCTCGCCTGTAGTTTTGTGCGCACATGCCAAAGCTCCGGAAAAAAGGATTGGTCCAACCCTTTTTTCAAATAAGAAACCCCGGACGAGCCGCCGGTTCCTTTTTTGTAACCGATGATCCGCTCCACGGTTTTCATGTGCCGGAACCGCCACTGCTGAAACCAGTCTTCCAAATCGACCAGCTTCTCTGCCAATTCATACAAATCCCAGTATTTTTCCACGTTTTGATATACCTGAAGCCACGCTTGTTCCACACTTTCCTCATATTGATAAGGCTTTCGGACATCCCGGTTCAATACTTTTTCGTCAATGGAGAAACCGGCCTTATGCAATGCTTCGATGGAAACATCATATATGCTGCGGGCTTCATAAGCTTGCTTCAATTTTTCAAGCAAAACTGGATCGTTTTCATAAATTTTTAAAATGTGTGTACTCTTTTTGCCCAGATAAAATTCAATCATCCGGTATTGATAGGATTGAAAACCGGAAGCATGTCCCAAATAACCGCGAAACTTCATATATTCGGACGGTGTCAACGTGGACAACACATCCCAAGATTGGATGATTTGGGATTGGATTTTGGAAAACCGGGACAGCATTTTAAAAGCGGCCGGCAAATCCCCTGTCCGGATCGACTCCATCGCCGCTTCCAACTCGTGAATCATCAACTTCATCCACAATTCACTCGTCTGATGAATAATCACAAACAACATCTCATCATGATGGCCGGACAACAGTTTTTGGCAATCCAACAGCAAATGTAACCGGAGATAATCCCCGTAAGTCATTTGTTCACGAAAATCGGTATGGATGCCTTCTTCCGGATTCATCTCGGCTCCCCTTTCATGCAGGATGAGAGACGACTTGATTAACAGAAATGATTCATCCTTTTAACCCGCTGTCCAATAAGGTGATTTTCACGCCGGATAACGGGAAAAGCCGGATTTGCATGGTTTCCCGGTCTTTGAGCGCAACCATATTTCCGTCACGGGACCAATTGGCTAAATATCCGCAATACGTTTGCCCCTTATACTCCAACTCCACCAGTTCATACGGCTGCAACAGTTCAGTCATGGAGAACGCCTCTTTGTTCAGTTTGGTATCCAACGGAAATTGCAATTGAAACCGGTTTTCATAAACTTGGAAACACCGGGTCAATCCTTCCATCCGGTAAAATTCCTGCGTCATGCAAGAAACGGGAATCTTAAACTTGGGTTCTGATTTCAAGACTTCTTGCACCTCATCCGAAACCGATTCCACGATCAGCTCGATATGTCCGGAACACTCTTCATAATCATAAATCAATTGCCCGTGCAAAAACGGGATTTCTGTACGAGATATTACAATTTTGCGCAACAAATAACTTTCTTTCATAATGGCTCTCATTCTCCCTCTGTACTTAATTTTATTATAAACCAACGGGCTTTGGCTTTTAAGCACCAACCCGGAACCGGAAAATCCGTGCAGGGATCACTCCTTCCAAAAGAGAAGTCATTGGAAAACCATTCCAAAAAGGAGTATCGTATGTCAGTCCGCAGATACCACTTATTGATCGATGAAATCAAACGGGATATCGAAGAATGCGAAAAACAAATGTTTTATCATCTTGATGAAATGCAGCGCGCCAAACACCAAGGGAACAAAGAGGTGGAACGCCATCACCGGCTGGAACAATTGAAATGGGAACGCAAGCTTCGCGAAGCCACCCGCGCATTCATCCACACGGAACAAGCCTTGGCCAAGGCGGTGGAAGAAGAACATCTTCACCGTTTTCAGGAAGATCAGGCGCGTCGCGAGGGAAAAAGCCGGAACACGTGGCAATGATCCTTCTTTCTCCGTTTCAAAGGATGTTTTTATCACCGCTTGCGCACAATAAAAAACAACCGAATGAACGAGAAGGAGGATTTTTCGATGTTCCGAAAAAAAGCCGGTGAATACTTGGTTGATCTGCTGATCGATTGGGGAGTGGATCATATATACGGAATGCCCGGGGATTCGATCAACTCTTTGATCGAGCCAATCCGGAAAGCCAAAGACAAAATCAAATTTATACAGGTCCGGCATGAAGAAGCCGGTGCGTTGGCCGCAGCCGCCTACGCCAAATTAACCGGAAAATTGGGCGTTTGTACCGCCATTGCCGGGCCGGGGGCCATTCATCTGTTGAACGGATTGTATGACGCCAAGTTGGATCACGCTCCCGTTTTGGCCATAACCGGCCAAGTTGAATCCGATTTGATCGGAATTGACTATTTCCAGGAAGTCAATCTGGATCGCCTGTTTGACGATGTGGCCGTTTATAACCAGCGGATCATGTCGGCCGAACAACTGCCGGCGGTGGTTAATCAGGCCATCCGGACCGCCTACACCAAAAAAGGGGTTGCCGTTTTAACCATTCCGGACGACATTCCCCGCTTTGAAGTGGAACGGGAAGTGCGCACCACCACTTCGTTTTATTGCAAACAAGAAATCCGCCCCGATAAAAACGATCTTCTCCAGGCCAAAGAAATCCTGTTAAAAGCGAAACGGCCGGTCATCCTGGCCGGAAAAGGAACGAAACATGCGAAAGAAAATCTGATCCGCCTTGCGGAAAAAATGGCCGCTCCCATCATTCTCAGTTTGCCGGCCAAAGGCGTGATCCCCGATGAACATCCCCTTTGTCTCGGCGGTCTGGGACTGATCGGAACCCGCCCGGCCTATGAAGCCATGCAAAACGCGGACACCCTGATTCTGGCAGGCACGTCGTTCCCGTTTACCGGCTTTCTGCCCCGGGAAGCGAAAACCATTCAAATCGACACGGATCCCACCCAAATCGGAAAACGCATGCCCGTGGATATCGGACTGGCCGGCGACGCCGATTACACATTGGGCTGGCTCATTGATCAGGTTCCTTATCAAACAGACCGCAGCCATTTGGAGACCCATCAAAAAATGATGAAAGACTGGTGGGACCATCTTGCGAAACACGAAGAAGCCGATGAGGTTCCGATCAAACCACAACGGGTGCTGAAAGCTTTGCAACAAGTCGCCGATGATGATGCCATTTTATCGGTGGATGTCGGCAATGTGACGGTATGGGTGGCACGGCATTTCCGTATGATCCGGCAACAATTTCTCACCTCCGCATGGCTGGCCACTCTGGGTTGCGGGCTTCCCGGAGCCATTGCATCCAAAATCGCACATCCGGATAAACAAGTGTTTGCCATCTGCGGGGACGGGGGCTTCGGCATGACGATGAACGACTTTGTCACCGCTGTCAAATATGGGCTTCCCATCGTGGTGGTGGTCTTGAACAACCACAAAATCGCCATGATTAAGTTTGAACAGGAAGTGATGGGCAATGTTGAGTTTGGAACCGATCTGACCAACCCGAATTTTGCCCGCTATGCCGAAATCTGCGGCGGGATCGGCTACCGGGTGGAAACCCCCGATCAACTGCTCCCGGCCTTTGAGCAAGCGGTCAGGCAGAAAAAGCCTTGCATCATCGACGTGGTGGTCGATGCCGACGAAGCGCCCATGCCGGCCAAGATCACCTTTGCCCAAGCTGCCGGCTACGCCAAGCACATGGTCAAAGAACTGTTCGCTCAGGGAAAAACCGATGTTCCTCCTCTGGTTTAAGTCCAGGCATTGAAAGCCTGTTTTCAATCCAAAGCCACAAAAAATCTGAAAAAAGAAGGAACAGACAAGGGAGGAGTAGAAAGTTTTATAGTTACAACCTACTTTTACGCTGGAGAGGAAGGAAGAAACCCATGAAATGGATGGCCATTCACGGAAGTTCACGGAAAAATGGAAACACGGAAAAACTGACACACTTTGTACTGGAAGATATACCGGCAACGCATCTTTATCTCCGGGAATACTCCATCCGTCCGATTTTGGATCAGCGCCATGACCCCGACGGCTTTGATCCGGTGGATGATGATTATGACCGCCTCATTCAACAGGTCATGGAGCATGACGCCATTGTCTTCGGAACGCCTTTATATTGGTACGGGATGAGCGGACACATGAAAAATTTTATTGACCGCTGGTCCCAAAGCTTACGCGATTCCCGGTATGATTTCAAAGAAGCCATGCGCGGAAAACAAGCTTACGTTGTGATCACCGGCGGGGAAAATGCCCGGTTGTTCGCTCTCCCGCTCGTACAACAGTTTGATTTGATCTTCAAATTTATGTCGATGGATTTCAAAGGGTATCTGATCGGTTACGGAGGCAAACCCGACGGAATCCTGCATGATGAAAGAGCATTGGAAGAAGCCAAACAACTGAATCAACAACTGAAACGAATCCATGCCGGATAACATTTTTCATTCGCAAGCCCCGGTTCCTCTGCCCGGGGCTTGCGTGTATTCCACGGCCATGTTTCTTCTCCTTTTAACTTGCGGCCACAGGCGGCTGATTTTTAGTAATTTTCAATAAAATATAACCTAATTATTTTATATTATTAGCGACAGGATTCCTTTGCATGGAAGAAAATTGAAAGGGCCTTTGGATTGAAAATCATTAGCATCCATTTTTTCATGAGGTGATATCTTGATCCAGATTGCCAGCACGCTTGGGAATGCTTTGAGATCTTATGCCCAATTCCATCCGGATCAAGAGGCGCTGGTTTCTCCCGGTTTTCGCATCCGCTACCGGGAGTACGAGGAACGAACCAACCAATTTGCCCGTTATTTATCCGGGCAAGGGGTCAAAAAAGGAGACCGGGTTCCCCTTTTGACCGGAACCAATGCTTCGTTCGCCCTCAGTTTGATGGCCTTGGCCAAGATCGGAGCCGTCGCGGTTCCCCTGAACCATTACTGGAAACCGGAAATGATCCGGTGGGCCATCGATGATCTGGAAGCGGACTTTCTCCTGGTGGGAGATCAATTTTATCCCTTGATTCAAACGGAAGCCGAAACCGGAAAAATCCGCCACACCATCGTTTGTGAACAGAACAAAGTAAGTCCAGGCCTTTTGAGGGCGTTACAAAAATATCCGGACACTTCGCCAGTGGAATCAGTTGCACTTCCCTTGTTCTGGACAGGTATTCACGTCATCTGGTGGCGACTCCTTCCTTCCACATTTCAGCGATTGCACCGGTCTGTTTACAATCCTTTTTGGGTGTAACCCTTGTTTTCCCGCCGGAACTCACTGCTGAATCCTTGTTACAGACCATCGGCAAAGAGAATGTGAACACCGTCTTGTTGCCGCCTCATGCACTCGGCATTTTACAATCCCTTATTCGTCAAAGCGATTCTGCTTTTTCCTCTCTCAAACGTTTCCTCTCCGAAGGGACCAGAGTGCCCGAAAATGTGATCAAAAGTGGCGAATCACCGGACTTTGAGGAGGTTCAAGCTTATGGAGCCACCGAATTAAACGGGATCATCTCCATATGGAATCCGAAAATGGGTCTTGATAAAATCCATACCGTCGGAAAAACGCATTTATTCCCGGAAATCAAAATCCTGGACCCCGAAACCAAAAAAGAGCTTCCACCGGGTGAAACCGGGGAGGTTGCCATTCGGGGCCCGCAACTTTTCACCGGGTATTGGAAAAAGCCGGAGGAAACCAAAAAGCTTTTCATCAAGGATGGTTCTTGACAGGAGACGCCGGGAGAATGGATGAGGACGGGTTTCTGGAAATCGTGGACCGTTATAAAGATGTAATTTATTCCCCCGAAATCGGCGGGATTTTCCCCGCTGAAGTGGAACAAGTGATCCGGGAACTCCCCGGCGTGGAAGATGTCAGCGTCACCGGGGTCCTTCATCCACAATGTTCGGAAATTCCCTGCGCTTTTGTAAAACCCGTCCAAGGGGCTTCACTTACAAAAACAGAGATTCTCCAATACGTACACCAAAAACTCGGTCCCCACAAACTCAAGGATGTTTTCTTCTGCAGGCAACCGCTTCCCCGCAATGCCAACGGAAAAGTGGACAAATCACAGTTGCGCCGGATGTATCAGCAACTTGTAAACGCTTCGGAAGAATAACTATCTTTGTTGAAACCTGACCGGCTGCTATATCCGGTCAACTTCCTCCGCGCCCGAACTGAAGACATGCGGATTGATATCCGTATCCGGTCCTTTGAACAGACGATGCTCATACCACTCCGGCTCCCGGATCCGCAAGAGATAACCGGCTTCCTCCAACGCCGGGACATAAGCCGATTCATCTGTGAATCTTTCACCACCAGCTGGATGTCGATGACAGGCTTTGCACACAGTCCCGGCACGGAGGTGGATCCGACATGCTCCAAACGCAACATCTTGTCGCCAAGTGCCAAGCGGATTCGTTTGGCTTCCCGTTCAAACAACTCCGGCCAGCGCGGATCATACTCCTCGAGATGGATGGTCGCATTGTGGGTTTCAACTCCCCCACGGTAACTTTCTGAAGCTCTTCGTCACTCATGGGCTTGCTTTTTTGATCCTGTCCATTTCCCTCAACCATGATGATTCACTCCTTTTCCAAGCATCTTGACACCGATTACAGGAAGAATGTCCATGATCCCATCAATTCTCTTCTTTGCTATGGATATTCAATTTTTGCCGGGCATTCCATGGTACCACTGATCACAATCAATCTGCATGAAACCTTTTTTGAGTGCAAAAAACCCCGGAGCGGCAACCCCGGGGTTTGTCTTTTTATGACAAAGCCAGTGCGTTGGTCACTTTTCCATATTCGGAAGCGTGCGGACGGTCCACATCGTCTTCATATCCGTAATCCAGCATCCGGTTGCGGTTGAGACAAAGTTTGGTGAATTTCGGCCGGAGCAAATCAAACAACCGGAAACGTTCTTGGAGTTCGGGGAACCGCTTTTGGTAAGCCAGGATGGTGTCCCGTACTTTTTTCCAGAAGACTTCTTCCGGATACTGATGATATTGTTCCAACAGATCCGACAGATAGCGCATATGGCAGATAAACAATCCGGTGAAAATAAATTGGCAAAGCCCTTCCGGCTCTTCACTGCGCAACACCTGTTTCAGATCTTCCGGCAAATCTTTCAATTCCTCCAGCGGTTCCCGGCTCACGTTGACATCATCGACAAAGTCTTTCATGGCCAGGCGGATCGGAACGGAATCTTTCAACACCAAAATGGTGTTTTGCCCGTGCGGGGAGAAAACCACCCCATAGCGATACAAGTAATGGAGCAACGGCGGCAAAATGGCTTCAAACAAACGATCCAGCCATTCATCCAAGCTGAGTCCCGATTTTTCCACCAACCGGGAGACAAACGGTTTGCCTTCCCCGTCCACATGCACCAGAGCCGCCAAGGTGATCGGTTTTTCCCCTTCTTCCATAAAGTTGTAAATGCTTTCCCGCCAAATGCAACCCAACATCTCCAAATATTGATACGGGGCTCCTTTAAGCTTGGCATAATAGGGATGATCATAGTTGATGCTGGCCACTTCCCCCGGTAAGATCAACCGGCACTCCTTGTGCAAATACGGATCATTTTTCCATATGTTCCAGATGTATTCCGTGATTTTGGGAGCCAACACGGTTCTTTCGCCGGGCAATCCACGGTAAACCAAGGTGTTTAAAATGCTCATCGGCAACTTGACGTGATGCTTCTCTTTGGAACTTGTATTGACAAAGGTGCGAATCGATTGTTGCGGCAGATATTCATCTTCCCCGGTTCCCAGCAGGATGATCCGGTTTTGCGCGAGTTCTTCCGCAAAAAACGGCACAATATAATGATCCCACTGCCAGGGATGCACCGGCATGAAGTAATAATCTTTGTCATCCAAACCGTTTTGGATGAGGACTTGCCGGAAGGATTCCACCTGCTGTTCTCCCAGTTCTTTTTTCACCAGCTCCTCGTATTCAACACCGGTGACCGAATGAAAATCGGCTCTTTTTTTATGCACGGCAATCCAGGACAGTTTAGCCTTATTTTTCTGTTCGGGGGCATAGTTCAGGTAATCTTCATGGCTAAACCCGATTCTCCCCTTGTTGTAAGTGATCCACGGATGCCCTTCCATTTCCCCTTCCAGCTCGGCATAATCCAATTCGGTCAAATCCAGCTGTTGGTTTTTCTTTTTTTCAAGGATATATGCATCCGCCACCAGGGTGTGGGTGTATTCCCGAATCAAATGCCCCGCCGTCATTGAATTCATGCCGATGGTGCTTTGGATGTCCAGCAAAAATTGAATCGGATTGTCGGCCGGTTTCACCTCCCCGTTTTCCTGTCGGTAAATGGTGTCGCCATGAACCCGGTAACTGTCAAACAACCGTTTTTTCACTTCGAAAGTGTACGTGACACCGCTTTTCAGCTCCAAACGGCAACGTTGATTCTCCCCGTCCGCCTTTTCCATATCCGGATGAATGATGTCTTCATACATAAACTCGGCAATCATCTTGGTTAACAAATTCCGGGAAACGGTCTCCCATGTTTCCGGTTGAAAACTTTTCAGTGTATTCATGATGCATCCCTCCCTTTTATACCGGTAAAGAGGACGTTTGATGTGCATCCTCTGTGGTGTTGATTTCTTCCGGGACTCCGAATTGCTGAAAAACATTCCGCTTTTGAACCGGGTAAATCTCCCTTCCGGTCAGTGTATTGATAATCACGGAGTTCCGGTATGCCCCGAGACCCAGATCCGGTGCCCCCACCCCGTGGGTATGAAGCTCCGCATTCTGCACAAAAATCTCATTTTCGGCCTCTTGGGTCTTTTTGAGCCGGTAATCCAATGACACCTGATAACGTTGCTTCTCATCCCAGGCGATCAGGCCGGACAAATTCTTGACACAGGATGGGATCTGATGCTGATAACCCGTTGCCAGAACCACCACTTCACTTTCATGCGTGAAGGTTTTGTTTTGCTCACGGTGGTGACAAGTCAGGCGATATTTCTTTTCTCCCGGCACCGGCTCGATTTTTTGGATTTCCGTTTGGGCCAGCATCCGCACCGGCACATGTTGATTTCCCACCGTCCGTTCGTAAAGAAGTTCATAAATATCAGCGATGGTGGCGGCACTGATGCCCTTGTACCACAAATCCTGGGTTTTCAGCCGCGCTTCTTTCACCTTTGGCGGCAGGGAATAAAAGTAGTGAATGTAGTCCGGTGAAAAATGTTCCAGCCCCAGTTTGGAATATTCCATCGGGAAAAATCCGGTGGAACGGGTCAGCCAATCCAGCCGGTAGCCGTGATTTTTTTGTTCCTGAAGCAAGGTGTAAAAGACTTCCGCCGCACTTTGCCCCGATCCGACCACGGTAATCGATTCCGCTTCTTTTAACCGGTTAAGCCGCTCCAAAAAGTGGGCCGAGTGAAAAATATCTTCTTCCGGCAACCCTTGGAACGATGGAGGAACAGACGGAACACTGCCGACGCCGAGGACCAGGTGTTTTGCGTGATAAACCGAAGTTTGTCCGGTCAAAGGCGATGTGACTTCCACGCGGAAGTACGTTTCACGGTCTTTCACCCAATCGATTTTCGTCACTTTTTGCCCGAACCGGCAGGTTTTCAGGCTTTGTGACACCCAACGGCAATATTCGTTGTATTCCCGGCGCGGAATCAGAAAGCGCTCCAAAAAGTAGAAATGATAAAGTCTTCGCTGTTCCTTCAGATAATTCAAGAACGTATAGCGGCTGGTCGGATCCGCCATCGTCACCAGGTCGGCAAAAAAAGGTACTTGCAATGTGGTTCCTTCCATTAACAGACCCGGATGCCAGTCAAAGCGGGGTTTCTGCTCAAAAAACACCGCTTTGACTTCCGTCACGGGATCAAGCAATGCCGCCAGCCCCAAATTAAAGGGGCCAAGCCCGACTCCGATCAAATCAAACATCTCATTCGACTCATGCTTCACCATGGTTCCATCTCCTTTGAAAAGTGTCCCGGCAACAAAACATCAAAGCCGCCCGCTTATCCGGCAGATCAATCTCCCGTTGAAATTCAAATCCGCATTTTTCAAAGATATGGATCATTTTTTCATTTCGGATATCCGGCTCTGCAACCACTTTTTGCGTCGGTTGATGCTGAAATAACCGGTACGTCATGGCCCTTAACAGGGGTAAAGCATATCCTTTCCCCAAAAACGAGGGCGGACCGATCAAAAGATGAATCCCCTGGTCTTCGGGATCATAGTCATAATATTTTCCGAGAATATCACCCCGGACCCAATAGGTTTCCCAATAACTCATGGGGGTGCCGTCAAGGGAACCGATATGAAGGGTTTGGTGTGGATCCGCCAGGAATTTGCGCAAATGCTCCCGGTATTGATCAAAGGGAATGTTTAAATTCCAAAACGGAATGACATGCGGTTGGTGCATCCACTCATGCAGCCTGTCCAAATCTTTTTCCATCTCCACCCGGCGAAACGATATCACTTTGCCGATATCGGGATCCTTGATCGCAAACGTTTCAGACATGACTGGGTATTTCATCGCAAACCTTCTCTCCTTGCCGCAAGGGATTTTGAATTTGAACATAAACCGACTGGCTTTCCATCGGCCCCACCAGCTCGTCCATATCATGAAGACGGGTGAGCAGATTGGCTTTCCCCGGAAGCCATTCATCTTCCAGAAGGCTTTCAATCAAACGGGAAGGTTTTCGGTTCTTGGGCAACCATTTTCGAAGCGCTCCGGCAAGCTCCTCCAACAGCACCTTTTCGTTCGCCAGGCCACATGCCCCGAAAGCATTGATCAGCCCGAATAAATGATTGATAAAAAAGTAGTAGCGGAAACGCTCATCGGCCACGGCATCGGCACACAGGGTATGGCTTTTTTCATTAATGCCCGGAAGGATTCCTTGCAGTTTGGCAAAAGTCGATTCACAGTAGTAATAGCCCTGGTTATCCCGGTAGAAAAATTGGTCCGGATATCCGTTTTTCAGCTTTACCAGGCTGTTTTGCTGATGGGCCTCCAGTGCAATGCCGTACTCCGAATACAACCACATCAGCGGTTCAAACGAAATCGCCAGGTATTTCTTGAACCAGTCGATGCTCACTTGTCCGGGATCTCTGCCTTCCCTTTCTGCCACCTCTTTGATCACTGCGGCCAGGCGGGGTTCAAATCCGGGCAGGGCATCTTGACAAAGCCCGGCAAGCAATGTCACGTCTTCTTTACCACCTCCCTGAAACGGGTTTTCACGCAAAACCACTTCAAACCCCGACTCATCCGCACCGGGAATCTCAATCGTGATAAAGGCAGGGTCTTTGACCACATGAAATCCGGGATATTTTTGCTTCATACGGTACCCGATCTCACTGTCCAACAGGCGGGTCACTTCCACTCCCCTCTCCAACTCCTTATACAGATTTTGCCGGACGGAGTTGGTGATCTTGATCCGGACAGAAAATTTCAACATAAAGGAAGATTCCGGATGGTAGACCGTGCGGATGGAAGCGGTCGGATAATAAGCTTTTCCCAGGACCCCCAGATCTTCCAATAACCCCTTGTCCATCAACGACCGGACCCGTTCATCCTCCAGCAAATGTTTGGCTTGCAACGGATGGACGGGCAAAAGGGAATATTCATCCTCTTTCAGATACTTTTCTTTAAAGGACGGATCCACTTCTCGGTCGTTCCAAAGCTCTTTTTTGATCCAATCCGTCGCAGACTCCGGCAAGTTGCTCCCTTCTTTGACAATGGAACGGTGAGCACGGAAATAACGCAGGGAAAAACGTCCCTTCAATTCAGGAGAATAAGTCTTTTGCTCCTGCTCCGGAATGCCTTGCCGACTTTTCGGCGTCGGATGCAGCAAATGTCCGAAAATGAGGGATTGTTCGGCATCCAAATAATCAAAGTGCGTGCGGTACAGTTCTTCTGCATCTTGATATCTCTGCGCCACAAACGTTTCCATTTCATGGCAGCTTTGGATCACGCGAAGAACCAGCTCATCCGGAAAGACATTCAATTTTCGTTCAACGGTCAATTCTTTGGTCAGCATCGTCACCAGCGTCACATAATCCAGCTCCCTCAGTTTCCCGCCTTCTCCGATCCGGTAAAAGAACGGGAAGTAAAAGAGATGCCGGCCGGTCAAGGACCAGTATTTCAGCGGGGCGATAATCTCCATCTGATGGTGCTGTAAGGAAACAACCAAAAATTCTTTTGCCGGCGAATCGACCGTTTTTTGGTTGTGAATCCGGTGTTTTTCCCACTCATCCTTGGCATACCGTTTGAATTGCCGGGTTTCTCTGAGGTAACAGTTGAAAAAGGCCAGCATGCTGGCTTGTTCCGCAATTTTTTTAGCCTCCATACGAGTCTTTCTCTCTCCTCTCTTCTTCCAGTTCCAATCCGGTTTTCCTGACTTCCTCCAGTATTTCCGTCAAAACGGGAAGCGTGATCCGGGGATTGATGATCGTCAGTTTCAGCGAAGTCAGCCCGTCCACTTTGGTCAAAGCCATCACCGCTTTCCCCCGTTGCAACAACGTTTGGCGAATATCCCGGTTGATCCGATGAATATCCACGGTTTGATCACGGGGGACATAACGAAAAACCAGGGCATTCATTTGGGGCGGATCATTGACCAGTTGCAAGTGTCCGGTCCGCCGAATCCAGTCCGCCGCCTTTTTGGTCACCTCTATCGTATGGTCAATCATCCCGGCAAATCGTTTTTTTCCGACTGCTTGCAAAGAAACAAACAGTTTTAATGCATCGAACCGGCGGGTGGTTTGCACCGATTTATGAACCAGATGAGGAATTCCCGACCTTTCATCTTCTTCTGAATTTAAATAATCTGCATGCCGCTTGATCAGTTGAAAACGGGACCCGTCTTTTAACAAAAAGGCTCCGCAACTGATCGGCTGATAAAACAGTTTATGAAAATCAACGGCCAGTGAATCCGCCCGCCCGATTCCGTCCAGACGGTGCCGGTGTTTTTCACTCAAGGCCAACGCTCCGCCGTAAGCGGCATCGACATGAAACCATGCACTTTCCGCTTCCGCCCTGTCCGCAATCCCTTGCAGGGGATCGATGCTTCCAAAATCGGTGGTTCCGGCCGTCGCCACGATGGCAAACAAATGATAACCATCCTTTTTCAACCGGCTGATCTTTTCATCCAAGTCCGTTAAACTCATCTGATACTTGGCATCCGTTTTCACCGGCACCACTGCATTTTCTCCCAATCCGAGCAAGGCGGCCGATTGTTTGATCGTAAAATGCGCGATGTCCGAACAGAGAACCTTCATTTTTCCCGCCGCCGGCGGCAATCCTTGATGCATCCCGTTCCAATTCAGCTTCTGTTTCAAGAAGTGATCCCTTGCCAACAGAAGTCCCATTAAATTGGACTGGGTCCCTCCGCTGGTAAAGACGCCGTTCCCCTGACTGTTTCCGTAAAAAACGGAACACAGCCAGGAAACCATTTTTTCTTCCAGGATAGTGGCGGCAGGACTTTGATCCCAGGAATCCATCGATTGGTTGGTTGCGCTGATCAAAAGCTCCGCAGCCAGGGCCGGTGTCAGCGGGGGACAATGAAGATGTGCGGAACAAGCGGGATCATGCACCCGGACGGAGTGTCTTAAAATGTGATTTCCGACATCCTCCAGCACTTCACCCAAATCCCGACCCTCTTCCGGACAAACCGGCATGTCCTTGAATAACGAAACCAGCTCGTCAATCCCGGTTCCGCTGAACGGTTGGTTCAACGATGCGTAATGTTCATACAATACCGTTTGTGCAGCTGATATCGCTAGTTGGTATGAAGACCACGCTTCCGGTGTATGTCCCAAAAACAAGTCTTTTACCGGCAACTTTGTCATCATGTTGCTCTTCAATTGCCTTCCCCCTTAAGCCAGGCCTTTTGATTGTTCGGCAGCTTGTACTGCTTCCGCAAAAATTTCAACAATGCAGTCGATCTGCTCCGATGTAATGATCAGCGGAGGCAGGAAACGGACCACACTTCCATGACGACCTCCCAACTCCAAAATGAGTCCGCGGTCAAAACACTCTTTTTGAATGAGCCGGGCCATCGCCGGGTCGGTTAGATAACTTCCCAAATGATCCGGTTCCTGTTGAGGATCCACCACCTCAACACCGATCATCAGGCCGCGGCCGCGCACCTCGCCGATCACATGGGATTCTTTTTGAACCTTTTTCAACCTGCTCATCAATTTTTCTCCCATTTCACGGGCATGTTGTTCAATTTGATTTTGGCGGATATAGCGGATCGTTGCCAGTCCGGCAGCCATGGCCAATTGGTTTCCGCGGAACGTACCCGCATGCGCCCCGGGAGCCCATCGGTCCAACGCCTCATCATACACCACCACCGCGAGCGGCAGCGAACCGCCAATCGCTTTGGACAAGGTGATCACATCCGGTATGATGCCCGCATGTTCGAAAGCAAACAGTTTTCCGGTACGTCCGAGACCGGTTTGAATTTCATCCACAATCAACGGAATTTGATGCTTCCGGGTGATGGACCGGATTTCGCGCACCCATTCATCCGGCGCCGGGATCACACCGCCTTCGCCTTGGATAATTTCCATGATCATCGCCGCCGGGGCGGGAATGCCGCTTTCCGGATCTTCCAGTGTCCTCCGGATAAACTGACTGCCAATTGAAGCTCCTTTTTCCCCGCCTTGTCCAAACGGGCAACGATAAGAATACGGATAAGGCAAAAAGTGAACATCCGGCATCAATCCCGGAATCGGATCTTTCGGCCCTTTATTCCCCATCAGACTGAGCGCCCCGTGGGTCATACCGTGGTAACCGCCCTGAAATGCCAGAACACTACGCCTTCCGGTGGCAGTTTTCACGATTTTGAGCGCCGCTTCCACCGCATCGGCACCGGCCGGACCGCAAAACTGAATTTTCGCTCTTTCCCTGAACTCGCGGGGCAAGCTGTCAAACAGCTCCTCCACAAACTCATCTTTTACCGGAGTGGTCAGATCCAATGTATGTAAAGGCAACCGGTCTTTGAGCGTCTGCTCAATGGCTTCGGTCACAACCGGGTGATTGTGCCCCAATGCCAACGTCCCGGCTCCCGCCAGACAGTCAACGTATTTTTTCCCCTCTACATCCGTGACATAAATGCCGTATGCTTCCCGGATGGCAATCGGGATTCTCCGGGGATAAGAACGCGCATTGGATTCTGTTTGTTCCTGATGCGCGAGATAATACCGATTGGTTTGTGCATGTGTGATGCTCATTGGTGATCCCCCTTGGGCTCAGCTTAATATTGATAATGATAATGATTATCATTATCATTTATCCATCGACTATATTAACATGAAGTTTGTTTTTCTGTAAACGAATTTCCGTAAATTTTTTATCTTTTATGAAAGACTGGTTGCGTGTGCTCCTTGGTTTGCGGTTTGATCAGACAAGCCATCACAATCATTCCCGACAAAACCCACAGGCAACATTCGAAAGGTACAACCGGATGAATTTCATATAAAAACGATCCGGCAACGGGACCGGCCATCGCCCCGATGCCATTGGCGACCCCGCTCAATCCGGCCGCCGCCCCTTGCGACTCCTCCCCTGCATTTAATGAAATGGCACTTAAGCACCCGGGCAGCATCAGGCTTACCCCCAATCCGATTCCCGCAAAGGAAAGAAGCATACCGGACATCGACACACTTTGCAAAAAACCGAAAAATCCCAAAAACATGACCGGCGCTCCCAGTCGAAGCAACCAGGTATTTGAAGGGTTCCATAAACGTACAATCACCATTTGTCCCAAAAATGCCGCCGTTCCCATGGCAAACATGGAAAGACTGATCCATTGAGCAGCTGTTTTCACATTGACACCCAACTGGTCCGTGAAATACAGACCTGCGGTGACTTGCAAGATGACAATGACCAAATGGACCAAAACCGTCATCAACAAATAAGGAAAAATGCTGCGGTCAAACGGGCTGAGTTTTTCTGTATGCGGTCGGGATTCTTTTCTTCTGACAGGCTCGTCAGGTTCCTTTCTCATCCATATCCATCCCATGACCAGAGGGAAAAGCGCGGCAAAATAAACCGGAACCGTCCAGTCCCACAAAACAAGGATACTTGCAAATGCCGGGCCCAATATCATCCCCAACCCATTGGCAGCTCCGAGAAGCGCCATTCCGGAAGTTCTTTCTTTTACATGGGTCAGATCAGCCATCAATGCCTGGGCCCCGGTTAAAACCGCACCAAAAACCACACCGCCATACAACCGGATCAACAAGAGAAACGCAAACAAAAGCGAAAAGGAAATCCAGTTTGCAAACCCCAATTGAATGACAAACGCAAACAGCAGATAAGCAAATGAAAAATGAAAAACGCCATGTACCAAAAGCTTTCTCCGTCCATGTTTTTCACAATAATCCCCCCACACCAGGCTGGATACAAACAAAGACACCGCAGCAATGGCAAAAACCATGCTGATCTGTGTCTCATCCAAACGCAATTCCCTCAACATGGGAGCAATAAGGGGATTGACCATCGACAAGCCAAAATATGTACTAAACAGTGTGAAAAATAATAAATAATGATGTCTCATGGTTTACCACCTTAATAACCGCAATCGTGATATTGATAATGAGAATTATTATCATCATAGCTTGTCCCAAAGTATGGGTCAATACACGCCATCCCTCTTTCCTCCGTCAAAAAAAGCTGTGCAGAAGATCTGCACAGCTTTTTTCACTCTTTTTCACTTTATTTCAACAAATTCATCACATCAACATACTCGTAGCCGAGATCACGGGCCACCGGAAGGCAGGTGACTTTTCCTTCCAACGTATTCAATCCTTTGGCCAGTGCCGGGTTGTCCAAGGCCGCTTGGCGATATCCTTTATCCGCAATTTGCAATCCGTAATTGACGGTGACATTGGACAAAGCCATGGTGGCGGTACGCGGTACCGACCCCGGAATATTGGGCACGGCATAATGAAGGACTCCGTGTTTGACATAGGTCGGTTCATCATGGTTGGTGATCCGGTCCACGGTTTCAATTGATCCGCCTTGGTCTACGGCAACGTCCACAATGACCGATCCCGGTTTCATTTGTTTCACCATTTCTTCGGTCACCAAGCGCGGTGCACGGGCTCCCGGAATGAGAACCGCTCCGATCAGCAGGTCTGCTTTTTTCACTGCTTCGGCAATGTTGTACGGGTTGGACATCAGGGTGTTCACTTTGCCTTGGAACAGATCATCCAATTCCCGCAAACGGTTGGCATTGATGTCCAGCAATGTCACATTGGCTCCCATACCAACTGCCATTTTGGCTGCGTTGGTTCCGACGACGCCGCCGCCGATAATGACCACTTCACCGGGCAATACGCCAGGAACGCCGCCCAAAAGAATTCCTTTTCCGCCTTTTACTTTTTCAAGATATTGCGCTCCGATTTGAACGGACATTCTTCCCGCCACTTCACTCATCGGGGTTAACAAAGGCAGGGAACGGTTTTCCAATTGGATGGTTTCATAAGCGATGGCCACGACTTTGTTTTTCACCAATGCTTCCGTCAGTTCGGGAGCGGCGGCCAGATGCAAATAAGTGTACAAGATTAATCCTTCTCTGAAATATTGGTACTCTTCCGGCAATGGTTCTTTTACCTTCACAACCATATCTGCCGCCCACGCCTCTTTGGCGGAGCCAACGATTTTGGCGCCGGCATCCACATAATCCTGATCCGTGAATCCGCTTCCTTCACCGGCCGTGGTTTCTATCAACACTTCATGCCCGTGATTGATATAAGAAGCAACCGCCGCAGGGGTCAAACCCACCCGGTTTTCATTATTTTTTATTTCCTTGGGTACACCGATAATCATGAATATCACCTTTAATTTCCGTTTGTAATTCGTACGCCTCCAGTATAAATTATTTATTAAAGCGGTTCCAATAGACACCATGTCATAAATCTGTCCGCCCTTTTCTTACACTCTATCCACAGAAGGTGAATCACATTGGCATCACTCATTTTGCAAGATATCCTGAAACGTCCGACATTTGCCGAGGCCAAGGTGGTTGCAGGCCATAACGGGTTGAACCGGCGGGTCCGGTGGGTTCATATTTTGGAAGTTTCCGAGTTTGACACGTTGATCAACGGCGAAGAAATGATTCTGGCCACAGGCATCCATTTTCAATCTTCTTCGGCTTCTCCCGCCCGTTATCTGGAAAAATTGATCCGGCTCAATGCTTCCTGTTTATGCTTGGAACTGGGATACTACTTTCACACGATCCCGGATGACCTGATTCAAATTGCCAACCGGCATGACTTTCCGTTGATCGTGTTTCCCAACGACATCCGCTTTGTGGATATCACACAAGATTTGCATTCCGTTCTCATCAACAAACATTTTCAGATACTGAAAAACCTGGAAGCCCTGTCCCGTGAGTTGCACCGCTTGAGCCTGGAACCCAACGGCACCAACAAAATTTTAAAAATGCTGTATCACAAAACCCATTCACCCATTCTCTATCTGCCTTTTAAAGATCAGCCTTCTGTATTTCCAAAAATGGAACCCGAAAAAGAAACCGAACTCATTCAGTTTTTAAAAGATAAACGGACGGTTCCCGGCATGGAAACATCAGAACACCGGTCGGCCCGGTATTGGCCGTTTCAAAATCAATATATCCTGCTGCAGCCGGTAAGTGCCATGGGACAAACCTGGGCACACATCGGCATGATTTTGAAACAAAAGCCAACCCGTTACGAATTTTTGATTTTGGATTGGACCTCCTTGGCGATTGCTCAAGATCTTTTGCGCAAACGGTATATGGAAGAAAGACGGTTGCACTCTGAAAATGTATGGGTGGATGATCTGCTTCACAACCGGCTCGACGAATCCCAAATCCACCATCATTTGGGGGCCGATTTTTACGGACTGAACCATAAAAAAAGCTTTGTCTGCCTGATCGAGTGGCTTCCCCGCGCCGAAACCAAACAAGAACGGCGGGAAGTGGAGGAATATCTGCAATACGATTTTCCGATCATCATCCGCGCCATTTTTGAGCAACATCACTTTTATCCGCTGATCACCCGGAGCAACCAAAAGATCGCCATCATCGCATTCGATCTGGAATCTGATTTCTCTTGGAAATCCCGCGTTTCAAAGCTGTTGAAACAATTAAAAAAACAGTCCGGTTTCCTGTTCAAAGCCGGGGTGGGACAACGTTACAACGGGTTTGCTTCCATCAGCCAAAGTTATCAGGAAGCCCGCCAGGTTTTGGATCTGAACGCCCGCCAAAGCAGTGAATTCACCTTTTATGATGAATTGGGCGTTTTCCAGCTGATCATGAATTTAAAAGATAAAGACCAGCAATTAAAAAACTTTATCCATCAACATTTGGGACCGGTCATCGAACACGACCAGAAAAGAAACAGCCATTTGCTCTACACGCTCAAAGTTTACCTGGATCACAACGGATCCAAAAAAGCAGCCGCCGACCATCTGTACATCGCACGCCAATCGCTCTATTACCGGTTAGAGAAACTTCAAGAATTATTGGGGGACGGCTTTTTGACCACAGAAAATCAGCTGACGCTGCAGACCGCGTTGAAAGCATGCCAGTTGATCTATCCGGAATTACTGACAAGCCGTGGCGAAAACACGAAAAAATAGCTTCCCGAAAACAACCGGACGCGTCCTTTGGTCCCCTGTGGAATCCAAAAAACGCGTCCGTTTTTCTCCGGATGATCGGAAACTGCTTGTCCGTTGTTAAACTTTGGACAACGGAATGAGTTCCCAGCCGTTTTTCATACTCAACCGTTCCTCCGACACGGCCACGATCATTTGTTCAAAGATGCCTTGCCAGTTTAGCTGCGGTCTGACCAAAAGACGGCGGGCAATCAGGACATTATCCATCGCCAGCATGATTTTCCCGGGAGAATGCCTCATGCTCAAACGTTCGATCCCGGAATCGCGAAAAATTTCCGTCTCCCCTTTCAATGAATTCATCAAAATGTCCCGGTAATACAAAAGCAACACATCCAACAAAAACCAAGCTCTCTCTTCCTTCACTTCATCCAACAGCCACGATTCGGAAAGGGTGAGCAATGCATCAGGACTGCCTGACAAAATCCGGCCCCCCCACTCTTTCACCTGATGCACCACGGACGCATAGTGTTTGATTTTCCCGTCGTCATACGCTTCGCCATCCGTTTCCAATGAACCGGAAAGTCGGGCAAAGACGCCGGCAAGTTCCTCCGGAATCCCCTTTTTCAAAAGCTGTTCTTTTTTGACCGATGGCGGAATCTCGGAAAAACGGACCAATTGGCAACGGGATTTGATGGTTGGAATCACATCGGACAAATGCCTGGTGATGAGAATGACCACCATGGCGGATTGCGGTTCTTCCAAAAATTTCAACAAGCTGTTGGCGGCTTCATCCCTCATTTTTTCGGCTTCCTCGATGATGGCGAACCGGGTCACGCCTTCCGGGGCGCTGTAACGAAAACGCGATTGCAACTGTCT
Organism: Thermoactinomyces vulgaris; assembly: GCF_005886755.1. NCBI lineage: Bacteria > Bacillati > Bacillota > Bacilli > Caryophanales > Thermoactinomycetaceae > Thermoactinomyces > Thermoactinomyces vulgaris. Next base: position 2,186,338 of record NZ_CP039710.1, read on the forward strand.
CAACTGCGCAATTTTGATTACATTTCCCTCCGGAAGGATCTTCAACACTTCCGGATGATTGCCTTGCGCAATTTGAATGCAAGAAGGACACCGGTCGCAGGCATCCGCTTCATTCCGTTCACAATTGGCGGCTTTGGCCAGTTCCAAAGCCATTTCTCTTTTCCCCGTGTTTTTGGGGCCGTAAAAAATATATGCATGCGCCAACCGGTTTCGTTGGATCGCGTTTTTCAGCACCTCTGCCAGATGAGGTTGCAGGGAATTTTCAAAAGACATGGCAACGCCTCCCCGCGCGAACATTCTCTTCATTCATCTTTGCATTTTCCACGCACAAAAATCAAGCGATCATTAAAAAGATCCGCACATGGCCTCCGGGAGACAACCATCCATTGAACCCGCCCGTTCCCGGATCGACAAAACCCGTTGGCATTTGGCAGAATTCTCTTTGTTTCCGATAAAAACCAAGCACTTTTTTGTTTTGTATTGATAAATTTTAGTAACCCGAAATATTATTGCTTAAGCCGGAACCAGCGGAGCAAAGAAACCTTGATTCGCGGAAAAGACGATCGGTACAATCTAATTAGCGGCCTGCACAGCTAAATTCCACCCAAAACAAACCGCAACAATCCATGCAAATTTATGATAAAACTACAATGGGACCTGATTAAACAACATAGAAAGGAAATGAATTATGCCTTTTTTACGTTTTAAAGGTTTTCCGAAGGAAACCCTGAAGCAATTGGCCCCGCAAATTGTCACCGACTTTGCCAAAATGGCACAAGTCCCTGAAGAAAAAGTAAAAATTGAATTGCTTCAGGTCGAACCGATTATCCAGTCACCGCGTTCACTGGAAATCCTGATGTTTCCCCGGGACAAAAAAGTGCATGACCAATTGGTTGCCAAACTCCATCAATTATTGGAAGAAAAAGGTTTTTCAAATACACACATTTTTTTCATTCTCCTCTCTCCCTCCCTCTATTACAAGAACGGACAACCTCTGGAGAACATTCCTTCTCCCCCCTTCCTGCATTCATACTGAGGAGCATCGATCCGGTCAGCTCACCTGGTATCACAGGTGAGCTGATTTTTTGCCCATATATTCATATAAAATATAAATTTCTTTTTATATCTAATATTATTTTTCTTGCAAACAGAAAGCCGAACCCCGTATACTGAAAGTACTTTAAGGAGGTTATTGAATGAAAATTGCATTGGTCACAGACAGCACCTGTGATTTACCCTGTGAAATGGTTGAAAAACTCAACATTCACGTTGTCCCGCTTCGCATCCATTATTCCGGCGGAGAATTCCGCGATGGAATCGATATCACTTCCCGGGATATCATAAACCGCCTCGAACACGAAGTCCCCAAAACATCCATGCCTTCCCCCGAAGATATCACCCGGATCTATCACTCTTTACAAGAGCAGGGATATACCCACTGCATCGTTCTGACAGTCTCCGCTTCCCTCAGTGGCACCCACAACACCTTCCGTTTGTGTGCACAAGAGATTTCCGGCATGAAGATCGATGTCATTGATTCCAAAGGGGTTTCTTGGATACTGGGATTTTTGGTGCTGGAAACGGCCCGGCTGATCCAAAAAACAAAGAATTATGAGGAAATCATCCGGAAGATCCACGAAACCAAAGAAAAAATTAAGGCCTATTTTATCCTGGACACGCTCCAATACGTGCAAAAAGGCGGGCGAATCGGGAAAGTGGCCAAGTCTCTCGGATCGATGCTTTCCATCAAACCCGTCATCACTTTTGATTCGGAAGGAAAACTGCACACGCACTCGGTGGCACGCGGAAAAAAACAAGCCCTCAAAAAGCTGATGGCCCCCGTTTACGAGCATCTGTCTTCCACACGCGCCCGGATTGCCGTGTTGCACACCCAAGCTGAAAAGGAAGCCGAAGCGCTGTTGAATCAAGTGAAAAACGCCGGAAATGTTTCCGAAACTTATCTGGGATGGATCAGCCCCACTCTGGCTGTCCACGCCGGCCCCGGTTTGCTGGGCATCGTCATCCATCCCCAGGATTGACATGACCTCATCCACTTTCTGTGTTTTCAGGAGTGGATGTTTTTTGCACAAAAAAAGGGCGGGTCCCCTCTCAACTATATTTTTGCAGATAATGTGTCATCGCCATTAAAGACCAAACATACGGATAGCTGTGGTAATACACATAAAACTGCCCGGAAAGACCCGCTCCCGCCGGATAAGACCATTCTTCCCCACGTTTCTCCATCATTTCCAACAAACAAGCCATCCCCTTTTCAATCGCCGGTGTCGGATGGTCATGGTAGGCGATCAAAGCATCCAATGCCCAAGCCGTTTGCACCGGAGTCGAAAACGAAAGGGGAACAAACCGGTCCTCCGCATCACTGTAACAAGATTCTCCCCATCCCCCGTCGGGACGTTGCTTGGAGAGTAAAAACCGAATCCCTTTTTGCACGGAAACATGGGTTTCGGGCACTCCCACCGCAGCCAGTCCTTTCAGCGCCGCCCAAGTTCCATAAATATAGGAAACGCCCCATCGGCCAAACCAAGAACCGTCGGAATTCTGGTGATGATAAAGCCAACTCCATGCCCGCCTGACTTCGGGGCGGTCGATGGTCCAGCCAAGCTCCGATCCCAAAAAATGCAAAACGCGTCCGGTCAGATCCGCAGTGGACGGGTCGCCCCAAACTCTTTTTTCATTGCGGGCAGGCAACAACTTGAGCCACATCTTGTTCGTGTTTCGTTCAAAAGCAGGCCATCCGCCATCCCGGTTTTGCATGCTCAACAACCATTGCAATCCCCGTTTCCATTCATCCTGCGCCCAGCCTTCCCGGACAGCCGGAGCAATTGCATGCAAACATTGAACCGTATCATCCACATCCGGATTGATCGTATTGGTGTCGGAAAATCCCCATCCGCCCGGAATCGCATAACGATTCTTTAAACACCAGTCTCCGCACGATGTATGCTGTTTTAACAAAAGATAATTTCTTCCTTTCTGTATCACACCATGCCCGGGCGAAAGGCCCGCATTTTGCAATGCCGTCATCACCAGGGAAGTGTCCCAAACCGTCGAAGTTGCCTCCTGCAAATGAGCGCCCTCTTGAAGAGGAAAAATCATCCGGTCCAATCCTTCCATTGCCTTTTGGATCAACGGATGATCAGGCGGATAGTCGAGAGACAACAAAGCAAAAATCATCAAAAAGGTACTGGTCATATAACTGTACAGCGTCCCGTCTTCTTCAATGCGGGAAAGCAAAAAGTTCTCTCCCCAGTAAAGGGCCCGCTGATGGACATTCTTCTTAAAAAACGTGGAATAAGCCGTTGTTTCCACCGCGGGAAGCAAATCCTCTTTGGTCCAAAAATAATCCGGGTGCATGCGTTCCATATACGTCCGAAAAGAAGAAGGCAACCAGTCTTCCACTTCCCGATAACCTTTGAGATGAATGTAAAAATCCTGATCGGACGCCAACATGACGGGAGCGATGTGAACACGCGCATATCCCACGAAATCAAAAAAATTGACAGGGCTTGCGGCCGGCAACAGAAAAAACTCAACCGGCAGTTTGGTGATGCGCGACCAACTCCGGTGCCCAAGCAATGCCAGAACCACTTGCGTCAAGGAGCCCGCTTTCGTTTCCATGCCGCGGGAAAGCAGGAAGTCGCGCGCTCTTTTGAGCGAAGGATCATCGGGCGTTTTCACCCCGGAATACAAAAGCGCAAGGGAGGCATCCAAAGTGGCGGAAACATTCCCTTCCTTCTCATCCGGAAACGCTTTCCAGGTTCCATCACCGGTTTGTTTGTCCAGAATGCGTTCCAAAACCGGCGCCAAGGTGCCGGGGTCAGGACGCTTTAACACTTGATGCAACAGGACATAATACGCGTCGGTCCCAATTCCATTTTCAAAGCAAAACGGCCACGTTCCATCCGGGTTCTGTTTTTGGATCAACTCTTTTTTCAACCGGTGAATCATCGCTTGAACATGAAGAATCCATTGACTTTGCATCGCACTGCTCCTTCATTCCTGCTAGTTAAAACATATTCAGGGCGCGATGACAAATGACTAAAATTTGAGAATGGAATTTTCCATGATATTTTCCTGATTTTAGAGTAAAAATCTATTCCGTTTCCTGATAGAATAGAGATTACGATCAACATCGATTGCAGGAGGAAGGTTCGTGATGAAACGGATCAACAATGTGATGGTTCCGGTGGGCAAAAACGTAAAAGCGGTCGACAAAGAACGGCAGTTAAAGCTCCTGCTTCAATTTCCGCTGGTCGAAGAATTCAGGAAGCAACATCCTGAACTTCCGACAGAAGTTTATCAGCGTTCTTTCTCCTTCCTTCAGCAATTTGTGATGGAACGTTCCAATTGCCAACAATGTCCGGGGCTGGACCGATGCCCCAACATGATGAAGGGACATTACCCGGAACTGGAAGAGTATGGCGGTTATCTGGACCTGACCATGCATGAATGCAGCAAATGGAAATCGGAAAAACAAAAATCGCTGATTCAAAGCCATTACATCGCCAAAGAAATTCAACAATCGACGTTTGAGCAGATTGACTACGACCACCCGGAACGGAACAAAGCCATTTTGACCGCCATGGATTACTGCATCAGTTTCAAAGAATCCCCTCTTTCTTACGGCCTGTATTTATACGGGGCGTTTGGGGTGGGCAAAAGCTACATTGCCGGTGCGATCACCAATGAATTGGCCAAACACAACATCTCTTCGATCATGGTTCATTTCCCCGCCTTGGTCGAAGAATTGAAAGCATCCATTGCCGATAATCAAATCAGCCGGAAAATCGAGGCGTTAAAAACCACGCAAGTCCTGATCCTGGACGATATCGGCGCCGAGTCCTTGACCCCCTGGCTGAGGGACGAAGTGCTTTCCGTCATTTTACAAAGACGGATGACGGACCAACGGCCGACCATCTATACATCCAACATGACATTGGATGAGTTGGAAGAACACTTCAGCTATACGGCAAAAGGCGGATGGGAAATTTTAAAAGCCAAGCGGTTGATGGAACGAATTCGTCCTTTTGTGCAACCGGTGTTGGTTCAGGGACGAAACCGGCGCTATCCCGCTGAATGAAAAACCTTCATCAAAAACCCCTTTCCCGTGAGAAGGAGCTTTCTGATGAAGGTCACAACAAAGAGCGGAGCCATATTTCTGTCATGAATGCCCAAATCAGCCCTTTGGTCGACAACATCAGCAACCGCTGGTGTTCCAGGCATTCTTTCAGCCGTTCACAATGGATGATTCCCCAATCCGCCAAGATCGAGTCTTCATCCAGCAATTCTTTGACTTGTTCCCGGTGCTTCAGCAAAAAACGGGCCTCCATCGGCAACACCCGGTACTGCCGGGGCACATAGGCAATCACTTCACCCGGCAGCCAATCAAAAAACGCCTGTCTCAACACCGGTTTTTCGATCCATTGCCCCCCGCGAAACAGCACTTTCATTTCAGAAGGCAGGGAAATGGCGATTTCCATCAGTTTTCTGCTGACAAAGGGAAACAACATGTTCATTTGATGCGGGGACAATTGATGCAACTGAATAAGGGACTCCTTGTCCCGGTTTAATGAATACCCCATCGCTTGCCGGGCACTGGTTTTTTCTTTCAGCGAGCCTAGATAATTTTTGGCTTCTTTTGCCGCCTTGTCGGTAAAAAAAAGCGGAATCGGGATGTCTTCCGGATGATTGGCCCACGTCGGGCGAAGCATTCCCAGCTTTTCCATCAGCCGTCTGGATAACGTTTTGTTCCATATCCGCTTGGAAAAGCGTCCGGTTCCGTCATAGCCGAAAATATAGTCGCCAAAATACCCGGAAGCAAGCAGGTTGATCCCGTCCTTTTGGCTTTGCCTGCGGGCTTCTTTGATCATCAGGTAATCCAAGCCGGGATACGGCAAATAAAATTGGTTGGCATCTTTTGTTAACGCCTTCAAATCCCCCGGTTCAAGGATAATGAGCGGGACATTCGCCAATCGTGTCACCTTTTCCGCGCTGAAACGGACCTTGGACTTTTCGCCGCGCCATCCCCAATGATATGCAACGACCGGGATCTGGCAGGATTTTAACATCATGAGAATCGCCGAGGAATCAATGCCTCCGCTCAGCAAAACCCCCACCCGGTCGGCCGGTTCAATCCGGTCCTGGATCGTTTGGGTCAGGATTTCGATCACCAAATCCGCCGCTTGGTCCCATTTTAACTTGGCATAATCCGGCCGGGGACGCAATTGGTCAAACAGGGTCATCTCTTCATTCTCCCGGTGGACGCGGATCATGTGCCCGGCCGGCAGCTTTTTGATATCCCGAAAATAGGTCTGGGATGGCTCCTGGACTTCCGCAAAACAGGACCCCACCAGTTCTTCCTTTTTCACTTTGGACAAATAGGGACGGTCTTCTCCCAGTACCTGTTCAATCCGGGTGGACCAAAAGATCTGCCGCTTGGTCCGGCGCAGATAAAGGGAATATTTACACAACAAACTTCGGTAAATCAATCCGGTTCTTTCTTTCCTTTCAAAATAAACGACAATAAAAGCACCGTCGATTTGTTTTAAAAAACCGGGCCCTTCTTTCAACAATGTTTTGAATTCTTTTTTGGCCTCATGCCAGTTGTTGTTTTGGATCAGCTTCATCAAAGGTTCCAACCGGGGCGGATAACCCCAGACCTCACCGTAAAATTGGAAAAAACTCTGAAAAAAACCGAAATCAATGAATCCCTGGATCGGATCAAATTTTCTCAATGGACGTCAAACCTTTCCGGAATACGCTTAATTTCTCGAAAGTGCCATTCAACCTCCCATGATTCATTCAGGGGAATCTGCCGGAGTTCAACCCAGACATGCAAATTTTCAATCACATGGTCGTCACTTTTTTCCCCCAACACCATTTGCGCCGGAATCCCCAACTTTTTAAGAGACGCACACAATGACAGGGAACGGAGGAAAGAATCAATTTTTCCCGCATTCAACAGGGACACCACAAATTGCGACCAGACCATCACCCGCCTGGCGAACAAAAATTCCGCCAACGGATTTTTAATGCGCACGGGATCTTTGCATCGGATCGACTTGAGCCGGTCCATGGCTTTGTTTAAACCGTAAATCCGGTAAATCAAAAGCATCCAAACCGAAATCACGATCACCCGGAGCAACCGCTTGAACGGTAATGGAGGAACTTTGGCCGCCCGGTCCTTGGCAAACAAAAGAACAAAATACAGATTCACCCAAGAAAGCCTCCAATCCATAAAAAAAGCACAGTATTCCCGAACCCCTACTGTACTTTTCCTCTCACTTATCACTCTATCTGTCAACGGTTTGGCATGATTCAGCCATCAAGAAAAATCCCCCGGTTAATTCCATTTTAATGCAAATTTTTACATCTTTCAATAAACAACTCCTTTCAGCGGACGCTTGCAGCCATGGATGTTAAAAAAGGCGGAAGAATGAAAGCGTTGCCTCCGGGAGGACGTGAAAGTCCTTTCCAGGGCAACGCTTCAGCTTTGTTGAGGTGTAAACAGGTACTCTCTCATTTTTTCCGCCGTGCATCCTTGTTTTTGATGGTTCTATGAAATGACGTGCCATCGCACAAGCACGAGAAATTTTACATTCCATCAATATGATAAAATCATTACGTTCCAAAAATGTCAAAGGAGCGTCCGGTAATGATTTTTTTGCCGTCTTCCATCTCCACCTGGATGACATCGATCAACGGAAGTTGAATTTCCAACCCGTCACCCGTCGACAATTTCACCATTTTGATGCGGTGCTCCGGCTTGTGCTCCACGTAACAAATCACACGGATTTCTTCTTTTTCCTGAAAATTGGTTTCATCTCGCAAATATTCGATTTGCGAACGTTGTCTCAATTCCGACAAAAATGGTCCGACCTTTTCCTTTTGGCCTTCAACCTGCACCTTCAACATAAGCAACTCCTCCCAAAATTTTGCGGTGTTTCAACCACTGAAACCAATCGGCATCTTCCTGACTATAGTTTATAAATCTATTTCTTACATTGCAAATCGATACAAAATTACTAATAATAGAAGGAATTTTGCAGATTTGTGCCAAACTAGATAAATAAATAAAAATAAAGCAAAAATGTTCACCCGGATTTTGCATATTTGCATGAAAAGCAACAAAAAAACAACCGAAAATAAACAAAAATTTTTTTATTTGCGGAGGTGAGTTCGTTGCTCCCTCTTGACCATGAGAATGCGGGGCGTGTCATTCGGAAAAGGCGGAAGGATTTGGGGCTCAGGCAAAGCGATTTGGTGGATAACATGATCAAACTCCATACCATCCGCAAAGTCGAAAAAGGCGAAGTGGTGAATGAGGATATATATCTGCACATATGCAACAAGCTGGATCTGGACATCAAGCAGTTATCCAAGTCTTATGATGACGAGAAGGAACGCGAAGAACAATTGAAATTCAAATTATTCGCGATCGAGCATGACATCGACATGGCGGGTCCGGACAAAGGTTTGGAAGAACTCAGGAAAACCGAGATTGACAAAAACTCCCCCTTGCTTCCCACATACCTCTTTTTAAAAGGAAAATGCATTGCCCGGAAAAAACATTGGAAAAAGGCACAGGCCCAATTTTTGAAAACGTTGAGCACACTGAAACAGTATCCCGATTGGAAATCAACCAACGTGCAAGCCGCAACCTACAATGAACTGGGCCGTTGTTGTTATTATTTGAACAATATCGAACAAGCCCTCCATTATATTGAAAAAGGGTTGGAATCCTATGACCCCTCCGGTGAACGCGAATATGTCGTGTACCATTTAAAAATGAGCAAAGTGATTTACCTTGAAAAATTAAACCGGAATGAAGATGCTTTCCGCACCTTGGAAGATATGTGGAAAGAAGTCGACAATATCGAGAGCATCGAGATCCGCAGCAGTATGTATGAAGTGCACGCCACCTTGCTCAGCAAACAGGAGCTGCATGAAAAGGCGATCGAATATGCCACCAAAGGCCTGCATCTGGCCCGTGTGGACCAAAATGTGGACCGCGCGTTTGAGCTCTGGACGGCGCTCGGGGATTGTTATCAAAACATGGGGGATTATTACAAAGCAGAAGTTGCATTTCGCACAGCATTAAAACTAGAAAAAAAAATCGGAAAAAAAAATATGTTGGTATCTACCTATACGAAACTAGGTATGCTATACTTAAAAACAAAAAAAATCCCCTTCGCACAAAAAGCTTTGCAGAATGCCGTACAAACAGGACAAAAAACAAACGATGCTTTAAAATACTGCAATGCTCTCATTGCTCTGGGCGATTGCTACATGCGCCAAAACAAAAACGGCGATGCACGCAAATGCCTGCAAAAAGCACTCACGATCTCCGAAAAACATGCACTCAAAATCCTTGAACCGGAAATCCTCGTCAAACTTGCAAAATGTTGCGAAGAGGAAGATCCTGTCACTTATGAAAAATATAAAAACAGATTTTTTCAAACTTACTGCCAATTACTTGAAAAAGGCGAGGGAAAATTGTAACCCCTTTCCCTTCCTTTTCCTGGAAAGGAGGGATCCGGATGAAACGCCTTTTCGGCGGAGAACCGCCCGCTGTTTGATCGTACTTTTCCAATCCAATCTTAATCTTAAGGAAGGGAGTTTAACACAATGACTTTTCTCTTTGACGGAGAACCGCCTGCCGTATAATTCCAAACCAAGCCAACTTTTCTTTTTGACTGAATGATCACAAAATTCGCGCAGCCATTTTGGGGGAATGGCTGCTTTTTTTATTTGATCTTTATAGAAAGTTTATATTAATTTTACAGAATTGTCAATGTTCTCTACCCTTTCCCAGACCGGATTGGAAAAGTACCGGTCACTATATTATTCGTAACCCGGTTCGAATTTGCATCCCTTCTCTTCCACTTTTTTTGAGAAATTTGCCATAGTCTTTTCAATTGAATTCACCACAGGCATTCAGTATGATAAAATCATTGCTTGATCATAGGGAAGGGAAGTACCATGTTGAAAAAAACTCTGCTGATTGTTTGCACACTCCTTCTTGCATCCGGTTGTTCAGTCTTCGCCGATTACCAGCTTTCACACCAACTGGTTGAGTCGATCGAACAGTTGGTCGTGCAACACAATGACACTGAACATACCCGGAACAAGATGGAAACGTATTATAAAAACATGGAAAAAAGCATGAACCAATTTCAACGCAGCATTCAAGAAACGGGAAAAGCCGATCCCAATGAGTTAAAAGCGCTCTTAAGCGATATGGACCAAGTGATCGCTGAACTTCGCAACTATCAAACAGAAGAAGAAAAAGCCCTGAAGCAACTGGACCAATTGATGAAAAAAGCGGAAGAAATGTCCGGTGACAAAGGTCAGATGGCAAAGGACACCTTAAATTTGTTTAAACAGCTGGTTCAGCGTGAATCCAGACTGGCCGAAGTGAATATCGGGATTTTGACGGCGAATAAAAATTACTACACCGCCATCGCCAAGAAAAATACGCCTCCCAAAGACCAATTTGAATCGTTAAATCAGGAAAGAAAGAAATTGGAGAAAGAAACGGAAACGCTCATTCAAAAATTTAATCAGTCTTGGGGCCGCTTCAGCGAGGAAGTCACAGGACAGCCTTTGAATAAAAGCAACAGCAATCCATCCTTATAATCCGTTTTGCCTGCCTTTTCTCTCCACGATGCGGAGAAAAGGCTTTTTTGTATGCAGGTGATCATATTTTTCAAATCCTTCCAAAAAAGAGGGAGACGCCGCTTTCGGCCACTCCCTTTTGACACAGCGGAAGGGACCGGTCGGCTGCGACGGTCCCTTTGATCATAATAAGCAAACCGGTTTTTAAACTTTGACAATCTGTTTTCCCAGGTTCTCTCCGTGAAACAGCCCCAAAAAGGCATCGACGGTGTTTTCGAATCCTTCCACAATGTTTTCTTTATATTTCAGCCGGCCGGCATTTACCCATTCTGCCAACTGCTTTAACCCTTCATCAAATTTGTCGGCGTAATCGGAAACGATAAATCCTTTCATCAAAGCGCTTTTAATCAACAATTGCGGCTGGATTCTCGGTCCGATATCCGGTTTTTCCAGATTGTACAGGGAGATTTGTCCACAGAGCGGAATCCGGGCCTGATGATTTAATAATGAAAGGACTGCATCGGAAATGTTCCCACCCACGTTGTCAAAATAGATGTCCACCCCGTCGGGACAAGCTTTTTTCAGTTCTTCCCGGATGGAGTCCGTCTTTTTATAGTTAATCGCGGCATCAAAACCCAATTCGTTCTTCAAAAATTCCACTTTCGTCCCGGAACCGGCAATCCCGACCACTCGGCAACCCTTGATTTTGGCAATTTGTCCCACGGTCATGCCGACGGCTCCAGCGGCACCGGAGACCACCACCGTTTCCCCTTCCTTGGGCTGTCCGATTTCCATCAGTCCAAAATAAGCGGTAAGCCCCGGCATGCCCAAAACGCCGAGAGCGGTGGAAATCGGAGCCAGATCCGGATTCACCTTGGTCAATTCATCTTCCCCGGCCACGGCAAATTTCTGCCAACCGTAATTGCCGAGGACAATCTCTCCTTCATCAAACAGTTTGGATTCCGATGCAATCACCTCACCGACCACTCCGCCGGTAATCACTTCATTCAGCCGGTAAGGCGGTACATACGATTTTTGGTCGTTCATTCTCCCGCGCATGTAAGGATCGACGGACAGATATAACGTCTTGACCAGAACCTCACCGCTTGACGGTTGAGGAATCTCCTCTTCCACCCATGCAAAATCTTCAGGCACCGGCATTCCTTGAGGACGTCTGGCCAGCAAAATTTTTTGGTTTCTCTCTTTCCCCACGGATAACTCCCCCTTCATTCGACATTTAATAACGATATTATTCCCGCAACCTGTTTCATTCAAACGGCTTTTCAAATAAAATGAAAATGAGAAGGGATGTGATGACCGCGATGCAGCCGATTCGTTGCCTTGAGTGCTACAAACAGCGTCCGGGCGGCCGTTGTGACTTTTGCCCGCTGCACCGGAAAAACCGCGACAAGTATCAAGCATTGGGAGACGGATGGTATTTGCCGAAAGAAGAGAAGCTACCTGTTGAATCAGATCACCTCTCTTCTCGCAAATCCCCACCAAGCCAAGAAAATAAACAAGACATAGTGAACCGCAAGCATCACCAATGAGAAGCCCAAGGTCATCCCGTCAAATGCCGGGAATCCTCCAAAAATATAATTCGCCAAATCCACATTCGCAAAGAGAAGATATTTTCCCCATTGGACATCGAACCCCCGGAGCAATTCCACCCAAAAATACCCGGTGAAATACAGAAACAGGGTAAGTCCGATGGACAGCGAATTTTTGGTTGTCAAGGCCGAAATCGCAAAAGCCATGGTCACCATCATCACCATTTCCACCCACTTGCATCCGTAGATCACCAGGGCACGCGCCAAAAGCATCCCCGAATCTCCCCGGACAGGTGAACCGAAAAAAACCCATCCGTACAAGGCGGAAGTCCCCGCCAGCAACAAAACCCCTGCCAGCAACAAGAGTAAAACCGAGGCATACTTGGACAACAAGATTTTCAAACGGGAAACCGGGCGAATCCAAAGATACGTCATCGTCCCCCAGGCATATTCACTGCTGACGGCATCCGCGGCAATGATCAAAGCAAACAATTCCACCACCGGCAAAAGAAAAGTGTTCGTAAGAAAAAATCCCCAGACATCTTCCTTGATGCCGCTTACGGATTGCAAAAACAAACAGACAAACGCCATGACAAATCCGGCAAGCAAAAGAATTATAAAGAAAACCGATGTACGGGTCCTCAGAAAAATTTTCATCAACTCATTATGTACAAGCCGGTTCCAGTGGACCATCCGCTTCACCTTCAATCATTTCCAAATACTGATCTTCCATGGTCTGATGAACCACCCCGATTCCGTAAACTTTGACTCCTTGTTTCATTAATTCGGCAGTGAACTCCGGAATTTGTCCTTTTTTTAACATGATTTCAAATCCCTTGGGGACAGGCACAAATTCCTTTTCCCAATTCAATTCTTGTAAGGCGGTTTTCACGTTTTCCAGCGAATCCACTTCAAAACGGACCCAACCTGCCTCCGCTTCCTTGTCCGGTTCTCTCTTTAGCGAGCGGACCGCCACGCATTTTCCCGCATTCATCACCGCAAACCGGTCACACATCCTCTGCATTTCCGACAACAAGTGTCCGGATATGAGCACGGCCGTTTTTTGTTCCCTTGCCAGCTTGCCCAATAAATCGCGCAACCGGCGGATTCCTATGGGATCGAGACCGTTGACGGGCTCATCCAATATCAACAGGCGGGGCTTGGAAAGAATCGCCTGTGCCAATCCCAAACGTTGTTGCATGCCCGGGGAAAAGGTATTCACCGGATCATGAACGGAATCGCCAAGATCCAGGAAAGCGATTACTTCATCGATCCGCTCTTTTTCGACATCCGGCATCATCCGCGCAAAAAGGCGTAAATTTTGATACCCGGTTAAAAAGGGATACCACTTGGGACGTTCCACAATGGCGCCGACCGGCCGGATCGCCTTTTGAAATTGGGTGCGGACTGAATATCCGTCAATGAACACATCTCCCTGATCCAACTTCATCAAACCGACAATCAACCGGATCAACGTTGTTTTTCCCGCACCGTTCGGGCCAAGCAAGCCAAACACCTCTCCCGGGTAAACATCAAAAGAAACTTGGTCAATCACCTTTTGTTTTGCAATCGATTTGGATATATTTTTGATCTCAAGTATCGGTTGCCGGTCCATGTTTTTCTCTCCTTCATCCAACGGCCTTGTCTTTCAAATTGTAACAAAACCGCACAGAGTGACGAGGAAACGTTTGATGAACGAACCAAACAAAAACACCGCTCTCAAAGGAACGGTGCCGGATAAAAAATTTTGCCGCTTATCTTTCCAACACCGGGTAACAGCTTTTCAGCTCAGAAATGCCATCCTGTTGATGGATGGAGGCAAGTACCCGGTTTAAATCGGCTTTGACCGCTTCATGTGTCACCAAAATAATTTCCGCACGGTAACCTCCGTTATAAGGTTTTTGAATCACTTGCTCCATGGAAATGTGGTTTTCCGCAAACAGTTGAGTCAGCCGGGCCAGCACTCCCCGCTCATCGGCCACCACCAGCCGCAAGAAATATTTTGATCCTTTCTCCTGGTCGGTTTTTAATCGTTTGGTTTCATAAGGCGCCACCATTCTTTGCCCGTTGACGCCCAGTTTCATATTCCGGATAATCGTCACAAGATCAGACACCACGGATGTCGCCGTCGGCAAAGAACCTGCCCCCGGGCCGTAAAACATGGTTTCCCCGACCGCTTCCCCTTCGATCAAAATGGCATTATTCACCCCGTCGATGGAAGCGAGCGGATGTTTTTGGGACAGGAATGTCGGTTGAACGCTCACTTCGACCTTATCGTGGTCCCGTTTGGCCAAACCCAGCAGTTTTAATTCATAGCCCAGATCTTTGCCCAACTCGATATCCTCCATGGAAACTTTTGTAATCCCCCGCACATCCACTTCATCCGGATGGACAGCGATGTGGAAACCCAGCGTGGACAAGATGGACATTTTATATGCCGCATCCCACCCGTTCACGTCGGAAGAAGGATCGGCTTCCGCATACCCCAGCTTTTGCGCCTCTGAAAGAGTGTTCTCAAAGCTTGCTTTGTTTTGGCTCATCTTGGATAAAATGTAATTGGTCGTCCCGTTGACCACTCCCATGATCTTGTGGATCCGGTCGGAGGAAAAGCTGTCCATTAAAGCCCGCAAAATGGGAATCCCGCCGGCCACACTGGCCTCGTAATAAACATCGCATTGATTTTCCTGTGCCACCCGCAAAATCTCCGCCCCATAAAGAGCCATCAAATCCTTGTTCGCAGTAACCACATGTTTTTTCCTTTTCAGAGCCGTCAGAATATATTCCTTTGCCGGTTCAATGCCCCCCATCACTTCAATCACCACATCAATTTCCGGATTTTCAATCACTTCCCCCGGATGAAGGGTCATTTGATCCGGATTCACATCGGTTTCCCTTTTTTTGTGCAGGTCTTGCACAAGGACTTTATGAATTTCCACATGCAGCCCGGTCTCTTTATACAGATCCTGTTGATGATCCGAAATAATCCGCACGACCCCTTGTCCGACAGTTCCCAATCCCAATAGACCCACTTTGACGGCTTGTCTTACCATATTCTCCCTCCCGCTTGATGTAAACAATGGACAAAAGAAGGTTTTGTCCTCCGTAGAAATACATATGTTTTCCGCATGGAGACAGTATAACGAATTCAAAAAAAATTAGCAACCGATATGAAAAAGAAAAAACAGGAGATGATGGTTTCTTCTTAATATTGTCATTTTTTTCTCTTATAAATTTGATAAGATTACTATATACAAGATCATGAAAGCGTTTTTTTGGCATAAAGAGAAAAAAACCGGCGAAGTCCTTGTCTATTTCAATAAGGGGGTTCTTTCGCTTATGATGTTTAAAACCTTATTGGCCAAAATGGGGAAGGGCGGAGCACAGACAGACTTGATTCTGGAAAAGGATCGAGTGCATTTGGGAGATCAAGTGAAGGGAAAATTATTGGTTCGCGGAGGCATCATTGATCAAGAAATCCACCAGATCGCGACCGATCTGATGATTCATATCCGGATGGAACAACAAGTGCATTCCTATTCCATTGCATCATTCCCGTTTCATTCTCCATGCTCTGTTCGTCCCTCGGAAGAAATCACGTTTCCTTTTTCTTTTCGACTGCCTGCAAACCTGCTCGTTTCCGGTTATACCGTCTCCTATCAATTTGTCACCCGGCTGGAAGTGGGTACCGGTGAGAAATACACAAAAACCGATCCGGTCATTATCACCCCGCCCCGTTCTTTTCAACCTTTGTTAAGTGCTTTGGAGCAATTGGGGTTCCATGAAAAATACGGCTCCCGCAGCTATGATGGAAAAATGCAAACGTTTGAATTTAATCCCACTACTTTTTTGACAAAGAAAGTCCGTGAATTAGAAATGGCTGTTGCCATCGGAAAGGAAACGGTTTATATGTTGGTACAACTGCCATCTCTGGCGGCTTGCCGGGAAATCAAGTTGAAACGCGAATGGTTCAATCAACCGGAACGGCTGAAAAACTTTTTGCAGGCATCTTTATGGGAAATGGTGTATTATCCGGAGCACTGTCAACAAAGCAAAGAAATGTTTTATAAAAAATACTGTTCTCTCCCCGGGTCCATCGGCGCTTTTGCCGGAGAGTGGTCGGAGCATTATGAACACCCGGACTGGGTGATCAATCAGAAAAAGGCTTGACGACGAATCCATCGCCAAGCCTTTTTTGCAATCATGATTCCAATGGAGCTTTCTCCATGGCATCTTCTTGATGTGGTTCCTTTGAATTCAGCGGAGAGACAATGATCCGGGAAATACGCAACTGATCCATCTCTTTGACGGTAAACACCCACTTGTCAAACGATACTTGATCCCCTTCCTCCGGCACTTTATCCAGCTCGGAGAAAAGCCAACCGCCGATGGTGTCATTATCCGGATCCTCGATCGAAATGTTGAAATGTTCATTGACATCCTCGATCAACAAGCTGGCATCGATCAATGTGTCTTCTCCGACTTTTTGGATCAACGGCAGTTCGTTATCAAATTCATCTTGGATTTCTCCAAAGATCTCTTCAATGATATCTTCGGTTGTCAACAATCCTGAGGTTCCGCCGTATTCATCCACAACAATCGCCATTTCCACGCGATTCTTTTGCAAGTTATGGAAAATATCCTTTAACTCCATGGTTTCCGGCACCACCACCACCGGGCGGATGATTTGGGAAATATCCGGCTTTTCCCCTTCCGCAATGTATTTATAAATATCACGGATGTGCACTATCCCTTTGATATCGTCTTTATCCTGACCGCAAACCGGGAAGCGGGTATGATGGTTTTCTTTTATGATTTCAAAATTTTCTTCAAACGAATTTCCTTCAAAAAGGCAAACCATTTTCACCCTTGGTACCATAACTTCCCTGGCGATTCTTTCCGTAAAGTCAAAAACGTTATCAAACAACGTCAATTCGGTTTTGTCAATCACTCCGCTTTTATGGCTTTGCGCGATCAGCATCCGGATTTCTTCTTCCGTATGCGCTTGCTGATCCGCTTTTCCGTCGACACCGATTATTTTCAACGCCAAATTGGCTGAAGAGTTCAAAATAAAGATGAAAGGCTTAAACAAATTGTAAAACCAATTGAGCGGTGTTGCCGTCCATAAGGTTGTCTGCTCCGACTGGCGGATGGCCAGGGATTTTGGAGCCATTTCCCCCAAAACAATATGCAAAAATGTGATGATCAAAAATCCGATCACCGCGGAAATGGTATGAATGACCCAGCCGGGCATGCCGAAGTAAGCAAGCACCGGTTCAATCATTCTTGCAATGGCTGGCTCACCAACCCATCCCAATCCAAGCGAAGCCAAGGTGATTCCCAACTGCGTTCCTGACAAGTATGCATCCAAGTTCTTTACAACTTTTTTGGCTACCTGAGCACGGCGTCCTTTCATATTGGCAAGTTGCGTCGCTCTTACCTTGACAATGGCAAATTCTGCAGCAACAAAAAAGCCGTTTAAAAATACGAGAAAAAGCACCAGGATTAATTTCAATATAATACTTATCACTTCGTCCAAATCTTTTTCCCCCTATTAAACACCGCAAAAATCATGAAGTAAAAAGAAATCAAATCTTATTATAACGCATTTTTTCTCATGGGCGTTGATCATTTGATGAAATCATAAACCGGGCAAATCGTCAAGATCACCAGTACCAACAAGGTCAGGTAGTAATCCCGCTTCTGCTGTTTCATCACTGGTGTCTTCTTCATGAAACCGTCGATCCTGACATCCATCCATGCAGAGGAAAAGCCGGCCGACCCATGAATGGAAGACACGGGGGAAGATTGTTCCAAAATCTTCAAAAGAGCGGAAGCCAACGGTTTTAAACCGCATTGCCCGATGGCATGCCGGTCGGCAGCCAGTTCCTTTTCTAAATCATATTGTTTTGACCAGGTTCTGATTAATGGAAAATAAAAAAACCCGGCAGATGCACTTTTGGCAAACCATATTTTTAACGGATCCCTTTGTTTGCAGTGATAAACCTCATGTTCCAACACGGCTTTCAGCTCTTCCTCATGAAGCGCTTCCATCATTCCTTCACTCACCAAAATTTGCGGGCGGAACCATCCGTACGCAAAGGCAAAAGGCTGAGGATGTTTCACCACCTTAAACGGGATTGAGGTCTTCTTTTGCATCTGGTGAACCAACGGGAAAAAGGCATCGGATTGCCATTTTAACAGTTGGTTGATCTTTCGTTTTGTTCGGATCAGAATCGTTGCCGAACGGACGGAAAAAATCATCAGACTGAGGATGAAAATCCCCTGCACAAGATCATGATGGATCCACCGGGACTCCCCAAAAAACCTGTCACAACAGTGATCCATCCATCCGGCCGCAAACCAGTTGAAAACACCCCATCCCACGGTAAAGGCAAAAAGCTTTTGGAACGAACTCATTTTCGTTCCCCTTCCTCTAACTCATTTAACAACTGTTTCAACTTTCTCAGTCCGTCCGGTGCGTTGCCCACCGCATCGACAAATTGGGCAATCGCAATATCCCCGAAATCATCCAAGATACCTTGGATCGTATGAGAGGAAAAATGACGGATCAAATCTTCCGGTTGATAACGTGCTTTGTAAAGATATCTCTTTCCCTTTTTCTTCCGGCTCAACACGCTTTTTTGGTGGAGGCGGTTCATCACCGTCATAATGGTTGTATAAGCGTAATGCTTGTGCGCCGGCAATTGATCCAACACCTCTTGCACGGTTTGCCAATCTTTTTGCCAAATGATTTTCAGGACTTCCAGCTCCAAAGGACCGAATAATTTGCTTAACATCTTGTGTTGTTCTTCTGTCATCATCGTCGTTTCCTCTCCTTCTTTCTTCATTGTATCAGCCTCCGAACCTTTCGGTGGAAAAATTCCATCGAAAAAAGAACTCCGGCTACCGGAGTTCTTTCAACCATGTTCGTTAATGATGTCCCATATGTTCGCCATGCCCGTTGTTTCCCTGCATGGGCATATGCTCCTCATGTCCGGACCCGCCGCTTTTGGGCACAATCTCCAGCAAACGGTCGATTTTCCCTTGAACCGCAAACGGAACCGATTTTTCGGAACCGATCAGATAGGCGTGATTGTAAGGGCCTTCGGTCGGCTCCTTCTCATACCCGGGCTGAAGTGATGTTAAATATTGTTGCAGCGCCGCGGATAAATCGTTCCCCTCCAAAACAAGCATGGGGGCATGTTTTCCAAGATGGGCAAACGAAGCCGAAGCAATGGCGGTGTCCAATGAACCGCTCTTGACAAAGGTCAAGCCATGCCCGGGTTCGGTCACTCCCCAGCCAAATCCGGTTTTTTCATCTTTGAATTTGGCAAAGGCAATCGCATTTTCTTCCGGAACATCTCCTGCAATCCGGACCACTTCCCCATAGGACTGCAATTCTTTTTCCACTTTGGGGGAAATCACTTGTTCCGGCCCCAGCAAATATATTTTTGCTTGCCCCTTCCGTTGTTGAAGTGCCTGCCGGGTGGCTTCCGGAACCGCATCTTTGCTGACATAAAGCAACGGCTCGGGCATATGGGCGATCCAGCCAGCTGCCGGCAAAGTGTAGTCAAGCCGGTCGACCGAACCGACAATCACGTTTTTAGGATACTCTCCCCCGTTTACTTTTGCATAGTAAGCGTCCAGCTGCCGGGCCATTTCAGCAGGATCTTCCCCGTGAATGACATCCACTTTGTACCCTGCATCCGTGATTTGTTTTTTGGCCTTGGGAGCAAAAGAACCGATCATGATCACTTGGGTTCCCTGATTCATCGAACTTCCGGCCGGCTGAAGCCGCTTGATTTCATCCAGCGTCTCTTGCGGGATCTGATCTTTTTTGGCATACAACAGCGGCCCGTTATTCGGATGATGCACCAGAGTGACCGACGGCAAATTGAGTTTGGTTTTGCCGGCTTCTGCAATCAATACCGTTCCCGGCCGGTTTTGCGCATCCGTGGACGGCCAAATCATCCGGGAAATCAGAACCGCAGCCTTGACCGGATCATCCTCATTCACCCGCGTCACATTCTTGGTTTGCAGCACCCATTGTCCGGCGCCTTCCGGCCGGTCCGGTTCCTGCCCCCGGGAACCGCAACCGGCCATCAGCATCGCCACGGCCAGGATCGCCATCCATACCATCCGTCTTCTCCTCATTTTCTCTCCCCTTTTTACAGTCGAAACATTTTATACTACATCATTGTAGTAGTTTGACGGGGATGATTCAACAAAAAAGACGCCCCCTTCGGGACATCTTCGGTCAGGAACTGGAAAACGAAAAATATTTTTTATATTTGCGATGGCGGTAACGGTCCGATGATGAAAAAAACGGAGACGAATAACGGCGACGGCGCGGATATGAACTTGAATACTTGTGGTGGCGCGGGTAAGAACTCGAATACTTGTAACGGCGCGGGTAAGAGCTGAAATATTTACGCCGGCGGCGGTGCTTGTGCCGGGATGAGGAAAAGAGGCTGCCGAACAATCCGCAGTGATATTGCAAACATTCCAGTTCCTCCCCGATGCGGGACCGGTAAGCCTCTTTGTCCTCTGTAAAAAAGAAACGCCCTGTATCAATCACCCGGATCCGGTTGGTGTCCTTGTCCAACATCAAATTGTTCAGATGGAGATCAGACGGGATGATTCCTTCGTCATAACAATCCTCCACAATTTCCTCGATCTGCGCATAAGTCCGGCTGTCCAGCTTTTCTCCGGACCGGACGGCCTCCGCCAGTGTGAATCCGTCCACTTTCTCGACCACCATCCACCGCTTTCTTTGATCGATGTAATGAAATGCCGGAAATGCGGGATGGCTGTTTAAACCGCTCAATGTTTTGTAATCATCATTCTCGCTGTAATTTTCTTTATACACTTTGACTGCAAATCCGTCATAATCATATACTTTTCCGCTCAACCCTTCCCCAAGCAGGGGATACTCCTCGATTTTCCCGCTTTCAATCAACGCCTCCAAATGGCGGATGGCTCCTTTATCCGTTGCAAAATTCTGTTTTTGGATCACCTACATTTCCTCCTCCATGTTTTCTACCTGAGTATTTCTCGTTTCTCCCACGGAATAAACCTCTTTTGCCCCCGCGAATATGAACAAACGATGAACACAGCGGGTTGCCAAACGAAAGCGTTCACCGGAAAACTTCCCTTTACACAAGGCATCTCCGGTAAACGCTTCCGAATTCTTCAGGAGAATAAATGCCGCTCTTGAAATTCTTTTTCGATCTCCACTGCCAACCGACTCCAATAATGATTCATTTTTTGATCCATTCTTCTTTTGAATAAGGTATAAAGAATGCCGTTCAACCAATTCCATTTCCTGGTTCTTTGTGTAATGACCGTGAGCCGGGTTCCTGCTTCCACCCGTTTGAGCCGGTAAGTATGCGTCAGGTTTTCCTCTTCCGTGGAAACGGTTGTCTTTAATAAGGAAGGAGGAGCATATTCGGCAATTTTCATTTGGATGGTTTCCGTTCCGGCCGGTTTTTCGTACGTGATCCTGAACACTCCCCCCACTTCCGGCTCCATCTCCACCTCTAACACATCCTGATGGGCCCGGCGGCGGATTCTTTCATTCGTTAATTTGGAAAAGCAAAACTCCGGCGGTGCCTGAACATAAAAAACGGACACATGTTCAATGCAGATGGTGTCTTTATTCTTTTGTTTCAGTGGTTTCATGATGTTTCCCCTTATTCCTGATCTAATCTTATTTTACTGGAATTTTTCCACTGTAGATGGAGAAAATATGTTTGATTTCTGCCTGCTTCTCTCTGTTTGTTTTTGTCCACTGTGAGTAAACATTTTTGTGAAAATATGATAAATTAGTATCAGAAACGTTGATATAAAAAGACCGACGCACCTTAATATGTCCTCGTCATGCGGACATATGTGTTTGTGCTCAAGAAAACACGGATGGCGCAAGGAGGAGTTGCCATGGCAAGCAAAACATTAGACCAGTTTTTACATGACAACTTGGAGGATTTAAAAAGCCGGGGCCTTTACAACGTGATTGATCCGCTGGAAAGCCCCAACGGACCCGTGATCGAAATCGACGGCCGGGAATTGATCAATCTTTCTTCCAACAACTATTTGGGTTTGGCAACAGACGAACGCCTGAAAGAAGCGGCATTGGAAGCGGTTCAAAAATACGGCGTCGGTGCCGGTGCCGTTCGCACCATCAACGGAACCCTGAGTCTTCATGTACAGTTGGAAGAAAAACTTGCTGAATTTAAGAATACAGAAGCGGCAATCGCTTATCAATCCGGCTTTAATTGCAATATGGCCGCAATTTCTGCCGTGATGGATAAAAATGATGCCATCTTGTCCGACGAACTGAACCATGCATCCATTATTGACGGTTGCCGCCTTTCCAAAGCAAAAATCATCCGCTTCAATCACTCCGACATGGATGATTTGTATGCCAAGGCAAAAGAAGCCAAAGAATCGGGACAATACAAAAAAATCATGGTCATCACAGACGGCGTTTTCTCCATGGACGGCGATGTCGCCAAGTTGCCGGAGATTGTGGAAATCGCCAACCGTTTTGACCTGATCACTTATGTCGACGATGCACACGGCTCGGGTGTCCTGGGTAAAGGGGCCGGCACGGTGAAACACTTCGGACTGTCCGATCAAGTGGATTTCCAAATCGGAACCTTGTCCAAGGCGATCGGCGTCGTCGGTGGTTATGTCGCGGGCAAAAAGCTGTTGATTGACTGGTTAAAAGTCCGCAGCCGTCCGTTCTTGTTCTCCACCGCCCTGCCACCGGCCGATGTGGCTGCATGCATCAAAGCCATCGAGATTTTGATGAGCAGTACGGAACTGCATGACAAATTGTGGAGCAACGGGCGCTATCTGAAAAATGGCTTGAAGGAACTGGGCTTTGATATCGGTGAAAGTGAAACCCCGATCACCCCTTGCATCATTGGCGATGAAGTGCTCACCCAGAAATTCAGCCGGCGCTTGAATGAAGAAGGCGTTTATGCCAAAGCCATCGTCTTCCCCACTGTTCCAAGAGGAACCGGGCGTGTCCGGAACATGCCGACGGCGGCCCATACCCGGGAGATGCTGGATCGCGTGCTCGCGATTTATGAAAAAGTGGGAAAAGAAATGGGCGTCATTTAATTTGACGAGTTGTGACAGCAGGAGGCGTTTTGCATGAAGAAAATATTGGTTACCGGTGCTTTGGGACAAATCGGTTCGGAACTGGTAATAAAGTTAAGGGAAATTTATGGAGACCACAATGTCATTGCAACGGATATCCGAGAAACCGACAGTACGGTCGTCCATTCCGGACCGTTTGAGATTCTGGATGTGACCGATGGCAAAGCCATGTACGATATTTCCGAAAAATACCAAATTGACACCCTGATCCATTTGGCGGCATTATTGTCTGCCACCGCGGAAAACCGTCCGCTCATGGCCTGGAATCTCAATATGGGTGGACTGATCAACGCACTGGAAGTGGCACGGGAACTTCGTTGCCAATTTTTCACCCCGAGTTCCATCGGTGCTTTCGGCCCGTCTACTCCCAAGAAACAAACGCCGCAAGATACGATTCAACGCCCCACCACCATGTACGGGGTAAACAAAGTTTCCGGTGAGTTGCTGTGTGATTATTACTATCACAAGTTTGGCGTGGATACACGGAGTGTGCGTTTTCCGGGGTTGATCTCATATGTGGCTCCCCCCGGAGGCGGAACCACAGATTACGCCGTCGAAATTTACTATGAAGCACTGAAAAAGAAAGCATACACTTCCTATATTGCCCCGGGCACTTACATGGACATGATGTATATGCCGGATGCCTTGAATGCCATCATCACGCTCATGGAAGCGGACGCAGCCAAATTGAAACACCGCAATGCTTTCAATGTGACCGCCATGAGCTTCGAACCGGAAGAAATTGCGGCGGAGATCCGCAAACATATTCCGGAATTTCAACTGGATTATCAGGTGGATCCGGTCCGGCAATCCATCGCCGACAGTTGGCCCGACTCCATTGATGCCACTGCCGCCAAAGAAGAGTGGGGCTTTCATGCCGAATATGACTTGGAAAAGATGACCCAAGACATGCTCACCCGTTTGCAAGAAAAATTTGCGGTGTTGTCGTAAAAAAAGCCGTCTTCCCTCTGTTTCCGGGGAAGACGGCTTTTGTCATTCTTTCTCAGATCTCTCTTTTTCTTGCCGGATGATTTGGGTGAACGCTTTGGACTCCGCCACCACGACGCCGGACAAACCGATCAGGCCGATCAAGTTGGGAATGGCCATCAATCCGTTGAAAACATCCGCAATGGACCACACCAACGCCAAATTCAGTCCCGAGCCCAACAACACCGAACAAGTGAAGACCACCCGGTAACCCGTGACCGACCGGGAACCGAACAAATATTCAAAACATTTCTCGCCGTAATAGGACCATCCCAACACGGTGGAATAAGCAAAGAAAATCAAGCCGATCGTAACGATCCATCCGCCCGGGCCCGGCAACAAACGGTTAAAAGTTTCGGTCGTCAATGCCGCTCCCGTCAAATCGCTGCCGACATAGTAGCCGCCCATCACCAGACCGATTCCCGTGATGGAACAAACAACAATGGTGTCCAAAAAGGTTCCCGTCATCGACACCAGCGCCTGCCGTCCCGGATGGTCCGTCTTGGCTGCGGCTGCAGCAATCGGAGCCGATCCCATCCCGGCTTCATTCGAGAATACCCCCCGGGCCACTCCATAGCGGATCACCGTCCCGATCGCTCCGCCGGCAACCGCTTGTCCCGTAAACGCATCCGTAAAAATCAAGGCGAGGGTGGAAGGCAGTTGATCCACATGAAGCACAATGATGAGGAGCCCCCCCAAAACATAGAAGATCGCCATCAACGGAACCAAAAAGCTGGTCACCCGGCCAATCGATTTGATGCCCCCGATAATCACCATCCCGGTGATCACCGTCAATACAACGCCGGTAATCCAGGGATTCACACCAAAACTGGCCTTCATCGACTCCGCCACGGAATTGGATTGCACCATACTGCCAATACCAAACGCGGCAATCGATCCAAACAAGGCAAACAGAACCGCCAGCCATTTCCATCCCAGACCCCGTTCGATGTAATACATCGGTCCGCCGGCCATCTCGTTCCGCTCGCCAACCACCCGGTACTTCACGGCCAAAATCGCCTCTGCATACTTTGTCGCCATGCCAAAAATCGCGGTAATCCACATCCAAAACACCGCTCCCGGCCCCCCGGCAACCACGGCCGTGGCAACCCCCGCAATATTTCCCGTCCCAATCGTCGCAGAAAGGGCGGTCATCAACGATTGAAAATGGGAAATATCCCCTTGCGACTCATGATCCTGTTTCAAGGAAAAGGCGGTTTTCAAAGCGTAAGGAAGTTGGGAAAATTGCAAAAATGACAAACGAATCGATAAATAAATGCCTGTCCCCACCAATAAAACCAGCAAGGGAGGACCCCAAACCACATTCGAAATTTGATCCAACCATTGAGTAAATGATTCCATACCGTTTTCTCCTTTTTGTCTAACACATATCGAATGAATTTTTTTATAATTTTATTTAAAAAGATAATATCACGGCCCCTTCATTTTTTCAACAGATGTTCACAATTTCGCGAAACCGCCAAATAAAAAAGCTGCCCGCCATCGAGCAGCTTTCTTTCAAGAAAATGGATCAAAATACCAAGAAATAAATGATTACCGCCAAGACAATCCGGTATACGGCAAACGGCACCAACTTGACTTTGTTAATCAGTTTCAAAAAGTAGCGAATCGACAACAACGCAAAAAGAAATGCACTGATGAAACCGGCGATAAAGAAAGGAAGAGCATCCGCCGTAAAATACTCCCAGTTTTTAATCAGAGACAGACTGCTCGCCCCGGCCATGATGGGAACGGCCATGATAAAGGTAAAATCGGAAGCAGTCCGGTGGCTCAAACCGATCAAAACCCCGCCGGAGATGGTGGAACCGGAACGGGAAAAACCGGGCCACAAGGCAATACATTGAAACAACCCGACGAGAAATGCGTCTTTGTAACTGATTTGATCCAACGTTTCCACTCTCGGTCTGGTCGGACGGAACCAGTCTGCGACAATCATCAGGATCGCCCCGGCCACCAAACCGACGAGTACCGTGGACAGTCCAAAGAGATGTTCATCGATCAAGTCCTCAAATAAAAAGCCCAACACGGCAGCCGGCAGCAACCCGACAAAGATTTGCCCCAAGGTCAGGCGGTCTTTCTTTTCGCCTTCTTCGGATCCTTTTCTTTTCAAGCCCAACAGATCCAGAATCCGGTCTTTAAAGACGATCACCACCGCCAAAATCGAACCCAACTGGATGCACACTTTGAATGTATTGGCAACCGGCTCGGAAAAAATCTCTTTCGTTTTAAAAAGAATGTCATCAACCAAGATCATGTGCCCTGTTGAAGATACAGGAGCAAATTCGGTCAATCCTTCGACCATCCCCAAGATGATCCCGACAAAAATTTCCCACAAGTTCAATGCGCTCACCTTTTCCTTCAGACTTAGTGATGTATTTCCTGTGAAGACTTCGGAAAAAGAAAATCTATCTCCTATAATGGCACAATTCCTTTTTTCTTGACAATGAAAAGTCCAACAGATTTTTTAAATGTTCATAACTATTTTTTATAAAATCGGAGAGAGCAACCGGGAAATCGATTCTTTAAATCGAATCCAGTTGGAACGCCGGTTATACACCTCTTTCGTCAACTCCCGCGAATTTTTGAGATCTTGCTCAAAAATGGTTTGCAGACGTCCGGCCACCTGAACATCAAATAAAAAGGCATTGACCTCAAAGTTTAATTTAAAACTGCGCACATCAAAATTCGCTGTCCCCACCGATGCAATTTTGCCGTCGACCACGATGGTTTTGGCATGGATAAATCCTTTTTCATAGATGAAACACTTCACGCCCACTTTCAACAGTTCCCCGATATAAGAATACGTCGCCCAGTAAACAAACATGTGATCCGGTTGGTTCGGGATCATCAGGCGGATTTCCACTCCGGACAGCGCAGCAATCTTTAAGGCATGCATCAAGCTGTCGTCGGGAACGAAATAAGGTGTTTGAATATCTATGCGTTCCTTGGCGGAATAAATCATTTTTATCATCCCGTTTTTGATTTGTTCCCACTCGGAATCCGGACCGCTGGACACAATCTGAAGTGCCGAAGTCCCTTGGGATGATTTTTCCGGAAAGTAACGTTTTTCATAACGGAGCTCCTTTTCCGAAGCATTGTTCCAATCCAGGAAAAACCGGGATTGCAAAGCATCCACGGAACTTCCCTTGATCCGGAGATGAGTGTCCCGCCAATAACCAAACTTCGGGCTTAATCCCAAATACTCGTCGCCGATGTTGAAACCGCCGACATAGCCGATTTTCCCGTCAATGACAACGACTTTGCGGTGATTCCGGTAATTCACCCGGAAGTTTAAATACGGAATCCATTTGGAAGGAAAAAAGGCAGCTACTTCTCCCCCGGCTTCGATGAGCGGTTTAAAAAAGCGGGGCGGCAGCCAGGCCGATCCCATATCATCATACAGGACGCGCACCTTGACCCCCTCTTTGGCTTTTCGGGTTAAAGCTTGCACAATTTGATTGCCGATCCCGTCGTTTTTAATGATGAAATAAAGCAGATGAATATGATCTTTGGCCTGATCAATATCCTTTAAAAGAGCATGGAATTTTTCCTTCCCGTCTGTGAATATTTTCACTTCGTTGTCCTGGGTGAGCAGCCCGTATCCGCTGACCAGATTCATGTAAATAATGGGCTGGTATTGTTCAATCTCCGGATCCCGGAATTGAAACCGCCGCTCCTCCAACTCCTTGGCTTGTACGGATAATTTACGGACAAAATCTTCGGTGTGCTCGGCATTGAGCTGGAAGATTTTCCGTTTGCTCAGATTTTGTCCAAAAATAATATACAGCATAAAGCCGACAACAGGCAGAAACAGCAGGATCAAAATCCAGGCCCAGGTTGTGGCCACGTTCCGCCTCTCTAAAAATATAATGACGATCGCCAACAGAATATTCACCATGGTTAACAATGAAAGCGAATGTACACCCATGTCCACGAAATTCATCCCACTTCCTCCGCTTTTCCCATATTTTTCATAAACTCTCCAAACAAACCATATAAAACATATGAAAAGGAGAGAAATAGCCATGTCATTCGGTCCCCGTTTTTCCCGACGCATTCGTTTGTTTGCGAGAAGACGCTTTAAAACACACAAAAGAAGACCGAGGTTTGCCCGCTCGTCTTTCAGAACTTCCAATACGTTTTTGAAGCCATCTTCAATGATTTTTCTTGTCTTTCTCGGATTCACTGTATTGACCGGTTACCTTGGTTATACCTTTGTGAACCACCAATTGAAACCCGTATTGGTCGCTCTCGCTGAAGAAGAAGCCAAAAAAACGGCACAAAAAGCATTTTTAAAAGGCATTGAAGAAATGCAGCAAAAGGTGAACCCGGTGGCCACCTTGCAAGTCGACAAACAAAACCGGATCACCGGGGTCCAGTTCAACAGCCAGATGGAAGCCAAAGCCTATCAGGTGGTGACGCAACGGATTCTGAAAGAATTGAGTAAAGAAGAGAACCGGCTGAAACACATTTCTTTTGGGAAAATCTTGCAGAGCAGCATATTTGCCGATATGGGCCCCAATATCCCGGTTCATATCTGGGTCGAAGGAACCCCGCATGTCACCTTTACATCCAGTATCGAAGGAAAAGGAATCAATACCACCTTGATTACCGTAAACCTGCAGGCTGTCATCGAAATGCAGTCGTTATTGCCTTTAACCAATGAACATTATACCCTAAAATTCAACCAGCCCATTGCCCGGCAAGTGATCGTGGGGGAAGTGCCGGATTTTTATCCTTTTGGCCTGAATCCAATCCCCCAAAATGATTAGACTGTTATAATGAAAGAAACGGCTTTTTTCCGCCTGCACCCATCATGACAGGAGGACTGTTTATGCATTCGCATCACCATCATCATACCCCTTCCACCCGTAACCGCCAAAGCCTGACCATGGCACTTGCAATCACTGCAAGTATAATGGTTTTGGAGTTTGCAGGCGGATTATGGACAAAAAGTCTGGCTTTGATATCGGACTCCGGGCACATGCTAAGCGATTGCATCTCACTCGCCCTGAGCCTGGCGGCCTTATGGTTTGCCGCCCGGCCGCCATCAGCCCGCAAAACATACGGCTATTACCGGTTTGAAATCTTGGCGGCGCTTTTTAACGGCGTCACCTTGTTCATCATCGCCGGGTTCATCGTGTGGGAAGCCATCCAACGTTTTTTTGCCCCGCCCGAGATCCAAGGGAACATGATGATGGCCATTGCAACCATCGGACTGATCGCCAATGTGATGAGCGCCTGGATTCTCTTTAAAAAAGGGGATGTGAAAGAAAACCTGAATGTCAAAAGCGCCTACCTGCATGTATTGGGTGACGCCTTGGGTTCACTGGGCGCCATCATCGCCGGCCTCATGATCAGTCTGTTTTCTTTTTACCTGGCCGATCCGCTTCTCAGCATCATCGTTGCCGTCATCATCCTAAAAAATGCATGGGGAGTGATCACCCATTCGGTCCATATCTTGATGGAAGGCACACCTGTCACGGTGGATCGCGAAAAAGTGGAACAAGCATTAAAACAGATTCCCGGTGTCATCAATGTCCATGATCTTCACATCTGGACCATCACGTCGGGCATCGATTCCTTATCTTGCCACTTGCTGGTGGAAAAGGATACAGACCCGCAACAAATCTTAAAAACCGCCATCGAGGTGATCGAACAACAATTTGCCATCCAACACACCACCATTCAAATCGAAACCACTGATTTTCAGCATCAAGCCGGACACCTTCTTCACTGACCAACTTGACAGAAAGGAGCATTCATGATGCAAAACGAAGAACACAAAGAAAACGCAAAACAAGAGAAAAAAATATTATTTACCATCGTTTCCTCCGCCTTTTTGATTGCACTTCTCATCTTGATTTTTGCCATTTCCATCACTTCATAACAAAAGCCCCGGCCAAAAAGCCGGGGATCTTAGTTTGATATTTTAAATAGTTTATTTTAAGGTTCAATGCCACAACTTTAACCTTTAATTTTCTCTAAAATACTGACTGCTGTATTGATTAACTGACAAACCGCTTCACTTCCCGCCAGCAACCCGCTAAGATTTTGTAACTTTGTATTTAAAATAGAGAGAAAATTGGCAGACATTTGATCAGCAGACACCTTACTTGACGCTTCTTCAAGATCATAAAGCGCCTCTTCTTTTTTCTCTGGTGGTAAAGATTCCGTTTTCTCTAATTCTTTTACTATTTTTTCAAGCACTTCCACCAACTGACGTTTCGGATCTTCCTCATCAAGCTTCCCAAGATTAACGGTTTGCGATATGTTTTGTGGCCCTCCATGGCTGATATTAATTTGTCCATTATTCTCACTAATGTTTAATTCATTTTTACTCATGGGTAACTCCTCCCGAAATTTATTTTTTGTTTACCACTTGTGAGACCTGCATTTTCCCATCTTTAGCAATATTTATCTGACCTTGATTCCGGTGAATAATTATTTGTTGAATAATCGTTTGCTTTCCACTATTCTTCTTACCACTTTTACGAGCAATTCTTTCAAACAAACGATCAACATGGGTTTGCTCTTCCCGTGTCCGTTCAAATAATTTGTCCTCATGAGAAATATATTGTTTTAATTTACCTGATGGAAATCGCCTCACATTGCCAAACTTATTCCAATCAGTAAATACAAGAAAACTTTCGCGTGCGCGGGATACTGCAACATTCAACATATTAATCCCTTGATCATAAAAAGGACGATTTGACTCATGATCCACTGGCGAAAACAAAATAATATCCCTTTCTGCTCCTTGCAATTCATGAACAGTACCTACCGTGATATTTTTGACGCCAAGTTCTTTTAAAAATTCTTGTATCAAAGTACGCTGGTACCTGAAAGGAGTAACCACTCCCACCAAATCCTTCAACTCTGACTTTTTATTTTCCGTTTTTTGAGCTTGTCTGAGAATTGAATGTTTATTTTCTGCAATCCATTCAGCCACTGCAGCGGCTTCCATCAAATTGAACTTACTACCGCCAATCTCTTCGGTCTCCCCTTCAATATGAGCATATCCTAAATACGGAATATCATGATATTTCATTGAATTACCTCTAAGAGGCATAAGATTTCCATTATAAGCCAAGTCGTTGCAATACTGGATGATATCATCCACACAACGCCGGTGCTCATTAAGGAACATTCCGCCATACATCTCTTCCTTTTGATATTTACTGCGGCGCTGTGCAATTCTCATTACACTACCGCGATGGGTAATTCCTGTTTTTTCAATTTCAGAAAACTGATCCCACCGTTTAATTATTTTAGCCCCCAAAAGATTTCCAATATCTATAGATAAGTTGAGGTTGCTGATGGGCTCAATTTGCATGGTATCCCCAACGATTAGAGCTTTTTTGGCCAATGAAAAAACCGGCGCCGCCAAAGGAGGAGTCACTTGACCCGCTTCATCAATAATAAGTAAATCAACAAATTCATAAAGGTAATTTGGATCTCTGTCATTTGCAAAAGATTTTTTTCCCCACTTGTTATCCAATTTTAAATGGCGGGCAATCATATAAAATGTTGCAACAAAGCATGGAGCCAGCATGGCATAACGTCGCAAACAATTGGCTTTTTTCTCTTTTGATTCCAATTTGCTTTCAGTATCATTTTCAACTTCCAAAAGCCAGCGTGCTTCCCAATAATGGGTTGCCAACTGAAACAAGAGATAACGAAGACTGACATCCAACTCCTCCATCATCTCACTAAAGCTGTCAGGAATTTGTTCAGGTTCTTCACCAATCCCGTATTTTTTTCGCCAATTTATCAAGTCAGCTTCTGCATCCTTATATTTCTCTAACCGCGAATAACAATTATCCAATTGCTGTTGGATATGCATTTTAGAAAACAGAGTCACTTCGAAGGGGAGATCATCTTTCCATTTCAAAATAAAATTTTCATTTCTTCGTTCCCTGTTTTTCTTTAATAGCTGGGATAAACGACAACAAGGACCAATGAAACGGCTCTTTACTACAATGTTGATTCCACTCTGTCTTCAACATTTTAAGTTGCTTAATTTGTTTATCAAGTTGTTCTTTATGTATAACTCGCGAATCTTCTAACTCAGAAAAATAACCGCGACCGTTTTTTTTCAATTCCTCTTGGTAAGCCACCCAGCTTTTGATGTATTGAATCCCCTCCTGCAACACCTGATGCCACTTGTTCAACTCCTCATGCAACCATTTACAAGCTTCCTTGAGATGATGAAATTTTTGCCCCGTCGCTTTCCCACAGTGATTCAAAAAAGCTTTTTTCAATACGGGCATATTCATCTTTTCCATGTCTTTCATAAAATTCATACCGTTTTGTGTGACGATTTGGTAATCATTTACTTTGTTTTTGTTATTATCCAGCCATTTCGAAGAAGGAAAATAAAGCCCGTAACTCTTTAGCGGCTGAATCCAACGACCTTGTAATAATTCAGCCAATTCCCCCCATTTTCGATTTGAATTGGTTTTTCCCTGATTCATTTTCCCAAATGAATCAATAACATTAATAATCGCCTGATTATTAGTCGATGTTGCGAAAATAACAGGAGGTTCACCGCCTTCTATCGCCTTTTCAACCCACAATGAAGCTACAACATTTTGAATCAATGTGGTTTTACCGGTTCCCGGGGGCCCATTGACTGCAAGAATCTCTCCTTTTTTTAAAGAAAATAAGTGTTGTAGCGATTCTCTTTGCCGTTGAGACAATGGATATTGAGAATTCATCTGCCCCAAATGAGATTCAGCACCGTCCTTTTCATGCTGAATCGGCTCTTTTTCCTTTTCGTCCAATGACAAAAATTCTTGTAAAAGCTTTGGATATTTTTTTAACTTAATTACATCTTCATATAGAGATAAAATATCCCTTGATTTATTCTCTAATTCCTTGGGAATGATACACACTTGATTACTTACCCGATAACCTGGCAACTTTAGCGATCGGAAATTTTTTCCTGTCACATGTTGAAACATATTTTCAGCATATTTCCAAGCTGCTATCCAGTTTTCTTCCACCAAATAAGGGTGTTTCTCCACATAATCATCATTCTTTTCAATTGTACCAATCGTTATCTCATTGTCTTTGGATGACGGTTCCAAATATTGACGGACAAAATATGGTGGTCGCTGTGAAATAGGCACCAATCTCTGTTCATTCAATTCGGCAATGATAAAAAAGGGCAATATAACTGATTGACTGTCTGATTCAGAAAGGATAACCGGACAAATGTGGTATTCTAATTCTCCTTTTGATTTTATATTTGATGATTTTTTCTTAATCAATTCCAGTGATTCTTCAGTCAGTTTTCCACTCTTTACTTCATCCAGGGAAAGATTTACACCATGATTCATATTTAGTGAACTGTGATCACTATCAATATGACTTCGCAAAAAATAACGTAATAACTTTTTGTCGGAATCCATTTTTCCACTCCTCTCCCATATTCATATTCTTCTGCAAACAAAACAAGATCCCTACCGCAATAATTAAATTTTTATAAATCCGTTAAATAGATAAAAAATAGACTTAATCACAATTGCATTAACAGTATGACGGGCATTCTTAAAATTTGATTCAATGATTTCAAGAATAACATTCATCATCAAATCAATATACATTTTAATAAAGGTGACAGGGAGCGACGTAAATGAATGAAAAAATCGATATCCGGCAATTCAAGCGTGCCAGTAAAACGGCCGAGTTTGCCGCTTTGTTCCGCACGTTGGAATACTCTTTTCCCAAAGAACGGCGTTTGGTGGAAGATCCGTTTGCATTTCATTTTTTAAGCCGGCCATTGAAATTAATTGCAGCATTGGCCCGCATTCCGGTTGCCAGCTGGTGGATTCCCGGACTGATTGATCGCGTTGAACCCGGAGCCAGGGCTTCCGGCGTGGCCCGAACCCGCCTCATTGACGACCATTTGATCTATGCTTTGTCCCGGGGAATATCACAAGTGGTGATCCTCGGTTCCGGATACGATTCCCGCCCTTACCGCATCCCGGAATGCCGGAAAACCCGGGTGTTTGAAGTGGATCAAGCAGGAATCTTGCGTTTGAAAAGGACAAAACTGGATCGCCTTCTTCACCGGTTCCCCGGGAATGTCTCTTTTGTTAAAACCGATCTGAACATTGAAAAGATCAACGAAACATTGCGGCAACACGGGTTCAACAAAAACAAGCCCGCTTTTTTTATCTGGGAAGGTGTCACCCAATATCTGACCCGCCGCGCAGTGGACCAAACCATGGATTTTATCAGCGGGACGGCCCCCGGCAGCTTTCTGCTTTTCACCTATGTCCATAAAAAAGCGATTGAACAGTGGTTGAACGGGCCAAAAGCTAACTGGATCCGCCGTTGGGTCAAGCAAATGGGGGAACCGTGGATCTTTGGTTTTGATCCCAAAGAGCTCCCGGATTACTTGTACCGTTATGGGCTGGAATTGGTGGAAGATGTGGATTCCAAAACGTTCCGGCAGCGTTATATGAATCCACGAAGTCCCCATATCGAAGAATACCGGTTTTACCGGGCGGCTCTGGCCCGCGTTAAAAGCGAAGAACAACCCCGGATCCGATTCTTTCGATCTTTTTTTCGCCAAATGGAATAAAAAAAGAAACCAATGCCTACAATGAACCTTAAAGAGGCACTGGTTTCCCGTTTAATCCTGATGGTACGCAGGAATATCCAAAAGTTCATTCACGGTGACAAACTGGTAGCCTTCTTGTTTTAACTGTTGAATCAGCCGGGGGAGGGCTTGAACCGTTGCCGAACGATTGCCTCCTCCGCTGTGCTGTAAGACAATGCTGCCGGGTGATGCATGTTGGACCACATTTTGAAAAATCCGGTCCGGTGTCTGTCCCGGTTCCCAGTCCAATGTGTCGATATCCCATTGAATGACGGAAATCCCCATTTGATGGATCAATTTTTCTTTTCCTTTGACAGCCCCGTATGGCGGTCGCAGCATCGCCATTTTTTTGCCTGTCAGTTTTTCCACGATTTGATAGGTTTTGGTGATTTCCTGCCGTACTTTCGCATCATTCTCCTTCACCAAATTCGGATGGCTCCAGGTATGACTGGCAATCACATGTCCTTCATCCACAATCCTTTTGACCACGTCTGGATGGCGCGGCACTTGATTGCCGATCACGAAAAATGTGGCAGGCACCTGCTGTTGCTTTAAAATGTCCAGAACCTGACTGGTATATGTAGCATCCGGTCCGTCATCAAAAGTGAGTGCAATTTTTTTCTCTTTGGTCGCGCTCTGGTAATAAGTGGCAGCCGGTTTCGCGTGATAATAAAAAGAAGGGACAGAAGCCCTCTCCGCAAGTTTATCCGGCATGGCAAGCGTTTTTTCGTTCAATGCATCCGGCTGCTCTTCCGGATTTGCTGCAAACAAAGGCGTGCCTGCACAACCGCTGAGCAAAAAACAACACGACAACAGTAAGATTAACTTTCTCATCGATGAACTTCCTACTCTATTCTTCTATATAGTAAGCGATCCTATATTAAATCTATGCCATCTATGAATCTAAATTCAAGCGATGATCCGTGGAAATTTTTGATGATCATGTGAACCTTTTGCATTACAATAACACCACATCTGCGATCGTTGATCCTTATGTCATTTTAAAGAAAAATATTCCTCCATGACCAGTCCTTTTTCATTCAGCTCTTTGGCCAATTCTTTGCCCACATACCGAATATGCCACGGCTCATAAGCATAACCGGTCACGTCTTCTTTTCCTTTGGGATACCGGATAATAAAGCCATGCTCCGCCGCATGATCGGCAAGCCAACGTCCGGCTTTGGTTTCTCCGAATGATTCAATCAACTGATAATTAACGATGGAACTGGAAACGTCCATCGCCAGTCCGGTCTGATGTTCGCTGTGTCCCGGCCGGGCATTATACTTCGACGTATCGGCCATCCCCTTGCGTTGCAAAGCAGACTGATACGTCGCTTGTTGCCGCTTATATGAACGGTAACCGGATACGGCAACCAGATCAACCCCGTCTTTTTCAGCCGCCTTGAACAATTCCGCCAAGGCTTCTGCCGCTTCCTTTCGCATCAATTTCTTTTCAGCGGTGCCGGCAAAAGAAAAGGTCACATCCGGTTCAACCAAATCCGGGGGAACATAATCCGCCGGAATTTCTCTCTTTTTATTCACCACCACCGTGATCGAATCGGGCGTATCAATATCCCATTTTTCCTGCGGCGGTACCGGTTTGGGTTTCTCCTGTGTCACCTTTTCCTGTTTGGGTTCTATATTTTTGGCATCAGCCGGCACATCCGTCTGAGTACAGCCGGCCAATAGCACTGTGCCTGCAATCAGTGGAATCGAAATGGATTTGAAAAACATTTTTTTCATATCTGTCCTGCCTCCAGTGTGCATATCCGTCCAAGCGAACGTGTCAACGGATAAACCATTGAACTTCCTCATATCATTATATCGCTAATCCAACGGTATGTGCGGGGGAACTCTTCGTTGTTCGAAAAAATATCAGCCTTTTTTGCCACTTTTAACCATTTTGTAACATAAGAGCAGAAGAAAGAATTACTCTTCCCCCTTCTCCCGGTTCAAGGCGCAATCGGTATCCCGCCTCATTTTTCTATGTATTATGAATGGAAATAACCTTTTGCAAACAACACGATGGTATCCAGGACATTGAGTCCGATCAAGATCCAATCTTTCTCAACATCAGCGATACAACGGCCCACAAAAGAGAAGCAATGCCGAAAGGTGACCAAAGAAACACAAAAAGGATAACCACCGTAATCCTCGAACTGAGATCGGGCAGCAAAAGGATTATGTTATATGTCACCACAAATTTGACAAGGAGCGTCACGGCTGCCATCACATTATAACCATTGATTTTTTTCAGTACTTTTTTCCAGCCTTCTTCTTCCCCCGGGAGAGTGTCTTCTTCCAGAACTTCATCTCCTGCCTTCTGTTGATTGATCAGATACTGCAGATAGAAAACCCCCAGAAAAAAGGCCAACAGATAGGTGACGATTTGATTGGCGAGGTCGGTGCCTTTCCCCTCATGCTCCAAAAACATGCCCCGTAAATAAACGGGAATGATCCGGATTAGAACAAACAAAACCGGGAAAATCACCAAAGCAACAAATTCAAGATAGAAATCTAAAAATTCGTAGGAAAACTCAAGTCCTGCCAATCCCGCAAACAACCATACAAAACTCATGGCAAAATCAAGCAATGCGGCGATCCAGATATACCAAAACGGGAAACGCTTTTGGGTGTTTAATTGCTGAATCGCTTTTTTTCTGCTCAAATACCAGTAATAACCATAAAACCGCCATGTCACCACTTGCAAAAGAATCATTGCCACTACCGGAATTTTTTTAAATCCGGCTGCCCGGTATGTTTTTTTCAGTCCGGCATGACCAATGGCTTCCAAATTAAAATCTCCTTTTCGGAAATTATAATTCTATTCATTTATCTTATCATAAAACTGTTTCACAAGAATTATCGCAACCCCCGGAATAAAACATTAAAAAAGGCTGTTGACTTTTAATAAGCCAACAGCCTTTCAGTCTGCCTTCACACGGGATTATGATTGAAATTTCCCGAGGACGTCAGCGATATTGACTCCCAAAGCATCCGCCAAACGAGTGCCGTATTCTTCATCCGCACGGTAGAAGTTGTAGATGGCCCGTTGTTTCGTCTCTTCATGCACTTCTTTCAAATCATTTGTCAGGTTTTTGATCAAATTGTCCTGCTCTTCTTTTGTAAACGAACGGTAACGTTCGCCTGCCTGCTTAAAGTCGAGGGTTTTATAGATTTTATTCCGTCCGGCGTTTCCTTCCAGCGGGGTTTCGCTTTCCAAGTATGCCGGATCTTCTTTCGGACGGTCGTCATAGCGGTTGGGTTCATAGTTAACGGTCGGGACATCTTGCTTCATTTGCATGGGTCCGTCCGTTTGATAGTTATTCACCGGAGCAATCGGCCGGTTGATCGGGAGGTGCAGGTAGTTTGCCCCCAAACGGTGACGTTGCGTATCCGGATAAGAAAACAACCGTCCTTGCAACAATTTGTCTTCCGACGGCTCAATTCCCGGAACCAGCGCACTCGGGGAAAATGCCGCTTGCTCGACTTCGGCAAAGAAGTTTTGCGGGTTCCGGTTCAAAGTCATGCGGCCGACCAATTGCCACGGATACTCGTCTTCCGGCCAGATTTTGGTTGCATCCAGCGGATCAAAATCAAATTTATCCATATCTTCCGGCGGCATGATTTGGACGTAAAGATCCCATTCGGGATAATTTCCTTTTGCAATATTTTCAAACAGATCGCGTGTGGCATGGTTTGCGTCTTTTCCTTGGATTTCCATTGCTTCTTCCGCGGTCAAATTTTTGACACCCTGGAGGGGTTTCCAGTAATATTTAACATATACGACTTTACCTTCATGATTTACCCATTTAAACGCATGTACACTAAACCCTTCCATTTGCCGGTAGTTCGCGGGAATGCCGTAATCGGAAAACAGCCATGTCATCATATGTGTGGATTCCGGACTCAGTGTCATGAAATCCCAATACCGGTCCGGCGACTGGATATTGGTATCGGGAGCCGGTTTCAGCGAATGAACCATATCCGGAAATTTGATGGCATCGCGAATAAAGAATACCGGCAAATGGTTCCCCACCAAATCATAGTTTCCTTCCTCAGTATAAAACTTCGTTGCAAAACCGCGCGGATCCCGGGCCGTTTCCGGCGAACCTTTGGAATTGATCACGGTTGAGAAACGGACAAATACCGGTGTCTCTTTCCCCACTTCTTGCAAGAAAGCCGCTTTCGTATATTCTTTCATGCTGTTGATCACACGAAACACACCGTGTGCGCCGGCACCCCTCGGGTGAACCACCCTTTCCGGAATGCGTTCACGGTCAAAGTGCGCCAGTTTTTCGATCAAATGATAATCTTCCAACAGGGTGGGACCACGCCGGCCTGCGGTGCGGGAATTTTGGTTGTCGCCAACAGGAGCCCCCTGGTTCGTGGTTAAACGTTTTTTGGATTGATCCATCTGTCTATCGACCCCTTTTCAAGGTGATTATTATTATCATTCTTTATTAATAATAATTATAATCTAGAAAAAATGCAATGGGTTTTCCGGAAAAAGATTTGACATAAAAAAAAAGCGATCCCGTCCAGGACCGCTTTCATAAATCCGGGGAACATCTCTTCTTTCTCTCTGATAATATTATTCGCAAACGGACCTGCGTTTACGGTCTCCGAAACAAAAAAATCATGAATCTGTTTCATTTCTTTTAATAATCAGCTATAAAAATAGCAATGAACACGCTATACTTATGTGGGAATAATCATGGAAATGGATGAGGAGTTGAAACACGCAAATGGAGAACTGGATTATTGAATTCATGGAAAAATTCGGATATTTTGGCGTCTTTTTAATGATTGCTTTGGAAAACATCTTCCCTCCCATCCCTTCGGAAGTGGTTCTCACCTTTGGCGGATTTATGACCACCAAATCGGAACTATCCGTTTTCGGCGTGGTGGTTGCAGCTACATTGGGAGCCGTTGTCGGAGCCGTCATCCTGTATCTGATCGGGTTTTTGTTGAATGTGAACCAACTGGAAAAGATCATTGACCGTTGGGGACATATCCTGAAAATTAAGAAAGAAGATATCCATAAGGCAGATCGTTGGTTTGAACGTTATGGCGTATGGACTGTTTTCTTTTGCCGCATGGTTCCCATTGTGCGCAGCCTGATTTCTGTTCCGGCCGGCATGGCCCGCATGAACATGGTTATATTTTTGGTTTTCACCACCATCGGAACCCTGATCTGGAACACCATTTTGGTCATGCTGGGAGCTGCTTTCGGTGAAGCTTGGACCACGGTGTTGGATTATATGAGCGTTTACTCCAACGTTTTCTACGTCATTTTTGCCGTTTTGTTCATTTTGGTGATCGCTTGGTATGTCAAAAAACGCAAAGCTTATTAAACAAACAAAAGGTAGGGAAAGGGAACTTCCCTACCTTTTGTTTGTTGCCAAATATCTTTTGGTCGTCTCCATGCTTTGGTGTCCGGCCAAACGGCAAACGGTTTTTAAATCGGCTCCGGCTTCGATTAACCGGCGGCAAAAGGTGTGCCTTAAGGTATGGGGCGAATACTCTTTTAACCCGACCTCCTTCAAATATTTTTTCACCAGGTAATGAACCCCCTGCCTGGACATTTTTTCCCCGTTTTGGGTGCAAACCACCGTCCCTTTGTTTCCCCCTTCTCTCCGCCAGTCATTCAGCGCCCGGTAAAGACGTTGCGTGACCGGAATCCTTCGTTCTCCCTGTTCGTTTTTCACTAAAATTTCGTGATCTTCCCACAATATTTGCTCCCAATCCATCGTAATCAGCTCAGAAACCGTGCAACCTGCGTCCAGCATCAACAACAACAGGCACCGGTTCCTTGATCGTTTCCAATCATTTTTCTCCAGCTCCACCCGGTTCAGCAACCGCTTCTCTTCCTCTTTACTCAACCAGGAGTGGGGAGGCAAAACGGTTGGGGAAGAAGGTGTTTTCCAATCAATCTCCAGCAATGGATTGGTTCCCGCCAGATTTTTTTCGATCAAAAAGTCCCAAAAAGATTTTAATGAAGCCATATATTTATGAACCGTGGCGATCGAAAGCTTTCTCTGCGTTAACAATTCCTGTTGAAAAGCAATGATATGAGAGCTCAATACCTGGGTAGGCAAGGCCAATGAAGGATATTTTTGCTGAAACCATGCCGCGAACATCAACACCGTCATCACATATTCATCAATCGTCCGCTGCCTTCTTCCTGTGTCAACCAACCACTTCACAAACTCATCCACAAAATCCGAAAAACTGCTGAAATCCACAAATCACACCTCCCTTGGTGTCTCCCATTATAACATCCGGATCAGTTGGCAAATTGTTGGAAGTTGAAACATATAAATAATCAAAAACGGACAAGGTTGGTTTCGCTGATGTACAAGCTTATCATGCGCATGCTGTGCTACCCCGCCGGTTTGATCATCAAATCACTGGGAATCACGCTGATGATCGTCTCCCGGGCGGGAACCGATGCCTGGAACGGATTATATGTGGGAATGAGTAATCAGTTTGGATTCACCGTCGGGACATGGGTGATTCTCATCGGAATGCTGATCATTTTGCTCAATGCCGGTTTAAAAAAGAGCAGGCCGGATCTTTTTTCATTGCTGACGGTGCTCATTCTCGGAACCTGCATCGATTTTTGGCTGAACATCCTTTCCTTTTATCCGGTCAATCGCTTGGAGCAAATGCTCACGTTTTGGGCCGGACTGCTTTGCACCTGTTTTGGCATTTCGGTCTATGTACAAGGAAAATTTGCGCTGACACCATGTGATGATCTGATGTATGTCCTGTGCCGGCGGTTCAGGCTGAGCCTGGCTGTATCCAAAACCCTCATGGACGGCTTCGCGCTTGTTTTCGCATTGATGCTTCACGGGCCGATTTCGGTCGGAACTGTCATCTTCACCTTTTTAAGCGGCCCTTTGGTGCAGTTTTTTGCCCCCAAAATCGATGGGTTGTTGGAACGGGTAAAATAATCCATCCTCTTCGGCAAAAAAAACGGCCATCCCTACGAAGCCAGGGATGGATCATTGCCCGGAGGCGCCAACGCCTTGATCTCCAGGTTTTTCCCAATTCGGAATATCAGGCGGGTCCCATCCGGATATTGGCTCAATTGTTCTTGGATCCAGTTTTCCACCACCCGGTT
This sequence comes from Thermoactinomyces vulgaris, assembly GCF_005886755.1. NCBI lineage: Bacteria > Bacillati > Bacillota > Bacilli > Caryophanales > Thermoactinomycetaceae > Thermoactinomyces > Thermoactinomyces vulgaris. The sequence continues at coordinate 2,228,441 of NZ_CP039710.1, forward strand.
GTTGTCACTGGGAACATAATCCACATACGAACCGGCTCCGCCCTCCTTGCAGACATGAAGCGGCCACTCCACCCGGTCATAACCATCTTTTACGGGATGGTTTTTAAAAGCGGCTTCCCTCCGTGCTTCGGCATTGGCCCGGTCGAGGGTGCAAACATGGATCTTGGTAGTCCGGAAAGCATTCCGGAAAAACCTGGCCCTTTCGGCAAACGTCTTGTCCAAATAAAAAACGGCCCCTTTGCTGAAATCAGCACTCTGGTTTTCCCCGCTTGCCGAACATCCCGTGACCAGCCAAATCAAACTGAACATCACAATCCAAAAGCGCATCGGTTTCCTCCTTTATGGCAAAACAATTTCCGGAATCAACACATGTTTTCCATTTTTAATATGGACGGATCCATCCCTTTTTATAAGCGCCATTTGCCAAGCGAAAGTTGGTATGCCCGCCATCAAAGCCTGACCAATATCTTTGCCATCCGGATCACTCTTTTGGTTCCCGACCTTCAGATCCTATATAATGAATAATAGGAATGTTTTTATAAATATCCAACCGAATTCATCCGGAGGTGTCGTTTCCATGACCCGAAAACATGGATTAAAAATTGTCGCCATCGGCGGCGGGTCCAGCTATACGCCGGAACTGGTCGAAGGATTCATCAAAAGATACGACCATCTGCCTGTCCGGGAATTGTGGCTGGTCGATATTCCCGAGGGAAAAGAAAAATTAAACATTGTCGGGAATCTGGCCAAACGCATGGTGAACAAAGCCGGACTGCCCATCCGCATTCATCTCACGTTAGACCGGCAGCAAGCGCTTCAAGGTGCGGATTTCGTCATCACCCAGTTCCGGGTCGGAGGCCTTCGCGCCCGGGCATTGGATGAAAAGATCCCTCTTCGATACGGTGTGATCGGACAGGAAACCAACGGGCCGGGCGGCCTTTTCAAAGGACTTCGCACCATCCCCGTCATCCTGGATATCTGCAAAGAGATGGAAACCCTTTGTCCCGATGCCTGGCTGATCAATTTCACCAATCCGGCCGGCATGGTCACGGAAGCCATCCTCCGATACAGCCCGCTTACCAAAGTGGCCGGCCTTTGCAACATTCCCGTCGGAATGAAAATGAGCGTGGCCCAAATGCTTCAGGTCGAGCCGGAGCGGATTCATATCGACTTTGCCGGATTAAACCACATGGTCTTCGGGCTCAACGTTTATCTCGACGGGCAAAACATCACCGGACAAATCATTGACCGGATCGCCCAAGGAGACACCTCCGGCATCCGTGCCAAAAACATTATTGACTTGGGCTGGGAAAAAGAGTTTATCAAAGCTTTGGGAATCCTTCCTTGTCCGTATCACCGGTACTACTTCCAAACGGAAAAAATGCTGGCCGAAGAACAAGAACAGGCGAGAAAAACCGGAACCCGCGCCGAAGTGGTGCAAAAAGTGGAAGCTGAGCTGTTTGAAAAATACAAAGATCCGGAGCTCGCCGCCAAACCGCCCGAACTGGAACAACGCGGCGGCGCATACTACAGCGATGCCGCCTGCAACCTGATCGACTCCATTTATCATGACCGCAAAGACATCCAAACCGTCAATGTAAAAAATCAAGGCGCCATCGCCAGCATCCCCCACGATTCCGCCGTCGAAATCAACTGCGTCATCACCGCAAGCGGCCCCAAACCCATCGCCATCGGAGACCTGCCCATCCCCGTCAGAGGCCTCGTCCAACAGATTAAATCCTTCGAACGGGTTGCCGCCGAAGCCGCCGTAACCGGCAACTACCATACCGCCCTGCTTGCCATGACCATCAATCCGCTCGTCCCTTCCGACTCCGCCGCCAAAAAAATCCTGGATGAAATGCTGAAAGCCCACCAAAAATATCTGCCGCAATTTCAACAATAAAAAAGGCGGGGATTCATTCCCCGTCCCAACCATAAAATTAGAGAACCGGATTAAACACAACGCACCGAAATCAGCGTATTTCGGCGAACTCTCCGGACAATCGTTCTCCGGATGCGCCGCCCTCTGCAGACAAAAATAAAGGTTTGTCTGTGCCGGCCCCGGCCGCAGATGACCACCAAAACTTCACCAGGGCGCAAGAAAAAGCGGCGAATGCGCACCACTCTTCTTCCGCAGCGCACAATTCTTCTCTCTCCCCGGCGGAGAACGAAAATTCTCCTTGCCTGTGCCGCAGTGATCCCATGATCTTGGTTAAGGGGGATTCCTGCCAGCTCTATCATCCTATCCCTCCTTTTTGCAAAGCTAAAATATTCTATGAATCCCCCTGCAATTGGTCTAAACCAAGAACCAAATTTCATTGAAATTAAACTTTTTCCCTAATCAAAATTCTTCAACTTTATGATTCTTTTTTAATAACAGTTCCAATTGATTCCCCTGTCATTTGCTTTGCATGCAGATGCAAAATTGCTCTTGACACTCTGAAACAAAGTGATCATCATGACCGTGCGAAGAAAAAACGGGGAGAGGAGACAAAAACATGGAGAATGTAACTGCCAGCGTAAAAACCGAATCCATCCTGTCCTTTCAATCCACCATCCGCAAATCGGAGAATGCCTTGGATCAGATGACGCAAAAAGGCGCAAACACCTCCCTCATCCGGAAAAGGCTCAAAGCCTTTCACATCGGCTTGGCCATGCTGGAATACGCCTGGTATCAAAAGCCTCATCCTTACACACCGGAAGAGCTGACCGAAGCCCGCCAAATTCTCACCGGTTTGCTCCCTTCCATTGAAAAGATTTACGCAAAGTCAAAAGAAGGAAGTCCGCAAAAAACGCTTTTGGAAAGAAGAATCCAAGCGTTCAACCTGGCCGTTCAAGCAATTGACGATTCAGCGAAAAAGTAAAGGACAGGCCGGCCGCCGTGCGGTCTTCCTGCCCTTTCGTATTTAATGTTGCAATTGTTAAGATCATTATATATATACTGTCTAAGTGGCTCAGCCATAAATTTAGGGATGGGCCGATTTCTTTCTGCCCATCCCCTTTTGTTTAATGTTTGATTACTGTTTTGTATTGATCCAAATCGTGATGATCAATATCTATTTTTTGTAAATCATCAATAGTAATGTTATAGCGATATAAAATGTAATCACTGTCATTGGCACCCTTTGGTGCTGTTTTCAATTTGTCTCCATAAACGAAAACTGCTCCTCCAACTCGGTAAAAATTCAATTCTTTTAGTTCTTTTAAATAGTTTTTGATTCCTTGTTCATATTGGCCATTTTGCTCATAAACCCTTAAGGTCACATTTAGCTTATATTCTGGATCCCCTCCATTTTTCAAGACTTCAAACACAGATGGAATCTCTCCGGTATACTTATCTTTTTTGGTTCCGTTTGAAAAACCAATATTTTCGATTTCTCTTACATCAAAATTTTTTTCAACTAAAGACGTGGTTTTGGGTTTTAATTCTTCCGTCCATAATGTTGCCACATAGGTATCCCTGATTTCATTCGGTTCCATAATGATTGCCACATAAGTGTTTTGACCATCTTTTATATTCCCTTCAACGGTATAAGTCTTGCCAGTAAAAAGATCTTTCCTGACCTCGGATACTTCATAATCTTTATTATATGTATCTTTGATATACTGGATCGCTTTTTCTTTGATCTCTTTCTCTTCTGCTCGATTCATATCTCCCATGCCTCCCGTTCCTGTGCATCCAGCCACAAGGAATACAAACAACAGAATGAAAACCATCCAGCTTCTTTGGATATTCACCTTTTCCACTTCCTTCCTATCATCAATCAATTCCTAAGGTCATTATATAAATTTCTCTGTCCCATTGACCTTAGCCATAAATTTAGGGATGGGCCGATTTCTTTCTGCCCATCCCTATTTCTCTATTCTTTGATGACTGTCTTATATTGATTCAGATCAAGATTGACAATATCTACTTTTTGAATATCATCGATCGCAATATTATAGCGATATAAGGTGTAGCTACTTTCTTTTACGTCTTCCTGTGCAGATTTCAACTGATCATCTGCAACGAAAACCGTTATTATAATCTCATTTATGCCAAGCCCTTTAATTTCATCTAAATATTCTTTTAATCCTTTCTCAAACTGGCCGGCATGTTCATATACTCGTAATGTAACTTGTAGCGCAAAATCCGGATCCCCTCCTTTTTTTAATACTTCAAAAACAGATGGGATATTGCCTGTATATTTATCTATCTTCCCGCTACTATACACAATGTCTTCAATACGCCTTACTTCCATATGTTTGTTTGCGAGTGCTTCAATTTTTGGTTTCAACTCATTTGTCCATAACACAGAAACGTATGTATCCCCTACTTGTCCGTTACGTTCCCATATTATGCTAGTTTCCGTATCTTTTCCATCCTTCACGATCCCATCTACATAAACTGTGCCTGTCACCCTGCCTCTATTTATTCCTTTTACTTCAAATTCTTTTTGGTACTTTTCTTTTATATACTGTGCAGCTTTTTCCTTTAATTCTTCATCTTCCAATTGATACATCTCTCTCTCTCCTTCATTTGAACCTGTAGAACCAACCTGACAACCTGTCAATAACAATGAACACATAAAGAAGACTATTAAAAAGCTTTTTATAGTTCTCACTCCATTTTCACACTCCTTTTCCTCGATACAAGATTTCCATCCTGATCATAGATTTTTGGAATCGGTGATTTGCTACTATCAGTAAAATTACCTATTTTATGACCAAACTTCGACGTTAATTGTTGATCTAATCCGTCTTTATCATCGGCTTCTTCAATGCTTCCATCGGGTTGAATATTGTATGTTTTCCCAGGACGATAACCAAATGAGCCAATCAGATCATCATTATATCTGTAGTTACGAATCATTTCATCATAAGCACCGGACCTCTCTTTTTCCGCAATTTCCCGTATCTTCGGATCTGTGATATTTCGTTTATAGCTATTATAAACACCAAATTTTATTTCTCTGTCATAAATAGATTGCACTAAATATTTAGGGAAAAAGGCGAATGCACGAAGAAACTCCTTCACTGTACTGATATTAAGATTTTTTTCCAAATTCATTCCCGGAGCATTAAAGGAAACAGCCGGAATATCATATCTCGCAGCACAATCTACAGCCAGATACCCTCCTAAAGAATGTCCGGTTAATACCATTTTATAACCTTTATATTCTTCACTATTAATAATATCCGTTACTATCTTTCTTGCCTCTACAGCTTGGGGATTATTTCGGTCATCTCCATGAGCTATATATTTATAATCAGCAATAAAAACATCATTTATAAAGTCTTTCGTCGGTTCAGTTCCTCGAAATGCAATAACCATTTCTTGAGTTTTATCATTCACAATTATGTAAGCTTGTAATCCATTGTCACTATCAATCTTTCTAGCCGTCCAACCTTTTTCGCCAAATATAAGACTTAATTCTTGAGGGCTAATATATTCATCATAAGCCAACTCAGATAACTCAGCCAACTGTTTATCTGAAATATTGATATCACTCAGCTTTCCATGAGGATATTGGCTGTTTCCCGCTGCCATTCCGGCATTCCCCAGACTGGCGGTCAGATTTTGTCCTTCCAATCCCTTTCTCGCAAAAAGATTTTTCAAACTCGTATAGGCCGATTGGATTCCTCTGGCGAGGGGTTGTCCGAATTTACTCAACAATCCGGTAAGGGCTGTGATTCCAAGGACAATTCCCCCAGTAATTTTGCCTGCTGTGGAGGTCATCCAATCCCAGGCTTTTTGGGCCGCTTTCTTGGTGGCGGATGCGGCGGTGTCCCAAGCCTTTTTCGCGCCGTTTTTCAGGTTGTTCCAAGTGTTGGAGACCCCGTTTTTTAATTTGTTCCAAGAACCGGAGACAAAGTCTCCCACTTGGCTGAAGAAGCCTTTCTCCTGCTTGGACGGGGTAACGTTCAGCTCCTCCGTCGGCTTGGGAGCCGGAGCCGGTTTTCCTTGGTTGAAATCCTCATGGATCTCTGGAACATCGAAACTCCCGCCACCGGTTGCATAGGCAGTTGGTGTGGCCAGTACACATGCAACAAAAATGAAGCATAAGAAGAGTTTCCCATGATGTATCGTTTTCATTTTGGCAACCTTTCACCTCTTTTGCATGATGCGTCCCCTTGCTGAAGGGGAATTCTGAAAATCCTATGAAATTATATAATATATGACATTATTTTCAATACTCCTTTCTTTTTCATAATCTATTCACAAATTGTTTAACCGATTTATCTCATCAATTTCAAATGGGGATATTGAAATTTTATCAAGTAAAAAAACAAAGGGCGGGACATGCGCCTTGTTTTCCCCTTGAAAATGCATCTTTCCAACCGCCCCATAAGACAAAAGTTATCTTGGAACAAGATTCCCCTTCACTTTTCCGAAAAATTCAAAAAGGGGTGTGCCCTTTTTCCCGAACCGTCCGCCGGAATCATTCCCGCTTGTTTCCGGAAAACGATAGTTGCGGATCAGTTTGTCGTATGCACCGGTTGATTCTTTGACGACTTTTGCCGCACGGGAACCCTCTGTGATTTTGACCGCATAATTGCCCATGGGAGCCATTCCCACGGCTCCTTTGGACCCGCCCAATGCCCCCAACAATGTTTTCTCACTTACGTTTGGCAACTTTGGAACATTAAACGTCACGGCCGGGATCTTGTATCTGGCGGCACAGTCCGCAGCGACATATCCTCCCAAGGCATGTCCCGTCAGGATCTTGTCATAATGGCGGTATTTTTCTTCACTGAAGATCTTTTCTTGCAAATATTTACGGGCCGCAATCACTTGCGCATTGACGGCATCCTGATCAAATCCCGCAGCACCTTTGCCCGTTTTTCCCGGGAAAGTCTCCGTGTCCCGGAAAGCAATCATCATCTCGTTGGTGCGGGGGTTGACAAACACATCGGCTTGCAAGCCGTTCGGAAGCTCTTCCCTTAAACCGGAAACAGCCTCCCAATCTTTTCCCGGCTTGTCCACGGTTTTCTGCCCGACGGTTCCCCCCTTGGATGCCATGGCGGCGATCGCCAACTCCCGGTCGGTCACTTTCCGGTCTTTCAATGTGCCGTTCGGATACAGCCGGTTCTGCATCCTCTGCTTCAGACTGCTGTATGCTCTTTGGACAGTGCTTTGGATCTGCCGGCCGAACTTGCCGAACAATCCGGCGAGGGCTGTGACCACCAGCATCATTCCTCCCGTTATTTTCCCGGCAGTGGATGTCGTCCAATCCCATGCTTGCCGGGCCACATTTTTGGTGGCCATGATGGCGGAATCCCATGCCTTTTGGACCCCGCTTTTTAATTGGTTGAAAAAGCCGGAAATCCCGTCCGCCGCACGATCCGGAAAACCTTTCCCTTCCCCGGTTTCCGCCGTCGGTGTCCCTTTGTCGGGAGCCGGTCCTTCTTTGATCTCACGGAAATCCTCATTGATTTCGGGAACCTCAAACCCTCCGCCGACGGCATGGGCTGAAACCGGAAAAATAACCATGGAAGCGAAAAGAAACAAGAACAAAAGGCTCCCGTCACGTAATCTTTTCATCTTGGCAACCTTTCACCTCTTTACCTGTGAGTCCGTTTCATTAAAGACTTTGAAATCGATGGATTTTCTTCCTTTTTCTTTTGCCAATATTAATAATTATAATAAAAAATTCCATATTTGAGTTAAAAAATGAAGGAATAACTTGATAAATTATCCTTTGTCGACTTGCGATAAGGCAAAAAGATGGACAGAACAAATTTTCTGCCCATCTTTTTTAATGTTGGATCACGGTTTTATATTGATCCAAATCAAGGTTTTCGATATTCACTTTTTGGATGTTTGGGATGTGAATGTTATAGCGATATAACAAATATTTATTTTCATCTTTGGCAAGATCAGCGTTTAACCGGTCATCGTAAACATGGAATTCGAATCCGATCTCATGAAAATTCATATCCCTTAATTCTTTTAGAAATGACTTGATATTTTCGGGAGTCTGTCCTCCGTTTTCATATATTTCACCGGTCACCTCCAAGATATACTTTTCATTCCCTCCATTCTTCAACACGTCAAAGATGGAAGGAATATTTCCGGTATATCTCGTGTCTTTGGCAGTTCCGTCATTATAGGAAACATGGTCAACGCTTCTCACACTCATATGTTTGTTCAACATATCTTTGATTCTCGGGGTCAATTCTTTCGTCCATAATTCCGTGAGATAGGTGTCATCCATTTCCTCTTCTTTTTTCCAAAAAACCGTCGCTTCCGTATCTTTTCCGTCTTTCACAAATCCCCGTACACGGATGAGTCCGGCAGCTTGTCCCTTGTTCACTTCACTCACTTCAAATTCTTTGTTATATGTATCCTTGATATACTGAATGGCTTTTTCTTTGATTTTTTTCTCTTCTGCCTGATCTATATCTCCCTCTCCTCCCGTTCCTGTGCATCCAGCCACAAGGAATACAAACAACAGAATGAAAACGATCCAGCTTCTTTGGATATTCACCTTTTCCACTCTTTTCTTCTCATCAAACAACCACTAAGGTCATTATATAAATGCTGTCCAAGTAATTTAGCCATAAATTTAGGGATGGGCCATTTTTCTTTCGCCCATCCCCGTTTCTTTATTCTTTGATTACTGTTTTATATTGATCCAGATCGTGTTTATCTATATCTATATTTTGGATGTCATCTATAGGAATATTATAGCGATATAAGAGGTAATCACTCTCTTTGGCACCCTCTGGTGCCGTTTTTAGCTTGTCATCGTAAACAAAAACAGCTACTCCGGTCTCATTAAAATTCAACCCTTTTAGTTCTTTTAAAAAGTTTTGGATTCCCTGTTCATATTGGCCATTCTTTTCATAAACATCTAATGTTATGGTTAATGCAAAATCAGGATCCCCTCCGTTTTTCAACATTTTAAAAACAGAAGGTATGTCCCCTTTATATTTATCTTTTTCCGTTCCATTTGAATAAACAAAATGCTCAATCTTTCTCACATCAAAATACTTTTTAACTAATGTTGTTATCGTTGGTTTTAATTCTTCGGTCCATAATTCATCCACATACGAATCTCTGATTCCATCGGGTTCGATAATAATTAACACAGAGGTGTTTTGATCATCTTTTATATTTCCTTCAATGGAGTATGTCTGTCCCGTAAATAAATCTTTACTCACCTCGGATACTTCAAAATCTTTGTTGTATGTATCCTTAATATACTGTATTGCTTTTTCTTTGATTTTTTTCTCTTCTGACCAATCCATGTCCCCCATGCCTCCTGTGCCTGTGCATCCGGCCAACAGGAATACAAACAACAGGATGAAAACAATCCAGCTTCTTTGGATATTCACCTTTTTTCTACTCCCTTCCTATCATCAATCAATCCCTAAGGTCATTATATAAATTCCGCTGTCCCGTTGACTTAGCTATAAATTTAGGGATGGGCGATTTTTCCTGCCCATCCCCGTTTCTCTATTCTTTGATTACTGTCTTATATTGATCCAAGTCAAGACTGTCAATATCCACTTTTTGAATGTCATCGATCACAATATTGTAGCGATACAGAGTATAGCTGCTTTCCTTAACGTCTTCAGGGGCCGATTTCAATTCATCATCTGCAACAAATACTTCCATCATAACTTTATTAAAATTCATTGATTGAGCTTCTTTCAAAAAGTTTTTCAGACCTGATTCATACTGCCCATTATCGTTATAAATTCGTGCAGTAATCACTAAAGTAAAGTCCTTATCTCCACCATTTTTCAACACTTCAAATACAGATGGAACTTCTCCGCTATATTTATGGTATCTCTTCCCATTGCTGTATGAAATACTTTCAATCCGCCTTACATCCATATATTTGTTTAACATTGATGTTATTTTGGGACTCAATTCTTGCCTCCATAACGCTATTACATAAGTATCTTTGATTTCATTGTCCTTCTCCCAAATCACCGTCACTTCCGTATCCTTTTCATCTTTCACTTTTCCCCGTACACGGATGAGTCCGGCGGCTTGTCCCTTGCTCACTTCACTCACTTCAAATTCTTTATGATATTTTCGTTTTATATATTGAACAGCTCTTTCCTTGATCTGTTTCTCTTCCTCTTGGTCCATTGCCTTTGATGAAACATTGATCCCATCCGTCTGGCAACCCGAGAACATCATAACAATTCCAAAAATGATGGGAATCCACCTTTTTCTCAACATGTTCACTCCCTTGAAACAAACATTGCCCTTATGATTTATTTCAGCATGCCCTTTTTGTTCAATTTTTGATTACAGTTTTGTACTGATCCAAATTGTGATGATCAATATCGATTTTTTGGATATCGTCAATAGAAATATTATAGCGATATAAGATGTAATCCCTATCATTGGTACCCTCTGGAGCTGTTTTTAGCTTGTCTCCATAAACAAAAACTGCAACTCCAATTTGGTTAAAATTCAATTCTTTTAGCTCTTTTAAAAAGTTTTTGATTCCTTGTTCATATTGGCCATTTTGTTCATAAACATCCAATGTTACAGATAAATCATATTTGGGATCTCCTCCATTTTTCAATATTTCAAAGATAGAAGGAATCTCTCCTGTATACTTATCTTTTTCAGTTCCATTTGCATAAGTTATATCCTCAATTTCTCTTACGTCAAAATCTTTTTCAACCAAAGATGTAATTTTGGGCTTTAATTCCTCCGTCCATAATGCAGCCACGTATGTATCCCTGATTTCATTCGGTTCCATAATAATGGATACTTGAGTGTTCTTTTGATCTTTGACATTTCCTCTAACTGTATAAGTTTGTCCTGTGAAACGGTCCTTACTTACCTCGGATACTTCGAAATCTTTGTTATATGTATCCTTAATATACTGAATGGCTTTTTCTTTGATTTTTTTCTCTTCTGACCAATCCATGTCCCCCATGCCTCCTGTGCCTGTGCATCCGGCCAACAGGAATACAAACAACAGGATGAAAACAATCCAGATTCTTTGGATATTCACCTTTTTTCTACTCCCTTCCTATCATCAAACAATTGTTAAGATCATTATATAAATTCCGCTTTCCCATTGACTTAGCCATAAATTTAGGGATGGGCCAATATCTTTCTTGCCCATCCCCATATTCATCTAAATCAGTATACAGTTTTATATTGATTCAAATTTATTGAATCAATTTCCGCTTTTTGAATATCATCAATCGAAATTACATATTCGTATAATAAGTATTTTCCTTCATCTTCTTTTGTTGTCGATGTTTTTAATTGATCATCATAGACATAAATCGTTACTCGTACCCTATTAAAATTCATTTCTTTGATTTCCTCTAAAAAGTTTTTTATTGATTGTTCATACTTCCCTCCGTTTTTATAAATTTCTCCAGTCCATTTAAACAAATAATCCTTATCTCCCCCGTTTTTCAGCACTTCATACACGGATGGAATCTCTCCGGTATATTTATTCGTTTTTGTCCCATTGGTATAAGAGATAGTTTCGATTCTCTTTATTTCAAAGTGTTTATTTGAAATTTCCTTGATTTTTGGTTCTAACTCCTGATCCCATTTCACAAGCACATAATCATCTTTTATCTCTGGAGGCATCCAATAAACAGTTATTTCTGTATTGTTCTCATCTTTCACATTTCCCGTTATAAAACAATTGGAATTAAACTCTCGAACACACTCCACTTTTGTTACAACAAACTCTTTATTGTATGTACTTTTAATATGCTGAACAGCTTTATCCTTCAGTTGTTTTTTTTCCTCTTGACTCATTTGCTTTCCCTCTTCCTTTGGTAATGTATCAACGGAATTTGTTTGACAACCGGTCAGCATCATAACAATGACACAAACACAAATGATTGGTATCCACTTTCCTCTCAACCGAATTCACTCCCTTGGGGCAATATTTCCATTATTTTTCTCATATAAATTTGGAATGGGTGTATCTAATTTTTCCTTTGTATCTTCATCGTACCCGGTTGTGAAATTAGAAATGCCATGACTTCCTGAAGAAACATTGATATTTAATTTGTTATCTAGTCCCTCATCTAACGTTACTTTACCGGCTTTATCAATATCATAAGTTTCTCCCAGTCGATAGCCAACCGATCCCACTACATCATCATTAAAACGATAGTTGCGAATCAGTTTATCATATGCGCCTGTGGACTCTTTAATAATATCCACTTGTACATGAGGATCTGTAAGATTTATCACATAACTTCCAGCAGTTAACACAGCAGCCCCTTTAGGACCACCTAAAGATCCAAGCAAAGTACTCCCATTCACATTTGGGAACAGGTTTTTTCCCGGGGCATTAAAAGTGACTGCTGGAATTTTATATCTGGCTGCACAATCAGCAGCTAAATATCCTCCTAAAGAATGCCCCGTAATGGTCTTTTTATAATGCTTATACTTTTCATTACTTAAAATCTGTTCTTTCACAAAAATGCGTGCCTTATTTACTTGTGAATTAACCAAACTACTGTCATTCCCCAAAGCAATGGGCCCATCACCGATTACAATATCTTGCCACTGATCAGGTTCTGTGCCCCGGAAAGCAATAATCATTTCTTTTGTGGTGGAGTTAACAAACACATGAGCTTGTAGCCCATTAGACAAGTCAAGACTTAAGCTTTTATCTTCTGACCAATCTTCACCAAGATAAGTTTCTATATTTTTCTCTGAGATTACATCTTTATAAGTCATATCTGATGCAAATGCCAACTGTCTATCAGTCACTTCACGATCCTTTAACGTCCCATTGGGATATAACCAATTTTCTATTGACTGTCGAACACTGCTATATGCCCGCTGAACTCCATTTTTTATCTGGTGTCCAAACTTACTGAACAATCCGGTGAGTGCTGCGATTCCAAGCACAATTCCCCCGGTGATTTTTCCTGCTGTGGAGGTCATCCAATCCCAGGCTTTTTGGGCCGCATTTTTGGTGGCGGATGCGGCGGTGTTCCAAGCTTTTTTCGCGCCGTTTTTCAGGTTGTTCCAGGTGTTGGAGACCCCGTCTTTTAATTTGTTCCAAGAGCCGGAGACAACGTCTCCCATTTTGCTGAAGAATCCTTTTTCCTGCTTGGACGGGGCAACGTTCAGCTCCTCCGTCGGTGTGGGAGCCGGAGCCGGTTTTCCCTGGTTGAAATCCTCATGGATCTCTGGAACATCGAAACCCCCGCCGCCGGTTGCATAGGCGGTTGGTGTGACCAGGGCACATGCAACCAAAATGAAGCATAAGAAGAGTTTCCCATGATGTATCGTTTTCATTTTGGCAACCTTTCACCTCTTTACCTGTGAGTCCGTGTCATTAAAAACTTTGAAATCGATGGTTTTTCTTCCTTCTCCTTTTGCTAATATTAATAATTATAAAAAAATTCTAAATTTGACTTTAAAAAACGAAGAAATACGTTGGTGAACGATACTTTTCCTCCTGCAATCTGCAAAAAAGATGGACAGATCCCATTCTGCCCATCTTTTTTAATGTTGGATCACCGTTTTTGATCCAAATCAAGGTTTATCCATTTAACCTTGTTCTTTCGGTTTCCTTTTGTGATGATCCGAAGAATATAAAAAACCCCCGCCTTTTCAGCAGGGTTGAAAAGACGGGGAGAATTCTCATTCATTGGAGGAAAAGAGTTTGGACAAGGCTTCTTTGAGAGCCGGATTGGACAGTTCCTCCTGTTGTTTGAGATAGCGATTGATTTCTTTTCGCGAGACTTTGCTTTTTTGCTCTTTTTCCATCCGTTCTTTGAAAGAGGCGTATTTTTCCCGAAAACCGCAAGAACAGACAAAGATGCGCCCCTCTCCTTCCCCGCGCAGTTCCATCCGCTTTCTGCATTCGGGGCAGTGGACATTGGTGATGCGGGCCAGGTTTTTCCGGTAACCGCAGGACCGGTCCTGGCAAACCAGCATTCTTCCTTTTTTGTTCTTGACTTCAAGCAGCCGCTTGCCGCAGTCCGGACAGCGGGTGGCCGTCAGGTTGTCATGGCGGAAGGTGCGTTCGCTGGCTTTGATCTCATGGACCACCCGTTTGGCATAATCCCTCATCTCACGCAAGAAGCTATCTTTTTTCAATTTCCCGTTGGCGATCGACTGCAGTTTTTGTTCCCATTTCGCGGTGAGTTCCGGCGATTTCAACTCCTCCGGGACCAAATCGAGCAGTTGTCTGCCGGTGGAGGTGAGGTAAATGTATTTTCCTTTCTTTTCAATATAATAGCTGTCAAACAATTTCTCGATGATATCCGCCCGGGTGGCCACGGTTCCGAGCCCGCCCGTTTCCCCGATCGTTTTGATCAAATCTTTCCGGTCGGTTTCCATGTATTTCACCGGATTTTCCATGGCGGCGATCAAGGTGCCTTCGGTAAAGCGTTCCGGCGGCTCCGTTTCGCCTTGCGTCAACTTCAAAGACCGGACGTTCAGCTCCTCGCCGGGCTGAACCCGGGATAATGCCGGGTTGATGTCGGCTTCCGGTTCGCTGCCGGCCACTTGTTTCCAGCCGGGGGACAACACGGTTTTCCCGCCGGCGATGAATGGTTCCCCTCCGATGGTTCCCTCCAACTTGATCTCCTCATATTCAAAGGGTGGGAACAACACGGCAAAAAACCTTCGCACCACCAGATCAAAAATCTTTCGTTCCCGGGGGCTGAGGTCTTCCAACCGGACCGGCTCTTCGGTCGGAATGATGGCATGGTGATCAGAAACTTTCCGGTCATCCACGAAATGGGCGCCGGCTTTCACCCCTTGTTTTGCTTGCCGGGCAAACTCCGCATACGGACCCACCCGGCAGGCTTCGATCCGCTCTTTTAACGTATCCACGATGTCAGAAGATAAATAACGGGAATCCGTGCGCGGATAGGTGACCACTTTGTGTGTTTCATACAATTGCTGAAGCGTCGACAAGGTTTCTTTGGCGGAAAATCCGTACCGCTGGTTGGCTTCCCGTTGCAATTCGGTCAAGTCGTAAAGGGCAGGCGCCCATTTCTTTTTCTTTTTCCGGCTGGCATGGGTGATGGAAAGTTTCTTTCCTTTGCCTGCGGACACGATGTTTTCACAAACCTTTTTGCGAAAGCTCCGGCCTTTTTTCCAAGTGAATTTCAATCCTTTGTCCGTGACCGCTTCCACCCCGTAAAACGGCTTCGGCCGGAAATTTTTGATCTCCTCTTCGCGGCGGGCAATCATAGCCAATGTGGGAGTCTGGACCCGTCCGCATGAAAGCGAGGCATTATACTTGCTGGTCAACGCCCTGGTCGCATTAATGCCAACCACCCAATCCGCTTCCGCCCGGGCCACCGCGGAACGGTATAAGTTTTCGTACAGTTTTCCGTCCTTCAGTTTTTTAAAACCTTCTTTGATCGCCTTGTCGGTGACGGAGGAAATCCACAAACGCTTGACCGGCTTTTTGACCCGGGCTTTTTCAATAATCCACCGGGCCACCAGTTCCCCTTCCCGGCCGGCATCGGTGGCAATGACAATGTTTTTCACATCCGGTCGGGACATCAGCTTCTTGATCTGGTGAAATTGTTTGCTCGTTTTCCGGATCACCACTTGTTTCAAGGGTTGGGGCAAAATCGGCAGATCTTCCATCCGCCAGACTTTGTACTTTTTGTCATAGGCTTCCGGTTCCGCCAATGTGACAAGATGGCCGAATGCCCATGTCACGATATATTTGTCTCCTTCCATAAAGCCATTTCCTTTTTTGCGGCAACCGAGGACACGGGCAAGATCCCGGCCGACGGAAGGTTTTTCTGCAAGTACCACTGATTTTTTCATCTTGATTCTTAACATCCTTTCAATCCACGCAAAAAAGATTACCAATCTCACTCTACCACTGTTTTCGGCAGAGTACCAGTTTGCATCCCCCCCTTGTGGAAAACAGGCAAAAAAAATAAGCCTGATCCATCCCATACAGGCTTATGGTTCATCCCGCCGGTGGACATCGTGGGCTGCCCGGATTCCGGATTCAATCGCTCCCTGGATCCATGTTCTCGTATAGGAAGCATGTTCCCCTGCAAAGTACACCCTTCCTTCCGGCGCAATAACGGCCGGAAACAACTCGCTTTCCTGTTCCGGTTTAAACATCGAGAATCCACCGTTGGTATGCGGATATTTTTGCCAACTGAAGGAAGCGCCCGTCACGACATGGTTTTCGATCGAGGGGCCGAAAACTTTCATCAGCTCATCCATGCATTCTTTGATTTGTTGATCCAGG
Organism: Thermoactinomyces vulgaris; assembly: GCF_005886755.1. NCBI lineage: Bacteria > Bacillati > Bacillota > Bacilli > Caryophanales > Thermoactinomycetaceae > Thermoactinomyces > Thermoactinomyces vulgaris. Next base: position 2,244,625 of record NZ_CP039710.1, read on the forward strand.
GACAATCCATCCCAAATCAATGCATGATCCTCCCATGTGTAACTGGCCAGCACCACGCCGGTGTCACTGCCAAACCCATGGCTGGGAAAATAGGTGAAGCGGGTCGGCTGGTCGGTGATCATTTTCCCGCCAAACAGTCCCGCGTCTTCCCAAAACCGTTTGTTAAACTGGATTCCGATTTTGGTGGAAGCCACATAATGCAATTGCCGGATCGCCTTCCATTTGGCATGCGAAAAGGAATCGTACGGCTCGACGTCCACATATTGAAAAGCGGAAAAAGGAATCGTGATGATGGCAGCATCTCCGGTCACTTGAACCGTCCTCGAATTTTGATCCAGGGCATAAATGGTGACTTCCCGTTCATTTTGCACAATCCGGGTCATCTTGTGCCGGAACAAAATGTTGGGCCGAAGTTGCGGCAAAAAGGCTTTCGGCAATTGATCCATCCCTCCGGCCACCTCATAAAAAGAAACATCCGGGCTTTCAAGAAGGATCAGTTCACGCAACGCCTCTAGAAAAGACAATTCGGGAAGCCCTTCCAAATCCGCGAGCACCAGGATTTGTTCAATCGCTGCCGGCGACAGGGTCCATCCCACCGGATTGTACCGGAAAAATGAATCGACAGAATATTTGTCAAATTCTTTGATCACCGTAATCCACCGCTGTTCCGGATCTTCTTCGATGAACTGAGTGATCGGGGAAACGGCCAGTTTGAGCAAATTGCTGATCGTTTTCCCTTTTTCAAAGGCATTTACCGGAAACCTCAAGACATCCGGATTTCGTTCATACTCTTTCTGCCGCACCAACACATTATTGACAAAAATCAGATCGTTGGGAGTGGAATTCACAAACGGCCGAAGCATCAGCCCGAATTTCCGGATATACGCCAATGTCAAATGATGGGTATTGGGAATGCGCATGGCTCCGGCCTCCATATACTCCCCGTTTTCAAACGGTGACCGGATGGTATAAACCCTTCCTCCCACACGATCTGAGGATTCCAAAAGGATCACTTCATGCCCGGCTTCTTTCAACAAAGAAGCAGCCACCAATCCGGCCATTCCCGCTCCAACCACAATGATCCGTTTCGGTTGGGATGTCCGGCCGAGTCCTTTTTGGATGATGGAGATCATTTCTTCATTGGATAACGAGGGGATAAAAGGATTCATGATTTACCTCCAAGGACATGGAATACTATATCCTATGCGTTTCCAGTCCTTTTAAGCATCCAAGTCCCCAGTTTTTCCCCATCCGGTCGGATTTACGCGAAAATATCGTAGGACTTAAATTTCCACACCGATTTTTTCTCTTCTTTGAAAACCTCCAAATCCCAACAGGGAATTTCAATCATTTTCCCGTCTTCAGTCTGAATCCGGACCCGGGTGTGTTTCACTTTTTTGGCCTCACAACAAACCTCGGTTCTTTCTTCATTGCCGTCGCGTTTGACCGCGACATACAAGTACATTTTTTGCATGTCCTGCAAAAATTTCTCCACTTCGCTTTCGGTTCCTTCGATGTTTAACTTCAACACGGTTCACTGTCCCCTTCCTTGGATTTTCCATGAAATGGTTGAAGATTTATCCGAAAATAGTATATAATTTACGAAAAATATTTGCAAATTTAGCAAAAATAATTAAATTCTCTTATTTATTCATGATATTTCTGAATGCGAATTAAATATTTAAACAAACCCTCCGGATATTTGGATTACCAAACCAAATAAACGGAATGTTCCCACAAATATATCAACAAAACCGGACGGAAAATTTTTTGAGGTGAATGGAATGAGCAAAGAACAAATTGATCGCTTGGCACTCGGGAAGTTTGTCCGCCAGCAGCGGAAAAAACGAAAACTCCGCCAGACGGATCTGACGGATGAAAAGTTGACCCAACCCGTTTTAAGCTCGATTGAAAACGGCAAAGGGCAAGTCAGTGAGGAAAAATTGGAATATGTCCTGAAAAAGCTGGGAGTGGAAGAAGACTTAACGTGTTTTTCCATGCAAAAGACAAAAGAAGAAAAGATCAATGAGACCGTCAAATTGAAGCTGACGGCCGTCGAAACGATCATCGATCTGATCAGCCCGGACCCGGGACTGGCACAATTAAGGGAACTGAACATTCACGATGACCATCCGCTCTCTGTGTGGGCGCATTATTTGAAAGGCAAAGCTTACGCCGGGAAAAAGAGGGGGAAAAAAGCGCAGAAACATTTTACGGAGGCGATTTTACAACTGGAACAACAATATCCGGAGATGGCCGAAAGCAACTTGCATTCTGCCAGTTACAACGGGTTAAGCCGGCTGGAGTACATGGCAGACCAATACGGTTCAGCACTCCGGTATGCCAAACAGGCACGGGAATGTTTTCAGGAAGAGGGGGAAAGAAGGTATTTAAAAGAAATCATTCTGGTCAATCAGGCCATTTATCTTGAAAAACTGAACCGCCTGGAAGAAGCGCAAAACACCTTGAATGAATTGAAAAAAGAGCAAGCCGGATATCTCAGCAAAGAAGCTCTCCTGCATCATTATGACGTCCGTTCTTCCATCTTGGCCAAAGCCCGGATGCACGCTCAGGCCATCCAATCGGCATTAAAAGGAATTGAACTGGCCCGCGTGGATAAGATGGCGGATCGCCTGATGAAGTTTTGGGGAATGCTGGGCCGGATTTACATCGATTCCGGACAGCTTCATCAAGCGGAAATCTGTCTGGAAACCGCGCAACAGTTGGAAAAAAAGGTGCGAAAGGCGGGATTGTCCGCTTATCTTTACATACAGCTGGCCACGTTGCATGAAAAAAAGAAACAAGCGGAACCGGCCCGCAATTATTCCCTCAAGGCGTTTGCATCCAGCAGAAAAGCAGGCCTGGCTTACCATGAGTGCGAAGCCTTGATGCTCATGGCAAACAGCTTTTTTCTGCAAAACGAAAACCTCAAAGCTTTTCAAACATTAAAGCAAGCGCTCCAAATCGCGACAAACTATTCGTTTTCCGACTTAACCGACCGGATCCATCTTCTGATCGGCACGCATCTGGACAAGCTGGGAGAACTTCATACCCATGCCTTTGCCTTGGATTTCCTCCATTCCCATGTCAAAGGCAGGAAGAAGGAAGAAACCCTGCCCGTGATCCTCCCCGCCGACTCCCCTTAAAAACACGAACACCTCCCGGTCTCATCCCCGGGAGGTGTTCTTCATGGGATATCAGCAATGTTTGTCTCTATAAATATAACATATTTTCGACTTGTCAATCTAAATGATCCACATCCCAGCCTTTAATTTTGCACCTTTTCTTCCAATTGCCGTAACCGCTTCTCCCCCAACAGGGCTTTTCCGGCTTCGCTCAGAACCAGCCCGATGCTGTCGCGGATGAGTTGATCCGCCAAGGAATCAAGCGGTGTGGCACTCTGGTTGATGATGATAACATCCGAACCGGTTTCATGGGCGATCTCCACCAACCCGGCAAAAGGATACACTTGCAAGGACGTGCCCATCACGAGAATCAGATCCGCTTTCTCCACTTCCAGAACTGCCTCATTCCAGGAAGCCGTGTCCAGCGGTTCCCCAAACAGCACAATCGGCGGCCGGAGAGGAGCCTGGCACTGCTCATCGGTACAATAATAAGTGCCTTCACGATACGAAGTGGCCGGATACTCTTTTCCGCAGCCGGAACAAACCAGATGGCGCATGTGACCGTGAATCTCGATCACTTTTTGGCTTCCCGCCCGCTGATGGAAACCGTCAATGTTCTGCGTCAGGATCGCTTTCACCATGCCTTCTTTTTCCAGTTCAGCCAACACATAATGGCCGATATTGGGATGATGTTTCAACAACTCTTCCACCCGCATCTGGTAAAACTCAAAAAAATCTTTCGTCCCGATGGCACCCGGGGTGGCAATTTCATTGGGATCCCTGCCGCTCCAAAGCCCGCCTTGTGAGCGGAAATCCGGGAGCCCGCTTTCCGTGGACATCCCCGCCCCGGTCAAAACCACGAGATGGTTGGCATTTTGAACCTTTTTCACCCATTCTCTCATGCCCTTACCCTCCTTCTCCCATCCATGTTAAGACGATTTTGATCCGGAAGCCAGTCTCGGCTTTATGAACAGATCCACCGGTTAACGCGGTTGATGATGTCTTGGTATTTCGGTTTGCACTGAATCATCATCCGGCTGACCGGATGATGCTCTCCATAGCGCTTCACCACGTCCCGGACCCTTTCATCCAAACTGACTTTTTCCCCTTGCGGCGAGGTTTGAACATCACAATAAGTGACCAAGTCTGTAAACAGCCGGTCTTGTTCATCCAACAGTTCATGATTCAAAGAATAGGTTGGAAGCAAATCGCTTCTTTTTTCCTTGACCGTTTCATAAGCTTCCGAATGAAAAAGGACTGCGGCAATCACCGGCTTGTTAAAACCGGCCTTAAGAGCAAAACAAGCTCCGTCAAAGGGATGAAAGTTGGTTTTGTTTAACTTGGGACTATAACCGATATCGTGGAGAAAAGCGGCTTGAATCAGTTCTCTTTTCACTTCCTCATTCAAGTTTAACTTTGGCAAAATCTCTTTCATAGAACGGACAACACCCAAGATATGATGATACCGGTTTTCTTCAGGCGAAAGAAAGTCTGCCAGTCTATCCGCATTAAACGGTTCGGGAGTTTTCCCGGACGATCTGAGAAGTTTCATCTTCACCAAAAATTTCCTCCTCATTCAAACCGCAATGATTGAAGAGCTTCCTGCCCGATCCCGTACCGGGCCAATGTTTTGATGGTACTTTCACCGGTTAATTGTTCTTCCTTCACTCCAAGCTGTAAAGCCACTTGGATCACATGCTCTTTGGACTCTCCTTCAATCTCCAGATACGGAGGGATACCCGGCCACTCGTCAATCTCCAGTCTCGCACCACTGAGCAAAAAACGGGTTCTCCGGTTTTCCTGGTACCCCTTGGAACGATACCCCAATTTCCCGAGCAACCGGTCGGCCTCCTCAAAGCTGCTCACGGTGATCTCAATCTCTTCCGTTCCGCCGATTCCGTCATGGTACACTTCTTTCACCGCCAGCGTGACTTCTTCACCCGTATCGCGCAGTCGGATCCATTTGCTTTGATCTCCCGGAGTGATTTCATAGACATAACGCCGCATCAAAAATTCGCCGGACTTTTCCCCGCCTGCTTGCAAGATCCGTTCCATCATTTCAGCCGGATCGATTTCCAGGACTTTGGCTTCAAATTCAATGGGCATATGGACTTCCCCCCTTTCTTTTTATTATAAAATCACGATGCTGCCGGGCCGAACCGATTTCCCGCAGGTCTGCACACCGGAAGACCATTTTGTCCAACACTTGGTCCCAGGCTTGAATGAATCGGCGGAGTTGATCCGCTGTCCATTTTTTCTCCCGCTCCCCGATGATGGCCTCAACCGCTTTCGGAGGTTTTTGACATGCACGGCCGATGACCCGGTTTTCGTATAGAAGATGCTTGTCCCGGTTGTATACTTCCAAAACATCAAAAAGTTTTTCTTTCTCAATCCGTTCCACAGTTTTCAGCATACCGCGATAAGCCGCATCATGCGACGCTTTGGCCACCGGCCTTCCATATCCGAAAATTTGTTTTTGTTCTTCATGCCGCTCATAAGTCCCCAACAGGCTGACACACGCATGTACCGCCATCACTCGGACGATCACACGGTAGCCTTGTTGTTTCAAACGCTGAAGCGTGTTGCAAATCGGGCCGTCGGTTCTCATGGTTCCCTCAAAAACGAGATTCCGCTTGGTTCGGATCGCATATTCGAACACATCCCTTGTCCACCGGCGGACGTCAGGATCCGTCAACCGGGCGTAATCCTCCTCTTGCTTTAGCAAAATTTCTTTACTCATGGGATGTTCTTTCCGGAATTCATCGCCATTGATCACCACAAAAGAATGACCGGAAAACCCGTTTTCCGCAAGTGCAATCAGCCCGCCTTTCCCGGCTCCGGGCTGGCCGCCCAAAATCACGGCGGCCGGATGTTTTGCCGGAGCGGTGAACTCCTCCACTTCCTGTTTCAAACGCTCCAAAATTTCGTTATGTTCTTCCTCCGATAACGGATCCATGCATGAATCAACCCGTTCAACCCCCGTGTATTTTTTTCTCACCTTGTTTCCGTATACGGTTAAGATCTTGTGGATGACCTCCCGGTTTCCTGAGTACATGGCTTGTCTTTCTTGCAACAGTTTCCTTTTTTCAGCTTTTAACCGCTCCAGTTTCTCCCGATCGGGCTTTTCTTTCTTTTCCTCGTTCGCGATGGCCCGTCTTTGATCCGAGAGCACTTCGGCCATGACTTCAATAGCGACATCCAGTTTCACCCACTCCGGCATCGCCCGCACAACATCCTCCAAACTCCGGAAGCAAACATCCGACACGAGCACGTTCCCTCCTGTTCCCGTAAATTTTGCCGATAAAACCACTCCTGTCTTTATTCGCCAGACTGTTGTATATTCTTTGTAACAACCTTAACAAGGGAGAATGGACATGACAAAGTGGACAAAAAAAGAGTTCGTCGATGAAGATTTCAGCCATCAACGCATTCCCGACGTATCCATGGAAGACTGCCATTTTCTCCGCTGCCGTTTCAGACAAACGTTTTTGAAGGAAATCAGCACCATCCGTTGTGTCTTTGAAGAATGCCATTTTGCTCATGCAATCCTGAACGGCTCCACGCATCAGGGATCGGCCTTTTTCAATTGTCAATTTGAACACGCCCGGTTGTTTGCTTCGGTTTTTGAAAACTGCAAAATGACCGGCTCTTCCTTCGGCGAGGCCGATTTCACCGGGGTTTCCATCCAAGGCGGAGACTGGTCTTACACCTTGTTGCGAAATCAGCATTTTAAACGTTGCGACCTTTCCGGAATCCGGTTCAAAGAAGCCGACTTATATGGTACAGAGTTTGAAAAATGCAATTTAAAAGAGGCGGATTTATCTTACGCGAATATCCAAGGGGCTTCTTTCAAAGGATCCGATTTGAGAGGCGCCGTCTTGGAAGGAGTGGATTTGAAAAGCTCCAACTTAAAAGGAACCCGCATCGACCTTGCGCAAGCCATCCAACTCGCTCGCTCGTTTGGTGCAACAGTTGAGTAAATTTCAGACGGTTTATCTATGAAACATGTAACTACATCTATACTGATAAAATATCCGCCAGGTTAAAACAACAAAAATCAACCCGGTGACGGTTGGTTCGCCACCAGGTTGATGAAAAGGCTCCGGGCTTCAGATGGTAAACAGCAGGTACAAAGCCGTGCCCCACATAATGAAAGCCGACACCTTGTTCAACATGTTGATCACGTCGGCGGATTGATGGAGCCTTCCCACTTGCTTTCCCATCCATGCCAGGGAAAAGAACCAGATCCAGGATACGGCGACACAGGCAAGCGTAAAAGCAAGCTTTTCGACACCGGTGTAGGAAAGGGAACTGGTGCCGATCACCCCGATCGTATCCATGATGGCATGCGGATTGAGCAATGAAACGGAAACAGCAAAAGCGATTTGCTTTTTGGGGGAAAGCGATGACTTTTGCGGCTGATCCGGGTCCGGTTGGCTTTTGAAAGTCACCCATCCCATATAGATTAAAAAGAGGGTGCCTGCGAGGATCAGCATCACCTTGACCCAATATACGCCAAAAACCACAACCGATACGCCCAAAACAGCCAAAGAGATCAGGAGCGTGTCACAAACCGATGCAGTGAGAACCACCGGCAAAGCCCGGAGGAACTTGGGTTGCGTGGCCCCCTGATTAAAAACAAAAACATTCTGAACCCCGAGCGGCAAGATCAGCCCGAAAGACAAAATGATTCCATGAATCACGGCTTGGATCATTTTATACTGCTTTCCTTTCCGGATCACTTTCAGATTTCTGTTTCTTAACAGAGTAATTTAATTCAGCAAACGCTAAAGAATCCCCTTCTTGAAATCTAAAATCATTTCGCAAAAAAAGCATATCTCTTCAGCTGGATCACAAAAGCAGCCGTCTTCTGAAATCAGTGATCTTCTATTGATCTTTTTCTTTCAGTCCAACCGAAGCTGTCAAACCATTTGCCTTTTTTGTAGTTATCAATGGCCCTTATCGTGTTTACCGGTAATTGATCCAACGGGAAGAACCTTAAATCATCTCATTTATGAGGTTCTTGATTCTTTATTTCTCCTTCCCATTCTTTCATGGTTGCAAAGAAATCGATCCGCTCATCCCCGGCTTTGCGATGCATGACACCGACGATTTCAATGTTCTCTTCTGTCAAATGTACTCCGGCTTCTTCCTTTGCTTCGCGAACGGCAGCTTGTTTAACGGTCTCTCCGCCATCCAAATGACCGGCGACAACAGAGTAATTCCCGTCTTCATAACCCGTATTGAAACGACGAAGCAACAAAATTTGATGATCCTTGATAAAAAAGAGATGAATCGTGACCGGTGCAGTAAATCGCTTGGTTGCCATCTCGGACAACTCCTTTTAGATCAAATCCCGAAATAATCATTATTTTACCAATTCTCTTTCTATCTGTCTATTTAGTACCCCAATCATTGTCCAAAAGAAAAAACACCTCCTCAAAGAGAAGGCGTTTTTTGATTCAAGTCTCTTTCTTTCCAAAAAAGTGCTTCAGCGCATCATAGACTTGCCCTTTTTCCCGGATGACAAAGTGGGCAAAGCGCGGCACTTTCAAATGGCGATACGCACTCATCAAGGTGGAATGGCGGTTATATTGGTTGACTTCCCCGTAGCCAAACATATTGGAACGTTTGAGGATTTCGCGCACCAATTGAACGCAGCGTTCATTATCCGAACTTAAATTGTCTCCATCCGAAAAGTGGAACGGGTAAATATTATACCGGTCATGCGGATAGCGGGAATCAATAATTTCCAGAGCTTTCCGGTAGGCGGAGGAACAAATGGTTCCGCCGCTTTCCCCTTTGGTGAAAAATTGTTCCTCGCTCACTTCCTTGGCTTCCGTGTGATGAGCGATGAACACGATCTCGACATTTTCGTACTTGGTGCGAAGGAAACGGGTCATCCAGAAAAAGAAACTACGGGCAATATATTTTTCAAAAACCCCCATCGATCCGCTGGTGTCCATCATGGCGATTACGACCGCATTGGAATGCGGCACGACGATGTCTTCCCATGTTTTAAAGCGGAGATCATCAACGGAGATTTGGGTCTTTTTGCTTCCTTTCAGTGCATTTCGTTTAATGGCCGCCAGCAACGTGCGTTTTTTATCGATGTTTCCCATCAATCCTTTTTTGCGGACATCATTGAAGCGGATGTCGTCCACCGACATATCCTGGCTTTCTTTACTTTCCAGGTGCGGCAGTTCCAACTCGGAAAACAACATGCCTTCCAATTCTTCCACGGAGACTTCCGCTTCATAATAATCGTGTCCTGCTTGATCGCCGGCTCCCTGTCCTTTTCCCGGCCCCTGATTGCCGGAACCGGGTTCTTTCCCCAACACATCTCCCACCTTGCTGTCCCCATTTCCTTGTCCCACATGCTTCCCTTTGTTGTAGTTATAACGGAAACGGTATTCTTCAATGGAGCGAACCGGGATTTTCACGATCTGCTTCCCGTCCGACATAATGATGCTTTCTTCACTGATTAAATCCGGCAGGTTTTTTCGGATCGCTTCTTTCACTTTTTCCTGGTGCCGCATTTGGTCCTGATATCCTTTGCGATGAAGGGACCAGTCTTCCTCAGAGACAATAAACGGGGGGTGCGCCATGGATTTCACCTCCCTGAAATCAAGCCCTTTAGACTGTTGCGGCAAGGATCCTCCTTCCGACAGAAGAATCCTTGCCGCAATTTTTTGACCATCAGCGGTTTAACAAACTGCCCACATATCTTAAAAGCTCATTGGCACTGGCAGGCGTGTATCCGTATTCGGTCACCAGCCGGTTGATCACTTCATTGATTTTTTTCAATTGGTTTTCATCCGGGGTTTTGGTGGATGTCGTGATTTTCACCACGTCCTTGAGATCGGCAAACAATTTTTTCTGGATCGCCTCACGCAGGCGGGGATGCTGTTTATAATCAAACTTTTTCCCTTTGCGTGCATAAGCCGAAATGCGAATCAAAATCTCTTCGCGGAACGCTTTTTTGGCGTTTTCCGAAATGCCGATCTGCTCTTCAATGGAACGCATCAACTTTTCATCCGGCTCCAGTTCTTCGCCGGTGATCGGATCGCGGATTTTTTGCCAGTTGCAATAAGCTTCCACATTATCCAGATAATTTTCCATCAGGGTTTCTGCCGACTCTTCATAAGAGTAGACAAAAGCTTTTTGCACTTCTTTTTTGGCGATTTCGTCGTATTCTTTCCGGGCGATGGAAATGAAATGGAGGTATTTATCGCGTTGCTCAGGAGTAATGGAAGGATGTTGGTCCAAACCGTCTTTGAGGGAACGAAGAATATCCAGAGCGTTGATAAAATTGGTTTCCGTCTTGATGAGTGCACTGGAAATACGGTTGATGACATAGCGGGGGTCAATGCCGGACATGCCTTCATCGAGATGTTCATTGCGCAATTCATCCACATCGATGTCTTTGGATCCTTCGACCACTTCCCCGTCATACAGGCGCATTTTCGTCAAAAGATCCACTTTTTTCGATTCTTTCAACCGGGTCAGAATGGAAAAGATCGCTGCGGCTCTGAGCGAGTGGGGAGCAATGTGGATGTGGGCCAGGTCACTTTGTCCAATTAATTTTTTATAAATTCTTTCTTCTTCCGTCACGCTTAAATTATACGGAATGGGCATCACGATGATCCGTGATTGCAGCGCTTCATTTTTCTTATTGGCAATAAACGCTTTGTACTCGGCTTCATTGGTGTGGGCGACAATCACTTCATCCGCGGAGATAAGTGCAAAACGGCCGGCTTTGAAATTGCCTTCCTGGGTCAGTGACAACAAGTTCCACAGAAACTTCTCATCGCACTTGAGCATTTCCTGGAACTCCATCAACCCGCGGTTGGCTTTGTTCAGCTCGCCGTCAAACCGGTAAGCGCGCGGATCGGACTCCGAACCGTATTCGGTGATGGTGGAAAAGTCAATGCTTCCCGTCAAATCGGCGATATCCTGTGATTTGGGGTCAGACGGGCTGAACGTTCCAATCCCGACCCGTTCATCCTCGGACAAGATGATCCGTTTCACGGGAACGTCTTCAATCCGTCCGTTGAATTCTTCCTTCAACCGGAACCGGCAAGACGGGCAAAGTTTTCCTTCGATCTTTACGCCAAACTCTTTTTCAAATTCGGGCCTCAACTCTTCGGGAATCAAGTTGAGCGGTTGTTCATGCATCGGGCATCCTTTAATCGCGTAAACGGCCCCTTCGTCGGTCATGGAGTACTTCTCCAACCCCTTTTTCAACAGCGTGACGATGGTGGACTTTCCTCCACTGACCGGTCCCATCAGCAGAAGGACCCGTTTTCTGACATCCAAGCGCCGGGCGGCGGAGTGAAAATACTCTTCGACCAGGCGGGTGATGGCCTGATCCAGCCCGAACAGCTCTTTTGTGAAGAAATGGTATTTTTTATTTCCTTGTGAATCGGTTGAAACACCGTCTTTTATAATCATATCGTAAACTCGGGAATGAGCGGTTTGAGCCACGCGGGGATTTTTCTTCACAATGTCCAGATAGTCAATGAAGGTTCCTTCCCATTCCAAGCTCTTCTCGCGGTTGCGATACTCCTCAAGGCGTCTGAGGAAATGATCCATGGAAAGCCTCCTCTCTAAACTTTCAAACCAAACCGTTGACTTTTCAAATCCCTGGTGACTAACAATCTGAAAAAGGAAAAGAGACTAAGGCGTGATTTTCTATCATATATATGCGCTATTTAGAAAGTTGTTACTTCTATTTTATCAGAATTTAAAGGAAAAAGATAGAAAAACCTCAGGAAAAAATCTGAGGTTTTTCAAAAATCTTCAGCGGATGGATGGCTCAGAATCTCTTTTTTCAAATACGCCGGTTTGCTGTTGGATCGATTCCAACAAGGTTTGAAGATCCCCGGCATCATCAACCGGATACGTCGGTTTTCCCCGGTCAATTTGGTATTCGGATTTCAAATAGAATGTTTTCATTCCCGTGGTGGAAGCCACCATGTCTTCCTGCATATCGTTGCCGATCATGACACATTCTTCCGGCCGGACCCCGATCCGCCCGGCAACTTCCAGATAATATTTGGGATTGGGTTTGCAATAGTGGGCCTCTTCATACACAGTCACCCATTGAAAGGGCAGATCATTGATTCCGGCCCATTTCAACCGCTCCATGATTGCGGCCTTCGGGAAAACCGGATTGGTTGCCACTGCGACTTTATACCCGTGATCCACCGCGGCTTGTACCACTTTCCGGGACAAAGGACTCACCTTTGTATATTTGGAAAGTTTCGGGAAATCTTGTTCATAAAATTGATTGAATAAAGGCCAGATGATTTCCCGGTCCAGCCCCGAACGTTTGAGAAACTCCCGTTCAAAAATTTGTTCGTTGGTCCTTGTCCCGTCCCCGCTTTTAATCATGGCTTCCGTCGCTTCCCAAATGGTTTGGATCAGTTGATCAGGAGCGATCAGGTGCTTCACCTTTCCCGCCAGTTCTTTTAAGTAAATGCGTACGAAAGACTCCGTGTCAAGCGGCAGCAGCGTACCGTCCAAATCAAACAAGCATGCTTTGATCATAAGATGTCCCTCTTTCTGTGTGAATCTCCGTCAGACCAGGTTCTTAAAGCCGGTTTGTCTCAACCCTTCATACAAAACAATGGCAACGGAGTTCGATAAGTTTAACGAACGGGAGACCGGCCGCATGGGAATCCGAATCATGGTATCCTTGTGCGCCTCCAAAATTTCAGGCGCCAATCCTTTGGTTTCTTTGCCGAAAACAAAAAAATCATTTTCCCGGTAAAACGGTTCGGTATAATGTTTTTTCGCAAAGGTTTCCACACAAAAAAAGCGCCCATCCGGGTACTTTTCCTTCAATTCGTCAAAGGAATCATGATATTCGATATCGAGTTCATGCCAATAATCGAGACCGGCCCGTTTTAATTTGCTGTCATCGATCTCAAAACCCAGCGGACGAACCAAATGCAATTTCGCCCCGGTCACCGAACAAGTGCGGGCAATGTTTCCTGTATTTTGCGGAATTTCCGGTTCAACCAGCACGATATGAAACGGCACAGTTTCATCCCTTCCATCTGTCCAAACTTCCTGTCTATTTTACCTGAAAAAGAAAATCCGCTTCAACTGTTCCTATTCAATGCGGAAAAACACATAGCGTGTCTGTGGTGTCCAGGCGGGGGAATCACGATACTCCCAACGGCGATGCAGGCTGTTTTGGGTATGCGCATTGACCAGCGGCTGTCCGTCTGCATCATACGCCGTTACAATCGTATTGTGATTGAAACGCCCGTCTCCTTCCCAATCATAACAAATCACATCCCCCAATAAAAGCTCCCCGGCCGACCCGACCATTCGGCATCTGCCCGTGGAACCCCCTTTTTTCAAAAACAGATACAAACTGTGGGCAACCGACCAGCTGAAACTCCATTGGTGGTTCCTGCTGTCTCTCCGGTACCACCATCCCTCTTTCCTGCTCCCGAAAACCATGGGCATTCCGCCTGCATACAGGCATTGGGAAACAAAATTGGTACAGTCATCTTCAAAAAGCAGATATCCGGGATGGTGGCTGTTCCAGTATCGATTGGCAAAAGCGACCGCCCGTTGCCGGTTGTAAACCATGCTCGTCATCCACAACGCTCCTTTTTCGGTTTTTACAAACATCCTATGAATCCGGCAACGGGATCATTCTCTATTTAAAGCGGCCCACCCAAACCTCCCCCACTTTGACACTGTAAATGGTCTCTTTCTTTCCTTCGCACAAGTGAAGCTCGGTCTGCTGATAAACTTTGCCCAAAATTTGCTTGATCTCTTGGGAAGCGAGGGAGCTTTTTTTCAAATCGCTTTTTGTAAACACATCACTTTCGATATGAAGATTCCAATCCAGTTGATCCAACCGCGCCTTCAACCGGGGAAACCAATTGCCGGGAAAAGGTTTCGGATCCGGATCGGGGTCAAACATCCCCCACGGCGGACGGGATTCACCTGTCGAGACAACAATTTGCGATTCCGTCATGTGCGGAAGAAAAAGCCACAGCTGCAGTTCACAATCTTTCCGGGCTTGCTGCAGTTTTTGCTGCCAGTATTCACTGACATCCAGCAATGCTTCCAATAACAATTGCTGATACCACAAAGGGGGCTTCCTTCTCTTTAAAACATGCAACGGGGGAACACGCTCGTATTCTTCCAATTCCCGAAGAGGTAACGCCATCGCCGCCTGTTTCCAGTGCTCGATTTTCCGGACTTGTCTTTTCCAACCCCGGATCTTTTTCTTTTTTTTCCTGTGATGTAAAATCATATGAATTCCCCCATTCAAAAAGAAAAACGGATGTTTCCATCCGCAGGATCCGTGTTTTGCTTTGTTTATGGTTTTAACCAACCTTCCAGTGTCAGCAGGTATTCTTTAATATGGAGGCCGCCTCCGTATCCGACCAGCGAACCGTTTGAACCGATGACCCGGTGACAAGGGATGACGATGGACAACGGATTTTTATTGTTGGCCCCGCCCACTGCCCGCACTGCTTTCGGCGACCCGATGGCGGACGCGATCTCTTTATACGTCCGGACTTCGCCGTAAGGAATGGTGGAAAGCTGCCGCCAAACCCTTTTTTGAAACGGGGTTCCGTACAGGTCAAACGGAATCTCAAATGTCTTCCGTGTTCCCTGAAAATACTCATCAATTTCGTCCATATACGGGAGCAATGCCTGCTCGTTCTTTTCCAGTGTGTAATGGCGAAACCAATGATTCAACCAGATCCCGGCTCCCAAAACGGGATCGTTTTGTTTGCAAAAGTCCAAGTAAATAAGCCCCCGCTGATTCGCCAACAGGGTGATCAAACCGACCGGACTTTCCATGTGACTCCAAACCATACGTTGCGTCCCTGAGGCCATGAAATAAACCTCCCATTCGGGATTTCGTCACTTGACAAAAAACATCTTCAGATTATAGACGAATCGATTTGCAATATGTTGCAAGAAATTCATATTCAAGGGGTGCTGCCGTCCTGATAAAGGAATACCAACCATCGCATCTTCCGGATGATTGAAACCGAAGATCCTTAAAAGTCTGTTTCACATGCATTATTCTCTAGTGTTTAGAATGAATTCTCTTTATCTGTAAAAACTCCTCTTGATCAACTTGGTTTCAATCGGATGAATCTTTCAGGAGACAACCGGGTCCCCGGCAAAGAATTCCAGGCCTTTGTCAATTTCCCGCAAGACGTCCGGATCGGTTTCTTTTTCTTTGGCTTCAAGCAATGCTTCTTTCGCTTCATCTCCTCCGATTTTGCCCAACGCCCATGCCGCCGTTCCCCGGATGACCGGGCGCGGGTCGTCCCGAAGCAGCCGGACAAGACCGGAAACGGCGGAGCGATCCCGGAAGTGGGCCAAAGCCAAAATCGCATTTCGTTGGATCGGTTTTTTCCCCCGCCATGAACCGGCCATCGATCCGTACGTTTCCTTAAACTCCCGGTTGCTGATGGAAAGCAGCGGCTTCAAAAGCGGCTTCACTTTTTCCGCATCCGGGCGAAATTCCGGTTGATGGTCAAAATCGATCTTCCGGTTTTTCGGGCAAACGATTTGGCAGGTATCGCACCCGTAAAGACGATTTCCGATTTTCCCCCTGTATTCATCCGGCAAAAAACCTTTCGTCTGGGTGAGATAAGCAATGCAGGATTGGGCATTCAATTGCCCCGGTTGCACCAGCGCCCCGGTCGGACAGGCATCGAGGCAAAGCGTGCAATCGCCGCATCCGTCCGTCACCGGTTCATCCGGAGGGAGATACACATCGGTGATCATTTCCCCCAAGTAAACCCAGGAACCAAATTCCTCCGTGATGATCGCCGTGTTTTTTCCGCTCCAGCCGATGCCTGCTCTTTCTGCCACGGCCCGATCCGACAATGCGCCGGTATCCACCATGATCATGGTCCGCGCTTCGGGCACCCACTCTTTTAATGCCGCTTCCAATTGGCGGAGCCGTTCTTTTAACACATCATGGTAGTCCTGCCCCCAAGAAGCCCGGCAAAAATACCCCCGATAAGCCCCTTCTTCCGAGCGCGGGGCATTTTTTAACCGGGAGGGATAACTCAGGGCAATGGCGATGATTGTTTTCGCTTGAGGAAGAGACAGACTGGGATCCACCCGTTTTTCGATGTCCGGCTCTTCAAAACCGGATGCATATCCTTTTTCCCGGCTCTCCTTCAGTCTCTCCTTGAGCTCAGTAAACGGATCCGCGCTGGCAAAACCGATTTTGTCGATTCCGATTTCCTTTGCTTTTTCCTTCAACCGTTGCTTCAATTCCTCTGCATTCACCTTTCTCACCCCCTTTTTAACCTGTTATTATATCACTGTTATCTATCCATTTGATCCATCAGTTTATTCCATCACTTAGGTACAGCCGCACGGGCCAGCTCATCGCAGCGATTGTTCCACGTCACATTGCTGTGTCCTTTGACTTTGACAAACTCCACGTCATGCTTTTCCATCAACGCAAGCAATTTTTTCCACAAATCTTGATTTTCCACCGGCTTTTTCCCGGAGGTCATCCAACCGTTTTTTGCCCATTTCTCATACCATTTTTGCTGCATGCAGTTGACAATGTATGCACTGTCTGAATGCACCTTGACACGGCAAGGTTCTTTCAGCCGGGATAACGCCTCGATGACTGCGGTCAGTTCCATCCGGTTATTGGTGGTCACTTCCTCGCCCCCGGAAATTTCCTTATGGTGTTCTTTATACATCAATACGGCCGCCCATCCCCCCGGGCCGGGATTGTGGGAACAGGCCCCATCGGTATAGACAATCACTTCTTTCAACGCCCATTCTCTCCTTTGACCGCCAGCGTCCGCATCCGGTTGACAGCCGCTGCGATTTCGTATTTGCGGGGAAGTGCCAAATCCCCGGGATGCCCGCGAAACGGGGAAATCCAGTCCAATCCTTTTTCCTTGATTTCCGATTCGATTTCCTCCAGCAATTGCCGCAATGATTTCCTGCCATCTGCTCGCTCTCCGAGCAAACGCAAAATTTGGGCGATGGCACGGGTTTGGCTGGGATCGACCAACTGTTCCAAGTAGGTCAGATCAATCGTGCCGGAACCCAAAAGGATGCTTTTCAATCCTTTGGCTTCCGCCTTTTCTTTCCGGCCCTTTCTCGCATCAAAACTTTTGGCAACCGGGTTGCGGCGGGAAACCTCTCCGAAGGATTCTCCGCCTTCCGGTGCTCTGCCCGATTGATGGACACCGGCAATTTCTTTGGCCTGACGGGTCACATCATAAGGCAGGTAATGGTCCATCATGATCACATGATCCGCCACATCGAAGTAATCCCCGGATCCGCCCAGGACCAAAATGGTGGACACCCGGTTTTCTTCATAAAGCTGGCGCACTTTGTCAATAAACGGGGTGATCGGTTCTTTTCCTTTGGCCACCAAAGACTGCATCCGTGCATCCCGGATCATAAAGTTGGTGGCACTGGTATCTTCATCCACCAAAAGGCAGGTGCTTCCCATTTCGAGGCTTTCCATGATGTTGGCCGCTTGGGAAGTGCTTCCGCTGGCATCTTCGGTGGAGAATTGATCCGTATCTTTGCCCAGAGGCAACCGGCTGATAAACGGGGAAATGTTCACCTTTTCCACCCGGCGTCCGTCTTCGGCCCGAATCTTGACGGCATCTTCCACGGTAATCACATATTCCCTGCCGTCTCCGGCAACATGGTTGTACACCCCGCGCTCAATGGCCTTGAGCAAGGTGCTTTTTCCGTGATAGCCCCCTCCCACGATGAGGGTGATGCCTTCGGGAATCGCCATGCCGGAAATCGGTTCGCCATGCGGCACCGGAATCACCGCTTGCAATGACTCCGGCGAGCGGAATGGAACCACTTTTCCGCTTTTTAAGGGGCGGTTGCTGATCCCGCTTTCACGCGGCAAAACCGCTCCGTCCGCCACAAACGCAACCCATCCGTTTTCTTTCAGCGCTTTGCGGATCGCCTGCTGGTTGTCTGTCAGTTTCATCCGGTCTTCAATCTTTTTTATGTCCTTCTCCGACAGCTTCATTTCTCTGACAATCCGGGGCAGGAAATCAAGCAGCATTTGTTCCGCCTGCCTGCCCAAAACCGTCCGTCCCCGGGCCGGCAATCCGATATGTATCCGGGCTTCCATATATTCCGGTTCCACCACCACGGCCGTTCTCTCCAAAATTTCCTGTCCCGGCCGGTCCATGGTCATCAATCCGCTTTTTCCCGTGCCGGAAGCTTTAAAGGAATACTTCTCCAACCGGTGCGACCATTTCCGGGCCAACCAGTCTTCCAATGCCACTTTTCTCTCCCGGGTTTGAATCCAGGACAGATCGACGGGAACCTCTTTCCGCTCCAATCGCACCCGCACTCTGGACGGAGTGGCAAAAGGATCTCCCTGAACATAATCGATGAATAATTGAAAATCCGGAAATTGATAGGTCCCCTGCAAGTCTTTGTAGGCTTTGTACCCTTTTCCGTCAATGCGTTTTAAAATTTGGCTTAACTGTTTCATTGCGGTTCACCATCCTCATGCTTGTCCTGTTTGGAAGCATTATTTAAAAGTTTTTTGTATACATCCCGGATCTGCTTGAAATCTTCCCAAGACTCCCTTTTGGCGCTTGGGTTCCGGAGCAGATAGGCCGGATGATAGGTTGGCATGAAGAGCACCCCTTTGCGCCGGATCCATTTTCCCCTGACGCGGGTGATCCGGGCAGACGGATCGATTAAAGCCCGGGTGGGTGCTGCACCTAACGTAACAATTATTTTGGGACGAATCAATACAAATTGCTGCCGTAAAATGGAAATACATGTATTCATTTCTTCATCCTTGGGCGTCCGGTTTCCCGGCGGACGACATTTGACAATATTCGTAATAAATATTTCTTGACGGGGAATTTCGGCAGCTTCTAAAATTTTATTCAACAGTTGTCCCGCTTTGCCGACGAAAGGGCGGCCTTGGCGATCCTCATCGGCACCCGGTCCTTCACCGACAATCATCAAAGGAGAACGGGGATTTCCTTCTCCCATCACCACTTGGGTTCTTCTTTGGTGTAACGGACACATGGTGCACTGCTCGTATCTTTTCGCCAATGTCTCAAGGTCCATTCTCTTCTCTCCCTTTTCTTCCGGTTTCTCCTCTGTCAAGAAATATGTTATACTCTTAGGAATTCCATTTCAAAAGCTTTAACAAAAACTCAACCTCCTGTTGATCTTTCTGCTTTATTCCGGAAATAGCAAAGGAGTTGAAAATCATTGGAACTGTTACCTTATCCTTTCTTTGTCTCAGATATTGACGGCACCCTGCTTGACGATAAAAGACAAATTTCCGAAGCCAATAAAAATGCCATCGCATCCTTCCGGAAATCAGGAGGCGTTTTCACCCTCGCCACCGGAAGAACGTATATGGAAGCCAAACGGTTTATTGGAGAATTGGAGATTCAGGTTCCTGTCATTTTGTGCAACGGCGCCGCCATGTACGATCCGGTTTCCAACAAACAAATGCCGGTCAAAACCTTTGAGCGCCAAATGATTCTCCAACTGGTGAAGGAATGGAAGAAAACCATTCCTCCCCAAGTGGACATTTTTGTCTACGGGTTGGACCGGGTTTACGGAACCAAAATCGGGTATGTGACCCAAGCCAGCATCGACGAAGGATTTGAACCCGAAATCATCTCTTCTTTTGATAAATTGCCGGACATTCCTTATTTGAAAGTGGTGGCAATCGCCGAAAAGGAAGAGATGAAGGCCATGCTCGATTGGTCCAAGCAACGGTCGGACGCATTTCCGTTAGATTGCATCTTGTCTTCGGATGAATACTTTGAAATCCTGCCTTCCGGAATCTCAAAAGGAAATGCCGTGTTGCAACTGTTGGAAAGCATTCATCTTCAGGCCGGCCAAGCCGCGGCCATCGGAGACCACTTGAATGACTTGTCCATGCTGGAAATCGTCGGCTTGCCGGCCGCAGTGGCCAACGCCCATCCGCTCGTGTTGCAACAAGCCGCGGTGCATGTGCCGCCACATCACCAAGACGGGGTTAAACATTTCATCCAACACCATTTGCTTCCCCACAAAGCCAAAGCATCGTTATAGAAAAAAGGACGACAGGGACGGATCGGACTTCCTGTCGTCTTTCTTTTGAACATGATTTTTAACACGGAAACGGTTCGTTCCCAAACGGGACAATGCGGTATTCATCCAGAAAAGCCTGCATTTTGTCAACCTCTTGAGGGGTACCGGCCACAGCGATATAGCCGTCCGGCCTCACCAGAAAAACCGAGTTTTTCTGAACTCCTGATTTGCCCATGTCCGGCGTCCATTTCACTTCATGCAAAACCATCGCGTTTTTATCTGCAAACTTTCGCAGGGACGGGGTGGTTTCGCCATAAAGATGAAGTTGCCAATCCACCGATTGCAATGGTTTATAGTTTTCCCCGCCGCCGGTTTGCACCCACGGCAAACGGTCGCCCCCTTGGATCGCTCCGGTTTTTCCGGCGCTGAGCAAACTGCCCCGATAATTGACTTGTGTTTGTGAGACAGTTTTAAAGAACTTTTCTTTTGCTCCCGGAAGTTTGACCAGTTTGGGAAGGAGACGAGGAATAAACACTTCTTTATAAAAGGAGGAAGACAGTCCTTTTCCTTCCATCACCCGAATCACTCCTTTAAAGAACCGGTCCGTGGTGGCGACCAATGTTTTGGCAAAGATCAACCGCTCCTGTTCATATGAATCCAATATTCGTTCATCCGCTTTCTTTTGCAAAACCGCGGCAATCTTCCAACCCAGATTCATCGCATCCCCGATGCCGGTATTCATGCCTTGTCCCCCTGCCGGACTGTGAATATGCCCCGCATCGCCGGCTAAAAAAACCCGGCCGACGCGAAACTTTTCACTGACTCGGTGATGGACTTTGTACGAAGAGTACCAGTTGACTTCTTCAATTTTCACCGGAAAGATTTTTTCAATCAAGGGAATCAGCGGCGTCAAGTCCTCCGGAATGCCCCGGCTTAAAACTTCTTTCGGAATCAGCCCGATAAACCGGGCATGCTCCTTGTCGCGGAGATTGACAGCCAAGCAAAATTCTCTTTCTGAAAATCCGGCTCCCATCCCTTGCAAAGGATTTTTGGTTTTGACATCCGCCACAAAAAAGACTTGCTCATAGGTTCCGCCCGGAAAGCCGAGCCCCAACGCTTTTCGAACCGTGCTGTGCGCTCCGTCACACCCGCACACATAATCATAAGATGGTTCCTCTTTCATTCCCTGCCTTTGAATTATGACATGAACCCTGCTATCCGTTTCCTTTAAATCCAACAGTCCGGTTTCCCACTCGACCCCAACACCTTTGGCATTTAAATATTCGATTAATATGGCTTCATGCTCATCTTGGGCCAGACTTAACAGATAAGGATAAGGGCTGATGTTTTCCGCCATTTTTTCGCCCAATTCCACTTTGGATACCGATTCCGCATCTTTAAAAATTTGTAATTCGGCCACTTTGATGCCGGCCTCGATCAACCGGTCCGCCAAACCGAACTGGCTGTACAGCTCCAAGGTTCTGGCATGAACCGCCATGGCTCTGGAAAGTGTGCCGGGCCCCCGACTTTGATCAATGATCCGAAAAGGAATCCCTTGTTTTTGAAGCGAAATGGCCAGCGCCAAGCCGGTGGGGCCGGCACCGACAATGAGTACTTGGGGTTTCATTCCTTTCCCTTCTTTCCGCTTTAAAGTGAACCATACCATTTTTCACGCCGATTTTTACTTCCTGTATAATAAACAACAGGTTGTTCATTTTCATTATAATTTTTGGATTTCATCCGCAACAATGATCAAAACGGCGGAATCTGTCGGTTATGGAACACTTCCGGATGCAGTGTCGTCCAAAAAGGGAAGGAGGAGCCCGATGCGAAAAAATCAAACGGATCTGCGTGTACTTCGAACGCGGAAAACGATTAAAGAAGCATTCGTGGAATTGATGGAGGAAAAAGGCTTTGACGCGATCACCGTAAAAGACATCACCACGAGAGCCGGGATCAACCGGGGAACCTTTTATGCGCACTATCAGGACAAGTTTGATCTCATGGACAAATATCAGGAAGAGATCCTGACGGAGATGGCAGAAATCGTCAAACGGAATCTGCCGAATGCCCTTTCTGAAATCAATGACTCGTCCCCCACTTTAAAACCGGTGAGCACGATTGTTTCCATTTTGGGATATATCAATCAAAATCACCGGTTTATGAAAACATTGTTGGGCCCCAAAGGAGACTTGACTTTTCAAAACCGATTGAAAGAATTCATGTGGAATGCACTCATCAAAAACAATCCAAACTCCATATTGAAAGAAGAAAATTTGCTGGTTCCGGGACATTACCTGATTTCTTATATTGCTTCCGCCCATATCGGAGTGGTTCAGCAGTGGTTAAACAGCGGAAGAAAAGAATCCCCCGAGGAAATGGCGCGTATCCTATCCACCATCACTGTGAACGGACCATTCTTTGCCGCCGGTTTGAAAAAAGCTTGACCTTCCCTTTGCAAATAAATAAAAAGCGCAGGCCTTTTCTCAAGACCTGCGCACATACCATGAATCCGTCCAGATATCGTTGGTCGGGACGACAGGATTCGAACCTGCGACCCCCTGGTCCCAAACCAGGTGCTCTACCAAGCTGAGCCACGTCCCGCTAACTGGTCGGGATGACAGGATTCGAACCTGCGACCCCCTGGTCCCAAACCAGGTGCTCTGCCAAGCTGAGCCACATCCCGACAATTCGGTTATTTCAGGGCCTCAATTTTCAAACGACGAGTCCCATTTTAACATGCCATCCTTTCCAATGTCAATCATCAATTCTTTCTGCCTTGAAGCCGGAAAGGCTGTCTTCAAAATGCAAAAAGACGTTCACGGAAGCATCCGTGTGAACGTCTCAAAAAATCCTTTCCATTATGATTTGGAATCATCTTTGTACCATTTGCTTTCCGTGGTGGGATCATTAATAATCCCGAGCGCTACCAGAATGGCGATAATCAGATCCACAATCGCATTTCCCTCAGTGATCCCCAGGTCAAAACCGGCATACCGAAGACCTCCGGCAACAAATGCCAACAATGATAACCAGAAACCATAGTTGCGAAACCGAGTCATCCAATTCATCCCGATTCGCCCCCATTCCCTGAATGTAAGCCGGCTGAAAAGCCAGCTCCAGCATCATCATATGCAGGGAAAAGAAAAACATTTTCTGATCAATACCCATTCGGTAAAAAAAGACGTCCGTCCAAGATCCGCCGAAATTCCTCCGGGCCCATCCAATCTCCTTTCATCCCGGAGCATCAAACAATAAAAAAACGGTTTCCTTCATCAGGAAACCGTTTCGCTTTGGTGCCGAAGGTGGGAGTCGAACCCACACTCCATAAAGGAACACGATTTTGAGTCGTGCGCGTCTGCCAATTCCGCCACTTCGGCATGACAGGCGGTTAAAAAATTTCAATCTCGCTTGGAACGATTTTTATTATATACGCTTTATTCTCGAATGTCAAATAAAATTTTTAGAGATTGCCGGACATCAACCGAAGATCCTATACCCCCGAAAACCCCGGATAAAAAGCGGATTTCGGCCCACCCTTCCGATCCATTTCCAACCCGCACTCTTTATTTACGCAATATTAAAAATATATTTTTTGGCAAGATTGACCCATTACGTTCCATCCACCGGGTCAGACGCTTTATTCAACCTTTCCGCAAGGCGGTGCAAAGTTTCATAATCGCCGTATTGGACCGGATATGCTTGGCGATCGTTATTGTGGTAAGTGGCAACTTTTGACTGATCGTGATATGGATACCGTTCCCACAACCAGCCCATGTTTTCGACGATATCGCGTTTATGCCCTGCGCACCAAACACCGGCATGATACAAGCCGACCTTTTGCTCATAAAATTGTTCCCGATTCAGTTCTCCGCTTATCCTCTTTACGTAAAAATCAACAGCCCGCGGAGGAAACCCCAGCGCAAGACCCAACAGGCGATGAAACTCTGTGCTGTCGCGGGAAAGGTTTTCGACTGCTTTGGCAAACCCGTCACGCTCCGGCTCATCCCGAAAGAAAATGTCATAGCCGGGATAAACGGAAAAACGCGGGAACTTTTCGAGTTTTTTCAAAGCATCTGGTGGCAATTGGGCCAAGCATTCATAGCTAGACGGCTTGATTCCCGCAAGAAAACTTTCAGTCGGCATCCATTCCATGAGCGATCCCTCCGGTTAGTTTGATTTCTCTCGACTATCTCATCTTTGCGCAGCATTTGATAGTCGCAACATTTAAAATGCAGTGCGTGTTTTAGTTATATTTTTTATGTATAAATTCATGAAAGAAAATTACTCACGTGATCATACACTTCTTTGGCTGTTTCCAGCAATCCTCGCACGGCTTGTACCCGTTCGGCTGCATCGCGTATCCCCAATACATTAATATTTTGTATTGAAACATTTTTATACCCATTAATGGAACCGTATCCTGTAACAGACCCGATACCTAATATCCTCGTCTTACGCACTTCGCTTGGCATCAAGCACAACCATTCGTGTTACGCCGGCAAAAAATCCTTATCCATTTTTGCCTCACATGAGCAGGCACCTGAAAGGCCTGCTCATGTTTTTCCGATCCGGATTAACAATCAATGACCAACAGGGTATGCGGATGTTGAGACCGGTATTCCTCTTTCCACCCGAGCTTGATTTTCTTCCATGTCTTTCCGGCATCAGCAGACCGGAAAAGCCCCAGATTGTTCAACGCGTAAAAAACCCCGGATTCCGACGGGTCGTTTGCCAATGCAGAAATCAGCATTCCTTCCGGCCCCGGCAAGCCGTCAACCGATTCCATCCATCGATCCCCTTCTTTTCGATAAATGGTGGATGAAGCCTGTTCCATTCTGGCGTGGTGAGCGTTATTCGGATGAATGGAGGCAGAGACAAGCACCCAATCCGGGTTTTTGACATCGACCGCCAACCCGTATAAATAAGGATGTTTCAGACCCTGGCCCAAAGGAATCCAAGATTGGCCCCCGTCACGGCTTTCCATGTAGCCGCAACCTTCACGGAACAATCCGTCGCCGCATGCCGCATACAAACGATCCGGTTGACTGGGATGCACCAACAGGGTATGAGCGTCCAGGGGACCTTGAAATTTTTTGTCTTCCCAGGTTTTTCCCCCGTCCAGACTACGCAGCACAGCGCCAAACTCGATCGAAACATAAATCCGTTCCGATTGCTCCGGATCCGGCGTAATCCACCGGACATGATGCGTGTGCGGCCGGGGAGGGAAACTCCAGGTCCGATGCGAAGGCACGAATTTCATCTCTTTATGTTCCCGCCAGGTTTGGCCTCCGTCTTCCGATGAAAAAAGCGCACTCGGTTCCGTTCCGACATATACCACCCCGTAACCATTCCCTTTTTGATGCGGGCTCACCGCCACGGCAGTGATTTTTTCATAAAGAATTCCTTTTTCTTTTAACGGCTCAAAATAATCACATCCATCCCCGACAGGGTACCATGAATCGCCAAAATCGTCCGAACACCACAAGCCACGGCCGAAGGTCCCGCAGTACAACCGTTCCGGCCGGAACGGATCTTGAGCAATGCAAGTGGGTTGCATGCCTTTGAGACGGGAAGTTGTCCCGGCACTTTCCCCATCATCCAGGTCAGCCACCAATAATTCCCGTTCCATCCCCAGCAAAAGTCGCTTCATTCAATGATCCCTCCACACACTTGTTTTATGGATCAAACCCGATGGATCCATTTTTTCTTTTCCCGGTCATTAAAAAAAATAAAAGCTTGCCAACCCGTCAAACATGTCGGCAAGCTTTTCAAGGTACCACCTTCTGATTCAAAGATTTTTCACAGCGTCTATAGAATAAACGTAAGCCCCCTTAATTATTTATTCGCAAACCAGACGACATTTCAGTTCACCTTTTTCCAAATTTATTTCATTCGCTCAATATGCGCCTGAAGCTTTTCTTTCGGCCAGATCACTTGAACGAACTCGGCCTCTCCCACCAGCGCCTGGTCATGTTCGGCAATCACATCACACACCACTTTTTGCGGAGTCCATTCCTTGACCGTGGCCACAAACGTGACGGTTTTCCCGACCGGGGCCGGCGAGCGGTGGCGGACATTGATGGAAGCACCGATTCCTTCTTCCCCTTCTTCCAAAAACGGCTCGATGACTTTCCTTCCGACCCATTCCATATAATAGACCATGGACACGGTGGACAAGACCGGATGAATCATCTTGCCGTCAAACGAAGCAACCATCTCCCCGGTGACCGTCACGGACATTTTTTCCTGGTATCCTTGATGAAGACCCGGTTTCATGAAACAACCCCCTTCAGAATGGAACCCGATTTCTGCCAAAATCCATCCCTTTTTTCTCGCTTCTTTCCTGAATGAAAATATTTCCTTCTTCCCCAGTCCCGTTTGGGTACCATTCCCGTCATCTTTTCCGGCAGATCCATTCCGTCAAGACATCGGCCCCGGCATTTCCCCTTGTTTCCGGTTTGCCAATCCGTCCAGAAACAAATCCATAAACCGGTCGGCGATCTCCTCCGGCGGCAACTCTCCTTCGGGACGGTACCACTGATAAAGCCAATTTCCCACGGATAAGAGGAGTAACCGGACAAATTTTTCATCCACCTGCCGGAATTCCCCCTCCCGGATCCCTTGGGACACAAGCCGGGCCCACATTTTCTCATACCGGTCCCGTTTTTCCTGGATTTCACAAAACCTTTCCTTGGACAATCCCTTCCACTCATGAAAATAAACGGTTGCCGCTTCCAGGTTGGCTTCCACCACCTTGATATGGGCGATGACCGCTTGTCTTAACTTATCCACTGCCGGTGCATCGTTCTCGACAATGGGGCGAAGGGAATTTAAAAAAGCTTCAGCGCCTCTGTTTGTAATCTCATATAACAAATCTTCTTTTGTGCGGATATGCGCATATAAACTGCCGGATAAAATCCCGCATGCTTCCGAAATATCCCGAATCGTTGTCCCGTGATATCCTTTTTGGCTGAAAAGCCGGCAAGCCGTGCTCAAAATTTGTTCCTTGCGTTCCTGCCTTGTCATGTTTCATCTCTCCTGCGAAACAAGCGCTTGTTCGCTTCCATGATAATAGAAATTTCAGACATTTGTCAAGAATCCATTTATTCCAGAGAGTGTTATTCTTGTTTGGGCTCTGACAAGTGAACCAGTCATACACCGGCTGCCCCGTCAACCAAAAATGGCCCTTTCCTGAAAAAGGATTTTGTCCATTTTTATCTAAGTTTTAGATAAAAAAGATATCCCAAATTTTTGAAGCGGGGAAGAAGGGGGCTCATTCGTGTTATTTAAAAAGAGATCTCATCCTGCAAGCGAAGATGCCTTTATGTCCTTTCATTTCTGGTTAACCTTGGAGGAGATCGAGCAGTTGGAAGCCATCGCACGCGATCACCAAACCGATCCGGCGGCCGTGGTGCAAAAAATTGTCAAAAAAACATTGGAACACTGGCGCCAGTTGGAAACTGAGGAAGAAGAAAAAGAAACCGTGGAAAAATAGAGCAAAAAACGGAAGAAAGGAACCTCTTTCCTCCGTCTTGCTTTCAACCGGGTTCAGTAAATGAGGTCAATGAAATCATCTTTGGAAACGGCTCCGAAATAGTGCTTGATATCCAGGCCGTCCAAGGATTTTTCAATTTCATCCCGTTCATACCGGATTCCCGTCAAGCGGTCTTCAATGTCTTTCACATCGCCGATTCCAAAGAAATCGCCGTAGATCTTGCAGGACCGGATGATTCCTTTTTGCACATTCAACCGCACGTCGATGCTTCCGACCGGAAAACGGCGGCTGTGTTTGACATTAAATGCCGGCGACTCGCCGAAATTCCATTCCCATTTTTGATAGCGCGATTCGGAGATTTCCCGGATTTTTTCCCAGTCTTTCTCGGACAATACATACTCGGGAATCGGTTTTTGCCCCTGAAAGATATGTTCCAACAACAATTGGCGAAACTCCAAAATGGTCATAGGCTCTTTCAAAAAGTCAACGATATTGCCCACCCGGCTGCGGATCGATTTGATGCCTTTGGACTCGATCTTTTCCTTTTTCACTTGCAATGCCTTGGTGACGTGATCAACATTGACGTCAAACATCAGCGTTCCGTGGCTGAACATCCGCCCGTTGGTTGAAAACTGGGCGTTTCCCGATATTTTCTTCCCGTTTGCCAAAATATCATTCCGTCCGCTTAATTCCGCATCAATCCCCAGCGATCTCAGCGCCTCGATCACCGGCTCCGTAAACTTCCGGAAATTGGCGAAGCTTTTTCCGTCATCTTTCGTGATAAAGCTGAAATTGAGATTGCCCAAATCGTGGTATACGGCGCCTCCCCCGGATAAGCGGCGGACCACATGGATTCCGTTTTCCCTGACATAATCCACATGGATTTCCTCCACTGTGTTTTGGTGCTTTCCGATAATGATGGAGGGTTCATTGATATAAAAAAGCAAATAGGTCTCATCAATATCCAAATGTTTCAGCGCATATTCCTCAATCGCCAGGTTCATGCGCGGATCGGTCATATTTTGGTTATCTATGAATAACATGATAGATTCCTCCCGTCTTTGCCCGGACATTCCGTGATGGATCCGGGCTCCTCTGTTTCCATTGACCATTGTACCCGTTTCCCGGGACAAAATCACGTTTGGGCGAATTTGAGCAAATCCCGGTTTTATTATACCTTTATTAAAGAGAACAGAGAGAAGAGCGAGCAGGGGGATCCGTCATGTCGATGGAACAAGCGGAATTGTTGTTGCAAAAATACTTTGGTTACTCTTCATTTCGAAGCGGACAAAAGAAAATCATCGAAAGCATCTTATCCGGCCACCATACCATGGGGATCATGCCGACCGGAGGCGGAAAATCCATTTGTTATCAGATCCCGGCTCTTATGTTTCCCGGGATCACGTTGGTGATCTCTCCGTTGATCTCATTGATGAAAGATCAAGTGGACCGTTTGCGCCAGCACAACATTTCGGCCACCTACATCAACAGTTCGCTTCCGCATGCCGAAATCAAGCGGCGCATGAAAAAGCTGAGAGAAGGGGTTTACAAACTGCTCTACATCGCTCCGGAACGCTTGGAATCCCTGGCCTTTCAAGAAATTTTCTCCACCCTTCCGGTTTATCTGGTCACCATTGATGAAGCCCACTGCATTTCCCAGTGGGGACACGATTTCCGGCCCAGCTACCGGTCCATGGCCAAACAACTTTTATCCCTGCCCCGCCGGCCGCTCATTGCCGCTTTAACCGCCACCGCGACGCCGGATGTGAAAGAAGATATTTCCCGGCTTTTGCAAATCGATCCGTCGCGGATCTATTCCACCCGGTTGGAACGGCCGAATTTGTCCTTTCAAGTCATACACGAAGAAAACAGGCTGGATTACATCAAGCAATATTTAAAAGACCATCCCCGCCAAAACGGGATCATTTATTGTGCCACCCGCAAAGATACCGATCATGTCTATGAAGCACTGGTGCAATCCGGCTTTTCCGCAGCCAAGTACCATGCCGGGCTGACCGATGAAGAAAGAGAAAAAGCACAGGAGCAATTTTCATATGACCGGGTGCAAACCATTGTCGCCACGAATGCCTTTGGCATGGGCATCGATAAATCCAATGTCCGGTTTGTCATTCATTATCAATTGCCCCGCAATCTGGAATGTTATTACCAGGAGGCGGGACGAGCCGGCCGGGACGGGGAAAAAAGCGAATGCATTTTATTGTTTTCGCCGCAAGACATCCCGATGCAACGTTACCTGATCCGGCATTCCGATCTTTCCCCGGAAAGAAAAACGTTGGAATTCAGCAAGTTGCAAAAGCTGGTCAATTATTGCCACACCCAACGGTGTTTTCAAGAGGAAATCGTCCGGTACTTCGGGGCCGACATCATGCAACCATGCGGAACATGCGGAAACTGTCGCAAAAAAATGGGGGATTTGGTCAATTATACAATTGAAGCACAAAAAATCTTCTCCTGCATCAAACGGTTGAACGAACAGTACGGACTCACCATCATCGCAAAAGTCCTCAGGGGTTCCAAAAACAAGCGGCTGAAGGAATGGAAGCTGGACCGGATTTCTACATACGGGACCATGAGGGAGTACACGGAGAAAGAAATCCAGCGGTTGTGCCAACTTTTGGCCTCTGATGGTTATCTCTCCCTGGTCTACGAAGGGCGCCCTTATCCGCTGGTCCGCCTGACCCCGAAAGCAGTCGCGGTGCTGAAAGGAAAAGAACCGGTTTATCTGCACAAAGAGACCGAAAAATGGCTCAAAACCCCCGAAACCAAAACCCACCGCCTCTTGGATGAGCTGGTATCCTTGCGCAAACAGTTGTCCGAAACCGAAAAACTTCCGCCGTACATGATCTTTCCGGACAGCACTTTAAAAGAGATGTGCCGCCGCTTGCCCGTCACGGAAGAGGAGATGCAAGCGATCTCCGGGGTCGGGGAAATGAAATTTCAAAAATACGGGGCTCATTTTTTAAAAATAATCCGGGAATATGTCCAAAATCACGGGGAAAAACCGGTCCGGGAAAAAAGCACGGGAAAACCGTCCAGCCATTTCATCACTTATCAGATGTTCCTTCAAGGCAAAACCATTCCCGAAATCGCCAAAGAGCGCAACCTGACGCGCGGCACCATCGAGGATCACTTATTGCGCGCCGGCTTGGAAGGCTTGGAACTCGACTGGGATGCTTTTATTCCCAAAGAATATGAAGCATTGATCATGGAGAAAGTGGAAGAACTGGGCGCCCAAAAATTGCGCCCCATCAAAGAAGCTTTGCCGGAATCCGTGGATTATATGGCCATTAAAGCGGTCATTGCCAAAAGAGAAAGATTGCAAGCTTTGAAAAAATAGCTTCATTCCATGAATCTGCGGTGGAATGAAGCTGTTTTTTCCCTGTCTTCCCTCCTTCAGGGAAACCGCCCGTCCGATATCATGACCTTTTTCCTCCAAACGTCCGTATTTTTATACCAGTCACTCCGCATCCAAAGCCACCACGATTGCATCCGGAGCCAAGCATCATATATGATACCCACAGGAAAACCAGAAAGAGTATAAAAAGAAAGAGTGAGAGCAATGATTAAACTATTTATCAGCGACTTGGACAACACCCTGTTCGACCATGAAAAACAAATCCATCCGGAAGACCAAAACGCCTTGCACAGACTGATGGATGCAGGCCTTGAAATCGGGTTGGCTTCCGGAAGAATGGACTTTGAACTCGTTCAGGTGATGAACCGGATTCAAGCCCGTTTTCACCGGATCAGCCAAAACGGGGCTTTCATCTATACCAAAGAAGGAAAATGTTTGCAAAGGGTCACCTTTCCCGGAAACATTTCCAAACAAATCTATGAAGCGGCCCGTCCTTTCGGGCTTGTTTGCTTTGTCAGCGAGGAAAACGAAATGTTTGTCGCCGAAAAGACGGAAAAAGCCCGGGCCATTGAAGAAAGGATGAAGATGCCTGTTCATTCCCGCCCCCAATTGCATGAAGAAATCGGAAAATCACTGTTTCCCAGCAAGGTTTGCTTCTTTGGGGAACTGAACGATTTAAAACGTTTGGATCAACATATTCACCAACGGTTCCCCTCCCAAGTCGACTCCTTTATTTCGGACACCGATTGCCTCGATTTCATGCCGACCGGCATTTCCAAGGGGAATGCGCTGGAAAAACTGGCGGATGAACTCGGCCTGAAACCGGAGGAAATCGCAACCGTCGGGGATTCGTTTAACGATGTTTCCATGCTGGAATGGACTCCCCACAGCTTTGCCATGCGCCATGCCCCGGAAGAAGTAAAACAAAAAGCCGGCCGGGTCGTTTCTTCCGTCCGCGAAGCCTGCGAATGGGTTCTTCAATATAACCAGTCTTCATAAGAAAGGAATGGGTTGCACGATGCAATGTTATTTTTTGGGTACCGGTGCCGGGGTTCCCTCCCGGAACCGCAACGTGTCCTCCCTGGCATTGATCATGCCCGAGTATAACGGGCAGATTTGGCTTTTTGACTGCGGCGAAGCCACACAGCATCAAATCTGGGACTCGCCGGTGAAACTCGCCAAAATCAACCGGATTTTCATCACTCATTTGCACGGCGACCATCTCTTCGGTCTGCCGGGGATTTTGGGAAGCCGTTCGTTCCAAGGCGCCACCTCCCCCCTCACCTTGTACGGTCCGAAAGGGATTCAAGCGTTTGTCGAAATCTCTTTAAAGACAAGCCGCACCTTTCTCCGGTATCCGCTGGAAATCGTCGAAATGGAAGGGGATTGCCAATTTGAAGCGCCCCCTTTTTCCATCCGGGCCAAAAAGCTGGATCACGGCATCCCTTCGTACGGATATCGTCTGGAAGAACCGGATCAACCCGGCAGATTGAATGTGGAAAAGTTGCAAAAAGCCGGGATTCCGACCGGTCCTCATTACCGGTTGTTGAAGGAAGGGAAAACCGTCACCCTTCCCGACGGACGGGTATTAAAAGGGGAAGATTATGTCAGCCCCCCGAAAAAAGGAAGAACCTTGGCGATTCTTGGAGACACCCGGTACACTCCCGAAGCCTGCATCCTGGCAAACCGGTGCGATTTGCTGATTCATGAGGCAACTTACCGCCGGGATCAAGAAGATCTGGCCCGCAAATATTTTCACTCCACTTGCACGCAAGCCGCCGCCGTCGCCAAAGAAGCCGGGGTGAACCATTTGATCTTGAATCATATCAGCACCCGGTTTCAAGAAGAAGAATGCGAGGCTTTGCTTCAAGAAGCCAGAGACGTCTTCCCGTCGACCGATCTCGCCCGGGACCGGTGGAGCTACACCCTTCCCCCGCACGGCACCTCCTGACCGGAAACACTTTTCCTTTGTTTCCGGTGTCTTTCTCCTGTCAAAATGGATTAAAATAAAATTAACCGATCAAAGAGGAGGAATGTGGGCCGTGTACAAAAAAACCGGCATCCATCTGTTGCTGGTCACCGCGCTGATTCTACCGTCCCTCGCTCCGGCAACCGCTTGGGGAAACGAATTTCATGGAAAGACTTCCGTGCAGCTTCATGCCTCCGACCGCCTCCCGGACAACAACCCGGTCTGGGGAGATTCACGCCCGACCCGTCCGGTTCTCCAACCGGGGTCTCCCGAATCTTGCGGCATGGTAAATAAACCGCTCCTTCACATGGACACCATTCTCCGTCAGGCCATCCGGGAAAACATGACTCCGGGCGCCGTACTCCTCGTTGCACGCAAAGGAACCATTGTGAAACACCAAGCCTATGGATATGCCGTCCGTTATGCCGATGACCGACAGACTCCCGTTCATCCCCCGGTCCCCGCACGGAAAGACACCATCTACGACCTCGCATCCGTCAGCAAGATTTTCACATCCGTGGCCGTGATGAAATTGTATGAAAAAGGACGGTTTGAGCTGGATGATCCCGTAGCCAGATACATCCCCGAATTCGCCCAAAACGGAAAGCAATCGGTCACCATCCGCCAGCTTCTGACGCACACTTCCGGCTTTCGTTCCGGCATTCCGCTTTATCAAATGGGAAACAACCGGGAAGAACGGTTGCAAATCGCTTTGGCTTACCCGCTGGACCATCCGCCCGGAACCACTTACACCTACAGCGATCTCAACATGATTACACTGGGGGTTCTTGTCGAACGCCTTTCCGGTCTGCGGTTGGATCAATTTGTCCAAAAAGAAATCACGGGCCCGCTTCACATGCATGACACGTTTTACAACCCTCCGCAAAAGTTGAAACGCCGGATTGCCGCAACGGAATATCAGCCGTGGACCGGCCGGGGGTTGGTGTGGGGAACCGTGCATGATGAAAATGCGGCGGCACTGGATGGAGTGGCGGGACATGCCGGGGTTTTTTCCACTGCCCGCGATTTGGCCGTCTTCGCCCATATGATGTTGATGGACGGGAAATACGGATCCACGCGGATTTTAAAAAAAGAGACCGTCCGTCTGATGGAAAACAACTATAACACCGACTTTCCCGGCGATGATCACGGTCTCGGCTGGGAATTAAACCAAGGTTGGTACATGGACGCACTCAGCGGTCCGGATGCGATGGGCCACACCGGATTCA
Organism: Thermoactinomyces vulgaris; assembly: GCF_005886755.1. NCBI lineage: Bacteria > Bacillati > Bacillota > Bacilli > Caryophanales > Thermoactinomycetaceae > Thermoactinomyces > Thermoactinomyces vulgaris. The sequence goes on from NZ_CP039710.1 coordinate 2,278,886, forward strand.
CCGGAACTTCGCTGGTGATCAACCGCAGCCAGGGAACAATCGCCATCCTTTTGACCAATCGCGTCCACCCGACCCGGGAAACCGAATCCATCAATCCGCTGCGAAGAGAAGTGGCACGCATGGCGGCGGACGCCATTCCCGTGAAAATCCCGGGCAAGGTTCCGGCTTGGTTTTCCGGTTACGGCGACCAACTGTCCCGTTCGCTGGTGGCATCCCTGCCGCTTTCGACTCACGATCGCACCCTTGTATTTACGACTTGGCACCGGATTGAACCGGTTCATGATCAAGCCACGGTGGAATTTTCCGCCGACGGCCGGCATTGGTCCGCGGCGGAGCAATTCAGCGGAAACCGAAAAGATTGGAAGACTTACGCCATTCCGGTTCCCGAAGAAGCCCGTTTCATCCGCTTCCATTATCAGACCAATGAAAGTGTCAACGGACGCGGCTGGTACATCATGGATCCGGTCCTTGAAACCCGCGGAAAAACCATTCCGCTTCAATGGCAGGGGGAAGGATGGGAACGCCGGACCTATTAATTCAGCCGGCGGACCAGCTCACACCGCTTGTTTTTCTTTGGATTTGAACGAATTCATCCGGTTGCCCATCTTCTCCAATAAAATCATCAAAACATAACCGGCCAGCATGCATCCGATGGTGATGAACAACATTTCCCCGCCTGCTTTTTCAATGGAAAAACCGCCCAAAGAAGGGCCGAGAATGCTGCCCACACTGAAATGAACCGAAGCGATGGCATTGGCGGCAGGCAAAAAGCGGGCAGGCAGCAAGTCCGTGGCACAAGCCAATCCCATGGAGTAAAGGGAGCCGACCAATCCGCCAATCAATATGAAAGAAACAAAAAGATAAATCTCGTTGGACAAAAAATGCGGGATGACAAACATGCCGGCCGATCCGGCCGAACAAACCAAAATCAGCAGATTTTTACGGCCGATCCGGTCCCCCAACACCCCGAGCGGCACCTGAAAGAGCAAACTGCCCCAGACAAATGCGGAAATCAAAAGGGAAATAAAGCCTTGGCCCATGCCTTCTCGTATGCCGATCACCGGGAAATTCCCCGTCAAAGCGGTTTCCAAAAACCCGTAAATGAACGGGGAGCAAAAAGCAATGAAGCCAAGCCGGTAAACCGTTCGCAATGATCCTTGCCGGTTCGCATCCTTTTCTTTCCATTCGTTGTCCAAAGATTCGGCGATCGTTAAACGGCCGGTTAAATAAATGGAAAAAAAGAGGATACACAAAACAAAGAGAAACGGAACCGTTTCTCCAAAATGAACCAGATTCAGCCCCAGCGGACCGATCCCAAATCCCAATCCATAAGCAAACCCGTATTGGGAAATCCGGCGTCCCCTTTCTTTCACGGGAGCATGGATGGTGATCCACAATTGGGTGGCATAGTGCAACAAACTGTCGCCGATGCCGACCAGAAAGCGAAGCCCGGTCCATACCCAGAAACTTTGAAAAAACGGAAAAAAACAAACTGCAACAGTGACAATGTACAACCCGGCAAGAATCGATTTCTTCACGCCGATTCGCCGGACCATGGCCGGTCCGAGGGGAGCCGCGAGCAAGATGCCGAGATAAAGCGCAGAGGCACTCAGGCCGTTAAAATCGGCTTGCACTCCTCTTTCTTCCAGAAACATCGTCAACAGCGGAATCAATAACCCCTGGGTCATCCCGGCCACACAAATCATCCAGACCATTCCTTTGAACGTCCGGAGAGACCAGGCCATGTTTTCGCCCCCCTTTTCAAAATCTTTTCAAACCATTATATTGGTTTTAATCATGATTGCTCAACATCCAAAGAGGGGGACACGCAAGTGATAAACATGATATTGAAACTCGATTGGGGATCGATTCTTGCATCCGTCATCGCAATCGGGATCATCATTTTGCTTTCAATCATCAGCATCATCATCGCCAGAAAGTTGATCATCCGCCTGACCACTCACAGCCGTCTCAGCAAAGGGACGCAGCTGAGGTTAAAAACCATTCAAAGCATTTTGATCAATGTCACCACCTATGTGATCATCTTCATCGCATTGGTCTCCATCCTGGCCGAATTTCACATCAACATTTCTGCCATTTTAGCCAGTGCCGGCGTCCTGGGGCTTGCCATCGGTTTTGGCGCAAAAGATCTGGTTTCCGACATCGTCTCAGGATTTTTCATTTTGTTGGAAGACCAGGTGCAAGTCGGGGAAGATGTCACCGTCAACGGATTTTCCGGCACCGTGGAGCATGTGGGCCTCCGCGTCCTGAAAATCCGCGATCCGGAAGGGGATTTGCACTTTATTTTAAACCGGGATATCAAATCCCTCACCAATCATTCCCGCGGACACATGCTTGCCAAAGTAGACCTTCCGCTTTCAACCAAAACCGATCTGGATCAGGCCCTCGCTTACCTGGAAGAACAATGCCGGCACCTCCGGGAATCGTTGCCGGACGTGATCGACGGTCCTAACGTGCTGGGCGTGGTGGATGTGACCCCGCAGTCGTCCATTGTCCGGATCCAGGCCCGGGCAGAAAACGGGAAACAAGGTGAAGTGGAACGCCGGTTGCGCAAAGAATTGGTCCAAGCCACCGACAAAGCCGGTTATTTATTGACCGAAACCACATAACCATTAAAAATGATATAATAAAGTTATACTTTTAAATTTTCATTCGAGGTGATCCGGATCCGTGTATCACATGACGGTATATGATATGGATGGCCAACTGCTTTATGATGGTCCCATCAATGCCACGAGTGACGACGAAGCCAAAAAGCTCGGCTATGCCTGGATTTCCGAAAACGGCCATCAAGATAAACCTCACCGCATTTTCCATGTGACAGGACGTCTTGTTTCCTTCAAACCGCATCCCTACCGGGGAAATGCTTCATCCAACAAAGCCTGAAAGAGATTATCTTTCAGGCTTTTCCTTCATCTTAAAAAATACGGGTCTGAAGATTCCCATCTGCCATTCATTGAGCGGGATAAAAGCGGAAATCCTTTGTTTTTTACTTTGAATCGGCTTTTGTCTCACCCGACCCCTGATTGTAACAATTATTCCATTTATTTATAATATTCCCGTAACTGTACATACCGCCGAAGGAGGATATCGATGCGACATGCCAATGGTTTGCGAATGACTGTTTCTTTCCTGTCAACCCTTTTGCTGATGGTTCCCGCCTCTTGGTCCTTTGCAAAAGCCGATGCAGTGTTTGCCGAAGCTTCCCCCCACTCTCCCGTGGCCAGCGACGGCAAAATCATCAAACAATCCACGCAGTCGGGGGACATTGTCCAAACCTCCGGGGGCGCCTACAGCAAAGGGCATCAAGGAAACATGCTGAAAGCACGTGAAAAAAACCTTTCCCAAAATGGTGCATCCGCCGAATCTGTCATCGGGCCGGATAACCGGACGCGTGTAAAAGACACTTCCAAATACCCCTACAGCGCTGTCGTCCAGATCCAAAGCGATCTCGGAAACTGCACCGGTTGGCTGATCGGACCGGACACCGTTGCAACGGCCGGCCACTGCGTCTTTGACCCGGATGAGAAAAAATGGGCCTCTTGGGCAAAGGTTTATCCCGGACGGGACGGCGACCGTTTGCCATTTGGTTATGCGAAAGCCACCCGTTTTTACTCGGTTGTCGGATGGACCCGGTATGGAAACACCAATTATGATTACGGAGCCGTCAAATTGAACAAAAACGTGGGAAACCAAACCGGCTGGTTCGGATACCGCTGGCAGAGCGGATCATTGGACGGCACCCGGGTGAACATCAGCGGTTATCCCGGTGACAAACCGCAAGGCACCCAATGGGAACACAGAGACCAAATCCGCGAAACCACCCCATACAAGTTGCTGTATGACAACGACACTTATTCCGGACAAAGCGGATCACCCGTCTATCAGGAACAATATCAGAATTGCGGGGTTTGCAGCATTGCCATCCACACCAACGGAGTTTACGGAAATAAAAAGAGCAACCGCGGAACCCGCATCACCAAAGAAGTTTTCGATAACCTGAACACTTGGAAAGACCAATAGATTCCAACCGGTTGGAACTTTTTCCCCTGAAGGAAAGTCATATAAAGTAGCCGTACCATTCTGAGAGGATCTTTCCTCTCTCTTTTTATTCAAGGGGGGATTTTGCTTGATGAAATGGAAATGCGGATTCACCATCCTTCTGTTCACCCTTTGTTTCCCGCTCTTTTTCGGCTGTGAAAAAACACCGGATGCCGGACCCGTGTCCAAAGTGAAAGTCACCGGAACCGTCACGGATGAAAACCATTCGCCTGTCTCCGGCGCTTTGGTCGTCCCGAAACCGAAAGAAGACGTCAGCGGACCCGTCCCGGAAATCGCCAGATATACCGATGAAAATGGCCGTTTTACATGGTATGTGCCCGCCGGATCGTACGAATTTGTCATCGAAAAAGAAGGTTACAAACCGCGCCGCCTTCCGGTTCAATCCAAAGATGCCGGAAAACCCGTCCACTTGAACGTCATACTGGAAAAAGAATAAAAAAACAAGCTCCAAAAATCTCTTTTTGGAGCTTGTCATGATGCTTTTTACTGCAATTGTTTTTTCAGCTCTTCCAAATCGGTCACCGGCGATTGGCAGGCATAATTTTCACAGATGTACACTTTGGGGCCAAGCGTTTGGGACGCCTCTTCTTCAGACCGGGGAACAAACCATTTGATGGTGGTGGCATCACTTCCGCGCGGATCCAGGGAAATGACCGCTTCCGGCAAGTAAGCCCTTTGGATCAACCGGATCATTTCTTTGGTTTTCACATCATTGGGCGAACCGGAAATGAAAATTTCTTTGCTTTTCCCCAGCACCAACATCACCGCCATCAGGAAAAAGGAATGGGAAATCGGTGAAGCTTCCACCGCTTTGGCAAAAGCCCGGATTTGTTCCCGCGCCTCCTGAAGCAAAGATTCATCCGATGTCAGCTTGGCCAACCGGATCAAATTATAGGCCGCCACCGAGTTGCCGGACGGAGTCGCACCGTCATAAATCTCTTTGGGCCGGACAAACAAGGACTCTGCATCTTTTCCGTAAAAATAAAATCCTCCTTGTTTTTCGTCTTTGAACAGCGCCAGCATTTGCCGTGTCAACACCAAAGCTTGCTCGATAAACCGGGGCTCAAAAGTGGCTTCGTACAACTCCGTCAAACCCCAGGTGAAAAAGGCGTAATCATCCAGATAGCCGGGATAGGCCACTTCCCCGTCACAATAGCGGGCAAACAGACGGCCTTTCTCATCGATTAACCGTTCTGAAAGAAAGCGGGCCGCTTTGACCGCGGCATCGGTGTATTCCGTTTCTCCGAGAACCCGGCCGCCCCGGGCCAATGCCGCAATCATCAATCCGTTCCAGGACGTGAGGATTTTGGTGTCTTTTCCTGGGCGTACGCGTTGCTCTCTGGCTTCAAATAATTTCCGGCACCCTCTTGCCAGCATTTCCTCCAATTCATTCAGCGGCAGCTGATACCTCTCGGCAATCTCCCCGAGGCGAACGCCAATTTGGTTTAAGACGCTTTTTCCGTCTTCAAAATTTCCTTCTTCTGTCACGCCGTAAGCCGCACAAAAGATTTCAGCCTCTTTTTCTCCCAACACCTCCGCGATTTCCTGCGGGGTCCAAACATAAAACTTTCCTTCTTCCCCTTCGGAATCAGCATCCTCTGCCGAATAAAAACCGCCTTCCGGCGCCTGCATGTCTCTTGTCACATAACGGAAAATGCCCCGTGCCACTTCGGCGTAACGTTCCTCAAGGGTCACCTGGTACGCTTCCAGATAAGCCAAAGCCAGCAAAGCATTGTCATAAAGCATTTTTTCAAAGTGGGGAATCAGCCACTCCCTGTCCACGGCGTACCGGGCAAAGCCATGGCCCAAGTGGTCATAAATCCCCCCTCTGTGCATGGCTGTGAGCGTGCGGGTCACCATCTGGAGGGCTTCCTCTTCTCCCGTCAGCCTGTGGTACCGGAGCAAAAACAGCAAATCATGCGGGCGGGGAAACTTCGGCTCATCGCCGAAACCTCCAAAATCCGGATCAAACTGGCTGGCGAACTGTTCATACGCATGATCGATGACCCCCAAGTCCACCTCCCCGGCTTCCGCCGCATTTAAATAAGACTTGACCGCGTGGACAATTTTGTCCCCGACTTCATCGGCCCGGTTCCGCTCCTCTTTCCACAGCATCGAAACCCGTTTCAACAAATCAATCAGGCCCATGCGTCCGTACATGGTTTGCTTGGGCAGATAAGTGCCTGCAAAAAAAGGTTTTTGCTCCGGCGTCATGATGATGGTGAGCGGCCATCCTCCCTGGCCGGTCATCGCCTGACAAACGGTCATGTATACTTGATCCACATCCGGCCTTTCTTCCCGGTCCACTTTGACCGGGACAAAATCCCGGTTCAAAATGGCAGCCACTTCCTCATCCTCAAACGATTCACGTGCCATGACATGGCACCAATGGCAGGTGCTGTAACCAATACTTAAAAAGACCGGTTTATCCTCTTTCTTGGCCTTTTGGAAAGCTTCTTCCCCCCATGGGAACCAATTCACGGGTTGATGCGCATGTTGGAGAAGATAAGGCGATTTTTCCCGGATCAACCGGTTGGACTTTCGCTGATTGGATTGATGAACACTCATAAATCAGTCCTCCAAAATATTCATGTATGTCACCCGTCGGGATTTCCATAAAATTCTTGTCTCTCCCAGTAGTTTAGCACAAAAAAAACGGAGGCATGCAACCCGCCTCCGCAATCCGGTTGATCCAAATCAGTTCATCCTTGGCAAAACCAACATCCACCCGTCCGCCAAACAGCTGATGGCGGAAATCCCGGATTGAATTACTCAATGATTTTTAATGCTTCGAGAACATCTTTGGCACTGCTGACCAAAGAAGCGAGTGTAGCAGTCAGGGTGATCAAGCCGCCGTATTCTTTCACGAATTCATTGCACTGTTTTTTCAGCTTCCGGATCGTTTCTTTCTTGATCTTTTGCTGCTTTATTTCATTGAGGGCTTGTTCCGTGCTTTCTTTCAGTTTCAGTGCGCTCTGGAGATAGATCACATTGTCTTTCTGATAATATTTTCTGGCCCGGGGAATCGCCCGGCCGTATTTGAATCCGTCGCCCTGATCGGTTTTGGCTTTTTTTCGGGCCGGACGGGGCTTGATCTTCTCATTTTGATCCATGCTGGTTAAAAGAGCTTCCAATCGCGTACGGAGCAATTGATTCTGCTCCGGTGTCAAATCCATCGAAGATGCCATTTGATCGACTCCTTTATCTGCCGGATTCCACATGATGATCTCCCGATCGAAAAGAAAGTTTTTTCAGCCTCCATTCAAACCTGCTGATCCATTTCACTTTCATAAAAGCATTTATCACCCGCTGTGCCGATAGCCGCCCGTTACCTGTTGAGGATTTCAGAATCCGGCTTTTTCTGTTTCTCCTTGGATAGCATGAATGTATCCCCGTGCTTGCGGAAAACAATCCGCCCCGCTTCTTGCCCGGCGGCTTGCATCAACCGTTCTAACGGCTCATCCAAAGGTTCGGCCGACAATACAAAGGTGTCCCAATGAATGGGAGCCAACCATTTCGCACCCGTATCGCGAAACATGGCCCAAGCCTCTTCCGGCGTGCAATGTGCCCATCGCAAATGATCGGGGGAATAGGCTCCGATCGGCATAAAAGCAAGATCCACCGGCCCCGTATCAGACAACTTGCGAAATTGATCCGTAAAAGCCGTATCCCCCGGAAAAAAGATCCGGGTTCCTTTTTTCTCTATCAAATAACCGTTATAGCCGTACCGGCGATTCCAAGGGTAACGGTTCCCCCAATGTTTGACGGGGACGCCCAGAATCTTGATTCCCAGTTCTTCAATCTCCAGTTGTTCATCCCATCCCAGCTCAAAAACTTTTTTAAACGGCAAGTGTTTGATCAGACGGGCCGTGTTTTTGGGAGTCACCACATAACACCCTTCATGGGCCAATTGCGACAAGCTGGGAACGTCAAAGTGGTCAAAATGGGCATGGGACAAAAGGATCAACTGCACCCTCTCCAAATCTGAAAGAGAGACAGCCGGCTCGGTATGGCGTTTCATCCCGATCTGCCGGTTCAACCATTTGATGGACTCTCCCACGCGTTTCCCCAAGACGGGATCGGTGAGAATGCGTGTATCATAAAGTTGCATCAAAACCGTGGAATGCCCGACCCAGCCAACCGTCACCTCTTCCCGGCTCCATTCCTGCGGTTTCAGCATCTTTTCAGGCTTTTTCAATGGCAGCCGGGGCAAACGGTTGAACCGGAACCACATTCCCAAACCAATGATTCCAACCATCACCACAAGCAGAATGAACAGTATTTTCATCCCCAAACATCCTTTAAACTCTTGTTGTCGAATTTCTTTTTGTTTTAAAAATGCAAACGGCTTCGGAATTTTTCGTATACAGCTTTTTTATTTTACATTAGCGGTCTTTGGCTCATCAACCGATCCCGCCGCCACCATGCCGTTATTCCCCCGCATCAAAAAGAGCCTGCCCGCCTCCAAAGGAAAAACCGGACGGTCCAAAGGGAGTTCCTTTTTTTCCGTCCGGCTTCCGTCTTGCCAAAATGTCCTGGCTTTCCATATAATTCTTTTTCCGGTTCAGTGAATCGTAAAGAAAGTTCCCCGATTTCCGATCAAGGCTGGCCGTGATGAGCGACAGCGGGGAAGTATCCGGAATGTTGCCCGGAAAACTGATCACCGGCAGGTTGTAAAACAGATGCTCCGGATCCTCCTGATGGATATTCCACCGCCCTTGTAGATGAATTTTAAAAACTTCGCCCACATACCGCAACAGGCCGTCCAACGTCATTTTTTCTTCATCTTTCAATATCTCATCCGGCGAGGAGTAATTTTCCAACACCCATGCTTCCACTCTCAGCAGGGACTCCGGAGTGTAATCCAGATCCAAATGCCCCAGCTTCTTTTGCAATTTTTCCAGTTCATCCGGATGGATCATCAGCCATTCTTCGAACCAGTCTCGTTGATTTTCCTGTACCACTGCCTTTTTCCCTCCTTTACGGTTAATTACCGGAATTCCACCTTAATTCCTGCCGCTTTTAATTCATTGATCAACGGCTGGCTGGCATCGGCATTTTCAAACACCCAGGTGATATCCCAATTTTCCACTTGCACCAGATATTTGTCCTTTTCCAGTTCATCCCGGATGTGCACATCTCTTGAAAAATACCCTCTGCTTCCATCGGTTTTGGTCGTGGTCTTATGTTCAACCGCTTTTAATGTTTTGGGATCGGCAATGTCGATAATCCGCACACCAAGTGGGGTGTCCACACTGTGTTGCATGGTGGAGTTTTCCCAGTTGAGGGTTTTCCGGTAATTTTCCACCAATTGGTGCGACCGGTTTGCTTTTTCCATGTTGGCATCATACGTTTTGCTCCATTGTTCATAACTCCATTTTCCGCCGTTTGCCTTGTAAATCTCCCACCGGTTTTGTTTATGTTCCGGGGTTCACGGAACCAATGAGATGTCTTTTTCCACTTTGGGCGTTTTCGGATCCGGTGTGCGGTTTCCGCAAGGCAACTCGATCATTGCCGTGTAACGTTCGGTGGACCGGGCTTTTAAACACCTTTGAAAGCTGTCAAACAGTTCATCCGTTTCTGATTTGACCGCCGGTATGCCGAGATCGAGCTGTTTCACTTTGTTAAACACGGGCACGGCAAAAGCGGTGACCCCGACCAACGCCGCACCACCGACACCGGCGATGATCGCATTCTTCCAGTTGATGCCGCGTCCGTGAAGCAGATCATCGGCAACGCTGGTTCCGGATCCTTCCACCGCACCCACGACACCAGCTCTGGAGAAAATGGAACGAAGCGGCCCCGGCAATTTCGTAACCCCATTCCGAATCCCGGAAGCCAGCGGCCCCAACAACCTCGAACCGGTGATGGATGCAATCAGCCGGCTTCCCAATGAACCGGCCAATGCCCGGGCCGCTCCCCCGGCAATCCCCAATCCGATCGCCCCCAATACACCGCCGAGGGCTGCTTCCAAAAAGGTGTCCTGCGTGATTTCGCCATTCATCAACCAGCTCATTCCAAAAGAAAGGCCCATCCCGATTAACACCGAAGCTCCCAGCGGTGGAGCGACAAAACATAATACCACTCCGACCACCAACACCACTCCGGCCGCGATATATCCAATATTCTCCTTAACCCATTTCCAGGCAGCGGACAGTTTGTCCACCACCACTTCCTTCATCTTGGCACAAACTCCGGTGAATCAGTCCCATAAGTCCCCCAAAAATTCCTTTGTTCCTTCCCAAACTCCCTTTACTTTTCCCTTAAACCAATTCCACGCTTTACCAATCGGATTACCCGATTTTTCGGAAGAAGGGCTCTCTTTCTTCACTTCCTGTGAGACCGGTTGCTCATCCGCCGGGCCCGGACCCGGTTTCACTTCCTCAAAATGGTCATCCACCTTCGGGACCTCAAAACCTCCGCTTTCGGCAAACGAAATGGGAAAGCCGGCCGCCATCATAAAAAAAAAGGGCTGCCAACCCCGGAAGGATCAATTTTCGCATGTTCCCCGTTACGGAAAAAATTGTGTCTGCGCCCGTTTTTTCTGTTCTGTCGGTAAAATCGATCCGTACGCCGATAATTGATTAATCATCCCGTAGCCTGCACACCTCCTTTTTTAACTCTATTCAGCTATTTCACAAGAGACTGATTTATTCTATTTTACAAAAAGATAAGCCGTTTTTGTTAAAAATCATGAAGTTCGCTTTTTTTACGGACTTCTTTGGCTTCCCGGAATGTTCACGGGATGCTTTACACAAATAAAAAACCCCGTCCCCCAGAATGACAGACGGGGTTGGGTTTGCACTTGCCATTTCCGTTTGGCTCACCATGAAAATTGCCGGCCACTGCCAATGGTGCGGCGTTTTTCCATCGATTCTTCCTCCGGATTTCGCTTTTGATCCGGTCATGAGTTCGAAAAAATTTCAGAAAAAAGGGCAATTGTCAACAGAACCAGAATAACGTAAATGATCATATGAACCTCTTTTTGCATTTTCCAACTCCCTCTCGGTGAGTAAATGGATCCGTTTGAACGGAAAAAGAATCGAATTGCAACCCTGTGACATTGGAAAAACGGGTCGTTTACACCAACGGTTTGCCTTTTTTCTGAGTAATCATTGCAACTGGATTCATTCAATACACAAATCGATGTTTTATTTTGATTAAATAGAATATTTTTAATTTTATTTTAAATAAAATGATGGGCTTCATCAAGATCGCTTCCAAAAAAACCGGAGCAGACAAAGCTCCGGTTTTTTCTTTAAAGCGCAAAATGGGAATATTCCCCGACAATCCGTTTCATGAGGTCGCTTTCGGGCGGGATTTGTGTGATCTCATAAATGGTGTTCTCCAATCCCTTTTGCCGGATGCTTTCCTGAATTTGAACGGCCTCGGGATCTTCCTGGTAATCATACCGCAGGGCAGCGGCAATGCCTTTGGCCAGTGAAACCGGCTGCTCCTTCAGATACGTGATATATTGGGCAGCCGGACTGACCAGACGGTCTTGGGGTCCCAGTTTCCGTATGGGGGAACGGCCCACCCGGGTCACGTCATCAGAAATATGCGGGTTGACAAAACGCCGGATGATGGTGTCGATGTATTTTTGATGTTCCTCTGGGTTGAACCCGTGCTTTTCAACCAACAGTTTTCCGGTTTCCTGCAAAGTGTTTTTCACCAGGCTTTGGATCTTTGGATCCGCCATGGCTTCATCAATGGTTTGGTAACCGGCTTGGTAGCCGAAGTATGCGGCCACGGCATGGCCGGTGTTGACGGTGTACAGCTTTCGTTCAATATACGGCATTAAATCATCCACCAAGGTCATGCCGGCCACTCGAAGTTCTCCCACCACTTGTGAACGGTCCACCGCCCACTCATAAAAGGGTTCCACCACCACTTTTAACGGATCCGCATGGGACTGGTTGGGAACAATCCGGTCCACCGCCGCATTGGGGAAACCGACCATTTCATCAGCCTTTTCTCTTTCTTCTTCATCCAGTTTGGAATAAACTTCTTTTTTTAGCAGGGCGCTGCCGCCAATCATGTTTTCACAAGCAATGACATTCAAGGGCTTGGTTCCGGTTGCCATCCGCTGTTTCAACCCTTCGGCAATCAGTCCGGCAATCAGCGGCAAGACATTGGGACCGACCGCCGTGGTGACCAGATCCGCACCGGCAATGGCCGACATCACTTGCTCCGGATGGTCTCCGCTGTGAATGGCGTAAACATTTTTGACGATGATTTCTTCATTGGAATCATCGGCCAACCCGATGGAATAGCTTTTCCGTTCGTTGATCAAATCCACTATCTCCCTGTTCACATCCACAAAACAAACCTCATATCCCGATTGGTGAAGCAGGCTGCCGATAAATCCGCGTCCGATATTTCCAGCTCCAAAATGTACTGCCAGCATGTGTGTCCACCTCTTAAAAGAATTTCATGATTTCTTCGGCTGTTTCCGCTTGAACAATTTGATGCACGTTTTCCTCCTCGGCAACCACCAGAGCGATCTTGGATAAAATCTCCAAGTGCTCATCGCCTTTTGCGGCAATTCCGATCAAAAGTTTGACGATGTTGCCGTCGCCAAAGTCCACGCCGTCAGGAACCTGTACGATCACAATGCCGGATTCGATAACATTTTCCTTGCCTTCTTCCGTTCCATGGGGAATCGCAACATAATTGCCCATATACGTCGAAGTCAATTTTTCCCTCTCCAGCATGGTATCCACATAAGCCGGTTTGACGTAACCTCTTTCCACCAACAATTGGCCCGTTAAGCGGATCGCTTCCTCTTTGCTGTCCACGCTTGCATTGAAACGGATGTTTTCCGGAGATAAGATCGATGATGCCATGTCAAACACTCCTTGTTTCTTTTAATTTCTCTTCAAAGAATCGTTCAAACCGTTTAGCGAGGTAAGCGGAAATTGCCTGGCGGTCTCCCGACTGAAACAAGGCAATCCCCTCATCATTTTCAATAAACAGGGAACTGATGAAACTCAAGACTTCCAACACCGGACCGGAAACCTTCTCCGGCGCCAACAACAACAGCAACGTATCGGCACGGATGTCCGATTGATCCATGCCCTTCATCACAAACGGCTGCTTCAGAAAACAAACCGTAAAGGAGGGGCGAACCACCTGTTTGCTCCGTGTGTGGAAAAGTGCGAGCCGTGTCCCGGGAATTCCCAATCCCCCTTTTTCCTCCCGCTTTAATAAAGCTTCCACCACCGGCGCCACCCTTTGGATCACCCCTTCATCCCGCAATCGCAAACAGGCTGCTTCCAAGGCTTCCGGGACAGATCCGGCCTCTTCCGCAACAAAACATTGGAACCCTTGGAGGATGGTGGCGATCCCCCCCGAATACTGATGGATCTTTTGCATGTTGGAGACGGTTTGTTCCAGCTTTTGGGAAGGGGCCGGATCCGGACGCCCGGAAGAAGGTTTGAAGCCCTGTCTCTTTTTGCGCCTTTTTTCCCGGATACAGGCCCGGATCTTTTCCACTTCATCGCGGGTCAAAATGGGACTGACCACCAGATAATTCTCTTGGAAATAAGGCAGTTGGATGGTGGAAATGATGAGGTCAAACGCCTCCGGGTCCTCCTGATCGATTTCAAAAACCGACCGGTTGGTCAAATTTTTGATCTCAGGAATCTCCTGCCGGATCCGGGTTTCCAGCATTTTGGATGTGCCAATCCCGCTGGAACAAATAATGAGCGCATGCAAATCCTGATCTTGTTTGTTGAGCAATGCCGAACCGAAATGCATCACGAGGTATCCGATTTCTTCATCCGGAACGGAAACATCAGGGAAGACGGCCGCCATCCCTTTTTTGACGACCGCAAACAAATCCCTGTAATCTTCCATGATTTTGGGCAACATGGGGTTGGTGATTTTCATATTTCGCCGGATGCGGGTGAGGGCCGGCTTCAAATGAGAAATCAGCCCCTGAACCAGTGATGTTTGATCCGACAAGCGGCAATTCAGCTCTTCTTCCACAAACCGGATCAGCTTTTTGGTCCAAAGCAGAACGGGATAATCCTCTTCCTCGATCCGGTATTCCTGATCGTGTCTAAGCCGGGCCCCTTGCAGATGCATGGTGATATAGCCGACTTCCGCTTCGGGGATCGACAGGCGGAACACCGTTTGCAACCGGGCGATCAATTGCCGGGCGAACGCATACTCCGGCGTGTTTTTCAACCGGTTCAGATGAACGGGATCCATTTCAATGTTTTCCCCCTGCATAATGCGTTCGATCGCCAGCGCCAAGTGGACAACCAAACCGATGTAGGCACTGTCCGCAAGAGAATAAGGCAATTGTTTGCTGATTTCTTCAACCACTTTTTCCACCAGGATGAGCTTTCGCTTTTCAACCAACCCCAGCAATCTTCCGGAAAGGGATTCAGACGTTTTTTTTGTCTTGTTTTGAATGTTTTCGCGGATCAGGGATAAGAACTGGACTTCATCAATATTTTCGGCAATCAGGTTGCTCATGGCCCGCCGCTTGGCCGACTCGCTTCCGACAATTTCAACCCCGTATCCGCGTTTTCGAATCAACGACAAATCAAACTTTTCAAGCCCGCTTTCCAGCTTGGTCAGGTCATGGCTGACGGTTGCCATGGTGACGTCCAGTTCACTTGCCAGCGAAATCAGTTTCACGGGTTCTTTTGCTTCCAAAAGCGTGCATAAAATCAGGATTCTCCGTTCTTCCGGCGTATACTCCCGGCGGGATTGCCGAAACAGATCCTGTTTCAATGCCTCCATTTGGCCGGCTGCACCGGACAGCTGAATGCCGACTCCCGGCTTTTTGACCAGTTCCAGGTCATACTTTTGAAGCAATTGTTCAATCCCTTTCAAATCCCGGTGGATGGTGCGGACACTGACATCCAGTTCTTCCGCCAGTTGCTTCGTGGTCAAATTATCCACCCGGGTGGATAACAAACGTTTTAAAATCAACCTTTCCCTTGCAGTGATATACATCTTGTCCACTCCATTAAAACGACATCGCCCGGAAAGCTTCGGACAAGCCGTGCTTTCCCGTTATTCTTTGGCCTTTTTCAATTCTTCCACGAGTTCATCGTATTTCGGACTGCTCAAAAAGTTGTCCACGGAAATATGATGAGCATGGGGGACCTTGGCTTTGGCCCGGTCCGTCAGGTCTTTGTGTGTCACCACAATGTCGGCATCATCCGGCAGGTTGTTGATCGATGTGTTGGTCACAGACAGATCCAAGCCTGCTTTTTGCACTTTGTTTCTCAAAATGGATGCCCCCATGGCGCTGGAGCCCATTCCTGCATCACAGGCAAAAATAATTTTTTTCACTTTGCCGTACTCAACCGTCTCGGCTTTCGGCTCTTCGTCTGCCGGTTTTTCTTCTTTTTTCAGCAGCTCGGCCGCTCTGCCTTCTTTCCCTTTTAATTCACTGGTTTTTTCAACAGCTTTGTCCAAGTCTTCACCGCTTTGTTTGGATGTTTTCAAAATCAACGATGCGATAAGGAAAGAAACAAGCGTCGCCGCGATGACTCCCGCCAAAACACCGACATAGTTCCCTTTCGGCGTCATGGCCACCAAGGTGAAAATGCTTCCCGGTGACGGCACTGCGATCAATCCGGCGCCGGTCATCAAGAAGGTGAAGACGCCGGTGGCTCCGCCGGCAATGGCCGCAACCAAAAGGAAGGGTTTCATCAAAATATAAGGGAAATAAATTTCATGAATTCCCCCGAAGAAATGAATGATTGCCGCACCCGGCGCGGATTGTCTGGCCGTTCCTTTGCCAAACAACATATAAGCAAGCAAAATTCCAAGTCCGGGACCCGGGTTGGTTTCCAACAAGAACAAGATCGATTTTCCGGACTCAGTTACTTGTTCAATCCCGATCGGACTTAAAATTCCATGGTTAATGGCATTATTCAAAAACAGGACTTTTGCCGGCTCCACAAACAAACTGGCAAGCGGCAACAAATGCGCATCGATGATGGCTTGAACCCCCGCCGCCAGTGTGCTGTTCAACAACAATACCACCGGGCCGATGGCTTTATAGCCGAGGATGGTTAAAATTCCTGCGATGATCCCGGCGGAAAAGTTGTTCACAAGCATTTCAAACCCTTGTTTCACTTTTCCTTCGACCAATTGATCCCATTTTTTGATGCAATAACCGCCAAGCGGTCCCATCACCATCGCTCCCAAAAACATGGGAATACCGGATCCGACGATGACGCCCATGGTGGCCGTGGCTCCCACCACACCTCCTCTGACATCGTAGATCATTTTTCCGGCGGTGTATCCGATTAAAACCGGAAGCAGATATTGGATCATGGGGTCGACCAGTTTGGCCAAATCCTCATTCGGGAACCATCCGGAAGGAATAAATAAAGCCGTGATCAATCCCCAGGCAATGAAGGCGCCGATATTAGGCATAATCATTCCGCTTAAAAAACTCCCGAAACGTTGTACCTTCATTTTGACTCCGGGATTTGCCTGACCCGATTCCGCCATGTTCCTCTCTCCTTTCTCTTTTGGGAATATATATTTATATTTTGTGAACATCTCGTTACTTTTATCATAAGACGGCGATCCAAGCTGGTTCAATTTATAGAAAATCCTATTTTGTCCTCCTAATTGTTGACATTATTAAAATAAACAAAACCCCTTTCCATAAAAAATAGAAAGGGGTTGACGGGTGAAGGGATTCGATTTAACAGTTATAGCTGGCTTTTTCTCAAGGCCTGATCCAGATCGGCAATAATATCATCCACCGACTCAATTCCAACGGACAAACGGACCAGATCCGGAGTCACTCCTGCGCTTCTTTGCGCTTCTTCCGTCAATTGTTGGTGCGTGGTGCTGGCCGGGTGGATCACCAGGGACTTGGAATCGCCGACATTGGCCAGATGTGAAAAGAGTTCCAGGCTTTCAATGAACTTCTTGCCGGCTTCCAATCCGCCTTTGATGCCGAAAGTAAAAATCGCCCCTTGGCCTTTGGGGAGATATTTTTGAGCCAGTTCATAAGACCGGTGGTTCGGAAGCCCCGGGTGATTGACCCATTCAACCGACTCATGTTTTTCCAGATATTTTGCAACTTCCAGTGAATTCTCACTGTGCCGTTCCATCCGCAGATGCAATGTTTCCAACCCTTGCAACAACAAAAAGGCGTTAAACGGGGAAATCGCCGCTCCGGTGTCACGCAAAAGCTGCACCCGCGCTTTGGTGATGTATGCAAGCGGTCCGAGCGCTTCGCTGTACACCACTCCGTGATAACTCGGATCGGGCTCCGTGAAATCCGGGAACTTGCCGTTGGTCCAGTCAAATTTTCCGGAATCCACAATAACTCCGCCGATGCTGTTTCCATGTCCCCCGATGAATTTGGTGGCCGAGTGAACGACAATGTCGGCCCCGTGCTCAAAAGGACGGCACAAATACGGGGAAGCAAAAGTATTGTCCACAATAAGCGGAATTCCGTGGTCGTGAGCCACTTTCGAAACCGCTTCAAAATCCAGCACATCCAATTGGGGATTTCCGATGGTTTCGGCAAAAATGGCTTTGGTCCGGTCGGTGATCGCTTTCCGGAAGTTTTCCGGATCCGATTGATCCACAAATTTCACGCGAATCCCTATTTTGGGAAGAGTATGGTAAAAGAGATTATAAGTTCCTCCATATAACGCACTGGAAGCGACGATTTCATCTCCGGCTTTGGCAATGTTCAAAATGGCATAAGTGATGGCTGCCTGCCCGGAGCTGGTTGCCAACGCTCCGACTCCGCCTTCCAGTTCCGCCACCCGTTTTTCAAAAACATCCTGGGTGGGATTCATGATGCGGGTATAAATATTTCCCGTTTCTTTCAACGCGAACAAATTGGCAGCATGTTCCGTATTGTCAAACACATAAGAGGTCGTTTGGTAAATCGGCACGGCTCTCGATTTCGTGACCGGGTCCGGCACCTGTCCTCCGTGTACGGCAATGGTTTCGCTTCGATAGTTCGTGGATTCACTCATTGGCCTTTTTCCCCCTTTTGTTGTAAAAAAGCCTCTTCTCTGATCCAGAGAAGAGGCTTGATCACTCATCGAAGTCTCTCCTATCTTCTAGAAATCCCAAAGGATTTCTACAGGAATTGGCACCTTCCGGATCTTTATCCGGGGTTGCCGGGCGTCATTGGGCCAGTCCCTCAGCCTCTCTGGATAAGAGCAAAATCTGATAAGAATAGTATTATTTTATTGAATTGACTCTATTATAATGACTGGAAAGGACCATCGTCAATGATTTTTCTCAAAAAACCCATTAAAAAACCAGGGCAATTGCCCTGGCCAGATATAAACCCGGTTCGAATGGGGATTCGAAGAGATTTAATCGGGAGTCCATCTGATGATTTATTCGGACGGTCTTCCTAAATTATGGTCTTTTTGTACGAAAAAAGTTTTTTTGTCACGGATTATTCAATTTTTAAGACAAAAAAACAACCTCTTTTCCAAAACGCCTCTTTTTGCATTTAAGCTTTCATTCCTTGGGTACTGGCCCTTTCGTCCGGATCCTTCATACATATGTTATAGCGATTTGAAAAACGCGGAGGTGATTTTATGTCAGCGCTTGAGCGCTTATGCCGTCAATTCGCACGAATTGTCAACGGCCAGCCAAGCACCATAAACGGGGTTTGTTTTATTCAAAAATTCCGGAACATCCCCGTCACCATTTTGGGGAAACGGTCCCGTTCTCCGCTGGTTCTTCCCACCTTCTTCAGTTTTGAAAGCCTTGACCGCCAAGGCCGCGCGCTCAATTTGGGAGAAACGGTGATTTTACAAAGAGAGATTAATCCGTTCATCTCCGAATTGCGTAAACGGGGAATTATTGTAACCGCTCTTCACAACCACTGGTTGTTTGAAAACCCCCGTTTATTTTACATTCATTTTGAATCCGTCGAAAATCCGATCACTTTTGCCAGAAAAGTTGCCGCCGCCTTGAGGGTATTGAAAAGATGATGATTTCTTTAAAAACCACCCGGAAGCCGGGTGGTTTTTAAAAACTCCCGGTATAATAAACTTAATCTGAAGCAAGGGAGAACGTTGCATGGAAGAAATGTGGAGAAACATTTTGCTGGAACTCGGCATTTGGGCCATTCCAGTCAGCCTTTTGATCAATACGCTCGTCAACCTGACCGGCTTTCTCCCCTCGATCTTTATGACGGCAACAAACGTCTGGCTTTGGGGAGCTTGGTGGGGCGGGGTCCTGTCCTGGACCGCGGAAGTTTTGGGAGCTATGCTTGCCTTTGTGCTTTATCAGCGGGGCGTGCGCATGCTTCCCCGAAAATACCGAAACCGCTGGCATTGGCTGGAGTCCATCCATGCACAGCCGCAATGGCGGCAATGGACCCTGCTTGTTACTGCCCGGCTGGTGCCCTGGATTCCGACAGGGGCCGTAAACCTTTTTGCCGTATGGGCAGAAACCCGCTTTTTCATCTTCTCAAGTTCCACCGCCTTGGGCAAAATTCCATCCATCGCCTTGGAAACCGGAGCCGGGTATGGGTTCATCCAATGGATTCAACTTTTTTAAGGGAAAGAAAAATTTTTACATACAGATCCTTTTGGGTTAAAATAAATAATGTACGAGAAAATAGTAAGTAACTTGTAATAACAAGATGGAGGGATTTTTTATGGCAAAAGTGTTGATTTTGACCGGTGATGCCGTGGAAGCCCTGGAGATTTTCTATCCCTATTACCGGTTGCTGGAAGAAGGACACGAGGTCACCATCGCGTCCCCGAATAAAAAGAAATTGCAAACGGTTTGCCATGATTTTGTGGACATGGAAACATTCACGGAAAAACTGGCATACGGCATTGACTCCCATGCATCATTTTCCGAAATCAATCCGGCTGATTATGACGGCTTGATCATTCCCGGGGGACGGGCTCCGGAATACATCCGCATGGAAAAAGAAATCCCTGCACTGGTCAGCCATTTCTTCGAAAACAACAAACCGGTGGGGGCCATTTGCCATGCCGCACTGGTGTTCAGCGTGATTCCGGAATCCGTCAAAAACCGTTCGATGACGGCATTCACCACTTGCAAACCGGAAGTGGAAAGCGCAGGAGCAGAGTACGTCAACAAAGAGCTTCATGTGGACAACAACTTGGTATCGGCTCATGCTTGGCCGGATCTCCCCGGATTTATGCGGGAGTTTTTAAAGAAATTAAAATAATTTTGATCAAAAAAGGAGCCGGTTTTTCCCCGGCTCCTTTTTTAAAACAAAGCCAACTGGTTGCTTTCCGGAAGCCCCTTCAAACAACCCAGCCGCTCCAGCACTTCGATCACCGTGCTGGACAAACGGGCCCGCTTTTGCAAATCCTCAATCGACAAAAACTCTCCTTGCTCCCGGGCTTGGACGATGTTTTGCGCCGCACTCTCCCCGACTCCGGAAATCGAAGCAAAGGGAGGGATGAGGCGTTTTTGGTCATCCAGCCAAAACTTGACGGCATCCGACTGGTACAAGTCCACGGGCGCAAATTCAATTCCCCGTGCATACATTTCCATCACCAATTCCAAGGTGGCCGCCATGGCTTTGTCTTTCGCCGATGCCTGGAAGCCCATCTCGTTGATCTCGTTCAGTTTCCGTTTGACCGCATCATATCCTTTTAAAACCAGCTCAATGTCAAATTCATTGACGCGGGTGCTGAACAATGCCGCATAAAAAGCTTCCGGATGATACACTTTAAACCACCCGATGCGGACCGCCGCCGTCACATAGGCCGCGGCATGCGCACGCGGGAACATGTATTTGATCTTCCGGCAGCATTCAATGTACCAATCCGGCACGCCATGCTCTTTCATCAAGGCTTCCTCTTCTTCAGTAACCCCTTTTCCTTTTCTCACTTTTTCCATGATCTTAAACGCCGCTTTGGACGGCAATCCCATGCGGATCAGATACAACATGATATCATCACGGCAACAGATGGCCTCCGAAATCGTACAAACGCCGTCATTGATCAAATCCTGCACATTGCCCTGCCAGACGTCCGTCCCGTGCGACAGCCCGGACACACGAACCAATTCACTGAAACAACTGGGTTTGGCATCTTGCAAAATCCCACGCGCAAAATAGGTTCCAAATTCCGGAATCCCCAACGTGCCATGTTCAATTCCGTTAATGTCTTCGGGCCGGACACCGATGCTTTTGGTGCTGCGGAACAGTTCAATCACCTTGGGATCCCCGAGCGGAACCTTGGTGGGATCCACACCGGTCAGTTTATGCAACAGACGCTGGATGGTGGGTCCCGTATGCCCGAGCAAATCCAGCTTCAAAATCTTCCCGGAGATGGCTTTGTAATCAAAGTGGGTCGTGATCACCCCGGATTTGGTGTCATCCGCCGGGTGCTGAATGGGCGTGAAATCATAGACTTCCCGTTCCTGCGGCACCACCATCAACCCTCCGGGATGTTGCCCGGTGGACCTTTTCACCCCGACGCAACCTTGCGCCAGGCGCTCAATTTCGGCACGCCGCAAATTCAAATTATGTTGTTCCGCATACTTTTTCACATAACCAAACGCGGTCTTTTCTTTCACCGTGTTGATGCTTCCCGCACGATAAATGTACTCTTTCCCAAAAAGTTCCTCGGTGTACTGGTGCGAGCGCAATTGATATTCTCCGTCAAAGTTCAAATCGATATCGGGCGCTTTGTCCCCTTCAAAGCCAAGAAACGTCTCAAACGGGATGTCATGCCCGTCTTTCCACAGATCTTCCCCGCACCGGGGACATTTTTTGTCAGGCAGGTCAAATCCGCTTTCATAAGAACCGTCGGTAATAAACTCGCTGTACTTGCACTTTTTGCAACGATAATGGGGAGGCAACGGATTCACTTCGGAAATATAGCTCAAACAAGCAACGACCGAAGAACCGACCGATCCCCGGGAACCGACCAAGTATCCGTCTTCCAGCGATTTGCTGACGATTTTTTGTGAAATCATGTACAGCACACTGAATCCGTGTTTGATAATGGAGTTCAATTCCCGTTCCAACCGGTTCTTCACGATTTCCGGCAACTCTTCCCCGTACCATTCGTGAGCCGTTTGGTAACAAATCCTTTTTAACTCTTCTTCGGCTCCTTCCAAATGGGGCGTGTACGTTTCATCCGGGAACGGCTTGACCACTTCAATCTGCTCCGCAATCGCCCGGGGATGATCCACCACCACTTCTTTGCATTTTTTCTCGCCCAAATATTGAAATTCCCGCAACATCTCGTCCGTCGTCCGAAAATGCGCTTTCGGCAAAGGCCCTTGCGGTTTCGCGCCGGTTTGGTTTGCGGCGATGATTTCGCGGAAGATGGCATCCTGTTCATCCAAATAATGGGCGTTAGAAGTGGCAACCACCGGTTTGCCCAGCTTCTCACCGATCTCGACAATCAATTGATTCGCTTGCCGCAACCGCTCTTCATTTTCCACCAAGCCTTTTTCCACCAGATGCATGTTGTACTCCACCGGTTGGATTTCCAAGTAATCATAAAAACGCGCGATTTCTTCCACTTCGGAAGGCGACTTGTTTAACGCCGCTTCATATAATTCTCCGCGTTCACAGCCCGATCCGACCAAAAGGCCGTTCCGGTGCTTGACGAGTTCGCTGCGGGGAATGCGCGGCACCCGGTAAAAATATTTTAAATGGGACATCGAGATAAGCTTGTACAGGTTTTTCATCCCTTCCTGGTTTTGCACAAGCAAAATGGCATGGAAAGGGCGAACCCTTTTTAAATCCCGTTCCCCCCGGTTTTCATTCAACATGTGCAAATGGGTGATCTTCTTTTTCTCAACCGCGATTTGCAACATTTTCCACATCACATGGCCGGTGGCTTCCGCATCATAGATCGCCCGGTGGTGCTGTTCCAGTTTGATACCGAGCTTATCCGACAGTGTGTTCAAGCGGTGGTTCCGCATCTCGGGGAATAACATCCGTGCCAGTTCCAGGGTGTCCAGCACCGGATTTTTCACCGGCTCCTTGCCGATCCGTTTCACCGCTTCCTGCAAAAATCCCATGTCAAATCGCGCATTGTGCGCCACCAGTACGGTTCCTTCGATAAACTCAAGAAAATCCGCCACCACATCATCCACTTCCGGTGCGTCTTTCAACATGTCGTCGGTGATATGCGTCAGCTCGACAATATGTTTGGACAACGGGCGGTGAGGGTTGGCAAAGGAGGAAAATTTATCGATGATTTTTCCGTCTTTCATCTTGACTGCTGCCAGTTCGATAATGACATCGTGAACGGCGGACAACCCGGTGGTCTCCACGTCGAAGACGACAT
This sequence comes from Thermoactinomyces vulgaris, assembly GCF_005886755.1. Classification (NCBI taxonomy): domain Bacteria; kingdom Bacillati; phylum Bacillota; class Bacilli; order Caryophanales; family Thermoactinomycetaceae; genus Thermoactinomyces; species Thermoactinomyces vulgaris. The sequence continues at coordinate 2,302,237 of NZ_CP039710.1, forward strand.
ATGTACCCTCGAGCAAATCCATCTCAGCTTCATTCATCACAATGGGAATGCCATCGTCAACGATATTGGCTTCCACTCCGTAAATCACTTTGATGCCATGTTCGCCGGCCGCTTTGTATGCTTCCGGATAGGCTTGCGCAACGGCATGGTCGGTAATCGCCACGGCGGGATGACCCCATTCCGCCGCTCTTTGAATCATTTTCCCCGCACTGGCAATCCCGTCCATCGCCGACATGGAAGTGTGCAAATGAAGCTCAACCCGTTTTTCTGCCGCCGTATCCCGGCGCGCAAACGAATCGGGTTCGGTTTCTTCCAAGCTGTTCACCATCACGACCAGTTCGCGGGAAAACGTGTCATATTGAACACTTCCGCGCACTTTTAACCAATCACCGTCACGGATCATGGCCAAAACGGCGGCTTGCTCCTTGTCACGGGCAAACACTTTGCACGAAATGGAATCAGTAAAGTCGGTCAAATTGAAGGTTAACAACTTCCGACCGCTTTTTAACTCTTTCAACTCGCTTTTAAACACTTTGCCTTTGATGACCACATTCCGCTCTTCTTCGACAATGTCTTTGATTTTCACCGGTTCTCCCTTGATGCTGTAGCCCAATTTTTTGCTTACAACCGGTTCCTCCGGATGCCCGCTCTTTTCTTTCTGTTTCTTGGCCCGCTCTTTTTGTTCGGCCAACGCTTTTTGCATCAAGGTCTTTTCCTCTTGGATTTTCTGCTCGCGGAATTGTTCGGCGGCCTGCTCCGGTTCGGTTTCTTTTGCTGATAAAATGACGGGGAGTTTGGTTCCGGTGATGCGTTCGTAATACTTCATGATGTAGCGGTCTGTTTCCCGTTGTTTGGCCATTTTCAAAACAGCCGGGTTGGGGAAGATGACAACGATCCGGTCCCCTTCCACCTGCCATTCAGCCTGTCCGAACCAAGTGGCGGCGGCGGGTGTGACCTGTTCTTGCAAACATTTTTGGATAAAATATTTATATTTTTGCAAAACGATTTCATGTTGCAAGCGGTCGTAGGTAAAGTACATATTCACCCGGACCCACGGCTGAAAATGTTTTTTCACGCGCATCTGAAAATCCTGCCATAACTCCGCATTCATCGGCTCCACCAAATGAAGGTGAATATTCCATGTTCTGTCTTGGAGACGGACTTGCACCTCTTTAATCACACCATCCCGAAAGGCATGATTCAGCCATTCTTCCGGCAATTCGGCTTCATGGAACAGGTTAACCAGTGCTTGCCTCCCCTTCATTGCTAAAGACCTCCAAATACTTGGTTTCTCTTCCCATACCACATCGGAATGATTCGAGTCATTTACTTATTGTATCGAACATATACAAAGAGAGAAAGAGGCGATTTTTGTAAGGCCGTTTTAAAAGGATAAAACCCTGCGGTCAGGCAGGAATCAAACCATCTTTCAAGAAATTTATATATGGAACATTTATATTTTTCGAAAAAATAAGGAGGATGAGGCCATGAGCGTCAAACTTTCCGGTTACAAAGCCCCCAACACGGAAGGCAGCCTGCTTCACTTTAAACCCCGTTATGAAAACTTTATCGGCGGCGAGTGGGTTCCTCCGGTAAACGGCGAGTATTTTGACAATCCGTCACCGGTCGACGGCAAGGTGTTTACCAAAGTTCCGCGTTCACAAAAAGAAGATATCGAACTGGCTTTGGACAAAGCGCACCAAGCCAGGGAAAAATGGGCCAACACCCCGCCTGCCAAGCGAAGCAAAATCCTCCTTGAAATTGCCGACCGGATTGAAGCCAACAAAGAAAAACTGGCACTTTCGGAAACATGGGACAACGGAAAACCCATCCGTGAAGCACTGGCGGCAGACATCCCGCTTGCCGTTGACCATTTCCGGTATTTCGCCGGCGTCATCCGCGGAGAAGAAGGCAGCGTTTCCGAAATTGACGCCAAAACGCTTTCGGTTCACATCAAGGAACCGATCGGTGTGGTCGGACAAATCATCCCTTGGAACTTCCCCTTGTTGATGGCCGCATGGAAACTGGCACCGGCACTGGCGGCAGGAAACTGTGTCGTACTGAAACCTGCTGAACAAACGCCTGTCACCGTCCTGTTATTTGCCGAGATCATTCAAGATTTGCTTCCTCCCGGCGTCCTCAATATTGTAAACGGTTTCGGACCCGAGGCCGGCCAGGCGCTCGCCACCTCTCCGCGTATCGGAAAAATCGCTTTCACCGGCGAAACAACCACGGGCCGGTTGATTATGCAATATGCTTCTGAAAACATCATTCCGGTCACGCTGGAGTTGGGCGGAAAATCCCCCAATATTTTTACGGAAAGCGTCATGCGGCAAGATGACAGCTTCTTGGAAAAAGCCATCGAAGGATTTACCATGTTCGCGTTAAACCAGGGGGAAGTCTGCACCTGTCCGTCCCGTGCCCTGATCCAGGAATCGATCTATGAAGAATTCATGGATCGGGCCCTCGAGCGGGTGCGCAAAATTAAAATGGGGGATCCCTTGCATCCGGAAACGATGATGGGGGCGCAAGCTTCTTCGGATCAATTCCAAAAAATCCTAAGCTATCTCGAATTGGGGCGTGAAGAGGGAGCGCAATGCCTGACCGGCGGAAAACCGTATGACAATCCGAAATATCCGGACGGCTTTTATATTGAGCCGACCGTCTTTGTCGGAAACAACAAAATGCGCATTTTCCAAGAAGAGATTTTCGGGCCGGTTGTCTCCGTCACCACATTTAAAGATGAACAGGAACTGTTGGAAATCGCCAATGACACGCTCTATGGCTTGGGAGCCGGATTGTGGACCCGAGACGTTCATCAAGCTTACCAGATCGCCCGGAAAATTGAAGCCGGCCGCGTGTGGGTGAACTGTTACCATGTCTACCCTGCACATGCTGCCTTTGGCGGATACAAACAATCCGGGATCGGGCGGGAAACCCACAAAATGATGCTGGAACACTACCAGCAAACCAAAAACATGCTGATTTCCTACGATCAAAACCCCACCGGATTGTTTTAAGGTGAACACGGATGAAAAAAGTGGAGCGGGTGTCTGTGACCGAAGAAGCAGCCAAAGTGATTGAGGCTTTGCGAAAAGAACATGGCGATTTAATGTTTCACCAAAGCGGTGGTTGTTGTGACGGATCTTCTCCAATGTGTTTCAAAGCGGGAACATTCCGGGTCGGAGCCAACGATATTTACCTCGGGGATGTGGCCGGTTGCCCTTTTTATATGTCACGGGCCCAATATGAATACTGGAAACACACCCACCTGACCATCGATGTCACCAAAGGCCGCGGAGCGTCTTTCTCCTTGGAAATCCCGCTCGGGATCCGGTTTATCATTCGTTCCCGTTTGTTTACCGAAGAAGAGCAAAAACAATTGGGATTCCTTTAAACGAAAACCCCCTGCCCATGCAGGGGGTTCACTTCGCCTCTTTATTTTTGAATAAACAATTGTGTCCAATAAGTGCCGTAATCTCCACCTTGAACATAACCGATTCCAATATGGGTAAAATCAGGATTCAAGATATTGGCCCGGTGTCCTTCACTGTTCATCCAGCCGTCCATCACTTCTTCCGCCGTTTTTTGTCCCGCCGCAATATTTTCTCCGGCCGCTTTAAAATCAATGCCTTGTTGTTTCATCATTTCAAAAGGAGAACCATAAGTCGGGGATTGATGGTCAAAATAGTGATGATCCCTCATGTCCTTGGATTTCATGTCCGCTGCTCCGGAAACCGCGGCATCCAGTTGCAACGGGTTCAAGCCGTGCTTCTCCCGTTCCTGATTCACCAAGGCCAAAACCTCTTTTTCAATGGGAAGGATCTCTGCATCTTGATCATCGGTTGCCGCCGCAGAAGACGGTTGCGTTTCACTTACTGCCTCCTGTTGTTGCGGTGTCACCTTTGGATCGGCTTGATTTTGGATTTCCAAAAACCCCAAACCGGAAACAGTGGACAACAGTGCCGTCAATCCGGCAAGAATCAATTGAAAACTCATGCTACATCCCCTTTCCCTTCAACTTGCTTCACAGTCTAACATAAATCCGAAGCAATAAAATTGTAGAATATTGGAAAGGAGTTTCATTTCCGTTTCATCAATGCATCAAACCGGTGCGAACTCAATTCTTGTTCAGGAGTGATCAGCATGTTCAGGCTGATGGGGTATTCCCGGTCCTGATGTTCCACTTGCACGGCAATGTGGGCATCTTGCACTTTCCACAATGCCATCCGGATGCTGACATACTGGTCACGCGGAAATTGCGGATCCCCAAATTCCCCATAAAAAAAAGGAGCTCCCCAATTGGTTGACAAAAAGCGCACAACAACGTCCAAACTCCTCAACATTTCCATGGTTAATTCGTTCATCCGGTCTTCACTTTGATCCTTCAGGATCTCATCCATTTCCCGGTATGTATCAATATCCAGCCATACAGATTGAATGCGCCCTTCCTTTTTTTCCAAAAGAATACGGGGATATCCGTCCAAATGATTGCAAAAACACACACCTTCTTCCTTTTCCCACATCATGCGATAATCCAAGAGTTCGGCAAGTACTGAAAATGAATGAACCATTTGCTCCTTATCCCAATCAAATTGAATACTTGGCAAATAGGAAGCAATCATTTGTAACTGGCGATGATGTTGTTCATTTAACATGATCCGGCTTCACCCTGTTTTCTAGTGTTCAAAAATCAAGAACCTATATATTTTAATTCAAAAACAATCATACAAAGATTATAATTATTTTTATATTAATTGATCAAGTATGGATCTACTACCTTTCTTTTCTTCAAACAAAGGTGATTTCAACCGGATCCATACCAGCCCGCCTGACGGGGAAAAACGCAATCATCCCGGGCGCCGGGACACACAAGGGAGGGATGGGAAAGAAACGGGAAACCAACAGGAGCGGATAAAAACCACAAGCAAATGCGAAACATTCAAATATTGAGATATTAAAAAGAAAAAATGGCAGATAAAATATCGGAGATTTGTTCTTCCTGATCATTTGAAACCTGTTTTTTCCGTTTCCGGCTTCAGTCGCCAGGCACCCCCGGTCAAAATTTTCGAATGTTTGCGGATACGATGGAGCGGCAGGATTTTCCGGCCGTACGACGTATAAAAAAAGCAGGTCTTTGATTTGTCACCCGTGGAGGTGGTACAACATGTCACGTCAATTTACCATCAAAGGATGGTTATATGAACATATCACTTTGACGTGGAAAGAAGGAGAATTATTCAGCGACTGCCCCGAAGTCTTGGAAGTGATTCAAAAAAGAATTGAGGAACTGGAAGAGTTAAAAGCGTTTATCTTCTGTCCCGACACAAAACGTTTTTTTACCGAAAACTATCTGGAAAAGCCTTACTCCGCCTATTTGGTGTTAAAACATGTATTGGAGGAAGTTTATGAACTTCCGGACAAAGAAGAGGTCCTGCGGTTGGAAGACCAATCTTCTTCATCCACTCCTCTTCTCAGTTCATAACATGAAAGATGCCCCGCTGTTCACGGGGCATCTTTCATTACCGGTCAAACCACGCAAAAAGCTCCGCTTGTTCAAGCGGAGCTTTTTTAACGGGCCGATTCACACTTTGGTGCTGAGGGTCGGACTCGAACCGACACGGTGGTACACCCACCGCAGGATTTTAAGTCCTGTGCGTCTGCCAATTCCGCCACCCCAGCATGCTTGGTGCCGAAGGTGGGAGTCGAACCCACACTCCATAAAGGAACACGATTTTGAGTCGTGCGCGTCTGCCAATTCCGCCACTTCGGCTTGAGATGAAAATTCATTATCGAATCGACAAAAAATATCATATCAGCAACAAGAATAAATGTCAACGATTTTTTTAAAACAGGTAAAAACAAAGAACCGGTTAAAAACCAGTCATCATCAGCTTTTATGGGAGCTTTTCATCTTGAAAAAAACTTTTTCCAATTTTTTGCGTGCCAAAGCAAGTTCATGAAGGACGGCTTCTTCCGTCATCCACTCAGATAATGTCCCGGACCATCCGCAGGACGGACACACCATTTTCTCTTCGAGCGGCTCCGAATGTAATGTTTTAAACTGTTCCCGGCACTCCCGGCATTGCAAACGATGGCTGACTGGCAACGGATCCGGTAAATAGTCCCTCATAAAAAAACTCCTTAATGAAACGTTTTTTGGAGACAATAAATGAAGTGCGTTTTTCATTTTTCATATTAATCCTTCGAAAAACACTCAGGCTTTTCCTGCAACAATTTGCCAAGAATCATTTAAAAATCGTCTCTTAATGAGATATAATAAAATAGTTTCACAAAGGATTCGGAAACAACGCATGGATAAAATAGAACCGACACCGAACGGAAAGGATGACCAGGCATTGATACCGGCTGAACTTATGGCCAATTTTCCTCTTTGGGCATCTCTCGCTGCCATTATCTTGGCACAACTGTTAAAAGTCCCTTGGAATTTTTTTATCACGCATCATTGGGATTGGAACTGGATGGTCAGCTCCGGGGGCATGCCCAGCTCACACACTTCCGCTGTGACCGCGCTGGCAACCTCCCTGGGAATCACGGAAGGATGGGATTCTTCCGCCTTTGCCATTGCAACTGTCATTGGAATCATTGTGATGTACGATGCCACCGGTGTCCGCCGACAGGCCGGCATGCATGCCCAGGCTCTCAACCAGTTGGCTGACGACTTCGCATTACTGTTGAAGGAACTCAGGAACATCAAAGAAAAGCCGACCTCGGAAACGCGGATCCGCTTGAAAGAAATCCTGGGCCACCAACCCATCGAAGTCTTTACCGGTGCCTGGTTAGGCATATTGGTTTCTGTTGCGATGTACTTTCTCTGGTATTAAGTGAAGCGGGACATTCAAGCAATGCCCGCTTCATCATTCTGAAGAAGCGCAATGCACTCAAAGGAGGGGATCAGGATGCGACTGGTTTCCATTTGTCCCAGCAATACGGAAATGCTTTATTTTCTGGGAGCGCACTCATGGCTTGTCGGAATTGATGATTACTCGGACTGGCCCCCGACATGCCAACACCTTCCGCGCGTCGGTCCGGATCTAAATGTTGATATCGAAAAAATCAAAGCATTGAATCCGGATCTGGTGATCGCTTCCCTCAGTGTCCCGGGAATGGAGAAAAATATCGAAAGATTAAAACAAGAAAATCTCCCCTTGATGATTCTGAACCCCAAAACCCTCCGGGATATTGCACAAGATTTGATCCGGCTCGGAGATGCTCTCGGCCTCCAAACCAAAGCGGAACAGACCGCCCGCCGGTTTACAGACCAAATCGACCGGCTCAAAGCCCGGATTCCCGGCAAGGAAACACCGCCGCGCCTGTATTGGGAGTGGTGGCCAAAACCGGTTTTCACCCCGGGCAGACGAAACTGGCTCACCGAGGTGAGTGAATTGGTCGGGGCAGTCAACATCTTCTCCGACATTGACAAAGAAAGTGTACAGACGGATTGGGAAACCGTACGGGATAAAAAGCCCGATTATGTTTTGACTGTCTGGACCGGGGTTCCGCTGAAGCGGATAAAAAAAGAGATGATCCAATCCCGTCCGGCCTGGCAAGGAACGCCACTTTCAAAGGAGCAAAATATTTTCCTGTTGGACGAGGGATGGTATTGCCGCCCCTCCCCCCGGATTTTGACCGGCCTTTGCCATTTGGCACACTTGTTATATCCGGAAACGTTTTCACCGCCGGATCCGGATCACCCTTTTCCCTTACAGGAGGAGTAAAGAACGGGGGTGCACTTCAATCCGGATTGGAGTCGTCCCCTTAACTTCCCCGTCAATATGGTAAGGAAACGATTCCGGTCCCAGGATTTCAATTTGTTGTGCCCGCTCAAACCGTATGGACGGGTGCCGGGCATGCCACCCGAAATAAGTTAATGGAAAAGCGCGAATAAACTGACCTTTCCTCAGATTTTGCACACAACAGACATCCAAATATCCGTCTTGAGTATCCGCCTGCGGACAAATCCGGATTCCTCCGCCGTATTGGCGGATATTGGCAACGGACACCATCCAACATTTCTCCAGCCGATACTCATTTCCGTCCATCCTCAGTGTCATGGACCGGGCCCTGTAGGAAAACAAACATTTCACCGCTTCCATCCCGTATGAAAACGATCCGAACCACTTTTTTAAGCCGGACCGGTTCACCCGCTCCACCACACTGACATCAAATCCCACCCCCGTGGATCCAAACATGGGTTTTCCGTTCACGGTCGCCGTATCCACCGGTTCCGGGTGAAAATTCAAGATACGCGCCAGCGCTTTTTCCGGCCGGGAAGGGATGGCGTGGGCAAAAGCAAAATCATTTCCGGTTCCGGACGGAATAATCCCGAATGGAACTGCAACGCCAATCAAGCCGCTCCCCACCTCGTTCACCGTTCCGTCGCCACCGATGGCAACCACCGCTTGCCACTTTTTCTGTTTGGCTCCGTCACGAATCCGGGAAGTCAATTTTTCGTTTTGCTTCGTATGCCAGACTTCATAAGCAACGGACCGGGCCTTGAGATATTTTTCTGCCTTTTCCCAAAAAACTTTTCCTTTTCCTTTTCCCGATTCCGGATTCACCACAAATAAAATCATGTTCTCACCTTCTGCCCGAATGCATTCTTGCTAAAAAAACCCAGGGTGCATCCCTGGTTTCTAGAACATCCGATATCCTTTTAAGCGCAACGTACGAATGGTAAAAATCCCGCCCAGGACTCCCAAAAAACCCGAAAAGAACAAAACGGCATTGACAATGGTAAAAATTTGCGTCACATCCCGCCCCACATACAAAACAACCCCGAAAAAAAGGGCGAGCGGCAACCAAGTGGTTTTTAAAATCATATTCAGAATAAAGCCCAATCCAAAAAATAAAACAAATAACAACGGAATGGAAATGATCAATTGGGCGAGCGTCACTTGAGTCATCGCCTCCACATCTCAAAGTTCCCACTCATTTTACTGAATATCTTTCAGAAGGTCAACGATATAAAAAAACCCGCCAAAAGCGGGTTCACTTCATTTTTTATCTTCTTTTCCGGTTCCGTGACAGGCATAACACGCTTCCGTACCGCCCAGCAAAAGCTCCAAATACCCTTTTCCGCTGCAATAATGGCAAGTATTTTCTGATAGTTCTGACATGGCTTTTTTCATGGAATCGCCCCCTGTGGTCCTGTTTCAGAAATGATATAATATTCTAATCTAAATGAAAAATTCCATTCAGGAGCAAGAACCGCGTTCACAATCCATGTAAGCGATAACATCAGAATCATGCCTTTTCTTTCGGAAAATTGCTGTATTCCATAACAAAAAACCCTTCTTAAACCAAGAAGGGTTTTTGTAAAAATCATAAATGATTACAGTTTTCCTTTGCGAAGAACCAAAGAAACGCCACCCAACAAGAAGAGCCAGCGAAGATCAATGATTTTTTTCATGAACGCAGCTGTTCCGCCGGTCATCTTTTTATTTCCGACCACACCGATGGCCTCTTTTCTTCCCAGAGAAGCCACGGTTCCTTTCGGTTCATATTTAAACGGTTGGTCAAATTGACCCCCGCGAACCACTTTGGCCAATTGTTTGCCGAGATATTGGCCTTGCTGTGTGGAGATTTGGGCTGTCGGCGGGTAAGGACGCTCATTTTCGCTTTCTCCCGGGAACACGAGAGAGCTGTCACCCACGATAAACACATTGTCATGGCCGGGAGCACGTAGATATTCATCCACTTTCACACGTCCGCGCATCGTTTCAATGCCGGATTCTTCAACCAGTTTATTTCCGCGCACGCCACCGGTCCAGACCACGGTAGATGATTTGATTTCACGTCCGCCTTTCAGGATGACACCGTCTTTGGTGCACTCTTCGATCGGCGTATTGACAATGAATTCAACACCTTTATTTTCCAGGTATTTCACTGCATAGTCCACCAGTTCTTTGTCAAATCCCGGCAAGACGGTCGGTGCCGCTTCCACATTCACAATACGGACTTTTTCAAGCGGAATGTCATAATCCCGGCACAGCTCGGGCATGCGATCCACCAATTCGCCCACGTACTCAATTCCGGTGAATCCGGCTCCCCCGACCACGATCGTGATCAATTCTTCTTTTTTCTCAATGGCATAACGCGAGAACATGTATTCCATGTGCTCGCGAATCATGCGCACGCTGTTGATATTGCGAATAAAGAACGCATTTTCCAATAAACCTTTAATACCAAACGTTTCCGGTGCGCTTCCCAATCCAACCACCAAATAGTCATATTGGATCGGGTCATTGTTTTCCAACAGAACCGTTTTTTCGTCCAACTTCATTCCGGTCACCCGGTCTTGGATAAAACGGATCCGGTTGGTGTCAATGACCGACGGGATCGAAACACGTGCGTGATCATGATGGGAAGTTCCTGCAGCCGGCTCATGCAATTTCGTCGTGATATAGTGGTAACTGTTTTGGTTGACCAGGGTAATTTCTGCTTCGTTCGCATTCAGATTTTTGGCCAATCCTTTGGCTGTCATCAGTCCGCCATACCCTGCTCCAAGGATCACGATTTTAGGTATACTCATCACAAATCACATCCATCTAAAGTATTATTTAGTATGATTGATTTCTCACAATCTGAAAAGGTTCGAACGCTTCGTGATCATTGAATCATGCCATTGATTATGATATTATTTTCACGAACTTTTAGCAAGAGCTTTTGTTCACATTTTCTCCACTTCATTTCAGTCTATCCGGCAAAAACGAATTGGTAAATTTTTTAAAGCTATGGATTCGATCATCACATCATGTTATATGATTATTATATAATTTTCTCCATTTTCGCAATAATATTTTGGAGGTGCGCTTGTGACAACACAACAAGTTGAACAAAACATAACCGATATCATTGTGATCGGCGGAGGGCCAACCGGGCTCTTTGCTGCTTTTTACGCCGGAATGCGCCAAGCTTCCGTCAAAGTCATTGAAAGCCTGCCGCAATTGGGAGGCCAATTGTCTGCACTCTATCCGGAAAAATATATTTATGACATTGCCGGTTTTCCCAAAGTGACCGCCCAAAACCTGGTGGATAATCTGATTGAGCAAGCCAACCTTTTTCATCCCACCTATTGTTTGGATGAAAAGGTCTTACAAGTTCATAAAAAAGAAGAACGATTATTTGAGGTTGTCACCCAAAAACAAGTGCATTTGGGCCGTTCTGTGATTATCACCGCTGGTTGCGGAGCTTTTGAACCACGCAAATTGAAACTGCCGGAAGCTGAGAAATTTGAAAACACCCATATTCATTACTTTGTCAAAGACAAGCGGCAGTTTGAAGGAAAAGATGTTTTAATCGCCGGCGGGGGAGATTCCGCGGTGGATTGGGCTTTGATGCTGGAACCGGTCGCCAAAAGTGTCACTTTGATCCATCGCCGGGACAAATTCCGCGCTCATGAGCACAGTGTCGAAAAAATGATGAATTCCGGCATCAGGGTGTTAACCCCGCGGGAAATTACCGCGATCGAAGGAGCCACACACATCGAAAAAGTGACGATTTCTGATAAAAAAAGCGGTGTATCCGAGGAATTGAAAGTGGATGAAGTGATTGTCAGCTTTGGGTTTGTCTCTTCGTTGGGGCCGATTCAAGAGTGGGGACTTCACATCGAAAAAGGATCCATCCTTGTCAACTCCAAAATGGAAACCAACATCCCCGGCATTTACGCCGCCGGCGATATTGCCACCTATGAAGGAAAAGTCAAACTGATCACTGTTGGTTTCGGGGAAGCCCCCATTGCCGTCAACCATGCCAAACAATACATTGATCCGGATGCCCGTGTTCAGCCTCAACACAGCTCCAATTTAAAATTGGACCGGTAATTTGTTGCATGATCCCTCCTTTGATTTGAAACGATAAATATAAAATCAAAGGAGGGATTTTTTTTGGGTACTCATTATGCTTGTCCCGTTTGCAACGGGTTTTCCGCCCTCGAAACTCATCGTTGCCCCGGGTGCGGTCATGTTTTGGAAGACAACGGACGGTTGACTGACCTGTTCAGTGATTACAGTCCTTACCGGGAGATTGATGATCTGAAAATGACCGACGGGCTGACCGATCTGAAAACCCGTCAATGTCCTCACACCCTCATCTGTCCCGCTTGCGGGCATTCCAAAGTGATGCTGGTGGATGAAATCCCGATATCGTAAAAAAACCCATCTCACATGGAGACGGGTTTTTTTTAACAATCCTCGTCGGGCCGGCCTGATTCCGTTGCCGTCCGAAATGATGATCCGCAACCGCAAGTAACCGTTGCATTCGGATTATCGATACTGAATCCGCCGCCCATGACGGTCTCTTTGTAATCAATCACCGTTCCCTGCAGCAACGGTTGGCTTCGTTGATCAACCAAAATCCGGACACCAAACTGGTTCAATTCCATATCATTTTCTTTCTTTTCTTCATCAAAACCCATACTATATGAAAAACCGCTGCATCCGCCGTATTCCACGCCAACGCGCAGATAGAGGTTTTCCGGATGCTCTTGTTCGCTCAACATATCCTTCACTTTTAAAGCGGCTTGTTCCGTCAATGTAATCATGGGGCATTCCCTCCTTCTCTTTACAGTATACAAGGGAATCTTCCCCTGATACAACCGATGAGCTCAGATCGCTTTCATCATCGCCTGTTTGGAACGTTTTTTCGTTCTTTGCATCGGGGAACGAAGCGGATAGATGATTTCTTCTCCCCTTTGGTGAAGAATCGTTTCCTGCTCCCACAAATTATGCAGTTCGTCGAGCTCCCGGCTCAGTTCATAAACGGCCGGATGATTCAAACCGAAACGATCTGCCGCTTCTTCCATGCGTTTTCTTGCTTTTTCCAACTGATCTTTTAACGCCGGACCCCCACTCATCTTATGACCTCCTCTCCCCTGTCTTGACCCATCTCTCATCAAACAAGGCACATTTGTTCGAAATCTGCCAGTTATTTTCAGTATACAATGACAAAACTGAAAAGAAAAGCCGCATTTTTTACAAATTATTCAATTAAATATATTATTTAGACACAACTTCTTGTTATCTCCATCCTTTCCAAACTTTTTGCGCCGTTATGTAAAAAAATGTAACCCCCTTCCCTCCCGGGAAATTGACAAAATCCGGGCGACGGAAGAGGCCTTCCCGTTTGTTTTCCAATGATTATCCTTTGTGGTAGAATAATATAAGTTCGATTTGTTATTTAGACATTCGAAATAATTTCAGATATCATTGGTTCTTTGTTTGATCAGAAATGAGAGGAGGAACCCTCCATGTCGTTAACCTCCACGGTTTCAGACCGCAATTTGGATATGATTGTGGAGAAGGTGAAACATGGGGAACGCCTTACATTGGAAGACGGGCTCACTTTATACGAATCGCCGGACTTACTCACCATCGGCCAATTGGCCAATGAAGTAAACAGGAGAAAGAATGGGGATCGTGTTTACTTTATCCAGAATATGTACTTAAACCCGACAAACGTTTGTGAAGCCAGATGTGCATTCTGCGCTTTCCGGCGGGATCCCGGGGAAGAAGGGGCTTACACCATGTCGCCCGAGGAATTGCTGGAACATGTCGGCGAGCGGTACACGGAAGGAATCCGGGAATTCCACATTGTCGGCGGACATAACCACACGGTGCCGTTTGACTATTATCTTGAAACGGTAGCCATCTTGAAAAAACACTACCCGCATGTGACCATCAAAGCTTACACGGCGGCGGAAGTGGAATTTTTCTCCCGCTTGTCCGGGCGTCCGGTCGAAACGGTCTTGAAAGAACTGATGGACGCCGGCGTCAGCTCCCTGACCGGCGGCGGCGCGGAAATCCTGACCGAGCGTTACCGTTTAAAAATGAGCCCCGACAAAGCAAGCACCGACGACTGGTTGAATGTCCACCGCACCGCGCACCAGCTGGGAATGAAAACGCACAGCACCATGCTTTACGGATCGATTGAAACCAAGGAAGAACGGTTGATTCACATGATCCGCCTGCGTGAATTGCAAGACGAAACCAACGGCTTTTTGGTCTTTATTCCCTTGGCGGTACAACCCAAAAGCGTCAATGCTTCCATCAAACGTCGCACTTCGGCGATGGACGACCTGAGAACCATTGCCATCAGCCGGCTGATGCTGGATAATTTCCCGCATATCAAAGCTTATTTTATCAATATCGGAACGCAGCTGGCGCAATTGGCCACGCAATTCGGTTCTTCCGATCTGCACGGAACCCTGGTTCAGGAACGAATCAGCCATGCCGCTGGCGCTTTGACGCAACAAGCATTGACCAAAGACGAACTGATCTGGCTGATCAAAGGAGCCAACCGCACACCGGTCGAACGGGACACGTTCTACAACGAAATTGCGGTTTACTAGAAAAAAAGCATCCGGCTGAAACAACCGGATGCTTTTTTAATATCGAATTTCCATGTCTTCAATCTCCTCATAAATTTTCTTGAGAAGTTCTTTTCCGCTGTCCGCCGTGACGATTTCCCCGTTGACCAATGCATAGGGACCTTGCGCACAGATTCCGCAGTTCCCCAAACAGTCATACTCCAACACATCAATCCCCGGATCTTTTTCCAGCTCGTTTTTTACGGCCAACACTTCATCCGTCAAATTATTGATGCAAAACTCAACAAGAGGGATCATTTATATTCACTCCATCATTGACTTCATCTTTTGGTTGTTATTATATAACGATTCCATGGCTTTTCCCATTTCCAGAAAAAAACAGCACTCCGGGCCATGGATTCACCCGGAGTTTGGTGCATTCTGATTCTCTTCTTTGATTAATTTCAGGCCGGTTTCTTTCATCACCCGGATCGTCTCTGATTGGCTCCATTGCCGGTCCTCGATGATTTCATCCGTAAAAACCAAGGTGGACAAGTCGTCCAAGATGTCATGGGAAGCTCTCGTTCCCAATTTATTCTTTGCCTGGTTCAAATCCTGACGAAAAGCTTGGAAAAAAGCAAAGTACTTTCCGTTGTTTACATATTCGGGTTGATTGATGATGGATTCGATATTTTGAAATTCGCTCTCCGGATGATCGAGCGGGGCCCCCCATTCCGGCCCGAACACAAAATAGTGATCATGCTGATGGAGTGCGTCCAAAGATCTGGCAATCGCATCGAAATCCTCCCGCCGAAAAATCCCTTCATCCGGCTTGTCCAGTAAGGTTCCTTTCACCAACTGTTCCCGGTATTTTTCAATCGCTTGTTTTTCTTCAGGACTCAGCTGTTCCACATGACGAAAATCCATTAAAAAAAACAATATGGCTCCAATGATCAAAAAAGGAGTAAGTATTCGCAACAAACGCTTCATACCCATGCCTCCAACCCGTCTCCATTAGTCTGCACCAAAGCGAAAGGCTCCGTCCCGTCGTCCGTCAAACCCTCCTTCCATCTTGTTCTTACTCCGGTTCACCCGGATGCCTTGCACTCCCCCGTAATACATGCCCGTCGGTTTCACAATCACCTGATATCCTTTTTGTTCCAATTCTTTCTGGACATCGGCAGGCAACGCTTTTTCGACATAAACGATATTATCTTCCACGATAAACCGGGGGCGGTTGATGGCGGACTGGACCGAAAGATCATATTCCAAGACACGCAACACCACTTGTGTCAAAACCGGCGTAATCCGGCTTCCGCCTGCACTTCCGATCCCCAAAACCGGGCGTCCGTTTTTGGCAAAAATGGTCGGAGCTGTATAACTGACGGGCCGTTTCCCCAACTGGGGACGATTGGGAGAGCTTTTGATGATACTGAAGTTTTTTAACTGGTTGTTTAAGAAAAAGCCATCCACGTATATCCCCGAGCCGAAAAAGTTACTCAAGGTATTGGTGGCCGTCACCATGTTTCCGTCTTTATCGACAACCACAAAATGGGTCGTATTGTCATGTTCCTCTTTGTCCGCGAGCGAATCGGCCACGGTTTGATACTGGCTCGAAATTTGTTTGAGGTTGATATCCTTTGTTAATTGTTGAATATATTGATCCGCCAACATCTCCTTTACCGGAACCTTGGAAAACTGAGGATCTCCCACGTTTTGGCGCCGCGCATGGTTCACCCTTTTGTCGATTTCCCCGAGCAAATGGATCTGATCGGCAGACAAGTCCTGGGTTTTGCCCACCTTCAGTTTATCCGCCATTTTTAACGACTCGGCCAACATAATTCCACCGGTTGGGGGAGAAGGGGTGATCATTTCATAGTCCCCGTATTTTACAACAATCGGTTCTTTGACCAACGGCTGATACTTGTGTAAATCACTGACTTTCACGCCTTGGGATTTATTCTCGATGTCTTTGGCGATCAAGCCTTCATAAAACGCTTTGGATCCGTCTTTTTGAATCGCCTTCAGTGTATTGGCCAGATCTTTTTGGACCAGCAAGCGGTGCGCCTGAATCGGCTCCCCGTCCGGGAACATGTGCTTCAGATCGTTGACCGGCAGCCGGTATTTAGCAGCCTGTAAGCGGCTGTTTAAAATCGGGGTGACTTCAAACCCCTGTTCCGCCAGCTCAATCGAAGGTTGAATCAACTGATCCATCGGCAATTTTCCGTATCGTTGATGAACGAGTTCCATTCCTTTCACAAACCCCGGAACCCCCACTCCGTTATCCGGAATGATCCCGGTGTATGGCGCTGTTTCCCGATAATCGATGACCACGGGGTCTTTCTCCTTGCTGTAAAAATCGATCAACATCGTTCCTCCGCCGCCAAGCCCCGATCCGTAAGGCTCAACGACGCCCAAAGCATATCCGACGGCAATCGCCGCATCCACCGCATTGCCGCCTTGCTCCAAAATGCGCATCCCCACTTTGACCGCTTCCGGATGCGCCGCTGCCACTCCGTATTTATGCTTGTTCTTTTGGTCAACGGTTTGCTCAAAGGCTTTGGAATCATACTCATTGCTTTTATAAAAATAAGCAAAAATGGTGCCGATAATAACAAAAACAGCCAAGATGACATGAAATTTTTTATTGTTCAACCTTTTTCCCTCCTTTCAGCCCGGGCGGAAGCGGAACCGTGCGGACAAGGATGTTGTTTTCCCGTTTCCATGTGCGATTCCACAAATCCGAATATATCCTCTCTTGTGTCATTTGCATAAACACCCGCTCACGCCGGTACGCCTGACTCCATCCCAGAAGCGGACGTGGTTGTCCTTCCCGGATCATTAACGGATAAATTTCCAACCGGGCTGTATCATTTTTTAACACCTTGTATTGCACCAGCACACTTTCGCGGGTACGGGTCCAACCCTGATCAAACACAAAATTGCCCAAGCTGTAGAAAATCACGCCGTTTTTATACACCTCGACCGGCTCCAACACATGGGGATGATGGCCGACCACAAGATCCGCGCCGGCATCGATCAAAGCATGCCCCAGATCTCTCTGCCGCGGATGATAGCGGCTGTCATATTCCAATCCCCAATGCATATGTACAATCACCAGATCCGCATTTTGTTTGGCTTTGGCCACTTGTGGAAACCAAACATCCGGATCCGCCGGGGCGATTCCGGAACGTTGATGCATCGCGCGGAAATCGACCGGCATCACATCGGAAAAGCCCAAGGTGGCAATTTTTATCCCGTTCACGGTTTGATATACCACTTCAACGGCTTCGTCCAAATGACTGCCAGCCCCGACGGTCTCCAATCCGGCATCCCGAAAAGCCTTCAATGTATCCAACAAGCCTTGTTTCCCATAATCCTTCATATGGTTGTTAGCCAGATTGACGGTGGAAAAACCGACCTTTTTCAATGCTTTGGCAGCTTCGGGTTTTGTGCTCAGATGAATAAATTTGTCCGCCTTGGGATAACCCGGCCGGTTCACGATGGGATTCTCGAAGTTACCCGTCACATAATCCGAATACTGAAAATAAGGACGAACATAATGAAACAAATATTCATAACCGTAGTTTTTGACGATCACATCCTCGATATGCCGCCCGAACATCATGTCCCCCACCAGCGTGACCGTCAGCCGGCTGTCGGGATCCTCCCGGACGGATACGGCTTTCACGCGATCCAAGGCCGCCCATCCCGTCATCAACACGATGACGAGGAACAAAGCAATGTACGAATGGATCACAGCCTTTTTTTTCTCGCGTTTCATGTATCGCTGGAACCTCTGCCGATAAGTCAACATTTCCTCCATTCGTCCCTTCACGATGTAATCTTAATCAAAATCAATTTCAAATGGAAGAAAATTTCCTATATCTTTTATGGAGCCAATTTTGCTTTTAGTTTCGGCGGAAGATCGATGGTGCGTACCAACGCGTCACCTTCCCGTTTCCACAAACGACTCCATTCCTTCGAAAAGACAGGCTCATCGGTGATTTGCATAAAAATCCTCTCCCGACGGTAAAAAGAACCAAAACCGGTTAAAGGCCTCGGGGTTCCCTGCCGAATGACAAGCGGGTGAATCACCAAATTCACCTTTCCATTCATCACTTTATACTGAGCCAAAGCACTTTCGCGGGTACGGGACCACCCCTGATCCGAAATAAAGTTCCCAAGGCTGTAAAAGATGACCCCGTGTTTGTAAACTTCCACCGGTTCCAAAACATGGGGATGGTGGCCGATCACGATATCGGCTCCGGCATCGATCAACGACCGTCCCAAATCCTGCTGTCTCGGGTGGAAGTTGCTGTCATACTCTTCACCCCAATGCATATGGACAATCACCAGATCGGCATTTTTTTTGGCTTTGGCCACATCATAAAAAAACACGTCCGGATCCGCCGGGGCCACACCGGACCGGTCGGACAAAGCGCGAAAATCTTTGGGAAGAATATCGGAAAACCCGAGGGTGGCAATTTTGATGCCCCGGATCATCTGATAGGTAACGGTGGAAGCATCTTGGATATTGTAGCCGGCTCCGACCGTCTTCACCTTTTGGTTTTGAAACACCCGAATGGTATCCAACAAGCCTTGTTTCCCATAATCTTTTATGTGGTTGTTGGCAAGGTTGACGGTCGTGAAACCTTCTTCTTTCAACACTTTGGCAATCTCCGGTTTGGTGGAAATATGCACCCGTTTGTCCGCTTTGGGATAATCTTCGCCTTCGGTGACGGGCTGATCAAAATTTCCGGTAATATAATCCGATTTCTTGAGATAAGGCCGCACATACTGAAACAACGACTGATATCCGTGATTGGGGACCACCACTTCATCGACATACCGCCCGAACAACATGTCTCCTGCCATGCTGATGGTCAAAAGGCTGTGATCATCTTTTTCCTCCACTTTTGGCGGCGAATCCAAAACCTGGCTGAGGACGATGAGCAAAACGGTGATGCCAAGAGCAATCAACGTGTGCTGCATCGTTTTTTTCTTTTGCCTTTTGATATAGCGTTGAAATTTTTGTTTCCAAGTTAACATGTAGAATCCATCCTTACACCTTGCATAAAAAATAAAGTTCGGGGTTAGAGCCTGTTTCTTTCTCCACCCCCGCATCTTTTGGCTGCCCTTTGATGTTTAGAAAAATTTCAGCAACACAAATTCGTATAAAAACATAATGACGAAAGTCGCCCCGCTTAATAACAACGTACTTCCGACGGTCGGAATCACGCCCTGTTTTTGAATGGTGTTGGCAATGAGTCCGGGAACAATCACACCGATCCCCCGGAATTCCTGCATTTCAAAAGGCAAATAAGGAAAAGTCATGGGAGCAAAATAATCAAAAACCAGCTTCAAGGCGACACCGACGGACAACATGGCGGCAAACTTTCTCCGCCCGTATAAAATGGTAAATCGCCCGACGACTTTTGTCACAATTATAAATGTTAAAAAACTAATCAACAAAATCACACAAATGAAAACAGGTTGATCAAAAACCAATCCCATATATCCGGGAACAATCAGTCCTGCAGGCATTACCCCCACTTTTTCCGCATACAACAGGCTGAGTACCACGCCGATAATTAACGAAACGTATAAGTCTGATCCAAACAACGAACTTTCCTCCTAGCTGACAATATGTGCCATTTTCTTGTTTTGTACCGCTTTTTGTTCATCTTCGGGTTGATTCGATTCAGACTCCAGCCGGGCGGTAAACTGCTCTTTGGCTTTTTGGTTCATCTGTTCAAACCATTCACACAACGGCTCCGCAGCCCCGTGAATGTTTCCGACGCCGTAAACCAACCGGTTATGTAATTTGCCTTGAATCGCTTGAACAATTTGTTCCACCGGCTGATTTTCCAGATCCAGCAGTTCACTGCACCGGATCAGGCCTTTTTCGCAGGCTTCCACGATCGGCTGAGTCGTTTGTCCGATGACGACAAGTGTATCGATGGACATATGCGGCAAAACATCCCTTGCGAATTGTTCGGTCCGATCCACCCGGTCCGGACGGCAGTTCATAATGACCACGGGATCTTTGACCGGATATCCCAACATTCCGACACGTTCCCAAATATTGAGGGTGGATGAAGCATCATTGGCTGCAAATCCGTTGACAAAATAGGCAGGATGTTCATCCGCACTCAGCGGAAGGATCCGCATGGCTCCCGGATCGGGATTTGCCTTCAACATGCCCCGGAAAGCCGTTTCCTGGTCAATGCCCAACGCTTCGGCAACAGCCAACGCCAATGCGGCATTCTCCGGAAACACCATGTAATCGAACTGGCGCAAAAACTTTTCCGAGATCTTGGAAGTATCGGCAACAAAAACACGCGTGCGGCGGCGACGGGCAACGTTTTTGAAAAAGGGAACGAAAGGCCCTTCGGATACAATCAGATATCCTTTGTACGGAATTGTCGCCGTAAACGCATCCGCCACCTCTTGCAACGTCGGCCCCATCACATCCATATGGTCTTCCAAAACATTGACAATCACGCCGACATTGGCTTGCAACATTTCTTCCTGAAATACAATCTGATAATCCGGATTCACTGCCATGCATTCGCTGACCAGACAATTGGCTCCGAGCTTGGCCACTTCTTCCACAACCACTTTCTGTTCCCGGATATTAGGCCCTTCCAGGCGTCTGCGAATCGGTTTTTCTTCCTTTTTATCCCAATAGATCATCCGGGCGGCCGTCCCCGTGGTTTTCCCGACCGCACGATATCCGGCTTCAATCATGACTCCGGTAATCAATCTGGTCACCGTGGATTTCCCGCGGATGCCGTTCACATTAATCCGCAACGGAATGGAATCAATATTTTTTTGGTGTTTTTTCTTTTCCCAGACCCCCAGGCCAAAAAGCGCCCCAAGCGACAGGGGGATCAACCACATATCCATCAACTCCTCGGTTCCTCCGTGATCCAAGCGGTGATGGCCATTTCATCACCCATCCGGAACATCCATTTTTTATCTGTTTATATTATACTATTAATGACTTTTAATAAGATTTTACTAGAACGTTAAATAGCAGACACATAATAAGATATCACGAACCCGCCGGAACTCGTAGCAAAAATAGCACAAAAATATTAAACCTTTTTGAGTTGCTGATGAAAACCCCCGATCCCCGAAGCAACAAAAAAAATGCTGTGCAGAAACCTCTACACAGCAATCAAGCGGTCGATCACTTCACAGATTTTTTTCAGTTTCGGATTTCCTTCCGCAACCATTTCATCCTCAATGACCACGACGGGGTACCATAAATCTTCTTCGATGACCCGTTGGCTGAATGCTTTTTCTTTTTCTGTCTGGGGATGGAAAATATCCACATATTTTACCGTCACCTGCCCGGGATATTTTCGCCTGAGGGCCGCTTCCAACCAGGTTGCGGTCTCCTTGGAAGAAGGCAGGTTGACACAACTGGCACAAATTTCTTCCGCACCATAGACGTATACAACGACATGATTCACCGGCTTCCCTCCGCTTCTCTATTCTATTACCGAAGCGCCTGATCCAAATCCATGATCAAGTCTTCCACATCCTCCACACCAACGGAAATGCGGACCAATCCGTCCGTGATCCCGAGTTCCGCCCTGCGTTCGGCAGGAATCGATGCATGGGTCATGCGGGCCGGGACAGAAATCAGGCTTTCCACCGCTCCCAAGCTTTCCGCAAGGGTGAAGAAGCGGGTGTTCTCCAACAATTGATCCGCCTTTTCCGCGCAGCCCACATCAAACGAGATGATCCCGCCATAGCCTTTGGCTTGTACGGATGCCACTTCGTGCCCCGGATGGCTTTCCAATCCCGGATAATACACTTTCTCCACTTGCTCATGCTCATTCAACCAATCGGCAATCCGCCGGGCATTTTGTTCATGTTGGCGCATTCTCAATCCCAGCGTCTTCATTCCTCTCATCAAAAGCCAGGAATCTTGCGGTCCGAGAATGCCGCCGATCGAGTTTTGCAAAAAGTGGAGTTCCTCACCCAGGGATTTTTCTTTGGTGACAACCAGTCCGGCGACCACGTCACTGTGTCCCCCGAGATATTTGGTGGCACTGTGAAGAACAATATCGGCACCAAGGTCCAACGGGTTTTGCCAGTAAGGAGTCAAAAACGTGTTATCCACAATCAGCAACAACCCTTTTTCTTTGGCCAACTGTGCGATCGCCCGGATATCAGATACTTTTAAGAGTGGATTACTTGGTGTTTCCATATAAATGGCCTTCGTGTCGGGAAGAATGGCCGCCTCGATTTGTTTTGGATCACTGGTGTCCGCAAACGTGGCTTTCAATCCCATCCGGTTAAACACCTTGGAAACCACCCGGTACGTCCCGCCGTAAACATCATCCCCGATGACCAAATGGTCTCCTTGATTGAAGTAAGAAAGGACAGTTGAGATGGCAGCCATTCCCGAGCTGAAAGCCAACCCGGCCGCACCATTTTCCAATTCCGCGATCAGCTGTTCCAATGCCGCCCGGGTCGGGTTCCCCGTCCGGGAATATTCATAACCGGAATGTTCACCCACCCGTTTTTGTTTATAGGTTGACACCTGGTATATCGGAACGCTGACGGCTCCGGTTTGGGCATCGCCAAAAACGCCTCCGTGAATCAATTTTGTATCCGTTTTCATCGTTTACACCCCACCTTGGTAAATTTTTGAGCTGAGATAACGTTCGCTGCTGTCTGGAAAAATGACCACGATCTGTGCATCTTTGGAGCATTTTTTGGCTTCTTCCAAAGCGGCATAACAAGCGGCCCCGGAAGAACTTCCCACCAGCAACCCTTCCTTCGTCGCCAGTTCCTTGACGAGCCGGAAGGCATCCTCGTCCTTTACCGTATACACTTCATCGATCAAAGACCGGTCAAAGTAATCCGGGAACATTTCCATGCCGATTCCTTCCGTCTTGTGCGGCCCCGGCTTTCCGCCCCCGATGATGGATCCTTCCGGTTCCACGATCACCGTTTTGATCGCCGGATTTTTTTCTTTCAGGTAGCGGGCCGTCCCCATAAACGTTCCGGCTGAACCAGCCCCGGCCACAAACACGTCAATTTGGCCGTCCATCTGCTCCCAGATTTCAGGGCCGGTGCTTTCATAATGCGCCCGGGGATTGGCCGGGTTGACAAATTGTTGCGGGCAATAAGCGCCGGGAATGGATTGTTCCAATTCTTTCGCTTTTTCCATGGCCCCTTTCATCCCGAGCTCGGTCGGCGTATTGATCACCTCGGCTCCCAACGCGCGCATCAATTCTTGCTTTTCCACTGAAAACTTTTCCGGAACGACAAAAATCACCCGATAGTCCGTCCCCACCGCGGCCAAAGCAATGCCAATGCCTGTGTTCCCGGCTGTCGGCTCGATAATCGTCCCGCCCGGTTTCAGTTTCCCCGTTCTTTCCCCTTCGCGAATCAACGCCACTCCCAAGCGGTCTTTCACACTGCCACCGGGATTAAAAAACTCCAATTTCGCAAACAGTTTTATATTCTTCGGAGTTCCCATCCGTTTCAGACGTAACATCGGGGTTTGACCAATCAATTCCTTTACGTCTTCATAACGCTTTTTCATATACATACTCCTTTGAAATGAAACTGAGACATATCCATCATATCAATTTTCTGATTTGGAAAAAAGACTCGTTTTTCCCTGCCGGTTTCCGCCAATTAACCATTGATTTTGCTGGAAAAACCCCCTACAATGAATTTGATATTGGGATATCTGCTTGGTTTGTTACTCCTATTTAGAAAGGGGTTATGGTTGTGTCAGTAGAAGAACGCGTTAATGAAGTATTGGGCAAATTGCGCCCTTTCATTCAGCGTGACGGTGGAGACGTGGAACTGGTTGAAGTCGAAGACGGAATCGTGCGTGTGCGTTTGCTCGGTGCCTGCGGAAGCTGCCCCAGTTCCACCATTACACTGAAAGCCGGAATTGAACGGGCGTTGATGGAAGAAGTACCGGAAGTTCGCGAAGTCGAGCAGGTATTATAAGCTCTTTCTCAAATCCCTCTTACTTTTTGTAAAGAGGGATTTTTTATATTCATCTCGAAAACAAAAAAAGAAACTTATTTAATGTATAAATACAATTGCGATGAAGGAGGGATCTCCCGTACAAACCAAAACGCCTCCCAAAACATTAAAAGAACGTTTTTTATTGATCGGACCCGGGCTGGTTGCCGCCGCCACCGGTGTGGGAGCCGGAGACTTGGTCGCCGCCTTGGTGGCCGGAACCAAGTTTGGAACGGTTTTTGTTTGGACCATTATTGCCGGGGCCATCATCAAGTATTTCCTGAATGAAGGTGTGGGCCGTTTCCAACTCGCCTCCGGACAAACCATTCTGCAGGGATGGAGATCTCTGGGCCACTGGGCATTGATCTACTTTGGAATTTATATCGTGATATGGGGATTCATTTACGGAGCCGCCGGATCATCCTCCGCCGCTCTGGCCGCCACCGCCATCTTTCCACAAATCCCGTTGAAAGGCTGGGCCATCCTGCACGCCATTATTTGCTTAATATTCGTATGGATCGGAAGATATCAGTTTTTTGAAAAAGTGATGTCCCTGCTGACCGGCATTATGTTCATTACACTCATTTTAACTAAACAACAGTAATTCGGGTTTGTTAACCCTAAACAAGTTTCCCAAGCCGTGCTTAGTCTCTTTGTTGCCGGATATTAAGTGCTGAATGCTGTTGCCAACTGAAAAGCTGTGTTATCTGAGACCAAAGATCCATTAGCCTTATCAATTTCCTTGTTAAGTATACCTGACCAATTTTTTGATCATATGTTGTATAACGATGCATCGTGTGATATAATATATATTGCGGTACACATTTAAAAGTGGGGTTCTGATAATGGATAAAGAAATCATGAAAGGATCAATTGATATTCTTATTCTTTCTCTTTTAACCAAAAAGAATATGTATGGATATGAGCTCGCCAAAAATATCAAAAAGGAAAGTGACGATTTATATGATATGGGGGAAGGTACTCTTTATCCTGCATTAAAACGTTTAGAATCAAAGGGTTACTTGAAGTCTTACTGGGAAGTAGCAAAAACAGGGAAAAGAAGAAAGTATTATGCAATTACTGAAGATGGAGAAAAAATTCTCAAAAAGAAACTAGAGAATTGGAAGATTCTAAACAGACTCGTTTTGAAGGTATCTCGGGAGGCATTTTCATGAGTCGTTTTCAATCTTATATTGATCTAATGATAAAAGATATCAATTATAGCGAAAAAGTAAAAAAAGAATTATCAGAAGAACTTGAACTTCATTTGGAGATGCTTCTACATGAATACCTTGATAAGGGATACTCTCTGGACGAAGCAATGAAATACGCTGTTACAGATTTCGGTAACCCTCAAGTGATTGGAAAAGAACTAAAAAGAACCTTGATTGGAGGGAATATCGTGAAACAAAAAATGAGTTATATTTTGTTTATTCTCAATTATTTAGCGACCATTATTACTCTTGGGTTTTCAATAATCGTATTATTCGGAGATTATATTTTCAATGAAAGTGTAGCAGAAACAGCGAAACCTTATGTACCATTTTTCTGGATAGCATTTATTTTAGCTTTAGTATCTTTGTATTATTCACTTCCTAAACAATTAAATGTTCATTCCAAAGTTAGTGGGTGGATTTCTATCATTTTGGGTTTTTGGTGCATAGGAGGTGCAATCCACGATTGGGCAAACGGTTTTACAAATGGAGATAATCCTCTTATTTCTCTTTTTATCCCAGGATTCATCTTTACCTTCACCGGGGTATTATGCTTTATACTCTTAAAAGAAAAAAAGCTGATGTGATCTAAACATCAGCTTTTTTTCTTTTAATTTAGATTTAACGACTGCCATCCGGTTTTTCTGGCAATTCAATATATCTGACTTTTCCACCTGTTTCTTTTGCGTTTTTTTCGATTGTCTCTTTATAATGGACATCAATTAATTTAATAACTTTTTCATTTGATAATGCTTCTAAATCCATATATTTTCCTTTTACAGTTATGCTAAATACTCCGAGATCATTGTCCAACCGATCAATTATTTCTTGTGATTCATCATTAGGATTGGTCTCTTTGAACCTTTGAATTGCCTCATCAATCGACTCCTTAATGTTTCTATCAAAAACTTGAGACATAGCTCTTCCAGTTTCTCCCGGAATCCAATACCACACCCTTTCAATCTCAATACCAGGGTATCTATCCACTAACTGTTGTGCTTCTGAAGGTGACAAAAAATCATTGAATGTTACCGTTGCCCTAATGATCTCATCCGGAACCTCTTCGCTTTTATTTTTCAACATTTCCATACGTTCAAGTTGATAAGCAGATTTTTTACTAGATATTTCTTTACTAGGTAATCCCCCCACAAAGATTCTATATTCTTGATTACTTGCGGAAAATGCTTCGCTATAATACAAACAGCAACCCAAAAGCAAGACAGCGCTGACAATCGAAGTGATGACTAATTTTAACTTCATGTTTTTCCACCTCCCCAAGGATCAATCATTGTCAAAGGTAACTTTCGTATTATACTTTACGCCAAATGATTCATAATCAGTGGGAATACAGTCATAGCCTAAATCAGTCTCTCCATATTCTGACTCAAGCGGGAAACTATAAAGATCGCTTTGGCTACCGTTCTCATTAAGATACAATGTTCCCGAATAAGGCTTCTCAGCAACCAACAAATCCGGATCATGTGAGCCAATAGTAATGTCATTATCATCTGAATCTTGCCCAGATTCATACTCATAGTAGGCATCTGGAACATATGCAATAAAATCTCGGACTCCATTAAAAAAATCATCTGGATTTGTCATTCTTGCTTCAAATTCCCAGCAATCAGATGAATCGAAGGTATTTACTCCATATGGGGTCCATTTTGCAGAACCAAAGAATAAGTAAGAGTAACTAGTACTTCCTTTCATTAATCCGCCAGTGCCACTGTATGGTGAAAACCATTTATCAAATGCGGCACTATCGGCAAAAACCTGCATTGGAAGAGAAAAAGCCACAACAAGACTCAAAAAAACTGGAAAAATATTTTTTTTCCACACAACAAACACCATCCTTTCGTAATCCTCACTCTGTTTATCTCTCTCCCTTTTATGTATTCGAAAATAAAAATTAATTTTGGTACCATTATGACTATTTTAAGAAAAAAATTTATATTAATGTTACATAGCAATTCTACAATTGTTCTCACTGTTGGAGTTCTATTTGAAATAAGAAGATATATCAAATTGCCATTCAACGAAAAGTCATAAATATCATGCTTAATTGCATCCATAGTGGAAACTACTTTTATAAAAAGGGGGCCGAATTGACCTAGCATATGCAAATAGTGGAACGGATTGGCCATGAATTTATAAATTTCTAAATTTTATTTAATTTTGCTTCAGGTTTTCTAAGTATATATTCCTATACTTTAATTAATTTGCTAAATTATTATAAAGATCTATGAAGTATTTAACAAGAAGGAGGATAGGGAGTTACGGAAAGCAAAAAATAGTTACGTTTTCCGTGAATTTTAAAATGAACAAAAAATTATATCAGCTTCTTGTTATCCTGTTGATTATCTGTGTAGGCTTAGGAACCGGGGAAGGTCACATTGCCTTTGCAGAAGGTGGTTTTCACATTCCTGAAGTCAAGGATGATTTCAGTTCAAAAAGTGTATATGTCAATGTCAATGGAATCCCTCATCTTTTCGATCAAATTTTATCTGTTTCAAAAGAAGAAGAAGAAGAAGAGGATTTTTGCCATGTGATAGGAGCTTATAGACGAATGTACCTAGATGAAGACTCAGATCCGACTCTTCCTAAAGGATTTGTCCCCTTTGCATTGGACGAACAGAATAAATGGTATTGTTTTGATTATCGGAAATCAGTTGATTCTCCCTCAATTGTACTTATTAACTGGGAAGCTCATTATGAAGATGATCCGGACTACGTTGTAACCTTTATAAGAGGATCGTTTAATGAATTATTGGAAAGTCTGTATGAACTTTAATCTCTTTTCTTCAGGCAAAAGTCCTCTCCTTTCTCCGGTAATGGAGAGGGCTTTAATATTAGAACTGAAGGTTTACAAGAATTTTATTTTTTTGTAGACTGAAATTAGTTTATATTTTTGATGTTCATACAAGGATTTTTCGAGCACCTTGATATGTCAAAAATCCCCGGGGTTGCTCGCAATAGCTGAAACCCGCATGAAATAAAGGAAAAAGCCACTTCGTTTTGAGCTGATACATAAAAAATAACTTAAATACTCTTTAAAAAACGAAGGTGCTCGAAAAACCATATTGAACCTCAAGCGTGTCAAGAGTTTCAGACGCATGCAGTCAAAATGGTTACACCTCTCCTAGAGGATTGAAACGAAATCTAAAAAACGCGTTTTTGCTTTAACTCCGGTTTGGTCAGAATGATTACACCTCTCCTAGAGGATTGAAACAAAAAAGCCCTCTCCGGATATGGAGAGGGCTTTTAATTATTGCCCAGGCATATGGAGATAGTGGAACGGATCGGCCAAGAATTTATCAAATTGACGGCTGACTGAATGATATCCAATCGCATATGCACCGAGCCTCGGAGCCCAGGCAGCATAACACCGGCAAGCATTGATGACACGTTGCTTGATAGTGTTATCCGTCGGCGTATCTTTCCAACCGCCGCCAGGAATCGCTGCGCCACGGGATTCATAGTCATCCCTTGTGGCCATACTGATGATAAAGCGGACATAATATTGAATTGCCCCTTCATCATAGAGATCCTGCAAAGCTTGTCCACATGCTGCATGGTCCGGATGGATATCGTGATAACTCAAGGTATAGTGGTCAGCATCAGGGAACAAGTTGATATATTTCTGGATTACACTTTTAGCTTCATTCACTGTCACATTTTCCCCGCCGTCGCTATTCGGATCATCAAGATATTCAATATGCTGATTTTCAGCTGGTACACCAAGTTGCCGGAGAGCATTATAAAACTCTTCCATCCGGGCTTCCGCAAATTGCTCAACTGTCAACGGTTTATACCCCTCAAACTCCGGGTCGTGCTTGATCTCCCAGAAGTATCCGCCATTTACATGGGTCCCATTGATTACGTTAAGGGCCCCGGATTGGCGACCATGCGTCATCAGAACCACATGAGTATCCCTGCCGGCTGCTACATGCTCAGCGATGGTGATCCCCATGTTCAACGTCTCATCATCTGCATGTGGTGAGTAAAAAACAACAGGTCTGCTCATGATGTATCCCTCCATTAAAAAAACCCTGCCATTAGCAGGGTTTGTGTTAAAGTTTTTTCAATTGGATTTCCTTAGAGCCTTTCCTTACCGCTTCCAGTACAGCATCAGTAATTTTGGACTCGTAGGCTGTGTCATATATCACCTCCTCATCAACGGCAATGCGATACATCGGCTTAGGTGCCGTGTTTTTCTTTTTCAGACCGAAAATTTTGGCGATCCCGGCGGCAATTGCCGCGGCCAAGTTATCCAGGAAGGCATCATCTTTTAAGAGTTTATTTTCTTTTTCGTTTGTGATAAAGAGGTTTTCAAGTAGGATTGCCGGCATCTTGGTTTCACGGAGCACCGCGTAATTTGCACGTTTTTTCCCACGGTCATGGATACCGACTTGTGCCAGGTAATTCATAACTTGTTCATGGAGAATAGTCTGATACCGTGCGGTTGTAGTACTGGCGTTAACATAGATGAACGATTCAAAGCCGTGGGCGGATGCGCTCGCGGCATTGTTATGCAATGAGATGAAAAGGTCAGCATTTCGATCATTGGCGAACTTAGCGCGTTCGCTCAGTTCCAAAAAGCGGTCATCCCAACGGGTAAGGGATACGACCGCTTTTTCATATTGCCCAAGATGATCATTTAGTTTTTTCGCCAGGTTTAACACCACATCTTTTTCATTGATCTTAAAACCAATAGCGCCAGGGTCTTTACCACCATGTCCAGGATCAATCACAACATACACGCTCATTTGGACTTGCCCCCTTTGATCAAGTTTTTCGGTCCAGAATAAAGACCGGATGCAGAAAGCCCCAAAACAACACCTTGTAAAACTTTTACAGAAATGCTACCTTGCAAAAAGAAAGCACCAAACACTACACCCAACACCAAAGAAACAAGCGGGACCCACCGTGAAGGCAACCCCACTTGTTTCACTAACTCACAAAGCCCTAAAATGACTGGAATCAAAGCATATTCAAGACTTTCCATCATTATCATCCTCCTATCGATTGTTGGGCAAAATAAAAAAGCGCTCCTATTGCGCCTGTTGCAATGGCCCCTCCAACTATACGCCACATCCAGATTATTTGGTCCTCAATCTTTTTCGCCAAGTCTAATGCATCTTCTGCCTTATTAAGTGCTTCTCGGCTACGTTCATCTACCGATTCTAACGCCTTCTGGCTTCTCTCGCTCGCCTGTTGAGCGGCTTCAATTCGTCCCTCAAGCTTATCTAGTCGTCCTTCAATTCTTTGCAACGATTTCGATACCTCCTGGAGCGCTGTGTACATTTCCTTTGCAGAAATGATAACTCCGTTTTCATTCATATCTCCTTTTCCTCCTGCAGTTTCCCCCTATGGTATTATTCGTTATTTAATCTTTGTACAAGTTGATAGCAAGCTTCTTTTATAACGCTTTTCTTGTCAGTTAGAGAATTTTCACTTGTTGTCGCCAAAGGAGCCCATTCATTTTGAGAAAGTTCCCATTGTCCTGTATCAGGGTTTAATTCACATAGAACCAAATTATGAAACGGCCAATCACTTCCATCTTGGGGATCTATTTCAACAACAATCTTTTCTGATTGATTGTCTTTAAACTCATAGTACTTGAAAATCGGTTCAAATCTAGCCATCATAACCCCCCTGTTCTTTTGGTCATGTTCTGAATCCATCCGCGGTGATCCGCGATTTTCTTTTTGTCATCCAAGCCATAGAGAGGCGCTGGAGTTGTACCTAACCGCACTTGGATATTCTCTCCGTTTGAATCAATAGCCCCTGAGACTTCACGGATGATCACATCATCATCCCCCAGCGGAGTCCTCACCTTTACACGGTCACCAAGAAACCAGTCTCTGTGATATTCCATTCCATCAATCGAAACAACATCAGCTTCAATAGTCGTCTGAGCTGTATTTTTTCTCAATTCGTCATAAAGTTGTGGTTTCAATTCTTCAATTTCCTGTCGATGGTCACTAGTTTCTGAGCGTTTGAAACCGGTAAACTCGACAAAGGCTTCCCGGTCACCGTAAATCGTGCGGGTCGGTTCATCACCGCTATGGGCAAATACCCTGTTAGGCCCTTCTCCACTTCCGGCGATTTGTATCATATTGGCGGTTGGCGCTGTTCGGGTCCGACGTATCCGGAGGACATTTCTTTGTTCTTTTGAAAAAATGATGGATGACGTTTTATTTGGGCATGCCTTAAATTCAAAGACGATCCACCATCCGCCATAAGAAGTCCCTAAATTCGGTTCATATGACTGTTTGGAGGTGAGAATGATTGGATGCGGCGGCTTCCACACGGTCCCGTCGCTGTTGTAGACCGTTGATTCGCTATAGTTTACTATCTGTTCCAAGATGTCCATCATCGGGTCGCCCCTGGTTACGATTGGATTGGGATTTGGAAATGTGCTCAAATCGCCACTCGGGTATCTTTCACTCCCAACATCATTAGGTGAACCCTGTGTGAACTTAACGTATAGTTGCGGGATACGCCTAGTTTGGTGTGCACGCTGCGCTTTGTTCTTTTCGAATATGTCCCAGAAACATTCGCTACTCGATCGGCTTGGTTCGCTTGGTCTTTGTTGCCGGTCATTCGGCATATAGTCCGTATGGTTTCCGGCGCTATCCCTCATAAACGGCGACTGAAAGTATCGCGGGTGAGCTAACGCCAGGGATCGCGCGACAAAATCCATTTCGTCCGCGCCGATGAATGTCATAATCTCACCGTTCTGATCAAATGAATATTCATGATCCAGAAGCGGACCCGAAAACAGATATTGCCCGTCACGCTCTACATAGATCCCGCCCACGCCGCGGTTCCCAGCAACTAAAAGCCCTAGGAGCTGTCGCGTTGACTCTGAATTGTATGGTAGAGTCAACACCCACTTTCCCAGGGCATTCATTCGGAGGGTATATTGAAAATCAATATAATCGGTGATTTCCCAAACAAATCGGAGATTTGCGTTTCGGATTCTGATTCGATATTCCGGCTTCATATTACACAATTACACCCCCCAATGTGGCGTCTCGATGTAGACATGATAGCGCCCGTCCTCTTCCTGGCCATCAATATCCACATCTAACGCAAAATTGTTTTGGTGCTTTGGCGGAACAGAGGCAAAATTATTGGACGTTGAGTCTACCGAGCCGTAAAGATTTGTTCCATTGTCAAGTAGAACCGTTCTTTTCTTCATATCAATAAAAAGACGTCGCGTGCTTGCAATAGTCGCATTAACTCTAAGGCGTTGGGGGCTTCCCGCGGGTGGCTCGCCACCGCTTCCGGTTTGCCATATGGCCAGGTCCGGATTTGACACTTGGCCGTCGACTATCACGATCGGGTAAGCGTCGTAATCGCCAGTGTTTCGATAGTATGCAAACTCCGACGCGTAGCGACTGGCCACCAAGCCCGTCGAATACCAAAACGGGTCAAAGGCCCGAAAAACAAGAACAAGTTTTTGAAAGTATCCAACGCCTTTTGTATCGCGAGTTTCTTCGCCTTCTAGCCCTTCTTTATACATACAATAAAGCCGGCGTTCTTTTCCGTTTGAGTAACGAGCATATAGAGCGCCATCTGTCCCTATTAACTTTGTCGTGAGGTTTCTGATTTTCTCCCTTAAATCTCCTGGGCTTTTTCCTTCCACTAAAATCCCCAATTCCACGTCCCTCGGCTGAATGTCGAGGTATTGAAACATGCTTCCTGGACGGAAGGGGACCCGTTGTTCAACCAAGTTCACCGGCGGTGCTTGCGCGCCAGTGCGATGATACATCAAATAATACCCATTTGAACCATCAAAACGAATTAACTCCGTGCCTGGTGTTTCCGCGATGCTTTCAACTTCCCAATTTACTTCAAGGTCATCTATATAGACGGCGTCAGTTTCCCCGCCGTCCGTTGCTCCATCTTTGTCATACTCAAACGTGATCATGCACTGACCACGTTGACTCGTCGAGATTTCGCCAGGCGTCCACTGATAATACGTCCCATTGGTGATATAGTTGTGAACCAAGGCGCCATTAAAGTAAACTTTTAGGCCGTCATAACCTTCTTCGGAATCCTGGAAGTACATGTAATTGATTTTCACATTTCTTGCGTATGAAGGCACTTCGAAAACAAAGTCGATCCTGGCGTATTGGTGAACTCCTGCGATGCTTTCCATGGGTTCGCTCCGGATTGAGTACGTCCCGGTATAAGCACGATAATCCGTTTGAAGCCAACCGGTGGTGGTCCCGTCCATAGTTGATGGGTTCCTTATTGTGAAATTATCCCCGGGGAATGTTTCGAAAGAGTCTTGTATTACCCATGATTCCGTAACGTCGAACCTTATTTCCGGACGCGTTCCGTACCACATGTATTTAATCCGGCTCAACTTAACCACTCCTTACGCCGTAGCGCATTAATCACACTTTGGCCGGTCAGATCCGGGCCATAGTTGTAAACTGTGACATTGTTCACCCGGTCGTTTGATGTGCTTACTAATGCACCTGAACCCTGCTGAGGCATTGAAGCGGTTGCGAGCTGATCAGATACTCGCTGGATATTCCTGATTGCTGACTCCAGACCAAGAACAAACCCTTGGCCAGTGTCTTCACCTAACTCCATCATCACGCGGGAAGGGGAATGGATTCCAAGAGCGCTTTTAATGCGGCTTTTGATGCCGTCCGCAATCTCTTGAGCTTTTTTCAAAGCTCTATCTTTCAAGCTGCTAATTCCGTTTATCAAGCCCGATATAATGTCCTTCCCGATTTGGTATAAGTTGATCCCCTTCAAAAAGCTCACTATGGAGTTCCAAATATCAGTGACTTTCTTCTTAGCGCTGTCCATCTTGTTTTGGATCGTTTGTTTCATCGATTCCCATTTTTCGCTTGCTTGAGTTTTAATGTTTTCCCATGTTTGAACTAACCAATTCTTAATTGCACCCCAAATCTCAATAGCTTTTGCCTTGATCGTGTCCCAGTTTTGCCAAACTAAAACACCTATTGTGATTAAAGAAGCCAGAACACCTATAGCGATTAAGACTGTTGAAGATGCAACCCCAAATGCACCAGCCAGCAAACCTATTGTTGCTGTGATTCCGATGATGATATGTCCCAATATTGTTAGCACACCCAAAAAGGCTCCCACAGCTCCGACGATAACCATAATTGTTGCAGCGAGTTGGGGATTGTTTTGGATAAAATCAGCAATTTTCATCACGATGTTTGAAATCTGATCTAAAAGAGGGGAAAGGGCAGTCTGTAGTTCCTGTAATGCTTGCTTGAACTTCACCACCGGATCGTTGTCTAGCTGTTGGATAGATTCATTTAGCTGCTCTTGATTCGCCTTCAAATCAACTACTTGGTTTTTTGCGCCAAGGATTGTGTCAGTGATGGCCGTTCCTTGGTCTTCCCACATTGTCAATTTGTTATCGCAAAGGCTTTTTATCCTCTGCTTCCGGAGGTTTCCCTCATACCCTTTCACGGGATACGGCTGGTCAATTCCAACCCGGTTCGGCGTACATTTTCAACCAACGTTCGTTGGTTTCCGGACACTCTTGGGCGGATTATTGCTCCCATCTAACGCTCACCGCCTACGCTCTACGGTGCGGGGTGGTGTTCCCCGTTACCTCGGTGTTGGCATATGAATCGGCGTAATAAAAAAAGCACTCATACGGAGTGCTTTTGGACTAATAACAAAAAAGTATAAAATTGTTGTTTAGTATTTTTTCCATAACCATATATATCATGAAATCTTTTATGGCATGTCACGCATAAAGTTATCCCGTTGCTGACATCAAGACGTTTTTCTTTGCACCAATCCCAACTGTCCAAGTGATGGACTATTAAATTTCCGCCTCTATTGTCTCCGCAACATTGACATGTGTAATTATCTCTTTCATACACCTGCGTTCTCCATGTGCTGTAACCTTCAACAAGACGTTCTCTTTCTCTTTCTTCGTCTGTTTTGTTGGGATTATAATTAGGATTAGATTTTCCGAAACGTCTAACCCCATACATAGGGTTATTTTCTCCGCTCCAGTCCATGTATATCACTTTTGAAGGGTTGGTCTCTAAATCTCTTAAAAGCTCCGAGTAACATTCCTTACAATAAGTAGATTTATTTTTCCCTGAACGATAACTTTTTCCGCATTTCTGGCACACATGAAGATATTTGTTTCGATTGTATTCTCTTTCGCATTCTTTACAATAACTGAATGGTTTCTTTTCCCCTTTTACGTTTCTGAAATTAAATTCATCCAACGGTTTTTCTTTAAGACATTTAGCACAATATTTGTGCCCATCTCTCGGTTGCGGTAGTACAGGTGTTTTTCTTCGTCTCAAGTTTTCGCATTGTTTACACCTTTTTCTATGCCCATCAGGGTATCGTTTGTCTTTTACGAAATCATCTAACGGTTTTTCCTTCCCGCAATCAGAACAAACCTTATTCATTTTACAACCTCCCGTAGTTGTATCCCGAATAATTAAATGAAGGGCAGGCAGTCGGGAATCTGCTTTTCGGGGCGTCCCCCTAGCCCTTCATAATTTATTATAAAATGCCATAACACTTTATTCACGCCGATTCACTTAGCTTCCACCGATTTTGCCCGGTTTTATTTCGGCACAACTTCCGTTTACCGAAAATAGCTACACCAAGAGTGTTTCTTTTTGTTTCGTTGTCTACGTTGTTCAATGCTTGGGCAACCTGAACCATTGCTTGTTTTCCGGTTTCACCACCTTGGGCAACCGCTTGCCCCCACTGCTGCAATTGCTTCGCCGAAATATTCGTTCCCTCCAGAAGCTCCTTAACGGCTTTCGGTACTTCCTCGCCAAACTCTGCAAGCCGAATTCTTCCTTCCTTCAAACCATCAAGCAGGTTGTCAATGTTCCATGTTCCAGTGTCAATGCCCGCCGCAAAAATCGCCTGGATCTCCTCCGCTTCATATCCGGCCATCCTTAGCTGGAGTCCATACTCAGAAATAATATCAATTTGCTCAGGAGGAAATCCCATTTTTAAGAGCGCGTTCACTAATCCGAGCGCTTCATCATTACTGATTTCTAACGACTTTGATACTTCGTTCGTTTCTTGTATTAGCTCTGTGAAATCAATACCGGCATAAGCTCTGGCAATCGCTCCTGCTCCTTTGACAATACGAGCATTTGCCTCATCACTTGCATTTGCATTTAATGCCCATTGTCGCCGAACGCCTTCCAATGCTGCTTCCTGGTCCCCGATGTAGCTTGTTACGGTCTTAACAGCACTTTTAACCGCCTGGACCGATTCAGGCGGAACATCCATCGATATTTCAATGCTCGTATCTAATGACGCTGAATCTAAAGCCGATGCTACAGCACCAGCCGCGCTTGCAGCGCCAACAGTCTCGAGCTGGTTTCTTAATTCCCCTGCAGCTTCTTTTGCTTTGTCAAGACTCTCGGCAACTCGGTCCGCATCTCTTCTAGCGTTCTTCAGGGCTTTAGTTTCATTAACAGATTCAAGCTCCCGCTTAAATTTGCTCAATTGGGCTTCGGTGAACTGGATCTCGCGCCGAAATGCACGGTATTGGTCTGCTCCAATCTCGCCGCGCTGGAACTGCCGCTCGACTTGGCTTTGTGCTGCTCTGAGCCGATTTAATCTCTCTGTGGTATTCTCCACCTGCTGGGCCAATAGTTCTTGTTTCTGGGCTAAGGTCTCGACATTGCCTGGGTCAAATTTGAGTAGCCGCTCAACGTCTCTAAGTTCTTTCTGGAGATCCCGACTTTGCTTGTCGACATCTGCCAAGGCTTTTTGAAGAGGCCTAGTATCCCCGTCAAGCTCAATAGTGATTCCTTGAATTCTCTTTGCCATATCCTTTTATCTCCTACCTTCCGGTCAGAATGCATCAAAGTCAGCCTGGGTTGCCTTACGAGCTGGCTTCGTTTGTTTCTTCTTCGGGTTGTTCATCTTGACATACTCCTCGATGTAATCCAAACACATGCCAACCGTCATCTCTTCCATGTCTAACCAATCCAGACCGCACTGTTTACAGATCAAAAGGAACGAATCAACGGAGATTGGGGCCCCGCTGTCCGTTCCTTTTTGATGGTCTATTTTTTTTTACTTTGGATGTTGCTCAAAATCAGATCTTGCAACTCAGGGATAATGTCCAGCATGGGGAAAACGTCGAATTGATCCAACCAACTGATTGGATCCGGTATTTTTGGGTCTGCTGTTTTAGCCATAACCCAAGCGATATTATAGAAGACTTCAAAATCCAGCCCTTCCAAGTCTTCACGTGTTACTTTTTCAGGATCAAGGTTGCTTAACTTCTCAAGCGCACCCATTTTTAAAATCTCAGCAAAGAAATCCCTGCCAAACTGGGCCCTATATCTCAAAGGAGTTGCAGCTGTGCTTTTAAAACGTACTTCTTTGCCGTCAATAATGATTGTTTTCTCCATTGCTCATCCCCTCTATGCTGTCGTTGTCGCTGATTTCTCATATACGGCTGTATACCAAGCATCGTAAACAGCAGCAGGCGTTGTCTCTGTTGTCTTCGTCTTGACTGCGCCATCTGTCTGTCTTGGAGACGCTGTAAATGTCAATTCGTTTGGCTGGACTTCGACTGTATCGGTCTTAGTAGCCCCCGTAATAGTTGGACGGTTCGCTGCGCAGTTGTACAGAACGTGACGGACCGCTTTTTCATCTCCGTCGAATTCAAACAACAATGCAAACGGCTTCCCTTTCAATGTGACTTTTTCAGTCAACACCAAATCCGTTTCATCCTTTTCCTCGCCCAGGCAATCGACCGCGAATTGTTCAGGGATAACGGCGATGGAAAGCGTTCCCTCATATCCTTGGTTGTTGCCGGCTGAATAGTAAAGAACATCGTCGGCGTAGAACTCGACCATTTCCCCACGCGGCTCAAGGGATAACTCAACCGCCCCGGGGATCGGGATGGGGGTGTCATAGGTGATCGTATTCGTGGTGCTATCGTACGTGAACGTCGCATAATGCACGTTTTTCAGGCCAAACTGCACACGGTTTGCCATCTAAACCACTCCTATCTCATAGATTTTCTGGAAAAGCTTCTCCGACTCGATATAAGTTTCTGTTGTCTGATACGGCAGATTGTTTTCATCAAGCAAAGCTTCAAGTGTCAACTCTGCTTGTAAGTCTTTCTTATCGGTATAAAGCTCAATGTTGATGTTTCGGACTCGCTGCCAAGTCCGATTATCAGCATGCATATTATCGCTCCCCACCTCTACATAAGTAATGAAAGGGATACTTGGAGGAGGCCCTTGAAAATGCGAATAGGCGACAGGGAACCCCGTCGCCTTCAGGATTTGAACAAGTTCAGAAAGTGTCATCCTCTAATCACCTGTTCCACCCGCTTTGTGTATTCATCAATGGCCTTTTCCTCTGCCGGGCCTATATGCGGAATGCCAGGAACACGGCCGCCGTTTACTTTTGCGTGGCCATGTTCGAGAAGATGAGTAAGTTGATAATCCGTTGCATTGTGAATTACTTGAGCAGTTCCTACCTTTTTTGTGCGCCATCCTTTGGCATAATCCCCGGTCAGACGCGGGCTAGTTCTTTTCAAGACTTTTACTGTTTCCTTGGCCACTTCCTCTTTGGCCTTTTCC
This sequence comes from Thermoactinomyces vulgaris, assembly GCF_005886755.1. Lineage (NCBI taxonomy): Bacteria > Bacillati > Bacillota > Bacilli > Caryophanales > Thermoactinomycetaceae > Thermoactinomyces > Thermoactinomyces vulgaris. The sequence goes on from NZ_CP039710.1 coordinate 2,341,398, forward strand.
ATCCCCTCTGTGACTTCGTTCGTGTACTCTGCCAGGGCTTTTGCAATTTCTTTAGATAAATCCTTAACCATCGCCAGTCACCTTCTGACACGTGATCCTGGTCTTTTCCCCTCTGGTTGCGGCTCGGACCACTCTGAATACCTGACCGTCATGTTTTAACTGCTCCTCACCTTGGTATTCAAACGAATATATTTCAAACTGTTTTTCCGGTTTCAATCCTTGTGCGGACGCCTCATAAAATTCGGTAGAACTTACCTCAAACTGGTTCGCATACACCATGCGCTCTGTCTTAACTTCTACTGGATTGCCGATCTCGTCATAGGTTGTGTCAACATATATGAGATGTATTACGTCATTGTGTCTCATCAACCGGAACCTCCCGATAATCCCCGGCCAGAGACAGATGCTGTTTCAGCATGGTGTATGACTGCTGAAAGCGATCTGCTTCGGGGTTGTCATAGCCAAAATTCGCTTTGCAGTAGGTGATGACAGCCCGTTTGATGAGCGGATCTGTGTCTAAATTCACCTTATCAGCGGAAACACCCGATTGAATCAAGTCCAATCGGGCGGCACTAATTAGATCATTTACTTCAGTATCAAAATTGGTGTTATTTATGCTGATCCGCAGCGCTTGTTTTACATCATCCAACAGCGCCATTATCTACCACCACCTGGATCAACTCTTCTTTTGTCAGTTGATGGCTATACTGGATTCGATTTTTTCTTAGCAATTGCTTGATTTCCCTTACTGTCAGAAATTGCAGTTCGTTTCGCCCCGCAATACGGAGAGATTCTGGATTGTCATGTGATTTCCTCAGCATTTATCGCACCTACTCGGCTTCTTTCTTGGCTTCCACAAAACCTAACTTGATTAACTCCTCAATCCGGCTTTTTGTGCCTTCATATTTGTCACCGGGGCGATACTTTATCTTGGTTTGTTTATCAATGAATTTCTTGATAACCTTTGCGTCCATGTTTATTTACCTCCTGAAAAAAATTAAGAGCCTAACCATTTGGAAAGGCTTTATTAAACGGTCGAGATATTTTCAATATAAACAAATGCTTTCGTGGTCAGTACATCCCCATCAACGATAGCATAACTCATATAGTCGGTGTAACGAGCTTTGACGTGATCTTCAGTATAGATGGTCATGTTTTCGTTGACGTTCATCGCATATCCACGGGCCACATTCCCGATCAGAATATCCCCGTCAGGGATGCTGTCTTCTTCTTTAACAGGGAGTCCGAAAATCCGCCCAACACCTCCGGCAGTGACATCCGGAATGAACAGCGGCCGGCCCTGATTGTCTTTCAAGAGAGCCAGAACACCCCAAATGACAGAGCTTTTTGCGTAGATGGAAGCACCTGTTTTGTAAGTGGATTTAATCAATCCCATAGCTTGAGCCAGTTTGTCATAGGTGAGCGGATCCGGAGTAGTGTCATTGTCTGGGTCATACGTCACAATCTGCGGGGTTCCAGCTTCAGCATCGATTGCAGTAATAATTCCCCGCGGTTGCGGTTTGAAGGTGTCACTTGCTCCCGGTTTACCTAAACCGCTGACAATCGCTTTTGCCAATGCCGCACCCATTTTTTCAGCAAGCAGGGTTTGAATATAAGAGATAAACGCATCGATAGACATCTTGCGCAACTTCCAGCTAATCGGGATGGCTTTGACCAACTCACAACCGGTTAAGTTCAATTCTCCAACCGCAAAATCACTATCGGCAACGACAGTTTGTTCATCGTACCAATCGGCATCAGCCCCAGAGTTTGTTTCTTTAAGAATCGTTAAGTCTCCGGGAACAAACGTCATATTGATATCTCCAAGAATCGGGAACAGTTCCCCTGCTTCTCTCCAGATCCCATCACGAACCGTTTCAGGAATCAGGACCGCATGTGTAGCGGCGGTTTGTGTTTCGTTCTTGAAGCTGCTATTTACCTTGTCAAAAACAACTTTTTCATCATCGTTAAGGGACATTCCCATCATGTTTTTAGCCCATGCGTTGAGATAGACTTTTTTCGCATCTTTTGCGTTTACTGGATCTGTTGTTGTCACTTTTACACCATCCTTTTCCGTGAGCAAATTCATAACCGTTTCAGCCGGTTTTTGTTCCTTCAAGGCGTTGATGTTAGCTTGTGCTTTCGCTGTTGCTTCATATTTTGCATCCAATTCCTTCACTTCTTTTTCCTTTGCCTCATACTCCTTTAACTTGCCTTCATTGATGAATTGCTCAGCTTCATTCAGCAATTCGCTTCGCTTTTTCATGTATTCAGCGTATTTCACCCTTCATTTCTCCTTTCAGTTTTAAAAAGTTGAGTCTTGCTTGATAAAGCTTTTTATTTTGATCACCATCTGATGGTGTTGAAAGCAGGTTTCTTATTTTGCTGATTACTTGCGGCGGTAAAACAAATCCATTTGTCATGCTTGCTACAAGCTGATTGCCTTCATCAAACATGATCTCATCCACAAAACCCAGCTCTTTTGCTTGTTGAGCATTCAACCAAGTTTCTTTATTCATGTATTCCAGCAATTTTTCTTGCGACAAGCCTGTTTTCAACATGTAAGCATTAGCGATGGACTTGTTGTAATTTTCCAAAATACCTGCTTCATGCTGCATATCGCGGTAGTCGCCGCTTCTCGTGGAAGAAACATTGTGGATCATGATCTGTGCGGTCGGTGATATCTGGACCCGATCACCGGCCATAGCGATCACGCTTGCAGCACTGGCAGCTATCCCAGTGATTTTGACATTGACTTTGCCAGGGTAATTTTTCAAGGAAGTATAAATTTCTGATCCTGAATATACATCGCCCCCACCGGAATTAATCTCTACTTCCACTTCTTCGCCATCTAACTGTTCGATGACATTACTTACATCATTAGGGCTTGTTACATCAATGCCGAACCATTCATAAATTTCTTTCACGTCATTCGGGACGATTGTTCCCTTGACTTTCACCTTCGCCATTTTCTTCACCCCCTTCGCTTATCGGAGCAGTATCAAGCCGCCTGATTGGTTTATCGCCTCCTTCGATCGGGCCGAGATTCAATACTGATCTCCATTCGTTAGGTGTCATTGCCCCACGGTCCACTAACTGGACAAGATTCAACTTAGTAGACATAGAAGCATATTGCAGGTTGGATGATTCGAAAATGATTTTGTTTCCAAACCCCCTTTCTCTTCGGTTAAATAGTTTCCGTGTGAATTCTTGGCTCATCTGTATAGCGATCGGCTCAACAACTGATTCATAAAAAGCGTTCCATTCATCCTCTGTGAACCTCGACTGAATAATCTTTTCATTGGTATTAAAAAAGCTATATACCCGTTGAGTGGTTTTCTCCATCTGCTTGTCATCGGGTACATAGCTTTCAGGTTTCACTTGGATTAGATCAGCCTTGGCATCTACACCGGCCGCACCGCCATTTTCGCTATCAATAGCCAAGTACTCTTTGACGAATTCATCCACATTTCTTCGGATGTCCTCCGGCCGCAAAGTTTGCGTGAACTTTAAAATCCACTTGATCACATTGCTATTTTGAATTGCTTTGACAACACCCTGATCCGTTGTGTTTACAACTTCCATCAGGTCCGCCAATGCTTCAGCGGGGCTTTCGCCGAATACGTCATTCATGTGGTAATCCAGCCGCAAATGAATGATGTCACGATAGGGGAATTGAAATGTTTTCCCATTCCGTAACAGGAATTTTAGGTAGAGTTCACTTTTTTCATAGATTGCCTCGGCAGATAACGCCGGGATCGGATAAATCTGTGACGGCAAGCCAAAGCTGTCACGGACAATCAGCGCAAACGCATTATGATTCAGTAATAACAGTGTCGTCATTTTTTCTTGGAACATTTGTCCGCTCATGAATGTGTTTGGTTCTTCCAAAAGAAAACGGATATAAGCATCCGGATTTACCTTGATCCCCTTCGCATCTTCCCGGATATGTTTAGGTGTGAGCTTCCCGACCGCTCGTGCTGTTGGCCGGATCGCTGCCCGAATAATATCTGATTTATATAAATCACCATTCCATGTAAAAAAACCGTTACCAGTCTCATTGACGAGCTGAATAACGGTCCTCTGCGGCTCCGGTTCTTTGCTTCTGAATAACCTACTCCAGAATCCCAACTTATCACCCCCTTCAAATCATATTGAGGTAATCATTTAGTTTCTGCTGCAGAACAACATAAGCGTTTAGCATGGCAACTGCACCGTCAATCCTGCGGCGCTGAACGCTCTTGACCGGCTGAATGTTGTCGTTTTTGTCTATATCCACCGATGTATTGGCCAAACACCATTTTGTAATTGGGTTATTGTTGTAAACGACTTTCTTTGATTCCAGATCAGCCCCTAACTTTTTCATGGGTCCGGAAAGAGTTTTTTTCCCTTGGATGACCGGGACCATTACTTGTTTTCCAAAGGTATTTTCCATCTCTTCTACCCAGTATTTTGCTGACCAGGAATCATATCCAACCCAGGATAGATAAACATCCTTTTCTCTCATCACTTCGACAAACCATTCGGTTACATATTTCGGGTGAACGCTGTTCCCCGGGCAGGTACGGAGTAGTCCTTGCTCATGCCAGAGATCATAGGGTATCTTATCCTCCCTTGCCCGCTTCTCCAGCAAATCTTCGGGCAACCAGTACATATGATCAAAATAAATTTTATCGTTGCCAGGGACCATGAACAGAACGCAAGCAGCCGTCAAGTCTGTTGTACTGGAAAGGTCCGCTCCGCCGATCCCATAGCGCGGTTTAAGCTTGGATATATCAAATGTTTCTTTGTTGTCGAGTTGTTCAAAGGTAAGCCAGGCTTCAGTTGTTGTTTCCCGAACATTGAAATCCTTTGTCAGCAAGTTTTTTACTAACAAAGGATTTGCTTGGGCTTTCTTCACCTTTTGGCGTAGCTGGTCAATGCTTTTGATCGTTCCCAGCCCTGGATTTGCTTTTTTCCATGCCTTTTCATCCGTCCATTCGTTCCGCTCATCCAGTTCATAGATAATTGGTAACACACGCTCATCCTTGTATCCGTCCGGATCGTCATAACCATTAATGATCCGCTCAGCTTCGTCATATTTGATGTCGAATATCCCCTCACGAACGGTTCCGGCTGTTGTCGTGATGATTGAAAGCGGCTGCTCACGAGCTGACATCCCGTCAACGATAACGTCATACAAGTTCTTATCCTCGATTGCGTGTAATTCATCAATAAGAGCACAGTGAACATTGAGTCCATCAAGTGTATTACTGTCGCTTGAGAGCGGCTTAAAGGATCCATCGTTAAAATCACTGATCAGTTCGGCGACCAGCGTCCGGATCCGCTTGGAAAGTACCGGTGATTTCTTAACCATCCGCTTTGATTCCAGCCAGATGATTTTTGCTTGGTCTTTTTTGGTCAGTTGTGTTATCGCAAAGGCTTTTTATCCTCTGCTTCCGGAGGTTTCCACCATACCCTTTCGGGATACGGTCGGTCAATTCCGACCCGGTTCGGCGTACATTTTCAACCAACAAAAAAAGCAACCGCATTGTTGGTTGCCGGACACTCTTGGGCGGATTATTGCTCCCTTAACGCTCACCGCCTACGCTCTACGGTGCGGGGTGGTGTACCCCGTTACCTCGGTGTTAGCATATAAGTATTGGTTTCTTATTTGAATGATCTCTATATTATTTTCTTTTAAGCATTTTCTTATGCTATTGCGACTCATGTTCAACATTTTTGCAATTTGATTTGTTGAATAACCTTCTTTGTATAATTCGATAGCACGTTTTCTTTTCGCTTCTTTGTATTCTTCTTCCCTATTCTTGATATACTCATTCAATTCACTGTTTACAAAATCCCATGTCTTTAAGTTTTTGATGTTATAAACGACATGAGTACTAACCCAAAGTGCCTTGGCTATTTCCTTAATATCCATATCGCAATAAAGAGCCATTTTTATTCTTCTTGCTGTTTCTCTTGTAATAACTGAATTGTTATTTAATTCACCTTTATTCTTTTCGCTCAGTTTTTCCTTTACTGATTCTGGTAATTCTTTACCGTAGTTCCATGGCTTTCGGCCTTTATGGATTATGGACAATTTTTTTCTTGCTTCTTCACTCAATTTCCTTCCTTTATTCGCCCTTGAAATTTTCATCTTTGTTTCTTTAGAAACTTTTCTTCCGACACAAACGTGACCATAGCGCCGATAATATTCTTTTAGGGCTTCGGAAATTTTCCGCGTTGCCTCGCCAGTGTGCTTTTTTCCATAAAAACCATTGTCTTTACCATACAAAACACATGTTGTTGTTCCTCTAGAAACGTTATATCCAATTTCTCTTTTGTATGGTTTTAGTGTACTTAGATAGTATTTTTCTCTTTCTCGCAATTCTTCGTTACTGACACCATCCAAAAATTCAATGACTTCAAACTCAAAGTTATCCTCGCCATACTTATTCCATGCTCTTTGCAAGTGAATTGAATGATGTTTTTGTTTTCTTAATGCATTTATATGGTCTCTCCATCTATCTTTATAATCTAATGTGCTACCGATATAGAATTTTCCGTTAACCTTATTCTTGATTTTGTATATGCATGGTCTCAATTTGTTTCACCTCAAACAAAAATTATAACACACATATACAAACCAAGGAACCAATACTTACTTAGCCTTCACCGATTTTGCCCGGTTTTAAGCCGCCACCGCTCTAGCGGCTGATACAACTTCCGGCCCTGCCTCTCCATCAGCAACCAGCATGTAAAGCGCAATGGCTGATCCAAGCGCTGATTTCCCATTCTTCCGCGCAACGATAAATAACAATTCCCGATACTTCCGGGTCCCGTCGATCTTATGAACAAACCCAAACAAAGCGGCAACCATGGCCTTTTGCCAGAGTTCAAGGATAAACGGCTTTCCACCCATTTTCCCCTTGCTGTGCTTGCAAAAGTTTTCAATAAACTCAATAGCATGGTTCGCTCTCTTTGGGTTATACTCCCATTCGCTGTTTTCGTCGTTTAGAGCATCGACAAGCTTTTGGTATACTCTCTGAACCTTACGAGATACAACTTCTTTACCGGATTTAATCTTCTCCCAATACTCTAAAATCGGATTGTAATCAAGCGGATACCTAATCACGAGACATCACGAAAGCCTCAAAGCCGTCACTTTCTTCCTTTGGCTCGTCCTTCGGCAGCAGATCAGACAACTGTTTAATAATGCTTTGATAGTTTTTATTCATCGTATTGTACAGACGGGCAACAGGCCGCTCTCGTTCATACGGTTCCATCTTTTCAGATTGCGTGAACATCTCGACAAAGCCGTTTTTGTCCAAGTCCACTTCCATATCTTCGAGCGTAACCCGCATATATGCCGCCCGCCGAATTAATCCGTCGACAACCTGCTTCTTATCTTTGGGCAAATCCTTGTAACTCCGGCGTAATCGCCTTTCCTCCTTGGAAATCCGTTCATCTTTAGTCAGTTCCTTTTTTCTCGACACAAAATCACCTGCCTTTCTTGCCTCCTCAGGGACCCATTTTTAGGGTAGGGGGGTCACGCGCGAGGCTTGTGTGTTTTTCGAAGGTGCCCCCACCGGTCCCTAGCCAAGGTGTTTTACTTTTTGAATCGGGGGGGCTATAACTTCACCAGGTTCCCGCTCTCATCAAACATGACATCATCTCTCGTCGCTTTACCACCATGGTGTTCTTTGTTGTGACAGTCCTGGCATAACAACTCCAGGTTATCAAAGTTAAGACTTATGCTAGGATCATTGATATTGTCTTGAGTTAGATAAACTTTGTGGTGAACAATTTTGCCTGGACCGCCACACCTTTCACACAGTCCAAGCTTTGAAATAAAAAAAGCGTCACGACATTGCCGCCACGCCTTTCCTTTATAAAATGATTTAGCCCATTCCTTGATACGAATCCCTCCTTACTCCAAACAAAAAAGACCACTGAAGTGGCCTATTGCATCTTTTTCAATAGCTCTTCCATACGCTCTTTATTTCGCACTGTATCAGCACTATATACGGAATCCGCTCCACGATACGTGTATTTTGAATTTTGCCAGAAGTAGAATGCAAATTTGTCAATCGGTGTATTTAACTGATCATCATAATACCTATGAACAACTTCCGATTTGAAAATATTCGTCAGCATGTACTCATGTTTTTTTAGATCGCTCAAATATCGTCCCGTTTTGAACTCTTCCACTATATATGTTTCAAATTCTGCTATTTCTTTCAGTTCTGGCCGATAATTGCGCGCCAAAGATGAAAACTCATCACATTTCTCTGTTTCCGTTTTGTCTGATGTTGCGATCTTCTTTATTTCCTCTTGCCAGTTTACCGCTTTGTTTTGATCTTCCTGATGCAGTTTAGTTTCTTGTGCAACCGGTTGACTTTCATCAGGCGAATTAATAACCACAACAAAAAAAGCAATAAAGGATACAAACAACAAGGCAACATTCCTCAATCTATTGCCAAACTTAATTTGTTTGTGGAGTTTGGTCGGATAAATGGACCCGACCACAGAAAAGCGCCAAGCATTTGCAAATGATTTGTCTGGTCCGCAATTGATTGCTGTGTCCGCTAGTACTAATCGTTCAAAAGGAGATCAGGATCCTTCGGAATGGAAGCCCCCAAGAGAGGGAGCACATTGCGCTTACGCAAAGTGGTGGATTCATACAAAATTTAAATGGGGCTTGACACTGCAATCATCCGAGAAAACTTCTCTACAAAATATGTTAAATACATGTTCATACTGATTTTCATTACACATAGATCACCGAAAAAAAGCTACCTGAAAAGGTAGCTTTTTTTGTCCTTTTTACGAATATATAATTGAAGCAACACAATCAAACTTACGAACTAATAAAACTATTCTTATATTTACGGAAATTTTATTTTGCTATTTTCAAATCCTCTAATTTCCAATATAAATTATTGGGAAGATTTATATCAATGTGTTTATCATCTCCCAGTTGCTTATACTCAGTTGAGTTTTTCACTTTTTCTTCCAATATCTTTTCAGAAACATCAGCTACAAATACCCGGTTATCGTTGTGAAGTTTATCAAACAACTCTTGTTCCACAGGCATATTTGCTTTAATGAGATATACTCCCTTAATAGTTTTTTCTCCATCAAGGAACTCATTTAATTTTTTTTCTGGATATAAATCCCCGTCATCAGGTCGTCCTCCCAAAGTTGCTCGTAATCCCTGTTCATCCATTACTCGAATCTCAAAGTTTTCAACTTCTAAGCTATTTTCTTGAACAAAATTTTCGAAATCTTGAGCGGAGAGTGCCTCTTTCATAGTTACGGTTACAGGGATATTGTCATGCCCTTTATTTTTCAACGTTTCGAAGTAACCAGGCATTTGATTCCGATATGCTTCAAGATCTTCTAGAGTAGGAGAGTCTTGTTGAAGTATGACATCTACTTCAACCTCTTTTGAATTTGTTTTATTGCTTGCAGTTAATTCAAAATTCCCTTCAGCTAAATCTTCTTGTTTTATCACTTTAGCTTTCTCTTCTGTAAACTCTTGGTCAGCGTACAATGAACCAGCAGAGATCAACCCTATTACCGACAGGACAGATGCCAGAGAAATAATCCATTTTTTCTTCATTTTAGAGACCTCCGTTTCTAATGGGTGTTATAATAAGCATCCTGTAATGGGGGCTTACTATAGTGCCTAGTTTGATATTCGCCTACAATAGGCCAATATTCACTTTCATGTGAATTTATCTCAAAATATCCTGCTACATTCGTTGGGTTAATACTATTATAAAATTCTACATAAAAATCATAAGCAACACCCGTTTTTATATCTAACACCTTTTGACATACAACTTCTGTTTCTTCATTCCCGTATACTCCATCGTCGTTATCAACATCAAAATAAGGTTCTGGGTAATTTGTATACCAAAAGCCATTGTAACTCATAGGAGGAGCTCCATTTTTCCCTCCAGTACCTACATCTGTTATATCCAAACCATGCCGATAATTATGACTGTAATAGTTGCCTCGTATAGATTCGATATTACTTGAATTATAAGAGACGTTTTCAACTTGGACTTTGACGATATCTGTGCTTCCTAAATCATGATATGAAAAAACTGATCCTTTCCAAGGGCCGTAGGTGGGAGATGTACGCCCACTCCATTGATCTGAATAAATCTTGTCCCAAGCAAAAGCATTTCCTACGAACAGAAGACTCAGCGCCAACGACAAAGCGGATAACTTAGCGAATTTAGCGTAAATTTTAACCCACCCCTATTTTTAGAAAATTGTAGTATAATTCGACCAATACAAAGATTTTCCTTCTTAATAGGGGTGAAAAATATTATTTTTTGTATATTAATATTTATAAAATATTTATCTATTTATTTCATTACGATGATGTGTTCTTATTTTTTTTGTTGAATCCTGTTTTAAATAAAAATCCACAGACAATTAAGGATACAATCCCAATACCCAAAAATTTCAGTGCATAAAAATATATTTCGGCTTCGGGAACCCCCTTCTCGATCTCTAATCCATAAAAATCGATGTCAATTCCTACATGAACAGGAGTAGTAAGCAAATCAATAAACTTGAAAACACATAATAATCCAAAAATCAAAAGGCCGATTCCCAATAATAAAGCCAGTTTTTTCATAATCATCCCTCCAACCATGGTTTTCTTTAGTTCTTTGCCGATCGCTTGCGGATTACCAAAATCGGCAATGGCACATTCCATTGCCGCCTCCATAGAGTATCCCTGATCAAGGTATTCCTGTAAAAGCATTTCCAAATGAAATTCAAGTTCTTCTGATAATTCTCTTTTCATTTTTTCGCTACAATCGATATCTTTTATCATTTGGTCAATATAGGATTGAAAGCGACTCATGAAAATGCCTCCCGAGATACTTTCAAAACGAGTCTGTTTAGGCTCTTCCAATTTTCCAGTTTCTTTTTGAGAATTTTTTCTCCATCTTCCGAAATTGCATAATACTTTCTCCTTTTCCCTGTTTTTGCTACTTCCCAGTAAGACTTCAAGTACCCCTTTGATTCTAAACGTTTTAATGCAGGATAAAGAGTACCTTCCCCCATATCGTATAAATCGTCACTTTCCTTTTTGATACTTTTGGCGAGTTCATATCCATACATGTTCTTTCTGGTTAAAAGAGAAAGAATAAGAATATCAATTGATCCTTTCATGATTTCTTTATCCATTATCAGAACCCCACTTTTAAAATGTGTACTGCATTATATATTATATTTCACGATGCATCGTTATGCAATATATAAAATGGAAAAATTTTGATGAATAATTCAGAGCTTGCACTATCGAATTCGACTAAAAAAGAAAAAAGCCCTTCGTCAGAAGGCTAACACTCGTTATTTCATTTCCTCTTGAAATCAAAACAAACTCAGTATAACAGGCTCTCAGATCTAAGGAGGCATAGAGTGTTGATGGTTCTGCATAATATACCTCCTATCTCAGTATCAAATGAACGGTTTTTTCTTTATTTAGCCAGCTTCCCTTGGATCATCGTTATAACACCGCCCTCTGAGGCGGTCTTTTTGTTACTTAATCTAAGAGGAATCGCAAGGCAACATACGAAATTATTATTAAAGGAGGCGATTGTTATGAACCAATATGTTTTCATATCTATCTTAAGTGCATCTGTCGCCTTAATCTCTGCAGTTTTTGCGTTTTCGCAAGCCAAAGCCTCTAAGAGATCAGCTGAAGAAGCTAAAGAAAACCTAGAACGCCAAAAGCAATAACCCCGCCCAACAAGGCGGCTTTTTCTTTATAAAAAAACCGGGAGAACTACATATAGAGAGAGAAGAGAGGGGACACACCTCCATATTTTTTAGTTACTCCCGGTTATTAGCGATATAAAAAAGCGGCTCTTATGACCGCTTTCCCCTTTGCAGATGACTTACAAATTTGGGGAGGAGTTTTGGAATGGAATCGATTCAGGCTGATCCAAATTGTATTAACCTTTTATTAGGTACTATCATATTACATCGTTTTATACCCTCAAAAGTGACATGAAAGTGCCATCTAACGCCATCCCAAACTCTCCGCTATCTCATGTACAATCTCATCCCGCCATCTTAATGCCTGTCTTTTGCTGATGGGAATTCTTTGAGCGATCCCCTCCCAAGTGAATATTTGAGGACTCGTCCAATATTTCATTTGGACCAGTCTTTGCTTTTCAGGAGGGAGCTGGTCGTATACTATACGGATTGCTTTGGTGATCTGCTCTAGCTGTTGGATCCTCCGGTGCATCAAAAGAGCTGTTGCCTTCCGGCCAGTTGGATCACCTGGAAGATTTGATTTCCCTCCATCTCCTTCTACAAATGGTGTGGAATATATGATCTCTTCTCTCAATCGTTTCAATTCTTTGATCGAATCCCAGTAGCTGTACAGTTCAGCTTCAACATGTTTGAATACCCCGTCTCTGATCTTCTTAGCTGCTCCCATCCTGCTTCCCCCCGGTATCTGTGTTATAATGATTATTGGCTTAACTATAGTGCAGCCCGTTCTTTTGGGCTGCTCTTTTTGTTCATGCACCTTTTTCACACAACCTATCCCAAAGCTTTTTATAAAACTCATATTCACCACTCTTCTTTAGAGCTCGTACTATTTCCGATAACGATTTTGACGATCTATTTAAGGCCATACCTAAACGGGATGGTCCATCATACTCATAGAACTTACAGATATACGCAAGTTCTTTGGTTGTATACTCTTCAGTTCTGTATCTCCCCATGCTCCCCACTCCTTCCCCGCAAAAAAGAGATATCTATTTCACAGAACCACCCGTTGCCTTTTCGAATTGTTTTGTAGCCCGCGTTTTTGATTTGTTCCATTTCTGATCTGCTTTCTGTGTAGACAAATACCAAGTCCCCATCAAATCTCATTTGTTTTCGCCTCCCGGATCTCGATTTCTGCTTTCTGCTCGTCTTTGGTTGCTACCTTTCTCTTTTCAACCGTGAGTTTTACCACTTGCTTGTCATCGTTCCAACAGATCCCGTTAAGACCATCAAGAAAACTTTTTGCCAGGTTATCTATATCCCCGTCACGGTTACCATGAATATAGGCAATTGCGTTTACTTCCACTGGTCCGTCTATCTTCGTTACTTTCGCTGCTTTGGCTTCCCAACCGATTTGATTTTTATAAGCCAGATACCGACCCGCCTGAGCCTTTACAAACTTCCCACGTTGAGTCATACGGACTGCTGGTATCGGTCTTCCAGGTACTGTGAATTTCATGGTCTCTCCTCCCTCTCCATTCTTCGGCCGCAACCACAAACAACTACAACAGCCGGGATGTCTATTTCAATAGTCTTTTCGCATCGAGAACAACGATAGACAATGCCTTTCTTCCTTTTCCTACGCTTTGGTTTGGTCGCTGGTGTTGACATCGGGTCCGCTTTAGATTCAGTTCCAAACAAATCGATTTGTACAAATCCTGCCGGCAAACTCATGTCATTCAACTCCCATCCTTTTAGCTATCTCGTAAATGACGTTAACTGTTACGCTGTTTCCAGCTTGTTTATAAAGTTGGGTGTCTGAAATCCCGGAATCTCTCGCCCGATCAAATGCCCAATCTGGGAAACCCTGAAGCCGCCAACATTCGCGGGGAGTCAGTTTGCGGATGCGGTAATTTGCGTCATGAACATAATCCCAAGTGTGTTTCATATCCATTGACCCTCTTCCGCTTGATCTCACGGTTTTTGAAAGGTCGTTTGGTCCTGGTATGCGAAAAGCAATACCATGTATATCTCTTGCGGTTAAAGTAAACATCGGTTCACCATCTTTTTTCATCCTTCGTCCGTTCTGCCGTTTCTTTTGTCTATCAGGAGTTAATACTGCCCTCACAAGTACTCCTGTTCTTGCTTGATGATTATCCAAACCCTTGTAATAATTAGCATCCAAGCAGGTTGCTATCTTTCTCGGAATTAACCGATCCCCTTTTTTGGTAACAAGGTAAAGTCCTGTTTTAGCCCCTAACCCTCCCCCCTTCTGCTTTGAGAGTCCGGGCAATTCCTCTACTGTCATAAATCCTTTCTGCATCTCTGGTTCCAGGATTCAACTGTCTGAGAGAAGTTTCTGTGCCTTCTCCTTCGATAGGAAATACTTGTCGGGTACGTTCTCCTCTAAGATGTCCGATAATGAACACCCTCTCTCGGTTTTGCGGGACTCCAAAGTTCTTGCTGTTAAGCACTTGCCATTCCGCATCATACCCCAGCTCATCCAACGTCCTGAGGATCGTCTCGAAGGTTCTCCCTCGGTTATGGCTAAGAAGCCCTTTGACGTTCTCAAGGAATAGATATTTAGGTTTGAGAATAGATGCGAACCTTGCAATTTCAAAAAAGAGTGTACCTCGTGTATCATTGAATCCTCCTCGCTTCCCCGCCACTGAGAAAGCTTGGCACGGAAATCCTCCGCAGATAACGTCAATTGGTCCTCTTTCTCTTCCAAGTAGTCGAATATCGTCATCTGTAACACTCGTGATGTCATGAGCAGTCCACTCTCCCTCCGGTTGATGTATAGCTTCATATGCCCTTCTTGCGTGTTTATCGATCTCCACCCACCCGACAAATTCATGCCCTGCGGCTTCCATGCCTAACCTAAAACCACCAATACCTGAGAAGAGATCAAGAACTTTCATTCCAAGCCACCTCCTCAATAGTCCCCGTCCCAAATGACCTTGGCAAAAGGCTGGTCCAGTTTGATTTCCTCTAAAACGATGGGCTGTTCAAAAGGAGAAAGACCGTGTTTCTTGATTTCTTCCGCCACCATCGCACGGGCCATCTCTTCTGACTCTGCCGAAACTAATGTCATGCCTGGCCCGATAAAATGATAATCATGTGTCGCTAGAAACAATTTCATCCTCTCCGCCTCCTTCCCCAGATGCCTCCAGGACGATCGGGCAAGTTTCTTTTACCCAGTGGTCCATGATATACATGATCACTTCATTTTCTGGCCGTCCAAGCGCCCTGGCGATGTCTTCGTATCCGTACCCCTGCTCCCAAGCGCGTTTTAACTCTTCGAAATCCCTCGGATGTTGCCAGCCAAAATTCCAGTCAAGACAAGCAATATAGTTAGGTTCACTTTGAGCGGGACGGCCCCGGCGTTTTGCTGCTCTATTCATGAATCTCACTCCTTAACTCATGTGCCCTCCTGCAAAGCTCGTTATAAAGTCTCATCCCTTTTGCATAGTCTTCAGGTTTTATCAAAGGATTTTCTAGGTATTCAGCGCTTTGCCGATCCGAATCGCATGGATATCATGAATTTAGGCGATAGATTAAAGGAGTTACGAAAGAAAAGAAAATATTCCCAGGAAGATTTAGCCAAGATTATCGGGATTAACAGAGGAACGTATGGTCAATATGAAATTGGGCGTAGAAATCCCGATTATGAAACGTTAAAAAAATTGGCTGAATTTTATGGAGTAACTACAGATTATTTATTAGGCCTGGAGAAGAAAGAGAAAGAAGATAGTATAGACATAAAAGAAGCGCTTAAAAATAAAAGAGCCACCTGGGGTGGCCAAGAGCTGACTCCGGAACAGCGTGAAATCCTCACAGAGTTTTTTGCTATCATTCGTGATCGCGTTAAAGAGGGCAGGAAAGTTAGTGAGGAAAAAAAAGACGATGAGACTAAAAACACAGAGGAAAAAAAACTGATTAAAAGTATAAAACTTTTAGCATAGATGAATACTCTATATCATCTATGTATCCTTTTTTATTTAACAAATTAACTAATCGCCTACAATCCATGGTGAATTCTATGCTTAAAGACTCACAAATTTCCATCAAATACATTTCTAAATCCTGACCACTGTCGGTTATGGGGAAGCGGCAGTGGTTTTGATATATTTTTATAGCCATATTTAGCCCCCCCTCTAAGAGTCTTAAGACTATATGCCTATAATTTATTATTCGGAATGTATAGTATAGTTTGTGTCCATTTAGGGAACTATTGTTCGGGTTACTAATTATATCACATAAAAGTATGGCTGGGTCAACAAATGCCTGGGCCAAGTCATTTCATTAGCATAAGACATCTACCACGCACGCTACAAGATCAAACTATAAAAGTTAAAATTTTCTATATTTTTATCCTGGAACCAATCATAAACACAAAAAAAGGAGCCATTATTAAATAGCTCCTTGGGTTTTATATTTCCAATTCTCCGTATTTTAATAATTTCCTTTATGTATCACGACATTTTATCAACTTTATGATCTTTATCAAACCAGATTATATGAAAAATTCTTCCGTCTCTAAAACCCCAAACTCTTCCTCTCCCTGACATTGCCAAATGAATCAAGGTTAAATCTTCAGATAAATCATTTGGTAATTTGTACTTGATTTCATTTGTGCTCCGTGAATCATATCTCAACCCACGCTTTCTCTGCTTTATGATTTCTCCCCAGGTTAAGCGTTCAGCTTGTTTGAAAAAGTCCATCAGTCTCATTAGTTCTGGTTTAGACAGATCCCACAGTACAAATTTATTATTATCACAGTATTTAAACGAAAAGACAGGGGAGTCGCCATCTGTACTCCCCTGTTCGGGCTGTGGGATTAAAACACTTTTACCAGCAATCTTCTTTCTACGCTTTGGTTTAATTTTCTTCTTCCCCATTAGTCCTCCAGCATCTCTTTATAATATTCCTTCATGCTTTCATCACTAATTATCCGGGTGCATTTTTCGCCTGGGCGCGCATCGCCCCTGGCTTTGATCCAGGGATCTTCTTGATGAGTCAAGTCGGACAGATACTTGGCAGTATAACAACCGTATGCATCCCAAATATCATCAAGAAATTCCCTTTCCTCCTTAGCCAACACCGATGGGTCAAAGTTTTCTGGGTAATCAATAGGTTCAAAACCATGATGTTTATATTCTTGCCACAATTCAGGAGAAACCGGGCCGTTTGCCCAGGCCTGGAACACTGAATTAAACAACGGCTTATCTTTAATTGCTAAGTGCCAAGCTTGTGCGTAGTAGCATAATTTTTGGAGTTTCAAATGAGTTATTGTGTCCTCGGTACGATCAACCTTCGTCAAAAAATATTTGGCTACATCCCGAATGTTAGCCATAAAAACACCTCACATAAAACAGAGGACTTTTGATTAGGTTATATCAATAAACAGGATATTATTCAGGTGTTTAATGCTGCTTATATTTCAAACATATAAATATCCTGATGCGTTGTCAATTCGTCAAAAGTCCTTTTCCATATAATATTCCATATTTTTAGCTTGTGACACATTCACGTGCACATATCGATCCCGATTTTCATATTGGGTCTTCCCGCAGAATAAATCAGCGCCCTATTCTCTATCCAAAAATGGATTTCCACACGACCGCAGAGGTCATGGTTTCGGGAGATAGTGGCGCCGATGTATTAGACAGTCAATTCGCTAGCTATACTCATTATACCCCAATTTATAATTAATGTCTCTTATTACATCCAAAATGAATAAAAAAGGGGAGCTGCATGCTCCCTTTTAAATTAAAATCTCTTCCACCCCACCATCCCAATGGTGTACTTTAACTTTTCTCTTTTCTTTTACCTCCTGGATCTGATCCCCATCGATTTGAAATGTTTTTGATTCCAGCTCATCTTCGTAGTCTTCGGCCTTTTCATACTTTTGAATGAGTTCTGCTGCCTTACTTTTTGGGTCTGTTTCAATACTTAGATGATCAGTCACAATAACCCTTTTAGACAATCGCCATAATTTCTTAGGCATTATGCTTATCTCCATTGAGTAGTAATTATCATCAAATTCACAATAGATCCCGTACATCCTTCTTCTTGTTTGAATCTTGAAAAACATTTTCTCTCTCCTCCCATAACAAGCCCCTCCCCTTCACGACATCGCCATTGGTTAATCCCAGGGAAAAGCCAATTTATAGACAGAAGTCGTGAGAGGAGAGAGGCAAATATGTTGATCTCTCGTTACATCATGAAAGTCGTGAAAGTAGTCGTGAAAGTACGTTGGATTAGTCGTGAAAGGAGGTTTCAAAATGCTTTCTTTGCAAAACATGGACGAGAAACGTTCTTTTGTGATCGTCTTTGCAGAGAGTGACTTCAAGCCCCTTCCCTTTCCTGTGATACGGCTTTAAGATCCTCTCGTTCATCACCTGTCGGGTCCCGCGGCGATTAACAATGACTCGTTTTTCCCGTTTTACTCTCCCCAGATTGGAGATCGAGTACAGGCCTTCATATCCCCGGATCGGTTTCCATATTTCAAAATCAGTTTCCCTTTGATACAATGGAAACAACTCCTTTCCTATATTTTGGAGTTTGGCCCACTGGTGAGGGTTGCGAGCCGTCCGCCAGTGGGCCATTTAACTTATCCGCAGATACCGCCTAAATCATCTGCACTAAATCCTAAATCTTCTTTCATTTCTTTTACAGTTGTTTCTTCATTCGGTTTAACCTCAATGGTTCCGCCACTTAATTTTCCTAACACCATATCAAGGTAAATCAGCCTCTTGATATGCCCGCTTGCATTTCCCACCCCCTTTAAATACTCATACATCTCCATTTCTTTTTGATCATCAGGGCTGAAAGTCACCTGGATGACCAGTTTTTTTTTACTCACCACTTAATCACCTTTCCGATCCTGAAATATCCCTCAACGTTTGCGTTTCGGGGATCAGGGACGGAATAAGCATTCGGGAAATATTCCTGGATTGCAGGAGCTAGTCCCTTAGCTTGTCCGCCACCTACCATTACTTTATCATCTTTCGCCCATTTCGTGGCCAGTGAGTCATGGATAAGAGCGGCGACATATTTATGTGTACGGTTTTCCGGCTTCAATGTATCCCATCCCCAGTTGAAGGTGTAAGATTCCGTGGGAATGAACCGTTTGTTTCGGAAGGTGAGCGCGTTCAAAGTGACAGCCCCTAAATCAATAACCCTAACCAGATCATCCGTTACGTTACTGTAGAAGATCCCTGCACCTTCAACGGTAACAATGCATTTTTTAATATCAATCACCCGGTGATCCGTTCCATTTCCTGTGGTCACTTTGATGTGATGCCGATTGGTTAAGAGCTTTTTCAAACCATCTTTGTCCTCGTTGTACCTATTAAGAGGTGTGCCAATGACGAGATCTACAGGGTCATATTCATGCGCTCCGAGTCGATACAAACCTAAGAGCGTAAATAGGAGTGTGTTTTTCCCTGTCTTTTTGGGGTCAAACACCCGGCCGCTATCGCCGGTTTCCTTTACATATTCTACAATCTCGCCGATATAGAAAGATTCGCCTTCATACTCGATCACCGTATCCTTTTCTGTTTGAAGAACATCCCATTCAGTTTTGAAGTACGGTCTTAAAAGACTCGGGAAGGCTTCAAATACTTTATTTTCATTTACTTTACCGATGAAACGACTTTGCGAACGACCAACATCAGCAGCAACTAACATATGATCATCCCCCTGATTATTATAGTATGTACTAAGGTATATTCTGCGGTAATATTATAACCCCTTTTTTTCTTCAAAGTCAACACTAAAATTACTACAATACATACCTGGATATATATAAGAGTTGAACATAAACACTGAATTTGGTCGTGAAACAACTTCGAAAATACATTAATATTGAAGGCGTAGACTGTGGGGAGGAGGGGATCATATGAAAGCTTCCATCTATATCAGGGTATCGACAGCTGAGCAAGCAGCAGAAGGTTTTAGCCTGGCCGCTCAACAGCAACGATGCACCGACTTTATCAAGTCTCAAGGATGGGAACTTGGTGAAGTTTATAAAGATGACGGATACTCTGCAAAAGACTTGAATAGACCATCTATGCAACGGCTTATACAAGACGTAAAATCTAAAAAGTTTGATGTCCTGGTCGTCTATCGTTTGGATCGCCTGGTCCGTTCTGTACTCGATCTTCATCAACTACTGAACATCTTTGATGAACACAACATCATGTTTAAGTCCGTTACAGAAGTTTTTGACACCACAACGGCGATGGGGAGACTATTTATTTCAATCGTTGGGGCTATGGCCCAATGGGAAAGGGAAAACTTATCAGAACGGGTGAAAATGGGCTTGGAGCGGAAGTTTTTAGAAGGCAAGAGGATAGGTGGGCCAGCGTTTGGTTATCGGATAGACGAAGATGGAAAGATGGTGATTGACAAGGAGAAAGCGCAAATCGTTAGATGGATCTTCAACAGTGCAAAAAAGATGGGCATAAATAAGATCGCGAAAATACTCAACAAACAGGGGATCGACTCCCCAAAAGGGGGCAACTGGACCGGTAGCAAAGTGGCATATTTGCTTAGAAATCCTACATACACCGGGAAAATCCGTTATCTAGTCAACCGGAACGGCTACGGGGAAAAAGAAACCATCGACAGTAACCACCCGGCTTTGATCAGTGAAGAAGAATACAATGAGGTTCAAGAGATCCTAAAAAAGCGACACGGTGGAAGAAAAAAAGCTCATACAAGCGACTATCCGTTTTCCACAATACTCTTCTGTACCAGATGCGGGTCTCCATACTCAGGAGCACGCCAGGAAAACAAAAGCGGAGTTACATATTACTATCGATGTAATGGAACCGCTAGGGGAATTTGCCAGGCTTCAACTGTTCTTGAAGAACGACTTGTAGATGAACTACTAAACAAGATCAATCTGATTATTGAAGAAAGCGAAGTGACCTTGGAATCAGAAAAAGGAGAGACTGACAACGAGTTTCGACTAAAGCAGATTGAAGCAGAACTGCAACGAATCAAAAAACGCCGCCGCAAATGGCAAGAAGCATTTGCAAACGATGCAATTAGTTTGGAAGAGCTGAAAGAAAGAATGAACGAGGAAAAGAAAAAAGAAGAAGCACTGATGGAAGAGTTAGAAGCATTCAACACGGTCCCCAATGAAACTGATGTAAGTAAAGACGAAATCATCGTTGCACTCAAGAATTTAAAAGAAATCTGGTATCACCTATCCAGGAAAGAGCAAAAAGAGATTTTAAACATGATTTTTTCCAGGATCTATATCAAAACAGAAGGGGAGCGCCCACATATAAAACCGATCATCACAGATTACGAGCTACTCTAATTTATTTTAAAAAGGTGAAAATGAAAGAATGACTGTTTTTTAATCAGAATAACTACCGTCGTCGGCACCGCTGTCATCGTTCTGCCCCAGCTGGATCAAATTGCCACAGGACTCATCCCCCGCACGCCAAACGGCTCCATCACATATGCCTTGGGATTGATCGGCGGCGTTGGCGGATCCATCACCATCGCTTCCTATGGGTATTGGGTGCGGGAAAAAAACTGGTCGGGTCCTCCGTGGATTCCGGTCATGCGCCTGGATACCTGTGTCGCTTACACGCTGACCGCCATCTTCACCCTTTCGCTGTTGATCGTGGGAGCTGAATTTTTATACGGATCGGGCATTGAATTGCAAAACGAAGAAGGATTGATCCACCTTGCCGTCCTTTTGGGCAAAGAATTTGGCACCCCGGTCTATTGGTTGTTCCTGCTCGGTTTTTGGTCTGCGTCTTTCACATCAGTCTTAGGGGTGTTTAACGGTGTTCCCTATCTTTTCGCCGACTTGGTGCGCCATTTCAAAAAAGAAGTCCCGGGAACAAAAAAACCCGCTCCGGTTTCCGTGCGGGATCCTTTCTACCGCGGCTTTCTTTTGTGGATGACATTCCCTCCGATGTTGCTTTTGTTTTTGGAAAAACCGGTCGGCCTTGTGATTTTGTACGGAGTTCTCGGTTCCTTGTTTATGCCTTTTATCTCCGTCACATTGTTGATTTTGTTAAATTCCAAAAAATTGGATCCGGTTTACCGGAACCGTTGGTGGGCCAATGCCGTTCTGATCATCAGCTTGGTTTTGTTTGCCATCCTTGCTGTCATCCAAATCATGGATATGGTTTAGAAGAAGCCTTAAAAATTCTCATAAAAAAGAAAACCCGGTTACATACCGGGTTTTCTTTATTGTTCATTATACAAATGGCAAGCCACCCAGTGTTTGGGTGCGGCTTCTTTCCATTCCGGAACGGCCTTGGCGCAAATGTCCATCGCTTTCGGGCACCGGGTCCGGAACCGGCAGCCGCTGGGAGGATCAATGGGACTGGGGACATCCCCTTCCAAAATAATCCGTTCCCGTTTTTTGGAAACATCCAGATCCGGGATGGGAACGGCAGACAGCAGCGCTTCCGTATACGGGTGCAACGGTTTGTCATACAGATCCTCACTGTCCGCAAGCTCCACCATGCTTCCCAGATACATCACGCCCACACGATCCGAAATATATTTCACCATTGACAAATCATGGGCAATAAACAGATAAGTCAGCCCTTTTTCTTTTTGGAGTTTTCGCATCAAGTTGACGACTTGTGCCTGAATGGAAACATCCAATGCCGAAATCGGTTCATCGGCAATGATAAACTCGGGATCGACTGCCAGAGCCCGGGCAATTCCGATCCGCTGCCGTTGCCCCCCGCTGAACTCGTGTGGGAAACGGTTGGCATGCTCTTCATTGAGCCCGACCACTTTCAACAAGTCTATGACCCGTTTTTTTCGTTCTTCCCCCTGAGCCAGCCCGTGGATATCGATCCCTTCCGCAATGATATCCATGACTGTCATGCGTGGATTGAGCGAAGCATACGGATCCTGGAAAATCATTTGCATTTTCCGGTTAAATTCTTTCAGTTTCTTTCCTTTTAATTGATACACATCGTCCCCGTTAAACGTAACCGAACCTTCCGTCGCATGGTACAGCCGAATCAAGGTGCGGCCAATGGTGGACTTTCCGCAACCGGACTCCCCGACCAACCCGAAGGTTTCTCCCCGGTAAACGTCAAAGGTGACCCCGTCCACCGCTTTGACCACTTGGCCGTTACTGAGCCGGAAATGTTTTTTCAATCCCTTCACCGACAAAATCACATCTTTTTCCGGCCGTGTTTCATGATTTTTATTTTCTTGCTTACTCACTTTTCTCCCCTCCAATCGGTCCTTTCCGGACATTCGGCTTCGGCGCCATGGGATGTTCCAGCCAGCAAGTCACTTGATGCGTGGATGACACCTCGGTGACTCCCGGCATGTGTTCCTTGCAAACCTTCATCGCATGCTTGCAACGGGCTGCAAACGGACACCCTTTCGGAGGGGAAATCAAATCGGGAGGGGAGCCCGGAATCGGAAGCAATTCCTGCTCATGCGACAAATCCAGCCGTGGCATGGAATCCATTAACCCCCAAGTGTACGGATGGCGGGGATGATAAAACACTTCTTCCAAAGTGCCTGATTCCACGACTTGTCCGGCATACATCACCACGACCCGGTCGGCAATGTCGGCCACCACCCCGAGATCGTGGGTGATCAAAATGATGGAGCTTCCCGTTTTCCGTTGCAATTCTTTCATCAACTCAATGATTTGCGCCTGAATGGTTACGTCCAAAGCCGTTGTCGGTTCATCCGCAATCAGCAGTTTGGGCTGACAAGCCAGTGCAATTGCAATCATCGCCCGTTGCCGCATGCCTCCGGAAAATTGGTGGGGATACTGCTTGATCCGGGATTCCGGGCTGGGAATTCCGACCAATCTCAACATTTCCACCGCTTTTTCTCTGGCTTCCGACGCACTCAGATTCTGGTGTTTCATCAACCCTTCCGTGATTTGCCGTCCCACCGTCATGGTCGGGTTGAGAGAAGTCATGGGATCTTGGAAAATCATGGCAATTTCGGCCCCGCGGACTTTTTCCATCTCTTTGTCGTTGAGTTTTGTCAAATCTCTTCCTTCAAAAAGGATTTCGCCTTCTTTGATGATGCCCGGGGGTTGGGGAATCAAGCGCATGATGGTTTGCGAGGTGACACTTTTCCCGCATCCTGATTCTCCCACAACAGCCACGGTTTCCCCCTTGTTGACGTGAAAGCTCACACCTCTTACCGCTTTCACTTCTCCGTTATACGTTTTAAATGAAACATGCAAGTCTTTCACATCGAGTAATTTCTCCATACTGATTCCCCCCTTTATTTGCGCATTCTTGGATCAAGTGCATCCCTCAAGCCGTCTCCCAAAAGGTTGAAGGCGAGCATGATCAAACAGAGAATCGTTGCCGGATAAAAGACTTGATACGGAAAAATCTGCAAATATTTGGAGCCGTCATTCACAAGTGATCCAAGGCTTGCCAGCGGCGGGCGGATCCCCAGACCGATAAAACTCAAAAATGCTTCAAAGAAAATGGCTGAAGGAATGGCAAACGTCACCGCAACAATAATCGGCCCCATCACATTGGGAATCAAATGTTTGAGCAGAATGCGCCGGTGTCCGGCCCCCAACGTGCGAGCCGCCAACACATATTCCTGGGATTTCAGTTTCAGGATCTGCGCACGAACCACCCTGGCCATCGGCACCCATCCCGTGAGGGACAAGGCCAGCGCAATGGGGATAATCCCCGGTTCAAAGATCAGAAGCATCAAAATGATGATGATCAGGTTAGGAATGGAATATAAAATCTCCACCACCCGTTGCAAGATCATGTCCACCCGGCCGCCGAAATATCCGGAAACACTTCCGACGGTCACACCGATGCAAAGATCAAACAAAGCCGCCAAAAAAGCGATTTGCAAGGAAACCTGGGCCCCGTTCCATGTCCGTTGCCACAAGTCACGGCCAAAACTATCGGTTCCAAAATAATGGTCGGCAAACGGTTCCTTGTTTTGAGCGGAGTAATCCTGTGACCGGTAATCATAATCATTCATCAAGGGACCGGCAAAAGCGAAAAATCCAATAACCAAAATAATGACAAGGCCGATCATCGCTCCCCAGTTGGAACGAAAACGGCGTGCCGCATCTTTCCAAAAGCCGATCCGCTCCCGGGTAATCTGCTCCCCGGCCGATTCATCAGCGCCAATCGGCTCAAACATTTCCGGTGTGATCTCGTTGATTGTTTTTTCACTCATCGCTGATTCACTCCTTTGCACCCGTTAGTCGAATCCGGGGATCGATGACTCCATACAAAATATCCACGAGAAAGATGGTGGCAAGAATCAAAATGGAGTAAAAAATGGTAACCCCCATAATCAAGGTGTAATCATTGACCTGGATTGACTCAACAAAGAATAACCCGATTCCGGGTACAGCAAAGATAGTTTCCACAACCAGCGAACCGGTAATAATATTTACCGCCAAAGGACCCAACACGGTAATCGCAGGGATGAGGGCATTTCGCAAAGCATGGCGGAAAACGATGGCCTGTCTTCCCAAGCCTTTGGCTTTGGCCGTTTTCATATAATCCTGATCCATCACTTCCACCATTTCGGTTCTCACATAACGGGACATCTGTGCAATAACGGTGAATGAAAGAGCCAACGACGGCAATATGGTATGTTCATAAGACCCCCACAACGCCGCCGGCAGAATTTGCCATTTCACGCCGACCCAATAAGATAAAAGAGCCGCCATCACAAAGCTGGGGATCGATATTCCCCCGACGGCAATCACTGTGGCCACATTATCCAGCCAGCCTCCGCGCCGGAGCGCCGCACCCACTCCGAGCAAGAGTCCGACCAAAACCCCGAAAACCAATGCCTGTCCCCCGATAAAAGCAGACGCTTCAAATCCTTCCAACAGCATTTCGGTGACAGAACGTCCGTCGTGCGATAAAGATTTTCCAAAGTCCCCCTGCACCAGCCGTTTCATAAAGTTCACATACTGCACCGGCAACGGGTCATTCAAACCATAGGTTTCCATGATCTGTTCCCGGATCAAGGGAGGCAGTTTTTCTTCATTTTTCAACGGGGTTCCCGGCAAAGAGTGCATCAAAAAGAAAGTGGCCGTGACAATAATCCAAAGCGTAAGCACCATATACCCCAACCGGCTTAAAATATATCGCAGCAAACCGCTTCACTTCCTTTCCTTCCTGATTGAGCATGGATGAAGGTATATGCCAAACCGTTGACATATACCTTCTCCCGGCAAAACTCGGATCTTATTTTCCGGTATCCACTGATGCCCATTTCAACGTGTATTCCGGACCAATCGCGCTCCAGTACCAATCTTTGATAAACGGTCTTTTCACCGCAATTTTCGTACGGTAGTAAAGCGGTGCAATTCCTGCATCCTCAATCAGGATTTGCTCAGCCTTTTTCAAGTCTTCAAAACGTTGTTTAAAGTCCCCGTTTTCTTTCGATTTTTTAACAAGCTCATCATATTCCGGATTGCTGTACTTTCCGCGGTTGAAGGAGTTGTCGCTGGTAAAGAGATCGAGGAAAGTCATCGGGTCGTTGTAATCGGGTCCCCAACCGGAAATCAACAGATCGAACCGTTGGTTTTTCCCTCTTTCCAGACGCTCTTTAAACGGCACCGAGGTAATTTGGACATTAGCCCCCAAGTTGACGCGCAGTTGCTCTTGGATAAATTCCATACTTTGTTTTGCAGAAGCGGTGTCATCTCCAAGCAATTCAATGGCCGGCGCTTGGGACAAGCCCAATTCTTTCAATCCTTCTTGCCATAACTGTTTGGCTTTGTTCGGATCAAACTGCGGATCCATTTTCACCAAATCGCGGTATTTTTTGTTGTCATCCACGCCGCTGGCTTTGATAAACGGCGGAACCAATCCTCCTGCCGGAATCGATCCGTTTTTCAGGATATTGTTGACATACGTGTTTTTATCGATCGCCAAATTGATTGCTTGCCTGATTTTTTTGTTTTTAAAGAAATCTTTGGTTTGGTTCATTTCCAGGTACCAACTGGAACCGTCATAAATCGAAAAAGTGTTCGGATCGTCTTTAAATGCGTCGATAAACTCGGAATTTAAATAGGCAAAATCCAATTTTTCGGTGTTATAAAGGTTGACTTGTGTCGAGTTATCCTTTACAATTTGCCAGTTGATTTCTTCCAATTTGACAACCCCGCTGTCCCAATACCCGGGGTTCTTCTTCATTTGGAAGCTTTGGTTGTGTTTCCATTCGGAAAGAACGAACGGACCGTTGTAAACCAATGTGTTGGCTTCCAAGGAATATTTATCTCCATACTGTTCTACAATGTCTTTTCGTTGCGGCAAGAAAGTCGCAAAGCACAAGAGGTCTTTGAAGTAGGGAATCGGGCGCTCCAAAACCACTTCCAATGTTTTGTCATCCAAAGCCTTTACTCCCACATCGTCGGCTGAACCATTCCCGGTATTGTAAGCTTCAGCTCCTTTCAAGGGGTAAAGGATGTACGCATATTCGGATGCTGTTTTGGGATCCAGCGCCCGCTTCCATGCATATTCGAAGTCATGGGCCGTCACCGGCTTTCCATCACTCCATTTGGCATCACGCAAAGTAAAAGTCCATTTTAAATTGTCCTCGCTCACTTCCGGCTCTTTGGCTGCCATCCCGAGAACCGGTTTGCTGTCTTTATCCAAACGATATAGCCCTTCCATGGTGTTTCCCAAGATCATGAAAGACACCACATCTGTCGTTTTGGCACTGTCCAGGTTTGGCGGCTCGGACATTTCTGCCAAGTTCAATACCTGACTGTTTTTGGTCTCGGTCCCTCCCCCAAAGCAAGCCGTCAACACCATCGCTGACGCCAAAACCAGTGACAGCAAAGAAAACAATTTGATTCTCCGCCTCAAAACGTCTGCCCCCTTTTTTTAAAATAAAGTATATAGTTTAGACCAAAAAATGGTCATAAACCCTGAATGGAAAAAGACTGGTTGTTCCCTCCGCCTAATAATCTGAAAATAAATAATTCATCTGTTATTTTAAGGCAAGATGAGCGGTTCACCAAGAAAATCGAACAAAGAGTCAACTCAAATTTCTAACAATTTTTTATTCTAATTTTATCAAATTTTAGGCGTTATTTATATTTAACTCATATTTCATTGATTTGTAAAGGGGGTTTATCTTTTGTTGTATTAAATAAAAGTCTACAATAAAGGAATACCCTTTTTCATCCGCCTTTGATAACAAGCTGCACAAAAAAGCTCAAGCCCCTTTCGGCCGAGGCTTGAGCTTTTTTATCATTCTTCATTTTTCTCCACAATATATGCCCATTTCAAACTGTATTCCGGACCAAACGGATGGCGGTACAGGTCTTTGACATAAGACTTTTGCACAAACGCTTTAGAGTAGTAAATTAACGGCACAAAACCGGCACTCCCCTGATCATCCACGCCGGTAAGCAACGCTTCGGCCTGTTTTAACAACTCAAACTGCGCTTTCGGGTCGGAAGTTTGCCTTGCCTGATCCATCAACTGGTCAAATTTGGGGTTATTGTAATGGGAGAAGTTCATTTCATTATCCGACTCCCAAATTTCAAAGAAGTTGAACGGATCATTGTAGTCCGCCACCCAACCCAGCATGGCCATGTCAAAGTTTCTGTTTTTCACTTTGTTGACATGGGTTTTCCAAGTCGGGGAATCCAGCTTGATCTCCAAATTCAGCTTTTTCCGCAATTGCTCTTTGATGTTGATCGCCACATCCCTCAGCGGGGTTGCGTCATAACTGACCATCACGATATCCTTGGGCGGTTCGGACATTCCCAATTCCGTTAAACCTTCCTGAAACAAGGCTTGGGCACGGGCAACATCGGTTTTGACGTAGGATCCTGAAAGTTCACGGAAGTTTTTGCCGCCCACCCCGCTGATCGATGACGGAATCAAAGCATCTGCCGGTTTGGATCCGCCTTTCATGATATCGTTGGCAATGGTCCCCCGGTCGATCGCCAGATTGATTGCCTTCCTGATTTTTTCATTTTTAAAAAAAGGATCGTCATGATTGAACAGAATATAATAGTTTCTTGCCCTTTCCGCTTCCACGTATTCTTCTGTATTTTTAAAGGCATCCACAAACGCCTGGTTCAGCGTGGCGGTGTCAATTTCCCCGGAGTTGTATAGATTGATTCCCGTTGCCAAATCCTTCACCACGTTGATTTCAACGGTTTCCAGCTTTACTCCGTTTTTATCCCAGTAATTTTCATTTTTTTTCAACAACACTTTTTGCGGTGTCCAACTGGCGACTTTAAATGGTCCGTTATAAATGGTTTCTTCCGCGGATGTTCCGTATTTACCCCCAAACTTTTCAACCACATCTTTACGTTGCGGCATGAAAGCGATCATGGTCGTACGCTGAATAAAGTTCAATGTCGGCTTTTCCAATTGCACTTCCAAGGTGTGATCATCCACCGCCTTGATTCCGACAGCAGACGCATCCACTTGCCCCTGGTTATACTGTTTGGCATTTTTAATCGGGAAAAAGACATAGGCATATCCGGAATCAGTTTGAGGATTGAGCACCCGTTTCCATGCATACTCGAAATCTTGCGCCGTCACGGGTTCGCCGTCACTCCATTTGGCGTCTTCCCGCAGTTTGAAGGTATACTTGGTTTTGTCCGGGCTGAGTTCATATTCATACGCAATCCCGTATTCCGGTTGTTTTTCCCTTCCCAATCGCATCAAGCCTTCATTCACATTATTCAGGACATTAAACGTGATCGCATCATTGGCCTTGACCGTGTCCAGTGTCGTGATGCCGCCTTCTTCGGCAATCCTCAACACCTGCTCGTCACTTAATTTCATGTTGGAACCACTGTTTGCTTGAAAACCGCACCCGCTCAGTACTAAACTGAAAGAGGCTGCGATTGCCAACAACACTTTCCCTGTCTTGAGCATGACTCCCCCTCCCTGCAGTCGAACCTTGGATACTTT
The DNA here is from genome assembly GCF_005886755.1 of Thermoactinomyces vulgaris. Lineage (NCBI taxonomy): Bacteria > Bacillati > Bacillota > Bacilli > Caryophanales > Thermoactinomycetaceae > Thermoactinomyces > Thermoactinomyces vulgaris. The sequence goes on from NZ_CP039710.1 coordinate 2,371,049, forward strand.
CTTTTCTGACAATTCCCCTTCAGATCGTGATCTGGACCGGGTTAACTTGTAACATTATAAATGAATTGCTAGCTTTAGAAAAGATTATATGGATATTGTCCAAAATAAACCATATTTCCATTTCAGACCGTAAACGGAGGAACGCCATGAAGATGCGAAATAAACGTGCTTGGGCAACCATTCTCATCACGATGGTCGTGTTTTTGTTTCTCGGCTTCATTTCCAAAGGGAATGCGCTTGCCTTTATCGATCAATCCTTTTTGGCCGGATTGCTCTTTTTGATCCTTGCCGCCAGCATTTTTGTCGTCCAAGGCGGTTTCTTTTCCGTCTTTTTGCGCACTTTTAAAAAATTCAACAAACTCCCCGGACAGAGGCGGGAGGATGAAGCCGAAGATGATTCCCCTTTGTCCAAAGCGGAACGGAGGGCTTTCCTCCAAAACCTGCAATTCATTTGTTTGAACGTTGGAATCATCTTCATTTTGGCGTCGCTTCTGTTCCTGTTCTTTCAGTAATCTTTTCTCACTCCCAAATAAAAAAGGCTGTTGAAAATCAACAGCCTTTTTTTTCGCCTGATTTTTCCAAACGGATCCATCCGTTTTCTTCCATCATTTGCAAAAACGTCGCAAGCCTGGGCAAAACCGGCTCTGCCTTTTCCCCGAATTCCGATTCCAGTTTTTTCTGTATTTCATCCACGGTATGGCGCCCGTCACACAGCCGGATCACAAAGCTTCCCAGTTCATCCAGTTTCACCTTGATGGCTTCCGGCTGTTTCAAAAAACGGATGGAAAAGCGTTCAATCCAGCTGGTCCGGGGGATCACCACAAAAACCAGCTCTTTGTCTTCCCTTGCCGGCTGCAAAGAAAGATGCGGCTTTAAACACGGGATTAATTCCAGCAGATTTTCTCTTTTCTTCTTCATCATTTGGCAGAAGAAGAAGATCCTTTTACATTTTTATTGGCAAATTTCACAGCGACAAATCCCAACAAGCCGACCAATGCAAGGAAAAGAAGCAATGGCAAGAGCTGGCTTTCCACTTTAAACGGAGCTTCCGGATCGATGATTCCCGGCACGATGAGCAAGGCAACGACAACGCTGAGCAACGCTTCCCCGGCAATCAAACCGGAAGCAAAGAGCGTTCCTGCTTCTTCGCGCCCTTGTTTTTCAGCTTCGGTTTTGCTGAACCGGGTCGTAAGCCAGCGGACAATACCTCCGACCATGATCGGCGCACTGATGGAAATCGGCAGATAAAATCCGACAGCCACCGTCAAGGAATTGATCCCCAAAAATTCAATCGTAATCGCCAGCGCCGCCCCCATTATGATGAGTTCCCAAGGCAAGTTTCCTTGCATCAGCCCCTCAACAATGATCTTCATTAACATGGCTTTGGGAGCCGGCAATGCTTCGCTTCCGATTTCATACGCCTGATCAAAGAGGTACAAAACGTATCCGATCAACAAACCGCTGGCCAGCACCCCGACCATCATGGCAATTTGTTGTTTCCACGGAGTTGCTCCCACCAGATAACCCGTTTTTAAGTCTTGGGAAATATCCCCCGCGACGGCAATGGCCACACAAACGATGGCTGCGGAGGTCAGTGAGACAATCATCCCCGTTTGACCGGTAAAGCCAATCGCCTTAAAAATTAAGGTGGTGATCAGCAAGGTGGCAATGGTCATGCCGGACACAGGCATGGATGAACTTCCGACAATCCCGACGATCCGGGAAGCAACCGCCACAAACAAGAACCCAAACAAGGCGATGCAAATCGCACCGATGATTCCGACTTTCGTCACCGGCACAAAAGCAATGATCAATATCAGCAAAATCGAACCGCCCAAAATATAATGCATCGGCAGATCCTTGTCGGTTCTTTCGATTTGCAAGGCCGCATTGTGATCTTGCTTCAACAAACCTTGCAGCGTATCACGTACGGAAGTGAACAATATGGGCAAGGTTTTCACCAACGTGATCAAACCGCCCATGGCCACCGCACCAGCCCCGATATATGTGATGTAACTGGAATAGATCGCGGAAGCATCCATTCCTCCCACTGGATCTTCCGACGGGAAAAAGACCGCAGGACTTCCTTGTGTAAAAAAGGAGATCATCGGAATGAAAACGACGGAAGCCAGAAGCCCTCCGGCAATCATTTGTCCCGCGATGCGCGGACCAATGATATATCCCACCCCAAGCAAGGCGGGCATGGTACTCATGCCGAGCACTGCATTTTTATAGCCAATGATTTGTGTTTCCACCGAAGTTTTAAACCATCTTAAACCGTCTCCCAATGCTTTGAACAAGCCGCCGACAATAAACCCGGACAAAATCAGCTTGGCATTGGTTCCACCGGTTTCGCCTGATTTTAAAACCTCTGCACATGCAGTTCCTTCCGGATACGGCAGCACTTCATGCTCGTTGACAATCAACAAACGGCGCAAAGGAACCATCATCAAAACACCGAGCAATCCACCGGTCACAACGATAAAAGCAATCATGGCCTGGCTTGGACTCAAATCCCACAAGTAAAGAGCCGGCAGGGTAAAAATCGCACCGGCCGCCACAGCTTCCCCGGCCGTGGTCATTGTTTGCACAATATTATTTTCCAAAATGGATTTTCTGCGGAACAACCCGCGCAAAATAGCCATTGAAATCACAGCTGCAGGAATGGAAGCAGAAACGGTCAATCCGATTTTCAGCCCCAAATAAGCGTTGGCCGCACCAAAAACAATGGCCAGCAAAATTCCGAGAATCATTGCGACAACCGTTAATTCCGGCAATGACTTGGACGCTGGAATATAAGGGACAAACTTTTGTTTGTTTTTTGACACTTTTTTCACCGCCTTTGATGTGTATCATTTTGACAAATTAAGTAAATTGACATGACCTAGTTCATAATAACATGGAAACCAAAATATATTAAATGTTTTTTATCGAAAAATAAAATTATTGCTGTTACATCAACTGCCAATTCACTGCCCATTCCTATCCTCTCTGAAAAAACGGCATTTATCCATGTCGTTGTTTTTAGAAAAATTAAATTTATTAAATATTTTATATTATCACAACAATGGAGGTGGATACAAGCAAAACAAAGATTGTGGTAGCATAAAGATAAATCTTCTGCTACAGCCTTTTCATTTAGTATGGATGGGAAGTGAAAAGATGTCATTGGATCCTCAAATCATCCGTGAGCTTGAAAAAATTGTGGGGCAACCATACTGCCGGACGGATCAGGAAGCCCGTCTCACCCATTCCTATGACGCCACACCGCTGTTTCAAGCCTTTCCTCATGCCGTTGTTTATCCGCAAAGCACAGAAGAAGTCCAAGCCGTCATGAAAGTGGCAAACCGATACCAAATCCCCGTAATTTCCCGCGGTTCCGGAACCAATCTCAGCGCTTCCGCCGTACCGGTCAATGGCGGTATTGTCATGGTTTTCAACCGAATGAACAACATCCTGGAAATCGACACCCAAAACTTAACGGCCACGGTGCAGCCCGGCGTGATCACCCGGGACTTGCATGAAGCTGTTTCAGCCCACTCGCTTTTCTATCCGCCGGATCCCGGAAGCATGTCCATTTCCACCATCGGCGGCAACATTGCCCAGGGCGCCGGCGGATTGAGAGGATTAAAATACGGAACCACCAAAGATTACGTGCTCGGCCTTGAAGCCGTGCTCGCCAACGGGGAAGTCATCCGGACGGGAGGAAAACTGGCCAAAGATGTTTCCGGCTATGATGTCACCAAGCTTATGGTCGGCTCCGAAGGAACCCTTGCCATCATCACCGAGGCAACGTTGAAATTACTTCCCCAACCGGCTTTCCAACAAACCATGGTCGCCTATTTCCCTGAGCTTGATCTGGCTGCGGAAGCCGTTTCCAACATCATTTCCTCCCGGATCATTCCTTGCACTTTGGAATTTATGGATCAGGGCACGATGGAAGTGGTGGAAGCCTTCACCAACATCGGGCTGCCGACGGATCAAAAAGCCATGTTAATTTTGGAACAAGACGGCCCGCCGGAAGTGGTGGAACGAGATCTGGAGCAAATGGCTGAAATCTGCCGACGGCTTCAAGCCACCAAGATTGAAATCGCCCGTACACAAAAAGAAAGGGAATCGCTGTTGGAAGCACGCCGGACAGCCCTTTCCGCCCTGGCCCGTTCCACCCCCACCACCATTTTGGAGGATGCCACGGTTCCGCGCGCTTCGATTCCGGAAATGGTTCGCAAAATTACCGAGATATCGAAAAAATACAATATACGCATTTGTACGTTCGGCCATGCAGGAGACGGCAACCTGCACCCGACATGCATGACAGATGCCCGCAACAAAGAAGAAATCGGGCGGGTTAAAAAAGCATTTGACGAAATTTTTGAAACGGCTTTAAAACTGGGTGGCACCATCACCGGGGAACACGGTGTCGGAATAGCCAAAGCCCCTTATATGGAAAAACAGTGGGGAAAAGCGGGCATGGAGTTATTAAAACGCATCAAAGAGGCATTTGACCCTCATCATCTCCTGAATCCGGGGAAAATTTTGCTGCCATCCGAGGAGGAGTGATCATGGACAAATGGAACGAATCGCTTGCCAAACAGTTGCAAAACACGTTGGATGAAGACCAACTGACCCAATGCATGCGTTGCGGCTTTTGTCTCCCGGCTTGCCCCACTTACCGGGAAACCGGGTTTGAGGGAGCCACTCCCCGGGGAAGAATCGCCTTGATGAAAGCGGTTTATGACGGTCAAATCAAGCCGGACCAAAACTTCATCAACCAAATCGACCTTTGTTTGGGTTGCCGTGCCTGCGAGCCGGCCTGCCCCGCCGGGGTTCCCTACGGGCAACTGTTGGAACAAACACGCGCGGCCATCCATCAAGAACGGCCGGGCAGCAAAAAAAGCCACATCCTGCAACAAATTTTGTTGCGGGATGTGATTTCACATCCCCGCCGCTTAAAAGCGTTGGGTTCCCTGCTCCGTCTGTATCAGCGGTCCGGCATGCCCAAATGGATCAACAAGGTGCCTCTTTATCGCCTGTTGCCGGAGCCGGTCCGGGAAATGGAACGGATCCTGCCGGACGTGGAATCCCCCGCATTTTCCCCGGGAACCCGGGTATATCCTTCTTCCGGCAAAAAATCCGGACGGGTCGGTCTGTTTCTAGGTTGCGTCATGGATGTCCTCTTCAACCGGACCCATCGAAACACCATCCGGCTGTTGACGTCGGCGGGCTATGAAGTCGTAGTTCCTGGTGGTCAAAATTGTTGCGGCGCATTGCATGCCCATGCCGGGGACCGGGAGCAAGCCATCCGGCTGGCCAAACAAAACATCCAGGCTTTTGCCGGTGCAAAGGTGGATTTCATTTGCTCCAATGCAGGCGGATGCGGGGCCATGCTTGCCGAATATGCCGAGCTTTTCAAAGAAGAACCAAATTGGCGTGAACAAGCCCTCGAATTTCAGCGCAAAGTGAAAGATATCAGCGAACTGATTCTGGAACAAGCGGACTCCGGTTTGATCACCTTCTCCGCCGACCGGCACCAACGGATCACTTATCAGGATTCATGCCATTTAATCAACGGCATGCGGGTTTTTGCGCCGAGAACGTTGTTAAAGCAAGTCAAAAACACCACGTTTGTTGAATTGAAAGAAGCCAACCGGTGTTGCGGATCTGCCGGCATCTACAATTTATTGCAGACGGAAATGGCCAACCGTTTGTTGGACGAAAAAATGAATCATGTTAAAAACACGCAGGCAGATCTGTTGATCACCAGCAATCCGGGATGTTTTCTGCAAATGGCGTTGGGAGTGAAAAGGGCCGGATTGCAAAAACAAATCAAAGTCATGCACCTCGCTGACTTTCTGGCCTCCACCCTGCAACCCGGCGCAAAGAAACAAAAACATCCATCTTGATGAATTTGAAATGAAAATCTATGATTTGAATAAAAGCATTGGAACAGGTTACAATGCCACAAAACAATTCGTCGCCGCAAGAAAATCGTTGAGTGGTTTAAACGGAAAGATCACCGGGGTTTGAAAGCCCGGTTGTTCTTTCTTATCCGAGGGGAAGGATGATCCAAAAGAAGACTTGGAACGAATTTTTCAAACCGGATCAAGCGATCACCATCCAGGGGATCGCCAAATATTTTAATCACGTGATCCAAGAACAATGGGAAGTGATTTTGAAAGAATATCGCGAAGAATGGAACCGGAAATTTTATGAAATCGGGGAACAGGTGTACGGATTGTATCTGGGCAAGGTGTTAAACCCCGTGTTTCGTGAACTCTCGGAGGCTGGCTTTGTCACCAAACCAGGCTTTATTCTCCCCAACTCCATCGAACACTGGGGTCCGCCGGAAGAGCGGGAAAGATGCATGTGGTGTGTGGTGAAGGATCAAAACGGAACCCCATTGGGAACCTTGGTCCTCCGGGTGTTCCACTCCCATGTCCGATTTAACGTTCCTCATGCTCCGGATGTGTTCAGTCTGGAGGAAACAGAAAGAGAAGCGATCCAGAATGCCATCTGCAACGCTTCGGTCCGCCTGAACCAAAAATACCGCGGGGTTTGGCAAGAGCAAAAAAACGACGGGTGGGAATACAGTGTGGAAACCGGCCTCGGCGATTACCTGAATGCCGGGCGCGGGGAAGTGTAAGTATCCTACCTGGACCATGCCCTCGCCTCCTGGGGAAGAAACGGCTGGGAACTGGTGTCTGTTGTTCCCCACGGAAATCGTTTGCTCGCTTTTTTCAAACGTCCGGTTCAAAAACAAAGCTGACTGCCAAAACGGGTCATCATTGGAATCCAGTCCAATGGATGACCCGTTTTTGACTTGAATGCCTGTTTTTCTCCTAGGAATATGGATCATTGGAAAATGAATCCTCTTCCCAATCGTTGTCATTTTCCCGGTAATGATCCCCTCCTTCCGGCACCGGATCCTCTTTTTTATGAATCCAATCAATTTCCGGAAAAGATGCGTGAAAATGGTCACGCGCAAGTTGTGCATAGCACTTCAGCAAATTCGCCTTTTTTTGTTCGGTTTGAATGGCCTGATGCACCAACCGGACGGTAAAATCCCCCGGTTTTTTTTCATTCAGATAGACATTCCGCAGATGGCGGACCAATTGTCCGGGAAAAAGCAACCGGGCATAAATCAAAGCATAATCGGCGTCGGTCAATTCCGATGCCTCCTGATAACCGCTCAGGATAATTTTGATCACTTCCGGGCTTTGGGTTCGTCCATAGGCATACATTAACCAGTCAGCGAGATCAGCCGCACGAACGTCGGCAACCATTTCATTCCAATCAATGAGCGCAAAAGCCCCATCCGGCTGGATTAACAGATTTCGCCTGTGCCAGCGTCCATGGCTGATGTTCCCGAACTTTTCCGTTTCCAGGCATAACCGGTCAAGCCCCGTTTTCACCGAATATTTTAACAAATTTTTCATCAAGCCCAGCGAATAATGGGAAACTTTCCGCCAGATTTCATCCAGTTCCGTGGGAACCGCTGTCCATCGGGCCGCCAAATGGAAAATTTCCATTTCTTTATACACTTGCAACCACCAATCGCCCCATTTCCCAATCCGGTTCCACGGATCGGGCATTTTCCGGTTTTCAAACCCGGCGGTTGCCAAATGAAAAGAAGCCATTCCCCTGGATAGTTGCCGCCACTCCTCCGCCTTGTTCAGTTGCGGAGTCTCTCCTTCCAGCCACGGGAGGAGAACATACGGATACCGGTAACCATCAAAAAAAATTTTTTTTCGTTTCGTCCGGACCGGATTTGGCATTCTAAACGACAGCCCTTTCTCCATCGACAAGAAATCAGCCAGTCGGGCAATCTGCTGCCAGCGGTCTTTTTCCCTCATCCGAACCCGTTTCAATACAAAAAAACCTTGGTCGGTTTCCAGCTTTAACACGCCTCCGACCGGTTCCACCGATACCAAGTCAAGTCCGTAATGATAGCGGATCCAGTCATCCAGCCGTTCTTCCCCGGTTAAGAAGGCCCACTCCTCTTTGTTTTTCAATACAGGCATTGATCCCTCACCTCTCATCCACCATGATATGTGCGGAGGCAAGGGATGGTTCCCTGTCACGCTTCGCGCTTGGAAGTCGGATGAATGACATCCAACCCGCCCGTCACTTGCAGGATGTTTCCCGTCACAAAATCGGATTTGTCTTCAAGCAAAAATTGAATCAACCGGGTCACATCCTCCCCCGAACCGGGCCGTCCACGCGGCGTTTCCCCGTCATCCAGTGCTTTGACCTCATCGATCCACATTTCTTTCCGTTCCTTGACGATATCCCCCGGACAAATCATGTTGACCGTGATTCCGTACGGCGCTTCTTCCACCGCCAAGGTTTTGGCAAAGGAAACCAATCCGGTTTTCGCCGCGGCATATACCGAGCGGTCCGGCCAGGCCGGGGCCTCCATCGCCCTGCCAAATCCAAAAAACAAAATCCTTCCCCACTTTTGCCTGCGCATCACCGGGATCACTGAATGCGCCATCCACATGGCACTTAACAAATTCCCTTCCACCATTTCCTCGATCTCGGCGGGTGTATGTTCAATAAACCATTTTCGTTCCCGAATAAACGGGCCGACCGCATGAATCAAAGCGTCAATCCGCCCGTACCGTTCCATGGTCTCTAAAACTACCTGACGGGCCGTTTCCCGACAGCGGAGATCTCCGACACTGATTTCGATCTCCGTCCCTTGGCGGGCCAGTTGATCCGCCCATTCATCCACTTCTTTTCTCCGGCGCCGGCAATTCACCATTAAAGACCATTGGTCCTGACTCAAAACCACGGCGGCCATTTTTCCCAAACCACCGGATCCTCCTGTTATCAATGCCACTTTCTTGTGACTCATTCCTGAAGGGACTCCTTCCTTTATCAAACTCATATTTCGATCGGTTACGGAAAAAATAATGTTCACGAGCTCCCGAAAGGAGAGATAGCATGGATCAAGAAGCATTTTCACCGGTTGCTGATGAAAAATGTTACCAAGCCACACTGGATTGGATTCAAAAACGGGGCGTCCGCCTTGAAGAGATTGCAGAACTCACTTTTTTCCTGCAGAAGGACTATATCCCGGATTTGACCATGGAGAAATGTCTTGAAAGCGTCCGTCACGTCCTCACCAAAAGAGAAGTCCAAAATGCAGTGATGACTGGCATTCAACTGGATATGCTCGCTGAAAAAAAACAGATTGAAGAACCTTTACTGAGTATCATCAACAATGATGAAGGATTATACGGAATCGACGAAATTTTATCCGTTGCCATTTTAAACGTTTACGGGAGCATCGGACTGACCAATTACGGTTACATCGACCGGATCAAACCCGGTGTGCTTGCCCGGTTAAACAATCATGACAGCAAACAAACGCACACCTTTTTGGACGATCTCGTGGGGGCCATTGCCGCTTCCGCATCCGCAAGAATCGCACACAGCCGCAGCTTTGGTCTGTAACGGAAAAGGCATGGAGCAAGGGGTGTTCTCCCATCGCTCCGTGCCTTTTTTCTCATTTCACAAAATAACGGTATTGGTCTTCGAACCACTCGCGGCAAATCTCTCCGTTGATTTTCAAGTATTCCAAATGAGCCAATGTTTCTGCCAAGGCAAACCGCAAATTGTGAATGTTCAAGTTGGTCCCGAACAAATCCCTGCACAGATCATACGCGGTGCAACGCCCATATGTTTTCAGCTTGTTCTTGATGGAAGCCAACCGTTTTTCATGATGGTCGATCAATGCGTCAATCCGCTCCCGGTAATGGGTAAACGATGATCCGTGGGCCGGAAACACCCGTTTCACCGGCAAGCTTTTCATTTTTCCCAGAGTTTGCAGATAAACTTGCAAGGGATTCGGGTGGCAAGCCGGCCATAAACTGATATTGGGAGTAATCTTCGGCAACAAGAAATCCCCGCCGATGAGAAATTCGCGTTCGGGATCATAGAAACTCAGATGACCGTCCGCATGGCCGGGGGTATGGAAGATGACATATTCACGGTCCCCCAGTCGAATCGTTTCCCCGGCCTCAATAAATTCCGGTTCGGGGTGAGGCTCCACCCATGGGTAAAAACTTTGCATATGGCCGGGAATTTGCGCGGTCCGTTCCGGCGTCAGCCCGTGTTTCGCGTAAAAATCAGCCAACTGCCCCGGCATGTTGCTTTCCCGGGAAAAGAAAAGCTGTGCCTGTTCAAAGTCGGTTTTGGACATATACACCGGAGCTTTCGTTTTTTGTTGCAACAGTCCGGCCAAACCGTAATGATCCGGATGATAATGGGTCAGGACAATCTTTTCCACATCCGCCCAAGACCAGTTCCCTTCTTTTTGTGCCTGCTCCCACCGGGCCAAATCCGCTTCGTCATGAAGGCCGGTGTCCACAATGGTGTATCCCGTCTTTCCTTTGATCAAATAAGCGTTAATGATCTTTAAAGCAAACGGCAAAGGAAGCGGTACTTCGATGATGTCCTCCCACTGTTTCATGAGGTTGTCTCCTCTCTCTTCATTTCATCCAGCTTGTCAAGCGATCCACCGCATAAGTAGCCTGAATCTCCGAACGTTTTGCCATTTCCGGGGTCGTGATTCCCGTGTAAACCAAAAGCGTATCCATCCCGCCGCGGACTCCTGCCAAAATATCGGTTTGCAAATTATCGCCGACCACAAGCACTTCGTCTTTCCGACAACCCAGTTTTTCAAGGGCGTAACGCATGATCACCGGTTCCGGTTTTCCGATAAAACGAGGTTCCACCCCCGCCGCCGCGGCGATGCCCATTGCCAGCGACCCGGATCCCGGCCAAAAACCTTCTTCAGTGGGCAAAGCCCGATCCGCATTGGTCCCGATCAATTCGGCTCCGGCCTGGATGCCCAAAAAAGCTTTTTTCATTTTTTCGTAGGTGAAATCGCGATCCAATCCCACCACCACTGCATCGGGATGGTCGTCGGTCACCACAAACCCGGCTTGTGTGATCGCTTGGTGAAGCCCTTCTTCCCCGACAATATAAACTGACTTCACATCCTCTTTTTCCTCCAGATAGCGGGCACAGGCCAACGATGAGGTATAAACCTGCTCCGCTTCTGCCGGAAAACCAAAGCGGTGCAACTTTTCAGCCACCTGTTCCGGCGAACGCGTCGAATTATTGGTCAAAAAAAGATAAGGAATTTGATCCTCATCAAGCCGTTTCACAAATTCCAAGGCTCCTGGTATCACTTGGTCACCGCGGTACAAGGTTCCATCCAGATCGATTAAGTATCCTTTGTATTGATTCATTTTTTCACACAACCTGTCACAATCATTCTTTTTCCTTCAGGAGAATAAGGTTCCCCGTCAAAATCCGAATAGACTTGCTTATGTTTTAAAGAGTATTTTTCCAACATGGAGATCAATTGTTCATAATCGTACATTTTGACCCGTTCCTGATAGGTGCGTTTTCCACGTTCATCGCTCAATTCGATCGACTTGCAGACAAAATCGCCTTCAATCCACCGTTTTTCCTTGATCCATCGTCCGTCGACCTGCCGCCGGCTTTCCGGAACCAGGTTTTTCTCCACCGATGCCCGGTTTAAAAAATCAATCAAAAAGCGGCCACCCGGTTTCAACACCCTGGCAATTTCCGACAAAACCCGCTCATTGTCCGCTTCTTCTTTAAAATACCCGAACGAGGTGAACAAATTGAGCACCACGTCAAAAGACCCGTCAACAAAAGGCAGCATCCGCATATCCGCCCGGATAAACGGAATCGCCAGGCCTGCCGATTGTTCCAAGGCCTTTTTCAACAAAACCTCAGACAAATCAAGACCGGCCACTTGATAACCCATTTTTTTCAGCGATATACTGTGGCGGCCCATTCCGCAGCACAGATCCAAAATCAAATCATCCCGGTTCAAATCCAGCCATTTGGCGGCTTGTTCTACCTCCTTGGATGCATCCTGCTGATTCCGGTGTTTATATACGATGAGATAGTCTTCTCCAAAACTTTCTTCATACCATTGCGGCATGGATTTCCCTCCTGCTTGTTTAAAAGGAACTATTCTCCTTGTAAATTGTATCACAAGTACCAGAAACTTCGAAAAAGAAAACGACACGCCAACCCTCGTGCCGTTTTGAAAGTTTCCCTGTTTTCATTCCTTCCGCTCACGAATCACATAGACACAATTTTGTCCGCCCATCGCTTTGCATTCTTTCTGTTCCACCTTGGCATCCAACAGCTTGCAAAACCAATTCATTTCACATTGGCATGCCTGATTGTAAACACTGGCCACTTGTGAAATGGGACAATTGCATTCAACAAACCGGTAAACCCCTTCCCCTTCTTTTTCCCATTTCACCATGTATCCTTTTTCGTCCTGAAGTTCAGCCAGCCGTCTCACCTTTTCGTCCAGGCTTTTTCCTTGAAAATCAGACAAGTGTTCTTTCAGGAGGCGCTTCTCCCGGTTTTTGAAGACGGATTGGATCATCTCCTCTCCGTAATTCTCTTCCAAATCCTTCAGGATCTCCATCGCAAACCCGGCATACATTTTTGGAAAGTACTGCTCGGAACGTTCCGTGAGAAAGTATTGGTTGCTCGGTCTCCCCATGGACTTTCGAAGCAGTTGTGGCACAATCAATTGATCCCGCTCCAATTGGTTCATGTGCCGGCGGACCGCCATTTCCGTAACCCCCAACCGCTCGGCGATTTCGCTGACGGTCAAGCCTCCTTCGGTCTTGAGCATCGTCATGATCTGCATTCGTGTCGATCCGGTTTCATTCATTGCTTCCACCCCCTCCCCGCCATATGGTTTCTTTATAATTCTCTTTTCAGATAATCCTGTACTTGCACGCGGAACTCACGGTAAAGGCCGCTGTCTTTGAGAAACGGCTTCAGCTCGTCCAAGTCGACCTCAGTATAATACCGGACCAAGCGGTCCCGCAAATGGACATGTTCCTTTACCCGGTTGCCCACTTTTGAATCAATCACTTTTTCATCCAACAAAATGTCGACAATGTCCAGATATCCTCCGGGATCCCGCATGATGAACCCGTCAATCATGGCCGTTCCCACATCAATCATGCATTCCACGGCCAAGTGCAAAGCCCGCTCCAACGCAAAGCGGTCTTCTGTGTTTGAAGGCCCTTCTCCCAACCGTTCCAACACGATGGCGCATTGCTCCAAATGTTCCAACTGTTTTTCAATCCGCTCCACATCCACATCGTAAACCATGATTTTTCCCCTCTTTCTGCCGGTTTCCAACCGCGATAAATGTATCCTTCAAACAAAAATTATAAGGGAAGCCTGTTCAAGAATAAATGAAAACGATCCAACAAAGATTAATAGTAAATTTCCTGTAAAGGAGGATCCGTGTGATGCAGATCTCCACCAAAGATCTTTCGTACTTGAGCGATGAAATGTCCTGGGAACTTCTGGCGATGAAAAAATGTAATCACTTCGCCCAAGAGTGCCAGGATGAACAAGTTCGCCAACTGCTTCACCAAGTTGGCCAAATGCATCAAAATCACTACGAAATGCTTTTGAATCAATTACAACAAGCCACAGAACCGACCGGAGCGCCCGGCGCCGGAAATCCGTCGGTCACACAATAAGGGAGGGAATGATTAATGCAATCCACACCCCAACAAAACATGGGACCTCAGCAGTCAACCGGATTGCCGCAAGTGAAAGGTCCGGAGTTGAATGACCGGGACCGGATCAATGATATCCTGGCCACGGAAAAATATTTGGCATACGGTTACAACACAGCCTGCCATGAAGCAAGCCATGAAGGATTGTTTCAATTACAGATGCAGTGTTTGTCGGATGTCCAAAAAGCCAGCCGCGAACTGTTCAATCTGATGCATCAGAAAGGATGGTACAAACTCGAAGCGGCACAACCTGATAAAATCAGCCAGAAATTCCAGCAATTCAGCAACTACCGTACACAATTCCCCTATTCCTGAAGGATAAACCTCTCCTGCTTCCAGAAGCGGAGAGGTTTTTTCTGTCCGTTGAACAAGGAAATTGTCAGCAAATGACTTCCTTTGTCAGAAGGAAGGAATTTATTTACAGGTCTCGAAATCGTTAACAAATATACAGCGAAAAAAGGAGGATTCGGTTATGGCAGAGTCACACATGACCACCAAAGAAGCCGCTGAACAACTGCAAGTCCACGCCCGCACCATCCGGAAATGGATTGATACTTTTGAAGAATATATTCAACCCGATATCAACGAACGGGGGCATTATCTGTTATCCAAAGAAAGCTTTCAACGCCTGTCCCACATTAAAAGCCGGCTGCAAGAACCGCACCGTTCCATGAAACAAGTCAAAGAGGAATTGATCCAGGAAGGGAAAATGAGCCCTTATCCCGCTTCCCCCTCCCAGGAGTTCATGGAAGAGACGGAAAGATGCTTGCAAGACATGATGGATATGATGGATGGCATGACCGATTTATTGGAAGAGATGACGAACCGGATCAATCATATCGAAAAGCATATGATGAACTTGTTTAATTCCCTGGATGAAATGCAACATAAACTGTTGTCCGTCCAATATGAATCCGCCTCTTCCAACGAAGTTCACCAAATGTTCGATGAAATCCGGAAAAAACAGGATCAATTGCGAATGGAGCTGCGCAATGTGACCTTCACTCAACGGCTGACAGCGGCAACCGGGGAACAGGGACTATTGCCCAGGCGGCAGAAAAAAGCCCGTTTTTTCGGACTCTTATAATGGATCCTTTTCATGTATAATGGGGTCAAACGACGACAAAGGAGCAAAAAAGATGGAAAATCAGGACCTCATGGTTTTATATGATGAAAAGGAAAACACCCGTACCCGTTTTGTCAGTTTTGCCGGGAACACCAACCGGTTTGACCTTGCCATTACCTTTACGGATCGTTTCTACGGCAAACTTTTGGTTTTGGATCTCCAATCCAACCGGTTTGCCATTATCGGCCCGGACGACGTGGATGAGCCGGGTTATCTGGAAGAAGTGTATCAATTGAAAGAAGACGAAGCGGATGAATTACGGCAATTTTTGCATACCCTTGTTTAAAACGTATAACCTTCCTTTGGTTCACACAACTTAATCCCAAAGGGAGGAACTGTGCATGAAAAAAAAGCAGAATTTCCGGGAACTGAAAACGGTGGAATCACAACAAAACGAGCTGGTTCCGGAAGAATTTCCCGAAGGACCTTACGGGGCGGCTGTCAGCGGCAAGCCGGGAAAATCATCTCCCTGGCGGCCCACACAACACGCTTCTCCCCGTTTTACATATGAAATGCGGGAGTTTCATGAGGGGTTGCAACGGCATTTTCCAGGCAGCCATCCGACCCACGATGATCCCGATGATCATGAATAAACCCGCTTTCCATCGCAAACCGGACCGCCGCTTGAGTCACGACGGGCCGGTTTGTCGTTAACTTTTTGCTTTTGGATTCACTTTTTTCAACACAAAATAGGCACAGCCAAAATTGCAAAATTCATTGAGATATTCCTCCAAATAACTGATTTTGGTATCAGCCGTGGCACGTGACCGGTGATCGGCAAAAAATCCTTTTAACCGCAGTTGTCCGTACCCCCAATCCCCGACAATATAATCGTATTTGTCCAGAATTTCGCTAAAACGGCGTTTAAACGCTTCCGGATCCCATCCTTCCCGATGGTTGGTCAATAACTCATACTCATGGCCATGTATATAAATTCGCTCCATAACGACCTACCTTTTCCATTACAAATCTCTACTTATATGTTACCATATCCCTCCTATTTTCCGGAAAAATTTAGCCCGTTATGACCGCCTCCTTTTGGGCAGTTTATAAAACAAAAGGAGGGAATGGCATGAAACGATGGATCGTCTTTTTACTCTCTGGCCTCTTTGTTTTTTCCCTGACCGCTTGTTCCCCTGACAACCGGGGAGAAAACGAAGGAAATCAGGGAATGGAAAATCAAAGTTATGAAGAACCTCTTTACCGTGAACAAAACAATGACACACGCATCGGCAGAACGAGCAACGATTCAATCAACGGGAACGAAGAAGCACGCGGCGGGGGACAAAACGAAATCGGATATTTCAAATACAACCCTCAAAATTATGACGAAAAAAGCGCGGGAAAAACCAATGTGTTTGTGGATCGTCCTTTGCTGGCAAGACATATCGCGGAAATGGTGACCAACCTGCCCAATGTCAAAGACGCGACCGCACTGGTCACGGATGACCGCGTGTTCATCGGCGTGAACACAAAGAACGGGAAAGTCGACCCGAAGACCGTCAAAGAAGCGAAACGTACGGCCGAAAGCTTAACCCCCCGTTATTACCGGGTTCATGTGACCAGCGACAAAAATCTGAATGAGAAAATCACCAACATCGGGATGCGGATGTCCACCAATAACGATGTGGAAGGTGTCCGGGGAGATTTGGAAGATCTGTTGCGTCGATTGGGAGACGACACCCCTCCGGACGTCAACGAACAAATCGAACCCAACGGACGCCGGGATATCAACCCGCTGGAAAAATAAACAAAAGCAGTGTCATCCCGTAAGGACGGCACTGCTTTTGTTGATTCAAGCCATTTTTTCTTCACTTTGTTTTGCAGACCGGACTTGTTCATGCGCATGATAAGAGCTGCGCACCAGCGGACCGGATTCGACGTGGGAAAAGCCCATTTCCAACCCGATCTCTTTCCATTTTTCAAATTCCTCCGGAGTGTAATACCGTTCGATTTTCAAGTGCTTTTTCGTCGGTTGCAAATATTGGCCAATGGTGACAATGTCCACTTGGTGATCGCGAAGATCCTGCATCGCTTCCACCACTTCTTCAAAGGTTTCCCCCACTCCGACCATGAGGCTGGATTTGGTGGGAACATCCGGTTGCATTTCTTTGGCCCGCTTCAATAATTCCAAGGAACGGTCGTATTTTGCTTTGGAACGGACCCGGTCGGAACGGCGGCGAACCGTTTCAATATTGTGATTCAAAATATCGGGTTTTGCATCCATCACGACTTTTAAGGCATCCCAATTCCCTTGGAAATCAGGGATCAGTACTTCCACACTGGTAAATGGATTCCGTTTGCGGATGGCTTTGATGGTTGCGGCAAAAATGGCAGCCCCGCCATCTTTCAAGTCATCCCTGGCCACGGATGTGACAACGGCATGACGAACACCCATCTGTTCAACCGCTTCCGCCACCCGTTCCGGTTCAGCCCAGTCCAGTTCGGTCGGAAGCCCGGTTTTCACGGCGCAGAAACGGCAGGCCCGGGTGCAAATGTCCCCCAAAATCATGAAAGTCGCGGTTCGGTTCGCCCAACATTCATAGATGTTCGGGCAACGCGCTTCTTCACATACCGTGTGCAAGGTTTTTCCCCGCATCATCTTCTTTAATTCGCGGAAATTTTCATTGGTGGTTAAACGCACTTTCAGCCATTCAGGTTTCCGCTGCCGGGTTTTTGCTTTGTTATCGCTTGCCACTTGAATCCCTCCACAATCAAAATCGACACCAAACCGCCTTTCCCAGCCTTGCAAAAAATTTCACAAAGTACAAGAGGGAACAGCCGGATCGTTTCCATTTTCACCATTGCAAAAAAATGTTTTTTCCACAAGTGTTTTTATCATTTTCACTTAAAATGGCAAAATCGATGTTCCTTTATACTATAACGCAAAAAATCATTTTTGCATAATCAAAAGACCAGCCGTGCATCAAGCTGGTCTTTCATTGGTGCTGACGGATCAAAAGATAAATGAAATAAGGGGCGCCGATCACGGCGGTAAACACGCCTGCCGGGATCTCCGCCGGCGCCATGACGGTCCGGCCGATCATATCGGCCACCATGACAAAAACGGCCCCCAACAATCCGGACAGAGGCAACATCGCCCCATACGAAGCCCCCACCAACCGCCGGGCCAAATGCGGCGCAATCAAGCCCACAAAACTGATTCCCCCGGCAAACGCCACTCCCGATCCGGCCAGACCGGTACTCAACAACAAGAACCCGATCCGTATCCGGTCACTGTTTCCCCCGAGCCCTTTGACCACTTCTTCTCCCAACTGCCCGCTGTTCAGATGGCGGGAAAACAGCAAGGCGACCGAAATCAAAATTAAAAGCCAGGGCCACAAGACCGCCACTTGGTCCCAATTGCTCCCGTAAACTGTTCCGGTGATCCACATTTTGGACTGGCTGGCATGGAAAACGGGTCCAAACAAAATAATGAGATTGGTCAATGCCTGGGTTGCCGTATAAAAGCCGATTCCCATCAGGACCAAACGAAGCGGGGAAACCCCCCGGTTCCATGAAAGAAAATAAATAAGCGCTCCAACCACGGAAGCCCCGATGAAAGCGGCAAACGGAACCCAAAATAAATGAATGGACAATGTACTGGACCAGTCGCTGAAAAAAGTGATCACGCCAACCGCACCCACGGAAGCACCGCCGGTCACCCCGATAATATCCGGAGAAGCCAAAGGGTTTCGGATCACCGCCTGCAAGATCGCTCCGGACAGGGCCAGTGCCGCCCCGGACATCATGGCGATCAAGATCCTTGGAAATCTCAGCGTCAGAATGACAAAAGCATTTTCCCCCCGGCCGAAGAAAGCCTGAATCACGTCCTGCAAAGAAACCGGGGTTTCCCCGATCATCAACCCGGCAGTGAAAATCAACCCCGTCAGCACGGCAAACAAACTGATGATCCACACCGCTTTTTTGTCCATCATGACGGAGAACCGGCTGCAACGCACGGAAAAATAACGCTTCATCCCCGCACCCTCCCTTTTCGTCTGGCCAAATAGATAAAGAACGGCGTTCCGATCAATGCCGTCATCACGCCGACCGGAATGGGCTGTTGCTGCATGATCAGCCGCCCCAGTATGTCTGCAATTAAAAGCAAGTTGGCACCGTACACCAAACAATAAGGAAAGAGCCAGCGATGATCATTCCCGACCAGCACACGAACCAAATGCGGCACAATCAGCCCGACAAAAACAACCGGACCGGCAACGGCTACCGATCCGCCCGCTGAAAATGCAATCATGACCACACCCAAAAGCTTGATGATTCCGACATTCATCCCCAGTCCTCTGGCCACATCATCCCCCATCATGAGCACATTAAAAGCCCGTGCCAAACAAAGCGCCATCACCGCGCCGGCCAAAAGAAACGGAAAAACCGGAATCGCCAAATCCAAACTCCGGCCTTCCACCGATCCGACCAGCCAAAACAACAATTCTTCCAAACTTCTTTCATTCATGGTCAAAAATCCTTGTGTAAGCGATGAAAAAAGCGCCATCACCGCAGCGCCGGCCAAGGTCAACTTCACCGGCGTCATTCCGTCCCGGCCGGCCGATCCCAATATATACACGATGAAAATGGCAAACGCGGCCCCGGCAAAACCCATCACCATCAAAGTGGACATCACAGTGACGGAAAATAATGACACCGCCAAAACAATAAACAAACCCGCTCCCTGGTTCACGCCTAACGTTGAAGGCGAGGCCAGCGGATTCCGGGTCAAAGCCTGCATCACCGCACCGGCAACAGCCAAACTGGCTCCCACTGCCACGGCAATGATCGTCCTGGGTACCCGGGTTGTCCGGACGATCAAATGTTCATTGGTGTTTTGAAAGTCAGTAAAGGATTCAATCACCGTTTCAAACGGGACCGGTGTCACCCCGACACTGATACTTGCCACACTGAGGAAACCGGCCAAAAATATTCCCAAAATCAGTCCCGTCCATTTCCATCCCTTGGTTGAAAAAATTTCGTCCATGCCCGTCCCCTTTCTGTCCAACCCTTTTCCCCCGGTAAACACGCATTTTTTCTTTTAAAAATCAATTTAAGTCTATGTGATCCGCTAAAAAGTGTCAACGATTTTGAAAATCATTATCAAATAGATTTGACAAGATTGTTACATTTCCCTATAGTAAAAATGCACGATAAATGATAATCATTTTCAATTAGAAAGGAGTCAAAACATGTCCCGTTGGATCAAAAACGGAATCCTCTTTTGCTTGCTTCTGTCTCTCATTGCCACCGGATGCACCAACTCCTCCACCACCACAGAAAATAACTCACCCACCCGGTCGATTGAGCATGCCATGGGAACCACTCAAGTTCCTGAGCATCCCAAACGAATCGTGGTGCTGACTAATGAAGGTTTGGAAGCCCTGTTGTCAATCGGGATCAAACCCGTGGGTGCGGTTCAAGGGTTTACCCCGGACGGGGGTCTGTGGTATGACCACCTGGAGCCGGAAATGTCCAGTGTAAAATCCGTGGGGACGGAACTTCAGCCCAATCTGGAAACCATTGCCGGTTTAAAACCCGATTTAATTATCGGCAACAAAGTGCGACAGGAAAAAGTGTATAACCAGTTGAGTGCCATTGCGCCCACCGTATTCGCCGAAGATCTCACCGGGGATTGGAAAGAAAATTTCAAGCTGTACGCCAAAACCGTGGGACAGGAAAAGAAGGCGGAAGAAGTCTTGGACGAGTATCACAAAAAGGTGGAAGCCGTACGGAAAAATGCCGGAGATTTAATCAATAAAGAAGTATCCGTTGTCCGATTTGTAGCTGGAAACACCCGTCTTTATCAATTGGACAGTTTTTCGGGAGTCATTTTAAAAGATATTGGCTTTAAACGTCCGGAAATCCAAAACAAAAACGATTTCGCCGCCGTGATCACCAAAGAACAAATTCCTCAGGCAGACGGGGATATTCTTTTCTACTTTACTTATAACTATGGGGATACCCAAGGTGATGCTCAAGAAAAAGAATTCACTTCCGATCCGCTTTGGAAAAACTTGAAAGCCGTAAAAAACAATATGGTTTTTAAAGTGGACGATGTGATTTGGAACACTGCGGGAGGAGCCAAAGCCGCTTTCTTGATGCTGGATCAGTTAAATCAGCACATCAATGAAATCAAACAAAGAAAGTCTACTGCATCCGAATAAACAGCCTGCCACCGGGCTGTTTTTTCTGTGCATAATTTTTCCCGGGCCGTGCAAACTATTCTTATCATTCACTTAAGACACATGGTGATTCACATGATGAAACAGTTGATCACACTCGCACTCTTTCTTGCGTTTCTCTTTCCTTTCCCGTCTGCCGTCGCCACCGGCCGGAATCAAACGGATCAAGAGGAACTTCTGCATCTGTTTGAAGCCATGGAATCCGTATCTGGAGTCCCTTGGTATTATCTGGCGGCGGTCAACCAGTATGAAAAAAACATCCGGCAAAACCGGAACCAAGCCAAAGATGACAAAGCAAAAAGCAACGACCGGAAATTATTGTCCATTCAAATTCCGCAAGAACGTTGGGCCGGGAAACTGAATCCGGATCCGGATGACAACATCCCGGAGTCGATTTCATTTTTTCAAGGCATCGGCCGGGACGGAAACGGCGACCGTCTGGCAGATCGACAGAATGATATCGACGTCCTGTATTCCGTTGCTCTCTACCTGTCCGAAAACGGAGTGGAAGAAGACCAGATCCGAACCAGATTATGGGACTATTACCAACATCCCGTGGCAGTGGATGTGATCACCCATATTGCGAAAATTTATCAAAAATTCGACCGATTGGATTTGGAAGAAAAAAAATTTCCGATTCCGATCCAATATAATTACACATACCATGATACCTGGGGCGACCGCCGCGGTTGGGGCGGGTTGCGCATTCATGAAGGGACGGATATTTTTGCCGGTTACGGAACTCCCGTATTAAGCACCTGCTACGGCTATGTGGAATTGATCGGTTGGAACCGCTATGGCGGTTGGCGGATCGGAATTCGCGACATCCATAACAATTATCACTATTTCGCCCATCTGAACCATTTTCGCAAAGGGCTGAAAAAAGGGGATATCGTCCGCCCCGGAGACTTGATCGGAACGGTGGGCTCTTCCGGATACGGCCCTCCGGGAACCTCCGGTAAGTTCCCTCCGCATTTGCATTATGGCATCTACCGTTTTAACGGGGAAAACACATACTCGTTTGACCCCTATCCCCAACTGAAAAAATGGGAACGGGAAGCTTACAAACTAAAAAAGCAAAAAAAGAAAAAATCCGCTACGTTCAAAAACACCTGGAAATGGATTGATTGAGGAATGAATGGAAAAAGCATGGTGTGTTTTATACACCATGCTTAAAAACCCGTTCACATGTCATTAAGAATTGGAATCCGATTTTTTGCGAAGATTCGAATGTTCATATCCGTACACGAGGTAAAAGATGAGTCCTGCAGCAAACCAACCGAGGAAACGGATCCACGTCATCACCTCGAGATTGAAAGCCAAAACACAACAGAAGATAATAGCCAAAATCGGGACATACGGAACCAGCGGAGTTTTAAATTTCCGAGGCAAATCCGGCTGTTTGTAACGCAGGACAATCACAGCGACCGAGATGAGGACAAAGGCCGCCAATGTTCCCAAGTTGACCAGTTCGGCAAGCTGATCCAAAGGAACAAACGCGCCGAGGAATGCGGCAATCAATCCCAACGTCCAAGTGGAAACATACGGTGTGCGGTATTTTTTATGCACTTTGGACAAAAACTTCGGCATCAATCCGTCCCGGGACATCGCAAAAATGATCCGGATTTGGCCGTACAACATGACCAACATGACCGTGATCATGCCGATGGCGGCCCCCAAGCTGACAATCCCGACCAGCCAATCCTGTCCGGTCATGCTGATGGCATAGGCAACCGGGGCATCAGCATGCTTTTCAAACTGTTGAAACGGAACAATTCCCGTCATCAATGCAGACACAATCATATAAAGCAGGGTGACGATCCCAAGCGACCACAGAATTCCTTTCGGCAGATCTTTTGCCGGATTTTTGGTTTCCTCTGCCGCCGTACTCACCGCATCAAACCCCAGATAAGAAAAGAAGATCAGTGCGGCACCTTGAAATACGCCTTTGATTCCAAACGGCATGAAGGGGGTCCAGTTCTCCGGCTTCACATAAAAGGCACCCACCAGAATAAAGAGCAAAATCACTGCCACTTTGATCAGAACCATGATATTGTTGACTCTTTTCGATTCTTTCACGCCGATGGAAAGCAACCAGGTAATGAAGAGGATGATCAAAAAAGCCGGCAAATTCAAGATGCTTGTGCCGTCAATCAGGGGGGACTGGGTTAACACATGCGGAATTTCGATTCCAAAACCGGCCAGCAAGGACTGGAAATAACCGGACCAACCCACCGAGACCGAACTGACGGCAAGCAAATACTCCAGAATCAAATCCCAACCGATCACCCAGGCAAAAAATTCTCCCAGTGTGGCATAGCTGTAGGTGTAGGTGGATCCGGACACAGGAACCAATGAGGCAAATTCAGCATAAGTAAATGCGGCAAGCAAACACGTAAATCCCGCAATAATAAAAGAGAGCGGCAGTGCCGGTCCGGTGACCAGGGAGCCCACCCCGGTCAATACAAAAATTCCCGTCCCGATAATCGCCCCAACGCCCAGCATCGCCAGATCCACAGCGTTTAATTCTTTGCGGAGCGTGGTGCCTTGTTGAGTCGTTTGAATCATTTCCTGAATGCTCTTCTTGCGGAAAATCTCCACTCAGAAACCCCCTAACCCTTTTTGGTTTAGAAAAATCTTTCTTATTAAATTATTTTGAAAATAAAACTTTGTATATATTATATATTAAATTTTTGTAAAATTAAATAATGAATTATTCCATATAAGAAGAATTCATCAAATAAAAAATCCCCTTTGAAACCGTTGTTATCAAAGGGGTTTGATCCTTTGCGGCTGGTTTAATCCACATTGACATTTTTGTCTTGTTTTTCCAAAGCGGCTAAAATCGCATCCGGCTGCAATCCCTCGATGGCCTGACCATGCACGACCGTCACCGGGACGCCCAAAAATCCCATTTTTTTCACTTCTTCCAAGTAGGCCGGATTTTTTGAGCAATCTCTTTCTTCATACGGAATTTTATAGTCATTCAAAAACCGCTTCAGTACATTGCATTCCAAACAATGGGGTCTCGAATAAACGATTACTTTCAATGTCAGACACTCCTTTAATCCTCATGATCCCGCGCAAGCAAACTGTCCGTTTTCCGTTTATAATGTGGCTAGAGCCTAAATAGTCCATCAAACTGGGAGAGATGCAATTTGTATAGAAATTTACGTCAGTTCATCCAAAAATTAAAAGCTGAAGACGAGCTCGTGGAAATCCATGCAGAAGTGGATCCCTTCCTCGAGTTGGCAGAAATACACCGCCGCGTGATCGAAGAAGGCGGACCTGCTTTATTATTTACACAGGTAAAAGGAAGTTCCTTCCCGGTGGTCACTAATTTATTCGGCACCCCCCGGCGGGTGGAAATGGCATTTGGCCCGCGTCCCGAGCAATTGATGAAACAAATCGTATCGCTCATGGACAAGTTGATGCCCCCGACCCCGAAAGCCATTTGGAACGAACGGAACGTCTTCAAAGAGCTCTTGAAAGTCGGCCTTAAAACCGTGCCGGCCAACAAAGCGCCGGTTTTGGAAACCAAACAAAACGAAACGGATCTCACCCGGCTTCCGGTGATCACTTCATGGCAGGAAGACGGCGGCCCTTTCATCACGCTTCCGCTCGTGTATACAGAGCATCCCCAAAGCAAACAACACAATCTTGGCATGTACCGCATGCAAATTTTTGACAAACAAACCACCGGCATGCATTGGCAAATCCATAAAGGCGGGGGATTTCACCACTATGAAGCCGAAAAACGAAATGAACCGTTGCCGGTCCATGTTCACCTGGGCGGGCCTCCGGCACTGATTGCCTCGGCCATTGCACCGGTTCCGGAATTTTTGCCTGAATTGATCCTGACCTCCTTGATCATGGGCGAAAAACTGCCGGTCGTCACCGGTAAAAACGGCTATCCTTTCATTGCGGAAGCGGAATTTGTGCTGACAGGGAGTGTTCCCCCGCATGAACGCCGTTTGGAAGGGCCGTTTGGGGATCATTACGGTTACTATTCCCTGGCACATGAATTTCCCGTCTTCCATGTGAAAGAAGTTTATCATCGCAAAGATGCGATATATCCCGCCACGGTTGTGGGCAAACCCCGTCAGGAAGATTATTACATGGGCGAGTTTTTGCAACGGTTGTTGTCCCCGGCTTTCCCCATGGTTATGCCCGGTGTGCGTGATTTATGGACGTATTCTGAAACCGGCTTCCATTCGCTGGCTGCAGCCGTTGTACGCGAAAGCTACCAGCGTGAGGTGCTGGCCAACGCTTTCCGGATCTTGGGCGAAGGGCAGCTGACGCTCACCAAGTTCTTGATCTTAACCGATCAGTCGGTATCGCTCGGGGATTTCCCGAAATTATTTGAAACCGTTCTTGAACGGATGGATCCGGCCACCGATTTGTTCATCTTTAACCACACTTCGATGGACACCCTTGATTATACCGGTAAACGGCTCAATCATGGAAGCAAAGCCGTCCTGATCGGCACCGGGGAACCGAAACGCACGTTGCCGGCATCCTTTCACGGGCCGGATATGAAAGGCATCCGCGACGCCCGGGTGTATTGCAAAGGTGCCCTCGTTCTGGAAGCGGAACCTTATGAACAAAATCCAAAACTGGCAGAACAGATCCTCCGCGACCATAAAGAGGACTTGGCCGGGTGGCCCTTTGTCTTTTTGGTGGATGACATCGAGGCGGCTAGCGGGCAAACCGCATTTTTGTGGACCATTTTCACCCGGTTCAATCCGGCATTTGACATCCATGCACAAACCCGGTTTCAACATCATCATCCACATTACCAATTCCCCTTCATCGTGGATGCACGAATGAAGCCGGGATACCCGGATGAACTGGTGCCCGACCCTTCCATCACAAAGAAAGTGGACGAACGCTGGAAAGAATATTTTGGTTCCTAAAGAATACAAAAACGGTGTGTCCCGAAACCGGGCACACCGTTTTCTTACTGTTTCATCCGCGGATCAAAAAGATCCCTGAGACCGTCTCCCAACAGATTAAACCCGAGAACCGTCAACATCATGGCCACTCCCGGAAAAATCATGGTCCAAGGTGCGAGCTGGATGAATTCACGCGAATCGGACAACATGGTTCCCCATTCCGGTTGGGGAGGTTGGGCTCCCAATCCCAAAAACCCGAGCGCCGCGGCCTCGATCACCGCCGTGGCAAATCCCAGCGTCCCTTGCACCATGATCGGTGTCCAGCAATTGGGCAAGATATGTTTCCATAAAATGCGGCTGTTCTTCATCCCCAACGCTTTGGCCGCCAGAATATAATCTTCCGCCTTGACGCTTAACACTCTGGAACGCATCAACCGGCCAAAGTTGGGGATATTGATGATGGCAATCGCAATCAAAGCATTGTTCAAGCCCGGCCCCAGCATGGCCACAATGGCAATGGCCAGCAAAATACTCGGAAAAGCAAGCAAAATATCAAACAAACGGGAAATGACCGAATCGACCCATTTGCCGTAATAACCGGCAATCAATCCCAAAAAACTCCCGATCACGATGGACCCGGTGATCGCCACAAAACCGATCCACAAGGAAATCCGCGCTCCATACACCACCCGGGTAAAAATGTCCCGTCCCAAATCATCCGTTCCAAACCAATGGGACGACGACGGGGGCTGTAATGTATCCGGACTGGAAGATTGATAGTCATAAGGAGTCAAGACCGGGGCAAAAATCGCCAGCAAGATAAAAATCATCACCAAAGAAGTGCCAATGAGCGCCGAACGGTGCCGGACAAAAGCTTGAAAAAAATCACGAAGAAAGTGGGTTTCCGTGTTTTCTTCCAGACCCATTTCACCGGCTGCATCGGGAGCGGGCGGCTGAATTCCGGATGAAATTTGCTGCACCTTCATCACTCCTTCCCATATTGGATGCGGGGATCAATCCATGCATACAACAGATCAACGATTAAATTGATCACGACAAAAATCGTTGCAAGCACCAATATTCCGGACTGAATCACCGGATAATTTCTCTGTGTGATGGCGTCATAAATATACCGACCCACTCCCGGCCAGCTGAAAATGGTCTCCGTCAAAACCGCCCCCCCGAGCAACAGGCCCATCTGCAGCCCCATCACGGTCAGGATCGGGATGAATGCATTTTTTAACGTATGCTTGTAAATCACCCAAAACTCGGATAATCCTTTGGCCCGGGCCGTACGAATATAATCGGATCTCATGACTTCCAACATGCTGGACCGCGTCATCCGCGCAATGATCGCCATCGGGATGGTCCCCAGCGCAACCGCCGGCAGAATCAAATGCTTCAACACATCTCCCAGCCACTCAAAATCCCCGTATAACAAGGAATCCAAAATATAAAAATGGGTGAGCGGCTCAAAACCGAGGCGGGGATCCACTCTCCCGTTGGACGGCAACCAATCCAGAACCTGGGCAAAAAGCCACTGTTCCATCAACCCCAGCCAGAACACGGGAATGGAAACCCCGATCAATGCAATCAGCATTGATCCATAATCCAGCCATGAATTTTGCTTCCAAGCCGATAAAATCCCGAGATTCACCCCGAAAAATACGGCAATCAACATGGCAGCCAAGGTGAGTTCAGCCGTGGCGGCCAAAAAAGGAACGATTTCTTCGGAGATGGGGGTATTGGTGATCAAGGATGTCCCCAAATCCCCTTGCAACAGTCCTTTGACATAGTTGAAATATTGAATGTAAAACGGCTGATCCAAGCCCAGACTTTCCCGGATTTCCTGCAATTGTTCCGGTGTCGCTTTGTCACCCGCTATCGTTTTGGCCGGATCCCCCGGGATGGCATGAACAATGGAAAATGTAATGAGCGACATGCCGATCAACACAGGAATCAACATCAAAATCCGGCGTATCGTGTAAGCCAACATAACATCCATTCACCACCTGACTCTTGCAATGAATAAGGAGGCACTGCGGACTCCCCGCAATGCCGCCTTTACACCTGTTTTCAGTTCTTCAGATCAACAAATTCCAATTTCAACTGTGTTGTCGGGTGAGGAACAAAGCCGGTGATTTCTTTTCGCCCAGCAAAGCTTACGGTCGCATGCGCGATGGGAACCCAAGGCGCATCCGCTTTGATGATTTCCTGTGCTTGTTCATAAAGTTTGGCACGTTCTCCCTGATCGGTTAAGCTTTGCGCCTGAATCAAAAGATCATGCACGGCATCACTTTTATAAAAAGCAATGTTTCCGGCGTCAGGCATCCGCGTGTTGTCTTTATCCAACAAGACGTACAAGAAGTTATCCGGGTCTCCGTTGTCCCCGTTCCACCCCATCAACGCCATTTGGTGTTCCCCTTTTCCGGTCTTATCCAAATACGTTTGCCAGTCATAAGTCACAATTTTGGCCCGGATGCCGATTTTGGCCAAATCCGCCTGAATAAATTCCGCAATTTTCTTTCCGTTCGGCATATACGGACGGGGTTCGGTCATCGCATAAAATTCCACTTCAAAACCATCCGGATAGCCAGCTTCTTTCAGCAATTGCTTCGCTTTATCCAAGTCATATTCATAATCTTTCACTTGGTCATTGTATCCCCACATCATGGAAGGCATGGGGTTGACGGCCGCCACGGCCTGGCCTGCATAAAAGTTTTTGATAATGGCGTCTTTATTCACCGCATGGTTGATCGCCTGCCGCACTTTGACATTGTTCAACGGTTCCTTCTCGGTATTTAAAGCCAGATAACCCACATTCATGCCTTCTTGTGCGTACAGTTCAAAGTTTTGATCCTGTTTGACCAGTTGGACATCATTGGGGTTGAGTCCGTCCATCATGTCAATATCCCCTGATTTCAATGCAGAAAAGCGGGCCGCATTATCCGGAATCGATTTAAAAATAACCCGGTCCAGTTTCGGCTGACCTTTTTTCCAATAGTTCTCATTTTTCACGAGCACGACCGTGTCATTTTTCTTCCAGCTTTCAAACTTGAAGGGACCGGTTCCGACCGGATGTTGTGCAAACTTCACCGGATCTTTTTTCACAGCCGTCGGGGAAGCAATTCCGAACGGAGACATGGCCAGGTTGCTGAGGAAAGGCCCCAATGGCTTTTTCAGTTTAAACTGCACCGTATATTCATCCTGGGCGCTCACGCTTTCAATCAAATGGCCTTCATCCCCTTTAAACCCGCCAAACATATATCCGTAGTAGGGAAATTCCCCGCCTTTATGCTCAGGATGTTCCGGATCCATCCAACGTTGGAAGTTATAAACCACCGCTTCGGCATTAAATGGAGTGCCATCATGGAACTGGACGCCTTTTCGCAAATGGAATGTCCATGTCAGTCCGTCTTCGCTGGTTTCCCAACTTTCAGCAAGTCCCGGAACCACTTCGGTTGTTTTTTGGTCATATTCGACCAGGTTATCAAAAATCTGGTCTGTCGGCTTAAAAGATTCTCCATCCGTCACCTGAATGGGATCCAATAATTTGGCGTCGGCTCCCCTCCCATAAATCAAAGTCTTTCCGCTTTTCGCCGAATCTTTTTCGACACATCCGGCCAGGATGGTGGAAAAAAGGAAAATGGCCATCACACTGACAATCCAAAAACGCTTTTTCATATTTCGTCCTCCTTTATTGGTTTTTCGTTTGATTGCATCGTCACGTTTTCCCGATCAACCACCTCCCCCATCAAGTCAAGGGATCTTCTTTTCATCCCTCATGAACCAAGTGGCAGGCAACCAGGTGTCCGCCGCCGGCATCTTTCAACTCCGGGCGTTCCTCCTTGCAACGGTCCGTCACATATGGACAACGCGGATGAAACGCGCAGCCTTGCGGGGGATTTTCGGGACTCGGCACATCGCCCTCAAGAATTATGCGTTCCCGCTTGGCTGTCGGATCCGGAACGGGAATGGCCGACAACAGGGCCTGGGTATAGGGATGCAACGGCCTTTCATAAAGCTCGTCGCGCGGGGATATTTCCACCATGCGCCCCAGATACATCACGCCGACCCGGTCGCTGATATGTTTGACAACACTCAAATCATGCGAAATAAAGAGATACGTCAGTGAAAACTGTTCCTTTAAATCCATCATCAGATTTAAAACCTGCGACTGGATCGACACATCCAATGCCGATACCGGCTCGTCGGCAACAATCAGTTTGGGTTTGGTCGACAATGCGCGGGCAATCCCGATCCGCTGCCGCTGCCCCCCGCTGAATTGATGGGGGTAACGGTCACCGTGAAATGCATTGAACCCGACCACCCGAAGCAATTCTTGCACTTGTTCTTTTCTTTCCTTGGGCGTTCCCATGGAATGGACGATCAAAGGTTCCTCCAGGATTTCGCGCACTTTTTGCCGGGGATTGAGGGATGCAAAAGGATCCTGAAAAACCATTTGCAAGTCTCTGCGGGCTTTTCTCATCTCCTCTTTGTCCAAGGCAAACAAATTTTTCCCGTTAAATTCCACTTCGCCGCCGCTGGGTTCAACCAAACGGATGATGGTTCGCCCGGTCGTCGATTTCCCGCAGCCCGATTCCCCGACAATCCCCAACACTTCTCCTTCTTCAATGGCGAAACTAACGTCATCCACCGCCTTGACTTCCCCGACTTTTTTGCTCCACAATCCCCCGTAAACCGGGAAACTTT
Source organism: Thermoactinomyces vulgaris (assembly GCF_005886755.1). Classification (NCBI taxonomy): domain Bacteria; kingdom Bacillati; phylum Bacillota; class Bacilli; order Caryophanales; family Thermoactinomycetaceae; genus Thermoactinomyces; species Thermoactinomyces vulgaris. Next base: position 2,401,581 of record NZ_CP039710.1, read on the forward strand.
TCTTTAAGTTTTTCACGTTAATCAGTGCCATGTACCGGTTCCTCCCTCTGATGCAAAAAACAGCGGCTGTAATGGTTCTTGTCTGTTTCGGTAAGTTCGGGCGTTTCTTTGCGGCAACGATCCATGACAAATTCACACCTCGGCGCAAACCGGCATCCTGCGGGCATGTTCCGGGGAGTCGGCACCTGGCCGGGAATGGCATACAACCGTTTTTTTCTTTCTTTCAACTTGGGAATTGACTTTAACAATCCCCGGGTGTAAGGATGCTTCGGATTGCTAAACAGACGGTGGCGGTCGGTTTCCTCCACCACTTGCCCGGCATACATGACCACAATGCGGTCACACATTTCCGCGACAACCCCCAAATCATGCGTGATCATTAAAATCGCCGTTTGATACTCTTCATTCAATTGTTTCATCAAATCAAGAATTTGTGCCTGAATGGTGACATCCAGCGCGGTCGTGGGTTCATCGGCGATCAATAACTTAGGGTTTAAGATCATGGCCATGGCAATCATGACTCGTTGGCGCATTCCGCCGGACAATTGATGCGGATATTCACGCAAAATCCCCTTCCGGGAGATCCCCACTTTTTCCAACATTTCAACGGCACGGGCTTCCGCTTCTTTTTTGGAACATTTTTCATGCGCCCGGACCGCTTCCACCAATTGATTTCCAATCGTAAACAACGGATTCAGGGAGGTCATAGGTTCCTGAAAAATCATTGCAATCTCTCTACCTCGAATTTTCTGCATTTTTTTCTGTGAAAGTTTGGTCAGGTCTTGTCCCTCAAAACAAATGGAACCGTTGACGATTTTCCCGGGCGGTTGCGGGACCAGCCCCATAATGCTCAGTGAGGTCACGCTTTTTCCGCATCCCGATTCTCCCACCAGTCCGACGATTTCCCCCCGGCGGATGGTCAGGTCAATCCCGTCAACCGCTTGGACCACTCCTTTTTCCGAAAAAAAATGCAGCTTCAATTGCCGGATATCCAACACGGGCTGAGTCAAATGGATCACCTCAAACGATTTGCTAAAAACCTCTTAAATCCAATCATAAGCGGATTTTTTCTTTTAATTCCCATTTTTCCAATTAATTATTTTTTATTTTGAATAAAAATATTATCAATTCCTTATATTCTCTGTATAATCAAAAATCCCTTTTAAAAAATAAATCCTTTCCTTTCTACTTTTGGCCGCTTTCTTCCCCAAATGGAAAATACCCCCTCGTTTTTTCCATTAAAAATAATAGAAAACAGGGCGGATTGTTCCATCTGCCCTGTTATTTCAGATCCTCGTTTCCGTTTTTTAACCGGTAACCCATATGAAGCACGGGACCCACATATTCATTTAACGGAAATCCGCCGCGAATGGCTTCGGTGATGAAGGCTTTGGCCAGGCGAATGGCTTCCGAAACCGTTTTTCCTTTGGCCAATTCGGCGGTAATGGCTGCGGAAAATGTGCAACCGGCACCGTGAACATAAGGGGTTTCCACCCGTTCTTCTTCCATCACTTCGAAGGTACGGCCATCATAGACGACATCAACCGCTTTTTCGTGATCCAACTTACTTCCGCCTTTGATAATCACCACTTTTGCCCCCAGGTCATGAATGCGTGCCGCCGCTTCTTTCATTTCCTCCACCGTGCGGATCGGATGCATTTTGCTCAGCTGGCCGGCTTCAAATAAATTGGGGGTCGCCACGGTCGCCAGCGGAATCAGAATTTCCCTCAAGGCATCGGCTGTTTCGGGATTGAGCACCTCATCCGTTCCTTTGCATACCATCACCGGATCAATCACCACCGGGACCTCTTGGGAACGGATGGTTTTGGCCACATATTCAATGATCTCTACTGATCCCAACATGCCCGTTTTTAACGCATGGATGCCAATCCCTTGCAAAATCGTTTTTAATTGATCCTGAAATGTATCGAAAGGAATGGGGAACACCTTGTGATTCCATTGATGATCCGGATCCATCGCCACAATGGTGGTGATGGCTGACATTCCATAGACGCCGCGCTCCTGGAATGTTTTCAGGTCTGCTTGGATTCCTGCACCTCCGCTGCTGTCGGAACCTGCAATCGTCAGAACTTTGTATCTGGTTGTCATCTTCATCCTCCTACCTTTCGTCAGCTCAAAATTAGCTTAAACTTTCTCACATCATTTCACAACATTTTTCTCCATTTTCCATTGGAAGGAATTTTGCTAGAATGTAAGGCAATGACAGGGAGGGTGGAAGTATGAAACAGGAGCAAAAAATCGATTTATCCCATTATGTATCCAATCTTGATAAAAATGTATACACCATTTTTAATTTGCCTGAAGAAGTGATTGCCGTCATTTTTGCCTATGTGAGTCGTTCTTCAGCCAGCTTCCGCGACAATTTGCGAAAGCTGTTGTCCGATGAAGAGTTAAATGTCAACCTGAAGACGGCCGGTGCCGCCAAGGGGCATTCGGAAAAAGCGGCCCGCTTCCATGAAAAATGGGTTGTCGGTTACGGCCACAGCAGCGTGGCGGAACATGCCGTTGCACACATCGGAATTGAAAAGATCAGCCGGCTGGCATCGGCCGAATTGGAACTGTCCAACCCGTTTAACAGTTTCACCGAATACAGCCAGCGTTATCAGCGGCCAAAACGGGGCGATTTTTATGTCCCTCCCGTTCTGGAACAAAACCCCGGGTTGAAAGAAAAATTTTTGTCTTTGCAGGACAAAGCTTATGACACGTATGAGCAATTGCTCAGCGGCCTGACCGCGTATTTGGTGAAGGTGATCCCGCAAAAACCGGAAGAATCAGAGCGTGCCTACCGGATGCGGATTGAAAAAATCGCGTTTGAAGATGCCCGTTATGTCCTCACTTTGGCCACGTTCACCAACCTTGGCATGACCGGGAACGGACGCGCATTACGGGACACTTTGGTCCGTCTTCTGTCCAGCCCTTACGACGAATGCCGCAAACTGGCCAAGGAAATGGAACGGGAAATCAGCCAGGTGATCCCGACGCTGTTGAAATATGTAAAACCGAACGATTATCTGCTACACACCAGAAAAAAGCTAAAGGAGCTTTTCTTTGAACAAACAGCGTCTTTGCAACCGGTCCAAGGCCCGCGCGCCCGCATGGTTCACATTCCGGACTATGAAGAAGCTTTGACCGAATTGGTCACCCGTTTGATCATCAGCGAAACGGCTCTTTCTTATGAGCAAGCACACCAACAAGCCCGTTCGTATTCCAGAGAACAAAAAGAACAAATTGCCGAAACGGCTTTAAGCGAACTGCGCTTTTTTGACAATCCCCGATGGGAATTTGAACATATTCATTACCAGTTTGAATTGCTCATTTCCGAGGCAAATTGGCACCAACTGCTCCGCCACAACCGTCGCACGCACTTCAGCCATGGTTTGCCAACCATTCATCTCGGATATACCATCCCTCCCCACATCCGGGAAGCCGGACTGGAAGAACGTTACCAATCCTTCCTCCATGAAGCGGAAAACGTCTACCAAGACATTGAGTCATGGAATCCGGAAGCCGCCGCCTATGTGGTGACGAATGCGCACCACCGGCAAGTCACCGCCACGGCCAGCCTGTGGGAGCTGTACCATCTGATCAATTTGCGAACATCCCCGGAAGCTCAATGGGATATTCGCCAAACGTTTTTATCTTTGTTTGAAGAACTGAAAAACCACCATCCGGCACTGGCCAAATATGCACAGCGCCGGATTAATAACTGACCGCTTTGTCACGGCATGGAACCCGCTTTCATGCCGTGATGTATTATTCTGTTTCAGTAAAAGCAAAATATTCATGAATTACCCGATAAAAGGTATAATAGACTTATAACAGAAACGGAGGTGTTCGATCCCGTGTCCAAACCTTTTGCTCAAAATGAACTGATTTCCACCAGCGAGCTCAAGGAAATGAATAACCGCCACTTCTTTGATGATCTGTTGAACACCTGCAAAAAGCTCGGATTGGTCCATGACAATCAGTTGCGGGCCGTGATTTTGGATATAAAGACGTATGAAAAGCTGATGCACCGTTTGGAAGAACTGGAGGAAATCTTGGAGGACATGAAATGGAATGAAATGTTGCAGGAACGGATCCGGCTTCCTGAAACCAAATGGCTGGAAAAGCCGGAACAAATGTCCCGCCTTGCCTTCTTTGAACAAACGATCGACAAAGGGTCATCGTCCTCATGATTGAAAAGTATCACCCGCAATTTCGCGACGACTTGTTATTCATCGCCAGCAGGTTGGGACGAAAACGGTTCCAGGAATTTTTGATCCAACTGGATCGCGCCATTGTCCAAGTCATCCGAAACCCTTACAAAGCCGCCCGGTTAAAATATCCCCCGCTGACCGGATTCCGGAAGAAAAAATTTTTTTCCGTCGCTCGCCCACGCAAAAGACAACGCCCTGATCTCCGATTGATCTACCGGTATATTCCCGAAAAAAAAACCATCTATTTTGCAGCCGTCGGATTTCGTATTGCTCAAAAGCCCCGCAACCCCCATGACGTTTACCAACGGGCCAAGAAAAGAGATTTGTCGGAAGGAATCGAAAACAATTCATCTTCCAATTAATCACCTCTGTTCATTCGGATTGTTATATTCATCCAATGACGAAATGTATTTTTTTGTGATATAAAATAAATTGTGTAAATGTGTAAATTTCTTGAACAGAGGTGATCGGATGGTCGATCTATTAGACAAGTATGTACTGGCAATCAATGATGTGTTATGGACGTATGTCATCGTGGCTTTGTTAATTGTTGCGGGTTTATATTTTACCATTCGTTCCCGCTTTGTCCAATTCCGGTTTATCAAAGAAATGTTTCGTTTGCTCGGCGAAGGAATGGGAAAAAAAGACGGGATTTCATCGTTTCAGGCATTTTGTATCAGTACGGCATCCCGCGTCGGCGTCGGGAATATTGCCGGTGTTGCCATGGCAATTGCAATCGGCGGTCCGGGTGCTGTTTTTTGGATGTGGCTGATTGCCCTCATCGGCAGTGCCTCCGCATTCATTGAAGCAACCTTGGCGCAAGTTTATAAAGTAAAGGACGGGGATACGTTTCGCGGCGGACCCGCTTATTATATGGAAAAAGGGCTCAACAGGCGGTGGATGGGGATTTTGTTTGCGATCCTGATCACCTTGTGCTTCGGCCTTGTTTTCAACTCCGTACAGGCAAACACCATTACGGTGGCTTTTGAATCCACCTACGGCATCAACCGGGCCGTTCTCGGACTCATCATTGCTGCGGTTTTTGCAATCATTATTTTTGGCGGAATCAAACGGGTGGCCCGCTTTACAGAATGGATTGTTCCGATCATGGCGGTCATCTATATTTTGCTCGCTCTTTATGTCGTGTTGACAAATATTACACAGTTGCCGGCCGTATTCAAGCAAATTTTCGCCGGTGCGTTCGGGCTGGAACAAGCAATCGGCGGCGGAATTGGTGCGGCCATGATGCAGGGGATCAAGCGCGGACTGTTTTCCAATGAAGCCGGAATGGGTAGTGCGCCGAACGCGGCGGCAACCGCCACGGTTTCACATCCAGCCAAACAAGGGCTGATTCAAGCTCTCGGCGTCTTTGTGGATACATTGATCATTTGCAGTTGTACAAGCATGATTGTCTTGTTCTCCAGCGCGTTTACCCACGACAACCTTTCCGGCATTGAAATTGCCCAATTGGCTTTGAACCAGCAAGTGGGTGTGTGGGCGGAACACTTTTTGACCATCAGCATTCTCCTGTTTGCTTTCTCCTCCTTGATCGGCAACTACTATTACGGAGAAACCAATATCGAATTTATTCGCGAAAACAAAACCTGGCTGTTGATTTACCGTTTGGCCGTAATCGCCATGGTCATTTGGGGCTCCATCACTCAAGTTCAAGTCGTTTGGGATCTGGCCGATTTATTTATGGGCTTAATGGCGATTCTCAACCTGATTGCCATCCTCCTTTTGGGAAAAGTGGCATTTGCCGTGCTCCAAGATTATCATCAACAGCTGAAAGAAGGGAAAAACCCGAGTTTCGCCAGCGATCAGATCAAAGACTTGGCCAATGCCGATTGCTGGGAAAAAAGCGAGTCCGCCCGTCGGACAGGATGACACCATCCCCCGCCCGGGGGATTTTTTCATTTCTGAAACGAAGGGAAAAAACGGTGTTTCTTCATGATTTCATCCGGATCTGCCCCATACATTTGCCAAGCTTTTTCCTCCGCGGGAATGCGAATCAAATAAAGGAAAAGGAAGTTTACGAGAGGAAAAACGATCAACGTGCCATAGGCTCCGAAACAAAGCGGCAACAAAACAAACTCCAACAGGACCACAACATAATTCGGATGTCTTACGTAGCGATACGGGCCGCGGTTTTGGGGCTTCCTGCCAGGAATCACATAAATCCGTGTGTTCCAGAATTTCCCCAGAGACCGCATGACCCATATCCTTAACCCTTGCACCCCCAGAAACAACAGAAACGGCACCCACCACCATGCAACCGGCTCCGTCCTTCCCCATCGTCCCTCCAAAAGCAAACTGAGAAAAAAGCATCCATGAATCAAAACCAGCCACGGATAATGTTTTCCGCCGTATTCAACACCACCTTGTTCCCGGATCCACCGGGCGTTTTTTTGTGCAATCCGCAGTTCATAAAGCCTTTGCACAATGACCAAGACCCATAACAGCCAACTTCCCCAGGCCGGCATGATCATCCCTCCTTATCCCAATGCAACAAAGATAATTCCAAACTGAAACCTGGTCCCATCGCTGCCATGAGGCCGTAACTTCCCGCAGGATGCGTTTGCATGAGCTCCCGTTCCAAAAGAAACAAAACTGTCGCTGATGACATGTTGCCGTAACCGGCCAATATTTCAAAGGCTCCGCTCAAGCTCCCGGGAGGAAGATTCAACGCTTTTTGATAAGCTTCCAACACTTTTTTCCCACCCGGGTGGGTTAGAAATACATCGATTTGTGATAAAGGGACCCCGGCTTCATCCAAAAACCGTTGCACCACCGGCTTCACTTTTTTCAACACCAGTTCGGGAATGCTCCGGGAAAAAATGACTTTTAATCCGTCCCCGGTCAAGTCCCATCCCATCACCTCTTCCGTGTCCGGCCACAAAAAACTTTGTGCCCCGGTGATTTCCGGAAATGTCCCGTCCGGAAGCGAAACCTGATCCCCGCAGATCAAAACGGCGGCCGCCCCGTCCGCAAACAACGAAGTTGCCACCAGGTTGCTTTTGGAATGATCCAAGGGACAAAAGGTCAAACTGCAACATTCCACGGCAAGCAGCAATATTTTTTCCGATGGATTGGCTTTGGCAAATTCATAAGCTTTGGATAATCCTGCCACCCCTCCGGCACAGCCCAATCCCCAGACCGGGGTGCGCTTCACATCGCTTTTCATCGACAACCGGTTGATCAAACGGGCATCCATACTGGGCGTTGCAATCCCGGTCGTTGAAACAAACACCAAATGATCGATATCCTCCGGGGTCCATCCTTGCTTATCCAGACACGTTCGGATGGCCTTTTCCCCCAGTTCGATCGCAGTTTCGACGTAAATCCGGTTCTTTTCCGTAAACGGGTGTTGTTGTTTATACCAAGAGATCGGTTGGCTGATATAACGGTTGTGAATGGAAGCATGATCAAAAATGGACATGTAACGTTCGATTTGCGGAAAAGATGGGGCAAAACATTCCCTGGCAAATGTTTGGGCTTCTTCCTGTTTCACGGAATACGGGGGGACTGCGGTTCCCACGGCAAGGATTTTGGGCATGACAGACACTCCTAAACAAGTGAAATTGTTTAGGAGTATTTTTTTACTTTTCCCTTCAAAACATACTGTTTTTTATCAATTGAAGACTGGCGGTTATTTTCGCAGCCATTTTTCCAAAAGAAAACGCAAAACCCCGACCGCCAATGCAAAGATGACGGCAAAGAGCATGCCGGAGGAATCCTCTTGGGTCATCGTCAAATAAATCATGGTCCCCCAAGCAATCCCCTTGACCAGGGAGTGCCAGATAAATGAACCGATCATCAAAACGATAAACAAAATGATCCCGGTGGAAGTCGACTCCAAATGCCTGGAGATCACAAACGTTAAAAACAATGTTTCAATAATAGGAATCAGATTGGCAAAAAGCCCAAAAATTGCTTTGATCAGGTTCCCCAATTTCTGTCTTCCTCTCTGTCGAAAAGTGGAGAAGAACCGATCCTTCAACCGGACCGGTTCTGTTTTGCTCACGATCAGTTGGCATTTTCCGAAGGCGGATTTTCATATAAAGTACGATCCATATAATCCGAAATTTCTTTGTCCACCTGTTCAATGGGAAGTGTCTCCCCGTCATGGTAAAGAGCGTTTAATCCCCATTCCAATCCCCAATTCATGGCTTCATCTTTCTCTGCCGTGCGATGGTCCGCCGGCTTGCCGTCGGGCCGGTACACGACCGGCGGTTCATTGGTGACCACACATGTCGTTACATCGCTCCGGCCTTTCCGCTTGGAGCGGATGTAAACCGCTGCATTTCGTTCAGGCAACGATTCCACCAGACTGGTCTTGATATATTTCCGCGTCAGGCTTTCCACTTCATCCGAACCTTCCGTCTGACCGCAACTGATGACCATCCCGATATAGGAACGGATCGCTTGCATCAATTCTTGATTTTCGAAGTGATCGATCTCTCTGGTCACAAGCCCCAGCCCAAACGGATATTTTTTATCCTCTTGCAAAATCTCGGTAAGGAGCGGAATTTGAACCATGTGGGCTTCTTCCACCAGCATTAAATGGAATTTGGAAGCAGTGTTCCGTTTTCGTGCTGCCTGATAGTAAAGGTTGATCAAATAACCGACCAAAACCCGCAAGTTGTAGTCTTTGATTCCATTGGTGTCAATCAAGACAATATGTCCTTCATCCATATACTTTTGGGGATCCAGGCTCAACCCTTTCTGGCAGAACAGACGGCGCAGCGTTGAATGTTGCAAGATCCGGTCTAACCGGTACAGCACCGGCTCCACTTCTCTTTTGATTTCCTGCTCATCGGTGTTGACCCAGAAGCGTTTGATATAAGGATCTTGCACGTTTTTGACCACTTTTTCCCTGAACTGATGGTTTCTGAACAGATCATCGATGCCCAAAATCGTATGGGTTTCCTTATCTTCCAACAGGCTCTGCACCGCAATTTCAACGAGCCGGCGCGAGCGTTCAACGGATTCTTCTTTAAATTCAAAGTCCACTAGTATGGTGGCCAACTGTTGGGCCATCTGTCCGGGGATGACGTTCTCCGGACAGTGAAGCATATTCAAAGCCGGAAGATGAGTGGTATCATCCGACAGATTCAGGTGATGGATTTTCTCCCGGGGGAACTTCACGCCGAATTTTTCTGCGATGCGCAGACGGTTTTCAATGATCGCCACCAACTCTTTGGCCGGGTCAATAATGGTGAAACCCGGGCTTTCATCCGGATTGTCAAACCACTCATCCAAAAGTGACTGGACCATGTCCATCGCGACACTGGATTTCCCCATGCCGCTGGCACCCGTTAAAACAAAATGTTTGTTTAACTGTTCAAAGTTGACGCGCACTTCCCGGTCATCAAAAGGATGTTTCAATTTTCCGATTTTCACGCCCTCCGTCAATTCGCCCGGCTCCAATGTCCTTTCGTTTTCTTGCAAATGGGCCACATATCCCCGCGCGTTGGGGCCATCTTCTGCCGGAGGACGATAAATGTAATGATTGGCCGGAGGCAAATGGAACAAGCTCGAAATCTCATCCGACGTCCAAGCCATCAGGGTCAACGGCCAGGGAATCGGAACCAGGTTGTTGTCTTTCATGGGATTCCACCAAGGTTGGCGGATAAAACGGAGTTCCCCGTCATACTTCATCGCGGTTTGAACCGACTCTGCCGTTGAACGGACCACCGCTTCCGCGTTTTCGTGATTGGACCAGATGGAAAGGCGCACTTGAAAGGAAAGTTCACGCCCGGTCAAGCGTTGAATCAAACCGGCGCGACGAATCCGCTCTTCCGGTCCCATGTCTTTGTTCTTTTTGCTGGTCAACAGGCTCCGGGCACTTCCCGAACGTTCCTCGACAGCCCGCCAGCTGACCGGGGAAAATTGCAAATCCAAATAGGTTCCGGAACGCAAACAGTTTAAAATGCTTCCCAATTGGCTCTGTTTGCTTTGGAGCAACGAGGTCAAGGGATAACCTTTGGTTTTGAATTTAAAGATGAAGTGTCCGCCGGTCCCCCCTTTTTTCGGAGTGGGGAATTCTTCCTCTTTGATGTCATGCAACTCTGCAGAAGGATAAACACTGCGCAAGGTGTCCTTTACACTGTTCTCCTTGTCCTCGGGGTAAGCCAGGTAAATGCCGATCTGGTTGCTGCCCTCCGGAATGGCAAACCGCCAGCGGAACCAAGGGCGCCCGTATTGGACACGCATGCGGATCGGGCGAATCATGCTCCCGAAAGTTCTTGTCAATTCTGAGATTTTATCCAAATCCAGTTCGGTGTCGTATGAAGGCAGAATGCGTAAATATTTCACTCCCTTTTTGGCCCGGCTCCGATAATGGGATTTGGTGGACCAACGCCCGGCCAAAACGGCAATGACAATCAAAATCCCGAGTAAAATCAGCCAGGGAAGTACGGCAAGCGCCCAGATTCCGATGGATGAGAGCGTATCCCATGCCAAGTTGGTCGCTTTACCCGCCGTTTCGGCTTGATCACTTTCCCCGAACAACTCTGCGAGAAACTTCCACAAATACAAGATCCCGATCACAGATGCCACGCCGATAACCGTGTAAAAAAACCATTTGGCGACCTGACGCATCTGCTCTTCACCGCCCTTGGGCACATTATTCCAAGGAAACAATCCAACCCCACCTTTCTTTTAACTCCGTCCAGTCCTGTATCAGGCATTCTCCCGCTGTCCTTCTTTCCCTTCACCAATCAGAAGCAAGGATTCATTTTTTCAGTATTTTCATCGGATCAACCACTTGCCCGTCTTTTAAAATTTCAAAATGCAAATGGGGACCGGTGCTCCATCCGTTGGAACCCACCTTGGCAATCACATCCCCTTTTTTGACTTCCTGTCCGACACGGACTTGGACATCTTGCGGATACATATGGGCATACAGGGTTTGGTAGCCGTTTCCGTGATCAATCACGATCTTCCAGCCATACCCGCTGGATGTCCTTGATTCCACCACCACACCGCTATTGCTGGCAAAAATGGGGGATCCCAAAGGTTTGGCAATATCAATCCCTTCGTGTTTGCGATACACCTTTTTCAAGGGGTGAAAGCGAAGCCCGAAAGGGGACGTCACCTTTCCCCCTTCCACCGGCCAGAGAAACCCGCCGGAAGCAAGGCCGTTTGCTTTTGAAATCACCGGCTTGGCAAAGGATTCAGCGTATTCTTTGACTTTCAGCACATAATTCTCATAGTCATGGTTGTATTGCCAGACCGGTCCGCCACGGGCAAACCAATCTTTTCCCTCCTGATAATTTCTCGCCAAATAATGGGCGGTGGAATAAATGGCATCAACCGGGTTGTTCGGATCCGCTTTGCCGTCCTGATCCCCATCGACCCCATATCCACCGTATTTTTCAATCAATTTCGGATCCGTGATATCCACGGAATCGGGCAAATCCCCCAAACGCGTTCCGCCCGGGTAATCCCATCCGACCCACGTCTTATCCATGAATTGCGTGTGTCCCTTCGCTCCTTTGGAACTTTCCCTCAAATCCCGGCCGAAATTGGTCTCAACTTTGTGGATGGCAGCCAGGATTTGCCAAGGCACGCCGTATTTTTTCCCGGCTTCCTGATAGATGGGCAAGTAGGCTTCCGCCTCTTTCGGAAAACCTTCCGCCACTTCCCATTGTTCCATTTGATTTGTTTTGGAAGAGGAAGATGAAAACAAACTGACAAACACCGCTCCCAGAACGGAAATGAAAAAGAAAACAAATGTGGCCATCCCCATCAAACAAAGGAAGACAAACCCTTTGACATTCCGGGACAACCCTTGATTTCTCCGGATTTGACGGCGGCGGAGGGCGGAAAGTTTCGGTCTAGTCAAAACTTCCACGCACTTCCACCTCCTGTGCAATCCAATTCCCGTTTTGCTCCGTCAATGTCACCTGATAAACCCGCTCGATGGGAATGGTTTTTCCGTTCTCGCTTTCTTCGGCGACGGTCTCCGCCAAACACCGGACTTCACCCGATTGCTCCTGGCAATGGAGATTGTGGATTTCTTTCAACACGCTGATGAATTTCACGCCTTTTTCTTTCAGGAAATTTGTCTCCTCTTCGAGCAAGGCCAACAAGGAATCCGAGGCATAAGGCTTCACTGACTGAAGCCACCGGTCCACCTCATCTGTATTGCGGTTTGCATAAGCCCGCATGAAAGCATCTGCCGTTTGTTGCGCCTTTTGGAGCTGCTCCGGTGACAAAGTGGGTAAAACCTCCTCCGGGTTTGCGGTTTGTTCCGGTTGGCTCTGAGGCTTTTTATCCTGCTGACCGGCATTTCCCACCCAGCCAAGATGGATCAGCAGATACTTGGCTGAAAACCCGGCAACCACAAAAACAAACAAAACCAATAAAAACAGGCGACGGCGTCCACTGGGCAAATTTGTGTTAAACAATCATTTTCCCTCCTGTTTGCCAAAACCGCCGATGCAAACCAGCAGCTATTTCCGCACTTTGATCTTTCCGGCTCGTTGCGCGAGTGTTTGGGTGTACTTGGTCATCTGTTGGATCGGAATTTGGATATTAAATTGCCCTTTCAAGCTGTCATCGATTTTGCCCATGGGGGCTTTCATGATGCTGAACAATTCCTCCCGTTTCCAAATGACACCAATCACCAAAATCAGTTGCATGGCAATGGTCCAAATATAACCCACCTGTTCCGGCGGACTCATTTGATAGAGGAATTGCGAGATGGTAAGCAACATGCTGAAGAAAACACCGATGATCAATTTGATCAACTGATAACCGACAAACTTTTTAAACCAACTGACGGCAACACTGGACCAAGACGGGTTTAACGCGATCAAAAAGGCAAAGGGAGCAAACAAAGCAATCAGCACGAACAAAAACTGATACACAATCATCGCTCCGGCAATGATGAAAAAAAGCAATCCCAAGATAAAATGGGAAACACAGAGCAGAATTAACAAGGTTAAGCGTTGGAAAACCCCGTCCTTTTTCACCATCGGGTTGTTCATTTCTTTGGCTTCATATTCCACGGCCTGTTCCCGTGCCGTGCTTCCGGGTTTAAAAGCCAGGATTTTTTCGATTCTCCCCCGGGTCAACTCGGAATCATTGGAAGTTTTTGCATACTGCAACATGATGTAAGGTTCATAAACCATCATATTGTAGAGCTTGTCGGAAATGACCAGGGACGAAACCTCCGCGGGGTAATTCATCTTATCTTCATCCAGGTCTTCCTGAAATTCAATGCCGACCCCCATCAACTCTTGGCTCAGGCCGCTGCTGATTTCATTCAAATATTTCATCACACTGCCGGCATTGGCAAAAAAAGCGATCCCCAGGATCAAAATGGCCACACTGGTGAGCATTCCGGTCAGAGCTTCCGTTGTGTTTTTCTTAATCAATCCTTTGTATGCAATCCAAGCTCCGGCAATAATGATCATCAATGTCATAAAGTTGCCCATCAATCCTGTGTTTCCGTAACCCGCCCCGGTAAAGCCGGCCAATTGCTGAACCGCTTTTTCCACAGCATCGGCAAACTGATCCACCACATCAAGGGAAAAGGCATTCTCCACAACCAAAATCACGGTAAAGTTCCACGACAACAACGCTTGCCAGATAAAGTTGTTAATCTCGTTGAGCAGAATGTACGCCTGATTGGATATTTTTGTGTCCCATTCAAACATGGATGTCTCGTCGGTGTAAATTTCAAGGTTATACTGGCTGGGCTGATATTTGGCAAACCGCACATCATATCCTTTGGCTTTGGCTTTTTCAACTTGTTCCTTCGGGAAAATCGTCAACAAATCGGTAATCAGGCTGTAGCCATCCGATTTTTGTTGCTGCTCTTGCTCTTCCTGGGCCATGGTGACGGGATGATTCCCCAGCATGCCGGCGATCAGTATGAAAACAACAAGAAATCTTAGCAGATTTTGTCTTCTGTTCATCGAGCAGGTCTCCTCCGCTTTATTCTTTATCGGAAACCCCTTTATGGGACAGATTGATATGCATCCGGTTGCACATCTTTGGGTCGTTTTTGCTTCCTGGAACCGGGACGGGTGTCGAAAGCCTCAAACAGCCGCTCTTCCAAAACGCGGATTTCGACTTCATTCACCCGCTTCTCCAAATCGGACATCAAACAGGTTCCGGTCGGCAAGCTCCGAATCGTTTCAATGTTTTCTTCATTCGGCTCAATGCCGAGGATATGGCAGGCCGCTTCCGCTTCTTTTGCATCCCGGCACCGGAAAACAAACCGGCACCCCAGATTGGACCGAATCTCTTCTCCCAACAAATCTTTGGCGTTTTGGCTGATTAAGTAGATGGCGGCGTTCTTGCTGCGCCCGGTCCGTACCAATTCTTCCAAAATCGCTCTTCCTTCACTGACTTTCGCCAATCTCCATGACTCATCAAACAATACCAGCTTAAACTCATTCGACGACTGGTTGGAAAAGCGGCGGGAAAAATCGGAAATCGCCATCAAGAGCGCAATGGCCATCCGGCCATAATCGGATTTGCTTTCATCCGGAAGTTTTAAATCCTCCACCTGCAAAATGGTCAAACGCATGGACAGATCAATGGCTTTTTGCGTGCCATCTCCGAACAACAGCTGGCCTTGCCCGGATGTTGCCAGATAGCTTAACACATCCACAATCTCTTCCAGGCTGTCCTGCCGTTTTTCCGGGGCTTCTTTGGTCACCTTGCGCAATTGATCAATGACTTTCATCATGCTCGGGTCCGGATGTTTCAACACTTCATCGACAGCCTTTCCAATCACAATTGCCTCATAAGTGCCGTCTTCGGACCGCGCCAAAAACTGCAGTATTTTTTTGGCCGTCTCGCCCGCCGCTTGTTTTTCAGACGGGCTGACCACGCCCGCCAACGGATCCAGCTTCCCGCGGTCTTCACTGCTTGCCCGCAGGGTGACCACCCGGGTCATGTCCTTTAATTCCGGCAGTGCATCCACCCAGTGCGCCCGCTCATCTTTGGGGTCAAAAATCAGCACTTTGGCACCGTTTAACAGCGCTTGATAGGCAAGCAAGTTGGCCCCCAGCGATTTTCCGGCCCCCAATGCCCCGATAAATGCGGCGGAAGCGGTCGTGCTCAATTTTTTATCCTTGGGGCCCCGGTCATGTTGGAAAAAGACCGGCAAATTGCGGGACATCCCGATAAAATGACCTTGTCCGTCCCCGAGCTGCCGGGTGGCTCCGATCATTCCGGCGGCCACGGCAGCCGGCTCCATGTAATGAATATAGTCGTGGATGTACCTTTTCGCACCGGGAATGAATTCATTAAATCCGCGCCATTGGTCTCCGTAGGGAACTTCCACTTGAATCATCATGTCACTGTACAAATCTTTCACCAGCTGAATCCGTAAGTTCAACTCTTCAAGCGAAGAAGCATAGACACATAAAACGACAGAAGTTGTGATTAATGGAAATTTATCGGTTCGCAAATGGTTTTCCAGTTCATTGGCATCCTGGCGGCTGTGCAAAATGTGATATGCAGTTTCCACGCCGCTTTCCGCTGCGTGTTCGTCCTCGGCTTTCAGTTCTTTTTTCTTCTTCAACACCTGGGATAACGCTTTGGCGTACTCGATCGTCTCCGTCCGGACGGAGGCCTCCACGGGAAACGAAAGGTTTTGCAGATGATATAACCATTCCAATCCCGGAAAAGGCGATTTATCAGGGATGTGAGAAATCGTCAGAAAAGCCATATATCCTTTTTTGTTTTCTCCCGACACGTGTTGCTCAACGATCAAATTCCGGCCGTGCGAATCATCAAAACGGCCTTCTGCCAATGTCAAAATATCCCTGGCCGGACGAATTCCTTTTTTCCCTTTGACTTCTGCCGGAAGAGCCTTGGGTTTCCAATCTTTCCGCCGCGGCGCTTCCCCGATCCCGCGATAAAATCCCCGACGGATCAACCATTCCAAGTCAGCGGTATCCACACGTCTGGCACGCAAATAACCATTGATCCTGGAAAAAATCATTTCCTCCTGCACACGATACGCCTGGATTTCCTCTTCGAAAACCTCCGGGGCGTCCGTTCCGGCTTGATTGTTTAAATACCTTTTAAAATCCTTCCAGATATAACGGAGCTCATTCAAAAAAGAAAGCCCTTTGACCGTGGCTGGCTTCAACTTGACGCCCATAAAAAAACGATTTTGGTGTATTTCTTTTCCGCGTAAATGTTCCACTGCCGCCTGAATATGCTTTTTTCCCGTCTCTTTCAATTCGTCACACAAGCCTGTCTCCATCGCCCGGCGCTGCTCTTCCAGGCTTTGGTATTCAGGCACAACCAATGCATGCGTATCTGCATGGATATTCCAATAAAAAGCCTCCAAATTCGAATGGAGGCTGAGCTTATCATCCATTGACCGATAATCATAATTAAACCGCTGTAACTCATAATAAGCATAAACGGCTCCATCTTGCCCGAAAACCAAGTTATCTTCAAAATACTTCACGGGAAAAGGTATGCGCGTCACGGCAACTCCCTCCTGGATGCAAATCGGTATGATACTTCCCCTTCGTATTGATACGGATCTCTAGGTTTTTCAATTTCCTTGTAACGCGCAAAGTGATGCGGACTGAAAAAATGTTCGATCCATCGTATGATAAACCGGTGCGGCGCTTTGCCATCCAGCGTTTTTCTTGTAAAAAACCACGAAACCAAGGCTGGAATCCCTATAAATTTCACAAGAAAAAAATCGATCCAGCTGACCGGCGGAAACTTGTTTAAAATCACCATCACAATCAAGGCTCCGACAAAAAACGCCATTTGCCGGTAAGATACCGGTAATGGTAAATGGATTCCCTGTATGGAATAGACGGTTTTTTCAATGCGAAAAACCTGGTTGTACACACGAATTTGCTTCATTCCAAATAAGCCTCGAACAACCAGCGAAATCCGTCGGAACCAAGTGATGAAATCAATTCGGGTTGGAAAATGAAGACGCTGACCAGCATCGCAAACAACGCAAAACCGATGAACGCAGTAAATGCGCGTTTCCAAAACAATGTCAAACTGATAAAAATCACTGCCAGAAAAAACAACGATCCGATTTCCGCCCCGAGCGTTTCCTGGAGTTTTTCGCCAGGGCCTGCTGCAAGTAACATCATATGTGCCATCTCGTCAGACCTCTCCTTGTTCCGTACTGATTACATACCAACGCCCGCCCTCTTTGACGAGCTCAAAGCGGTAATGATCCGTGATCTTGGCTCCCGAAGCCAGATCCTCAAGCAAGACATCGCAATCGGCAAGATAGACATCCTGTTTTTTACGGACGGTAAGCTGTTTCATTTCGGAAAATGACATGATTCCGGTCAAACCGGGCAAAGATTGATTGTTTTTTTCGAAATAAGCAATTTCTTCAGATGTTCCGGTGGTATACACCTTCCAAAAAGATTTCATGAACTGTTCCACTTCGTCACGAATCTTTTGGTCAACCGCTTCCCCGCCATTGTCTTTCCCGCTCTTTTCCTCCTCAGCGGGTGCCTCTGCCACCGGCGGCGGGATAAAACGGGGGTATCCCACGACGAGATAAGACTCTCCGGCTTTCTTGACGGGAACAATCATATACCGGTCCACTCTCTTTTGGTCATTGGGATTCTTCACGTTGCTGAGAATGGTTTCGGCATATACCGTCACTTCCGTCACACCGGACCGGTCATCCCTTTCTTTGACCGCCCATGCACTCACGTTGCGGGCGTAAGAATTCCACTGAACCTGTTTAAAATCAAGCCCCCCTTGCACATCCATATTCGGTTTCCAAAAGGGCTTCAACCGCTCTGCCCTGGATTCCTCTTTTCCTTGCGTCCAAAAAAGATATTCTCTGGCGAATTGTTCCGCAAAAGCAAGTTCCCCGATGACAGGCTGTGTGTTTTTTTGTGCAGGTTCTCCTCCGGCTGCTTCCAATTGGCGCGGGGGCAACTGAATCAAGCCGAATTGAATGGCCAAAACCACCGTGGAAACACATGCCGTGTAAATAATGAGCAGCCAAAACAAAATCCTCGGAATCTTGCGGCGAATGATCGGCCGTTCCATTTTTCTCCTCCTTAATGATCTGAGAAGTCACTCAAGTTTTGTCATCTGTTCTGCCTGGATAATGTATCGTTTTGGAGCCGGTCCGACATATGTGAACGGATAGCAGGTTGTCAGGGTAAGTACCGGTTTTTCATGCGGGACGATCACTGTGCGGTCATCCGGGGTGGTGATCCATGTTTTGGTAATCGTATATGCAAATTTGCCGTATTCAGATTGGACGATCAATGAATCTCCCGGCTCCAACCGGCCGATTTTGCGGAACACCGTGTCCCGGTGTCCCGATAAAACGGCGTTATCCGGTTCTCCCGGAAGCACACTTCCGGCATAATGTCCGACTCCTTTGTCCAGCTCATCCTCATGCGTTCCCTCAATGATCGGCATTTTGGCCTCCAACGCGGGAATGATCAAATCAGCAAAATGTTCCCCTTTCTCCGGCCTTTTCTCCTCGGGGACAATCAGCCAATCCTCTTGCGGTGAAGAGCCCGTTCCGGCCTCCACCACCGCTTTGGGAACGGCCTCCGACGTGGTTTCCACCGTTTGCCGTTTCAGGAAATACGAAACCCCTGAATAACCGGCGTAAAAAGCTCCCAAGATCACAATCGAGAGAGCAACGGCTTTGTCCCATTTCAAGACGATTCCACCTTATTCTTGCGAAGCACGTAAACGGAGCCCAGCATGGACAAAGCGCTTCCCAGCAAAACGCCGTTTAAGTCATTCCCGGCGGTATCCGGCAAAACCCCGCCTTCTTCCGTTTGCGGCCGGTTTTGCTTCTGATTTTGTTCCTCGTCACCGGCTGCAGCCAAATGCTTGGTCTCAGCCCCGGCGTTTTCTTTATTTTCAGCGTTTGCCGCTTTGGGCGAATATTGCTTCTCCTCGATGGACTCTTTTGGCTTCGTCACTTCGGAGACAATCTGGTTGGCCACCGGGCTTTCTTCCCGGTCGTGGGATGGTTTCACTTCCTCTTGCTGTCGGGATTCAGGCTGTGCGGATTCTTTGGGAACTTCTTGAAGATTCGACACTTGCGGACGATTTTCGTCTGAGGATGAATTTTCCATGTCTGATGGATTATCGGATGATACCGCTTCTTTTTCCTTCACTTTTGGAGAATCGGATGGAATGACCGCTTTGCCGATGTCTTCAGGAATTTCTTTCATGGAGGGAAATTCTTTCTCTGCTGGTTGATGATCCTTTTCAGGTTTCGGGGTTTCTATCTTATTTTCCAATTCCACCGGTTGGTCCGACAATTTTCTTTCCAATTCTTTTCCTTCGGACTGCGGTTGCTCGATTTTCTGGTCCGGTTTGCTCGGAGGCTCATCCAACGGATGTTGGCCGGGTCCGAAATCACTGTTGGCAAAAGCGGTTCCCACTCCCGCCGACAAACCCGTCACCAAGCAGACCGACAACGCCGCAGCCATTTGATTCACGTTTTTTCCTGCCAACGGCTTGGGTTTGCGCCGGTTTCCCCTTGGATTGGGATATTCAAGGTCAAACTGCCTCAACAGGCTGGAGTAAAGGTTTCGCGATTGAACATCTGTACGAAACGACTCTAAAATTTGTTTGGGATCTTTCACTTCAATCCCTCCTGTCCCTCATTAAAAATAAACATTGAAAGAAAAACTCCATGCCAAACCGATTTAATCAAACATCAGGCGGCTTTTCATCCGCCCGGCACAATCACTTCTTTATCAAAAATGGGAGCAGGCATCCTCCCCCCTTGTAAAAACCGTCGTCATAACTCTTCCTTTTCCATATAATATTACATAAATCGTACTTTTTTCAACACAATTTCGTAAAATTTGCAGATGCGAATTTTTTATCAATTTTATTATTTGGCTCACATTTTTTCTGTCGGGACTCGCTTCATCGACAATGTTATTATTTATAAAAATAGATGAATGCGATTAAATCATTGTTTTTATTAATTGATTATTAAATTTTTTACATAAAAAATGCCGTCTTTCTTCATCTGCAACATTGCAGACCCAAAAAAACGGCAATTTTTGTGAACTGATTTTTCTCCTCGTGGTTCAAGCTGTCCAATGAATCATTCTTTTCTCTAAATTTCCTGTAAAAAGCTCCAGCACGATGCCATCCGGATCTTTAAACTGGACGGACCATCCTCCTCCCTGGAAAACTGGTTCCCTCACCATCTCCACCTGATTTTTTTTCAAAAGGGAAACTGCATGAAAAAAATCCGGTTCGCGGATGGTAAAAGCCACATGGTCCATTCCGGGACCCGATGCGGCGGAACTTTCTTCCGGCCTTTCCAATAAGCAAATCCAGGCATTCCCCCATTCCAGATAGACATCCTTCCGGCCTTTGTGCACCAGTTTCATTCCCAAAAGACCGCAATAAAACCGGAGGCTTTGCTCCAAGTTCCTCACTCTCAAAGTGAGGTGATTGAAACCGCTGACGTTCATCCACTCTTCTCCTCCTTTTCCGTCACACCATCACATGGAGTGTGTATGTCTGGCTTCCGACCAGGCGACGGTAGGAATCCACCATTTGGTACGGGATTTCAATGGAGTAGGACTGTTTAAACAGGTTGGGGGAAAGACGCAACCGGTCTTTTCCCTCCCAGATCCACTCATACCGCTTCCCTTGATAGAAGATCCCGTCTTTATACAACGGGAAGGTATTTTCCCCGGGTTCATTGAAGCACACAAAAAGCGACAACTGATCAAAAAATTGCAGCAACCGGAAGTTGCGGGCGATATTTTCTTCTTCAGTTTCCGTGAAATATTCACGCAACTGATTTTGTCTGGCCAATTCCTGCTCCCGGAACCTGCGGCAGGCGGGATCGGTCTCATTGGTAAAAAAAGAAGCATAATGCTTGCTGCATAAAAAACCGGCATAATGATCATTGGCAACCACTTTGGAAATCCCCCGGGTATAGGCTTCCAATTTGGGCAATAACGGATAATCGTAAAAGCTGACCGGACAATTGTTTTTTTCATCCCAAAGCACGGAGCGGTCCAGCTCTTCCCACCCGATATCATGGTGGGAAATGGCAAACAGCGTTTTGGCGAGGGGCTGAACCGGCTCATCAATATGCGCCGCCATTTCCCCTGCGATCAACGCATGGTCGTGTTGTTTGATCAAAATGAAATAATTTCCCCGTTTTCTGACGATCATTCGAAGCCCCTCCTTTTCAAGCCCTTCACATCGCTTTATAAAGCATCATTCATAAACAAAGCCGCATCGGGTTCCTGTTCATCCGCCGACTGATCCGTTTTTCCTTTTTGCTCCGATTTGCACGCTTCTTCTATCAACTTTACAAGGGCTTCGTTGAAACTCAGATTCCGTTTTCGGCAATAATGCTCAAACGACCTTTCCAAATCCCTCGGCAAAATCACCACCCGTTCCGACTTTGCAGTTTGAACCTGATCCACATTTTGCTGTACAAACCGTTGAAACACATCCATCATGGCTTCCCCCTTTCTTGTAAAAAGAAAAGCCAAACTTCCAAAACAAGAAATTTGGCTTCCGGGTCTCACTCCATCTGCTCCAGATCCAACGGGTTACCCCACTCGTTTTCATAAATCAGTTTCGACAAATCCAACCGGGATTTCCAACCTTTCTCTTCCAACATGGGTTTGGGACGAAATTCAACCGGATAGCCGATGCAAAGATAGGCAACCAGCCGGACTCCTTCCGGCAACTTCAAAAGTTCCTCCGTTTTCTCTTGGTCCAAAATGCTGACCCAGCCGATCCCGATGCCCTCGGCACGGGCCGCCAGCCACATGTTTTGGATGGCCAGACACGTGCTGAACAAATCGGTCTCCGGCATGGGACCGCGCCCCAACACAAAAGGGGCATCGCGATTCCGGTCACAGGTGACCGCCACATTCACCGGCGCTTCCATGATCCCTTCCAACTTTAAATCCCGGTACAACTTTTTCCGCTCTTCTTCCGGGATTTTTTCCAATTGCCCCCGGTTGGTCTCGATAAATTGATCTTTTATGGACCGGCGCAATGCATAAGAGTTGACAAAAATAAAATTCCACGGCTGCATAAATCCGACCGAAGGCGCAAAATGAGCCGCCTGTAAAATTCTCTTCAATGCATCTTTGGGAACCGGCTTGCTTGAAAAATGACGGATGTCCCGACGGGCTCGGATCACCCGGTAAATCACTTCCTGCTCCTCTTTGGAAAAAGTATCGTGCAAACGAATGCCTCCCTCATTTTTCCCGGTGACAACAATGTCTTGCCGGACATTCGCTTTCGGTGGCCGGAACCTTGTTCGGCCCTCACTTCTATTATATTCCTTTTTTAAGATGGTTTTCTACAGAAGATCCAATGATTCACGGCGACCCACCCTGACTTTGGCTTGCCGGTTTTGGAAATCCCAATGGGGGTAGTAAGCGTTTTTCACCAGCAGATTGGGACCCGCACAGCGAGCTTCTTTGCAAAAACAATGAACTTCTTTGGCAACGGGACTGTTGAGCCAACGTTCAAACACATCACTGAGACGGTCACGATGAATGTTTCCGAGCGGAGGAACATCCCCGAAGTCGGTCACAATCACATCCCCGGTGAAAACATTCACATTTAACCGGTTGCGTCCGTCCGGATCCTGGCGAACGGTCACGTTGGCCTCTTGATGCAGACGCCTCCACAATTCACGGTCTTCTTTTTTGTCACTGCACGGATAAAAAGGAAGGGTCCCAAACAAAACCCATACATCCGGATGCCGGTGATCCAACAGTTTCCAAACGGCTTCCCGATACTCATCCAAACTTAAAAGCTCCATGTTTTTGGCAAAGTCACTGGGGTACAAAGGATGGACTTCGTGCCGTTTGCATCCCATTTCTGCAACGGTTTGGTGCATTTTTTCAATATATTTGGCCGTAAACGGGCTTAACAGGGACTCTGCCGAAACAAAAACCCCTCTTTTGGAAAGCTCGCGGGCATTATCGATCATCTGTTCATACAACCGCTCCGCCACTTTGGGCTTGATTTCCTTCCCGAAGTTTTTAAAGGCCATCCGGTAAAAATCTTTTTCATCCCGGTAATTGTATGAAATATGCAGAACATCCAAATCATCAATCCAATCCAGATACCGGTTTAGCGGCAACGTGAGATTGGAATTCAATTGCGTATAAATCCCGCGTCCCTTGCAATATTTCAACAAGGGTTGAATGGTGTTTTGGACGACTCCGGGATTCAAAACCGGCTCGCCGCCGGTAATGCTGACCGTCTTTAAGGTATCGATTTCCTCCAAAGCTGCAATCAATCGTTCAACCGGAATCGGAATGCCTTCCCGTTCCACCAATTCCTCCCCGACCGCACAATGTTCACAGCGAAGATTGCACAACTGTGTCACCGTGAATTCCACACTTGTCAATTCGTACCTGCCTTTTTCAACTCTTGTATACCAAGGATCCCACGGATCCCAATCGGGCGTCAGTTCTTTTTTTTGATTTGTCATCCTTATCATGGCCATTGCTCCTTTTAACCTGCCTGCAATACATAAAACACTGTGTATGAATATAACGCAACGATCTTCCGGGCGCAATGCCCGCTTTTTATTACAAAAGGATTCCGTATGTAACAAACCGGTCCATCTGTTTCTTTAATTTAACCCCATTATTACATGTACTTTACAATTGCCCGAAAACAAAGACAAACCATTCCCGGAGCCGCTATAATGAGATCAACAAAGAGGTCACGGAGGGAAAAACAATGAACCACGCATCGGTGGGATTATTTAACGCAGTGTTAATGAGTGTTCCGGTTTGGACGATGATTTACTTCGGCATCCGCTTGCTGGCCGGCTGAACCTGATCATACACAGAAACCAATTCACGGGAGGTATGCCTGATGCAAAAACCAATGGCTGGATTATTTAACGCGGTGTTATTAAGCATTCCATGTTGGGGACTGATCGGTTATGGAATTAGTTTGTTGGTATAATCAGCGGATCTTATAAACGCCTTCATCGGGAAAACAAGGATGAAGGCGTTTTTTATTTACTCCGATTTTCCTCTCCTTTATAATAACTTTTTAGATAGAAGCAGAGAAGAGGTGAAGCCGCGATGAGCATCGGACCAGCCTGGCTGCAGTGGATCTATTTGTTCTTTTGGATTGGTTTTCTCGTTTTTCTCGCCATTGGCGGTTATTTTATGTTCCGCAAGTTTTTAAAAGCCCTTCCCAAAGAAGATGGAAAATCGATTCTTGATTGGCAGGAATATTACATAAACGAGACTCTTCATTTGTGGAATCAGGAACAAAAAGAACTTTTAAACGAACTTGTCCAGCCGGTCCCCCAATTGTTCCGGGATGTGGCCAAACAAAAGATTGCGGCAAAAATCGGGGAATTGGCTTTGAAAGACCAGGCCGAGGCATTAAATGAAGAATATATTATCCGCGGTTATATTCTGGCCACCCCGAAACGGGACCACAAGTGGCTCATCAAAAAATTGAAAGAAAAACAAATCGATCTGTCCAAATACCGGCATCTTTTGGAGTGACACAGAAAAAACTTGCCACTTGCCGCTCAACATGGTAAACTTAGGTTCATAATGAGTTAAAAAGCTGGTATCGCAAGTCAAGTTTCATCTTGTGGCCTCTTGTTTCAAAACAATAGGTTTTCAAGTGCTTGAGTTTGGCCGCTTTTTAATGGAAAGAAGGAGGCCCTGAGATGAAGGGAACAGTAAAATGGTTTAACGCCGAAAAAGGTTATGGATTCATTGAACGCGAAGACGGCGGAGATGTATTTGTTCATTATTCGGCCATTCAATCTGAAGGATTCAAAACACTTGAAGAAGGCGAACCTGTTGAATTTGACATTGTGGAAGGAGACCGCGGTCCCCAATCCGCCAATGTCGTACGTTTGAACTCTGTACGCTGATTCAACGCAGGCAACAAAGCACTTTCCAATGGAAAGTGCTTTTTTCATCTTTATTCAGATCATCCGCAGCAGAGCTTGCCTTCCGGTCATCCCCGGCTTGATTCCTTTCGCCTCCGCCGTATGCGTGACCGATTCCAGCGGCGCATCCAACAACTGCTCCAAGGTTCGGACCCCCAGCGCACGCGCCGCAATGATGTTCCGCTCCGAAAGCCGTTCATTTAACAACGCGACATCCAAAGCACCGCACATAATATATCCTTTATCGGTCGTAACCACCAACAGGGTTGTTTTCGGCAATTTGACTTCAATTCCCAAAACTTGCTTTCCTTCAATATCCAAAGGTTTCAATTGGATCATCCGATTCCCTCCTCATGCGGACCGTTTTTATACAATGTATGTGCCGCAAACGGTGCATGTGAGGAAATCTTTCGGATCAATGATAACGAGTGACCGGGGACACGGAACGCAAACGGGGCAATTTCCCGTCCTGAACCATTTTCAGCTTCAACATTTCAACCAGATAAACCCCCAGCATTTGCGTGATTTCATCATCATCCATCTGCTCAATGAGCTGCATCATGTGTTCACGGGACTGCTCCTCCAGTATGCTGAGTACAATGGCCACGGCATCTTCTTCATCATCATTTAATTGATCGCGATACAAATCGTAAACCTCATCCACAAAACTCATGCAACAACCTCCAAATCCATATGAATTTATGTCACTGTCGTTCGTTCTCAATTACCTGCTTTGAAAAACCTGCGTTCTTTGCATCGTTCGACGGCCACCGGTTTCTTAAGCTGATAGGCCAGCAAATCCCGCAAAAACTCGGGAAGAAAGTACTTGATTAACCTCGCGTTTTTTAAAGACAGATAACCGGCCCCGAATATAAACATATCAATCATTCCCACCAAATAGGTTTCCTCTTCTTTCCATTCCCCTTTTTCCCCAAACCGGATGGATGTAATCTTTTGGTACGGTTTGCGCCTCGGGTCAAACCGTACTTCGATTCCCGATACACTCAGGGTTCCCAAGATTTCTCCGCGAAAGCCGAAACCGCGGATCGGTTTTTGTTGAAACTCCGCAAGCAGTGACTCTTCCAGCGCATTTTTCAAATCCCTTCCGCTGATTTCGACCAACACCGGATTGATCGGATGCGGACACGTCTGGTGAATCATTTCCAAGGTAACCGTTCCTTTGGGCAAATCGCATAACAATTGACCGCTGTTGACCAAGGCCACATCCGCCCCGACCCAATCCCGGATGCCGTCCGCCAACAAATTGGCAAAAGGCGACTCCGCATTCCAGTTGACGGTGAGCGGTTCCTCCAAACGGGCAACGGGTTGGGACAGGTTTTGCTCAGCCCGCTCTTTGTAACGGCGGATCAACAAATTGATGCTTTCGTCAGGCACCTGCCCCGCCAGATCATGACAGCGTGCCGTTACATCCTGAACTGACCGGGTGGTTTCATCAAAGAAAACCGTCACTTGGCCGACCGCCTGACCAAATTTTCCTGCTGCAGCCAAATATGTATTTCTCACTTTCTCGGCTTTTTCCAGCAAGTGATGGGTATGTGCGCCGATGATGATGTCGATTCCATCAATTTGTTCGGCCAGCTTCCGGTCGTTTCCCAAACCCAAATGGGAAAGCAATACAATAATGTCCGCCCGGTTGCGCAATGATTCAACCGTCTTCCCAAGGATGGCAAAAGGATTTTTCACCTGCCAGCCCATCATTTCATACACCCGGGGATAAGGGATCGTCGCCGCCAGAAAACACACACGGATGCCGCCGGCATCTTTCCATTCGTAAGGAACAATCCAATCCGGCCGTTCCACCCCGTTTACATCAAAAACATTGGTGGACACCACCGAAAAAGGCGCATCATCATACAACATCCCCAATTGTTCTTTGGAAAAAGTCAACAATTCATTATTGCCAAAAGTGACCATATCGTAACCGGTTCTCTCCAACAAAGCACGGTTGACCCTGCCGTCGGTTCCTTCGGTTTCCAACCGGAACCGGTCCATATGGTCCCCGATATCCAAAAGAAAATGCGGTTCCCCTTTTTCTTCGAATTGCTTCTGCAATAAATCCACTTGCGTGTAAATCTTCCCGGCCTGATCCAAATGACTGTGCAAGTCGTTGGTATGCAATAGATGAATTCGTTTCAATCGGCTCACGAAAATCCCCTCACCCCTGTTATTGGCTGCGACGTTCTCACAACTCTTCGAAAAAAGTCAACTGTCTCGGAGCCAGTCCGCTGAAGGTAAGATTCAGTTTGCCAATCATCTGCTTGGCATTTCCGGCCGCGTCCCCTTGTGAGTTATTGTTGAAAAGCACGGTCACCTGACCGGTTCTGCCCTTTAATTGCTCAATGATATTTTTCCATTCGTCCAGTTCTTCGTCCGAATATCGGTACGCATACCGCACATCCCGCCAGTTGGGTTGCCCGGTGTTATTCCATCCTTCCAAATTCCGTCCGTGCATGCGGATGAGCGCATGCTGCGGATGGGTGACTTCGACAACCGGAGGAACCGATCCTTCCCCCGCCTGGGGTTCATCGCAAATGGTATGGATCAGTTTTTCCTCCCGCAAAAAACGAAGGGTGGACGATTTGAACCGGGGCAGAAACCAGCTTTGATGCCGAAACTCAATTGCCACCGGATAATCACGAAATGCTTCGCGAACCCGCCGGATATATTTCACATGCTTTTTGGTGCAGTCAAACCACGGCGGAAACTGAAACAGCAACATCGACAATTTTCCATGTTTGATCAACGGTTCCACCGAATCTTTCATTTCCTCCACCAGCTCCGTCCACGTCCGGACCGGAGCACGCTCCAGGCGGCCATGTCCGGTCAGCTCCCGGTAAGCCTTCACCACAAACCTGAAAGAAGCCGGTGTTTCTTGTGCCCAACGCTCCATTCGGTCCGGCGGGGCAATGGCATGAAAGGTGCTGTCCAATTCAACCACCGGAAAATGACCTGCATAAATGGCCAATTTCTCATGGGACCGGGTTCCGGGCGGATAGATGTCATGGTCGCCCCACCCGCATAAACCCACCTGAACCGGGTTTATGATTTCGCTCATCTTTCATCCGCCTTTCCCCAATTCAACAAGTAACTAAATATCTTTTATTTTACCATTTGTATAAAGCAAAAAAAATGAAAGGCACACGAACCTCCCCTCCCCGCCGGCAACAAAAAACGGGGAAAAGGGGCGCAAGCGGCTTCCCGCTTTGAAATCCGGCATAGACTTTCTATTTATAGAAATATAAAATAATGGCAGACTCCTTTAAATGCAAATTCCGATGAGGGGGCCGGATTCATGCCGTCCTATTATACCATTCATCAGCATGTCGTAGAGCAAATCAAAGAGTATTGCTATAAAAAATACCCTGACGAAGGGTATGGTTTTTTAGCGGGGCATCTCACCACCATCACACATTTTTTTCCCGTTCCCAGCCAAAACCGCACACCTTGTTCATTGGAACCGGAACCCAGCGCCTATTTTGACATCATTAAACAAATCCGTTCCAATCAATTGGAGTGGCTGGGTGTCATGCGTTCACACCCGCTGACTCAAGCCTACCCCTCAAACCGGGATCTGTCTGCATGGAGTTTTGCAAACAAAAGCTTGTGGATCATGTCCTTAAAGGATAAAGAAATGCAATTTTGCGCTTACTATATACATGATCGCAAAGCCATTCCGCTCATGTTTAAGATCATCGAATGAATGTAGAACAGGAGTTTACACCATGAATGAACATATTTCAGTATTGCACACCGACAAATACCAACTGACGATGATGTATGCCCACTTTAAAAATGGAACCCACCTCCATCAGCGGGCATTTGATTTATATTTTCGCAAACTTCCTTTCGGCAACGGATATACGGTTTTCGCGGGGCTTGAAAGAGCCGTCAGGTATTTGATGAATCTACATTTTACGGAAGAGGACATTGAATATATCAAATCCTTTGATGAACCGTTTGACCCGGCGTTTTACGATTACTTGAGAAACTTTCGTTTCACCGGAAATATTTATGCCCTCCCGGAAGGAACCCTTACTTTCCCGGGGGTTCCCATGCTGCGTGCCGAAGGATCCATCATCGAATTACAATTGATCGAAACCGCGCTTCTCAATTTTATCGGTTTCCAAAGCTTGGTCGCAACCAAAGCGGCAAGAATCCGGCATGTGGCGCCCGATGAACAGCTCATGGAATTCGGAACCCGTCGTGCACAGGAAAAAGACGCTTCCGTCTGGGGTGCCCGCGCCGCCTATCTGGCCGGTTTTGATGCAACTTCAAACACATTGGCCGGAAAAAAATTTGGCATTCCCACCAGCGGAACCCACGCCCATGCATGGATCCAGGATTTCCCGAGCGAACTGGAAGCGTTTCGCGCTTATGCCAAAGCATTTCCCGATCATTGTGTGCTTTTGGTGGACACGTACAATACCTTGCGAAGCGGTCTTCCGCATGCCATCCAAGTGGGAAAAGAACTCAAAAAACAAGGAAAAACCCTGAAGGGAATCCGGATCGACAGCGGGGATCTCGCTTATTTATCCAAACAAGCCCGCCGGATGCTGGATGAAGCCGGACTGACGGAAACAAAAATCGTCGCCTCGAGCGACTTGGATGAATTCACGATTTTAAACCTGAAATCGCAAGGAGCCAAAGTGGATTCATGGGGAATCGGCACAAAACTGATCACCGCTTATGACACCCCCTCCTTGGGAGCCGTGTATAAAATGGTTTCCCGCTATGAAAACGGGGTGTGGGAACCCACCATCAAAATTTCTTCCAATCCGGCCAAAGTGACAACACCGGGCCGCAAAAACGTATACCGGATTCTCGACCGGAAAAACAAGGCACACGGCGACTTGCTCACACTCACCGATGAACAAATCGATGAAAACAGACCACTCACACTGTTCCATCCGGTTCACACATTCCGCCGCAAAAAAATGAAGCGTTTTAAGGCGGTCCCGTTATTAAAACCGATTTTTCAAAACGGAAAACTGGTTTATGACCTCCCTTCACTCAACGAGATCCGTGCTTATCACCGGGAACAGCTTTCCCAGTTTTGGGAAGAATATTTACGGATCTTAAACCCTGAAGAATATCATGTGAACTTGTCGACCAAACTTTGGCAAACGAAAGAAGAAATGATTCAAAAAGTGTATCAAACGATCAAAACCGAGGAAAACGGCCATGCTGAATCATCCGGTGATTCCACCCCGTGAAAAACCGGCACCAGACGAAAAGGACCTGCTTCACAGCAGGTCCTTCTTTTTGGGATCAAGTCGTAAATTGTTCTGCTTCGGTCGACTCTTTCAAAGCGGTGGTCGATGAGGTTCCTCCCGAAATGACCATGGATACTTCGTCAAAGTAGCCGGTGCCCACTTCACGCTGGTGCTTGACGGCCGTATAGCCTTTTTCCTGGCTTGCAAACTCCGCCTGTTGCAATTCAGAGTAAGCGGCCATTCCTCTTTCGCTGTAGCCTTTGGCAAGTTCAAACATTCCGTGGTTGAGCGAATGGAATCCGGCCAAGGTGACGAATTGGAATTTATAACCCATTTTCCCGAGCTCTTCTTGGAAAGTGGCAATGGTTTTTTCATCCAATTTTTTCTTCCAGTTGAAGGACGGCGAACAGTTGTAGGCCAGCCATTTGCCGGGATATTTTTCATGAATGGCTTCTGCAAAGCGGCGTGCTTCCTCCAGGTTGGGCTCAGACGTTTCACACCAGATCAGGTCGGCATACGGAGCATAAGCCAATCCTCTTGCAATCGCGGTGTCCAGACCGTTTTTCAGGTAATAAAAACCTTCCGGAGAACGCTCGCCGGTGATGAACGGATGATCATAGGGATCAATGTCGCTGGTGATCAATTTGGCGGCATTGGCGTCAGTCCGGGCAATCAAGATGGTGGGAACTCCCATGACGTCCGCTGCCAGGCGGGCTGCAATCAGGTTGCGGATCGCTTGTTGTGTCGGAATTAACACTTTTCCGCCCAAATGCCCGCATTTTTTCTCGGAAGCCAGCTGATCTTCAAAGTGTACTCCGGCGGCTCCTGCTTCAATCATCGCTTTCATTAACTCAAAGACATTCAACGGGCCCCCGAACCCGGCCTCGGCATCCGCCACAATCGGGGCAAACCATTCTCTTTCCCTTTTTCCTTCCGAATGCTCAATTTGATCGGCCCTTTGCAAGGCCTGATTAATGCGTTTGACCACATGCGGAACACTGTTGGCCGGATACAAACTTTGGTCCGGATACATTTGTCCGGCCAGGTTGGCATCGGCGGCAACCTGCCAACCGCTCAAATAAATGGCTTTCAAGCCGGCTTTCACTTGTTGGACCGCCTGGTTTCCCGTCAGGGCACCCAGTGCGCGCACAAAAGATTCTTTCTCCATCAACTTCCACAAACGCTCGGCCCCTCTGCGGGCCAAAGTATATTCAATTTTCACCGATCCCCGCAATTTCAGAACTTGTTCAGGCGTATACGGACGTTTGATCCCCTTCCAACGCGGATTTTCTTCCCAGTCTCTTTTTAATTCCAACGCTTCTTGTTGTTGAGTCATTTCGCTCATCCTTTCTTCTTGATGAAATCAATCTAAATAGCGGGAGGCATTCAGGGTCAAAAATTCGCTGAATTCATCTTCAAACACCAATTCTGAAAATATTTCTTTTGCCTGGTTCAACACACTGTCATCCTGCGCATCTTTGCGCAACTTGTTGAATTCCTGATCAATCCATTGGCGGACCAATTCCGCAGTGATTTTCCGGCCGTCGGACAAAATCCCTTTTTCATGCCGGATCCAATGCCAAACCTGCGCCCTGGAAATTTCCGCCGTGGCGGCATCCTCCATCAAATGGTCAATCGCAGCGGCTCCGGATCCTTTGAGCCAAGCCTCCAGATACTGCATGGCCACCCGGATGTTTTTCCGGAGTCCATATTCCGTGATCATGCCTTCCGGCACGGCCAACAGATCTTTCGCCTCGATCTTGACATCTTCTCTCTTCTTGTGAATTTGGTTTTGGGTTGTCATGTATTGGTCAAAAACTTCCTTTGCCACCGGAACCAAACCGGGATGTGCCACCCAGGTCCCGTCATGGCCGTCTTTGGCTTCTCTCTCTTTATCCAAACGGACTTTTTTCATGGCTTCCGCATTGGCTCTTTCGTCCTGTTTGATCGGAATCTGTGCGGCCATCCCTCCGATGCAGGGGGCATTTCGACGATGGCAGGTCTGAATGGCCAACAAGGTGTATGCCCGCATAAAGGGCACGGTCATGGTCACCCGTTCCCGGTCCGGCAGAATCACATCCTCATGGTTTCTCAAACGTTTCAGATAGCTGAAAATATAATCCCAACGACCGCAGTTCAATCCGGCCGAATGCTCACGCAATTCATAAAGAATTTCGTCCATTTCAAATGCGGCCATGATGGTTTCAATCAAAACCGTGGCTTTGATCGTCCCTTTCGGAAGGGAAAACTCATGCTCGGCAAACAGAAAGACATCATTCCACAACCGTGCTTCCAAGTGACTCTCCAATTTTGGAAGATAAAAGTAAGGACCGGATCCTTTTTCGATCAATTTCTTGGCATTGTGGAAAAAGTAGAGGCCGAAATCGACCAGTCCTCCCGGAACCGGATTTCCATCCACCAAAATCCGCGTCTCATCCAGATGCCATCCGCGCGGCCGTACGATCAACACAGCCGGGTTGTCTTTCAACCGGTATTCTTTTCCGTCCGGATTGCGATATTCAATTGTCCCGTTCACCGCATCCCTTAAATGGATTTGACCGCCAATGGTGTTTTTCCAGGTCGGGGAATTGGCATCTTCGAAATCGGCCATAAAGACGTTGGCTCCGGAATTCAACGCATTAATCACCAGTTTCCGGTCTCCGGCCGGCCCGGTAATCTCCACCCGCCGATCCTTCAAATCCTCCGGCAACGGGGCAATTGTCCAATCTCCTTCCCGAATGTGTTTGGTCTCCGGCAAAAAATCCGGCAACTCTCCCTGATCCAGCCGTTTCTGCCTTTCTTTCCTGTTCAATAACAGTTTGTCTCGCATCGGGGTGAAAGCACGTGCCAGCTTGGCAATAAATTGCAACGCATCGTCGGACAAGATTTCCCGATATAAGGGCGGCACCTCTTTAGAAACCCTGATTCCCTCTGACACCAGCTCAGTCATTCGATGATTCCTCCCCATTTTTGGCCACCTTATTATTATATAACAGATCTTGTTTTCAACATTTATATTATCACAGTTACTGTTATATAACAACAGAAAAATTCATTTTTTTCGAATTTATATTTTTAACAAATAAAAATAACCGCTCCACGGAGCGGTCCAACGGCTTAAATGTCAATATCCAATTCGGCGCATTCTTCATCGAGTGTCAACTCAAATTCTTTAATTCCCGCCTCGAATTCCGGGTCGGGTGATTCAAGCTTGATTTCTGTCGGATCCCATTCTTTTCCCATTCCCTTTCCCCCTTTTTTGGATGAATGGTGAATCAGAAATGGAAACAATCCAACGGATCGATGGCAAATGATTGGTATTTATTAATATATTTTATACAATATTTAAATTATTCCTTTTTATGATAAAGCGATTCTTTCATCTTTTTCAAATCAGCCCATCATGAGATGGACTGATTTGAATATCACCCTTCAGCCCTTTTTTGACGCCACCGCAGCAAAAAGAGCCGATACAGATGACTCAACACCACTTTCGTGACGGCATAAACCGGGACCGCCAACAATAACCCCAAAAAACCGACCAGACTTCCGGCAACCAAGAGCAAAACGATAATGGTCAACGGATGAATGTTCAAGCTTTTTCCCATCACAAGCGGAGAAACCAGATTTCCTTCAATCTGTTGGGCAACGATGGTGACCACCAGCACTTTGACCACCATGCCCGGGGAATCAATCAATGCAACAATGACTGCGGGGATGGTTCCGAGAAACGGGCCGAGAAACGGAATGACGTTAGTAAACATAGTGATGATGGCCAAAATCAATGAATACTCCAAGCCGATGATCAAATATCCG
Organism: Thermoactinomyces vulgaris; assembly: GCF_005886755.1. Taxonomy (NCBI): domain Bacteria; kingdom Bacillati; phylum Bacillota; class Bacilli; order Caryophanales; family Thermoactinomycetaceae; genus Thermoactinomyces; species Thermoactinomyces vulgaris. Next base: position 2,435,750 of record NZ_CP039710.1, read on the forward strand.
ATGTAAACCAAAACCCCGACACAAAAACTCACCAAAATTTGTCCTTTGATGTATGAGCTGAGCGCAAAATCCATATCCGACAAAATCCGCAATCCCTTATCCCGTTCTTTTTCAGGGAGCCATTGCAAAACATAATGGGGAAAACGCTCCCCTTCTTTTAACATGAAATAAAGAATGAAAGGAACCGTGATAAAAACCATCACGATATTGGTCAGCACTTGGAAGAAGTTGGCGACATTGGCGCCGATCGCTTTATAACTGGAATTCAAGTAATTGGTCACATAGGTCATGATTTTCTTCCAATCCAGGTTGTCATTCACCCACGGATGATGGCTCCACCGGATTAACTCTTCTTTGGCCGCATCGGTGATCGCTGGCAAATTTTGGATTAAATGGGTCAACTGTTCTTGCAGAACCGGCGCCACCAACGAACCGAGCAAAAACAACAAGCCGATGATGGCAAGGTAAATCAACAAAATGGAGATGGTGCGGGGAATCTTTTTCTTCTCCAGCCAGCGGACCAACGGCCGGAACAAATAAAATAAAATCCCCGCCAGCAAAAATGGGAAAAACAAGGTTTGCACCAACACCACCAAAGGTTGAAAAATAAAGTTCACTTGATTCGCCAACAAAATAATCAATAATATAATGATGATCCCATATCCGATCCGAAATGCCTTTGTATCCGGCATAAGCTCTCAACTCTCCCATCTGTCCCGTTTTTTCAATTGTCCAAAGGTGGCATTAATCATCCCGCCCAATATCAAAATCATGGCAGACAAATATATCCATCCCACCAATACAATAATAGCACCCAAATTCCCGTAAATATGTGAATAATTGTTGATTGAAGCATAATAAGAAAAAGCCAGCGAGCTGAGTTGCCAGCCGATCGTCGAAAAAACGGCCCCGGGCAAAGCTTCCATCGTGCCGATTTTCCGGTTGGGCGCAAATTTGTACACAAAGAAAAACACCAGAAACAGAACGCAACTGCTTAAAATCCACCGCAGCCAAATCCATACTTCATAAAAAAAGTCACTCAACCCGAGCAGACCGAACACAAACTCTCCGATGATCTTTCCAAACACCGGCAATATCAAAGAAACCGTGATGGCGATCAAAAGCCCCATCATTAAAACAATTCCCAAAAGCCACTGGATGAGAAACGGCCGGGTTTGTTCGACCTGATAAGCATTATTCAAGATGCGGATGACCGATTGAAAAGCGATGGAAGCCAAATATAACGTGACAATCAGGCTGACCGAAAAAATGCCTCCCCGCTGTTGATCCAATATGACCCGCAAATTGTTCTCCACAAGCACATACGTATCTTCCGGCGCAAAAGGCTGGATCAAACGCAGGATGTTGTCGCTGGAAACAGGAAGATAAGCCAGCACGGTTACCGTAAACAATAAAAACGGAAACAAAGACATCAAGAAGTAATAAGCCAACTGGGCGGCAAGATCATAAAGCCTTTCTTTCAAGATCCGTTGTTTCAATTCCCTGATGAATACCCAAAACACAATGTTTACCTCCAAAGTTGAACCATTTTATTCCAACCGAAACGGATGGATGATCGGAATCTTTTTTTTTAATTTTTTTTTCGTCTTTTCTGCTTTTTTAAACCTCCTTCTTTTTCTTCTTACTTTTATTTCCTTGTCCCGGCTGCTTTAGTAATGACAAATTTGAAAATCCCGCAAAAAACTTCCTTTTATATTTAAGAAGTTTAAAAAACACTCATTCCCATTTTTTTTAAAAAGGTGTAATATAATAATAATTAACGGATTGTGAGGTGATCGGTTTGAAACAATTGGCCCTTCACGAAATCGGTGAAGTGATTCGCAAGGTTCGAAAAGACCGCGGTTTGAGATTGGAAGACCTTGCCGATGAAAACATTTCACCGGCGACGGTTTCCAACATCGAGCGTGGGGTCGCCCATGTGAGTCCTGAGAAAATTTCATATCTTCTGGAAAAATTGAATCTCCCCATGCGTAAATTACCAGAAATGCTCATGAAAGAGCAAGAAAAATTAAAAAAAGTTAAGTTTGAACTTCTCTCCATTGCCACATTGCGAAGAATCGGCCTGATCGATGAAGCATTGAAACGCCTGGATGCGCTTAATCTGGATGAAAACAACCCGTTCATCGCCCAAGCTTACTATTACAAAGGCGAGTGCTACATGAGCAAGCAAAAGTGGAAACAGGCTGAGCGCACCTTGTATAATGCCCTTCGCATTTCTCAGCAAAACCCTTATAAAGAAAGCAATATGGAAGCAGCCAGTTATCTTTTGCTCGGCTTGATCCGTTACAAACAAAACAATATCGAACAGGCCCTGGAAATGACAAACAACGGCATTGAAGCCTTTAAAGACTCAGGAGATAATCAGCACATCAAATATTTATTATACCGCAACAAAGGTGTTTACCTCCAGCGCATGGGACGAATCACCGAAGGGATGCGCCTGGTTCAGGATATATGGGATATGATCCCCCAAATCAACGATATCAGCACCCTGCTCAGCTTCTATTGGTTGCGCGCCGAATTTTCCCGCTTGTCCGGCTTGTTGGATGAAGCCATTGATTATGCGACAGAAGGCATCGAGATTTCGAGAAACAACAAGCAGTATGACAGCATGTGTGATTTATGGACGGTTCTCGGCAGTGTTTACACTGCAAAAAAAGAATGGGAAATGGCAGAAACTTCGTTCAAAATGGCTTTGAAACTGGAAGGAAAATTCCCGCCTGACCAGCGGCTGACCACGGTTTACACCCGCCTGGGCATCCTCTACATCAAACAAGGCCGCAACGACGAAGCCAGCCAGATGTTAAAAACGGCAATCCGGTTGGCTGAGAAGTTTAACGACGCTCCCCGCTTAAGCACCAGTCTTATTATTCTCGGTGATTTGTGCCTGATGTGCAACCAAAGGGATGAGGCAATATTAACTTATAAGAAAGCGCTTGAAATATCTCAAAAACATAAGTATCAGGATAAAGAATTCAAAATTTGGTTTAGTTTGGCACGCTGTTATGATGGACATGATGAAAAGGAATTTCAGAATTGCATGCGAAATATGTATAATGTAAAAAAAGGTTTTAATAGATGGGAGGTAGAGGATTATGAAAATAACATCTAAATTTATTGTCTCCGGGGTTGTGGCTGCTGCTGTGGGATTGACCGGATTTGCCTGCCCCACGGTTCATGCAGCTCAAAGTGAACCGGGTGGATTATCCATCGAGGCGAATCCCTCCCAAAGCGAACCGGGCGGATTGGCAACTCTTTTTCAAAGCGAGCCAGGCGGACTTTAAAAAGGAAGATTCTTTCATTGGATCCTCTTCAGAGGATCTTTTTTTAGTGCTGATAAGTCTTTCGGTTTTCGATGAATGAGGAGATATGATATACTTTTGTTCATGTGATACGGTACACAAAAAAGTGTCCCCCTTACCCTTCGACAAAGAAAGGATGTATTAAATGAAGGAAATGGATGCACATCAAATCATTGAGTTTATTCAAAAAAGCGAAAAAAAGACTCCCGTGAAAGTACACATTAAAGGGGATTTGGAACATATTGATTTTAAAGGTGCCCAAACCTTCATCAACAACGGGGTGGGCGTTGTTTTTGGCGACTGGAAAGAACTCCAACCCATTCTTGAAGAAAACAAAGACAAAATTAAAGACTATGTCATCGAAAACGACCGACGAAACTCGGCCATTCCTCTCTTGGATTTGAAAGACATTCCGGCACGGATTGAACCGGGCGCCATCATCCGCGAAAATGTCGAAATCGGAAAAAACGCAGTCATTATGATGGGGGCCATGATTAATATCGGAGCTGTCATCGGTGAAGGAACCATGATCGATATGAACGTGGTGGTCGGCGGCCGCGGAACCATCGGGAAAAACTGCCACATCGGTGCAGGCACCGTGATTGCCGGCGTGATTGAGCCTCCTTCCGCAAAGCCCGTCGTGATTGAAGACGATGTCGTAATTGGTGCCAATGCCGTGATTCTGGAAGGGGTCCGGGTCGGAAAAGGAGCGGTTGTTGCCGCCGGTGCGGTCGTGACCAAAGACGTTCCCCCAAACAGTGTGGTGGCGGGAACCCCGGCACGCGTCATCAAATCCATTGACAGCCAAACCCGTTCCAAAACCGAAGTGATTCAGGCATTGCGCGAACTTTAAAACATCCAAGCCCCATTCAGGGGCTCATTTTATATTTGCAGGAGGAACGAGTATGTCAGACTGGCAACATCTGGATCAAACTTATCTTTTTCCAACCGTCCGGCGGCTGCCGGTCACCATTGCCGCGGCCGAAAACAATTGGTTAATCGACACTGAAGGAAAGCGCTATTTGGATCTGTTCACGGGCCTTGCCGTCAATATTTTGGGACACTCCCATCCCCATTTGATGAAAGCGTTGAATGAACAGGGACACCGCTTTTTGCACATCTCCAATCTTTTTCTCAACCCGCCGGCCATCCGTCTCGCTCAACGGCTGGTTCAAAACACCGTCGGCACCGGCCGGGTCTATTTTGGCAATTCCGGAGCCGAAGCCACTGAAGCAGCCATCAAGCTGATCCATAAATGGTCAGTCAAACATGCTCCGGACAAAAAAGGGATCGTCGTGTTGAAAAACAGTTTCCATGGCCGTACGTTGGGCGCCTTGAAACTAACCCGCCAACCCGGGGTGTATCAGGATTATCCGCTGATTGACTATCCGGTTTATGAAGTGGAAGCCAACCAACCGGAAGAATTGATCCGGGTTTGCGAAGAAAACCGGCCCGCCGCCATCCTGGTGGAACCGATTTTGGGATCCGGGGGCATCATCCCGCTGACGGAAGAATATCTGCAAACCATTCAGCAAATCTGCCAATCCAAAGAAATACTTTTCTTGGTTGATGAGATCCAAACGGGCCTCGGGCGCACGGGCACCCTTTTTGCTTATCAGGCTTATTCACTGAAACCGGACTTGATTTTGTTCGGAAAGGGGATCGGGGGCGGCTTGCCGCTGAGCGGAATCATTGCCGGCGAGAAACTGCAAAATGAATTCAAACCCGGGGATCACGGAACGACCTTTGCCCCCTCCCCGTTGAGCGCCTCCCTCGGCAACGCGGTGTTGGATGTCTTATTGGAACAAGGCATGTTGGAACGAGGAAAGAAAACAGCCGATTTGTTGTGGTCCCGTTTACATGAACTCAAAGAAACTTTTCCAACCCTGATTCAAAGCATCCGGGGGCGCGGCATGATGATCGGAATCCGGACTTGTCTTTCTCCGGAGGCACTTCAATCTTTGCAAAAAAACCTGATGGAAGACGGCATTTTGGTCAATATTACCGCTGGAACCGTGATACGGCTGCTTCCTCCCCTGACACTGACGGAAGAAGAAATCGACACACTCATGGCAGCATTGAACAAACACCTGCAAGCAAGAAAACTGGAAGAGGAGGGTTAAGATTGGATGTCAAGCAAGCTTCGCCTTTTATCGAATTGCGGCATCAGTTGCATCAAATTCCGGAACCCGGCTTTCAGGAATTCAAAACCCAGAAACATCTGTTGAATTATCTGGAAACCTTGCCAAAACACCGGCGGATCATTCGCACTTGGAAGACGGGTATCTTGGTGAAAGTTCCCGGAAAAAACCCGAAAAAATGCATCGGTTACCGGACCGATATGGACGGGCTCCCGATGGAAGAACAAACTTCCTATCCCTTCCGCTCGCTTCACGAAGGTTATATGCATGCATGCGGACACGACATGCACATGGCAATCGCTTTGGGCATTTTAACGCATTTTGTCCATCATGAAACGGACGATGACCTGCTTTTCATTTTCCAACCGGCGGAAGAAGGGCCCGGAGGCGCATGGCCGATGCTGCAAAGCCCTGAATTTAATGAATGGAGACCAGATGTCATCTTTGCGCTTCATGTCGCTCCGGAATATCCTGTCGGAACCATTGCCTTGCGTCCGGGTTTGCTCTTTGCCAATACATCAGAACTTTTCATCGATCTTCACGGGACCGGCGGCCATGCAGCCCGTCCCCATCTGGCCAATGATATGGTCATCGCCTGTGCCCAACTGGTCCAGCAACTTCAAACCGTTGTTTCCCGCAATCTGGATCCTTTGGATGCCGCCATCATCACGATCGGAAAAATTGAAGCCGGCACGAAACAAAATATCATTGCCGGCCATGCCCGTCTGGAAGGAACCATCCGCACCAAATCCATCGAGTCCATGAACTTGGTCAAGAACCGGATCCGGGAATTGGTCCGGGGCATCGAAACCGGCTTTCAATGCCGGGCGGACATCGATTGGGGATGCAACTACTGCCAAGTCTACAATGATGAAAAATGGACAAAGTCTTTCATGGAGTTCGTCAACAGACATACTCCTTACGAGCTGGTGCAATGCGATGAATCGATGGCCGGAGAAGATTTTGGTTACTTTTTAAATGAAATTCCCGGATTTATGTTTTGGCTGGGTGTGGAGACCCCGTACGGATTGCACCATCCCAAAATGGAACCCCGGGATGAAGCGATTCCCGTCGCTGTTTCGGTCATGACCAAATACTTGGAACACTTGGGCAACCGCCCGCAAACATGGTGACATCCTCTTACGAGGATGTTTTTTTAGCCCAAAATCCAAAAGAAAGGTTTACCTTTTGTTCATCTCAGGGTACTATATAATAGAACAATGTTATGTTATGGAGGTTGCATCATTGAATAAGCTGATTAAAATCCTGATTCATGCAAGCACCTGGTTTGCACCGGTTCTTCTCCCGCTGATTGCCTGGTTAATTGTGAAAGACCGGGACGTCAAACGATTGTCTTTGCAAGCCCTTGTTTTTCATGCCATTTTCTTGCCGCTGTTTTTCATCTCCAAAGTTCTCTCCTTTCTTTTGATCGGAATTCCTTTTGCCATTCTTTTCGGCATCATGTTGATTTATTTTCCGGTCAAGGGAATTGCTTACGCCTGGTGGGAAAAACAGTATGAATACCCCGTTGCCAAATGGTTTATCCATTAAATACACCCTGCAATTTTGTGCAGAAGCGAAGTTAATGACAAAGCAATGGATTTGTTTCTCTGGTCCGTTCGTTTTTTTGAAAGTACATCACGCTGCACGATGGTGTATTTTTTTGGCAACAGGTTGCAAATAAACAGAGGCTGCCCGTTCATCTCCATTCAGGCAGCCTCTGTTCATCTCTTCTAATTCATTCATCGGACTTTGCCGTGTTTGTAAAATAACGCCAAATCAGGGCGTTTCACCTGCACCTCGGGATCTTTTCCGGAATCAGAAAATCCGTTCAAGCCCATGTTGAATGCATACGAGAAACGCGCCGTCTGCACCGATTCCGAAATCTGCGGATTTATTCATCGGGATGGCATTCAGCAGGGATATGGTTGATTCCGACCGTGCGCTCCACTTTCATGACAAAAGCGATCCCTTTTCCGGGTTTATCCAATTGGCCGCTTTTCATGATCGCATCCAAAACCCGTTCGGTTTTTTTGCGGTCAATCAAAGTCAGAATCACTTCTTTTTCCGGTTCGATGACAATATTGAAAAGCTTGGCTTTTTCATGGATTCCCGTGCCGCGCCCCTGCAGAATGGTGCCCCCTTCGGCGCCTGCCTTTTTGGAAGCTTCCACGACCTCTTGTGCAAACCCTTTGTTCACGATAGTCACAATCAAATCATATTCAATGTCCGGTTGAGCCATTTTTTTCATCCTCCTTCCGGGAATCGGATTCAAACAAATGAGAGATCCCGGCAATTTTTTTCGTATTCATGACAAAACCGATCCCGTTTCCCGGCCGGTCGAGCCGTCCCGCTTCTTTGATCGCTTTCAAAATCGGCTCCAGTTTCTCTTCGGGAACCAAGGTTAAAATCACTTCCTTCTCCGGTTCAATGTGAATGCCCAGAAACGACACCCACTCATGGATTCCGCTGCCTCTGGCGAACATCACCGTTCCGCCTTCCGCCCCGGCTTGTTTGGAGGCTCTCACCACCTTTTTGGCCAGCCCTTTTTTCACCACCGTAACAATTAGTTTGTGATCAGGTACTTTGCTCATTTTCTTTCTCCTTCCTTCTGTATAAAATTCCCAGGATCAATACAGAAAGGATCGGAGCCAGTGCCACCAGCGAAACCATGCCGAACCCTTCCATCAAAGGGTTGCGCCCCTCGATGACGGTGGCCACGCCAACGACCATGGACAAAATGAAAGTAACGGTCATGGGACCGGTGGCAACCCCTCCAGAATCAAACGCAATCGCTGTGAAGCTGTCTTTTGAGAAGCGGGCCAACAGGAACACTAACAAGTATCCCGGAATAATAAAGTACCACAAAGGAATTCCGGCAATCACCCGTAACATGGACAAAGCCACCGACACAGCGACCCCGATGGATACAGTATATAACATAACTTTTTCCGGAATGGAACCGGTCGACACTTTATCCACCTGTTGGTTCAAAATTCTTACGGCCGGCTCTGCAAAAGTGGCGGCAAACCCGAGAAGAAGGCCAATGGGAACAAGAATCCAGTTATACGAGAGATCCCCGAGAATCAAGCCCATCTGTTCACCGACGGGCATAAAGCCGATATGCACCCCCTGTAAAAAGAAGACCAGTCCAAAGAAAGTAATGATAAATCCAACGGCGATATTCCCCACTTTGCGCCAAGGAAGTTTCAAATAAAAGAACTGAAAGAGCAAGAAAATCACAAACAAAGGAGACAATGCAAGGGCCACTTCAACCATGGTATCTGTCAGTCCGTGCAATGGATTGATCATGCATACACCACCCCTAACAGCAGTACAGAAAGAACCGGGCCGACCGAAGCCAATGCAACCAATCCGAAACCATCCGTGGAAGCACTTTTACCGCCGAGGACGGAAGCCACGCCCACGCCCAAAGCCATAATAAACGGAACGGTCATCGGACCGGTGGTGACACCGCCGGAGTCCAGTGCGACCGGAACAAATTCCGTGGGAGCGAAAAAAGAAAGCACAAATATGATGGCATATCCTCCCATTAACAGATACAGGATCGGGATATTGAAGATCATTCGGAGCATGGCAATTCCCACCGTTATCCCCACACCCAGTGCCACGGTGGAAATCAAAATGCCTTTGGGAATGGTTCCGCCGGTCACCATATCCACCTGGGAAGCCAGGACGATCACATCCGGCTCAGCCACTGTTGCGGCAAATCCCAAAACCACACTGATCAGAACAACCACACTCAATTTCCCAAACTTTGACATGGAAGAGCCGATCATTTCACCGATGGGAAGCAACCCGATATCCACCCCGACAAAAAACAAGAACAATCCCAGTCCAACCATGACCACGCCGGTTAAAAACTGTAAAAACATTTCAACAGGCAAACCAATGACCGTGAATTGCAACAAAAAAATCACCACTGTCATGGGAAGAATCGATAAAAGGACTTCTTTTCCGGTATCTTTGAGTCGATCCAATTCGGATTCCCCTCTCTGTTCAATTTTGTGTTGCCAAGTGCAGCCATACAATGTTTTTTTTGTATGCTGCATTTGGCTTTTTCACAAGTCCACGTCAATTTCAGTCCGGATCTTTTCATCCTTTGAAATACCAAGGTATTTAAGGGTTTCGGAAGGGGTGGAGTGATGGAAATGCTTTTGGAGAAGAGAGATGGCGACTCCTCGTTTATAAGCATGATATCCAAACGTTTTCCGTAAAGAATTCGTGCCGATTTTTCCTTGAAAACCGGCCGCTTTTCCCGCTTGTTGGATGATGCGGTAAGCTTGTTGGCGTGTAATGGGTTTTTGGGTTTTGGAGGATTGAAATAAATAGTTCTCATGTTTCAATTGGTTCGATTGGACATAATGCCGGATCGCTTTTCTTAGCTTGGGATTCAAAAACACTTCTTGATCCCCGCCGGGTAATTGATAAAATTCCTTGTACGTGCCGTCAGGATTTATCACGTCGCAAACTTTTACATTTAATAGCTCCGTAATTTTCAAACCGGTGTTAATCCCAAAGACGAAAAGCAAATAATCCCGCTCGGAATGGGCTTTTAAATATCGCTTCATTGCTGAAATGATCTGTTTATCCCGAATCGCTTCGACAAACTCCAGCTCTGTATCACCTCGATTCGTGTTACATAACCACATTATATCATATGATTAAGTAACATTCAAACAAACCATTTTCCCAAAGGCCGTCCGGATTCCAAACATCATCCAAAATCTCGTCTCAACGGAAATGCCGTTTTCACTCCATCAATCCCATGAATAAAGAAACAGGTTTCAAATGTCCCGTGACCGGGAATTTTTTATAATGAAACAATGTTGTGTTATGGAGGTTTTGTTTTTGGATAAGAGAGGCATCAAAATTTTGGTTCACGCAAGCACCTGGTTTGCCCCCATGCTTGTCCCGCTGATTGTCTATCTCATCTTTAAAGATCGGGATCTGAAACGTCTGTCGCTGCAAGCCATTGTTTTTCACGCCGTATTCTGGCTGCTGATTTCCGTCTCTTTTGTGTTATCATTTGTTTTGATCGGAATTCCATTTCTCGTTATTTTTTCCATCATGGGACTCTATTATCCGATTAAGGGAATGGTATACGCTTGGAAGGAGAAGTACTTTGAGTATCCGGTGGCCAGATGGTTCATTCACTGAACAACAAATCCCCCTTTTTCCAAAGGGGGATTTTTTTATAAAAACAATTTCCATAAAAAAACCTGCCACCTCAAGCTGTGGCAGGTTTGATCCGGGATCAACCAATGGATCCTTCCATCTCGTAACGGATTAACCGGTTCATTTCCACCGCATATTCCATAGGCAATTCTTTGGTAAAAGGTTCAATGAAGCCCATGATGATCATTTGCGTGGCTTCGTCTTCGGTCAGTCCGCGGCTCATCAGGTAGAACAATTGCTCTTCGCTCACTTTGGATACGGTTGCCTCGTGTTCCAACACCACATCATCATTTTTGATTTCGTTGTAAGGAATCGTATCCGAAGTCGATTCATTATCCAAAATCAACGTATCACATTTCACATTAGCTTTGGATCCCGTTGCATTTTTTCCAAAGCTGGACAATCCGCGGTAGGTGACTTTTCCGCCTTGTTTGCTGATGGATTTGGAAACAATCGTGGAGGTGCAGTTTGGAGCCAGTGCCACGACTTTTGCCCCGGCATCCTGATGTTGCCCCTTCCCTGCTACGGCAATGGACAACACATCCGCTTTGGCTCCTTCCCCTTTCATGATGACAGCCGGATATTTCATCGTCAGTTTACTTCCGATGTTTCCGTCAACCCATTCCATGTGTGCCCCTTTATGAGCAACAGCCCGTTTGGTAACCAGGTTGTAAACATTGGGAGACCAGTTTTGAATGGTTGTGTAACGGCAGCGGGCGTTGTCTTTCACAATGATTTCCACCACCGCACTGTGCAATGAATCCGTGCTGTAAATTGGAGCCGTGCATCCTTCGACATAATGGACAAAGGCATCTTCATCGACAATGATGAGTGTCCGTTCAAATTGTCCCATGTTTTGCGAATTGATCCGGAAGTATGCCTGAAGCGGAACTTCACAACGCACTCCTTTGGGAACATAAATAAAGCTTCCGCCGCTCCACACGGCACTGTTCAATGCGGCAAATTTATTGTCCGAAGGCGGAACCACCGTTCCGAAATACTCTTTTAACAGCTCCGGATACTCGCGGACGGCTGTGTCGGTGTCGCAAAAGATCACGCCTTGCTCTTCGAGCTCTTTTTGCATGTTGTGATAAACCACTTCCGATTCGTACTGTGCAGAAACCCCGGCCAGGAATTTCTGTTCAGCTTCCGGAATTCCCAGTTTATCAAACGTTTGTTTAATTTCATCCGGTACTTCGTCCCAAGATCTTCCTTGGCGTTCAGACGGTTTTACATAATAAGTGATATCATCGAAATCGAGATCGTCCAGTTTTCCGGGCAAAAGAGAAAACCATTGGCTGTTTTCGGCATTGGGCAACGGCATTTTGTAAAACTGCTCCAATGCTTTCAAGCGAAACTCGAGCATCCAGTCCGGTTCGCCTTTCATGCGGGAAATCTCTTCCACCACTTCCCGGCTCAACCCTTTTTTCGAACGGAAAACCGAGACATCCTTATCGTGAAAACCGTACTTGTAATCCGACAGATCCGGCAATTGGTTGTTTGTCGTCACGGTTTTCTCCTCCTTATGATTTAGATTCGCGATATTCATTCATCCCTTTTTCAAGTGCTTTCCATGCCAATGTCGCACATTTGATGCGTGCCGGAAATTTTGCAACGCCGGTCAGCGCTTCAATATCTTCCAGCGGGAATTTATCCAGATCGACTTCTTCTCCTTGCATCATCCGGGAAAACAGATCAACCAGTTCGAGCGATTCTTCCACGGTCAATCCTTTGACCGCTTCCGTCATCATGGAAGCGGAGGCCAGGCTGATGGAACAACCTTCCCCCAAAAACTTCGCGTCTTGTACCCGGCCATCTTCAATCCGCATCTGCAAAGAGATTTTGTCACCACAAGTCGGGTTGTTCAAATCGATGGTTATCGCTCCGTTTTCGATTCTGCCTCGATTCTTCGGTTTTTGATAGTGTTCCAAAATCACGCGACGATAGAGATCATCCAAAGACATGGCCAAAATACTCCTTCGTTTTGATTAAGCCTTCCGCCAACCGGTCGATGTCCGATTCATCATTGTACAAATAAAAGCTGGCTCTTGCCGTTGCCGGTACTTTCAACCAGCGCATCAGCGGCTGGCAACAGTGATGCCCCGCCCTGACGGCAATCCCTTCCGCATCCAAGACGGTTGCGACATCATGAGGATGCACTTCGCCCAAATTAAAAGTAACCAACCCGATCCGCCCTTCTTTGGGGCCGTAAATGGTGATTCCGTCAATCTGTTGCAACTTATCATAAGCATAAGCAGCCAGTTTGCGATCGTGCTCTTCAATCCGGTCCATGCCGATGGATTCCAGATAATCAATGGCTGCACCAAGACCGACCGCTCCGGCAATAATGGGAGTTCCCCCTTCAAATTTCCAGGGCAGCTCTTTCCACGTCGACTCATAATCTCCCACTTGATCAATCATTTCTCCGCCATATTCAATGGGTTCCATTTCATTCAGCAAATGCTCCCGGCCGTACAAAACGCCGATTCCGGTCGGGCCGCACATCTTGTGTCCGGAGAAAGCGAAGAAATCCACGTCCAAATCCTTGACATCCACTTTGATGTGGGGAATACTTTGCGCGCCATCCACCACGATATATCCGCCTTTTTGATGGATGTACTCCGCAATTTCTTTGATGGGATGGATCGTTCCCAGCACATTGGACACATGCTGGATGGCAATGATTTTCGTTTTGTCGGTCACGGCTTGGCGTACCAAATCCATCGTCAGGGAACCATCTTCTTTGAGCGGAAAATATTTCAACCGCGCTCCGGTCCATTTGGCCACTTGCTGCCACGGAATCAAATTGCTGTGGTGCTCAGACGGAGTGATCAAAATCTCGTCCTCCGGCTTCAGCATGGAAGTGGCAAAACTTCTTGCGACCAGATTCAGCGATGTGGTGGTTCCCCTTGTGAAAACAATCTCTTTGGTTGAATCCGCATTGATGAAACGGCGTACCTTTTCACGGGCTCCTTCATAGGCATCCGTCGCTCTGGAGCCCAATGTATGGACACCGCGATGCACATTGGAGTTGTCCTTTTTATAATAGGCTTCCACCGCTTCGATCACTTGAAACGGTTTTTGCGATGTTGCTGCACTGTCCAAATAAACCAACGGGTGGCCGTTTACTTCCTGATCCAATATGGGAAAGTCTTTGCGGAATTCATTCATGATTTGATTTTCCTTTCAATCAGCCGATGAATCTGTTCACGCAATAATTCTGACGGAATATCCGAAATGATTGCATCCAGGAAACCGTGGATAATCAGTTTCTCTGCTTCCTTTTTGGGAATTCCACGCGACATGAGGTAATACATTTGCAGGGGATCCACTTTCCCCACGCTTGCCGCGTGTCCGGCGACGACGTCGTTTTCATCGATCAACAAAATGGGATTGGCGTCCCCGCGCGCTTCCGGATGAAGCATCAATACTTTTCCGGATTGTTGCCCATCCGATTTGCTGGCACCTTTTTCGATTTTGGTGATACTGTTCAAAATGCTCGATGCCTTATCCGTCATGACGGAACGGGCATTGATATAGCTGGTGGTGTGCCGGTTCCAATGATAAATCGATGACGTCACATTGGCTCGCATCTCACCCGTTCCGAGCACAACCGCCTTCACATCGGCCCGGCTGCCTTCTCCTTTGAGATGGGAAGTATTGTCGGAGACAACCTTTCCGTCACTCAAATCGGCGATAATCCATTCCAAATGACCGTCCCGGTCGACAAGGGAGCGTCGGTAAACCACATTCACCGCAGAAGCGCCCAGATTGCTGATGGTGGTCACACGGACTTTTGCCTGTACCCCGACAAACGCCTCGATGACGCTGTTGTTCATGGCCCCCGGTTCATCCGGATCCGACACAAAGTTGGCCACAAAATCAACACGGCTTCCTTCTTCGGCAACGATCAGAATGTGAGGCAAAAGTGCAGCTCCTTCACCTGACAACCAGAATAATCCGTTCAACGGAATTTGTACATCCACATTCTTTGGTACAAACAAGAACACCCCGCCGCTGTAAAGCGCAGCATGAATGGCGGTCAGGCGATGTTCGTCTTTCTTCACTCCGTCCGTCATGAAGTATTTTTTGATCAACGGCTCATATTCTTTGGCGGCCGTGCCCAGGTCAGTGAAGACCACGCCTTTTTCACTCAATTCTGCAGACAGTTGCTTGAAAATGACACTGGCGTTTTTTTGCACCACCACACTGGGCTGTTCGCCAAACACAAATTCTTTGACGCCTTCCGGGAGTTCATCCAAAGATTGGACGGGAGCCTCTTCCCGGAACGGTTCGAACCCGGTGAAATTCCAACGGCTGATGTTGGTTTGTTGTACTTTGGGCAGTGGAAGTTGGGCAGCTTTTTTGAGTGCATCCAAACGACTTTGAAGCATCCAGGCCGGTTCCTGATTCTTTTGGGATACTTCCGTTACAACATTTTCATCAAAAAGCAATCGGGTATCTGTACTCATCCAAAATCACCAACCTTACGCCTTTTGACCAACGGTTTCGTCTTCAATGCCCAACTCTTCTTTCACCCAGTCGTAACCTTCGGCTTCCAAACGTTCAGCCAGTTCCGGCCCTCCTGATTTCACAATCCTTCCTTGCATAAACACGTGGACATGGTCCGGTTTGATGTAATTCAACAAGCGTTGATAGTGGGTGATCACGATCACGCCCATTTCCGGGCTCAGCATCGAGTTAACCCCTTTGGAAACGACTTTCAACGCATCAATATCCAATCCGGAGTCCACCTCATCCAAGATGGCAATGCGGGGTTTCAACATCATCATTTGCAAAATTTCGTTCCGTTTTTTCTCCCCGCCGGAGAAACCTTCGTTCAGGTAACGGGTGGCAAACTTCTCATCCATTTCAAGGATTTCCATTTTCTTATCCATTTCACGGATGAACTTCATCAACGAAATTTCGTTGCCTTCCCCTTTTTTGGCGTTGATGGCGCTGCGCATGAAATCGGAATTGGTCACGCCGCTTACTTCAGCCGGATATTGCATCGCCAGGAACAATCCGGCACGCGCTCTTTCATCCACTTCCATTTCCAAAACATCTTCCCCGTCGAGCGTGACACTCCCTTGGGTGACCTCGTAACGCGGATGACCCATCAAAGCGGAAGCCAGGGTGCTCTTACCGGTCCCGTTCGGACCCATGATCGCATGAACTTCTCCGCCATTGACCTCCAAATTGACGCCTTTGAGGATTTCTTTCCCATCCACGGATGCATGCAAATCCTTTATTATCAATTTTGGTGCTGTCGACATAGTCTCATCCTCCATCATGTCTTTTGCCCTTGTTTATCTCCTGAACCGCAACGGGTTGTCATCAACCGGAGATATTCCCTCAACACCGTCCGTTTGGACAGCGTGAAAAGAAAAACCAATCGGACAATCACCCTAAATTAAAGTGATTATCACCTGATTCTCATTTCATTTTACTTCACGATATGGGGTATATCAAGTGAAGATTGGAAATCGTGCGGTTTCAGTCCTCCTCTTTTAATGTGAAGTTATTGGTATTTTTTCTTCATGGGCTCAAAACTACTCATAAATATAACATTTCATCGCCGCACATGAAACTTCATTCTTTGGAATCCGGCAAACGGATGCAAACCTTTTCAATATCATCGCTTTTTCCCGTGAATGCCCCGGAAATCTTTAATTTTCCCTTGCTTTTCAGCCCGTTTTCAGGCAAAATATCTTTAGGAGGTTTTTTTCGGAATTCATCGAAATATTTTGCCTCGGGAGATCGTTTCTGCCATCATCAGGTTGATCATCTTTTTTTTATTTCCGCACCTTTTTGAATAAGCGCGTTGGTAGGAGGAGTTTTTATGGAAAAAAGCACTTACAGGGTTTCGAAAGAACCATCTTGTATGCCCCCATCTCTTAGCTCTCCGATCGGAATTTACACCAAACCCGCCACAGACACACAATGCAAAACAAAAAAGCAGCGATCTTTTTTATTTGGCAACGTGATCATTTCCGAAGAGCCGTCAAACTTCAGCATACCCCTGAAAAAAAAAGATCAAGAACGGTATTTGAACAGCTTTCTTAAAAAAAAATTGCTGCAGCTTTGGAAAAAACATCGCCACATCCTCTCCGTTTCACACCCGTCTGAAGAAAAAACAAACCAGGAAAGAAAACAGATCTACGAAGAATTAAAAATGCTCTTGATCCAATCCTATGAGGAAGATTTCAACATCCCTTTAATTCCGTTTACTTTGTTCGGCTGGTTGCAGTACGTCAAACTCACCGCGCAAATCACGGGCAAAGCCAAAGATGCAAAGCAATGGGATGAAATGGCGCTGTTTTTCCAACAATGTCACAAAAACGATTTGTTGACAGATCTCTTCGAACAAAGGCCTTCAAACAAGTCTCTTGATCAATAGGACTGTTTGACTATGTGTAATGATAAACAAATGAACAAGGCTTCATTTATTCATCTTTGTATGATTCCATTTATAAGCAACCTGAATCAGGATGAGATATAAAACAGCAAAACACCGCCGGAAAAGGCGGTGTTTTTTGTTGGTAAAACTTTTCAGGAACCTTGCAGTTTGTTCATCATCATATATTCTTCTTTAAAATAGTTAATCACTTGTTCCATGATCACTTTTCTCGTCAAAATGCCAACCAGCTTCCCTTTCAAATCAATGATCGGGATATAGGGCCGGTTGACCAGCACTTCGAAAGCAAACGAAAAAATGGAATTGGCCAAAATGCCTGAATGATTTTTATTCATCGCTTCATGAACCGTATATCCTTTCAATTGCGAAAAATCAATTTCATTGCCTTGGCTGATCTTTAACATAAAGTCCAGAATGTCGGTTTTGCTGATGATCCCCTCGACTTGTTCTTGATCATTCACCACAGGCACCGAATTGGTCCCCTTCCGGGTCAGCACCAATAAAGCACGCTCCAGTGACCAGTCCGTGTGGACAACAACAACTTTTTCCTTCGGAATAATGTAAGGAGTAATCTCGCGTGAAAATAAATAATTGTTTTGATCCCGTTTCTGCATAAGCAAAAACTCCCTTACTCTTGGTAATCCCTCCGGCCATTACCACAGAGTGATAAAGATAAGCCCGAATTGACGTCAAAATCTTTTATCTTTTTTTGTAATGATAACAGTTCCCCAACCATGTTATCTTGTTCCCGAAACCGCTGTCAACGTTCTTATCACTCTTTTATCCATTCCTTAACTTTATTTTATAACAACGCCGGTGAACCTTGAAATATTACGGCCATTAAAAAACAATCCGGCAATTTGCCGGATTGTCAACATTAGTGGGAGAGGTTTTGCCCCTGAATCTGGGAGAGGTTTTGTTGGACCAACGTGGCAGCTTGTGACATGGCCATTCCCCCTCCGAAGGCACTGCTCACGCATGCCGCTTCCAGCACCTCTTGTGCGCTTGCTCCCTGATCACAGGCTCCCTTTGTGTGATAAACAATGCAGTATTCATCATTGGTATAAACGCCGAGTGCCAGCGCGATCAAATGTTTCTCCTTCTTTGACAGGGCACCGTCTTGAAAGCAAGCTTCCGTAAACGCGTTGTACGTTTCCACCACATGCGGAAGTTGCTCTTGGAGTTGGCCGATTCCTTTTTTATAATCCGTCAGGGATTGTTTGACAAAGTTTTCTTGCATCATTCATCTCTCCTTCCATGACTAGTTTTCCTGTACAAAAGAAAAATATACAAATATTCAAATCTATATCTGTAATTACAGTTATTATCTTTACATTAATAAATATATTATTTTAAAATAGAGTAAGATCTTGAACCAATATTGAGAAAGCTTTTTTATAACAGAAAGGAAATGAAAATGGATCAGCAAAAATTACAATTGATCGGCATCATCTTACGCATGGTCAAAGAAATTTATGGAAAAACGATTCATTTGGAAAAGATCTTTCAAGCCAGCAGCGTACATATTTTAGCCCGCGACTTCGATCCGTTTAATGAAATGATTAAGATATTGGAGCTTCCGGATGAAGCCCACACATTATTTTTGGAACTGGTTCAATTGTATTTGGATGACCAAATGACATTGAATGAACTTTTGCTGGAATTTGAAAACCAAACCGGCAAAACCAAAGAAGAAGCTCATGCTTAATCCCATGGACTCCCGCATGAGGAGTCCATGGGTTGTCCATGGGTGTCCTTTCCCCGTTTCTTTTCATTTGATTTCCCCCTGGATCACCGCTCTTTCCCCCGCCATCCGTCTTGGATCCCCGTTCCGCCGTTTTGGAGTTTCATGCTTAAATTATTATCTATAAACTTCACCAACAAAAAATGCGATAATAGTAAAAGTTTATATCATAACAGAAAGGGTTAACCTGTATGAGTACCTGGTTTCTCATCTCACTGGCCAGTGCCGTTACTTTCGGATTGTCCGGATTTTTGATGAAAGTCAGTTCCGCCCAAAGCGGGGATGATGACTTTTTGTTATGGGGATTATACTTGACCGGCTCTCTCGGATTCGTCTGGTGGGCTGTCAAAACCGGCGATATCCAATTCACATGGCTCAACCTCGCGGCCGGAACTTTGGTGGGAATCGGTTCGGCTTTTGGGAACTTGTTATTTATGAGAGCCCTTTCAATCGGCCCTGCAAGCCTTACCTCTCCCCTGGCCAATGCGAACATCATTTTGACCATGGCCATGTCCATGCTCGTTTACGGCGAGAGCATCACGGTGACCGAAGCGACCGGTGCATTTTTGTTAGTTTCAGCCATCATGCTGTTGCCGGTGGACCCCAATGAAAACTTACGGATTCAAAACAGGCGCTGGTATCTGCTTATTTTCCTGGCCATGTTGCTGTTCTTTTTCAGAAACGGCGGATTAAAGATTACGGAAGAAATGAATCTTTCCAACACATCCATTTTGTTGATCAGCTATTTATTCGGATGGATTTGGTTCACATGGCAAATTCTCCGCAAGGCGCCGCCGGCCGGGTTTCGCCAAAAGAGCCGCCGCACGGGAATGGTCTGGGGATTGGGAGCGGGATTTTTTTCATTTGCCGGGATGCAACTCTATGCCATCGCTCTGGATCACGGCCCTGCGTCCATCATTGCCCCGATCTTTTCCACAAACAGCCTGGTGGTTGCGCTTCTTTCCATCCTTGTTTTTCGTGAACGCTTATCCCTGATGCAATCCGTGTCTTTAATCCTGTTGTTTGCCGGACTGATTCTGATCCGCATTTGAATCGGAAAAAATTCTCCGGAGGCCCTTCGGTTTTTTTCGAACTTTTGTTATTATTAATCCTTACTCTATGCAAGCAAGGAGTTTTGTCTGATGATCGAAATGTTGGCATTTCAAATCCTTCTGTTGATTTTATGTGGTGTCATTCATTTGGTTTGTCTCTTTCTTTTGGATACCCGGTTTCGGGTAAAAGCGTTTAAAACCATGAAAATCATGCTGTATGTATCGCTCGCCGTAACCGTTCTCCATGTGATCTTTGTTCCCACTTTCGACGCCAAAATGATGTCCGTGTTTTCGCAATCTTTATGGATCATGATGATGTATGAACCTTTGGTGTTTCCATCCCCCCGGTATCAGCACCGGGTGTGGCCCGTCAGTGAACAGTTTGGAAAAAAAGTCATGTATCCCAATCTGGTCATTTTTTTCATCACCTTTTTGTACGCTTTGAAAGCCGGCTACATCTTCGCTGAATAACCGGATTCGCGAGGTGAATCTTTTTCGCATCCGGCCGTCACTTCCGGAACCGAAATCCTAAACCGCCCGCAACTTTCCGTCTCACACCGCGGTTTTAAACCGACATCCTTACGCAAAGGAGATCCAGATCGATGAAAGCACCCGATTTTTCACTTCCCGATTTAAACGGAAACATCCATCAACTGAGCGATTACCAGGGACGGATTGTCTGGCTTGAGTTTTGGACGACCTGGTGTGCCGCTTGCCAGGAGTCCCTGGCCAAAAAAGAAATTTTTTACCGGTCTTTAAAAACGAACCAGGTCGCCTTTCTTACGATCCATGTCTCCGGGCGCGAACCCGATCCCGACCGGGTATACCAATTTGTCCAAGAAGCCGGTTTTCATTTTCCGGTGCTGCGCGACCATGGAACCCGAACCTACGACGCTTACCGGCTTTCCTCGGTTCCCACCGATGTCCTGATCACACCAAATGGCGAAATTCACGGCATCTATGACGAAACCGCCCCCTTCACCACGGTCATTCAAGAACTGGGAGCCCTCCTCTCCCGTGAATCTTTTTAATAAAAGGCGCCGGTTTTTCACCGGCGCCTTTTCCATCCGACATGAAACTCCCTTTTTCAAATGTTGTTTATACCGGCATCATGCGCCGAAGACTTTTTCTTAAATTTTCCCGGTAGGGCGGCCGGATCACGCCGTACTCGGTGATGATCGCGGTGACATACTCCGCGGGCGTCACATCAAAAGCGGGATTATAGACGTTGATCCCTTCGGGAGCAATCGGCTTGCCCCAGCTGCTCACGATCTCCTCCGGCGCTCTCTCTTCGATCGGGATCCCGTCACCCGTTTCCGTCTCCAAGTCAATCGATGAAGAAGGAGCCGCCACATAAAAAGGGATTTGGTGCGCCCTGGCCAGGACAGCCAAGCTGTAAGTGCCGATTTTGTTGGCAACATCCCCGTTGGCCGCGACCCGGTCCGTTCCGACAATGACCGCCTGAATCTCTCCTTGTTTCATCACGGCCCCCGCCATGTTGTCGCAAATCAGTGTGACGTCAATCCCTGCCTGCATCAGCTCATATGCGGTCAGCCGCGCTCCCTGCAACACCGGCCGCGTCTCGTCGGCATACACTTTGAGGTTCCATCCCTTCTCGCGGGCGAGATACAGCGGAGCCAGGGCGGTTCCGTACGCACCGGTGGCCAGCCCTCCGGCATTGCAGTGAGTGAGGATGCCCATTCCGTCGTGCAAAAAAGGAAGCAGATGCTCCCCGATTTTCCGGCACACCCTCACATCCTCTTCATGAATGGCTGTCGCTTCTTCCCACACCGCCTGCTTCAAGACGGATACCGGACTTCCTTTGAATGATTCCACCTTGGCTTTTACCCGGTTTAAGGCCCATGACAAATTCACCGCGGTCGGTCTGGCCGAACTCAAATATTCAACCACCCGTTCCAGTTCGGAAAAGAAAGTTTCTTCCCGCCCGGTGACGTGGCGCACGCCCATATACAAACCGTAAACAGCGGCGATACCGATGGCCGGCGCCCCCCGCACAGCCAATGTGACAATCGCATCCCAAACTTCTTCCGGAGTAAAAAGGTGCAAATAAACGGTTTCACGGGGAAGCCTTCGCTGATCCAGCAAAACCAGGTGGTCGTCTTCCCAAAAAACCGATTGCGGATGGGGAATTGTGTAATCTTGCTTCATTTCACCGTCAGCCCTTCCCCGGCTTCCCGGGCCAGCCGGATCAGATCAGCCGCTTGATTTACGGTTTGGCGCTTTAAGACCAGTAGCCGCCCGATTTTTAAAGCCTTGGTTTCTGCCTCGGCGCGGACGGCCGGATCTTCGATCGATTCCAAATCCGCCACGGGAGCCAAACCGATCACGCGCCGCATCATTTTGCAACCGGCAAAGCCCGCCGCGTCCTGAAGCACCTGGTGCAACACGTCATCCAGATACCCCGGTACGGACCACATTTCATCTTTGACATGCTCTTTCCAAAGCGCCCGAAAGGTTTGTTCAAAACCGATCCAAATCTTTTCGGCGGTTTCCAGCAACCAGCTTTGGTAGGTTTCCCTCTGCTTCAGATCCCCGGTGTGCGCTTCATGGGAAACAAAGGAAAGGAAAAGATTGGCGATCACAGCCCCCACGTCAAAGCCGATGGGACCGTAGTAAGCAAATTCCGGATCAATCACTTTGGTGCTGTCTTTTTTCACCATGACGGAACCGGTGTGAAGATCCCCGTGCAGCAAAGCTTGTGCCCGGGTCATAAAGCGTTCTTTCAAATGGGCAATTTCTTTTTTCAGGCGGTCATCGTTCCAGATCGATTCCACCGTTTCCCGGATCAAAGGGTTGAATGAATTGGTTTCGGCATCATAATAAGGATCGGTAAACACCAAATCCTCCGTGATCTTGCACATTTCCGGATTGATGAAGCGGCGGACCTTCTCCTTTTTCTCCCCGGCATCCAGGTAATATTCCGAAGTGAAAAAGAGCGTGTGAGCCAGATATTCCGCCAAATCCTTCGCTAACCGGGGGTATTCCTCTCCCGCGATCAACCCTTTTCGCAAAATGATGTGATCAGACAAGTCTTCCATCACGGTCAAAGCCAATTGATCATCGTAGAAATAAACGGCAGGCACCAAATCCGGCACCCGACGGGCCGCCAGTTTCAAGGCTTCCGCTTCGATGCGGGACCGCTCCAGCGTCAACGGCCATGACTCCCCGACCACCCTTGCATACGGTAGCGCCTGTTTGAAGATGAGGCTCCGTCCAGTTGAATGGTCGGCAATGCGAAAGACCAAATTGAGATTTCCATCGCCGATTTCCCTGCAGTCAAGTTCTGCATCGGGGGCAAACCATTCTTTTTTCGAGCGGGCATATTGCACTGCATCTTCTTCCGTGAAATGTTTATAATTTTCAAACATTGGTTGTTTCCTCCTTCCTCCGGGAAGTCCCGCACAAAGGGCGGGACACCGGTCAAGCCGTGAACTCCGGATCTTGATAAGGATGAGCCACCCATCCGGACGGATCGATAAACAGACGCACGGCCACCACTTTCCGGTTCTTCATCAACGTGAAAAAGTGAGGGGTGTTTTCCGGCACGGAGATCACATCTCCGGGGGAAAGCTCCACATCAAAATACCCGGTTCCATCTTTTCCTTTAATCGTGAAAATTCCGTTCCCCGAGACGATGGCCCGCACTTCGTCTTCCGAATGGGTATGCACATTTTCAAACTTCTTCAAGAGCTCTTCCAAATTTTCTGTTGCTTCGGACAGCGCCACCACATCCCATTGGACATAGCCGTTTCGCTTGGCGAGCGATTGGATTTCCTCTTGATAGGCCTTGAGAATCTCCTCTTGCTCTTCCTCATTCAACACAAACTTCTCCCGCAGATGCTGCGGAAGTTTCTCTGTCGGCCATTGTTCAAACAACACGCCTTGTTCTTTGAGAAAGGAACGGACTTCTTGCTCTGATTCCAACCGTTTTCCCGAATTTCTGATGTAAATTTGCGCCATGTGAAAAACCCCTTTCCATCGGTCTATGAATTTAAAAGCTGAAGCTTTACCTGATACTCAAACAAGAATTCAAAAGCTTCCAAATGGCGTTTGGCAGCAAATACACTGTCACCCCATGCATAGATCCCATGATTTCGGATCAGAACCGCAGGAACCTGCGGATCGATCACCTCGCGAACCGCTTGGGCCAAGTCAGGAATCGAGGCGTGATTGGGAACAACCGGCAGCCGGATCACGGCTCCCTCCTCCCAGATGTTCAGCGCCTTGATGATTTCATGCCCGGAAAAAGAGACGTACCCCGAATCCCCGCACTGCTCTGAAATGAGATTATTATGAACAGTATGAATATGGAAGATCGCGCGGCATTCTTTTATTTTTTGATAAATCGCCGTGTGGACCAAAGTCTCGGCCGAAGGTTTGAGACAAGTCGGAAACGCCGGTTTTCCCTCTTTGTTCACCAGCAAAAAATCCTCCGGGGTATGAACGGTCTTATCTTTTCCGCTGGCCGTGATGGCGATCAAGTCCGGCTCCCCTTCTTGAACGTCCACCCGGACAGAAAGATTTCCGCTGGTGGCCGGAAACCATCCCCGACCGGCAAAAAGCTCTTTGACCTTTCGCAATTCGTGAAAAGCCTCTTCCACCTTTTCCATTTCCACCCGGATCCGTTCAGGATGTTCCAGTCGCGTCAAATTGCTTGCACCTCCCATCGCCCCGATCATGGCTCAAGATTTCAATCACATCATAAAAAGTGTCAAAAGGCTGGTGATTCAGCCCCTGCTTACGGCATTGTTCCAGCAAAAAGTCCCGGGCAATCGTAAAATCAGCCAGTTTGGCAGCGGCCAAATCAGTAATGCTGTCCCCGATCACAATCCGTTCATACTCCTTTTCATCATAAGAGCGGATTACACTGGTTTTGCACATGCCGCAATCCCCGTCACAATGCTCGTCACAGGGATGCGGCCAGACAATGCGAATCGTCTCCCCGCTGAAATCACTACCGTTGCAATAAATGTTCCCAGCAGGAATCGCGAAGCGGGATAAAACCGGGTACACGAAGAAGTCGATCCCTCCGCTGGTGATCAACAACCGGATATCATTCGACCGGCAATACCGGATAAAGTCTTCAAACCCGGGGCGGATTTCCGCCTGATCAATGGCATAACGCACAATCTCTTCTTTTCTTGCCGTGGGAAGAAGCGAAAACATTAGCCCCACACCTTGCCGGACACTGATACGCCGGGCGAGGATATCGTCTTTCAGCGTTTCCCAGCCTGGCGGGTTAAAATGCTTGAAAATATTGACAATATTATCCTGATTGGTGATCGTTCCGTCAAAATCACAGAAAATCACCCGCTTTAATGAAGACGTCATGTGATACTCCCCCATTTATCCAAAGCCAGCTTTAATTCCGGAGACTCCTGGGCCGCTTCTTCCAACGGACGCCCTTTTACCGCAGCACCGATCGCTTCGACAAATGCTTTTCCCCCTGCCGTTGAACCTTGCGGATGGCCGTGAATGCCTCCGCCCGCATTGACGATGAGATCCATTCCAAAATCCCGCACCATGGCCGGCACCAGCCCCGGATGAATGCCTGCCGACGGAGCCGGAAGGGATGGCCGGTGAACGGTGGAAGAATGACGCAAGTTTTCAGCCACTTTGAGCGCGTCCTCTTTCGGCATGGCCACCGAACCGTAAGGTGAAGGATACAACACCATGTCCGCACCTGCCCATCGCAAAAGTTTTCCCAACAGCAGCGGTGAACTCAAACCGTAATCAGAAGAGGAACAAACCGCACCGGCAAAAGCCGGATGAGCCATGACCGGCACATCGATATCGGGATCCTCTGCCAACCGGTGGAGAATATCCAGCCCGTAAGGAACCGCGTTTAAGAGAAAACAGTCCGCCCCTTGTTCCGCCAAACGTTTGGCTTTATCGGTCAGTTGTGTCACCGGGCCGGTCAGGTTGACCGCATACCAAGTTTTTTGCCCGGTCCGTTCTTCCTTCTCCCGGTTGATCCTTTTGAAAATGCGGATTCTTTCTTCGGCGGGTGCATAATCTTCTCGGAAGAAAATCTCGTCATCTTTGACCAGATCCACCCCGCCATCCACTTGTTGTTGATAAGCTTCCTCCAACTCATCCAATGTCATGCCGATGCATTGTTTAAAAATGCTCATCAACAGCGGACGGCCGGATACATCCAATTTTCGGCGGATGCCTTCGATTCCGAACCTGGGGCCGGGAAACCCGTCCAAAAACGAATCCGGTGCTTCAATATCCATACATTTGATTTTTCCATCCAAGGACAACTTGCCGAACACCGTGGTCAGAAGAGCGGGAAAGTCCGGTGTCAGATTGCGGACCGGATAACCGATTTTGCAAAGGGCTCGCGGTTCTCCGTCCTTTCCCGGCGCCAGCCCGGTCACTTCAATCACTTCACCGAGATGGGCCGCCATCTGTTTTTTCCGGGTCTCCGGCAATTCCGTCCATGTTCCCGCCGTCAAACCGACAGCAATGCTTTTGGCTTTTTTGTGGAAATCATGCTCCCCGTGAATCAGATAGGTCGCAATGATATACTCCCGATCAGTTGCCACTTGCCATCACCATCCTTCAATCAATGATGCTTTACCATACAGCGGTAACCGCCCGCTTATGCCAGGTAATAAAAAAATCCCTTTCTGCAGATGCAAAAAGGGATAAACCAATCTATCATTATCACCTTCTCTCATCTGTCAGAACCGCTCAGCGTCCTGCAGGAATTGGCACCTTTCTGCTTCATGCAGATGGTTGCCGAGGATTCATCGGGCCTGTCCCTCCACCTCTCTGGATAAGAGAATCGATCCGTCTATTCAGTTTTCATTAGTTTCTTTAATTTAGCATATAATTTTTAAGGAATCAATAATTTTGACTTAAATTTTTCATTTCATTTTTGAATAAAAAAACAAGCGCCGGAATGCTCACACTCCGGCGCTTTTCTTTGCGTCACAAATTATTTAAAGCCTCTTGAACCGGTTGATCCCCTGTGACCAAATCAAACGAACGGCGATAAGTATTTTCATGTTCCAATGCTTCCACCACGACTCTCGCCACATCCGCTCTCGGAATGGAAGCCGGTTTTTCAATATGTTCAAGGAGCAAGACCGTGCCTTTGGCCGGATCATTTGTCAAAGCTCCGGGGCGAATGATGGTGTAATTGAGGGAACTGTTGCGCAATCGTTCATCGGCCCTTTTTTTGGCAACCAAATAATGGCGGATGGAATCCGGCCCTTTTTCCGGATGATCCGCCCCGATGGAACTGATCATCACAAAGCGACGGACTTGATACTGTTCTGCGGCCTCAATCGCCTTAAAGGCACCGTCCAGGTCCACCAAAATGGTTTTATCCGGACCAGTGTGACCGCCTGAACCAGCTGAGAATATGACCGCGTCCATACCCTTTGCCCAATGGGAAAAATCTTTTTCCAAATCGCCGATGACCACCTCATCCGCTCCCAGTCTTTCAATGACCGGCACTTGTTCTTCTTTGCGAACCATGGCCCGAAGGTGATGAGGCGTTTCTTTCAACAGCGATACCAATTTCCTGCCGATTTTTCCATTGGCGCCAAGGAGCAAAATGTTCATGTTACCAGACTCCCTTTGATTGAATGTTTCTGTTGTCACAATATGAACCTTTCCACCCGAACTCCCCCCGTCAAACCTCTTTATGGATAATTTCGCATTTCCCCTTGTTCCTGATTCATTCTTTTTTTATAATGGATTCAGAACACTTGTTCGATATCTTATGTGGGGGAGTCGTTATGCAATATCAGCCTGAAAAACTTTTGGATCTTGCGCGCTTTTTGCTTCCCAATGATCCAACCCTGGCCGAAGAAGTCGATTTTTGCATAAAAAATCCCAAAGAATATTTATTAACCACGTTGATGATGGATTCCGTTCCACTTAGTAATCTTCCCTGGTTTGCACTGATTCACTCTTTGAAACAGCGAAATTTGATCTTTACTTTTGACGAATCCCTCATTTCTGCCTGGTTCAGCACCAAACACGACAAAAAATCCAAACGGTTTGCATGGGTGATCCGTGACGGCAAATGGAACGAAAGCCATTTCGCTTCTTCAGACCCGGTCAGCCATCCTTATGTCCGGTTTTTCTTTCAATTAGCCAATCATTATTTGGAACCTCTTCAATATGTTTTATGCTCTTTGACACCCACGCTTCATCCTTACACCTTAACCATTTTGCCCATGCAGACGGCCAAACATTGTCAGGAACTGGCTTTTGAATCCGGATACGGAACCCTGTGGATTGAAAAGGATTTGCCCTTTCAACCGGAACCGCATTATGGACTGTTGATTCCTGCATTTATCCATCTGCTGGAAAAAGAAAACCCTTTTTGGGTCTCATGATGTAAGGAAAGCCCCGCAGACTATGTCTGCGGGGCTTTTTCAAGTGTTCCCTGAAAACCAAAGAGTGTGAGACATGACTCTTTGAAACGTTTTTGCTCGAAATGAGCTCCTTAGAAAGGAGGTGATCCATCCCCACCTTCCGGTAGGGATACCTTGTTACGACTTCACCCCAATCATCTGCCCCACCTTCGGCGGCTGGCTCCTAAAAGGTTGCCTCACCGACTTCGGGTGTTGCAAACTCTCGTGGTGTGACGGGCGGTGTGTACAAGGCCCGGGAACGTATTCACCGCGGCATGCTGATCCGCGATTACTAGCGATTCCGGCTTCACGCAGGCGAGTTGCAGCCTGCGATCCGAACTGAGACTGGCTTTTTGGGATTGGCTCCCCCTCGCGGGTTCGCTGCCCTTTGTACCAGCCATTGTAGCACGTGTGTAGCCCAGGACATAAGGGGCATGATGATTTGACGTCATCCCCACCTTCCTCCGGCTTTCACCGGCTGTCTCGTTAGAGTGCCCATCCGAAATGCTGGCAACTAACGACAAGGGTTGCGCTCGTTGCGGGACTGAACCCAACATCTCACGACACGAGCTGACGACAACCATGCACCACCTGTCACCGCTGTCCCGAAGGAAACCTCCATCTCTGGAGGGGTCAGCGGGATGTCAAGCCCTGGTAAGGTTCTTCGCGTTGCTTCGAATTAAACCACATGCTCCACCGCTTGTGCGGGCCCCCGTCAATTCCTTTGAGTTTCAGCCTTGCGGCCGTACTCCCCAGGCGGAGTGCTTAATGGGTTACCTTCGGCACTGAGGGGCGTAGCCCCCCAACACCTAGCACTCATCGTTTACGGCGTGGACTACCAGGGTATCTAATCCTGTTTGCTCCCCACGCTTTCGCGCCTCAGCGTCAGTTACAGGCCAGAGAGCCGCCTTCGCCACTGGTGTTCCTCCCGATCTCTACGCATTCCACCGCTACACCGGGAATTCCGCTCCCCTCTCCTGCACTCAAGCTGACCAGTTTCAGGTGCCGCTCTGCGGTTGAGCCGCAGCCTTTCACACCTGACTTAATCAGCCGCCTGCGCGCGCTTTACGCCCAATAATTCCGGATAACGCTCGCCCCCTACGTATTACCGCGGCTGCTGGCACGTAGTTAGCCGGGGCTTTCTCCTTGAGTACCGTCAACCTTCCAGGCTGTTCGCCTGGAAGGAATTCTTCCTCAAGAACAGAGTTTTACAACCCGAAGGCCGTCCTCACTCACGCGGCGTTGCTCCGTCAGGCTTTCGCCCATTGCGGAAAATTCCCTACTGCTGCCTCCCGTAGGAGTCTGGGCCGTGTCTCAGTCCCAGTGTGGCCGATCACCCTCTCAGGTCGGCTACGCATCGTCGCCTTGGTGAGCCGTTACCTCACCAACCAGCTAATGCGCCGCGGGCCCATCCGCAAGTGACAGCCGAAGCCGCCTTTCCCCTTTTCCCCATGCGGGGAAAAGGACTATCCGGTATTAGCCCCGGTTTCCCGGAGTTATCCCGGTCTTGCGGGCAGGTTGCCCACGTGTTACTCACCCGTTCGCCGCTGGATCCTCATCCCGAAGGATGATTCTCCCGCTCGACTTGCATGTATTAGGCACGCCGCCAGCGTTCATCCTGAGCCAGGATCAAACTCTCCAAAAAAGTTTGATGTGAACTCTCAAGAATTAACGAGTCATGTCTTCACTCTTCAGTTTTCAAGGAACACTTCATTTCACTTTGTTTGTGCCGCTCTCTCGCGGCGACAAATATGATATTATCATCTTCCCCGACACAAGTCAACACTTTTTTAAAAAATTTTATTCCCAATGAACAGAAGAAGGAGACAGTCGTCTCCTTCTATGCCCGATCACTCACTGTCCTTGCCTGAACATCCGGCTTTCCTGCCGGCAAAGCCAACGTCAAGCCCAGGTTGACCACCGCAATTCCGATTAAAATTAAAAAAATATGATGCATGCCCAGTGCCAATGTTTCGCGCAAACCCGACAAAAGCCCTTCCGGAACCGCGGACAATCCGTGTGCATCCAGCAGGCGGTTGATTTCGGAAACCGGGATCTGCATTTTTTGATTCCATGCATTATTTTGCAATGACAGGTTAAACAGCGCTCCAAACACCGTAACCCCCACCGTTTGTCCAAGTGAGCGCAAAAAGGTGTTGGACGCGGTGGCCGTTGCGCGCAGGTTCCATTTTACAGAGGATTGGACAATCACCGTGCAAACCGTCATCACAAAACCGAAGCCGAATCCGTTCGCCAACATGACAACCGGCAAGATCCAACCCGGGGTGTGAATATCAATGTTGCCCAAAGCCAGACATCCCGCCAATATAAATAGCATGCCGAAAAACGCTGTCAGGCGGGGGCCCGTTTTCAACATCAACCGTCCGCCAACAAACGCCCCCGACATCCAGGCAAGCGACATGGGCAACAAAACCATTCCCGACCCGGCGGCACCGTAACCGATCACCCCTTGCACCCATAAAGGTGTATATACATTTAAAGCAATCAAAATCGAACTGGCCAAAAAGGAAATGACATTCGCCACCAAGATGGACGGGATCTGGAACAAGCGGAGCGGAAGCATCGGTTCGCGAGCCTTGGCCTCAATCCAAAAAAACAGGATAAAACCGATCCCCCCTGCAGCCGCAAGTCCCTGCAAATAAGGAGTGGTCCAAGAGACTTCCGTTCCCCCGACCGAAAGCACAAACAACAAAGAAGTGACTGCAATGAAAAAAGTCAAAGCGCCCAAGTAATCCACTTCCGGCTTTTCCTTTATTTCCCCTTCCTCCTTTAAGAACAACATCACCATCAACATGGCAAGCAACCCGAAGGGCAAATTGATATAAAAAATCCACCGCCAGGAAACATAATCAACCAAAAAACCTCCGATCAAAGGGCCGACCAACCCGGCCAATCCCCAAACCGAACTGAATAACCCCTGCACTTTGGCCCGCTGCTCATACGGGTAAAGATCCCCGATAATGGTAAACGTGGTCGGATTCAGCGCACCGGCCCCGACTCCTTGCACCGCCCGGAACCAGATCAGCCAAGTCATGGAACCGGCGGTTCCCGACAGCATGGAACCAATCAAAAACACAATTCCCCCGAACATAAAAACCCGCTTACGCCCGAACAGATCCGCAAGCTTCCCGAAGATCGGAATGGTCACCGTCGATGCCAGCAAATAGGCGGCAAATACCCAACTGATATATTGAATCCCCCCCAAATCGCTGGCAATACGCGGGATCGCCGTGCTGACCACCGTCACTTCAATCGCTGACAAAAACGTGGCAATCAACATGGCCACGGTCACTTTTTTTCTGTCTGACATTTCCGTCCCCCTCACATTTCATGCAATCATTATTCCGCCGGTCCCATCAACCGCTGTTACATTGTACAAAAAATCGGTTCATGATAAAATCTAGCTGATTTCAACTTGAAGGAGGAGCATCATGCTGCTGTCCGGGAAACTGAATAAAATACGCACTTTTGCCATGCTTTTGATCTTTGTCGGAGTCGGGGTCATGTACCTGGGTTTCTTCTTTGAAAGCTTGATGGTCTTGTTTTTTGTCCTCGGTATGATTTTCGTTTTGGCCAGTGTGGGGATCTACTTTTGGGTCGGCATTCTTTCCACACACTCGGTGCAGGTCGTTTGCCCTTCCTGCAACAAACCGACCAAAATTTTGGGCAAAAAAGACGAATGCATGCACTGTAAAGCCATCTTGTCCCTGGATCCGAAAGATGCTCCGGCGGAAGCACTTTCCGGGTCACCCGACGGGAGCATGGAAAAGTGAACCATAAAAACCTTCTTCCGTCTTCCCTGAAGCATTACGGGATCATTTTGTTTGACGGGGACTGCTCCTTCTGCGACGGATGGGTGCGGTGGATCATTCAACGGGATTCCCAAGGTTATTTTCGGTTTGCCTCCTTGCAATCCGAAGAAAGCGAATGGCTTTCCCGACACCTTGGAGTCCCTTTTTCTGCGCTTGACTCGGTCATTCTCATTGAACAAGGGCGTTATTTCATCCGGTCCACGGCGGTTCTTCGCATATTACAGAGATTACCCCGTTTTTCAGTCTTCACCAGGCTGTTTTTCCTCATTCCACGCCCCTTGCGCGATGCGGTCTACCGGGTTGCGGCAAGAAACCGCCATCGCTGGAACCGGAAAAAGCAAACTTGTCCGGTCCCCACCCCGGAACAACAAAAAAGACGCCTGAAGTATGTTTTGGAAAAAGAAGATTCTTTCTAATCCAAACCAACGATTTGTTGGTTTTTTCTTTTTTCTTACAAAAAAAGGATTCCACCGAGTTTTCTCGAACAACTATGCGTAAAGTCCTCCGATGATATGCATCCGATCCGGACTATGTATGTATTGAAAGAAAAGGAGGCAAAACACGTGAAATCACATAATCTTCTGGAAATGTTGTCGCGAACCGTCAAACGGTTTCCGGAACGAACGGCACTCTCTTGGGAAGAAAATGATGAGTTACATAAATTGAGTTATCAACGCCTTTGGAACATGATCCGGGATTTTGCGTTCGGTTTGGAAAAAATCGGAATCCGCTCTGGCGCAAAGATTGCTATCATCGCAGAAAATCACCCCCGCTGGGTGATCTGTGAATTTGCCGTTTTAAGCTTGGGAGCCACAAGCGTGCCGATTCATCCCAACCGGCATCCCGATCAGATCCGAAAAATTTTGAGACACGCCGATGCGACAGGGATCATTACGGATCGGTATGAATTGCTGGAAAAGGTAAAAGGTGCATCCAACCTGCTGCAACATTCCATTTTGCTAAACGGAAAAGCCGATGGATCTCTTGGAGCTTTGCAATTTGAAACCATTATCCAAATCGGCCAATCGATTGCAAACGAAGAGCAGGAATGGGCCTATCCCTCCATCCAGCCTTCGGATGTCGCGATTATTTATTACCCGAATGACAAAACGAAAACCGAAAAAGGGGTTCTGCTTTCACACGGGAATATTCTGAATAATCTCCAGAGTTTTCTGTACGTGATCCCATATACAAAACACGACCATCTGCTGTCGGTGTTATCCCTGTCCCATCCTTTCGAGCGGATTGCCGGGTACCTGGCCCCGCTGGCAACAGGAGCGGAGATCACTTACATCGCCAGGGATGCCAACTGGGTGAAAGCCAGCAAACGGATCAAACCGACGCTGTTCTCTTTGTCGCCGGTTTTGGTGCACACCATCTATGAGTATTTGAATAAACAGATCCAATCGTCTCCGGCAAAAAAATATTTATTTCAACACGCCCTGCGACAAGCAGAGAAAATATACGGATTGAAAAGAAAAGGATACAACTGGTCCGTCCCTTCATCTTTGCAACTGCATCATTCCATATCACAAACCCTCTTGTTTGCGCCTCTTCAAAAGCAATTGGGCGGACGGGTCCGGTTTATTCTATCCGGAGGGGCTCCTTTGAATGAAAAAGTTCATCGCTTTTTCTGGTGCATCAATCTGCCGGTGGTAGAATCGTATTACCTAACCGAATGCGCTTCAGTCATTTCCGCAACCAACCTGTCCTGCCCGCAACCGAAAACGGCGGGGAAACCCCTCCCGGGGATCGAACTCCGCATTCAAGCCGACGGGGAATTGATGATTAAAATCCCGCAAGTCATTTCGGGTTATTACAAGATCCCCTTATCAGACACCAACGTTTATACCAACGGATGGATCAGCACCGGGGATCACGCGGAAATGGATGCCGATGGCACGTTGCACAATCTTCGCCGCAAGGTGGAACTGGATCCCCAAAAAGCCGTTTTGCCGACCGCCGTCCACTAAGAGCCGATGGCTGGTTTCAGCCCCTAAAAAAACCCTGCTTCCAAACGGGGCAGGGTGTTTACTGTTTCGATTTCATTTGGCAATCCGGACAAATTCCGTATATTTCCAAGCGGTGGGTGTGAACCTGATAGTTGGTGATTTCCGCCGCTTTTCTTTCAATCTCAAGAAGAGGCATGTGGTCAAAATCCGTGATTTTGCCGCATTTCCGGCAAATCACATGATAATGATCCATCATATTGGCATCAAAACGGCTGGAAGAATCTCCGTACGTCAATTCACGAACCAAGCCGGCATCTTTAAACAACCGCAAATTATTATAAACCGTGGCAACACTCATATTGGGAAAAGTGCCTTCCAATGACTTGTAAATCTCATCAGCTGTTGGATGTCCCATGGTTGAATAAAGGTAATTGAGAATCGCATGGCGTTGCGGCGTCATACGCACACCATTCTCTTTCAGGGTTTCAACAGCCTTCTCTAGTCGGCTGTTACTCATCTATTTCCACCTCTCTAATATGTTCGCAGCAAAAAGGAACGATTCTAATTTAATAATATATATAATTAGTCTACTTCTTGTTTTGCCTTCTTGTCAATGCGGTTTCAGCGCCCGCACTTTCTCTTGAATCCCCCCCGCCGGTTCACATTCTTCCCTCAAATGAGCATGTTCCGGAAAAAAAGATCATATATTTCCACCAAAAAACAAAAAAAGAAAGTGAGTGAATTCCATGTTGAAATTATGGTCGCAAATTTACGGAGGAGTTCTCACACTGATTGGGATCGCCGGTTTCTTCCTGTCATCCAATGAGTCCCTCCAATTGACGCTCACGCACAATCTCATTCACTTGTTGAGCGGTCTGATCTATTTGGGGGCGAGTCTGAAAGAAAATTGGGACCGGCTTGCCATGAGAGTCTTTGGTATCCTTTATGGTTTGCTGGCCGTTTACGGTTTATTCAGCGACCAACTCTTCGGCCTTGTAAACATTACTCTTACCACCGAAATCTTTAATTTCATCGTCGCTTTGGGTGCACTTTACCTCGGATTTGTCCACGAGCGGATCAGCCAAAAACAAGAAAAAAAGGAACAAGCAAACACTTGAACCTTTCACCAAAGGCATGATGCCCGGCCGGCGGCAATTCATGCCTGTTTTTTTATACCGGGGGGTCATTTCTTTTCCGGAACATCTCCCCGGTTTTTTCCATACCAGCAATAAGGAAGTAAATCACAAATATCACATTTGGGATTCCGGGCCGTGCAACAACGACGGCCGTGCCAGATCAGGCGGTGATGGGTATCACTCCACTGGTTGCGGGGAATTTTTCGCGTTAATTGGCGTTCGGTTTCAAGCGGGGTCTTGCTGTCTGCCAATGCCAAACGATTGGCCACCCGGTGCACATGCGTGTCCACTGCCAAGGCCGGGACACCAAAAGCATTGGAAAGCACCACATTGGCCGTTTTGCGGCCGACCCCCGGCAATGCTTCCAGCTTCTCTCTCTGTTGCGGAACTTCCCCTTCATATTCTTCAACCAGAATCCTGCAAGTTTGCAGGATATTTTTGCTTTTATTCCGGAACAGCCCGATCCCGCGAATGTGTTCAGCCAACTCTTCCTCAGTCAATGTGATGAAATCATACGGGGTCGGAAACTTGGCAAACAGGGGTTTGGTGATTTTATTCACTTGTTTGTCCGTGGATTGCGCAGACAGAATCGTGGCAATCAAAAGTTCGAACGGATTTTTGAAATTGAGTTCACAATGAGCGTCCGGGTACATCTGCTCC
This sequence comes from Thermoactinomyces vulgaris, assembly GCF_005886755.1. NCBI lineage: Bacteria > Bacillati > Bacillota > Bacilli > Caryophanales > Thermoactinomycetaceae > Thermoactinomyces > Thermoactinomyces vulgaris. Next base: position 2,471,607 of record NZ_CP039710.1, read on the forward strand.
AAAAGCTCCAGGATCTTCCCTGTTTGGACTCGTTTCGGTTTCGGTTTCAAAACACTCCCTCTTTCTTGTCTATTTGCGTTTGACTGCTTCGATGATCAATTCCTGGCTCCGGTTGTCAAAAGGCTGATAACGAAAGTTCCCATACCGCCGGACCACTTTAAATCCGCAGAAAGTGAGCAAATGATTCAGTTCCGACGGATAAATGTACCTTAAGCGAAAGGTGGTCCGGATCCGCTCCATGAGCCGGCCGGACGGGCTGTAGTGCTCAAAATAACGAATGACATGAGCCAGCTGGGAAAAATGATCAAATTCAGTAAAGTCATAAAGCTCAACCGTTTCTTCCGTCCCCGGCACAGGAAACGTTCCTCTGTAGGCATACTGATTATCCATTTCATATAAATGCTTGATGAACGGGACAAAAACATTAAAGGCCAAAATCCCATCATCCGTCAAATGATGACGAATGCATTTCAACGCATTGACCTGATCCCGCACCGTCAACAGATGCAAAAAAGACCGGTAAGGAATGATGATCAGGGGGAACTTCCGGTCCAGACGGAAGTCCGCCATATTGCCGTGTACCCACTCGGTTTCCCCGTCCAAATTCATCTCTTTAGCCTTTTTTTCGGCCCTTTTTAACATCGGTTCGCTCAAATCCAACCCGACGACGGGGATTCCTTCCCGCGCAATCGCAAGGGTGCACCGGCCGGTTCCGCAGCCCAATTCCAAAACGGGACCGCCCTGTTGTTTGGCCAGTTCGGTGTAGTAAGTGATGTCATGATCCAGCCCCGTTGAAGTCCAGTCATAATAGTCCGGCCAATCATATGTATGGAAATCCATGTTCCACCTCCGTCCGTCCAACGGCAAAAATCAATGAAACCACCAAAACAATTGATCAGAAGGGTTTCACCGGGAAACCCTTCTTACCGTCCTACTGTAAGTTTTCTTTGACAAACTGCAGAACTTCCTGCACATGATCTGCAACCTTCACTTTCCGGTAAGCTTTGGCAATCTTCCCCTCTTTATCAATCACAAATGTGGATCGTTCAATTCCCTTGTACTTTCTTCCAAACATGTTTTTATCTTTGATCACTCCGTATTTTTCACAAACCTCTCCCTCCGGGTCACTCAACAAAAGGAAAGGCAAATTCTGCTTTTCAACGAACTTTTGATGGGAAGCAATGGAATCTTTGCTGATTCCCAAAATCACGGTGTTGAGATCCGAAAATTCCTGATAGGCATCCCGAAAGTCGCAAGCTTCCCTGGTACAGCCCGGTGTCTGATCCTTGGGGTAAAAAAACAGAACCACATTTTTGCCTTTGAAATCAGATAAAGTCACGGTTTCCCCGTTTGTGGCTTCAAGCGTAAAGTCAATGGCATGATCTCCTTCTTTGACCATAGGAATCCACCTCCTGAATGCTTCCGAAAACGGTAAACATATTTTAACACTTCTCAGAAGGAGAAGAAACGTTCAGCCCTTACCGTAAGGTTACGGAAATGAATTAATCGTAATAAACACGATTGGATTTATAATAAAAATAATTCCTGATCACTTCACAACCATCACGATGGTGACCACGGATGACCAAGCGAAGAAAACAGCTTTTGCTAATGGGCCCTGCGAGAGAATCCCAACCTCCTTCCGCTTGAGGAAAAAGAATTCGTTCAAAAATCCGTTCCCTCTTGCTTGTCCGACCGGGATTTGCCCGATGGTTCAAGCATCCCGAAAGAATTCTTTTTCTCCTGACGGTCCGCAAACGAGAAAAATACAAACCACAGTTCAGGCAGACATGGTGGTCGGAGGTGTCGGCTCCGGTGTGGGCGTTTCTACCTGTTGCGGAGCTTCTTCCCCTCCTCCCTTTTTTGAAATGATATTTAAAGTTGTTCCCACGTTAAACGATCCAGCATCTCCCACCGTATAAATCCGAATGGATTGAATACACACTTTCAACAAGAAAACCACCTCAATCGTTTTGATCAAATTGATCGGGATCAAAATATACATTCCGCTCAAAATCCAAATTCTTTGGAAAATCGCCAATCGGTGAAGATCCTCCCAACGATTTGGTCAAGCTGTCATTCCCCACATTGATCGTGTTTCCAAAATTGACTGAACCTGAGTTACTTATATTGTTGATTTTGATGTTCAGAATGTTATTGATGGTCCCCACGCTTTCCCCTCCTCATGGTGTCATATTTGCAGGGATCGGGTCTGCCTTGGCTTCTTCGGAAAACGGATTTCCAAAACCCCCCGGCGGTATCTGGCATGCGTGTATCTTTTGGATACCGATGCCTGTAAAGGAATCACCTTTTGAAACATGCCTTTTTTTCTTTCCGAGAAGATGGTTTGATACCCCTCATACGGAGACGGATAATCCCCTTGAATGATCAAATTGTTTCCTTCCAATTTCAAATCCAAAGCATGAACGTTTTCCAGTCCGGGCAAATTGACCACCACAATCACTTCATTTTCCCCGTGATAAACATCGGCTGCAGGTTCATCTTGACGGGCCGCCGTTTGCATGTCTTCAAAAAAGTCCTCCCCCAAAAATTGACGGGCCAGCTCATGCCAGGGCATTTTGCGGAAAGTATTTTTCACCCATCATCTCTCCTTTTGCCGGTACATTGGTATGATGCCCATATTTTATTCGATGCGGGCCCGTCTTGTCACAAGGAGGGCATGAATTAAGAGACCCTCATCATATAATGGAACAAGGATAAAAAGAATCCGGGGGAATGGTTCGCATGTACCAGCATCCGCTTGATTGGATAGATCAACGGCTAAAAGATTTGGAACAAGAAATCCGGCGCCTGCAACAAGAAAACCATCAACTGAAAGAGGACCTAGAGCAACTGAAACCCGTGCACATCGAAAAAATGGAATATAAAATCCACGAATTGCATGTTCAAACGTTAAGCGGGACTTTAAATATCGGACTGACCGCCAACGGAGAAGATGCCGGTGTGGGAGAAATCATTGAAAAAATGGTAGACAACCACGCTTCCCAAATCGTGGTGGAAGACGAAGAAGAAAAACAGGAACCGGCGGAATCTTCTTCATAATGTTGCCGGCAGTTGCAATTTGATCTAATCTTAAACCAAAAAAAGCGAAGGAGCTGCCGGTATGAGAACGATCATTGCTGTCGGGATCGGCGGTGCCGTCGGAACCTTGCTCCGCTTTGGGGTGGCGCAGGCTTTTAATGACCCCGTTTTTCCGTTCGGAACCTTGATCGCCAATTGGACAGGCTGTCTCGGGTTGGCCTGGTTGAATGAACAAACGAAAACCGCTTTTTCTCCTGTTTGGCAAAAAGGATTGGGCACCGGACTTTTGGGAGCATACACCACTTTTTCAACACTGTGTGTGGAAACCCATCTCTTGCCTCCGCTTTTATCCCTTTTTTATATCGTCGTCACCGCCACGGGCGGCCTGCTTTTTGCCCGCCTGGGGGTTTGGCTGGCCCAAAGGGGGAAAGCCGGTTGGAAATGATGTGGATTGCTTTGGGCGGGGGAATCGGAGCAATATGCCGTTGGCTGGTCACGGAGGCGTTTCCCGCCCGGGACGGGAAATTTCCGCTCGGAACATTTCTTGTCAATATGACTGGTTGTTTCATCATGGGGCTTTATTTGGGATGGGTTCATGACCGGTTGCCGGTCGCCTGGATGATGGCAAACCGTCCGTTTGTAGCGGGTTTTCTCGGCGGTTACACCACCTTTTCCACTTTTTCATATGAAGCGGAGAGGCTCCGGCAACAAAAGCGAAAGGGGAAATTTTGGGCTTATCTCCTCTCCAGCCTTTTCCTCGGTTTGTTTTTGGTTTGGTCCGGTTTTCACATCTCCTCCGGCATGGTTTCGTAAAAAAATTCCATGGTACAGGCGCAAGCCAGCCATGGAGTTTTTTTATGGGAAAGTTTTTATGCAGTGTGAAAATGTACAAAAAAAGTGATTCTGTTTCAAAATGAGCAAAAACAATTGTTGGAACGTGAATTATAAGATATTTTATTTGTAAGCGTTAACAATTTGTTCGCATCTCAATTAAAAGATAACAAAAATCTCAGAAAAACATGCTATGTAAATTAAAAAAAGGAGTGATTTCCATGCTGCAAAAGTTCCAGCGCTTCGGGGCAGCCATGTTTGTACCCGTTCTGTTATTCCCCTTTGCCGGGATCATGGTCGGGCTGACCACCCTGCTGAAAAATCAGGATATTATGAATGCCCTTGCACATCCCGATAGCTTTTGGTACAAATTTTGGACCGTGATCGAAGCAGGCGGCTGGGCGGTGTTCAAACAAATGCCTTTGCTGTTCGCGGTGGGCCTCCCGATCGGCCTGGCCAAAAAGGCCCAAGCCAGAGCCGTTTTGGCTTCTTTGATCTCTTATCTGACCTTTAACTATTTTATCAATGCCATTTTGACGATTTGGGGACCCCAATTTGGCGTTGATTTTGAACAAGAAGCGGGCGGAGTGAGCGGACTGACGGAAATCGCCGGCATTAAAACGTTAGACACCAATATCATTGGAGCCATCCTTATTTCTGCTATCGTCGTTTATCTTCATAACCGTTATTTCGATAAAAAGTTGCCTGATTTTTTGGGGATTTTTCAAGGGACCTCCTATGTCGTCATCCTCAGTTTTTTTATCATGCTGCCTTTGGCACTCCTCACATCCTGGGGTTGGCCGGTCATTCAAAAAGGCATCGCTTCCATGCAAGGGTTCCTTGCTTCGTCAGGGGCCTTGGGCGTCTGGTTATATACATTTCTTGAGCGGATTTTGATCCCGACCGGATTGCACCACTTTATTTACGGTCCTTTCGTCTTCGGTCCGGCCGTGGTGGACGGCGGAATCGTAAAATATTGGGTGGAACATTTGAGCGAATTTGCCACCAATTCGCAATCATTAAAGGAAATGTTCCCGGAAGGCGGTTTTGCTTTGCACGGACTTTCAAAAATATTCGGAATTCCAGGCATTGCACTGGCCATGTATGTCACGGCCAAATCCTCTAAGAAAAAAATCATCTCCGGGATGTTGATCGCGGCAACACTCACTTCTGTGATCGCCGGAATCACGGAACCAATTGAATTCACCTTTTTGTTCGTTGCGCCGGTTCTCTTTCTGATTCATGCCCTCCTGGCGGCAACCATGTCCACCATCATATACTCCCTCGGGGTTTCCGGAAATATGGGGGGCGGATTGCTTGAAGTGGCCATCCAAAACTGGATTCCGCTGTTTAAATACCACAGCGCCACTTATTTGGCTCAAATCGTAGTCGGCTTGATCTTTACGGCAATCTATTTCTTCCTGTTCCGCTATTTGATTTTGAAACTGGATGTGAAAACGCCGGGCCGTGAAGATGACGAAGAACAGGAAACCAAACTGTACACCAAAAAAGATTTCCAAGAAAAACAAGCGGCCAAGCAAAAGAAAAATGATTATGCGGAAAAAGCCACCCGGTTTTTGGAAGCATTGGGCGGGCCGGACAATATTGCGGAAGTGACCAACTGCGCCACAAGATTGCGCGTCACTGTGCATGATGAAACCAAAACGGCACCGGACAAACAATTCCTCTCCGCCGGGGCCCACGGGGTCGTTAAAAACGGAAAAGCCATCCAGGTCATCGTCGGTTTGTCTTCCCCGCAGATCCGGGAACAGTTTGAGAACCTGTTGAATCATCCAAACCGGGAAAATGCATAAAATGGTGGCGGGAAAATTTCCATACTCACGTGAAAAATAACAAGATGTGTGATTATGAACAGCATCCGCCCGATCTGTTGTTCTCTCGTCACCAGGTTGTTATAACTGAGTTGTAAGCGGTCACGAAAATAAGGAGGAATCAGCAAAATGAAAAAATTCTCCATTGTCATTGCCGGAGGAGGCAGCACCTTTACACCGGGAATTGTCTTGATGCTTCTTGAAAATTTGAATCAATTTCCGATTCAGAAATTAAAACTTTACGATAATGATGCAGCCCGCCAGTCGACGATTGCCGAAGCCTGCAAAATCATCCTGAAAGAAAAAGCGCCGGGAATCGAGTTTTTGGCCACCACCGATCCGGAAGCAGCATTCACCGACGTCGACTTCGTCATGGCACACATTCGGGTTGGAAAATATGCGATGCGGGAACTGGACGAAAAAATCCCGTTGAAACATGGCGTATTTGGTCAAGAAACATGCGGCCCCGGAGGAATTGCCTACGGCATGCGCTCCATCGGGGGAGTCTTAGAATTGATCGACTACATGGAAAAATACTCTCCCGATGCATGGATGTTAAACTACTCCAATCCGGCGGCCATTGTCGCCGAGGCCACCCGGCGCCTGAGACCGGATTCCAAAGTGCTCAACATCTGCGACATGCCCATCGGCATTGAAAACCGCATGGCTCAAATTCTGGGACTTAAAAGCCGCAAGGAAATGAAGGTCCGTTATTACGGATTGAATCATTTCGGCTGGTGGACGGATATCCGTGATCAAAACGGGAACGATTTGATACCCAAACTGAAAGAACATGTCCGAAAACACGGTTACACCGTCCCCAAAGATGATGCCGACGCAAGCTGGAGCGACACCTTTTTAAAAGCCCGCGATGTCTACGCACTGGATCCGGACACCCTGCCGAATACGTATTTGAAATATTATTTTTACCCGGATTATGTGTTTGAACATTCCAACCCGGAATACACGCGGGCCAATGAAGTCATGGAGGGCCGGGAAAAATTTGTGTTCGGTGAGTGCCAAAAAATCATCGAAAACCAATCAACCCAAGGTTCCAAACTGCATGTTGACGAACACGCTTCCTATATCGTGGATCTGGCACGCGCCATCGCATTCAACACACAAGAGCGGATGTTGTTGATTGTTGAAAACCAAGGGGCCATCTCCAATTTCGATCCGACCGCCATGGTGGAAATTCCCTGTATCGTGGGAAGCAACGGGCCCGAACGCATCGCCATCGGAGAAATCCCGCAATTCCAAAAAGGATTGATGGAACAGCAAGTTTCCGTTGAAAAACTCGTGGTCGAAGCCTGGATCACCCGCTCTTATCAAAAATTGTGGCAAGCCCTCACCTTATCCAAAACCGTTCCCAGCGCCAAAGTGGCCAAAGCCATCCTGGATGACTTGATTGAGGCAAACAAAGATTATTGGCCAAAACTGCACAAAGAGGATGTCGTCGTGCGTGAAGATTTATAAACAGGGATCCGTACACCATACGGACGGAAAGTGCAAAGAGCTTGTACCTCTTTGCACTTTTTGTTTTAATTTTTATAAAGGAATTCTCTTGGTGCAGGGAGGAGAATCATTTGACATTAGAAGAACTTATCAATGAACATTACAACAAGCTCAATGAAACCGATTTACACATTTTGAGATACATTATGAATCACAAAGATACGTGCTATCAATTGGGGATTAATCATCTGGCCGACCGGTGCAATGTGTCCCGCTCTTCCATCTTGCGTCTGGCACAAAAGCTGGACTTTACCGGTTACAGTGAGTTTCGCATTTTTTTGAAATGGCAGAACCAGGATAAAACAGTGAAAAATAAAAGCAGTATTGAAATTCTGGAAGAAGACTTTCGCGAGACCATGAAATATATACAGACCAAGGACTTTTCGGACATTTGCAGATTAATCGATGAGGCGCAGAAATTATTTGTTTTTGGCACGGGAAATGCCCAGCGGAATTGTGCATTGGAACTGCACCGGATGTTTCTGCCTCTTCAAAAGTATATGAATGTGATTCCCTCTCACTCTGAATTTGAAATCGTCGTCAAGGATATGACAAAAAACGACCTGGTCTTTATTTTTTCTTTATCGGGAGACACCCCGTCCATCTTTCCCGCCGTACAAACCTTGGTGGCCAAAGGCGTTCCTTTTGTTTCCGTCACGAATCTGGTCAATAACCGGCTGGCCAAAATGACTCCGTATCATTTGTATGCCAGAAGCTCGACCATTTCCATCCATAACGGAATTCATCTGGATACCTTTGCTTCCTTTTTCATGATCGTGGAAGCGATATTCAGCCATTATGTGGATTTCATCAATCAGAAAAAAGAAGAAACCAACTGAAAAAGGCATTCCACTTCATGGTGGAACGCCTTATCCACAGGAATCCGGGGATTTGCCCGTTAAATATACTGCTCCACGATTTCGGTGAATCTTTCCTCAAACGGGTTCTCTTTATCTTCCAGCTCTTCTCTTGTCACCGTAAATCTCATCAGCCGCTCATCCAGATTCAGCGCTTCTTCCATCGAACTCATCAAATCAATGGCTTTGCGGTCCAAAGTCATGATGACATCCAACGAATCATGATCGGGATAAAAAACCATGCTGATGTCATCAAAATACTCTTCATACTTGCCCATTGGCGTCATGCGATATTCCTGCACAAAAGGATGGCGGGAATAAAATTTGTCAAACGCATAGTCGACACTGGTCAACCGAAATCCGACATTTTCCGCCGCATGCAGCACTTTGTCCACCAACGGGTGGGGAAGAACTTCGATGCCGTCGGTATCTTTCGGGTCGATCGCCATTTTGATATCCAGTCCGGTTTTTAAATAGATGGGGCACCCTCCGGTTGAAATCGGGGCATCCAACGGCATTTCAATTTCAAACGGAATCACTTTGCTCTCCCTTTCTCCGATTTCAAATGTGTCCGTGATCCGAAACTGGCTGATGACATGCTTTTGATCTTTTCCTTCATGATGATACCGGACAATCAGGTACAAATAGATTTCATCAATTCGTTGTTCCGTTTGCCCGCTTTGAATAAATATTTCCCCTTTAATCATTTCTCCTTGGCGGTACGTTGATTTTTCAAGCCGGGTGTCCACCTTGGCGGCTCCGACACCCAAGCCGGCTAACACTTTGTTAAACATGCTTTCTCACTCCAATCCCAAATAAGCATCCGTCCTTTTTCTGTTAATGCATTTTGCGGTTCAGCATTTCATCAATTTTTTCAAGCGGATCCCGAATCACCCGCTCGTTATTGATCATGAGGGTTCCTTTGGGATCATGGTATTCCCAGGAAAATTGACTGTTTAAAACACGGTCGGAACGGATCAGCTCGATATCCATCCGGATTGACATATCCGTCACTTTGAAGAATACGTTCAATTCATCGACATATCCGTGATAACGGCCTGTCGGGCGGAACTGAAACATCTGGAAAAAAGGATAAGGCTTCTGTTGCGGATCATATTCGTTATGTATCCGATATAAAATAAAATCAGCATCCTCAATTTTTTTCAAGATTTTTTGCACCAAATTCGCGGGCACGACTTCAATTTTATCCAGATCGGTGGGATCCAGGCTCATTTTAATGTCCAATCCCGTCTTCAGGTACACAGGAAAGCTTCCCGTCGACATGGGCGTTTCCATGGGGAGTTTAATTTGAAACGGAACCTTTTTGATCTCGTCTTTTTGAATGATCATGGAATGGGACAAAGGATATTGTTGCATGAGATGGGAAGCTTTTCTTCCGTTTTTGGACACCGTCACCATCAGGTACATGTAAATGTCATCGATTTGCTGTTCGGCTTGTCCCCCCCGAATCTTGATTTCCCCCTTGATGACATCCCCCGGCCGGAATTGTTCTTCCTCGATCTGCGCATCCACGGTGGTTCCGCCGATGCCCAAACGGGCCAATGATCTGTAAAGAACCATGTTTTCAATCCTTTCCAGCTTAAAGATAAAAACCGTTTAAGAAGGAGAGAACAGGAAACCCGCTCTCTCTTGTCCACCTTATTTGGGGTACATTTGGTTCATATACTCCTCGAACTGTTTCACCAATTCGTCGTGATCCTTGTTTTCTTTAGCCAGTTTTTCCTTACGCAAGCGCTCGCGGTCGTCCTGCTGCGGTTGGGTGTTTTCTTTCGGTTGTTCGTTTTCTTTTTTCGCTTTGTTTTCTTTTTCCAAATCCAACAAGCTGGCACGCGGTTTGGTGTCCGGGGTGATCAAGTAATGCCTGGATGTTTGCTCCAACTCTTCGCGATGCCGTTCCAGGCGTTTTTTGGTCTGGCTTTCCAAAAGATCCCGTTGTTGCTGCAGCAACTCCTCTTGGCGTCTTTTAAATTCTTCCTCTTGTTTTTGCAGCAAAGACTTCGCCATCTCTTCAAATTCTTTTTGCAACTTCTCCCGTAATTCTTCTTCTTTTTTCTCCAAATCTTTTTGCTTCTGTTCCCACTTGATCCGTTCTTCTTCCACTTTGGCCAATTCTTTTTGCAGCCGCTCTTCTTGTTCCAATGCGATGCGTTCTTGCTCGAGCCGCTCCTGTTTCAAGCGCTCTTCTTCCTGACGGGCTTTTTCTTCTTCTTCTTTTCGTTTTTGTTCTTCAAGCATGCGTTCTCTTTCCGCAATCTCCCGTTCCCAATTCTCCCGCTGTTCCGGCTCTTCAATTTGTTGTTTAAACTCTTCTTTCTGCTTTTGCAACAACTCTTGTTCCCGTTTTTCAAATTCCAGCCGCTGACGCTCCAGCAACTCTTGCTGGCGCTTTTCCAATTCTTTGCGCTGTTTTTCCAAGGCTTCTTTTTGTCTCTTTTCAAATTCTTCTTTCAAACTTGCGATATAATCTTCTTCCTGTTTCTTCTGTATTGTTTCAGGTATATCGGATGTGACCTTCGCGGCCTCCGCCTTTTTTGTTTCTGCCGGTTCTTGGGGTTCAGAAGCGGAAGAAACCGGGGTATCGGTTGTGGATGGCTGATGTTTCACTGGAGATTTTCGGGGTTTGGGGTCCTTCTTTTTCTCCCCTCCGCTGCCAAACAAACGGTCCAACAGTCCCACTTTCTCATACTGCTTGATATGGGACAAGACCGAATCAGGCGAGTCGTTTTGCAAGCTCCGTTGAATTAACCGCACCATCTTTTTCGATGCCTTGAAATCGTTCGGCAATCTTTGAATCGGCTTATCCACGGGTTCGCCGGATAAAAGGGAATAAAAAAAGGTTCCCCAATCGAGTATGTTTTTTTGTGCCGTAATGGTTTCCGTACCGCAAAATAACACCTTCAGCTCCTCATTATGTTCCGTCACCCCGATATTTCCGGGATCCAAAAGCAAATACATCCGCATCGGTTGCGCCCTCAAATCCTTTTCCAACCCAAGCAGTTGCTTTCCCCATTCGACCAGTTTCGCCTCTTCCACCTCATGATTGGCAAAAACCTCCCGCAAAGGCAGGATGGGAACATAAGGGCGGACAAATACGATCGAACGGTCTTCGGCATACACATCTTCATAAGGAATCACCAACGGATGTTCAAAGGAGCGGTAGTGCGCAATCGCACGGGAGATCGGCGCTTGTTTTTCCAAACGGGATGACTGCAAGTAGTAGCGTTGCGAACCTTTTCGGGCAACCGCCAGTTCACCGTCAAAAAACCGGACGACATATTCGATTTGATATAAATCTCTATAACGCTCACCGACTTGAAATCTGAATGACAAGATACTTCGCCTCCATCTTCCGTTCCCAAAATATATATAAACTCCGAAAAATCGACATATATACCCAATTTCAGCATATCACAGGATGATTCACAGAGACAATCCTCCCTAGGCATTTTCTGTGCATCACGTTACAATTAAAAAAGGGACTTGTTTCGTCAGTAAAAAAAATATGATGCATGGTTCCTGCACATGACGTCGTTTTTTCAAATCGTCATCAAATGTCACAAAGGAGACGAAATGGGGGATATTCTTGAATATACAGCAATCGGAAAAACTTTATCAGGAAGCATTGGATGTCATTGTCGGCGGTGTCAACAGCCCGTCACGGTCTTTTCGTGCAGTGGGAAACGGCACGCCGATCTTTATGAAAAAAGCACAAGGCGCTTATTTCTGGGATGAAGATGGAAACCGGTATATCGATTATCTCGCGGCTTTCGGCCCGATTATTTTGGGGCATGCCCATCCGGTGGTGACGGCGGCGATTGTTGAACAGGCCGCCAACGGGGTGTTATACGGAACGCCGACGGAAAAAGAAGTGCGTTTTGCAAAAATGTTGCGGGAAGCCATCCCGTCCATGGAACAAATCCGCTTCGTCAACAGTGGAACGGAAGCGGTCATGACAACCATCCGTTTGGCCCGCGCTTATACCAACCGCACCAAAATCCTGAAATTTGCGGGCTGTTACCATGGTCACTCTGACTTGGTTCTGGTGGCCGCCGGCTCAGGCCCTTCCACCCTCGGCACTCCCGACAGCGCCGGTGTGCCCGTCAGCATCGCCAATGAAGTGATTACCATCCCTTACAACAACATCGAAATCTTGGAAGAGACCATGGAAAAATGGGGAGACGAAATCGCCGGCATCTTGGTCGAGCCGCTGGTCGGAAACTTCGGGATCGTCCCGCCCCAACCGAATTTCCTAGAAACCATCAACCAATTGGCCCATCAAGCAGGCGCCTTGGTCATTTATGATGAGGTGATCACCGCTTTCCGCTTTCATTACGGCGGAATCCAGGATTACTATCATGTGGAGCCGGATCTGACCGCCTTGGGCAAAATCATCGGCGGCGGACTTCCCATCGGGGCTTATGGCGGAAAAAGAGAAATCATGGAAAAAGTCTCCCCGATGGGGCCGATGTACCAAGCGGGAACGATGGCAGGAAATCCGTTGTCGATCTCCGCGGGCCTGGCATGCATTGAAACCTTAAAGCAACCCAACACCTACGAACGACTAGAAAAAATGGGCAAAACATTAAACAACGAGATTTCCCGTTTGGCCGACAAATATGGCTTGAACATCACAATCAATCAAGTGGGGGGAGCATTGACCGTCTACTTCACCGATCAGGAAGTGACCGACTACGAAGGAGCCCAAGCAGCGGACAGTAAACAATTCGGACAGTTTTTCCGGCTGATGCTGGAAGAAGGGGTTTACCTTGCTCCATCCAAATACGAAGCTTGGTTTTTGACAACCCAGCATTCGGAAGAAGACATCCAATTCACTTTACGTGCCGTCGAACGGGCTTTCAAAAAAATGAAACCGTAACATTGTGGAAAAGGTGATTCGATGGAACGAAACGAACCTGTCACGATCTATGAAAAAATCGGGGGAGCAAAGAAAGTCCGGCAATTGGTCGAAGCATTTTACCCGCGTGTCATCAAACATCCGCTTTTGAAGCCGATCTTTCCGGAAGACATCCTCCCTGTGATGGAAAAACAATACTTATTTCTTACGCAATTTTTCGGGGGCCCCCCGCTCTACAGCGAAAAATACGGACACCCCATGCTTCGGGCACGCCACATGCCTTTTCCCATCACCCCGGAAAGAGCCGAAGCCTGGCTGGAATGCATGAGCCAGGCATTGGATGAAGTGGAGATCGGCGGGAAAATCAGAGAAGCGATCTGGAGCCGTTTGGTCTTGACGGCCCACCACATGGTGAACCAACCTTCCAACCGGCAACCGTAAACAAAAAAGCTCCGGAAACTTGTCCGGGGCTTTTTTAATCCAACCACTGACGCCACCATTTTTTCAGCACCGACAAAATCTCCACCCAAACGCCTTTTTCCGCGGAATCATTGCCTTTGTTGGCATCCGGTCGCCGGTCATTGTTCGGATTGATGTGGCCGGGATCAAAGCCGATCAACTCTTCACAAGCCAATCCATCTTGGTCACTGTCCAAGCCATCGATATTCAGATGTTTGGATCCGCCTTTTTCTTCAAAATATTTCTGCGACTCGCTCCAGTTCTCAAATGAATGACAGCCCATCTCATTGGCCCAGGTTTCACCGCTTGACAACAAAAAAGAAACCAAAAGAATCCATCCGCATACCGTCCATCTTCGCAACCATCTTTCCCCCTTTCCAAAACCCGTGTCGCGTCATCCCAAATCAACAGCCGCCTCATTCCATTTATACTCTTTGAAATTAATTTTTTCCAATCACAAAGATTGCCATCTGTCCGCAAGAATTCATTTTGTTGCCAGTTACTCAAACACAATTTACCCCTTTTTAACGACTCCGTAAACATCCCGCAAAAACATGAAAAAAGAAGGAACTTGATTAAAATTATTCCGTTTCTGCCCCTTTATCGTTTGCAAAATCCGGCTGTTTTTTCGTGTGATCCGATCATTCCGTTCTGTAATTTAGATTAAAATCCCGTTTTTTTGAAGGAAACCCCGAAGAAATGCAGAATTATTTTATCCCGACATATTTATCCATTGATTATGATGAAAAGGCAGGGAAACAAATGTTTAAGAGTCAACCCCCCAACAAAACGCTGGAGAATGGAACGGCAACCATTGAAACGATTCAACTGGGAATCGCAAAGCAATCCATTATGATACGGGGCCAAGACACCAGCCATCCAATTCTCTTGTTTTTGCACGGGGGTCCTGGATTTGCGCCAATCGGGTTTATGAGGCATTATCAAGAAGAACTGGAAAAGCACTTTATCGTGGTTCATTGGGATCAACGGGGAGCCGGAAAATCTTTTTCCGCAAAAATGGATCCAAAAGCCATCAATCTTGACCAGTTCGTCTCAGATACTCATGAATTGGTTCAAATCCTCTTGGAACGCTTTAAACAGAAAAAAATCTATTTGGCTGCACACTCCTGGGGCAGCATCATCGGAGCACGCTTTGCCAAAAAATATCCGTCTTTGCTCCACGCCTACATCGGCATCGGCCAAATGACCGATGTGCAAAAAAGCGCACTGCTCTCGTATCAGTTTGTATTGATTCATGCCCGACACAACCGGAAATTCTTGGCGATGCGTGCTTTGAAACGCATCGGCTATCCACCATATAAAGATTTGCGCCATGTGCTTGTACAACACAAGTGGCTGACTCGTTTCGGGGGATTGATTCGGAAGGGAAACCTTTTTCAATATTTGGCCAAAGGGTTCTTTTCTTCGGAGTATACACTTTTGGACTGGATTAAATGGATCCGGGGCTATCGGACTTCTTTCAAACGGCTCATGCCCCAACTGCTGCAAGTCAATCTTTTTGAAGAAATTCAAGAACTGAAGGTTCCGGCTTATTTCTGTGTGGGCCGTTATGATTTTTACTCTCCTTTTGAGCTGCAGGAACAATTTTACGAGCAGCTTGATGCCCCCGTAAAAGACATGATTTGGTTTGAAAATTCGGCGCATGCGCCTCATCTTGAAGAATCATCTTCGTTCCTCGTTTTGCTTTTGCGTGTCAAAGAAGAAAGCTTGTTATTCCAACAAAAAAAACTCCAAAATCAATCACATAAAGCGGCAAACGGCAAAGCCGGGGAACCGACCGTCAAACACGCGCCTTAAACCGGCTTGGCCCGGATCTTGAATTTCTCATTTTTTACAGTAAACCCGTCAAAATTTTGCGTTCTTTTCCATCGTGGCCGGTTATTGCTTTGTAATCATCTGAAATCTCTTGTGACTCTACAAAAAAAGGCTTTAGATCTCATGGGAAATATGAGAAAATAAGCTTAAGAGAAATTGATTGCTTCAATCAATTCCTCCTTAGCGGAAGTGGGACACCACAAAACCGAATAAGGAGAGGATGATTCTGTTGAATTATAAAGATGATTTGCATGGTGAAGACATTCTTTTGCCCGCTAACAAAACGGCTCCTTGTTCAATCTGTGGGAAAGAAGCATACTATGTTGAAATCAGCTTTGAATCCCCCATTTGTTCAAAAGAATGTGCAAAGCAAATGTGGAAAGAATATGTGGACACACAAGTATCCAGGAAATACAAAACGTTCAGTGATTTTTTATGAATATGCATAAACGATGAAAAACACCGCATAGTCCAAGCTATCGGTGTTTTTTAATTTTTGTCCTTTCACGGCCGGGTTCCCTGCACATGAAGAGGACCAATATTCATTTTTTTCAAAGGAATCGAATTCTCCATTTCCGCTTTTTGATCCACAAACCGGTATTCCGGCAGGAGTGTTTTTTTCTTTAAATCAACAGGCATCATAATCATGGCTTCCCCGTTGACATCCACCACTGCATAAGGCCTTGGTTCCTCCATGAACACCATATATTCCTTTTGGTTTAAAGCAATCAAATAGCCACAAGCCCTGGAAATGGAAATCACCAAAACCATGAAAATCAGCCCGGCAATGAACCATTTTCGCTTGGAAACCATCCGGATCAACGCATATGTAAAAGCAACATACAACAAAAAGAAAAACAAAAGCACTTCCACCGAATAATGGAACTCAAAATCCAACCGCAACCCGAGCATAAATGCCACCGCCCCGGGCAAAAAAACGGGTAAAACCCATTTTCCATACCGGGCCACGATCGGGTATTGCAAATAGGCCAAAAGCACAAGCGACATGATCACAAACGCAAAAATGGAGAGAATGATGGCATTTAACCCCACACTCGCATAAAGGGCAGGCAATCCAAAATAAGCCTTGTAACTGACATCGGACAAATAAGCCGAAAAATAACCCAGTCCGGTGACCGCCCCGATGGCAATTCCCTCAGACACTTTCATAAAAGGAATGGAGCGCAAAAAGGTCTTTGGGTTGGTTAGGAGTTGATCTCTCAACAGATTATTCATGTTTCCTCCTGTTTTTTCGAAACGTGATCAATTTAACATAAAATAAATGATTTTTAATCTATAATTCTTTTATATATCCAGAGCCATTATATACAAAAACAAAAGCCTCTTGCTATCCAACAAGAGGCTTTTGCAATGACCTTTACATCAAAAAGATTCCCACAGCACTGATGACTGCGAAGAAAATGCCTGCCACAATAAATATCCTGTAGAAAGCCGTTCCTTTTTGATCCAGATGCATAAACGTAAACAACTGCAAAAACACCTGCACCGCACCCAAGATCAAAAGAACCGGCAAGACCAGGTGTTCCGGTGCCACATCGGTGGCGACCAGGTAAAAAGCAGCCGCTGTCAACACGATCATCACGGCAAACGAAATGAGATGCTTCGTCACGCGCTCTGATTTATGGGCAGACTGCTCGTTTGAAGACTGACTGACTTGTTGTGCCACCGTTTAGCCCACCTTTCCCAAAAGATAAACCAGGGTAAAGATAAACACCCAAACCACATCAATAAAGTGCCAATACAAACTGGAAAGGAACAATTTTGGCGCCGTTTCCTTTGTGATCCCACGTTTGGCTGCCTGAATCATCAACCCCGAGATCCAGAAAAGCCCGAATGTGACGTGCGCACCATGGGTACCGACCAGGGCATAAAAAGCGGAACCAAAAGCACTGCTCATGAAAGTATGCCCCAAGCTCACATAATGAATGAACTCATAAATTTCCAGCACCAAAAAAGCCAGACCAAGCAGAACCGTGATTCCGAGCCATACCAGTGTTCCTTTCAAATGGCGCTGGTTCATTTTCACCATCGCAAGCACACTGGTCAAACTGCTTGTCAAAAGAATTGCCGTGGTGACCGCAACCAGTTCCAAGTCAAACAACTCGGTACTGTCCGGTCCGCCCATGTTTTGGCTGCGAAGAGCCAAATAAGAACCAAACAAACAAGCGAACAAGACGGTTTCGGCTCCTAAAAAGAGCCAAAAGCCCAAGACTTTGTTTTTCCCTTCCAGCGTGGCCGTTTCCAAATGTTGAGGCTTTTGGGCCGCTTCCGTTTGGGCTGCCATTATGCCTTAACCCCCTTTTCTTTGTCAATTTCCTCCGGATCGATATGATAGCCATGATCCTGCTCAAACGAGCGCATAAACATGGCAATGAAGACGACAATGATCCCGATAATCGCCGCGCTGAAATCGCCACGGGCAATGAATCCCAAACCGGCTACAAACAAGCCTAATGCCATCAAAAGAGGAATATAGGTCGGGGATGGCATATGAATGGGGCCCAACGGTTCAGCCGGTTGCATTTCTTTGTTTCCGGCCTGCTTTTCAAGCCACCATGCATCATAACCACGCACCAAAGGCGTTTGTTTAAAGTTATATTCCGGAGCCGGCGAAGGAATCGACCATTCCAAAGTCCGTCCATTCCACGGGTCTCCCGATGCTTTTTCGCCTTTTTTGAAAGTCAGAACAATATTCAGTGCAAACGCGATCGTACCAATTGCCATGAAGAGTGCGCCAATGGTACTGATGAAGTTCAAGGTTTCCAATCCGGCCCCTGCCTGGTAGGTAAACACCCGGCGCGGCATACCGAACAGTCCCAAGAAGTGTTGCGGGAAGAAGGTCAGATGGAAACCGATAAAGAAAGTCCAGAAGTGAACTTTACCCAATTTTTCGTTTAACAGTTTCCCGAACATTTTCGGCCACCAATAATAGGCACCGGCAAATAATGCAAAGACGGTTCCTCCGACTAATACATAGTGGAAGTGCGCCACGACGAAATAAGTGTCATGGTATTGGAAGTCTGCAGGCGGCGAAGCCACCATTACCCCGGTCATACCCCCCATCACAAAGGTGGGAATGAACCCGAGGGCAAACAACATGGCGGTTTTAAAGCGGATTTCCCCTCCCCACATGGTAAACAACCAGTTGAAGACCTTGATCCCCGTCGGAATCGCAATGGTCATGGTCGCAATCCCGAAAATGGAGTTAGCAACCGGTCCCAGTCCAACGGTAAACATATGGTGAACCCACACCATGAACCCGAGGAAAGAAATCAAAACCGTTGCAAAGACCATGGAGGTATATCCGAACAAGCGCTTTTTCGAGAACGTGCTGATAACCTCGGACATGATTCCAAACGCCGGCAAAATCACAATGTATACTTCCGGATGCCCGAAAATCCAGAACAAGTGTTGCCACAGCACGGCGCTGCCGCCCATCGTGTAATCGAAAAAGTTCGCACCAAACAAGCGGTCAAACATCAACAGCAACAAGCCGACAGTTAATGGCGGCATGGCAAAAATGATCAATGCGGACGTTGCAAACGTCGTCCATGTAAACAGCGGCAATCTCAAGAATGTCATTCCGGGAGCCCGCATGTTGATAATGGTCACCAGGAAGTTGATCCCGCTGAGCAACGTCCCGATCCCGGAAATCTGCAAACCGATCACATAGTAGTCCACACCCGGTCCGGGGCTGTATTCATTCAAAGCCAATCCCACATAGGAAGTCCAACCGGCATCGGGTGCACCCCCAAAAATCCAGCTGAGGTTTAAAATGACTCCACCCGCTGTAAAAAGCCAGAACCCGAGTGAGTTCAAAAACGGAAACGCAACATCACGCGCACCGATTTGAAGCGGAACCACCACGTTCATCAATCCGAAAATCAAAGGCATTGCTGCAAGGAAAATCATCGTGGTTCCGTGCATGGTTAACACTTGGTTAAAGGTGTCGCCAACAATAAAATCGTTATTGGGCACGATCAGCTGCAACCGCAGCAACAAGGCTTCAATTCCCCCGATGACAAAGAAAACGATCCCGGAAATAAAATACATGATCCCGATTTTCTTATGGTCCACCGTGGTAAGCCATTCCCAAACTTTGCTCTTCTTTACGAGACTGAGTAAATTTTTATTATAGCCTCCCGTAAAGATCGCCCATATGAAAAGAGCAAAGACGATCAATATTAAGAGCGTACCCATGGTGTTCCCTCCTTCTAACGTGATCCGTTACGATACGATGTGTGAAAAGTTATTTTCTGCTCATCAAATACTCCACAAGCGCTTCCATTTCTTGCGGTTCTAAATAGTCAATTTTCGGCATTTGCGCACCCGGTTTCACCGCAGTCGGGTCTTTCAGCCATTTTTTCAGATTCTCTTCGTCATGCGGCAAAATCCCTGCAATGGTGGAACGTGTTCCAAACTTGGTCAAATCCGGACCTTTGATGTTTTTGTTTGTTCCGGCATGACAACCCAGACAGTTTTGGTTGAACAATGCTTCCCCTTGTTTTTGCTGGGCGGTTTGAACGGTGGACGGTTGTTGCATTTGTGCCACCCATTTGTTAAAGTCGCTTTCTTCTTGAGCGATCACTTTAAAGTCCATTAAAGCATGGCCCGCTCCACACAATTCTGCACATTTCCCTTGATAAACACCCGGTTCTTTCGCATCCAACGGCAAGGTGTTTGTGCGTCCTGGAACGACGTCCACTTTTCCGCTGAGCGCGGGTACCCAGAAGGAGTGCAGAACATCTTTTCCTTCAATAATCAAATTCACTTTTTTCCCTACCGGGATATGTAGCTCTTGGGCTGTTTTGATTCCCAGGTCAGGGTACTGAAACTCCCACCAATACTGATACCCCGTCACCTTTACCGTGAGGGAGTCTTCCGAAGCTTTTATTTCCGACATGTTAAACGTGTATTTGACCGTCGGAATTGCCAATATCGTAAGCAAAATGATCGGAATAGCAGTCCAGACGATTTCCAGAACATTGTTTCCATGAACTTGTTCCGGCATCACATCTTTGCCTTTCCGTTTTCTGTACCGGATCAGCACGTAAATATAGATGGATATAACGACAGCAAAGACGCCCAACATGATGAATAAGGCTAATTTAATCATATCAAGCGACATCTCACCTGATGTCCCTTTCGGTTTCAAAACACTGAACCCGTCAACCCCGGAACATCCAGTGAGAGCCAGAGACATAAGTGCGAATAAACTTAATACTCGCCATGCGCCTTTTCGACTCACCACATTTCCTACCTCGCTTTCTGTAAGGTTGATCCGACCCCGATCAACCGAAGCCGGACCAATCATTTTCACAGTGCATCAAATCTATTTATATCAAGCTCATGATAAGCACTGTATCGTATTTATAAAATGCGCATCAAATCACGAATCAAAACATCGATCACCATCGAAAGCAAAATCACCGTCAAGTAAATCAAAGAATAAAAAAACATCTGATTTGCCCACTTGATATCATCTTTTGCAGAAAAGCCGCGGATGGATAAAACGACATAAATCCCACCCAGCACAAGTGACACAATCAGATAAAACCAACCCAAAGTCCCTGTGTAAAACAACAAATAAGAAGAAGGGAGCAAAAGAATCGTAAAGAACAGTGTTTGTTTCTTGGTCTCATGAAACCCTTTGACGACCGGCAACATCGGAACTCCTGCCTGACGGTACTCTTCCACACGCCGCATCGCAAGGGCAAAAAAGTGAGGAGGTTGCCACATAAACAAAATGAGAAAGAGTGCCCAAGCATTCAAATCGATGGCCGGATTGGCCGCAACCCAACCGATCATCGGCGGAACAGCTCCTGAAATCCCGCCAACCACTGTGTTTAAAGTACTGGTTCTTTTTAACCATAAACTATAAATCAAAACATATACCATTACCCCGATAAATGCAACAAATGCAGCAAGAATGTTCACACCGACAGCCAATAACATGAGTCCCAAAAGGGTTAATGTCAGACCATACCATAAAGCGGTAGCCGGTTTGATTCTTCCGTCAGCCACCGGGCGGCTCTTGGTACGTTCCATCAACGGGTCAATGTCCCGGTCGATAAAATTGTTCAATGTGCAACTGCCTGCAATCGTAAGTGCGGTTCCGAGCAAAGTCAGGATCAAAGTGACCAGATTCAAATCCGTCAATCCCGCCGCTACAAAATACCCTGCAAACGTGGCAATCAAATTACTCTTATTAATCCCCGGTTTCGTAATTTCTATATAATCACGCCAGGAGGCTTTATTTTTCGATTCCACAGAATCTAACATCTGCTCAGATGCGGTTTGCTCGGACACAGTATGGTTCACCCGTACAAACCTCCTTTCTACCAAGAAACCATCTTCAACTGGAAATGACTGTTGAAGAAAGGGAACAATATAATTTAACATAATACAAACAAAGAAAAAAACACAAATTCCTTTACATGCTCTTTTGTTCTCTTTCTCGGGCATGTTGCAAAAAAAGAGATACTTTTTGCCTAATTACCATCATCATTTTAGATGATAGAACCCCTTCGTGCAAGAGCAGGTAAAAGCGCTGCCGTGCGATCAAACAGTTTCCTTCATTTTTTATTATTGCCCTCGCGGCCCTTTTTTCTGCAAAAAACCTTTTCACTCATTAGTCTAATCGATTGTTCCAAGCGGAAGATGACATATTTGTGAACATTTTTCCCGGCCTGCAACGGCAATGGAAACCAAATGGCCGGCTTATCCAAAATAAGGTTTTTTAATGGGTGGATTATGAAATAATGGGTTTGTTTTTCAACCATTTGACCGCTTCGAGGCAAGTGCCGGATTCAACCGGAATTTGCCTTAACTCATCCATCAGCATATATACATGCTGAAGGCCGGAAGTTTCCCCGACTTGCCGGGCTTTTCCTTTTGCCAATTCTTCCAGGTTGTTTAATCCCGGCCCTTCGTCACGGACTTGAATCTTCAACCCTTTGCGTCCCCCTTCTTCCTTTACCGGGGAAATGGTCAAAATCCCCTTGTCAGCATATTGCACCACATTTTGGGCCAATTCCGACATGGACTGGACAATCCGCGATTGTTCCAGTTCGTCAAAACCGATTTCCTTTGCCATTTCCCTCACTTCACTCCGTATGTGGAAAATATCCTCTTCTGCATGGATCTCAAATCTTTTCTGCATGTTTCCCCTCCATCACGTGGTAAGCTTCCGGTCCGCTTCCGCCGATGTCCCGTGGTCGAAGTTTTGCACCCGGTAAAGCTCGGCATATTTGCCGTTTCGGCGCATCAATTCATCATGTGTGCCGTGTTCGATCAACCGGCCATGGTCAATGACAAAAATCTGGTCGGCATGGGTAATCGTCGACAAGCGGTGGGCAACGATCAAAGTGGTGCGGTCTTTGGCCAAACGCTCCAAAGATTCCTGGATTAAGTGCTCCGTTTGCAAATCCAGTGCCGAGGTTGCTTCATCCAAAATCAGAATGGACGGGTCTTTCAAAAAGACACGGGCAAGCGCAATCCGCTGCCTTTGCCCTCCTGACAATTTAATGCCCCGTTCGCCAATTTCAGTATCGTACCCTTGGGGAAGCTCTTGGATAAAGTCATGGGCATTGGCCGCTTTGGCCGCCTCAACAATTTCATCAAAGGATGCATCCACTTTTCCCAGCCGGATATTTTCGCTGACCGTCCCGCTGAACAAGATGTTTTCTTGCAAAACCATCCCGATTTGTTTCCGCAAACTGTTTAAAGTAAAAGAGCGGACGTCACGGCCATCGATGCGGATTTGTCCTTGATCGACATCATAGAAACGCGGAATCAGGGAAATAAAAGATGATTTTCCTCCGCCGCTTGGACCCACCAATGCAACGGTTTGTCCCGGAGCGATTTTCAGATCAATGTCTTCCAACACATAATCCTGATTCTCGTGGTAACGGAAACTGACATGGTCAAAGATAATTTCCCCCTTAACCCGTTCAACGTTTTTAGCATCCGGCAAATCGGTGATGTCATAAGGCTCATCCACAAACTCAAACACCCGGTCCATCGATGCAAAAGCCTGGGTCAGTGTGGTTGAAGAGTTCACCAAGCGCCGGATCGGGTTGTAAATCAATCCCATGTATCCGTAAAAAGCCGTCATTTCACCAATGGTCAGCCGTCCTTGAACCACCAGGTAACCGGACACGCCAATCACCAGAATGGGGGCCAGATCGGTGATGGTATTGATGGCTGCAAACGTTTTGGCCACCCAGCGGGTTTGGTTGAGGGCTTTGTCCAAGAAATGCCGGTTTCGCTGTTCAAACTGTTTCTGTTCGTGATTTTCCAAATGGAACGCACGGATGACTGAAATGCCTTGGACCCGCTCATGCAAATGCCCTTGCAATTCAGCCAAAGCCTGTGAACGCTCTTTGGTGGTTCTTCGCATATTTTGGAAGAAGTACTTGACGGAGATGGCATACAACGGAAAGACTGACAAAGAAATCAGTGTCATCCACGGATCCAGCCAAAGCATGAAACCGACGGCAATAAGCAGGGTGGATAAATCCAGCCAGATATTCATCATGCCGGTAATCACAAATTCTTTGGTTTGTTCCACATCGTGAATGACCCGGGAAATGATTTGCCCCACTTTGTGATTTTGGTAATACCGCAAGGATAACTTTTGAATATGATCAAAAAGTTTGTTGCGTATGTCAAATAATACTTTGCTTGCAGTCCATTGGGCAAAGTATTGCCGGAAATATTCCACCGGAATTCTGATCACCGTGAACACAAAAAGGGCCGCCAACATCACCCACATCAATTTTTGTATCTTATCCTGAGCCGGCAACGATGACAAAAGCAAATCATCCACCACATATTTCAAAAGCAGTGGAAGAAGCAACGGAATCCCGAACTTCACGATCCCGATGATCATCGTCAGAGTGATTTCTTTCCAATATGGCTTGACAAATTGAAGATATCGCTTCATGCTACCCATTTCTTTCAACCCCTGTATGTTAAGAACTGACTTCTATTATAACAGGGTACAAGAATCGGATCACCAATAAGGGGAAGATCTCCCCTTTCGTCCGTACAGACAACCATTGCAAAACATACATGGCAAAAAACACCGGCCCCTTGAACAAGGGACCGGTGTTTTATCCATCAGTGACGGGCTTTTTCCAAAGCCGGCAACAATTTCGGATTCAGGATTTTGATGTAGGTTCCTTTCATTCCCAATGAACGGGATTCCACAACCCCGGCACTTTCCAGTTTGCGCAGAGCATTTACGATGACGGAACGTGTAATTCCCACACGGTCGGCAATTTTGCTTGCGACCAAGAGCCCTTCCATGCCATCCAATTCGTTGAAAATGTGTTCAGCCGCTTCCAACTCGCTGAAGGACAGGGAGTTGATGGCCAGCTGTACAACCGCACGGCTCCGTGCTTCCTCTTCAACTTGGCCGGCACGCTCACGCAAAATTTCCATTCCCACGACGGTTGCCCCATACTCTGCCAAGATCAAATCGTCTTCTTCAAATTTATTGTTCAGACGGGACAATACCAATGTTCCCAAGTGGTCACCGCCACCCATGATCGGAACAATCGTGGTGTACCCGTTTTTGAACATCTCTTTCATTTCAGTCGGATAAGCCGTGTACGGGCTGTCCACATCCACGTTTGTCATGGATTTGTCAACTTCCATGAGCAATTTTGCATATTCCGGCGGGAATTCACGGGTTTTCAAATACTGATTCATCCGTTCATTCTCGACGTCATGGTTGATCGCCATTCCCAACAGTTTTCCTTCAGGCCCGACGACATAGATGTTGGCGCCGATAATGTCACAAAGCGCTTCTGCAACCTCATCAAAATCCACCAGGTTGTGACCTGCGTTTCTTTGCAAAATTTTGGAAATGCGTCGTGTTTTGTTCAATAGATCCATATCCATAACCTCCAAGTTCATTTTCTTTGATTCTTGTATGTTTATGGGCCGTCCTTTTGACCGTCCAAAAGACGGGTTATTTTTAACGGGATTGAATTCCGGGGAAAATCAATAAAAGTAAACACTTACCTATTATGCGACATTTAAGCAATTACGCAATTTCAATTCTGTGAACAATTTTCGACTTTTATACCTATTCCAAATTGTTTCCTTTATGGCTTTAAAGGGAAGAACCGGACAAAGACCGCCATAAGATCCGTTCCACTTTTCCATTGATCAATTCGCAGGGAACAAATCCCACGCTTTCATAACGGCTGTCTTTGCTGGCATACCGGTGCCGGTTATCTCCCATGACGAATACTGTCCCCGGCTTTACCCGGACGGGTCCGAAATCCCCGTCTTCGATCTTGGTGTCAATATACTCTTCGACTGCTTTTTTCCCGTTCAGGTATAAATATCCATTTTTCACTTCAATGATGTCCCCTCCGACACCCACCACCCTTTTCACCAAATAACGCCCGGGATTGGATGGATCTTGAAACGTGACGATATCTCCCCGTTTTGGTTCATTCCACAAGAATGTAAATTTGTTCACAAGGAGATAGTCCCCGTCATGAAGTGTCGGCTTCATTGATGTCCCGTTCACAACGGATAGTGCAATCCCGTAATGGTTGACCGCCCAGGAAAACAAGATTGCATAAATGAGCACAAACACCCATTTATACAATCGTTTCACCAAGTCCATGTTCATTCACTCCATCATCTACCCCCAATTCTCGCAAGGTACCGGTGATACCGGAAGGAAGCAGACGCGGAGCAAAAGGTTTCTGACGACACGGTGAAGACAAAGAATGAATCTTTTTTTTTAAAAAAGAAACCTATTGCCAAACCAAGGAATTTTCACTCACATCATCTTGTTCTACCACTTTTCCCCTGTCAATTGCAAGCATAAACCCAACATTTGTTAACAAAATGACGTATTTTTGGCAAATACACCCAAAAACACGCAGTTTTATCATCCGCTCCTCCGATGGCATCACCGTCTTTTTTGGCTCTTTTCCATTCCTCTCAATGAAGTTTCTAGTCTTTTTATTTCCAAAAATAACATAAAATAAAACACCCAAAACTCTGAATTTAATTTTTTTCTGTAATAAAGAAAAATCCCTTACAAAATCAACTTCAGGGAAAACCGGACTCCGGCATGAAAAAGAGTCCATGAACCCGCCTTGTCATGGACTCTCAACATTTCAATAAGAAGCATGTTGTTTGCCCAATTCACCGGCCCGCTTCGCCGCCTTCAGCACGGCCGCTTTCACCGCTTCGTCAAAGCGATAATCCCTTAATGCCTGCAAACCGGCCATGGTGGTGCCTCCGGGAGATGTGACTTCTTCACACAACTGCCTGGCATTTTTTCCGCTTTCCATGAGCATATGTGCCGCTCCCAGCAAAGTTTGAACCGTTAAGATCCGGGCTGTTTCCGGATCCAAACCGGCCGATACCCCGGCAGACTCCATGGCTTCCGTCATGGTATAGATATAAGCCGGACCACTTCCCGACAGGCCCGTCACGGCATCCATCAAAGCTTCTTCCACCATGACCACCAAGCCGATAGTGGAAAAAATCTCTCTTGTGATCTCAACCGCTTCCCGGGTCGCCCGGCTTCCCTTGCTCATCGCCGTGGCCGATCGCCCCACCCGGCAAGAGGTGTTTGGCATCACCCGCATCACCGAAACGCGATTTTGTAAATAATTATCAATGAATTCCGTGGTGATTCCCGCCACCGCAGAGATTAAAATTTGTCCGTCCTGTAAACGCTCTCCCCATTTTTTCAACACTTCGACCGTATCTTTGGGTTTTACCGCAAGAATCACAATCTCTGCCCCGGCCACATTTTCTTCGCTTTGCTTCGTCCAATCAAGCCCGTATTTTTGACATATTTCTTTGATGCGCGTGCGGTTTTGCCGGTTCACCATGCTCACTTGATGCGGCTTCACCTTCTTCTCCGTGATCAGCCCTTCCAAAATCGCTTCCGCCATGGATCCGGCGCCGATAAACCCGATGGTCTTGTGTGCAAGCATCAAAAATCCCTCCTCTTTGTTTCAAAATAAAAAACCTCTTTTCGCCTAAAGGACGAAAGAGGTTTGTCTTCCGCGGTACCACCTTTGTTGGCACATCCATTGTGCCCGGCTTTTTATCTGTAACGGGAAAACCCGGATAGATTCATCATCTTCCGCATACAAGGGTGGGTTCAAACAGACAACACCGGCAAAGCCTCTCAACCGGCGGGCTTTACTCTCTGTACGGCTTGTCATGTTTTACTGGCCCTCGTCATCGCGTTTCCAACATATATCGGTTGTACGAACGGTTTTTTCTCACTGATCATGAAATTCTGCTAACTATTATGAATCATTGCGATCGGGATGTCAACCGGAGATCACGGCCCGGCCCCCACCCCGGCAACCGTTTTGAGCTTGCAGAAAAGAGAAAGCAAAAAGCAAATGCATTCATTCAAACACATTTAATAATTTTTTGATGAATCATTAAAATTTACATAACAAAAACAAAACAAGAAAGCCGGTTCATCTTTTCAAAAAAGCGGAACAGGCAAAAAAATAAACCGTTCAAATAATTTTAATTTGAAAGCGCATTCAAAGTGTAGTAATCTTAACTTAAAACAGATATCCTTAAATAGGCTTGGGGTCCAAAAAAGGATTTGGACACAAAAAAATCTCTGCCTTTCGGCAGAAACTCAAAGCATAAAAAATTATGAAACGGTTTGACGCCTTTGAAAGACAGAATACAACTCTTTTTCCAAGCGAGTGGAGCAACTATTGGTATAGCCGAGATGTTGATAAAATGGGAGCAGTTTTTTCGTTCCTTCATCGACTGTGATCCAAATCCTTTTGACTCCTTTTTTCCAAAAACGATGTTCCAACTCACGGACCAACATGGTGCCAATTTTTCTCTTTTGATGGTCAGGATGGACAGCCAGACAATAAAAAAAGCCCGTTTGTTGATCAATCGTACCAACAATCGCACCAACCACTGTTCCTTCTTCTTCAGCCACGATCACCAAATCCCGGTCCAAGCTGATTTGTTCCGCCAACACTTGCAACGTTTCTTTTTCCTGCTCGCGAGAAGCTGTCATTTGCCAAATGTTTGATACATCATGTACATCTGACAATCGAAAAGAACGTAAGCGTATCATTTTTTCCCCCCGCTTCAGATCCCATTCTCGGCTTATTTATTTTACCTCAAGAACTAATTTTATTTCAATCCATTTCATTTCCAATCGGATTCATATCTTCAGCCGCATACCAAAGCCACGGGACAAACAAAAGGATGGCAGCCCCCTGCCAGAAAACCACCGCAGAACCGACCCACCGCACCAAGACCGCCCCGGTCAGAACCATGACCCAAACCAGCAACGACCACCAATGAAGCAAGCGGGAAAGGCCCGATGACCGGAACATCACGGCGGTATAGATCAACCCGCCGACGGCCCAACAAGAGGGGACAAAGACGCTGATCGCGGGGACAAGTAAATGTTCCCAATCATCCAGATGATGAAACAAGAGCGGATTGGTTGTCTCCCAAGCCATTTTCATCAGCAATGGATAGACAAACATTTGTATAAAGACATGGATGAATAAGGAAAGGCTGCCCATCAATTGAATAAACCAACCCCACTGCAAAATCACGCGATATTGCCGGTCGAGGGTGAACAACAAGATGGTGAAAACGGCCAGAATGGACAAAACGGCAATCAGAATGCTAATCCAGGAGATCGTCACCAGGACCTCATTCGCCTGCATAAAACGAAACCGTCTGAGCCAGGACCCCTGAGACAGTTGGAAAAGAACGAACATGACAAAAAGAACGGTGACAAAATGAAGAAGAGCCGACCC
Organism: Thermoactinomyces vulgaris; assembly: GCF_005886755.1. Taxonomy (NCBI): domain Bacteria; kingdom Bacillati; phylum Bacillota; class Bacilli; order Caryophanales; family Thermoactinomycetaceae; genus Thermoactinomyces; species Thermoactinomyces vulgaris. The sequence continues at coordinate 2,500,687 of NZ_CP039710.1, forward strand.
GCGGAATACCCATAAAAACCAATGCTTGCGAACCCCCACAGACACATGTTTCATCACTTACCACCCCCGCCGGAACACTCAGAAAACAGCAAAATTTTCCTTTTTCTTTATTTTATCCTGCCCCCTCTTCTTTCAATCACTTTTTTCCAGATCTTTTTATTTTTGTTGTGATTTGCAAAACGCATTCCTTGCGGATTCACTTTGGTGCATAACCGGTATAAATCATGCATGCCGCGCAGTTGTTCCATAAGCAAAAAGGACTGACCACCCGGGTCAGCGTCAGCCTCTGAATTCGTCTTGCAGGGACGTCTTCCCGTGAATGTGAAATTCCTGATTGAAGGAGAAGAAGAAATCGGCAGTCCTCATCTCATCCCTTGTTTACAGAGATACAAAAAAACGTTTTCAATGCGATCTGGTGCTTATTTCCGACACGGCCATGTTGGATGAAAACCAACCGGCTGAACAAAAAACACCCTTTGACCCGTTCATCTTGGCCGAAGGGTGTTTTTTGTTTAAGACTGCGGCACTTCCTTTCCGCTCTGATCAACGACCACTTCCGTAAAGGATTCGGGTGCCGGCGCCACATTGCGCTTTTTCACTTTGGCTCCGGGAACCGTATAAACATTTGCCGTCAGTTCCCCGCCGTTGATAAAGATCCTCAAAAGAATCGGAGCATCCAGATTGTTTTGGAAGCGGAAATCCGGACCGCCCCATGAAACCGTGGCATCCCGGCCTTTGGGCACATAATCGACATCTGCACTGTGATGGACCACTCTCAACATTTTCAATCCGGCACGGTCCGTACTGTTGTATAACGTGGAAGAGACTTGGCAAATGCCTCCGCCAATGCCTTCGGTATATTCTCCTTTGACAATCACGTGAGCGGTTTTATATCCTCTTGCTTCAGTGCGCTCTCCCACCACTTGGTTGAATGAAAATTTTTCGCCGGGCAACATGACCAAATTATGAATCTCATTGGAGGCCAGCTGCATATTCGTGGTCCGGTTGACGTTTCCTGGGTTGAATTTGGTGGTGTAGCTTCCGATCAAATTTTTATCCACTTGGCGCAAATCATTGCTGGTCACCTCCGGTTTCACCTCAACCATGGGGATCGTATACGGTTGATTCAAGGAAGCATGCCAATTATTCAGCCATTCCTTCATTTTTTCCACATCCATGTCTTCTCCGTATTCTCCCTTGATCAGGGTCTCCCCCCAACGGTTGTTCTCAAACCGGGCATTCTTCGGTTCGACACGCACTTCCTTGCGGACGCTGTCCAACCATTCGGTTAATTTTTTCATATCCACACTTTCCGGACTTTTTCCATCATAACCCAATTGCCACAAATCCAACTCGTATTTTTTGTCCTCATGTTGCAAAATCAGTTTGGCCGGATCTTTCTTTTCTTCCTCCGTTTGAACCGCAGCAACTTCTTCCGTCGTCCCTGCCGGACCGTAAACACCAAAGCCCAGGATCGCCACCACCGTCATGGATGCGATGATGGTGCTCACCAAAATCTTTTTGGGACGGGGAGTGTTTTTGATTTCACTCTTGATCCTTTCCCGGATTCCTCTTTCCTGCGGCACGCCGGCCGGGGTCCCGTCCGCTTTCTCATTTGGTTTGTTTTGCTCATTGCTCATTGCTTCCGGTTTCGCATGGGCTTGTTCAGCCTTTGCATGCTCTTCAGCCCCGGTCGGGGAAAATGCCCCCGGATCGCCAAATGCCTGCTGCTCTCCGCTTCCTGTCCCTTCCGGCTTCTTTCCATCATCCACACGGATCTCCAACTCAGATTTTGTTTCAGAGGAATGTTCCTCATGCTTCTTCTCTTTTTCCTCCACAATCACACTCTCCCTTTTATCATCCATCCGTCAGACTTTTTTTCGTTCTGTTTTAAACGCTTTGTGGTAAACATTGGCCCAGGTTTTTTCTTCTCTTTTCTCTTTTTCCAGCCATGACCATGACGTTGGCAAATCAAAGCCGGTATTTTTAAGCTCCACTTCCACCACCGTCACCTTCCAATGGCGATGGCTGAAAACATGTTGAAATTCTCCTTTGATTATATAATTTAAAGCAGGTATTCGATTTTCTTTGCAAAATTTTTCTATGATTGTCAAATGATGATCTCCTTTGGGGATCTCAAAGGTCGGCAAACCCCAAAGCCCGGCAAGCAATCCTTGTTCAGGCCTTTTCTCCCCGATAAACAAGTTTTGATGTTGAAAAAAGACCATCACCATCTCTTGTTGCACCGGCGGTTTTGCCTTTTTTTTGACCGGAAGTTGTTCTTCCATCCCTTTTTCATAGGCTTCACACACCGAACGAACCGGACAGAGCAAGCAGCCGGGTGATACCGGAGTGCAAATGGTTGCCCCCAAATCCATCAACGCCTGGTTGAAATCCCCCGGGGCTTCTTCCGGCATGACACGCTCCACCAGAGACTCCATCTTTTTCCGGGTGGTGCCGGATGCAATATCCTCTTCGATGGCAAACAAACGGGAAAAAACGCGCATCACGTTCCCGTCCACAGCCGGAATTTTTTGGTCAAACGCAATGCTTAACACCGCTCCGGCGGTATAAGTGCCAATTCCTTTTAATTTTAAAATGGATTTTTTATCTGAAGGGATTTTCCCATCGCCTTCATGAACGATTTGCTTGGCGGCTTGGTGCAAATTTCGTACACGCGAATAATAGCCCAAACCTTCCCAAGCCTTCAGCACTTGTTCTTCGGGGGCATTGGCCAGATCTTCCACCGTGGGAAACAGCTTCATAAACCGTTCAAAATAAGGGATCACCGTATCGACGCGGGTTTGTTGCAGCATGATTTCGGAAACCCAGATTCGGTAAGGGTCTTTGTTTTTTCGCCACGGCAAATCTCTCTTGTTTTGTCCGTACCACGCCAGTAATTGTGTCTGAATAGTATGTCGTTTTTCTTCACTGATGGATAAATGTTTATCAATATCGCGACTTTTTGGCAATCAGTGTCCTCCTTTAGCATGAATTCGGTTCCAAAGGTTATAATCTGAATGAGATGATACAGAAAATCCTGTTATTAACATCATACACGACCTGACCCCAATTTGTATAAATGAATTTTAACGTTCCTTTAAACTATGGACAGTAGTTGCTTTATTAAAATAAATTTTATCGATTACGTCAATCTTTTCATTATAAAAATCTGATAAAATTTGTTCAGTCTGTCCCGGAGGGGGGTCTAAGAATGGATACAGGAACCCATTTTGTGATGGGGGTGGGACTTTTCGGATTGGCTCAATTGGATCCGGCGGTCACAACCGATCCTGAAACAATGAAATCGGTGCTGTTGGCAACCGTGATCGGATCTGAAATACCGGATATCGATACGCTTTACCGCCTGAAAGGGAATGCCAAATATATCCGGAATCACCGGGGATTCAGCCATTCATTGCCAATGCTTTTGGTTTGGCCCGGTCTCATCACCCTTGGGCTTTTTCTTCTGCTACCGGAAATAAATGTGTTACACACGTTTTTATGGAGCTTTCTTGCCGTCTTTATCCATATCTTTATTGATTTGTTTAATTCCTACGGAACCCAGGCGTTCCGTCCGTTATCCAGAAACTGGGTGGCTTTTAACGTTTTGAACATCTTTGATCCTTTCATTTTCTCCCTTCATCTGGCCGGATTTGCCTTGTGGTGGATATGGCCGGCTCAAAGCGGAAAAATCTTCCTTCTGGTCTATTTGGCAATCGCCGGTTATATTGCGCTCCGGTTTTGGCAACAGCGAAATCTGCTCCGGATGGCACAAAAACAAGTCAATGTGCTCGGCAGATACACTCTGACCCCCACTTTTCGCTGGAATGTGTGGAATTTGATCGTTGAAACCCCGGAAATGGCAAAAGTGGGTGAAATTCGGAGTAAACGAATCCATTGGACCGGCCGTTTTCCGACCAAAGATATGCTTCATCCGGCCGTCAAGGAATCGAAAAAGGCCGAACCCATCCGTGCTTTCCTTTCTTTTACTTCTTACGGATATCCCAAAGTCTTTGAACGTCCCTACGGTTATGAAGTCCGCTGGCTGGACGTCCGGTACCATTATAAAAGGCATTATCCCTTTTTTGCCATTGCTTTACTTGACCATCAACACCAGATCTTTTACGCTTATGTTGGTTGGATGAGCAGAGAACAATTAGATAAAAAAACAAAACAATTCATTTCATAAATTCGCTTGATGAAACCGGAGGAGAAGTAAAAGAATGAATGGAATAACGGAACAAACATTGAATACACAAATTGCGGCCGCCGGGGAATTGGCAGTGCAAACCAAAACCCTGTTGACCCGGATGATTGAAGATCCGATGTCTTACATTGTCCTTCCAGCCGGTCAAATTGCGCTCATCGTTGTTTTGACGATCGTGGCACTTCGCTTTGTCGACCGGATTGTGGATAAAATTTTTGACATCAGCCGGATGGAATCCAAAAAAGCGCAAACCCTCCGCAAGTTGATCAAATCCATTGCCCGTTATGCCATTTACTTTATATCCGCACTCACCATCTTAATCAATCTCGGCTTTGATCCGCTGCCTGTGCTGGCCGGTGCCGGGGTTCTGGGCTTGGCGGTCGGTTTCGGGGCACAAAATCTGATCCGGGATGTCATCAGCGGATTTTTTATGATCTTCGAAGGACAGTTGGAAGTCGGCGATTATGTGGAAATCAACGGTCAAATCCGCGGAACGGTCGAAGAAGTCGGCCTCCGCATCACCAAAATTCGTGAATTTAACCAACGGCTGCATTATCTCGCGAACGGTAACATCAACCAAGTGACAAATTACAACCGGGATCAGATGCGGGCCATTGTCAACGTGACGGTTCCTTATGAATCCGACTTGTCAAAAGTGAATGAAGCATTGGAAGAGGTTTGTGCAAACATTCAAGAAAAGTTTGCCTCTTCTCTGATTCAAGAACCGGAAATCATGGGGATCACCACGATGGATGCAAGCGGGGTCACATTCACTCTGACCGCCCTCAGCGAACCGGATCAATTTTGGGCACTGGAAAGGGCGATCCGAAAAGAAACCATTCTTGTTTTGCACAGATACAAAATCGACTTCGCTTATCCGCGCAGTGTGGTATATCACTTAGAAGACGGACAAGAAGCGAAACTGGTCAAAGAAGGCTTGGAAGTGTAAGGAAATACAATCAGCCCCTCCTTTTTGAAGGAGGGGCTTTTCTGTTTTTCCGACCACTGTTTCGTCAACGGTTTTTTTTATAGAAACTGCCCGGCAAGCACAAAGACGGTAATGGCAAGAATTGCAATCCCTGTCCACACTGCCATCGCTTTGAGATCCCGCATCAAGATGCCATTGGCATCGACTTCCGCAACACGTTTCTTCTTTTGTTGAGCTCTCTTCCTTGCCACTTTCATCTTCTCCTTTACAAATGTCGATCGACATTGCCATTTCCATTATTCCCCGTTTTTCAGGTCGCTCAGGGCATCCCATAAATAAAAAGTAACATAACTGGCATAGGGGGACCAACTTCTGCCAAGTTGCCGGATGGTCGGTTCATCCGGTCTTTCTTGCATGGAATAAAACTGTTTGACCGCATTTCTCAGCCCGATATCCTGGGCCGGGAGCAGATCGGGCCTCCCCAGTCCAAATAGCATCACACATTCCGCCGTCCAACGTCCAATCCCCCGGATTGGAAGCAAGCGGGCAAAGACTTCCTCATCGGAACATCTGTCCAGTGCCTCCAGATCCAATTTGCCGCCGGCTATCCTTCTCGACAAATCGATAATGTATTCTGCTTTGCGACGATTGAACTGGATCGCTTGCAAATCCTCATACCTGAGCCGGGCAATCTGTTCCGGGGTCGGGAAAACAGCCCATCGTTCTCCTTGAAATTCGGCTTCATCCCCTGCCAGTTCAATCAAACGGCGAATGAGGACAGCTGCAAAAGATACATTCAATTGTTGGCCGATGATCGTTTTGATCAAACACTCATGCAAGTCGGGATCCAGCACAAAATGCAATCCCTTCCGTGCCAGGATCACCGGGGCCAACTCCGGGAATTGTTCCATTTGTTCATAGAACGGTTGCAAGTCCACTTCGGTGGAAAACATGCGGGCCACTTTTTTGCGGAACCCTTCTTCTTCCTGTTCCTCCACCTTCCCGGTGATCTCCACCTTCAGGGCAACATCCTCCTCGTCACAGCTTACCGAGAGCAATAACGGACCGTGCTTTCCGTGAATGGTACGCTGAAAACGGCCATGTCGGCAACGATAAATGCTTTTTTCAAATGAATGAAGGCGTTTGGTCGTAAGTTTAAATGAATACGGATAACGCAATGGAAGTGAAAATTCCATCGGATTTCTCCTTTCCCTTTCATTTTATGCTCATCCCCAATCAAAAAAAAAGACTTTTCCATCAGGAAAAGCCCATTGTTCGTAAAATTCACAATTATGGATCGGATTTTTGGCAGGGCGGCAATGATCCGGTGAACGAACCATCGCCCAAGACGGAAAAAACTCATTCCACCATTTCGACGCGGACATTTCTCTTGACTCCGAATTGAAGGGCTTCATCCAGATCTTCCATGTAAACGTCTATCCGCCGCCCGTTGATCGCCCCTCCGGTGTCTTGGGCAATCCGGTAACCAATTCCCTCAATGTAAACACGGGAGCCGATGGGAATCACATCCGGATCGACGGCAATGGTCAATCCTTCCATTACCGGACTTCCACTGGCTGTGATCCCGTACCCCGGGTCACCCGGCCGTTTGCCTGTCGACTCCGGTCCGGCCGTGTAGGCCGTGAGCGTAAATTCACCGAGGTCCTTCCCTCTTTTCATCGCCGGCATGGCATGGGCAGACAATTGGACGGATCCTTGTTTTTTCCGGATCCGCAATTTTTGTCCCGGATAGATCTTATCCGGATCCTTCAGGTGGTTCATCCGCACCAAATCGTTCACGGAAACCTCATATTTCCTCGCCAACCGGGTCAACGTATCCCCTTTTTGAACCACCACCGCGTCCTCCGCAAGGCTTTCGGCCCCGGCATCACCGGCCAACCAACAGGCTGCCAGAGAGAAAGACAAAACAAAGCAAAGCATATGTATCCATTTCACGGGTACCACCTCAAACCAAAAAGTTTTTTCATGGTACCATCCTGATCTAATTTTTCAGATTTTATACACTCTTGTTCCTCTTGGATGAATACAAAAAAGCCGGGGAAATGCATTTCCCCGGCTTCTACTCGATTTTCCGGTGTACAAAAACGCGATAAATCCAGTACATCACTTCATACGGGATAAAGAGCAAGATCCATGAAATCACTTTTCGCTCCGAAAAAGCGGGAAATTCCCGCTCGGGTTCCGAAGACTTGCTCCAGTCCGGCTTATTGACGCAACGACGAACATACTGAGTATGAATGATAATGACACTAAGCATAAACATCAGGCCGATCTGCGGAGCAATAATCGGATAGTCATACATTCCATGCCCCAAAAGAGCAATGGTCAAAGACAAGAGCATTCCGGCCAGCCTTTTTTCTTCTTTTTGGTTGGCCACCTTCCGCCAGCGCCTCGCCCGTTGGATGGTCAAAAGCAACATCCAAAGAAACAGACCCAACCCCAACACACCGAACTCACTGGCAACCCCCAAAAAAATGTTATGGGCATGATAAACATAAAATCCGGCTTCTTTGACAAAAAGTTGGCCGAAATGAAGGGGCAGCACCCCGAGCAACCAATGTTCCCTGAAAATCTTGAACGCGGTTGTCCACACTTCCAAACGGACTTCAATGGTTGCCTGCAAGGTTTCCTTGCGCGGGATCAGCTCGGGAAAACAAGAAATCAGCAAAAAAATGGCAAGCGTAATCGTCACAGTTCGTTTTCGGTGTCCCGTCATCCACAGCTGGACAATCAAGCCGATGAGCAATCCGGCCCATGCACCGCGGGAACCCGTACACCAAATCGCCGTCACATAAACCCCGAAAATCAAAAATGCCATCAACTTATGCCATTTTTTCTTCAACACGGATGCGGCATAAATGCTCATCAAGGAAAAACAGATGAGCAAAGCGGCAGTCAAATTGGAATTTCCCGACGTTCCGATGCTGCGGACGGATCGTTCCGATTGAAAACGAAAATCATTGTAAAATTGTAAAATATTACCTACAAAGGAGTCATTGATGACATGCCAATCCATTTGCTGGATAAAAACAATGACCGCAATGTAAAGACCGCTCAGCCAAAAAGCAAGGTACGTCTTTTGCACTTCTTGCCAAGACCAGCTCAAATGGCGGATCCAAACCGCCAACATCCAATAAAGCCCAAACATGGCAATCGGAATCAACCCGACGGGAATCCCGTAAAACCAGGAAGGTTCCACCAGCCAGCTGACCGCGGAAATCAGCATGAACCCGATGAAAGCCTTCTCCGGCCAATCAAGGGATTTCAAAAACCGGTATTCTTTCCGATGCCACAAAACAGCTGCTGCAATGCACAAAAGGGCAACCGGCGGCAACAATGGCGTCAAGATAATGGATAAAAATAAAAACTGTGCCAACCGTTGATTTCCCCAGAAATTTATTACTTTCAAGAGTATAAACTCCTTTTGATCAAGTTTCGCTCATCTTCGACAGCACATGCAAAATTATTGTGGACAAAATCGCCTTTTTTATTCCTACTCTACATTGTACACGTAATTTATATATATTTCGATTCGCCCATCGGTTCATTCCTCTTTATTCCTTCAAGAAAAAAGCAACCCTTTCCCTACCATAAAGACTAATATATCCAAACCCTCTCTCCGGGTCAAATAGAAAATATCATTTATCTAAAAAGAATAAAATGGATTACAAATTTTAATCACGTTGACGATTGAAAATTATTCTCATAGAATGAAAGACAAATGCAAATGCTGTCCGATCAAGGGCTGACTGGAGGCGTTCCTATTGCAAAAAGGCATCATCGCTCACCAATTGACACTGGCATACGGCTCTTCCACCATCATCCGGGAATTAAATTTGGAAATCCCGCATGGAAAAATCACGGTTTTTGTCGGAAGCAACGGCTGCGGGAAATCGACTCTCCTGCGCTCGCTGGCGCGGCTTTTAAAACCGATCGCAGGGCAAATCACTTTAAATGGAAAAGAAATTCACAAACGTCCTTCCAAAGAAATCGCCAAACAGTTGGCGATCCTTCCCCAAGGGCCCGAAACCCCCGAAGGATTCACCGTGATGCAACTGGTCAAGCAAGGCCGTTATCCTTATCAAACCTGGGCCAGCCAATGGTCCAAGGAAGATGAAGAAAAAGTAATGTGGGCTTTAAAAATGACCCAAATGACGGAATATGCCGATCATCCCTTGGACTCCTTGTCAGGAGGGCAACGGCAACGTGCCTGGATCGCGATGACCCTGGCTCAAGACACGGATATCATTCTGTTGGATGAGCCGACCACCTATCTGGATGTTACTCACCAAATTGAAATTTTAGATCTTTTGTTTGACCTTAATCAAAAAGAAGGACGTACCATTGTGATGGTCCTGCATGATCTGAATTTGGCCTGCCGGTATGCCCATCATATTGTCGCCATTCAAAACCAAACCGTCTATGCCCAAGGCGCTCCGGAAAAGGTGGTCAACGAACGCATGGTGGAAGAAGTTTTCAAACTGAAGTCCAAGGTTACAACCGATCCGATTTTTGGCACCCCCTTGTGCATCCCTTACGGAAAAGGGCGCCGGATCTCTCAACAAACTTTCACAGCAACGGGGATTTCCTGAAATCCTCTGCGGCTGCCATTTTTATTATCCGAATTTTCAGCCATTTGGGAAGGGAAGAGGTGGGTCTCATCCAGAGAAGCCCACCTGCATTTTTCAGCGCTTCAAAACCACTATACCAACTCCAATAGCCGGCTGGAAGGATACTCCACTTTCTTCTTTTTCACTTGCATGATCCCCTCACTGGTGAGCCGGATATAAGGGAGATGCGTGGAAGATAAAAACGTCATGGTAAACAGCGGATCCAAATGGGAAAACCCATACTGTTTCAGTTCGTCAATAAAAAGCTCCAACCGTTCGATCAGTTCATCGATGGACAAATCCACCATGATGCCCAATAAAGGCAGAGGCAGATGAAACTTTTCCTTTCCATCCTGAATCCAAACCAATCCCCCTTGATCCCGGATCACTTGATTGGCAGCCATCGCCATCGCTTCCGGATCCCTTCCCAAAACCAATATATCGCGCGACCCCGTGTTGGTTGTCGCCATTCCGTCAATCCCGACGGCAAATCCGCGCAACAATCCGGGGGTGATCCATCGGCCGTTCCGGTCAATCAAAAAAGAAAACAGCCGTTCATCCCCCTCCGGCAAATAAACTTTTCCATCTTTTGCTTCCACTTTTTCTTTGGACCGTTTGGTGATCACGGAGTTGATCAATTGGATCACCGGAAATTTTTTTTTCCCCGGATCCGGAATGGTCAAGTCCTCCGGCTTCACTTCAAAGGATGACATATCCCACTTCATTCCCGCATAGACGGATTCACGCGACAATTTTTTCTCTTCCTTGTATCTTCCGTTTTCAGCAATCACTTCGCCGTTTGCCATCACCTTGACAGGAGTGGGATCATTTAATGAAGACAAAAAGTTAATGTCGGCGATCCGTCCCGGGGCAATCCCTCCCAAATGCTCATCCATACGGTAATAAACCGCCGGATTGATGGTTGCCATTTGGTAAGCATGAACCGGGGGACAACCGCTTTCGATGGCCAAACGAATCAAATAATCAACAAAGCCATCTTTAAAACATAACGGCGTCGCTCCGTCGCTTGTCATCATCAACCGGTGCCACGGCACATTCTCTTGCCGGACCAGTTCTTTCATGATCTCCGGAAGGTCCGGGCGGATGGAACTGTATCTCAAGGAGACCATATAACCCAAGCGGAGTCTATTTAATACTTCATCGCAGCTGATGCTTTCATGATCACCGGTCACGCCGGCCGCAGACAATCTGGCCAAAGTTTGATAAGAAGCCCCTGGAGCATGGCTCTCCACTTTTTTGCCTTGATTCTTGGCCAAAGTGATCCAGGAAACCATTTTCTCATCGCCATCCAACAGGGACGCCCAGTCGGTCAGCTCGCCGGTTTGCACCACCTGGTCATGGCCGATCATTTCTGCCACCCGTTTTTGCTCAAACAATCCTTGCCGTTCATCCGGCAAAGTAGCTTGGGGATCCAGCCGTGCCCACCAGAAAAATTTAACGGGTGACTTCTTGAATTGATCCATCATATGTATGACTTGTGACAAATTTTTTTCGGCAAAAAAGACCACATTATCACAAATCAAAGTGGTGGTACCCAGTGATCCGGCTTTTTCAGCCAGTGTCAACGGATGGTAAATTTGTGACGGATGTGCGTGAGGTTCGATATATCCGGGGACCAACACCTGCCCGGTCGCATCCAGAGTGGGAATCTCTTCATCCAGCTTCAGCCCGCTTTGCTCCATCGGACCAACATAGGCCACTCTTTTTCCGGACAGGGCAATATCGGCTCTTTCCAGCTGTCCGGTGTATACATTCAGTACCGTTCCTCCCAAGATCAACTTGCTGGGGGCTATTCTTCCCATTGCCACATCAATCAACCTGTTTTGTTCCGCAGCTGAAATCTCGATGAACAATCTTTCTCTCCCCTTCAATTTTTGTACTTGCCAGTCGAACAACATTTTACCTGCCCACAGGTTGCATACTTCGGCGCACAACCTGCAAAAATAACAGTAACAAGCCGAAAGGAGGAATTCCTTTGCAAAAGAATGTGGGTACGTTGGATGCTTTGATTCGCATTACGTTCGGACTGGTTGGTTTGGCTTATTGTGCATCGACAAAACGACGTTTTCCTTGGTGTTTGGCGATTCATTCGGCTCTGAAAGTCGCAGAGGGGATCACCCGTTTTTGTCCAATTATCGCCATTTTCGGAAAAGAAAACAGAAACCTTTCATGAAAAAGTTATATTTAATTAAAACTATACAATATTAGAATGAATCATGGAATGGATGATTGCATTTTCATGACGGAATCTATGAAAATTTAATTTATTTCTCCCCTTTTTTCCTGATTTAGAAAAAGAAAGGGGAGACGCAATCATAAATAACATGAAAATATAAAAATATAAAAGAGAATCTCTTGATTAAATTCTGACTCTTTTGTATAATGATTTTCAAGAAAATCTGTCCCGCGGGTCACCTTCGAAATTTGACGGTTTCTGACATACGAGGTGTCTGCCAACACACAGGAAAACGCTTTCATTCGTGAAAAATTGATGAAAAATTCTTCATAAAAATCTCTCATCCACCTGATCGACAAGAATTTTAACGCTTTTTTCAGCCTTTTTCCTTCCTGTGCTGTAAGATGGCAGTTGATTAAATGCGTCAGATGGCGTAGAATCAAGCTAAGATCACCATAACACTTGTCCGACCTTTCCAACTCTTCATTCGACAAAAATCGAACTTTGGTAATATTGTATACAAATTTCGTCATTTTTTATCATGAATAAGCAGGATAATTTGTAACCTGACGTCGAAAAAAAGAATCAAGTTGATTTTGATTCAGAGGTGGCATTTCATAAAAAAAGTGGTACAATAAGGTTAATAGCAATGCGAACAAACGATCGGTTTTTTGAAAATTAAAACCGTTTAGGAGCGTGAGTTATATGTCTCTTAGCGAAATGGAAAAAGAAACTGTGATCCAATTTGATGAGTCGACCAATTTGGCCACCGTATACACCGCCAGCTGGACGGTTGCCCGTTCCCTGAAAAAAGCGGGTTACCAACCGGTCAAAAAAACACAAGGTGGTTGGTGGTTTAAGATCCCGGTCAATGGAATCAGCATTCAAGGTGAAAAAGAAACGACTCAAATTGGATAATCAATGAAAACGGCTTTTATTGCGCAACCGGTGCCGGTTGCCAAATTTAACGAGCCTGACCCAGTGGCTCGTTTTTATTATTTTCCTTACATATAAAAAAACTGCTGGTTTGGTTCCAGCAGTCCCGTTCAGCGATTTACAAAGCTTTCTTTGCAATATCTGTCCGGTAATGAACATTGTCAAACGAAATTTGTTTAACCCGCTCATAAGCCCGCGTTTGTGCTTCTTGAATCGACTCACCCCATGCCGTCACTCCCAAAACCCGTCCTCCTGCCGTTAACCACTCTTCACCGCTCAAAACCGTTCCGGAATGAAAAATCACCGTATCGGCAGCCGGTTTGTCAAGCCCCTGAATGGCCATTCCTTTTTGATACGATCCCGGATAACCGCCCGAGGCCAGAATCACGCAAACAGCAGCTTGATCACTCCACACGATGTCCTGTTCCGAGAGCTTGCCATCGATGACCGATTCCATGATTTCCACCAAATCCGTTTTCAGTCTGGGCAGCACCACTTGTGTTTCCGGGTCGCCAAAGCGGGCATTGAATTCGATCACTTTCGGCCCGGATGCGGTGATCATCAACCCCGCATACAAGACGCCTTTATACTCGATTCCTTCTTCCTGAAACGCCTTTTGTACAGGAAGCAAAATTGTTTCAACGGCTTCGCGGATCACTTCTTCCGGAATCTGGGGAACCGGTGAATAAGCGCCCATTCCCCCGGTGTTGGGGCCTTGATCATGATCGAACACCGGCTTATGGTCTTGAGCAACCACCATCGGTTTGACCGTTTTTCCGTCCATAAACGCCATCAACGACATTTCCTGACCGCTTAAAAACTCTTCAATGACAATCTCCCGGCCGGCATCGCCAAAAACCTTTTCTTCCATTGCGTCAATGACGGCTTTTTCCGCTTCTTCCACAGTGCTTGCCACCACAACCCCTTTTCCGGCAGCCAAACCATCCGCCTTAACGACAATGGGGGCTCCTTTCCCGCGGATATATTCAATCGCTTTCGAAGATTCCGTGAATGACTTGAAATCCGCCGTCGGAATTCCGTATTTTTTCATGAACTCTTTGGCAAAACGTTTGCTTCCTTCAATCCGTGCCGCTTCCCTGCGGGGCCCAAAGATGGCAAGCCTCTCTTCTTCAAAGCGGTCAACAATTCCCGACAACAAGGGAACTTCAGGACCGACCACCGTTAAATCCACCTTGGTTTCCTTTGCAAAGTGAACCAGCCCCTCAATGTCGGTGGCGGCAATATCCACACATTCGGCATCTTTCTGAATGCCTCCGTTGCCTGGTGCACAATACACTTTTTCCACCTTGGGGCTTTTGAGCAAACTCCAAACAATGGCATGTTCTCTTCCTCCGTTGCCGACAACCAGCACTTTCACTTATTGTCTCCTCCCCGCTCTTCTTATGAAATCATCAGGCTGATCGTAAACAATCCCAGTGTGACCATGATGCAGATAAAGGACCGCTCTTTATCCAAAGGGTTTTTATGGCGATAAGACCGTTTGGTTGTAAACACCCCGCCGATGATCATCGCCGCCATGTAAAAGACACCGCTTGCGGTCTGCAGTTGCCTTTGCCAAACAGCGGGATCCAGGTCATACGCCCAATAGGTCGTCACCCCGGTTAAAGCCAGAGCGATGCCGATCCACATGAGAGACCATGAAAGGAGACGCATCAACATTCCTCCTTTGTGCTATTTACATTTTCCACAAAAATTATTCTCAGTATACGCACAAGAAAAGGCTTCTGATACATCTCCCGTTCTCTTTCATGAATGATTAATGTTTAAAATGGCGAATGCCTGTGAACACCATGGCAATGCCGTGCCGGTTGGCTTCTTCGATGGACTCTTCATCCCGGATCGATCCGCCCGGTTGGATGATGGCAGTCACCCCAGCTTCGGCGGCGGCTTGTACCGTGTCCCTCATCGGGAAGAAAGCATCCGAAGCAAGCACGGATCCTTTGGAATCCTCTTTGGCCTGCTCAATGGCAATTTTCGCCGAACCAACCCGGTTCATCTGCCCGGCACCGACACCCACCGTCCGGAAATCTTTCGCCAACACAATGGCATTGGATTTGACATGTTTGACGACTTTCCAAGCAAACAACAATTGCTCCCATTCTTCTTCACTGGGTGCACGGTCTGTCACCACTTGGCATTCGTCTTTCGCCAAGCCCTTGAGGTCTTCTTCCTGTACAAGAAGTCCTCCGCCGATTGATTGCAATTTCAGCGGAATGTCCGCTTGTCCTTGCGCCGCTTCTGCCACGGTTAACAAACGCAAATTTTTCTTCGTTTTCAAAATCTCAAGGGCTTCCTCCGTAAAGGCCGGCGCCAGGATGATTTCCAAGAAGATTTTTTTCATTTCCACCGCCGTTTGGGCATCCACCGTCTGATTGGTTGCGACAATGCCTCCAAAAATGGATACCGGGTCGGCTTCATACGCTTTTTGATATGCCTCCAAAAGGTTGGAACCCAGTCCCACTCCGCAAGGATTCATATGCTTGATTGCAACGACGGCCGGCTGGTCAAATTCGCGCACCAGTTCCAAGGCGGCATTGGCATCATTGAGGTTGTTGTAAGACAGTTCTTTTCCGTTCAGTTGTTTGGCTCCGGCCAAAGTATGGCTGTGGTTGCCAAAGGTTTTTTTGTAGAAAGCCGCTTTTTGATGCGGGTTTTCCCCGTAGCGGAGCGATTGTGCTTTGGTGAATGTCATCGTCAGTTGTTCCGGGAACGGATTGTCCAGCAACTGATTAAAGTATCCGGCGATGAGCGCATCATAATAAGCCGTATGGTTAAAAGCTTTCGCGGCCAGATATCTTCTGGTTTCCAAGCTGGTGCTTCCCTGTTGCGACAATTCCCGGTAAACGCGGTCATAATCCTGAGGATCGGTCACGACTGTGACATCTTGATGATTTTTGGCCGCGGAACGAAGCATGGAAGGGCCGCCGATATCGATGTTTTCGATGGCATCTTCCAACGTTGCATCCGGATTTTCAATTGTTTTTTGAAAGGGATAAAGGTTGACGATGACCACGTCAATGGTCCCGATCCCGTTTTCTTTCAATTGCTCCAGGTGGGAAACGGCGTCCCGTTTGGCCAAAATCCCGCCGTGAATTTTGGGATGTAAGGTTTTGACCCGGCCATCCAATATTTCCGGAAACCCGGTGACTTCCGAGATATTTTTGACAGGAATCCCGGCTTCTTTTAATAACCGGCAGGTTCCTCCCGTTGAGATGATTTCCATATCCAAGGATGCCAGTTTCTGCGCGAAATCGACGATCCCGGTTTTGTCCGACACACTGATCAATGCGCGCTTTGCATTTGCCAATGTTCTGCCTCCCTTATCAGCTGTACTGTTCTTCTAATCCCCGATTTCACCGGCAATCCATTTTTGAACAACTTCGGGATACAACCGGTGCTCTGCCTGATGCATTTTTTCCTCAAATGTTTCCAGAGTGTCCCCTTTTTCAATAGAAACCGGGACTTGTGCCAAAATCCGTCCGGTATCCATTCCTTCATCCACCAGGTGAACCGTGACGCCGGACACACACACCGGATGGCGGTAGGCTTTTAATATGGCATCTTTTCCGGGAAATGCCGGCAACAAAGAAGGATGGATATTGATTATCCGGTCGGGATATGCCTCAAGCAAAGTCGGGCCAATCAACCGCATATATCCTGCCAGCACAATCCTGTCAATCCCATGTTCCTTTAACACCCCGAGCAGCCATCTTTCATAAGACGCTTTATCGGCAAATTCCTTGGGGCTCCGTTGAATGGCCGGAATCTTCAACCGCTGGGCACGCCCGATCACACCGGCTCCCGGCCGGTCGCAAAACAACAGCCTGATTTCATCTGCCCAAGCGTGCTTGCGGGAATGGTGGACCAGCGCTTCAAAGTTGCTCCCGTTTCCGGATGCAAAAATGGCTACACCCACTTTGCATCCCCTCCTGCCCACCGGACAGGTTGTGTTCCGCTCCCGATGTTTCCGATCACCCAAGCCTTCTCACCAAGTTGCCCGGCAGCTTGAAGCACCGCTTTGGCCTCTTCTTCGGGAACGATCAGAACCATGCCGATTCCCATATTGAATGTTTGGTGCATTTCTTCGATATCAATAGCTCCTTCTTTTTGAATCAAAGAAAAAATCGGCGGGATCTCCCATGAAGACCGGTCAATCACGGCACAGGCCCCCTCCGGCAAAACGCGGGGAATATTTTCCACAAACCCGCCTCCGGTGATGTGGGCCATGCCTTTGATGGTAAATTCCCGGAGAAGCGTCCATATGGTTTTTACATAAATGCGGGTCGGGGTGAGCAACTCTTCGCCCAAGGTTTGTCCCAGTGCCGGAATTTCTTCGTGAAGCGAATGTTTTCGGTCTTGAAGCAGCACTTTCCGCACCAGGCTGAACCCGTTGCTGTGGAGTCCGCTGGAAGCAAGCCCGATCAAGACATCGCCTTCTTGAATGTCCTTCCGCGGCAAAAGATCTTTCTTCTCGGCAACCCCCACTGCAAACCCGGCAATATCATATTCTCCCGATGAATACATCCCGGGCATTTCTGCTGTTTCTCCCCCGATCAACGCACAGCCTGCCTGTTCGCATCCATCGGCGATCCCCTTGATCACTTGTTCGGCCT
The DNA here is from genome assembly GCF_005886755.1 of Thermoactinomyces vulgaris. Taxonomy (NCBI): domain Bacteria; kingdom Bacillati; phylum Bacillota; class Bacilli; order Caryophanales; family Thermoactinomycetaceae; genus Thermoactinomyces; species Thermoactinomyces vulgaris. The sequence goes on from NZ_CP039710.1 coordinate 2,518,223, forward strand.
GTTCGGGCAAAAGGCGGCCGGTTGCCAAATAATCCAGGAAAAACAAGGGCTCTGCCCCTTGAACAATGATATCATTCACACACATGGCCACACAATCCACGCCGACGGTGTCATGTTTGTCCATCATCATGGCAATCAAAAGTTTGGTCCCGACGCCGTCGGTTGCCGATACCAACACCGGCTCCTCATAAGGCTTTAAGGCAAACAATCCGCCAAATCCGCCGATGTTCCCCAACACTTCGGGACGCATGGTTCTTTGCACATGCTTTTTGATCCGTTTGACAGTCTCATTGCCGGCTTGGATATCGACTCCTGCGGCCTTGTACGCTTGACTCATGATTTCCCCTCCAATGCCAGTCCCTCTTCCACTTCGGTCGGATATTCACCGGTGAAACAAGCCAGACAGTGCCCGTGGTTTTGATCGGATGAAGTGTATCCAATGGCATTCAGCATTCCCTTGGCGCTGAGAAAAGCCAGCGAATCGGCGCCAATCTCTTTGCAAATTTCATCGATGCTTTTCACCGCCGCCACCAACTGTTTGCGGTCCGGCGTGTCAATTCCGTAAAAACACGGATTTTTCACAGGAGGGGAACTGATGCGGACATGAACTTCCGTGGCGCCCGCTTCCCGCAACATCCGTACAATCCGGCGGCTGGTGGTGCCCCGGACAATCGAATCGTCCACCATGACGACTCTTTTTCCGGAAACCACACCCTCCACGGCGCTTAACTTCATCCGCACGCCTTGTTCCCGCAATTCCTGGCTCGGTTGAATGAAAGTCCGTCCGATATAGCGGTTTTTAATCAATCCCAACTCGTACGGAATGCCTGTGGCTTCGGCAAACCCGATTGCCGCTGAGGTGCTGGAATCCGGCACCCCGGTCACCACATCCGCTTCCACCGGTGCTTCTTGCGACAAGATTCTTCCCATCCGCTTGCGGGCCGCATGCACATTCACCCCGCGGATCAAACTGTCCGGACGGGCAAAATACACATATTCAAATGCGCAAAGCGCGCGTTCTCTTTTTCCGGCAAACCGGGTGGTTTTCATCCCGCCGTTCCGGTCGAAAACAATCATCTCCCCCGGTTCGATTTCTCTTACCAATTCTGCGCCGATCACATTAAACGCACAGGTTTCGGATGAAAAGACATGAGCCTCTCCGATTTTCCCCATGGCAAAAGGACGAAGGCCGTGCGGATCCGAAGCGACGATCAATTGATCATTGGTCAGGATGAGCAAAGCATAGGCGCCGACCACTTGCTTCAGGGCTTCTTTGACGGCTTCTTCCAATGTCGGGGCTTTGGAACGGGCAATCAAATGGGCAATGACTTCCGTATCGGATGTGGTTTGAAAAATGGATCCTTCTTTTTCCAGTTGCAAGCGCAACCGTTTGGCATTCACCAAGTTGCCGTTGGTCGCAATCGCCAATTTGCCCGACGAAAAATTAAAGACCAAGGGTTGGGCATTTTCCAATCCTGATCCCCCGGAGGTGGAGTACCGGACATGGCCGATGGCGGTGGTTCCCTTTAACCCTTTCAAATTCGCGGAATCAAACACTTCGGTCACCAGCCCGGTCCCCCGTTTGGCAAACAATTCCCCGTCCTCAGCTGAAACAATACCGGCACTTTCCTGCCCCCGGTGTTGCAAAGCGTGCAAGCCGTAATATGTGAGCAGCGCGGCATCCGGATGTCCGATGATCGCAAATACACCGCATTCTTCGTTTAACTCATCGAAGTCGAAGATGGATTCATCGCGCATGAAATGGCAGCCTCCCATCGTTTGCTCAAAAGATCAACATCTTGGTGAATAACACCGCTCCCGTTTACCGAGACCTTCAACTTACGTTCACCGGTCACTTCCCCGATTTTGCGGCAAGGAACTCCGTATTGGCGGGCAATCTCCTGAATCTGACCCGCATTTTCCGGGGAAGCGGTGATCAAAATGCGCGACTGACTTTCACTGAACAAACAGACGGCCGGTGCCAAGTCAGTCTCCACGAAGACGGTTGCCCCTTTTCCGCCGGAAATACAAGATTCGGCCAGAGCCAAAGCCAAACCGCCTTCGGACACATCATGCGCCGATTGGACGTATCCGGAACGAATGGCTTGAAGAACCGCTTTTTGCACAGCCTGTTCTTTCTGAAGATCACATACCGGCGGCCGGCCGCTGACCAAGCCCGTGATCAGATGTTGCAACTCGCTTCCTCCCAATTCGGCATAAGTGTCCCCCAGGAGAATAATCACATCCCCGTCGTTTTTAAACGCTTGCGTCGTGATATGCTCCCGCTTTTGGATCAGCCCGACCATTCCCACCACCGGAGTCGGGTAAATCGGATTTCCTTTGGTTTCGTTGTATAAGCTGACATTTCCGCCAATAACTGGGGATTCAAGCACGCGACAAGCCTCGGACATGCCGTCAATCGCCTTGGACAGCTGCCAATACACTTCTGGTTTTTCCGGGTTTCCGAAATTCAGGCAATCCGTGATGCCCAAAGGCTCAGCCCCGGAACAAACCACATTTCGCGCCGCTTCACTGACGGCAATTTTTCCTCCCTGAACCGGATCAAGGTAAACATAACGCCCGTTTCCGTCGGTGGACATGGCCAAGGCTTTCTCCGTCCCGCGAAGAATGACCACCGCGGCATCCGATCCCGGCCGCACCGCCGTGCTGGCACGCACCATGTGGTCATATTGGCGGTAAACCCACTTTTTGCTTCCCATGTTGGGGGAAGAAACCATCTGCAAAAGCGCTTGCACCGGATCAATATCTTTCAAGTCTTCTTCCGGTTGGACCGAGGCATTTTGCACATAATATTCTGGGACTTTTTCCTCCCGGGTATAAACCGGAGCATCATCCACCAACGTGTTGACAGGAATGTCGGCAACCAATTGATTTTGGGAATAAATCCGGTAACGATCCCCTTCAGTCACCTGCCCGATCACGGCGGATTGCAAGCCCCACTTCTTGCAGATGTTCATGATTTCTTGCTCCCGCCCTTTTTCCACCACCAGAAGCATCCGTTCCTGGGATTCGGAAAGCATGATCTCATAGGGGGTCATTCCCTTTTCGCGCTGGGGAACCAGATCCAGATTCAGTTCCAATCCGTGCCCGCCTTTGGCCGCCATTTCAGCACTGGAACAGGTGAGTCCGGCGGCGCCCATGTCCTGAATCCCGATCAACATTTCCTTTTTCACCATTTCCAAACAAGCCTCAAGCAGCAGCTTCTCCATAAACGGATCGCCGACTTGAACCGCCGGACGTTTTTCCCCGGCCGATTCATTCAACTCTTCACTGGCAAACGTGGCTCCGTGGATCCCGTCCCGTCCGGTGCTGGAACCGACATAAATCACGGGATTTCCCGGACCAATGGCAACCCCTTTTTGCAACTCGTCATGATTCAAGACACCCACGCACATGGCATTGACCAACGGATTGCCGTCATATGCATCGTCAAAAACGACTTCCCCGCCCACGGTCGGGATGCCGATGCAATTTCCATAATGGGCAATCCCGGCCACAACTTGTTCAAACAGATAACGGACCCTCGGGGAACGCAAATCGCCAAACCGGAGCGAATTTAAAAGCGCAACGGGTCTGGCGCCCATGGAGAAGACATCCCGGATGATGCCGCCCACCCCGGTTGCGGCCCCCTGGAACGGTTCAATGGCTGAAGGGTGATTGTGACTTTCGATTTTAAAAACAACGGCTTGGCCATCATCAATGTCGATCACCCCGGCTCCCTCCCCGGGCCCTTGAATCACCCTTGGGCCCTGGGTCGGAAACCGCTTCAACAACGGTTTTGAATTTTTATAACTGCAGTGTTCTGACCACATGACACTGTAAATCCCTGTTTCCGTCCAGTTCGGCAAACGTCCCAGATGCCCGGCAATTTGTTCAAACTCCTGATCCGACAGCCCCATCTCCCGGTATAATTTTTTCTCCTTGATCACTTCCGGGGAGGGTTCATTGCCCAACTTCTCGATCACTTTGTTCTCAAGCTGCACCGCCATTCTCCTTCCCGTATTTCAACATCGATTGAAACAGGCGTCTTCCGTCTTCGGATCCCATCCACTCGTGAATTGCCCTTTCCGGGTGGGGCATCATGCCCAGCACGTTTCCTTCCCGGTTGCAAATGCCTGCGATGTTTTGCACGGAGCCGTTGGGATTTTCATCCGCATAACGAAACACAATCTGCCCGTTTTCTTCCAACCCGGCGAGGGTCTTTTCATCACAGTAATAATTGCCTTCCTGATGCGCGATCGGAATCCGGATCCGTTCGCCTTCCTGATACTGCATCGTAAACGGGGTTTTGGCGTTTTCCACGCGCAGGGTCTGAAAATCACAGAGAAAAGAAAGGTTTTTGTTTTTCAACATCGCTCCCGGCAACAATCCGCTTTCCAGCAAAATTTGAAATCCGTTGCAGATACCGATCACCAGTTTTCCGTCTGCCGCTGCTTTTTTGACACCTTGCATCACCGGGGAAAACCGTGCAATGGCACCGGAGCGCAAATAATCGCCGTAAGAAAATCCTCCCGGCAAAATCACGGCATCATAGGAAGACAAATCCGATTCATGATGCCATACCGGTGTCACCGGATTGCCCAATACGTCTTCAACCGCATGGATACAGTCCATGTCACAATTGGATCCGGGAAATACGGGAACCGCAAATTTCACGTCAGGACACCCTCTCCACTTCAAAGGTATAATTTTCGATCGTTGGATTGGCCAACATTTTTTCACACATCGCCTGAACCTGTTTTTCCGCCTCTTCCCGGCTGTCGCATTCCAGCATCATCTCCAGGCGCTTGCCGATGCGGACATCGCTCACTTTTTGAAACCCGAGGGAATGCAGTGAACTTTTGACGGCCACTCCCTGCGGATCCAGAACACTTTCTTTCAGCGACACGAAAATTTCAGCTTTAAACATGGCTATCCCCTTCCAAACGATTCCAAATTTTTTGATAAGATTCCACAACCTGGCCGAGATCACGGCGAAAACGATCCTTATCCAGACGCTCCCCGGTTTCTTTATCCCAAAAGCGGCAAGTATCCGGTGAAATTTCGTCCGCCAACAATATTTCGCCCTTTTCATCCGTTCCAAATTCCAATTTAAAATCCACCAGCACAATTCCCCGTTGATCCAACCATTCCGACAAAAAGCGGTTTACCTTTAAAGCCGTCTCTTTGAGCCGGGCTCTTTGCGCAGGGGTCGCCAGATTCAAAATGGCCACGTGGTCTTCCGTCAAAAGCGGGTCCCCCAGCTCATCGTTTTTGTAATAAAACTCCACCACCGGTTGCGGCAGGATTTTTCCTTCTTCCAGCCCCAGCCTTTTGGCCATGGAACCGGCCACCCGGTTTCTCACCACCACTTCCAGCGGGATGATGTTCACCTTTTTCACCAGTTGCTCGCATGCGGAAACTTCTCTTACAAAATGATGTGGAATGCCTTCTTTGGTTAACAATTGAAAGAAGAAGGAACTGATCCGGTTGTTCAATTCGCCTTTGCCTGAAAGCTCAGCCCGCTTCTCACCGTTAAAAGCCGTTGCCGCATCCTTGTAGCGCACCAGAACCAAGGAAGGGTCACCGGTTTTAAAAATTTGCTTGGCCTTTCCTTCATATAACATCTCCAAGGTATCCATTGGCCTGCTCCTTTCAAAGGAAGGTGGGAGGGAAGCCGGAAAACCGGCTTCACCGCGAAATCAATCATCCAATCCCAACCGGGTGAAAATCGTGTCCACTTGTTTTAAGTGGTAACGGTAATCAAAACAATCTTCCACCTCTTCGGGGGTTAATGTCCGGGAAATCAACTCGTCTTGTTCCACCAGAGGCTTAAACGGACGCTGTTCTTCCCAAGCCTGCATGGCCAAACGCTGCACACGGTCATAAGCCTCTTCCCGTTTCAATCCTTTATTGATGAGACTGAGCAGCACCCGTTGCGAATAAATGAGCCCGAAGGTCCGTTCCATATTCCGTTTCATATTTTCCGGGAATACGGTTAAATCACGAACGATGTTGGTGAAACGATTCAACATATAGTTGAGCAAAATCGTGGAATCCGGCAAAATCACCCGTTCCACCGATGAATGGGAAATATCCCGTTCATGCCAGAGAGAAACATTTTCATATGCAGAGACCATGTGTCCGCGAACCACTCGGGCCAATCCGCTGATGTTTTCACAACCGATCGGATTGCGTTTGTGCGGCATGGCCGATGATCCTTTTTGTCCTTTGCGGAAGGGCTCTTCCACTTCCCGGGTCTCGCTTTTTTGCAAACCGCGAATCTCGGTGGCAAACTTCTCCAGCGATGTGGCAATCAGGGCCAAGGTGGAGACGTATTGCGCATGACGGTCGCGTTGCAGGGTTTGCGTCGAAATCGGGGAAGGTTTCAACCCCAGTTTTTCGCAAACATATTTCTCCACAAAGGGATCAATATTGGCATACGTTCCGACCGCCCCGGAAATTTTTCCGACCCGCACGGTCTCCATGGCTTGCACGAAGCGCTCTCTGTTTCGTTTCATCTCTTCCAGCCACAGGGCCATTTTCAATCCGAATGTGGTCGGTTCGGCATGAACCCCGTGGGTGCGCCCCATCATGACGGTGTATTTATGCTCTTTGGCTTTTTCTTTCAACACCTCAATCAAACGGTCCAGGTCTTTCAGCAAAATTTCATTGGCTTGCTTTAAGAGATAGGAAAGCGCCGTATCCACCACATCGGTGGAGGTCAATCCGTAGTGGACCCATTTGGATTCCGGGCCCAATGTTTCCGCCACTGCCCGGGTGAAGGCCACCACATCATGGCGCGTTTCCTGTTCAATTTCATAAATGCGGTTCACATGAATTTCCGCGTTTTTGCGGATCTGTTTGACGTCTTCTTCCGGAATGACGCCCAATTTGGCCCAAGCTTCGCAGGAAAGGATTTCTACTTCCAACCATGCTTGGTATTTGTTTTCTTCGGTCCAGATTTGTCCCATCTCGGGTCGCGTATAACGTTCAATCATTGCTTTTCCACCTTTTTTAAGAATCTCTATTATAAATAACCTTTTTTTCTTGTTCCGTCAAAGGAGGCCAAATTCCGCTCCCGTCCATCCACTGAACTGCTTCTTCCATGGACCGGCCGAGCAAGGTCAGATGCCCCATTTTCCGTCCGGGCTTTGCTTCTTTTTTTCCGTACCAATGCGGCTTGATATCCCCCGGGAGCCGGGGAAAATGACTCCGGAACATTTCCATGTGCTCGCCGAGGAGATTTACCATCACAGCCGGCTTTACTTGCTCTGCCGGTCCGAGCGGCAGCCCGGCAACAGCGCGGATCAACTGTTCAAATTGTGAAGTCAGGCAGGCATCATAGGTGTAATGGCCGGAATTGTGAGGCCGGGGAGCCAGTTCATTCACCAGCAGCCTTCCGTCTTCCATGCAAAACATCTCCACTGCAATGAGCCCGACAACCTCCAAAGACTCCGCGATTTGCTTTGCCCAATGGACGGCCTGTCGGATGACGGAATCGGAAACAGGAGCCGGAGAAACCGACAGATGCAAAATATGATTGCGGTGCAAATTAACAGCCGGCGGAAAAGCTGCCATTTCTCCGTGAATACTCCTGGCAACGACCACCGAAATTTCTTTTTCAAAAGGAACCCATTCCTCCAAAATGAAGGGTTTGCCTTCTTCAAACAGTCCGGCCGGCAACCGGTCCACATCGTCCAGGGAATGCAAAATCCACTGTCCTTTTCCGTCATACCCGCCGGTTGTCGTTTTGAGCACGGCCGGCCATCCCAACTCTTCCACTGCTTGCATGAGATCCTGAAACGTATTCACTTCTTGAAAACGGGCCACCGGGACGCCCGCTTCCCGGAGCGCTTTTTTCTCCCTCAACCGATGCCGGGTGGTTTTCAGCAACCGGCTTCCCTGGGGGAGCGGTTTGATCTTTTCCAGGTATTCGACCACTTCCGGAGGGATGTTTTCAAATTCATAAACAATCAAATCGCATTGTCCGGCCAGTTTGGCCACAGCATCCCAATCGTCATATTTAGCCGCAATATGCCGGTCTGATGCTTGCGCTCCCGGACAATCGGGATCGGGATCCAGGGTCACAAAGTGAAAGCCCATCTTTCTCCCTTCATTAATGACCATTCTTCCCAATTGCCCCCCGCCTAAAATACCGACGGTTTGACCCGGAGAGATCAATGCTTGCGGTTTTTCCTTCAGGTATGAATTCAAGCAAGATCACTCTCCTTCAATACCCGCTCACGGATCTGCTCCCTTCGCTGCTGCAGGCGTTTGCGAATTTCCGGATCTTTGATGCCGAGCATTTCCGCCGCCAGCAATCCGGCATTGACCGCGCCGGCTTTGCCGATGGCAACGGTTGCCACCGGAACGCCTCCCGGCATTTGCACGATGGACAACAAGGAATCCAATCCATTCAGGGAAGAAGTTTTGATGGGAACCCCGATCACCGGCAACACGGTTTTGCTTGCCACCATGCCCGGCAAATGGGCCGCTCCCCCTGCCCCCGCAATAATGACTTGAATGCCTCTGTTTTCGGCTTCACTGGCATATTGAAACATTTCATCCGGGGTACGATGGGCAGATACGACTTTGCTTTCATAACTGATTCCCAATTCGTCTAACACTTCACATGCATTTTTCATTGTCGGCCAATCTGAGGTGCTCCCCATAATCACTCCGACTTTTGCCTGATCCATGGTTCCTCTCCTTTTCAAAAAGATAAGCCTAAACAGCAGGTTTTCTGAAAAAGGGCATGAGAAAAACTACTGCTTAGGCTCATCTTCTCTCAAGAAGATCCCAAACAAACAGTTTTTTCTCATAGCCGGGAAATTTACGGTTTCCTGGTAGAGACGCTCAAGCCATATTCCTGAGCATATATGAGAAAACAACAGCTATTCAATTCACTCTCAGTGTAACAGGAAACCAAGGAACGCGTCAATATAATAAACGAACATTTACGGTTAACAAATTTCACCTCGTTCGTGTTTTTTATCATAAATCTGGTGTTTCAAGAAAAAAAGAGGCCTCTGACAACACAAAACCCGTAAAAACCTTGTTGGGGATCCGCTTGATAAGAAACAGTCGTCTCGTTCCGTTTCCATTCGTTGCAAAAACATCCGGATTTTCTTTTCTATATTTGTACCGCCCGCCTGCGTCTCGTATGTAAAATCTTTCACTCCCTCTGAAAAAACAGATGCCGGTATGGACGTATCGGCCAAAGACGTTGCCAAATTCCTCTCATACCCGTTTTTAAACCGGCTTTCCGGATGATTGAAATTTTTTAATCCATATCCGTCCTGAACCAAGAGGCAATCATTCTGCATCCGCATCCTCTGGCGGAATAAATGATTCCGGATTTTTTGACCGGTTCTTTCATATTTTCTGCAGATCCGGGCAGAAAACACCAAGCCATTCGTGTTAAATATACATGCATTCAACCTGATAATTTGTTTGCTTTCTTTGATTCCTGCATTACGTATTGAAAATTCACGCATTCAATCCTTTAGCTGAACCAGATGCCTTCAACGTTTTGGTTTGCAAAGGAAAACCCGTTCATCTATCTTTTCCTGCCATCCTTTCCACAGCTTTCGTCAATCTTTGCCCATCATCACTTTATATGGGAAGACATATGTTTCAGGAAATACATATGACCATAAATGCCCCCATTCCCTCTCATCCATAGCAAAAGAAGAAAAAAAAATCAAAACAAGCATAAAAAAATCAAAACAAGCATAAAAAAACCACCTTCAGCATGATTGCTGAAGGTGGTTCGGGTGACAATTCGCCTGGCAACGACCTACTCTCCCAGGGGTCATCCCCAAGTACCATCGGCGCTGGAGGGCTTAACTTCCGTGTTCGGGATGGGAACGGGTGAATCCCCTCCGCTATGGTCACCAGACAATTTGATTGGCGTGCCCTGGAAGATTCGAACTCCCGACCTTCTGATCCGTAGTCAGACGCTCTATCCAGCTGAGCTAAGGGCACATGAACACACCCTGAAAATGAGAATGGAAGAAGCAAAGCAACCGTGAGAAGTAGTAGGGAAAGCCCTCGACCGATTCGTATCCGTCAGCTGAACACATTGCTGTGCTTACACCCCGGACCGATCTACCTTGTCATCTACAAGGGGTCTTACTTCCACGAAGGGAATGGGAAATCTCATCTTGAGGGGGGCTTCGCGCTTAGATGCTTTCAGCGCTTATCCCTTCCGCACTTGGCTACCCAGCGGTGCTCCTGGCGGAACAACTGGTACACCAGAGGTGCGTCCATCCCGGTCCTCTCGTACTAAGGACAGCTCCTCTCAAATTTCCTGCGCCCGCGACAGATAGGGACCGAACTGTCTCACGACGTTCTGAACCCAGCTCGCGTACCGCTTTAATGGGCGAACAGCCCAACCCTTGGGACCTACTTCAGCCCCAGGATGCGATGAGCCGACATCGAGGTGCCAAACCTCCCCGTCGATGTGGACTCTTGGGGGAGATAAGCCTGTTATCCCCGGGGTAGCTTTTATCCGTTGAGCGATGGCCCATCCACACGGAACCACCGGATCACTAAGTCCGACTTTCGTCCCTGCTCGACTTGTAGGTCTCGCAGTCAAGCTCCCTTCTGCCTTTGCACTCTGAGGGCGCGATTTCCAACCGCGCTGAGGGAACCTTGGAGCGCCTCCGTTACCTTTTAGGAGGCGACCGCCCCAGTCAAACTGCCCACCTGACACGGTCCTCCCGCCGGATGACGGCGGCGAGTTAGAACCCCGATACGGCCAGAGTGGTATCCCACCGGCGTCTCCACCGAAGCTGGCGCTCCGGCTTCGCAGACTCCCACCTATCCTGTACAAGCCGTACCCGGATTCAATATCAGGCTGCAGTAAAGCTCCACGGGGTCTTTCCGTCTTGTCGCGGGTAACCAGCATCTTCACTGGTAGTACAATTTCACCGGGTCTCTCGTTGAGACAGCGCCCAGATCGTTACGCCTTTCGTGCGGGTCGGAACTTACCCGACAAGGAATTTCGCTACCTTAGGACCGTTATAGTTACGGCCGCCGTTTACTGGGGCTTCGGTTCAGAGCTTCGCGTGAGCTAACTCTTCCCCTTAACCTTCCAGCACCGGGCAGGCGTCAGCCCCTATACTTCGCCTTGCGGCTTTGCAGAGACCTGTGTTTTTGCTAAACAGTCGCCTGGGCCTCTTCACTGCGGCCCCCTCGGGCCCGAAGACCCTAACGGGGCACCCCTTCTCCCGAAGTTACGGGGTCATTTTGCCGAGTTCCTTAACGAGAGTTCTCCCGAGCACCTTAGGATTCTCTCCTCGCCTACCTGTGTCGGTTTGCGGTACGGGCACCTTGTTCCTCCTTAGAGGCTTTTCTTGGCAGTGTGAGATCAAGAACTTCGGTACTGAAACTTCCCTCGCCATCACAGCCTAGCCTTAAGAAGAGACGGATTTGCCTGTCTCTTCAGCCTCACTGCTTGGACGCGCACAACCAGTCGCGCGATTCTCTACCCTCCTGCGTCCCCCCGTCGTCAACGGAACAAGGTGGTACAGGAATCTCAACCTGTTGTCCATCGCCTACGCCTTTCGGCCTCGACTTAGGTCCCGACTAACCCTGAGCGGACGAACCTTCCTCAGGAAACCTTAGGCTTTCGGTGGAAGGGATTCTCACCCTTCTTTCCGCTACTCATACCGGCATTCTCACTTCCAAACGCTCCACCGCTTCTCACGAAGCAGCTTCGCTGCTGTTTGGAACGCTCCCCTACCATGTCCGAAGGACATCCGCAGCTTCGGTGAACCGTTTAGCCCCGTTACATTTTCGGCGCAGAGTCACTTGACCAGTGAGCTATTACGCACTCTTTGAATGATGGCTGCTTCTAAGCCAACATCCTGGTTGTCTGGGCAACTCCACATCCTTTGCCACTTAACGGTTACTTTGGGACCTTAGCTGGCGGTCTGGGCTGTTTCCCTCTCGACCACGGATCTTAGCACTCGTAGTCTGACTCCCGGAGGACAAGTCTGTGGCATTCGGAGTTTAACTGAGTTCGGTAACCCTGTGGGGGCCCCTAGCCCAATCAGTGCTCTACCTCCACGACTCCTCTCCGAGGCTAGCCCTAAAGCTATTTCGGGGAGAACCAGCTATCTCCGGGTTCGATTGGCATTTCACCCCTACCCACACCTCATCCTATGGTTTTTCAACACCAACAGGTTCGGGCCTCCATTCCGTGTTACCGGAACTTCACCCTGGACATGGGTAGATCACCCGGTTTCGGGTCGACGGCCACGTACTCATTCGCCCTGTTCAGACTCGCTTTCGCTGCGGCTCCGGCTTCTCACCTTAACCTCGCACGTAACCGTCACTCGCCGGTTCATTCTACAAAAGGCACGCCGTCATCCCTTTAAAAGGACTCCGACTGATTGTAAGCACACGGTTTCAGGTTCTCTTTCACTCCCCTCCCGGGGTGCTTTTCACCTTTCCCTCACGGTACTGGTTCACTATCGGTCGCCAGGGAGTATTTAGCCTTGGGAGGTGGTCCTCCCTGCTTCCCACGGGGTTTCACGTGTCCCGCGGTACTCAGGATCCGTCTCGGAGGGTGACCGATTTCGATTACAGGGCTGTTACCTTCTTTGGCGGGTCTTTCCAGAACCACTTCATCTATCCGTCACCTTTGTAACTCCGTGTGAGACGTCCTACAACCCCGGTTGGCTTTGCCAACCGGTTTGGGCTGTTCCCGTTTCGCTCGCCGCTACTCAGGGAATCGCGTTTGCTTTCTCTTCCTCAGGGTACTAAGATGTTTCAGTTCCCCTGGTGTGCCCCCGTCCATCCTATGGATTCAGATGGCGGTGCCAGCTCTTCAAGCTGGCGGGTTCCCCCATTCGGACATCCCCGGATCAACGCTCACTTACAGCTCCCCGGGGCATATCGGTGTTCGTCCCGTCCTTCATCGGCTCCTGGCGCCAAGGCATCCACCGTGTGCCCTTAGTAGCTTACCCTACTGGCTCTCTTGGAGATTACTTCTCCCGGTGATTGCAACTTGACAAGCGACGTGTGAAGATTCTCGTCAAACGAGCTTCTCCAACCTCGTCTTGCTTCTTCCATATCTCATTTTCAAGGTGCGTTCTTTTTCCTTTTGTCCACCGCCTTTCGCGGCGACAAGGAGTAATATATCACGGTCGCAAGAAAAATGCAACCCTTTTTTATAAAAAATTTGAAGTGAGTGATTCAATATTCAAGGTTAGATACAAATGACCAACCGGAAGGTTGGCCATCAGTATTCCTTGAAAACCAAAGAGTGTGAGACATGACTCTTTGAAACGTTTTTGCTCGAAATGAGCTCCTTAGAAAGGAGGTGATCCATCCCCACCTTCCGGTAGGGATACCTTGTTACGACTTCACCCCAATCATCTGCCCCACCTTCGGCGGCTGGCTCCTAAAAGGTTGCCTCACCGACTTCGGGTGTTGCAAACTCTCGTGGTGTGACGGGCGGTGTGTACAAGGCCCGGGAACATATTCACCGCGGCATGCTGATCCGCGATTACTAGCGATTCCGGCTTCACGCAGGCGAGTTGCAGCCTGCGATCCGAACTGAGACTGGCTTTTTGGGATTGGCTCCCCCTCGCGGGTTCGCTGCCCTTTGTACCAGCCATTGTAGCACGTGTGTAGCCCAGGACATAAGGGGCATGATGATTTGACGTCATCCCCACCTTCCTCCGGCTTTCACCGGCTGTCTCGTTAGAGTGCCCATCCGAAATGCTGGCAACTAACGACAAGGGTTGCGCTCGTTGCGGGACTGAACCCAACATCTCACGACACGAGCTGACGACAACCATGCACCACCTGTCACCGCTGTCCCGAAGGAAACCTCCATCTCTGGAGGGGTCAGCGGGATGTCAAGCCCTGGTAAGGTTCTTCGCGTTGCTTCGAATTAAACCACATGCTCCACCGCTTGTGCGGGCCCCCGTCAATTCCTTTGAGTTTCAGCCTTGCGGCCGTACTCCCCAGGCGGAGTGCTTAATGGGTTACCTTCGGCACTGAGGGGCGTAGCCCCCCAACACCTAGCACTCATCGTTTACGGCGTGGACTACCAGGGTATCTAATCCTGTTTGCTCCCCACGCTTTCGCGCCTCAGCGTCAGTTACAGGCCAGAGAGCCGCCTTCGCCACTGGTGTTCCTCCCGATCTCTACGCATTCCACCGCTACACCGGGAATTCCGCTCCCCTCTCCTGCACTCAAGCTGACCAGTTTCAGGTGCCGCTCTGCGGTTGAGCCGCAGCCTTTCACACCTGACTTAATCAGCCGCCTGCGCGCGCTTTACGCCCAATAATTCCGGATAACGCTCGCCCCCTACGTATTACCGCGGCTGCTGGCACGTAGTTAGCCGGGGCTTTCTCCTTGAGTACCGTCAACCTTCCAGGCTGTTCGCCTGGAAGGAATTCTTCCTCAAGAACAGAGTTTTACAACCCGAAGGCCGTCCTCACTCACGCGGCGTTGCTCCGTCAGGCTTTCGCCCATTGCGGAAAATTCCCTACTGCTGCCTCCCGTAGGAGTCTGGGCCGTGTCTCAGTCCCAGTGTGGCCGATCACCCTCTCAGGTCGGCTACGCATCGTCGCCTTGGTGAGCCGTTACCTCACCAACCAGCTAATGCGCCGCGGGCCCATCCGCAAGTGACAGCCGAAGCCGCCTTTCCCCTTTTCCCCATGCGGAGAAAAGGACTATCCGGTATTAGCCCCGGTTTCCCGGAGTTATCCCGGTCTTGCGGGCAGGTTGCCCACGTGTTACTCACCCGTTCGCCGCTGGATCCTCATCCCGAAGGATGATTCTCCCGCTCGACTTGCATGTATTAGGCACGCCGCCAGCGTTCATCCTGAGCCAGGATCAAACTCTCCAAAAAAGTTTGATGTGAACTCTCAAGAATTAACGAGTCATGTCTTCACTCTTCAGTTTTCAAGGAACACTTCATTTCGCTTTATGTTTGCCGCTCTCTCGCGGCGACAAATACGATGTTATCACCTTCCCCGACATAAGTCAACACTTTTTTTAAAATTTTTTTCTCCGTTACAAAAAACCTCCGATAATGCTTTGCGGGTTCTTTGATTGAGTTGCTTTCTTTTCGGTTCGCTCTCCTCATCGATGTAAGGGAACTTTTTCAATCTGGCAAAGAGTTTTTGGATTCCTTCCTCCCCGTATTGTCCGACCAACTGCCGGTACCGGACATAACTGTTCAAATAATATTGGTGTGCTTTTTCAGCGGGCAATTTTTCCAACGGTGTGTTTTCCAGATCTGCAAGCGACCATGTTCTCTCCAATAATTCCACCTGATGATTCACATGGAGCTCCGGCATCAAATGCGCTTCATAATACATCGCCGCCCCTTCCTGCAACCAATAAGCGGCGTTATCATTGGTCAAATCGCTCACTGCCTGGTGCGCCAGTTCATGGATCATTCCGGAAGCCAATTGATCCGGCGCCGTGTGTCCGGCAAGAAACTTGATGGACTGATTGGCCTCATGCCATCCTCCAGCCCACCGGGGCAATGAAGGTTTCACCGACTGACGAAACCATTCAGGATCATGATACAGCTTCACTTCCATTTTTTGCGGTTGCCATGCCAAGCGCTTTTGCAGTTTGGCAGCGGCTTTTTTCAAGGTATGATAAGCAATCTGCGCATTCATCTTTAATGCAGGATTCGTGTAATAAACCGTAATTTTTTGATCCCCCCATTGTTCAAAAGCCAAGTCCGACTCTTTCCATCCTTGGGGCGTCAGACGCAACCGGACCGGCCACCGGACACTCACCGGTTCCCCCTTGGCTGAATAAACCTGTTCCACCACGATGCGTACCGTCTTGTCCCGATCCGGCATGACAGACAGCACTTTCAAATGAAAAGAATCCGGATCCATCCCTTGTATCGCATCTTGAAACCAACGCTTTTGCTCTTGCCTGTAAAAAGTGTTTTTGGGATCGATGGTTTGGAGAAACAGGTCAAGTTTCCGTCTGTGAACGGCCTGCTCTTTTTGTTTCATCAGTTGTCCAACCGCACGGCAGACATCCGGTTCCAGCTCCCGGCAGGATTCCTGAGCCATCCCCTGCACCGGTAAAATCAACAGGAACAAGCTCCAGAATATCACTGCCACCACATATTTTCGAGACATAACTCTCCTCCTTTCCTCTTAGTCTTTGAAACAAAAGACAAAGTATGCAAAGAAAAAAGCTTTCCCCCGTGACAGGAGAAAGCTTCGGGCCATCACCTCAGACGGCTCCCAAAAAGATAAACCGCAAAGCAAAGATAATCCCCAAAATATAAACAATCACATTCACTTTTTTCCCTTCGCCGGCCACCAGTTTACACAAAGGATAAAAAACAAAGCCGGCCGCAATTCCCGTTGCAATGCTGAAGGTCAACGGCATAAAGATCACCGTGATGAAAGCCGGAATCGCTTCACTCAGGTCATCCCATTCAATCTTTTTCAGGTTTCCGGCCATCAACACGCCCACAATGACCAATGCCGGCGAAGTAATGGCGGAAACGGATGCCAGCGACTCAATCAACGGGAAGAAAAACAAAGCTCCCAAAAAACAGACCGCCGTGACAACCGATGTCAGCCCGGTGCGTCCTCCGGTCGCCACTCCCGCCGAAGACTCAATATAAGAAGTCACGGTGGAGGTGCCGAACACAGCCCCCAACATGGTGGCCACCGAATCGGTAAACAACGCTCTCCCCGCACGGGGCAGTTTGTTATCTTTCAGCAGTCCGGCCTGGCTGGCCACCCCCACCAACGTCCCTGCATTATCAAATAAATCAACAAACAAAAAAGCAAAAACAATCGTAAAAAGTCCGAGTTCCAAAGCAGCCGGAACATCCAGCTTCATAAAAGTCGGCGCCATGCTCGGCGGCAGGGCAAAAAAGTCAGCCGGCACTTGAACCTGACCGGTGATCATTCCCGCAACCGCGGTGATCAACATGCCGATAAAAATCGCGCCTTTCACTTTTCGCACCATCAATACCGTGGTGATAAACAAACCAAAGATGGTAAGCAAAATCTCCGGTTTTTCCGTCAGGTGCGGATTGATCATCACAAACGTGGATTCAGAATCCACAATGACATTGGCATTTTTCAAGCCGATGAATGCAATAAATATCCCGATCCCGGACGAGACAGCATATTTCAGCCCGGTGGGAATCGAGTTGATGATGAGCTCACGCACTTTCGTGACGGTCAAAAGAAAAAAGATGATTCCGGATAAAAAGACGGCTCCCAATGCGGTTTGCCAAGGCAACTTCATTCCCAAAACGACCGTGAAAGTAAAATACGCGATGAGTCCCAATCCGGGAGCCAGTGCAATGGGGTAATTGGCAATCACCCCCATCAAGAACGTGCCGACGGCGGCGGAAAGAGCCGTTGCCACAAAAACGGCTCCCATATCCATGCCCGCCTGCCCCATCATGGATGGGGAAACCAGCAAAATATACGCCATCGTGAAAAACGTGGTCACGCCCGCCAGCACTTCGGTCTTCATATCGGTCTTATGTTCGTCCAATTGGAAAAAACGTTGGATGACTGACATGATTTCTACCTATCCTTCCCGATCATTCCCATTCGATGGTTGACGGCGGCTTCGAAGTGATATCGTAGACCACCCGGTTTACATCTTCGACTTCATTGATGATGCGGTTTGAAATTCTTTCCAGCACATCATAAGGAATGCGTGCCCAATCTGCAGTCATCCCGTCCACCGAGGTGACGGCACGGATCCCCACCGTGTAAGCATAGGTCCGGACATCACCCATGACTCCCACACTTTTGAAGTCGGGCAAAGTGGCAAAATACTGCCAGATCTCCTTGTCCAAACCGGCTTTTTGAATTTCATCCCGCAAAATGGCATCCGCTTCACGGACAATTTCCAATTTCTCTTCGGTCACTTCGCCAATCACGCGAATTCCCAGTCCCGGTCCCGGGAAAGGTTGACGCCAGACAATTTCAGCCGGAAGTCCCAGTTCTTCCCCGACTTTCCGGACTTCATCTTTAAAGAGCGTATTGAGCGGCTCAATCAATTCCATCTTCATGTCTTCCGGCAAACCGCCGACATTGTGATGGGATTTAATCGTATGAACCGTGTCCGTCCCGGACTCCACCACATCGGTGTACAAAGTCCCTTGCCCGAGGAAACGGTGATCCCCGAACTTGGCGGATTCTTCTTCAAAGACGCGGATAAACTCATTGCCGATGATTTTCCGTTTTTGTTCCGGATCGGTAACGCCTTTCAACTTGCTCAAAAAACGGTCTTTGGCATCCACTTTCACCAGGTTCATCTGGAAGTTTTCCCCGAATGTTTTCACGACACTGTCCGCCTCGCCTTTGCGCAACAAACCGTGATCCACGAACATGCAGGTCAACTGGTCTCCGACCGCTTTGTGGATCAATGCCGCAACCACCGAGGAATCCACACCTCCGCTTAAAGCGCACAACACTTTTTGGTCTTGAACCCGTTCGCGGATTTCTTGGACGGCATGATCGATAAACGATTCCATGCTCCAGTTTCCTTCACAACCGCAAACTTCATACAAGAAATTGGAAATCAATTGATTTCCGTTTACCGTGTGGCGAACTTCCGGATGGAATTGCACGGCATAAATCCTTTGTTCCGGAAGACTCATTGCCGCCACCGGAGCCGATTCCGTTTTTCCGTCGACCCGGAATCCGGACGGGGCGCCGGTCACCACGTCGCTGTGGCTCATCCAAACAAGCTCTTTTTCATCCAAACCTTTAAAGAGCGGGGAATCGGAAACAACTTCCAATTCAGACTTCCCGTATTCCCGTTTTTTGGCCCTTTCCACTTTGGCCCCAAAGTGGCTGGCAATCAACTGCATCCCGTAGCAGATCCCCAAAACGGGAATGCCGAGTTCAAAAATCTTGGGATCGCATTTGAGCGAGTCTTCATCATACACGCTATAGGGCCCACCGGAAAAAACAATGCCTTTGGGTTTCATCTCTTGGATTTTTTCGGCGGAAATGGTTCCGGGTAACAGCTCACTAAACACACCAAGATCCCGGATCCTCCGGGCAATCAATTGATTGTACTGTCCGCCAAAATCCAGCACGACAACTCGTTCCAATGGTTTTTCCATACGTCGCAACCTCTCTTCCAGCGAAATAAACTTTTGCCAAACTTAATAAAAAAGCCGGGACACCCATACCGCACGGCGATACAGGACCCCGGTTCACCATATTTTTGCATTCTTCATGATGAATGGAAATGAAATGAAGAAAACATATAGGATTCCCGAAGACCTATTCGCCGTAGTCCGGCCATTTACGGTGGCCGGGTAGAAACGTTCGGGCCCTATTCCCAAACATATACGGCAAAAGTCTTAGCCAAAAATCATCATAATCATAACAAGCCGTTTTAATGCGGTCAACAGTTTTATGTTTCATCCCTTTGGTTTTATCTATTCTTGCACAAATCCATAATGGATATAGCGAATCAACTATTAAACATGTATAATAATTTTTAGTAAGTAACAATAAAAAAAGAAGGTAAGAAGGTGAACAGAGATGTCCTCGATCTTTCAAACATTCACGCAAAAAAATGTCACACTGCCCAACCGCATCGTGATGTCGCCCATGTGCATGTATTCCGCTGGCGAAGATGGAAAAGTCACTGATTTTCACCGTGTCCATTACGGCACCCGTTCACTGGGAAAAGTGGGTTTGATCATGATCGAAGCAACGGCCGTGGAAAGCCGCGGACGGATCAGCTCCCGTGACTTGGGACTGTGGAACGACGGGCAAAAGGAAGGGTTGAAAGAGATTGTGGACTTTGCCCACAGCCAGGGTGTCAAAACCGCCATCCAACTCGCCCACGCCGGCCGGAAAGCCGAGGTCGATGAGCCCATCATTGCCCCCAGTGCCATTGCCTTTGACGATAAAAGCAAAACACCGAATGAAATGACCACTGAAGACATAAAAACCGTGGTCCAGTCCTTTGCCGATGCTGCCCGCCGTGCAAAAGAAATCGGGTTTGACATCGTAGAAATCCATGCCGCTCACGGCTATCTGATCAACGAGTTTTTATCCCCGCTCAGCAATCAACGCACAGATGAATACGGCGGAGACCTGGACGGCCGTTCCCGCTTTCTCAAAGAAGTGATTCAAGCCGTTCAGGAAACATGGGGAACGGATCGTCCGCTTTATGTCCGCATCTCCGCAGTGGACCATCATCCGGACGGGATCCAAATCGAAGACAGCATTGCCTTGGCACGCAAACTGAAAAAATGGGGCGTCGATCTCATCGATGTTTCTTCCGGGGGAACCCTGCCCGTGGCACCCGACAAAATCCATCCGGGTTATCAGGTTCCTTATGCTGAAGCGATCAAAAAAGAAGCCGGCATTGCCACCGGTGCCGTCGGCCTTGTCACCACACCGGAACAAGCGGAAGATATTCTGGGAAATGAACGGGCCGATTTGGTCTTCTTGGGACGCGAATTGCTCCGCAATCCCTTCTGGGTGCTGGATGCCGCAGGAAACCGTGATGTTTCCTATTTCGGTCCCGAACAATACCGGATGGCTTATAAATAAAAAAAGAGGAGGGGTTGGTCCCCTCTTTTTTTTTGAAAATGATTAACGTTGCATAAAACAGGTGAAAACGGTCGGCAAGCTTGCTGATCACCTCCGGATCATGCAAATACACACCTATTTCCCACACAACGAACGACAAGGCAAAACGCTCATGGATTCCTGTCAATTTCTGTCCAATTTGCAATATATCAAATTCGATCCGCTTTCATTGCAATATCAATCATCTATCTTTCTCTCTGTAATAAATATTTATGTTTTGATATACAGATACGATATCATCAAGTTTGCAACGGCAAAAAGACAAGATAAAACCTCTTCTCTTCTTAAAAGGATGGTCAGTCCCCTCTCATACCGGGTAGTTCAATTTCATTTTTTTAACAAACGCTTCCGGAAGTTGTTGTTGGGAAAAGTTCAAACTCATCCATGAAAAAACCGTCGCATTGATTGGATGCCAATGGTTTAAGAAAGGCAGACGATGCCATCGGTCTTTCTCATCGCGAAATCCCAACACACATACCCCCATATCCCTTTCTCCCCAGATTTCCCACTTTCCGGACGGAGGCACCCACACGACAGTATAAGAGTGATACAGGATTGCATCCGCAGGACTTTTTGCAGGTCCATGCGCCAGTACAGAAAAATATTCATCCGCTGATAAATCCACCGGCAGTTTCGCCCAGGAAAAACGGCCAAACGCTTTATAATAATAGCGGACCGGATCCGGATTCAAAACGCCCATCAGAATTTTCGGCACAAATCCTGAAGGACAGGCCAAAACGCTTCACCCATCGCCCAATCAAATTCTTCAAACTTGAACCCGTGGAACGATTCTTGAAAAACCTTCTCCGGCAATTCCTGCTCCGTGTTGAACACATGATCAACCCATTTCTTTGATTCCGCAAACTCTTTTTTGTCCGCGATAAACAAACGTTCCATTCGCCTCTGCCTCCTCATCTGATCCCGGTTATTTCCTTTACCGAACCCCCCCATCTTACACGGTCCATTCCCCGGTTTTCGGGTTCCTGTAACACCAACTTTACCTGAACCCTAAAATGGTTCGAACCATATGTAAAGCCGCGCATTTTTATTATTTTCCAGAGATTCAAAAGGTAAACCATTACATAAAGCGTTGGATATGATTCTCCACTTCTTGAATATATAGGAAGAAAAAATTAATATAACCACTTGTCATCCACGCACTAGCGGGTATTTTTTGCTAAGGTTACAATATTAAAGGACAGTCCTGAAATGACTGCCCTTCTAATCCAATCAATATATTTTCCTGTTTTTAATTCTTGTAACATCAATCAATATATCTTTTTATTATGTTATCCCCCTGCAAAAGATAACAATAATATGCGGAAAAGTTACCCTTCAGTTTTTGTTACATTCTTTCAAATAATTCATCCTGCTAATTTGCTGGATCGATCATTTTGCTTAATACATCTTAATTCTTTAATTCTTAACACTAATATCTCAGTTTCTATAGAAATAATGTAAATGTTATTCAAAGTCTTCAAACCAACAATTGCAAAATCGCAGTTTTGTATTACAAAAGACTGCTCCCATTTTATTTGCACTAGAAACTGCAGAAATCCTTCCTTTATCCCAAGACCACTTGTTTGAAATTTTATTAAGTATGACCTCTGCTTTTTGGTGATCCAGAACACTTGAAGTTTCAACATTGCATGTAATTTTAAACCAACCATCAACTTTCCAATAGGGTTCGTTTTCAACAATATGATATGAGTCAACATAATTTTCAATTTTTTTCATTATATCGTTTAATACAATCAGTGCTTCATCTTCACTCTGACAATCCATAAATAAACTTAACTGAAACATATTCCCCTCCGTTAATGTGAAATTTCACCGTCTGGTGTTACATTGATATACTTTTTATTATTTTTGGTATATTGCCCCCATTTTTTCAACCCTTTTTCTGAGAGTTGTACATCCCATTCAAAATCAAAGTCTTTATTGGGATCTCCATGATAGGGCCCTTTTTTCCACACATTGCCAAATCTATCTACATATCCTCCCAACTTTTTATCATACTTAACTTCCTTTCCTGGAATAAATCTGAATTTTCCTTTTTTGGGTAATTGCGCCTTGGTTATAGGGTTTGTAATATTCTTTTGATATTCCTCGGTTCTCTGTTGTTTCCTTTGATAATATCCACCATAAGGGTCAGCAGTCTTTGATTCGGTATTTGAAATCCCTTTATCTCCACAACTCTTACCACTTGGCAACAGCATCATGGCCACATAGCTGTCTGCCGGTTGTTCATAAACCAGGCAATCCAGCTTTTTGTATACCTTCATGGCCGCAGGGGCAATTTTGGGGATTCCAAAATATCCAAGCACTGTGAGAGCCGTTCCGGTTACACCGGTAATTGCCGCGTTCTTCCAATTGATATTTAACTTTCGGGAAAGAGTACTGGCTGCATTTTTCCAAAAGTCTTTGGTAAACACTTTTTGTACTTTTTGTACGGGGGCGGGCAGTTTTTCAAGCAAACCGCTTCCTTTTCTCGCCAATTTGCTTGCCCTTGCCATTTTGCCGACTTTGTCCGCACCTTTGGTTCCCACCACAGCCAAGACAATTTCTCCAAGCGCATAGCCAAACCATTCTGCACGGCTTTTGGCATCCCCGTGGATCACATCACGTATAAACGATTCGGAAACGGATTGCCAAATTGCTTTGATGGTATCAATCGGATGGGCAATCGCATAAAACAAATTTTTTAATGTTTCAATGGGATGTGCTATGATATCAACGATCCCTTTGAGGGCATCCCAAAGGGATTTACCCAATCCTTTAAAGAAGCTGCCGACCACAATCACAACCGACGTTAACAAGGACAAGATTTTCTCAAATGCTTCCAAGAAATCCGCTACTTTTTCCTTGGTCCAATGGATGAACTCTGAACCTTTCTCGCTGACCCACTCCCAGCCGTCTTTAAAAAATTCGGTCGTCTTGTCCCAGAATCCTTTTTCTTCAGCCTGCACTTCTGTGTTATGGATCGGTTGTTGCTTTTGCGGCGCGGGAGTGTGTTCAAACTGATCGAAATCTTCATTCACCTTGGGAACATCAAATCCCCCGGGTTCGGCATAACCCGTGCCGCCAACCAATGCGAATGACCCGGCCAACAGAATCAGAAGGGCAAAAAACGAGCGCAAAAACCTGTTCACGCTGTCAAAACCTCCCGTGAAACCTTTTCGTTGTTGATCTTTGGTTCCCTTCAATTTTTTTATAGCATTAAAAGGATACCGAATGTAAGTTCTTTTTTCAAGATCATTTCAATATTCTAAAAAATATCTAAAAAAATTTTACTTCCGAACGTAAACATCTTAATCACTTGGAATAATCAATTTACACCAAAAAATAAAAGCACGGAAACTTTTAATCAGCCCCCGTGCCATCAACCATCTGTTTCAAACGGATTAACCTGGCCAGGTTCCCGGCCAATTGCTCAGTGTACTTCTCCCCGTTTAAAAGGGCCGTTTCCAACGATACGGTTCCCGGCACAATGGAAAAAAGGGCATCGATCCCGTGCCGGTACACCGCATCACAATTTTCCCCGAGCATTCCCGCAATACCGATCACGGGGATTCCGTATTTTTTGGCTCGTTTGGCAACGCCGACAGGGGTTTTTCCATGGATGGTTTGGCCATCGATTTTGCCTTCGCCGGTGATGACCAGGGAAGCTTGGACCATGTGTTTATCCAGTTGCACCGCTTCAGCCACCACATCGACCCCGCGCTTTAACGAAGCGCCCAAAAAAGCAACCAGTCCGGCGCCCAGTCCCCCCGCGGCTCCCGCTCCGGGGATCGGGTCAACATCGATTCCCAGTGTTTCCTTTACCACTTGCGCATAACGGGCCAAGTTGGCATCCAGGATGGCCACCATTTCCGGGGTCGCTCCTTTTTGCGGCCCGAACACGGCGGAAGCTCCCCGCTCTCCGGTCAACGGATGATCCACATCGCATGCAACTTCAATGTGCACTTCTTTTAACCGGGGGTCCAGCTGGCTCAGATCAATTGAATCAAGCTTGCTTAGTTCCCCGCCGCCAACCCCCAGCGGATTTCCGTCCTTGTCCAACAATTTGGCTCCCAGTGCTTGGGCCATGCCGGCCCCTCCGTCATTGGTCGCACTGCCGCCGATGCCGATCACAATCCGTTTCACCCCTTGGTCCAATGCGGCCCGGATCAATTCCCCCGTTCCTTTTGTCGTGGTCACAAGCGGGTTTCGCTTCTCTTTCGGAACCAGATGAATACCGGAAGCCGCCGCCATTTCGATCACGGCCATTTTTCTGTCCCCGGTGATCCCGTAAAATGCCTCCACTTCGGTTCCCAACGGCCCGGTGACCGTTTCTTTTCGGATTTCCCCGCCGGTTGCATCCACCATAGACCGGACGGTGCCTTCCCCTCCATCGGCCATGGGGACTTTGACATATTCGGCATCCGGCATCACCTTTTGGAAGCCTTTTTCAATGGCACAGGCCGCTTCCATGGCGGACATGCTTTCTTTGAATGAGTCGGGAGCGATGACAATTTTCATGATTCCACTTCCTTTTTAAAAATTACGGAAAGATCTTGAAAACGCCGAAGATCAAGGTGGAAACGATGGTTAACATAAGCCCGATGAGAGATTCGTATGGGATCAATTTCATCCGTTCCTTGATTCCCATCATCACACTGCCTCCGGTGGCATGGAAAAAGCTTCCGTGCGGCATATGGTCAAAAACGGTCGCACCGGCATGCACCATCGCCGCAGCTGCCAGTCCCGCCACGCCCATTTCCATCATCATCCCGCCAAACACACTGCCCGCTGCAACCGTACCGGCTGTGGTCGATGCAGTCGCCGCTGACATGAATGCCCCGGAAAACGGCGCCAATAAAAAGGCCGGGAGCCCGGCAGCCGTCAAAGCCTGAATAATCACATCCGACAAATGAGAGTTGGAAATAATCCCCGCCAAGGTTCCGGTACCAAGCAGCATGATGGCCACCCCGGACATTTTTTCAAGTCCGGCAATGGCATACTGATTGATCTGTTTGGCTTTCCCCATGATGAGAGCCCCGGTGATTCCTCCAACCGGCAAGGCAACCATGGGATCCATTTCAATCCCGGCCAGCGGGCGCAACGAGAGCAAGATTATGGCCGTAAGCGGTGCCACGATTGCCGGAAGCAACTTCGGAAGCCCGGTTTGGGCCGGATCCGAAAGACCGTTGAAGGACACCGGACTTCCCTTGCGGGAAATCTTACATGCCGTGATGTACGTCACCAGGATGCCAAAGACAGCCGGAATCACCCCGGCGGCCATCACCGAGGTTAAAGAAACGTCAAATGCTTCGGCTGCTGCGATCGAGTTGGGATTGGGCGACATCAGATTGCCTGCCTTCCCGCCGCCGATCATGGCAATCAGGACGCCTGTTTTGGAAAAGCCGACCCGGCCGGCTATGGCAAGAGCAATCGGTGCCACAGTGATCACCGCCACATCAATGAACACCCCAGCCGCAGTGAGCAGCATGGTTGCAATGGCCAGAGCCAACAGCGCTCTTTTCTCCCCGATCCAATCCACCGTTTTTTCGGCAATGGTCGTTGCCGCTCCGGACTCCATCAAAACTCCGGCCAGAACCCCCGCCGCCAAAATCCGGAGTGTTGCCGGAATCATTCCTTCAGCTCCTTCCATCATCAATGAAACCGTGTCAGGGAGAGATGCCCCGCCAATCCATCCGCCGGCCAACGCACCGGCCACCATCCCGTACGCGGGCGGCACTTTCCGAAGGATCAAAATCACTGACATGACAAGTGCAATCATGGCTCCAAGAGCACTGACTTCCATTCCTGTTCATCCCCTTGTCTGTCCTTGGTTTTATTCCCATTGTACACGGTTTCATTTATAAAAACATTTCAGATTATCATGGTATTTCGCTTTTTGTAAATAAGCACCACTGAAAAAACAAAGCAAAACCCCATCTTTTACACATGGGGCCTGTTTCATTATTCACCTGCCTTGGAGTCACACGCCATGACTTGAACCTTTGGAGGAAATTCCGATAAAACCTCAATCACGTCGTTTGGAGTGATAAAAACATAATGCTCCACCTCTCGCGGATCATAAATTCCTATACTTTGTTCAATAAACCATGTTAAATAGGCGGAATTCTTCACTTTAAACATCGTCCATCGGCTGTAAAAAGGATCGCGATATTGTTCATCCAATTGATACCAGGTTTTCAAAAGCGATCCTTCGTCTGTGTTCCGATAAGACAGCACACCATTTTCAAACCAAACCCTCACCTTTCTTTCATGGTTTTCATCACTAAACTCCAACAGAACCCCTTCATGATGATCCAAAAACGAATCATTGCACAGCCTTGCCGGAATTCCGAGGATTGGCTCCCATCGCTCCCAACTTTCCATGAAATCTTTCTCCCCTATTTTTTTATTCAAAGGATGGATCAGATCCATGCATCGTTCAATCCCTTTTTACTTCTCCACTTTTTTCTTTGCTTTGCACTTGATATATTCTTCTCCCACCCTATGCAAACATCTGGTCCAAATCCGCCTTTATTGACCAACCGAATTCATTGAGTTCACAAACCTCTTTCGGAGACACTTGGTTATAAACAATACGGTGGATCACACCGTCCTTTTCCAATTCGCGCAGTAGTTGGGTCAACATTTTTTGCGAGATCTTCGGCATGGCTCTTTTCAATTGCTGGTCCGCATCGGTCCCCAGGTCAAATGGCAAAGGATGACGGTTTTCCATTTTCCGCTGACCACTTTCAAGGGCGCCTCAACCGGGATATTATAAGATTTCTCTTCCGTTTTCACAGTGATCCTCCTCCCTTCGGATCGCCAATGCTACTTCTGTTTGATACGGTTACCCAAAAACGCCTGTGTTACCGAGAAGTATCGATATCACTAAAAAGTTCGCACTTCCAAAAAATAAGTATAAGTTACATAATAAGTGTCAAGGCGGCCGAGAACATTCGGCATCCGGACCAAGCCGTTATCATCAGCCAAGATCAAGGAGAGGATCAAAAAAGAAGCCTGGGAAACAGTAACTTAAAGGCTTCTGTGATTCGCTTCGGAGCTTGGGCAGCCGGAAAAACATCCTGTACAAAAGCCTGATAAAGTAGGGAAAATTCGCACTATTGCTCTGTACCACAAACCGACGGCACACGCCGTGAACCGGCTTTTGGCCAAACCGGCGGTAACCACCGTGATTACCCGCGCCAAGAACAAAGCACAAGTGTTGCAAAATGTTGCCTCGAGCCAACGGAAACTGACCCGCGAAGATATTGCACGGCTCGACAACTTGGCCGCCGTCTGAACAACACAAACAAGAAAGGGGAATGATCCATGGACCTCTTTTTAAAGGAAAAAAAAGTGCTCGTGACCGGTTCCACTTCCGGAATCGGAAAAGCAACCGCCCGACTGCTTGCTCAAGAAGGGGCCACCGTCCTCATTAACGGGCGCCGGGAAGAAAAAGTGCAACAAGTCATCAAAGAGATCCAATCTTCCCATCCCGAAGCATCACTGGAACCGGCCGTTGCCGATTTGAGTTCTGAAGCCGGATGCAACGAAATCATCCAAAAGCATCCGGAAGTCGATATTTTGATCAACAACCTCGGAATCTTCGAGCCGGCTGATTTTTTTGAAACCGGAGATGAAGAATGGCAAAAGCTGTTTGAAACCAATATTTTAAGCGGGCTTCGTTTATCCCGCCATTACCTCAAAGGAATGCTTGAGCGAAATGAAGGAAAAATCCTCTTTATTTCCAGTGAAGCTGCCATCATGCCATCTCCGGAGATGGCCCATTACAGTGCAACCAAAACCATGCAACTGTCGATCTCCAGAAGCTTGGCGGAATTAACCCGGGGAACCAACGTGACCGTCAATACAGTCATGCCCGGATCCACGCTGACCGAAGGCGTGGAAAAACACATCCAAAAGCTATACCAAGGAGAAACCATGTCTTTGGAGGAAGCGGAACGTCGGTTTATGGGCGAACACCGGCCGAGCTCCCTGATTCAACGGCTGATCCGCCCGGAAGAAATTGCCTCTTTTGTGGCATTTTTGTGCAGTCCCCGTTCCTCGGCCATCAATGGCGCTTCGCTCCGGATCGACGGCGGGCTGGTTCATACCATTTTTTAAACTCATCAATACAGGGCAGTCTGTCCGAAAGCAGCACTGCCCTCATATGATCTTTCCTTGCCGGTTAATCAAAAACAAACCGGCAATAATAAAAACCATTCCCAAACCGGCCATAAACGACAGTTGATTTTTAAAAATGATGTAATCCAGCAGTGCGGTGACCGGCGGGACAGCATACAACAAGCTGGTGACATTTGTCAGATTTCCTTTTTGGATCATAAAATACATCATCATGGAAGCGCCAACCGAGATCACCAACGCCATCCAAAACAAACTGATCAAAAAGGTGGAGTTCCATTGAACATGCCATCCTCCAAAAAACGGGAAAAACATTGAAACAACCAAAATACCTCCGGAATATTGAATGGCCATGTTGACCGGCTGACTGATATGAATTTGCTTTTGCATAAATGTACCGGTTGCGATACAGACCAAGCACAAAATGGCGCTGATTAAGCCATATAAAGTGAAGTTTGGCTTTGTGATATTATCAAAAACAACCAAAATCAATCCGCTTA
This sequence comes from Thermoactinomyces vulgaris, assembly GCF_005886755.1. NCBI lineage: Bacteria > Bacillati > Bacillota > Bacilli > Caryophanales > Thermoactinomycetaceae > Thermoactinomyces > Thermoactinomyces vulgaris. The sequence continues at coordinate 2,547,471 of NZ_CP039710.1, forward strand.
ACCCTAAAAAAAGCCCAAACCACTTGGTTTTGTTTTCCCCCAAAAAAGCTGTAATGATTGGTTGTGCACCCAAAATAATTGCCAACATTCCCGGAGACATGTGTTGATCCAGTGCAAAAAAATAAAAAATTTGGTATCCGGCTTGCAACAGAAGCCCCGTAACTATAATGTACCCCCATTCTTTTTATCGTTTTCGGGTAAATGAATCGGCTCATCAAACAAATGCCCCAGAGTAATGCCGTTGATAAAAGAAAACGAAGAAACACAAATGTGAAAGGATTGGCATACTCCAAACCGAGTTTGACGAAAATTGCTCCACTGCTCCATGTCAAGATAAAACTGACTGGCAAAACCCATTTCCAACTGTTTAACGCTTGTAAAGGGAGAGGTTGCAATGGAATATTCTTTTTCACCTTCACTCACCTCATTAAGGTCATAGAATCCAAAAATATTTCCTTACCGGCAACCTGTAAAAAGAAGCAGTGCTTTTTGCGCACTGCCCGCCCTTCACTGATTCAAAATCCCTCGCAAAGTATGAATTTGGTTCAATTCGTATTGATAATCACATTGCTCCTTAAAACATTCTGTCATCGTTTGAAAAAACATCTCTGCCCCATCCAACAATGCTTCCAAAAAAGCTTTTTTCGGCAAGACAGCTTCCACTTTGTCATTGGCTTGCAACCGGTAAAGGACCCAATCCTTTGAAATCGATTGAATGGACAGCTTGACGGGTTGATCCGGAAATAACGTTTCTCCTTCCCCGGTTTTTACCACCTGTTCCATCACATCGAGAAGATACCCCCACAATTGGTCAACCAAATCCCATGCATCCACATCCAACAAAATCTGATCCGAATCCAAATCAATCAATTCAATGGCGCCATGAATATAATGGAAATCGATCTCACTTTTCATCCCGATTAACTCATCCGCATTGCCGATTGCCACAAAGTAATCATTTCTCTTTTGCTTTAACTGTTTTAAATCAGTGATCTCTTTTCCAGGCTTTAGAATCAACGAATTTACATAGAACAATTAATCCACCTACTCTTCAGGATAAAATTGGCCCACTCTTCCCCTGCCAATATCAGCTCCGGATTAATGTGTTCCCATTCCTGAACATATTGTTGGCATTTGTTTATCGCTTCTTCTTTCAATTCTTCATAAGTGATTTTTTCATTTACAAATTCATATTTATAATATGGTAATGGTTTGGTGACGACCGTTTCACGAATATCAGATAGTTTTTCTGACGGAACGAAAATGGCCCCTGCATAGAGATGGTTCGTTTGCTTTTCTCTTTTAAATTCGATGAATACCTCCAATGCATCAATATCACTCACCGCCACGTAATCATGCCCTTCCAAGAGTTGCACAGCTTTCAACAAATGACAAAACCAAATCGTTATTAGATCCCATCCTTCTTCACCAGGACGAAGTTCATTTTCATGGTAAGTTTCGTCATTATAAGCTTTATCGTTAAACCGAATCATAAAAAAACCTTCGATTTCTCCCCAGTCATCAAATTGGTATCGGTCCAATGTTTTCAGTTCATCAAAGTCTTCGATAATTCGATATTTAATTTCAACCACTGCTTTTCACATCCTTGCTGTGTGAGAAACAAAAAACATTAAACCAGCGACAAAAGATAATTTAATAATTCAGGTTTCTTATGCAGATAAATATAGGATTGCGGAGCAGAAGTATTAAATTCATTCTTCAAAATTGTCAAATCAACCTCTTTCTTCAACGGGTGTATATTTTTAATTGGCAGAGCCATTCTCCCCGGTTTTTGTCCATGAATAAATTCTTGGACACCAACACCTTCATGACCGACCAAATCTTTTGGCTCCCAGATGGGTTCATCCAACTCAAGCAAGGCTTTTATTGCACCAATTGGCTTTGTAACATAAATAAAAGCATTTATTTTCTTGTTTGGGAACCGGTTTCTGAATTCATGCTTTTTCTTCCCTGCCATAATCAGTTCATAAAACTGTGGCTTTAAACTAATTAAAATGTATTCTTTTTCATCAAAACGTGTTGATTGTTTCACTCAATTCCCCTCCAATTAAAAAAACGGCCTAAATCCAGAGAAATACGATTATCTTGATTGCCGGGAGCTAAACCAGACATTGATCAGTTCCCATCCTTCTTCACCCAAACGTAGCCCGTTTTCATGGTAAGTTTCGTCATTATAAGCTTTATCGTTCAATCGAATCCCTCGATTTCTCCAATCATCAAAGCGGTATCGGTCGAACGCTTTCAGTTCATCCAAGTCTTCGATGATTCAATATTTGATTTCAACCACTCTTTCCTCTCCCTGCCGTCCAAAGTAACTTGGTGTAAGCTTATATGTTCCGTTAGAATGAAAGTGATAATTTCCTCTCCTTCTGTAGTTGTATATGTACATTTCATAGTTATTGGACGACTGCTCTTTCTACGTACCAAGAGTGATAAAATCCGCCAAAATCTTCATTCATGCACTGCTCCGCTCCTTGTGACAAAAATCCGAACTGCTTTTCGTTATGCAGTTCGGATTAATGAATTTACCTTTATTATTCATCTACAAATAGTCCAAAATCTGTTACCAAACAGCAAACCTCATTATTCTCATCATATCCCCAATAAGAAGGATAAAACCCATCACCCAATCCGCTTTTAAAAGCAATGATATTCAGCGATGAGTCTATTTCAAAATTACACCAATCTCTTGTAGGTGCATAATTTTTCTCCATTTCTGCCAAAAGGAGATCTTCATACTGCGGGTTGTCATCCAAAATGCTAATATATTTTCGAAAAGTTTCTTGGTCTGCAAAACTGCCCGTGCCACTATTCACCGGATACCCATAGATCTCATCTTCTTCCAATTTGCTTAAATCTTGTCCATCTAATAATGCCATTTCCCAACGAATGGCCCGGCTGTTTTTGAATTTGATTTTTGCAGCTCCTATTCGTTCGTCACCATCATCGACATAATGAACAATATTTAATATCACAGGGTAATTTCCTGAAGGAATTTCTTTAACAAATGGATCTGTGTCGGGTAAAAAAGGATCACATGCAACAATTTTACCTGAAGGCAGGTTTAATGTTCCTATGTTAATGTTTTTGGTTTTTCCTTTTCCTATACTTGTCTCAAATATCACATCATCTTGAAAAAAGTAGCAAAAATCCGGCACCTTGATTTTCATCAAACTCAATCCTTTCTACCAATCATTACCACTAAGCAAACTTGAAATTATACTTCCCACCCGCAGTCCCTCTTTACCATAAAAAATCTCCGAAACCCTTACTTATCCCGGCTTCTTTTTTTCTTTTACATTCCTTTTAAAAAATGTGATTTGGCTTTTTCTTTTTGATTTTTTATGAAGTAATTTGTATAGATCTTCGTCAATCTCACGATAAATGTAATTCTGCATTCGCATCAAAATCAAAAGGGCTTCCAAACAGTCCGGTTTCACTTCGACAGCCTTTCTTAAGCAATTGATGCTTTTCTCAAAATCCCCAATAGGTGGCTCGAAAACCAATACACCCAACCGGACCCATGCTTCCACATCATCCGGGTATTTTATTAAATGCTGATCCAAAAATCTTTCAATTTCTTCTTCATGGACACCTTCTTCATTTAATTTGGTGATCTTCTCCGCTAAAGATGAATTCATTTCAAACTCACTCATTAAGAAAATCCAAGATCAATCACTTTTTTTCACCGGCCTGATTCGATCAGTGTATTCCCTTTTCCTTATCCAATTTAATTAATGCCATCACTTATTCGTTTTGCTTTTTTTTGAAATAAACCATATATATAATCTCCTTTTCGTCGATCTACACAGGCTGTTACCTCAGTCAATGGGCAAATTGGATCCAATCCTGAAATCAGAATAACCGGTAATTCGTAGTACACATTATCCGGATCATCTAAAAAAAGTTTCCACTTGCCATTTAAATTTTTTCGATATACTTGCCCTACGTATCGTGCTAAAGAATCTAACTTTCTTTTTTCAGTTTCCTTCAGAATATCTCCCACTGTGGGATATGTTTTTAAAATCCACTCTTCTAACCGAAGTAGTGATTCCGGACTATAATCAAGCATCAATTGTGCAGGCATTTCTTCAATCAATTCATCGAGCCTGTCTCCCATTTCCATCAACCAATATTGAAATAATCGGTTCATTGTTTCCCTCCTGATCTTTCATGAACCTCTTTCTTGTATAGCCAAACCTTGTTCATTTTCCAAGAACTATTTCTTTAAATAACGATCCATCTCTCTTCCCAACAGCAAATGATCTTAAATTCCTTGTCATCGCGATCATTTCTTATATTCTTTGTCCAGTATAAGTATTGGCTTTTCTTAAATAAACAAGTATTCTTTTCTGCGGGTCTGGGGAATCAGCTCAATCTTCCTGATGAGTCTTGCATAAGGAACATGTTCCTTCATTTTTTTCATGACCTCTGGAAGATTCTTCAGTTTATTCAGTCTGATCAAGACGGAATATTCTCTGAAATTTCTTTCCTCCCAATCCTCATCCACATAATTGTAATAAATTTTGATCCTCCCCAAGTTCCGCTTTATAGTACTCATCTCTCAATAACTGCTTTCACGATACTCGAATTGAATTTTTAAGGCTTTTTCCAAATCGTTTTTAACTGCCCGCAACGATTTGTCAGCTACACCATAAAATCATATACTCATACATCATAATCACCTGACCCCCATTATACTTGGCCAACCGCTCATGACAAGGGATTGGACATGACATTCTTGCTAAATCAGCATATCCTATTTTTCAAATTAAATCATTTGATCAACCAAATAAATTTTAGGGTCATAATAGGAGTCATTCTCTCAAAATGACTCCAAAATCCAAATACTATTAATCATCACTTGGCGGAGGTATAATAATTGGCTGATATCTTAGTACCTTTTCAACGATTTCTTCTGGAGTAAGTTTATTATCACTCCAATAAATCAACCTCATTAATTCTTTAAAATCAGGTACTGATTTTTCCAATAATGACAAAATCTCAGTCTCTTCTTCTTCAGAGAATTCTACATTGATTAGCTTTCTAACTGTAACTATTAATTCTTCTTTTGATTTGATGAATTTGTCCATTGTAATCTCCCCCCTCTTCTTAGCGCCCAAAGCGGTAATTGCCGCGTTCTTCCAATTGATATTTAACTTTCGGGAAAGAGTGCTGGCGGCATTTTTTCAAAAGTCTTTGGTAAACACTTTTTGTACGGGGGCGGGCAGTTTTTCAAGCAAACTTCTTCCTTTCCGCCAGTTGTTTTTGGTTTTACTTCATTTTCTCCTTGGATTCAAATTCACTTTTGTTCAAACAAAACCCCCCAACACTGCACATGCAGTTGGGGGCTCTGTTTATTTTTCTTTATAGCAATTTTAAAAAGCCAAGGGGCATTGTCATCTTCGACAACCTTATGCTTAATCTTATATTCCCCAGCTTTCCTTGATTTCCTTTAACAGTCGGGTCACTTCTTCTTTTCTTTTCGGGTGACTTGAAATATACTCTTGTGCACGTTTATACACATAAGGATAAAATTCCTTAAAGTCCATGTATCCGATGGTATCTTCCTCAGCAGCCGGATAATACATGACCAGAGCAACTTCATTTTCTTGACAACGGAAACGTTCCCATTCATCAAAACTTTGCCGAAATAAAATCATCACTTCTTCTATACCAAAACCTCTTTTGTTTTTAAAGTTGTTTAAACAATCCACAAAATTAAAATTTCCAACCAAACTAAAAAAAATGCTGATACATAATTCTTTTTCTTCTATCGTTTCCATGACTTTATAAGTTTCTTCTTCAAAATTGCACATTTCTCATTACTCCTCAACAAACACTGGATAAAAATTTTTTATTTTCCCCTGATCATCCAGATAACCAACAAATTTCATTCCATTATTGCTATATCCTTCGACTGTTCTTCCTTTAATTCTTTTATTAGATAATCCTTCAGCCATGGCTTCTTTTCCCCATAGAATATCCGATAAATTTTAGGATCATAAACAGTCAAACCTTCTTCAATAAAGAATCACCTTTGATTTGCTTTCTTCACTTCCTCAAACCAAGAAATAAAAATATCTGGTGGAGCTAGCTCTTTGGTATCAGACCAGACTGGATCATACTGATATCTTGCTCGAAGTTTATTCTCTTTAGCATTATAATGAATTTTGATTTCAGTTGGCATATCTCTGTTAAATTCTTGACACTTCTTGTGAATCTCCTCTAAATAACCCAGTCCGATTTTAAGCATACTCCTTTGTCTTTCTCTTGAAACATCAAACCTTTCACGTTGTCCCTCTTCCAATGTTTCGTTTAACCGGTGTTTATGAACCACCTTCCCGTTCATTTTATAAAACACGTTAAATGAATACATTTTATCTTCATAAGAGCAGTAAATATAAATCCCATCTGCTTTATAATCTGCATACTCTGCACAAATAGCCACTATTTCACCCTGTAACTCCGAAAAGTAATCTTCAAATACTTTTTCCATAAATTAATCACCCTTATTTATACCTCTTCGTATTACTGCAATAAAAGCCTAAATTGGCACGAAACGAAGAAACAACCGCATCAGCCAAAAGTTTTTCAGGGGTATATTCCACCCTTGGCATTAAAATACATGCAGGAATTCCCATATTACTTTAACTTCCTTATTATCTAACATGTACTACCTTGATTTTACTCACAAAGCCTTTATCTGCATAAAAATGTTACATACAAAAAGCAGCCCGCTATTACAGGCTGCTTAGGAATGAATCACAGGAATTGTTTTCTTTCTGATTTCACTTCTACACATTCTTTTTTAAATAATCCAAGATGACTGAGCGATCTTCTTCGGCTTGTTCATAACCTTTGTCATAAGCATAGCGAGTTACTGTTTCTTTAGATAAACCTAAAATCATCTGTTTATAAAATTCCGTACAACCTTGAACCAATGCGAGAAAAAATTCTTTTTTAGGTAAACACCAATTTTTATCCTCAATTGAAAATAAAACAAACCCTTTTTGCAATATTTTCAAATTCATTCTTACCGGCTGATCCGGAAAGTAATATGTACTTTCTTTATGTTCAATAGCCTCTAAGGTTAAATTGAGAAGATAATCCCAAAGTTGATCAATTAAATCCGAATAATATTCTGATAGAACAGGTTCATCATAATAGCTTAATTCAATGTAACCCTCTAAATAACGATGGTCCAGATAAGGATCTAATTTCTTCAACAAATCCGTGTTTGTGACCTCAATGGCTTTTTCCTTTAATGAAGGAACTACTATAATTCCTTTTGATTCTAATATATCTGGATCCGGGATGTTTTCCGGTACAAAGATATAAGATCGGACTTTGAACATAAAACCCAACTCCTTATACCAAGATATCATTATAATTTTTATTCTACTTTTGGATATAATTGACCAACTAAACGAATTATTCTTCCATTCGAATTATTAATTTCTCTTACAAAACCTACTACATATTTAACCCCATCGATACTTATTTCTTCATTTATACCTAATTGAAATTGTGATCTTTTTTTAGCATTTTGACTAATAATTTCTTTTTCTTGCTTGATAATCTTGTTTAGTATCTCTTCAACATCCTCGGCTGTCATTCTGCTTGGAAATAAGGTATTTTGGCTTTTGTTTTTCCTTACATTTGGATTAAAGTACTTTGGATGATGACTTTCCAATATATGTTTCATTGCATTTTTGTCTAAAGAAATAAATATATTACTATCAACTTGAACGGTGATATTTTTGAAATTCTTCAAATAATTATCCAGATCATGTGGATTTGCAACCCTGATTCTTCCGTCTTCCATCCATTTTCTCAATTGATCTCCAGGTATATTCACTAAGGAATCTGGCAATGCCAAGTCTTTCCCCGTTACACTGTTTTGTTTTTTGCCAAGAATTTTTTCAAAGTATTCTTGATAGGATTGGTTCGTATTTTGATTAGGCAAAGGAGTATTTTTGATTAAATCATTTCTTTGGGCTATGTTTGTAATTTGGTTACTCCTGCCTCGTTCACAACTCCCTCTAGGCAACAGCATCATGGCCACATAGCTGTCTGCCGGTTGTTCATAAACCAGGCAATCCAGCTTTTTGTATACTTTCATGGCCGCAGGGGCAATTTTGGGGATTCCAAAGTATCCAATTACTGTGAGAGCCGTTCCGGTTACACCGGTAATTGCCGCGTTCTTCCAATTGATATTTAACTTTCGGGAAAGAGTGCTGGCTGCATTTTTCCAAAAGTCTTTGGTAAACACTTTTTGTACGGGGGCGGGCAGTTTTTCAAGCAAACCACTTCCTTTTCTCGCCAATTTGCTTGCCCTTGCCATTTTGCCGACTTTGTCCGCACCTTTGGTTCCCACCACAGCCAAGACAATTTCTCCAAGCGCATAACCAAACCATTCTGCACGGCTTTTGGCATCCCCGTGGATCACATCACGTATAAACGATTCGGAAATGGATTGCCAAATTGCTTTGATGGTATCAATCGGATGGGCAATCGCATGAAACAAATTTTTTAATGTTTCAATGGGATGTGCTATGATATCGGCGATCCCTTTGAGGGCATCCCAAAGGGCTTTACCCAATCCTTTAAAGAAGCTGCCGGCAAGGCAATCCGCCAAATATCATCTCCTTGGCTGAACACATGAAAAAGACAGTGCTATCCAGCACTGTCACCTGTTGATTAAAATAACTCAAGATTTTATTTATTGATTACATCGATTGAACCCGTTCTTTTATCAAATCATAAGTTCCAGATGATAAATGAATCCCCTTAATTTTTTCATTAATAAATTCATGATAATCGGATACAAGAGGATCCGGACACCATTCACCCGATAGATCTGCCGGACATTTTTCTTTCCTTTTAAATAATGCGATTTGGCTTTTTCTTTTTGATTTTTTTTCAAATAGTATTTCCCTAATGAAATATGATTCAACACATATTTTGGATAAGCTGAAATCGATTTTTCTAAATGATGGGCATATTCTTCATCCATCTTTTTTCCTTCAAAATACCACGCTTTGGCAAACTCAATCAACGATTGCTCCTCACGACCCCTTGGCTGATAATGACGAAGTAATTTGTATACATCTTCATCAACCTCACGATAAATGTAATCCTGCATTCGCATCAAAATCAAAAGGGCTTCCAAACAGTCCGGTTTCACTTCGACGGCCTTTCTTAAGCAATTGATGGATTAAATTACCCTCTTCTCCATAACCCTCTTTATCTTTAAAAGAGTTTAGGCATTTAATAAAATCCGTCAATACAAAAATGTTGTCGATACAATGCTCCTTTTCTTTAATAGTTTCTATAAATCTATTCAAAACTATTCATTTCTCTCACCCTTTTTATAATTGAGACCACGAAGAAATTATATTCTTAACTGTAACATAATGATTCCAAGCGATTTCAGGCATCTTACCTTCTTCTGAAAATCATCCCTTTAAATTAATATTAGAAAATTAATTAAAGAGACAATTCTATTCGATATAAGAAAGACAGTGCCTCTTTAGCACTGCCTCCAAGTCAAACAGAACATGCCTAATCAAAAATCTTTGATTCAGCTCATTCATCCCACCACTTTTTCAGTTCATTAATATATTCCGGATCTTTGGTGGCCATGATGACTAATGGAGCGTAATCCAAACCAATAAATATGGATTCATCATTTCTTGTAAATAATAATCCTTTATCCACTTTCACCGGATAAATGTTCAAGAACTCTTCTGTTGAACGCTTTACCTCGATGGATGAACCTTCTTCATTGATAAACGTATCAAATAAAAACAATTTGGAAGTATCCTCCAAATTTTCATCCCTGAAAATGATTGATTTCCCATTTTCCTTCTCATGTATCTCAAAGTCAGGCCATCCTTTTTCGATAATGATACTAAACTCTTCATCCTTAAACGCACCGAAATTCTCAGTTATTCCTTCAATGTGAAAACATTGGCCTTGATCTGTTTTTAAATACACTTTCGTACAATAATATGTATCTTTGTAACGACGGTAGCAACGTTCCACAATCAAGTATATATCGATTTTGTTTGCTTCGCACAGTTCTTTAACATATGCTTTGTTAACCTCTAAATCATACACATGATACTTCACTCTTCTCACCCCATACTATGGTTTGAAATGAATATCTTCATAAACTCCGTTCATCCAAACATCTATATTTACACTGCCATCATTTTTCGTTCTAAACTGCGCCAACATGTTATCATTTTTATCATATATTCTTGACCAACCTTGTCTAGGATCATCTGGTTCAAATATATTCCCTTTTTCATCTCTAATCGTTATACTTCTTTCTCTAGCAAAATCAAAAATTTCTTGTGGGACATTCTTTAGCAATCAGCCAAATATTTGGTAGGTAATCATCTCAGCTGTTTCGTGTATGTTTTTATCTGTATGAAAATGTTACATATAAAAAGCAGCCTGCTGTCTACAGGCTGCTTAGGAATGACTCACAGGAATTGTTTTCTTTCTGATTTCACTTCTACACATTCTTTTTTAAATAATCCAATATAATTGACCTTGCTGTGAAACATTCTTTATATGTTTTGGCATACCCATATCGGATGGCATTTTCTTTAGACAGCCCCAAATTCATATGTTTAAAAAAATCAATCCCTCCATCAATAATTGTCAGGAAAAAATCCCTTTTGGGCAAATACCATTTTTTCTCCTCTAACAAAAATAAAACAATCCCCTTTTGCAATATTTTCATTTCCATTTCTAGTGGACGATCCGGAAAATACCCTTTACTTTCTTTATCGTAAATAGCCCTTAAAGTTAAATCAATAAGTTCCGCCCAAAGCTGATCAATAAGATCAAATTGTTTTTTTGATAAAATAGGTTCTTGATAATAATTTAATTCTATATGACCATCTAAATAATTATGATCAAGATAAGGATCGATTTTTCTTATTAAACTTGTTTCAGTAACTTCAATTTCATCAGGTACATCCAGATCTGGAGCGTCTATGGGTAAATAAATATAAGAATGAACCTCAAACATTAAAAACATCTCCTTAAAAATTGAGAAATAGTAGTTATATATTATTTTACTTTAGGGTAGAATTGGCCGACTCGACGGATTGCTTTCCCATTGGAATAAATATTATCTTTAAAGCCTACTACATATTGAATACCATCAACTTCAATTGCATTTATTTTACCTACCTGAAAATTATATGGTTTTCTTGCGTTTTTACGAATATTTTCTTTTTCTTGTATAATAATCATTGTTAGCACATCTTCGACGTCTTTTTCTGACATTTTACTTGGCAATAGAGTAGTATCTTTATAGTCCCCACTTCTAGTTGTTCTTACTTTTGGATTAAAGTACTTTGGATGATGACTTTCCAATATATGTTTCATTGCATTTTTGTCTAAAGAAATAAATATATTACTATCAACTTGAACGGTGATATTTTTGAAATTCTTCAAATAATTATCCAGATCATGTGGATTTGCAGCCCTGATTCTTCCGTCTTCCATCCATTTTCTCAATTGATCTCCAGGTATATTCACTAAGGAATCTGGCAATGCCAAGTCTTTCCCCGTTACACTGTTTTGTTTTTTGCCAAGAATTTTTTCAAAGTATTCTTGATAGGATTGGTTCGTATTTTGATTAGGCAAAGGAGTATTTTTGATTAAATCATTTCTTTGGGCTAAGTTTATAGTTTGGTTACCCCCGCCACTTTCACAATGCCCGCCATTAGGCAACAGCATCATGGCCACATAGCTGTCTGCCGGTTGTTCATAAACCAGGCAATCCAGCTTTTTGTATACCTTCATAGCCGCAGGGGCAATTTTGGGGATTCCAAAGTATCCAATTACTGTGAGAGCCGTTCCGGTTACACCGGTAATTGCCGCGTTCTTCCAATTGATATTTAACTTTCGGGAAAGAGTGCTGGCTGCATTTTTCCAAAAGTCTTTGGTAAACACTTTTTGTACGGGGGCGGGCAGTTTTTCAAGCAAACCGCTTCCTTTTCTCGCCAATTTGCTTGCCCTTGCCATTTTGCCGACTTTGTCCGCACCTTTGGTTCCCACCACAGCCAAGACAATTTCTCCAAGCGCATAACCAAACCATTCTGCACGGCTTTTGGCATCCCCGTGGATCACATCACGTATAAACGATTCGGAAATGGATTGCCAAATTGCTTTGATGGTATCAATCGGATGGGCAATCGCATGAAACAAATTTTTTAATGTTTCAATGGGATGTGCTATGATATCGGCGATCCCTTTGAGGGCATCCCAAAGGGCTTTACCCAATCCTTTAAAGAAGCTGCCGACCACAATCACAACCGACGTTAACAAGGACAAGATTTTCTCAAATGCTTCCAAGAAATCCGCTACTTTTTCCTTGGTCCAATGGATGAACTCTGAACCTTTCTCGCTGACCCACTCCCAGCCGTCTTTGAAAAATTCGGTCGTCTTGTCCCAGAATCCTTTTTCTTCGGCCTGTACTTCTGTGTTATGGATCGGTTGTTGCTTTTGCGGCGCGGGAGTGTGTTCAAACTGATCAAAATCTTCATTCACCTTGGGAACATCAAATCCCCCGGGTTCGGCATAACCCGTGCCGCCAACCAATGCGAATGACCCGGCCAACAGAATCAGAAGGACAAAAAACGAGCGCAAAAACCTGTTCACGCTGTCAAACCTCCCGTGAAACCTTTTCGTTGTTGATCTTTGGTTCCCTTCAATTTTTATGTAACATTAGAAGGATACCGAATATATTCGGTCTTCAAGGGGTTGTCATTTTTTTAAAATATTGCAAATTGATCAGAAGGAATGACAGAAGATTTCAAGTGGAGGGTATATCTCTTCAAGAGCCAGGCAATCCAAAACCCGGAAGTTAGGGATCGAGACGTATGTCCAGCATATTCCCGACGGGAAGGGAATGAATGGCCAATGCGATTCTAAAAAAGCAAAAAAGCCGCCTCAACATGAGAACGGCTTTTTGGGATACGGACGTCATCCGGATTGTTTGACGGCTTGATCAAATTCTTCCAAGACTTTCGCGGAAGGTTTGGCGGTGAGCAGACTGACCACGATGATGGCAATGGTACAAGCGATAAATCCGGGAATCATTTCGTAAACTTCTGCAAAAGCTTCAATTTGTTCCCAAATGATGACCGTAACCGCCCCGGTGATCATTCCGGCCAAGGCCCCCCACTTGTTCATCCGTTTCCAATACAAGCTCAACAATACCACGGGGCCAAACGCTGAACCGAATCCGGCCCAGGCATATCCGACCAGATTCAAAATGGTTTCGTTCGGATTCAAGGCCAGATACAAAGCGATCAAGGCGACAATCAACAGGGAAATCCGTCCCACCAGCACCAGTTCTTTATCCGATGCCGAACGGCGCATAAACGCTTTATAAAAGTCTTCGGTCAACGCACTGGCGGTCACCAGCAATTGCGAAGAAATGGTGCTCATCACTGCCGCCAAAATGGCCGCCAGCATGAAACCGAAAATCAGGGGATGGAACAATACGTCCGACAAAACGATAAACACGGTTTCCGGATTGGCCAGATTTTGTGCGCTTTGATGAAAGTAGGCGATGCCGAGCAATCCGGTAAACATCGCTCCAACGATGGAGAAAATCATCCAGCCCATTCCGATCCGGCGGGCACTTTTCATTTCCTTGACCGAAGTGATGGCCATAAAGCGGACGATGATGTGGGGTTGTCCAAAATAACCCAATCCCCAGGCCAGGAAAGACAAAATGCCAATGACGCTCGTTCCTCTGAACGCATCCAGCAACGCCGGATCAATGGATTTGATTTCCGAAACGGTGGTTCCCCATCCCCCGATTTCAAACAGGGTCACCAGCGGCACCAGAATGAGGGCGATAAACATAATGGTTCCTTGCACAAAGTCCGTCCAGCTGACCGCCAGGAATCCCCCAAACAAGGTGTACAAAATGACGACGCTGGCAGTTAACCAGACGCCCCACGCATAATCCATGCCAAATGCGGTTTTGAACAATTCGCCGCCGGAAACCATGCCCGATGAGGTATAAAAGGTAAAAAAGATAAAAATTACCAGCGCAGAGACGATTCTGAGAACCCGCGAGGAATCCTGAAAGCGGTTTTCGAAATAGTCCGGAATCGTGATGGAATTATTTGCAATTTCCGTATAAGTCCGAAGACGGGGTGCCACATAAAGCCAGTTCAGATATGCCCCCAACGTCAGTCCGACCACAATCCAGCCGCTGCTCAGCCCGGCGGCGTACATGGCGCCCGGCAATCCCATCAACAACCATCCGCTCATGTCCGATGCCCCGGCACTCAACGCGGTGACCGCCGGCCCCAGGTTTCTCCCGCCCAACATGTAGTCCGACAAATCTTGTGTCCGGCGGTAAGCAAAATAACCAATTACCAACATGCCAATCATATAAATGCTTAATGAGACAATGACACCTGCATTCATCCAAGCTCCCCCTGGAATTAGATTTGTGAGCGTTTTCAATCTCAAAGAAAAGTCCGAAGAAAAAGGTTCAGCGGTACCGCCAAAGCAATTTCACATATAAATACTTTTCTTTAATGCAACAGTATGTCATATTTGTGACATTTCGTCAACATTTGTGCATTTCGCCCCAATTTGTTCCATCCTATTTCCCGATTTTGGTATGTGGCACCGTTTTGGCTTCGCATACGATTTCCACCAAGGTGACACAAGGTTCGGAGAGAGCCTGTTGAATGACCGGTTCCAACTCCGCTTCGGTCTCCACCCGGTAAGCCTTTGCCCCCAGTCCGACGGCAACCGTGGACAAGTCGATGTGGGCAAGTTCGGCGCCGAGCGTTTCCAGCCCTTCGGCGAGCATTTTGTTTCGCTCCATGGCATATGCCTGATTTTTCAGCACAAAGACGGTCAGCGCCAACTGCTGGTTCACCGCCGTGTTCAACTCGGCAATGGTTTGCAAGATTCCGCCGTCCCCGGCAATGGCGACCGATTGCCGGCCGGGGGCGCATAATTTGGCGGCAATGGCCGCCGGCAAAGCAAATCCCAACGTTCTCCACTTGCCGGACAGCAAAATCTCTTGTTCCGCAAAATGAAAAACCCGTTCAAACCATAGGGTGTGATCCCCCGTATCCACGGAAATCACGGCATCTGGATCCACCTGTTGATTGATGGCGTAAAGAACGCGCTGCGGGGCCAACGGCGATTGAATTTGTTGGATTTCGCCGGCCACTTTCAGATCCCACGCCGCTTTTTTCTCCTGAATCGTTTGCTCCCACTCCGGATTGGAATTCGTGGAGACATCGTTCACCAGTTCCGGGAGAAGCGAGCCGAGGTTCTCAACCAGTGCAGCTTTCGGGACATGGGTCCGCCCGATGTTTTCCGAAACACTGTCCACTTGGATCACGGGAAGATCCTGGGGCACGTAATCCTCCGGCCACCACGTCGCTCCCAGAATGAGGCACAAATCCGCCTCATGCAAAAGTTGGGTGGAAGCTTCCGATCCGCCTTGCCCCAAACCGCCGACAAACAAAGGATGATCATTGGGGACGCAGGATTTGGCCGGCATAGTGGTAATGATGGGAGCCGTCAATTTTTCCGCCAACCGGACCACTTCCTCCCGCACATTTCGGATTCCCCTGCCTGCAAGCAATACAGGCCGCCCGGCCTGCTCCAAGAGCTTCAGCACCGTTTGGTACTCCTCCTGGTAAGCAATCACTGACGGATCCGGAGGTGGCAATGGAAACAGGCGGGACCGGACGGTTTGTTTCCACAGATCTTTGGGAATGCTCAAATGCGCCACGGTGCCTCTGGCCAATGCAGTTTTTGCCGCCAGATTGAGTTGGGTGGGAAAAGCTTCAGGGTTCACCGTCGTTGCCGAATATTGCACAACGGGTTGAACCAAACGTTGTTGGTCGATTTCCTGATGGCTTCCCGTGCCCATGTTTTTCGTCGCCACTTGGCCGGTCACCGCCAATACCGGTGCACGGTCAAAATAAGCATCGGCCAACCCGTTTATGAGCAATGCGATCCCCGGGCCGCTGGTGGCCATGCACACCGCCAGCTTTCCGGTCAGTTTCGCTTCGGCGGAAGCCATCAAAGCGGCGGCCGTCTCATGGCGACAAGCGATATAACGGATCCGGTCTTGTTTGGCCAGTTCATCCAACAACTCCAAATTTGCATCGCCGATCACCCCGTAGATGCGCTCGCATCCCCATTCTGTCAACTGATCCAACAAATGTTTGGCAACGGTTCTGTCTTCCATCCCGATCATCCTTCAACACTTTTTAACCCCATTTATTTCCATTTTCAGAACCCTTTATCCCGAAAGCCTGCAACAAAAAAAGATGACCGGTTGGTCACCTTGCGTTGGATCATGGGGGTTGTCAGAGCGATCGGATACATTTTTTCAACTCGCCGGCCGGTTCCACATGAACATGCACATGGCGGATGTTGTCAAAGCCGATTAACTGTTTTTCCACCTTTTCCGTGATCTCATGGCTTTCTTCCACTGACAAAAAAGGATTCACTGCGATCGTGATTTCCACGAAAACATACGGACCGTGATAGCGTGCCCGGAGTTCCCGGACCTGGTCAATTCCGCTGATCTTTAGCACCTGTTGTTCGATTTTCTCCAGCTTCTCTTGATCAAATCCGTCCATCAGTTCGTCAACGGCCGGGCGGCCGATCTCCCAACCGGTTTTAAAAATCATACCTCCGACCACCACCGCCAGAAGCGGGTCCATCCAATGCCAGCCCCAATAAGCTCCCGCCATGCCCACCGCTGTCCCGAGACTGACCAATCCATCGGACCGGTTGTCACAGGCGGCGGCTTCCAAGGCTTGGCTGCCGGTTTTTTTGCTCAACGAAAAATTGACATACGACACGCCGAACATGATCAGCGCCGAACCGATCGACACGGCAAAGGCCCACGGATGCGCCTCATTTTGTGGCGGACGCCACAGGGCCTGAAGCGCACGCACCCAAATTTCCACCGCCACCAACACCATGAACGAAGCCGCCACCAGGGTGGCAATGGTTTCCGCCTTGCGATGGCCAAACGGATGGTTATGGTCTGCCGGTTGCTGTGAAACTTTTAATCCGATCAGGATGGCAAAGGAAAGCAACAAATCGGAAACATTGTTCAATCCGTCCGCAAACATCGCTTCCGATTGGATATGTAACCCCGTCCAACATTTCAAAAGAGACAAAACCAAGTAGGCGGCCATGCTGAGCCATGCCCCTTTTTGGGCACTCCTTGGGTCCGGTCCGGATAAATTCAACAAATTTCTCCACTCCTTTTCCCTGCCTAAGCATTCTTATCATAAAAGGCAAACCGGCTTTTCGTCCAGAGCAACGTTTTTTGCCTTGGCAAGAAAAACTGACATCCCTCATCTTTTTTGGATGCGTCCAAATTGCCCGATTGTCACCAGGCTTTGATAGAACTTTCCCGTTGACAAATGGTATGATGGAGACAGTATTGACTGAATGGAGATAGGTGGGTTATTGGTATGTGGAAAAAAGAAATCGTACAAGAAGCATGTCGCAAATTTCAGGGAAATGCAGATTCACTCCGGTTCCTGGGTGGATTTCATGAAAATGTCTATGAGTATGAGCGGGACGGGGAACGGTTCATCTTAAAACTAATTCCAATTGCCCGAAAAGACGAAGGCCAATTGAATCTGGAACAGCAATGGATCTCTTATCTCCGGTCCAACGGCGTCCGGCTGCCGGAACCCGTCTTGTCGGAAAACGGCCGGCCCGTTGAAACGATCATTCGATTGCCCATCCCCTGCTGCATCATATCTTATAAAAAGGAAAAAGGAGAAAAAATCCATGCATCCAATCCGTATGTATGGAACCCCCGATTGCTGCGCCGGATCGGACAAACGATGGGAAAGATCCATTCGCTGTCATCCCGGTTTACGCAACGGGCCGCCATCCCGGCATATGAAGAATGGAACGAAGGAGAGATCTTTTACCGGGACTTCTCTTTTGTGGACGGCTGGATCGCCGACCGCTTCAGTTTATTTTTGCAAAAGGTCCGCTCCTTCCCCAAAAACAGCCAATCTTACGGTTTGATCCACAATGATTTTCAGCCCGGAGGTTTTTTGGTCGATCCGCATGATCAGGTGATTTTGTTTGACTTCAAGCACATAAAACACCATTTCTTTACATACGAGATTGCCACCCTTCTTTTCCACGCATTGGAAGGGTTTCCCGAAAAAAATCATGAAACACTGAAAGATTCGTTCCTCCACTCATTGATGGAAGGATATTTTTTGGAACACCATCTGGAAGACGGCTGGCAGGAACAAGTGAACTTTTTCTTGGAATACCGGCTGTTTTTCTTGTATATTTCCCTTCTCACCTTGATTCCGACCGAAAAATTGAACCACTGGCAAAAGGAACAACTCCTTCGTTTGAAAAGCCGGTTGGAAAAACGGCAATTTTTGGTCCGAACGGAATAAAAAAAGCCACCTCGCCGGGTGGCTTTTTTTTATTGAATGTAGTTCCTCGGATTGACAGGCGTCCCGTTTTTATGTACCTCAAAGTGCAAGTGCGGGCCGGTCGACCGCCCGTTGTTCCCGACGGCGGCAATTTGTTGCCCTCTGGAAACGCGCTGTCCGACACTGACATTTACTTGGTAACGGTACATATGGGCATAAAGGGTGCTCAATCCGTTGCCATGATTAATGATCACGTAAATTCCGTACCCACCGGGGTTCGATTTAATCGATTGAACCACGCCGGATTCTGCGGCGTAAATCGGTGTCCCCACCGGACGGGGAATGTCAATTCCCGCGTGCATGTGTGTCCCGCGGTTTTGGGAGAAGTTCCAATAAACCGTTCCGCGCGTGCTTGGAAAGGCAAGGATTCCGCCTCCCCCGCCAGAACCGGCGTATTTTTGCATCAGCTCTTTTTCCTTGGCTTCCAGCTTGTTCAATTCTTCCCGGTGTTTTTGAAGTTGCGCCTCGATTTCTTTTACTTTTGCTTCCGATTGTTCCAAAAGTTCAGATTGGGCTTTCTTTTTCTCTTCCAACTCTTTTTTGTTTTTTTCCAGATCCATTTTTGCCTTCACAAAAACATTGAGTTCGTTGGCCTGTTCTTTCATGAGAATGCGCATCACTTCAAACCGTTCCAAAAATTTGGAGAACGAATCCACAGTGAACAGGTGAGCCAAATGCGTCCCGTCCCCCTGTAGATACATGCGTCTCAAGTTTTCCCCGAACGACTTTTCATGCTTTTCCAAGTACGTTTGATTGGCTTCGATTTTCTTGTTGATCTCACCGATTTGTTGGTCCAATTGGGTGATTTCTTGTTCCACTTTCGCCAATTCTTTCTGGGTCTCTACCTTCATGTCCTGAATTTTTTCGATTTCGCTTTCCGACTTCTTCTGTTGGTCACGCACTTCTTCCAGTTCTTTTTTTCCGGACTCCGCATTCACCTGTTGGGCACCGGTGATGAAGGATGCGGACAGGATACAGGCCGTAAGTAAAATGGAAAGCAGCTTCCTGACCATCTGTCTCTCCTCTTTATTCTCAGTTTTTGAAGCTTTTACTATTCTACTATTTTAGCAAAAATAATCCAAACACCAATTACCAAAATTTATAACAGATTAGTGATACCAATCTGTCCTTTTTCAAGTATTTTTTACCAGATCCATCCATGACAGAATCTTATTCTCTTTCCAGAAACTCTAACTCTTTGACAGATCAAGGATATCTTTTAATCCAATCTTTGTCAAAGCCCCTTCCGGTTCATGACCTCCTTCAAAGCAAGCTCACTGGTGAATTTCCCGGCGATTGTGTCGATCCTTTGAACAAGAGAAAAGTTGCACTTAATCCAATATTTTAATTCGAATATAAACGTAGGATTGCTAAATGAAATATAATTTTATTTTTAAAAAACGGAAAACCTGCAAAACCATTCATTCTTTACCAACTTCATGAAAGACACCTGAAGAGGTATTGCAAAATGAGACGAAAAATTGCCAATATCATCTTTTCCTTGTTTTTTGTCGGTTCGTATCAGAAAAGAGCCGCCGGCGGAACACTCGGTGTATTGCTCGGGATCCTGCCGATCGGACACACGGCATGGATCATCGGACTCATCCTCAGCCTGGTCTTTCGTCTGAATCTGTTGGCGGTCTGTGTGGGAATTTGTGTTTCGCTTTTATATCCGCTTCTGCATGTGGCGGTGTACCGGATGGGGATGGACCGGTTTTTTCCCACCGCGGATAAAACCATTCTTTATCTCTTGACCGGCGCCCTGTTTTTGCTTGTATGCCACGGGATCTTTCTCTTTCTTTACAAAGACGTACATATCCGGACGCTGTCCAATGAAGAAAAAATGTTTGTCTTCCATGACCGGGGCAGAAGGTGGAGATTTTTAAAGCGGGCTTTCCTGATTTTAAGCCTTCTTTCCTTGGTCAGCCTGGCCGTATTCGGGATCAGCCTGTATGATCATCCGGTCGTTCCTCCGCTCTATTCAAACTCATGGGCGAAATCTTCCATTCAGCCGGCTGAACGGAATGACGTGTCTTCCGACGGCGAATCGCCTGTGTTCCCCGGGGAAATCGGAACACAAGAAGCAAAAGATTTCACAACTTATGCCTATTACGTCCCTTGGGATTCCAAAGGCTGGTTTGATTTGAACACACTGGGGCACATCAAAGACATCGACGTGCTGATTCCGGAGTGGTATTCGCTCACCCCCGATTTGACGCTGGACATCAAACGGGACGAGAATGTGGACAAGCTGGCTGAGAAACATCATGTCAAAATCATTCCAAGACTGAATAATTTTTCCGGTCAAGAGTGGGACGAACCGGCGGTCCGGCGCCTGCTGGCCTCGCCGCAAAAGCGCGCCGCATTGATCGAAAATCTGCGCCAGGACGTAAAAAAACACGGTTATGCCGGGATCAACATTTATTTTGAAAAGGTCCGGGCTGAAGACAAACTGCGGTTTACCCAATTCATCAAAGAACTGTCTTTTGCCTTTCATCAGGACGGGCTCAAGGTGATCCACAGCGTCCCGATTCGCGATCCAGCTTATGATCTCCTCGCGCTGTCCAAATATGCCGATTATCTGGATGTCATTTTGCATGAAGAACATCATAAAGAAGGGTCTCCGGGGCCGGTTGCCTCCTTTGACTGGGTGAAACAATCCCTGGAGAATTTGCCGGTTCCTCCTTCCAAACGGATCATCAGTCTGGGGACTTACGGATACGACTGGACGGTTGGAAAGCAAACGCCAGCTGAATCCTTGACTTTCGACCAAGTCATGTTGCTGGCCCGACAGCATAATTTAAATATTGAATGGGACCGGGCAAGCAACAATCCCACCCTGCGTTACAAAAAAGGAAATGAAGAACACATTGTCTGGTTTTTGGATGCGCCGGCCTTTTACAATCAATTGCGCCTGATCCGGCAATATGGCGCCGAGGGAATTGCCTTTTGGCGGCTGGGTTCGGAAGACCAAGCGATTTGGCCGTTGATCAACCGGGATCCCGATGCCTTGGCCGACATCAAGCAAATCTCCAGCCCCATTCCTGAATACATCGGCAACGGGGAAATATTGTCTGTCGCGGACACCGAAAAAAAGGGAACCCGTGATATCACCATGCAAAACGAAAAATGGATCCAATCCGTCGACTACCGTCACCCGTCTTCCCCGCTTCTGATTCAGCGGTTTGGCTCAGTGGACGGGAAGAAAATCGCACTCACGTTTGATGACGGTCCCGACGGCACCTATACCGGGAAAATCCTGGACATTTTAAAAGAGCACAACGTCAAAGCTTCTTTTTACATTACCGGCAGAAATGCCGTGTTACACCCGGATCTGGTGGAACGGTTGTATGAGGAAGGGCACGAGGTCGGCAACCATACGTACTTTCACCCTCATTTGGGACAAGTCCATCCGTTGCGCGTGCAGCTGGAGTTGCATGCAACCCAACGGTTGTTCCAAGCCTTTACCGACCACACCATGACCACGTTCCGCCCTCCCTATCAAGTGGAGTCGGAACCGCAAACCTTGGATGAAATCCGGGCCATGGTGCGGGGAAGCGGATACGGATATACGATGATCAGCAAAAACATCGAAACGTTCGACTGGCAAAACCCCCCCAGCGAACAAATCCAAAAACGCGTTTTATCCCAGTTGAATCTGGGACATATCGCGCTCATGCACGATGCCGGCGGGGACCGCTCGGCAACGGTCCGTGCACTGCCCGGCTTGATTGAAACCCTGAAAAAAGAAGGGTATCAATTTGTCACCGTCAGCGAGTTGACCGGAAAAACGCGGGAGGAAGCCATGCCTTCCATCCAGCCGGAAGAAAAGATTTACATGCCGTTTGTCAAAGCCGTGTATACCGTATGGGGATTGTTTCAACACAGCTTCACCTTTCTCATCTATGCGGGCATCGGCATCGGGTTTGTCCGGGTCGCCTTTTTGATGTATTTCTCCTTCCGGCACGGATCAAATTCAAAAGGCGGGTCAAATGGCTGAACCGGGGAGCGGAACTCGTCGATTTCCATCCGATGGTCAGCGTGGTGATCGCCGCTTACAACGAGGAAAAAGTGATTAACAAAACCATCCATTCAGTATTGAAAAGCCGTTACGACCAGTTGGAAGTGATCATCGTCAATGACGGATCCACCGACCGGACCGAAGCGGTGATCAAACAGGAGTTTTACCATGATCCCAGAGTCCGGGTGATCACCCAGCCCAACAGCGGAAAAACAACGGCCATCAACCGGGGATACCGTCTGGCCAAAGGGGAAATCATTGTGTCGATTGATGCCGACACCCTGATTACGGAAGACACCATCCCGCTTTTGGTCCGGCACTTCCAGGATGAAAAGGTGGCGGCAGTTTCCGGGAACGTCAAAGTGGGAAACGTCCGGAACCTGATCACGCTGTGGCAACATGTGGAATATATCACGGGCTTTAACTTGGAACGGAGGGCTTTTGACGATTTGAACTGCATCCCGGTCGTTCCGGGAGCCATCGGTGCTTGGCGCAAAAAAGCCGTCGAAGAAGTCGGTTATTTCCAGCATGACACCTTGGCGGAGGACACCGACATCACCATCACCCTGTTACGCCACGGCTACAAAGTGGAGTTCGAAGTGCGCGCGCTTGCTTACACCGAAGCGCCCGAAGACTTAAAAAGCCTCATCAAACAGCGGACCCGCTGGATTTACGGAACGTTGCAATGTTTGTGGAAACACCGGGGCGCTCTTTTCTCCAGAGAGCAAAAAGCACTGGGATTTGTTTCCCTCCCCAATATGTGGATCTTTCAATACGGGGTGCAAACTTTCTCGCTGTTTGTCGACTTGCTCTGCCTGTTGAGTTTGTTTACGGAACACGCCGTCACCACCATGATGTTTTATGCCGGATTCCTGCTGTTTGACCTTTTGGCGGCTTATTTCGCCTTCCAATTGGAAAAGGAAAGCCCCAAACCGTTGAAATGGCTGTTTATCCAGCGGTTTGTCTACCGGCAACTCATGTCTTACGTCGTCCTCCGTTCGTTCTACTATGCATTAAAAGGCGTCTCAGTCGGTTGGAACAAACTGAACCGGAACGGAAATGTGCAGCTGGAAATGAAAGAGCCCGTCAAACGGACCGGATAATGAGCATCAAAAACTCTCCTGGCCACTTGGATCAGGAGAGTTTTTTGTTTCATTTCAACAAACACAAAAAAAACCTCCGAAAACGGAGGTTTTTAAACGGTGTCCGCTTTGCCTGCCGGACTTTGCTTTTCTTTTTTCCACAATGCTTCCATCTGCTCCAGTGTTTTTCCTTTGGTTTCCGGAACCATCTTCCAGATAAACAGCGCGGACAGTACGCTCATGGTTCCGTAAAAACCATAAGTGAACGCACCACTGAATTCCATCATGGCCGGATAAGTCGAAGAAATGAAGAAATTGGCCAGCCATTGTGCGGCAACGGCCACCGCCATGGCCTGCCCCCGGATTTTGTTTGGGAAAATTTCAGACAACATCACCCAGCAAACCGGTCCCCAAGACATCATAAACGACGCGGTGTAAAATACCATGAAAAACAATGCCCAGATGCCGAACCATTGGAGTGATGCAAACGCCGCCATTCCGAACATGCCTGCGGCCATTCCGATTGAACCGGTAATCAGCAAAGGTTTTCTTCCCCATTTGTCCACCGTTTGAATGGCCACGATGGTGAAAATGACATTGACAGTCCCCATGACCACGGTTTGGACCATGGAGGCATTTTGGCCGGCACCCATGCTTTCAAAAATGCGCGGGGCATAATAGAGCGCCACATTGATTCCGACGAATTGCTGGAAAACCGAAAGCAAAACCCCCACGGCAATCACAAGCTTCCCGTAGGAAAACAGCCGGCCGGCTTTCACTTTTTGGCGCAACGACGCTTCGATTTCCGCCAAAATTCCCTGCGCCCGGTCTTTGGAGCCATAGATTTTCTTTAAGATGCCAAACGCCTGATCCCTGCGGCTTTTGGAAGCCAGGAACCTCGGAGTTTCCGGAACAAAAAACAATAAAACCAAAAACAGGGTGGCCGGAACCAGTTCGGATGCCATCATGTACCTCCAGCCACGGTCGACAATCCACTCCATCGAATGGCCGCTGGCAATCATCCAGTTCACAATGTATACCACCAATTGCCCGAAAATAATGGCAAATTGGTAGTAAGAAACAAGCCTTCCCCGGACGGATGCAGGGGCGATTTCCCCGATATACGTCGGTGAAGCGGCAGATGCGATTCCAACCCCGACCCCGCCAAGAATCCGGTAGAAGTTAAACATCCACAGCAATCCCATCGTGGGCTCCCCCGCTTGGAAAAACAAGAACTCCGGATACGCGGACCCCAAAGCCGACAAGATAAATAAAACAGCCGATACCAACAATGCATTTTTGCGTCCGATGGAATTGGAAATCCATCCGGAAATCATGGCGCCAAGGATGCAACCAATCAATGCGGATGACACGGTTAACCCGTGGACGAATGAACCAAGCCCGAGACTTTGGATCAGGTATACTTCAATGGCTTGCTCCGCCCCGGAGATGACAGCCGTGTCATATCCGAACAAAAGTCCTCCCAATGCCGCGGTCAAAGTAAGCGATAAAATATAAAAGCGATGCGTGCCATCCTTCATCCGTTTTGAGGAACAAGCCCCCTTTTCGGGGGCCGGCCCTCCGCCTCCTCTCTTTGTCAAGGCATTCACCGGAAGAAACCTCCTGCTTTACCTTTGGGCAACAATATTTAACAAGTATTGGTTGATGGTGGCTTTGATCTGTTCCAGCCGCCCGGATTCATTCCGGATTTCGTTTAAGCCCAGCGCATATTCCTCCAATTTGTGAAAATCGACTTTCCCTTCGACAATCTCTTTTCCGATTCCATCCCGATAACTCGCGTACCGTTTTTCGATCCATCCATCCAGCACTTGATCATCAATCAATTTTTGTGCCACTTTGAGCCCCACGGCAAAGCTGTCCATTCCGACGATATGGGCCAGGAATAAATCATCCGGTTCGAACGAACCACGGCGCACTTTGGCGTCAAAGTTCAATCCGCCCGGCTTCAAGCCACCATTTTTCAGAATTTCATACATGGCCAGGGTTGTTGCATACAAATCCGACGGAAATTCATCGGTATCCCAACCCAACAGAGGATGCCCCTGGTTGGCATCCACAGACCCCAGCAAGCCGTGAATCCGTGCATAGCGCAGTTCATGTTCAAAGGTGTGGCCGGCAAGGGTGGCATGGTTGGCTTCGATATTTAATTTGAAATCATCTTGAAGGTCATAATGTTGCAAAAACGCATAGCAACTGGCCGCATCAAAATCATATTGGTGCGAGGTCGGCTCTTTGGGTTTCGGCTCCAGCAACAACTGCCCTTCAAAGCCGATTTCTTTGGCATAATCCACCGCCATGCGGAAGAAACGGGCCAAATTGTCCAACTCCAGCTTCATGTCGGTATTCAAAAGCGTTTCATATCCTTCGCGCCCGCCCCAAAACACATAATTTTCCGCTTCCAGCTCTTTGGCAATTTCCAACCCTTTTTTCACTTTGGCTGCTGCATAGGCAAACACATCCGCCTGGTTGGAAGAGGCCGCCCCGTGCACGAAACGCGGGTGCGTAAAGTTGTTCACGGTGTTCCACAGCAATTTAACCTTGCTGTCTTTCATGTAATCCTTAATCATCGACACAATGATATCCAGATTTCGATTGGTCTCTCTTAAATTGCTTCCTTCCGGCGCGATATCCACATCATGGAAGCAGAAATAAGGAACCCCCAGTTTTTCAAAAAATTCAAAGGCCGCTTCCACCCTCGCTTTGGCCAAATCCAGCCCCTGATACCGGTCCCATGGCCTGAGCGCCGTTCCGCTCCCGAACGGATCGGATAAATCTTCGGTAAAGGTATGCCAATAAGCCACACTGAACCGCAAGATCTCTTCCATGGTTTTGCCGCCGACTTTTTCCTCCGGATTGTAGTGCTTGAATGCAAAAGGATTGGATGACCCCGGACCCTCATACCGGATTTTTTCAATATTGGGGAAAAAGCTCATCTACCTCTTCTCCTTTCATGATCTGCGATGGGAAAAAACTTCAAACTTTGTTTATTCTTTAAATTAAGTTAATCGCAAAATGAAAACGTTGTCAATATAAAATACTCATCTAAACAAAGATATTCCGTTATACACACCAGATATTTCTTGTCGACTTTATTCATCGGTTAAACTATTCATGTCAAAAAACGGATAGAAAAAGAGGCCTTCCATTCAATGAATGGAGGCCTCTTTTTCAGATCAACGGGCTTCAGGGCTTGATTACATCATGCCGCCCATTCCGCCCATTCCTCCCATGTCCGGAGAACCGCTGTCTTTTTGTTCTTCCGGTTTGTCAGCCACAACGGCTTCCGTGGTGAGGAACATGGCAGCAACGGATGCTGCATTTTGCAGTGCGGAACGGGTTACTTTCGCCGGATCCACAACACCAGCTTGGATCATGTCGACCCATTCGCCGCTTGCAGCGTTGAATCCGATTCCGGCTTCTTCTTTTTTCAGACGTTCCACGATGACGGAACCTTCCAATCCGGCGTTGAAAGCGATTTGGCGTACCGGCTCTTCCAGTGCACGTTTGATGATGGAAACACCGGTTTTTTCGTCGCCAATCGGCAAGGAGCTTTCCAGATCTCCCACAACATTGATCACATTAACAAGCGCGGTTCCCCCACCGGCAACAATTCCTTCTTCCACAGCGGCACGGGTGGAGTTGAGCGCGTCTTCAATGCGCAATTTTTTCTCTTTGAGTTCGGTTTCGGTTGCAGCACCGACTTTGATGACGGCCACACCGCCAGCCAGTTTGGCCAGACGTTCTTGCAGTTTTTCTTTATCAAACTCGGAAGTGGTTTCTTCGAGTTGTTGACGGATTTGGTTTACACGGGATTGGATGGCACTGGGTTCACCGTAACCGTCAACGATGATGGTGTCGTCTTTGTTGACGCGTACTTGGCGGGCACGGCCGAGCACTTCGAGTCCGACGGATTTCAGGTCGAGACCCAATTCTTCGGAAATGCGTTGCCCACCGGTCAAGATGGCAATGTCATCGAGCATTGCTTTGCGGCGGTCACCAAATCCGGGAGCTTTTACAGCCACAGCGGTGAACGTTCCACGCAATTTGTTCACAACGAGGGTGGCCAATGCTTCCCCTTCCATGTCTTCGGCAATGATTAACAATTGTTTGCCTTGTTGTACCACTTTTTCCAGGATCGGCAGGATTTCTTGGATGCTGCTGATTTTTTTGTCGGTGATGAGGATGTACGGCTCATCCAAAACAGCTTCCATTTTGTCGGTGTCGGTTACCATGTAAGGAGAAATGTAACCGCGGTCGAATTGCATCCCTTCCACCACTTCGAGTTCGGTGGCGAATCCTTTGGACTCTTCCACGGTGATGACGCCGTCTTTACCCACTTTTTCCATGGCTTCGGCAATCAATTTACCGATTTCTTCATCGTTAGCAGAAATAGCTGCAACTTGGGCAATGGAGTCTTTTCCTTCGATCGGTTTTGCAATTTCATGAATTTGTTCAACGGCTTTTTTAACCGCTTTTTCGATCCCTTTGCGGAGAATCATCGGGTTTGCACCGGCAGCTACGTTTTTCAATCCTTCACGGATGATGGCTTGTGCCAAAACGGTGGCTGTGGTGGTACCGTCTCCGGCAACGTCGTTGGTTTTGGTTGCTACTTCTTTCACCAACTGTGCACCCATGTTTTCAAAAGGATCTTCCAATTCGATTTCTTTTGCAATGGTTACACCGTCATTTGTAATCAAAGGAGAACCGAATTTTCTTTCCAACACCACGTTGCGGCCTTTCGGTCCGAGGGTTACTTTTACCGCATTCGCCAGTGCGTCCACTCCGCGCAGCATTGCACGACGGGCTTCTTCGCTGAATTGAATTTCTTTTGCCATGACTCACCGTCCCCTTTCCATATGTAAGTGAAATTTTTATATCTCAATGACTGAGATCAGTCAACGATTGCGAGGATATCACTTTCACGCAAGATGAGGTATTCTTTGTCGCCGTATTTTACTTCGGTTCCGGCATATTTGGAGAAGATCACATGGTCTCCTTCTTTGACTTCCAATGCGATCCGGTTTCCATTGTCATCCAAGCGGCCGCTTCCAACCGCAACAATGCGTCCTTCTTGCGGTTTTTCTTTGGCGGTGTCCGGCAAAACGATGCCGCTGGCTGTTTTTTCTTCTTTTTCTACTGCTTCCAAGACAACACGATCACCCAAAGGTTTGATCATTGCGAAACCCTCCTTTGTTCAGTGGATGAATTTGTCATATTGTTAGCACTCATCAAAGCCGAGTGCTAACATCCATTAAATATAATATTCCTCTCGCCTTCATTTTTCAAGTGGGGAGCCAAAAAAACTATCAAAAATCCCGTTCAGGCAAAAATGAAAGCGATTCCCAACCCGAATCGCTTTCCAAATCCCGGTCTGCTTTTTTGTTTGTGAAATGCTCCTTATAATAAATAAACATCTCATATTGACTGGTTTAAATCAAGACGGATTTTAAAATCATCTTCCGGGCCGCCCGATGACGAATGGCCGGAAGAACCGCCATCCTGGCGCTTTCCGCCTTTGAACAAAGAGAGCAACCGGTCTTCAAAAAATTGGGAGACACACTGCCTGACCGATGGTATGGCCAACAGCGTCATCAAGACAAAGGCGAAAAAATACACCTTTGGGAAACGGTCTTTTGAACATGAACTCATGGTACTCCTCCTTCCATCAGGAATTGTTCCCCAATCCATATCAACCTATGTAACGCAAAAACTCCCGTCAGAGGACGGGAGTTTTTCGCCAATCATTGATTTTCTTTTTCCCACTCAGCATCTTGGCGCTCCATGCGCCGTGACAAAATCGTTGAAATGGAAATACTTACTTCATATAACAAGATCAGCGGAATGGAGACGAGGATGTTGGCGATCGGCTCGGGTGGCGTGATCAAAGCCGCGACGATCACCAGCCCCAGGTATGCATAACGCCGCACTTTGCGCAACAAATCCGGCGTCACCAAGCGGATGCGCGTCAAAAACAAAGTGATCACCGGCAATTCAAAAAACAGCGCGAGCGGCAGGATCACTCCGAACAAAAAACTGAAAGCATATTGTACGCTGAAGTTTTCCTGCAACCCCATCTGTCCGCCAAGCAACACCAAAAAATCAAGGATATAAGGAAAAATGACAAAATACCCGAAAGCAACGCCCGTTAAAAACAATCCCAATGAGACCGGAATATAAATCAACGCGGCCCTTTGTTCATTCGGGTGAAGACCCGGGCGGACAAAGCGCCAAAGGTGATACATCCAGAAAGGCGAACTGATCACCAAGGCTATAATGACCGATATTTGCATATAAATACGAATCGGATCAACCGGATTCAAGATGACGATTTTGTAATCGGAAAACAAGTCCTGCTTAATGAACAAGAACACATCCTGCGAATAAAAAAAGCTTCCGATTAAGGCGACGAAAAAAAAGACCAGACTCCATATAATACGGCGTCGAAGCTCCCCTAAATGCTCTGTGATCGGCTGTTGTTCATCGCTCATGATCCAATGCTCCCTTACAATCATCTGTGGCAATCATTTTTCCGTCGTCAAAGACTCTTCTTCGCTGTCCCCCGGGTTCCCTTCCGGAAAGTTTTTGAGGAAGTAAATCAATGTCTGCAGTTCGATCGTCAAATCGATATTGTGAATACGCACATAAGGTGGCGCCGTCAAACGGGCCGGCGTGAAGTTTAAAATCCCCCGGATCCCGTTCTTGACCAAAAAATCAGCCGTGGATTGAGCCGCATTCAGCGGAACAGTCAAAATCGCCACTTCCACATTGTGCAACTGGGTCACTTCCGCCAGGCGATCCATGGAATAGACCGGAATGCCATCCACATCTTTTCCCACTTTGTTCGGATCCTGGTCAAAACCGGCAACGATCTTGGTATTGTGGCTGCGATAAAAATTATATCTCAATAATGCCGTTCCGAGATTTCCCACTCCAACCAACACCACATTGGTGACCTCGTCTTGTTTCAAGAAATCCCGTAAAAATTGAAGCAGATAAGTAACATTATAACCGTAACCTTTTTTCCCGAGCTCACCCAGGTAAGAAAAATCGCGGCGAATCGTCGCCGGATCTATATGCAATGCATCGCTCAAATCCGCTGAAGAAACGCGTTGTTTCCCGATCGCATGCAATTTCTCCAAATAACGGTAATATAAAGGCAACCGCTTTGCCGTCACCTGCGGTATTTTATTTTCAGGCATCGTGCCAACATACACCTCCATAAATGTGAATCAACGCACAAAAGTTTTGCAAAAAACATCATACCATAAAACTTGTAAATTCGGGTGGTTCACTTAATTTTTAACCGGGTGAATTCCAATATTTTCCGCGGGGAAACCAACCAGTCCATCCTGCAATCATGAGGTTCTGCCTTCACATCATTTACAATTTGTTCATCATAAGCGACGCCCATACGGACCGCTCCGGGGTGCCGGGATAAAAACCGGTCATAATATCCGCCGCCGTATCCCAGGCGAAACCCTGAAACATCGAAGCCGACGCCCGGTACGATCACCAATTCCACTTTCTGAACGACAATCTCCTGACAAAGGGATGCGTCCGGTTCCAAAATGCCGTAGGCTCCTTCGGTCAAATCCTTCAATCCCCGAATCCGGAAGCAACGGATGGACTTCTTTTCTTTTTCGGTTTTTGGCAAAATCACCCGTTTGCCGGATGAAAGCGCTTCTTTCAGGGCAGGCAAAACATCCGCTTCACCACGAACCGGCATATAAAACATCACCGTCTTTGCCTGCTTGTAAGCCGGATGGCCCGTCACCTTCCGGCAGATAATATCAGAACATTCTTTCTTATATGCGGAAGAAAGACGGCTGCGGACTTCAAGCAAATGCCGGCGCAGTTCCTTTTTATTTTTCATGTTATTCATTCCTTCAAGGCAATGAAAAAACAGTGATTGATTCTTACATTATAACCTTTCTTTTTTCAATAATCCACCGGATATAAGGGCCGCCATGAATAATTTGCCCTGCGGCAAAGACTCGATTACACTGGACATGAGCGAGGTGGACCGAATGCTGTTACAAGCGAAAAACATAGAAAAAACATTTGGGGGAAACATCATTTTTCAAAATGTGGACCTGAAAATCAATGAAGGTGAACATATCGGACTCATCGGCCCGAACGGCGCCGGCAAATCCACGCTTTTAAGAATTTTGATCCGGGAACTGCTTCCCGATGAAGGCGAAATCCATCTTTCCAAAAAAGCCAGAGTCGGCTATTTGGCGCAAAACAGCGGACTTCAGTCTGAAAAAACGGTCTGGGATGAACTTTTGCTCCCGTTTCAAGAACTGATCGGGATGGAAAAGCAGCTCCGCCTGTTGGAAACGGAAATGGGCAAAGAAGAAGTATACACCCGGCCGGACATCTATGAAAAGACGTTGGAAAAATATTCCTCATTGCAATCCGCATTCGAAGAAAAAGGCGGATATGCTTATGAAGCCAAAATCCGGAGAGCTTTAACCGGATTGGGAATGGGCGGCATTGACTGGAAAGCGACACCGGTCCAATCCTTGAGCGGAGGGCAAAAAACCCGGGTGGCGCTGGCCAAATTGCTTTTGGAAGAACCGGATTTACTCATCCTGGATGAGCCGACCAACTATCTGGACATGGACGCGATGTCCTGGTTGGAGCAAATGCTCGCCAATTACCCGGGGGCTTTGCTTTTGGTTTCCCACGACCGGTATTTTCTCGACCGTCTGGTCACCATCATCTATGAACTGGAACACCATCAGATCACCCGGTATGTGGGGAATTATTCTTCCTATGTGAAACAGAAAGAAGCGAGATGGGAACAACAACAAAAACTATATGAAAAGCAACAAGCCGAAATCAAAAGGATGGAAGAATTCATCGAGCGAAACATCGCCCGGGCTTCCACCACCAAGCGGGCACAAAGCCGCCGCAAAGCGCTGGAAAAAATGGAACGCATCGAACCGCCATCCCCGCGCCCGCGCAAAGCGGCCATCCGGTTTGAACCGGCCGTCCGAAGCGGCAAAGAGATTTTGGAAGTCAAAAATTTAACCATCGGATACGAAAAGCCGCTCATCCAAAACCTCGACTTCCGCATCGAACGGGGAGAACACATTGCACTGATCGGTCCGAACGGGCTGGGAAAATCAACATTGTTAAAAACCATCGCCGGCAAGCTTCCTCCGCTCAGCGGGACGTGGAAGTGGGGAACGCAAGTGGAAATGGACTATTATGACCAGGAACAACAAGAGTTGAATCCGGATCTTTCAGTGATTGACGAATTGTGGAATGATCACCCACGCCTGGATCAGACCACCATCCGTTCAGCACTCGGGCAGTTTCTGTTTTACGGGGACCATGTTTTTAAAAAGGTGAGCAGTTTGAGCGGCGGGGAAAAAGCGCGCCTTTCCTTATGTAAACGCATGTTAAACCAGGCAAATTTTTTGCTGATGGATGAACCGACCAACCATTTGGATATGCCCAGCAAAGAACGGTTGGAGCAAGCCTTGGAAGAATTTCCGGGAACCCTGCTGTTCATTTCGCACGACCGGTATTTCATCCGGCGCCTGGCCACCCGCATCTGGGAATTGACCCCCGACGGCATACGGGATTATCAGGGGAATTATGATTGGTACTTGGAGAAAAAGGCATTGGAGCAATTTGAAGACAAAACCGCCCCTCCCGCGCAGGGCACTTCATCCGCCCCTTCGCGGACTGAAGCAGATGCCTACCGGAAGCGGGAAAAAGAAAAGCAACGCAAACAAAAACAACGCCGGCAGAAGTTGGAACGGCTGGAACAAGAAATCGAACAACTGGAATCAAAAATTGAAGAGATTCACGCCAAGTTGTGCGATCCAGAAATTTATAACGATCCGTCCGCCAGTGCGCCTTTGCAACAGGAACTGGCAAAGCTGGAAGAAAAATTGGAGGAAACCACCAATGAATGGGCGGACTTGGCGGATGAATCTTAGTCAAACAACGGTTGCGGCTGCCATCTGAAAAAGATGGCAGCCTCATTTTTAGTTATGGGCGCTTAATTGTTTTAAAAAGCGGACTTGTTCCACCAACGCTTCCCTCGCTTCCCCAAGGGACACGGGGCAAAAACGGATCCGGTCGCCCGGCATCAACTGGGCGATCTTCGTGAAATCCGCACGAATCACCGTCGCAATTTGTGTGTAACCGCCGGTCGTCTGGCGATCGGCCAACAGAATAAAGGGCTGTCCGTCCGCCGGAACTTGAATGGATCCAAACGTGACCCCGGCGGATATGATATCCGCTCCGTTTTTGTGTTCCACCGGCTCACCCAAACATTGAAGGCCCATGCGGTTCATCCGGTGAGAACATTGGAATGTGGCGGAAGTAAACCGTTCTTTTCCTTTTTGGGTGAAGGCATCATCATGCGGACCGAAAACCACCCGGACTTTTTCCGGTTCTTTCTTTTTTTTCTTTCGGAACCACACCGGCGAAAGCCTTCGCCCCTTTAAAACCGAAGGATCCATCCTCTTTTCCCCCACTTTCAGCTTGTCCCCTTTTTTAAGAGCCCGTCCGCCGGTTCCGCCGATTCCGGCGATGAGATCCGTGGACGCACTCTTTAACACTTCGGGCACATCAATTCCTCCGGACACGGTGAGATAACAGCGGGCACCATCCGGTTTTCCTTTCAGGGAGAGCAGACTTCCTTCCGGCCACAAAAAGACGGTTCCAAGCGGCATGTCCTTCCCGTCCAGCTTGGCCGAAAAATCCGCCCCGGTCAGGGTGGCCGCCAATGTTTCATGCGCACGGAAAACCGCTCCGATCAGGTTCATCTCAATGCCGGGGGCATCGGGATGATTTCCGACCAACAAATTTCCGGTGTTTAACGAAAAACGGTCCACGGCCCCACCGACCGTCACGCCCCATGCCTGGTAACCCGTTCTTCCCCCGTCTTGCACCGTGGTCAAGAGTCCCGGATCCACCACTTCAATCATCCAAACGTTCCCCTGCCGGACGAAGCACAATCCCCTCGTCCTCCAATTGTTTGCGCAAACGGGATACGAAAAAAACCGCCCCCGGATGGTCGCCGTGCACACAGATTGTATCCGCTCTTAACGGAACAGCGGTTCCTTCGACCGTGGTCACCATTCCGTCTTTCACCATGGAAATCACTTGCCGGGCGGCTGAACGGATGTCATGGATCACGGCTTTCGGATGGCGGCGGGGGGTTAACGATCCGTCCGGCTGGTAAGTGCGGTCGGCAAATCCTTCTTCGGCCACTGTCAATCCGGCCCGTCGTCCGGCTTTGACCAGTTCGCTTCCGGACAGTGCAAACAAGATCAACTGCTTGTCCAAATCGCGGACGGCTTCGGCAATCGCCCGGGCCAGTTCGGGTTGGACGGTGGCAAGATTGTACAACGCTCCGTGGGGTTTCACATGTCTCACCCGAACCCCTTCCACATCGGCAAATGCTTTTAATGCCCCCACCTGATAAATCACCATATGGTACACCTCGTCTGCCGACATCTTCAACTCACGCCGCCCGAATCCCATCAAATCGGGAAATCCCGGATGCGCCCCCAGGGACACGCCGTATTGTTTGGCCAGTTTGACGCTGTGATACATGGTTTCCGGATCTCCGGCGTGATAACCGCAGGCCACGTTGCAGGAAGTAATCCACTTCATGATTTCTTCATCGTTTCCCAGACGGTAATGCCCGAAACTTTCCCCCAGATCACAATTTAAGTCAACGGATGCTTGACGATTCACTTCCCTTCCCTCCTTTGACATAACGAATTTCAACGGGAATTTCCCCATGATTGCATTTCTCTTTGATGGCGTGGTACACTGGCTCGTCAATGGGGACAAATTGCACCAGGTCCCCGGCGCGCAATAACGATGGAGGAGATTGATCCGGGAGAAACAAAGGCAGCGGCGTCCTGCCGATGATCCTCCAACCGCCCGGCACCTCCAGTGGATAAACGCCGGTTTGTTCGCCGGCAATCCCGACGGAACCGGCCGGAATTTTCGGGCGGGGCGAATCCCGCCTCGGCATCGCGATCCGGGAAGACATCCCTCCCAAATAAGCGAACCCCGGAACAAATCCGATCATATAGACAAGGTAAGTTCCGCCGGCATGAATCCGGATCACCTCTTTGGCATCCATCCGACAGAAGCGGGCCAGTTCCTCCAAATCGGGGCCAAATTCCCCTCCATAACAAACCGGGATTCCGATCATCCGCACCCGATCTTGCCCGTCGCCCGCGGATTCGGCGGAAAAATCCGCCAACTTTGATTGAAGTTCAAAAGAGGATAATAAAAATGGATCAAAATGAATGGTCACCCCTGTATACGAAGGAACCCATTCCACCACCCCGTTGATCTTTTGTTGCTCAAGCCATTTGCAAAAAGCCAGCACCTTCCGGTGAACGGCCGGATCAATCCGATCCCCCAGTTCAACAATCAGGGCTTGTTCTCCCAAGCATCGAAACCGGATCATGTTCCCCCTCCCTGACCAGTCTTCATCTGACTTCGTAATTTATTTTAATTTTAACATAATTTTACCTAAAATCTGATTATTCTTATCCTTATCTTTAAAATAAAAAAACCAATGTCGTCGGACATTGGTCAGTCTTCTTTTTGTCTATATTTAGTTTTCCCAAATCAGCGGGAGGTTGGCATCGGCATTTAAGGTTAAACCGGCCGTTTTCCCGTCCATCAGCTGATAGGTTCCCGCCGCAGCAATCATGGCCGCATTATCCGTACAAAGTTCCAACGGAGGCATTTGAAACCGGATGCCTTCTTGTCCGGCCCGCTCCTGCAAACGTTTCCGCAAGCCTTTGTTGGCCGAAACCCCGCCGGCGAGCAACAAATGTTTCGCTCCGGTTTGATGAACCGCCCGCATCGCCTTTTCAATCAACACCTCGAGCACCGCTTCCTGGAAGCTGGCCGCCAAATTGGCTTCATTGATTTCTTCCCCTCGTTGCTTGGCGTTGTTCACCAAATTCATGACAGCCGATTTCAACCCGCTAAAGCTGAAATCCAAAGAATCCGGTTCCAGCCAGGCCCGCGGCAGATCATATTCAGGCGTTCCCATTGCCGCCAGACGGTCGATGTGCGGCCCTCCCGGATAAGGGAGATTCATCAACCGCGCCACTTTGTCAAACGCTTCCCCGGCGGCGTCATCCCTTGTTTTTCCCAAAAGCTGAAACCGATTGTGTTCTTCCATGTAGATCAATTCCGTATGTCCGCCGGAGACCACCAGCGCGACCAACGGGAAGGAGAGCGGTTGCACCAGGTGATTGGCATAAATGTGCCCTGCAATATGGTGCACCGGGATCAACGGTTTTCCGGTGGCAAACGATAACGCTTTGGCTGCAGCCACCCCGATCAACAGCGCCCCGACCAACCCCGGGCCCTGGGTCACGGCAATCCCGTCCACTTCCTCCATGCTGACCTTGGCATCATGCAAAGCTTTTTCAATAATCAACGTGATCCGTTCCACATGGCGTCTGGAAGCCACTTCCGGCACCACGCCGCCAAATTTGCGGTGGATGTCCATCTGTGATGAAATCACATTGGATAACACAGTGGTTCCGTTTTCCACGACGGCGGCGGATGTTTCATCACAACTTGTCTCAATTCCCAGAATGATGGTCCTTCTGTTCTCGTTCATTTAATGTCACCCACATAATCATCGCATCTTCTTTATTGTCAGTATAATAGCCTTTTCGAATTCCCGAGCGGACAAATCCCAGTTTCTCATACATTTTTTTGGCCACTTCATTGGATACCCGCACTTCCAAGGTCATTTTTTCCGCACCCAATTTTTTCGCCAAATCCATCACATAACTCAACGTCGCTTCACCAATCCCTCTGCCCCGGTAATCCGGGTGAATGGCGATGTTGGTAATGTGCGCCTCATCCAAAATCAGCCAGAACCCGCAGTAGCCGATCACTTTCTCATCGTACGTGGCAACGGTGTAGTAAGCAAACTGGTTAAACATCAACTCATTATAAAACGCCTTGCGCGGCCAAGGGGTGGGAAATGAGCTTTTCTCCACCAATTCAATCTGCGGCAAATCCATGATTTCCATCGGACGAAAAGCCACCGGACCCAGCGATTGTTTAGCCATTCTCCCCTTCCTTCCGTTGTTTTTTTAACCAATTGGCCTCGGCTTCGGTCATCTGCAAATACTCCGGGGAGAAATCCGGTGGTTCCGGTTGTTCTTGCCGGCTCCATTTTTGATAAGCCAACCAGGCCAACGATGCCGGGCGGGGAATGTTCTCCTGCGGGGTGCCGAAACATGCCTGTTTGCCGAGCGTGGACCGGATTTCTTCTTCAAAGCGAACCACGTCATCCCCCAAAAACAAAACCGGTTCGCCGGATTCTTTCAATTGTTGTAACCAAGCATTCAAGGTAATCACTTGCTGGGGCAATTTTTCACGGATTTCATGGTTGTCCATCCGAAATGCCCCGGTATAAACCCTGCGCCGACGCGCATCAAACATGGGAACCACCCATCCGTCAAAACGGGCACCGTTTAACGCCAACACCGCCAAGCTGGACGCACTGTAAAGCGGAATTTGTCTTGCCCAGGACATGGCCTTGGCGGTGGTCACTCCGATGCGAATGCCGGTGTAAGAACCCGGTCCCCGTGTCACCGCCAAATGGGTGAGATCATCCACGGCGAGATCCAGGTCGTTTAACAGCTGCTCAATGGTGGGCATTAAGCGGACCGAATGGTTCTTGTGTAAATTGGTCACCGTCTCTCCCAAAATTTTTTGGTTTTCCAGATCCATCACGGCCACACCCATCACCAGCGTGGAGGTATCCATGGCGATTAATTTCATCGGGCTGCCAACTCCTTCATCAATGAATTCCAACGCGAATCTTTGGATCGAATCCGGATGCTCCTCCGGTCCGGCTTTACCGTCAAAAACATCCACAACGTGGAATCCGGCAGGAGCGGCTTTACATGGGATGCCCATTCCACCAGACAAACCCCGTCCCCGTAAAAATACTCTTCCAATCCCAACTCTTCTTCCGGGGAATCAATGCGGTACACATCCATGTGATAAAGGGGAAGCGTTCCTTCATATTCTTTGATAATGGTAAAGGTCGGGCTGTCCACCGGTCCCGAAATCCCCAGCGCTTTGGCAATCCCTTGGGCAAGTGTCGTTTTGCCGGCTCCCAAATCCCCCTCCAGCGCAATGACATCCCCGGGTTTCAAATACCGTGCAATGGTTCGGGCCAATGCCTTCGTCTCTTCTTCGCTGAACGTGTCAACCGTGCATTCTTTTTCCACAAATATCACCTGTTTGCAAAATGATTGTAACCGGATTTCTCCACTTTCAACCTTTGTTTA
Organism: Thermoactinomyces vulgaris; assembly: GCF_005886755.1. NCBI lineage: Bacteria > Bacillati > Bacillota > Bacilli > Caryophanales > Thermoactinomycetaceae > Thermoactinomyces > Thermoactinomyces vulgaris. Next base: position 2,586,460 of record NZ_CP039710.1, read on the forward strand.
TCCACTATTTTTTCAACACCGGGTTCCCCGGATTCCACCTGTCCGATGGCAGCGATTTTCCAATTTCTTCTCTTTGCCTCCCATTCAAAAGCCTCCCAGTGCTGGAACGGAACGGTTCCCAACAATTGAAAATCCTCTCCTCCGCTCCATACCCACTGATACGGATCTTGCCCGGAACTTTCCGCATAAGAGAGCAAAGCCGGGGACAAAGGGATTTTGTCTTCTTCAATCACAATCTTGACGCCGCTGGCTTCGGCAATTTCCCAAGCTTCCCGCGCCAGCCCGTCACTGATGTCATTCAGGGACACGCGGCTGTAAAAAGGAGAATCCGAGAGCCAAGGTCCGATTTGCAGCGGGGGATCAGGGCGACGGTGCGCCTCAATCAACAGCTTCTCCCCGTCAGAAGCTGCCCGGTTCTTCAACAACAAATCCAATCCTGCCGCAGAATCCCCCAAAGTGCCCGTGACAAACAAAATATCCCCCGGTTTTGCCGCCGAACGCCGGAGCGCACGCCCTTTCTCCACTTCCCCCGTCAAGGTCAACGTGAGGGTCAAAGGTCCGTCGGTACGGGTCGTGTCCCCGCCGATCAGGGCCACTTTGATTTCTTCTGCATACGCATACAATCCCTCGTAAATTTGGAGCAATTCGTCTTCCTGCCATCCATCCGGAACCGATGCACTGATCAGGGCATAAACCGGCACCCCGCCCATCGCATTGATGTCACTTGCATTGACGGCAAGCAGTTTGCGCCCGATTTCCTTAAATGAAAGGGTATCCCTGCGAAAATGAACGGTTTCCACCATCGTATCACAAGTCAAGACCATGGAATTTCCGGAAAGAGGTTGGACAACCGCCGCATCATCCCCGATATCCACTTCGATGTGCCTGTCGGGAGTCGGACGCCGGCTCAACCAAGACCGAATGAGCGCAAATTCGTCTTGCACCTTGAATCTCTCCTTTGACGGTAAAAAAATAAGGATCGCAGCAGTCACCGCGATCCGTGTTTCTCATCTCTATTTTGGAGCGGGTGAAGGGAATCGAACCCTCGCATTCGGCTTGGAAGGCCGATGTTCTACCACTGAACTACACCCGCAAATATAAAAATGGTCGGGGTGACAGGATTTGAACCTGCGACCTCCTCGTCCCGAACGAGGCGCTCTGCCAAGCTGAGCCACACCCCGATATAAGAATTCTTTGCTTGGTGCGGTCGGCGAGACTCGAACTCGCACGGCCAAAGGGCCACTACCCCCTCAAGATAGCGTGTCTGCCAATTCCACCACGACCGCCCGGTTGACGTTTGGTGCGGGTGGAGGGAGTTGAACCCCCACGCCCGAAGGCGCTAGAACCTAAATCTAGTGCGTCTGCCAATTCCGCCACACCCGCATGACTGCTATTACGCACTGTCAGCTCTCATATCGACAAAAAACAGAATAACATGCTTTCGGGATAAAGTCAATAGAAAATTTATTTTTTATCGCATGTCCATTCATCATGAAAGCCTCCTCAGTGAAAACCCCACCAAGGAGGCCAAACACTGTGGTGAGCCATGAAGGACTCGAACCTTCGACACCCTGATTAAAAGTCAGGTGCTCTACCAACTGAGCTAATGGCTCAAATTTGAAATGGCTGGGGAAGCAGGATTCGAACCTGCGCATCACGGAGTCAAAGTCCGTTGCCTTACCGCTTGGCTATTCCCCATCAATGGGGCGACCGGTGGGAATCGAACCCACGAATGCCGGAGCCACAATCCGGTGCGTTAACCACTTCGCCACGGCCGCCACGCATAAAATTGGCGGAGCTGACGGGATTCGAACCCGCGATCTCCTGCGTGACAGGCAGGCATGTTAGGCCTCTACACCACAGCTCCGCATCATCATATGGAAATGGTGGACGCTGACGGGATCGAACCGCCGACCCTCTGCTTGTAAGGCAGATGCTCTCCCAGCTGAGCTAAGCGTCCGTTTTGGTGACCCGTAGGGGATTCGAACCCCTGCATGCCAGCGTGAAAGGCTGGTGTGTTAAACCGCTTCACCAACGGGCCACGTGAATGGCGGAGAGAGAGGGATTCGAACCCTCGCGGGGCCAGTAAGACCCCCTAACGGTTTAGCAAACCGTCCTCTTCAGCCACTTGAGTATCTCTCCGCGTGGCTCCTCAGGCAGGACTCGAACCTGCAACCTACCGGTTAACAGCCGGGCGCTCTACCATTGAGCTACTGAGGATCATCAACAAGAGACGGATTGTATTATATCAAATCCCCAGCCAAATGGCAAGAGATTTTTTTATTTTTCTTTCGTCCTCATCAGTGACAATTAATAAATTACCACGCTCCACATCTTTCGTCAAGAGTTTTTTTAAAAAAATAATTTTTATTTTACAGCCCTCCCGCTTTCGCAAGAGGGCCTTTGTTGCCATCAGTCATCACTGCTTAAGATCGACAAAAGGTTTTTAAAGATGATGATAAAATCAAGGTACAACATCAGCGCGCCGAAAATGGCCAATTTGGTTGCCGTTTTTTCATCATATGCCCTTTCGCTCATTCTTTTGATGTTTTGAATGTCATAAGCCGTGACAATACAAAAGACCAAAACCAAGAGATAAGAAATCACCAGTTCCACAACGGAGCTTTTCAGGAAGAACAAATTGACCAGTGACGCCAAAACGAGGCCGATCGCCGCCATAATGGCAATAGAACCGATTTTGGTCAAATTGATTTTGGTCACATAACCGATGAACGCAAACAAACCAAACATCCCGGCCGCAATGAGAAATGCCGTCCCGACCAGGGCCAAACCAAACTGCGCCAGGATCAATGTGAAGGTAACCCCGTTTAAAGCGGCATAGAGAAAGAAAGCGAAGGTGGCCATAAACGGAGTCAGCTTGTGAAGAAGCGCAGACAATCCGAACACCACAATTAATTCGGCAATCAAAATCCCCCAGAAAACTCCGGGAGTGGAAGCCAAAAAGAACGGCACATCCGGATTGCTGTACAAAGCCATCGCGATAATCGCGGTCATGGACAAACCGGCAAACATCCAGGAAAACACACGTTGCATCAACCGTTGTTGAATTTGTACCGCAGTGGTTTCATTCATACCGGGAAAACGGGTTTGTTCCACGGAAATCCCCCTCATCTTGATCTTTATCAAAAAATTAGTATATTTCCAATCCCCCATAAAATCAAGCCGGCTCCCCCGGCAAAGAAAGCAAGGATCCCGTTCTTTCCCGTCAGGATTTACCGGATCACCCCGATTTCCCGCAATTGCTCCCGGGTCTTTTCGGTTCCCAATTGGTAAATCATTTGGTAGATCCTGTTGATTTCTCTGTCTTCTTCCGCATTTTCCGCCGCTTCATTATCCAAAAACGGAACATGGGCTTTGGCGAAAAACTGCAACTCCGTTTCCTGGGCCTCGGCAAATAACTTTTCCAACTGCTCAACCTCTTGCGGGGTGGCTTCAATCTCATATTGGAAAACAGGGCTGTTTTCATCTTTTTGTGCCTGTATTTCGCCCGTGTGCGTTCCGAACTCAAGCGATACATAGTATTTTCTTTTTTCCTGCTCCACCTGATCACCTCCTCTCTTTTTCACTGTTTCCTTTTCTCTAAACATTGATGCACCCAAACTCTCCATTCTCAGTTTCATCCTTCTGTGAGAAAATAAGGATATGCGAAAATCAAAGGAGGAACATCAGGAAAGTGGACCAGCAACGATACTCCAGACAAATTCTTTTTGCCCCGATCGGTGAAGAAGGACAAAAAAAATTGTCCCAAGCCCGTGTGGCCGTCGTGGGAATGGGGGCGCTCGGCACCGCCCTTTCCAACCACATGGCCCGGGCCGGCGTCAAATTCTTGCGCCTGATCGACAGGGATTTTGTCGAAGCGAGCAATTTACAACGGCAAATGCTTTATGACGAAACCGATGCCCGGCAACATTTGCCGAAGGTGATCGCTGCCAAAAACAAATTGCAAGCCATCCGTTCCGATCTCGAACTGGAAGCGCACATCGCCGATCTGACCTGGCGCAATGCGGAAGAATTGTTGTCCGATGTGGACCTGATTTTGGACGGAACGGATAACTTTCAAGTGCGTTATCTCATCAATGACTTGAGCATCAAACATCAAATCCCCTGGATCTACGGAGGCGTCGTCGGTTCCCGGGGAATGTCCTTTACGATCCGGCCGGGAAAAACGCCTTGCTTGCGTTGCATCTTTCCGGAAACGCCTGCTCCGGGAGCCGCGGAAACTTGTGACACCGCTGGCGTCATCGGTCCGGCCGTGCAAGTGATTACCGCTTTTCAAGGGGCGGAAGCGATCAAACTGTTGACCGGAAATGAAGAGGCTTGTGAAACGCACCTGCGCCATATCGACTTGTGGTCCAACCATTTTCAATCCTTGGATGTCAGCCATCAAAAAGACGAAGACTGCCCGGCATGCGGCCGCAAACAATGGGATTTCCTTCATCCGGCCCGCAAAGGCCCGCAAGAAGTATCCATGTGCGGAAGACAGTCGGTGCAAATCACGCTTTCCCAACCTCTGGATCTGGACATTCTGGAAAGCCGGCTGCAAAAAGTGGGAAAGACCAACAGAAATCCCTTTTTGTTAAAAGCAGATCTGTCTGAAGACGGGCACGAATTGGCCATCTTTCCGGACGGGCGCATCTTGGTGCAAGGAACCACGGACATTCAGACGGCCAAAGCGGTGGTCGCCCGTTATGTGGGCATTTAAAAAAGGAGCGGATGGATGCCGCTCCTTATTTTTTATCCACTATCTCGACATTCCCCAGCTTTTCCATCACCCGGATCAATGATTGGGTCCCGTCCTCATTTCCTCCATAGGCTTGGACCGAACGGAGAAGTTGTTGAACCACGGCCGTCCCCGGAAGGGGCAATGCCATTTTTTCCGCTTCCTCCAAAACAATCCGCAAATCTTTTTGCTGGAACCGGACCGTGAATCCGGGCGAGAGATCCCCTTTGATCAACCGGGGACCGTAATTGGACAAAGCCCAGGATCCAGCGGCCCCCCGGGTCGTCACCTCCAACATTTTTTCCAAATCCACCCCGGACTTTTTGGCAAACGCAAACGCTTCAACCATGGCCAGCAAGTTCAATCCGCACAAAATCTGGTTGCAGGCTTTGACGGTTTGCCCGGCACCCACGGGCCCGCAATGGGTGATGGAAGACCCCATCGCTTGAAAAACCGGCATCACCCGCTTTACATCTTCTTTTTCTCCGCCAACCATGATCGATAACGTCCCGTTTTTCGCCCCGGTGTCCCCGCCGCTGACGGGGGCATCCATCATGATGATGCCTTTCTTTTTGGCCCGTTCGGCAAAGTCCCGGGTGGCATCGGGAGAGATGGTGCTCATATCGATCCAATAAGTCCCCGGCCGGGCCCCGTGAATCAATCCGTTTTCCCCTTCCGCCACTTGCCGCACGTCATCGGTGTCCCCGACCATGGTGATCACCAAATGGCAGGTTTTGGCCAGCTCTTTGGGAGAAGAAGCGGTTTTTGCCCCCCATTTTTCAGCTTCTTTCACTTTGGACTCCGTCCGGTTCCACACCGTAACGTCAAACCCTGCGCGGTAAAGGTTATAAGCCATTGACCGTCCCATGATCCCCAAACCGATAAAACCGATTTTCCACGATTGATCCATCATCCTCTTCCTTTCTTCGAACCAATATTCACACTTTTTATCTTACAAAATCCGTCCGGGAAGCGGAGCACATCGACCTCATTTTTACATATGTATAAATAAAAGTTTTTTTAGGGGGACCGGAAACAATGCCTAAGTGGCTGATCAAGCAACTCATGCAAGCTTTTTTCAACAAAGACCGCCGGCAAATTATTTTTTTAAACCAATGTTGGTTTGAATACCACAAGCAAGGAAAAATCCGGCTTGATTCGCCACAAGCCTGATTTTTAAAAAAAGCGCCCGCAACCGGGCACTTTTTTCAGCTTAAGGGAACCATGCTCAATCCGACTCTTTCCCGTTCAATATCCACTTCGGCCACCCACACGTCCACAATGTCACCGACCGTGACGACATCCATCGGGTTTTTCACATACTTTTCACTCATTCTCGAGATATGAACCAAACCGTCATTTTTCAGCCCGATATCCACAAAGGCGCCAAAGTCCACAACGTTCCGGACCGTTCCTTTCAAATGCATGCCGGGACTGAGGTCTTCCAGCTTCAACACATCCGAACGGAGAAGCGGTTTCGGCATTTCATCGCGGGGATCCCGACCCGGACGCAACAAAGCTTCAATGATATCCTTTAATGTGGGAACCCCGCAGCCTAACTCAGCGGCCGTTTTTTCGACATCCACTTTTTTTAACATTTCTTTGCATTCATCGGTACCGATTTGTTCCGGCGTTAATCCCGACAGGTTCAAAAGACCTTCTGCAATATGGTAAGACTCGGGGTGAATCGGGGTTTGATCCAGCGGGTTGCTCCCGTCATGAATGCGTAAAAACCCGATGCATTGCTCATAAGTTTTGACCCCCAGGCGGGGAACGTCTTTCAACTCGGCGCGATCCATGAAACGGCCTTTTTCTTCTCTTTGTTTCACAATATTTTTGGCAACCGACGTACTGATCCCGGATACATATTGCAAAAGTGACGGGGAAGCGGTGTTGACATCCACCCCCACATAGTTCACGACCGATTCCACCACATTGGCCAAACTGCAGCTCAACTCTTTTTGCGAAACATCATGTTGGTATTGTCCCACGCCCACCGATTTCGGGTCGATTTTCACCAATTCCGCCAAGGGATCTTGAAAGCGGCGGGCAATGGAGACCGCGCTGCGCCGGGCGGCATCCAAATCCGGAAACTCTTCTTTGGCCAATTTGGATGCCGAGTAAACACTTGCTCCCGCTTCATTGACAATCACATAATAAACCGGGCGCGGTGCTTCTTGAATCACTTGGGCGACAAAAGCCTCCGTTTCGCGGGATGCCGTTCCGTTTCCAATGGTAATGACTTCAATCGGATACCGGTCAATCAGCGCCAACACCGTGGCTTTGGCTTCTTCCACCTTTTCCTGGGGCTTGGTCGGGTAGATCACGCCGACTTCGAGCATTTTTCCCGTTTCATCCACCACCGCCCATTTGCAACCGGTACGGTAAGCCGGATCGATCCCCAATACCGTTTTTCCGCGGACCGGCGGCTGCAACAATAAATGCCTCAGGTTTTCGGAAAAAATCTGAATGGCGTGTTCTTCCGCTTCCTCCGTCATCCGGGAACGCACTTCCCGCTCGATGGACGGGGCAATCAGCCGCTTGTAGCTGTCTTGAATCACCGATTCTAAAAAAGGATGGACCGGAATGGAAAACCACCGGGCCAACCGCTCATAAATTTTTTCTTCGTCCACGGTGATCTTGATTTTGAGGATTTCTTCGCGTTCTCCCCGGTTTACCGCCAAGATCCGGTGGGACGGCATCTTATGTACAGGCTCCGAATAATCATAATACATTTCATAAACAGACCGGGTTTCTTTATCTTTGGCGGCGGAAACCAGAATGCCCGTCTTCCAGGTGAATTCGCGCACCCATTTGCGGATCTCCGCATCCTCGGACAATTCCTCCGCCAAAATGTCCATCGCTCCCTGCAACGCTTTTTCTTTTGAATCAATTTCCTTTTCCTCATTGATAAATTGAAGCGCGGCTTCTTCAATCGCAGAAGGATCGGTCGTCTCCGCCATGATGCGCGCCAGAGGTTCCAGCCCTTTTTCACGGGCAATGGACGCTCTGGTTTTTCGCTTCGGCCGATAGGGAAGATACAAATCCTCCACTTCCTGCAACTTGGTCGCCTGCTCAATTTTTTGCCGCAACTCTTCGGTCAACTTTCCTTGTTCGTCAATGAGGCGGATCACTTCTTCTTTGCGGGTGGCAAGTTGCGTTAAATAATGATATCTTTCTTCAATCTGCCGTAATTGTTCTTCGTCCAGTTCCCGGGTCTTCTCTTTGCGGTAACGGGCAATGAAAGGAATGGTGTTTCCTTCTTCCATCAATTGGACAGCAGCTTGCACCTGTTCTGTCAAAATCCCCATCTCTTTGGCGATCAGGGAAAACATCCGTTGTTGATCCATAACTTCTATCACCTGCTTTCTTCCTCTCAAACAAAACCGAGCATTTACGGCCCAACTTTATTTATTGTAACGAAAATGCAACCGGACCGGTCCGCAGCCTGGAACAAAAGATGGAAGATTCGTTGACAAAACAATAAAACGATTTCTCCGGCCCCTGCGGAAATACCTGCCTCAACGGCGGACGACCCCTCCGGGTTTCTTGCCACCCCCGGATAAAATCCATAAAATCCGCTTTCTCCTTCCGGAAAGCCCGATAACGCAAAAACGGCTTCATATGGTTTGGCAAGTCCCATATAAAGCCGTGGCATTGTTTTTTGATCCGGGAATTATTCTTTTGAAGCGCTGTAATCGTTAAAATAAGCGACATTGTCCGAAGCCGTGTCTCCGGAAGATTTTCTCCGGTTGGCATGGAACCAGAGTTTATCCCCGTTGGCAATTCCGACCCCCTCAATCTCGAAAAGATCCGGATATTGACCGGACGTGATGCGGAAAGACAGATCATCATCGGCATGGATCGTGCCGGAAGCCGTGGAGATATTCCGGTAAACGAGGATGATGCTGACGTTCTTGTATTTTTCCACCGTATTGCCAGTCAAAGGGAAATATAATGTATTGTTGTAATAACCGATTCCCTGAGTGGCGAATTCCGTGATTTCTGTAGGGACGGGCTGATGATTGACCAACGCATCTTTAATATTTATTTGAAAAGCCTTGGTCACGTTGATCGTGCCGCTGGTTGCATTCAAAGGAAGTGAACCCCGGTAAAAAGTGGTTCCGGATTTAAAGAGAAAGTGGATGTTGTCGGCATCTTTTCCGGTGATCGCCACTCCCGACATCGCTTTATTTTCGCCATTGTATTTGATGGTGTAGTTTCCGGCTTTATAATACTTCGTCCCTTCATACTTCAGTTTCACCAGACTCATACTGCCGGCTTTCATGGTGACAACAAACATATAATAATTTCCGTTGTTGCTGTGAAGGGCAATGTCATTGGCGTGGCCAAGGTAGTTTGCATAAGTGGTTCCGTTATCCCCGTTCGTCATGAGTGTCGTGGTTCCGTCACTCATTCTCGTCCGGTAAATCACCGCCTTGGTTTCATCATTGTTGATTTTGATGGAATAGGTGTAAGTCGATCCCACGGCAAATCCTTGCGCGGCGTAACAACTGTTGGCATTGCCGAGAAGCGAAACGGTGGTATACGTGTTGTAATAAGCAGCCCCGGCCGTGTCCGGAAGCAGGATCGAAACGCACAAGGTAATCACCACAAACATCAGAAAACGCTTCATCTTTCCTGTTTTCATAAAGACCCCCCTTATGAATAATATTCTATGCATTTCTCTAATTCCTCTTTATATTCAAAATAAACAAACGATATTTACTCTGCAGGAAGACGAATATGAAACCGGATCATCCCCTCCCTTTGACAGGCTTGAATCGTTCCTTGATGCATTTCCACAATCCGCTTCACGATTGCCAACCCCAATCCCGATCCGCCTTTGGACCTGGAGGGATCCCCCGTGACAAACATCCCGAACAGTTGTTGAAACGTGTCCGGATCGACCGGTTCAGCCGGATTCCCGATTTCGATCACCGCTTTCTTTTCTTGTTGATGTGTCATGATTTCCAAAAACCCCGGCCTCTTTGCATAGCGAACGGCATTTTGAATGAGATTGTCAAACAACCGCACCATCAAAAGCGGATCTCCTTTGACCCGCAGTTCCCCGTTGCATAACATCTTTTTTATTTCCAAGTCATTCTGCTCCCTCAACATGAATGATTCTTCCAATAACTGTTCCAACAAAGTATTTAAGGATATGGTTTCTTTTTGGATTTGGATTTGATCATGCGTCAACTTGGCATAATCAAACAAGTCATCGATCATTTGTTTCATCTTTTCAGCTTTTGAAAGGGCGATCTTAACAGATGAAACCAATTCTTCTTTTTTCATGTCTGAATGGTCCTGCACGAATCTCAAATAGCCGATGACAGAAGTCAGAGGAGTCCGAAGGTCATGGGAAATGCCGGTGATGAGTCCGGTGCGTTCCCGCTCCGCTTTTTGTTCTTGCTCCCGGTTTTTTTCCAATTGTTCCGCCATCCGGTTCACATGAACCGCCATCGAGGCAATTTCATCCCGTCCCGTCTCTTGCAAACGACAGCTGAAATTCCCTGCTGCAATCTCATTCATTCCTTGAACAACCATTTTTATCTGCTTTAATTTCTTATTTGTCAGAAGGAAATAAACCATGATAAAGATAAGAACAGCGGTAAGCGACGTCAGGACAGAATTAACTCTTTGATAAGCCCCGGTGACCGGACGATCCTTCTTGCCGGCAATAAAATAAACATCCTTATTCTTTAACGAAAAAGGGTACAATGCAACAATTTCTCTTGATCCCGAGTCATGACGGACGGCTTCTTCTTGTCGGGCCATCTTCATCTGTATTTGATAAAGATCCACTTTGGTTTCCGAAACATTTCCCGAATGATAAAGAACATCCCCTTCCTTGCTTACAATCATCAGCTTCATGCCTGTTTTTTTCATTTGCCGGTTTAAGGAATGATTGATTTCATCCGGTTGCATTTGTTGAATGACGGGAGCCAAACCTTTGATCCTTTGTTGTAATCCAAAGTTAGACGGATAAGTATAATAGGGTTCAGTCGTATAAAAAATATATTTTGTGAATCCAAATGAAAGCCATGCACAAACCGCGCTTATCAGGACCATCCCGACCATTTGGATCCTGAAACTGCCCGCAATCCTTTGGTACAAATATAGAAAAGCTTGAGGGATCCACTTTTTAACCACGGGAATCCCGGGCCGGTGATGACTGAACTTTATAACCAACCCCCCATACTGTTTGAATCACCATTGGCCGTTTGGGATCCAGTTCAACCTTTTCCCGAATCTTTCGAATATGAACCATAATGGTGTTATTGGATGTCAACATCGGTTCATTCCATACCCTTTCATAAATTTGTTCAGCGGTAAAAACCACTCCGGGATGGCGGGCCAGCAAAACCAAGATATCAAATTCTCTGGGGGTGAGCCGGACTTCTTTTTCATTGGCAAAAACTTGTCTTGAAAGCAGATGGATGGTCAGATGCTGAACCGTAATCACATCATCTTGACGGAAACTTTTCGTATCAAAATGAAGATACCTTCGCAAATGAGCTTTGATCCGGGCCACCAGCTCCAATGGATTGAAAGGTTTGGTCACATAATCGTCGGCCCCGATACTCAACCCCTGAATTTTATCCAAGTCATTCGTTTTCGCAGTCAGCATGATAATCGGCATCCAGTATTTTTCCCGTATGCGGATACAGGCTTCCAACCCGTCCATTTCCGGCATCATCAAGTCCAACACCATTAAGTCAATGGCATGGGAATCGGCCAACTGCAATGCTTCCTTTCCATTGGTCGCCTGTAAAATGCGATATCCTTCGTTGTGTAAATAAAGTTGCATGAACTGTCGGATTTCTTGATCATCATCGACGAGCAGAATCACCGGTTGATCATTTCTCATCGTGTTTTTCCAACCGCCTTTTTCTTTGAGTTTGAACCATCCAAGTGTCAAGTGCCAAAAAAACAGCACAGCGCTTGCAGGAAGAGATGAAACTTTCCATGAACACCCCCTCAAACAGGGCATCATCTGTCGAGGAAAACCGTTCCCCGCATTCTGTCAGATCCTTTTTCCAACGGCCCCCAAATTCTCCCCTGTGACCCGGTGACAATCCGAAAAAACACGCTCCCCGGCCATAACAGAAAAAAACAGAGCAGCATGATCTTATTCAACACCCAACCCCCAATAAATCACTTCTCTTGGATCCAATAAATCCTCCTCCTTATTTTGAACATACATAAACAAAACCAGGGGGCAAATTCGCGGGTACAAACCGCACTTCCACTTTTCCGAAACAACTTCTGAGCATTGGCAACATGTGCAAAGAATATTGATAAGCCACAAACACCCCGTTACAAGACAATACTTTCTGTATTTCATCCAATATCTTCAAGCAATCTTGTTTGGAAAAATTGGCAAAAGGCAACGAAGAAACCACACAATCCGCCTCATTCATTCCCTGCAGGCGTAATTCCTGTTTCAGATTTCTTGCATCACAACAGTGAACAAACCTTGGAAATTGATTTTTTAAATACCGGCGGAGTTCAGGATCCAGTTCAAAAGTGATCACCCGGCAGGAATGATTCACCCGGTTTGCAATTTCCCGGGTCACAACTCCGGTTCCCGCTCCCAATTCCAATACCGTTTTGGTTTGGTCCCAATTTACCGGTTTCAACAAGGAATTGACAAGATACTTGGAACTCGGGGTGATACTGCCGATGGTTCTTGGCGAAGACATGAATTTCGAGAAAAAAAGGATTCTTTGCATGAGCGATTGCATCATTTCGCATCCCCTTTTTGTGAATTTGAATACAAGATAAATCATGATTCTTAAAATAAATAAAGCTTTTTTCTTATCATTTCCTTAAGAAACATTTTCTTGCGCAAAGCCCCTTCTTCGTCAGCTTGTCCCAACCAATCATCTTAATATTCTTAAAAAACGAAGATGAAACGCCTTCGTTCCTTTATGCCGGACAATGTTAAAAAGGGAGAAGCCATTATGAACAGGCAAGTCCCCTTTTGAAACAGGAGATTGTTCAACTCAGCACATACCAATGATAGCGCATTCATAAATAAAATTTATCATTCCAAAACAAAACTCATAAAAATACAAATCAATTAAAAAATCATACGGACTGAAATTCATTTTTCATTCGAACCGGCTCTTTCATAAAACTGCTTTTTTTAAAGACCAAAACAAAGGAAATATGTGGTAAACGCTGTGATGCTTATAACTTCTGGTTTTGGAAAACATTAATAAACGGGTTCTCTCGTGCAATCCTTTGCTTGAAAAAGAAAAATTATACAATTAGAAATTAAGTGTGGAAGAAACCCATGGATGTTTGGTAAACTATTTTATATAAATATTTATTCATTTTGATTAATAGAATGTTATTAATTCTATTAATCAAAAAATTTATTATCTAAAAGTTTTTTGTGAACAATTTTACTAATGAAAGGATGATTCAACATTGCCAGTATCCACCGTTACGTCTGACAAACTTGAGTCTTTGAATCCGTATGAAATTGTTCAGATTCAGATTGATCAAGCTGGCAAGAAGCTGGGGGTTTCCGAGGATATTCTTAATATTCTTAAAAAGCCGAAACGCGTTTTGAGTGTCTCCTTCCCCGTCAAAATGGATGATGGTTCCATCCGTGTCTTTGAAGGATTCCGCTCCCAGCACACCGATGCCATGGGGCCGACCAAAGGGGGCATCCGCTTTCATCCCGATGTCACGATGGATGAAGTCAAAGCTTTGTCCATGTGGATGAGTTTCAAATGTGCGGTGACCGATGTTCCTTATGGCGGCGGAAAAGGAGGCGTCATCTGCGATCCGCGCAAGTTGAGCAAAGGTGAGATTGAGCGTGTCAGCCGCGGCTTCATTGAAGCCATTGCCGATATCGTCGGGCCGGAAAAAGACATTCCTGCTCCCGATGTCTATACCAATGCCCAAACCATGGGTTGGATGATGGATACTTACAGCCGGATGAAAGGAAAATTCAGCCCCGGAGTCATCACCGGAAAACCCCTCAGCCTGGGCGGATCCAAAGGACGCAATGAAGCAACGGCAAGAGGTTGTGCCTTTGCCATTGAGCAGGCAATGGAAAAGTTAAACAACCCCCTCCAAGGCGCCACTGTGGCGGTGCAAGGATTCGGAAATGCCGGCCGCATCGTTGCCGATTTGTTGGCCGAAAAAGGTTGCAAAATTGTTGCCGTCAGTGACACCTCGGGCGCCATTTACCAAAAAGATGGTTTAAACCTTCAAGAAGTCAAAAAATTGAAGGATGACAAAAACAGCAAAATCACCGATCTCCCCGATGCACAGATCCTCGAAAATCCGGAAGAAATCTTGGAATTGGATGTGGACATTCTCGTTCCGGCCGCACTGGAAAATGTGATTACCCGCAAAAACGCTGATCGCATCCAAGCCAAGGTTGTCGCCGAAGCAGCCAACGGACCGACAACCCCCAAAGCTGACGAAGTTTTATTCAAAAAAGGAGTGCATTTGATCCCCGACATTCTGGCCAATGCCGGAGGAGTCATTGTCTCTTATTTCGAATGGGTGCAAAACCTGATGCATTATTATTGGACCGAAGAAGAAGTCAACAGCAAACTGAAAGAAAAAATCGTGCGTTCTTACAATGAGGTCTACGATCTTGCCCAAAAAGAAAACACGGATCTGCGCACGGCAGCATATATGGTGGCCATCAAACGGATTACGGAAGCCATTGAAGCCAGAGGCTGGATCTGATCAAGCGTTCTCTCCTTCCCTCTTTTGAAAGCGGGAACCGGTCATTCCTCACGCTTCATCCCTCTGTCTGTTTCTGAAAAGCACGGCTCCTCCAGGCTCCTCTGATCGAACCCGGAACCTGGAGGAGCATTTTTTGCCCAAAATAAAAAAGCATACCTCAACAAGGTACACTTCATATCACTTCGGAAGGCTCCATCCGGATTGCCTGCCTCAATTTTTGCAAGGCCCGGCGCTGCAAACGGGATACATGCATCTGGGAAATTCCCAACCGGTCCCCTGCCTGTTTTTGGCTGAGGTTTTCAAAAAAGGTTAATTTTAATATCTCTTGTTCCCTTTCACTTAAAGCTGAAAAAATTTTCTCCAATAACAATTTCCGGTCAATTTGTTCGAATTCTTTATCCTCTGTTCCCACCAGATCCAGCAGGGTCACCTGACTTCCGTCATTGCTTGCCTCGATGGGGTTATCCACAGAAACCGCATGATAACTTCGTCCCATCTCCATCGTTTCCAAGACTTCCTCATCACTGACTCCCAAATACTCCGCGATCTCATTCACACGAGGCGAACGCTGCAATTGAGCCGTCAAGTCTTCCACCGCCTTTTTGATCCGGGGCCCCAGCTCCTTAATCCGCCTGGGAACGTGAACGCTCCAGGTTTTATCCCGCATATGCCGTTTGATTTCGCCTACAATGGTAGGGACGGCAAAACTTTCAAAGTTCCGCCCCATGGACAAATCAAATCGTTTCAGCGATGCAATCAATCCGATCATTCCCACTTGCACCAAATCTTCATACGGTTCATTGCCGTATGCAAATTTATGCGCAATGGTTTCGACCAGATCGCGATAATGATGGATCAAGGTTTCCTGTGCTTTTGAATCCTCATTTTTCTGAAAGCGGCTGATCAAATCCAGTATTTGGTCATCGGTTAGTGGGGAAGGATGTGGACGTTTCGACATGATTTTCCACCACGTCCTTTCGGATATACTTGGTCATTCTCACAATGACTCCGTTATCACCTTTGATATCGACGTGATCCATCAAGGATTTAATCAAGTACAACCCCAACCCGCGTTCACGGATCCCGTTCATGGAACCGCTCATTTTAATCGGGCCGGTTCTCTTTTGCACTTCATCCAGATCAAAGCTGTTTCCGCGGTCGATCACTTCAATCTGAATGCGGTTGGGGAAAATATTGCAAGTCACCTCAATTTCGCCTTCACCGCCGCAATAAGCATGATCGACAGCATTGGTGCAAGCTTCGGAAACTGCCAATTTCAGATCCTCGATGTCATCATAAGAAAACCCCATGCGATTGGCAATTCCAGATACAGTCAATCTTGCAATCCCAACATAATCCGGTTTGGCGGGAATCATCAAATTAACCAAATCCAAGGGTTTATCACTCATTTGCGGCCATCCTCCTGCGCTTGATCTTCAATTTCCATAATCTCATACAAACCTGTGATTTTAAAAAGACGGGACAACCGGGGATTCATACCGGATATGATCAGTTTTCCTGCCGTTTGCCTTTGTGCTTTGTATGCCCCGATTAAAACGCCGAGCCCGGTGCTGTCGATATAATCCACTTGTGACAAATTGACCGTGATCCGTTTTTTTCCGTCACAAAGAGGCAGTAACTTTTCCCTTAACTTGGGAGCAGTATATACGTCAACTTCCCCTTCCACCATGACTGTGATCTGATTCTCTTTCTCCTTTTTTTCGTGCACAACCAGATTCATTCACCCACGACCTCCTTCTGCTCTGGGTCCCCCGTATCCATTTCATCTGCGTCACGTTTTAAAATAACAATCGTTTGATCATCTCGAATTTTATAACCACACATATCATAAAGTGCTTGGTGAATGGTTTCAACAGATTCTTGCGCCGGGAGATGAATATGCGTGCGGATAATCTCTTTCAACATATCCCGCTCAATAAATCGGCCATCCACTTTACACTCCGTTACCCCGTCGGAAAATAATATAATCGCATCTTGAGGTGATAACCGGATTTTATATTCCGGATACCTGACTTCCCTGGATACGCCAAGCACAAGCCCCTTGGTCTCCAGATCAACAAACTCGCCGGTTTCATGGCAATAATAGAGCCCGGGTTCATGCCCGGCGGTAGCATACCGAAAATGATGGTTCAACGAATCATATACCCCGTAAACCATGGTGATAAACATACTCGGATCCACATTGCGCTCCACCACGGTGTTTAAATCGCGCAAAACCTGGGACGGCGATAAAGGAGCGGACGGTTGATCATCCAGCCGGTCCATCGCATATTTAATCATCGACATACAAAGAGCCGCGGGAATCCCTTTTCCGATAATATCGGCAATAGCGATGCCCAGCGATCCCGAACCATGATCAACGAAGTTATAGTAATCGCCGCTCATCTGTTTGGCGGCCACACTCACCACGCCAATATCGACGCCTCCCAACTTCGGAGGCCCGTCCGGCAACAAAGTTTGTTGCATTCCGACCGCCACTTCGATCTCATTTTCCAATTCCCGGTGCCGATTGACCAGTTTCTCTTTTTCACGATAAGAAATGCCGTAGCCGATCATGATCTCAATCAACAGATCAAACGAGGCTTTCAGATCATCCGACATATCGGGATATTGCTCTTTCATGGCATTGACATGCATGTTTACCACTTCGTCCGGAGGAATCCGCTTTTCCAAAAACCATTTACTCAGCTGCTGCACACTATACAAATGATCTTCTTTTTTTGAAGTAATATATGAAGCCAAAAGCTTCTGATATAACTTTTTTAAATGAATGTCCATATTGGTCTCCTTGATCCGCCTTCAATATTAAACAGAACAATCCATTTTGGAAATAAAATAACACAGATATAAAAGAAATAAAATATGCACACGACTTGCTGAACGATTCTATTATACCACCCTTTTCTTTTGTTGGCTGAATCCAAGGATTGCAAAACGGATGAGATCAACCATGCGAAAAAAACCCGGCAAACACCATCCCGCAAAGAAAAAAACCGGGGCCTTCCCCGATTTTCGCACAAAAAAAGAATGGACGGCTCCATCCATTCTTTGCTAGAAGTTAATCATACCCAAACTGATCATTAACGCTTCATTGACACGATTCATCATTTCATCATCCAGATGAGTGATTTTATCCGTCAGCCTTTGCTTATCGATCGTTCGGATTTGTTCCAACAATATGACCGAGTCACGATCAAACCCGTATGCTTTGGCATCGATTTCCACATGCGTAGGTAATTTGGCCTTTTGAATTTGAGCTGTAATCGCGGCGACGATCACGGTGGGGCTGAACCGATTGCCAATATCATTTTGAATCACCAAAACAGGCCGAACCCCACCTTGTTCGGATCCGACCACAGGGGATAGATCAGCAAAATAAACATCGCCACGTTTCACAATCAAATCAATTACACCCCACTAACCAATCGATCCAAAGTATCTTCAGCCTCTTCTTCTGCCTCAAATGCTTCCGAAGCGATGTTGAGATTGATGCGTGCCATCTCCATGTAGCCGCGTTGCATCATTTCACGAATCAGACGCTTTTTCCGCTCTTGGAGATACATTCTCATCGCTTGGCGGATAAACTCACTCCGATTGGAATTTTCCCTCGCCACAACGCCATCCACTTCTTGAAGCAATTTTGTTGGCAGGCTGATCATGATTCTTTTTGTACCGGACAAATGAAGCACCCCCAACCAATCATCACCGTTTAAATTCCCCTATCAATACTACCATTATGATGAAGATGTTGCAAAAATATACTTATCATTCATCAATAAACCAACATAAAAGCAAAAACCTAGTTTAATCTATTCGCTCAAGTATATAAAATTCCTTCACTCAACATGTTTATACATAAAATATTAACAGTTGTCCATGCTGTCAAGTAAGACACTGCATCCGCACCGGCTCCCGCAACCGGTTGACGATTCCCGTCACTTTCCCGTCACGCAAGTAAACCCTCGGAATACGGTGGCTCAACATACAGGTGACTTCATAATGAATGGTTCCAAGCATATCGGCCACTTCATCCACCGAAATGACATTTTGCTGTTGTCTTCCGTACAGCACCACTTCCTGTCCGACTTCAACAGGCATCACCCCGGTCACATTCAACATCAATTGGTCCATGCAGATGCGGCCCACAATCGGCACCTTTTGCCCGTGAATCAGTGCATGCCCGCGATTGGACAAGTGGCGGTTGATCCCGTCGGCATACCCAACCGGAATCGCGGCAATCCACTCTTCCCCGTTGACGACATACGTTTTTCCGTAACTGATTCCGGTGCCGGCGGGCGGTTTCTTGACGGAAGAAACTTTGGTTTTTAGAGTCAAAACCGGTTTTAGCGAAACCGATTTGCGGTTCACTTCCGCCGAAGGGTAAAAACCGTACACACTGACTCCCAACCGCACCATGTCGTATGCGTATTCATTGAGATCAATGGCCCCTGCGCTGTTGGCGATATGCACCAGCGGCGGCCGGAGATGATTTTCGGACAAGATTTCAATCACTTTCCGAAACTTTTGCTCCTGGCTCAGAGCGTAATCCTTGTCGGCCTCGTCAGCCGTCGCATAATGGGTAAAGATTCCTTCCCATTCAATGTGTGGCGACTGTTCCAGTTTCCGTGCAAAAGACAACACTTCTTCCGGAGCCAGTCCCAATCTTCCCATGCCGGTGTCCACTTTGACATGAACACGCAAGGGTTTGCCCGCTTTGATCGCGGCCTCTTCCATCTTCCGCAAATGCTCCGGCAAATAAACCGTGCAGGTCAAGTCGTAATCAACCGCCGTTTGATACGCATGCGGCGGCGTATAACCCAAAATCAAAATGGGGGCGGTGATCCCTGCATTCCTCAGTTCAACCGCTTCATCCACAAAGGCTACCGCCAAATAAGAAGCCCCTGCCGACAAAGCAGTTTTGGATACTTCCACCGCTCCATGCCCGTAAGCGTCCGCTTTCACGACAACCATCATTTTGACTTGTTTCTCCAAATGCCTGCGAAATTCATAAATGTTGTGTGTAAGCGCATCCAAATCCACTTCAACGACTGTATCCCTGCCCATATAATCTGCCCAATTCAATTCAGCCATATTTTATCACTTCCAATTGACCGTTTAACTTTTCTAAAAAATGATTGCTTACCAGTAAGTATTCCCTTTTGCCACGAATTACATATCCATACGGTAAATCAAAATCTTTTGTCATCTCCTGCAAAGGAATCGTTTCGGTGCGGGATCTCATCCGAATTTCCAAACGGTCAGGATAAAGCGTGTAGTGCGGGCGCAACCAACATCGGTAAAGACAGGGAAAACCAAAGAAAACGACCATGGCAAGTCCAATGACCGAAAATATGAAAGGCTGACTGCGAAAGGGAAAAAACATGAGGATGACGAGAAGCCCCAAAACAAAAGCAAACGACTCCATCATCCGCATCCAGCGCTTTTTCCGATAAAGAAGGGTCCAGTACGAAGTGTGCTCTTTTACAATCTGTCGGTTCATGATTTGCTTCATCCCTTTACCGCAAACGCTAGAAAGTATTATACCAGCTTTCTTTTCTTCTTGAAAGAAAAATGAATGCATGCGGGCTTCTCTCAGAAACCCGCCGTTTCAGCAGGAATCATTATTTGACCAGCTGATCAAAGGTGGAATTGGCGATTTTCACCATTTCCTCCTCCGCCAGCTTTCCAATCATTTCAAATTCCACCCCTTGATAAGTCCATGCCAGCCGTTTCATCTCCCCGGACTCCAACAAGACTCCGATGGCGCTTTTTAATTCAACAGGTTTTCCCATCAGCGGCAGGCTGGTGGCGACGGTTTGCGGCTTCCGTTGGGTCAAAGTAAAATTTTTTTCCCCTTGAAAACGCATGATTTGAACCGGTCCCTCCGGGGTTTGGATCGTTTGTTCACTCACCAGATGGCTCTTTTCCGGAATATAGCCGGGCAACACGGACGCCAATTCGTTATTATCCGGTTTCGCGGGAGCGACGACTTGTTTTTCCATTGACGGGAGATCCTTCATGTTCCGCTCCGTATCAAAAGCATCGTCGTCAAAGGTCGCATCCAATCGGAAACGGTCAAATTGCACTTGCATCAGCTTTTGGTTTTGTTCACTCAGAACTTCCAGACGGGTCGGCAACAGTTTGGAATCCAACCAGATTTTTTGTTTGGCGGCTTCCTGATTAAACGGATATTTTGCGGATACTTCCAATTGATATGCTTTTTTCTCTGCCTGAAACATACGTTCTTCATCGTCAATAATGCTTTGGATGATGGATTGGTATAAATAAATCTGCCCGTTCGTTTGCGGCCAGTCGCTTTGAAAACGAAAGCTTTTTTTCAGATGGGGAGTCAACACAAAGACCCCTTCATCATTCCGCAAAATAATTTGAGTGATGTTTTTCTTTACATTTTTAATGGAAACCCGATAAAAAGAAGGTTTCTTATACCAGGCTTCAATGTCATAGACTTGTGGCTCGGAGCTGGTTAAAATCGTCATTTTCCCGTGGCTGATGTATGACTCCATTTTTTCCGTCCGCTGTGCCAGTTCACTGACCACATCTTGTTCATTTTTGACACCACATCCGGCCACTGCCAATAGCATGAGGCAGATCCAAAAACAGAAAAATGGTTTCTTCCGACACATAGAACCATCCCTTTCGTCAATTTCCCGGGAAATGTGTCGGCTAGCGAGGGACATCACTCGACAAATTCCTGGCGGACCGCGCGTTGAATCCCGTCCAGCAAATCAGTATACACCATACTGTGCGGATGGGTTCCGCTCAACCCGGCGGCTTTTCCATGCAGGTAAACGGCCATGGCCGCCGCTTCCAGCGGCGAAACCTTTTGTGCCAGAAGGGAACCGATCATCCCGGTCAACACGTCGCCGGAACCGGCTTTGGCCAGTGCAGGACTTCCTGTCGGATTCAGAAACACCGTGCCGTCAGGATGGGCAATCAATGTAAACCTTCCTTTTAAAACAACAATCATTCCGGTATGCTTGGCAAATGAACGGGCCACATCCACCCGGCCGGCCTCCACTTCCTTTACCGACAGGGAGGTCAGGCGGGCCATTTCTCCAGGATGAGGCGTGATAATCGCCGGCGCCTTTCTGTGCCGGAGATCTCCGAGCAAATCCGGATAAGCCGCCAAAATATTCAATGCATCCGCATCCAGCACCAGCGGTCCTTGCATGGAAGAAAGGACGTCCCGCAACCATTTGTCTTCCCCCTCAAACCTTCCAAGCCCCGGACCGATGGCCATTGCAGAAATTTGACCGGCTTTTTCTTGGAACCTGTCAGCACTGTTGGGATGAAAGGTGCCTTCTCCCGGCCACGGCCAAATCAACGGCTGCGTGACTTTGGCAGCCAGTGCGTGTCTTTCCGACTCCGGAACGGCGAGGGTCACATAACCCGCTCCCATCCGGTAAGCCGCTTCGCCTGCCATGCATATGGCGCCGAGCATCCCTTTGCTTCCGCCGATCAGGAGCAAGTGGCCGTGGCTTCCTTTGTGTGACCAAGGATCGCGGGGAGACCAGCTTTTTTTCCACCATACCGGATCATTCAACCTTCCCTTTGGTTTCAACTCCGGCTTTAATACCGGAGGCAATCCGATCTCTTTGATGACCAATTCGCCGCTCAATTCTTTTCCTTGCCGTGAAAAATGCCCCCATTTGGGATATTGGAACGTGACAGTCAAGTCTGCTTTTACTTTTTCTGAATCAATGCTTGCTCCATCTGTATGAAGTCCTGTCGGCAAATCGACGGAAACCACCCATTTCCCGGAAGCATTGATTTGTTCCACCACTTCTTTTACAGGCGGACGCAAACTTCCGTTCACTCCTGTCCCCAAAAGGGCATCCACAATCACATCGGCCTGGCTGAGCTCTGATTTCAATGCATCCCGTTTCCCGGAATGATACGTTTGAATGGGGTTAAACGATTGCAGCACGTGATAGAAAACCTTTGCATCCGGGGTGAGTTGATCCGGATCTCCGACAAGCCAGCAAGCCACATCCCAATTTCGGTACAAGAGATAACGGGCGATCACCCAACCGTCTCCCCCGTTATTCCCTTTTCCCGCCAGGATCACCGCTTTTTGCGGTTTGGGAAACCGTTTTGTAATTTCATCCGCGACCGATCTCCCGGCATTTTCCATCAACACCGTTCCGGGAAGGCCGGTTTCATCCATGAGCCGTTCCTCAATCCTCCGCATTTCTTCTGCCGTGACCAAATACAACGTTTGTCCCTCCTAACCGCGTTATATATGTATGTCCACCATTTATGAGTTATGATCGATTTCAATCACCGCCATCGCCATGGCGTAGTGTTCGCTGTGAGAAATGGACAGATGGATGGAAACCGCACCGGTTCCGTACAATGCCTGAAGCACCCGGGGAGAAACGGTCACCACCGGTTTTCCCTGCTCATTGTTTAAAACTTCGATATCCTGAAACGAACACATTTTGCCAATGCCGGACCCCATCGCTTTGGATACGGCCTCCTTGGCCGCAAACCTTCCGGCGACAAATTCCAAGCGGCGCCCGGGGGCTTCGGGCAAAGCGGCCTGTTCGTTTGGCGTCAGAATCCGCTTTGTCAACCGGGAAATCACTTTTTCCACTCTGTTCAGTTCAATCAAGTCCGTTCCGATTCCGGCAATCATTCATTTCACATCCCATTGAAAAGTCCATGCCGCGATAGCAAACGATCCTGCCGCCCAGGCAATCAGGATGGAGACGGGAACCATCAACTGACCGAGTGCCAAGCCGTCATTCATCACACCGCGCAAAGCATCCGTCAAATGCACGATTGGAATCACCTGAACCACCGACTGGAGAATCCCCGGCAAATCCCGGACCGGAAAAAAGATGCCTCCCACAAAAATCATCGGAAACGAGATCAATCCGGCAATGGGGGCTGCACTTTCCGGGGTTTTGGACAAACCGGCCACAATAAAACCCATCGACATAAATGTCAGGGTCCCGAGAAAAATCAATAAAATCAAAGTGCCCCAGGATCCGTACACATGAACATCAAACAGAAAGAAGGCCACCAGCAAGACCACGATCACCTGGATGGCATTCAACAAAATCCGGGCCGTCATTTGCCCTGCAATAAAAGTGGAACTTTTCAGCGGCGTCCCCTGCATCCGGCGCAAAATCCCGCGCTCCCGCCAAGACGCGATCGTGGCGGCGACACCGTTTAAATTGTTGCTCATCATCATTAAAGACAAGATGCCCGGCACCAAAAAATCGATATACGACAGCGTCCTGCTTTGGATGGATACCACTTCCGTCAAAATTACAGGTTGAAAGCGGGTTTTTTCTTTATTCATGGCATCCACTGTCTGATCCACAAGCAGCCGGGCCATGTCCGCTTGGGTTTTGTTCACCGGATCCATGTAGATCAACACTTTTTTCGCGCTTTGTTTGGTTTGATAAGCTTTTTCAAATCCTTTTTCAATCTTCACCACAAAATCAACATCCCCGGATTTCAACTTCTTCATCAGTTCCGCCTCGGACCCGGATGCCGGTTTGACGGTTTCCTGCCGGAAAAAATTTTGCTTCCATTCTTCGGACAGAGACGATTGATCCAGATCCACCACTCCGGCTTTCAAAGAAATTTGGGAACTCCCGTCCCCTAAAAACAATCCCAGGCCAAGCATCATCAAAACCGGCAAAAAAAAGGACCAGATCACTGTGTTTTTGTTGCGGAAAAACAAAAGAAGCTGCGCCCTCACCAACTGCCAATATGCTTTCATTTCCCTCTCAACCTCTCTCCCGTTTTATGGAGAAACACATCCTCCAGCGTTGCGCTTCTTGTGCGAAGCCCGGTTAACGGAATCAAATGGCGGTTTGCCCATGGAACCAGCTCTTGCAGGGTTTGGGATAAATCATTGGTGTGGATGGACACGACTTCATTTTCTTCCCGGCTGACTTTCATCACCCCCGGCAGTTCAGACAATTCTTGATCCAAACCGGAGTCCGGCAGCACAAATTCGATCCGGCTTTGGGAAGCCAAGCCGCGAATCAAACCGGCAGGAGAATGCACCTCCAGCATCCGGCCTTGACTCATGATCGCCACTTGGTCACACAGGACTTCCGCTTCTTCCATGTAATGGGTTGATAAAACAATGGTTCTTCCTTCATCGCGAAGCTGAAAAATAAGATCCCACAAACGCCGTCTTGCCTGGGGATCCAGTCCCGTCGTGGGTTCATCCAAAAAAATCACTTTGGGATCATGCACCACCGCGATCGCAATCGCCAGTTTTTGCCGTTGCCCTCCGGACAGATGTTTCACCTGTGTTTTTTCCTTTTCTTGAAGATCAAATGATTGTAGAAGTTCCAGAACCGGACGGGCTTTCGGGTAAAAACCGGCATAAAGCTCCAGACTTTCCCGGACGGTCAAATGCTCAAACAATGCGGTGGACTGCAGTTGCACACCGATGATTTGCTTCAACCGATCCCGGTCTCTGACCGCATCCACCCCGGCAATTTCAATGCTTCCATCATCGGAATTCCTTAATCCTTCCATCATTTCCATGGTCGTTGTCTTTCCGGCACCATTGGGGCCCAGCAATCCAAAAATGTGATGTTCTTTCACTGTAAAAGAAATGCCGTTGACAACCACCTGATCCCCGTATTTTTTCGTTAAATTTTTAACCTTGATCAATTCCCATCACTTCTGTTTCATTTTTTATTTCAGTATACACTTTCCCGTCTCTCTTAAAAATGGGTTCTGTTCTCTTAAATCTTTTTGATTATGGGGAGGAGAATGGTATATACTATAAATGAATGACTAATTTTGTCCCGGGAAGGAGGACCTACATGTATCTGGTCAACAATCATATCAAGATCCAATCCGAAGAGCATTTGAAGCACTTGAAGGAAGGTTTCAGCCGGGCTCCTGAATCCATGAAACAAGTACCGGGTTTTGTCTCTTTCCGTCTGCTTCTGTCTGAAGATGAATCGCATGTCGTTGCCGAAACCGTCTTTGCTTCCAAAGAGGATTTTATAAATTGGATCCAAAGCGAACATTTCGAAAGAGCACACGGTGGGCGCAAAGGGGATGTCGAACGGCAGGAACTGTCCGCTTATCATATCATCGTGGAATGAAAGGGGTTTATCCAGTGACTGCCTACGGTATCATCAAGTTTTTGCATATCGCCTTTATTGCTACTTGGTTTGGCGGAGCCTCACTGATGGCCATGCTTTTAAGGGATGCCATCCGCACCGGCGAGACGGGACGGATGGATCATGCGTTGAATCGAGCCCAACGCTGGAATCTGACCATGTTTGTCCCCATCTCTGTCATTGTTCTCCTGACGGGGATCTACATGACGCTGCAATTCGCCGTGGACAAGCCGCTGTGGCTGTTGGTGAAAGAACGTTTTGGAGGTTTGTTTATCCTTGCGTTCATTCTCGTCGTTGTCTTGTACGGCCGCAAGGCGTTGGCAAAAGTCCAATCCGACGGCATCGAAAAAGAACAAGTGATCGGAACCGTCAAACGCTATATCATGCTGCTGAATATTTCGGTTTTGTGCATGGCGGTTTTAATATTCTTTGCATCGGTCAAACTCTGATGACCCCAAAAAACCTGCTGACCAAAGTCAGCAGGTTTTTTCTTACTCCTGATCCGGTTCCAGTTGACAAGATTCAAGCGGAACCACTTTTGTTTTATTTTTCCATTTGTAACCGAGCCACAGGCAAATAAAGATCGGCAGACCGATATAGGAGACCACGAGCCGGTACCAGTCGACGGCTTCTCCTGTGAAAGCCTGATAATCTTGTCCCAGGATCACCACCAAACACAGGAAGAAGGCAAACAACGGCCCAAACGGGAACAATCTGGCCCGGTAAGGAAGGACATCCAGGCTTTTTCCCTGGGCAACAAAAGCGCGTCGGAACCGATAATGGCTGACCGCAATGCCGAGCCAAGCCAAAAATCCGGACAGCCCCGAAGCATTGAGCAACCAGATGTAAATGGTTCCGTCACCGACCAGCGAAGCCAAAAACGCAAACGCCCCGACCAGTGCCGTTAAAAGCAATGCATAAACAGGCACTCCACGCCGGTTCACCTTGCTGAACACTTTCGGCGCTTTTCCTTCTTTCGCCAACTGCCACAACATCCGGGTGGATGCATACATGCCGGAATTCCCCGCGGAAAGGACCGCCGTCAGAATCACCGCGTTCATCACCGAAGCGGCAAAGGCAAAACCGGCACGTTCAAAAACCATGGTAAACGGGCTTTTGGCAACCTGATCCACATCGCCGCCCGCCAGATTCGGGTGGGTGTAAGGCAAAATCAAACCGATCACAAGGATGGTCAGTGTATAAAAAAGCAAAATTCTCCAGAAAATCTGTCGGACCGCCTTCGGGATGTTTTTGCCGGGATTTTCACTTTCTCCCGCTGCAATCCCGACCAACTCCGTTCCCTGGAATGAAAAACCTGCAATCATAAACACGCCGACAGTGGCCACCCATCCGCCATGAAACGGAGCGTCACCGATGGTGAAATTCTTGAAGCCGATCGGTTCTCCTCCCATGATACCGAGAATCATTAAAAATCCGATAACCAAAAAGATGATGACGGTCGATACTTTGATAAAAGAGAACCAATATTCTGACTCCCCGTACCCTTTGACGGAAAGAAGATTCAATCCCAACATCAATGCCAGGAAAATGGCACTCCAAATCACACCCGGCACATCCGGGAACCAATATTTCATAATCAACGCGCCGGCAGACAATTCAACTGCAATGGTAATGGCCCAGTTATACCAATAATTCCATCCCATCGCAAATCCCAATGCCGGATCCACAAACCGGCTTGCATACGTGCTGAAAGAACCGGAAACCGGCATATAAGCAGCCATTTCTCCCAGGCTGGTCATCAAAAAGTAAACCATCATGCCGATCGCCATATAAGCAACCAGCGCGCCCCCCGGGCCGGCTTCCTGAATCGCCGCTCCGCTGGCGAGAAAGATCCCTGTCCCGATGGATCCGCCAATGGCGATCATCGACATATGCCTGGACTTTAATCCTTTTTTTAATTGTTGGTCATCACTTGAATTGGACATAAAAAAGTATCTCTCCCTTTCTTCAGCCGAGGTCCGGCAGGAAAAAACAAAAAAACCGTCACTTCTGGATGGGACGGTATGATGAAACCCACACCAAACCCCCGCAAGATAGCGCACCACGTTTGTCTGGGCAAAGAACAAACGTGACAGTGCTGACCCTGTTTGGAATCAGCCCCAGCTTGTCCGCCTGGAGCGGGCGAACAAACTTCGGCGACTTTTCCTTTCCCTTGCAGTCATCAAATGAAACTCCAAATTCTCGTGCAAAGTACTGATAAAAGCCGCAACCTCTACCTCACCGAGAGAAATCGATGAGGGTGAATATGCACTTGTTAGTTATTATTAGTATAAATAAAAACATATGAATTTACAATGGTAATTCCTTCAACCCCCTTTCCATCCCGTCCATGCTGATCGATTTTGTTGTTGTTTTTTCCCAAGACAAGCATAAATATAGTGATAAGTTGTCATAAAGGAGTCGTATGCATGGAAACGTGGATGGGCTATTTTATCTTGGGATTTGCTTTGTCCACCCCAATCGGACCGGTCAACATCGAGATGATCCGGCAAGGGATTTCAAGCGGTTTTTATCCTTCCTGGCTGGTCGGCTTGGGAGATGTGATCTCCAATCTGTTGATTGTCGGCATCATTTTTTCCGGCTTTTCCAGCGGCATTATGGATTTGTCGTATCTGTCGTTCATAGCGATCGCAGGCGGCGCTTACCTGATTTATTTGGGGTCGTCGAATCTGAAAACCAAGGTGTCGATTTCCTCATGGCCCCGACCTGTCCATCTCCTTGCCAAGGGATTTGTCCTTGGTTTCATCAATCCCATGGATTTTCTCTCCTGGTCCGGTGTGTACAGCACCATTCATGAGCAACCCCTGTCGTTTCTGATCACGGCATTTGCTTATCTGATGATCGGTTGCGGAATGTGGAACCTCCTCTTATCTTTGTCGGTCAGTTGGTGCCGGCATTATATCAAGCCGGCCTTTATCCGGGGATTCCAACTAATTTCCGGTCTCATTCTTTGTGGTTACGGCATTTTTTTGGCTTGGTTCGGCTTCAAAATGCTTGTTCAATAATCCTTTCCGTCATTACCGGCTTTCAGGTTTTGGTTTTCTTTTAATCTTCCCGAAAGGTTTATAATAGGTGACCAGGGTCATCATGACCATCGCCGCCACATTGAAGATTGCGCCTAAAGTCAAAGAAATGCTGGTCCGATGAAAAGAGGCGTTTTGCAAAGCCGCCAAATGATCCTTCTCCGCAGTCGCGATCAAAAAAGACAACCCGTCACTCAGAAACAGGATACCGAGCATTATTATGAAGAAAGTCGATACCAACTTGATCAATACCCAGTAATGCTTTGTCAACCCCCAATGGGTCCAGACCGACAGCATCAAGCCGGTGATCAGAACCACCATGGCCGGATACTTGATCAGCGTGCCATCAATCATGTGCATACTGGAAAGCGTGTAATAAAGCTGTTCTCCATTTTCCGCATTTCCCATGTAAATCCCCAGGATCAACATCCCCAGCGTACCGCCAAACCATGCCATGGCCCCCAGCACATGAATGGAAACCAATAAATTCTTTTTTCTCATATTTAACCGGTAACGCACTAAAATCTCCTCCTTTCTGCTTCATTCCTCCAACTTCACTTATTTTCAGCCGATCCATTCTTGGATGAACGGCGATGTTGCCATTGGCGCCGGTCAATAACGGGAACGGCAACCGCGCCCGCCAGCGCACAGAGATAGGGAAGAAACGGAATTCCAAACGGTTTGAAAAATAATTGGAAACTGAGAATGCCAATGATGCTGGACAACAGAACGCCGATGATAAATCCGCCAAAGATTCCCGTGACAGCGGCAATCATGGTTCTCATCCCCTTTCCCCTCCTTCCGGTTATGACATAAAAGCGGTGCAAGCGATGCATGAAAAACGCCTGATCCCTTTAAAATCTTTTGATTCTGGGCGGTGCTTTTCTCTCAACCGCTTCAAATGCAGTTTAGCAAACCAAAATAAACACCACTCAAACGCAACCTTAACAGCACCTTAATTTTTATATGGAAACCAAAGAGTGATCCGGGTGCCTTCATTCCGCTTGCTTTCCACTTGGATTATGCCCCGCATTCTCTCGATAAATTGCTTGGCAATCACCATGCCGAGCCCGGAACCCAGCGCGGTCCGGTCGGTGGGGGTTCCCCGGTAATAACGGTCAAACAAATGTTGAATGGTTTTTTGGTCCATTCCCGTGCCATTGTCCTGAATTACAATCAAAAGCCTGTCTTCTTTCAATTCGGTTGTCACCTGAATGGTTGTTTCCGGGGGATTGTGGTGGATGGCATTCATGATGAGGTTTTCCAGTGCCCGTTTGAGCAAATGTTCGTCAAACGTCCACCGGATCTCCCCGGGCGGAGATTTTAATTGAATTTCATACCGGTCTGCCAGGGGATGTTTTTTAAGATCGCCCAAAACCCGTTTTAAAAAGGAAATCAAGTCCAATACGCGCTCATTCAAGGGGATTTGACTTTCTTCCAATTGATAAACGATGCTCAAGTCTTGGATCAACTGCTCAATATGGATCGATTTTTCCTCAATGATCCGGCTGAACTCTTTCACTTCTGCTTCTTCCCAAGCATGATCCGAGCGGAGCATCGCTGCATACCCTTTGATGTAAGATAAAGGGGTTTTCAAATCGTGGGTGATGCCGGAGGCCCAGCTTCTCCTCGATTCTTCAAGTGCTTTGCGCTCTTGTTCGACGGAATGAAGCCGGGCGGTCAAATTGTCCAGTTTCGATTCCAATTCCAAAAACACCCCGAACTTCCGGGCAGCCAGGTCTGGAAAATCCGGCTTTTGATAATTCCCTTCCGAAAGGTTCTCAATCCATTGGATCAGAAAAAAGAGCGGCTTGCTGATTTTCCGCCCCAAAAAGATCCCGATCATCATAAATATCACGATAAAGGAACTTAAATACAAACCGATCAACAGAGGGACACGGGTTCCCACCGGGATCTGAAGAAGTTTGTGAATCCCCATGACAACAACCGGAACCACCGTCAGCCCCGAAAGCAAAAGAACGCCTCCGATGGCGAGCAAAACCGCCACAAACTGGAGGGATATTTTGTGTTTGAGATCCATCACCGTCTCTCCTTGTCCGAAACTGCGAGCATATATCCCAATCCCCTGATGTTTTTTAAATACTCAGGGTGTTTCGGGTCTTTTTCAATTTTTTGCCGCAACCGCCTGATATGCACCATGACGGTGTTTTCCTTTCCCACCGTCGGGTAATCCCCCCATACGTGCTGATAAAGGCTGTCCACACTGAACACTTGATTGGGATGCTCACACAAGAATTTCAGCAACTCAAATTCCTTTGCCGGGCATTTCACTTCTTTCCCGTCCACCACCAATTTCGCCTGTTCCAAGTACAATACAAAATGACCGGTACGAAATTCGCGAAGCCGGGAATTCAAGCGCCTTTGCCGGTGCAAAATCGCTTTGATCCGGGCAACCACCTCCAACGGATTAAACGGTTTCGTGATATAATCGTCCCCTCCCATGGAAAAACCGGTCAACTTATCCATATCCGCCGTGCGAGCCGTCAAAAAAAGGATGGGGACGTCGGTCATTTCCCTGATTTGCTGACACAGCCGGAAGCCGTCTGTATCCGGCAGCATCACATCCAGCAAAATCAAATCCACCGGGTGTTTCCTGATTTTCTCCAACGCTTCTTCGCCGGAGGTGGCCTCAAGGATCCCTTCGAATCCTTCTTTTTCGAGCAGCCGTTTCATCATTTGGATGATGCCGATCTCATCATCCACCATCAACAGCGTTTCCCTCATCATTTTTCCCCCTTCTTCTTCATTCATGAGAGCAACCCCCTGAAGCCGCGTTCCCCTTCAAGGGGGTTGGATCCAAGATGAAATCAAGCTGGTTTTCCTGCTTTCAACAGCACTTTGTTCCTTCCCAAAAACATGGCAAGCATGCACATCAACAAACCCGTGCCGGCCAAAATCCATTCAATTTCGATCCAATCGGCAACCGGCCCGAATACAAGCATCCCCACCGGCATCATGGAAGTGGAGATCATGCTGAATACCCCAAATACCCTTCCTGTATAATTTTCTTCAATCTTTTCTTGCAACAAGACCGTCGTCGGTGTATTGAAAAAGGGCATGGCCACCCCGAATAAGGCCATGACCAACAAGTAAATCCAAAAGTCGGGAACCAATCCCAGCGCCAATGTGCAAACCCCCATGATAAAGCCGGAGAGAGCCATCGTATGGACTTTATTGCCAAAGCCTCCCCACAAGGCGATCAACCCTCCCCCTGCCATCATCCCGACGGAAAAGGTGATTTCAATGGCCGTCAACCGCCACACATCATCCCCAAAGCTCCGGGTCACCTGCAAAGGGGTTAAAAACGAAGCCGGTGCAATCAATACAAAAAAAACAGCGAAGAACAAAAAGAAGCTCTTTAAAAAAGCATGTTTTTTAATATACGCGATGCCTTCGGTGACATCACTGTAATAAGTGGTTTTCTGTTTTTCGGACGCCTTTTCGTGAACCGGAATGTGAACCCATGCCATCATGATGAAAACAGCAACGGCGGCCGTGAGAACATCCACAAAGAAAACCGCTTCAATGGAGGCCATGGTGATGAGTGCCGCACTCACCATGGGGGAAACCAACATAATCAATGATTGAAGGCTTCCGTTGATTCCATTCACTTTCGTCAGTTGATCCTTCGGAACCATTTGCGGCAAAACCGCGCCAATGGTGGGAGTTTGGAATCCGGTCCCAATTGCGCGGACAGCCGAGATGGCAAAAAGCAGCCATATCGCATCGTATCCCGCAAGAAAAAGAATGGCGAGGACCAACGTGGCCATGGCAATCATTGCATCCGACCCGATGATCAGCATTTTGCGGTTGAAACGGTCTGCCCACACCCCGGCAACCGGCGAGAGAAGAAAAGTGGGGACAAAACCGCAAAGAATATAGATGGTCATCATCACACCGGATCGGGTATCCAAGGTGATATACCACATAATGGCATATTGCACGAGCGACGAGCCCAACAGGGAAATCGTCTGGCTGGTTAAAAAAAGGAAAATCTCCCGTTTCCAATGTTCTTTCCTCTCTTCATGGATGA
Source organism: Thermoactinomyces vulgaris (assembly GCF_005886755.1). Taxonomy (NCBI): domain Bacteria; kingdom Bacillati; phylum Bacillota; class Bacilli; order Caryophanales; family Thermoactinomycetaceae; genus Thermoactinomyces; species Thermoactinomyces vulgaris. The sequence continues at coordinate 2,619,172 of NZ_CP039710.1, forward strand.
AATTCATTCGGTTTCACACCTTTTTCTTGTCGCTGAACGTTTTAATCTGTTTCCAATTTCTTTTTTTCTGCCAACAGCCTTTGAAATTCCTTTTCCAGCTCTTCAGATG
>NZ_CP039711.1:0-18747 GCF_005886755.1 Thermoactinomyces vulgaris
TTTCAAAATTATTCATGCGTACACGGCCCACATGCTCACATATTGCCGCTTGAGTGTCAGCTTTGCGGACTCGGGAAAGATTTTCCCAAAGAAAAGATGCATATTGGCGAAACAGAAGCCTCTTGTTTCGCGATTTTGCTATTTTCTGGCGGCAATATTTGGGAACAATTGTTTGAAAAACATCACTTTAAGGAGCTAAAATAAATCTATCAAGTCGAAATAGAGGCAAAAAGAAACATGCGTTCTGTTTTTGTGATAAAATAAAATCCCCGAGGTGATCATTATGCAACCAGCGATTAAGCAAGAAAACATGAATAGTTAAGTTTCTTACCGAAAATTGCTGTTAAATGAGATGCATGACGTTGCACAGATCTTGGGGATTGCTGAAACGAATGATTACTTGAAATTGATGAGTGCGATTAAGAAATATTCACTTTGATCCGGTCAAGTTCGGCTTCCTGTTCAATAGATCGAAGCGCTAATTTTTCCATCGTTGTTTGTTGTCGGTCTTGATTTATTCTGATTTTTGTTGTGTCTTCAGCGATTGATGCAACCATCTCTTGTATAGCATCGGCTTTGGTTTCAAGGGTTTCAAATTTGGATTCCAAGTTTCCAACTCGTTGATCTAGCGAGTCTATTTTTTTGCTCAAACCTTTAATCTCTTCCAGGATAAGATCCAGTTTATCATCCACAGAAAAAACACCTCCTAAGCGCTAATCTCTCTTTTTTTTTCTTCCATTTCCGCCAATAGTTTTTCCTTGAAGGCCTTCAATTGGTAATACAAAATCTTGGCGGTTTCTTCGTCGATTGGGATCCCGTCGATAGTCGGCTTTGATCGAGTGACAATGTCAATCAAATTAGGACTAGATGATTGTATTTCTTTCATGAGTTTATTTATTGGTTCTTTTACATCCGTTCTACCCATCAGATAGTCTACGGATGTATTGAATAGATCGGCCAAAGCGGCCAGTTTCTCTCTACTAGGGCTTTTTCTCCCCAATTCATACTCATGAATAGTTTGCTTTGAAACGTTGATTTTCTGGGCCAAATCGGTTTGGCTCCAACCTCTTTGTTCCCGAAGCTGTTTTAAACGTTCACTATCAAAACTGTTGCTCATTACGCATCCCTCCACCATTAATATACTACAAATAGTGAACTTTTTAATCAAAAAAATAAGCTACAGGCTTGACAGTAATCTAGCAGATGACTATAATGATAAATGTAAGCTGATAGTTGACGAAAACGAAAGGAGGAATTCACTTGAAACAGTTTAACATTCGAGCAAAAAGAAAAGAACTAGGTTACTCTTTAGAAGTGATGGCCCGGCGAGTTGGTATTTCGAAACAATATCTTTCTGATATTGAGATCGGGAAGAAAACTCCTTCTTTGTATGTAGCATTGAAGATCGCTTCTGTTTTAAACGGAACTGTAGAAAATTTTTTTGGACAGGAGTCAGCTTGAGGTTTAATAAGCGTTGCCTTCAGTCACCTAAAAGGAGGTGAAAACGTGAAAGCATTCAACGATCGGGGGATCGTCAAGTTTCGGATCTATCGCAAGGGGATCTGTTGCGGGTGGTTGACGCTTGAGGGATTGGTCAAATGGATGGAGAACCAGAAGAAGCCCACCACGGGCAAGGTGGTGAGCTTCAGAAAACGGGCAAAGTAAAACATTTTTTCGGCTCAAGTATAGCACAGAAAGGATGCATGAACAAATGGCTGGTTCGATTTACCAAAAAATTGCAAAGGCAATGAGTAACATCAATCGGATTCCCAAGCGTGGATACAACAGCTTTCACAAATATGAATATGTCTTGGAAGCTGATCTGCTCGATCATATCCGCCCAATACTTTTAGAAGCAGGTTTGGTTCTAATTCCAACCATCTTGGAAGAAGAAAAAAACGGTGAGTTCACCAAAGTCAAAATGGAATTCACCGTCGCAGATGTCGAGACTGGTGAGACAATAAAGAGCACATTCTGGGGTGAAGGCCAAGATAAAAACGATAAAGGCCTATATAAGGCCTACACCGGAGCAACTAAATATTTTTTGAAAGGGCCTCAGCAGTTAAAGAGACCCTTCCATAAAGAGGCAAAGCAAAAGCTAATTTGTTTAATTATACCACACCAGGAGGGATCAGGATGGGAGCAGTTCAATTGGATGCAAAAAACCGGGAGAACAAAATTACATGGAGGTGGATTCCCTCTCTTCCTTCTCTGTATGTAGTGACTCCCGGTTTTTTATAAAGAAAAAGCCGCCTAAGAGGGCGCTTTTCTCGTTAGATTATTTCTGGGGTTTTTCGTCGCTCAACTTCTCTATATAGAGCGGACCGACTAACACCGGTTATTTCGCATATCTCTTTGACGGTCATTCCGTTTTGTTCCCGCTCATTAAATAATTTGATGGCGTGTTTCATTCCGGCGTGTTTATCATGATACTTCTTTAGTCGTCCTTTATATTTGCCGGCGCGTTTTGCGCGTTCAATTCCGGCGCGTTGACGTTCAAGCATGATTTCACGTTCAAACTCAGCAAATCCAGCAAACATGGTAAGCATCAATTTACCTGTAGGTGTAGAGACATCGACTTGCATTCCGCCGAAGTTTAAAACGACCATAGCAACGCCTTTTTTGTTTAGTTCATTTGCGATATTCAACGCGTCAACCGTAGACCGAGCGAATCGGTCTAATTTTGTGAAAACGATCTTGTCGCCCGGTTGAACGGTATTAAGCAGTTTTTGAAGCTCTTTCCGTTCATCTGCACTTTTACCGCTGACATGTTCTTGATAGATGACATCACATCCATACTTATTTAGCTCGTCTATTTGTAAATTGATATCCTGGTGACTGGTTGAAACACGAGCATAGCCATAAACAGTCATGAAATCACCTCTATTTTGAGATATGTATTTGGGACGCTGTGATTATTATAATATCGTATCCGCCGGAGTGTTTCAATAGACCACGGTTAATTGGGACAAGAAAAGTTATGTGCATAAAAAAAGCTACCCTAAAAAGGGTAGTGGGGAACATGTTGGTTTTAGCGCTTCAATTATTTATTCGTAACGAATGATGAATTTGTGTCAAGGTGAGATATCGTGAGTGATGACATGATAAATGAAATACAAAACAATGTTTGTATAGTGTTGGCCAAGGTGAATGATTTGCCTTTGTATGGCGTACCTGATGATGAAATCATGGCGATCCGGGAAAGGTTGTATTCTATCTTGGACCGGTGTGAATATGATCAGGTGTAATAAAACTATCTCTCTTCCTGAATGAAAGATTGAGGGGGGAGTAGACTGCCAACTAGATATTGTGGAATAGCAAGTCATAAACTAACCAGCTCCCTTGCCTGTTTCACATTAAGGGAGCTGGTGTTATTTTGATTTGGAACAAATTTCTATTTATAACTGTATATTTTACACGTATCTCGGACTTACCCTGAACAGAATGGTTGAAGGAGTGGGTTATGAAACATAGCCCGACAAAGGGAATATTATAAAACAAGCTACCTGATTACAGGTGGCTTTTTTAATTGAAAAAACAATGAATTTTCCCCATATTTGTAGTATTCTGATGTAAGGAGGGGTTTTATTATGAATAAATCAATTGATATTATTGGTCTTCAGACGAAAATAAAAAATGAATACAGGCTGATCAGAAGGAAATACATTGTAAAAAAGCGGGAAGCGAAACAAATCATGAGATGGATGATTGCTCCGTTTCTTGCTGTTAGGTTCATTAAGGAGCAGATAGAACGAGGTCATTTCCCGGTATTAGATAAGAACATGTTTCTGACGGATTCTGTTTTGGAACGGTGGTTATACTATGATATCCGTAGCATGTATAAAGGGAAAATAAAGCCACAATATCCCATTGGTCCATATTGGGCGGACTTTGCTTTGCCAAGCTACAAGCTCGTCATCGAATTGGATGGTCACCAATATCATAAGGATCGAAAAGAGTTCGACCGCCGCCGTGATGCTTTTATGAAGCGCAAAGGATGGAAGGTTATGCGTTTTACTTATGATGATATAAAGAAGAGAAGATCACAATCTATTGAAAAAATCATAAACTACACTCACAAGAAACAAGCTGCCCTATAAAGAAAATGGGTGGCTTATAACCAACCGTGTTTGCGGAGGTAATTGTCCTTCTTGCGATCATGTCTTTTCTGCTCCGGCGTACTGTAATATGCTTTCCCGTCGCATTCAATCTCGAGTCCATATCGGGCAAGGTCGATCCTGTTGTTCCGCACGGATGCTACGTAATGGCACGGTAGCCTCGTTTAACCACAGCGTTGTAAAGCCTAAGTTCGATCCAACTTTCGGCACGCATACGGTAGTAACCAACGGGACCGGTCATTCGCCACTTGAAATCCCTGTATCGACGGATCACCTTTACAACAAAAAATGGCATCGTTTCAATTTGAGTCTCTTTTCATTTCCACAGAAAGATGTGGTAACATAATCAAAAAGCGGTACATAAGGAGTGTAGAATGGCAAACACCTCGATTATTCTAAATCGTTTGCAGTGGATCTCAGCTAAATGCCCAAACCTGAATATTCAATACTGGAAGGTCGATAACAGAGGATGGGACAATCTCGTTATCGTCATAAACGATAGCTGGATCTTCCGATTCCCACGGAACTCCAAGGTACAAAAACGACTCTTGGTGGAAAAACAACTGTTGGACCACATAAAAGATTTGTTTCGCGATCTGGACGTGGAAGTTCCCAGATACCAACTGCTGTATGATTCTGCTGACGAATTACCTGTCTGTTGTTTTTACCCAATGATCAAAGGTGCGCCGCTTTCTCGTAAGCGACTTCAAGCCTTATCTCCGCCCTCCTCGCGTAAAGCTGCACATGTGCTTGGCGATGCTCTTGCCTTATTGCATTCAATTAACGTCAGCCAATTGCAATTTCACGGGCTTCTCCCGGAACAGACTGAAGACGATTGGAAAAGCCACTGGTCCGATATTAAATTAAAGGTACTTCCACTTTTGACCGAGCGGGAACAATACCAAGTCAGACATCTATTTGAGAATTTTTTCGAAGAGTGGAGCGTCGCTGATTTGCCCAAAACGTTGATTCACGGAGACCTAAGTCATTCCCATATTCTTTTTTCTGAAGAACAACAACGGATTACAGGCATCATCGACTTTGGTGATGCAAAAATTGGTGACCCTGCCTATGATTTTTCCGGTTTATACTGGGATTATGGAAACCACTTTTTGCTTCAGGTACTGGACCAGTACAATCGCCATACTCAATTGCCCTATGATACGTATGAGTTATACAGGCGCGTCTCTACTTTTTATGGAAAGCGTCAAATTTTTTATGATATCCTGCATGGTCTTGAAAACAATTCACCTTCCTATGTAAAGCGAAATCTGCAAGTCTTGCGGCAGTCCCTCCTTAAATAAAGAAACCTTTGTAATTCAATAATGATAGTTAATATTATTCCTTCTAGGCAATCCCTTTATCTGAATAGTTCTGAAGGGTGTTGTCAAAATCGTAACGAATGCCCCATAAGAATGCGCATATTCCGACCAAGGCTGTATACAATGCCATACCACCAAACGCCATCATGAAAGAACCATGTTCTGCAATAGCACCAAAAAGGCTGTCCGTTCTTCCGCATCAACACCCAATCGTGTTGATGGTTCCAAAGTAAGGAGCCCCGCCACTTCGGCGGGGCTGTCCTCTTTTCGGCCTTTTCGACGGGGGATCCAGGGAATAGATGGGGGCGAACCGTACTTGCATGCCCAGCTTTCCCCCCAAAACCGCCGCCTGATCGACGAATCCGCTCCTGGAAGACCAGTGCTTGTCCACCTCCTGGGGCCACCACCTCCGGCCGCCGTAACGGATCATCCAGGATGGCCCCAGGAGCGGCTTCAACTGAAATTAAACAAGCTGACGCCTGTAGAATACAGGCGTCAGCACGCCGCATAAGCCGGGTGTTTTTACGTGTCTACATTTTTGAGGCTTGACCATTACCGGAGAGGGCTTTTTTTATTGAATAGTCTTTAATCTCTTGATAAACTATACCCGCTTGCGATATTCCAGATTGCATTTGTCGCAGTGCTTTCTATAAGAAGCTGTTTCATGACATCCCGGGCAGTAATACTCATCTTTCGCCCACATAATCAAAAATCTCAAGATTTTCATACTAAACACTCCTTTAGAGGTGATATTTTGAATCATTTGGATGCTTTCATGTTAGGCATCAAACCAGCTTGCCTGCTTAGTAAAGCTGATAAAGATGATCGCGTCTCTTTCAATAAGCTCATTGCATCGGAATTACCGAAGGTTGAAATCAATAGCAATTTAACCTTGTTCTTTCAAAACGAAAAGCTCAAACAGGATTTTCTTGATCAATATCAAGACATAGAATTCGGAACAAATGAATATCATCATCTCATTGGACTTACTTTGGGTTTTCCGCCCAAAGCCGTTGATTATTTTGTGCGATCTCTGATAGATCAACAACTTTGGGAACAGTCAGTAAGATTTGACTATTTGGGTTATATATTCAGCGGTCATAAAGACGATGTTCAGGCCATTGCCGAATGGCTCTGGTCCAATGTTCCCGCGCCACCTTCCTCGGTGAAGGTGACAAAAATCAACGGCGAAACATTTTTTGTTCATCCGAAACCATGATATACTTATTTTTGATCGATTTTCTTTTCTTCTGGTTTCGCCTCGCTCCCTCCGTTGGAGGGAGTTTTTCTTTTTTCCGATTTTGTAAATAATGACACTTCCGGCAGATCCGGCATGATTGATCCGTCTTTGCTTATCTCTCAACTCCTTTCGTTTAATTTACTTATATGCTAGCATGCTATCATAAGAGCGTCAAGATATTATTCAGAAAATTTCTGGCTTGTTTTGTGATATCATGATAGCATCAAAGCAGAAAGGAGCGGACCATGGAAAACCAAAAAGTTATTTATGTTAGGGTAGACAAGAAGACGCACAAAGAATTTTACAAATATGCAGTTGATCATGATTCTAGTATGAACGCTGTCATCGAATCGTTAATCGAAGTTCTTCTTGATACTAATATCGAACCCAAAAAGGCCATAGCCGCAATCCGAGCTGCAAAAGAAAAGCCAGGGGAAAGTTGACCCCTGGCTTAATCTTTTTTTATCTCACTTTGCAACCGGTAATACATCGACTGAACTGCCAAACCAACCACCTCATATTTATCCTTACCAGTCATCTTTGCCAACTCATCAATCATCTGTATTTCCTCATCTGTAAGCCAATACGTGCGGCGCTTACGGATATCTTCCATCCTCTGCTTTCCTGATCCCTGTTTTGCAAGCGAAAACAATTCCGCTGCCGGATCATGATCCGTTTTTACATCTGATTTCATTTTCGGTTCCTTTTCCGTTTGTGTTTTAGCTTGCTGTTCTGCATGCGAAATTGATTGCGAATTTGCATTCGATTCCGTTTTTGATTTCGATTGTAATTTTGTTTTAGTTTTCGGTTCCTGTTTCGATTCCGATTTCATCTTTGTTTCCGCTTGTTGATGTGCTTCAGATTGTGTTTGTGCAGTTGCAACTACTTCAGATTTTGATTCAGAAACCGAATTTGAAAGTAATTGTGATTTTGCATCTCTCCCGCGTGGTTCTTCCTTTGATTTGCCAGCAGTCAGCTTTTTAAATCGATCAAGCTTGGACACGGCTCAGCAACTCCTTCACAAAAGATTGATATTGCTCAAGCGCTTCACGATCTGCTTTAGTACGATCACGAATCCCTTCTAATGAAAATTCCTTGATTCGTGCTTTACGTTTTATGACAGTGTCAAAAACTAATGACTCATAATCCTCCAATGCCTGATGATGGATTGCATTATCCAGGCTCGTTCGCTGATTCATCAGACAAGTGAGAATACCTGCCAAACGGAGATCGGGATTAGCCATCTCCTGGGCCAGCTCCATAGTTTCCAGATACCTTTCCAGCGCATTGAAAGCGAACGGTTCTGTCTGCATGACCACGACGGCATAGTCCGATGCCACCAAACCGCATAAAGTATGATCCCCAACATTCGGCGGAAGATCGAGGAGTATGTAGTCATACCGATTCTTAATTGGTTCCAAAAGCATCCGAAGTGAAGCAAGTTGATCTTTTCTTTCTGGATACATTTCGATGAGTCGATTTGGAAGAAGCGCAAGCAGATCCTCAGCAGGTAGCAAGTGAAGATTTTTGCTGATCTCTACGATGTAAGGATCTGCATTTTTCTCCTGGATAGCTTCTAGGACTGTTTTACCTGTGAAGTTATAAATGTTATCCGTAGTTAGCATTTGTGTGAGATTGCCCTGGCTATCGAAATCAATAGCCAATACTTTGTATTTCTTTGCCAGCAAATAAGCAGTAATGGCCGTTGTCGTCGTCTTTCCAACCCCGCCTTTTTGCAAACCAAAGCTAATCACTGTTCCCATGAAATGCCCTCCTTTCAGATTTACCACAATCATAAACGATTCCTGATTTACAAACAAAACTATAATTATTTTCGCATGGGCAAACGCAAGTTATTGCGATTCCGCATTTGTTTTCGCATGCGAAAATAATTGCAAAAATGTTTTCGAAAACTATCGCTATTTTGTTTCCTGTCGGATACAATAGTTACCATAAAGGGGTTTGAAGGAGGAGCAGATATGTCCATACCAAGTCATATAAGAAGTAAGCGTTTTGTCGAGTATATCAACAGTTTGAAGTCACGATTGGAATTGAAGAAAAGGCAAAAAGAAGAAGCATCAGAAGATGCTTTCAAATGGGAGCTGGAGGGAGCAATTAGGGAACTCGAATTAGTTATTGTTGAGGTTGAAAATCTCATTACCGCTAAAAAGTATTAACAAAAATCAAACCCCTGGCCGATCTGCACATCGACCAAGGGCGAAAAACGAGGTGATAACATTGTATCACGAAAACACATTGTATCATGAAATCAAGAAGAAAAGAACATTTCTTGACTGGGTAATGTTGTTTATTGTTGTTGCAATTGCAGGGATCGTGATAGCACTTTCTTTTCATAACACAACAAAATTGGCACGTGAATTGAGCTTGGATCCCTATTTGACAGCTGGCTTGGTTGAGATTCTGTTTGGATCGCTGTTGTTCATCCGTGGGAAACAACGGGCGACTCAAAGGAATGTACCGCTTTTCCTTTCTTGTGGATATTTCATCAGTTTGGGGTTTGTCACAGCAGTGAATATGTGGGGATTAGCTCAGGAAAATATGATCATTGGTCCGGTTGTTGGTTTGGCCATCAGTGGATCCATGTGGTTGATGGAAACAACGCTGGTTTGGCTCTGGACATCCAGTCATGAGCCATATCAAAAAAGCATCCGCCAACGGATGCGGGAAGCAAAGCGGGAGATCAAGGAAGAGAAGATCATACAGCGCATCGAGTGGATGAAATGGGAAGCACGGAAACCGGATCTCTCTCTGATCCGGAAGGCCAGAAAAGCAGAGGAGAAACGAAAAGAAGTAGTAGGAGACGGGCTACCTGAATTTTTCCTTCAACTTCAGAAAAAAGAACCAATCAAGGAGATCGTTGCGGAACTTCATGAAACCCAACCAAAAACGGTTGATGTCCAAGATCAGAAAGAAGCGAAAGAATTGGTTCCATTCCGTCGGCAAATCGGATTCCACATGGAGAGAACGGATCATGCGGCCGATCCAAAACCGAAGTCACCTGCTCCTCGCTTCCAGCCAAATATGGAAGCCAGGGCAAAAGCGATCGAGACAGCAAAAAAATTGAAAGAAGAATTGGGACGCCTCCCAAAACAACGTGAACTGATGGAAAACGGGCTTTCGGAATATTACGCCAAATGGGCTCGACAAGAACTAAAAAAACACGTTTAGGAGACGGGGGTTTGGGAGACGGAAAAAACCGCATAACTTCTCCGTCTCCCACGTCTCCCAAAACAGTCTCCCAAAACAGTCTCCCAAAGGCGAAACGGGGATTTCTCCCCGTCCGGCCAGGTGGCTCCTGGTCGCTGATGATGCCAGCCAAATTAGGGAGGGGTTTGATGTACTTTTTCGAAACCAAAGGAAGCCAATGTAAGAATACGCCTAAATGCCGTCGTTTTCTAATGGAATCCCTAGAAGGAAGTCATGTATATTGCCCTGTTTGTAATGCTGAAATCCCAGTTTTAGAGAACACCACGCCGCTACCAAAAGAGTTTATCCGATACATCATGGAAAAGTACGATACGGATTTCGTCATATATGGGCCGGCTGAGTTCGATTGGGAGGATTTTGGGATTGAGTCGGGCGAAGAAGAATCAAAGGTTCTCCCGTATTTGGAATTTGCCCAAACATGCGAAGAAGAGTATTTCAGTTGGGCAAGTAGAAAATAGGTAAAACGGAGACTTATCCCCGTCTAGGAAGGATTGGTCACCTTTCTTCTGATGTGCCAGACTAAAAAACGCTCCCGAGGATCCGGGAGCGTCAAAAATCTTTCAAATTCAGTTGTCACCACTTTGATAGGGTGGTAGAATTAACCAAGAAAGAAGAATGCGGCTCCCCGCCAAGAGATGCCGCACCCAGTTCGCAAATATATTGTTCACTCCCCATTTTAATGGTCCTTATGAGATTTTGCAACCATGATTTTTTGGGGGAAAATTGCGAATAATGTAAGTTAATCGGGTGCGCAAATCCTCTCCTGGCGGCGGTGGCCGATCTGGGAGGGGATTTTATTATGGGAAATGAAAGATTTATCAATGCTAGAAACCGGAGGCGCGGATTCACTACAGTTTTAAACCAAATGCTAGATGATCCGACTATCAGTCTTGAGGCAAAGGGACTACTCACTATCCTTCTTTCAAACAAAGATGATTGGAAAATCAATATGAAGGAAATTATTGGACGGTCTAAAAATGGGCGCGATGCTCATTATCGAGTGGTTAACGAGCTGATCAAGAGCGGATACTTTTTTCGGATCCAAATCAAAGAAAAAGGCAAATTCAAAGAAGTCATTTATGTGTTTAGCGACGATAAAGAGGAAGTAAAAGAAGCTGTCAAAGAGCTTGAAGATAAAGGACTTTTACCGCATCCTGAAAATCAGGAAGCGGATAATAAAAAACCGTTTCCTGAAAATCCGGATACGGAAAAACCGTATCCGGAAAACCAGGACAATAATAATACTAATACGAAAAAAACTAATACAAACAAAACTAATATAAGTATGTATGTAGGTAGCGATCATCCCCAACTTGATAAAGAAGAACAAACTAAACCTCTACAAATGTATATCATTGACAGATTTGCGAGCGTTTATAAGCTGACGGGATACGCCAAAAAGAATTTGCTGGAGTTGATAGAGATACATGGTGAGACACTTGTTTCAGAAGCTCTTGAAAGAACAATTTGCTCAGAAACCGGTAAACCTATCGCATACATAAAAGGGATTTTGAAAAAGTGGTCTGCCGCTGGAGTGAAAACAGCAGATGATATAGCACAATATGAAGAAACTTTCCGCAGGAACCAGCAGAAGAAGAAAAAAAGATCCACAAAATCATCTCGCCACCAGGACAAGCCGTCTGGATCTGATTTGCCGCAATCGCTCAGAGAACAGCCATCAAAAGAACAAGAAAAAACTCCGGATGATGAACAACAAGCTCTTATCCAAGAAAAGTTAGCTAAATTAAATAAAAAACCGGCCATTTGATACCGAGATAGGGAAATGTATGCAGAGCCATCGAAAAACGCTCTATGACCCCTTAGATTCGTTCTGAGAGGGTGATAGAAATCGGAAGCATGACATTGATCTGTCCCGGTCATGGATGATCGGCGACATGGAATCGGATATTCAGGCAGGGAAGAAAGCCGGCTGTCGGACTGCATTGATCAGCAGGGAATATTCTCTGCTCGATTTTGCCAGGGAATTGAGAAAAACAGCAGCCTGGAAAACAGGGAGCTGATGAGGCATGGAATAGGTGAAATATGGTTTGGCCGGAGTGGATCAGTCTACGAAGGAATACAGGCCAGGATCGAGACGGTGACGCCCCGGAATGTGCAGGTGAGCTATGATCAAATCGTCCAGGTCAACGGATCCCAGTTGGCCGGTGAGGTGATGCCAAAGGGGAAATTCCGGCGGATGTTTGATAGAAACCAACAGCTAAACCTGTTTAAATAAGTAAAAGGCCCAATGTGGGCCTTTTACTTATTTGATCCATTGGTTTACTCGATCAATGGTATTTTGATATTTCGGTTTGCAAAAAATCATCATCTGACTGACCGGATGATCTTCGCCGTATCGGTTTACCACGTCCTGGACTCGTTTGTCCAGGCTTATTTTTTCTCCTTGAGGGGAGGTTTGAACGTCACAATAGGTGATCAAATCAATAAACAGCCGATCTTGTTCATCAAGTAACTGTTTATTGGTTTCGTAAATATTCAAAAGATCGGTCCGTGCTTTTTTGACGGTTTCATAAGCTTCTGAATGAAAGAGGATGGCAGCGATGACCGGCTTTGAAAAGCCTGATTGTTGAGCGAAAACAGCTCCATCCAGAGGGTGAAAGTTGTATTGGTTGAGCTGTTTACTATATCCCACATCGTGCAGGTATGCGGCTTGGATCAGCTGCGCTTTTGTCTCTTGTTCTAATTCCAAGCGAGGTAATATTTCCTGCATACCGCGTACAACACCTAAGATGTGATGATACCGGTTCTCTTCAGGCGAAAGATATCCCGCCAGTTTCCCGGAAGTGAAGGGACCCGGTTTTTTTACAGATGGTATGAGAAGTTTCATCTTCATGGTCGAATGGCCTCCTCATCAATAGTGTACCCATAACGAAAATCATGTAGTAAGGCATTCGCTACAATCTTTGAATACTCAAAAAGGACTTCTTCTGTATCCTCTTTTTCTCCCCAAATCCAACGGTGCATTTCAACAACGGGCTGTGTGCGGGGAATGTTAAGAATTTGGGTTTCCTTTTCTGTAGGCATTCTGCAATGTAACTGCTCTGTTACTCGAGAGGCTCGAAGTTTCTTTTCATCATAGAGCCACTGAAACAATGGAACTTTGTGATCTTCATGGCCAACTAATTCTCCAGCCACCGAAGCAAGCAGATACGTATCCAATATTCGATATGGAACCCGATCAATGAGTTGTACACGGTAACGTCTCAACACTTTTTCTTTTTTATCAATGTTTAATTGTTTTCCGATTTCGTTCCCTGCAGCAATGATTTTGGAGGGTTCTAAGTAGCGAACGATTACTTCTCTCCCTTGTTTTCTCATTAAGTGAATGAAAGACCCCGATTTTTTAAGTTCGGGGCCGACGTTCTTTGGAAAATCAGAACCACCCAATACAATTTTTTGAATAGGAGATCGGACAAACACTCCTCCACGAGGTATAATATCAATCAGGCGTTCTAATTGTAGGCGCTGTAAGGCCTCCCGGATAGTGCCCCGACTCACGTTTAGCTCTTCCGATAAGGTTCGTTCAGAGGGTAATTTTTGTCCGACTGTGTATTCCCCTTCCAAGATCCTCTTTTGAATAATCTTAACAACCTCATCAATTTTTGTCCTCTTCATCATTTCACCTCTCTATCGAATAAAGGCCCTTTCTTGTTGCTGCAAATAATCGTTGATACGTACTCTTTGAGCAGGGTGCATTTCCAGTTGTTCTATCTCCTCGATGGTGAAAAAGCCGACTTGATGAGATTCTTCACTTACCGATAATTCTCCGCCCGTGATTCTGCATTCAAAGCAAATGGAAAATTGCCGCCGGACCTCTCCGTCATCATAAGCGATAATATGGCCCGGATCGGTATAAATACCGATGCATTTCACCACATTTATATCCAATCCGGTCTCTTCTTTTACTTCTCGAATGATGGTTTCTTTGATAGACTCCCCCAACTCCATCCCCCCTCCTGGAAGAGACCACAATGCGTTATCTCTTCTTTTGTGTAACAGAATCTTTTCATCGTTATTCAAAACAATTGCTGAAGCTGCCGGGACAATCGAATTTGGTTTCGGTGCATTTTCTTCATGATAATAATCTTTTCTTCCCATAAAAAACCCCTCTCTTCTGGTATTGACCATTGGTATTATTTTAATCATACCAACCATTGAAAGAAAAATGCAAAAAATATTGAACTTAAACATTGAACTGATATAGACCAGTGGTATATTATAATAATAACTGGTATGTACCATAGTGGAGAGAAACCCCCGAAAATTCAAGGAGGGGACGAAAATGAATGAATTATTGCCATCAAAGAAATGCAAAGTTGTGAAGATCGAGACAGAAAAAGGGACTGTTTCACTTGCGCTGTCGCATTTGATTCATGCAGAAATTGAGCCAGGGAAAGTAATCTTTTCCGGATTCAGCTACGATATTTTTTCTTCTGCGAATTCAGAAAAGGGTGAATAGGGAGTCGGATTGTCGACTCCCCAAAAAACAGAGGAGTGATCCAGATGTTTTTAAAACTGAAAAAACTTTTAGGGGATCCGATTCCCATGTATCTGGTCCCGTTGAAGCACGGTAACAGATGGAGTTTGAGAAAAAAACCAGAAAAAGGACGTGAATTCATTAAAGGCTTATTTTTTCCCAGAGCTTGGGCAAACCCAGAATCTCACCCGAAAACTGGATATTTTTTCCCGGAGAATATCCCGGAAAAGCAAGGTGATTGTATCTATTTATTCGAGGGCCGTTGTCGACTCGGAAATAACAGCAATGGCCTAGAAAATCAAGAAAAAGAAACCGAAGTCGTGTCATTTACCTATAAGAATGGCCAGTTAGTCCGAGTGTGCACAACCGATGAAAATGGGAGAGTGATTAGTGTGTGTTTCTATGATGACGACCAGCTCGCTTACAAATTTGATTACGATGAGCAAGGCAGGATTCGGAAAACTTTCTATGATGAAAAACAACAGGAGCGAGGTTTTTTGCAATGGATCCAAAGGTAATTGCTACATTCGCTTTGCTGCTTTTTTTAACGATTTATGTTGCGCCTGTCGTAGTAGTGGCAAGTGTTGTTCATGATTTCATCAAACGGAAGCTATTCAAGAAATAGGAGGGGAGAACATGGAAGCACCGGATCTGCAAAAAACAATCGCATTTGTTTCTAGTTTTACTGATCTATACATGTTGTTTGCTGGTATGGCGCTGATCTTTTTGACATTTCAAGCGATTTACCACATCGGGTTCAAAAAAATAAAATTGGCCAAGGTTTTTGGTCAATATTTTGTCAAAACCTTGGCTTTATGGGTCGTATCTTCAGCTTTGATCATTATTGTGGCAGGCCAGCTCATGGCGTCACTTTGGGATGGAACCCTTTTGTTGATTGATTTGTTTGGCGATAAAGTGGCTGAAGCTTTGAAAGGAGCGTTCTAATGGAATTGGTCAAAGGGATGATGTTCCTGAGCGGGAAATTTGCTTTAACTGTATTTTCAGTCCTTATTTTCCCGTATGCAATGTACTTGGGATTTCGCCTTAAGTGGAATTTTTCACTCTTGGCAAAAAAACTGTTGGCGGTGATCATTTCATTCACGATTGTATCAGGCTGTTTCATCTCGATTGGGAAATACGGGCATGAAGAGGAAGCGAAACAATGGGAAAAAGAAGTGGAGGCGTTGAAGAAATGACGTGGTATTTGATTTTCACTGTTTTTGTGGCGGTACTTGGTCTTTTCACTCTCTGGTTGAAAAAGCGAGAGGACCAAGCACCCCACCAAGAACACAAAGATGATCTGGATGACATAGAGGACTAGCGGGCAGGCTAGTCCTTTTTTCGAAAGGAGTGATTTCGGTGAAAAACCACTCTGCTTTTGTTGATTCAATTCGAAGACAAAAAATACCTGCTTGGATGAAAAAAGCCACGGAAGTGTTCCGAAAAGAAGTTTGGCCAGAGATGTTGGAAGTTGTATTCGAACCAAAACAAAAAAAAGCGATAGAAGAATGGTTCAAACGTGAGGAGCAAAAAGAAGATGAACAAAAAGAGAAACCGAAGCATGGCCGGATCGCTGGGAAAATGGTAACGGATTCTCCACATCACATCGCATTTGCCCGTCACAGGTCCGGGAAAATCCTCTCGCTGATCCGGGAGGAAAATGAAGAAGCCAAGGACAGCCTCTCCACTCCGATGATGGTGGTGGGGAAACAAGGGGCCGGAAAGAGCACCTTGTTCATCAACATGGCTTTAGAGTTTTTCGGAGCTAGGGCGAAAAATCGGAAGGAATGGGAACAGATCGCACGATCCGTCTTCTTGTTTGATGTTGCTGATGGTGCAATGTTGCCAGAGATTCTTTCCTGCGTTCCGGAGTGGCTGCGGGACCGCGTAGTGATCCTGAACCATGCAGATATGGAAAGAGTGGTACCGGTTGCCTGGCACGATCTTGTGAAGCTGTACCAAGATGACGAATCCATTGCTGCTGAAGTAGCCGAGATTGAGACCGAGCTATTGCGGAAGTTTCTCCAAGATGACAGTCAAACCATATCCATTGAAAGATTTTTTAAAAGCGCTCTTCAAGCATCATATCGTGTCGGTGAAGGAAACCTTCTTGACGCCATGCGGATCCTGAAGGATGGAGAGTATCGCCAGGAATTGATGGAGAGCTTGAGTGAGATGGATTTTGAATTAGAAATTGCACTCAATCAACTTGAAGAAGAAGCAGAAAAAGAAAATAGTCGAGTTCTGGAAACGATTGAAAACCGAATCGCGCAACTCCGAAGCAACAAACGCCTTTTCTACTCTCTCAGTCAGATGCCGGACGAACAAATTGACTTCTGGAAATGGATGAATGAGCCGCATCTTGTATTGATCCACATTCCAAACTCTAAAGAAACTTTCCAAGATTTTGCGTTCACCCATTACATCGTTAAGCTCTGGCGCATGATGATGGCCAGAGAGATGATCCCGAAACCGCACCGCAGGGAATGTGCCATCATTGTTGATGAGATTGATCTCATCATCAAAAACAAGCCAGTCCAGAACATTTTTCTTCAGATGACGAAGAAACCGCGGAAGTATCGGACCAAGTTCATTTTCTCATTTCACGATTGGTCGTCATTCGCAAAAGCTGGCCAACGCAAGAATGATATCCTGAGGTCATTCAAAACAGGAATGGATATGGTTTTGTTAAAGGGAAGCGACGAAGTGTTTCAGGACTTTGAAGCTGAACTGGATCCGTTCACTGTCGAGGATTTTCACAACTTGGAGAAATACCAAGGGATTATGCGGATCACTTGCAACAAAAAGGAGTATGTTTTTCGAGCGAAGTTGTTGGAACCGGCTTCGGAGAGGATACCGTCATTTTCGGTCCCGGATCCAGGGAATCAATTCGGCATGACGAAAGCATCCATCACCCAGCGCGCTAGGGAGATTTTGTTGCCGCTGTATTCCAAGAAATCCGAAGAAGAAGCCAAAAGTGAAAATATAACCGCAAAAGACAAAGTATTGGCCTTGCTGCACGAGTCGCCTGGACTGACGACAAAGGAAATTTGCGAAGAACTTGATATTTCCCGGATGACATTCCAGCGTATAAAAAAAGAGTTAAAACTTCAAGAACAAAGAAACGGAAAAAAACTAGTGTATTTTGTCTAACTGTAACATGTAACATGGATTTCCTTTCCTGAAATTTTGCTAAAGGGAAATGACGGAGTTATGCGGGTTTTTGGCTTTAATGTGTAACATCATTTCACCCTGATGTTACACATCATGTTACAAGAAAGGAGAGGGGAAAATGATCGAGAGCGGGGCCAAAATAGTCGAGTGGATAATGATAATTTCAAACTCAATATTAATTTTTTGGCTGTCCTATAAGTTGAATCAGTTCATAAAGCATCTGTTTGGTCTGGAGGTGCAAAGGAATCCGGTCATTGACCGGTGGGCGTGGAAATTGATTCTGATCGGCTATCTAGCTGCTTTTATGGTGATGGGGATTTTCTTATTAATGTTCTATTGGGCTGTTTGGGTGATCATCTTAATTATCTGGTTGGCTGGAAAGGGAATTACTGGTTCTCTCTTAAAGCCAATATTCTGGCCAATAAAAATATTCACTGGGATTTTCCGGAGATGAAAAAAGAAATAACAAAGCCAGCTTATCGAAAGTGATGAAGCTGGCTTTTCTCATGTGATTAGCAACAGCTTGGTTCTGTTGCTTCCATTTTTTTGTTGTTGTAGTTGTTTTCTTGTTTGTTTTCGTTGGTTTCTGTGATGATTGCAAAATCAAAGAGAAATGTAATCAAGAAGATCAAACCCACGATTGCTGATTTTCTCATTGTTTTACTCACGCTAACGCCTCCATATGTATTTGATTTACTTTTTCCAAATAGTGCATTCTGCTTTCCATATCAATTCCTTCAAAAGCTGTTGCGAGTAGTGCGGATATTTCATGGATTTTCTCTCGCATGTCCTCTGCCAGATTTTCCGCTCTTTTCAGGTGAGAAATGGCTTCTGATCTTTTCCCTTGAAGTAGGTAGGATTTCCCCAAACCGATCAGTGCATCAATATGTTCTGATCTGCTGCCTTTCATCCCCAATGCCTTTTGGAAGTGGTCCGCAGCTTGAGCAAAATCCTTTTGTTTCAAGTGAAAGATACCAAATTTGTTGTGTACTCGTATCGTTGAGTGAAAAGAAAGCGCTTGTTGATAGCATCGTTCTGCAAGTTTTGATTCGTTTTGTGCTTGATACATATCTCCTGCGGCCAATGCCAGATCCGATGCACGTCTAGGTAAATTGTTCCGACGAGCGATATCCAATCCCAGACTGATTGCTTCTTTTGCTTCTTTGA